>NZ_BEWC01000001.1 GCF_003112575.1 Streptomyces ardesiacus
CTGCCGCCGTCGCCGTCCTCACCGCCCCCGCCAGCCTCACCGCCACCCCCGTCGCCCCCGCCGCACCCCCGGTCGCCCTCGCCGCGGCCCCGGGGCGGGGCCCCGCGGGGGCTCACCACCTCCGGGAGCGGGCCCGCCGATCTGCGCGAACCGCCCGCGCCCGTCCCGCCGCCCAGGACCGCGGCCGACCTGCCCCCGCCCCCGCCGCCGTTCGTCCCCTCGCCGCCCGCCGAGCCGCACGGCGCCGACCGTGACTACGTCGGGTCCGGGCCGCCCACCTACGACGCCGAGCCCACCGCCCTGCCGCCCGCCGATCCCGACGGGCTCGACGGGCTGGTCCCCGACACCGTGCTGGAGGGCGCCCGGTACGGGACGTGCACGCTGCGGGCCGTCTCCGTGCGCGGGGACTCCGCGCGCTACCGGGGCGAACCGCGGCGCGACGCGCTGCTCGTCGCCCGGTTCGGCACCGGCGAGCAGGCGCTGGTCCTGGTGGCGATGGCGACCGGCGCCCGCGCCACCGCCGGGGCGCACCGGGCGGCGGCCGACGTGTGCCGGTGGATCGGGCGGGCCGTGGGGCGCAGCCATGCGCGGCTCGCCGAGGACCTGCGGGCGGCCCGGCGCGGCGACCTGAAGTCCGGACTGCACCGCCTCACCGACCGCAGCCTGGGCCGGCTGCGGGCCGGTGCCGCCGAACAGGGCCTCGCCCCGGACGAGTACGCGGCCACCCTGCGCTGTCTGCTGCTGCCCGCCGACCCCGACTGCCGTACGCGGGTGTTCTTCGGCGTCGGCGCCGGCGGACTGCTCCGGCTGCGCGACGGCGTGTGGCAGGACATGGAGCCGGCCGTCCGCGACCTCACCGGCGAACCCGTCCTCGGCTTCGGCTCCGCACCCCGGGCAACGCCCGGGACGCCCCGGGACGCGCCGGGCGGGACGCCCGAGGGCGACCGGCTCACCCTGGACCTCGGCGTCACCTCCGCCCCGGGACCGTACGACGGACCGCCCGCCGAGCCGCCCCGCGAGCCCTTCCGCTTCCGGGCCTCGGTAGCCCGCCCGGGTGATGTGCTGCTCATGTGCACCGCGGGCCTCGCGGAGCCGCTGCGCCACGAACCCGCGCTGGGTGAACTCCTCGCCCGCAGATGGGCCGGCCGCCCGGCGCCGGGGCTGGGGGAGTTCCTCTCCGACGGCGGCGTCCGGGTCAAGGGATACGCGGACGACCGTACGGCCGCCGCCGTTTGGGAGGCGTGAGGCCGTTCGCTGTGGCATAGCTGGACCCATGGCCAAACAGAACGTCGCGGAACAGTTCGTCGACATCCTCACCCGCGCCGGGGTGGAGCGCCTCTACGGAGTCGTCGGGGACAGCCTCAACCCGATCGTGGACGCCGTGCGCCGCCACTCCGGCATCGAATGGGTGCACGTGCGGCACGAGGAGACCGCCGCCTTCGCCGCCGGGGCGGAGGCCCAGATCACCGGGAAGCTGGCCGCGTGCGCGGGCTCCTGCGGCCCCGGCAACCTCCACCTCATCAACGGGCTCTACGACGCCCACCGCTCCATGGCCCCCGTCCTCGCCCTCGCCTCGCAGATCCCCTCCAGCGAGATCGGCCTCGGCTTCTTCCAGGAGACCCACCCCGACCAGCTCTTCCGCGAGTGCAGCCACTACAGCGAGCTGATCTCCAGCCCGAAGCAGATGCCCAGGCTGCTGCAGACCGCCATCCAGCACGCCGTCGGCCAGGGCGGCGTCAGCGTCGTCTCGCTGCCCGGCGACATCGCGGACGAGCCCGCCCCGGAGCGGGCCGCCGAGACGGCGCTCGTCACCTCCCGGCCCACCGTCCGCCCCGGAGACGAGGAGATCGACCGGCTGGTGCGGATGATCGACGACGCGGACAAGGTCACCCTGTTCTGCGGCAGCGGCACCGCCGGCGCGCACGCCGAGGTCATGGAGTTCGCCGGGAAGATCAAGGCACCCGTGGGACACGCCCTGCGGGGCAAGGAGTTCATCCAGTACGACAACCCGTACGACGTCGGCATGAGCGGGCTCCTCGGCTACGGCGCCGCCTACGAGGCCACCCACGAGTGCGACCTGCTGCTCCTGATCGGCACCGACTTCCCGTACAACGCCTTCCTGCCGAACGACGTGAAGATCGCCCAGATCGACGTGCGGCCCGAGCACCTGGGCCGGCGTTCCAAGCTGGACCTCGCGGTGTGGGGCGACGCCCGGGAGACGCTGCGCTGCCTGATCCCGCGGGTGAAGGAGAAGAAGAACCGCCGCTTCCTCGACCGGATGCTGAAGAAGCACGCGGACGCGCTGGAGGGCGTCGTCAAGGCGTACACCCGCAAGGTCGACAAGCACGTCCCGATCCACCCCGAGTACGCCGCCGCCGTGCTGGACGAACTGGCCGACGACGACGCCGTGTTCACCGTCGACACCGGCATGTGCAACGTCTGGGCGGCCCGCTACCTCTCGCCCAACGGCCGCCGCCGCATCATCGGTTCCTTCTCCCACGGCTCGATGGCCAACGCGCTGCCGATGGCGATCGGCGCCCAGTTCACCGACCGGCGCCGGCAGGTCGTCTCGATGTCCGGCGACGGCGGGTTCACCATGCTGATGGGCGACTTCCTCACCCTCGTCCAGCACGACCTGCCGGTCAAGGTCGTGCTCTTCAACAACTCCGCGCTGAGCATGGTGGAGCTGGAGATGCTGGTGGCCGGCCTGCCCTCGCACGGCGTGGCCAACACGAACCCCGACTTCGCCGCCGTCGCCGAGGCCTGCGGTGTCTTCGGCGTACGGGTGGAGAAGCCCAAGGACCTGCCCGGGGCGCTGAAGGCGGCGTTCAAGCACAAGGGCCCCGCACTCGTCGACGTCGTCACCGACCCCAACGCCCTGTCCATCCCGCCGAGGATCAGCGCCGACATGGTCACCGGGTTCGCCCTGTCCGCCTCGAAGATCGTCCTGGACGGCGGCGTCGGACGCATGGTCCAGATGGCCCGCTCCAACCTGCGCAACGTTCCCCGGCCGTGACCGGCCGGGCCGCCTCCCCGAAACTCGATGACTGCCGAGGGCTCGAACGGGCAAGGCTTTCACCGTGAAGATGTTCGACCCAGACGGAATGGACGGGGGGAAGCGACATCAGCGCGCCGACGGGGGACATGAAGGAGGAGGCGGTGTCTCAGCTCAGGCGGCGGCTCGGCCGGGCCGATCTGCGGGCGGTGCCCGAGGCCCGGCGGGCCGTGCGTGAGCTGCTGCGGCACTGGGGCGGGCCCGGCCAGTCCGAGGTGGCGGAGCTGCTCACCAGCGAACTGGTCACCAACGCGCTCGTCCACACCGACGAGGGCGCCGTGCTGACCGCGACGGTAGGGCCGCGTGCCCTGCGGGTCGAGGTCCGGGACTTCGCGGGCCGGGGCCGGCCGCCCAGGCCGCGCGCCCCGCAGGAGGGGAGCACCAACGGCAGGGGGCTGGTCCTGGTCGAGTCGCTGGCCGACGACTGGGGCGTACGGCCCTGCGGGGCGGGCAAGTCGGTCTGGTTCGAACTGGGGGTGGAGCCGGTGGCGGGAACAGACGCGGAAGCGGCCTGAGACACCGGGGGAACCGGCGTCCCAGGCCGTCGGAACCGAGCGCCCGGACTAGCCGAACTGCTGCTCCAGGTCCTTGAGTTTGCGCTCCAGGGAGTCCAGGCGGGGCAGGGCCTGGGTGTCGTCCTCCGCGGTGAGGTCCACGGTCTCCACGGCCCTCTGCTCAGAGCCGCTCCGCACGGGCTGCAGGGAGGGGCGCCGGCCTGCCGCGGGCAAGGGCTCCGGGGTCGATATGGCAGGCTCCGCGGCGGCGCGTTCCGAGCCCCGCTCGACCTGCTGCACCTCGACCTCGACCTGGCGGCCGCCGCGGCCCGGGAAGCCCCGGTGGCCGTGGCCCCGGCTGATCGCCTTGAGCTGCGCCCGCTCCAGCCGCTCCTGCTCGCGCCGCCGCAGCTTCTTCTCCTCCTTCTGACGCCGGTCCTCGCGCACCTCGTCGACCGCCTCGTCCAGGCTGCGCACGCCCTCCAGGAGCATCAGCGACCAGGCGCGGTAGGTCTCCCGGGGAGCGCGCAGCCAGCGGACCATGCGGATCTGCGGCAGCGGACGCGGCACCAGACCCTGCTCGCGCAGCGCGGCACGGCGGGTCTGCTTCAGGGCACGGTCGAACAGCACGGCCGCCGACAGGGACATGCCCGCGAAGAAGTGCGGGGCACCCGCGTGCCCCAGGCCGCGCGGGGCGTGCACCCAGTTGAACCAGGCCGCGGCGAACGCGAAGGCCCACACGAGTATCCGCGAGCCGAGCGCCGCGTCACCGTGGCTCGCCTCGCGCACCGCGAGGACGGAGCAGAACATCGCCGCGCCGTCGAGCCCGAACGGCACGAGGTACTGCCAGCCGCCGCTCAGGCCGAGGTTCTGCTCGCCGAAGCCGACCAGACCGTGGAAGGAGAGCGCCGCGGCGACCGCGGCGCAGCAGAAGAGCAGGACGTAGGAGAAGGTGCCGTAGAGGGCCTCCTTGCGCCTGCGGCGCTCTTCCATCCGCTCCCACGAGTCGTCCGCGCCCGCGTCCTTCCCCGAGGAACGCTTGCCGCGCGCGAGTACCGCCACCGCCGCCAGCATGCCCAGGAGCAGCACGGCGCCCGGAAGCAGCCAGTTCAGCGATATGTCGGTCAGTCTCATCAGGGGTCCCTTGCAGTGGGATAGGGCGTAACGCCCGCCATGGTGGCCCAAACCCGGCGGCCCTCAGGGGGTTTCGGGGCAAGAGGCCGCCAAGGAAGTGCAGAGGGAGCGCACAGGGCGGCATTCTGCTCGAACTGCCGCGTGAGGGGCGGGAGTTGAGTTCGATTAAGAATACCCGTACGGGCGGTTCCACGGAAAATTCCCGCGACGGGTGGGGGAGTTGTGAAACCTCGCGGGTGATCTTAGCCGACGGCCGCTCCGCCCGCCGTGGCGAGCAGCTTCTCGACGCGGTCCGCGTCACAGGTCCGCGGGCAGGTGGCGCAGGTGTCCTCGGGACGCAGGGTGTAGAACATGCAGCAGCTCGCCCGGTCCCGCGTGTGCAGCGGCACGCCGTCCGGCCCCTTCAGCTCGCGGAAGGCCGCGTCCCCGACGTAGGGCTTGGTGGCGCCCGGCAGCAGCAGCTCCAGTTCGTGCCGCGCCCGCTCCTGCTCGCCGAGCAGGTGGGCGACGTACCACAGGCCCTCGACGACCTCGTCGGTCGCCATGCCCCACAGGGCGCGTCCGCGCCGCCGCATCCGGGGGCCGAATCCCGCCAGGACCGGCTCCAGGTGCTCGGCGACCGACGCCCGCACCTCGGCGCGCAGCGCCTCCTCGTCGGCGACCACCCGGGCCCCGGGCAGGACGGCGGCCGGATCGCCGGGCAGGCAGGCGAACGAGGCGGCGTGGACGGCCATCCGGCCGAGGGGGAACCCGGCGGCCGTGCGGTCGCAGGCCACGTGGGCCGCGGGGAGGCGGGGCACCCGGCGGTGCAGGAACCACGGCACGGTGATCAGCAGACAGGCCGGCCACGCGTACCGGTGCAGACCGAAGCTCGCGATCACGTCCGGCCGGGCCCGCTGTCCGTAGTCCCGCAGCACCTGTGCCTCGTCCCAGGCGAGGAACGCCGTCAGCTCCGTCCCGCCGGCGGCGAGCGCGGCGGCCGTGACCCAGCCGCCGCCGCCCGGGACCGCGTCGGCCGCCGCCAGTTCGGTGACGCCCAGCCCGGGGAGGACCTCGGACAGGCGCGCGTAGGCGTCCGTGAAGGCCGTAGGGGCGAGGGGCATGCGGCACCACCGATCCGCGTCGGGACAACGGACTGCTCGAAGGCGAGCAGGTAAGCCTTACCTTATCCAAGTCCTTCGGATTTGAACTGACGGCCCGTGCGTTTATCGTGCTTGACGGACAGGTGACAACCCACCGCAATGACCTCAAGTACCGACACGTCCCGCAGGAGGACCCGTGGAGCACAGCGCGCAGGGCGCCGCAGGGACGGGTGGGGCGGTCGAGGCGGTGCGCGTCCCGGTGCAGCCCGGGGCGGCGGACGGAACGGCGCGCGGCGAGCACACCCACGGCGAGCCCTCCGCACCGCACCCGTCCCGCACCTCCGCGCCCGGTCCGCGGGCCGTGGTCCGGCGTTCCTCCGTGCGCGGGCAGATCCTCGACGCCCTGCGCGCCGCGCTGGTCACCGGTGAGCTGCGGCCCGGCGAGGTCTACTCGGCGCCCGTGCTCGGCGAGCGGTTCGGCGTCTCGGCCACCCCCGTGCGCGAGGCCATGCAGCAGCTCGCCCTGGAGGGCGCCGTCGAGGTCGTCCCCAACCGCGGCTTCCGCGTCGTCGAACGCGGCGACCGCGAACTGGCCGAACTGGCCGAGGTGCGGGCCCTCATCGAGGCCCCGGTGTGGCTCCGCCTGGCCCGTACGGTGCCCGCCGCGCGCTGGGCGGAGCTGCGCCCCCTCGCCGAGGCCACCGTCCGGGCCGCGTCCTCCGGCTGCCCGGCCGCCTATGCCGAGGCCGACCGCGCCTTCCACCGGGCGGTGCTCGTGCTGGCCGGCAACGAGCAGCTCGTCCGGATCGCCGGTGACGTGCACCGCCGCGCGCAGTGGCCGCCGCCCGGTTCACCCTCCGTGCGCGGCCGGGCCGACCTGGTCGCCGACGCGCACGAGCACACCGCGCTCCTCGACGCGCTGATCGCCGGCGACCCGGACGTGGTGCGGGTCCTGGTCGGGCAGCACTTCACCGGCACCCACTGAACGGGGGGGCGCCCACTGAGCGAGGGCGCCCCCGTTCAGCACCGCACCGGCGCCGACCTGTGGCACGGGCGCCCCTGGGGCGAGGGCACCCATACGGTCGGTCGGGATCTGTCAGGTCCTCACGGGCCCTAAGGGACCTCCTGCCGTTCCGCGCGGCTCGCGGGCACCTGCTTGCCGGGCTTCCCCGTCCTGCCCGTACCGCGTCCCTTGCCGCCCGTGCGGCGCGCGGAGCGGGACCCGGTGCCGCGGTCGAACAGCTCGATGGCGAGCGGGGAGGCGGTGAAGACCGAGGAGTACGTCCCGACCCCCACGCCGATCAGCAGCGCGAGCGCGAAGTCGGTGAGCGAGTCGTCGGCCAGGACGGCCAGCGAGGCGAGGATGAGCACCGCGCCCATGCCCGTGTTGACCGTGCGGGGCAGGGTCTGCAGGATCGCGTCGTTGGTGAGCCGGGCGAAGGGGGTCTTGCGCTCCTTGCCCAGCAGTTCCCGGACCCGGTCGAAGAGGACCACCGAGTCGTTGACCGAGTAGCCGATCACGGTGAGCAGCGCGGCCAGGAACACGCCGTCGATCGGCTTGCCCAGCCAGGCGAACACACCGACCAGGATGACCACGTCGTGGGCGAGCGCACTGACCGCCGCGGTGCCGAACAGCAGCCGGAACCGGGCGGCGAGGTACAGCAACTGGGCGCCCAGGGCGAGGCCGAGGGCGATCAGGGCGTTGCGGCGCAGTTCCTCGCCCAGGCTCGGGCCGATCAGCTCGTCGCGGACCTTCTCCGTCTCGCCGCCCAGTCCGGCGACGGTCTTCGTGACGGTCGCCGCCTCGGTGTCGGTCAGCTCCTCCGTGCGCACGGTGAGGTCGCCCTCGCCGGAGGACTGGACGACGGCGCGCGGGAAGCCCGCGTCGGCGAGGGCGTCCCGGGCCCGTTCGGGATCGACCTGGGTGGCGGTCGAGTACTCGATGAGCCGGCCGCCGGTGAACTCGATGCCGTAGTTCAGACCGCGCACCAGGATGCCGGAGCCCGCCACCACCATGACGATCAGGGAGGCCGCCAGCCAGCGGCGCGGCCGGCTCATCAGGAACGGGTTGCGGCGCAGCAGGGCGTCGCGGACCGGCCCGGTGGTCGAGATGCCGGTGAGGGCGGGGCGGCGGAAGACCGCCGGGCGGCTCGCGGCGAACTCGGCCAGCACCCGGGTGATCACCAGGGCGCTGACCATGGAGGCGAGCACACCGATGCCCAGCGTGACACCGAAGCCCTTGACCGGACCGGAGGCCAGGAAGAACAGCAGGGCGGCGGCGATGAGCGTGGTGATGTTGGAGTCGGCGATCGCGCTGAAGGCGCTGCGGAAACCGGCGGTCAGCGCGGACCGCGTGCTCGGACGGGTCCGGGCCGCCTGTTCCTCGCGGGCCCGTTCGAAGACGAGGACGTTGGCGTCCACCGCCATGCCGATGGCCAGGACGAAGCCGGCGAGGCCCGGCAGGGTCAGGGTCGCGCCGACCAGGGCCAGGGCGGCGTAGGAGATCAGGCCGTAGCAGAGCAGCGCCACGGTGGCCAGGGCGCCCATCAGGCGGTAGACGACGATGATGAACAGCGCGGTGAGCGCGGTGCCGATGACGGCGGCCCAGGCGCCGGCCGTGATGGCCTCGTCGCCCAGGGTGGCGCCGATGGTGCGCTGCTCGACGGTCTCCACCGGCACGGGCAGGGCGCCGCCCTTGATGAGCAGGGCCAGTTCGCGGGCCTCGGCGTCGTCGAAGGAGCCGGTGATCTGCGTGGAGCCGCCGGTGATGCCCGCCCCGCAGGACACGGAGGGGTCGACCTGCGGCGAGGAGATGATCTTGTTGTCGAGGACGATGGCGACCCGGCGCTGGGGGTCACCGGCCGGGTTGCAGGCCGCCTCGCCGGTCACCCGGGCCCAGCGGTCGCTGCCGGCGTCCTTGAAGTCGACGGTGACGTGCCAGCCCGCGCCGTTCTGCTGGTCGAAGCGGGCGTCGGCGCCCTTGACGTCCTGCCCGGTCAGGGTGGGGGCCTTCAGCCGCAGGGACTGTCCGGACTCGTCCGGCAGCACCCGCTCGCCGTCCTTGGTGTCCTTGGTGTCCTTGGCGTCTTTGGCGTCCTTGCCTGCCTTGCCGTTCTCTCCGGCCGGGTCCTCGGCCGGGCCGAGCACCGAGTGGACGGTGAGCTGCGCGGTGCGGCCGAGGACGTCGGCGGCCTTCTTCGGGTCCTGGACGCCCGGCAGCTCGACGACGACGCGGTTCTCGCCGGAGCGGACGATGGTCGGCTCGGCGACACCGAGGGCGTCGATGCGGCCGCGCAGCACCTCCACCGTGCGGTCGGTGGCCTCGCGGTCGGCCTTGGTGGTCTCGGTGGACTTGGTCTCCAGCACGATCTGGGTGCCGCCGCGCAGGTCGAGACCGAGGCGGACCGGCATGGTCAGGGCGATGGCCACGGACGCGGCCATCACGGCGAGCGCGACGAGTGCACGGACGTTCAGGGCACGCGAACGCGAGCGCGAACGCGGACGGGAAGGGGGACGAGAGCGTTTCAACACGGGCCTCCGGCGGGCACGCCGCGGCGGCGGCCGAGCGCGGCCGCGGCGGAAGAAGGGAAAACGTCGGGTGTGGTGTCTCAGATGCCGGAGGAGACGGGTGGCGCCCGGCCGCTGTCGTGGCTCGTACGGCCGGGCGAGACCGGCGCCGGACCGGGCGCCGCCGAGGTCCTCGGCCGGGAGCCGGGGACCGCGCCCGCGCGGTGCCCGGTGGCGGTCGCGTGGTGGTCCGGTGCCGCCGGACGCTCGGCCGGCTGGTCGTGCCGGGCCCGGGGCTGGGCGGCGCAGACCGGCGTGCAGCCGTCGTCGGCGTGGAGGTCGAGCGCCGGGTGCGGCACGGCCGTCGCGACGGCCGCCGCCAGGGGACCGTCGGGGCCGACCCGCGCCCCGGCCGCGGGCCAGGCCGGGACCAGCGGCAGCAGGACAGTCAGCAGGACGGTGAGCACGGCCCCGAGCCGTCGGCGCATCACCGTCCCCTTTCGTGGCGGATGAGCGGCTGGTGGTGGGTTCTTCCTGGAGAGGAGCCCGGGGCTCCGGCCGGGGAGTGGGCGGCCAGAGCCACGGGCGGTTCAGGGGAGGGTCAGGGCTCGATGAGCCCCGCGCGGATGGCGTACCGGGTCAGCTCCAGGCGGTCGCGCAGGCCGAGCTTCTGCAGCAGGTTCGCCCGGTGCCGCTGGACGGTCTTGATGCTGATGAAGAGGATCTCGGCGATCTCCTTCGACGAGTGGCCCTCGGCGACGAGCTTGAGGACCTCCTCCTCCCGCGGGGTGAGGATGTGGTCGGAGGTCTCCTCGCCGTGCCGCACCCGGTCGAGGTAGTTGCGGATGAGCGCCGTCACCGCACCCGGGTACAGGAAGGGCTCGTCGCGCATCGCGGCCCGGCAGGCGGCGACGAGGTCCCGGTCGGCGACCGACTTGAGCACGTATCCGCAGGCACCCGACTTCAGCGCCTGGAACAGGTACTGCTCGTTGTCGTGCATGGTCAGCATCAGGATGCGCAGCCCCGGCTTCAGCGCGGCCAGTTCGCGGGCCGCCTGCAGGCCGGTGAGGCGGGGCATCGCGATGTCCAGCACCGCGAGGTCCGCCTCGTGGGCCCGCGCCATGTCGATGGCCTCCGCGCCGTCCCCGGCCTCGGCGACCACCTCGAGGTCCGGCTCCCGGTCGAGGATGAGGCGCACTCCGCGGCGCACCAGCGCGTGGTCGTCGGCGAGCAGGATACGGATCTTCGCCGGGGCGGGCCCCTGGGAGGGGCCGTGGGCGGAGGCCGCGGCGGCCGTGGGCGTCCCGGTCGTCGGGGCGGTGGCGGAGTGGCCGGACGCGGACGGCTCGGGCAGGGACGGGTCGGACATGGTCTGGGCTACTTCCTGGGAAGGGGTGCGGTCAGCCGGATGCGGGTGCCGACGCCGGGCGCCGACGTGATGTCCAGGTCGGCCCCGACGAGCAGGGCCCGTTCACGCATGCCGCGGATGCCGGCGCCCTCGTGCGCCGCCTCGATGCCGCGGCCGTCGTCGGCGATGGTGAGGGTCACCGCGCCGTCGGCGCCGGACAGGCCCACCTCCAGCCGTTCGGCGTCCGCGTGGCGGGCGGCGTTGGTCAGGCTCTCCTGCGCCACACGGTAGAGGACCAGCTCGGTCTCGTGGTCCAGCACCGGCAGGTCGGCGTCGAAACGGCGCACCACCCGCAGGCCGGTGTGGGTGGCGAAGTCGTGCGTGAGCGAGGACAGCGCGCTGATCAGCCCGAGGTCGTCCAGGACACCGGGCCGCAGCCGGCGCACCAGGCGGCGGACCTCGTCCAGGCACTCCCGGGTGATCTCCTGCGCCTGGTGCAGCTCGTCGCGCAGCGGGTCGTCGGCGTCGTCCGCCGCACGGCCCAGGACCAGCAGGATCGCCGTCATGCTCTGCCCGACCTCGTCGTGCAGCTCCTGGGCGATACGACGCCGCTCCGCCTCCTGGGCGAGCAGGACCCGGGCACTGCTCGTGGCCCGCTCGTTCTCCAGACGGTCCAGCATGGCGTTGAACGTGCGGATCAGCTCCGGGACCTCGCCGCCGCCGGCGACCGGCAGCCGCTGACCGGGACGCAGCAGGTCGACGGTGGTCATCAGCTTGGTGAGCCGCTCCAGCGGAGCCAGCCCCCAGCGCAGCAGCGCGCCGTTGGCCACCAGCATGACGCCCATGCCGACCACGAGGACGACGGCCTCGGTCAGCACGATCGGCACGGAGACGGTCACCGGAGCCCACAGCAGCAGTGCCGTGGCGAAGCCCAGCACCACCGCGTTCAGCCCGAAGATCCGCCAGAACAGGGACACCGGGGGTACGCCTCCTTCAGCGACGTGTCGACTTGGTACGCCTCTACTGTCGGTCATCGCGCACCCTCGGTGGGAGCTGCGGTCCAGGTAGCGACCGAGCAAGCGACCAGCGTGCTCCCCGCGCACCCGCCCGGTCGATGGGGCGCGGTCCCCATTTCCGGGTCGCGGCATACCCATACGGGCGCACCGGCGAGTGGATCCCGTGTCCCCGTGCAAATGGGTCCTGCGCCCGATGGGTTTCCCCCGCGGGCCCGGCCATGGTGGAGGACGACCGGGTCCGATCGGCCCGGCGCTCGGCATACCCGCAGAACCTTCGAGATTCCGCAGAACCTTCCGAGAACCCCGCAGAACCTTCCGAGAAAAGGACCCTTCACCGTGTCGCTCGACGCCTCCCGCATCGAACCCCGCCCCGAGCGGCTGACCGCTCACGAGGCGCGCCAGCGCCTCGAACACGCCCGCAACACCCGCATGACCCAGCTCCAGGCCCTCGGTGAGAGCGGCCAGGCGGACGACCAGCTCATGTCCGCGCAGCAGGCCGCGATCGAGCGGGTGCTCAAGGAGATCGAGGAGGCCTTCGCCCGGGTCGAGGACGGCACCTACGGCACCTGCATGGGCTGCGGCAAGCCCGTGCCCGGGGAGCGCCTGGAGATCCTTCCCTACACGCGGTACTGCGTCGCCTGCCAGCGCCGCGCCGCCGCCTGACCGCGCCCGTCCGTCCCGTACTCGTCCCTCCCGCCCTGCCCAAGGGGTGAAGTGGTGAACAACCAGATCATCGACGACCGCGACGCGCGTCTGTCGCCCGAGGACCTGACCGCGCTCCGGGACAACCTCCAGGAGCAGCGGCAGTTCCGCGAGGACCAGCTGCGCCAGATCGCGGCCGTCCCGTCCCGCACCGAGGAACTGATCCAGCGGCGGTCCGCCGCGCAGACCGAGGTCCGGGTCAAGCTGGCGGCCTCCGCGCGCATGGTCCTGGCCGACGTGGAGGCGGCCCTCGACCGCCTGGCCGAGGGCCGTTACGGCCGTTGCCACCTGTGCCGGCGCGGCATCGACCGCGACCGGCTGATGATCGTGCCCCAGGCCCGCTACTGCGCCCGCTGCCAGCAGGTGCGGGAGGCCGGACGATGACCGTGCTCCGGCGGCCCCGCACCGGGCTGTTCCGGCACCGGCCCTGGCCGCTGTGCCGGCAGTGCAGCGGCGTCGCCCTCGACATGGGCAGCGCCCGTACCCGCGCCTGGGTCGCCGGGCGCGGGATGATCCTCGACGTGCCGACGGTGACCTTCCCCGGAGCGGGGGCGGTCTACCCCATCCAGCGCGGCTCCATCGTCGACACGCAGGGGGCACGGCCCGGATGCTCGACCGGCTGCTGGGCCACCGGCTGCCCCGCTTCGCCCGGCCGGTGATCGTGGTGACCGCTCCGGTCCTGGACGGACTGGCCTACCGGACCGAGGCCCGAACGGCCGTGGAGGTGCTGCGCCCGCGCAACGTGCTGACCGTGCCCAGCGCACGGGCGGTGGCCCTCGCGGCGGGCGCCGACCTGTCCCGGCCGCTGCTCGTCATGGACATCGGCGCCCATCTCACGGAGGTGGTGCTCCTCGTCGACGGCGACGTCTTCGACGCGCGCCGCACGGCCCTGGGCACGGGGGACATCGACGAGGCGACCCCGCCCTCGCGGATCGGGGAGGCGCTGGCCGACATGACGACCTCGATGCTGCGGCAGGACGGCACGTCCCTCACCCTCGACGCGCTGGGCCGGGGGCCGCTGCTGGCGGGCGGGGGCGCCCTGCGTCCCGAGATCACCTGCCGGCTCGCCGACCGGCTGCACGTACCGCTGCGCGCGGTACCGGCCCCGCACACGGCCGCGGTGCGCGGCGCCGCGAAACTCCTGGAGGCCGCCCACACCCACCCGTCCACCACGGGCACGGACCCGCCGGAGGGCCACCCGCACTGAGCCGCGGGCCGCCGCCGGAACGCGGTGCGGTCGCGGCGGCCGGGCGCCGCGCGGACCGTCCCTCGCGACGGGGCACCGTCCGCCGGGGCGGCGCGGGGCGCCCCGGCGCCGGCCGGCTCCGGCGGAGGGACACCGCTCGTCCCGTCCGCCGTCGGTCGTCCGCCGTACGGCGCCGGGCGCCCCGCTGCAGGTGCTCCGGGGCGGGCGTCCGCCACGCCCGGCGGCCGGGGCCCCGCTCGCCCCGGCCGTCGAAGCACCGGCACCGGCACCGGCGCCGTACGCGCGACGGCGTACCGCGAGCTCCCCGCCGACCGCACCCCCGTCCCCTCGACACGCCCCCGTCCCCCCGCTCGTACGGCCGGCGCCCGCCCCGGCGTCGGCCGTACCCCGCCGTCACGCACGCGGGTCCGTTCCGGCAGACCGCCCTTCGGACCGCGCCCTCCCAGGAAGGAGACATCCGTGGCCGGAGAGATTCCTCAGGCCCAGCCACCACCCGCCGTTCCGGACCCCGAGCCCGTGCGGCACCCGTATCTCCTGCTGTGGCGGTGGCGGCGCAACCCGCTGCGGCGGCCCAGCGACCGGCTGCGGGCCTGGATCTCGCTCGGGCTCGTGCTGACCGTGCTGGTGGCCGCCCCGGCGGCCATGTTCGGGGTCGGCGACAGCGCCTACCGGCACTACCGCAGCACCGCCGAGCACGAGACGCGGACCCGCGACCACCGCCCCGCCGTCCTGACGCACGACGCCCCGCGCCACCCCGAGCCGGGGTCGGACGAGGCGAAGAAGACCCGATACCCGGTCCCGGTCCGCTACACCGGTCCCGACGGGGTGACGACGACCGGGACGACCGAGGTGGAGCCGGGCCTGCCGGCGGACAGCACCGTCCTGGTCTGGGTCGACGACGAGGGCCGGATCACCGAGGCGCCGCTGACCACGGAGCAGATCCGCAGCCGCACCATGGGCTGGGCGATCCTCGCCTTCCTGGGCGTCGTCGTCACCGGCCTCGCCGTCCACGCCGCCACGGGCCTCGTGCTGCACCGGCGCAACCTCGCCCAGTGGGACGCGGCCTGGGCCCACACGGCCCCGCGCTGGAGCAGGTTCCCGTGACGCCCGTCCGGACGCGGCCCCCTCAGGCCGTCGCCGCGTCGGCCGCCGGCGGCGCCAACTGCCGTGCCAGCCACGTCGGCACCCCGCCCAGCAGCCGGAACAGCCGCCGTGCCTCCTCTCGCAGCCGGGACGCCTCCGGCTCCGACTCCGCGTCCGCGAGCGACGCCAGCGCGGGCGCCGTGCCGACGAGGTAGCCCAGCTCCTCGCGGATGCGCAGCGACTCGGCGAACCCGTGCCGCGCCTCGGTCAACTCCCCCTCGCGCAGCGCCAGACCGGCCAGATGCCGCCAGGTGAAGGACAGCAGCAGCGGCTCGGCGTGCGCCGTCGCCCCGGCGTGTGCGCGCCGGTACGCGGCTCGGGCGGCCTGCGGGGACCTGGCCAGGTTCTCCGCGAGCAGCCCGCGCCGGAAGTCGAGCAGCGCCCGGCCCCTCGCCCCCGGCGCGATCAGCGCCGCCGCCCGGCCCAGCGCGGCCCGCGCCTCGTCGGCCCGGTCGCGCACGCCGTGCACCGTGGCGGCGTACGCGAGCTGACCGCGTTCACAGGCGGCGGCCCCGCGTTCGTCGTCGCTGTGGGCCAGGGCCTCCGCGGTGCGCAACGCGTCCTCGGCCTCGGCCCAGCCCTGCTCCGTGTACAGGCACCGCTCCACCAGCAGCGCGGTCCGCTGCAGGGCGGTGTCCGCGGTGACCGGCTCCAGCAGGGACGCCGCGTCGGCCCAGCAGCCGCGCGAGCGCAACCGCCATACCGCGGTCTGGAGCGGATCGTCACCTTCGGTCGTTCCCCAGCCAGAACCAGCCATGGCGGAATGCGCCACGTCGCCCTCCCCTTAGCACGCCATCGAGCTCACGAGTGGTGGCCGCATCTCAGCACGGATCCGGCGGCCCGGCCAAGAGGATGGGTGAAAGTTTTCACAAAGTCGTGGACTTCGTGCCGTCGAGGTTTGGGAGCGCGCGGGGCCCTTCCGCGGCCTCCGCGCGCCCCGGGCCTCAGCTCATCCGCAGGGCCAGGAAGAAGTCGAGCTTGTCCTCGAGCCGCGACAGGTCGCGCCCCGTCAACTGCTCGATCCGCCCGACGCGGTAGCGCAACGTGTTGACGTGCAGGTGCAGCCGGTTCGCGCAGCGCGTCCACGAGCCGTCGCTGTCGAGGAACGCCTCCAGCGTCGGGATCAGCTCGGCCCGGTGACGGCGGTCGTAGTCCCGCAGCGGGTCGAGCAGCCGGGCGGTGAAGGCGCGGCGCACGTCGTCGGGGACGAAGGGGAGCAGCAGGACGTGCGAGGCCAGCTCCTGATGACCGGCCGCGCAGACCCGGCCGGGGCGCGCCGCGGCGACCCGGCGCGCGTGCCGGGCCTCCTCCAGCGCCCCGCGCAGCCCTTCCGCCGAGTGCACGGCCGCGCTCACGCCGAGCGTGACCCGCCCGTCGCCGTCGAGACCGGCCGACAGCGGCTCCCGTACGGCCTCCAGCAGGGCCTCCGCCAGGACGCCGGCCTCGGAGCCGTCGTGCTCGGTGGAGACCGCCGGCAGCGGTACCAGGGCGACCGCCTCCTCGCCGGTGTGCGCCACGGCGATGCGGTCCGACTGCTCGGGGCCGGTGGCGTGCGGGTCGACGAGGATCTCCTCCAGCAGGGTCTGCGCGATGCGGCCGGTCTGCCCGTCGCCGTCCGCCCATTCCACCCGGGCCACCACGACCTGCCAGTGCGGTGCCGCGCCGAGGCCCGGCAGCAGCACCGGTGCCGCGACCCGGAGCCGGGCCGCGATCTCGGCGGGGGCGGCGCCCGTCTGCACCAGCTCCAGGACCTCCTGGGCCAGCCGCCGCCGCACCGTGCGCGCCGCGTCCCGCCGGTCCCGCTCGACCGCGATGAGCTGGGTGACGCCGTACAGCAGGTCGAGCCGCTCCTCGGCCCAGTCCCCGGCGTCCGCCTCCACCACCAGGAGCCAGTCGGACAGCGCCGTCTCACGCACCTCCCGGCCCGCCGCCTGACCCTGCGCGGCACGGGCACCCGCGGCCGTCGGGGCGAGCGGACCCCGGCCGCGCACCGGGAAGAGGCTGTACGTCGTGGGGCCCACCGGGACCCGGTGCGGCGCGCGCCGGCCCGTGCGGGTGGCGGCGAGGTGCTCCGCCGCGAGCTTGGCGCACACCTCGGCCGGGAGCGCGGGCTCCGCGTCCTTCGGACCGGCGACCTGCCGTCCGGTGGGGGAGAGCACCCAGGCCCGCAGGTCGAGGTCGGAGCCGAGCAGGTCCAGGACCACGTCGGGCCCGCCGCCCGCCGGCCCCGAGGTCATCATCCGGCGGTGCCGGTCCACCACGGCCGCGAGGTCCCCGGCCCGCTCGCCGGAGACCTGGCGCACCACGTGCTCGGTGATCGTCGCGAAGGCCACCGACTCGTGCACCGCGAACAGCGGCAGCCGGTGCCGCGCGCACGCCACCACCAGGTCCTCCGGCACGTCCCCCAGCTCCGCCTCGCCGGCGGCCAGCGCGGCCACCTGGGCCTGCACCAGGATGCGGACGAACGGTTCGGAGTCGGCGGCGTTCCGGCGCCAGGCCAGGCCGGTGAGGACCAGCTCGCCGCCCGAGAGATAGCGGCTGGGGTCCCGCAGGTCGGTGGTCATCACGCCGCGGACCGTGCGGTCCAGCTCGTCCTCGCCGCCGAGCAGCTTGAGGCCCAGCGCGTCGGTGTCCAGCAGTGCGCGCAGCCGCATTCTCGTCGCCGCCGTTCTTTGTCTCGAAGTGTTCCAGGTCACGCGGCTGTGTCGCCCGATTCCGGAGGAGAACAGGGGGGGCGGTTGAGCCCCTCCGTTCATACGAATCTACAAGATGCCCGCCCTGGCCAGCCAACTCCTTCATGGTTTCTGCGACTGACCCCGGTGGAGCGCACGACGGTCTACTGAGGCCGTCGTCGTTCCGCACGAACAGAACGCGACGCCCCCCTCCCCCTGGAGGGACGGGTTCTCACGGCTCGCGCCGTGAGGCCTCCCGCTTCGTCGCCGACCGCCCGCCCGGAGTCCCCGTTGAGGTACCGCACCAGCTCCACAGGCCCGCACCGCCCGTCCGGCGGCCGGAAGGCGGCCGTCCGGGACGCGACGCACGAAGACCCTCCGGGCGGCGCACGGAACGTCACACACTCCGCGCCGCCCGGAGCACCGGCCGGGTACCGCTCCGCTCGCGGTACGTGAAGCGCCAGGAGAACCGCCCGTGCCGCCGGCACGAGCAGTACCACCGGAAGCACCAGTACCACCGGAAGCACCAGTACCACCACACATGCGTTCGCCTCGGGCCGTCCCCCGGGTCGTGCATATCCCAAATCCCGCGGCCGCCCCAGCGGCCGGCCGGGTGCACCTATGAACCTTGGGAGACGGCCCCATGACCCAGCAGTCAGTGGAGCCCGAGACCACCGCCGAAGACGCGGGCGCGGGCTCCCGCGTTCCCGGCGGACGGTCTTGGCTCGACCGGTACTTTCACATATCCCACCGGGGATCCACGGTCGCGCGTGAGGTGCGCGGCGGCATCACCACCTTCATGGCGATGGCCTACATCGTCCTCCTCAACCCCGTGATCCTGTCCGGCAAGGACGCGGCGGGGGACACCCTGGGCCAGAAGGCCCTGATCACCGCCACGGCACTCGCCGCGGCGGTCACCACGCTCCTGATGGGCTTCGTCGGCAAGGTGCCGCTCGCCCTGGCCGCCGGGCTCTCGGTGTCCGGGGTGATCGCCGGGCAGGTCGTCCCGCAGATGACCTGGCCGCAGGCCATGGGCATGTGCGTGATGTACGGCGTGGTGATCATGCTGCTCGTGGTCACCGGGCTGCGCGAGATGATCATGAACGCGATCCCGCTCGCCCTCAAGCACGGCATCACCATGGGCATCGGCCTGTTCATCGCCATCATCGGCCTGGTCAAGGGCGGCTTCGTCCACCCGGGCGAGGCGACCCCGCTCACCCTCGGCCCGGCCGGAGAACTCGCCGGCTGGCCCGTCCTGCTCTTCGCGGGCACCCTGCTGCTGATCTTCATGCTCCAGGCCCGCAACCTGCCCGGCGCCATCCTGATCGGCATCGTCACCGGCACGATCGTGGCGGCGATCCTGAACGCCACCGGGGTCATCGACCCCAAGCAGTGGGCCAACGGCGCCCCGGAACTGCACGGCAGCGCGGTCTCCATGCCGGACTTCTCGCTCTTCGGCAGCCTGGAGTTCGGCGGCTGGGGCGAGGTCGGCGCGATGACCGTCGGCATGATCGTCTTCACGCTGGTGCTCGCCGGGTTCTTCGACGCGATGGCCACCATCATCGGCGTCGGCACCGAGGCGAAGCTCGCCGACGACAAGGGCCGGATGCCGGGCCTGTCGAAGGCGCTGTTCATCGACGGCGCCGGCGGTGCCATCGGCGGTGTGGCGGGCGGCTCCGGCCAGACCGTCTTCGTCGAGTCCGCGACCGGCGTCGGCGAGGGGGCGCGCACCGGGCTCTCCTCGGTCGTCACCGGCCTGTTCTTCGCGGCCTGCCTCTTCTTCACGCCGATCACCGCGATCGTGCCCCAGGAGGTCGCCTCGGCCGCCCTGGTGGTCATCGGCGCGATGATGATGATGAACGCCCGGCACGTGGACTGGGCCGACCGGGCCACCGCGATCCCGGTCTTCCTGACCGTCGTCCTGATGCCGTTCACGTACTCCATCACGGCCGGTGTCGCCGCCGGCGTCATCTCCTACGTCGCCATCAAGGTCGCGCAGGGCAAGGCCCGGGAGATCGGCGCGTTCATGTGGGGCCTGACGGTGATCTTCCTCGTCTACTTCGCGCTCAACCCGATCGAGAGCTGGATGGGCGTGCACTAGCCGCGCCGAGGGGAACCCCGCACGTACCCGTCGTGCGGAGGAGGACCGGAAGATGCTGGACATCGCCGAAGAGCTGCACCGGTGGGTCGAGCAGGGCCGCGACTTCGCCCTGGCCACCGTGGTGGCCGTCGGCGGCAGCGCGCCCCGGCCGGCCGGCGCCGCCCTCGCGGTGGACGCCGACGGCACGGTGGTCGGTTCGGTCTCCGGCGGGTGCGTGGAGGCAGCCGTGTACGAGCTGTGCCGGCAGGCGCTCCAGGACGGCGACACCGTCCTGGAGCGCTTCGGGTACAGCGACGAGGACGCCTTCGCCGTGGGTCTGACCTGCGGCGGGGTCATCGACGTCCTGGTCGCCCCGGTACCGGCGGCGGCCCCCGCCCGTCCGGCCCTGGCCGCGGTCCTCGCCGCCGCCGCGCGCGGGGGGACGGCGGCGGTGGCACGGATCGTGAGCGGCCCGGCGGAGCTGCTGGGCCGCGCGCTGGCCGTCGGGGCGGACGGCTCCCGCACCGGCGGCCTCGGCGGCGGTCCCGAGCTGGACCGCACGGCGGCCGCGGAGGCGAGGGCGTTCCTGGCCGCCGGTCGCACCGGCACCCTGCGGATCGGTGAACGGGGCTCGCGCTGCGGAGCGCCGCTCACCCTGCTGATCGAGTCCGCCGTCCCCGCACCCCGCATGATCGTCTTCGGCGCGATCGACTTCGCCTCGGCGCTGGCGCGGATCGGCGCTTTCCTCGGCTACCACGTGACGGTGTGCGACGCGCGCCCCGTCTTCGTCACCCGGGCCCGCTTCCCGGACGCGGACGAGATCGTCGCCGAGTGGCCCCACGAGTACCTGGCGCGCACCGCCGTCGACGCCCGTACGGTGCTGTGCGTCCTGACCCACGACGCCAAGTTCGACGTCCCGCTGCTCCGCCTGGCGCTGCGCCTGCCGGTGGCGTACGTCGGCGCGATGGGCTCCCGCCGCACCCACCTGGACCGCGAGGCCCGGCTGCGCGAGGCCGGCGTGAGCGACCTGGAGCTGTCCCGCCTCAGGTCACCGATCGGCCTCGATCTCGGCGCCCGCACCCCCGAGGAGACGGCCCTGTCCATCGCCGCCGAGATCGTCGCGACCCGCCACGGCGGCACGGGCACCTCCCTGACCGGTGCCCGCACCCCCATCCACCACGACGTCCCGGCCGCACCGGCGCGGCGCGGCGGGGCGGTGGCGTAGGGCCGTCCCCGTGCTCGGCGGCCGGCGGCTCTGCCGAGCCGGTCTCAGTCCCGGCCGGGGACCCGCCTGTCCAGGGACACCTCCGCCACGACCGGACGGTGGTCCGAGGCGGTGGGCTCCTGGGGGACCGCGACGTCGTGCACGCGTACGCCCTCGCCCACGGCCACGTAGTCGATCCGCTTCGCGGGGGCCTCGGCCGGATACGTGTCCGGGGACCCCGCTCCCGCGTCGCGCAGTTCCTTCCACAGCGGGGCCAGCTCGGGGGCGGAGGGCCCGGCGTTGAAGTCGCCCAGCAGGAACTGGCGGGCGCCGGGCAGCTCCGCCCGCTCACGGGCCATGATCCGCCGGGTGTCGGCGACCTGGGCCTCGCGCACCGCCGGGTCCGCCCGGTAGTCGAGGTGGGTCACGAACACCTGCACCGGCACGCCGCGGACCTTGAGCGTGACCTCGCCGAACCCGGGCGCGGGGGCCGGCACCGGGTTCTCGTCCTGCGTGGACAGGCGGGTGATCTCGTGGTTGGCCGCGGAGCGGACCGGGAAGCGCGACAGCACCGCCACGCCGTACTCGCGCCGGGGTTCGCCGGCCGTCACCGGGTCGAGGCTGTAGATCGGCGCGAACGACACCCGCATGCCGAGCCGCCGCGCCAGCTCCCCGGCCATGTCGAGCCCCTGGCTGCGGGCGCCCCAGTGCACGTCGACCTCCTGGAGGCCGATCACGTCCGCGTCGAGGGCGCGCAGCACCGCCGCCTGCCGGTCGAGGTCGAAGACGCCGTCCGACCCCGCCCCGGCGTGGACGTTGTAGGTGGCGACGCGCAGCGGGACCGGGCGGCCCCGGTCGGCGGCCCAGGCGGGCGGTGCCGCCACGGCTGCGGTCAACAGGGCTCCGGCGAGGGACAGTTGGATGAGGGTGCGCGCTCTGGGAGACATGTCGGCACGGTACGCGGGAAACGGGGGCCGCGAGGCGTGCGGCGCGTTCTCGTCCCTGTGCCGTGCCCGGCTCGCAACCCGTCGTTCACGGGTGCCGCAGCAGGTGGTCGACGGTGCGGCCGAAGACGAGGCGCCCCGAGCGGGCGAGGACGCCGTCGAGGAGGGAGGGGAGGAGCGGGACGTCCAGCTCCTCGCGCCATCCGACCCGCGCCCCGCCGCCGGGTGCGGGACGGACGTCGAGCTCCGCCCAGCCCCGGACCACCCGGCCGCGCTTGTCCATCCGGCACCGGCCGGGGGTGTCCCCGTACGGCGGCTGCCAGACGGTCACCTCCATCGGATCGTCGAAGGCGAGCGGTCCGGCACCCGTGCGGGCCACGACCAGCGTGCCCCGGTGGGTGGGGCCGGGCGGGGCGGCGGTGACCCGGGTCAGCGGCACGGTGTCCCCGTGCCGCTCCCAGCGGGTGAGCCGGCGCCAGGCCTTGTCCGGGGCGAGCGGGACGGTGCGGTTCAGGGAGAAGGTGGCCACGGGGCGATCGTGGCACGCCGGACGGGTCCTAGCGGTAGACCTTGCCCGGCTCGGCCTTGCCGGGGGCCAGCAGCTGGGGCACCGTCACGAAGACGTAGCCGCGCTTCTTGAGCGCGTCGACGATGCCGGGCACGGCGGGCACGGTGCCGTCGTAGATGTCGTGCAGCAGGATGATGCCGTCCCGCGAGGACTGGTCCAGGACGCGTTCGGTGATCAGGTCGGAGTCGTCGGTCTGGTAGTCCTTGGCGGTCACGCTCCACAGCACCTCCGACAGGCCCAGCTCGCGGCAGATGCCGTGCACGGTGTCGTCGGTGCGGCCCTGCGGCGGGCGCATCAGGGTGGGGCGCTTGCCGGTCAGGCGCTCTATCTCCTTGTTCGGGCGCTCGAGCTCCTCGCGTATCTCGTCCGGCTTCGCGTCGGTGAGGATCTTGTGCGTCCAGGTGTGGCTGGCCACCTCGTGGCCCTCGTCGGCCATGCGCCTGACAAGTTCGGGATAGGTGTCGATGTGGCGCTTGCCGAGCAGGAAGAAGGTCGCCGGGACGTGCTTCTCCTTGAGTATGTCGAGCAGCCGGGACGAGTTCTCGCTCGGTCCGGCGTCGAAGGTGAGCGCGATGCACTTGGCGTGCGCGCAGTCGACGGTGCCGAGTCCGCCCGTGCGGGCCTGCTGGGTGCCGGCGGCGTTGCGGACGGAGCTGGGGGAGGTGGTCTCCAGCTTCGTGCAGCCGCTCAGCGAGAGGGTCAGCGAGGCCGCGGCGGCGAAAGTCGCGAGTACGCGGAACCCGGTCCCCGTTTTTGTCATCTTGCTGGTCAGCGAAGGCATGCGGGGACTATACGCTGCGTGTATATATGCAGTTTATAGCACCCCCTCGAACCGGTGTTCGGGGTAGGGATGGTAGGCGCGGGGTTACTCAGCCGGCACGCACGTGACGGCGAGAGTGAGGAGGACCCCGTGAGCGAGACCACCGTGAACGCGCGCGTCTGGCGCCGGGCCCTGGTGACCGGCGGAGCCGGGTTCGTGGGATCCCACCTGTGCGGCCGGCTGCTCGACGCCGGCACCGACGTCGTCTGCCTCGACAACCTGGCCACCGGCTCCCGCGCCAACGTGGCCGAGCTGGAGCGGCGGCGCGGATTCCGGTTCGTCCGGGCCGACGCGACCGATCCGGTGGCCCTGCGCGGCCTGCCCGGCCGGTTCGACCTCGTCCTGCACTTCGCCTGCCCCGCCTCGCCCGCCGACTACCTCCGGCTGCCCCTGGAGACCCTCGACGTCGGCAGCACCGGCACCCGCAACGCCCTGGAACGCGCCCGCGCCGACGGCGCCCGCTTCCTGCTCGCCTCCACCTCCGAGGTCTACGGCGACCCGCTGGAGCACCCGCAGCGCGAGACGTACTGGGGCAACGTCAACCCGGTCGGCCCGCGCAGCGTCTACGACGAGTCCAAGCGCTTCGCCGAGGCCCTGGTCACGGCGCACCGCCAGGTGCACGGCACCGACGCCGCCATCGTCCGCATCTTCAACACCTACGGCCCCCGCATGCGCACCGGCGACGGCCGGGCCGTGCCCACCTTCATCGCGCAGGCGCTGGACGGCATGCCGCTCACCGTCGCGGGCGACGGCGGCCAGACCCGCTCCCTGTGCTACGTCGACGACACCGTCACCGGCGTCCTGGCCCTCGCCGCGTCCGGGGAGAACGGGCCGATGAACATCGGCGGCGCCGACGAGATCACCATGCTCGAGCTGGCCCGCCGGGTCGTCGAACTCACCGGCTCCGGCTCCCGCATCCGCTTCGTCGAACGCCCGGTCGACGACCCCGGCCGGCGCAGGCCGGACACCACCCTGGCCCGCGAGCGGCTGGGCTGGCGGCCGAGCGTGAGCTGGGACGAGGGGCTGGAGCGGACCATCGGCTGGTTCGCGCACGCCGTCGCCGCCTGACGCGGACCCCGGACGACGGACCCCGGACGACGGACCCCGGACGGCGGCCTCAGACGGTCACATACGGTGACACGTCCGCTTTCCTCCGGAAGTGACCTGTCTCCAAGTGTTTGAGGCAACCGCCCCGCGGCACCCGCGACGCCGAGAGAGGAGCCCGCCCCATGCGCATCCTTGGTATCAACGCCCTGTTCCACGACCCGGCCGCCGCCCTCGTCGTCGACGGCCGTACCGTCGCGGCCGCCGAGGAGGAGCGGTTCAGCCGGCGCAAGCACGGCAAGCGCCCGGTGCCGTTCTCCGCCTGGGAGGTCCCGGAGCTGTCGGCGCGGTGGTGCCTGGAGCACGCCGGGGTGCGGCCGGGGGAACTGGACGCCGTCGCGTACTCCTTCGACCCCAAGCTGGCCCGGCCCGCCCGCGACCTCGGACTGGACGACCCCTGGGACCCGCTGCGGCTCGCCTACGCGCGCCGCGCCCCCGAGTTCCTCGCCGAGGCGCTGCCGGGACTCCACCCCGACCAGGTCGTCTTCGTCCCCCACCACGTGGCGCACGCCGCCTCCGCCGGACCGGCCTCGCCCCACCCCGACAACGACGTCCTCGTCCTCGACGGCCGCGGCGAGTCCGCCTCCCACCTGGCCGGCCGCTACCGCGACGGCAAGCTCGACGTCCTCGCCACCCAGGCCCTGCCGCACTCGCTCGGTCTGGTCTACGAGGAACTGACCGAGCACCTCGGCTTCCTGCGCAGCAGCGACGAGTACAAGGTGATGGCCCTCGCCTCCTACGGAAGGCCCCGCTTCCTGGAGCGGCTGCGCGAGCACGTCCACGCGACCGGCGACGGCGGCTTCCGCGCCCACGGCGTCGACTGGGCCGCCCTCGCCCCGCCGCGCGCCAAGGGCGAGGACTGGACGCGGGACCACGCCGACCTCGCCGCCAGCACCCAGGCCGTCCTGGAGGAACTCCTCCTCGAACTCGTCCACTGGCTGCACCGCGAGGCCGGCGGCGAGGCCCTGACCATGGCCGGCGGCGTCGCCCTCAACTGCGTCGCCAACTCGAAGATCGCCGCCCGCGGCCCGTACCGGCACGTGTGGGTGCAGCCCGCCGCGGGCGACGCCGGCACCGCCCTGGGCGGCGCCCTGCACGTGGCCGCCGCCCAGGAGGGCGCCGCGCCCGAGCCGATGCCCGGCGCCGACCTCGGCCGCGGCTGGAGCGACGACGAGATCCGCGCCTGGCTGGAGACGGCGGCGATCCCCTACGAGGAGCCGGACGACATCGCCGAGACGGTCGCCGAGGAGCTGGCCCGCGACGGCGTCGTCGCCTGGTTCCAGGGCCGCAGCGAGTTCGGGCCGCGCGCCCTCGGCCACCGCTCCCTGATGGCCCACCCCGGCCGCGCGGAGAACCTGGAACGCCTCAACCACGTCAAGGGCCGCGAGGAGTTCCGTCCCGTCGCGCCCATGGTGCTCGCCGAGCGCGCCGCAGACATCTTCACCGGGCCGGTCCCCAGCCCGTACATGCTCTTCGTGCACGACGTCGACCCCGCCTGGCGCGAGCGCATCCCGGCCGTCGTCCACGTCGACGGCACCGCCCGCATCCAGACCGTCGAGGAACGCCGCGAACCCCTCGTCGCCCGGATGCTCGCCGCCTTCGAACGCCGCACCGGGCTCCCCGTCGTCGTCAACACCAGCCTCAACACCGCCGGGCGGCCCATGGTCGACGACCCGCGCGACGCGCTGGAGTGCTTCGGCTCGGCCCCCGTGGACCTGCTCGCCATCGGCCCCTTCGCGGTGCGCCGGGGACGGGCGTTCGCATGAGCACCGCCCCCGGGACCGGCGGAACCAGGACGGGCTACGCCGTCGTCGTCCCCACCCTCGTACGCGACACGCTCGCCGACTGCCTGGCCGCGCTGGTCGCCGCGCACGGCCCGGACCCCGACGAGATCGTCCTGGTCGACGACCGGCCGGACTCCGACGCCGACCCCGGCGCGCTGGAACACGCGCTGACCGTCCTCGGCGACCTGCGCGAGCGCACGGTGGTGCTGCGCAGCGGGGGCCGGGGCCCCGCCGCCGCCCGCAACATCGGTGTCCGGGCGGTCACCTCGCCCTGGACCGCGTTCCTCGACGACGACGTCCAGGTCGGCCCGCACTGGTGCGACCAGCTGATCCAGGACCTCGCCGAGGCGGCCCCCGACACCGGCGCCGTACAGGGCGTGATCGCCGTACCGCTGCCCGGCGAGCGCCGTCCCACGGACTGGGAGCGAGGCACCGCCGGACTCGCGCAGGCCCGCTGGATCACCGCCGACATGGCCTACCGCACCGACGTGCTCAAGCAGGTCGGCGGCTTCGACGAACGCTTCACCCGCGCCTTCCGCGAGGACGCCGACCTCGCGCTGCGCGTCCTGGACGCGGGCTGGCGCATCCGGCGGGGCCGCCGCACCACCCGCCACCCGGTCCGCCCCGCCGGACGCTGGGTCTCCCTGAAGCAGCAGCGCGGCAACGCCGACGACGCCCTGATGCGGCGGCTGCACGGCCCCGGCTGGTGGGCCAAGGCGGTCGCGCCCCGGGGCCGCATCCGGCGCCACGCGGCGACCACCGCCGCCGGTGCCGCGGCCCTCGCCCTCGCGGCGGCCGGACGCCCCCGGGCCGCCGCCCTCGCCGGAGCCGGCTGGGCCGCGGGCACCGCCGAGTTCGCCTGGGCCCGCATCGCGCCCGGCCCGCGCACCCGGCACGAGGTCACCACCATGCTGGTCACCAGCGTGCTCATCCCGCCCGCCGCGACCTGGCACCGGCTCGCGGGACTGTGGCGCCACCGCGCCGCCCCCGCCTGGCGGGAGGTGGCCGCATGAGCGCCGCCGGCCGTGCCGTGCGAGCCGTCCTCTTCGACCGCGACGGCACCCTCGTCCACGACGTCCCCTACAACGGCGACCCGGACCTGGTCCGGCCCGTCGCCGGCGCCCGCGAGGCGGTGGCGCTGCTGCGCGAGAACGGCGTCCGCGTCGGCGTCGTCACCAACCAGTCCGGCGTGGCCCGCGGCCTGATCAGCGACGACGACGTACGGCGCGTCAACCGCCGCATCGACGACCTGATCGGCCCCTTCGACGTCTGGGCGGTCTGCCCGCACGGTCCCGACGACGGCTGCCACTGCCGCAAGCCGCAGCCCGGCATGGTCCTGTGGGCCGCCGGACGCGTCTGCGCCGCGCCCGCCTCCTGCGTCGTCGTCGGCGACATCGGCGCGGACATGGAGGCCGCCGAGCGCGCCGGCGCCCACGGCATCCTCGTCCCCAACGACCGCACCCGCCCCGAGGAGAGGACCGCCGCGCCCCACGTCGCCCCGGACCTCCTGACCGCCGTACGGGCGGTCCTCGACGGTCCGCCGGACCTCCCCGTCCGCCCGGGAGGGGGCGGGAGCAGCGCCGACCGCGTGGTCGCCGACCGCGCCGCGGGCGGCCCGGCGGCCCCCGGCGCCGGTGCCGGCGGGCACGGCGGGCACGGCGGGCACGGTGCGGACGGTGCGGACGGCGGGGGCGGGGTCGGCGCCGTCGTCGGCGGCGGCGGGGGGCGGCCGCTCGCCGCACCCGGCGGGGGCCCGGCGGGGGCCCCGGACCCCGCGCACGGCCCGGACCGGAGCGGGGCCGCCGACGCGTCGGACACCTCGCGCCCCGTGCCCCCCGGCGGGGCGGCGCGGACGCGGGGCGGCGGCGACAGGCGAGGGAGGCCGGCATGAGGGCGCTCGTCACCCGGCTCGACAGCTTCGGCGACGTCCTGCTCGCCGGCCCCGCCGTACGGGCCGTCGCCGCCCGGGCCGACCACGTCACCATGGTCTGCGGGGCACGCGGCGCGCCCGCCGCCCGGCTGCTGCCCGGCGTCGACGAGGTGCTGGTGTGGGAGGCGCCCTGGGGCGGATTCGCGCCGCCCGACGTCAGCCGCGAGGACATCGACGCGCTCGTGGAACGCATCGACGCCGACACCGCGCTGGTCCTCACCTCCTTCCACCAGTCCCCGCTGCCCACCGCCCTGGTGCTGCGCCTGGCCGGCGTCCGGTACATCGCCGCGGACAGCGTGGACTACCCCGGCTCCCTCCTCGACCTGCGCCACCGGCGCGCCCCGCACGCCCACGAGGCCGAGGCCGCGCTCGACCTCGCCGAGGCGGCCGGGTTCCCCCGCCCCGACGACGGGCGGCTGCGCGTGCGCACGCCGCCGCCCGCCGACGCCCTCACCGGCCCCGGTCCCTACGTCGTCCTGCACCCCGGCGCCAGCGTCCCCGCCCGCGCCTGGAGCCCCGAGCGCGCCGCCGAGGCCGTACGCGAACTCGCCGCCGCCGGACACCGCGTCCTGGTCACCGGCGGAGGCGACGAGCGCGACCTCACCGCGTACGTCGCCGGCCGGCACGGCACCGACCTCGGCGGCCGCACCGACGCCCCCGCACTGGCCGGCGTCCTCGCGGGCGCCGCCGTCGTCGTCACCGGCAACACGGCGCCCGCCCACCTCGCCGCGGCCGTCGGCACCCCCGTCGTCTCCCTGTTCGCCCCCGTCGTACCCGCCGAGCGCTGGCGGCCCTACGGCGTCCCCTACGTCCTGCTGGGCGACCAGGACGCGCCCTGCGCCGGGAGCAGGGCCCGGGACTGCCCGGTCGCCGGGCACCCCTGCCTGAACACCGTCACCGCCACCGACGTGGCCACCGCCGTCGAGAAGCTGATGGGGGAGACATGAGGATCCTGATCTGGCACGTGCACGGGTCGTGGACCACCGCCTTCGTACAGGGCCCCCACACGTACCTCGTCCCCGTCACCCCCGACCGCGGACCCGACGGCCTCGGCCGCGCCCGCACCTGGGACTGGCCCCACTCCGTCGTGGAAGTACCGCCCGAGCGGCTGCGCGAGGAGGACGTCGACCTCGTGATCCTCCAGCGCCCGCACGAACTCGCCCTCGTGGACCGGTGGCTGGGACGGCGTCCCCCGCTGGTCTACCTGGAGCACAACGCCCCCGACGGCGACGTGCCCCGCACCCGCCACCCGGCCGCGGACATCCCCGGCGTCACCCTCGTCCACGTCACCCACTTCAACCGGCTGATGTGGGACGCGGGTCCGGCGGACACGGCCGTCGTCGAGCACGGCATCGTCGACCCCGGCCACCGCTGGACCGGCGAGCTGGAACGCGCCGCCGTCGTCGTCAACGAGCCCGTCCGGCGCGGGCGCACGACCGGCACCGACCTGCTCCCCGTCTTCTCCCGCGCCGCCCCGCTCGACGTGTTCGGCATGCGCACCGAGGGCCTGGCCGAGCACCTCGGTCTCGCCCCCGCGCGCTGCCGCACGCGGGACGTCCCCCAGAGCGACCTGCACACCGAGATGGCCCGCCGCCGCGTCTACGTCCACCCCGTCCGCTGGACCTCGCTCGGCCTGTCCCTGCTGGAGGCCATGCACCTGGGCATGCCCGTGGTGGCCCTCGCCACCACCGAGGTCGCCGAGGCCGTGCCCCCGGGCGCCGGAGTGGTCTCCAACCGCATCGACGTACTGACCGACGCCGTACGCGACTTCCTCGCCGACCCGCTGCACGCGCGGACGGTCGGCGACGGAGCCCGTGCGGCGGCCCTCGCCCACTACGGGCTGTCCCGCTTCCTGGACGACTGGGAGCGGCTGCTCAAGGAGGTGACCCGATGAGGATCGCCATGGTCTCCGAGCACGCGAGCCCGCTGGCCGCGCTCGGCGGCGTCGACGCCGGTGGACAGAACGTCTACGTGGCCCGTCTCACCGAGGAGTTGGCGGGACGCGGCCACGACGTCACGGTCTACACCCGCCGCGACGCCGCGGACCTGCCCGACCGGGTGCCCCTGCCCGGCGGCGCGGTCGTCGAGCACGTGCCGGCCGGGCCGCCCGTGCGGCTCCCCAAGGACGAACTCTTCCCGCACATGCCCGCCTTCGGCGCCCACCTGGCCCGCGCCTGGGCCCGCGAACGGCCCGACGTCGTGCACGCCCACTTCTGGATGTCCGGCACGGCCTCCCGGATCGGCGTGCGGCCGCACGGCATCCCGCTCGTCCAGACCTTCCACGCCCTCGGCACCGTCAAGCGCCGCCACCAGGGCATGCGGGACACCAGCCCCTACGAGCGCATCGGCATCGAACGGCAGCTCGGCCGCGACTGCGCACGGGTCCTGGCCACCTGCACCGACGAGGTGGTCGAACTCGGCGACATGGGCGTCCCGCCCCGCCAGGTCTCCGTCGTGCCCTGCGGCGTGGACGCAGAGCACTTCCACCCCGCCGCCGACACCGGCCGCACGCCCGAACGGCGCCTGCCGCACCGGCTGCTCGCCTGCGGGCGGCTCGTCCCCCGCAAGGGCTACGACCTGGCGATCCGTGCCCTCGCCCACGTCCCCGGCACCGAACTCCTCATCGCCGGGGGCCCGCCCGCCGGCGCCGTGGAGGCCGAACCCGAGGCCCGGCGCCTGACCGGCATCGCCCGCCGCGCCGGCGTCGCCGACCGCGTCCGGCTGCTCGGCGCCGTCGACCCGGACGACATGCCCGCCCTCCTGCGCAGCTCCGACCTGGTGCTGTGCACCCCGGTGTACGAGCCGTTCGGCATCGTGCCGCTGGAGGCCATGGCGTGCGGCGTGCCCGTCCTCGCCACCGATGTCGGCGGCCACCGCGACTCCGTCGCCGACGGCGTCACCGGCCGTCTGGTCGCCCCGCAGGACCCCGAGGCCGTCGCGGAGGCCGCCCGTGCGCTCCTCGCCGACGAGCGGCTGCGCCGCCAGTACGGCAGGAACGGCCGCGTACGCGTTCTGCGGCACTACACCTGGGCCCGCGTCGCCGACGGCGCGGAGCAGGTCTACCGCCTGACCCGGTCCGAACACGCGCTGTCGACGGAGGTGGCGTCATGACCGTGCACCCGCCCGTGGCCGGGCACTGCGACGAACTCCAGGCGGCACTGACGGCGTTCCGCGCCTCCGCGCACGTCACCCAGCGCTGGGGCGAACGGCTCGCGGCCGTGCTGGGCGGCGGCGGCCGGCTGCTCGCCGCGGGCAACGGCGGCAGCGCCGCCCAGGCCCAGCACCTGACCGCCGAACTCGTCGGCCGCTACCGTGACGACCGCCCGCCGTTCTCCGCGATCGCCCTGCACGCGGACACCTCCTCCACCACCGCCATCGCCAACGACTACGGCGTCGACGAGGTGTTCGCCCGCCAGGTGCGCGCCCACGGCCGCCGGGGCGACGTCCTGATGCTGCTGTCCACCTCCGGCGCCAGCGCCAACCTGCTCTCCGCGGCCGACGCCGCCCGCTCGGCCGGCGTACGGGTGTGGGCGCTCACCGGCTGCGCCCCCAACCCCCTCATGGCGGGCAGCGACGAGTCCCTGTGCGTCGACGCGCCCGCGACGGCCACCGTCCAGGAGATCCACCTGGTCGCCGTCCACATGATCTGCGCGGCCTTCGACGTGGCCCTGGAGCGCGGGGCGCGCGGCGCACGGACCGCGCGCGGTGCCGGGCGCGCGGCCCAGCGGAAGCGGAGGTGAGGGGAGACATGGCTGCCAAGGCTGACAGGAGGACCCCGCTGGTCGTGGTCGGCGACGCGCTGCTCGACCGGGACCTGAGCGGCTCCGCCGACCGGCTCGCACCGGACGCGCCGGTCCCGGTCGTCTCGGAGTGCGCCGAGCGGATCCGCCCCGGCGGCGCCGCCCTCGCCGCGTACCTCGCCGCCCGCGACGGCCGCGAGGTCACGCTGATCACCGGCGTCGGCGACGACCCGGCCGGCCGCGCCCTGCGTGAACTGCTCGACCCCTGGCTGACCCTGGTCCCCCTGCCGCTGACCGGCACGGTGCCGGAGAAGACCCGCGTCCTCGCCCAGGACCGTCCCGTCGTCCGCCTCGACCGGGGCGGCGGCCGGGTCCGCGCGGCCACCGACGAGGCCCGCGACGCGCTGCGCTCCGCCCGGGCCGTGCTGGTCTCCGACTACGGCCGGGGCGCGGCGGACGCCCTGCGCGACGTGCTCGCCGCGCGCCCGCCGCTGGTCTGGGACCCCCACCCGCGCGGGGGGCCGCCGGTCCCCGGTACCCGCCTGGTGACGCCGGCCGAGAAGGAGGCCCACGCGCTCGCACCGTCCCCGGACCAACCGGGCGGCGGCCTGCGCGCCGCCGCCCTCGCCGCCGCCGCCCTCGTACGGGACTGGCGGGCGGCCGCGGTGGCCGTGACCCTCGGCCCGCGCGGCGCGCTCCTGTCGTACGGCGAGCACCCGCTCCTCGTCCCGGCGCCCGCCGCCCACCACGGCGACGCCTGCGGCGCCGGGGACCGGTTCGCGGCCACCGCGGCCGGACTGCTCGCCGACGGGGCGCTGGTGGGGGAGGCCGTCGAGGGCGCCGTGGGCGCCGCCACGGCCTTCGTCGCCGCGGGCGGCGCCGCCGCCGTGCCCCCGGCCGACTCCGGCCAGGCCCCCGCCTCGCCGCCCGACACCGACGACCCCGGCGCCCTGGCCGCCCGGGTCCGCGCCGGACACGGCACCGTCGTCGCCGCCGGCGGCTGCTTCGACCTCCTGCACGCCGGACACGTGGGCCTCCTCCAGGCCGCCCGGCGGCTCGGCGACTGCCTGGTCGTGTGCGTCAACTCCGACGCCTCCGTCCGGCGCCGCAAGGGCGGGGGCCGCCCCGTCAACCCCCTCGCCGACCGCGTCCGCGTCCTGCGCGCCCTCGCCTGCGTCGACGCCGTCGCCGTCTTCGACGAGGACACCCCCGAACGCCTCCTCGGCGACCTGCGCCCCGACGTCTGGGTCAAGGGCGGCGACTACGCCGGCGCCGACCTCCCCGAGGCCGCGCTCCTCCAGGAGTGGGGAGGCCAGGCCGTCCTCCTCCCCTACCTCGACGGCCGCTCCTCCTCCGCCCTCCTGGCCCGCGCGGCGGAAGGGGCCCGATGAGCCCCGGCCCCCGGGCACACCCCCGCGCCCCGCTCGCCCCGCCCTCCGCGCCACGGCACCCCCACGCCGCGCCCCCCACGCCCGACGGACACCGGGCCCGAACGGGGGGCGGGGGCCCGGCGGAGGGCGGTGCGTCGTCGTCCCTGGGTGGCTTTCCGTCCCCGGGGTCGGCCGGCGGGCCGGTGACCGGGGATCCCGTGCATCCGCCAACGGCGGAGACGGCGCGCCCGGCGCGGGGAGGCCGGGAACCCGCCCGGCACGACGGCGGGGACAGGCCCCGCGTCCTGGTGCTGCGGGCCCTCGGGCTCGGCGACCTGCTGGCCGGGGTGCCCGCGCTGCGGGCGTTGCGGCGGGCCTATCCCGGGCACGAGCTGGTGCTGGCCTGCCCCGCCGAGCTGGCCCCCGTGGCCGCCGCGACCGGCGCCGTGGACCGGGTGCTGCCCGCCGCCGAACCCGGGCGGGCCGTCCCGCGCGCCCTCGACTGGACCGGGCCGCCCCCCGACGTCGCCGTGGACCTGCACGGCAACGGACCGCCCAGCCACCGCCTCCTGGCCCGCCTGCGCCCCCGGCGGCTGCTGGCGTTCGCGCACCCCGGGACCCCCGAGATCGAGGGCCCGCCCTGGTACGCCGAGGAGCACGAGCGCGACCGCTGGTGCCGGCTGCTGCGCGCGTACGGCATCGACGCCGACCCCGCCGACCTCCTGCTGCCGCGCCCGGACACGCCGTCCCCCGCCCCCGGCGCCGTCGTCCTGCACCCCGGCGCCGGCGCCCCCTCCCGCTGCTGGCCCGTGGAACGGTACGCGGCCGTCGCCGAGGCACTGCGCGCTCGCGGGCGCCGGGTCGTGGTCACCGGGGGAGCGGACGAGGCGGACCTGGTGGCCAGGCTGGCCAAGCTCGCCGGCCTGCCCGACACGGACGTGTTCGGCGGCGGCCTGCCCCACGACCGGCTCTCCGCCCTCGTCGCCGACGCCCACGCCGTCGTCAGCGGCGACACCGGCATCGCCCACCTCGCCGTCGCCCACGCCACGCCCACCGTCACCCTCTTCGGCCCGGTGCCGCCCAGCCGCTGGGGCCCGCCGCCCCACCCCCGGCACCGCGCCCTGTGGCACCCGGGCCCCGACGGCGACCCGCACGGCCACGAGACCGACCCCGCGCTGCTGCGGATCACCCCCGACGCCGTCCTCGAAGCCCTGCACGCGCTGGACGCACCCCACGACGCCCCGGAAGAGGCACCATGAAGCACGCCGCGCAGCACCACGGTCCGGCGACCACGCGCGAACGCTCCCGCCCGGACCCCACGCGCCCCGCCCCCGTCGGCATCGTCATCGCCACCCGCAACCGCCGCGCGAGCCTCGCCGTCACCGTGCGGAACCTGCTCGCCCTGCCCGAACGGCCCGAGGTCCTCGTCGTCGACAACGCCTCCACCGACGGCACCCGCGCCATGCTGGCCCGCGACTTCCCCCGGGTCCGCGTCCTGGCCCTGCCCGTCAACCGCGGCGCCCTCGCCCGCACCCACGGGGTCCGCGCCCTGGACACCCCCTACGTCGCGTTCAGCGACGACGACTCCTGGTGGGCCCCCGGCTCCCTGACCGCCGCCGCCCGGCACTTCGAGGCGCACCCCCGGCTCGGCCTGCTCTCCGCCCGCACCCTCGTCGGGCCCGCCGACGCCGCCGACCCCCTCAACGACCTGCTCGCCCGCTCCCCGCTGGGCACGGCCACCGACCTCCCCGGCACCCAGGTCCTCGGCTTCCTCGGCTGCGCCGCCGTCGCCCGGCGCACGGCCTACCTCGACGCGGGCGGCTACCACCCGCTGCTCTTCTTCGGCGCCGAGGAGACCCTCCTCGCCTACGACCTCGCCGCCCGCGGCTGGGGCGTCACGCACTGCCCCGACGTGGTCGCCCACCACCACCCCGACCCGCGCCCCCGCAGCGGCCGCCCGGCCGTCGTACGCCGCAACGAACTCCTCACCGCCTGGCTGCGCCGCCCCCTTCCGTACGCGCTGGCCCGCACCCGCGCCCTCGCCGCCGACGCCCGCCGCGACCCGCACGCCCGGCACGCCCTGCGCGAGACCCTCACCCGCCTGCCCGCCGCCCTGCGCGCCCGCAGGCCGCTGCCCCCGCACGTGGAGCGGGCCGCCCGCCTCCTCGACGGAGCGGCCTCGTGACGGACACCCGGACCACCGTCGTCGTCATCACCCACAACCGGTGCCCCGAACTCCTGCGCACCCTGGACCGGCTCGCCGAACTGCCCGAGGAACCGGCGGTGATCGTCACCGACAACGGTTCCACCGACGGCACGGCCGCCGCCGTCGCCCGCCACCACCCCGGCGTGCGGCTCCTGCGGCCCGGCCGCAACCTCGGCGCCGTCGGCCGCAACCTGGCCGTCCGTCAGGTGAGCACCCCCTACGTCGCCTTCTGCGACGACGACTCCTGGTGGGCGCCCGGCTCCCTGTCCGGGGCCGCCGACCTGCTCGACCGGTACCCGGCGGTCGGCTCCGTCACCGCCCGCATCCTGGTCGAACCGGACGGCACCGAGGACCCGATCGTCGGGGAACTGCGCGACTCGCCCGTCCCCCGCCCCGACTGGCTCCCCGGACCGGCGCTCGGCTCCTTCCTGGCCGCCGCGACCGTCCTGCGCACCGACGCCTTCCGCGCCGCGGGCGGCTTCCACCCCCGGCTGTGGCTGGGCGGCGAGGAGGAACTGCTCGCCGCCGACCTGGCCGCCGACGGCTGGTGGCTGACCTACGCCGACCACCTGACGATCCATCACCAGCCGTCCCGGGTGCGGGACTCGACGGTGCGCCGGGCGCAGGGCATCCGCAACACCCTGTGGTTCACCTGGCTGCGCCGCCCGCTCGGCCCCGCCCTGCGCCGCACCCTGCACCTGGCCCGCACCGTCCCCCGCGACACCGCGTCCCTGCGCGCCTTCGCCGAGGCGACGGCCGCCCTGCCGTGGGTGCTGCGCGAACGCCGGGTCCTGCCGCCCGAGGTGGAGGCCCGGCTGCGGTCGCTGGAGCCCGCCCAGCGCGACTCGACGGCCCGCAGCTACACCGGCTGACGCAGCGCCTGATCGAGGAGTACCTCCGCCGCCGCCCGTGCGTGGCGGCCGTAGTCCGCGTCGTCCAGCACCATGGCGCGGCTGGCCGCCCCGTCGGCGAGGGTGGCCAGTTGCTCGGCGAGCGGCAGGGGGTCGCGGCAGCCCAGCTCCGTCAGCACCGCGACGATCAGGTGCACCATGCGCAGCTTCTGCTCCCGGGCGTAGGAGTGCACCGCGCTCTGCGGGTCGGGGAACTCCGCGGCGGCGTCGATGAACGGACACCCGCGCACCGGGGCCGCGTCCGTCGCCGGCTGGTCGAACAACCGGCGGATCCGCTCACGCGGAGGGACGTCCTGACGGGTCAGCACGCCTTCCAGGGTCGCCCCCGACTGCGCGAGGCCCCGCAAGTGGGCGATGACCAGGTCGTTCTTGGTGCGGAAGTGCGCGTAGAGCGTCCGCTTGGACACCGGCGCCTCCTCGGCGACCTGTTCCATGCCGGTCGCGCCGATGCCCTGGGCCGCGAACAGCCGGGCGGCGGCGGCCAGAATGCGCTCCCGCCCGCCGCGCCCGGGCCGCCGGGACGCCGTGGCCGTCGTACTCGCGGTCGTGTTCATGAAGTAAGTATACGCACTCGTTTACTTCGTCGGCCGCGTCGCGCTAAGGTGACTCCGCAAGTAAACGGACCCGTTTACTTGAAGCCTCCGTCACCGAGGAGTCCCATGAGCACCTTCCTGCCCACCGAGCTGAGCGGCAGCGCGGAGAAGCTGATACGCGGCCGTCACGCGTCCCGCGCCTTCCGTCCCGAACCCGTTCCCGAGGACACGATGCGCAGGATCTTCTCGCTGGCCGGCGCCGCGCCGTCCAACTCCAACGCACAACCGTGGCAGGTGGAGGTGGTGAGCGGCGCGGCACGCCGGCGCCTGGCCGACGCCCTGCGAAGCGCCCACGCCGAAGGGCGCACCTCGGTGGACTTCCCGTACTCCGAGGAGATGTACGCGCCGGTGCACCAGACCCGTCGGGCGGCGTTCGGCGCCGAGCTGTACGGGGCGCTGGGCATCGGCCCCGACGACCACCCGGCCCGCGCGGCCTACGACGCGGAGAGCCTGGGCTTCTACGGCGCGCCGCACGCGGCGTTCCTCTTCGTCCACGGCGACGGGGACGCCCGGCTGGCCGCCGACGTCGGCGCCTACATGCAGACGCTGCTCCTGGCGATGACCGCGTACGGCGTGGACAGCTGCCCGCAGGGACTGCTGAGCTTCTACGCCGACACCGTCCGCACCGAACTCGGCGTCACCGGGGGCAAGCTGCTCGTCGGCATCTCCTTCGGGTACGCCGACGAGGCCGCACCGGTGAACCGGGTGAGGACCGAGCGGGCTCCGATCGAGGCGACGACGGCCTTCCACGCCTAGCCGGCGGGCGGCGTCATGCGGGCCGGCCGGCGGGACCCAGCGCCGCGACCAGGGCGTCGGCCGCGTCCGTGACCGCGTCGTCCGCCCGGAACCGGGCACCGGTGCGCGCCGCCTCGGCCCGGCCGTCGGTCAGGCACCAGCGCCACCAGTGCTCCAGCACGCCCTCGCGCAGCGCCGCGTCCAGCCGCCCGGCGCCCACCACCGCGGGCCAGCCGCAGGCGACGGCCTGCGCCGTCACCTTCGCCCCGCCCTCCACCGGGTCCACCGCCAGCACCGGAACGCCGGCCCGCAGCGCGAGCACCAGTCCGTGCAGCCGGTCGGTGACGACCAGGTCGAGCCGGGACAGCAGGGCCTCGAACTGGGCCGGTGTGCCGCACAGCCGCCAGTCGTGCGCGTCGAGGCGGGTCTCCAGCTCCAGCCGGGCGCAGTCCAGGCCGCCCAGCCAGCGCGTCAGCACCGCGGCGGCCTCCTCGTGCCGTCGCCGACCCGCGTACTCGTGCTGCCCGTGGGTGAGCACCACCCCGACGACCGGTACGCCCGGCAGCGCGGGGGCGCGGGCCGCCAGGTCGAGGCCCGGCGCGGCCCCGGCGGCGTCGCGGGCCAGCACCCGGTGGAAGCCGGTGACGGCAGGGGAGCCGGGGTCGACCACGGAGACCCCCACGGCGATGCGCACGCAGTGCGCGAAGACCCGGTGCAACTCCTCGACCTGCGGACCGTGCACCGGCCCGCACACGAACACCAGCCGGGAGTACGCCGCCGGGTCCACGTCCGCGAAGTGCATGCCGTCGGCACGGAAACCGGGACTCCACACCACGTCGTAGGCGAGGTCCGCGTCCCGCAGCACCTCCTCCACCCGTGCCAGCGCCAGCACGTCCCCGGCCGTCGCCTCCCCGTGCAGAAAGCTGAACCAGCCGGTCACCAGGATTCCGCCGCCGTCCCGTGCGTCCACAGTGGCCCCGGGTGCCCCGCCGGCGCCCCGGCAACCACCGGTGCGGGAGGAACCCGGGAGACGGACGTGGAAAGGGGGCGTTGCGGGCCGCTCGTGGAGGCCCGCAACGCCCCCCGGTCTTGCACCTGAGGGGTGCTCAGGACACCGGTGGACCTGCCAGGGCGCCCCCCGCACGCGGGGGTCCGCCGCACTCGCCCTGGCAGGTGTCCGTGCCGCGGGCGAAGGCCGGGGCGGCGGTCGGTCTGGAACGGGTGGGCCCGGACATGAGACTCCTCGGACGGTCGCCGGTGGGGGTGGCCCGGGGTGGGGGGTGGGACGGGGGTCTCGGGACAGGCCCCCGCGTGCCCGGGCCGGCGGCACGTGCTCACGCTAGAACCGGCGGTCCGGCGGCCCAATGAGGGAACCCCCTAAGGGGCGGCGGACAGGGAAAACCCTCGGTCCGGCGGCCGTAAACCCGAGCGTGCTCAGTCGCCGCGCCCGCCCGCCGCCAGCCGCACGAGGTCGACCCGGGAGCGGATCCCGAGCTTGCGGTAGACCCGGGTCAGCGTCGCCTCGACGGTCTTGACGCTGACGAACAGCCGCGCGGCGGCCTCCCGGTTGGTCGAGCCCTCCATGACGAGCGCGGCCACCTGGCGTTCCATCGCGGCGAGCCCCGCCAGCCGGTCCGGCTCGGCCGCCCGCGCCGGACCCGGCTCCGCCGTCCGCGCCGCGACGGCCGCCTCCACCCGCCGCAGCCAGGGCAGCGCCCGGCACCGCCGGAACAGCCGCGCCGCCTCGTCGTACGACGCCGTCTCCGGCGCGCGCCCCGGCCGTTCGGCGTGCAGCTCGGCCAGCGCGAACACCGCCCGCGCCTCCTCCAGCCCGAAGCCCAGGGCGGCCAGGTGCTCGCGCGCCGACGTCAGCCGCGTCACCGCCGCCCGGTGCTCGCCCCGCGCCGCCCGCACCAGCGCCTCCGAGCGGTCGAGGACGGCGAGCACGCTCCGGCGCCCCAGCCGCAGCGCGTGCGCCCGGGTGACCTCGATGACGTCCATCGCCTCGGCCGGCTGCCCGGTGCGCACCAGCGCCTCCGCGAGGTCGCCCTGCCACCGGCCGCGCGCCGGGTCCGTGATCCCCGCCCCCGCCTCCAGCTCCCGCACCCGGCGCAGCGCCCGTACGGCCGCCGCCGCGTCGCCCGTCACCAGGTGCGCGTGACCGAGCGCGGCCAGCGCCCGCGACAGGTACACGGCGTCGCCGTCCTCCTCCGTCCGCCGCACCGCCTCCCGCGCCAGCTCCAGCGCCCGCTGCGGATCGCCGCCCGCGGCCTCGGCGAGGGCACCCTGCATCACGCCCGCGCCCTCCCCGATGCCCGCGTCGCGCGCCAGGGTCAGGCTCTCGCGGGACAGTTCGAGGGCCCGGCCGCAGTGGCCCGAATGCAGTTCGGTCTCCGCGAGGAACCGCAGGTAGTGGACCTCGCTCTCGGCCATCCCGCGCCGGCGCACCTCCCGCAGCAGCGCGGTGACCGTGGTCCGCGCCTCGGCCAGCCGGTCGCTCATCACCAGCCACCGGAACCGGGAGGAGCCCGCCCCGTTGTGGTGGCACGCCACCCGCGCGTCCTGCGGCTCCTCCAGCGCCCGCCGGATGGTCGCCGCGGCGTCCGGGTGGCCCATCAGCGTCTCCGACTGCGCCTGGAACGCGAGCGCCAGCAGTTCGGTGCGCCGGTCCCCGCCCCGCGCCGCCAGCCGGGCCGCGTGCGCGGCGTCCTCCCGGCCCTGGGCGAAGTCGCCCTGCACCACCAGGGAGCGCCAGGCCAGTTGGTAGTGGACCAGCGCGAGCAGCCTCGGGTCGTCGCCCGCGTCGGCCAGCGCCTGCGGGAAGACGGCGTCGACCTCGCCGATCGCCTGTCCGGCCGCCTCGATCACCACCATCCACGCCCGCACCCGCTCGCCGGGCGCCGTGGCCCGGGTCAGCACCTCGCGGGCCACGTCCCGGGCGAGGTCCGGCTCTCCGGCGGTGATGGCGTCCTCGGCGGCCGTGAGCCGGCGCTCGTCCGGGCCCGGGGTGCCCTCCGCCGGGGTGCGGCGGGCGGCCAGCAGCCCCAGCGAGGCGGCCACCGACGGCGCCCCGCGGTCCCGGGCCAGCGCGGCCGCCTCCGCCAGTCGCGCCGCCACCCGCGGGTCGGTGCCGGTGGTGGCCAGCGCCAGGTGCCGGGCCCGTTCGATCGGGTCGGAGGCGGCCGTGGACAGCGCCGCGTGCGCGGCCCGCCGCTCGGGCGCCGGGGCCTCGGCGTACAACGCCGCCGAGATCAGCGGGTGCGCGAACCGCACGGCCGGGCCCTCCGGGTCGGGCGCCAGCAGTCCCAGGGCGGCCGCCTGCGCGGTCTCCGCCTCGGCGTTCTCCCGCCCGGCCGCGTGCAGCAGCGCCGGGGTGGGGCGGGCGCCGGCGCTGGCCACCAGGAGGGTGCGGCGCGCCTCGTCGGAGAGCATCTCCAGGCGGGACAGGACCAGGGCGCGCAGCGAGGTCGGCACCGGCAGCGGCTCGCCAGGGCGCGGTGCGGCGGGACTCTCGGCCAGGGCCCGGCCCAGCTCCAGGGCGAACAGCGGGTTGCCGCCGCTGGTGCGGTGGATGTCCCGGACGGTGGAACGGTGCAGGCCCGTGTAGCCGCGTTCGTCCAGCAGCGCCGACACCTGGGCGCGGGTCAGCGGCCCCAGCCGCACCGCGCGGGTGTCCGGGGGAGAGGCGCGCAGGTGGCGGTCGTACTCCGCGTCCCGCGTCTCCGGCCCCTCCGTGCGCACCGCGCACAGCAGCCGTACCGGCGTGTCGCCCAGGCGGCGGGCGGCGAAGCCGAGGAGTTCCGCGCTGGCCGGATCCAGCCACTGCAGGTCGTCGGCGACCACGAGAACGGGCCCCGCGTCGGCCAGGGCGCGCAGCGCGGACAGCACCGCCAGCCGCAGCGCGAGCCCGTCCCGCTGCAGGGTGGACTCGCCGCGGCCGGTGAGCGCCGACTCCAGCGCCGTGCGCTGCGCGGCGGGCAGGGCGTGCGCGACGTCGCCGAGGACCAGGCCGAGGAGGTCGGCGAGGGCGAGGAAGGGGAGGTGCGACTCGGACTCGGTGGCCGAGCAGCGCAGCACGGTGTGCGCGGAGCGGGCGTACTCCGCGGCCAGGGTGCGCAGGACCGTCGACTTCCCGATGCCCGCCGGACCGTGCAGCAGCACACTGCCGCCCCGGGAGAGCTGCTCACGCGCCGCGCCGAACGACTCCTCCCGCCCGATCACCAGGTCGGAGCGGCAACCGGCTGCCTCCGCGAAGTCCCGTGGCACGGTGACCGCTCCCTCCGTGTGTCGTGTCCGGGCCAATATTAGGCACCGGGGCAGCGCCCCACGGAGGGACGACGGGGCGGGCCGGGCCCGCGCACCCGGTCCGGGTCCTACGGCAGCCACCCCGTCCGGCGGGCGACGGCGACGGCCTCCGTGCGGGTGCGGGCGCCCAGCTTGCGCATCGCCGAGCGCAGATAGCTCTTGACGGTCTCCGGGCCCACCCCGAGCCGCTCGGCCACCGCCCCGTTCGTCGCGCCCGCGGCCACGCAGGCCAGCACGTCCACCTCGCGCGGCGCCAGCCTCGGCCCCGGGGCGGGGCCGTCCCCGGCCGCCAGCAGGCCGCACGCGCGCAGCAGCTCGTCCCGCAGCGCCGGGTCCGCGATCCGCGGCGCCAGCGCCCGCAGCGCCGCGTGCGCCTCCCGCACCTGCTCCCAGGCCGCGCCGCCGGCCGGCCCGGACGCGGGCGCCGACGGGGGCGAGGCCGCCGCCAGCAGTTCGTCCGCCTCGTCCCGCAGCACCAGCGCCTGCTCCGCGTCCCGCGCCGCCGCGACGGCCGCGCCCAGCGTGCGGTCGCCCAGCGGCTGGGCCGTGCGCAGGGCGCCGTACAGCACGCCGCGCACCCGGCGCCGTACGACCACGGGCACCGCGAGCACCGAGCGCAGGCCCTCGGCGGCGACCGGCAGGTCGTACTCGTGGCTGATCTGCCGCGAGACGGAGTAGTCCGTCACGGCGCACGGCCGCGACAGCGCCACCGCCCGTCCGCCGAGCCCGTTGCCGGAGGTCACCGCCAGCGCGCTGAGCGCCCCCGTGGCCGTGCCGCTCAGCTCGCTGATGCGCACCTGGCGCTGCCCGGACTCGACCAGACCGCCGAAGGCGACGGGCAGCCCGGTCGTACGCCGCAGCCGCACCAGCGCGCTGCGGATCTGGGCCGCCTCCGCCGCGTCCACCGCCACTCGTCCCGCCCTCCTTCGCGATCGTGCCGGGACGCACACCCCCGTTCGGGGGTAGTGAGACCCACATCACGGATTAGACGATGGCACGGAGCCGCCCGGCAAGGTCCGGCACCGAGGAGGACAGATGACGACGGCCACGGAGCAGTTCCGCAGCGCACGGGACTTCCTGCTGGAACACCGCGAGGACTACACCGCCGCCCACGAGGGGTTCCGGTGGCCCCGTCCCGATCACTTCAACTGGGCGCTGGACTGGTTCGACGTCATCGCCGACGGCAACGACCGCACCGCCCTGCACATCGTCGAGGAGGACGGCCGCGAGGTCCGGGTCTCCTTCGCCGAGATGTCCGCCCGCTCCCACCGGGTCGCCAACCGCCTGCGGGAGTGGGGGGTCGGACCCGAGGACCGCATCCTGGTGATGCTCGGCAACCAGGTGGAGCTGTGGGAGACCGCGCTGGCCGCGATGAAGCTGCGCGCGGTCGTCATCCCGGCGACCACGCTGCTCGGCCCCGCCGACCTGCGCGACCGCGTCGACCGCGGCCGGGTCAGGCACGTGGTCGCGCGCGCCGAGGACACCGGCAAGTTCGACGACGTGCCCGGCGACTACACGCGCATCGCCGTGGGCGGCGGCACGACGGCCCCCGGCTGGCGTGCCTACGAGGACGTGTACGGCGCCTCCGACGCCTTCACCCCGGACGGCCCCACCGCCGCCGACGACCCGCTGATGCTGTACTTCACCTCCGGCACCACCGCCCGCCCCAAGCTGGTCGAGCACACCCACGTGTCGTACCCCGTCGGTCACCTGGCGACCATGTACTGGATCGGGCTGAAGCCCGGCGACGTGCACCTGAACATCTCCTCGCCCGGCTGGGCCAAGCACGCCTGGTCGAACCTGTTCGCGCCGTGGAACGCCGAGGCGACCGTCTTCCTGTACAACTACACCCGGTTCGACGCGGGCCGCCTGATGGCCGCGATGGACCGGGCCGGGGTGACCACCTTCTGCGCCCCGCCGACCGTGTGGCGCATGCTCATCCAGGCCGACCTCACCCGGCTCGCCACCCCGCCGCGCGAGGTCGTGGCCGCCGGTGAGCCGCTCAACCCCGAGGTGATCGAGCGGGTCCGCCGCCTGTGGGGACGGACCATCCGGGACGGCTTCGGGCAGACCGAGACCGCCGTGCAGGTCTCCAACAGCCCCGGCCAGGTGCTGAAGACCGGCTCGATGGGCCGTCCCAGCCCCGGCTACCGCGTCGAGCTGCTCGACCCGGTCACCGGCGCGCCCGGCGCCGCCGAGGGCGAGATCGCCCTGGACCTGTCGGACCGCCCCGTCGGCCTGATGACCGGCTACCACGGCGACCCCGACCGCACCGCCGAGGCGATGGCCGGCGGCTACTACCGCACCGGCGACATCGGCGCGCGCGACGAGGACGGCTACCTCACCTACGTGGGCCGGGCCGACGACGTGTTCAAGGCGTCCGACTACAAGATCAGCCCCTTCGAGCTGGAGAGCGCCCTGCTGGAGCACGAGGCGGTCGCCGAGGCCGCGGTCGTGCCCGCCCCGGACGCACTGCGCCTCGCGGTGCCGAAGGCGTACATCGTGCTGGCGGCGGGCTGGGAGCCGGGACCCGACACCGCCAAGGTCCTCTTCGAGCACTCCCGCCAGACCCTCGCCCCCTACAAGCGGCTGCGCCGCCTGGAGTTCGGCGAGCTGCCCAAGACGGTCTCCGGGAAGATCCGCCGCATCGAACTGCGCGAGGCGACCGCGGCCGGTTCCACCGCCGAGTACCGCGAGGAGGACTTCCGGTGACCGCGCTCTCCTACGCCCACGGCACCAGCACCACCCCGCTCCTCGGCGACACCGTCGGCGCCGACCTCGGCCGCGCGGTCGCCGCCCACCCGGACCGCGAGGCCCTCGTCGACGTGCCGTCCGGACGGCGCTGGACCTACGCCGAGTTCGGCGCCGCCGTCGACGAGGTGGCGCGGGCCCTGCTCGCCAAGGGCGTCACCAAGGGCGACCGGGTCGGCATCTGGGCGGTCAACTGCCCCGAGTGGGTCCTCGTCCAGTACGCCACCGCCCGTATCGGCGTCATCATGGTGAACGTCAACCCGGCCTACCGGGCGCACGAGTTGGAGTACGTCCTGCGGCAGTCCGGCATCACCCTGCTGGTCGCCTCCCTGGCCCACAAGAGCAGCGACTACCGGGCGATCGTCGAACAGGTCCGCGGCCGGTGCCCGGCGCTGCGCGAGACGGTCTACCTCGCGGACCCGTCCTGGGACGCGTTCACGGCGGGCGCCGCCGCGGTGCCGCAGGAGCGGGTCGACGCGCTCGCCGCCGAGCTGAGCTGCGACGACCCGGTCAACATCCAGTACACCTCCGGCACGACGGGCTTTCCCAAGGGTGCCACCCTCTCCCACCACAACATCCTCAACAACGGCTACTGGGTGGGCCGCACGGTCGGCTACACGGAGCAGGACCGGGTGTGTCTGCCGGTGCCCTTCTACCACTGCTTCGGCATGGTGATGGGCAACCTGGGCGCCACCTCGCACGGCGCCTGCATCGTCATCCCGGCCCCCTCCTTCGAACCGGCGGCCACGCTGGAGGCGGTGCAGCGGGAGCGGTGCACCTCCCTGTACGGCGTCCCGACCATGTTCATCGCCGAGCTGAACCTGCCGGACTTCGCCTCCTACGACCTCACCTCCCTGCGCACCGGCATCATGGCGGGCTCCCCCTGCCCGGTGGAGGTGATGAAACGGGTGGTCGCCGAGATGCACATGGAGCAGGTGTCCATCTGCTACGGCATGACGGAGACCTCCCCGGTCTCGCTGCAGACCCGCATGGACGACGACCTCGAACACCGCACCGGCACCGTCGGCCGCGTCCTGCCCCACATCGAGGTCAAGGTCGTCGACCCGGTCACCGGCGTGACCCTGCCGCGCGGCGACGCGGGCGAACTGCGCACCCGCGGCTACAGCGTGATGCTCGGCTACTGGGAGGAGCCCGAGAAGACCGCCGAGGCCATCGACGCGGGCCGCTGGATGCACACCGGCGACCTCGCGGTGATGCGCGAGGACGGATACGTGGAGATCGTCGGCCGCATCAAGGACATGATCATCCGGGGCGGCGAGAACATCTACCCGCGCGAGGTCGAGGAGTTCCTGTACGGCCACCCGAAGATCGCGGACGTGCAGGTCGTCGGCGTACCGCACGAGCGCTACGGCGAGGAGGTGCTGGCCTGCGTCGTCCCGCGCGACGCCGCCGACCCGCTCACGCTGGAGGAGCTGCGGGCGTACTGCGAGGGGCAGCTCGCCCACTACAAGGTGCCCAGCCGCCTCCAGCTCCTCGACTCCTTCCCGATGACCGTCTCGGGGAAGGTGCGCAAGGTGGAGCTGCGGGAGCGGTACGCCGCCCACCCGTAGCCCCCCGCACCTCGACGACTCAGCCGGCCGTGGCGTCCAGCGCCACGGCCGGCGCGTTGACCGGGCGCGACACCCCCGTCGGGTCCAGCACGAAGAGCGGCAGGTCCAGCAGGTCGGCCCGGGCGCGGGCGTCCTCGGTGTACCCGGCGAGCGAGAAGTACAGGCCGAGCGCCGACTCCGCCATGGCCGTCAGCCACAGGCACTCCACGTCCCGCACCGAGGCCGGGCCCACCGTCGGATCCACCTGGACGACGAGGCCGGGCGCGGCGAGCCCGATGCCGGACAGGGGCGGCTGATCGGCGCGGCGCACGTCCCGGTGACCCAGCCCGCGCAGGTAGAGCACCGCCGCGGTGACCGCGTCGCGGGCGGTGCGCACCGGGACGGTCCGGTGCGCCGGAACCCGGGAGCCGGGGGTGCGCCCGGCCCGGCCCGCCGCCGCGGGGTCGACCGGCACGCACAGCACCGTCCCGCAGGGGCAGCCCAGCTCCGGCCGCGGCCACCGGCTCTCGGTTCCGCAGGCCGCGCAGCGCACCCCGATCCACTCCTCGTCCCACGTGCGGTGGGTGACCGCGGTCGCGGAGGCGCGCGGGTCCAGCTCCGGGGCGACGGGCGCCCCGCACGCGCAGGGGTACGACGGTGCCGTGTAGCGGTGCCGGCGCCCGCAGGCGGTGCAGCACACCGAGATGGTCCCGGACATGTCCCCATCGTCCTCTCTTGACGGCCCCGGGCTGCCCACTTACATTACTTCCAGATCGTAGAAAACAAATTTCGCTATACGGAAGTTGCTACGGAAGAAGCTCACCGCGGGGCGCGACGGGAGTGCGAATCCGACAGCCGGAGCAGGAGTACTCGATGGCTCGTATGACCGCTGCCCGAGCGGCAGTTGAGATTCTCAAGCGCGAGGGCGTCACCGACGCGTTCGGTGTGCCGGGCGCGGCGATCAACCCCTTCTACGCGGCGCTCAAGGCGTCCGGCGGTGTCCAGCACACCCTGGCCCGCCACGTCGAGGGTGCCTCGCACATGGCCGAGGGCTACACCCGCACCCACCCGGGCAACATCGGTGTCTGCATCGGCACTTCGGGCCCGGCCGGCACCGACATGATCACCGGTCTCTACTCGGCGACCGGCGACTCGATCCCGATCCTGTGCATCACCGGCCAGGCGCCGACCGCGGTGATCCACAAGGAGGACTTCCAGGCCGTCGACATCGCCTCCATCGCCAAGCCGGTGACCAAGATGGCCGTCACCGTCCTGGAGGCCGCGCAGGTCCCGGGCGTCTTCCAGCAGGCGTTCCACCTGATGCGCTCCGGCCGCCCGGGCCCGGTCCTCATCGACCTGCCCATCGACGTCCAGACCACCGAGATCGAGTTCGACCCGGAGACCTACGAGCCGCTCCCGGTCTACCGTCCCGCCGCCTCCCGCGCCCAGATCGAGAAGGCCGTCGGCCTGCTCAACGCGTCCGAGCGCCCGCTGATCGTGGCCGGCGGCGGTGTCATCAACGCCGACGCGGCCGACCTGCTCGTGGAGTTCGCCGAGCTGACCGGCACCCCGGTCGTGCCGACCCTGATGGGCTGGGGCATCGTCCCCGACGACCACGAGCTGAACGCCGGCATGGTCGGCCTGCAGACCTCGCACCGATACGGCAACGCGACCTTCCTGGAGTCCGACTTCGTCCTCGGCATCGGCAACCGCTGGGCCAACCGCCACACCGGCAAGCTGGACGTCTACACGGCCGGCCGGAAGTTCGTCCACGTCGACGTCGAGCCCACCCAGATCGGCAAGATCTTCGCCCCGGACTACGGCATCGCCTCCGACGCCAAGGCCGCCCTGGAGCTGTTCGTCGAGGTGGCCAAGGAGCTGAAGGCGGCCGGCAGGCTGCCCGACCGCTCCGCGTGGGCCGCCTCGGCCCAGGAGCGCAAGGCCACCCTCCAGCGCCGTACGCACTTCGACGACATCCCGATCAAGCCGCAGCGCGTCTACGAGGAGATGAACAAGGCCTTCGGCCCGGAGACCCGGTACGTCTCCACCATCGGCCTCTCCCAGATCGCCGGCGCCCAGATGCTGCACGTCTACCGCCCGCGGCACTGGATCAACTGCGGCCAGGCCGGCCCGCTCGGCTGGACCGTCCCGGCCGCCCTCGGCGTCGCCAAGGCCGACCCGGACGCCCAGGTCGTGGCGCTCTCCGGCGACTACGACTTCCAGTTCATGCTGGAGGAGCTGGCCGTCGGCGCCCAGCACAAGATCCCCTACGTGCACGTCCTGGTGAACAACTCCTACCTGGGCCTGATCCGCCAGGCGCAGCGGGCGTTCGACATCGACTTCCAGGTCAACCTGGAGTTCGAGAACATCAACTCGCCCGAGCTGGGCGTCTACGGCGTCGACCACGTCAAGGTCGCCGAGGGCCTGGGCTGCAAGGCGATCCGGGTGACCGACCCGAACGAGCTGGGCACGGCCCTGGAGCAGGCCAAGAAGCTGGCCGCCGAGCACCGGGTGCCGGTCGTCGTCGAGGCGATCCTGGAGCGCGTCACCAACATCTCCATGTCGGGCACCAACGACATCGGCAACGTCGTGGAGTTCGAGGAGCTGGCGACCGAGCCGGGCCACGCCCCGACCGCGGTCAAGCCGCTGAAGGTCTGACCCGCCCGGCCCGCAGCGCACCGAGAGCGGCCCGTCCCCCGGGGGACGGGCCGCTCTCCCGTGTGCGCGGGCCGCCTGCCCGCGCGCTCAGTCCGACCCGCCACCGCCCGAGCCGCAGCCGCCCGCCTGGTCCCCGTGGCCCGTGCCGCCCCAGTCGCCCGAGACGGAGTCCTCGTACGCGTCGCGCCACCTCAGGAACCTGCCCCGGCCCAGGGAGAAGCGCACCCCGTCGGCCGCCGTGCCCGGGGCCGCCAGCCCGGTCCGCAGCGCGAAGCGCGGCAGGAGCAGCCTCAGGGCCACATCGCCGTGCAGGGCGACCGCGAGCAGCGTGTCGTCGTCGGTCAGCCCGTGCCTGACCGTCGGCAGCGGGTGCCGCTGCCGCCAGAACTCCACCCTCCGGCGGGCGCTCCTGGTCGGTCTCAGCCGGGGGTGGCCCAGCAGCCCGCCCTCGGCCAGCGGGATCCGCGTCAGGGCCAGGGCGAGGCGCACGTCCGGGTGCCGGACCAGCTCGCGCGCGGTCCGCGGCTCGTGGAGGCAGTCGAGGACCGCCCCCTCGAAGGGGCCCAGCCCCTCCGGCTCCGGTCCCGCCGCGCACAGCGTCCTGCGGGGTCCGTTCTCTACGGCGCCCAGCAGGTGCAGGGCGACCAACGCCACCGTGACGGCGCCCGGCGGCCCGCCGGCGAGCAGCGCGATCTGGTGCGGCTCCCACTCGATGTCCGTGCCACCGTCCACGACCCCACCCCCGTGCGCCCCGTGCCGTGACGGGGTTGTGCCCGCCGCGGGGGACTCCTACGCGCGCTCGTCCGCAACGGTGTCAGTCGTGCTCCTGGTGCTCGTGCAGCCCCGGCCAGTCCTCCGGGCCGCCGCCCTGCCACTCGACCAGGTCGCTGCCCTCCACGTCGGTCACGTACAGGTCGGCCAGGCGCAGCAGTTCGGCGACGTCGTCGATGTGCGAGGCGACGCCCAGGGTCTCGTCCCCGGAGGTGACCCGGCGGGAGCCGTCGAGCGCGGGGGAGTGGACGACGATGTGCGGTTGCTCGGGTGGGTGTGCCGTTGCCATGTCTCCAGGCTGCTGCGCGGGAGGGGAATCCGCACCCGGTGAACGCGGGGAAGCGCCGGATGCGGGACCGTCCGCATCCGGCGCTCGTCGGCCGGTGAAGGTGCTCGGTGAGGGTGCGTGCCGAGGATCTCTCCACGTGGTGTCCGTCCGGCGGCGCGAGGCTGGGCGCGACAGGTCGTTCGCGCCGCCGGACGGGGCTCGGGGGGCCTCCCGGTGTGGGAGGCGGGTGGCTGGGACCGCGGCGGTGCGACGGGCCGGAACGGCTCCTCCCCTCAGGTCGTAGGAGGAACGTTCCCGCCCTTCACCACCGCACTGGCTCGCTGGCCGCCGCGGTCCTCGCCCTGCCCGCGCCGGCACCTGGCGGTCACCCCTCATCCGGGCCGCTTCGGTGCCTGCGCGGGCCGCGCACACGGCCCCGGCCTCCCCGCCGGGTTCCGTGCGCGAGCCGGTGGGTCAGTCCTCGCGCAGGGCGCGGACCGCCCCCTCCACGCGCTTGCCGTAGTCGGGGTCGGCCGCGTGGAAGTGCGCGAGGTTCTTCTCGATCACGTCGTTGCGGGAGACCTGGGACAGGCCGCCGGCGAGGTTCGCGACCAGGCGCCGCTTCTCGTCCTCGCTCATCAGCCGGTACAGCTCGCCGGCCTGGACGAAGTGGTCGTCCTTGGTGTGCAGCGGCGCCTCGTGGGTGCCGGTGTGGCCGGACACCGGGAGCGGGGCCGCCAGCGGGCGGCCGGTCTCGGCCGGGCCGTCGTAGGAGTTCGGCTCGTAGTTCTTGGCGTGGCGGCCCTGCGGGTTGGACGCCATCAGGCCGTCGCGGCCGTAGTTGGCGGCGCCGCCGGGCACGGCCTTCGGGGCGTTCACCGCGAGCTGGGTGTGGTTGACGCCCAGGCGGTAGCGGTGCGCGTCCGCGTAGGCGAACAGGCGGCCCTGGAGCATCTTGTCGGGGGAGGGGCCGATGCCCGGGACGAAGTTGTTCGGGGAGAACGCCGCCTGCTCGACCTCCGCGAAGACGTTGTCCGGGTTGCGGTCGAGGACCAGCCGGCCCACGCGCCGGAGCGGGTAGTCGGCGTGCGGCCACACCTTGGTCACGTCGAACGGGTTGAAGCGGTAGTTCGCCGCCTCGGCCACCGGCATGAGCTGGACGTGCAGCGTCCAGGACGGGTACACGCCCCGCTCGATCGCCTGCACCAGGTCCGTCTGGTGCGAGGTCGGGTCCTCGCCCGCGAGCTTGGCGGCCTCGTCGGCGGTCAGGCAGCGGATGCCCTGGTCGGTCTTGAAGTGGTACTTGACGAAGAAGGACTCGCCCTTGGCGTTCGTCCACTGGTAGGTGTGCGAGCCGAAGCCGTCCATGTGGCGGTACGAGGCCGGGATGCCGCGGTCGCCCATCAGCCAGGTGACCTGGTGCGTGGCCTCGGGGGAGTGGGCCCAGAAGTCGAAGACGTTGTCCGGCTCCTGACGGCCCGTGAACGGGTCGCGCTTCTGCGAGTGGATGAAGTCGGGGAACTTGATCGGGTCCTTGATGAAGAACACCGGGGTGTTGTTGCCGACGAGGTCGTAGTTGCCCTCCTCGGTGTAGAACTTCACCGCGAAGCCGCGCGGGTCGCGGACCGCGTCCGCGCCGCCGAGGGAGTCGGCCACGGTGGAGAAGCGCAGGAAGACCTCGGTGCGCCTGCCGACCGTGCTCAGGAAGTCGGCGTGCGTGAAGCCGCTGACGTCGTCGGTCACCTCGAAGTGGCCGTAGGCGCCGGAGCCGCGGGCGTGCACGACGCGCTCCGGGATGCGCTCGCGGTTGAAGCGGGCGAGCTTCTCGATGAGGTGCTGGTCCTGGATCAGGAGGGGGCCGCCGATGCCGGCGGAAGCGGAGTTCTGGTTGTCGGCGACCGGGGCGCCGGACTCGGTGGTGAGCACGCGCTGCGACATCGTGGACCTTCCGTGGCCTTGCAGACGAGGGGTTCAGCGGATCACATGGTGGAAAGTTGTTTCCGCTTCGTGGAGCCTAGATTTGGGGCGAGGGCACGTCAACAGTTTGTTGAAGTGGGTTCCGGGCGGCGCCGCCGCTCGGGCGCGACAGGACAGGTGTCAGCGGCGGCGCCGCCCGGAGGTCATCGGGTGGGTGCGACGACGGTCAGACCTGGGCGCCGGACAGGCGCTCCACGGCCCGCAGCAGGGCCGAGTGGTCCAGGCCGCCGTCGCCCTGGGCGCGCAGCGACGCGACGAGCTGGGCCACCACGGCGCCCACCGGCAGCGCGGCACCCACGTTGCGGGCGGCGTCGGTGACGATGCCCATGTCCTTGTGGTGCAGGTCGATGCGGAAGCCCGGCTTGAAGTCGCGGGCCAGGAAGTTGTCCTTCTTCCGCGTCAGCACGGTCGAGCCGGCCAGACCGCCGTTGAGCACGTCCAGGGCGGCCTTCAGGTCCACGCCGGACTTCTCCAGGAAGACCACGGCCTCGGCGCACGCCTGGATGTTCACGGCGACGATGAGCTGGTTGGCGGCCTTCACGGTCTGGCCCGAGCCGTGCGGACCGCACAGCACGATGGTCTTGCCGAGCGCCTCCAGGAGCGGCTTGGCCTCGTCGAAGTCGGCCTGCTCGCCACCGACCATGATGGACAGCACGGCCTCGACGGCACCGGCCTCGCCGCCGGAGACGGGGGCGTCCAGGACGCGCACGCCCTTGTCCTTGGCGGCCGCGGCCAGGTCGACCGAGGTCTGCGGGGTGATGGAGGACATGTCGACCAGCAGCGCGCCGGACTTCGCGTTCTCCAGGATGCCGTCGGGACCGTAGGCGATGGCCTCGACCTGCGGCGACGCGGGCACCATGGTGACGATCACGTCGGCGTCGCGCACGGCCTCGGCGATCGAGCCGGCCGCGGTGCCGCCGGCGGCGGCCAGGCGGTCCAGCTTCTCCTGCTCCAGCGTGAAGCCGGTGACCTGGTAACCCGCCTTGATCAGGTTCTCGGACATGGGCGAGCCCATGATGCCGAGTCCGATCCAGGCGACCTTGGGGAGCGTGCTCATGATGGGTACCTCTCTGGCGATCTCTGAGAAAAGTTCTGCGGGTGGCGCTCAGCGGGCCGCGCGGGCCCCGGCCGGCAGCCAGGAGAAGGACTCGGCGCTCGGGCCGTCGCCCGGCTTGTACTCCAGGCCGACCCAGCCCTCGTACCCGGCCTTCGCCAGTCGGTCGAGCAGTTCCTCCAGCGGGAGGGTGCCGGTGCCGGGGGCGCCGCGGCCCGGGTTGTCGGCGATCTGGACGTGTCCGGTCTTCGCGGCGTACGCGTCGATCACCTGCGGCAGGTCCTCGCCGTTCATGGACAGGTGGTAGAGGTCCATGAGGAACTTGGCGTTGCCGAGGCCGGTGGCCGCGTTGACCTTGTCCACGACCTCGATCGCGGCCGGTGCCGACACCAGCGGGTACCGCGGCGACTCGGGCTTGTTGAGCGCCTCGATCAGCAGGATCGCGCCGATCCGGTCGGCCGCGCGGGCCGCCAGCACCAGGTTCTCCAGCGCGAGCCGGTCCTGTTCGGCCGGGTCCACGCCCTCGACGCGGTTGCCGTACAGGGCGTTGAGCGCCGTGCAGCCCAGCGACCGGGCGAAGTCGGCGGCCACGTCGATGTTGGCGCGGAAGCGGTCCGACTCCTCGCCGGGGAGCGACAGCGCGCCCCGGTCGGGGCCGGGCAGCCGTCCGGCGTAGAAGTTCAGCCCGGTGAGCCGGACGCCCGCGTCCTCGATCGCCGACTTGAGGGCGTCGAGCTCGGACTGCTCGGGGGTGGGCGCGTCGATCCAGGGCCACCACAGCTCGACCGCGGTGAAGCCGGCCGCGGCGGCGGCCGCGGGGCGCTCCAGGAGCGGGAGTTCCGTGAAGAGGATCGACAGGTTGACGTTGAAGCGCTGGTCTGCGAATCCCATCGGGTGCCGCGCTCCCTTCCGTGTCGAGGGTGTTTCCGTATTACGGAAGTTCGTTTCTGCTTAATGGAAGATTGCCCGGGGAGTGTCGCCCTTGTCAAGAGGGGGCGGCGCAACGCGCTCGCCGCGCGTTAGGTTGACCGCGTGCGATTGAGAGTGGAGTTCACGACCGAACCCTTCGACCTGGACGAGGCGCCCGCCCACGCGGTGGTGGCCCGGGAGGTCGTCGAGGCCGCCGAACTGGACGCCGTCGACGTCGGCCCGTTCGGCAACACCGCCGAGGGCGGCGCCGACCAGGTGCTGAGTGCCGTGGAGGCGCTGCTGCGCCGCTCCCTGGAGGCGGGCGCCACCCGGATCTCGCTCCAGGTCAACGTGGTCGGGGACGGCGCCGAGGGTGAGGTCGAGCGGTGACCGGCCCGGCCGAGGAGCCGTTCGTCGCCGCCGTCAAACCCCTCGTCGACGCCATGGGCGGCGAGATGCTGCCCCCGGACGAGGCCGGCCGGGAGGACGTCGTGCTCTCCTGGGAGGGCGCCGACGTCGTCGCCGTGCGCCTGCCCCAGCTCGCCGACTCCCTGGACCACATCCTGGCCGCCATGGAGCGCCGGGAGGGAAGGCCGCTGGCCGAGCTCGACCGCAGGGCCAAGCAGGAGGTCGTACGGGCCCTGGAGGCGCGCGGCGCCTTCGCCGTACGGCACGGCGTGGAGACCGTCGCGAGCGCCCTCGGCGTCAGCCGCTTCACCGTGTACAACTACCTCAACCGCGAGAAGAACACCTGAGCGGCACCGTTCCCCCGCACCTCCAGCCGCCGTCCGGTCACCGGGCGGCGGCTTTTCTGACCCCAAATTTTCAACAAAGTGTTGACGGCTTGTTTCCGAGGGCGTTAGCTATCGGCACGCCCGCTCAGCACAAGGCCACGGAGGCTCCCGTGACGTCCACTTCCGCGACGGGCCTGGCCCGCTTCAACACCCTCGAGGAGTCCTCGGCACGCGCCGAACTCCTCGAGGCGTGCGCCGCCACGGCATGGGCCCGGCAACTGCTCGCCGCCCGCCCCTTCGCCACCCCCGAGGACCTGTACGCCGCCAGCGACGCCGCCATGGCCCGACTGACCGCCGAGGACCTCGCGGAGGCGATGGCCGGGCACCCGCCGATCGGCCGCCCCAAGCCGGGCGACCCCACATCGTCCCGCGAACAGGCGGGCATGGCCGGCGCCGCCGAGGAACTCAAGGCGGAGATGCTCGAACTGAACCTGGCCTACCAGGAGAAGTTCGGCCACGTCTTCCTCATCTGCGCCACCGGCCGGACCGGCGAGCAGATGCGCGACGCGGTCAAGGAACGGATCGGCAACTCGCCCGAGCAGGAGCGGGAGATCGTCCGCACCGAACTGGGCAGGATCAACCGCATCCGCCTGACCCGACTCGTCGAACAGGACGCCTGACCATGAGCACCAGCACCACCGCCTCCGTGTCCACGCACATCCTGGACACCAGCGTCGGCCGTCCCGCCGAGGGCGTCGCCGTCCGGCTCGCCGCCCGCTCGGGGGCGGACGCGGACTGGCGGGCACTCGGCGGCTCCGCGACCGACGCCGACGGCCGGTGCAAGGACCTCCCGGCCCTGCCGGAGGGCACCACCCACGTACGGCTCGTGTACGACACCGAGACGTACTTCGCCAAGAAACAAGCCGCGGCCCAGCAGGACGCCCCCGCGCTCCGGGACAGCGAGAACGGCCGGCCCGTGTTCTTCCCCGAAGTCACCATCGCCTTCGCGGTGGTGCCCGGCGAGCACTACCACGTTCCGCTGCTGCTCAACCCGTTCGGCTACTCCGTTTACCGAGGGAGCTGACCGACACATGACCCGTTTCGTCCTGGGACAGAACCAGTACGGCAAGGCAGAGAACCGCGTCGTCAAGATCACGCGTGACGGCGACACGCACCACATCAAGGACCTGAACGTCTCCGTCGCCCTGTCCGGCGACATGGAGGAGGTCCACCGCAGCGGTTCCAACGCCAACGTCCTGCCGACCGACACCACCAAGAACACGGTGTTCGCCTTCGCCAAGGAGCACGGCATCGAGAGCGCCGAGGACCTCGGCGTCAAGCTCGCCCGCCACTTCGTCGACAACAACGAGCCGATCCACCGGGCCCGCATCCGCATCGAGGAGTACGGCTGGGAGCGGATCGAGACCTCGAAGGGCGGCGCCCGCTTCGTCGGCGCGGAGGAGATCGCGCACTCCTTCGTCCGCACCGGCCAGGAGACCCGCGTCGCGCAGATCACCTACGACGGCCACGGCATCCAGGTGCTCTCCGGGTTCAAGGACCTGACCGTCCTGAACTCCACCAACTCCGAGTTCTTCGGCTTCCTCAAGGACAAGTACACCACCCTCCCGGAGGACCACGACCGCATCCTGGCCACCACCGTCTCCACCTGGTGGCGGCACAACTGGGACGGCATCGACTCGCACGCCCCCGACTGGGACCGTTCCTACAACGGGGTGCGCAAGCACGCGCTCCAGGCGTTCGCCGAGACCTACTCGTACTCGCTCCAGCAGACCCTCTTCGAGATGGGTGTGCGGGTGCTCAACTCCCGCGACGAGGTCGACGAGATCCGCTTCTCGATGCCCAACAAGCACCACTTCCGCTCGGACCTGTCGCCCTTCGGGATCGACAACGAGGCCAAGGACGGCGCCGTGTACTACGCCGCCGACCGCCCCTACGGCCTGATCGAGGCCACCATCCTGCGCGACGGCGCCGAGCAACTCATCCCGGTCGACATGACCAACCTCTGACGCGGTACGCGCGCCGCCGGCCCCGCCCCCCGGGGCCGGCGGCGCGGCACACCGGAGGATTCACCATGGCACAGCCTGCGAAAGGGCCCGTCACAGGCCAGGGTTCCGCCCCGGCCGCCGGCCCCTGTACCACCCCGCCGGTGCACACCGAGGACGCCGTCACGTCCGTGCACCCGGTGGACGAGAAGCTCCACCCCTCGCGGCTCGTTCCCGCCGCGCTCCAGCACATCGCCGCCATGTACGCGGGCGTCGTCACTCCTCCGCTCATCATCGGCCAGGCCTGCGGCCTGGACATCGAGGGCCGCACCCGGCTGATCGCCGCCTCGCTGCTGATCGCGGGCGTCGCCACCCTGCTCCAGACGCTCGGCGTCAAGGGCTTCGTCGGCAACCGCCTGCCGTTCGTCAACGCCGCCTCCTCGGCCGGCATCGCGCCCATCCTCGCCATCGTCGAGACCAACGCGAAGGGCAGCCAACTCCCCGCCGTCTACGGCGCGGTGATGGTCGCCGGCGTCTTCTGTCTCGCCGTCGGCCCGTTCTTCGGCAGACTGCTGCGCTTCTTCCCGCCCCTGGTCACGGGTGTCGTCATCACCCTCATCGGCGTCACGCTGATGCCCGTCCCGGTCGGCTGGGCCCAGGGCGGCGACAAGGCCGCCGCGGACTTCGGCTCGATGCGCAACCTCGCGCTCGCCGCCTTCACCCTCGCGGTCATTCTCGTCATCCAGCGCTTCGGCCAGGGCTTCGTCAAGCAAGTGGCGCTGCTCTTCGGCCTGTTGATCGGCACCCTGGTCGCCGTCCCCTTCGGCATGGCCGACTTCGGCGCCCTGCGTTCCGCGCCGGTGGCCGCCCTGCCCACCCCCTTCGCCTTCGGTGCCCCCGAGTTCCAGCCCGCGGCCATCCTGTCGCTGTGCATCGTCATGCTGGTCCTGATGACGGAGTCGTCCGCGGGCATGCTCGCCCTCGGCGAGATCTGCGACCGCCGCGCCGACGCCAAGGTCATCACCCGCGGCCTGCGCACCGACGGCCTCGCCACCCTGATCGGCCCCGTCTTCGGCGGCTTCCCCACCTCCGCCTTCGCGCAGAACGTCGGCGTCGTCTCCCTCACCCGGGTGCGCAGCCGCTACGTCGTCGCCGTCGCCGGCGCCACCCTGCTCGTCCTCGGCGCCTTCCCGGTCCTCGGCGCGGTCGTCTCGCTGGTGCCGATGCCGGTGCTCGGCGGCGCGGGCATCGTGCTGTTCGGCTCGATCGCGGTCAGCGGCATCCGTACGCTCTCCGAGGCCGGCCTCGACGACAGCTCCAACATCATCCTGGTCGCCGTGGCGCTGGGCGCGGGCATCATCCCGCTGGCCGCGCCGACCTTCTACGCCGAGTTCCCCGCCTGGGCCCAGACCGTCCTGGGCTCCGGCATCAGTGCCGGGGCGATCGTCGCCGTCGCCCTCAACCTGTTCTTTCACCACCTCGGCACCCGGAGCCGCCACGCGGCCCCGGCACTCAAATCCTCCTAGGGTCCTGCCGTGCCCTCCCCGTGGACATCCGACTCCCCGTCCACGGGCCGCGCAGACAGAGAAGGAAGCAGCATGGCAGCATCAGCGGCAGCCGATCGCGTCGCCGCCGGGACGGCACCCGATCGCATCGTCGTCGAGAACTGCGCCGTCGCGACCGTCGACGCGGACGACACCGAGTACGCCTCGGGCCATGTCGTCCTCGCCGGCAACCGGATCGAGTCGGTCGGCGCGGGGCGTGCACCCGAGGGCCTGGAGAACGTCGTACGCCGGATCGACGCGACCGGACACCTGGTCACCCCCGGCCTGGTCAACACCCATCACCACTTCTACCAGTGGCTCACCCGGGGCCTGGCCACCGACCACAACCTGTTCGCGTGGCTGGTCGCCCTGTACCCGACCTGGGCGCGCATCGACGAGCCGATGGCCCGCACAGCGGCCCAGGGCTCGCTGGCGATGATGGCCCGCGGCGGCGTCACCACCGCCGCGGACCACCACTACATCCACCCGCGCGGCGCCGGCGACCTGTCCGGCGCGATCGTCCGCGCCGCCCGCGACATGGGCGTCCGCTTCACCCTCGCCCGCGGCTCCATGGACCGCGGCGAGTCCGACGGCGGACTGCCGCCCGACTTCGCGGTCGAGAGCCTGGACGACGCGCTGGCCGCCACCGAGGCCACCGTCCGGGAGCACCACGACCCCTCCTTCGACGCGATGACCCAGGTCGCCGTCGCCCCCTGCTCGCCCTTCTCCGTCTCCACCGAACTGATGCGCCAGGGCGCCGAACTGGCCCGCCGGCTCGGCGTACGGCTGCACACCCACGGCTCGGAGACGGTGGAGGAGGAGAAGTTCTGCCACGAGCTGTTCGGCATGGGCCCCACCGACTACTTCGAGTCCACCGGCTGGCTCGGCGAGGACGTGTGGATGGCGCACTGCGTCCACATGAACGAATCCGACATCGCCGCCTTCGCCCGCACCGGCACCGGCGTCGCCCACTGCCCCTCCTCCAACGCCCGCCTGGCCGCGGGCATCGCCCGGGTCCCCGACCTGCTCGCCGCCGGCGTCCCGGTCGGCCTGGGCGTCGACGGCACCGCCTCCAACGAGTCCGGCGAACTGCACACCGAACTGCGCAACGCCCTGCTGATCAACCGCCTCGGCGCCCACCGCGAGTCCGCCCTCGACGCCCGCCAGGCGCTGCGCCTGGGCACCCACGGCGGCGCCCGGGTCCTCGGCCGGGCCGCCGAGACCGGCTCCCTGGAGGCGGGCAAGCTCGCCGACCTGGTGCTGTGGCGGATGGACACCCTCGCCCACTCCGCCATCACCGACCCGGTGACCGCCCTGGTCTTCGGCGCCGCCGCCCCGGTCACGGCGTCGTTCGTGAACGGCCGTCAGATCGTCGAGGACGGCAGGCTGCTCACCGTCGACGAGGACGCCCTCGCCCGCTCCACCCGGGACGAGGCACGACGCCTGGCACGGATCGCCGCGCAGGGCTGAGAACCCCGCACGGCGCCCGCACAACAGAACACCACTTGATCTCCGGCCGGGAGGGACGGCTCCCGGCCGGTAACCGTGGACCCGAGCGGGGTCCACGGTGACCGACTCCGGGGCGTGCGCCCCAGCGCGTACGCCCCGGATAGGTCTCCCGTTTCCCCGAACGGCCCGTCCGGGTCCCGCACGACCACCACCCGCACCACCTCCTTGACACCCACGTCAGAGCCGACGTGCAACCGACCGGAGGAACGCCGCCGTGGCCGACCACCCTGTTGACGAGAAACTCCCGCCGCTGAAGATGGCGACGACCGGCCTGCAACACGTGGCCGCCATGTACGCCGGGGTCGTCGCCCCGCCCCTGATCGTCGGTGCGGCCATCGGCCTGAGCGCCACCGAACTGACCTTCCTCACCGGCGCCTGCCTGTTCACCGCGGGCCTCGCCACCTTCCTGCAGACGCTGGGCATCTGGAAGATCGGTGCCCGGCTGCCCTTCGTCAACGGCGTCACCTTCGCCGGTGTCGCCCCCATGACCGCGGTCGTCGCCTCCACCGACGACAAGTCCGACGCGCTGCCGATCATCTTCGGCGCGGTCATCGTCGCCGGAATCCTCGGCTTCCTCGCCGCGCCCGTCTTCTGCAAGGCGATCCGCTTCTTCCCGCCGGTCGTCACCGGCACCGTCATCACGCTCATAGGCGTGTCCCTGCTGCCGGTCGCCTTCGGCTGGGCCCAGGGACCGAGTCCCACGGCGGACGACTTCGGCTCGGCGACCAACCTCGGCCTGGCCGGGATCACCCTCGTCATCGTGCTGCTGCTGCGCCGCTTCACCCGGGGCTTCGTCAAGCAGATCGCCGTACTGCTCGGCCTGATCGCGGGCACCGTCGTCGCGATCCCGTTCGGCGTCACTGACTTCGGCCCGGTCGCGGACGCCAGTGTGGTCGGCTTCCCCACCCCCTTCCACTTCGGCGCCCCGCAGTTCCAGATCGCCGCGATCCTGTCCATGTGCGTGGTGATGGTGGTCTCGATGACCGAGTCCACGGCCGACATGCTCGCCCTCGGCGAGATCGTCGAGCGTCCGGCCGACGAGAAGACCATCGCCGCCGGCCTGCGCGCCGACACCCTGGGCTCGGCCCTCAGCCCGGTCTTCAACGGCTTCATGTGCAGCGCCTTCGCCCAGAACATCGGCCTGGTCGCGATGACGAAGATCCGCAGCCGCTTCGTCGTCGCGGCAGGCGGCGGCTTCCTGGTCCTGATGGGCCTGTGTCCGATGGCCGCCTCGCTCATCGCCGTCGTCCCCCGCCCGGTCCTGGGCGGCGCCGGCGTGGTCCTCTTCGGCTCGGTCGCGGCCAGCGGCATCCAGACGCTGGTCCGGGCGAGCCTGGACAAGGACAACAACGTCCTGATCGTGGCGGTGTCCCTGGCCGTCGGCATCATCCCGATCGCGGCGCCGGACTTCTACCACTCGTTCCCGGAGAACGCGCGGATCATCCTCGACTCGGGCATCTCCACCGGCTGCGTGGCCGCCGTCCTGCTCAACCTGGTCTTCAACCACATCGGCGGCCGGGAACGCGACGCGGAGGACGTCACCCACCCGATGGAGGCGGGCGACGAGATCAGCGAGTCGTCCCGGGCGGCGGCGATGCCGTAACGCCGGGGACCGCGACCGTGGTGGCGGGGGCCGGGCCTACAGACCGAACAGGCCCGGCTCCGTCGCCAGTTCCTTGAAGCGCTGCCGCGGGTCCGGTACCAGTCTGCGCTCGGTCAGGTCCATCAGGCCGCCGACGGCCTCGACCTCGGCGGCGACGGTGCCGTCGGCCTTGGTGACGACCTGACGGATCCGGAAGGTCTTGCCCTCGCCCCACTCGAACACACAGGACACCGAGACCTCGTCCCCGGCGAGCAGCTCACGCCGGAACCGGATGGTCGTCTCCAGGGCCACCGGTCCGATCCCGCCGGCGACCAGCCCGGCCTGGCTGATCCCCGCGGCCCGGAGCAGCGACCAGCGGGCGTGCTCGGCGTAGTTGAGGTACACCGACTGGTTCAGGTGGCCCTGGGTGTCGGTCTCGTACCCGCGGACGGTCACCGGTACGGAAAACGGCTCGCTCACTGCTGCTGCCTCTCTTCCCACGTGGACGGACGTACCGATCCTGACATGCGGGCGTCACACCTTCCGCGGGGAGGCCAGCAGATAACGGGCCCGCGTGCGCGGCTCGGTGTGCTCCCCGGTCTGCCAGCCCGCCCGCTCCAGCGTCGCCGCGCAGTCCCGCAGCGCGGCGCCGTCCGGCGCGTGCACGGCGACGGCCTCGGGCTGCGGCGTGGCCCGCACCCGGTATCCGCCGGTGCCGTCGGGGCCCGCCGGACGGTGCCCGGCCGCCTCCAGGGCGAGCGCCGCGGCCCGTACGAGGTGAGACCGCTCCCACGCGCACGGCCGGTCCGTGCTCCCGTCGGGATGTGTCATCCGGCGCAGCTCCAGCAGCCCCTGCCAGGCGCCGCGCACCTCCCGCAGCCGTGCGGGCCCCGCATCGCCGCCCGGCGCGGCCTCCTCCCCGCCGACCCGTGCGGCGAACACGCCTCCGGCGGCCCCGGCGTCCGGTACGGCGGGCACCCCCGGCTCGTCCGGCGCCTCGGCCGCCTCCCGTATCCGGTGCCCGGCCGGGGTCAGGAAGTGGTCGTGCGGCGGCCGCGGATGCCGGAAGGCGAGCCCGCGCTTCACCAGCGCCGTGAGCTGCGCCTCCGCGCCCCTCAGGCGCCCGGTGACGGGATCGGCGGCGGCGATGATCCGCCGTTGCGCGGCGGTGGGCGACAGTGCCACGGCGTCCCTCCTTCCCCCAACGGTCACGCCTTCGAAGACTACGACGGGGGTCTGACATTCCAGGCGGCGATCACCGGCCGCCCGTGCTCGGTGCCCAGCCGGCACAGCGTGCCGGTGCCCAGTTGGAACAGCGCCCCGTGCGACGCCGGAAGACCCAGGTGCCGGGCGGTCAGCACGCGCAGGAAGTGCCCGTGTGCCACCAGTACGACGCACCCCTCGGTGTCGGCGAACGCGGCCTCCACCGTGGCCAGCACCCGGTCGGCCCGCTCACCCACCTGCTCGGGCGTCTCCCCGGGGTGGTCCGGCGGCCCGGGCGCGACCCCGTCCGTGAACAGGAACCAGTCCGGCCGGCTCCGGTGGATCTCGACGGTCGTGATCCCCTCGTAGCCGCCGTAGTCCCACTCGTGCAGGTCCGGCTCGACGCGCACCTCGTGCAGCCCGATCAGCTCGGCCGTCTCCCGGGCCCGCTGGAAGGGGCTCACGAAGGCGGCCCCGATCCGGTGGGACCGGATCAGCGGCACCAGGCTCCGCGCCTGCTCCCGCCCCTTCTCGGTCAGCGGAACGTCCGTCAGCCCGGTGTGCCGCCCGGACCGCGACCACTCGGTCTCGCCGTGCCGGACCAGAAAAAGATCACCCATGCCTCCAGGCTACGGCGGGCCGTTCGCCCCGGCCCTCTGTCAGTGGCGTCTGCTTCAGTGAACCCCGTGAGTGACGACTACCTGACCGTGATACCGACCGACCCCTGGTGGCAGCCCGCCGAGGAGGCGGCCGAGCGGGCCGCGGCGGTCGTGGCCGCGCTCCTTCCCGACCGGGACGGAGGGGGAGAGCAGGAGGTCACCTGGCACGACACGGTCGAGGTCGTCACCTGCGGACAGAACCTGGAGCGCATCCGCTGCCCGGGATGCGGGGCGGACCTGAGCATGCGGTGGTGGGGGCGGGAGGTGACGCTCCGGCAGGAGGAGGGCTTCACCACGCTGGGCGCCGCGCCGCCCTGCTGCGGGGTTGAGACCTCCCTCAACGACCTGGTGTACGACTGGCCGTGCGGCTTCGCCCGGTTCGAGATCGACGTGCTCTGTCCGGAGCGGGGCCCGCTCAGCGCGAGGGAACTGGCCCGGGTCGCCGAGGCGCTCGGCCACCCGGTCCGTCAGATCCTGTCCCGGTTCTGAGGTCCCGGCGCGCGCCTCTACTGCCGGTATCCGCTCAGGAACCGCCCGATGCGTCCGATGGCCGCCTCCAGGTCCTCCGCGTGGGGCAGGGTCAGGATGCGGAAGTGGTCGGGGCTCGGCCAGTTGAAGCCGGTGCCCTGGACGACCTGGATCTTCTCGCGGAGCAGCAGGTCCAGGACGAAGCGCTCGTCGTCGTGGATCTTGTGGACCGCCGGGTCGATGCGCGGGAAGGCGTACAGCGCGCCCTTGGGGCGGACGCAGGAGATGCCGGGGATCTCGTTGAGCTTCTCCCAGGCCACGTCCCGCTGTTCGCGCAGCCGTCCGCCGGGTGCGGTCAGCTCGCGGATGGACTGGCGGCCGCCGAGCGCGGCCTGGATGGCGTACTGGGCGGGCGCGTTGGCGCACAGCCGCATGGAGGCCAGCATGGTCAGGCCCTCCAGGTAGTCCCTGGCGTGCTGCTTGGGCCCGGTCACCACCAGCCAGCCGGAGCGGAAGCCCGCCACCCGGTAGGTCTTGGACAGGCCGCAGAAGGTCAGCACCACCAGGTCCGGGGCGAGGGCGGCGGCCGAGTGGTGCACCGCGTCGTCGTACAGGATCTGGTCGTAGATCTCGTCGGCGAGGACCATCAGGCCGTGCCGGCGGGCGAGGTCGAGGATGCCCTCGACGATCTCCTTGGGGTAGACGGCGCCCGTGGGGTTGTTGGGGTTGATGATGACGACCGCCTTGGTGCGGTCGGTGATCTTCGACTCCATGTCGGCCAGGTCCGGGTACCACTCCGCCTGCTCGTCGCAGAGGTAGTGCACCGCCCTGCCGCCCGCGAGGGTGGTCACCGCCGTCCAGAGGGGGAAGTCGGGGGCGGGGATCAGCACCTCGTCGCCGTCCTCCAGCAGGGCCTGGACGGCCATGGAGATCAGCTCCGAGACGCCGTTGCCCAGGTACACGTCGTCCACGTCGACCTCCAGGCCGAGGGCCTGGTAGCGCTGGGCGACGGCCCGGCGGGCGGAGAGGACGCCGCGCGAGTCCGTGTAGCCGTGCGCCTGCGGGAGCATGCGGATCATGTCCTGGACGATCTCCTCCGGCGCCTCGAAGCCGAAGAGGGCCGGGTTGCCGGTGTTGAGGCGCAGGACGCTGTGGCCCGCCTCCTCCAGCGCGTTGGCGTGCTCGATGACCGGGCCGCGGATCTCGTAACAGACCTCGCTGAGCTTGTTCGACTGCCGGAACTCCATGCGCGGCTTCCCCTCCGGAATCTGGTGTTGCTTGGTTTTACCAAGTAGCAGCTTGGAAAGTCCAACAACTTGTCTACACTGCGTCGCATGTCACCTCGTCCTCGCCGTAGCTACGACCAGTACTGTTCCGCCGCCCGCGCGCTCGACGCCGTCGGCGACCGCTGGACCCTGCTGATCGTCCGGGAGCTTCTCGCCGGTCCGCGGCGCTACACCGACCTGCACGCCGACCTGCCCGGCGTCAGCACGGACGTCCTCGCCTCGCGGCTCAGGGACATGGAGCGCGACGGGCTGACGACCCGGCGCCGGCTGCCCCCGCCCGGCGCGGTCTCCGTCTACGAACTCACCGCGCGGGGACGGTCCCTGCTGCCGGTCCTGGAGGCGCTCGGCACGTGGGGCGCGGGCGAGTTGGGGGAGCGGCGGCCCACCGACGCCGTACGGGCGCACTGGTTCGCGCTGCCGCTGCTGCGGGCCCTGCGGGAGGCCGGGGTGACCGAGGGACTCGTCGAAGTGCGGCTGGAGGAGGGGGACTTCCATCTGTACGCCGGTGCCGGTGCCGAGGGGGAGGGCCGTCCGGTGTACGGCGACGGGCCGGCGCCCGGGGAGCCCGACGCCCGGCTCGTGCTGGACGCCGGGACCTGCGCCGCCCTCGGCCGGGGCGGGACGGGCCTGCGGGACGCGGTGCGCGACGGCCGTGTCGTCGTCACCGGCGACGGCGCCGCGGCCAAGGCGCTCAGGGAGGGCTGAAACGGCGGGAGGCCCGCCGAAGCGGGCCTCCCGGTGACACGGTGGGCGAGGGCGCGTCAGGCGCCGGGCGGCACCCGGGACGGCCGTCCCGAACCACGGGTCAGCGCGTATCCGCCGATGCCCGCGAGCGCGGCCAGCACGGCCCCGATCCCGCTCCACACCCAGCGGTCCGACCACCAGCCCGACGACCAGCCGTCCTCCGGCTCGATGGCGGACAGGACGGCGCTCTTGTCGTCCTCGTCGCCCTTGCCGTCACCGGAGGTCACCGCGATGCCCGGCACCAGCGGCTCGGCCAGCGAACCGTCCACCGCCGCGGCGCCGCCGATGTCCTTGGACTCCACCCGGACCTCGGCGGAGACCGGCATGCCGAGGTCGGAGGCCGGCACGTTCACCGCCGTCAGCCGGAGGTAGTACGTGCCCGGCAGCGGGTCGTTGGACCACGGCTCGGACCAGGCGCGCACGGTGCGCAGGACGCAGGCCAGTTCCAGGGAGGAGGTGCGCGCGTCCGCGGTGCGGGTCTGGGCGCCCCACTGGCAGGCCTGGCGGCGGCGCAGACCGTCGTACACGTCGACCCGCCAGGTCTGCGGGGCGTGCGTCTCGAGCAGCTTCACCGTGGCCTTCACGGTGGGACGCTGCTCCGCGTCCGCGGGGAACGACCAGTACAGGTAGTCGCCCGCGGCGCCGTTGGCCGTGGCCGTCTGCCCCTGCTCGAACTCGGCGGCCGTGCGGAAGGACGTGCCCGCCGTGGTCGGCGCGCCACCGTCCGGGGACGGGCTCGCGGAGGGCGAGGCGTCGGCCGCGGCGGGTGCCGCGGCGAGGCCGAGCAGCACCACGGCCGCCGTCAACGCTCGGGTGAAACGCATCAGTTGGTCCTCCAGATCGCGAACCGCCAGCGCGAGAGCCAGCCCCACAGCAGACCGGCGACGAAGCCGACCAGCACCAGCAGGCCGAGCAGCCACCAGCCGCGCCCGAGGCCGAAGGCGGCCACGTCGGCGGAGTCGTTCGGACCGTCCACGACGTCGACGGTCAGCTCCAGCGGCAGACCGGGCGTGGTCTTCACACCGGAGGCGACGGAGAAGGAGTTGGTGACCTGGAGGCACACGGTCTCGGCCGGGGCGTCCTCCTCGTCGCTCTCCGCCTTGGGATAGCGCAGGCCCGTCGAGAGCACGTCGGTACGGCCGTTGCCCGCCGCCTCGCCGCGCACGATCTCCCGGCCGTGCACCGTCACCGCGCGCAGCAGCACCCCGTAGGACGGGTTCACGGCCCGGTCGGCGCCCACGCTCACGGAGGCGCGCAGCTCCTGGCCCGGTTCCACGTCCACCCGGTACCAGCGCTGCTGCCCGAACTCCTCGCGGTCGGTGTACAGCCCGGACTTCAGCGTCGGCGCCTTCGCGCACGCGTCGGCGCCCTCGGTGGCGACCGGCGTCACCACCGGGTCGGCCGCGCGGTCCACCAACTGGTTGACCTTGTCCGTCAGTTCGTCCGCGTGCGCGACCGAGGTGTAGGTGCCGCCGGTCGCCTCGGCGATGCAACTGAGCTGCTGACGCAGCTTGGTGTTGGGGACCAGACCCAGCGTGTCGATAGTGATCCCGATGCCCTTGGCGGCGATCTCGCGGGCCACCTCGCACGGGTCGAGCGGGGCGCAGGTGTCCTCGCCGTCGCTGATCAGCACGATCCGCTTGGAGCCGTTGCCGCCGTCGAGGTCGTCGGCCGCCTTCAGCAGCGCGGGGCCGATCGGCGTCCACCCGGTGGGCGAGAGGGTGGCCACCGCCGTCTTCGCCTCGGTGCGGTCCAGCGGGCCCACCGGATAGAGCTGCGCGGTGTCCTTGCACCCGGTCTTGCGGTCGTCGCCCGGATAGTCGGCGCCCAGCGTGCGGATGCCGAGCTGCACCTCTTCCGGTGTCGCGTCGAGCACCTCGTTGAACGCCTGCTTCGCCGCGGCCATGCGCGTGCCGCCGTCGATGTCCCGGGTCCGCATCGAACCGCTGACGTCGAGCACGAGGTCGACCTTCGGCGCGTCCTCACCCGTGGGTTCACCGGCGACCGCCCCGGCCGGGAACGCCATCCCGGCCGCCAGCGCGGCGAGCAGGGCACAGGTACCCGCCGCCAGCCGTGTTCTTGTGATCATCGGCGGATCCTATTGATCAGTGGCGCCGCGCTCCAAAACGAGACCGTGCGGACACCGCGACGTCACCCGTACCGCAGGGGATGGGGCAGCTCCGTCCACAGGTCCCCCGGTGTTCCCGGCGAAGTCCGCATCAACGTCAGCGCCTTCACCGGAAGCGGACCCTCGCGCAGGGCCACGAGGTCCTCGGTGTCCGGAAGTTGGGGCATCACCGCCTCCAGGACCCCGCACAACGCCGGTCCCGAACCGGCCGTCGCCGCCAGCGCGCCGCCCACCAGCGAGCCGAACAACTTCCGGCGCAGCGCCACGGGTTCGTCGGTGAGCACCCGGTCGGGCAGGTGCGGGACCGGGATGCCGTGCCGGGCCAGACGGGCCGGGGAGACGCGGATGTCGGCCAGGTCGCGGTAGACCAGACGCAGGGGAGCGCCCGCGGCGGACAGCACGACCAGCAGGTTCTGGCCGTGCGCCTCCAGGGCCACGCCCAGCTCCAGCGCGCGCAGCCCGACGGTGAGGGCGAGACGGGCGAACGCCGCCGACCACGCGGGGGAACGGGGCAGGCCGGTGGTCGCCAGCGCCGCCACCGGGACCACGTGCTCGCCCGGCCCCGCGTACTCCCGCGGCGACTCGCGCAGTACGGCGGCCAGGTCGGGGGAGTGGGCGGTGGCCGCGCCCAGCGTACGGGTCACGTGGAGCAGGCCGCCCGTGCGCGCCGCCAGGTCCTCCCCGAACGACGACAGGTCCGCCGACGCGGCGACCGAGGCGACGGAGATGTCCCGCACCGAGGAGGTCAGCCGGGCGCTCAGCGCGGTCTTGACGTGGGGGCCGCCGGGCACGGCGAGGGTCCGCAGGGGCATCAGCGGATGCGCGTCGCGCCACGCCAGACGAGGCCGGTCGAGCACATGGGCCGCCTGCCACGGATGCACCGGCACCAGCACCCGCGCCCCGTCCCGCAGCTCCCGCGGCCACGCCCCCGCCACCAGGCACTCCGCCGCCGCGACCGGCACCAGCCCCAGCCCCACCACCGGCCCGTGCTCGGGCCCGTACGCGAGCTGCTCCGCCACCGAGAAGCCCGGCCGGGCACGGCAGCCGGGGTGGTACGGATGCCCGTCGACCACCCGCCGCTCCCAGCCCCAGTCGCTGTCCGGCCACTCGTCCGGGTGATTCTCCCGCGCCCCCGCCCGGGGCTGCCCCGCCCGCGACAGCGCCAACGACGCGGCGCTGTGGCCCAGTTCCCGGGTGAAGCCCGCCGCGTGCGGTACGGCCAGGTCGGTCATCAGCCGCTCCGGGTCGTCGTAAGCGGCCTCGTCCAGCCGCACGACCGGGACGTACGCGTCCGTGCGGTACGGATCGGCGGCCGGACCGGTCAGCCGGCGGCCGTCCCGCAGGCGCAGGACGACCGTGTCCCCGGCCCGCTCCCGGCCCTCGATCCAGGGCAGCGGTTCGAAGGCGAGGGCGCGCCACAGCCGGGTCAGCACGGCCGCGCGGGCGCCGGGCAGCTCGGCCGTGAACCGGGCGACCAGACCGGGACGGGCGGCCGCCAGCTCGCCGGCGACCTCGGTCGCCGCACTGGGGGGACGGTGCACGGGCTGGCTCCTCGGGTACGGGTACGGGTGGGACGGCGGCACGGCGGAGGGCGGACGACGGTCATGACGCGCGGCACGACCGCTCGCACGACGAGAGACATACTGATCGTCCTGATCGTCTCCGTCCTCCTCTCCGCCATCGACCGACCGTAGGGAACGAGTGGAACGCGTGGATCTCCTGCCCCCGCCCGCCGGCGCCGACTCCCGGGACGACGCGGCGCGGCGCGCCGACGCGTACGCGGCCGTACCGCTGCTCAACTGCCTGCTGCGCGAGGTGGCCGAACCGCTCCCCCATCCCGGCGCCCGCCCCGTCTACCGGCTGCCCGGCGGCAGACTGCTGCGGGTGCGGCGGGGACGCAGGCCCGCCGAGCCGGAGGTCCGCACGGCGGACGGCTGGCACCGCGTCGACCATGCCGAACTGGTGAAACTCGTCGCCGACGCACTGCGGCGGCACACCGGGGTGTCCAATCACGAGCTGCCCACTGAGATCACCGACAGCCGCGACGCGGTGGCCGCGCTGCTGACGGCACGCGCGCGTGCCACCCCGCCCGCGGACACCTACCTCCGCTCCGAGCAGTCGCTGCTCACCGGCCACACCCACCACCCCGCCCCCAAGGCGCGCGGCGGCGGCCCGCAGGCCGGCTGGCTGCCCTACGCGCCCGAGGCGTACGCCCGCTTCCCGCTGGTGCTGCTCGGCGTGCGCGAGGACACCGTCGTCGACGAGGGCGACACCGCCGCCCTGGACGCCCTCGGCAAGGCCCCGCCCGGCTACCGCCTGCTGCCCGCCCACCCCTGGCAGCTCGAACTGACGGCCCCGGCCCTCGCCCCCGCCTTCGCCGACGGGCGCCTCGTCCGGGTGGGCACGACCGGCTTCTTCGTCTGGCCGACGGCCGCGGTCCGTACCGTGTACGCGCCCGAGTACCCGCCGGGACGGGACCTGTTCCTGAAGTTCAGCCTCGACGTGCGCATCACCAACGACATCCGCCGCCTGTGGCGCCACGACCTCATGCGGCTGCGCCGCACCGACACGGCCGTCACCGAGGCCTTCGCCTCCCTCCAGCCCCCCGCCGCGTGGCTGGGCGACCGCGGCCACCGCACCGCGGACTTCGCCTTCGAGGAACTGGCCGTGGTCGTCCGCGACGGAGTGCGCGACCACCTCGTGCCCGGCGCGACCCCGCTCCTGGCCGCCGCGCTCGTGGAGGGCTTCCCCGGCAGCCCGCTGGCGGCCAGCCCGGACCCGGCGGCCTGGTGGGAGGCGTACCTCGCCGCCGTCGTCCCGCCCGTCCTGACCGCCTTCGCCGACGACGGCGTCGTCCTGGAGGCGCACCTCCAGAACACCCTGGTCGCCGTGGACGCGGCGGGCGTCCCCGTGCAGGCGCTCTTCCGGGACGCGGAGGGCGTCAAACTGCTGCCGGACACACCCCGGGCGGCCGGCTGGGAACGCCTGGTCTACTGCCTGGTCGTCAACCACCTGTACGAGGTCGCCGCCGCGCTCGCCGAACACCACCCCGGCCTCGATCCCTGGCCCGCCGTCCGCCGCGCCCTGGCCCGCCACGACCTGCCCGAGATCCCCGCCCTGCTCACCGCCCCCGCCCTCCCCGCCAAGACCAACCTCCTGCTGCGCTGGACCGGCGCGGACGGCGCCGCCGCCCGCTACCGGCCGCTGGCCAACCCGCTGCGCGGGGCACCGGGGTGAAGGCCCCGGGGACGGTGCGTCCTACGAGGTGGCCAGCCCCAGCCAGACAGTCACGGCCGCCGTGGCGGCGAGCCCGACGTTGAGCGTGATCCGGCGGTCCTCGCCGGTCAGGTGGACGGTGATCGCACCCGCCTGCAGGAGGACGAAGCCGATGGCCGCGGCCGGTGCCAGCAAGGGGGCGATGCCGGTCAGCCGGGGGAGGACCAGGCCGGTCGCACCGAGGAGTTCGACCGCCCCCAGCGCCCTGAGGACGGGCAAGGGCACACGATCGACCCAGGCCATCATCGGGCGGAGCCGATCGCGGCTCCGGCTCACCTTCAGCGCACCGGAGTAGAAGGAGAAGAGGGCGAGCAGTCCCGCGACTGCCCAATAGGCGATGTTCATGGTTCCCGTTCATGGGCCACCGGTTCGCGGGGCCCGTCGATTGCGTACGTGCTGTCCCGGGGGCGTCAGGCGAGGTCGGTGGCGGGCTCGGTCGCGTAGCGGCTCATCGCGTCGGCGGTGTCCCGCGGTGTCGGTGGCCGGCCACCGGCGAGCACCTTCTCCAGGTCCCGGAAGTACTGCACGTACAAGTCGGGGGTGAAGGTGCTGAGCATGACGACGGGCTGGTCGGAAAGGTTGGCGAAGGTGTGCGGGGTGCCGGGCGGAACCATCACGAGCGTGCCCGTGGTGGCGTCGTACTCCTCGTTCCCCACGGTGAACCGCACGGTGCCGGAGAGGACGTAGAAACCCTCGTCGTGCTGGGAGTGGCGGTGCTGGGGCGGCCCCTGGGTGTGCGGGGCGAGGACGGACTCCGCGATCGCGAGGCGGTGGCCGGTGTGGCTGCCGTCCTCCAGGACGCGCATGCGCGTGGTGCCCAGAACGATCGTCTCGCCCTCGCCGGGACCCACCACCGATACGGCGGAGTCGGCCTGCGGCTCGTTGGTTCCTGCTTCTTCGGTCATGGTCACGAGTGCACCGCCGACGCCCCGCCGGTGTCCAAAACCCGTTCCGCATCGCCGATACCCGCTGGGTATCGTTGCAGCGTGGAGCTACGGACCTTGCGCTACTTCGTGGCCGTCGCCGAGGAACGCCACTTCGGCCGGGCCGCCGCCCGACTGCACATGAGCCAGCCGCCGCTGAGCCGGGCGATCAAGCAGTTGGAGGCGGAGGCCGGGGCTTTGCTGTTCTCCCGCTCGTCCACCGGCGTCGCGCTCACTCCGGTGGGCACGGTGCTGCTCGACGAGGCGCGGGCCCTCCTCGACCACGCCGACCGCGTCCGTGTGCGCGTGAGAGCGGCGGCCGGCGTCGCGTCCCTCACCGTCGGCATCCTGGGCGACGGCGCCGACCCGGGTGTGTCGAGGCTGGCTGCCGTCTATCGCCGAAGCCATCCCGGCGTCGGCATCCGCGTCCGCGACGCCGATCTGAGCGACCCCACGTGCGGGCTGCGCGCCGGACTGGTCGACGTCGCCCTGACCCGGGCGCCGTTCGACGAGACCGCCCTGACGGTGCGTGCGCTGCGGACCGACCCGGTCGGGGTGGTCCTGCGCGCCGACGATCCGCTGGCCGGCCGCGATCAGCTCCGGCTGGCCGAGCTGGACGACCGCCGCTGGTTCCAGTTCCCGCAGGGCACCGACCCCGTCTGGCAGTCGTACTGGAACGGCGGCAGGCCGCGCGAGGGACCGACGGTGCGGGCCGTCCAGGAATGCCTGCAGGCCGTGCTGTGGAACGGTACGGTCGGTCTGGCCCCGCTCGGTCACGACCTGCCCGCGGACCTGGCCGTGGTGCCGCTGACCGACATGGAGCCGAGCCGAGTGGTGGTGGCGTGGAACAGAGGTGACACCAACCCGTTGATCCGGTCCTTCGTCAGGACCGCGACAGCCGCGTACCTGCCTTGAGCAGCCGAAGCGGTGCCGCCGCGGCTCGTGAACACGACCGACGCCGCGGCTCTCGGGCCGCACTGGTTCCCCGGTCCGTCGCGGTTCGGGGCGTCCCTCACCTCCGGGTGCGTCGTCTCCGATGAGTTCACCCACCGGCGGAGGTCTCAGGTGACCCGGAGCCCGACTCGTGACAGGAGACCTCCCCGCATGACCCGCATGACTGACCCGAAGCCGACCGCGGGACGCGACCGAGGGGCCGGCGTCTGGCCCTCGATCCACACGGAACGCGCGGCGCTCGCGGCCGACCTGGAAAAGCTGACCGACGACCGGTGGACGACGCCGTCGCTGTGCCGCGGCCTGACCGTGCGCGAGGTCCTGGCCCACCTCACGGCCGGCGCGAGCCTCAACACGGTCCGCTGGCTGGCGGGGGTGATCCGCTGCCGGTTCGACTTCGACAAGCAGGTGGCCGTGCGGCTGGCCGAGCAGCTCGGCGCGGATCCGGCCGAGACCCTGGAACGGTTCCGGCGCGTGGTGGCGAGCACGACCAAGCCGCCCCTGCCCCCCGTCGCCATGCTGGGCGAGACCCTGGTCCACGGCGAGGACATACGACGCCCCCTGGGCATCCACCGCGCCTACCCGATCGACGTGATCACGCGGGTGGCCGAGTACTACCAGGGCTCGGACATGGTGGTCGTCGCCAGGAAGCGGATCGCGGGGCTGCGGCTCACCGCGACCGACAGCACGTTCACGACCGGTTCCGGGCCCGTGGTGTCCGGCCCGACCACGGCCCTGGTGATGGCCATGACCGGCCGCGAGGCGTACTGCGACGACCTGGAGGGCGAGGGCGTGGAACTGCTGCGCGGGCGCTGCGGCACGTCATGAGTGGGGCCCGCCCCGGGACAGCTCCGGGGCGGGTCGCTCAGGAGTGGGCCGTGTACGTGAGGAAGCGGGTCCATGCCTCCGGGGAGACGGCGAGCCGGTTGCCGTGCGGCGCCTTGGAGTCACGGACGTGAACGGTGCCGGGGCAGGACGCCACCTCGACGCAGTCGCCCTGACTGCCGCTGCTGTAGCTGGACTTGTGCCAGGACAGGGCCACCTCGACGCAGTCGCCGTCGCCGCCGCTGCTGTACGAGCTTTTGAACCAGACCAGTTCCGTAGTGCTCATGAGGCTCCTCGCATCTGCTGCAACAGGCTCAGGGAGTCGTCGAGGGAGAGAGCCTGTGACCGCATCCTGGCATACCTCATCTGGAGGACGCTGACCTCCTTCCGCTCGGGGACGAACATGCCCCCGCGCTGACCCTCGTTGTACGCGAACCAGCGCGCGTCGGGCGTCTCCAGGAGCTGCATCGGGCCGTCCAACCCTGCGTGCGCGTTCCGCACCAGGGGCATCAGCTGCACCTCGACGTTTCGCAGCTCGGCCAGTCCCAGCAGGTGGTCGATCAGCTCCCGCGTGACCTCCGCCCCGCCCATGCGCCGCAGGAACATGTGCTCCTCCAGAATGAAGCTGAACGCCGTGTTCGGCCGCTCCCTCAACAGGCGCTGTCGTTCCGCTCGTGCCGCCCACTGGGCCTCGACCTGGTCGTCGCTGAGTGGCGGCAGTTGGTTGGTGAACAGCGTGCGCGCGTACGCCTCGGTCTGCAACAGGCCCGGAATCAGGCGGCATTCATACGTATACAGACTCACCGCCTCCGCCTCGAACCGCGCCCACTGGCGGAACCAGCTCGCCAGCCCCGGTTGCCGCGACAGATGCCGTGCCGCACCTCGCAGCGCGCCGAACGCTTCGAGGACCTCCTCGGCGCGGGTCACGAAGTCCCCCGGAGGGAACCGCCGCCCCTGCTCGATGGAGGCCACCGTCGGCACCGAGTACCGCACTCGTGGCGCGAACTCCTCCTGGGTCAGCCCCGCCCGTTTGCGGAAGGCCTTGACGACCTCGCCGAACGCCTTGAGGCTGTCCGACGCCTCCGGCTCACCCGCGCCGCCCGTACCGTCCGTCATCCGGGACACCTCCCACCCGTCACACCCGTTCAACGGGCCCATGGTCACGGACGGTTACTCCTACTGTCCACCGTCCGCACCCGTACGCTCACCGTGCGTACCGGTCGGTGATCTGGTGGGAGGGCGACGTCGCAGGTGGGATGGGCCGCATGAGACCAGCCTCCACCCCCCGACTCCCGGTCACCGCGCGTGTGTTCGTCCAGCGGTTCAGCTCGACCCCGCGCGGTGCGCGACTCGCCCGGCACCTCGCCCTGCACCGGCTGGACACCTGGGGCGTCCCGTACGGCTCGGCGCTCTCGGACACGGCCGCCCTGCTCGTCGCGGAGCTGGCGGCCAACGCCGTGACGCACGGGCGGGTGCCGGGGCGGGACATCGAGGTGGGACTGCGGCTCGACGCGTACACGCTGCGGATCGACGTCTCCGACAGCCGGGGGGAGCGGCGCCCGGAGATCACGGCGGCACCGGAGGGCGAGCACGGGCGCGGGCTGCTGCTCGTGGAGGCGCTCGCCGACCGGTGGGGCGTCTTCGACCGCGTGCCCGTCGGCAAGACCGTCCGTGCGGAGCTGGACCTGCCTCACGGGTGGCCCAGCGCCACCGGCAGGTCGGAGCGGCCGTTGACGCCGAGGGCGCGGTAGGTGTGCGTCAGGTGGAGCTCCACCGTGCGGACGCCGACCGACAGTTCCCGGGAGATGGCCGTGTTCGACCACCCCTTCGCCGCCAGCAGGGCGACCCGTAGCTGGGCCGGGCTCAGCCGGGACCGGTTCGAGTCCGGTGGTGCGGTGAGCCGGGCGGCGACCTCCGCGGTGAGCGGGAAGGTGCGGTCCCGCCCGACCGCCTCGTCGAGCAGGCGGCGCGCCTGCTGCGGCAGTCCGGTGTCGGACGGGCCGGAGGCCAGGGCCGCCACCGCGCGGGCGTACAGGCGCCGGGGCGGCATGTCGGCCAGCAGACGGAGCGCGGTCCGTATGTGGACGAGTGCCGCACGGCCGGAGAGGGCGAGCCCCGACCACAGGTGCACCGCCCCGACCGTGCCGGGCGCACCCCAGGACCGGGCGGCGGCGAGGCTCTCGGCGACCAGGCGCCCGGCGGTGTCCGGGGCGGCGCAGGCCACCTCCGCGACGGCCAGGTGCGAACCCCAGGGAAGGACGGCCGGGTTCACGCAGCCCAGCGCCCGTGCCATCCGGCCGCACTCGCGCAGGTAGGCCCTCGCCTCGGACGGACGGCCCGTGCGCAGGCACAGGACGCCCCGGGCGAACAACAACTGGGCGGGGCCCAGACCGTGCTCGTCGCGGCCGGGCGGGCGGCCCGGGCGGGCCAGGACCGATTCCGCCAGGTCCGTCCTTCCGGTCTCGACGGCGACGAGCACCTCCACCGCGGTCAGTCTCGCCAGGGTCCGCGGATGCCAGTCCCGCCGGGGCACCTCGTCGGTCGCCTCCGCCAGCCACTGGCCGGCCCGCTCGGGCTCGCCGGTGCGCAGGGCGAGTTCGGCGAGGTCCAGCAGGGCGTGCCCGGCCACGGGCGGCATCCCGCGCCGCCGGGCCTCGGCCGCGATCCGCAGCGACTCGGCCCGGGCCGGTGCCACGTCCTCGGTGACGGCCAGCACGCGCGAGGCGACCAGCCGGGGTGTGAGCAGCCCGCCCCTGCCCGCCCGGATCAGCACGGCCCCGGCCAGCCGGCGCGCCTCGCCGATCCGCCGGCCGTCCAGACAGTGCCGCCACGCCCCGGCCGCGGCACGGGGCGCGTCGAAGCCCGGCGCGTCCCCGGCCTCCCGCGCGCCCGGGGAGATGAGGTCCGCCACGCGTGCCGACCCCGTCGGACTGGCCTCCACGGCCAGCGCGTGCAGACCGCGCAGCGTCCGCCCTTCCGCTCCCGTCCCCGCGCGGGCGGCCGCCGCACCGAGCGCCGCCGCCGCGTCGTCCCCGGCGCACAGGGTCAGCATGTCGGCGGCGAACAGCACCGCCCCGGAGTCGTCCGGGACCTCGGCCTCCAGCAGGATCCGCCGGAACGCGCGCTCGGCCGCCGCGGGCCGCCGCGCCCACTGCGCCTTCGCCAGCTCCAGCAGCGTCTTCGCGGGCGGGCGGGCCGCGGCGGCGTGGTCGAGGGCGCGGTCCAGGAGGACCACCGCCGTCTCGTCGTCGCCGGACCGCCGCGCGGCCGTGCCCGCCGCGTGGAGCGCGTCGGCCACCCACGGTTCGTCCAGCGAGATCCGGGAGACCAGCAGCCCGAGCACCTCCGGCGCGAAGTCCTCGCGGCGTGCCAGCCGTACGGCACGCTCGTGGAGCAGTCGGCGCCGGTCGGCGTCCAGCAGCGCGAGCAGCCGTTCCGCTGTCAGGGGGTCGTACACCCGGGGACGGACGAGTGAGCCGAGCAGGCCGGCCACCGCCGGTTCCGTGCGGGCCTGTTCGCCCTCCGGCGGGGTGAGCCCGGCCAGCTCGCCGACCTGACGGAACGAGAAGTGGCCCGCGGCCACCGCGCTCGCCGTGACGAGCGCGGACGCCTGCGGGGAGGACCCTGCCAGGACGGTGCGCAGGTGGTGCCGTCCCACTTGGTCGGCGAGCGCGGCGAACGCGTCCGGGTCGGGCGGCGTGCCGGGCCACCGCCGCAGCACCGGGCACAGGACCGCCGGGTTGCCGCCGGTCGCCGCGGTCGCGGCCGGCAGGAGCGCGTCGGCCGCCTCCCGGCCGTACGCCCGGACGAGCAGCGCCCCCACGGCCTGGTCGGTCAGCGGACGCGACGACAGTTCGTACCGGCGGCCCCGCTGGGCGTCGGGCGGCAGCGGGAGCGAGGCGTCGCACCCCCCGGTGAGCGCCCGCAGCACGGGCCCGGGCCGCGGGGCCGCGTCGGAGACGGGACCGGCCGCCTCCGCCACCGGGCCGGTGGGGACGTCGTCGGTGAACAGTGCCCACGGTCCGGTCTCCGGGGCCCGTGCGGGCTCCGTCACGACGTGCAGGCCGGCTCGGCGGGCGAGTTCGGCGCCCGCCGCCAGCAGGGCGCTGCGCCCCGTGCCCGGGCGCCCGCGGACCACCACGGTCGTGGCCGCGCCGTTCAGGGCCCGGCGCACGGCCCGCTCCCACACGGCCAGTTCACCGGTCCGCTCCACGAGCCCGGAGGCCGGTGCGGGCGAACAGGGGGCCACGGAAGCCGTGTTCACGAGGCGTCGCCCAGCGCTCGCGCGGAAGCGGGCTGGGACGGGTGGGCCGCGAACCATTTCGTCAGGCCCGCGCGGCCGGTGACACCGAGCTTGCGGTAGACGTTCGTCAGGTGGTACTCGACCGTGCGGGCGGTCAGGCACAGGGTGTCCGCGATCGCCCGGTTCGACTTCCCGGCGGCCGCCAGCTCCGCGACCGGGCGTTCGGCCTGGCTGAGCACGGCCGGGGCGTGGCGGTCCGCCGCCGAGCGGAGTGCCCGCCGGGCCTGGTCGGCGACGGAGCCGAGGCCGCACCGTGCGGCGGTCGCCAACGCGGTGCGCAGCCGGGGGTGCGCACCCCGGTCCGAGCGCCGCAACAGCTCCGTGCCGAGGTGCAGTTCGGCCAGGGCGTGGGCGTGCCGGTCGGAGCTGCGGGCGAGGACCCGGGCGCTCTCGGTGAGCAGCTCCACGCGGTCCGAGGGCCCGGCCACCATGCTCCGGGCCAGCAGACCGAGCCCCATACTGCGTGGCGTCAGCCAGCGTTCGGCCAGCTCCTGTCCGTGCTCCGCCCGCTGCGCGGCCTCGCCCGGCCGGTCCAGCAGCATCAGCAACTCGGTGCTGTGCAGCCACCAGAGGGTGAACACGGGGTTGCCCACACCGGCCGCCTCGAGACTCGTGCCGCACCGTTCCAGCAGGCGCAGGGCCTGCTCCGGCCGGCCGCGGCCGCGTTCGACCAGGGCCAGTGCCGTCAGGTGGTGGTGGTGTTCCCAGAAGCAGTCCTCCAGACGCCGGCCGTCGATCCGGCGCAGCGCCTCCTGCGCCCGGTCGAGGTCGCCCCGGGCGACCAGGGCGCGGGCGAGGGCGATGGTGGCCAGCGGGTTTCCCCCGGTCGCGCCCTCGGCGTCGGCGAGACGCGACGCCGCCGACGCGGCCTCCGCGGCCTCGGTCGCCCGGCCCGCGTCGAGCAGCACCAGCGCCCGCACCGAGGCGGCGTGCGACTCCGCCCACAGCTCTTCGCGTTCGGCGCTGTCCGCGACGATCCGCTGCAGGTGGTCGAGCGCGGTCGCGGTGTCGTCGGCCAGGGTGAGGACCCGCGCCGCGGCGACCGCGGCCCAGGCGGTGTGCGGCCGTCCGGACCAGATGACGCGGCGGGCGTCGGCGACCGCCGTCTCCCGTGCCTCGGGTCCGTCGGCGGTCAGCGCGGTGCGCAGGGCACGGGCGGCGAGGACCAGGTGCTCGGTCGGGCGGGCGAACGCCCGTGCGGAGGCGGCGGGTCGGGGCGAGACGGGGGTGGGGGGAGGCGTGGAGGACGCGGGGCCCGCAGGGGCGGCGGGGGCGGTGCCCGTGTCCCGCGGGCCGGGCCCGGCCGGTGGTGCGTCCTGTCCGCCGGCCGTCGTCCGCCGCAGCAGGGTGCCGAGCGCGGCCGGTGAGTCGGGGGAGTCGTGCAGCATGAGGGCGACGAACGGGAGCAGGCCGGCCGCGTGGTCCCGGATCGGCCGGTGCGCCGTGCCCGACGGCGCACCGGCCAGGCGGGCGAGGTGGGCGCGGGCCGCCGACGGGTCGATGTCGACCAGTGCCTCGGCCAGGTCCAGGTGCACGGCGGCGTCCTCGGTGCCGGCGGCATGGAGCCGCGTGAGGTACGCGACCGCGGCGGCCGGACGGTGGTGCCGGGACGCCGCCGCCGCTTCCCTGAGGACGGTACGCATCCAGGGACGGTCCAGCCTGCTCTGCTCCAGCAGCAGGTCGGCGACCTGCTCCACGGGTGCGGCCGCGTCGTTGAGGATCTCGGCGGCCTGGGCGTACCACCGCTGCCGTTCGCCCTCCGACAGCGTGTCCCACAGGGGGCGGGTCCCGCGAAGGGGCAGCGGGCCGGGGAGGAGACCGCGGGTCCCGGCCTCCTCCAGGAGCCGGTCGGCCGCCTGGGGCGGGAGTCCGGCCAGGGCGCCGACGAGGTCGGGATCGGTGCTGTGGAGCGCCGCCGCGGCCCGCGCGACGGCGAGCAGCCGCGGCTCGCTGCGGGCCAGTTCGGCCACGTCCTCGGCGGCCGGCGCGGTCGTCCCGGCCGGCCGCGGGCGGGCGGAGTCGACGACCGTGCAGTAGTCCCGTGTCGCCAGTTCGTGGAAGGCCGCCGCCGCGGGCGTGGGCACGCCGCGCGGAAGGTGCAGCAGTACGGTCAGCGGCTCGGGGTGGGAGGAGCGCATCAGCTCGTCGATGAAGCGGAGCGTGCCCTCGTCGCACCACTGCGCGTCACCGATGGCGAGGACGAGCGGCCCACGGGCCAGAAGACCGCAGACCACCGTGTGCGGCGCGTACCGCGCGCCACGACCGGAGGGCGGTGCCCCGAGCAGGCGTCGCAGCACCGCGTGTTCGGTGCCGGCCGTCTCGCGCAGGCAGCCCACCCGCCGTACGTTCGCCTCCCGTCCGTACGCGGTGCTGACGTGGTGGGCGACGGTGTCCATCGAGGAGTGGCCGGGAGGGTCGAGCATCACCACGCAGCGCGCGCCGCGGTGTTCGCCCCGGACCGGACAGGCCGACGGCCCGTGCGGCGCGGCCGGTCCCGCGACGGCCCCGGTCCGGGGGGAGCGGGAGCGGGAGACTGGTAACGAGGGATACGGATGCGCCGGATTCGATCGTCGCGACCACATAATCCTTACGATATGACAGCGGTGTGCGTTGTTGTTGGCGCTCCCGTGCCCACGCGTCCAGGCGGCTCGCCGGGGCCGGCCGGGTCCGGGCACCCCACGACCGACCGGCTCGGCCGGTGAACGGAGGCTCCGTGCGGCTCCTGGAGCGGGAACAGGGCCTCGACACGGTCCGGCGTGCGCTGGACGGCCTGCGGGCGGACGGGACGGTGCTCACGGCGGTCACCGGGACTCCGGGCACGGGACGGTCGGCCTTCCTCGACGCGGTCGCCGCCCACGCCGAACAGGCCGGCTGCGTCGTACGCCGGGCCCGGGGCAGCCGGCTGGCGCGCGGACTGTTCCTCGGCGACCCGGCCGCACCCCTTCCCGATCCCACCGCCCGTCCGCTCGTGCTGCTCGTCGACGACCTGCAGTGGGCGGGGGAGCCCGCCCTGGCCCGGCTGTCCGTGCTGCTCGCCGACCCGGGGCCGGGCCGGCTGTTCCTGGTGGTCGCCGTGTGCGAGGGCGAGTTCGCCGCCGAAACGCCCGGGGTGCAGGACGTCCTGCTCCGGGCCGACCACGTGGTCCGCACGGGACCGCTCGGGCCGCAGGGCGTGGGCGCGCTGCTCGGCGAACACGGTCATGTGCTCGCGGACGGCCAGGTCCGCGCCTGGCACCGCGCCACGGGAGGCAATCCGGCCCTCGTCACCTCGCTGCTGGAGCGTCTGGACCGTGCCGAACGCCCGGCCCGCGCACGCCTGCTCGACCTCGCCCGCGCCCGGCCGGCGCCCTGGCGCCTGCGGTCGCGCGTGGCCGCGGCCCTGACCGGACACCCGGACTCCGTCGGCCGCCTCGCCGCCTGCGCCGCGCTCCTCGGCGGCGGGGCCCCGACGTCCGTTCTCGCCCGCCTCGCGGAGCTGGACCCGGGCGAGGCGGACCGGGCGGCCGGTGCCCTGTCCGCCCTCGGCTGGGCGGCCGACCGCTGGACCCCGCCCGTCCTGTGGGACTGCGTCCGGGAGGCCGCGGAGGAGGGCGTCGCGCTCACCGACCGGGGCCGACTGCACCGCCGGGCGGCCGAGTTGCTGTACGTCGCGGGGGAACCGGCCGAGCGCGTGGTCCGCCATGTCATGGAGGTCGGCCCCGGCGCCTGGACCGGTGCCGCGGGACTGCTGCGGGACAGCGCCTGCGAGTTGTGGCGGCTCGGCGACGACGCGCTCGCCGCCCGGGGGCTGCGCCGCGCCCTGCGCGAGTTCCCGCCCGACAGCCCGCGGCGCGGCGACCTGCTGACCGCCCTCGCCGACGTGGAACGCGAGGCCGACACCTCCGCGATGCTGCGGCACGTGGGCCAGGCCCTGCCCCTGCTGGGCACGGTGGAGGAGCGCGCCGCGATCGTCTCCTGCGTACCGCTCACCCTGTTCCTCTCCGCCCCGCACGCCGTCGCCGAGCTGCTGGAACTGGCCGGTGCCGGGCACACCCCGCGGACACCGGCCGCGGCCGGCGCGGACGCGGGGGCCGCGGGGCAGGCACGGGCCACGGCCGGCACGGGAGCCGTTGCCGCCGCCGCGGTGCCGGGCGCGCCGCGGGCACGGCACCCCGGGCCGCGGCTGGAGGCCCGGGTACGCCTGGCGGGTCTGGGCGACCCGGCGGCCCACGACGACGCCGTCGACCGGCTGCGGAACCTCGCCCCCGTCCCGGACGCCGGGCCCGACGACGCGGCCCTGCGGGAGCTCACCGCGGTCCTGGTCTTCGCGGGAACCCACGGCGGACGGCTCCGGGCCGACGAGGTCGCCCGGCGCACCCGGTGGCTGCTGGAGCACGATCCGGCCTCGGCGGTCGCCCGGTACACGGCCTGCGCGCTGACGATCGCCTGCGCGGCCGTCGCCGAGACCGGCGAACCGGCCCGCTGCTGGCTGGACATGGCACTCGAGACGGCACGAGGGCGCGGCGACCGGCGGCTGCTCACGGCGGTGCTGAGCTGGCGCGCGCTCACCGCCGTGCACGAGGGCCGGCCCGCCGACGCACGGGCGGACGCGCGCAGGGCCTGCGCGGCCTTCCCCGACCCGGGCCGGGACCCGTCGGCGGACGCCCCGGAGGACCACGACTGGCTGACGGTGCTCGCTCTGACCTCCGTGGCGGTGGAGACGGGCGACGCCTGGCTGGCGGAACGGTTGCGCGACCGGCTGGCCCAGGGACCGGGCGCCGGACAGCCGGTGTGCCGGCTCGCCCTGCGGGTGCTGCGCATCCCCCTGACCCCGGAACGGGAACTCCCCGTCGTGGTCGCCGACCTGCTGGACGCGGCACGTCACGCGCAGGCCGCGGGCTGGTGCAACCGGATCCTGTTCCCCGTCGACCTGTGGTGCGTGCCCCTGCTGCTCCGCGTCGGCGACCCGGAGGCCGCGCTGCGCCTCCTGGCCGACGCCTGCGACCGGGCGCGGCGCTTCGGCGCCCCGGGCGCGCTCGGCCGGATCCTGCGCATGTGGGGCACCGTGGTGCGCGGCCGCTACGCCCTGTCCCTGCTCTCCGAGTCCGTCGCCGTCCTCCGGCCGAGCTCCAACCGGCTGGAACTGGGGCGGTCGTTGACGGCGTACGGCAACCGGATGCGGGCGGCCGGACGGCCGGGACACGAGGAGATCCTCGCGGAGGCGGACCGGATCGCCGAGGCCACGGGCGAGGCGGTGCTGCGGCGCTGGACCGAGGTGCGGCAGCCGCTGCCGCCCGGCGCACCGCCGTACGCGGACGCCCCGGTGGCCTGCGGGACCCTGAGCGACACCGAGCGTCGGGTCGCCTCGCTGGTCGCCCTCGGTCACACCAACCAGGACGCCGCCGACGCGCTGGGAGTCACCCGCCGCGCGGTGGAGAAGATCCTCACCAGGCTGTACCAGCGGCTCGAAGTGGACGGCAGGTCCGGGCTGGTCCCGGCGGTGCGACGCATGGCGGGCAGGGCGGCCTTCGGTACGGGTGTGCTCGCCGACCGACTGTGACCGGCGGCCGACGGCCGGCGGTACCTGACCGGTGCACCGAACGGGTTACTCGCGGGTAGAGCGGATTCCGCCCCGGCCGTCACGGAAAATGTGGGTCGAAATGCCGGAAAATCCTGGTGGGACGGAGGGTGCCGAATGCTTTCGGGGGTCGTTTCCCGCTCTTTGCCGGTGCCCGGTGACGGTCTCTCCGAACCCGCGCGGAGGCGACCACAGTCTTTCGCCGCAAGCCCCCGGTTCGATTGCACGCCGACCTTCCCGCTCCGTAGCCTGGCTCGCAGCCAGTGAACGCCTGGAGGAGGGAAGGAGGGCTTGTATGGCCCACGCGAAGACCGGCACGGTAGAGGGGCCCTTTCGTGCGACGGAAGCGTGTGCTACGCTCCGCGGCGCATGTCCGGGCCCCGTCGAAACGCTGCAGGAAATAGATTCTTCCCGGTACGACGCGGAAATAGGAAGCGAGAAGTACCGCGACGCATTGCGGTCTTTTTTCGAGCACTCCGGAATCGCCCTCGCCGTCCTCGACCCGAATCTGCGGGTGCGTTCCGTCAGCAGTCCCCTGATGCCCCGGTGCGCCCGGCGGCCGGACGAACTGCGCGGACGCGAGCTCGTCGAGTTCCTGCACCCGAGTGTGCGCCGGCAGACGCTGCGTCAGTTCGGGAGGCTCGTGCAGGGCCACCGTTCCCGTCTCGTCGGGCACTCCCTCGTCCTGTCCGTCCACGGGACCACGGTGTCCGGCCGGGTCACCGCGTTCCCGGTGACCGGTGACGCCGGCCGGGTCGAGATGATCGTCGTCCAGTTCATGCCCGAGACGACGGCCGACGACCGCGCGGCGCGGGACGGCTCCCGGTGGAAGCTGGCCCCCCTCAGTGCGAAGGTCCTCGAAGGCGTCGCGGCGGGCGACCCGACGGTGCGTCTGGCGGCCAAGCTGTTCCTCAGCCGGCAGGGCATCGAGTACCACGTCGGCATGCTGCTCAGGCAGTTCGACGTGCCCAACCGGACGGCACTGGCGGCGAAGGCGTACTCGATGGGGCTGTTCAGCCTCGGGGCCTGGCCGCCGAGGGTGCTCCCGGACTGCATCCGCTCGGACCAGCAGACGGCGGAGGCCGGCTGCGGCGGGGGCGGCCGTCCCCGGTCGCAGCGCCAGACCTCGGGCCGTTGAGCCGGCCGGCACGCCGGGCACGTCAGGACGGCGGGCACCGCGGGACCTCGCGCGTCCCGGCACACCGGGCACCCCGGCACACCGGGCGCCCCGGACACCGAGCACCCCGGACATCGAGCACGCCTGAACGAGGATGATGTGAAACTACTGGTCGTTGAGCCCAACGAACGGGTGTCGGTGGCCCTCGGCGCGGCTCTGGAGGAACAGGGACTCGAGGCGGTGTGCGCGTCCACCGGCGGAGCCGCCCTGGGCCTGCTGGAGCGGGCCCGGCCGGACGCGGTCCTGCTCGACCTCGCCCTCTCCGACTGCGACAGCTACTGGCTGTGCGGCGCGATACGCGCCACCGGCACCGTACCGATCCTCGTGACCAGTGCACGAGACGATCACCAGTCGTGTGTGCGAGCGCTCGACCTGGGCGCCGACGACTACCTCGTCAAGCCCTACAACCTGGCCGAACTCCTCGCCCGCACCAGGGCCGTCGTACGCCGCAACGCGCCGGCCGGGCCCGCCGCCGCCGGGGGCGCCCCCCGGCCCGGCCCCGCCGAGGACGTCGCCGACGAGCCGCCGCCGGACCTGTTGCTGGCCGGGCGGGTCAGGGTCGACCTGCGGGAACGGGTCGTCCTGGTCGACGGAGCCCCGACCGAACTGCCCGACGAGGAGTTCGACATCCTCGCCGCGCTGGCCCGGCGACCGGGCGAGGCACTGAGCGCCGACCGGATCGTCGAGGAGATCGTGCGGGCCCAGCGGGCGTCCCTGCGCGCGACGGTGCCCGCCCGGCTCGCCGCCCTGAGGGAACGGCTCGCACCCTCCCGCCTCGTGGACTCCCCCGAGGACGGGCTCTACCGGATCCGCCAGACCGGACCCCACGCCTGACGGCCGGTGCGGACCGTGGCCCTGCCCCGGCCGCCGCGGAGGGGCCGCAACGCCGTGCGGCCCCGCGACCGCCGGGGCAAGCCGGGGCCCGCAGGTCTGGGAATTCTTTCAGTGATCGGTGCCGGGACCGGCGCGTCGCCCACCGCACGGGGGAACGTGGTCGGCGAAGTCCGGCGGCGCGTCCGCGACGCCCGCGGAGCCGGTCCACGGGGAGCGCACCGCGCGGCCCCCGCCAAGTGAAAACGTTTCTCTCGAGGGGACAGAAATGTCGTCAGAACGGCTCGCCCGTCGCCGTCCCACACCGATCACCGCCCTGGCCCTGGGCACCCTGCTCTGCGTGGGCGCGACGGCGGCCCCGGTACACGCGGCCGATGCCGCGACCGTCGTCAACGCGGGCAGCGACCGGGCGGTGGACGCGAGCTACCTCGTCGTCTTCGAGGACGGAGCCAAACCCGACCTCGCCGGCGCCTACGGGGTGCGGGTGCGCGACACGTTCGACCACGCGCTGCGCGGTGCGCTCGTCGAGGGGAGCGAGCGGCAGGCCCGGCGCCTGGCCGCCGACCCCGGGGTGCGCCTGGTCGAGCAGAACACCGTGGTGCACCGTGCCCGTTCCCCGAAGGCGACCCAGTCGTCCCCGCCGTCCTGCGGGCTCGACCGGATCGACCAGCGGGCGCTGCCCCTCGACGGCTCCTACAGCTACCCCCGCTCGGCGGGCCGGGGCGTCGACGTGTACGTGATCGACACCGGCATCGACTACGACCACCCGGAGCTGAGGCCCCGCGCCGAGTTCGGCTTCGACGCCTTCGGCGGCGACGGCGGCGACGAGCACGGCAACGGCACCCACATGGCCGGCGTCATCGGCGGCACCGAGCACGGCGTCGCCAAGCGGGCACGGCTGATCTCGGTGAAGGTGCTCGACGCGCAGGGCGGCGGCACCCTCGCCGGGGTGGTGGCCGGGATCGACTGGGTCACCGAGCACGCGCACGGGCCCTCGGTCGCCAACTTCGTCATCGGGGCCCCGCCGAGCGAGGTCCTCGACGACGCGGTGCGCCGCTCCATCGGCGCCGGGGTCACGTACGTGATGTCGGCCGGCGCCGACGGCGTCGACCTCGCCGACTCCTCGCCGGCCCGGGTGGCCGAGGGCCTCACCGTCGGTGCCTCCGACTGCGACGACCGGGTCGCCCCGTTCAGCAACCACGGCAAGGGGCTGGACCTCTACGCCCCCGGGGTGGACATCCCCTCCGCCCGGCCGGGCGGAGGCACCGCCACCGAGTCCGGCACCTCGGTCGCCGCCGCGCACGCCTCCGGCGCCGCCGCGCTCCTGCTGGGCGAGCGGCCGAACGCCTCCCCGCGGGCCGTGAACAAGGCCCTGAAGAACCGGGCCGTGAAGAACGCGCTCACCGGCGTACCGGCCGGCACCGCCGACAAGCTGCTGAGGACCGCACCGTGACGCCGAGCCCGCGCGACACCCCGATGTCGCCCCGACCCACTCGCACCCCTCCACGGCACCGGGCGGAACCTTGCTGACCATCCGAGACCTCGTCAAGCGCTACCGGGACGGCACCCGCGCCAACGACGGCATCAGCCTGAGCGTCGAGGCCGGCGAGGTGGTCGGCCTGCTGGGGCACAACGGAGCAGGGAAGACCACGCTGATCAACCAGGTGGCCGGGCTCGTGGTTCCCACCTCCGGGACCATCCGCGTCGACGGCTGCGACCCGGTCGCCGAACCCGCCCGGGCCCGCCGGGTGGTCTCCGTGATGCCCCAGGGCCACGCCCCGCTGACCGGGGTGACCCCCCGACAGGCCATCAGGACGATGGCCCGGATCCGGGGCCTGGACAAGCGGGCCGCCGCCGAGCGGACCGGGGAACTGATCGACGCGCTGGACCTCGGCACGTGGGCCGACACCACCGGGGAACGGCTGTCCGGCGGCATTCGCCGGCTGACCGCCTACGGCATGGCGGCGGCCGAGCCCGGCCGCGTCGCCATGCTCGACGAGCCGACCAACGACGTGGACCCCGTGCGCCGCAGGCTGCTGTGGCGGCAGATCCGCGCACTCGCCGACCGCGGGCACGCGGTGCTCCTCGTCACCCACAACGTGGTGGAGGCCGAACGGAGCGTGGACCGCATCGTCGTGATGGGCGCCGGAAAGGTGCTGGCGGAGGGCACCGCCGCCCAGTTGCGGTCCCGGGCGCCCGGCGACCTCAGACTGGAACTGACCGCGGCCGTCCCGGACCGCCTGCCGGAGCTGCCGGCCCGGCTCCCCGTCGAGGGGCCGCCCCTGGTCGCCTCCAGACGGATGGCGGTGCCCATCGCCTCCGGCGCGGCCTCGACGGCCCTCGCCTGGGCCCAGGAGCTGCGCGACGCCGGGCAGATCGACGAGTTCGCCCTCGTGCCGGTCGGCCTGGAGGACGTGTACCTGCAACTCGTCGGCGGCGAGGACACCCCTGGCGGACCGGGGACGGAAGAGGGGGAGAAGGGTGACTCACTGGTTGCGTAGTTACGGCCTGTTGCTGGGATGGACCGCGTTGCGCAGCCGCGCGACCCTGCCCCTCAACCTCGTCATCCAGACCTGCCTCGCCGTGGGCATCATCGTCGGATTCGCCTACCTCGTGCCCGAGATGGACGACGCCACCGCGCTCTACCTGGCGACCGGTGCCCCGGTGCTCGGCCTCATCACCGTGGGCATGGTGATCGGCCCCCAGGAGGTGGCGTCCTCCAAGCAGGAGGGGATCTTCGACTTCAACCGCTCCCTGCCGGTGCCCAGAAGCGCCCTGATCGCCTCGGACGCCACCATCGCGCTGCTCACCGCGCTGCCCGGCATGGTGGCCGCGCTCGTCGTCGCGGCGCTGCGCTTCGACCTGGACCTCGACATCAGCCCGCTGGTGCTGCCGGCCGTCCTGCTGACCGCCTTCACGGCCATCGGACTGGGATACGGCATCGGGTACGGAATGGCTCCGCCGGTCGCCCGGCTGATGTCCCAGCTCGTCGTCTTCGTGGCGCTGATGTTCTCGCCGATCACCTTCCCGGCCTCCCGGCTGCCGGACTGGTTCGAGTCCGTGCACACGGTGCTCCCGTTCCAGTACATGGCCGAGGCGGTCCGGGACACGCTCGCCACCCCGGCGGACGGTGTCTCGGGGCTTCCCTTCGCCGTCCTGGCGGCCTGGTCCCTCGGCGGGTTCCTGCTGACCCACCGGGTGATCACCCGCAGGCCCTGACCGCGCGGACGGGGCGACCGGGCGGGGACGTTCCCGCCCGGCGCCCCGTCCGCCGTCCCCGGGGTCCCTGCCGCCGCACCCGTTCCCCCGGACGCCGGCCCGCGGGGCAACGACCTCAGAACGGCTCCACGACGGACCCCTCGCGCGGCGCGGCCCCCTCGACGACACGGAACCCGCCGCCCGGCCCCCGGTTCCACTCCCGGTACGCCGGGAAGCGCATGGGCAGCCCCCGGGCCACGGAGAGGTCGGCGCTGTCCATGGCCTGGACGTGCACGTGCGGCTGGGTCGAGTTGCCGGTGTTGCCGCAGTCCGCGATGTGCCGGCCCACGGACACCGTGTCGCCGACGGCGACGCGGACCGAACCGGCCTTGAAGTGCACCAGGGCGACGAACGGACCGCTCGGGGAGAGCGCGATGATCACGTGGTTCCCGGCGATGGCGCGCACCCCCTCGCGCAGCCGCGCCCCCTGCCCCAGCATGTAGGGCACCAGCGCCAGTTGCGACCGCCGCGCCTCGTGGTCCGGCTCGGCGTCGTGGGCGGCGACGATCCGCCCGGCGACGGGGGCCAGCACCGGCAGGCCGAAGGCGTGGAACAGCTCCGGCGGCTCGGTGGCGAGGAAGGTCCGCCAGGACCGGGTCCCCGCCGTGCGGTGCCGCTCGTCCACGGCGACGAAGTCGATGGCGTGACTGCTGCCGAGGAGGCTGGTGCCATGGCTGGGGACCCGCCGGCCCGGACTGTTCCTGACCTGCCACGGGCCGGTGAAGGGCAGTGCGATCGTCACGCCCGCCGCCCGGGGATCCTGTCCGGCCGGCTCGCCCGACCGGGCCAGCACGACCGACGCGGTGCCCGTGGCGAGGGCGGAGGCGCCGATCGCGACGGTGCGGGCCACGAAGAGCCTGCGCGCGGGATCGTCGTCGGCCGCCCGGGGCCCGGCCGCGCCCGCGGCGGCCCCGCCCTCGCGCTCCCGCGGGACCGCGTCCGGAGCGGGGGCGGCCCGGCGGGCCGCGAGACGCCGGACCAGCGGGCGGACGGCCTCGCCGAGGAGCACCGCGGCGGTCAGGCACAGCAGCAGCGTCGGCCACACGGCGGCGACGCGCGCGGCGACCCACCGGACGCCGGGGGAGGGCTCGGCGGGACCCGCCGTCAGCACGAGCAGGGTGAGCGCGGCCGGCAGCCACGCCAGCGCCGCGCCGAGGCGCCGCCCCCGGCTCCCCGGGACCGTCACGTCCTTGACGAGCCGTCGGTACAGGTACCGGTGGACGGCCACCAGGAGGCAGAGGAGCAGGGCCGAGGTCAGCAGTGCAAGGGCCATGGACGGGGCTCCCGGAGAGGTAGGAACGCTGTGCGGCGGGCGCCCGCGGGGGCCGCGGGAGGCCGGGGTGCGGGCTTGTGACGGGTCGGGCGGGTGGCGCGTGACCGCACCACGTAGGGCTTTCCCACCTCACCCCGGGGCACACCCGGGCGTCCCGGGGTGAAACCAATGAATGGACTTTCTCCTAGTTCCGCGACGCGTGAGCCGGACCGGCCCGCGCGAATCGGGGCGGTGCCATTCTGAATCCGCGCAGGTCAGTGGCGGCGGTGGAGTGGAAATACCGATCCGGTGGCGGTTCCCGGCGGCGGACCGGATCTGTTGACAGCGTTCGTTCGAGTCGACGAACATGCACACCGATGCGGAACGAGTGAAGCCACTGCCGCCGCCCCGCGAGGGAGCGGGCGAGTGTTCTTCCCATTCCTGGTGAACTCAGGGAAACAGCGCATGTACGGGGGCTTCGGGTATGGAGATGCGTGATGCATTGATTCTTGTGCCGCCTGCCCGTCACGACGTCTCGACGCGGTCGCCGCTGTCGGGTCCGGACGGGCGGAAGGCCAGGTCGGAGTGGGTCCGACGGGCCTGACACCGGGACAGCCGACGCCGTCGGACGCCGGCCGAAAGGGCGCGCCGACGCGATTTTCGGACCGGGAAGAACGGATTCACCATCGCGTGCCCCGGCCGGTACGGGTTCAGTGCGCTACTGGTCGGAACATCGGGATCCGGTTTTGATTCGGGTCTTTGTCCGCCGGGGGCGCACCCCCGTTCGGGACCGGATCGCAGGCGCGTGCCATCGTTCATGACTCCAGGGGATTGTGGTCTTGAGTACTTCTCGTAACTCGGCAGAAAACCTCCCTGTCTTCCCGGAAGACCGGGAGGTGGAGACTTCCTGCCCGGCGTCGCCCACCGAGCAGGGGATTCTCTTCCAATCCCGCCACGGAGAAGGAGCCGGCCTTTTTCACACACAGGTCCTTCTCGACGTCGCCCGGGACATCGATCCCGACCTCTTCCGCCGCTCCTGGGCGGCGGTGGCGGCCCGGCACGCGGCGCTGCGGACCTGCTTCCCCGACCCCACCGGCGAGGGGCCGTCGCGCACCGTGCTCAAGCGCGTGGAGGTACCCCTGGTCCACGAGGACTGGCGCGGACTCGACGAGGAGCAGGTGGCCGAACGGCGAAGGGCCCTGCTGCGCGAGGACCACGAACGGGGGTTCGCCCTGGACCGGGCGCCGTTGTGGCGGCTGCACGTGGCCCGCCTGGAGCAGGCGCGGTACCAGGTTCTGTGGAGCCTGCACTACGTGCTGACGGACGGGCGCGGCCAGGAGACGGTGCTGCGCGAGGTGGAGCGGACCTACGGTGCGCTGCTCGCGGGAACGCCCCTGGACCTCCCGGCGCCCACCCCGTTCGAGGCGTACGCCGACTGGCGCGGCGGGCAGGACAGCGACCGGGCCGAGGCCTTCTGGCGCGAGGAGTTGCGGGAGGCCGAGGCGGCCGATCCGCTGCCCGTCGAGTCCCCGGCCCCGGCCTCCGCCGGGGCCGGGGCCGGACCGGCCGGCGAGCCGGACGGTGCTCCGGCGACGGTCCGGTACGCACAGGCGGCCGTCGTCCTGGACGAGCGCGAGACCACCGCCCTGCGTGCCGCGGGCCGTGACCACGGCCTCACCCTCACCACCCTCGTCCAGGGCGCCTGGGCCTTCCTGCTCAGCCGCTACACCACCTCCGAGGACGTCGTCCTGGGCGTGACCACCCCCGGCCGCCCGGCCGAACTGCCCGGCGCGCAGGACCTGGTGGGGCTCCTCGTCAACACCCTCCCGCTGCGCGTCCGGATGCCGTCCGAGGCGCCCTGGGCGGAGTGGATGCGGGAGCTGCAGGAGACGTACGCCCGCGTCCGGGAGCACGAGTACCACCCCCTGGTGCGGATCCAGCAGTGCGGCGGTATCGGCTCGGGCGAGTCGCTCTTCGAGACCGTCGTCCTGGTGGAGGACTGGGCGGACACCGGGGACGGGACGGACGCCGGGGACGGGACGGACGCGGAGGACGGGACGGGCGCCGAGGACGGCGCCGCCACCGAACCCGGCCCAGCCCTGCGGATGAACCGGGTCCATGAGGAGAGCCACGCCCCCTACCCGCTGAGCCTGGTCGCCACCCCCGGCCGGCGCCTCGCGCTCACCCTCCACTACGACACCCGGCGCCTCGCGGCGGCGACCGCCGAGCGGGCCGCGGGCCACCTGCGCCGCGTCCTCACCGACCTCACCGCCCGGCCCCACGCCCGCACCGGGGAGCTGGCGCTGCTCACCCCCGCGGAGTTCGACCGGCTGGTCCACGAGTGGAACGACACCGACACCCCCTACTCGCGGGACCTGTGCATCCACGAGCTCTTCGAGCGGCAGGCGCGGCGCACGCCCGACGCCCTGGCCCTGCTCTTCCAGGACGAGCGGTGGACGTACCGGGAGGTCGACGAGCGGGCCAACCAGATCGCGCACCTCCTCACCCGCCTCGGGGTGGCCCGCGGCGACCACGTCGCGATCCTCCTGGAACGCCGCGCGGAGATGATCCCCGCCCTGCTGGGCATCCTCAAGGCCGGCGCCGTCTACGTCCCGCTGGACGTCAACGCCCCCGTCAAACGCTGGCACTGGATCGTCAACGCGCTGAAGACCACCTGCGTCCTCACCCAGCACTCCCTCGTGCCCCGCCTGCTGTCCGAGGACGGCGTGCCCGACCTCGCGCACCTCCTGTGCCTCGACCCCGGCGACGCCCCGGACCCGGACCTCCCGGCCGACGGGCACCCCGCCCTGCACGGCGCCGAGGCGCTCGCGGACATGCCCCGCGACGGCCTTCCCCGCCGGGCCACCGCCGACGACCTGGCCTACGTCATCTTCACCTCCGGCTCCACGGGCACGCCGAAGGGCGTCACGGTGGCCCACGCCCCGGCCGTGAACCTGATCGAATGGGTCAACACCACCTTCGGCGTCGGCCCCGACGACCGGATCCTGTTCGTGACGGCGCTCACCTTCGACCTCTCCGTCTACGACGTCTTCGGCATCCTCGCCGCCGGCGGATCGATCCGGATCGCCACCGGTGAGGAGATCCAGGAACCGGCCGCCCTGCTGCGCCGCCTCGCCGACGAGCCCATCACCTTCTGGGACTCGGCCCCCGCGGCCCTGATGCAACTGGTCCCCCTGCTCCCCACCGACGGCGACGGCGCCCACCGGGTCGTCTCCCGTACCCTGCGCCTGATCTTCATGAGCGGGGACTGGATCCCGGTCCACTCGCCGGACCTGATGCGGACCGTGTTCCCCGCCGTGCGGGTCGTCGGCCTCGGCGGAGCCACCGAGGCGACCGTCTGGTCGAACTTCTTCCCCGTCGCGGACGTCGACCCCGAGTGGAAGAGCATCCCCTACGGCAGGCCCATCCAGAACGCCCGCTACTACGTCCTCGACGAGAGCCTGCGCCCCTGCCCGCTCGACGTGCCGGGCGACCTGTACATCGGCGGCCCCTGCCTCAGCTCCGGATACGCGAACGAGCCCGGCCTGACGGCGTCCAAGTACCTCCCGTCGCCGTTCGCCGGTTCCCCCGGAGAACGCCTGTACAAGACGGGCGACATGGCGCGCTGGCGCCCGGACGGCAACCTGGAGTTCCTCGGACGCACCGACTCCCAGGTCAAGATCCGCGGCTACCGCATCGAACTGGGCGAGATCGACAGCACCCTGAACGAACACCCCGTGGTCCGGGACGCGGCCACGATCGTCCGCGAGGACCGGTCCGGCGACCGGTCGCTGGTGAGCTACGTGGTGCTGGACCCGAGCCGCGCCCGCTCCCTCGTGCGGGAACTGGACAACGACGGCCACCGCGACGGCGACGATCCGCTCGCCGACAAGCGGGTCGAACGCTGGCGCGAGGTCTACGACTCCTTCGACGCCGACGCGGCGAAGGAGTCCGCGGACGGCAACGACTTCTCCGGCTGGAACAGCAGCTTCACCGGTCTGCCCCTCCCCGCGGAGGAGATGCGGGACTGGCAGGAGGACACGGTCCGGCTCATCCGCGCCCACCGGCCGCGCGCCGTCCTGGAGATCGGCTGCGGCACCGGCCTGCTGCTCTTCCCGCTCGCCGGGGAATGCCGGCGGTACTACGGCACGGACTTCTCCACCACCGCCCTCGCCTCCGTCCGCGGCCGCCTCGACGACCGCCCGGACCTCAAGGACGCGGTCGTCCTGCACCGGTGCGAGGCCGACGCCGTCGGCGACCTCCCCCTGGAGCCGGTCGACACCGTCGTCGTCAACTCCGTCGTCCAGTACTTCCCCGACGTGGACTACCTGGTCCGCGTCCTGGACCAGGCACTGTCGCGGGTCGGCGACGGCGGACGGATCATCGTCGGCGACGTACGGAGCCTCCCGCTGCTCGACGCCTTCCACGCGGCCGTCGAGGCGGACCGCGCCCCGGACGCCACCACCCGGGCGGAGCTGTGGCAGCGCGTCCAGCAGCGTGTGCGCCAGGAGGAGGAGCTGACGCTCGACCCGGCCTTCTTCCACGCCTGGGCGGCCCGCTCCGGCCGGATCCGCCGGGTGGAGGTACGGCCCAAGGGCGCACGCCACCTCAACGAGATGTCGATGTTCCGCTACCAGGTGGTCCTGCACGTCGCGCAGCCCCTCCCGGACGCCGCCACCGCGGCGCCCGACTGCCCCGAGCACGACTGGACCGCCGACCGCCTCGGCACCGCGGCCCTGCGGGAGCTGCTCGCCGCCGGCCCCGACCGGCTGCGGCTGCGCAACGTGCCCAACGCACGCGTCGAGGAGGCCGTGCGCACCCTGCGCTGGCTGAAGAGCGGCGCCGGCCTGGAAACCGTCGGGGCCTGGCGCGCCCAGGACCGGCCCGCCGACGGCGTCGACCCGCAGGAGCTGCGCGAACTCGCCGAGCAGGCCGGCTACCTGGCCGCACCCGACTGGAGCCGGCACGGCGGCGACGGCGGCTACGACGTCCTGCTGACCCGCGTCGGCACGGAACCGGCCCCGGACGCCGCCCGGTTCGTCGTCCCGACGGCACCCGGCGAGGGTCCGGAGGAGCAGGAGGAGCACGACTGGTCGCGGTACGCCAACCAGCCCCTCAAGGCCGAGATCCAGTACCTCCTGGTACCGCGGCTGCACGCCCACCTCGCCGAGCGGCTCCCCGGCTACATGGTGCCCTCCGACCTGGTGCCGCTCGACTTCCTCCCCGTCACCTCCAGCGGCAAGCTGGACCGGCGCGCGCTGCTGCTCCCGCAGGCGTCCAGGACCGCGGGAGCGACCGCGGCGCTGCCGGCCCGCACCACCACCGAGGCACTCCTCGTCTCGATGTGGGAGCAGATCCTCGACCGCTCACCCGTCGGCGTCCTCGACGACTTCTTCGAACTGGGCGGACACTCGCTGCTCGCCGTGCAGCTCGCGGCCCGCATCCGGCAGGTGTTCTCGCTGGAGGTGCCGGTCCGCCTCTTCTTCGACCTCCCGACGATCGCCGAGGTCGCCCGCGAGATACGGCGGCGCCAGGACGAGCGGCAGCCGCAGCCGGCCCGCCCCCTCGTCCCCGTCCCCCGGGACGGCGAGCTGCCCGCCACCTTCGACCAGCAGCGGCTGTGGTTCATCGACCGGATGAGCCCCGGAACCACCTCCTACACCGTCAACTGGCTCGTCCCCCTGCCGGCGTCCCTCGGCGCCCCGGTGATCGGCGAGGCGCTCGGACACATGCTGCGCCGGCACGAACCCCTGCGCACGACCTTCCGCGAACGCGACGGCCGGGTCTGGCAGGTCGTCGGCGACGGGTGCGCCGTCGAGGTACCCACGCTGGACCTGTCCGGTCTCCCCGAGGACGAGAGCGAACAGCGCACCCGGGACGAGATCCGCCAGTGGTGGGACCAGCCGTTCGACCTGGTCGAGGGGCCCCTGCTGCGGGCGCTGCTCGTCACGTGGTCGCCGACGGAGCAGATCCTGGCGCTCAGCGCCCACCACCTGGTCTTCGACGGCTACTCGATCGGCGTCTTCGGCCAGGAGTTCCTGGAGATCTGCCGGGCCCTCGACGCCGGCGAACCGTGCCCGCTGCCCGACCTCGCCGTCCAGTACGCCGACTACGCGGTGTGGCAGCAGGGCCTGCTGGAGGAGGAGCGGCTCGGGCACCAGCTGGAGCACTGGCGCCGGCAGCTCGCCGGGGCGCCCGAACTCCTCACCCTGCCCACGGACTTCCCGCGACCGGAGGTGCAGAGCCTGCGCGGCGACTTCCTCAGGCGGCAGCTGACGCCGGAGGCGACCCGCCGGATCGCGGAACTGAGCCGCGACTACCAGGTCACCACCTACATCACCACGCTCAGCGCCTACGCGGTCTTCCTGGCGCGGCACAGCGGCCAGGACGACCTGGTCATCGGGGTGCCGATCGCCAACCGCAACCACGTCGAACTGGAATCCATGATCGGGTTCCTGGTCAACACGATCGCCCTCCGGGTGGACCTGCGCGACAACCCGACCTTCGAGGACGTCCTGCTCCAGGTCCGCAGGCGGCTGTTCGACGCCCAGAGCCACCAGGAGGTCCCCTTCGAGCGGCTGGTCGACGCGCTCCGGCCGGCCCGGAGCCTGGGCCACAACCCGGTCTTCCAGGTGATGTTCGCCGACGAGAGCCTGCCCCTCCTCGACCACCCGTCGGCCCTGGTGCAGCCCAGGCCGTGGATGCACAGCCTGATCGCCGAGGGCATGAGCGTCGGCGTCTCCCGCTTCGACCTCACCCTCATGATCCAGTCGGCACCGGAGGGCATGCACTACGGATTCGAGTACTCCACCGACCTGTTCACCGCCGAGACGGTCGCGCGCATGGCCGACCGCTTCGAGGTGCTCGTCCAGGCCGCGCTGGCCGACCCCGGACAGCGCGTCGGGGACCTGCCGCTCGTCGACGCCGCCGAGCGCGACCGGATCGTGGAGCGGAGCCGCGGGCCCCGCAACCCGGCGGCGCTCGCGCCGGTGTCCCTCCCGGCGCGGTTCCGCGAACAGGCGCGTCGGACCCCGGACCGGACGGCGATCGTGGACGGCGACCGCCGGGCCACCTACCGCGACCTCGACCTGCGGTCGAACCGCCTCGCCGCACTGCTGCGGGACCGCGGCGTCCGGCGCGAGAGCCTCGTCGGGCTGTGCCTGTCGCGCTCCGTCGAGAGCGTCGTCGCCCTGCTGGCGGTCGTGAAGGCGGGCGCGGCGTACGTGCCGCTGGACCCCTCCTATCCGCGCGAGCGCCTGGGCCACATGGCCGAGGACGCCGGACTGCGGGTCGTCCTGACCGAGCGTTCGGCGGCCGGCGCGCTGCCGGAGACGGACGCGCGGGTGCTGGTCGTCGAGGACCTGTGGCCCGAGCTGGACCGGTGGCCCGACGGCGAATCCGGCCCGGACCTGACCGCGGACGACCTGGCCTACGTCATCTACACCTCCGGTTCCACGGGCCGGCCCAAGGGCGTGGCCGTGACCCACGCCGACGTGGTCGCCCTGGCGCTGGACAGCCGCTTCGCCCAGGGACACGAGCGCGTCCTCATGCACTCGCCGCAGGCCTTCGACGCCTCCACCCACGAGGTCTGGACGCCGCTGCTGTCCGGCGGCCGGACGGTGGTCGCGCCGCAGACCGCGCTGACCGCCGAGGCGCTGCGCGAGCTGGTCGCCCGGCACGAGGTCACGGCCGTGTTCCTCACGGCCGCGCTGTTCCACCTCTTCGCCGAGCAGGACCCGGGCTGCTTCGCGGGCCTGGCGGAGGTGTGGACCGGGGGCGAAGCGGTACGGACCGAGGCGGTGCGCAGGGTCCGCGAGGCGTGCCCGGGCCTGGTGGTCGTGGACGTCTACGGACCGACGGAGACGACGACCTTCGCCACCTGCCACCGCATCGAACCGCAGGACCCCACGCCCACTGTGCTCCCCATCGGCCGGCCGCTCGACAACACCCAGGCCTACGTGCTGGACGGCCTGCTTCAGCCGGTGCCGGTGGGTGTGGCGGGGGAGTTGTATGTGGGTGGGGCGGGTTTGGCGCGTGGTTATCTGGGGCGGCCGGATGTGACGGCCGAGGCGTTTGTGGCGAATCCGTTCGGTGGTGCGGGGAGTCGTTTGTATCGGACGGGGGATCTGGCGCGTTTTCTGCCTGATGGGAATGTGGAGTTTTTGGGGCGGGTGGATGATCAGGTGAAGATCCGGGGGTTCCGGATCGAGTTGGGTGAGGTCGAGGAGGTGGTGGCGCGGCATTCGGGGGTGCGGGGTGTGGCGGTGGTGGTGCAGGAGGAGGGTGCGGTGCGGCGGTTGGTGGCGTTTGTGGTGGTGGCTGGTGGGGTGGGGGGTGAGGAGTTGCGGTCGTTCGTGGGGGAGCGGTTGCCGGCGTACATGGTGCCGGGGGTGTTTGTTGTGGTGGACGAGTTGCCTTTGGGCCCGAGTGGGAAGGTGGACCGGGCGGCGTTGTCGGGGTTGTTGGGTGAGGGTTTGGGGGCGGGTGAGGGTGGTTTTGTGGCGCCGCGGACGGAGGTGGAGGAGAAGCTTGCTCTGGTGTGGGGTGAGGTGTTGGGGACGGGTGTTCCGGTGGGGGTGCACGACAATTTCTTTGCTCTGGGTGGGGATTCGATTCTGAGTCTTCAGGTGATTTTCCGGGCGAAGCAGTTGGGTCTGTTTTTTTCGGTGAAGCAGTTGTTCGAGTTTCAGTCGGTTGCGGCGTTGGCGCCGGTGGTGGAGTTGCGTGGTGGGGCCGGGGTGGTGGCCGAGCAGGGTGTGGTGACGGGTCGGGTGGCGTTGACGCCGGTGCAGCGGTGGTTCTTCGCTCAGGATTTCGCTGTTCCGGGGCATGTGAACCAGTCGGTGCTGGTGGAGGCGGAGGCGGGGCTGTCGGCGGAGCAGTGGCGGGTGGTGGTGCGGCGGGTGCTGGAGCAGCACGACGGACTGCGCACCCGCTTCTTCCAGGAGGACGGTGCCTGGTGCGCCGAGCTGACCGGGATGCCCGAGGAGACGCCGTTGCGGGTCGAGGACCTGTCGGGGTGCCCGGAGGGTGAGCGGGAGGCGCGGTTGCTGGAGGTCGCCGGTGCCGTCCAGGCCGGCCTGGACCTCTCCCGGTCCCCGCTGCTGCGCGCCGTCCTGTTCACCGGCCTGGAGGACGGAGGGCGGAAACTCCTCCTCGTCGCGCACCACCTCGTGGTCGACGTCGTCTCGTGGCGGGTGATCCTGGAGGATCTGGAGACGCTGTGCGGTCAGGTCCGGCGGGGTGAGGACCTGGTGCTGCCGCAGAAGACGAGTTCGTGGCGGCAGTGGGCGGCCCGGCTGGCCGAGGAGGCCGGCAGCGAGACGACCGCGGCCGAACTGCCCTACTGGCAGCAGCAGTCGGCCCCGCCCGCACACCCCGTGCCCATGGACGGTCCGGGCGAGGACGACACCGTGGGTGGCGGCCGGGTGGTCGAGGTGGTGCTGGGTGAGGCGGAGACGCGGGCGTTGCTGCGGGACGTGCCGTCGGTGTTCGGGACGCGGGTCAACGACGCGTTGCTGACGGGTGTGGCGTCGGCGGTGGGTGCCTGGTGCGGGAGCGGCCGGGTGCGGGTGGACGTGGAGGGGCACGGGCGGGAGGACCTGTTCGAGGACACGGACGTGTCGCGGACGACGGGCTGGTTCACCACGATCTCGCCGTTGGACCTGCCGGTGCCCGCGGCGGACCGTCCGGCGGAGGGGCTCAAGGAGATCAAGGAACTCCTGCGGGCCCGGCCCAGACAGGGCATCGGCCACGGCCTCCTCGCGTACGGAGGTGCCGATTCCCCCCTGCACGGGGCCGAACCCGCGCAGATCAGCTTCAACTACCTGGGCCAGTTCGACGGGTCGTTCGCCGGCAGCTTCGCCGCGTCGTCCGGTACGGCGGGCCCGGACTGGGCGCCGGTGAACCGGCGGCCGTATCTGATCGACGTGGTCGGTCATGTCCGGGACGGGCGGCTGCGCATGCAGTGGACGTACAGTCCGTCGGCGCACCGGGAGGAGACGGTGCGGGAGGTGGCCGAGCGGACGCTGGGCGTGCTGTCGGCGCTGGCCGAGGAGGCACGGCGTCCGCAGGTGCAGGGGTACACGCCGTCCGACTGGGAGTTGTCGGGTCTCGACCAGCGGCAGGTGGACGACCTGGTGGCCGCTCTGCGCGGGCATCCGGCGTGGCGGGACGCCACCACCGCCCGCCCCCTGGAGGACTGCCTGCCGCAGACCCCCGTCCAGCAGGGGCTCTGGTTCCAGAGCCAGTTCGCGCACGGTGAGGGCGTCTACCACGTCCAGCTCATCCTGAGCATCGGTCAGCACCTGGACGTCGGGGTGTTCCGGGAGAGCTGGGCGCAGGTGATGCGCCGGCATCCGATCCTGCGGACGGGGTTCTGGACCACCGGGGACAACCGGGCGCTGCAACTGGTGTGGGCGGATCTGCCGGTCCCGCTGGAGGTGGCCGACTGGCGTGACGGGAGCGCCGAGGAGCAGCGTGCGCGGCTGGAGGCGTATCTGGCCGGAGACCGGGCGCGGGGTTTCGGGCCCGAGGACGCTCCGCAGTGGCGGATGCTGCTGGCCCGTACCGGTGAGGAGAGGTACGAGCTGGTGTGGAGTGCCCACCACACGATCCTGGACGGCTGGAGCATCAGTCTCGTCCTGGGTGACGCGGTGCGGTGGTACGGGGCCCTGCTGGAGGGGCGTGTGCTGGACAGGCCCGCGCCGCGTCCCTACCGGGACTACGTGGCCTGGCTCGGCGAGCAGGACCTCCGGCAGGCCGAGGACTACTGGCGCCGCACCCTCCAGGACGTCCAGCCGGCCGAACCGCTCAGCATCGAGCGGCACGCGGCCGGACGGTCCGAACCGCCCGGGACCGGTGGGCAGGCCGAGTACGACTTCCTCTTCGGCGTGGAGGAGACCCGGCGCCTGCAGGAACTCGCCCAGACCCGCCAACTGACCCTCAACACGGTCCTCCAGGGCTGCTGGGCACTGCTGGTCGGCCGCTACTCGGGCCGCGAGGACGTCGTCTTCGGCACCGTGGCCTCGGGTCGCCCGGCCGAGATCGAGGGCATCGAGCGGACCGTCGGCCTCTTCATCAACACACTGCCGCTGCGGGTGCGGATGCCCGCGCAGAGCACCGTGCTCGCCTGGCTGCGGGAGCTGCAGGAGCAGAACCTGCGCATGAGGCAGTACGAGTACAGCCCGCTCAACAAGGTGCAGCAGTGGAGCGGGCTGCCCGCCGGCGCCCCCCTCTTCGAGACCCTGTTCGTCTTCGAGAACTACCCGGTGGACAAGGACGACGAGGCCGCCCTGCGCTACGACCTCACCCGCTCCGAGGAACGGATCAACTACCCGCTCGGGGTGGTGGCCACCCTGCCGCCCGGGCAGCAACGTCTGCGGATCGTCGTCCAGTACGACACCGCACGGTTCGACCCCGAGACGATCGAGCGCATGCTCGGCCACCTGGGCAGCGTCTGCTCCCAGCTCACGCGCGAGCCCGACATGCGACTGGGCGACGTCAGCGTCCTGACGGACGAGGAACGCCGCCACATCCTCCGACAGGGCAACGCCGTCCCCCTGCAACGGACGGACGAGACCGACCTCGACCTGTCCGCGCTGGCGGCGGGAACCGCCGGAACCGCCGAAGAACGCGAGCTTCTCGAACAACTCGTCGCAGAAGTTCAGGGCATGTCGCCGAGCGATCTCCAGGCCCAGATCCCGCACGCCGCCCCGGCTACCGAGACGAGTGACCACCATGAGTGAACTGCTTCCTCAGCTCGAGAACCTCAGCCCCGAGCAGCAGGCCGTGCTCCGTCTGCGCCTGCGGCAGCTCAAGGAGCAGGCCCAGAAGCCGGCCCCCCTGCACGAGCTGTTCTCCGCGCAGGCCCGCAGGAACCCCGACCGGATCGCCGTCGCCCAAGGGGCGGCACAGATCAGCTACGCCGCCCTGGACCGGTGGGCGAACCGACTCGCCGCGCTGCTGCGCGACCGGGGCGTCGAACGGGGCAGCCTGGTGGGCCTGTGCGTCCCCCGCTCGATCGAGAGCGTCGTCGGGCTGCTGGCGGTCGTGAAGGCGGGCGCGGCGTACGTGCCGCTGGACCCCTCCTATCCGCGCGAGCGCCTGGCCCACATGGTCGAGGACTCCCGGCTGGGCGTCGTGCTGGCGGGACGGCCGACGCTCGGCATACTGCCGGAGACGGACGCGCGGGTGCTGGTCGTCGAGGACCTGTGGCCCGAGCTGGACCGGTGGCCCGACGGCGAGACCGGCCCGGACGTGACCGCGGACGACCTGGCCTACGTCATCTACACCTCCGGTTCCACGGGCCGGCCCAAGGGTGTGGCCGTGACCCACCGCGGCATCCGTCCCATCGCGCGCTGGCAGAACGAGAACTACGGCCTGGACACCCCCAGACGCGTCCTCCAGGGCACCCCCCTGAGCTTCGACATCTCCGTGTGGGAGATCTGCGCCGCACTCCTGTCCGGCGGCACACTGGTGCTGCCGCCGCCGGAGCTGCGGATGATCGGCACCGACCTCGCCGACTTCCTGGCCGAGCAGGCCGTCGAGAACATCAACCTCACCCCGGCGGCCCTGGCCACGCTGCCCGCCGAGACCCTGCCCTTCCTGACGTGCGTCTCGGTCGGAGGCGAGGCCTGCCCGCGCGAACTCGTCCGCACCTGGGCCGACGGCCGGCTCTTCTTCAACGGCTACGGCCCCTCCGAGACCACCATCGCCGTCAGCGTCGCCCGCTACACCGCCGACCTCGAACGCGTCCACATCGGCCGCCCCATCGACGGGGCGCAGATGTACGTCCTCGACTCCCGCCTCCAGCTCCAGCCGGTGGGTGTGGCGGGGGAGTTGTATGTGGGTGGGGCGGGTTTGGCGCGTGGTTATCTGGGGCGGCCGGATGTGACGGCCGAGGCGTTCGTGGCGAATCCGTTCGGTGGTGCGGGGAGTCGTTTGTATCGGACGGGGGATCTGGCGCGTTTTCTGCCTGATGGGAATGTGGAGTTTTTGGGGCGGGTGGATGATCAGGTGAAGATCCGGGGGTTCCGGATCGAGTTGGGTGAGGTCGAGGAGGTGGTGGCGCGGCATTCGGGGGTGCGGGGTGTGGCGGTGGTGGTGCAGGAGGAGGGTGCGGTGCGGCGGTTGGTGGCGTTTGTGGTGGTGGCTGGTGGGGTGGGGGGTGAGGAGTTGCGGTCGTTCGTGGGGGAGCGGTTGCCGGCGTACATGGTGCCGGGGGTGTTTGTTGTGGTGGACGAGTTGCCTTTGGGCCCGAGTGGGAAGGTGGACCGGGCGGCGTTGTCGGGGTTGTTGGGTGAGGGTTTGGGGGCGGGTGAGGGTGGTTTTGTGGCGCCGCGGACGGAGGTGGAGGAGAAGCTTGCTCTGGTGTGGGGTGAGGTGTTGGGGACGGGTGTTCCGGTGGGGGTGCACGACAATTTCTTTGCTCTGGGTGGGGATTCGATTCTGAGTCTTCAGGTGATTTTCCGGGCGAAGCAGTTGGGTCTGTTTTTTTCGGTGAAGCAGTTGTTCGAGTTCCAGTCGGTTGCGGCGTTGGCGCCGGTGGTGGAGTTGCGTGGTGGGGCCGGGGTGGTGGCCGAGCAGGGTGTGGTGACGGGTCGGGTGGCGTTGACGCCGGTGCAGCGGTGGTTCTTCGCTCAGGATTTCGCTGTTCCGGGGCATGTGAACCAGTCGGTGCTGGTGGAGGCGGAGGCGGGGCTGTCGGCGGAGCAGTGGCGGGTGGTGGTGCGGCGGGTGCTGGAGCAGCACGACGGACTGCGCACCCGCTTCTTCCAGGAGGACGGCACGTGGCAGGCGGAACTGACCCCCGTACCGGACGAGGTTCCCTGGCACACCGAGGACCTGTCCGCCCACCCCGAGGGTGAGCGGGAGGCGCGGTTGCTGGAGGTCGCCGGTGCCGTCCAGGCCGGCCTGGACCTCTCCCGGTCCCCGCTGCTGCGCGCCGTCCTGTTCACCGGCCTGTCCGGCGACCGCGCCCCGCGCCTGCTGCTCGTCGCGCACCACCTCGTGGTCGACGCCGTGTCCTGGCGGGTGATCCTGGAGGACCTGGAGACGCTGTGCGGTCAGGTCCGGCGGGGTGAGGACCTGGTGCTGCCGCAGAAGACGAGCTCGTGGCGGCAGTGGGCGGCCCGGCTGGCCGAGGAGGCCGGCAGCGAGACGACCGCGGCCGAACTTCCCTACTGGCAGCAGCAGTCGGCCCCACCCGCACACCCCGTGCCCATGGACGGCCCGGGCGAGGACGACACCGTGGGTGGCGGCCGGGTGGTCGAGGTGGTGCTGGGTGAGGCGGAGACACGGGCGTTGCTGCGGGACGTGCCGTCGGTGTTCGGGACGCGGGTCAACGACGCGTTGCTGACGGGTGTGGCGTCGGCGGTGGGTGCCTGGTGCGGGAGCGGCCGGGTGCGGGTGGACGTGGAGGGGCACGGGCGGGAGGACCTGTTCGAGGACACGGATGTGTCGCGGACGACGGGCTGGTTCACCACGATCTCGCCGTTGGACCTGCCGGTGCCCGCGGCGGACCGTCCGGCGGAGGGGCTCAAGGAGATCAAGGAACTCCTGCGGGCCCGGCCCAGGCAGGGCATCGGCCACGGCCTCCTCGCCCACGGGCCCTCCGGCGCCGCCCCCGGGATCGACCCGGTCACCACTGCCCAGATCAGCTTCAACTACCTGGGCCAGTTCGACGGCACCTTCGCCGGCGGCTTCGCGGACTCCCTGGGCATGGCCGGCTACGACACCTCCCCGGTGAACCGGCGGCCGTATCTGATCGACGTGGTCGGTCATGTCCGGGACGGGCGGCTGCGCATGCAGTGGACGTACAGTCCGTCGGCGCACCGGGAGGAGACGGTGCGGGAGGTGGCCGAGCGGACGCTGGGCGTGCTGTCGGCGCTGGCCGAGGAGGCACGGCGTCCGCAGGTGCAGGGGTACACGCCGTCCGACTGGGAGCTGTCCGGTCTCGACCAGCGGCAGGTGGACGACCTGGTGGCCGCTCTGCGCGGGCATCCGGCGTGGCGGGACGCCACCACCGTCCGCCCCCTGGAGGACTGCCTGCCGCAGACCCCCGTCCAGCAGGGGATGTGGTTCCAGAGCCAGTACGCCCGGGGCGAGGGCTTCTACCACGTGCAGAACCACTTCCGCCTCCAACAGAAGCTGGACGTCGGGGTGTTCCGGGAGAGCTGGGCGCAGGTGATGCGCCGGCATCCGATCCTGCGGACGGGGTTCTGGACCACCGGGGACAACCGGGCGCTGCAACTGGTGTGGGCGGATCTGCCGGTCCCGCTGGAGGTGGCCGACTGGCGTGACGGGAGCGCCGAGGAGCAGCGTGCGCGGCTGGAGGCGTATCTGGCCGGAGACCGGGCGCGGGGTTTCGGGCCCGAGGACGCTCCGCAGTGGCGGATGCTGCTGGCCCGTACCGGTGAGGAGAGGTACGAGCTGGTGTGGAGTGCCCACCACACGATCCTGGACGGCTGGAGCATCAGTCTCGTCCTGGGTGACGCGGTGCGGTGGTACGGGGCCCTGCTGGAGGGGCGTGTGCTGGACAGGCCCGCGCCGCGTCCCTACCGGGACTACGTGGCCTGGCTCGGCGAGCAGGACCTCCGGCAGGCCGAGGACTACTGGCGCCACACCCTCCAGGACGTCGAGGACGCCACCCTGCTCGACCTGGGCACCCCGTCCGCCGCCGGCACCGCGGCCCCGGACGAGCCGGTCCCCCACCGCTGGGCGGAGGACTTCCTGGACGAGGCGGAGACCGCTGAGCTGCAGGACTTCGCCCTGCGCAACCGGCTCACGCTCAACACGGTCCTCCAGGGCTGCTGGGCACTGCTGCTGGGCCGCTACGCCCGCACCGAGGACGTCGTCTTCGGCACCGTGGCCTCGGGACGCCCGGCGGACGTCGAGGGCGTCGAGGACATGGTCGGCCTCTTCATCAACACCCTCCCGCTGCGGGTGCGGATGCCGGGGGAGACGACCGTGCTCGCCTGGCTGAGGGAGCTGCAGGAGCAGAGCCTGGCGATGCGGCAGTACGAGTACAGCCCGCTGAGCGAGGTCCAGCGCTGGAGCGGCCTGCCCACGGGCACACCCCTCTTCGAGACCCTGTTCGTCTTCGAGAACTACCCCGAGGGGGACACCGACGCCGGGGCCGCCCTGCGACTGGAGGCGCTCGGCTCGAAGGAGCAGACCCACTACCCGCTCAACGCCGTGATCACGGTGGGCGAACGCCTCGGCATCAACCTCCTCCACGACCCGCGCCGGTTCGACGGGCGCGCGGTCGAGGCGATGACCGGGCACCTCAAGCAGCTCTGCCGCGAGCTGGTGACCGGGGCCGACAAGAGCCTCGCCCAGGTGAGCCTGCTCACCGACGCCGAGCTGGCCCGGGCGCTGAACGAATGGAGCAGCGAGTCCACCGCGCCCGTCGAGGACGTCATGCTGCACGACCTGATCGCCGAACAGGCGCGCCGGACACCCGACTCGGTGGCCGTGGTCCACGAGGACGGGCACCTCACCTACGCCGAACTCGACGCCCGCGCCAACCAGCTCGCGCACTGGCTGCGTGACCGCGGCGTCGGCCCCGACGTACTCGTCGGACTCTGCCTGGACCGCTCCCTGGAGGGCATCGTCGGCCTGCTCGGCATCCTGAAGGCGGGCGGCGCCTACGTGCCCATCGACCCCCGCTACCCCCTCGACCGCATGCGCTACGTCGTGGAGGACTCGCGGCTGCGCCTGATGCTCACCCAGCGTCACCTGCTGCCCAGGCTGCCCGAACCGCCCGACGGCGCCCCGGCGCCCCTGTGCCTGGACACCGACTGGGCAGCCGTGGCCGCCGGCCCGAGGACGGCGCCCGTGTCGGAGGCGGGCCCCCGGAACCTGGCCTACATCATCTACACCTCGGGATCGACCGGCCGCCCCAAGGGCGTCATGGTCGCGCACCGCAACCTGCAGCACGTGCTGCCCTGGATCCGCCGCCACCCGTGCTTCGACCGGCGGCAGAACGTCCTCCAGGTCGCCTCCACGAGCTTCGACTTCTCCGTCTGGGAGATCGTCCTGCCGCTCGTGACCGGCGGAACGCTGCACATACCGGCGCCCGGGACCCGCATGATCGGCGCCGACCTGCAGCAGATCCTGTCCGAGCGGGCCATCGAGAGCCTGAACTTCACACCGGGCGCCCTCGCCACGCTGCCGACCGACGACCCGCTGCCCCGGCTGCGCACCCTGGTCGTCGGCGGGGAGGCGTACTCGGCGGACCTCATCCGGACCTGGGCGCCGGGCCGCACCTTCTTCAACGTCTACGGGCCGACCGAGACCACGATCTTCGCCACCGGCACCCGCACCGACGAGAACCTGGACCTCATCCACATCGGCCGGCCGATCACCAACGCACGGTTCTACGTCCTCGACCCGTACCTGTGTCCCGTACCGCCCGGCGTGCCCGGCGAACTCTGGATCGGTGGCGCGGGCGTGACCCGCGGCTACCTGAACCGCCCCGACCTGACCGCCGAGTACTTCGTCGCCGACCCGTTCGGCGGCGAGCCGGGCGGGCGCCTCTACCGCAGCGGCGACCTGGTCCGTTATCTCCCCGACGGGAACATCGAGTTCATCGAGCGCATCGACGGCCAGGTGAAGATCCGCGGCTTCCGGATCGAACTGGGCGAGATCGAGGCCGTACTCGAACAGCACCCGCTGGTGGCGAACTGCGCGGTGCTCGCCCAGCCCGACGGCACCGGCAAACGGCTCGTCGGCTACGTGGTGCCGGCGCCCGGGAGCGGACCGGACGCCCCGGACCTCGAAGCAACCCTGCGGGCCCACCTGAAGGAGCAACTGCCCTCGTACATGGTGCCCTCGGCCTTCGTCACCCTCGGCGAACTGCCGCTGACGGGCAACGGCAAGCTCAACCGCCGGGCCCTGCCGCTGCCCGACGAGAGCACGGCGCCCGCCCCGACCGGGGCATCGCTGCCCCGGACCGCGACACAGGCGAGGCTGGCGGACATCTGGTCCGACGTGCTGGGCCACGACGCCGTCGGCGTGCACGACGACTTCTTCTCCCTGGGCGGGCACTCGCTCCTCGCCGTGAAGGTGACCGCCCGTGTCCAGCAGGCGTTCGGCGTCGACCTGCCGGTGCGGGTGCTGTTCGAGCGGCCCGCGCTGGCCCAGGTCGCCGACGAAGTGGACCGCCTGCTCCGGGAACGGCAGCCGTACCCCGCGCTCGACCTGGTCCCCGTGCCCCGCGACGAGCCCGTCCCGGCCACCTTCGACCAGCAGCGCCTGTGGTACATGGACCGGCTGGTGCCCGACAGCCCGCTCTACACGGTGGGCTGGCTGCTGCACCGGGACGGGCCGACGGACCCCGCACGGCTGGAGCGGGCCCTGGCGGCGCTGATCGCGCGCCACGAGGTGCTGCGGACCACGTTCCGGGAGAGCCGAGGACGCCTCTGGCAGGAGATCGCCCCGACCGGGACCGTCGTGCTGAGCGAGGCCGACCTGTCGGCCGAACCGTCCGGGCGGCGGGCGGAGGCGGTGCGCGCCGTCACCCGCGAGCTGTGGCTGGAGACCTTCGACCTCGTCCGCGGGCCGCTCTTCCGCACCCTGCTGATCCACCTGCCCGGCGACGAGTCCCTGCTGGCCTTCAGCGCCCACCACGCGGTCTTCGACGGCTACTCGGTGGGTCTCCTCAACGAGGAGCTGCTGCGGCTGTACGACCTCCTCGGCGACCCCGGCGCCACACCGCCCGAGCCGCCGGCCCTCCAGTTCGCCGACTACGCGGTGTGGCAGCGGCAGTGGCTGGAGGAGGAACGCCTGCGGCCACACCTGGAGTACTGGAAGGAGCAACTGGCCGACGCGCCCGCGCTCATCTCGCTGCCGACCGACCACCCCCGCCCGGCGGTGCAGCGCTACCGCGGTGCCAACCTCACCGCCACCCTTCCCGCGGACCTCGGCGAGCGGCTGAGCACGGTGAGCGTCGAGCACCGGACGACGGACTTCGTCACCCTGCTGAGCGCCTTCGCCGTCCTGCTCTCCCGCTACAGCGGGCAGGACAAGGTGGTCATCGGTATCCCGGTCGCGGGCCGCGGACGGGTCGAGACCGAGCCCATGATCGGGTTCCTCGTCAACACCGTCGCGCTCTCGGTGGACCTGGCGGGCGACCCCGACTTCGCGGACGTCCTCGACCAGGTGCGCTGGAAGCTCCTGGAGGCGCAGAGCCGGCAGGAGGTCCCCTTCGACCGCATCGTCGAGGAGCTCAGGCCCGAACGCAGCCTCAGCTACAGCCCCGTCTTCCAGGTGATGTTCACCGGACTGGACAAACTCTTCGAGGAACTGCCCGACTCCCGGCAGCCCGCCTGGATCCACGACGTGACCGACGACGGCGTCGGCGTCGCCAAGTTCGACCTCGGCATGAGCATCCAGCGGCGCGACGGGCGGCTGAGCTGCACCTTCGAGTACAGCACCGACCTCTTCGAGCGGGACACCGTCGCCGGCATGCAGGAGCACCTGCGCACCCTGCTCACCGCCGCCCTGGCCGCACCGCGCACGCCCGTCGCACGGCTGCCGCTGCTGCCGCGGGAGGCACGCGAGCGCATCCTGCGGGAGCGCAACGCCACCGACGACCCGGCCGCGCTGCGGCCCGCCACCCTCCAGGGCCTCTTCGCCGAACAGGTCCGCCGCACGCCCGACCGCGTGGCCCTGTCCCACGAGGACGGGCACCTGACCTACGCCGCGCTCGACCGGCGGGCCGACCGGCTGGCCCGGACCCTGCGCGACCTGGGGGTGGGACCGGAGAGCCGCGTCGGGGTCTGCATGCGACGCTCCCCCGACCTGGTGACCTCACTGCTCGCCGTCCTCAAGGCCGGCGGGGCCTACGTCCCGCTGGACCCGGACCACCCGAGGGAACGGCTCGCCCACATGGCCGGCGACGCCGGGGTGCGGCTCGTCCTGACCCAGCCGGACACCCGGGACGAGGCCGGCTTCCTGGGCGCCGGGGACGGCGCCGACGGCGTCCGCCTGCTCGAACTCGGTCCGGACGAGGGCTCATGGCCGGACGCCGGCCCGGAACCGCTGGACGTCACCGTGCACCCCGACGGTCTGGCCTACGTCATCTACACCTCCGGGTCCACCGGCCGCCCCAAGGGCGCGATGCTGTCCCACCGGGGCATCTGCAACCGCCTGCTGTGGATGCAGGACGCCTACGGCCTCGAGGCGGACGACCGGGTCCTGCAGAAGACCCCGTACAGCTTCGACGTGTCGGTCTGGGAGTTCTTCTGGCCGCTGATCACCGGCGTGCAGTTGCACCTCGCCCGCCCCGAGGGCCACCGGGACCCGGCCTACCTGGCCGACCTGATCGAACGGCAGGGCATCGGCGTCCTGCACTTCGTCCCCTCGATGCTGCAGGCCTTCCTCCAGCAGCCGACCGTCCCCGAGCGGTGCCGGGGCGTCCGGCACGTGATGTGCAGCGGCGAGGCGCTGCCGCCCGAGGTGCGGGACGAGTTCCGGCGGACCCTGCCGGACGCCCGGCTGCACAACCTCTACGGTCCCACCGAGGCGTCGGTCGACGTCAGCTTCTGGGAGTGCGACGACACGCCGGACCCGGCCACCGTCCCCATCGGCCACCCCGTCGCCAACACCCGCCTGTACGTCCTCGACGCCGCGATGGAACCGGTGCCCGACGGCGTCGTCGGCGAACTGTTCATCGGCGGCGTGCAGCTGGCCCGCGGCTACCTGGGCCGCCCCGACCTCACCGCGGAACGCTTCGTCGCCGACCCGTTCGGCGAAGGGCGCCTCTACGCCACCGGTGACCTGGCCCGCTACCGTCCCGACGGCGCCCTCGTCTACGTGGGCCGCAAGGACCACCAGATCAAGATCCGGGGCTACCGCATCGAGATCGGGGAGATCGAGGCAGTCCTGGCCGAGCACCCGGCCGTCCGCTCCTGCCTGGTCGTCGTCCACGAGGTCACCGCCGCGGACAAACGGCTGACGGCCTTCGTCACCTGGCAGCCCGACCTCGCGCCCGCGGACCGGCCCGGCCCCGAGGAACTGCGGGCGGCCCTGCTCGAACGGCTGCCCGAGTACATGGTGCCCGCCTACTTCGTGGCCCTGGACGAGTTCCCCCTCACCGCCAACGGCAAGGTGGACCGCAAGGCCCTGCCCGCGCTCTCCGACGTCGTCCGGCAGACCCGGGCCGACGACACCTACGTCGCGCCGACGACCGGGACGGAGCGGGCCCTGGCCGAGCTGTGGGCCCGGCTCCTCGGCCTCGAACGGGTCGGCGCACGGGACGACTTCTTCGCCCTCGGCGGCCACTCCCTCCTCGTCGCCTCCATGGCCACCGAGGTGCAGGACCGGTGGGGCGTCACGCTCATGCTCACCTCGGTCTTCCAGAACCGGACGGTCGAAGCGCTCGCCCGGGTCATCGACCAGAGCGTCGAGGAGGGCGACGACGCGGAGGCGGACGCGGCGGAACTGTTCGACCTGCTCTGAGAAACGCCGGCGCGCACCGTGCACCGCGGTGCGTGCCCGCCAGGCCCAAGGAGACGAAGACCATGTCCGCAGTCCAGCCGGCGGCCCCGGACCGGGAGACACCCGGGGACGAGGCGCCGTTCGCGGCCGAGACGTCCATGACCAGCCCCCGGATCGCCGCCCTCGCCGCGGCCGTCGACGCCGGGAACCACGCGGCCGTCGAGGAGTTCTGGAAGGAGGCCGCCGAGACCGGCACCCCCCTGATGGAGCCGACCGACGACGAGTCCCTGACCCTGGTCACCTTCCTGTGGCGGGACCCGGGCGACACCGAGAACGTGATCGTGCTCTTCTGCAGCGCGCCCAGCGGCGACCTGCGGGAGTTCCGCATGGAGCGGATGCCGGGCACCGACCTCTGGTACCGGTCCTACCTCATGCCCTCCCGGCTGCGGACCACCTATCTGCTCTCGGTCAACGACCCGATGGAGCCCTTCGAGTCGTACGCGCAGGTGCTGCGCCGCCTGCCCGAGTACGAGCCCGACCCCCTCAACCCCCGCGACTACACGCTCACGGGCGACCGCGACCGGTTCCGGGTGTCGGTGCTGGAACTGCCCGCCGCGCCCCCGCAGCCGTGGAACATCCCGCGGCGCGGTGTGCCGAAGGGCCACAGCAGGATGCAGACCATGGACAGCGCCGTGCTCGGCACCCGCCACCACGTCAGCGTCCACACCCCGCCCGGCTACACCGCCGACGGCGACGAGTACCACGTCTTCCTGCTCTTCGACGGGTGGTCCTACTACAACTTCGCGGCCATCACGACCGTCATGGACAACCTCCTCTACGCCGGCCGCATCCCCCCGTACGTCCTGGTGATGCACACCAACGAGGACCAGGAGATCCGCGCCCGCGAACTGACCTGCCACGACCCGTTCAACGCGTACCTGAACCAGGAGCTGATGCCCTGGGTCCACGCCAATTACCACATCACCTCGGACCCCGCGAAAACCGTGGTCGGCGGCTCCTGCTTCGGCGCGCTGGCCGCGATGTACGCCGCCTACCGCACCCCCGAGCGGTTCGGCTGCGTCATCTCCCAGTCGGGGTCGTACTGGTGGCCCGGAAAGGACGTACCGGAGAAGGAGGAGGAATGGCTGACCCGGCGGTTCGAGGAATCGCCGAAACTCCCGATCCGATTCTCCATGGACATCGGAAGCCTTGAGCGCTCGATCGTCGACCACGACCCGATGACGAGCCACCGGAACATGGTGGCCGCCCTGGAAAAGAAGGGCTACGAGGTCGACTTCAGCGAATTCCTGGGAGGCCACGACATGGTCTGCTGGCGCGGCACCGTCGTCGACCGGCTGCGCTCCTTCCACCCGGGCCGGTAGCGCGCACCGAGCACACCGGCCGGAAAGCACCGAGAACGCACGCGAAAGGTGAACCAGATGAGTGCAGCCACGATCACCGTGCTGCCGGGCGACGGGGTCGGCCCCGAGGTGACGGCCCAGGCACTGGCGGTGCTGCGCGCCGTCGAGGAGACGTACGGGCACCGCTTCACGGTCCACAAGCGACGGGTCGGCCTGGACGCCATCGCCGCCGAGGGCGTCGCGATCTCCGACAGCACCTTCGAGATCTGCGGCCAGAGCGACGCGATCCTCTTCGGCGCGATCGGCAGCCTGCCGCCCGGCGCGGACCGCGGCGTTGGCCCCCGGCCCGAGGAGGCCCTGTTCCGCCTGCGCAAGGAGTTCGGCTTCTTCGCCAACCTGCGCCCCGTACGGCCCTTCGAGGCCCTGTACGGCGCCTCCTCGCTCAAGCCCGAACACCTCAAGGGCGCCGACCTGCTCTTCGTGCGGGAACTGTCGGCCGGGCTCTACTACGGGCGCCTGGAATCCGTGCCCGGCAAGCCGAGCGAGATCCGCCGCGCACCGCACGGCACCGAAGCCGTGGACACCCTCCTCTACACCGAGGAGGAGATCGAACGCGTCGTGCGCGCCGCCTTCGAGATCGCGCTGCTGCGGGAGCGGAAGGTCACCTCGGTCGACAAGGCCAACGTGCTCAGCTCCTCCGTCCTGTGGCGCGAGGTGGTGGAGCGGGTGGCGGCCGAGCACCCCACCGTCACGTACGAGCACATGCTGGTCGACGCCTGCGCCATGCGCCTGATCAGGACGCCGTCGGAGTTCGACGTCGTCGTCACCGAGAACCTGTTCGGCGACATCCTCACCGACGAGGCGTCGATGCTGACGGGATCCATCGGCATGCTGCCGTCCGCCAGCCTCGGAACCCGGCGCACGGCCGGCGGCACCTTCGGGCTGTACGAGCCGATCCACGGCTCCGCCCCCGACATCGCCGGCCGGGACCGGGCCAACCCGGTGGGCGCCGTCCTCTCCGGCGCGCTGCTGCTCCGGCACTCCCTCGGCCTCACCCGGGAGGCCGCCGCCGTCGAGGGGGCCGTCGAGGCGGTGATCGGCGAGGGCCTGCGGACGCCCGACCTCGCGGAGCCCGGCAGCACGGTCGTCGGCACCCGGGAGATGGGGCGCCGCATCACGGACCGGGTGCGCTCGGCCTCCGCCTGACCCCGCCGCATCCCGGCCCCCCCCGCGGCCACCGCCGTACGCGTGCGGCACACGACGAACAGACGACTGGAGTCCCCCACGCATGACCACGTCACACAGCGCCCCCCGGGCCGTCCCGGCCGGCCTCGGCGCACAACGCCTGGCGGTCCGGGAAGCCCGTCGCGACCTGGTCCGGCACCACCGCTCCGTCCGGGCCGACTCGGCGGAACCCCCCATCCGCGTCATGGCCCGGCTCATCACGGACCTCGAACGGGAGTGCGCACACCGGGGGTTCGCCCCGGCCGCCATCCGGCTGGAGATCGTCAACCGGACCATCGGCGACGTGAACGTGCGGCTGATCGACGAGTGCGACGGGGAGGAGGGCGGCCCCGGGGACTACCGCCTGCTCGCCGACGAACTCGGGATCGCCCTGCCCGGCGAGGAACTGCACGGCCGGCCGGCAACCGGGAAGGGCTACCAGTGGCTCCGGGACCGGATGGCGGACGAGGAACGCGACCTCCTCGACGCCGGGTACGACCCGCGGATCTACGACATCCAGGGGGTCGGCAACCCGCTGCTGCGCGGCCGGCTCGCCGCCGACATGGCGCGGTGGGGCGTGAGCGCCACCGCCGAGCAGGTGGCGCTCGGCCTGGGAGCGGGGGACTGCATCGACAAGATCTTCCGCGGACTGGCCGCTGCCGCCCGGCGCCGGGACGAGCCGCCCGGGGCGCTCCTCTTCGCGGCGCCCGGCTTCAACATGCCCGAACTGCAGGCCGAGACCTACGGATACCGGCTGCACCGGGTGCACACCCGGGCCGAGGAGCGGTTCAAACTCACCGGCGAGCGACTGGCCCGGCACCTGCGGGACAACCCGGACGTCAGGGTCTTCTACCTGACCGTGACGAACAACCCCACGTCCCTCGCGTACACGCCCGGCGAACTGACCGCCCTCATGGAGGCCGTACGGCATTCCGCAGACCGGGGCCACCCCGTCCACGTCCTGGCCGACCTCGCCTACATCGGCACCGGACGCCCCGCCGAGGACGAGGCCCGTATGCGGGCGCTGGCCTCGGTCCCCGGGGCGGCCGAGCGCCTGATCTACGTGAACAGCTTCTCCAAGACGTTCAGTCTGACCGGAGACCGGTTCGGCTGGGCCGTGTTCGCGGACGCGGAACTGTCGGCCGCCATGCGACCGAGCTGGATGAACAGCGTGAGCTGCCTGCCCGGGGAATGGCAGCTGCGCTTCATGGCGTACCACACCCTGTTCGCCCGGCACCCCGAGCTGGTGGAGAAGATCCGCGGCCTCTACCGGCTGCGCCGTTCCCGTCTGCGCACACAACTGCGCCTGCTGGACGAGGAACACGACCTTTTCGAGACCATTCACACGGACGACGACGCGACCATTTACCTCTGGTGCCGCCTCAAGGCCGGCCAGGACTGTTTCTCGGTCCTGGAGAAGACCGGCATCGCCGGTATCCCGGGATCCACCTTCGGCTATTCCGACGACTACATCCGCTTCTCGGTCGGCATTCACCCGGTCGTCATGGACTGACCCCGCTCACCGCCTTTCGGCGCGTCGTCGACGGCAAGAGATCTTCCGAAACGGAGAGACCATGCAGAAGGACGCACACGGACACACGGACAGCACCGCGGACGACATCGACTCCCTCGACGTCCCCGTCAACTTCAACTGGAACCGGGACCCGAGCCCGCTGACGCCGCTGCCGACGAGCATGCCCGGCGAGCCCCTCGCCTCCCAGGTCGCCGGGGCCCACGTCCTGTCGGAGTGCCTGCGCGACGGCCTCCAGGGCATATCGGGATACCCGCGGGTCGACGACATGATGCGGTACCTGCACCTGCTCCACGCCTTCGGCATCCGGCACGCGACGGTCGGGATCTACCCCGGCAACGCAGACCGGATCAACGCGCGGATGAAGCAGCTGCTGGCACGGATGCGGGACGAACTGCCCGGCATCGTGCCCTCCGTGCTCTCCATGTGCACCGAGGAGTCCCTCCGGTGGACCGTCGAGTGCAAGGAGATCCACCCCGCGCTGGAGTCCGTCGTCTTCATGGGCAGCGCGCCGTCGAGACGCCTCGTCCAGGGCTGGGGGCTGGACTTCGTCCTGGACCGGATGGAGACGTTCATCAAGAAGACCGTGGAGATGGGGATCCCCGTCATCGCGGGCACCGAGCACACCACCCAGACCACGCCCGAGGACCTGCGGGCGATCACCCGCACCCAGGTCGAGAGCGGCGCCTACATCGTCGCCCTCGCCGACACCATCGGGGTCATCCGCCCGCTGGGCACCTACCGCATCATCCGCTTCGTCCGCGACGAACTCGACGCGCTGGGCGTGCCGGACATGCAGGTGGACTGGCACGGCCACCGCGACACCGGCAACGCCCTCGGCAACGCCATGGCCGCGGTGGCGGCCGGCGCCAACCGGATCCACGTGGTCGCGCGGGGCGTCGGCGAACGCTCGGGCAACGCCTCCCTGGAGGAGATCGTCCTCAACTTCGCGGCGATCCAGGCGGAGGCCGGCCTGCCCGTCCCGTGGGACATGTCACGGCTGCTCGAACTGATCACCTGCTACCAGGAGATGGTGGGCGTGGAGCCCCCGGAGCACGGCGTGCTCGGCAAGCGCTACAGCCACACCTCGTCCGGCATCCACACCGACGCCATCCTCAAGGCCCACCACCTCGCCGACCGGGCCCGGGAGGCGAACGCGCCCGAACTCGAGGCGCGCCTGCGGGAGATGTCGCGCACCGTGTACTCCGCGGTGGACCCGGCCGCCATCGGCGGCAGCCCGTCCGTGGCCGTCAGCCCCTGGAGCGGCCAGAGCTCCGTGCGGCTGGCCTGCATGCTGAGCGGCCGCGACCCCCGCGACCTGTCCCCGGAGACCGTCCAGCAGCTCCTGACCCGCGCCAACGAACTGGGCCGCGAGCTGACCCCCCAGGAGCTGGAGGAGGGACTCACCAAGGCGCCGGCCGCCCACCCCGCCTGAACCGGACCCCTCCCGCCACGCGACACCCCTCGAAGGAGCAACCGACCGATGCCCCGCACGATGTTCGACAAGATCTGGGACGCGCACGTGGTGCGCGACGAACCCGGCGAGATACCGATGCTCTACATCGACCGGCACCTCACGCACGAGGCGACCTCGCCGCAGGCCTTCGCCGGGCTGACCGAACGCGGCCTGCCGGTGCACCGTCCCGAGACCGTGGTCGCGGTGATCGACCACAACGTCCCCACGACGCCGGGACGCCGCCTGATCGACGTCATCGACCAGCAGAGCGTCGTCTGCATCGAGACGATGGAGGACAACGCCCGCGACTTCGGCGTCCGGCTCCTGGGCATGAACGACGACGACCAGGGCATCGTGCACGTCATCGGTCCCGAACTGGGCCTGTCGCTGCCCGGCATGACGGTCGTCTGCGGCGACTCCCACACCTCGACCCACGGCGCCCTCGGCATCTTCGCCATGGGCATCGGCACCAGCGAGGTGGAGCACGTGCTCGCCACGCAGTGCCTGCTCCAGCAGAAGCCCCGCACGATGAACATCCGCATCGACGGCACCCTGGCCCCGGGCGTGAGCGCCAAGGACGTCGCGCTGGCGATGATCCGCAGGCTCGGCACCGACGCCGGCACCCACCACGTCATCGAGTTCACCGGCTCCGCCGTGCACGCGCTGTCCATCGAGGGCCGCATGACGCTGTGCAACATGGCCATCGAGGCGGGGGCCCGGGCGGGCATGGTCGCCCCCGACGACGTGACGATCGAGTACGTGCGCGGCCGGCGCCACGCGCCCTCCGGAGAACTCTTCGAGCGGGCCGCCGAGCAGTGGCGGCAACTGGCCGCCGACCCCGGTGCCCGCTACGACGCCGAGCACCACCTCGACGTGGACGACCTGGTGCCGCAGGTCACCTGGGGCACCAACCCGGGGATGGTCGCCGACGTCACGGGCACCGTCCCGGACCCGGCGGCCGAGAGCGATCCCGTCCTGCGCGCCGAGCGGGAGAAGGCCCTGGAGTACATGGGCCTGGAGCCCGGCCGGCGGATCGACGAGATCCCGGTCGACACCGTGTTCATCGGGTCGTGCACCAACTCCCGGCTGGAGGACCTGCGGCTGGCCGCCGAGTTCGTCGCCGGCCGGAAGGTCGCGCCGGGCGTGCGGGCCATCGTCGTGCCCGGCTCCATGGCCGTCCGCCGCGCCGCCGAGGCCGAGGGGATGGCGGACGTCTTCCGCGCGGCGGGCTTCGAGTGGCGCGAGCCCGGCTGCAGCATGTGCATCGCGATGAACGGGGACCGCCTGTCCGCCGGCGAGCGCTGCGCCTCGACGAGCAACCGCAACTTCGAAGGACGTCAGGGCAAGGGCGGCCGCACCCACCTGGTCAGTCCGGCGACCGCGGCCGCCACGGCCGTGGCCGGCCGGTTCGCCGACGTCCGCGACCTGTAGAGGAAGGACCCCATGGAGAAGTTCATCACGCACGACGGCATCGCGGTGCCGCTGATGCGCTCCAACGTGAACACCGACGACATCGTCCCCGCCCGGTTCCTCAAGTCGATCAGCCGTTCAGGCTTCGGCCGGCACCTGTTCGGCAACTGGCGCTACCTGGAGGACGGGACCACTCCCGACCCGGACTTCCCGCTGAACGCGCCCCGGTACCAGGGCGCCTCCGTCCTCGTCGCCGGCGAGAACTTCGGCTGCGGATCCTCCCGCGAGCACGCGCCCTGGTCCCTGCGGGAGTTCGGCTTCCGGTGCGTGGTCGCGCCCGGCTTCGCGGACATCTTCCACAACAACTGCTTCAACAGCAGCATCCTCCCGGTCAGTCTGGAGACGGCCGAGGTCGAGGCGATCGCGGAGGGCCTGGCGGACGGCGCGTCGCCGACCCTGCACATCGACCTGCCGGCCCAGACGGTGACCACCGCCGACGGGCGGACCTACCGGTTCAGGATCGACCCCTTCAAGAAGAACTCGCTGATGGAGGGGCTCGACAACATCGGCTGGACGCTCTCCCACCGGGACCAGGTCCATGCCTACGAGGAGCGCCGCAGGCAGGAGGCGCCCTGGCTCTTCCCCCGGTCCGCCTGACCCGGCCGCACACCCCGACCCGAACAGCACAGAGCCTGGAGCCCGGAAATGGAAGCACAGCAGATGAAGGTCCTCGTCAACGACGAGGAGCAGTACTCCCTGTGGCCGGCCTATCTCGCCGTCCCCGAGGGATGGCGGGAGACGGGAACGGCCGGCTCGAAAGAGGAGTGCCTCGAGTACGTCAGGGAGGTCTGGGTCGACATGCGCCCCAAGAGCCTGCGCCTGCAGATGGAGCAGTCGGCCGGCTGACGGCGCGGCCCGAGACGAAACGTTCGCGACACCGACCAAGGAGCCACTCATGGACGAACTCCTCCGACGCCTCTCGGCCGAGGGGCAGAAGACGGCGGCCGGCGGACCCTCCCCCTCCGTGGAGGACCTCCGGCGGCGCGTCGCCGAGAAGGGGTACGTGTTCATCAAGTTCACCGACACGGCCGGCGGCACGGACCTCGGCGTACGCGTCGACGCGGACGCCTGCGACCTCAGCGGGGCCGACTTCGCGCGGGGCATCGGCAGCGTGCACATCGAGGGCACGCTGACGCTGAACCTGGTGAAGGTGCGCTGTGTCACCGACATCGAACTGTCGTCGCTCACCGGTACCGGGCACCTGGTGCCGGTGGAGGAGGCCGTCGCCGCGCGTTAGCCCGCGGCCGGGGCGGCGTCCCGTCGGCCCCCGCCCCACCCCCGAGTCCTCTCCCCGAGGAAAGCGGCGGTACGGATCCCCTCCCGTGCCGCCGCTTTCCGCGTCGTGGGCGGCCCGGCTCTCCCCGACCGCGTGGCACACCTTCTGGCCGAGATCGTGCGGGCGGCGCCGCGTCCGGGCAGCGTGACGGCTGCGTGTCGCTCGGTGGTGACAGTATCGTCGATCTACTGCAACCCTCGAGGTGGCGCGAATTCGTACCCCGCCGGGCCATAATCGCTGACGTTGTGCCACGGCGGCTCGATGGCGGGAGCCGGTCGACGGATGGACGGGGGCTGGGATGAACCAGGGTTCGGTCAGGGTGGCGGTGGTGGCGCGGGGCGAGGTCGCGCGCAGTGGCCTCGCGGCCATGCTGCGGGAGGCGGCCCGGGTGAAGCAGACCACCGTCTTCCGGCCCGAGGAGTTCACGACGGCGTCGCCCGAGGACGCGGTCCAACTGCTCATCCTCTCCTGCGACGTGGTGGTCATGTGGTGTGTCAACGGCTCCGGCACCGGTGAGGAGGCGTGGGCCGTCCGGCTGGCCGAGGTCGTCCGCCGCAACGGGGTGCGGGTCCTGCTGGTGCTGCCCGGTGCCGAGGTGCGGCGGGCCGCGTCGGGCGCGGTGGTGCCCTGCGACGGGATCCTCGACCAGGAGGCGCTGACGGTCCACGGGCTCGACGAAGCGCTGCGGAAGGCCGTCGAGGGAACGCAGCCGGCACCGGTCGCGCAGCCGCCCCGGCAGCGGCGCACCGCGGGGGAGCGGTCCAGGCCCCCCGGAAGACAGTTCACGGAGCGGGAGAGACGGGTGCTCGAACTGCTCGTCGAAGGGCTCAGCAATCGGCAGATCGGCCAGGCCCTCGGCGTGTCCGAGCACGTGGCCAAGCGCACCGTGGCGATCGTGCTCTCCAAGCTCGACAGCCCCAACCGCACCCAGGCGGCGGCCGTCGCCCTGCGCGAGGGACTCGTGGGGTCCGGACCGGACGCGGCACTGGGCGCGTAGGACGCGGGGTGGGCGGCGACGGCGGGTCGACCCCGCGGTGGGTCAATATGCTCGCCCCATGCTCACCGAAGTCACCGCCACCCGCTACGTCGAACCCCTGCGTTCCGGCGGCTCCGTGCCCGCCGTCGTCGAGGCCGACGACCTCGGCACCTACGTCCTGAAGTTCACCGGCTCCGCGCAGGGCCGCAAGGCGCTGGTCGCCGAGGTGGTCGTGGGCGAGCTGGCCCGGGAGCTGGGGCTGCGGGTGCCGGAGCTGGTGCTCGCGCACTTCGACCCGGCGCTCGCCGAGGCCGAGCCGCACCAGGAGGTGCGGGACCTGCTGCACGCCAGCGCGGGGCTCAACCTCGGCATGGACTACTTGTCGGGCGGCGCCGACTTCACGCCCGAGGTCGCCGAGGTGTTCCCGGTGGACGCGCGGGAGGCCGGGCGCGTCGTCTGGCTGGACGCGCTCACGGTGAACGTCGACCGGACCGTGCACAGCTCCAACCTCATGGTCTGGCCCACCCTCGGCACCGCGCCCCCGCGCCTGTGGCTGATCGACCACGGCGCGGCCCTCGTCTTCCACCACCGCTGGGGCGTCTCCCCGCCCGAGAAGGCGTACGACTTCCGGCACCACGCCCTCGGCCACTACGCGCCCGACCTCCCGGCCGCCGACGCCGAGCTGGCGCCCAAGGTGACCCGGGAGCTGCTGCACGAGGTGGTGGGCAGGGTGCCCGAGGCCTGGCTGACCTGCGAGGCCGGGTTCGACACGCCGGACGCGGTGCGCGCCGCCTACGTGGACTACCTGCACGCGCGCGTGCGGGCCTCCCGCCAGTGGCTGCCCACCGGCTTCCCGAGCCGTGAGGAACTCGCCGCCGAGAACGCCGCCCGCGCGGCGCGCACGCAGCGGGGGCGGCCCGACTGGCTCAAGCGGGTCCCCGACCTGCACGGCAAGCCGCCCGCCGAGCAGGACTGGTCCGTGCACCTGGGCTGACACACGTCCGCGCTCCCGGAGCCGCGGTACGGCGCCGGGAGCGCGGACCGTCGAGCGTGCCCGGGCGTCAGCCCTCGAGCTGCTCGTACGCCGGCAGCGTCAGGAAGTCGGCGTAGTCCTCGTCGAGCGACACGGTGAGCAGCAGGTCGTGCGCCTGCTGCCAATTGCCGGCCGCGAAGGCCTCGTCGCCGATCTCGGCGCGGATGTTCGCCAGTTCCTCGGCGGCGACCTTGCGGGCCAGCTCGGCGGTGACCTGCTCGCCGTTGTCGAGGACGACTTCCGCGTTGATCCACTGCCAGATCTGCGAGCGGGAGATCTCGGCGGTGGCCGCGTCCTCCATCAGGTTGAAGATGGCGACCGCACCGAGGCCGCGCAGCCACGCCTCGATGTAGCGGATGCCGACCTGCACGGCGTTGACCAGGCCCGCGTACGTCGGCTTGGCGTCCAGGGAGTCGATCGCGATGAGGTCGGCGGCCTTGACGTCGACGTCCTCGCGCAGGCGGTCCTTCTGGTGGGGCCTGTCGCCCAGCACCTTGTCGAAGGACTCCATGGCGATCGGGACCAGGTCGGGGTGGGCGACCCAGGAGCCGTCGAAGCCGTCGCCGGCCTCGCGGTCCTTGTCGGCGCGGACCTTCTCGAAGGCGACCTTGTTGACCTCGGCGTCCCGGCGGGAGGGGATGAACGCCGCCATGCCGCCGATCGCGTGCGCGCCCCGCTTGTGGCAGGTGCGCACGAGGAGTTCGGTGTACGCCCGCATGAAGGGGGCGGTCATCGTCACCGCGTTGCGGTCCGGCAGGACGAACTTGGCGCCGCCGTCACGGAAGTTCTTGACGATGGAGAACAGGTAGTCCCAGCGGCCGGCGTTCAGCCCGGAGGCGTGGTCGCGCAGCTCGTAGAGGATCTCCTCCATCTCGTACGCGGCCGTGATCGTCTCGATCAGGACGGTGGCGCGGACCGTGCCCTGCGGGATGCCGACGTAGTCCTGCGCGAAGACGAACACCTCGTTCCACAGGCGGGCCTCCAGGTGGGACTCCGTCTTCGGGAGGTAGAAGTACGGGCCCTTGCCGAGGTCCAGCAGGCGCTGCGCGTTGTGGAAGAAGTACAGGCCGAAGTCGACCAGGGCGCCGGGGACGGGGCGGCCGTCGACCTGGAGGTGGCGCTCGTCGAGGTGCCAGCCGCGCGGGCGCATGACGACGGTCGCCAGCTCCTCGTCCGGGCGCAGGGCGTACGACTTGCCGGTGCGCTCGTCGGTGAAGTCGATGGTGCGGGTGTAGGCCGAGGTCAGGTTGAGCTGGCCGAGGACCACGTTCTCCCAGGTCGGCGCGGAGGCGTCCTCGAAGTCCGCGAGCCAGACCTTCGCGCCCGAGTTGAGGGCGTTGATGGTCATCTTGCGGTCGGTGGGGCCGGTGATCTCGACGCGGCGGTCCTGCAGCGCGGCCGGAGCGGGGGCCACCTTCCAGGAGTCGTCCGCGCGGACGGCGGCGGTCTCCGGAAGGAAGTCGAGCGTGGAGGTGCGGGCGATCTCGGCGCGGCGCTCCGCACGGCGGGCGAGGAGTTCGTCACGCCGGGGCGTGAACCGCCGGTGCAGCTCGGCCACGAAGGCGAGCGCCGCATCGGTGAGGACCTCCTCCTGCCGGGGCAGGGGCTCGGCGTCGACGATGGCCAGCGTGGACGGCGCTGGTGCGGACATGAGCTGTCACTTCCTTCAGCGGTGGCACCGGGTGCCAGAGGGTGCGTATGGGGCATTACGCACTCGCCGTGCAGCGGAGTGCTTCTGGTCAGTGGATAGTAGTTTCCTCATCGTGGAACTTCAATGGTTTGTTGATGTCGAGATTCTCCGGGTCGAGGGAAGGTGGCGCTGGGTGCCACCTCCCTCACTCAAGGTGGCCCAGGTCCGCCTCGGTGTCGATGTCGTACGGCCGGGCCACGTCCCCGCACTCGACGAGGACGATCTCCGCCTCGTGTTCCCGGAGATAGGCGCGGGCACCCCGGTCGCCGGCGGCGGTCGCCGCGATCCCGGCCCAGTGCGCGGCGCCGAGCAGCACCGGATGCCCGCGCACGCCCGCGTACGCCGCCGAGACCAGCGACGTCTCGTCCCGGTACCCGGCGCGCACCCGGGCCGTCGCCTCGGCCCCGATGCCGGGCTGGTCCACCAGGCAGACCAGGGCCGCCCGCGCTCCGGTGCCGGTCAGCGAGCGGAGTCCGGCCCGCAGGGACGAACCCATGCCCTCGTCCCAGCCGGGGTTGTCCACCAGGACGCAGGCATCGAGCGCCGCCCGTGCGCGGACGTCCGCGGCGCGGGCCCCCAGGACGACGTGGACGCGGGCGCAGCCGGCGGTGCGCAAGGTATCGGCCGCGTGTTCGACGAGCAGGCGTCCGCGGTGGTGCAGCAGTGCCTTGGGGCGGCCGCCGAGCCGCCGGCCGCCCCCGGCGGCCAGCACCAGCCCCGCCACCGGGCCGCCCACCTGCTCCTGCGTCTGCGCTTCGTCGTCGGTCATGCGTCCTGCATACCCGACGGCCCGCCAAACGCCAGGGTCCGCAGGGCGGTTGCGGAGAAGTTCCGGAGACTGAATTTCGGTCCCCGTGGTGGCGCGTCCGGCGGGGGGTGGCGTTTACTGGCCCGCGCACAACAGGGTGCGTGGGGGAGGCCGGGGAGGGCTGTGGTGCGGAGCGTGGGGCAGCGGTACGTGACCGTCGGCGACGAGGACGTGAGGGTGGTGGCGCTGCGGACCGCGGTGTCCCGGGTGCGCCGGCAGCTCGCCCTGCTGCCCGCCGACTTCCCCGACCGCCAGATCGCCGAGGAGGAACTGGCCGACCTCGCCGCGATGGCGGGTCACGGCGTCCCCGAGGCGCCCCGGCTGCGCCGCTCCCTGCTGCTGATAGCCGGTGCGATCGGCTCCGTCAGCGCCCTGAAGCCGGGGCTGACGGAGGTCCGTCACGCCGTGGAACTGTTCGGCGATCCGCCGCGCCGCTGAGCGCCGCCGCGCCGCTGAGCGCCGCCGCGCCGCTGAGCGCCGGGGCGCGGGCCCCGGAGCGTGTGGCGGGAGCGCGGGCCCCGGGGCGTGTGGCGGGAGCGCGGGCCCGGAGCGGGTGGCCGGGGTGTGCGACCCGGGTGCGGGCCCGGCGCGCGACCCCGGCGCGCGGGCGCGGATCAGACCGCCGGGCCGCCGTTCGCGCCGTTCGACGTGCCGTTCGAGGTCAGCAGGGCCTCCGACAGCTCCGCCGCCACCTGCTGGAGCAGGGGCACCATCCGCTCGGTCGCGGCCTCGGTGACCCGGCCCGCCGGACCGGAGATCGAGATGGCCGCGGCGGTGGGGGAGTCCGGCACGGAGACGGCCAGGCAGCGCACGCCGATCTCCTGCTCGTTGTCGTCGATCGCGTAACCCTGGCGGCGCACGTCCTCCAGGGCGGCGATGAAGCCGTCCGGGGTGGTGATCGTCTTGTCGGTCGCGGCCGGCATGCCGGTACGGCCCAGCAGGGCCCGCACCTCGTCCGCCGGGAAGTCCGCGAGCAGCGCCTTGCCGACGCCCGTGGAGTGCGGCAGGACCCGTCGGCCCACCTCGGTGAACATGCGCATCGAGTGCTTGGAGGGCACCTGCGCGACGTACACGATCTCGTCGCCGTCGAGCAGGGCCATGTTCGCCGTCTCGCCGGTCTCCTCGACCAGCCGGGCCAGGTGCGGGCGGGCCCAGGTGCCGAGCAGCCGGGAGGCGGACTCGCCGAGGCGGATCAGGCGTGGGCCGAGGGCGTAGCGGCGGTTGGGCTGCTGGCGAACGTATCCGCAGGCCACGAGGGTGCGCATCAGGCGGTGGATGGTCGGCAGCGGCAGCCCGCTGCTGGCCGAGAGCTCGCTCAGGCCGACCTCGCCCCCCGCGTCCGCCATCCGTTCGAGCAGGTCGAAGGCGCGCTCCAGGGACTGGACGCCACCGGTGGCGGACCTGGCGGAGTCGGTGGTGCTGGCGCTGGACGTCGGCACGGCACGTTCCTTTCGGGGCTGGCGGGAGGAAAGAAGCGTACCCGGCGGCCGGTTGACTACCGGCTTGTACGTAGCTACGTTCTGCTTGCTGGAATTCTAATTCCGCTTTGTGGAAACGTCCAGAGCGGGGTCATTGGGCATGCCAGCACAAAGGGTGCCTCTTGACGGCCTCGGAGTCGGAGTGAAGACTCCTTCAACAGAACGTTGAAATCCGACGGCAGAGGCAGAGAAGCACAGGCAGAGAAGGGGATCCGGGTGTCCGAAGCTGAACTGGTGCTGCGTTCGACGCGCGTCATCACTCCCGAGGGGACCCGCGCCGCGTCCGTCGCGGTCACCGGGGAGAAGATCACGGCGGTCCTGCCGTACGACGCCCCCGTCCCGGCGGGCGCCCGCCTCGAGGACGTCGGCGACCACGTCGTCCTGCCCGGACTGGTCGACACCCACGTGCACGTGAACGACCCCGGCCGCACCGAGTGGGAGGGCTTCTGGACCGCCACCCGCGCCGCGGCGGCCGGCGGCATCACCACCCTCGTCGACATGCCGCTCAACTCCATCCCGCCGACCACCACGGTCGACCACCTGCGCACCAAGCGCGAGGTCGCCGCCGACAAGGCCCACATCGACGTCGGTTTCTGGGGCGGCGCCCTCCCGGACAACGTCAAGGACCTGCGCCCGCTGCACGAGGCCGGGGTCTTCGGCTTCAAGGCGTTCCTGTCGCCGTCGGGCGTGGACGAGTTCCCGCACCTCGACCAGGAGCAGCTCGCCCGGTCGCTGGCGGAGATCGCCGCCTTCGACGGCCTGCTCATCGTGCACGCCGAGGACCCGCACCACCTGGCCGCCGCCCCGCAGCAGGGCGGGCCCGAGTACAGCCACTTCCTCGCCAGCCGCCCGCGCGACGCCGAGGACACCGCGATCGCGACCCTCCTCGCGCAGGCCAAGCGGTTCCACGCACGCGTGCACGTGCTCCACCTGTCCTCCAGCGACGCCCTGCCGCTGATCGCCGAGGCCCGTGCCGACGGCGTGAAGGTGACGGTCGAGACCTGCCCGCACTACCTCACCCTGACCGCCGAGGAAGTGCCGGACGGCGCCAGCGAGTTCAAGTGCTGCCCGCCGATCCGCGAGGCCGCCAACCAGGACCTGCTCTGGCAGGCGCTCGTGGACGGCACCATCGACTGCGTGGTCACCGACCACTCCCCGTCCACCGCCGACCTGAAGACCGACGACTTCGCCACCGCCTGGGGCGGCATCGCCGGTCTCCAGCTCAGCCTGCCGGCCATGTGGACCGCGGCCCGCGAGCGCGGCCTGGGCCTGGAGGACATCGTGCGCTGGATGTCGGCGCGCACGGCCGCGCTGGTGGGGCTCGACGCCCGCAAGGGAGCCATCGCGCCGGGCCACGACGCGGACTTCGCCGTCCTCGCCCCCGACGAGACCTTCACCGTCGACCCGGCCGCCCTCCAGCACCGCAACCGCGTCACCGCGTACGCGGGCAGGACCCTGTACGGCGTCGTGAAGTCCACCTGGCTGCGCGGACGGCGCATCGTGGCGGACGGCGCGTTCACCGACCCGAAGGGACAGCTCCTCGACCGGGCCTGACGTGCCCGGCCATCCCCTGAACCAAGTCCCTCCCGAACAGCCCCGAAAGGAACACCTGATCACCGTGACGGCCCAGCAGAACACCTCGTTGGCCAGCTTCACCGGCGACGCCCAGCCCTACGGAGGCGGCGACCCGTACGCGGACTACCGCACCGCCGACCTTCCCTTCACCCAGTACGCCAACCTTGCCGACCGGCAGCTCGGCGCGGGTGTCGTCGCCGCCAACGACGAGTTCTTCGCCCAGCGCGAGAACCTGCTGGTGCCCGAGGCCGCCGAGTTCGACCCCGAGCACTTCGGGCACAAGGGCAAGGTCATGGACGGCTGGGAGACCCGCCGCCGGCGCGGTGTCTCGGCCGAGCAGCCCTGGCCCGCCGAGGAGGACCACGACTGGGCCCTGATCCGCCTCGGCGCCCCCGGTGTCGTCCGCGGCATCGTCGTCGACACCGCCCACTTCCGCGGCAACTACCCGCAGGCCGTCTCCGTCGAGGGCGCCTCGGTCGCGGGCTCCCCGTCCCCCGAGGAGCTGCTCGCCGACGACGTGAAGTGGACGACCCTCGTCCCGCGCACCCCGGTCGGCGGCCACGCAGCCAACGGCTTCGCCGTCTCGGCCGAGCAGCGCTTCACCCACCTGCGCCTCAAGCAGCACCCCGACGGCGGCATCGCCCGCCTGCGCGTGTACGGCGAGGTCGTCCCCGACCCCGCCTGGCTCACCGCCCTCGGCACCTTCGACGTGGTCGCCCTGGAGAACGGCGGCCAGGTCGAGGACGCCTCCAACCTCTTCTACTCGCCGGCCACCAACACCATCCAGCCGGGCCGCTCCCGCAAGATGGACGACGGCTGGGAGACCCGCCGCCGCCGCGACCGGGGCAACGACTGGATCCAGTACCGCCTGGTGGACCGCGCGCAGATCCGCGCGATCGAGATCGACACGGCGTACCTCAAGGGCAACAGCGCCGGCTGGGCGTCCGTCTCCGTCAAGGACGGGGAGGACGGCGAGTGGCGCGAGGTGCTCCCGCGCACCCGGATGCAGCCCGACACCAACCACCGCTTCGTCCTGCCCGAGGCGGCCGTCGGCACGCACGCGCGCGTGGACATCTTCCCCGACGGCGGCATCTCCCGCCTGCGCCTGTTCGGCTCCCTGACGGAGGACGGCGCGGCCCGCCTCGCCGCCCGCCACCAGGAACTGGGCGGCTGACCCGGCCGCCGCTCGGCACGGACCCGCGGGGCGCACCGGCTGGACAGCACCGGTGCGCCCCGCGCGCATGCCCGCGGGCGGGGCGCCGGGGCGGCTACGCCGCGTGGCCGCCGTCGACCGCGAACTCCGCGCCGGTGACGTAGGAGGCGGTCGCCAGGTACGCCACGGTCGAGGCGACCTCGTCCGCCGTGCCGAAACGGCCCAGCGCCGTCAAGGCCGCCTGCCCCTGCGCGAAGGGGCCGTCCGCCGGGTTCATGTCGGTGTCGATCGGCCCCGGGTGCACGATGTTCGCCGTGATGCCGCGCGGGCCCAGCTCCCTGGCCAGCGCCTTGGTCATGCCGATCAGCGCCGACTTGCTCGTCGCGTACAGCGTCCCGCCGGGCCCCGGCACCCGCTGCGTCATGCAGGTGCCGACGGTGATGATCCGCCCGCCCGCGGTCATGCGGGCCGCGGCCGCCTGCGAGGCGAGGAAGACACCGCGGACGTTCACGGCCAGCAGCCGGTCGACATCGGCGGGGGAGAGGCTCTCCAGGGGACCGAGCAGGCCGAGGCCCACGTTGTTGACCAGCACGTCGAGACCGCCGCCGAGCGCCGTCGCGGCCCGCTCGACCGCGCCCGCCGCCTCGTCCGCGTCGGCGGAGTCGGCCCGCAGGGCGACCGCCCGGCGCCCCAGCGCTTCCACCGCGCGTACGACGTCCCCGGCCGCGTCCTCGCCGTTCACGTAGGTGAGGGCGACGTCCGCGCCGTCGCGCGCCAGGCGCAGGGCGGTCGCCGCGCCGATGCCCCGGCTGCCGCCGGTCACCAGGGCGGTGCGGCCGCTCAGGGGAGCGGTGGTGGAGGGTGCGAGGGGATCCGTGTTCGTGTTCATGGGTCCATCCCAGCCGGGCCGCCGTACCGGTGCTGGCGGCCAACGGACATCGACCTGACCGGCGGCCGGGGCTGCGCCGGCGACGGCGCGACGGCGCCGAAAACCCATGGGACGTCCCGGGAAACTCCACATTCTTGTCATTGACATGCCACTGTCTACGCGCGTCATCATGAGACATGCGATTCCCCCCACGCGCCGCCCGGCTCGGCGCAGCAGCCGCAGTCCTGTCCGCCCTCCTCGTGGGCGGCACCGTCTCCGCGACCCCGTCCGGCGCCGCCCCCGCGGCGGTCGGCGACATCTGCTACAGCGACCTGCCCTCCCAGGCCCACGACACGCTCGACCTGATCGAGCAGGGCGGTCCCTACCCCTTCGAGCAGGACGGGACCGTCTTCCAGAACCGGGAGGGCATCCTGCCCAGCCAGTCCTCCGGGTACTACCACGAGTACACGGTGATCACGCCGGGCTCCGACACGCGCGGAGCCCGCCGGATCGTCACCGGTGAGGCGAACCAGGAGGACTACTACACGGCCGACCACTACGCGTCGTTCGACCTCGTCGACCACGGCTGCTGAGGGGCGGGTTCACGCGGGCGGGCGGCTCTCGGCGGCGGCGAAGAGCGCGGCGCCGAGAGCGAGCAGGGCCAGGCTCGCGTACACCTCGTAGCCGTCGAGGAAGCCGATCCGCCGCACCAGGCCCACATTCCAGTCCGTGAACTCGTGGACCAGGCCCATCGCACCCTGCAGTACGGCGAGGAAGCCCGCGATCTCCAGCAGTTTCTTCATGGTGAAGACCCTCGCCCCGCGGTCCCCCCACACACATCGGCCGCGGGGCGAGTACCGCCCGACGGAAGGCCCCGTCGCGCGCGGCGCGGCGCGCCGAAAGTCGCCGGTCCCGCGACTTTGGTCGGCGATCCCCCCGGCCCGGCCGTCCCCGCCGCCGGCCCTGCGTAGATTTGTCGACCGTGAACACTGACCAGCAGGCCACGGCGCCCCCGGCCCTCGCGAAACGGCGCTGGGTGCTGCCGGCGGCGCTCGTCGAGGACCTGTACCCGCAGTCCGGGCGGCCCGGAGGGCGGCCCCGGCGCACCGCACGCGACTGGGTCGTCGACTTCGCCCTCTTCCTGCTCGCGGCGGCCGTCGGGCTGCTGACCGTCGACGCGCTGGAGCAGGAACCGGGCCTCTCACCGGCCATGGCCGTCGTCGACCAACTGGTCGGGGCCCTGTCCTGTGCGGCCGTCTGGCTCCGGCGGCGGTGGCCGGTCGGGCTGGCCGTGGCGATGGTGCCGCTCTCCCTCGTCTCCGCCACCGCGGGCGGCGCCGCCCTCGCCTCCCTGTTCACGCTCGCCGTGCACCGTCCCCTCCGGTACCTGGCCTGGGTGGGGACGGCCGGTCTCCTGACACAGCCCCTGTACTACTGGATGCGCCCGGAACCGGACCTGCCCTACCTGGCGTCGATCGCCATCGGCACGCTGCTCACCGCCACCGTCGTCGGCTGGGGCCTGCTGGTCCGTTCCAAGCGTCAGCTGCTGCTCAGCCTGCGCGACCGCGCCCGGCACGCCGAGGCCGAGGCGCGGCTGCGGGGCGAGCAGGCGCAGCGGCTGGCCAGGGAGGCCATCGCCCGCGAGATGCACGACGTCCTGGCCCATCGGCTGACGCTGCTCAGCGTGCACGCGGGCGCCCTGGAGTTCCGGCCCGACGCGCCCCGGGAGGAGGTCGCGCGGGCAGCCGGTGTCATCCGTGAGAGCGCGCACGAGGCCCTCCAGGACCTGCGGCAGATCATCGGCGTCCTGCGGGCGGCGGACTCCGACGACGCGGGCCGTCCCCAGCCGACGCTCGTGGCCCTCGACGCACTGGTCGCGGAGTCCCGCGCGGCCGGCATGAAGGTCACCCTCGCCGACCGCGTCCCCGACCCCGCGGCGGTCCCCGCCTCCGTCGGCCGCACCGCGTACCGCATCGCCCAGGAGGCACTGACCAACGCGCGCAAGCACGCCCCCGGCACCGAGGTCACCGTGTCGGTCGCCGGAGCGCCGGGCGACGGCCTCGCCCTGTCGGTGCGCAACGCCCCGCCGCGCGGCGAGGTGCCGCACGTGCCCGGCTCCGGGCAGGGCCTGATCGGACTGACCGAGCGGGCCACGCTCGCGGGCGGCACCCTGGAGCACGGGCCCACCCCCGCAGGGGGCTTCGAGGTGCGGGCGAGGCTGCCGTGGACGGAGTGAGGCGGAGGAAGCGGGCGGCGGACCGGCGGACCGTGGCCCCGGGGGTCTCGCCGCGGGGCCACAAGGCGGCGGCACGGGAGTGAAGTCGCCGCCCGGCGGCCGTGATTACTTATGTCCATGACTGCGATCAAACTCCTCCTCGTCGACGACGACCCCCTCGTGCGGGCGGGGCTGGCCCTCATGCTGGGCGGGGCCGACGACGTCGAGATCGTCGGCGAGGCCGCCGACGGGGACGAGGTCGGCCCGCTCGTCGACCGCACCCGCCCGGACGTCGTCCTCATGGACATCCGGATGCCGGTGGTGGACGGCCTCACCGCGACCGAACGGCTGCGCGCCCGCGCGGACGCGCCCCAGGTCGTCGTGCTCACCACGTTCCACGCGGACGAACAGGTACTGCGGGCGCTGCGCGCCGGTGCCGCCGGGTTCGTCCTGAAGGACACCCCGCCCGCGGAGATCCTGGATGCGGTGCGCAGGGTGGCGGCCGGCGACCCCGTCCTGTCGCCCGCCGTCACCCGTCGGCTGATGGAGCGGGCGGCCGGTGCCGGCCCCGACACACGGCGCACGCGCGCGCGAGCCCGGGTGGACACGCTCAACGACCGCGAACGCGAGGTCGCCGTCGCGGTCGGCCGCGGCCTGGCCAACGCCGAGATCGCCGCCCACCTCTTCATGAGCGTCGCCACCGTCAAGGCCCACGTCTCGCGCGTCCTGGCCAAGCTCGGCCTGAACAACCGGGTGCAGATCGCGCTGCTGACGTACGACGCGGGCCTGCTCGACGCGTTCCAGGACGACGGGCACGACGATCCGTCCGCGAGGTGAGGCCGTCGGCAGGGACGCCGCGCCGCCCGCTACGAGACCGGTGACGAGACCGGTGACGAGGCCGTGCGGGCGTCGTAGGCGGCGCGGGCGTCGTCGATCCGGGCGAGGTGCGCGAGGCTCCATTCGAGCAGGGGCGCGGTGGCTTCGCGCAGGGTGACGCCCATCTCGGTGAGTTCGTAGCTGACGTGCGGCGGCATGACGTCGTGGACGGTGCGGGTGACGATTCCGTTGCGCTCCAGGCTGCGCAGCGTCACGGTGAGCATGCGCTGGCTGATCCCCTCGACGGCTCGCTTGAGTTCGGTGAAACGGCGCGGTCCGTGCCTGAGGTTGCGCACGACCAGCAGCGACCACTTGTCCCCGACGATGTCGAGCACCACCCGGGTCCGGCACGCGTCGCCGGGAGAGGCTGCCGGTGGGAGACCGCCGAGCCCTGCGTCCATGGTTACCTCCAGAGAACCGAGGCACCGAAAAGTGCCTTATTGCACCCTCTCTTTCGCATGATCCAGGATGTGGTCAGTCGAAAAAGAGTACCGAGGCACTGATGGTAACCGTCCGGCATCGATCCGGCGGCGTGCACGCGACCGTGCCCCACTGCCTCGGCAGAGGAAGGCTGATGCAGTCATGACCACGTTCTTTCTGGTGCACGGCGCCTGGCACAGCGGGCAGAGCTGGGAGCGGGTGGTGCCGCTGCTGGAAGCAGCCGGCCACCGGGTGCTCGCTCCGTCCCTGACCGGCTACGGCGACAAGGTGGACCTCGCGGGGCCCGAGGTGGGACTCGACACGCACGTCGACGACGTGGTCGGGCTGATCACCGAGGAGGACCTCGACGACGTCGTGCTCGTCGGCCACAGCTACGCGGGACTGGTGATCTCCTCGGCGGCCAACCGGATCCCGGAACGGGTCGCACACCTCGTCTATCTCGACGCGATGGTCCCGGAGGACGGCGAGTCCGCCGTCGACGTCCAGCCCGTGACGCGGCGGCTGATCGAACTCGCCGAGCAGTCCGGGAGCGGCTGGCGCGTGCCGCCGCTGCCGGAGCAACCGGCGCCCGTCGGCCTGTTCGGCGTCACCGACCCGGCTGACGTCGCCTGGCTGCGCTCGATGCTCTCGGACCAGCCGGTGCGTTGTCTGCAGCAGCCGGTGCGCCTGGACAATCCGGCGGTGAACGCGATCCCGCGCACCCACATCCACAACGTGGGCGCCGGGCCCGCGGGCATCATCCGCCGTCCCGTCCCGCCGGTGCAGCCGAACGGCGATGCCGCGCAGGTCTGGGAGCTGCCGACCGGCCACGACTGCATGATCACCATGCCGGTCGAACTGAGCGAACTGCTGCTCAAGCTGGCCTGAGCACCGAGGACGTCCGGGGCATGCCGGCGACGTCGGTGACGTCGCCGACGGGGCCGGAGGCCCGCCACGCGCCCCTGTCCCTCATCCCGTCACGGAGGCCGCGGCCCCGGGCACCTCCGACAGCCGTACCGGCCGCCGCTCGCGGCGGGAGAGGTCGCAGGCCTCGGCGATCCGCAGGGCCTGCAGTGCCTCGCGCCCGTCGCACGGGTTGGCCCGCTCACCGCGCACGACCTGCACGAACGTGCTCAGCTCGGCCTCGTAGGCGGGGCCGAAACGCTCCACGAAGCCGGTCCAGGGCTTGTCCGCGGCCGGCGGCCCGGTCGGCTCGGTGGACGCGATCGGCGTACGGTCGTCCAGGCCCACGACGATCTGGTCCAGCTCCCCGGCCAGCTCCATGCGGACGTCGTACCCCGCCCCGTTCAGCCGCGTCGCCGTCACCGTGGCCAGGGTGCCGTCGTCCAGGGTGAGCAGCGCGGCGCCGGTGTCCACGTCGTCTGCCGCGCGGAACATCGGCGGACCGGCGTCGGACCCGGCGGCGTACACGTCGACGACCTCCCGCCCGGTCACCCAGCGCAGCACGTCGAAGTCGTGGATGAGCGTGTCCCGGTAGAGCCCGCCGGACTGCGGCAGGTACGCGGCCGGCGGCGGGGCCTGGTCGCTCGTCACCGCGCGGACGGTGTGCAGGCGGCCGAGCCGCCCGGACCGCACCGCCTCACGGGCGCCCGTGTAGCCGGTGTCGAAGCGGCGCTGGAAGCCCATCTGGAGGACCGTGCCGGCGGCCTCCACCTCGGCGATCGCCTGTAACGTGCCGGGCAGGTCCAGCGCGATGGGCTTCTCGCAGAACACCGGCAGCCCCGAGCGGGCCGCCCGGCCGATCAGCTCGGCGTGGGCCGGCGTCGCCGTGGTGATCACCACCGCGTCCACGCCCCACCGGAAGATCTCGTCCACTCCCGGTGCCGCCGTCTCGCCCAGCCGGTGGGCCAGGTCCTGGGCCCGCGCGAGGTCGGCGTCGGTGAGGATCAGGGACCCGACGTCGCGGTGGCGGCTGAGCGTGTTGGCGTGAACGGTGCCGATGCGGCCCGTACCGATGACCCCGATGCGCATGGAATCAAAGTGGGCTCACAGCCCGTGGCCTGTCAATGCGTATGTCCGGACAATCGGACCGCACAGCTTCCCGTCCCCTGCCCGCGGGGCTACGCTCGGCCCGTGCCGAAACCAGAAGTGGATCCCACCGTGTCGCTGGACCTCAGCGTGGATCGCAGCAGCCCCGTGCCGCTGTACTTCCAGTTGGCGCAGCAGCTCGAGGCGTCGATCGAGCACGGCGCCCTCACCCCCGGCAGCCTGCTCGGCAACGAGATCGAGCTGGCCGCGCGGCTCGGCCTGTCCCGGCCCACCGTCCGCCAGGCCATCCAGTCGCTCGTCGACAAGGGCCTGCTCGTGCGGCGCCGGGGTGTCGGCACCCAGGTCGTGCACAGCAAGGTCCGGCGCCCGCTGGAACTCAGCAGCCTCTTCGACGACCTGGAGGCGGCCGGACAGCGCCCGGCCACGAAGGTCCTGGTCAACACCGTCGTTCCCGCGACCGCCGAGGTCGCCGCCGCGCTCGGTGCGGCCGAGGGCGGCGACGTGCACCGCGTCGAGCGGCTGCGGCTGACGCACGGCGAGCCGATGGCGTACATGTGCAACTACCTGCCGCCCGGCCTCCTCGACCTGGACACCGGACAGCTGGAGGCCACCGGCCTGTACCGGCTGATGCGCGCCGCCGGGATCACCCTGCACAGCGCCCGGCAGACCATCGGCGCCCGCGCCGCCACCGACGGCGAGGCGGAACGGCTCGGCGAGGACGCGGGCGCGCCGCTGCTCACCATGGAGCGCACGACGTTCGACGACACCGGGCGCGCCGTCGAGTTCGGCACCCACACCTACCGGCCGTCCCGCTACTCCTTCGAGTTCCAGCTGCTCGTGCGCTCCTGAACCGCCTCGCTCCTGCGTCCTGAACCGCCTCGCTCCCGCGCCCCCGAACAGCCTTGCCCGTGCGCCGTTGGGCAGCGTTCTCGGCGCGGGCGCCCGCGTGCGGGTTCGTCGCCATGTCCGGACAATGTGACCGCCGGACGCTCCCCGGAGGAACGCGCTCCGCTTGTGTGTCGGACAATGGGGCGTTTGGGGTTTCCAGAACCCGGCAGCCGGGCCCCCGTGCCCGGCGCGCACGCACAGCACGACCAGCACAGCACGGCAAGAAGGGCACGGCCTCGTGGCACGGTTTCGGACATGGGTGGGCATCGCGCTGGCCGGGGCACTGTCGGTGTCCCTGGCCGGCTGCAGCAGCACCGGCGGCAAGCGCGCCGAGGACGCCCGCAAGGCCGCGTCGGCCCAGGGCAGGGCGGCGGTGGACACCCCCCGCTGGACCTTCGCGATGATCACCCACTCGGGCGACGGCGACACCTTCTGGGACATCGTCCAGAGCGGCGCCGAGCAGGCCGCCGTCAAGGACAACATCAACTTCCTCTACTCCCACGACGACGAGGCGCAGCAGCAGGCCCAGCTCGTGGACGCGGCCATCGACAAGAAGGTCGACGGCATCGTCGTCACGCTCGCCAAGCCCGACGCGATGAAGTCCGCCCTCGCCCGCGCGCACAAGGCGGGCATCCCCGTGATCACGGTGAACTCCGGCTCCGCGGAGTCCAAGGAGTTCGGCGCCCTCACCCACGTCGGCCAGGACGAGACCATCGCGGGCGAGGCCGTGGGCGACGAGCTGAACCAGCGGGGCCGCAAGCAGGCGATCTGCGTGCTCCACGAGCAGGGCAACGTCGGCCACGAGCAGCGCTGCGACGGCGTCGAGAAGACCTTCGACGGCAAGGTCCAGCGGCTCTACGTCAACGGCACCAGCATGCCGGACGTGCAGTCCGCCATCGAGGCCAAGCTCCAGACCGACAAGTCCGTCGACGCCGTCGTCACCCTCGGCGCCCCCTACGCCGACACCGCCGTCAAGGCCAAGCAGGGCGCCGGCAGCAAGGCCGAGATCGACACCTTCGACCTCAACGCCAAGGTGGCCGCCGGACTCGAGGACGGCACCCTCGGCTTCGCCGTCGACCAGCAGCCCTACCTCCAGGGCTACGAGGCCGTCGACCTGCTGTGGCTGTACAAGTACAACGCCGACGTCCTCGGCGGCGGCCGGCCCGTGCTCACCGGGCCGCAGATCATCACCAAGGACGATGCCGCGGCCCTGGCCGACTACACGAAGCGGGGCACGCGATGAACGCCACGCAGGTGAAGGAGGCCGACGAACGGCTCCTGCGGACCTCTCCGCTGCGCAAGCTCCTCGGCCGCCCCGAGCTGGGCTCCGTCGTCGGCGCGATCGCCGTCTTCGTCTTCTTCGCGTTCTTCGCCGACAGCTTCCTGCGCGCCTCCAGCCTGAGCACCGTGCTCTACGCCGCCTCGACGATCGGCATCATGGCCGTCCCGGTGGCCCTGCTGATGATCGGCGGCGAGTTCGACCTGTCCGCGGGCGTCATGGTCACCTCCTCGGCGCTGGTGTCGTCGATGTTCAGCTACCAGATGACCGCCAACGTCTGGGTCGGCGTCGGCGTGTCGCTGCTGGTCACCCTGGCGATCGGCGCCTTCAACGGCTTCATGCTCACCCGGACCAAGCTCCCCAGCTTCATCATCACGCTCGGCACGTTCCTCATGCTGACCGGCCTGAACCTGGGCTTCACCAAGCTCATCGACGGCACCGTCTCCACCAAGTCCATCGCCGACATGGAGGGCTTCCCCTCCGCCCGCGACGTCTTCGCCTCCACGGTCACCGTCGGCGGCGTCGGCTTCAAGGTGACCATCCTGTGGTGGTTCGCGCTGGTCGCCGTCGCGAGCTGGATCCTGCTGCGCACCCGCGCGGGCAACTGGATCTTCGCGGTCGGCGGCAACAAGGACGCCGCCCGCGCGGTGGGCGTTCCGGTCACCGGGACCAGGATCGGCCTCTACATGGGCGTGGGTCTCGGCGCCTGGATCTCCGGCCAGCACCTGCTGTTCTCCTACGACGTCGTCCAGTCCGGCGAGGGCGTGGGCAACGAGCTGATCTACATCATCGCGGCCGTCATCGGCGGCTGCCTGATCACCGGCGGCTACGGCAGCGCCGTCGGCTCGGCGGTCGGCGCCCTCATCTTCGGCATGACCAGCAAGGGCATCGTCTTCGCCGAGTGGAACCCCGACTGGTTCAAGTTCTTCCTCGGAGCGATGCTGCTCCTCGCGACCCTGCTCAACGCCTGGGTCCGCAAGCGCGCGGAGGCCACCAAGTGACGCAGACCGCAAGCCGGACGGCACTCGTCGAGCTGTCCGGCGTCAGCAAGAACTACGGCAACGTCCGCGCCCTCGAAGGCGTGTCCCTGGAGGTCCACGCCGGGGAGATCACCTGCGTACTGGGCGACAACGGCGCGGGCAAGTCCACCCTCATCAAGATCGTCGCCGGGTTGCACCGGCACGACGGCGGCACGCTGCGGCTGGACGGCGAGGAGACCCGCCTGTCCTCCCCGCGCGAGGCCCTGGACCGCGGCATCGCCACCGTCTACCAGGACCTGGCCGTCGTCCCCCTCATGCCGGTCTGGCGCAACTTCTTCCTCGGCTCCGAGCCGCGCAAGGGCGTCGGCCCCTTCAAGCGCATGGACGTCGACCACATGCGCCGCACCACCCACGCCGAGCTGCTGCGCATGGGCATCGACCTCCGCGACGTCGACCAGCCCATCGGCACCCTCTCCGGCGGCGAGCGCCAGTGCGTGGCGATCGCCCGCGCGGTGTACTTCGGCGCGAAGGTGCTCGTCCTGGACGAACCGACGGCGGCCCTCGGCGTCAAGCAGTCGGGAGTGGTCCTGAAGTACGTGGCGGCGGCCCGCGACCAGGGTCTGGGTGTCGTCCTCATCACTCACAACCCGCACCACGCGTACCTGGTGGGAGACCGCTTCGTGCTGCTGAAGCGGGGCACGATGGTCGGCAACCACGAGCGCGAGGACATCACCCTCGACGAGCTGACACGGCAGATGGCAGGCGGAAACGAGCTCGACGATCTGCGCCACGAGCTGGAACGGGCCCAGGCGCGCGGGGAAGGGCGCGAGTAACCACGACGCGCCCGCACCCGCCGGCGGACCGGGCCCCCGCCCCCCTGTCGCATTCGGCGCCCGGCACAGCCGTGCGGCACAATCGCACCCGATGAGCACCTACCGCGACTTCACCGCCCCCATCGGCTCCCGCCGCGCCCCGGTCCTGCGCACCGTGGGCACGAGGGAACGCCGCTCGCACCTCTCGGCACCCCGCGTGCCCACGGTCGGCATCGACATCGGCGGCACGAAAGTCATGGCGGGCGTCGTCGACGCCGACGGCAACATCCTGGAGAAGCTCCGCACCGAGACCCCGGACAAGTCCAAGAGCCCGAAGGTCGTCGAGGACACGATCGTCGAGCTGGTGCTGGACCTCTCCGACCGGCACGACGTGCACGCCGTGGGCATCGGCGCGGCCGGCTGGGTCGACGCCGACCGCAACCGCGTCCTGTTCGCCCCCCACCTGTCCTGGCGCAACGAGCCGCTGCGCGACCGCCTCGCCGGCCGCCTGGCCGTCCCCGTCCTCGTGGACAACGACGCCAATTCCGCCGCCTGGGCCGAGTGGCGCTTCGGCGCCGGCCGCGGCGAGGACCACCTCGTCATGATCACGCTCGGCACCGGCATCGGCGGCGCGATCCTGGAGGAGGGCCAGGTCAAGCGGGGCAAGTACGGCGTCGCCGGCGAGTTCGGACACATGCAGGTCGTCCCCGGCGGCCACCGCTGCCCCTGCGGCAACCGCGGCTGCTGGGAGCAGTACAGCTCGGGCAACGCCCTGGTCAGGGAGGCCCGCGAGCTGGCCGCCGCCGACTCGCCGGTGGCCTACGGGATCATCGAGCACGTCAAGGGCAGCATCGGCGACATCACCGGTCCGATGATCACCGAGCTGGCCCGCGACGGCGACGCCATGTGCGTCGAGCTGCTCCAGGACATCGGGCAGTGGCTCGGGGTCGGCATCGCCAACCTCGCCGCGGCCCTCGACCCGTCCTGCTTCGTGATCGGCGGCGGGGTCAGCGCCGCCGACGACCTGCTGATCGGCCCCGCGCGCGACGCCTTCAAGCGTCAGCTCACCGGCCGCGGCTACCGCCCCGAGGCCCGCATCGTCCGCGCCCAGCTCGGCCCCGAGGCCGGCATGGTGGGCGCCGCCGACCTGGCCCGGCTGGTCGCCCGCCGGTTCCGCCGGGCCAAGCGGCGCCGCGTCGAGCGGTACGAGCGCTACGAGCGGTACGCCGAGGCCCGCCGTACGTCCCAGGAGTCGCTGTGACGGAGACCCTGCCCCAGCAGGCGGCGTCCCCGGAGGATCCCGGGCCGCCGGGCGAGGACCGACGGCACATGATCCGCCGCCGTGCGCTCACGCTGCTGATCATCGTGCTGCTCATCGGCGTCCCGGCCGGCTACCTCGCGATCTCCGCCGGCCAGAGCCGCGACAGCGGCAGGGACAAGGAGGCGAAGTACGCGGCGACCGGCATGACCGAGGGCTGGCCCTCCAAGCTGCAGCGCCGCATCTACGAGGTGCCCGTCCCGGTCCCCTCGGACGAGGTCGCGTACTACGAGACGAACAACTGGAAGACCAGCCGCCTCTACGTCCAGTTCCAGACCACGAACGCGGGCCTCGACGTCTTCCTGGCCGGGCTGGGCGTCGACCGCGACGCGCTGAAGAAGGACAAGATCGCGATCAGTGACCGCGCCCAGCGGGTCACCGGCTGGGAATTCGGCGGCTCCGGCTCCTGGTGGGGTGTCGTCAAGGAGCAGGAGAACCCGGCGCCGACCCAGGACGTCGTCGTGAACATGGACAACCCCGACTATCCGATGGTCTACGTCGTCTCGCACACCGTTCCCTAGGCCCTGTCGTCGCCTTCCCCTCGTCCACCCGGCGGGAGCGCCCGGAGGGCGGGCCCGGCGGGAGGCCGCCGGAGCCGATTGTCAGACCCCGCCCGTAGAGTCGAAGACAGCTGATCGGGCCGACGGGCGGGAGGTGACAGGACGTATGGGCGACACGGCCGTGACGGAGACGACGGCCCCCGGACGGGCGGGGGAGCGGGTGGAGCCGGTGGTGGCGCCACGCCACGAGGGGGTGGCGTCCCGGCACGAGGGAGCGGTGGCGTCCGTCCCCGCCCGGCTCGCGGCCGTCTTCCTGCCCGCGCCCCTGCCGCGCGAGGGACGCGTCGCCTTCTGGGACCCCGAGGGCGGACCCGTCACCGGCCTGGTCCCCGCCGACGACACCGACGCCGCGCCGTTGCCCGGGGCGGCCCCCGGGGGCAGCTTCGTCGCGGGGGCGGATCCCGCGGACGACGGCGCGGAGGAGGCGGCCGCAGCGCGCCCCGGGGACGGATCCCGGCCGTCCGGAGTCCAGGAGCTGACCGTCGTACGGCCGCACGGCGCCGGGGTACGCCGCAGGACCACACCCGCGGTGTCGCTGCCGCTCGACGAGGCGCTGCCCCTCCTGGTGCGCGCCCGGCACGACCCGGCCGCCCACCCCGCCACCGCCTGCTGGGGCGCCGCCGCCCTGCACGCCCTGCGGCTCACCGCGCGCGGCCGGCTGCTGCCCGGCCTGACCGCGACCGGACACGACGCCTGGCGGGCCGGCCCGCTCGGCCCCGACGACGTCGCGCACCTGCGGGCCGTGGCCGCCGCCCTGCCCCCCGAGGGCCACGCCGTCCCGCTCGACGGGCCGGGACCGATCCGGCTGCCGGAGCCGGAAGCACTGGTCCGGGCCTTCCTCGACGCGGTCGCCGACACCCTGCCCCGCACTCCGGCCGCACCGCACGCCTGCGGACGGCCGTTCGCCGCCCGCGGGGCCCAGCGCCTGCCCGGCGCCCACGACTGGGCCGCGGAGGTGGCCGCGGGCATGGACGCGGGCGTGCGGATCTCGCTCCGCCTGGACCTGTCGGCGTACGACCTGTTCGACCGGGACGCGGACGGAGCCGCGGGCACGGAGGGCGGCGGACCCACCGGCGTGCGCAACGCGGGCGCGGCGGTCGTCCAGGTGCACAGCCTCGCCGACCCCACCCTCGTCGCCGACGCCGCGGACCTCTGGTCCGGCACGGCCGACGCCTCCTTCGGCCCCCGCGCGCGCGTGGACGCCGCCCTCGCGGTGCGGCGCGCGGCGCGGGTCTGGCCGCCGCTGGACCGGCTCACCGAGCAGGACGTGCCCGACGTGCTCGGCCTGTCCGAGGAGGAGGTCACCGACCTGCTGGGCGTGGCCGCCGGCCGGCTCGCCGCCGCGGGCGTCGCCGTGCACTGGCCCCGCGACCTGGCCCAGGACCTCACCGCGACCGCGGTGGTCAGGACCGCGCCGGGTTCGGCGACCGACGGCACGGGCTTCTTCGAGAGCGAGGACCTGCTCCAGTTCCGCTGGCAGCTCGCGATCGGCGGCGACCCGCTCACCGAGGCCGAGATGGACACCCTGGCGGAGGCCCACCGCCCCGTCGTCCGGCTCCGCGACCGGTGGGTGCTGGTCGACCCGGCGCTCGTCCGCCGGGCCCGCAAGCGCGATCTCGGTCTGCTCGACCCGGTCGACGCCCTCGCCGTCGCCCTCACCGGCAGTGCCGAGGCCGACGGCGAGACGGTCGACGTGGTGCCCGTCGGCGCGCTGGCCGCGCTGCGCGACCGGCTGACCGCGGGTGTGCGCCCCGCCGAAGCGCCGCCCGGCCTGCACGCCACCCTGCGCGACTACCAACTGCGCGGCCTGGCCTGGCTCGACCTCATGACCTCGCTCGGCCTCGGCGGCTGCCTCGCCGACGACATGGGCCTCGGCAAGACCGTCACCGTCATCGCCCTGCACCTGAAGCGGGCCCGCACCGAACCGACGCTGGTCGTCTGCCCGGCCTCCCTCCTGGGCAACTGGCAGCGCGAGATCGAGCGGTTCGCCCCCGGCGTCCCGGTCCGTCGCTTCCACGGCCCCGACCGCACCCTCGACGACCTGACCGGCGGCTTCGTCCTCACCACCTACGGCACGATGCGGTCCGCCGCCGCGGCCCTGGCCGGCCGGTCCTGGAGCATGGTCGTCGCGGACGAGGCCCAGCACGTGAAGAACCCCTACTCGGCGACGGCGAAGGCCCTGCGCACGATCCCGTCCCCGGCCCGGGTGGCGCTGACCGGCACACCCGTGGAGAACAACCTCTCCGAGCTGTGGGCCCTCCTCGACTGGACCACCCCCGGGCTGCTCGGCCCCCTGAAGTCCTTCCGCGCCCGGCACGCGCGCGCGGTGGAGAACGGCGAGGACGACCAGGCCGTGGAGCGCCTGGCCCGGCTGATCCGCCCCTTCCTGCTGCGCCGGAAGAAGTCCGACCCCGGCATCGTCCCCGAGCTGCCGCCGAAGACCGAGACGGACCACCCCGTCCCCCTCACCCGCGAACAGGCCGCGCTGTACGAGGCGGTGGTGCGCGAGTCGATGCTCGCCATCGAGGCCGCCGAGGGCATGGGGCGCCGCGGTCTCGTCCTCAAGCTGCTGACCTCGCTGAAGCAGATCTGCGACCACCCCGCCCTGTTCTTGAAGGAGGAGCACCCGCCGGGCGGGGCCGACCGGATGACCGCCCGCTCCGGCAAACTCGCCCTGCTGGACGAGCTGTTGGACACGGTGCTCGCGGAGGACGGCTCGGTGCTGGTCTTCACGCAGTACGTCGGCATGGCTCGCCTCATCACCGCCCACCTCACCGCCCGCGCGGTCCCGGTCGACCTGCTGCACGGCGGTACGCCGGTCCCGGAGCGCGAGCGGATGGTGGACCGCTTCCAGAGCGGGGCGACCCCGGTCCTCGTCCTGTCCCTGAAGGCCGCGGGCACCGGCCTGAACCTCACCCGCGCGGGACACGTCGTGCACGTCGACCGCTGGTGGAACCCGGCGGTGGAGGAGCAGGCCACCGACCGCGCCTACCGCATCGGCCAGACCCAGCCGGTCCAGGTCCACCGGCTCGTCACCGAGGGCACGGTCGAGGACCGCATCGCCGAGATGCTCCAGTCCAAGCGGGCCCTGGCCGACGCGGTCCTCGGCTCCGGAGAGGCGGCCCTCACCGAGCTGACGGCCCGTGAACTGTCCGACCTCGTCTCCCTGCGGAGGCCGTCATGAGCCCCCGGCCCGCCGACGAGGCCCGCCGCGCCCTGCGGGAGGCACGTGAGCGCGCGGGGGGACCGGGCGGGGAGCACGGGCCGGCGGCACCGGCGGCGACCTCGTCGGAGGCGCCGGCGGAGGCGGCACCGTCCGCACCCTCGGCGCCGGCGCACAGCCACGAGCGCGCCCCGGACGGCAGGCCCGCCGAGCCCTCCGGGCCACGCCCCGGGGACACCGCCCGGGCCGCCCTGCGCAGGACACGGCACGCGGGGGCGCACGACCCCGCCGGCGCCCGTGACGCACCGTCACACCGGGAGGGGCCGGCAGGTGGGGCGGAGCCGGCGAGTCCGGCACGTCCGCCGGGTTCGGCGGACCCGGGGGACTCGGCCCGGCGGGCAGAGGAAGGGGACCGGTCCGACGACGCGACCACCCCGACCGCCCCGACCACCCCGACCGCCCCCGACGAAGCGTCCCGCTCCGGTGCCGTGGAAGGGGGCGACAGCCGTCCGGCGGACGTGGCGCGGGAGGCGTTGCGAGCGGCGCGTCGGAAGGCGAAGGCGGACGCGGCGTCCGAGGTCGCGTCGGCCAAGGGCGCTTCGGCCAAGGGTGCCGCGCACCCACGGCGGGCGCCCCGTCCGGCAGGCGGTCGGCAGCGGGCGGGCGGCGCGGGCACCGCCGACGCCCGCGCACGTGCCGTACGGGACTTCGTCGCGGGCGCCTTCCGGCTGCCCTCGGAGGCGGACCCGGCCGGGCAGATCTCGTCGGCCGGGGAGACCGGCAAGACCGGGGAGAGCGGGGAGATCCTGCCCGCCGACGAGCGGGCCGGCCGGGCTCCCCGTGGAGTACGGGCGTCGGCGTCCCCGGAACCGGCCCCGTCGTCCGGCGTGGGCCCCGACTCCGGGACCGGCACCCCACCCGCCGCCTCTCCTCCCGCCGGGCGCACGCCCCGCTCCGAAGACCCGGCACCCGATCCCGGGCGGCCGGAACGGCGGAGGCACCCGGAGCAGGCGTCGGCGGTGCGCGACCGGGCCGCCGCCCACCCCGCACCGCCACCCGCACCGCCGCCCGCACGACCCCGCGCCCCCCGCTCGATGGCGGCCCCGGACCGCGACGGCGAGCTGCGGCGGACCTTTCCCGCGCTTCCGCCCCGTGCGGTGGCGGACGAGGGCCTCGCCGGCACCTGGTGGGGGAACGCGTGGGTGACCGCCCTGGAGGAGGGCGCCCTGGACCCCGCGAGGCTGGAGCGCGGGCGGGGGTACGCCGAGCGGGGGCGCGTGGACGCCATCACCGTGACGCCCGGGCTGGTCCTCGCCTACGTGCAGGGCAGCCGCGCCCGGCCGTACCGCGTGCAGGTGCGGCTGCGGACGCTCGGCGACGCCGACTGGGACCGCTTCCTGGACGCCGCCGTCGAACGGCCCGGACACATCGCCGCCCTCCTCGACAAGGAACTCCCGCACTCGCTGGCCGACTTGGCGGACCACGGCGTCCCGCTGCTCCCCGGCCCCGGCGACCTCGCCCCGCAGTGCAGTTGCCCCGACTCCGGCCACCCCTGCAAGCACGCCGCCGCCCTCTGCTACCAGACGGCACGTCTGCTCGACGCCGACCCCTTCGTACTGCTCCTGCTGCGCGGCCGGGGCGAGCGCGAGCTGCTCGACGCCCTGTCCCGGCGCAACGCGGCCCGCGCCGCCCGTACCGCCCAGGACGGCGGACCGGCCCCCCTGCCCGGCGTGCGGGCCGGGGAGGTCCTGGCCCGGCGCGTCCTGCCGCCCCTCCCCGCGCCGTTGCCCGCGCCCCCGCACCCGGAACAGCCACCGGCCTGTCCGACCGCGCCGGGCGGCCCCGACTCCTTCGCGCTGGACCAGCTCGCCACCGACGCCGCCGCCCGCGCCCACGCCCTGCTCACCACCGGGCGCGACCCGGTCGGCGGGCTGACGCTGTGGCAGGACGCCGTCCGCCTCGCCGCGGCGCGCCCCGGCTCCGGGCTCACCGCGGGCACCCGCGCCCTCTACGCGTCCCTCGCCTCGGCCGCCGGACGCGACACGGCGGAGCTGGCGCGCGCCGTCGCCGCCTGGCGGCAGGGCGGGCCGGAGGGCCTCGACGTCCTGGAGGAGCCCTGGGACCCGCCGGCCGGCCGTTTCGACCGCGCCCGCCCCCTGCTCCTCGCCGCCGACCTCCCCGCCTTCCGCCCCTGGCGCAACCGCCTCACCCACCCCCGGGGCCATGTCCAGCTGAGACTCGGCCGGACCGGTCTCTGGTACGCGTACGAGTCGGAGCCCGGCCGCGAGGACTGGTGGCCGCGCGGTACCCCCGATCTGGACCCGGTCGGCGCCCTGACCGGGCTGGGCACCCGCGTCGACCTCTGACGCCCGGGTCCGAAGGAGGCGTTGTCTTCGGCCGACCGGATGGATAGCCTCACCCATGGCATGTGACATTGCACAGCGCGGTGTGACGCATGGATGGAGGAGCCGTTGACCCTCAAGGTCGTCGTCGTGGGGGCGGGAGTCGTCGGAGCCGCCTGCGCCTTCCACGCCGCCTCGGCGGGCCTGGACGTCACGGTCGTCGACCGCGGACCCGTGGGCGCCGGGACGACGAGCCGGGGAGAGGGCAACGTCCTCCTCTCCGACAAGGAACCCGGTCCCGAACTCGCCCTGGCCCGGTTGAGCCGCACCCTGTGGGACGAGGCGGGCCGCGAACTCGGAGCCGACACCCTCGAACTGGAGCCCAAGGGCGGCCTGGTCGTCGCGAGCACCGACGAGAGCCTCGCCGCGCTGCGTGAGTTCGCCGCGCGGCAGGAGGCGGCCGGTGTCCGTGCCGAGCCGGTCGACCGGGTGCGGGACCTCGAACCGCACCTCGCCCCCGGGATCCCCGGTGGCGTGCACTACCCGCAGGACGCGCAGGTCCAGCCGGTGCTGGCGGCGGCCGCCCTGCTGCGCGCCGCCGTACGGCGCGGAGCGCGCTTCCACACGGGGGAGGTCGTCGGCGCCCTGACCACCCGCGACGGCGACCGCACCCCGCTGGGTCCGACCCCGCTGGGTCCGACCTCGCACGGCCCGACCTCGCACGGCCCGACCTCACACGGTCCGGCCCCCGTAGGCCCGGTCCCCGAAGGCCCGGTCCCCGGCGGCCGGATCACCGGCGTCCGGACGGCCGCCGGTGAGGTCCTGCCCGCCGACGCCGTCGTCAACGCGGCCGGGACCTGGGGCGGCGAGGTCGGCCGGCGGCTCGGTGCGCCCGTCGAGGTGCTGCCGCGCCGCGGCTTCGTCCTGGTGACCGAACCGCTGCCGCCGATGGTCCGGCACAAGGTCTACTCCGCCGACTACGTCGCCAACGTCGCCTCCTCCGACGCCGGCCTGGAGACCTCCTGCGTCGTGGAGGGAACGCGCGGCGGCACGATCCTCGTCGGCGCCAGCCGGGAGCGCGTCGGCTTCGACACGACGTTGAACACCGCCGTGGTCGCCCGGCTCGCCGCACAGGCGTGCCGGCTCTTCCCCTTCCTGCGCGGCGTCCACCTGATGCGCGCCTACCGAGGCTTCAGGCCGTACTGTCCCGACCACCTGCCGGTGATCGGCCCCGACCCGCGCGTGCCCGGCGTCGTCCACGCCTGCGGCCACGAGGGGGCGGGCATCGGCCTCGCCCCCGGGACCGGCGCCCTGGTGACGGCCCACCTGCTCGGCCGGCCCTGGCGCGACGCCGACCCGGCCGCGCACACCGGTCTCCTGCCCGACCGCTTCCTCACCCCCGGAGGTGCGCCCCAGTGAGCGAGATCGTCGTCGACGGCGACCCCCTGCCGTTCGTCGAGGGACAGACCGTCGCCGCGGCCCTCGTCGCCGCGGGCCGGGTCGCCTGGCGCACCACCCGCGTCGGACGGCGCCCCCGGGGCGTCTTCTGCGGCATCGGCGTCTGCTTCGACTGCCTCGTCACGGTCGACGGGGCCCGCGGGCAGCGCGCCTGCCTGCTCCCGGCCCGGCCGGGCATGACCGTCACGACGCGGGAGGACGACGATGAGTGAGCCCGTGGACCTCGTCGTCGTGGGAGCGGGCCCGGCGGGCATGACCGCCGCGGCCACGGCGCTCGCCGGTGGCCTGCGCGTCGTCCTGCTGGACTCCGGAACGGCCCTCGGCGGCCAGTACTGGCGGCACCCGCCGGAGCACGCGCGAGCTGCCGTACCGACCGACGACCTGCACCACGGCCTGGGCCGGTACCGTGCCCTGTGCCGGGCGTTGGCGGCACACCGCTCGGCGGGCCGGCTCGACCTGCGCCTGGCGCACCACGCGTGGTCGGCCGTCCGCGAGGGCGACGGATTCGCGGTCCACGTGGTCGACCGCCGCGACGCGCCGCGCGAGACCGCGGCCGTCCTGCGGGCGCCGAGGCTCCTCGTGGCGACCGGCGCCTACGACCGGCAACTGCCCTTCCCGGGCTGGGACCTGCCCGGAGTCCTGACCGCGGGCGGCCTGCAGGCGCTGCTCAAGGGCGGCGGCGTGGCGGCCGGGAGCCGCGTGGCGCTGGGCGGCACCGGGCCGTTCCTGCTGCCGGTGGCCGCCGGTCTCGCCGCGCGCGGCGTCGAGGTCGTCGCGGTGTGCGAGGCGGCCCACCCTCGGGCCTGGCTGCGCCACCCCGGCCCGCTGCTGCGCAACCCCGGCAAGTGGGCCGAGGGGGCCTCCTACGCCGCCACGCTCGCCCGCCACCGCGTCCCGGTCCGCCCGCGCACGGCGATCGTCGCCGCGGAGGGCGGCGCACGCGTGACGGCGGTGCGCCTCGCCCCGCTGGCGCCGGACGGCAGCCCGCGCCCGGGTACGGAACGCCGGGTCGAGGTCGACGCCGTGGGCGTCGGCTGGGGCTTCGCCCCCCAGCTCGACCTGCTCGTCCCCCTCGGCTGCGCCCTCACCGAGTCGGCGGACGGCAACGCGGTGGCTGCCGTCGACGCGGGGCAGCGCACCACCGTCCCCGGTCTCTACACCGCGGGTGAGACGTGCGGGGTGGGCGGTGCGGCACTCGCCGTGCACGAGGGCCGGCTGGCGGCCTGGTCGGTCCTCGCCGACTCCGGTGCCGCCGCCCCCGCACCGGCGAACAGGGCCCGGACCGCGGTGCGTTCGGCGGTGGCCCGGCAGCGTGCCTTCGCCCGGGCGATGGCGCTGGCCCACCCGGTGCCGCGCGCCTGGCCGGCGTGGCTCACCGACGAGACCGTCGTGTGCCGCTGCGAGGAGGTGACCGCCGGGGCGGTGCGGACCGCCCGCGCCGACGGCGCCCACGACCACCGGCAGGTCAAGCAACTGACCCGGGCCGGCATGGGCTGGTGCCAGGGGCGGATGTGCGGTCCCGCGGTGCACTGCCTCACGGCACGGGGACGGGCCTACGAGCCCGCCGAACGGCTCGTCGCGACGCCCGTCACCCTCGGTGCGCTCGCCGGCCTCGACGAAGAACCGACGGACAACGCTGAACCCGACAAGGAGTGTTCATGAGCGAGACCCGCAAGCCCTGGCACGGCGTCATCGTCGCGACCGGCCTGCCGTTCCACGACGACCTCTCGGTCGACTTCGGCGCCTACGGCGAGAGCGTCGCCCACCTCGCCGAGCAGGGGATGCACGGCGTCGCGCCCAACGGGTCGCTGGGCGAGTACCAGACCCTCACGTACGAGGAGCGCGACCGCGTCGTCGAGACCGCCGTCGCCCACGCGCCCGAGGGGTTCACCGTCATGCCGGGCGTCGGCGCCTACGGCGGCCGGGAGGCCAAGCGGCACGCGCAGTTCGCCAAGGACGCGGGCTGCCAGGCGGTCATGTGCCTGCCGCCCAACGCCTACCGCGCCGACGACCGCGCGGTGCTCGAACACTTCGAACTGGTGGCCTCGGCGGGCCTGCCCGTCACCGCGTACAACAACCCCGTCGACACCAAGGTGGACCTGCGCCCCGACCTGCTGGCCAAGCTGTACGCCGAAGGGTTCGTGGTCGGGGTCAAGGAGTTCTCCGGCGACGTCCGGCGCTGCTACGAGATCGCCGAGCTCGCCCCCGGCCTCGACCTCATGATCGGCACCGACGACACCGTGCTGGAGGTCGCCCTGGCCGGCGCCAAGGGCTGGGTCGCCGGATACCCGCAGGTCTTCCCCCGGGCCTGCCTCGCCCTGTACGAGGCATCCGTCCGGGGCGACCTGGAGACGGCGCTGCCGCTCTACCGCCAACTGCACCCGGTCCTGCGGTGGGACAGCAAGACGGAGTTCGTCCAGGCCATCAAGCTCGGCCAGGAGCTGACCGGCCGCCGGGGCGGGCCGTGCCGGCCGCCGCGGCAGCCGCTGGCCCCGGAGACGGAGGCCGTCGTGCGCGCCGCCACCCAGGCCCTGATCGACGCCGGGGTGAACTGACGATGCGCTCGACGGTCTGCTACCACGCCGTCGACTCGCACACCGAGGGCATGCCCACCCGCGTGATCACGGGCGGCGTGGGCGTCCTCCCCGGCGCGACGATGTCCGAGAAGCGGCAGCGGTTCGTCGCGGACCGCGACGACCTGCGCACCCTCCTGATGTGCGAACCACGCGGGCACGCCTCGATGTCCGGGGCGATCCTGCAGCCGCCGACCCGTCCGGACGCCGACTACGGGGTGCTCTTCATCGAGGTCTCCGGCTGCCTGCCGATGTGCGGTCACGGGACCATCGGTGTCGCCACGGTCCTCGTCGAGACCGGGATGGTCGAGGTGACCGAGCCGGAGACCCGGGTCCGGCTCGACACCCCGGCCGGACTGGTCACCGCCCGGGTACGGGTGCGCGACGGCCACGCCGAGTCGGTGACCCTGGAGAACGTGGCGTCGTACTGCCACGCGCTCGACCAGGTGGTCGACGTCCCCGGATACGGGCAGGTGCGCTACGACATCGCCTACGGCGGCAACTTCTACGCCTTCGTCCGCACCGACGACCTCGGCATCCCCTTCGGACGGGCGCACAAGCAGCGGCTGCTCGACGCCGGACTGGCCGTCATGGACGCCGTCAACGAGCAGAACCCGGTGTCCCACCCGGAGAATCCCGAGATCGACGTGTGCCACCACGTCTATCTCGAAGCCCCCGGCTCGACCGCCGCACACTCGCGGCACGCCATGGCCATCCACCCGGGCTGGTTCGACCGGTCGCCCTGCGGCACGGGCACCAGCGCCCGGATGGCGCAGTTGCACGCCCGCGGCCTGCTGCCGACCGGCCGGGACTTCGTCAACGAGTCGTTCATCGGCTCCCGGTTCGTCGGCCGGATCCTCGGCGAGACGACGGTCGGGGGCCGTCCGGCGGTCCTGCCGTCCGTCACCGGCCGGGCCTGGATCACCGGCACCGCGCAGTACCTGCTCGACCCCACGGACCCCTACCCGGCCGGATTCACCCTCTGAGGGGCCGGGCGGTGCCCTCCGCCCAGAGGGTGCGGACGTGCGCGAGATGGCGGCGCATGCACTCCTCGGCCTCGGCGCCGCGCCCGGCCACCATCAGATCCAGCAGTTCGACGTGTTCCTCGGCGGAAGCGACCAGCCGGCCCGTCTCGTTCAGGCTGCCCAGCCCGAACAGACGTGAGCGTGTGCGCAGGTCGGCGACCACCTGCACGAGATGGTGGTTGCCCGCCAGGGACAGCAGCCCGAGGTGGAACCGGTGATCCGCCTCGACGTACGCGAGGACGTCGTGCTCCCGGGCCGCGGTGACGATCTCCTGCGCCGACGGCCGCAGGGCCTCCAGCTGCTCCGCGGTCGCCGTCGTCGCGACCCGTCCCACGGTGGGCACCTCGATCAGGGTGCGGATCTCGGTGAACTCGTCGAGGTCCCGCTCGGTCATCTCGGTGACCCTGAAGCCCTTGTTGCGCACCGCTTCGACCAGGCCCTCCCGGGCCAGGTCCAGCATGGCCTCGCGCACCGGGGTCGCGGAGACGCCGAGTTCGGCGGCCAGGGTGGGGGCGGAGTAGACGACGCCCGGCCGCAGGTCACCGGCGATGAGGGCGGCACGGAGCGCTTCGGCGACCTGGTCGCGCAGAGGGGCCTGGACGGGGATCGCCTGGGACTTGAGATGCGGCATCCGTGCTCCTGCGTCCGGCCGGCCAAGGGGGATGCCACTTTACAATGTCACGTTGCGCAGGCCGTCCGGCCCCGGCGTGGGGTGTCCGATTCTCGACGGTCCGGGTTAAATGCCTGGACTGTGCGCCTCGTTGGACGGGAGACTTCCGGCTTCCGAACCACCGGGAGTGTGATGGGGACCACAGAATCGCGAGGACCGGCGCCCGGCAGGAGCGCGGTCGTCCTGGCGCTGCGCCACTACGGCCTGGAACTGCTGCGACTGCGCCGCCTGGCGCTGCCCGCGCTGCTGCTGCCGGCCGTGGGCAACATCGGCATCCGCTACGTCGCCCCGCTGCTGATCGCCAAGTTGGCCGGACAGGCGGCCGGCGACGGTCTCGCCCTCGGCCCGGCACTGCCGTACGTGCTGGGCTTCGGTGCGACGCTGCTGCTCGCCGAGGCCGTCTGGCGGATCGGGCAGCACTGCCTGAACCGGGTGTGCGCCCTCGGCATGGAGCACCTCTACGTGAGCGGCATGGACGAACTCCTCGCCAAGGACGCCGCCTTCTTCCACGACAACTTCGCCGGCTCCCTGACCAAACGGGTGCTCAGCTACGGCAAGCGCTTCGAGGACTTCACCGACACGTTGACGTACCGCATCGTGGGCAGCCTCGTCCCCCTGCTCTTCGGGGCCGTGGTGCTGTGGAGCTACGAACCGATGCTGGTAGTCGTCCTGTTCGTGATGCTCGTGCTGACCGCGACGGCCGCGACCCCGCTGATCCGGCGCAGGCAGCGGCTCGTCAACGACCGGGAGGCGGCGATCGCCCGGGTCTCCGGCCACGTCGCCGACAGTCTCGCGAACATGGAGACCATCCGGGCGTTCGCGGCCGAACGGCGCGAGGGCGCCGAACACCGCAGCCGGGTCGCGGAGTCCCGGCGCCTGACGCTGAGGTCCTGGGACTACGGCAACCTGCGCGTCGACACCCTGATCGCCCCCCTGTCCGTCCTGACCAACGTGCTGGGCCTGGTGGTCGTCCTCGCCCTCGGCGGCCCGGGCCAGGGGGTGGAGGAGGTCGTCGTCGCCTTCACCTACTACTCCAACGCCACCCAGATCATGTTCGAGTTCAACCAGATCTACCGGCGGCTGGAAAGCTCCATGACCGAGGCCGCGCAGTTCACCGAGCTGCTCCTCGACCCGCCCACCGTGCTGGACGCCGTCGACCCCGAACCGCTCGCGCCCCGGGACACCGGCGTCCGCTTCGAGGCGGTGACCTTCGCCCACGCGGGCGCCGAGCCGATCTTCCGCGGGCTCGACCTGGACGTCCCGGCGGGCGCCCGGTTCGGCCTGGTCGGCAGGTCCGGCGGGGGCAAGACCACCCTCACCCGGCTGCTGCTGCGGATGTCGGACCTCGACCGGGGACGCATCCTGATCGGCGGCCAGGACATCAGCCGGCTGCGCCAGAGCGACCTGCGCTCACTGATCGCCTACGTCCCGCAGGAACCCGCGATGTTCCACCGCAGCCTGCGGGACAACATCGCCTTCGCCCGGCCCGGCGCCACCGAGGACGAGATCCGCGCGGCCGCCGCGGCCGCCCACGTCACGGAGTTCGCCGACCAGCTCCCCGAGGGCTTCGCCACGCTGGTGGGGGAGCGGGGCGTGAAGCTCTCGGGCGGCCAGCGCCAGCGCGTCGCCCTGGCCCGGGCCATCCTGCGCGACGCCCCGATCCTGCTGCTCGACGAGGCGACCAGCGCCCTGGACTCGGAGAGCGAGATCCTCGTCCAGGACGCCCTGTGGCGGCTCATGGACGGACGCACGGCCCTCGTGGTCGCCCACCGCCTGAGCACCGTCGCCGGCATGGACCGCCTCGTCGTCCTCGACCGGGGACGCGTCGTCGAGCAGGGCAGCCACGACAAGCTCCTCGCGACGGACGGCGCCTACGCCCGGCTGTGGCAGCACCAGTCGGGCGGCTTCCTCGGCGAGGCCGCCGAACCGGCCCTCGAACACCCCGCCCCGGGGCCCGGCCCCGGCGACCCGCACGGCCCGGCCGACCCCGTACCGGTGGTGTGACGGCCGCTCCGGGGCGGGCGGCCCGGCCGGCGGGACGACCGAACGAGTGACCGTCGTCCGGTTTGCCCCCGGCCGGGGAAGGCACTCCGAGAGTGTCCTTCCCCGCCCGCCCAGGAGAGAGCCATGCCCCAGGACGCCGATCCCCTCGACGCGTGCACGGTCGACGCGGTCGACGTGCACGCCTTCGAGGTGCCCACCGACGGCCCCGACGGCAAGGAGCAGGACGGCACCCTGGAATGGGACGCCACCACCCTCGTCCTCGTCCGGGTGCACGCCGGCGGCAGGACCGGACTCGGCTACACCTACGGCGACGTCTCGGCCGCCACCTTCGCGCGCTCGCAGTTGGTCCCCGTGATCGAGGGCGCGAGCGTCGGCTCACCGGCGGCGCTGAGCCGGCGGATGGCCGCGCGGATGCGCAACGCGGGCCGTCCCGGCGTGGGGGCGATGGCCCTGTCCGCCGTCGACGTGGCGCTGTGGGACCTCAAGGCGCGACTGCTGGACCTGCCCCTGGTCCGCCTCCTGCCCGCCCAGCACGACCGGGTGCCCGTCTACGGCAGCGGAGGCTTCACCAACTACCCCCTGGACCGGCTCGCCGACCAGATCGGCGGCTGGGTCGGACAGGGCATCCCCCGCGTGAAGCTCAAGACCTCGCGCCGGCCCGAGCACGACGCCGGACGCCTCACCGCCGTACGCGAGGCGATCGGCAGCGGCCCGGAACTGTTCACCGACGCCAACGGCGCCCTCGGCCGCAAGGAGGCCCTGTACTGGGCGCACCGCTTCCACGACGAGTGGGACGTGCGCTGGTTCGAGGAGCCCGTCGGCTCGGCGGACCTGGAGGGCCTGCGGATGCTGCGCGAGCGGGGACCGGCACGGCTGGAGATCACCGCGGGGGAGTACGCCTTCACCGCCCAGGACTTCGCCAACCTCGTCGAAGGCCCGGCCGGCCCGGCCGTCGACTGCCTCCAGGCCGACGTGACCCGCTGCGGCGGCATCACCGGCCTCCTGGAGATCGCCGGCCTGTCGGCCGTCCGGCACCTCGACCTGTCCGCGCACTGCGCCCCGGCGGTCTCCGCCCACGCCTTCTGCGCCGTACGCCGGCTGCGGCACCTGGAGTACTTCCACGACCACGTGCGCGTCGAGCACCTGCTGTTCGACGGCACCCTGTCGCCCGAGGGCGGGACGCTGCGCCCCGACACCGGCCGGCCGGGACTCGGCCTCGACGTCAAGTGGGCCGACGCGGAGCCCTACCGCGTCCACGGCACACGACCGTCCTGACCGGGGCCCGGCTCCACCGGGGAGGTCCGGGCCCCGACGGCGAGGGCGCGAACCGGGGCCGCCGGCCGGCGCGTCACAGCCGCGGGCGCGGAGCGCGTCAGGCCACGGCGGCGATGGAGCGGCCCGCCCAGTCGGGAGCCGCTTCGGTCAGCTCCGCGAAGCGGCGCCGGACCGGCTCCGGGAACTCGACGGCCCGGCCCGCCTGCTGGTCGACGTGGACCGCGAGCAGTTCGGTCGTCGCCGCCGGGGCCGCGTCGGGCGCCGGCTCCGACTCCGGCCCGGGCACCACGTACATCTCGTGCACGAAACGCGCCTTGCGGGCGGCCGCGCCCAGCACGCGTGTCCGGACGGCCAGATGGGCGGCCTCCGGCACGTCCCTCAGGTAGCGGATGTGGGACTCGACCGTGTAGAGGGAGCAGCCCGTGGACTCCCGGTAGCCCGAGTCCAGGCCCGTCTCGATCATCAGCGCGTCCGTGGCGTGGCCGAAGACGAGGACGTAGAAGGCCTCGCTCATGTGGCCGTTGTAGTCGATCCACTCCGGGCGCACGGTGCCGCGGAACAGCGGGAGCCCCGTCATCGGGCACCCTCCCCGCGGTCCAGGCGGCCGGTGGCGCGCAGGACGTCGATGACACCCCGGTCGCGTTCGGCGACCAGGTCCGCGAGGGAACGGCCGTCCGCCGCCTCGTCGCAGCCCGCCACCACGGCGTCGTACAACTCCTTGTCCAGCTCGGGGGCTTCCAGCCGTGTCCACGGCGACTTCAGGGACGGGCCGAAGTGGTCCAGCATGTGCGCCATGCCGCCCTCGCCGCCCGCGAGCGCGAACGTCAGCATCGGCCCCATCACCGCCCAGCGCAGCCCGGGTCCCTCGGTGATCGACAGGTCGATGTCCCGGACCGTCGCCTCGCCGTTCGCGACCATGTGCAGCGCCTCGCGCCACAGGGCCTCCTGGAGGCGGTTGGCGATGAAGCCCGGCACCTCGCCGTCCATCGTGATGACGGACTTGCCCGCCACCTCGTAGAAGCGGGCGGCCCAGGCGACCGCCGCCGCGTCGGTGCGTTCGCCGCCGACGACCTCGACGAGCGGGATGAGGTAGGGCGGGTTGAACGGGTGTCCGACGACCAGGCGCGAGGGGTCCGCGGCCGACGTCTGCATGTCCGTCATCGGATAGCCGGAGGTGGAGGAGGCGATGACGACGCCGGGCGGCGCCGCCGCGTCCAGGCGGGCCAGCAGGTCACGCTTGAGGTCGAGCTTCTCGGGCGCGCTCTCCTGGACGAACTCGGCGTCGGCCACGGCCTGTTCCAAGGTGTCCGCGACGGTCAGCCGGTCCGCCGACGCGCCCTCGGCGAGACCGAGGGAGGTGAGCGCCGGCCACGCCGCGTCGACCAGGCGGCGCAGCCTGCGTTCGGCGTCGGGCGCGGGGTCCCAGGCGGTCACGTCGTAGCCGCGGGCCAGGAAGTGGGCGACCCAGCCGCCGCCGATGACTCCGGCGCCGACGCAGGCGACACGGCGGACGTTCTCGGGTGCGGTCGTCCCGGGTGTGTTCATGAGGGGGTTCCTTCGTCGTCGGGGCGGGCTACTGGCGCGGCTTGAGACCGAGGGCGGCGCGGGCCTCGTCCGGTGTGGCGACGCGGGCGCCGATCGACTCGGTGATGGTGACCGCCCGCTCGACGAGCTGGGCGTTGGTCGCCTTGTTGCCCCGGCCGAGGTACAGGTTGTCCTCCAGGCCCACCCGGACGTGCCCGCCGAGCAGGATGGACTGCGCGACCCACGGCATCTGCATCCGGCCGAGCGCGAAGCTCGCCCAACGGGCGCCCTCCGGCAGCATGTTGACCATCGACTGGAGCACCCCGGGGTCCGCGGGCGCGCCCCACGGGATGCCCATGCAGAGCTGGAACACGGTCGGGTCGTCGAGCAGGCCCTCGGCGAGCAGCTGCTTGGCGAACCAGAGCTGTCCCGTGTCGAAGATCTCCAGCTCCGGCCGCACGCCCAGCTCCTGGATGCGCCGCGCGCCCGCGCGCAGCATGTCGGGCGTCGAGACGTAGAGGCTGGAGCCGTCGCCGAAGTTGAGCGAGCCGCAGTCCAGCGTGCAGATGTCGGGCAGCAGGTCCTCGACGTGCGGCAGCCGCTCCAGGCCCCCGACGAGGTCGGTGCCGGGCAGGTGGGTGAGCGGTTCGTCCGGGTCGATGACCAGGTCGCCGCCCATGCCGGCGGTGAGGTTGATGACGACGTCGGTGCCGGTCTCCTTGACGCGCTCGACGACCTCCCGGTACAGCTTCGGGTCGCGCGAGGGTGCACCGGTCTCCGGGTCGCGCACATGGATGTGGACGACGGCCGCCCCGGCAGCGGCCGCCTCCACGGCGTTCCTCGCTATCTGCTCCGGGGTGACCGGGACGTGGGGGCTCTTGCGGACGGTGTCGCCGGCGCCGGTGAGCGCGCAGGTGATGATGACGTTCTCGGTCATGGGCATGCGGGGGCCTCCCGAAATCTTGCCGCTGTTGGGGACGTTCCCGGGCTACGGAGCCAGGATCGTGTGGGTGACGTGGGTGGTCAGCGCCGCGTGCATCGCGTCCGCCGCGCGGTCGGCCGACGGCCCCTCCACCGAGAGGACGTGCGTCGCCAGGCCGTCGATCAGTGCCGTCAGGGTCAGCGCCGCCGCCTCGGGATCGGCCCCGGCGCGGAACACGCTCTGGGCGATCCCCCGGCGTACGACGTCGGCGACGGTCTCGCGCCACTGCCGGTAGTACTCGGAGTGCAGCCGGCCCACCGCCGTGGAGCGCGCGGCCTCGGCCCACAGGTCGAGCCACACCGCCCACTGGCGGCGCTGCTGCGCGGTGCGCGGCGTCTGCAGCGCGATGAGCTGGCGCAGCTCGGCCGCCGCGTCGTCGGCCTCGGCGAGGAGGGCGGCGCGGTGTGCGGTGTCCTCGTCCATGCACCACCGCACGGCCGCCTCCAGGAGTTCGGCGCGGCCGGGGAAGTGGTAGTGGATCGCGGCGCTGCTGGTGGCGCAGGCGCGGGCGATGTCGGCGACCCGCACCGCGTGGAAGCCGTGCTCCGCGATCAGCCGGACCGTCTCGCGGACGATCTGCAGCGGCCGGCCGCCCTCGACGCCGGCGGCCGGCGCCGTGGCCTTCTCGCGCGGCCGGGTGCCGAGCAGCCAGCCCGCGTCGACCCGGCCCTCGTCGGCGATCCGCGCCAGCTCCGCGGCCGTGAAGCGGCGGGTGCCGCTCAGCGAACGCGAGAGCTTGGACGGGTCCATGACGACCCGGCGCGCGAACTCGCGCTGGCTCACCCCCGCGGCCGCGATGACCTCGCGGACGCGGGCGGCGGTGTCGGCGGGCGGTGCGCCGTCGAGGGCGTCGTCGGTTTCCACGGGCCACGACCCTAGGCACGTGTTGCGAAAAACTCAACCGCTGGTGTGCGAGGTGTGCAAGAAGATGCTGGTTTCCAGCCGTAGTCAGCCGTAGTCAACCGTAGTGCGGCCCTGACTTGCGTGTCAGTCAGGATCGCAACGCACCGCTGTTCCGCCCCAGAGGTGGCCGCGGAGCTGTTTCATCACGGTTGAGCACCGAGCCGGAATTGTGGCTTCCATCACGGCCGGGGCGATCTTGCCCTGGTGAGATCGCCGGATGCTCGGTTTCCTCGTCCGTCTCCTGCCCTTCTGGGTCCGCGAGCCCCTCCTCGTCCTGGTCGGGTCGCTTCTGGGCGTACGCCTGCTGTATCTCGGGCTCGACGAGGGCGAGTGGGCCCCGGCCGGATTCGGCGTGCTGTTCCTGGTGTTCACCGCGGTGCGCGTCCACACGGTGGTCCAGGCGCTGCGCGCACGCCGGAACCGCGGCACGGCCGCCTCCGGGGACGACGGGACGGGCGCCGGCGCTCCCGCCCCGACGGCGTCGCACGCCGAGCCTCCCGGGCAGCCGCGTCCCGCCCGGGCCGCCCGGGCGACGCCCGTCCGGGAGATGGAACCCAACGCGTGGGGCCAGGCGTTGGCGGCCGTCGCCGTGTTCGCCGCGCTGGCGGCCGCGGTGTGGCTCGGCCCGAAGCTGCTGCCCTCCGAGGCCCACGGCGCACCGGGGGCCGTCTCGTGCCCGGACGCCCAGGAGACGGAACTGCCGGGCGCCTACAAGGAGACACCCCGGGCGGTGACCGGCGCCGAACTGTGCGAGGCGCTCAACACACCCGAGCTGGCCCGGCTCCTCGGCACGCCGGCCGAGACCGCCACCGCGGCGTCCGCCTCCAACGGCACCGCTCCGCTGACCGACGGCAAGGTCGCCCGGCCGGAGGCGCAGGTCGAGTTCGACACCTACACCGTGAACGTCTCGGTCACCTACAACAACCTGTCGATCGGCCAGTACGGGAAACTGACGGAGTACGGGCAGGAGACGGACGTCAGGAGGCTGAAGGTCCTCGGCCGGCCCGCGGTCCTCTCCTCGGACCACACCATGAAGATCGAGATCGATCTCGGCGGCGACGCGTCCGGCGGACCGGTCGAGCAGGGTCCCCCGGCCAGAACGCTGGCCGTGGCCCTCGACGCGAAGGACGGCGGCGGCTACTGCGAGATCACCGTGTGGGGCACCTCCGGGGCCTTCCCGGACGACGACACCCTCCTCGGCATCACCGAGAGCATCCTCCCGGCCATCCCCGGGCGCACCGTGTGACAGGCCGCCGGCCGGGAGGGCGGTCCCTTGTTCCCCACCTCACCCTGAGGCATCCTGGGGCGCTCGCCCGCCCGGGACGGGCCCACCGACGCGGAAGGACGTGCCGAGGGCATGAGGCTGCACGGGAATCAAGTGGTGCTGCGTGCGGTGACCGGGAGCGACATCGGGACCCTCGACAGGATCGTGCGGGAACCGGAGGTCGCGGCGTGGTGGTCGCCCCCCGAGGACTACGGGGGCATGCTGGCCGTCGTCTTCGAGGGTGAGGTCGTCGGCGCGGTCCAGTTCCACGAGGAGACCGATCCCGAGTTCCGCCACGCCGGCATCGACATCTTCCTGACGGCACGGCAGCACGGGAAGGGACTCGGCACCGACACGGTGCGCACGCTGGCCCGTTGGCTGGTGGAGGAACGCGGCCACCACCGGCTGACCATCGACCCCGCCGCGGCCAACACCGCGGCGATCCGCTGCTACGCCGGGGTCGGCTTCAAACCCGTGGGGATCATGCGGGCCTACGCCCGCGACCACCGCACGGGCACCTGGCAGGACGGTCTGCTGATGGACCTGCTCGCGGCCGAGCTGACCTGACCCGAGCGACACGGCCCGGGCCGCTCCGCGACCGGCGCCCGCTCGGGCCGGGACGCTCACGGCGTCCCGGCCCGCCGGGTTCCCCGGTCCCGGTCAGGAGGACGCCAGCTCGCTCCGGACGGTGCGGGCGGCGGCGACCAGGTTCTCCAGACAGGCGCGGGTCTCGGGCCAGGCACGGGTCTTCAGCCCGCAGTCGGGGTTGACCCACAGCCGTTCGGCAGGGATGGCGCGCAGACCGGTGCGCAGCAGGTCCGCGGTCTCCTCGACGCCCGGCACGCGCGGGGAGTGGATGTCGTACACGCCGGGTCCGGCCTCGCGCGGGTAGCCGTGGGCGGCGAGTTCGCGGGCCGCCTGCATGTGGGAGCGGGCGGCCTCCAGGCTGATGACGTCGGCGTCGAGGTCGTCGATGGCCTGGACGACGTCGCCGAACTCGGCGTAGCACATGTGGGTGTGGATCTGCGTGTCCGGCCGCACCCCGCTCGTGCTGAGCCGGAACGCCTCGGTGGCCCACGCCAGATAGGCGTCCCGGTCGGCCGCCCGCAGCGGCAGGGTCTCGCGCAGCGCGGGCTCGTCGACCTGGATGACCGGGGTACCGGCGGCCTCCAGGTCCTCGACCTCCTCGCGCAGGGCGAGGGCGACCTGGCGGGCGGTGTCGGCGAGGGGCTGGTCGTCGCGGACGAAGGACCAGGCGAGCATGGTGACCGGCCCGGTGAGCATGCCCTTGACCGGCCGCCCGGTGAGCGACTGGGCGTACGTCGTCCAGCGCACCGTCATCGGCCGGGGGCGGGAGACGTCCCCGGCCAGGATCGGCGGGCGGACGTAGCGGGTGCCGTAGGACTGGACCCAGCCGTGCCGGGTGGCGAGGTAGCCGGTGAGCTGCTCGGCGAAGTACTGGACCATGTCGTTGCGTTCGGGTTCGCCGTGCACGAGGACGTCCAGGCCGGTCTTCTCCTGGAAGGAGACGACCTCCTGGATCTCCGCCTCGATGCGCTCTTCGTAGCCGGCGGTGCCGATGCGGCCGGCGCGCAGGTCGGCGCGGGCGGCACGGAGTTCGCCGGTCTGCGGGAAGGAGCCGATGGTCGTGGTCGGCAGCAGCGGCAGCCGGAGGCGGGCGCGCTGGGCGGCGGCCCGTTCGGCGTACGGCCGGCAGCGGCGGGTGTCGGCGTCCGTCACGGCCCCGGCGCGGGCCCGCACCACCGGGTCACGGGTGATCGGCGAGCCGGCCCGGGAGGCGAGTCCGGCGCGGTTGGCGGCGAGTTCACCGGCGATGGTGCTCGTGCCCCGGGCCAGGCCCTTGGCCAGCGTCACGATCTCGGCGGTCTTCTGCCGGGCGAAGGCGAGCCAGCGCAGGATCTGCGGGTCGATGTCCCGTTCGGCGGTTGCGTCGAGCGGCACGTGCAGCAGGGAGCAGGAGGCGGCGACGTCGACCCGGTCGGCGAGTCCGAGGAGCGTGCCGAGGGTGGACAGCGACTTCTGCAAGTCGTTGATCCAGATGTTGCGGCCGTTGACGACACCGGCGACCAGCCGTTTCCCGGGCAGCCCGCCGACGGCGGCCAGCGCGTCGAGGTTGGCGGCGGCGGCCTCGGTGAAGTCCACGGCGAGACCTTCGACGGGGGCCTGCGCCAGGACCGGCAGAGCGTCGCCGAGCCGGTCGAAGTAGGAGGCCAGGAGCAGCTTGGGCCGGTCGGTGCGGCCGCCCAGGTCGCGGTAGGCGCGCTCGGCGGCGTGCAGCTCCGCCCGGCTGCGGTCCTGCACCAGCGCGGGTTCGTCGAGCTGCACCCACTCGGCACCGGCCGCGCGCAGGTCGGCGAGCACCTCGGCGTACACGGGCAGCAGCCGGTCCAGCAGGGTCAGCGGTTCGAAGCCGGCCGGTACGCCGGGGGCCGGCTTGGCGAGCAGGAGGTAGGTGATGGGGCCGACCAGCACGGGCCGGGCGGAGTGGCCCTCGGCGAGGGCTTCCCTCAGTTCGGCGACCTGCTTGGTGGAGTCCGCGGTGAAGACGGTGTCCGGGCCGAGTTCCGGGACGAGGTAGTGGTAGTTGGTGTCGAACCACTTCGTCATCTCCAGCGGAGCCACGTCCTCGGTGCCGCGCGCCATGGCGAAGTAGCCGTCGGTCGCGTCGGCGTCGACGGCGGCGCGGTGCCGCTCGGGGATCGCGCCGACCATGACGGTGGCGTCGAGGACGTGGTCGTAGTACGAGAAGTCGCCGGTGGGCACCTCGTGGACACCGGCGTCGGCGAGCCGGCGCCAGGTGCCGCGGCGCAGCTCGGACGCGGTCCTGCGCAGGGCGTCGGCGCCGACGCGGCCCTTCCAGTACCCCTCGACGGCCTTCTTGAGCTGCCGGTCGGGTCCCTGGCGGGGGTAGCCGTACACGGTGGCCCGTGCTGCCGCGGCTGCGGACTTCGCTGTCACGGAGATCTCCTTCGCGAGATGAATCCCTGAGATCCCGGAGACGGGACGAGAGCGCGAAGGGTCCGACGAACCGGACGGCAACGGTTCCACGCCGTACGAGCACGGCCGTTCCGTCCGGTGTGTACGCCGACCCGCCCTCGAGGTCACCGGGATGTCCACGCGCGGAACGCTCCGCACGCGGGCAGTCGGCAGGTCTTCGGACTCGCGAGCACGTCCTCCGGACCGGAGGACACCTACTGGCCGTCGCTTCCCGGGCCCTGACGTCGGGCCCAGTGCGTATGACGGCGGTCGTTCCCACTCACCGCTGCGGGGCAGTCCCGGATTCCCACCGGGTTCCCTCTTGCGACACCCCGCCTGGCGGACGGGGCGAACCGGCTGCGTGGTCAGCCTACGGGGTGGGCCGGGGGAGGAACAGCAGGACATTCACCGCGGTGCGCCGGTTCAGGCCACCGTGCCGGCGATCCCGGTGCGGCCGTCCGGCACGCCGGCGATCGTCACGACGGCCTCCTCGCGGATCTCCTCGCCGAGGACGCCGGCCATCGCGTCGGTGACGGCGGCGACCGGGCGGGCCGGGGCGTCCGGGACCTCGGGCAGGTGAAGGGCGGCCTCGCGCATGCCGCGAGTGACGAGCGGGGCGCGTCGGTCTCGGCGCGGACGCCGCCGACGCCCCGGCGGTGCGACGGGACGCCGGCCAGGTCCACCCCGGCCGGCCCGACTCCTCGCCGTAGAGGGCGCCGACCGCGTCGGGCAAACGGGAAGGGGTGTGCCGTGTCAACACCCGGAGGGCACGGTGCCGACGAGGGCGACGGGAAAGGAGTGGACGACGCGGTCAGGGGCCTGTTGGTGCTCATGCCCCGGATGGCGGGCCGGGCCGGGAGCGGGCCGTGGGCGGCCGGAAGTCGCCGGGCGTGGGAGGACGAAGCCGTCATCGGCCCGCGTATCGGGTCCGCTTCTGGGAAGATCTCCCCCAAGTCGGGTGACCAGGGGGGCCCATGGAAGAGTTGCGAGCAGGGGATCCGGACCGCATAGGCGCCTACCGCCTCGTGGGCCGACTCGGCGCCGGCGGCATGGGGCAGGTGTTCCTCGGACGGTCGGCGGGCGGAAGACCCGTCGCCGTCAAGGTGGTGCGCCCCGAGTACGGGGCCGACGCCGGGTTCCGGCGGAGCTTCGCGCGGGAGGTCGAGGCGGCGCGGAGGGTCGGCGGGTTCTTCACCGCGCAGGTCGTCGACGCCGACCCGGACGCGGAACGCCCCTGGCTGGTCAGTGCCTTCGTCCCCGGGCCCTCGCTGCACACGGTGGTGGGCGCCCACGGCGGGCTGCCGACCAGGGCGCTGCGGGTCCTGGCCGCCGGGCTGGCGGAGGGGCTCGACGCCATTCACCGGTGCGGCCTCGTGCACCGCGACCTGAAGCCGGGCAACGTCGTCCTGGCGGCCGACGGACCCCGCGTCATCGACTTCGGCATCGCGCGGGCGCTGGAGGCCACGTCGCACACGGTCAGCGGCGTCGTCCCGGGCACCCCGGCCTACATGTCGCCGGAACAGGCGCGCGGGGACCGCGAGGTCGGTCCCGCCAGCGACGTGTTCGCCCTCGGTTCGGTGCTGACGTTCGCCGCCACCGGCCGCGGCCCGTTCGGGGACGGGCACCCCGCGGCGATGATGTACCGCATCGTGCAGGAGGAACCGGACCTCACCCCGGTCGACCACGAACTGCGCGGCCTGGTCGCCGCGTGTCTCGCCAAGGACCCCGACGCCCGTCCCACCCCGGGCGACCTCCTCGGCTCCCTCTCGCACGCCGACGCCGCCGACGCCTGGCTGCCGCCCGCGATCACCCGCATGATCAACGAGTTCGGAGCCGCACACGGCGTCGGAACCACGTCCGCGCACGACGGCGTCACCACCCTCGCCGACGACGACGCCGACGCCCCCGACGCCCCCGACGACGAGACGGCGGTCCACGGGCCGCGGGACGGCGACACGAGGATGGACGACACCGCGCCCGGCGCGCCGCCCTCCTCCCCTCCCCGGCGCCGCGGTCTGGCACGGTTCCTCCCCACCCGCCGCAAGGACGGCGCCGGAACGCCGGAGGACGCCGGTCCGGCCCCCTTCGGCGAACGCTCCGTCGCGCAGGGCTGGAACGGCCTGCCCTGGGGAGCGCGCGTCGCCGACTTCCGGGCGAGGTTCCCGGACGCGGCGCAGCAGAACGGCGAGTGGTGGGTCACGGGGCGGGGCCCCGAGACGTTCTGCGGAATCACGATGGACACGCAGTACGCCTTCAACAACCGCGGCGAGATGAGCCTGGTCGTCTTCTATCCGGAGCCCCGGGACCGGGAACGCCTGCCGGTGTCGGTCCTGGAGACGCTGGGCGCTCCGGACGGCACGTCGACCCGGTGGACCAGGGGCAAGGTCGTCGTGGACGTGAAGGTGGCGGGCGTCGTGGCGACCCTGACGCACACCGGGTTCGCCGACCGCTGAGGTCCGGCCCCGGCCGCCCCCATGAGTTCGGCTCGGCTCCGAACACGCCCCGGCCGCCGAAGGTGTCGCTGCCCGGCGCGAGGTGCACACCGGCCGTCCTCGGGCTCGGACGCGTACGGACGGACCGCGCCCCGCCGACGCCGGGAGCCGGACCGTTCGCCACCGTTCACCCGGCCGGCTCGTGGACCGGGCCGCCGCGCGTCGCCCCCGAGGGCTTCGGTCGCGCCCGTAGTCCGTCCACCGCGGTGTCGATCGCCGCCAGGGCCGCGGCCCGGTCGAGCCCCGCCCTCGATACGAGCGAGAGCCCCTGGACCAGGTAGAGCAGCATGTGGGCCTGGGCTTCGGGGCGGGCTTCGTCCGTGACCTCACCGGCGGCCTGGGCGCGGCGCAGCGCGTCGGTGACGATGTCGGTGAACCGGTGGTAGGAGCGGGTGACGACCTCCGTGGCTTCGCCGTCCTGGGGGACGAGTTCGGCGGTCGTGTTGCCGACGAGGCAGCCCTGCGGCACGCCCATGTCGGAGATCAGCTCGTCCAGCCGCGCGGGATGGGTCAGGATCTCGCGCAGGGCGGGCAGCAGCGGGCTGGTGTCCAGCGTGGCGGTCAGGTGCCGCTCGTAGACCTCCCAGTAAAGCCTGACGGCTTCGAGGTAGAAGCGGCGCTTGTCGCCGAAGGTCCCGTAGAGACTGCCGCGTTCGACGGCCAGCGCGTCGACCAGGTCCTGGATCGACGTCGCCCCGTACCCGCGGGACCAGAACAGTGTGAGTGCGCGCTCCAGCGTCTGTTCCCTGTCGAACTCGCGGGGGCGTCCGGTTCGTGCCACGTGTCGATCCTACGACTTCTTGACTTGCCGTTCAAGAAGTCGTAGCTTCCGGTCGCGATTACTTTTTGAACGGACGCACAGAAGTCGGTCGCACTGGCCGGCGTGAAAGGCACGACCATGGAATTCGCAGGCAAGACGGCCCTCGTCACGGGCTCCGGGGCGATCGGCGGACTCGGGCACGCGACAGCGAAGGTGCTGGCCGCGGGCGGCGCCGACCTGATCCTGACCGGCACCGATCCCCAGCGCGGCGCGCAGGTCGTGGCGGACCTCGGCGCGACCGCCGGTTCGGTGCGTTTCGTCGCCGCCGACCTGTCCGACGCGGCGGGCGCGCACGGGCTGGCCGAGGAGGCCGGAGCGGTCGACATCCTGGTCAACAACGCGAGCCTCATGATGTTCTCCCCGACCACCGGACAGGACCTCGTGAGCTACGAGACCGCCTTCGCGGTCAATGTGCGGGCCCCGTTCCTGCTCACCGCGCTGCTGGCGGAGAAGATGGCCGCGGGCGGCGGGGGCAGCGTCGTCAACGTCAGCTCCACCGCGGCGGGCCTCGGCATGCCGGGCATGGCCGTCTACGGCGCCACGAAGGCGGCGCTCGAATCGCTGACCCGCACCTGGGCGGCGGAGTTCGCCGCGTCGGGCGTGCGGGTCAACGCCGTCGTCCCGGGGCCCATGCGCACCTCGAAGGTGGTCGCGGCCATGGGGCCGGACATGGGCGGCATGGGCCTGACCACCGCACTCCAGCGGACCTCCGACCCGGCCGAGGTGGCCCAGGTGGTCGCCTTTCTCGCCGGCGACCGGGCCAGCTACATGACCGGTGCGATCGTGGCCGCCGACGGCGGCCGCACCGCGATCTGAGAAGGGAGAGGACCATGCACCGACTTGAGGGAAAGCACGCCCTGATCACCGGGGGGACGAGCGGCATCGGCCTGGAAACGGCCCGCGAGTTCCTCGCCGAGGGGGCCACGGTCGCCATCACCGGCCGCTCCCGGGAAAGGCTGGACGCCGCGGCCCGGCAGCTGGACGGTCCGCTGCTGACCATCGTCAGCGACGCCGGCGACGTACCCGGCCAGGCGGCGCTCGCGGCCCGGCTCCGGGAGGAGTGGCCGAAGCTCGACGTCCTGATGAGCAACGCCGCCGACGTCACCCACCTCCCCATCGAGGCGTGGACCGAGGAGGCGTTCGACAGGCTCGTCGCGACCAATCTCAAGGCGCCGTTCTTCCTGATCAGAGACCTGTTGCCACTCTTCGCGCAACCGTCCTCGGTCATTCTCGTCGGCTCGGTCTCCGCGTACATCGGGCACGAGAACGCGACGGTCTACGGCGCGGCCAAGGCGGGCCTGCTCTCGTACACGCGCGGGCTGACCCATGAGCTCAAGGACCGGGGCGTCCGCGTCAACGGGCTGAGCCCGGGCCCGACGGTCACCAACGCGTTCGCGTCCCTCGGCCCCGAGCGCCGGGCCGCCCTCTACGAGGAACTCCGGCAGACGGTGCCCCTCCACCGCTTGGGAACCGCCACCGAACTGGCGAAGGCGGCCGTCTATCTCGCCTCGGACGAATCCGCCTACACCGCGGGGACCGTCCTGAGGGTCGACGGGGGCATCGGCCAACTCGCCTACTGAGCACGGCGACCGCGGCCCGGTGTCGCAGCCCTCTTTCTTGAGCGACCGATCCAGATAAGGTACGGTGACGTCATGGCAAGGACCCGGGAATTCGACACCGAGGCGGCGGTGAGCCGCGCCATGGACCTGTTCTGGACGCGTGGTTACGAGGCGACCTCGGTGCGGGACCTCACGCAGCACCTCGGGATCGGACAGGGGTCGCTGTACGCGGCGTTCGGCGACAAGGACGGCCTCTACCGGGCCGCGCTGGAGCACTACCGCACCACCCTCGCGGCGGACGCCCTGCGCAGTCTGGAGGAGGGGGCGGGTGCCCGCGCGGCGATCCGCGCGCTGCTGACGGAGCGGATCCGCATCGCCGTCGGGAGCGGCGGCAAGGGCTGTCTGGCCGTCAACGCCGTCTGCGAGCGAGTGCCTCAGGACGCGGCGACCCGGCGCACCGTGCGCGAGATGCAGGAGGCGAGCCGGGAGGCGCTGGCCGAGGTGCTGCGGGCGGCGGCGGAGTGGGGCGAGATCGCGGCGCGCCACGACCCGCACACGGCCGCCGCGTTTCTGATCACCTTCCTCAACGGGCTGCTGGTCACCTCGAAGATCACGCCGGACGCCCGCAGCCTGGAACCGCTCGTCGAGGTCGCGCTGACCGCCCTCGACTGAGACGCCCGCGTCCTGCGGGTGTTCTCGCGTCCCGAACCCACGTCTCGAACTCATGCCCCGAAAATGGAACGGTCGATACAGATAACGGGATCTCCCCGGCCGTGCCGACAGCGCCTCCGCCGTCGGCGCCGACCGCCCGGGCCGCCTGCAGGCCCGACCGACCCACCGCACGCACCCACGACAGGAAGCACCACGTCATGATGGACGACCACACCTCAACGCCCCTGCGCACCGGACGTGCCGCCGTCAACGGCACGAGCCTGCACTACCGGACGGCGGGGACCGGCCCCGCCGTGGTGCTGCTGCACGGCGTGCCCAAGACCGGCTACCACTGGCGCCACCTGGTCCCGAAGCTGACGCCCCACCACACCGTCGTCGTGCCCGACCTGCGCGGTCTCGGCGACTCGGCCCGCCCCGCGAGCGGCTACGACTCCGCGACGATGAGCGATGACGTCGCCGAGCTGATGGCCCGCCTCGGCCACGAGACCTACGCCGTCGTCGGCGAGGACTGGGGCGCCGTGATCGGCTACCAGCTCGCCGCCCGCCACCGCGAACACGCCACCGCCCTCGTCTTCGCCGAGGCGCTGTTCCCCGGCTTCGGCTTCGAGGAGCACACCGCCCTCACCCCGGAGAACGTCTCCGGCGGCATGCACCTGTGGCACCTGGGCTTCTACTTCCAGCCCGACGTCCCCGAGATGCTGATCGCCGGGCACGAACGCGAACTGATCACCTACATGATCAAGAACGAGCGCAGTCATCCCGACACCGCCACCCCCGACGCGATCGAGGAGTACGTGCGCTGCTATTCCCTGCCCGGCGGCATCCGCGCGATGCTCGCCGTCTACCGGGCGATGCTCACCGACGCCGAACAGAACCGGCGGGCCGCCCGGGAGAAGCTGGACATCCCGGTCCTGGCACTCGGCGGCTCCGCCTTCCTCGGGGAACGCAACGAGGACCAGGCGCGGCTCGTGGCCCACGACGTCACCGGACACGTCTTCGACGCCGGCCACGACCTCGCGGAGGAAGTCCCCGACGAGATGGCCGCCGTGGTCCTGCCGTTCCTGGCGGCCCACCGGTAACCGGCGTCCGTCCGCCGCGGCAGAGGGCCCGCACACGCCCTCTGCCGCTCGACGGCGCCTCCCTCGTCGGTCCTGCGGAGAAGAACGTGATCTTCACTCGTGCGGGCTAATCGACGATCATGCCCCGGTTCTGGCCGCGCGTGGTGCCTAGCTTTGTGGTGCCCGCGAGTGGTCAGCAGCAGGAGCGTGCCACGGTCCTCGGGCGCGGGGGTGTGGTGAAGGTTCGGGATGTGCGTCACGCGTACGGTCGTCGTGAGGTCCTGCGGGGCCTCGACCTCGATCTGCGGCCCGGTGTGCTGGCCGGGATCGTGGGGGAGAACGGTGCGGGCAAGTCGACGTTGCTGAAGATCCTGTCGGGTGAACTGCGCCCACAGCGTGGCACCGTCCGTCACGGCGGCCGTTTCGGCTACTGCCCGCAGGACGTGGTGGTCAACGACGCCCTGACCGTGCGCCAGCACCTGGAGTTCTTCCGCGTCGCGCGAGGGCTGCCGGACCTGCGGCACACCGCGGAGGTCATGGAGGCACTGCGGTTGACGGAGTACGCCGACGAGCGGACCGGTGCGCTCAGCGGCGGGACCCGCCAGAAGCTGAACCTGACCCTGGCGCTGATGCACGACCCGCAGGTGCTGCTGCTGGACGAGCCCTACCAGGGTTTCGACTGGGACACCTACCAGCGCTTCTGGGACTTGGCCGCACGGCTGCGTGACGCGGGCCGCTCCGTCCTCGTCGTCTCGCACCTGGCCTATGACGCCGAGCGCCTGGACGAGTTGTGGCGGCTTCGAGGCGGCGTCCTGCACCCCGCAACGGCGGTGCCGGCGTGAGGCGGCACGTGCGTCTGTACCTCACGGCGGCCCGCTTCGACCTGGTCGAGCACGCCCGCAACAGGCTCGCCATGGTCCTGGTCGCCCTGTTCATCCCGGCCTGGACGAGCCTGGCCCACGCCGTCATTCCCAGCAGGACCGTGACGTTCCGGCTCCGCGCGACCGGCCGCCTCCTGGCACCGGCCGGCAACCAGATCACGCAGATCACCGGTGCCATCAACGCCGTCACCCTGATCACCGGGTTCATGATGTTCGCCGTCACGTTCAGCGGCGGACGCTTCGACCGCCGGCTGGCCATGTCCGGCTACCCCCGCATCCACCTCGTCCTGGCCAAGAGCACCTCCCTCGCCCTGGCCTCCGGCATCATCGCCGCCTATGCCACCGCGGTGATCTGTACCGCCTGGAGCCCGCGCCAGCCCGTGCAGCTCGCCGCCGCCCTCTTCTGCGGGGCGATGACCTACGGGGCCCTCGGTGTCGTCTTCGGCTCCCTGCTGCGCCGGGAGGTGGAGGGCATGTTCGCGCTGGTCATGACCAGCCTCGTCGATGTCGGACTGCAGAGCCCCCTGGCCAGCGGCGGCACCGAGAGCGCGGCCGTGCACCTCCTGCCCACCTACGGCACGATGCAGGCCGCCACCGCGGCGGGCTTCACCGGCCACCCCCTGCCCGGCGATCTGGCCGCCCAGGCCCTGTGGTTCGCCGGCGCCGCACTCCTGGGCCTGCTCGCCTTCCACCGCCGTACCAAGGACGCCCTGACCGCACGGCGGCCCTTCCGCCTGCCCTGGCCACCCGGACACCGGCCACCAGCGCCCCCGGCGGCCCGGGCCCCGTCGGCGCCCCGCTGAGCAACGCCCCGGTGCGACGGCTCACACGGGTCCCCCAGGGGTGCGTCGCACCCGCGTCACAGAGCGAAGCCCCGGCCCCGGAAAGGGAGCCGGTTGAGCAGAGAGGGTTCACCGATGCTGGTACGGCGATGGCTGGACGCGGCGGACATCACCGATCCCGTCCTTCGGCACTGCTACACGACGTGCGTACGGGAGTTGGCCACCGCCGACGGAGGGACCGCTCGCTGGCACGGCCTGCGCAGCGCCCGCGCAGAGGCTCGGCCGCACGCCGCGGCACTGCTCGCGCACGGGTGCCGTGCCGACCGCTGCGTGGACACCGGCCCGGTCGGCGACCGTCGGCGCCGCTTCGCCGCGTTCGCCGACGACACCTGGGCGGCGTTCGCCGCCGGAGGCTCCCACGATCCGGTCCTGCACGCCACGGTCCACACCTACCGGACGTTCGGCCTTCCGCTGTCGGTGGTCGAGGACATGTTCACGGCGATGCGGCGGGACCTCGACTTCCGCGACTTCGCCACCTTCGAGGAACTGCGCCGGTGGTGCGTACGGATGACCGGCGGCCCGATGGCCATGGTCTACCGGGTGACGGGCGCCGTGGCCGATCCCGCACAGGAACTGCCGGTACGCGAGCTCTCCGTCTTCGCACAGTTGACGGATGCGCTGCGCGACCTGTCGGAGGACCTCGACGACGGACGCCTCTACCTGCCGCTGGAGGACCTCGACCGGTTCGACGTGCGCGCCGAGGACATCAAGGCCAAGCGCTGGACCCCGGGCATGGCCGACCTCATCGCGTTCGAGACCGAGCGCGTCACCGAACGGCTGCACGCGGCTGCGGAAGTGGACCTGGGTCCCCTGAGCGGCCTCTGGCACGCCCACCGGGAACACATGGCCGTGATCATCGACGCGGTGCTGGCCGCGGGCCAGGACGTCCTCCACCGACCGGTGCAGCCCCCTCTGGGCACCCTGCTCCACGTGTGGCGCCCTCTCATGCGCACCGTGATCCCCTGCTGACCTGTGAAAGGACGAGTCATGTCCGTTGCCGCGACCCCCGCCGACGACACCTGCATTCCGCTCCTGGAGGCCGAACTGCTGCGCCGGGTGGGCAGCGGCGACAGCCTGCTGGAACTGGCCTGCCTGGACGCGCTGTTCCCGTCGGGCAAGCTCCTGCGTCCCGTCCTGTGCGTGGAGTCGGCCAAGGCCGTCGGCGGCACCGCCGACCAGGTGCTCGCCTTCGCGGCCGGCATCGAGTGCCTGCACGTCGCCAGCCTTGTCCACGACGACATCATCGACCAGGACCCGGTACGCCGCGGACGGGCCTCCACCGCCGAGCAGTACGGCCTCGCCGAAGCCCTGGTGGCGGGCGACGGGCTGTCGATGGCCGGCATCGCGGCCCTGCTCGGCGACGGCCCCGCCGAACGTGTGCTGCACGCGGCACGGGTCACCGTCGAGGCCCTGCGGCACATGTGCCAGGGCTTCATGCGGGAAACCGAGATCCGCGGCGACCTGACCTGCGGCGTGCCGACCGTCCTGGACGTCATGCAGGCCAAGACCGCCGCGCTGACCGGCGCCGCCTGCCAGGCCGGCGCCATCCTGGCCGGAGCAGCCCCCCGGCAGCACCAGGCCCTGCGCCGGTACGGAGAACGGCTCGGCATGGCCTTCCAGATCCGTGACGATCTGCTCCCCTACACCACGGACGACCGGGTCACCGGCAAAACAGCCACCAGCGACGTCGCCAACCTCCAACCCACCCTGCCCGTCCTGCTCGCCTACGAGGCCGCGGACGAAACCGACCGCAACCGCCTGGCCGCCGTGTTCCGCGGCGGCACCGACCCCGTCACCGCGCACCGGGACGTCCTCACCGTGCTGACCCGCACGGGCGCTCTCACCAAGGCGGCCCGGATGGCGTCCTCCTGCGCCGGACAAGCACACACCGAACTCGCCGGCCTGCCGGACTCCACCCGGCTCGCCGAACTGGCCACATCGGCGGCCGACCGACAGCACTGAGCCGGACCACCGCGAGGAGCTGGGTGGTCACGGGCTTCCGGGTTCGACGATCTGGTGCCGAACGGTGGGCAGGGCGGCCTCCGGGTTGGGAGTATGGCTGAGCAGATGCTCGGCACGAGCTGACGCGCTCCGCGTCGCGGTCCGGACCACCTGCGACGCGGGTGGTCGCAAAGGGGGAGAAGTGGAGATTGAATCGCTGATCGCGGTGCTCGGCAGCCTTACTGCCGTCTCCGCCATGGCACGGACGATCGCACTCTGGGCCAGATCGCGGCACCCGAAACGAGTAAGGGTCCAAGACGGAGAGGACGAGGTGAGCTTCGATCTCTCCAACAGGAGCGAGGCGCTGAGGTTCTTGGAGAAGGTCGTCGACCCGGACCGTAAGGTGCGGTGATCCTGTGGCAGCCGCAGTGCAGGTACAGCCGCGAAGAGTATTCAACTACGACCAGCTCAGTGCGGCCGTCGGAGGCGCGGGAGCCGGCATCAGCACGGCCGCGATCGGCAACCACTTGGACCCGCAGAGCTTCTGGCGCGACGCCTTTCTGTACGCGGCCCCGGTGCTCGCCATCGTGGTCAGTGTCTTGGTCAACTGGGGATGCGCCGCCGCCGAACGGCGCGAGATAGCCCAGGGCATCAAGAGGGCCATGGCGACGGTGCAAGAGGAAATTGAAGACCCGACGACGACTCTCGCGCGGAAGGAAGAACTGAGATCGATGCTTCGGGCCCTTCGTGACGAGAAGATCGCCCATCGCATCTAGCGTGCTCTCTCACCCCGGAGCATGCGATTCCCACCCGGTCGCGCTCTCCCTCGAAGGCGCGCGGCCGTCGGGCGCGCTCCCTCGTCCGAGTGGTCCCCGGCCTGCGGGAGCACAAGGACCGCCCTCGTGGGCAGGAGCGGGGTGGCGGGGTCGACCGGGCTCCTCGCCGGCCGGGGGTGATGATGAGCGGGAATCCGGACGCTGTCCGGGGACGTCCGGGTTCGGACAGCGTGTCCGCCGGTAGGCCCACGACGGAGTTGCCCTCCGATGCGGTGGCGGCCTGGCGCAGGGTGCTCGGCGAGGCGCACGTGCTCACCGCGCCGGAGGACCGGGCGGCCGCCGGACGCTGTACGTTCCCGGCTCCGCAGCCGGAGGCGGTGCTGTGCCCGGCCGACGCGGCACAGACTCGGGACTGCTTGCGGATCGCCCATCGCCACGGCGTCCGTGTGCACCCGGTCAGCACCGGCCGGAACTGGGGCTACGGTTCCGGTTGCCCGCCCGTCGAGCACACCGTGGTGCTGCGGCTGGCCCGGCTGGACCGGATCCTCGGCCATGACGAGCAGCTCGGTCTGGTCACCGTACAGCCGGGTGTCACCTTCGGGCAGCTGGCCGAGGCCCTGGGGCAGCGCTCGCCGGAGTGGTTGCCTCCGTCCACCGGGGCCGGGCCGAGCACCTCCGTCCTGGCCAACGCACTCCAGCGCGGCCAGGGGCGGGGTCCCTACCAGGACATGGCTTCCCACCTGCGGCGGCTGGAGGTGGTTCGCCCCGACGGCACTCGGCTGTCGACCGGTCCCGGACCGGGGCCCGGGCTCACCGGGCTCTTCCTGCAAGGCGGTCCCGGCGTCGTCGTGTCCGCCGAGCTGTGGCTGCATCCGAGGCCGCGGGCGGGCCGGTCCGTGACCTTCCGGCTCCCCGACGAGCGACTCCTCCCCGGCGCCGTCGACGCCGCCCGGCGACTCCTGCAACGGACACCGGGCGGTGTGGCCGTGAGCCTGTGGAACCGGGCCCGGCTGGCGGCACAGGTGCTGCCCGCGCCGCGGAGCCGGCTGCCCGAGCACCTCGGCGGGCCGTGGACCGGGTACGCCGAGCTGTGGGCCGACGACCCCAGGGCGCTGGACCTGCGGTATGAATCCGTGCTGCGTGCCTTCGCCCCGTACGCCGACCACTGGGACAGCGACGACGTGACCGGGCACGCCGCCGCCCCGGGTGCTCCCGGGCCGCCGGAAGGCGCTGCACGGTACGACAGCGCCCCGGGCCTGGCGAGTGCCTACCGGCACAAACCCGGCGGACCGCTGTACGTTCCGGCCGGTCGGGAACGGGACCCCGACCGGGACCGTTGCGGAGTCCTCTGGTTCACTCCCCAGCTCCCGATGTCGGGTGCCCGGACCGACACCGTTCTGCGGCTGGTGGAACGGATCATGACGGACCGGGGCATGGAACCCTGTCTCGCCCTCCGCCTCGGCGCACGGGACCTGCGCTGTGTCACCGGGCTCTTCTGGGACCGTGACGAACCGGGAGCCGACGCGCGGGCGCTGGAGTGCCGCCGGGAACTGGTGCGCAGATGCGCGCGCATCGGTGTCCACCCCTGCCGGCCGGTCATCGGCGACGACCTGGGGGACGCCGGAAACGAAGGGAGCCGGTTGCTGCTCGATCAGGTCGCCTCGGTACTCGACCCGCGGGGGATCCTGGGGGCGCGACCCCGCCGGGGGAGCGGCCGGTGAGCGGGTTCCTTCCCCCGGCCTCCGTAGTCCCACCGCCCCCGGGCTTCGGTGCGGTGCTGGAGACACCGGAGGTGTCGGCGCTCCGGCGCCGCCTGCACGGCCGGGTGCGGGAGGTCGTAAGCCGGATGCCGCGTCCCCTGGCCGAGGACGTCGCCGCCCTGCTGGGCCGACACGGCCGGACCCGGACCGCCGACCAGGGAGATCTGTTCGTGCTGTTCCCCGCGCCGGTGTGGTCCTTCCTGCACTGGGTGCCCGCCGCCGGGCATCCGGACGCCGAGCGACTGCACGCCGCCGCGCTGCTGCTCCATCTGTGGGACGACCACCTGACGGACCGCCAACTCACCCCCGACTTGGCGGCGTTGCAGTTGCGCACCGAACTGTGGCGGTGCCTGGAGCAGGACGCGGCGGAGCTGTGTGCCGCCTGGGGTGCCGACCCCGGGCTGGTGGCCCGGCACACCGAGCGGTATCTGTGCGCCACGCATGCACGACGGACGCCCGCCGACCTGGACTCCTACTGTTCCCTCGCCCGTGAGCAGGCCGCGCTGTGGACCCTGCTGCCCCGGCTGCTGGAGACCGGCGGCCGGACGGAGGCCGGGTGGTCGTCGCTGGTGGAGGACTTCGCCGTGGCGTGGCGGCTGGTGGACGACGCGGCGGACCTGCGGCGCGACGCGGTCGCGGGGATCCGCTCGGCGGTGTGGTGGGAACTGCCCGCCGCCGGGCGGGCCCGGTGGGACGAGCGGGCCCGCCGCCCCGGCCGCGACGACGTTTCCGGGTACGTCCTCGGAGACGCGCAGCAGGACGGCTCCGAGGAGGCCGGATGCGCGGAGGCCGTGGGCCGGGTGCTCGCCCGGGCCGCCGCCCTGCTGGCCGCCGCGGCCGACCGGGCCGCGGCGGCCGGGGAGGAGGGCGTGGCCACCGAACTGCTGACCGCCCGGGCGGGGGTGCTCACATCAGTGCGCCGGCCGTGGTGACGGCGCAGTTCTTGGCGGTCTCCCAGACGTCGGTGGCCACCTTCTCCAGGACCTTGGCCGGGTCCTCCTTCAGGACGTTGACCACGTCGTTCCAGGACCGGATGCCGAAGCTCAGTTCCGCTTCGGTGGACACGAGCGTGGTGTCCAGGGCCCGGAGCGAGAACGCGCCGCTGAGCCGGACCATCGCCCCCGAGGCGACATCGACCTCGATCTCACCGCCCACGCGCACCCCGACCAACAGGCCGGCGCCCAGGGGGATCCCGGCGATCTGGGCGTCGCGGGGGAGGGTGATGTCGAAGCCGAGGTCGACACGGGCCCGGGCCTTCAACCCCTGTTCGTTGAGGCGGCAGTGGACCCCCACCCGGACGGCGACGATGTCCACGGCGAGATCGAAGGCGAATCCGCCCCTCTCCAGCAGCGCCTCGACGGCGAGGACCTGGTGGCCGAGGAGGGAGAGACTTCCGGAGAGGTAGAAGATCTTCTCCGGAAGCCGGCCCGCCTTGAGGTCTCCGGTGTCGAGCAGGAACTGCGGGCCTGTGATGCCGTCCCTGCCGGCGAACTTGAAGACGCCACCCAGTTCGATGGGTTCCCGCACCTGGCTGCTGACGTACAGGCCGGTGGGCTGGATGCGTACCTGGAACTGCCAGGTGTTGGTGCCGAAGGCGACATCACCCCTGGCGTAGAAGCCCGGCGCCCAGTTCTGCCCGGTAGCCCTGTTGGTCCAGCCGTCCGGGTCGGCGACGGCGCACAGGGCGACTTCCCGGACGACCACCGAGTCCAGCGGGCTCAGGGCGGGCGGCGGGTCCGGGGCGACGATCTTGACCAGATCGAGGACCGTCACCCCGCGCTCCGGGGATGTCCCCGTCAGGGAGAAGTAGAAGGCACTGACCGAGGGAGGGCTGACTCTGCCGTGCACGGCCAGTTCGAGGGAGGCCGGTCCGATGTCGACGGAGCCGCCGCCGCCCAGCTTGAACCCGTCGGTGCCGTAGCGCATCTCCAGGTAGAAGTACGCGATGTCGAAGCCCTCGATGCCGAACGCGTTGCGCCAGACGGACCGTTGCTTCGACACCGGCGCCAGTGGCAGGTCCCCGGGCATCCCCCTGGTGGTCGGGACGACGGCTGTGGTGGGCGTGGGGTCCGTGGTCGGCAGCAGGATGTGTCCGGGCCTGTCGAGAGTGACCACGGAGAGCTGCTGGGGGGTGGGTTGCCCGGGCAGGGCCGGGCCACCGGCCTCCTCTGCCCTGAGGACGAGGCCGAGGCTGAAGGTCCAGCCGATGTCCGTCTTCGCCACGTCACCGGCGGCGACGAATCGCAGGCTGGTCCCGGACGGTGACCCGAAGGCCGAGAGGTCCAGGAGGAAGCTGGTGGAGAGCTGGATCTTCCGGTCCTTGGGCACGATGGTCAGGCTGAGGGCGCCGAACCCGCTACCGGTGTCCTCCTCGCCGATGACGGCGGTGAACTCCGAGTCGGCGATGGAGCGGGTGAGCCGGGCCCGCAGCCGGATCCCCTCGGTGTCCGGGAAGATCTGCCGCAGGAAGGCGAGCGGTTCCCCGTAGCCGACTTCGGTGAAGAAGGTCAGCCCGCGGCCCAGCGTCCTGGGCAACGTGTCGGGCAGCTTGGCGTCGGCGTCCAGGGTGACGCCGTCCGCGGTACAGATGGCCAGGCCCGACTTGCGGAAGGTGAGGTCGCCGAGGACGCCGAGGACGTCGCCCCAGCCCTCGACGTCCTTGGGCGACCACGACCAGTCCCGCTGCCAGAGGGCGGCGGCGAAGAAGGTGCCTTCGGCGGACCGGCCGGCCTTCCCGGTCAGTGTCAGGGGGTGCTGTGTGCGGGTTCCGAACGTGACGTTCGTGGACAGGCCGAGTTCGTAGTGCACGTCCGCGGCGGGCTGCCCGGCCATGGCCTTGCCCGCGCGCAACGTGGCCTTGGACTTCTTGAGGACGACCGCCGGAGTCCCGTCGGGCAGTTCCAGCGGGCAGGACAGGCGCTTGAGCAGTTCGGTCAGTTCGATCTCGGGGAAGGTCCCCTCCAGGGCGAACGACTGGGGGAGGGTCCAGGTGGCAGTGAAGTCGACGGTCCTGTCGCCGCCTGCGGCGCCGAGCTTCGCCGTGGCCGACACCGTACCCGTGACCTCGTGGGAGGAGTCCGGGTGATCCGTCGGGTCGTCTGCGGTTGCCCCCTCCTCTTCCTTCTCACCCTGCTTCTCCCCTCCCTCTTCTCCCTTTTCCTTTTTCCTTTCCTTCTCCTCCTTCTTCTTCTCTTTCTTCTTCCGGTCGAGCTTCAGGGTGCCCCCGGTCAGCTCCACCTCGGCCGCTCCCAGCGACAGGGACCACGAGGTGGCGACCTTGGCGGTGAGGGAGTACTCGCCGGTCTTGGGGGTGGCCGAGCCGCTGAACTCGCTCAGCGTCAGGTCGGGGCCGACCGGCACGGAGGGCATGAAGCCCGCGAGCACGTCGGCGAGCTTCGCGGTGGTGTCCTTGTGCTGGGCCAGTTGGAAAGTGCCGGGCGGAATGCGCGCACTGGCGGTCAAATGGAGCGCCGGGGTGACGGTGAACGTGCCGTACCCGGTCACGGTGGCACCGCGTTTGCGGGTCAGCGGGCGGGTGACGGTCAGCTCGGCGCCCACCTCGGTCACCTCGACGGACTTCGCGACCGTCCAGGCGACCGTGGGCCTGGCACTGGCCTTGACGGTGACCTCGGTCACCGCCTCGGTCAGTCCTTCCCTCAGCTTGTCCGGGTCGATGACCAGGCCCAGCTCGGTGAGCAACACGCTGTCGCCCAGCCCGAAGCCCTGGTCGGTCAGTTGCCGCAGCGCGCTCCCGCTGCCGTCCCAGGAGGCCAGGGACGCCGTCGGCTGGGGCTCGCTCGGCAGCACCTCCGCGGTGAGGGTCACCTTCTCGGTCCCCGAGGGCAGCGGTGCGCCGACGGTCGCCTTCGTGCCCGGGGCGAGGGTGAGGTCCGCGCGCAGGCGCACCGGGTAGGCCACGGTGCTGGTGCCGTCGGCGGCCGTGGTGGTGCGGGAGCCGGCCCACACGCGGAAGGACGCCCCCAGCACGCCGGCGCCCCGCGGGGGCGAGGCCAGCGCGATGTCCGCACGGCGTTTGTCCTTGGGGCCGGGCGTGCGGGTGATGGGGCCGGTGAGTGAGAGGGCGCCCGACGCGAGGGCGAGCAACTCGCCGAGCCACTCCGCGGCGTCCGGCGTCCTCACCGTGGAGCCGTGGAAGGTCAGGCCGGGGAGGAGAGAGGGGCGCCCGTCGGCCGCCGGCCGGACGGTGGAGCTGAGGAGCAACTCCGGTTCCGTGGCGAAGCCGAGCCGGGCCAGACCGCTGTCCTTGGTCTCCGGGAAGGAGACGGGGAAGTTCCAGGTGGTGGGGAGCGCGAAGGGAAGGTAGAGGGAGGGCCGCTGATCGGCGGGGTCGAGGCCGATCTCGATACCGGTGACCGGCCGGTCCTTCACGCCGAGCAGGCTGGTGGTTCCGTCCAGGACGACGGTCCCGTCGGGCCGGGTGCTGCGCCGCACTCCCGTGACCGTGAGGGTGCCGTCGAGCCACTCGGTCACCAGGGGCGCGGCGGCGCAGCCGAAGTCGTCGCTGCTGAGGCTGATGGTGCGGTCGGTGGTGCGTCGGGTGAGGAGGGCGTCCAGTTCCTGTACGTGCATGGGGATCCCGGAGGTTCTGCCGCGGGACGCGGCGGGGCGGAAGGGGGCGGCGCGCAGCCGCACGTCGGCCGGGGCGGGGTCTACTGGGTGAGGTGGGCGGCGATGATGCCGCGTGCGGCGGTGGACAGCCCGGCGGCGATCTCGTCCTTCCGCGCGGCCGTGCGCTCGCGCATCCCGTGGAGGAGGACCGTCTTGACCTGGGTGGAGTTGAACAGACTGCGGATCACTTCCCTGAAGAGGTCACCGGTGGTCACGTCCACCGTCACTTCCTCGGCGGTGAGTTCCAGGTCGAGCGAGCGCAGGGAGATCTCCAGCGCGTCGGCGTCGGGCCCGCTGAAAACAAGTCCCGCCGCCAGCGAGGGCCGCGTGAGCGATGCCTTGAACGTCCCGCTCAGGACGTCGTCCTCGTCCTCGCCACTCGGGGGGAAGTCCGCCTCGAACCGGCCGGTGAGGACCAAGGGGGGCTCGGGCACGCGGAGCGGCGAGCCGTCCGCTCCCTGCGTGCCCGGGATGTCGGGCCGGTCCGTGATACGGCCGAGCCTCAGCGTCAGGTCGATGCCGTCGGCTGTCAGCCGCGCGTCCTCCGGGGGAATCAGCAGGTTGGGCAGGCCGTGCACGGTGACGTCGTGGAGGCGGACGGCGCTCAGCTCGATGCCCTTGACGGACTGCGGGCCCAGGTCGAGGAGCGGGATCCGGTAGGGGACGAGCACCGGGTCGTCCAGGGAGTGGATGACGGCCGGCGGATAGAAGGAGGAGGTGGGGGAGTTCACCGCGTGCCGGACCCTGTCGAACAGGTACTGCTCCACCGGTCCCGGTCGGGTGTCCGATCCTTCGACGGGAAGGGCGCCGGTGGACACCGGGCCCAGCACCCCGTCGAGTGCGGCTGCAAGCTGCTGGGTCACCACCATGGAGAACTCGTCGCGCTGCCCCGGGTCCGACAGGGCGGCCTCCATGGCGGCCCGGAGTTCCCTGCCGGCGTCCGGACTGTTGACCGCCTTCAGGGCTGCTCGCTTCCAGCTCTCGATCAACTTGGGGTCGGTCCATTCGTCCTCGATGGTCAGGTCCTTCCCGTCCAGGCAGAACGTGGGGGTGACACCGGCCGCGAGGCTGATGGAGTCCACGCGGGCCGCCAGGGTCCGGCCGGGGCCCCGGCCCGAGACGTGGAGGGCGACCTGGACGTCGAAGGCGAGGTCCCGGGCGGTGAGTTCGAGCGTTCCGCGGCCCTCCACCACCTGTTTCGGCCAGCTCACACCCTTCAGTCCCCGCGCCACCGTTGTCGTCGGGGGCAGGGGACCGGTCGAGTCGTCGTCGGGGTCGTCCGCGGCGACGACTTCCTGGCACAGCAGATAGCGGGTCTTGATCCTGATCTGGTCGCGGTCCTTCCACTCACCGCAGTGGTGGGCCCCCAGAGTGATGCGGACGGACCCCCGGTAGCCGTCGGAGTCCTCGGTGAGTCCGGTGAGTTCTCCCACGGCGGCGTTGGGGAGGTGGTGGATCTCGACCGAGGAGAAGGACAGCGTGGGAAGGGGGTTGGCCTCACTTCGGCGGGGGGTGAAGGCGTCCAGGTCCTCGGGCAGGTCCTTCGACTCGTCCTCGCGCTCCTGGGCGTCGTCGAAGGCATCTGCGACGGCCGTCCACCAGGCCTTGGCGATGGTGTCGCCCACCAGTGTGCCCTGCTCGCCCCCGATCGGGCCGAGCTTCCACTCCGCTGCCCGTAGCGGCGTCAAGGTGCCGCCGTCGGGGGCCTTCACCTCCTTGAGCAGGGTCGGCAGCCAGTAGCGGCTGCCCGGATTGTTCAACCGCTTCTTCATGGTGGTGTAGACGAAGTTGACCAGGGCGGTTCCCATGGTGTCTCCCTGTCGCGGGCTTGGGATGCCTGGTCCTGCCGGAGACGGCGGGCCAGGTCTGGAAGCTGGGCGGGCGGCGTGGCGGTGCTGGGCTCAGGGGGACCGGTCCACCACGTGCAGGGCCAGGTCGTGCAGGGCCCGGCGGTAGAGGTTGTCCGGGAAGGGGCGCAGGAACTCCAGGGCGTCGAGCGCCTGGGTGCGGGCATCCGCGTACGCACGGGCGAAGCCGCCGCCCGCACGGACCTGCGCGACGGCCCGCGCCAGCGCCGACGGGCCGGCGAGCTCCCCGCGCATGACCCGGCTCACGAGGTGGCCGGGACCCAGTTCGGCCATGGCGTAGATCAACGGCAGGGAAGCCCGGCCGCGCAGCAGGTCCACCCCGCACGGTTTGCCGGACGCGGCCTCCGCCCGGGCGAGGTCGAACAAGTCGTCCATGACCTGGAAGGCGCGGCCGAACCCACGTCCGTAGAAGCCGGCCCGGCGTGCGTCACTGCTGCGCCCGTCGGCCAGGACGACCCCGGCCTCGGCGGCCAGCCCGAACAGGACGGCCGTTTTGCGGTCCGCGGTCTGCCAGTAGCGGTTCACCAGGGCGGCCGGCTCCTGGGAGAGGTCGGTGTGCAGCTCGTCCAGCTCACCGCGGCAGGTGTCGAACGCGCTGTCCAGCACCAGCTTGACCAGTGCCATGTCTCGGTCGTGGTCGATGGCGTCCACGAAGCCCCGCACCGCCTGGACGAACTGCAGATCGCCGACGATCACCGCGGTGCCCGGTCCGCGGGCGGCGTTCACCGACGGCATTCCCCTGCGCAGCATGGAGTCGTCCACCACGTCGTCGTGGATGAGGGTGGCGACGTGGAGCATTTCCAGGGAGACGGCGCCCTGAAGCACCTTGGCCGGCAGCGGGGTGGGCCCGTGCACCATGCGGGCGGCCAGCAGCAGCACCGCCGGGCGCAGCCTCTTGCCCCGCCGGTAGACGGTGTACTCGGCTTCGCTGAGGTACTCCCGCTGGGGTTCCAGCGCCTCTTCCAGAGTCGCTTCGTAGCGGACCAGGTCTTCCGCCAGCAGCTCCGCCCAGACGGACCCGGCCACGTCCTCGGGGGCCGTGCCCTTGTCGAGGATGAGCACCGGTCAGGCCCCCTCGGTGGGCGGTGTGTACCCGGGCGTGCCGGCGAGGACGCTGTGGCGCAGCGTCTCGGCCGTGGAGTCGCGCAGCAGCCCCAGGAGGAAGGACATGCCGGCGAGGCGCTCCTTGGCCACCGCCCCGGCGTTTCCCTCCCAGTGCTCGTCCTGCACGCTGAGATCGAACTCCGGCAGGACGACCTCGACGTCTTCCGGCTCGGTGGGAAGACCGCCCGGCCCGGCCGGGAGCTTCACGGTGATCCGGACGTCCTCGAGCCGTGCCGAGACCCGCCCCAGGTGCAGCGTGTTGTCAGCGGGGCCGGCTTCGGCGGCCTCCTGGTGGTAGAAGGCCCGGTGGATGTTCTCGATGACCGCGTGGTCCTGTGCGCCCAGTGCCACCCAGCCGTCGGGCTCCGCCCCGGCGGTCGCGCCGGGCGCTTCCCGGGCCATGAGCTCCTCCGGACCGGCGGGCGGCTGGTAGCGCGCCATGGCCTCCGCGGACGGCGGGGACACCGTCCCCGAGTGGTCCTCGACCGTCTGGTACACCTGCTGCTGGGTCAGGGGAGTCGTGTCCTCGCCGGCGTTGCCGGTCTGCTGCACTTCGAGGCTGAAGGACTCGGCGGCTTCGGCCGCCGCCTCGTAGCGCTCGGCGTTGTGGTCGTCGCCCTTGCGCCTGCGGCTGCCGGCCTTCGTCATGAGGGTCGTGACCAGCAGGGTCCGCTGACTCCAGGCATGGCCGTTGTAAGAGACACCGCTTTCGTCGTCGGTCCACTCGTTGACCGGTTCTTGCTGACCAGAGGGAGTGCCGGGATCGGTGACGGAGTAGGTGTGCTCTGCCATGCGGCGGGTGACGCCGCCGGTCCTCCACGTCTTCCTCAGAGCCTTGCTGACACTGTCGGTGCCGGCGAAGACCTCGCAGTACGTGTCGTTGTGCTTCCCGTACTCGACCAGCAGCTTCCTGCCGTTCTCCGTCCGCATCAGGGCGTCGCGGTGCGCGCGGGCCCGCCCGTGCCATCGTTCCTGGGTCTGCTCGTCGGGCGGCGTATGGGGTGCGGGGGCAGCCGGGAACGTCGGCTCCTGCTGCTCTGCGGTCAGCGGCTGGAAGGGGTTGCCGCCGGCGTCGATCGCGCTGATCTCGTCCGGCCGCGCGTCGAGCGCGTAACGGCCGGTCAGCGACAGGGCCGGGATGCGGTACGTGACCTTGGTGACCTCCCCCAGGACTTCGCTGGACACCGCCGCCGGTGCCGCCAGGGGCTGCAGGGCGAGGTCGCCGAAGCGGATGCTCAGGGCGCCGGTGTCGTAGGGGACGGTGTCGATGTCGGTCGTGTCCACACCGCGGGCCAGGGGGTAGCCCGGTGTGTCGGCAAGGCGGAGGGGCTCGGCGGCGGAGGGCTCGCCGTCCGGGGAGACGTGAGGGTCGTTCATACGGAGAGGGCTCCTGGGAAGGGTGCGGTGCGGGATGGGTCAGGAGACGGACGCGGTGCCGCTGATCATGAGCATCCCGTTGTGGGAGCCCAGCTCCGGCTGGTCGAGCCGCACCTTCACCTCGGTGTCACCGGCGGGGAACGACGTTCCCAGGGGCTGGGGGAGCGGCACGTCGAGAGTCTGGTCGGTGAAGAATTCCCTGACGGCCGAGGCGGTGGGTTTCGACAGCAGCATGGACAGGATCCCGACCGGGACGGCGGCCACGCTCAACGGGAGGAAGGAGACGTCCGAGAGTTTCAGGTCCACCAGTTTGAGAGTCAGCTTCCCGTCGGGCGCGGTGCCGGCCCGGACGGTGACCTCCGGGGGGTCGGGCACGGTGATGGTCTTGAAGTCCATGAGTGCCATGTACGGGTCCTGTTCTTTCGGCGAGCGGGGGTCAGGCCAGGCGGAGCGAGGCGGTGAATCTGAGCATGCCGTCGCGACTGCTCAGGGACGGGTTGTCCAGGACGGGGGTGAGGGTCTGGCCGTTCAGGCGCAGGGGCGGTGGCGCGGGGAGCGGCAGCAGGTCGAAGGACTGGCCCGCGAGCAGCCGGTTCCCGACCTGGGGCAGCAGGATCCCGAGGGTCTGGGCCACGGGCCAGGCGACACCGGAGAGGATCTGCTCGCCGACGTTGCCGACCGGGCGCAGGGTGGTGACGAAGCCGGGGACGTCTTCCAGCGTCGCCCGGACCGTGGTGCCGGTCAGGTGCAGCCGGACGCGTACGCGCAGCGGTTCGGGAAGGACGGAGGCGTTGTAGGAGATGCCGATGTCGGACACGAGACTCCATGGGGGCGGGTGCGGAGGGGCAGGTGTGCCGTCAGTAGCTGGACAGAGCGCGGCCGATGCCCTCCGCGGCGTGGTTGAGGGCCTCCCCGATGTCCTGGAAGAGGTCGATCCCGGCTTCGGCGTGGACGGCCAGGGAGATGTCGACGTCCAGGTCCAGCGGGTTGCCGGCGACGCGGACGTCGGCGGCGTTCACGTGGACCCGGCCCTCGTACTGGGCCCGCCCGATCCCGAAACCGGAGCTTCCGCCGACGCTCTGCGAGCGGCCGGTCAGGCCGGACACGGCGGCGCGGGCCGCGCGTTCGAGCGCGGGCCGCGACAGCAGCACCTCGAACGCGGGGGCCCGGGGAAACAGGGCGACGGGATCGGGAGCCGGGGCCGGAGGCCGGTCGTCGGTGTTCGCGGCGCCGACCACCATGCCGGCTCCGGCGGTGAGGGCGAAGTCGCCGAAGGAGAGTCCCGCCACGCTGACACGGGGCAGTGCGGTACGGCCCAGCGGACCCAGTGCGGCCTGGAGCGCCCGGGGTACCACGATGTGCCGGTAGACGGCCCGGTCGCTGGGGTCCGGGACGTGCCGCAGGTCCAGTTCGGCACCCAGCGGGGTGATGCCGAGCGTCCCGGAGCCCGCGGCGAGCAGACACAGGACCTTCACCCTTCGAGTGGCCCGCTTGATGCCCGGGCCGCTGACGGTCAGCCGGGGGAGCAGCACGGTGAACGCGCCTCCCACCCGGCGGGGCGAGGCGCCGCGCGGGCCGATCGCCGCCCGCCACTCGTCGTCGGTGGGGTCGTGCAGCGACAGCACCGGCGGCTCTCCCAGCGACCACTCGAGCGGGACGCTCCGGTCACCGACGGGCACCTGGAGCGTGCCGGCCATGAGGGCGTCGCGCACTCCGGGACGGGACGCCGAGCTGCGCAGGAGGTCGTTGAGTGTGTCCTGTCCCAGGGCCACCACGAGATCGCTTCGGGTCACGCGGGCACGCTCCTCGTCACATGTTCTGGGTGGCCTCGACGAGCGCGCAGCCCTCGCCGGGGGCGATGGGGAAGAGGGAGACGCCGCCCTTCCAGGCGACGTCCACACCGGCGGTGAGCCGGGTGGGATCCCGGGCGTCGACCCGAAGATCCTTGAGCCCGCGGAAATACGCCTTGAGCGTGGCCTGGAGCACCCCTGTGAGCGTCTCGTCGACGTCGACGACGGGTTCGTGCTTGTCCGCCTCCTGCTGCGCGGCCGCGTTGACGAGCCTTTTCACCAGCGCGGGGGCGACCAGGCAGAAGACCTCCTTGCCGGTGGGCCAGTCGACCGCGGAGCCCGAGGAGGGGTCCGGCCGCGACCCGGTGGCGACGACCAGGTACCTGTCGGTGACGTCCACCAGGACGGGCGTGAGGTCCACGGACTGGCCCAGGAACTGCTGGGCGGGGAGTCTGAGCGCCTTCAGCAGGTCCCCACCCCGTTCGAGGAGTCGGGGGACGAGGACTCTCTTGAGGACCGTCCGGTCGTTGCTGTCGGCCGGGGGAGTCTCCATCCACACCCCGAGCGGATCGACCCGGACCCCGCCGTCGACGGCCAGCAGACCGGCGGGCACCGCCACGCTGCAGCTCAGCTCACGGGACGAACCGCCCTCCGCAGCCCACTGGAGCCACAACTCCGGCATCACCAACTGGACCACTCCGGAGGAGGGCAGCGTGCTGGCGCTCCCCTGTTTCCAGGTCTTCCGCCAGCGAGCGGCGTCGGGAGCGCCCAGGGAGATCCTCGGCGGTTTCCGAAGGTCCCACTTGAGGGAGTACCGGACGCCGGACATGACCTCGCTGTGGTCACCTCGCAGCAGCTCCCTGTGACGGGCGTGCAACTGCTCCAGCCCTCTGTCCAGAGACGCGGAGGTTACTCCGACGGCGAGTTCGAGTGTGGGGGTTCCCATACGGAGACCTTGGCAGGAAAATCCTCCCTCACCTGCCCCTTCTCGTGCCGTTCACTCAACCGGGGAGGCGTGGTCCGGCCCCGTGCGATCCGGGTTGTGCGCTCACGCGTGGAGACCCGGGACCCGCCCGGCCGGCCGCGCCCCTGCGCCCGGATCGAGCTGGCGGGACGAGGGTCTGCACCTCGGCCCCCTCCTGTGCCGCAGTGCCTCGACGCGGCGCTGGACGAGTCCGGCACCACGGCCAGTCGTCGTGCTGGGCGAAGAGTCCTCCACGGTGCTCACCTCCAGCCCGACGGGCGTGCCGATCGGGGGCTGCAAACCACACAAAGGGACCTTGGCCGGTCCTGTCGGCCATTCGAGCCCGAATGCCGCTTGTCGCCCCTTATGCGTCCGCAGCCTTTCGCCCCTTCTCGGCGGTTTCCGGGCAAGGATGGACTGTGCCGCCGCGACCGCGGGGCGCGCACGCCACGGTCTTCGGCGCCGCAGCCCGCTACCACTTCAAGGAGGACAACTCCCCATGACGTTGCACGAGACCGCCACCGACTGCGCGCAGGAGCTTCCCGGAGCCCGTCCGGGGCATCCCTTCGGGGACGACTGGGAGGTTCTCAAGGTGCGCGGCAAGGTGTCCATGCTGATGACCGAGGCCCCCTGGCGTCCTGTCGTGATCCTCACGTCGGAGCCCGGCGAGGCCCTGGCCCTGCGGGAACACAACAGCCACATCACCCCGGGCCACCACATGGACAAGAAGCACTGGATCACGCTGGAGGACGGGGACGGCGTGGACGAATCGCTCGTCCGAGAGCTCGTCACCGAGTCCTCCCGGCTTGTCGTCGCTCACCTGCCCAAGGCCGAGCAGCCGGTCGACCCGCACCCCTACGCCGACGGCACGCGGGCGTCCCGGTGAGCGCGGCAGGCGACCGGCTCCAGGAGACCGCCCGCGAGGCGGCCCTCGCCCTGCCCGACGTCAGCCGCTCACGCCCCCTTCACCCCTCAGCTCGACGTGTACAAGGTCGCGGGCAAGGTGTTCCTCATCGTCACCGACGACCCGGACGAGCAGATCATCACGGTCAAGTGCGAACCCGAGCACGCCCGTGCCCACGTGCACGCGCACGCTTCGATCACGCCCGGCCGCTACCTCGACAAACGCCACTGGATCACGCTGGGGCCGGGACCCGGTGTCACCAAGCGCCTCGTCACCGACGTGGTCGAGGACTCCTACGACCTGGTCGTCGAACGGATGCCACGACGCGACCGCCCGAGTCCCCGATGAGCACCTCCAGCGCGCCCACCAGTGGCTGATCCGACACCGGCCCATGCCCTGTACACAACTCACTGCGCTCGCCACCGACCGGCCGGGACACCGGCTGCGCGTCGACGAGAGCCACCGCTTCGACCGCGCCCAGCAGGACAGCGTCCTCCCCCGCGGGCCTGCAGAACAATGGACGCAAACGGCCTCCGCAGGGTCCGTCTGTACGATGCTCGGGCGTCTTGCCTCACGTACTTCGCCGACAACGGGGTGCCGGATCACCTGCTCGCCAGGTGGGCCGGGCACACGAACGTGAAGACGACGAAGAAGTGGCACGTGAAGCCGGACGTGGCGGACCTGCTTCCCGCGGCGGAGGCATGGGGAGGTCTCGCAGGGGGCGTGTGACAGATCGTGACAGATGAAGGTGTGAACCCGTGACCGAAGGCAAGACCGAGACGCTGCAATACCGCTTTGACGGGCCGGAACACCTACCAGTCCTGATCCTGGGGCCGTCTCTCGGCACCACATGGCACATGTGGGACCGGCAGGTGCCCGAACTGTCGCAGCACTGGCGGGTCTTCCGCTACGACCTGCCCGGGCACGGCGGCGCCCCGGCCCACCCGGCGGGGTCCGTCGCGGAACTCACCACGCGGCTGCTGGCCACCCTCGACGGGCTCGGCGTGCAGCGCTTCGGGTACGCCGGCTGCGCGTTCGGCGGTGCCGTCGGGATCGAGCTGGCGCTGCGCCACCCCGAGCGGCTCGCCTCCCTCGCGCTGATCGCCGCCTCGCCCCGGTTCGGCACGGCCGACGAGTTCCGCCAGCGCGGTGTGATCGTGCGCACCAACGGGCTCGACCCCATCGCCCGCAGTTCCCCCGAGCGCTGGTTCACCGGCGGGTACGCCGCCGCACAGCCGGCGATCACCGAGTGGGCGGTGCAGATGGTCCGGACCACCGACCCGGGCTGCTACATCTCCGCCTGCGAGGCCCTCGCCGCGTTCGACGTGCGCGGGGAACTCGGCCGGGTCGGCGTCCCGACGCTGGTCCTCGTCGGCTCCGACGACCAGGTCACCGGCCCCGCCGAGGCCCGCACCCTGGTCGCCGGGATCCCGGACGCCCGGCTCGCCGTCGTCCCGGGCGCCTCCCACCTGGTCCCGGTCGAGCAGCCCTCGGCCGTCACCGACCTGCTGGTGCGGCACTTCACCAGCGCCTGGCAGGCCGCCCACGACGCCTCGTCCACCGGCCAGGTCCCCGTGCCGGTACCGGCCCACCCCACCGCCCATCCGGTCCCGGCGGCCCCGGCGGCCCCGGTCCCCGGTCCGGCCGCCGCGCCCCTCCAGCCGGTGCCGGCTCCGCCGCAGACCGCGCCCATCGCCGAGATCGCCCCGGCCCCCGTCGTGCCGCCGCAGGCGCAGGGCAGGCCCGACCCGTACGACGCCGGGCTCAAGGTGCGCCGCGAGGTCCTCGGTGACGGGCACGTCGACCAGGAGCTCGCACGGGCGGACGACTTCTCCGGGGACTTCCAGGAGCTGCTCACCCGGTACGCGTGGGGCGAGATCTGGGACCGGCCGGGCCTGGACCGGCGTTCGCGGAGCTGCGTCACCCTCACCGCCCTCGTCGCCGGCGGGCACCTGGAGGAGCTGGCGCCCCACCTCAGGGCCGCCCTGCGCAACGGCCTCACCCCGGCCGAGATCAAGGAGGTACTGCTCCAGGCGGCCGTCTACTGCGGCGTACCGGCCGCGAGCGGGGCGTTCCGGGTGGCCCAGCAGGTCATCCGCGAGGAGACGACACCACCGGAGTGAGCCCCTCGGGCGGGAAGCGGGCGCGCGGCGGCAGGATGGAGTCATGAAGCTCATCAAGAAGTCGCACGCCTGTGTCCGCCTCGAAAAGGACGGAGGGACGCTCGTCCTGGACCCCGGCGGGTTCACCGAGGAGGACGCCGCCCTCGGCGCGGACGCGATCCTCGTCACCCACGAGCACCCGGACCACTTCGACGAGCTGCGGCTGCGGGCCGCGATGGAGGACAACCCGGCGGCGGAGATCTGGACGCTCAGGTCGGTCGCGGAGAAGATCTCGGCGGCGTTCCCGGGCCGCGTCCACACCGTCGGCCACGGCGACACCTTCACCGCCGCCGGGTTCGACGTGCGGGTCCACGGGGAGCTGCACGCGGTGATCCACCCGGACATCCCGCGCGTCACCAACGTCGGCTTCCTCGTGGACGGCGGCAAGGTCTTCCACCCCGGCGACGCCCTCACCGTCCCCGACCATCCGGTCGAGACGCTGATGCTGCCGGTCATGGCCCCCTGGAACAAGATCTCCGAAGTGATCGACTACGTCCGCGAGGTCCGGCCGCAGCGCGCCTACGACGTCCACGACGCGCTCCTGACCGACCTGGCCCGCCCGATCTACGACCGCCAGATCGGCGAGCTGGGCGGCACCGAGCACCTGCGGCTGACGCCCGGCGACTCGGCGCGGCTGTGAGACCCCGGCGCCCGGGGCGGGACCGCGTTGTCAGTGCCGCCCGGTAGGTTGGGGAACATGCGCATCGCGACCTGGAACGTGAACTCGATCACCGCCCGCCTGCCGAGGCTGCTGGCCTGGCTGGAGAGCAGCGGCACCGACGTGCTGTGCCTCCAGGAGGCCAAGGTCGCCGAGGCGCAGTTCCCCTTCGACGCGCTGCGCGAGGCGGGTTACGAGGCGGCGGTCCACGCCACCGGCCGGTGGAACGGGGTGGCGGTCCTCTCCCGCGTGGGCATCGAGGACGTGGTCAAGGGCCTGCCCGGCGACCCCGGCTACGAGGGCGCCCAGGAGCCGCGCGCCATCTCCGCCACGTGCGGCCCCGCCCGGGTCTGGTCGGTGTACGTGCCCAACGGCCGCGAGGTGGAGCACCCGCACTACGCCTACAAGCTCCAGTGGTTCGAGGCCCTGCGCGCCGCCGTCCAGAGCGACGCGGCCGGCGACCGCCCCTTCGCCGTGATGGGGGACTACAACGTCGCGCCGACCGACGACGACGTCTACGACCGCGCCGCCTTCGAGGGCGCCACCCACGTCACCCCGGCCGAGCGCGCCGCCCTCGCCTCGCTGCGCGGCACCGGCCTGTCCGACGTGGTGCCGCGCCCGCTGAAGTACGACCACCCCTACACGTACTGGGACTACCGCCAGCTCTGCTTCCCCAAGAACCGCGGCATGCGCATCGACCTGGTGTACGGCAACGAGCCCTTCGCCAAGGCGGTCACCGACTCCTACGTGGACCGCGAGGAGCGCAAGGGCAAGGGCGCCTCGGACCACGCGCCGGTCGTGGTGGACCTGGACCTGTAGCCGCACCCGCCCCCGCACCGGCCCTTGCTCCCCGCACGCACGTCACCTCCGCGTGCCCTGTGGTGCACATGGCCGTACGAATGACAGTCTGGAGGTATGAACTTCCCCTTCCTGGGCAAGCGGCGCGAAGACCCCCGGGTGCACGACGCGGAGGGCATCGGCGACCTGCTCGCCGAGTGCGATCTGCTGCGCGCGCAGGCGCTGCGGGAGGGGGTCCGGCTCGACGACTCCGCGCTCTCGCTGGAGCAGTTGGACCAGATGCTGCCGCGCTGGCGCGGTGACGAGGAGAACCTGACCTGGCTCGGCAACGACGCGGGTCTCTACCTCGGCACCGTCATCGTGCGCACCGTGGCCGGCGCCGCGTGGGCCATCCGGGCCGACGGCCAGCCGGTCGTCCGCCTCGCCGGCGGCCGGGAGTTCGACGTGGTGGCGAACGGGCACGCCTGGGCGGAGGACGGCGTACCCGAACTCTCCCAGCTCTACGGCGAAGTCGCGGAGGCGTGAGCACCGTTCCCGCCTCCGTGGCCGCCCGCTCCCGGGCTGTCTGCCGCGCGGCAGGCTGCCTTAAATAGGGGTAATGCCCGCAGGTGCGTGTCGGCGCCGCATGCCGGGTTTGTCTCGGTACGTTGCGGTAGTCGGAGCGGACACGAACGCACGGGGGACCTACGCAGGGTGCAGCCGCAGATCACTGCTCGCGGGCGAGGAGAAGGTCAGTTGCACACCGGCGGGCGACCTCGTCGGGGTACCGCTTCACGACGTGGCGCCCGCCGGTCCGCTCAGTGGGAGGTGCCGGACGGTGTCGTGGGCAGGTACCCGGGCGCCCGCCAGGCGTTCAGGCGCTGCTCCACCGCCCCGCCCAGGGAGAGCAGTTCGGCGTCCTGCCGGTCGCCGGCCATGAGGAGCAGCCCGACCGGCAGTTCGCCGACGAACCCGGCGGGCACGGACAGCGAGGGGTACCCGGCGACGGCGGCGGGGGTCGAGGACGGGATCACGTCGTTGTCGCCCCGCGCGCAGTCGGTCGTCCACGCGGGCGGGTTGGCCGGGGAGGCGATGGCGTCCAGGCCGTGCTCGGTCATGACCTCGTCGATGGACCGCCGGGACAGGTCGGTCAACTCCGCGCGCATCGCCCGGTACTCCGGGTCGGTCGTGGGCGGCGCGGCCAGCGCCTGCTCGAACAGCTCCTGGCCGGCGAAGCAGCTCTGCTCCTGCGGGTGCGTCCGGTTGAACTCGATCAGCCCGGCCAGGTTCCGCGGTCCCTCGCGGGTGGCGAGGTAGGCGTCGATGTCCCGGTGGAACTCGCTCAGCAGCGCCGGGAACTCCAGCTCGGCCAGGCGCTCCTGGTACGGCAGGCTCACCTCGACGACCTCGGCCCCCGCCGCCCCGAGCCGCTCGGCGGTGCGGGTCATCAGGGCGTCCACCTCGGCTCCCAGTGACGGCAGCCGCCACAGGCCGATCCGCTTGCCGCGCAGCGTGCCGGCACCGCCGGCCGCGTCGGTGAGGCTCGGCGCGTCGCCCTCCCGCACGGTGTCACGTCCGCTGAGCACCGCGAGGGTGAGCGCGGTGTCGGTCACGTTGCGCGCCATGGGGCCGGCCGTGTCCTGCTCGGCGGAGATCGGCACGACGCCCGACTGGCTGACCACGCCGAGGCTGGGCTTGAGGCCGACCACGCCGTTCATCCCGGCGGGGCAGACGATGGAGCCGTCCGTCTCCGTCCCGATCGCCACCTGCGCCAGCGACGCGGCGAGCGCCGCGGCCGAACCGGAGGACGAGCCGCAGGGGTTGCGGTCCAGGACGTACGGGTTGTTCGTCTGGCCGCCCACCGCCGACCACCCCGACGTCGGCTTCGCCGCACGGAAGTTGGCCCACTCGGACAGGTTGGCCTTGCCGAGGATCACCGCCCCGGCCGCCCGCAGCTTCTTCACCAGGTCGGCGTCGGCGGCCGGCGGGCGTCCGGCCAGCGCCAGGGACCCGGCGGTCGTCGGCATGTCCCGGGTGTTCACGTTGTCCTTGAGCAGGACGGGGATGCCGTCCAGCGGGCCGCGGGACTTGCCGAGGCGATGCCTGAGGTCGCTGGCGACGGCCTGGCCCAGGGCCGTCGGGCTGGTGCGCAGCACCGCGTTGATCTTCGGGTCGACGGCTTTGATCCGCCGCAGGTAGGCGAGGGTCAGCCGGAGCGAGGACAGGGACCCGCGGTCCATGCGTGCCTGCAGTTCGGGGATGGTCACCGTGTCGAGGTCCACGCCGCGGACGAGTGCCGACTCGGCGGATCGCGCCGGGTCGCCGGGTCCGGGTTCGGCGGCCCGGACCCGCTGACCGGGTGCCGCCGCCACGAGGGGGACCACGACCAGGATCGCGGTCAGGGCCGCCATGCTTCTCTTCTTCATGCGGCACACCCCACTACACCGGGCGGCGGGGGCACAAGGGGCCCTTTCCGTGCACCAGTTGGGGGTGCCGCGCCCCCTTGACGGGCCCTCCACCTTCGCTAAGGTCTAGACCTGCATGTCCTAGGTCTAGACCTGCGGCGCGGTGTTGCCTCATCGGCAACGTCGTACATACGCCGGGGCAGGCTGGTTCGACGTGGACCGAAGGGAAATGTCATGCGCATGAAAAGAAGAGTGGCCGCCGCCGTGGGAGCGCTGGTCGCCCCCGTCGTGGCCCTGAGCCTGCCGGCACCCACGGCGAGCGCCCACGGCTGGGTGGTCTCGCCGGGGAGCCGTCAGGACCAGTGCGCCAACCGCGTGGTGCAGTGCGGGCAGATCAAGTGGGAACCGGCCAGCGTCGAGGGCCCGAAGGGGCTGCGCAACTGCAGCGGCGGCGACCCGCGGTGGGCCGACCTGGACGACGACTCCAAGGGCTGGCGGGTCACGCCGATCGGCACCAGCCACACCTTCACCTGGACCATCGAGGCGCGGCACGCCACGAGCAACTGGCAGTACTTCATCGGCGACCGGAAGATCGCCCAGTTCGAGGGACGCGGCGCCCTTCCGCCCGCCTCGGTCAGCCACCAGCTGGACTTCAGCGGGTTCTCCGGGCGGCAGAAGGTGCTCGCGGTGTGGAACATCGCGGACACCGCCAACGCCTTCTACGCCTGCATCGACGTCAACATCGGCGGTGGGGGCGACAACGGTGGAGGCGACAACGGCGGAGGTGACAACGGCGGGGGCGACAACGGCGGTGGTGACGGCGGCGAGCAGCCGGGCGACTGCGTCGCCGGGGCCTGGAGCGCCGGGAGCGTCTACACCGGAGGTCAGACCGTCTCCCACGCCGGTCACAACTGGCGTGCCAAGTGGTGGGTGACGGGCGAGGAGCCCGGCACCACCGGCGAATGGGGCGTCTGGGAGGACCTCGGCGCCTGCTGAACCGCGGCACCGCCCTTCCCGGCCGGCCTTGCAGGGCCGGGCGAGCACGACCGGCCGGCGTACGCACCGGAAGCTGCGTGCGCCGGCCCGCGCCGTCGTGGGCCGGTCCGGACCGGCCCGCATCTCAGAGCCTTCTGATACCGCGCGGTTAGGGTCCGGCCGGTGGTGTGCGGTCGGCCGGTCTCGTGAAGGAGCGCCATGACGGAGCAGTTCCCCGGTGCAGTTCTCGACCTCCTCGACGCGGCGGGTGACCGCACGGTCTTCGAACAGGACGGCCGGGAGGTGAGCGGACGGCAACTGCTCGGCATGACCCGGCGGGTGGCGAGCGGCCTGCGACAGCGCGGCCTCGGGCCGGGACATGGCGTCGCCCTGCTGCTCGGCGTCGGTCCCGAGGCGTTCGCCGCCGTCGTCGCGGCCTACACGGTCGGAGCCCGCGTCGTAGGGGTGCGGCCCGGCATGACGGACCACCAGCGTGCGGCCCTCCTGCGCGACGCCGAGGTCACGGCCGCGGTCACGGACCGGCCCGGTGCAGCGGATGTCCGGCCGGCGGGCCTCGTCCTTGCGCTCGACGAACTGCTGGCGGAGCCGGACGACGGTCTGCGGCCCCGCGTCCCGGCCCGCCCGCAGGACGTCGCCCGGCTCATCCACACCAGCGGCAGCACCGGTGTCCCCAAGGCGTGCGTCCAGACGTACGCGGCGATGACGGCGGCCTGGACGCTGCGGCCCGAGGACTGGCCGCCGGCTGTCCGGGAGCTGGCCGGGCGGCTGGACAGGTTCCTGGTCTTCGGCACCCTGGCCAGCCAGGTGATGCTCGAGTACGGCCTGCTCGCCCTCGCCGCCGGGGGCGTCCTGGTCTCTGCCGACCCGCCGGATCTGCCCGGGGCCCTCGTGCGGCACCGGGCGACCGCGAGCGTCGTCACGGTCGGGCGGCTGAACCGGCTCGTGACGGGCCTGCGGGCCGCGCCCGCCGACCTCGGTGCCCTGCGCGCGCTCATGGTCTCCGGCTCGCCCTTGGAACCGGGCCGGGCAGAGGAGGCCGCCCAGGTGCTCGGCCCGGTGGTCTTCCACGGGTACGGGCAGACCGAGACCGGCATGATCTCCATGGCCACGCCCGCCGACCCGCCCGGGTCGCTCGGCGTGCCCCCGGTCGACTTGGAGGTCCGGGGTCCGTCCGGCCGCCCCGTCCCGGCCGGCACCGAGGGGGAGATCTTCGTCCGCACGCCGTCGCAGGGGGCCGGGTACTGGGGCCGACCCGGGCTCAGCAGCGAGGTGTTCGTGGACGGCTGGGTCCGCACGCGGGATCTCGGGAGCCTCGACGCCCAGGGCCGGCTGTGGCTCTCGGGACGGACCCGGGACGTGGTCATCGTCGACGCGAACGTGTACCACACCGGCCCCGTCGAGCGGCTGCTCGCCCGGCACCCGGCGGTGAGCGAGGCGTACGTCGTCGCCGCGCCCGACGACGCCACGGGGGAGACCGTGCACGCCTTCGTCGTCCCGGCGGCCGGTCGCGTACCCGCCCTCGACGAGCTTCGCGCGCTGGTGACCGCGCGACTGGGTGCGGCCTGCGCGCCGACGCGTCTCACCCTCGTCGACGAGGTGCCGCTCACCGCGGCCGGGAAGCCGGACAAGCGGCGGCTGACGCGGGGGAGCTGAGCCGGCCGGGCCGGCCCACGCCGCAAGCGGGGCCGGCCCTCGTTCGCCGGCCGTCGTTCACCGGCCGTCGTTCACGGGCCCCTTCACCGGTCGCCCGCCGCGACGGCCTCCCGCGGACGACCGGCGCGCACCCGGTCGCGCCGGTCCAGCAGGGCGAGCAGCGGTGTCGCCATGACGGTCGTCGTGATGGCGACGACCACCAGGGCGCTGAACATCGCCTGCGTCACGATGCCCGCCGCCAGACCCAGGTTGAGGGCGACGAGCTGCATCAGTCCGCGCGCGTTCATCAGCGCCCCCACCCGAAGGGCGACCGGACCGGGCTCGCCCGCCACCCGTGCCGCCAGCCAGCAGGCGCCGAACTTGCCGACGACCGCGACCACCACGCACCCCCCGGTGAAGAGCAGGACCGGACCCGAGCCCAGCAGGGCGAAGTCGGTGTTCAGCCCCGAGTAGGTGAAGAACAGCGGCACGAAGACGGCTCCCACCGGCTGCAGTGTCCGGACCGTGTCGTCGAGCCGGGACGAGCGGGGGAAGACGACGCCGAGACTGAACGCGCCGAACACCGCGTACAGCCCGATCACGTCGGTGTACCAGGCGATCAGGAAGAGCACGGCGACCAGGGCGAGCAGGAGCTGGTCGGCGCCCGTGCGCTCGGCGAGCACCGCCGTACGGTCGCGCAGCCGCACGCCCACGGCCAGCACCGCGATCAGGCCGAGGCCACCGGCGACGGCCACGGAGACCTTTCCGGCGCTGCCGCCCGCGATGCCGAAGACCCCGGCGAGCAGGACCCAGGCGGCGGCGTCGTCGACCGCTCCGGCACCGAGGGCCAGGGCCCCGAACCGGGTCCCGGCCAGGTTCCGTTCGTTGATGATCCTGGCCAGCATGGGGAACGCCGTCACCGCCAGTGCGACGCCGACGAACAGGCCGGAGACCGTCAGCGACACATCCGGGGCGAGCGCGCCGGTGCGTTCGCCGACGACGGCGATGAGCGCCACCCCGAGCACCATCGGCACCACCAGCCCGGCCGCCGACACCAGCCCGGCCGACCGGGCGACCCCCCGGAGCCGGTCCACGCGGAAGTCCCAGCCGACGTGGAACATGAACGCGACGAGCCCGATCTGCCCCACCACGTAGAGCACCGGTCGCAGTTCGGTGGGGAAGAGCGCGGACTCGACGCCGGGCAGCAGGGCGCCCAGGACCGACGGGCCCAGCACCACGCCGGCGAGCATCTCGCCGACGACGGGGGGCTGCCCGATCGTCTGCAGCAGCCGGCTGACGATCCGGCAGACGGCGAGGATCACGACGACCGCGAGGAAGAAGGCGGGGCCCAGTTCCGTGGTGCTCATCCGTTGCTCTCCCTGCTCTCCTTGTGGTGGGCGACCGGACAGCGTCCGGAGCGCTGTTCGTCGAAGTACCGGCCCGCCAGGCGCAGCCGCCGGGCGTGCAGCACCATGGCCGTGCCGAGCACGAGCTGCCGCACGCCCCGGGTGACGTCCTCGACGCCGTCGCGCAGCCGGACGAACCGGCGCACGGCCTCCAGCCGGCGCCGGCCGGGGGTCAGCCCGAGGGGGATCAGCAGACAGGGGGCGCGGTGCGGGTTGGAGCGGGTGTGCGAGGCCGTCGAGTCGAGCCGGAAGCGGTGCAGCACCTCGCGCACCGCGACGCGCAGGACGATCGGGGACACGCGCCACGCGGGGCAGGGACGGTTCGCCGCCACCCCGAACGGGATGTACCGGGCCTTCCTGACCGCGGGGTCCGACCACCGGTCCGGATCGAACTCCTCCGGCCGCTCGTGGCCCGTGGCCTGGTAGTCGGGGTAGCTGAAGCACACCACGGACCCGGCCGGCAGCACCGTCGTGTCGTCGAGCGGCACCTCGTCGGTCGTGATGCGGTGGGCGATCCCGAACAGCGGGTACAGGCGCAGCGTCTCGTCGATCACCCGCGCCAGGTACTGGTCGTCGTCGGGGTGTTCCGACAGGCGGCGCTGCACGCCCGGGTGGCGGGCCAGGGCGAGCAGGACGTGCGCGGTCGCCTCGGAGAGCTGGACGACCGCCGTGTTGAAGAACGTCCCCTGCAGATACAGCGCCTGCTCGACGGGCGTCAGGGAGGCCGGCAGCCGGTGCGGCACCTCTCCGGCGGCGATGCGCTCACGGAGGTACGCCGTCAGCCGTGCCCTTCGCCGCGGATGGCGCAGCCCGGTGCACTTCAGGGCACTGATCACGTCGTCGGCGTGCGCGGTGATCAGATCCCGGGCGTGCGGCGGGCACGGCCGGCGGAAGACCAGTTCGTAGGCGAAGGCGGCCCACGCGGGCATCAGCAGGTCGCGCAGCCGCACCAGGCTGACGCGGGTGCCGGGCAGGGTGGCCAGGACGTCCGCGACGGCCCGCCCGGCCGCCTCGGCGAGTCCGGCGGAGGAGCCGGCGAGGATACGGCGCGTCGTCGCGGCGACCTCGTCGTAGCGTTCACCGGGCTCCAGGTGCTCCTGGTGCACCTCGGGACCCGGCGCGAGCCAGTACCAGAACAGGTCGGACAGGCCCGCGCCCGCGCTCCGGCCGTTCGCGGCGGGATGGGCGTACACCCGCTCGAACACCTCGGGGCCGTGCGTGGAGTTGGGGAGGGTCACCACCCGGTCGCCGTTGACCTTCTCGAAGACGCGTACGCGCAACGCCACCACCGCGCGCGGCAGCCACCACGAGGCGGGCCGCCGCGTGCCGCTCACCACGTCGGGTCCCGGCGGACGACCATGTCGGCGCTCAGGTCGGCGTTGCGGCGCCCGCCGCACAGGGCGAGCGTGTGGTCGTACTCCGCGAGCAGCGTCCGCAGCACCTCGCGGACGCCCGCCTCGCCCTCGGCCGCCAGCCCCCACAGCACGGGGCGTCCCACGCCGACGGCCGCCGCGCCCAGCGCGAGGGCGACGGCCACGTCACCGCCCCGGCGTATCCCGCCGTCCAGGAGGACCGGCACCGCGCCGGCGACCGCGTCGACGACCGCCGGCAGGCAGTCGAGGGACGCCGCGGCGGTGTCGCACTGGCGGCCCCCGTGGTTGGAGACGATCACGCCCGCCGCGCCGTGCTCCACGGCCAGCCGGGCGTCCGCGGGATGGAGCACCCCCTTGATCCAGACGGGGAGCGGGGTCATGTCCACCGTCTCGGCGAAGTCCCGCCAGGACGCCGCCGGATGCAGGGGGATGTCGGTCAGCGCGCCCGGCGCGGCCCCCGGCAGGTCGCGCATGTTCTCCGCGGCGTATCCGGGCGGCAGGTCGTCGAACCCGTTGCGCACGTCCCGGGTGCGCCGGCCGAGGAGCGGCGAGTCGGCGGTGACGACCAGGGCCGAACACCCCGCCTCCTCGGCCCGCCGCACCAGCGCCCCGGTGACCTCGCGGCGCGGGTGCGGGTAGAGCAGGAACCACACCGCCGGGTCCGGGGCCGCCTCGCGGGCCGCCGCGACGACGGCCGGCACCGCCGTCGTCGCGGCGACGCCCGTCACCAGGACGGCGCCCTCGGCCGCGGCGGCCCGGGCCGTGGCCCGCTCCCCGTCCGGGTGCAGCAGCCGGTGGAACGCGGTCGGCGCGACCAGCACCGGCGCCGTTCGCCGGGCGCCCGGCAGGTCCACGGCGGTGTCCCGGCGCGCGGCGCCGCGCAGCACGCGGGGCAGGAGCGCGTACCGGTCGAACGCCCGGCCGTTGGCGGCCAGCGCGCGCTCCTCGCCCGCGCCGCCCGCCACGTAGTCGTAGTGGACGGGGTCGAGCGCCGCGCGCGCCGCGTCGTGCAGGTCGCCGAGGGTCACGGCGCCACCGGGGCCACCGCGTCGCGTCGGGCGGCGAGGAACGCCCGCAGCGGGGCGCGGTGGTACTCCTCGCTGTCCCACTCGTTCTCCAGGTTCGACGCGAGGTGGTGCTCGGCGACGAACGCGCCCTGCCGGTACCAGCGCACGACCGGGTGCAGATAGCGGCCGTCGAGGCCGGAGACGTCGTACTGGGACCCGCGGCCCGCGGTCACGTCGAAGGGGTCGACGAGGTCGTGGTCCTTGCCGTACTCCAGGGTGACCACGGCGTGCGCCTCGACGTCCCCGAAGTCCCCGGCGGCGACGGCGTCCGGCACGTGGGCGACGGGGACCTCCTCGGCGTAGCGCATGGTGCCGTCCGGGGCGAGCGTCAGCAGGTCGCCGAGGACGGCGAACTGCTGCCACAGGGCCGAGGACCGGTTGACCCGGCCGATCACGGCGTCCACGGCCCGCTCCGTGGTCTCCCCCAACTCCGTCGCGGGCCACGGCTCGTGGTGGTGGCGCTGCCGCAGCCCCCGGTACAGGGCCCGCACCATGTAGCGGAAGCCGTGGATGAAGCCGGTCGTGGCCTTCCGGAAGTCCCGGCCCTGCATCAGCGTCCCGGCGAAGTACAGGCCGGGCACGTTGACCGACTCGCTCAGGGGGGTCAGCTCCGGGAAGCGGCCGTCGACCATCAGGTCCGGCGTGCAGGTCTCGTCGAAGAGCGAGACGTCGCAGCGGAACCCGGTCGCCACGATGACCCGGTCGTAGCGCAGGTCCTTGACCACGTCCTCGTTGCGCTCGAAGGCGAACTGGACCCGGTAGCCGTCCGCGTCCCGCCGGATGTCCAGCACCCGGCCGTCCAGGAGGGCGTTCTGGGACTTGAGCTGGTAGCTGTCCAGGAAGTTGTTGTAGACCGCCCGCAGGTGCCCCACGTAGTGCGTCCGCCAGGCCATGCGCAGCGAACCCGAGCCGGCCACGTGGATGACCGCCGCGTTCTCCATCAGGTTCTCGGCGGTCTCGAACGCCGAGTTGCCCCGCCCGATGATCAGCACCCGCTGGTCCGTGTAGGCCGCCGGGTCGGTGTCGATGGTGTCGTAGCGCTCGGCCAGTTCGACGCCCGGGACCGACGGCAGGTTCGGCACGGGCATGCCGGTGGCGACCACCAGGCGCCTCGCCCGCCACCGGGTCCCGTCCTGGTCGGTGACGGTGAATCCCTCGGCGTCGCGGGTGACGTGCCGGACCGCGGTGTCGTAGCGCACCCGCACCCCGGTCCGGTCGGCGAAGTCCGCCAGGTAGCGCACCAGGTCGTCGGCGGGCGGGAAGTAGCGGGGACTGTAGCGGGTGAACAGCAGCTCCGGGTCGTCGCTCAGCAGGGAGTTCCAGTCCATCCGCAGTCGCAGCTCCGGGTCGTCGTACCCGGTGTGCACCTTGTTGTTCGAGATCAGGTAGCGGTGCCGGGGGAAGCGCGTGAAGAACGCGCCCGGAACGCTGCCGCGCTCCAGGACGACGTAGTCCGCGCCGTCCCGCTCCAGGAAGGAGGCGAGTTGCAGGCCGGCGGGGCCCGCTCCGATGATGAGGTAGTCATGGCAGTCATGGCTCATGCCACGGAAGGTAGCCACGGGATTTCAGAGCGCTCTGAGATCCGCGGCCTACGTTCCCCGGTGTGCTCACACCCACGGACACCGTCCCGCTCTCCGGCCCCCTGGACGCCGCCGCCCTGCGCCGCGCGGCGCTCCCCCTCACCGTCACGGTGGACGAGGAGGTCCGCGCCCGCGTCGCCCGGGGGCGCCGTCTCTTCCACGCGCTGCGGCACGGACCCGGTGGCGCGGACCGCCGGATCTACGGCGCCGACACCGGATTCGGCGCCCTCGTCGGCTACGCCGGCCGCACCGACGACGCCGACCAGTGCGACAACACCCTGGCCCACCTCGGCGCCGGCCAGGGCCCGGACCTTCCGCCCGGGATCGTCCGCGCCGCGCTGCTGCTGCGCGCCCGTTCCCTCGCCCAGGGGCTTTCGGGCGTGTCGGCCGAGGTGGTCGACCGGCTCGCCGCGATGTTCGCCACCACCTTCGCGCCCGCCGTCCCCCGCCACGGCTCCGTCGGCGCGAGCGGCGACCTCATCCCGCTCGCCTACGCCACCCAGGCCCTGCGCGGCCGGGGCCACGCCTACCTGGACGGCGAGCGGATGCCGGCCGGCGAGGCGCTGACCGCCGCCGGGCTGCGCCCCCTCGCCCTGGACGGACGCGACGCTCTCGCCCTGGTCAACGGCACGTCCGTCACCACCGCGGCCACCGCCCTGGCCCTCGACGCCGTGCGCGGCGCCCACCGTTCGCTCACCGCGCTCACCTGCCTGCTGACCGACCTCCTCGGCTGCGACACGGGCTTCCTCGACGCCGACCTGCTGCGGGCCTACGGTCATCCCGGCGCCGTCGACGTCGGCGGCCGGATGCGGCGGACCCTGGTGGGCGGCACGCCCTCGGGCACCCGGCCGCTGCAGGAGCCGTACAGCATCCGCTGCGCCCCTCAGCTGCTCGGCGCCGCCGAGGACGCGCTGCGCCACGTCGACGGTGTCGTCGCCGCCGACCTCGGCGGGGTCAGCGACAACCCGCTGTTCTTTCCCGGCCCGGACCCCGGCACCGGCGAGGTGGGGGAGGGGAAGGCCGTGCACGGCGGGAACTTCTTCGGGCAGCCCGCCGCCTTCGCCGCCGACCTGCTCGCCTCCGTCACCGCCCAGCTCGGCAACCTCGCCGAACGCCAGCTCGACCTCCTGGTGGACCCGGCCCGCAACGGCGGGCTGCCGCCGATGCTCGCCACCGACCCCGGAGCGCAGCACGGTCTGCAGGGCGTGCAGCTCGCCACCACCGCGTTCGTGGCGGAGATCCGCCGCGCCGCGACCCCGGCCGGCATGCAGAGCCTGCCGACGAACCTGCACAACCAGGACGTCGTCCCGTTCGGCACGCAGGCGGCTCTGCGCGCCCACGACTCGGCCGAGCTGCTCGGTCTGCTGTGCGGCTCGCTCGCCCTCGGCCTGCGCCAGGCCGCCCACGTGGGGGCCCGCCGCCCCACCGCACCCCGGTGCGGGGAACTCCTGGACGCCCTCGCCGACGCGATCGCCCCGGTGGACCCGGACCGCCCGCTGGACTCGGACGTGCGCGCGGCCGCCCGCCTGCTGCTCAGGTACGGCCGGCCTTGACCCGACGCGGTACGAGGCGGGGCACCCGGCACCGGGGCGGCGGGACGGGGGCGGCCGGGACGCCGTTCGGGTCCAGGGGGAGCCGGATGGTGAACCGGGCGCCGTGCCCGGGACGTCCGGTCGCGGCGACCGTACCGCCGTGGTGGGTGACGACCTCCCGCAGCAGCGCGAGCCCCAGCCCGTACCGGCCGGCGTCCCCGCCCCGGTGGAACCGCTCGAAGAGCCGTTCCGCCTCCGCGGGGTCGAAGCCCTTCCCGGTGTTCGCGACGGTCAGCGTGACCGTGCCGCGGGCCCGCGCCAGGGCGACCTCGATCCGCCCGCCCGGCGGCGTGTGGCCGACGGCGTTGGACAGCAGCTCACCCACGGCCCGGCGCAGCGCCGACTCGACACCGTCGACGGACAAGGGGTGCGGCGGACCCTCCACGACGACCGTGAGCCGCCCCTCCCGCACCCGGTCCGCCTCCTCCGCGACCACCGCACGGGTCAGGGCCACCAGGTCGACCGGCCGGTGGTCCGCCGGCCGCCCCGGACCGGCCGCGAGACTCGCGGACAGCAGCAGGTCGTCCAGCACCTCGCCGAGCCGGCCGACCGAGCCGACCAGCCGGGTCAGCCCCTCGCGGTGCCGGGCGGGCATGCCCTCCGCCGCCGCCTGCCGCGACAGCAACTGCGCCCGCGTGTAGGCCTGGGTGACCGGCGTGCGCAGCTCGTGGCTGGCGTCCGTGACGAACCGGCGCTGCCGGGTGAGCGCCTCGGCCAGCGGGGACACGGCGAGCCGCCCGAGGACCACCCCGGTGACCGCCGCCGCCAGCAGACCCACCACCTCGGCGACGCCGAGCGCGAACCACAGGTGCCGGCGGTCGGCCAACTGGAACCGCAGGTCGAACACGGCCTGCACGACCTTCCCGTCCGGCCTGACCTGGGTGCGCACCAGGTACTGCGTGGAGTCGCGCCGCACCGTGCGCTCCACCGCCTCGCGGGTCCGGCGGACCCGGTGCAGGTCGGCCTCGACGGGGAAGCCCGCCGGGGCGTTGGCCAGCGGGATCGCGCCGGGCGCGAACAGCCAGGTGCACACCGGCGGACTGTCCAGATCGCCGCGCTCCGCCCCATAGCGCAGCTCCCGCCACACCTGGTCGCTCTGCGCCCGCGTCATGACGGTGTCGGCCACGCCGCCGACCACGGTGACCAGCAGGGTGATGATCGCGCCGGTCAGGACGGCGATGCGCAGGCGGGCCCGGCGGACGGCCGCCCGCTCCCCGGCCGCCGACGCGCTCACAACGCCCCCAGGCGGTAGCCCAGTCCGTGCACCGTGCGCACCACCTGCCGGCCGAGCTTGCGGCGCAGGTAGTAGACGTAGGTGTCGACGATGGAGGAGGCCGGCGCCTCCTGGAACACCAGCCGGCGCAGCTCGGCCCGGGTGTGTACGGCGTCGGGGCGCGAGGCGAGCACCCACAGCAGGGCGAACTCCCGAGCGGCGAGCGCGATCCGCTCACCGCCCGGCGACTCGACCTCGCGCGGACCGACGTGCAGCCGCCCCGAACCGATCCGCAGGACGTCGTTGCCCTCCAGCGAACGCCGGCACAGGGCCCGTAGTCTGGCACCGAGTTCGTCCAGCTCGAACGGTTTCACCAGATAGTCGTCGGCACCGGCGTCGAGCCCGTCGACCCGGTCGTGCACGGTGCCCATCGCGGTCAGCATCAGTGCCGGCGTGCGGACCGCGCGGGTCCGCAGCCGCCCCAGCAGGTCGAGGCCGTCCAGCACCGGCAGCCGCCGGTCGACGACGAACACGTCGTACCGCCGGGTGAGTCCGAGGTGCAGACCCCGTTGGCCGTCGGTCGCGACATCGACCGCGTAGCCCTCGTCCCGCAGTGCCTCGGACAGCATGACGACCAGTTCCCGGTCGTCCTCGATGAGCAGCAGCCGCCACGGGTCCCGCGCGAGCTCCTGTGTCATGTCCACTCCTCTTCAGCCCCGCAACGGCCTCAACGCCCTTGTGGGACAAGGAAGTTCCCGGGACGGGAGAGGGGTGACTGGCGCGTGGGCAGGACGTGCCCGGTGGCTCGGGAGTGGAGGCACGGCGCGGCGCCGCCCGGGCCGCGGCACTGCTGCGTGCGCACCGGAGCGGGGAGCCCTTCGTGGGCGCCGAGCTCTGGAACGCGGCGGTCGGCGGTCCGGCGGGCCGCCGGGCCGAGCGCCACGGGCACGCCGCCCGTTCAGGCCCGGTGGGAGTTGCGAGCGGCCGGGGCCGCGGCCGGCAGGGGGGTGGTCGCCGCCCGGGTGACATCGCCGACCAGTTCCACCATGTCCGGCCCGTACGCCTGGGAGTTGACCACCTTGAGCAGCAGGACGAAGGAGTCGGTCCCGTGCTTGCGGGCCAGCTTCTCGTGGTGCCGGGCGAGGTAACGGGTGGCGGCCTGGTTGTTGATCGCGCGCTGGCCGCAGAACAGGAACGCGGGCCGGGCCTCACGCCGGTCACCGGCGGTGAGACGGGCCAGCAGCACGTACTCCGTGACGCCCGGATCCAGGCGGTAGCGCTCGCCGCCGATCTGGAAGGCGCCCCGGTCCGGACCGGGTTCCGGGTCGACGTTCACCCGCACCCCGGGCAGCATCGCCGCCATGTGGGCGACCATGCGCCGGTTCGAACCGGGCCCGCCGACGCAGAATTCCGTACGCTCGCCGAAGCCCTGGCCGACCATGTCCTGGGTGACCACCTGCATGTGCGCGCCGCAGTCCTTGACCAGCGCGGCGAGTTCCAGCAGCGCGAAGACGTCGAAACGGTGGACCGCCGGTTCGGTGGCGGCGGGATCGCGGTTGACGACGAGCAGCGACTCGGAACCCTCGGGCAGCCCGAAGAACGCCTGCTTGCGCCGGAGCCTGCGCCTCCACAAGTAGGTGCGGGCGAGCCAGCCCAGCGCGGCGCTGATGCCCGCCGCGAGCACACCCAGGACGATGTTGCGTACGTCGTCAGTCATGGGCGCGCATGCTAGCGGGCGTCCGCGTACCCGTGTTCGACGGGGCGCGGCGGCTCCCGCGCACCCGGCCCGCGTGTGCACCTCACGCGGCCATGACGATCAACTAAGCTGCCCGAACGGCCTTTCCCTGGAGGTGCGGATGCGTCGCCCTGTCGCACGGAATCTGACGGTCCTGGCGGTCTCGGCCGCCGTGGTGGTGTCGGTGGGAGCGGCCGCGCCGCCCACGGCCCACGGCAGACCCGCCGCGCCGAAGACCCCGGTCGCCGTCGGGTACGGCGGTGCCGTCTCCAGCGTCGACCGGGACGCCTCCGCCGCCGGCATCGAGGTGCTCCGCAAGGGCGGCAACGCCGTCGACGCCGCCGTTGCCACCGCCGCCGCGCTCGGCGTCACCGAGCCCTACTCCGCCGGGGTCGGGGGCGGCGGGTACTTCGTCTACTACGACGCCAAGTCCCGTACCGTGCGCACCATCGACGGCCGCGAGACCGCGCCGCTCACCGCCGACGAGAACCTCTTCACGGAGAACGGCGAGCCGCTCGCCTTCGCCGACGCCGTCACCAGCGGTCTGGCCGTCGGCACCCCGGGCACCCCGGCCACCTGGCAGACCGCCCTCGACCGGTGGGGCAGCCGCACGCTGTCCTCGGTCCTGAAGCCCGCCGAACGGCTCGCCCGCGACGGCTTCACCGTCGACGAGACCTTCCGCTCCCAGACCGCCTCCAACGAGCAGCGGTTCCGCTTCTTCCCGGACACCGCCGAGCTGTTCCTGCCGGGCGGCGAACTCCCGGCCGTGGGCTCGACGTTCAAGAACCCGGACCTCGCCCGCACCTACCAGGAGCTGGGCCGCAAGGGTGTCGGCGCGCTCTACCACGGCGCACTCGGCCGGGACGTCGTCGACACCGTCAACAAGCCGCCCGTCGACCCGGACTCCGGCTGGAACGCCCGCCCCGGCGACCTGTCCGCCGAGGACCTCGCCGCCTACGAGGCCAAGATCCAGTCACCGACGCAGACGTCGTACCGCGGCCTGGACGTCTACTCCGTGGCGCCCTCCTCGTCCGGCGGCACCACGGTCGGCGAGGCCCTCAACATCCTGGAGCGCACCGACCTCTCCGCCGCGGACAAGGCCGGGTACCTGCACCGTTACATCGAGGCCAGCCGCATCGCGTTCGCCGACCGCGGGCGCTGGGTCGGTGACCCCGTCTTCGAGGACGTACCGACGAAGGAACTGCTGTCGCAGCGGTACGCCGACTCCCGAGCCTGCCTGATCGAGGACGACGCGGTGCTCACCAGCCCGCTGGCCCCCGGCGACCCGAGGCACCCGGCCTCCTGCGCGGGCGGCGGCACGGCGGCGCCGACGACGTACGAGGGCGAGAGCACCACGCACCTCACGGTCGCCGACAAGTGGGGGAACGTCGTCGCCTACACGCTCACCATCGAGCAGACCGGCGGCAGCGGCATCACCGTGCCCGGCCGGGGATTCCTGCTCAACAACGAGCTGACCGATTTCTCCTTCGCCCCGGCCAACCCGGCCGCCCACGACCCGAACCTGCCCGGTCCCGGCAAGCGTCCCCGCTCCTCGATCGCGCCGACGATCGTCCTGGACCGCCACCGGCAGCCGGTCGTCGCCCTCGGCTCGCCCGGCGGCGCCACCATCATCACCACCGTGCTCCAGACCCTCACCGGCTTCGTCGACCGCGGGCTCCCGCTGGCCGACGCGATCGCCGCGCCGCGCGCCAGCCAGCGCAACGCCGCCCAGACCGAACTCGAACCCGGCCTCTACGACAGCGCCGTGCGGGCGAAGCTGGAGGCTCTCGGGCACTCCTTCAAGCTCAACCCGGAGATCGGGGCCGCGACCGCCGTGCAGCGGCTGCCGCACGGCCAGTGGCTGGCCGCCGCGGAGAAGGTACGGCGCGGCGGCGGCTCGGCGATGGTGGTCGAGCCGGCGCGGCAGCGGTAGTCACAGCTCGACGGCCAGTGGCTGGCCGCCGCGGAGAAGGTACGGCGCGGCGGTGGCTCGGCGATGGTGGTCGAGCCGGCGCGGCAGCGGTAGTCACAGCTCGGGGACGGGCCGTTCGGGCGTGCGGAACGCCAGCCGCCCGTCCTCGACGTCGACCGTCACCCGGCCGCCCTCGGCGACCCGGCCGTCGAGCAGCAGCCGGGACAGCTCGTTGTCCACCTCGCGCTGGATGGTGCGGCGCAGCGGACGCGCGCCGTACTCGGGCTGGTAGCCGCGCTCGGCGAGCCAGTCCACGGCCGCGTCGGTGAAGTCGACGGTGATGCCCTGCGCGTGCACCATGCGCCGCGTCTGCTCCAGGAGCAGGCTGGTGATCTGCCGCAACTGCTCCCCGCTGAGCTGGCGGAAGACCACGATCTCGTCGACGCGGTTGAGGAACTCGGGCCGGAAGTGCTCGCGCAGGGGGCGCAGCACCTGCTCGCGCCGCGCCTCCTCGTCCGCCTCCGTGCCGCCCGCGCCGAAGCCGATCCCGGCGCCGCGCCGGGTGATCACGTCGGAGCCCAGGTTGCTGGTCATCACGACGACCGTGTTGGAGAAGTCCACGGTGCGGCCCTGCGAGTCGGTCAGCCGCCCGTCGTCCAGGACCTGGAGCAGGATGTTGAAGACGTCCGGGTGCGCCTTCTCCACCTCGTCCAGCAGCAGCAGCGAGTAGGGGTGGCGGCGCACCACCTCGGTGAGCTGGCCGGCCTCCTCGTGCCCGACGTAGCCGGGCGGGGCGCCGACCAGGCGGCTGACGGTGTGCCGCTCCTGGTACTCGCTCATGTCCAGGCGCACCATCCGGTCCTCGCTGCCGAACAGCGCCTCGGCCAGGGCCCGGGCCAGTTCGGTCTTGCCGACGCCGGTCGGTCCGAGGAAGAGGAAGCTGCCGATGGGCCGGTCGGGACTGGACAGCCCGGCGCGCGAGCGCAGCACGGCGTCGGAGACGACCCGGACCGCCTCGTCCTGGCCGACGACCCGCTCGTGCAGGTGGGTCTCCAGGCCCAGCAGGCGGTCCTTCTCCTCCTGGGTGAGGCTGCTGACCGGGATGCCGGTCTGCCGGGAGACCACCTCGGCGACGGACTCGGTGCCGACCACCAGGTTCAGCCCCTCGTCGGCCTCGCCGTCGCCCGTGGCCTCGGTGATCCGCTGCTTCAGCTCCACGATCCGGTCGCGGAGCTGCGTCGCCTGCTCGTACTGCTCGTCCGCGACCGCCTGGTCCTTGTCCCGGACGAGCTGGTCGACCTCGCGCTCCAGGGCCCGTACGTCGGTGCCCTTGGTGCGCGACTGGAGCCGGACGCGGGCGCCCGCCTGGTCGATCAGGTCGATGGCCTTGTCGGGCAGCCGCCGGTCGGTGAGGTAGCGGTCGGACATCTCCACGGCCGCGACCAGCGCCTCGTCGGTGTAGCGGACCTGGTGGTGGGCCTCGTAGCGGTCGCGCAGGCCGCGCAGGATCTCGATCGCGTCGGGGACGGTGGGCTCCGGCACCAGGATCGGCTGGAAGCGGCGGGCCAGGGCCGCGTCCTTCTCGATCCTGCGGTACTCCTCCAGCGTGGTCGCGCCCACGATGTGCAGCTCGCCACGGGCCAGGGCCGGCTTGAGGATGTTCCCGGCGTCCATCGACCCGCCCTCGCCGCCACCGCCGGCGCCGACGACGGTGTGCAGCTCGTCGATGAAGATGATGAGCTGGTCGGAGTGGGCCCGGATCTCGCCCACGATGTTGTTCATCCGCTCCTCGAAGTCACCCCGGTAGCGGGTGCCGGCGACCACGCCGGTCAGGTCGAGGGCGACCACCCGGCGCCCGGCCAGCACGTCGGGCACGTCGCCGTCGGTGATGCGCTGGGCGAGTCCCTCCACCACGGCGGTCTTGCCCACCCCGGCGTCGCCGATGAGCACGGGGTTGTTCTTGCCGCGCCGGGAGAGCACCTCGACGGTCTGCTCGATCTCCTCCTCGCGCCCGATCACCGGGTCGATGCGGCCCTGCTGGGCCAGGTCGGTGAGGTCGCGGCCGTACTTGTCGAGGGTCGGCGTGTTCGTGGCCCGCGCGCTCTCGGTGCGGGCCTTGGCGGCCTCCGGCGCCTCCGTGGGCACGTGGGAGGGCGCGAAGCGGGCCGCGTTCAGGATGTGCCCGGCGGCCGAGTCCGGGTTGGCGGCCAGGGCGCTGAGCACGTGCTCCGGGCCGATGTAACCGGTGCCGGTGGTGCGGGCCAGCTCGTGCGCGTCCAGCAGGGCGCGCTTGACGGCCGGGGTGAGCGAGAGGGACGTGGGCGGCGGGACCTCGCCCGGCGGGTGCTGCACCGGGCCGGTCCGCTCGTCGATCTGCGACGCCAGCGAGTCGGGATCGGCCCCGGCCCGGCTGAGCAGCCCCCGGGTCGGCTCGGTGGAGAGCGCGGCCCGCAGCAGGTGCTCGGTGTCCAGGTCCCGGCTGCCGTGCTCGGCGGCGTACTGGGCGGCCCCGCGCACCAGCTCCCGGGCGGGCTGGCTGAGCAGCCGGCCGATGTCGATCTGCCTCGGCCTGGGCCCGCCGAAGAAACGTGCCAGGAATTCCGCGAACGGGTCGCCCTCCGGGCCCATGTAGCCGCTGGTCATCGTGTACGACCTCCGCTGCATCGCTGATCGACGTGCCGGGGCCGGGTAACCCGGACGGGGCGCGGTCATGCCCAACATGACACGTTCTGTTCCGGCGGGCATGCCGGGAAGCCCGGGACCCGGACGGCTCGGCGAGGCCTCACGGGGCGGCCGGCATGCCTTCCCGCGACGTCAGGACGCGCGGACCGTTCCGCGTGATCGCCACCGTGTGCTCCACGTGCGCCGCCCTGGAGCCGTCGTTGGTGCGCAGGGTCCAGCCGTCGGCGGCGGTGTGGTAGTCGTCCCGGCCGCCCGCGGTCAGCATGGGCTCGATGGCGAGGACCATGCCGTGCCGCAGCGGCAGCCCGCGTCCCGGGCGGCCCTCGTTGGGCACCCCCGGGTCCTCGTGCATGTGCCGCCCGATGCCGTGGCCGCCGAAGTCCTCCATGATGCCGTAGCCCCCGGACCGGCACACCGTGCCGATGGCGTGGGCGATGTCGCCGATGCGATTGCCGACGACGGCGGCCGCGATGCCCGCCTCCAGGGCCCGCTCCGCGGTCTCGATCAGCGCCAGGTCGGCCGGGCGCGGCGTCCCCACCACGAAGCTGAGCGCCGAGTCCCCGGCCCAGCCGTCCAGGAGGGCGCCGCAGTCGACGGAGACGAGGTCCCCGTCGCGCAGCCGGTAGCCGTCCGGGATGCCGTGCACGATCGCGTCGTTCACCGACGCGCAGATGACGCCCGGGAAGGGGGTCGGCGCGAAGGAGGGCCGGTACCCGAGGAACGGCGAGCCCGCGCCCGCCTCCCGCAGCACCTCGTGCGCCACCGCGTCCAGCTCCAGCAGCGACACGCCCACGTCCGCGGCCTGCCGTACGGCGGTCAGGGCCCGAGCCACGACCTGTCCGGCCGCGTGCATGGCGTCGATCGATGAGTCCGTCTTCAGTTCCACCATGCCAATTACTATACCGGTATTTGAATTGGGTTCGTTCCGCGCTCCGGTCTGCGCGAGATCGGGTCCGGTACGGGAAGCCGGTATTAGAATGCCGGCATGGTGCGCACACCCCTGACCCCCGAAGAGCGCGAGCGCGGCGAGCAGCTCGGCCGCCTGCTCCGCGCCGCACGCGGTGAGCGGAGCATGACGGCGGTCGCCGCCGAGGCCGGCATCTCCGCCGAGACCCTGCGCAAGATCGAGACCGGCCGGGCCCCCACTCCGGCGTTCTTCACGGTGGCCGCGCTGGCCGGCGCGCTGGGGCTGTCCATGGACGAGCTGGTGGGCAGGTGCGCGCCCGTGCCGGCCTGAGACGCCCGCACTCACCCACCGGAGTGCGAAACGTGATCGACACCGCGCCTTGACGACGATGGTCTTGGCAAGCCCGTCCGGCCAGGCTTACGTTCGTCCCTCTACGGCCTGCTCTACGGGCGTAGAGGCTCTGACGTCGTGTCGAAGGAGCAGCTCATGGCCAACGTCGTACGTGCCGCTCTCGTCCAGGCCACCTGGACCGGCGACACCGAGTCCATGGTGGCGAAGCACGAGGAGCACGCCCGCGAGGCCGCCCGGCGGGGCGCGCAGGTCATCGGGTTCCAGGAGGTCTTCAACGCCCCCTACTTCTGCCAGGTCCAGGACCCGGAGCACTACCGCTGGGCCGAACCGGTGCCCGACGGGCCCACCGTCCGCCGCATGCAGGCCCTGGCCCGCGAGACCGGCATGGTGGTCGTCGTCCCCGTCTTCGAGGTCGAGCAGTCCGGCTTCTACTACAACACCGCGGCCGTGATCGACGCCGACGGCACCGTCCTCGGCACCTACCGCAAGCACCACATCCCGCAGGTCAAGGGCTTCTGGGAGAAGTTCTACTTCCGCCCCGGCAATCTCGGCTGGCCGGTCTTCGACACCGCCGTCGGCAAGGTCGGCGTCTACATCTGCTACGACCGCCACTTCCCCGAGGGCTGGCGCCAACTCGGCCTCGGCGGCGCCCAGCTCGTCTACAACCCCTCGGCCACCCACCGCGGCCTCTCCGCCCACCTGTGGCAGCTCGAACAGCCCGCCGCGGCCGTCGCCAACGAGTACTTCGTCGCCGCCATCAACCGCGTCGGCGTCGAGGAGTACGGGGACAACGACTTCTACGGCACCTCCTACTTCGTGGACCCGCGGGGGCGGTTCGTCGGCGACCTCGCCAGCGACACCGAGGAGGAACTGGTCGTCCGCGACCTGGACTTCGGCCTCATCGACGAGGTGCGGCAGCAGTGGGCCTTCTACCGCGACCGCCGCCCCGACGCCTACGAGGGGCTGGTGCGGCCGTGACCCGTGACCTCTTCGCCCGCCACCGCGCCGTCCTGCCCGACTGGCTCGCCCTCTACTACGAGGACCCGCTGGAGATCACCCACGGCGAGGGCCGCCACGTCTGGGACGCCGCCGGCAACAAGTACCTCGACTTCTTCGGCGGCATCCTCACCACGATGACCGCGCACGCCCTGCCCGAGGTGACCAAGGCCGTCGCCGAACAGGCCGGGCGCATCATCCACTCCTCGACCCTCTACCTCAACCGCCCGATGGTGGAACTCGCCGAACGCGTCGCCCACCTGTCCGGCATCCCCGACGCGCGGGTCTTCTTCACCACCTCCGGCACCGAGGCCAACGACACCGCCCTGCTCCTCGCCACCGCGTACCGGCGCAGCAACGCGATCCTCGCGATGCGCAACAGCTACCACGGCCGTTCCTTCGGCGCCGTCGGCATCACCGGCAACCGCGGCTGGTCCCCGACCTCCCTGTCCCCGCTGCAGACCCTCTACGTCCACGGCGGCGTCCGCTCCCGCGGCCCCTACGCCCACCTGGACGACCGGGAGTTCGTCGACGCCTGCGTCGCCGACCTGAAGGACCTGCTCGGCCACACCCGCGCCCCCGCCGCCCTGATCGCCGAACCCGTCCAGGGCGTCGGAGGCTTCACCTCCCCGCCGGACGGCCTGTACGCGGCCTTCCGCGAGGTGCTGCACGAGCGGGGCGTCCTGTGGATCTCCGACGAGGTGCAGACCGGCTGGGGCCGCACCGGCGAGCACTTCTGGGGCTGGCAGGCGCACGGGAGGAACGGCCCGCCCGACATCGTGACCTTCGCCAAGGGCATCGGCAACGGCATGTCGATCGGCGGCGTCGTCGCCCGCGCCGAGATCATGAACTGCCTGGACGCCAACAGCATCTCCACCTTCGGCGGCACCCAGGTCACCATGGCCGCCGGCCTCGCCAACCTCTCCTACCTGCTGGAGCACGACCTCCAGGGCAACGCCCGGCGCGTCGGCGGCCTGCTCATCGAACGGCTGCGCGCCGTCGCCGCCCAGGTGCCGCACGTACGCGAGGTGCGCGGACGCGGTCTGATGATCGGCGTCGAGCTGACCCGCCCCGGCACCGACGAGGCCGCCCCCGACGCCGCGTCCGCCGTGCTGGAGGAGGCCCGCGCCGGCGGACTGCTCGTCGGCAAGGGCGGCGGCCACGACACCAGCGTGCTGCGCGTCGCTCCGCCGATGTCCCTCACCGTCGCGGAGGCCGAGGAGGGCGCCGCGATCCTCGAACGCGCCCTGCGGAGCATCTGACCGCCGCGTGGCCGAGCCCCAGGAGGCGCCGCCATGACCACCACCTCGCAGATCCCGGACCGGCAACCCGGGGAACCCTGGGAGCCCGCACTGACGGTCCGTCAGGTCCTCGGCCTCGAACGGGTGCGGGCCGGGCAGCCCGAGGTGGTGGCCGGCGCCCACCGGCTCGACCGGCCGGTGCGCTGGGTGCACGTCGCCGAGGCCGCCGACGTCGGCGTGATGCTCAGCGGCGGCGAGATGGTCCTCACCACCGGGGTGCTGCTGGCCGGGGACGAGGACCGGCAGAGCGAGTACATCCGCTCCCTGGACCGCGCCGAGGCCGCCGCCGTCGTGCTCGGTCTCGGCCGCGCCTTCCCCGCGCCGCCCGCCGTGATGCGCCGGGCGGCGGAGCGCTGCGGGCTGCCCCTGGTCGTGCTGCACCGGCCCTTCCCCTTCGCCGCACTCACCGAGGAGGTGCAGTCCCGGCTGCTGCGCCGCAAGTTCGCCGCCGTCAGCCTCTCCGAGGCCGTGCGCACCGAACTGACCGGCCTGATCACCGCGGGCGCCCCGGTGCAGCGCCTGCTCGACGAGGTGGCCCGGCACGCCGGCTGCCCGGTCGTCGTCACCAACCTCGCCCACCGCGTCCTCGCCACGGCGGGGGAGCGGGCGGCCGTCGACGACGTCCTGCGGGACTGGGAGCGCATCGCCCGCCAGGCCGGTGCCGCCTCCGCCGACGGCTGGATCCGCGCCGAACTGAGCTGCCGCGGCGAGCGCTGGGGACGCCTGGTGCTGTGCGGCTACCGGGGCGAACGGGCCGCCGGACGCCTGCTCGCCGACCGCGCGGCCGAAGCCCTCGTCCTGCACCGCATGCTGGCCGGCGACGGAGGCGCGGGGGGCGCCTCGGCGGACTCCCCGGACTCCTGGGAGGAGCAGTCGGCCCGGAGCCTGCTCACCGACCTGGTCACCGGGGCCGTACCGGCGCGGCACCTGCTGCCCCGGGCGCGCGCCGCGGGACTGCCCGTCAACCGGCGCCTCTTCGTCCCCCTCGTCGTCCGCGAGCGGGAGCCGGCCCGGCCCGCCCGGGTGCTGCGGCGGCTGGGGCTGCCCGGCATCACCGCCCGGCTCGCCGACGACCACGTCGCCGTCCTGCTCAGTCTCGCGCCCGACCAGGACGCCAGGGCGCTCACCGGCCACTTCGCGGCCCGGCTGCGTGCGGAACCGGGCTCCCCCCACGCCGTGGTCGCGGCGGCCGACGCCCGCGCCGACTGGGCCGGCGTCCCCGCGGGACTGCGCGAGGCCCAGCACGTCGCCGAGGCCGTCGCCGACTCCGCGACCGCCGCCCCCGACCTGCCGCCCGTGGTGCGGCTGCGCGACATCCACCTGCGCGGGCTGGTACGGCTGCTGCGCGACGACCCGCACGTGCAGTCCTTCGCCGAACGCGAGCTGGACGGACTGCTGCGCGGCCCCGACCAGGACCTCCTGCCCGTCCTGCGCACCTACCTCGCCACCGGCCGCAACAAGTCCCGCACCGCCCAGCTCCACCACGTCTCCCGGCCCGCCCTCTACCGCCGGCTGGAGGCCATACAGAGCCGCCTCGGCGTCGACCTCGACGACTTCGAGCAGGCCGCCTCCGTCCACATCGCGCTCCTCGCCCACGACGCACAACAGGGGTGACACCGTGCAATGCCCGACCCCCGCAGACGTGACACCGTGCCACTCATCGCGGCCGTCCGCAGTTCCTAGGCTCACCGCACACCGAGCGCCACACCGAGCGAGTGGAGGCCGAAGATGAGCCGAGTGATCCGTGCCGCGCTCTTCCAGAGCGCCTGGACGGGCGACAAGGAATCGATGATCCAGGTCCACGAGCAGGCGGTGCGCGACGCCGCCGCCCAGGGCGCACAGGTCATGTGCTTCCAGGAGCTGTTCTACGGACCGTACTTCTGCCAGGTCCAGGACCCCGCGTTCTACGCCTACGCCGAGAGCGTCCCGGACGGCCCGACCGTCGAGCGCTTCCAGCGCCTCGCCCGCGAGCACGGCATCGTCCTGGTGCTCCCCATGTACGAGGAGGAGCAGCCCGGCGTCCTCTACAACACCGCCGCCGTCATCGACGCCGACGGCTCCTACCTCGGCAAGTACCGCAAGACGCACATCCCCCAAGTGCGCGGGTTCTGGGAGAAGTTCTACTTCCGTCCCGGCAACTCCGGCTGGCCGGTCTTCGACACCGCCGTCGGCAGGGTCGGCGTGTACATCTGCTACGACCGGCACTTCCCCGAGGGCTGGCGGGCGCTGGGCCTCGAAGGCGCCGAGATCGTCTTCAACCCCTCGGCCACCTCGCGCGGACTGTCCGGCTACCTGTGGCAGCTGGAACAGCCGGCCGCGGCCGTCGCCAACGAGTACTTCGTCGGTGCCATCAACCGCGTCGGCGTCGAGGAGCTGGGCGACAACGACTTCTACGGCACCACCTACTTCGTCGACCCCGAGGCCCAGTTCGTCGGCGAGGTCGCGAGCGACAAGGAGACCGAACTCGTCGTCCGGGACCTCGACATGGGCAAGCTGCGCGAGGTCCGCGACCGCTGGCAGTTCTACCGCGACCGCGCACCCGGCGCGTACTCCCCGCTGACCGCGCCCTGATCCGCCGGCGCCCCCGACAGGAGGGAACAGCAGCATGAGCAGCCGTACCGTCATCCGCGGCGGCCTCGTCGTCACCGCCTCCGACGAGATCCACGCCGACGTCCTGATCGAGGACGGCCGCGTCGCCGCCCTCGCCGCGACCGGCACCCCGGCGGCCGAGGCGTTCAGCGCCGAGCGGGTGATCGACGCGAGCGGCAAGTACGTGATCCCGGGCGGCGTCGACGGGCACACCCACATGGAGATGCCCTTCGGCGGCACCTACGCCGCCGACACCTTCGAGACCGGCACCCGCGCCGCCGCCTGGGGCGGCACCACCACCATCGTCGACTTCGCCATCCAGAGCGTCGGCCACTCCCTGCGCGAGGGCCTGGACGCCTGGCACGCCAAGGCCGAGGGCAACTGCGCGATCGACTACGGCTTCCACATGATCGTCTCCGACGTGAACCAGGAGACGCTCAAGGAGATGGACCTGCTGGTGGAGGAGGGGGTGACCTCCTTCAAACAGTTTATGGCCTACCCCGGAGTCTTCTACTCCGACGACGGCCAGATCCTGCGCGCCATGCAGCGCGCCGCCGAGAACGGCGGCCTGATCATGATGCACGCCGAGAACGGCATCGCCATCGACGTCCTCGTCGAACAGGCCCTCGCCCGCGGCGAGACGGACCCGCGCTTCCACGGCGAGGTCCGCAAGGCCCTCCTGGAGGCCGAGGCCACCCACCGCGCCGTCCGGCTCGCCCAGGTCGCCGGCGCGCCGCTGTACGTCGTGCACGTCTCGGCCACGGAGGCGGTCGCCGAGCTGACCCGGGCCCGCGACGAGGGCCTGCCCGTCTTCGGCGAGACCTGCCCCCAGTACCTCTTCCTGTCCACCGACAACCTCGCCGAGCCCGGCTTCGAAGGCGCCAAGTACGTGTGCAGCACGCCGCTCAGGCCCAGGGAGCACCAGGCGGCCCTGTGGCGGGGGCTGAGGACCAACGACCTCCAGGTGGTCTCCACCGACCACTGCCCGTTCTGCTTCAGCGGCCAGAAGGAACTGGGCCGCGGCGACTTCTCAAAGATCCCCAACGGCATGCCGGGCGTCGAGAACCGCATGGACCTGCTCCACCAGGCCGTCGTCGACGGGCACATCAGCCGCCGCCGCTGGATCGAGATCGCCTGCGCCGGCCCGGCCCGGATGTTCGGCCTGTACCCGAAGAAGGGCACCATCGCACCCGGCGCCGACGCCGACATCGTCGTCTACGACCCGCACGCCGAGCAGGTCCTGTCCGCCGAGACCCACCACATGAACGTCGACTACTCCGCCTACGAGGGCAGGCGCGTCACCGGCCGCGTGGAGACCGTGCTCTCGCGCGGCGAACCCGTCGTCACCGAGCGGGAGTACACCGGACGCAAGGGCCACGGCGTCTACACCCCGCGCGCCACCTGTCAGTACCTGAACTAGGAGCGGTGCCCATGGACTTCGGAATCGTCCTGCAGACCGACCCGCCCGCCTCCCGCGTCGTGGAGCTGATGAAACGGGCCGAGCACAACGGCTTCAGCCACGGCTGGACCTTCGACTCCGCCGTGCTGTGGCAGGAGCCGTTCGTGATCTACAGCCAGGTGCTGGCGCAGACCAGCACCCTGAAGATCGGTCCGATGGTCACCAACCCGGGCACCCGCACCTGGGAGGTGACCGCCTCCACCTTCGCCACCCTCAACGACATGTTCGGCAACCGCACCGTCTGCGGCATCGGCCGGGGCGACTCCGCGATGCGCGTCGCCGGCCGCACGCCCAACACCCTCGCCCGGACGAGCGAAGCCATCAAGGTCATCCGTGCGCTGGGCAGGGGGGAGGAGGCCGACCTCGGCGGCGGCACCGTCGTGCGGTTCCCCTGGGTCAAGCCCGGCGCCTCGGTCCCCGTGTGGATGGCCGCGTACGGTCCCAAGGCCCTGAAGACGACCGGCGAGGAGGCCGACGGCTTCATCCTCCAGCTCGCCGACCTGTACCTCACCGAGTACATGGTCCGGGCCGTCCGGGACGCCGCCGAGGCCGCCGGGCGCGACCCGTCCGAGGTGACGGTCTGCGTCGCCGCCCCCGCCTACGTCACCGCCGACGACTCGCCAGAAGCCCTCGCCCACGCCCGCGAGCAGTGCCGCTGGTTCGGCGGCATGGTCGGCAACCACGTCGCCGACCTGGTCGCCAAGTACGGCGCCCACACCGGCGCCGTACCCGACGAACTCACCGACTACATCAAGGCTCGCCAGGGCTACGACTACGCCCACCACGGGCGCAGCGGCAACCCCGACACCCAGTTCGTGCCGGACGAGATCGTCGACCGGTTCTGCCTGATCGGACCGGCCGAGAAGCACATCGAGAAACTCAAGGCCCTGCGCGCCCTCGGCGTCGACCAGTTCGCGCTGTACGACATGCACGACGCGCAGGAAGCCGTGATCGACACCTACGGCACGAAGGTCATCCCGGCCGTCAACGCCTGACCCTCTCCTCCGCCCGCCCCGCACTGCGGGGCGGGTCCCAGGGCGCACCCGCGTACCCCCCTCGGCACCGCCCGCACGGCCTCTCCCGTCCACCGCATGATTGGCCTGCCCATGACCGACACCGCGCCCACGGCCATACCGCCGTCCGCCCAAGTCACCCTCCCCGACGGGCGCGTGGAGCTCGCCCCGGGCTCCCCGCCGCCGAGCGGCCCCTACGCCAACGAGGACCTGCTGCCCGTCCCCGTCGAGGGGCGCACCTGGACCACGTACAACTTTTCCGCCCTGTGGGTCGGCATGGCCCACAACACGGCCTCCTGGACCCTCGCGTCCGGTCTCATCGCGGTCGGCATGGACTGGAAGCAGGCGGTGCTCACCATCGCCCTGGCCAACCTGATCGTGCTCGCCCCCATGCTGCTCACCGGGCACGCCGGTCCCAAGTACGGCATCCCCTTCCCGGTGTTCGCCCGCGCCTCCTTCGGCATCCGGGGCGCCAACCTCCCCGCCGTCGTACGGGCGTTGGTCGCGTGCGGCTGGTTCGGCATCCAGACCTGGATCGGCGGCGAGGCGATCTACTTCCTGGCCGGCAAGCTGATCGGCGACGGCTGGACCGGCGCCGCGACCGTCGGCGGCCACGCCTGGACCATGTGGCTGTCGTTCGCGCTCTTCTGGGTGCTCCAGGTCGCCATCATCTACCGGGGCATGGAGACCATCCGCCGCTTCGAGAACTGGGCGGCGCCCTTCGTCCTCGTCGGCGCGTTCGTGATGCTGTGGTGGATGGCCGACAAGGCGGGCGGCCTCGGCCCGCTCTTCGACCAGCCCTCGAAGCTGGGCTGGGGCGGCGACTTCTGGAAGCTGTTCTGGCCCTCGCTGATGGGCATGATCGGCTTCTGGTCCACCCTCTCCCTCAACATCCCCGACTTCACCCGCTACGGCAGGAGCCAGAAGGCCCAGACCCGCGGCCAGGCCCTGGGACTGCCGACGACCATGACCCTGTTCGCCTTCCTGTCCGTCATGGTCACCTCCGGCTCGCAGGCGGTGTACGGCGAACCGATCTGGGACCCGGTGCAACTCGCCGCCAAGACCGACAACGCGGTGGGTCTGCTCTTCGCCCTGGTGACCGTCCTGGTGGCGACCCTGTCCGTGAACATCGCGGCCAACCTGGTCTCCCCGGCCTTCGACTTCTCCAACGTCGCTCCGCGCAGGGTGAGTTTCCGGGCGGGCGCGCTCATCACCAGCGTCCTGGCGGTGCTGATCCTCCCCTGGAAGCTGTACTCCGACCCGCAGGGCTACATCTTCACCTGGCTCGGCCTGGTCGGCGGCCTGCTCGGCACGGTGGCCGGCATCCTCATCGCCGACTACTGGATCCTGCGCCGCGCCCGTCTCCACCTCGTCGACCTGTACCGCAGGGGCGGCCGCTACTGGTACGGCGGGGGCTGGAACTGGCGGGCCGTGCTCGCCTTCGCCGTCGGCGGCGTCCTGGCCGTCGGCGGCGCGGACTTCCACCCCCTGGTCGACGGCCGCCCCGTGCCCTTCCTCGAACCGCTGGCCGACTACGGCTGGGCGGTGGGCCTGGGCACGTCCCTGGTGCTCTACCTGGCACTGATGCTGCTGCCCGCGACCCGTCCGGCCGCGCGCCCCTAACCGCCCTGCAAGGCGGCCACCGCCTCCTTGGCCGCCTTGATGGCACCCTTGTTGATCTCGTCCGTGCCGGGGGCCTTTTTCGACTCGAAGTCACTGCCGTTGTACGTGATCACCACCAGCGCGTTGGCGGCGCGGACCAGGACGGTGCCCTCGCGGGTCTGCTGCTTGTCCTCGGTGGTGAGGTTCACGACGGAGTAGGCGCGGTCGCCGAGGCCCGGCACGTCACCGCCGCCGTCGCGGTCGGCGACCCGCTCCGTGTACGACTTCTGCGCGGCCTCGTCCGTCGCCATCACCTCGAAGGAGACGTCGAGCCAGCGGTACTCGTACCCCTTGAGCGCGTTCCAGGAACAGGTGCGGCGCACCTTGGTGTCCGTGGACGGGATCTCCTTGCCGGCCGCCTCGGCGCCCGGCACCAGCGAGGTGACCGTCTTGCCGGCCAGGGCGTCGCACGGTGCCGGTGCGGTGGCGTACGTCTTCGCCGGCGCCCGGGTGGCCGGCGCGGACGCCGACTTGCCGGTGGTCTCGGGCGGCGGCGTCCCCTCCTTCGCGGCCGGTGACGTGTCCGGCCCGGACGACAGTGCCCAGCCCGCCGTGGCGAGGACGGCGACCGGCGCCAGACGGGCGGTCAGGGCGAGCGGCAGAGGAAGAGAACGCACGGCGCACTTCTCGTGGGGGACGGTGCGGAGGGGGCCCGCACTGCGGACGGGACGCCAGTGTCACACGAGTCCCCGTGGGGCGGAAGGGCGAACTCGGTGCGTGGCCGCGCGGTGACGCAGACGTACCGCCCGCTACGGCACGCGGGCGGTCCACTCCTCGCTGCTGAACTTCGTGGCGGCCAGCTCCTCGGCGCGGCTCATCTCCTGCGGGGTGATGTGCCCCTCGGCGAGGCCGTAGCGGTTGCGGAAGGAGGCGATCATGTTCTGGATCACCTGCTCCCGGGCGAGGCCCGTCTGGCGGCGGAGCGGATCGACGCGCTTCTTGGCGCTCCTGGTGCCCTTGTCGGACATCTTCTCCTTGCCGATGCGCAGGACCTCGAGCATCTTGTCGGCGTCGATGTCGTACGACATGGTCACGTGGTGCAGGACGGCCCCGGGACCGCCGTCGGGTCCGACCATCCGCTTCTGGGCGGCACCGGCGATCTTGCCGGCGTCGGTGGCGATGTCGTTGAGGGGCTGGTACCACGCCTTGATGCCCATGTCGCCGAGGGCACCCAGCACCCAGTCGTCGAGGTAGGCGTAGCTGTCGGCGAAGGAGAGGCCCGAGACCAGGGACTCCGGCACGGACAGGGAGTACGTGATGGTGCTCATGGGCTCCACGAACATGGCTCCGCCGCCGGAGATGCGGCGCACCACGGACACCCCGTGCTTCGCGATGCCCTCGGGGTCCACCTCGTTGCGCAGCGACTGGAAACTGCCGATGATCACGGCGGGCGAGGCCCACTCCCAGACCCGCAGCGTGGGTGCCCGCCGCCCGGCGGCCACCTCGGCGGTGAGGACCTCGTCCAGCGCCATGTGCAGGGCCGGCGCCTGGGGCTCCATGTGGACCAGCTGCCACCGGTGGTCGCTCCATTCGGTCGCGTGGCCCAGCGCCCTGCGGACGGCGACGCCGATGCCCTCCGCGGTCAGCCCGAGCATCACCGTCGACTCCGGCAGCGCCGCCGTGACACGGGCCGCGAGACCCGCGGCGTCGGTGGAGGCGGGGGCGCCCTCCAGGGCCTCGTTGATCGAGACGAGCGCCTCGTCGGGCTCCAGGAAGAAGTCCCCGGCGACCGTCACGTCGCGCAGGACCCCTTGCTCGACCTCCAGGTCCACGACGACCAGCTTGCCGCCGGGCACCTTGTATTCGCCATGCACGGCTTCGTTCCCTTCCTCGCGTCCTCCCCACCCTAATCTCACCGCCGGTGACCGCTCAGGTGCCCGTGCCGGGGCCGTCTCCCCGGTGCTCGTCCCAGCTGCCGAAGTCGTTGGGGTGGGTCCCGGTGAACGGCGTGCCGTGGAAGGCGACGCTGATCTTCTCGAAGCCCTTGAAGCTCTCGGCGGTGGCGTACGACCAGTAGGCGAGCCGGTCGGCGTGGGTGAGGCTCACGTTGTCGGTGAACGGGGTGAGCAGGCTCCGGGGCCACAGCCGGTGGGCGCCGACCGCGGCGGCCTCGACCGAGAGGACGAAGATGAGGGCCGCGAGGTAGAGCCAGGTGAGCAGGCCCAGGACGACACCGAACACCCCGTAGGTCGCACTGGCCCCTTTCAGGAAGTGCGAGACGTAGTACGCCCCGCCCCACTGGAGCGCGTGCCAGGCGCAGGCGGCCCCGACGGCGGGAACGAGCAGGCAGCGGGTGCCGACCCGTTTGCGGGTGAGGATGCGGACGACCAGGATCAGCAGCGCGGCGTTGAGGAGGACGACGGCGGCGATCGCGCCCGACCGCGGCCCGAGCCCCGTCCACAGGCCGAACGCGTCCGTGGAGGAGGCGAGGACCGACAGCCCGGTGGTCGCGAGGAGACCGACGGCCAGCAGCCCGATGAAGAAGAACCCCCGCACCCGCGAGTGCAACGGGTTGGGACGGGCGTGCCGGGGCACGGCCCAGACCTTGTTCAGCGCGTGCTGGATCGCCTGGGCCACGCCCAGGCCGCCGTAGAGGCTGCCGACCACACCGACGGCCAGGGCGATCCCGTTGCTGTGGAAGGAGTGGATGTTCTGCTGCAACTGGTGCCCCAGCACGGGAAAGTTCCGCAGCGCGGAGTCGAGCACCTGCTCCCGCAGGGCCGGGTCGTTCTGCAGCAGCGTCGTCAGCGCGGAGACGAGCAGCAGCAGGAGGGGGAAGAGGGAGAAGAAGCCGTAGTACGCGATCAGCGCGGCCAGGTACAGCCCCTGGTCGTCGGCGAACTTGTACACCACGCCCAGCGGCCTGCCGGCCCAGTGGTGCCGTCGCTGAAAGTCGTCGAGACGGCGTACGGCGTCCATGGCCTCTCCCCGGGGGTGTCGTCCTCAGGCTACGGTCCGCGTGATCGCCGGGCCGGACGCGACACCCGGCCCCCGCCGGTGCTCGCCCCGGTGCCCCGAGACCCTCACGCGGGCCGCCGGGGCGGGCCGGGAGAGGACGCCGCGATGCGCTCGGTGGACGCCTGGGCGGTGGCCAGGTCACGGGGGTAGGTGCGCATCGCGACCAGACCGAGGAGGCCGGCGGCGATCACGGTGAGCAGGAAGAAGAGCAGGGTGTACTCCAGGCCGGCGCCCTCCTGCCCGCCGGGGCCGCCGAAGACGCTCGCCGACAGGTAGCCGAACAGGACGGGTGCCGCGGCCTCGCACAGGGTCCGCAGCATCGTCCGTACGCCTTCGCCCGTGCCCCACAGGTACGGCGGGAGGATGTCGAGGCGGGCGGCGTCCAGCGGCGGGTTCGCCGCGCCGAGGAACACCGTGCCGGCCACCAGCAGGGGCAGGGCCAGGGCGAGGGAGGTGGCGTGCAGGGCGGGGGCGAGCAGGACCGGCACCGTCAGCATGCACACGGTCGGCACCAGGGTCCGGGCGTTGACCCGCCCGCCGCGCAGCAGCCGGTCGGCGATCCGTCCCCCGGCCAGGATCCCCGCCAGGGCGCCGAGGCCCGCGACGAGGACCAGGGAGGTGGCCACGGAGGTCGTCACGTGGAAACGGTGGGTGGCGTAGAGCGTGGCGAACGAGCGCAGTCCGGCGAAGTAGAAGTAGCCCAGCGCGGACGCCAGGATCAGCACGAGATTGGTGCGGACCCGCAGGATGTAGCGGACGGACCACAGCGTGGACCTCCGGCGCGGGTCGCGGTCCAGGACGAGGTTCTCGTGCGGGGCGACCCGCGCGTGGCGCACGGCCCGCTCGGCCGGTTCACCGGTGCCCCGGGTCCGGACCGCCTCCCGGCGGGACTGCCCGCCCCGCTCCGGCTCGGGAAGGCGGCGCACGAACCACACGACCACCGCGGCCGGAACGACCAGCCACCAGAAGGCGAAGCGCCAGGACAGGGCGGACCCGATCGTGCCCGACAGGGCGAAGCCGAGACCGGTCCCCACCAGCTCCCCGGCGAGGACGAGCCCGTACAGACGGGCCCGGTCCCCGACGGGGAAGAAGTCGCCCACCAGGGACGCGACGGTGGGTCCGGCCGTCGCGCTCACGGCGCCCAGCGCCGCCCGGGAGACCAGCAGCCAGCCGTACGAGTCGGCGGCACCGGCCAGGGCCGTCGCCACGGCCCACAGGACGATGCTGACGGCGAGCAGCCGGGTGCGCCGGACCCGGTCGGTGAGCAGACCCACCGGCACGGTGAAGGCCGCACCGGTCAGCGCCACCACCGTGACCAGCAGCCCGATCTGGGTGTTGTCGATCCCGAACGCGGTCTTGAGCTGGGGAGCCATCGCGGACACCGTGCCCTTGTCGGCACCGTCCACGGCGAGGACGGCGGCCAGGGTGAGGACCACCCGGGACCGGGCGGGCCCGCCCAGGAGCCGGGAGACCCGTCCCACGACGGCCTCGGCCCGACGGCGCGGCCTCACCGGTCGCCCTCCGGCCGCGCGGTGGCGCCGTCCACGGTCAGGCCGCTGCCGTGGCCCGGCCCACTCCGGCGGGGCCACCGGTCACCACGGCGACGGTGCGGCCCGTCCTGCTCGGCATGAGTGATCCGTCTCCTCGCTGCGGGGACCGGCCGCCGATCGCCGGCCGGGGTATGCGCCGTACCCGAAACCGGTGCGCCCGCAAACGGATCGCCGGGGGAAGGGTGAAAACCGGGGGACGGGGGCGCGACGCGCGACCGGGCCCGGCCGGGGCGAGCGACGGCCGGCGGGTGGGGACAGGGCTCCCACGGGGCTCCCGTCCGGCGGGCGGGGACGGCGCACCCGTCCCGGCGGTCAGCCGACCCGGTCAGCCGACCCGGTCGGCCACCCGGTCGATCCGGTCGGTCACGGGCACGGTCAGCCGCACCTCCGTACCGCCCCCGCGCACCGGGCCGACGGCCAGGTCCGCGCCGATCAGCAGGGCGCGTTCGCGCATGCCGCGGATCCCGGCCCCCTCGGCCGTGTCGCCGGAGCCGTCGAAGCCCCGGCCGTCGTCGCGCACCCGGAGCTCGACGGCGTCCCCGGCCCGTCGCAGGGTGAGCACCACCAGGCGGGCCCCGGAGTGGCGGGCCGCGTTGGTCAGGCCCTCCTGGGCGACCCGGTACAGGACGAGGTCGGCGTTGTCGCCGAGGGCGGGCAGGCCGGAGGCGATGTCGTGGCGCACGGTCAGCGAAGGGCCGGTGAACTCGTCCGAGAGCGACCTCAGGGCGCTGCTCAGCCCCAGCTCCTCCAGCACTCCCGGGAGCAGCCGGCGGGCGATGCGGCGGATCTCGTCCAGGCTGGCCCGCGTGGTCTCCTGCACCTGCGCGAGCTGCTCGCGCACCTCGTCGGGCGCCTGGTCCGCGACCCGCTTGAGGTCCAGCAGCACGGCGGCGAGGGTCTGCCCCACCTCGTCGTACAGCTCCTGGGCCACGCGGTGGCGCTCCGACTCCTGAGCGCTCAGGGTGCGGGCGGCGCTCAGCGCGCGTTCGGCCTCCAGCCGGTCGAGCATCGTGTTGAAGGTCGTGATCAGCTCGGCGATCTCGCCGTCGCCGTCGACCTTCGGCCGGACCCGCGGGCGCAGCAGGTCCGTCGTCGTCATGGCGCGGGCGAGCTGCCGCAGCGGACCGAGACCGATGCGCAGCAGCACGACGTTGGCGACCAGGATCACCACCAGCCCCACGGTGAGGATGGCGGCCTCGGTGAGCAGGACGGGCGTCGACACGGTGACCGGTCCCAGCAGCAACGCGGTCGCGGCGATCAGCACCACCGAGTTGAACAGCGAGATTCTCCAGAACAAGGGCACCGCAGCAGCGTCGGCGACACGCGGCACGCAGTCCATCGGTTCCGGCACCCATTTCGGCCGCCCCCGGACACCCCCCTCGACCGGTGCCACGGGTCAAGGGGGGTGCGATCAGCGGAGGGCCGGTGCGGTCACCTCACCCCCTGGGCCCGGGGCATGCCACCGCGCGCCGCCTCCCACTCCCGGGCCGACGACCACAGGCCGCCGCCCGTGCCGCCGTCACCGCCGTGCCCGTCGGAGGCGGTCCACCACGGGGGGAGGCGGTCCGTCGTCCACCGGAAGCCGACCGTGTACGTCCGGGTGTACGCGCCGTTGGCCGAGGTCACCGTGATCGTGCGGGTGGTCAGCCGGGAGCGGGACGACGAGAGCGTGTCACTGCCGTCGGTGACCTTCACCCGCGCGCCCGGCCCGGCCGCCTCGGCGCCGACGGACGGGACCCTCCCGTGCCGCGGCCAGTCCACGACGTACGTGCTCACGTCCGGGTCGAACCCCTCCAGCGGGACCCCGCCCACGGTGATCGCGGAGGCGTCGGCCCGGCTCGCCCTCGTGGCGTCCGGGACGTCGGTCACGGTGACCGACCCGTCGGCGTTCACCCGCACGTCGGCCGCCATCGCCGCCGCGAGGTTGATCCGCTGCCAGCCCGGCCCGCCGGACGCGGTGAGGTCGAGCGGGTACCCGGAGTCCGTCGCGGTCTGCTCCAGGACCTGGGCGCGCTGCTCGGCGGTGAGGTCCGGGAAGGCCGTGATCAGCAGCGCCGCCGCGTCGGCCGGCACGTCGAGGGCCTGTCCGCCCGCGCCGGTCCGGGAGAACCCGTAGGTCAGACGCCGCGTGTACAGGTCCACGTCCTGCGCGGTGCTCAGCCCGGCGTAGGGTTCGCCCGCGCAGGCGGTGAGCGTGTCGCCGTAGCCCTCCTCCTCGCACCGCGCGAGCAGTACGCTCTCGATCTCGGTGTGCGCCTGCCGCAGCAGTTCCGCGAACGCGGGGTCGGCCCAGCGGTGCGCCACCGTCGCCTGCGCGGTGATCCGGCCGCCCATGACGTCGAGCGGGTAGTGGAACCCGAGGACGATCCGGTTGTCCCCGTACTCCGAGGTGCGGGCGAGGATCGACGGTGCCAGGTCGGGCAGCAGCGTGGCGAGGATCGTCCCGGCCTCGTAGCCGCCGTAGGTGTGGCCGCTCGGGTAGGAGCCCTGCCCGGCGAGGCCGCTGTACGAGCTGTCCTGCGACTCGTAGACCGCGCCGCCGTCCCCGGCGAAGCCGAGTCGCACGTACGGGCGCAGGTACTGGTAGTGGTTCTTCGCCGTGTCGTGGGTGTCGAGGTTCTCGGTGACGCGGGAGAACAAGGCCTTGGTCTTGGGCAGCAGGCCGTCCTCGAGGGCGGCGCCGTACAGCGGACCGAGCCGGGAGCCGAGTCCGTCGGCCATCGTGACGGTGGCGCTGTGGGACGCGTCCACCTCGGCCCGGTCGACCTGCTCCCGCGTCGCCGCGTTGTTGATGCCGACGGTGATCGTGTCGTTCTCCGCCGTGGGCGAAGTACCCTCGGTGTACTTCGTGTTGGCGCCCAGGGTGCCCGGGCCCAGGTCGTCGAAGCCGCTGAGGAGCCGGGTGAACCAGTCGCTCCCGTCGTCGGTGGCGGGCCACGCGTCCGACGGGTAGGCGGCGTCGAGCACGTCGTCCGGGAAGGGGGACGGCTCGTACTCGGCGGGGCCGGAGGCGGCCGCGGCCGCGGTCCTCGGGCCGGGGGAGCCACCGGAGCCGGAGACGCCGGCCAGGGTCACCGCGGTCACGGTGGCGGTGTGGGCCTTCGCCCGGCCCGCGGTGGTGAGCAGCGCCGTGCCGGACGTGCCGGGCACGTGCGTGGTGGTTCCGTCGTCGAGCGCCACGGTGTAGCCGATCACCGGGAAGCCGCCGTCCCCGGCCGGCCGCCAGCTCACCCGGACCCGCTTGCCGTCGGTGACCACGCCGGTCACGGTCGGCGCCTGGGGCCTGTTGTCACCCGCGACGGCGGGCTGCGTCGGCGCGCTCCAGGGGGAGTCGCCGAGGGCGTTGACCGCGCGGACCCGCGCCGTGTACGACGTGCCGTCCTTCAGCCGGGCGAAGACCGTGCTGCGGCTGTCCGGGTCGGCGATCTCGACCTGGTGGCCGTCGCCGAGCGTGACCTCGTAGCCGGTGACCGGCGAACCTCCGTCGTCCCCGGGCGCGGACCAGGTGACCTTCACACTGGTGCCGGAGGAGGTCGCCGACACGGCACCGGGCGCGGCCGGCACGGTCCTGCGCTTCGTGGTGAGCGCCCTCATGGCGTCGTCGAGGGCCGCGTGGCGCGCGGTGAGCGTCCCGTCCGTGGCCGCGTCGTCCGCCACGGTCGTCCTCGCCGCGGTGAGCGCGGTGGTGAACGCCGTCCAGGATGCCTGCGTGTAGCGCTCGTCGGTGAGGGCGGAGGCGGTGGCCACGAGGTTCTCCAGCCGCAGCCGCGGCAGGGGGACCAACTGGTTGGCGGCCAGGGTCAGGCTCCGCGTCCGCAGGTCCGCTTCGAGCTGCGTGGCGTCCCCGGCGGCGAGCAGGTCGCGGGCGGCGGCCAGTTCGCGCCGGAACACGCCGAAGTCGACGGTGCCGTACCGGTCCGCGTCCTCGGACAGCCCCGCGTACTGCTCGACCGCCTTCCGCAGGGCGGACAGGTCCGTCTCCGCGGGCGCCCGGACGTCGGCGAAGGTGACCTGGCCGAGGTTGGCGACGTAGGGGTGCGAGGAGTCCGCGCGGGTCGTCAGCCGCAGGTGCACGGCGTGCGTACCGGTGACCGGCTCCGGCAGGGTGAGGCTGGTCGTCCCTCCCGACGACCACGAACTGCCCGTGACCGGAAGGGGAACGGTCGCGTACGGCGTGCCGGGGTCGTCCGCGTCGAAGGAGTCCAGGTAGAGCTGGACGGCGGAACCGGTGCCGCACCGGGCGGAGTTGTTGACGTAGGTGAGGGTGAGCGTGTTCTTGGGGGAGTCGCCGAAGTCGACGTCCCCGTAGTCGAGCCAGGCGCCGTCGTAGGTGCCGCCGAGGCTCGTGGCCGACCCCGCGCCGGTCCAGGTGGCCGGCTCGCTCTTGAGCCCGCCCCCGCTGCTGCCCCGGAACGCGGTGGCGTCGAACACCACGGGGGCGTCCGCCTGCCGCGTCAGGGCGAGCGAGTGGACGTTGGCGACGTAGGGCTGGGCGTCGGTCTGGGTGCTCGAGGCGAAGACGGCGAACACGTCCTGGGCGCCGCCGAAGACGCCCGGGTCGATCCGTACGCTCGTGGTGGCCACGGTGCCCCAGCCCGAGCCGGTGTACGCGAGGGGGATGTCCACCGCCGTCGGACCGTCCTTCGCTCCCAGGCGCAGCTCGATGTGCGAGTCCTGCGCCGCGCGGGAGCGGGGCTTGTCGTAGCTGACGGAGACGGTGTCGGCGCCGTCGCCGAGGTCGGTGTCCCGCCACTCGGCCCAGGCACCGTTCGTCACGTTCTCGAAGACGCCGCCCGAGAGCTTCAGGGGCAGCGAACCGTCGCCGGTCGCCGTGGCGTTGGCCGTGGTGAGGGTGGCCAGGGTCGTGACCGGGGAGGACGCGGCGAGGTCCTCGGGCGAGAACTGGTACCAGTCGAAGTTCGACACCCACTGCCGCCCCGACGGGGCGTGGAACACGAACGTCGCGCCCGCCGCGTCCAGCAGGGCCCGCGGGTCGGTGACGGCTGCCCGGACCGTGGTGTAGTACTGCCAGCCGCCGGTCCCCGGCAGGGAGACGGTGGCGACGACCGGGCCGTCGGCGTCACCGGCGTGGACGTCGACGCTGCTCGGTTCCGCGGTCGGCGCCTGCGCGTTGGCGTAGCGCACGGACACGCTGCGCGGGGCGACCCCGCCGAAGTCGAGGCCGGTGTACTGCTCCCAGGCGCCCTCGGTGACGCCGCCGAGGTCGCCGTCCGAGTAGTACGCCTCCTTCACCAGGCTCGGACCCTCCATCCGGTCCGGGTCCTCGGCCTGGAGGACGGCGTAACCGCCCTCGTCCAGGGTGAGCGCGTCGATCGCCGACCGCAGCGCGTCGTGCGCCGCCATGAGCGTGCCGGTGGGCGAGTCGGGGTCGGCGAGGACGGTCCGGGCGCGTTCCAGCGCCGTACGGAACAGGCCGTAGGAGCCGTCGGAGTAGTTGCCCTCCCGGACGAGGGACGCCTCGTCGACGAGGGAGCCGAGGGTCCCCCGGTGCACCGCCGCGGCCGAGAGCAGCAGCGGGTCCGTCACGGACACGCCGGTGCCGGTCACCGTCGAGGCCGGGACGCCGCGCGGGAAGGCGCGGTCGCCGAAGACGATGCCGAGCCGCGCGTCGGTCCTCGTCGTGCCGGTGAGCCTCAGCGACGCCGTGCGCCTGCCGGTGACCCGGAGGTCGGCCTCGACCCCCTCCGGGAGGCCGGTCACGCTCGCCGCGCCGGTCCCGGTGAGGCTGGTCCCCGTTCGCGCGGTGAACGACGCCCTGCCGGACAGGCGCAGCCCGATGCTCGCCTTCACGGCGCCGTCGGCGGCGGTGCCCACGGACTCCGGGCGGGCGGAGACGACGGTCGTGCCCTTGCCGGGGCCGGAGCCGCCACCGTCGCCGCCCTTGTCGGTGCTCAGCGAGTAGGCGGGCTCGGTGCGGGAGCCCCAGGACGACGGCTTGGAGCCCATGTCGAACTCCAGGGTGCCGCCCGCGACGATCTGCGCGTAGTCGAGCCAGGTGTTCGAGAACCGCTTGCCGTCGAGCGTCGCGCGCTGCACGTAGTAGTCGCGCGGCGAGACGCCGTCGGCCTTCACGGTGAACGTGGCGCCGTTGGCGTAGCTGATCGTCGTGGAGTCGAAGAACGGGCTGCCGATCTGGAACTGGCTGGAGCCCGCGGTCACCGGGAACAGCCCGAGGGCGGCGGCGACGAACATCGTCGACATGGTGCCGGCGTCGTTGTCCATGGTCGGCAGGAAGCCGTCCGGTGCCAGTTCGTACGCCTTGGTCTTCACCGGCGGCCGGAACTCGCCGCCGGAGCTGGGGGCTTCGTCCGTGGAGCCCGTGGCGATGTAGCGGTTCCAGGTCTCGCCCGTGTAGATGGCCCGCACCCACTTCTGCGTCAGTGCGGGCTCGCCGACGTAGTTGAACAGGTAGGGGGCCTGGAGGTCGATCTCGTTCGCGTTGGAGTGCAGCATCGTCGAGCCGTCGTCGGCGTCGGAGTCCTCGCCGAACATGTGCCGGATCGCCGCCCGGCCGGCCTTCTCGCCGCCCATGGCCTCGATGAGGCCGCCCATGTCGTACGCGTCGTACCAGTGGTACTGCCACAGGGTGCCCTGGTAGAGCCGGGCCTCCTCGAACTTCTCGTAGTCGACGTCCTGCCAGTCGCCCTTGCCGTCGCGCGGCGTGAGCAGCCCCACCCCGGTGCCGTCGGCCGCCGTCCAGGCACCCGGCCTGACCAGGTGGTCGATCGCCATGGTCGCCTGCTCGCGCAGCTTGTCCGCGTCCGCGTCCTTGCCGAGCGCGTCGGCGATCACGGACAGCGCCCACTGGTCGTAGCCGCGCTGGACCGTCGTGCCGGGATCACCGGTGACGTACCCCTGCCGCAGCTCGGTCCCGGTGTAGTGGCCGGTGTACGACTTCAGCGCGGGGTACGCCTCGTCGAGCCGGTCGAAGTCCTTGAACCCCTTCGACAGCGCGTCCGCGATCACCACCGCCGAGCGTTCCCAGCGCACGGTCGGCACCGAGTGGGTGAGACTGCCGAGGCTCTTGCCCGAGGCGTGCGCGTCGGCGAAGAGGACGATCGCGGACTGCACCATGTCCCGGTACGTCGCCGGGTCGATGTAGGCCTCCACGGAGTACTTGCGGAAGTCGTCCCAGGTGGACCAGCCGTCGTAGTACGTGAAGCCGTTCGCCTCGTGCACGGCGCCGTCGGCACCGCGGTAGGTGCCGCTGGTGCTGGTGGCGTTCACCGGCAGCGCGTACATGCGGTACAGGTGCGTGTAGAACTGCTTGGTGAGCGTCGCGTCCGGGTCGGCCTTCTTCGACGCCTTCACCGCGACGGCGCCGAGCGTGCGGTTCCAGTCCGCCCTCGTCCGCTCCCGCACCTCCTCGAAGCCGCGGCCGGCCACCTCCCTGTGCTGGTCGACGGCGGCCTGTTCGGCGCTGATCGGCGACAGGGTGACGCGCAGTTCGACGTCGTCGCCGTCGGCCGGGTCGAAGCCCAGGACGGCGCCGGTGTCGGTGCCGCTGCGCGCGGTCGCGTCGCCGAGCGCGCCGTCGTCGCCCCAACTGCGCAGCGAGGTCACGGGGACGTTGGTGGTGGCGTAGTAGTACAGGCGGTACGAGGCGCCGTTGAACGACCCGGCGACGAGCCCGCTGAGCGCGGTGGTCCCGTCCTTCAGCTTCGTCGCGTCCAGGGTCGCGCGGGTGCGGCTGGTGAAGTTGTTGGCGAGGTCGAGGACGAGCTGGGGCCGCGCACCCGTGGGGAAGCGGTACCGCTGGAGCGCCGTGCGGGTCGTCGCGGTCGTCTCGGCGGCGATGGTGCCGGCGGGGGAGCCGAGCCCCACCCGGTAGGAGCCGGGGGACGCGGCCTCGTCGTCGTGGCTGTACGGGTGCGCGTAGCTGCTCGGGGCCGGGCGGCTGTCGTACTGCTGCGAGGTCGGGACGACCAGCAGGTCGCCGCCGCCGCCCGAACCGCCCACGCCGTCCAGGTTGGTGGCGGTGAACCCGGCGATGTGGTCCTCGTCGTAGTCGTACCCGGAGTGGTTGCGGTCCGGGGTGGTCATCGGGTTGACCTTGGCGAGGCCGTGCGGTGCCTGGGCGCCGGGGAGGTCGTTGCCGTCGTCGCCGGCGGTGGACACGAAGGGGTCGACGAGCCGGGTGTAGTCGGTCCCGCCGGAGGCCTCGCCTGCCGCTGGGGAGGGCTTCGCGGCCGGCACGGCGACGGCGCTGCCGCCGCCCGTGAGCGCGGCGAGGCCGAGCGCCCCGGCGAGCACCGCGGCGACCGTGGACCGCAGGGCGCGGGGCCCGGACTGCCGTATCGGCGGTCTCTTGGATCTGTCGGGCATGACGAGCACGGACCCTTCCCTTGTGGACAACGTTGTCAAGCGGCAATCGGAGCGAGCGCTCCGGGGTGAACGCCTCCGCCATCACATAGGGAGAAGTCATACAACGGGGAAACGGAGTTCGTACAGAGTCCGTGCGCGCCGGGCGTCAGCCGACCGCCGGGGTGCCGATGACGGAGAGCAGGCGCAGCTTCTCGTGGCTCCCCGAGCCGGGATCGGCGGTGTAGACGAGCAGGTGGTGCGACTGGTCGGGGTCGACGAGGGACTGGCAGTCCAACTCCAGTTCCCCCACCTCGGGATGGAGGAAGCGCTTGACCCGGCCGGGCCGGACGCCCACCTCGTGCATGTCCCACAGGCCCCGGAACTCCTCGCTGCGTTCGAGGAGGAGACCGGCGTAGTGGGCGGCGCGGGAGTCCTGCCCGCGCAGGGTGACGACCCGGCGCAGTCCGGACGCGAACATCCGGGAGAGCAGGTCGTGGTCCTGCGGCGCGTACAGGGCCCGGGTGGCCGGCAGGGTGAACCAGCGGTAGCCGATGCTCCGTTCCGGTCCGCGGAACCGGGTGGTGTCGCCGGTCAGGGCCACCCCGAGCGGGGACTGGCGCAGGGTCTCGCCGAGTTCGGTGACGATCTCGGCGGGGGTGTCCGCCAGGCGGTCGAGGATGCGCAGCAGGCCGGGGCCGACGTGTTCGCCGGCGGCACCGCGCACGGGCGGCTGGTGGCCGGCCAGCCGGAACAGGTGGTCCCGCTCGTCCAGGGACAGGCGCAGCCCCTGGGCGATGGAGGCGATCATCCGCTCCGAGGGCTGCGGGCCGCGCTCCCGCTCCAGGCGGGCGTAGTAGTCGGCCGACATGTGGCACAGCGCCGCGACCTCCTCCCGGCGCAGCCCGCTGGTCCGGCGCCGGCGCCCGCGCGGGAGCCCGACGTCCTCGGGCTGCAGCAGCGCCCGGCGGCGCCGGAGGAAGGCGGCGAGCCCGGTCCGGTCGATCTCCATGGTCCCTCTCCTCGCGTGCCGCTTCCCCCGGCCCCCTTTCTACCGCCCTCGCGGCACCGCAGCCACGGATCGCCGATCCCCCTCTCCGGCGTCCCGCGCCGCCCCGGCCCACCGGCGAGGGCGGCACCGGCCTGCGACGACACCGCCGAAACGCCGTATCCGCGCCCTCCCGGTCAGTGGATCGGCGGGCCCTGCACCCGGCCGCGGACCGCGGTCACGCTGGACACGGCGACGACACCGCGGCGGCGTGAGGGCCCCAGAGGCGGCAGCGCGGTGACGCGACATCCGAAGGGACGACGCGCGACCGGTGAGTGACGACGCCACGAGTGACGCAACGACACCGCGAGGGAGCGAACCAGTGCCACGCACCGACTTCGACATCACCGTCCCCGACCTGTCCGGCACACGCGCGGTCGTCACCGGCGCCAGCGACGGGATCGGGCTCGGCATCGCCACCCGCCTCGCGGCCGCCGGCGCGGAGGTGCTGCTGCCGGTCCGCAACCCGCGCAAGGGCGAGGCGGCGCTCGACGCCGTCCGCGCCCGGGTGCCCGGCGCGGCCGTCTCGTCGCGCGCGCTGGACCTGTCCTCGCTCGCGTCCGTGGCCGCACTGGGCAGGGCCCTGCTCGCCGAGGACCGCCCGATCCACCTGCTCGTCAACAACGCGGGCGTCATGACACCGCCCGCGCGGCAGACGACCGCGGACGGTTTCGAGCTGCAGTTCGGCACCAACCACCTCGGCCACTTCGCCCTCGTCGCCCACCTGCTGCCGCTGCTGCGGGCCGGCCGGGCGCGGGTGACGTCGCAGCTCAGCGTCGCGGCGAACCGGCACGCCGTCAACTGGGACGACCTGAACTGGGAACGCTCCTACGACGGCATGCGCGCCTACAGCCAGTCGAAGATCGCCCTCGGCCTCTTCGGCGTGGAACTCGACCGCCGCAGCGCGGCCGGCGACTGGGGCATCACCAGCAACCTGTCCCACCCCGGTGTCGCCCCCACGAGCCTGCTCGCCGCCCGCCCCGAAGTGGGCCGCGTGAAAGACACCCCGGGCGTACGCGTCATCCGCGCCCTGTCCTCCCGCGGCATCCTCCTCGGCACGGCCCGCAGCGCCGGGCTCCCCGCCCTGTACGCGGCCACGTCGCCGGAGGCCGAACGCGGCGCCTTCTACGGCCCCGGCGGCCCCGGCCACCTGGGCGGCCCACCGGCCCGGCAGAAGCTCTACAGCCGCCTCCGCAGCCCGGAGGAGGCCCGCCGGGCCTGGGAACGCTCCGAGGAACTGACCGGGGTGCGCTGCGGATGACGGGCGGCCGGATCCGTGCGGGCGACGGCACCGACGGACCCGCGGTTCCGGCGGATCCGGCGGATCCGGCCCGGACGCATGGCCATCGCCCGTGTTCTGCCCGCATACTCCCCACGGTTCCCCTCCGGGCCCGCACGGTCCGGTGGCCGCACGCGAAGAGTCGAGGTCAGGCATGCAGTTCACGACGCGCCCCACCCTGAGCGGCACCTTCGGCATGGTGTCCTCCACCCACTGGCTGGCCTCGCAGTCGGCCATGGCGGTGCTGGAGGCCGGGGGCAACGCCTACGACGCCGCCGTCGCCGGGGCGTTCGTGCTCCACGTCGTCGAGCCGCACCTCAACGGGCCCGCCGGAGAGGTGCCGATCCTGCTGGCGCCGGCGGGCGGCGAGGTACGCGTGCTGTGCGGGCAGGGTGTGGCGCCGGCCGGGGCGGACGTCGCGCACTACAAGGGGCTCGGACTCGGTCTCGTCCCGGGCACCGGCCCGCTCGCCGCCGCCGTGCCCGGGGCCTTCGACGCCTGGCTGCTCCTGCTGCGCGACCACGGCACCCTGTCGCTGGCCGACGTGCTGAAGTACGCCATCGGCTACGCCGAGCACGGGCACGTGCCCGTGGAGCGCGTCGTGGAGACCGTCGGGACCGTACGGGAGCTGTTCGAGACGGAATGGACGTCCTCCGCCGAGGTCTACCTGCCGGGCGGCCGGCCGCCCCGCCCCGGCGAGCTGCTGCGCAACCCCGCCCTCGCCGCGACCTGGCGGCGGCTGCTCGCCGAGGCCGCGGGCGCGGGGGACCGGGAAGCGGAGATCGACGCCGCGCGGGAGGTCTGGCGCCGCGGATTCGTGGCCGAGGCGCTCGTGCGGCAGTCCGGGCGGCCCACCCTGGACACGAGCGGTGAGCGCCACACCGGCACCCTGACCGCCGCCGACCTCGCCGGCTGGTCGGCCCACTACGAGGCCCCGGCGACGTACGACTGGAACGGCTGGACCCTGTGCAAGGCCGGTCCATGGAGCCAAGGTCCCGTTCTGCTCCAGCAGTTGGCGCTGCTGCCGGCCGAACTCCCCGCCTACGGCTCCGCCGACTACGTCCACCTGCTGGTCGAGGGCTGCAAGCTCGCCATGGCCGACCGGGAGGCCTGGTACGGCGACGCGGACGGCGCCGATCGGGTGCCGCTCGACGAGCTGCTGTCCCCGCGGTACAACGCGCGGCGGCGGCAACTCGTCGGTGAGAAGGCGTCCTTCGAGCTGCGGCCCGGCGCACCCGGCGGGCGCACCCCGCGGCTCAGCGCGCACGCCCTCGTCGCCGCCGTGGAGGGGGAGGGGCTCGACGCCCTCGGGGTGGGCGAACCGACGGTCGCCAAGAGCCCGGCCTCCCCGGTGCCGGGGGAGCCGGACGTGGCCGCCGACGGAGGCACCCGGGGCGACACCTGCCACCTCGACGTCGTGGACCGCTGGGGCAACATGGTCTCGGCCACCCCCAGCGGCGGCTGGCTCCAGTCCAACCCCGTCGTGCCCGAACTGGGCTTCCCGCTCGGCACCCGGCTCCAGATGACCTGGCTGGAGGAGGGCCTGCCCAACTCGCTCACGCCGGGCCGCCGCCCGCGCACCACGCTCACGCCGTCGGTCGCGCTGCGCGACGGGGTGCCGGTCATGGCCTTCGGCACCCCCGGCGGCGACCAGCAGGACCAGTGGCAGACGCACTTCTTCCTCGCCGTCGCCCTGCGTGCGCGGGTGCGCGGCGGACTCGACCTCCAGGGGGCGATCGATGCACCGAACTGGCACAATGACAGCTTCCCCGGCTCCTTCTTCCCCCGCGGCATGCGGGCGGGCTCGGTCACGGTGGAGTCCCGCATGCCCGCGGAGGTCGTCGAGGGGCTGCGGCGCCGCGGGCACGACGTGACGGTGGGGGAGGCGTGGTCGGAGGGCCGGCTGTGCGCCGTCGCGCGGGACCCGGAGACGGGCGTGCTGTCGGCGGCGGCGAACCCGCGCGGCATGCAGGGCTACGCGGTCGGCCGCTGACGCGCCGCCGCTGACCCACCGCCGCCGGCGCGCCGCCGTCGGTCCCCGCACCGGGTGTTCGTCGCGATTCCACCCGGAGTTCACCACCCGGGTGGGGATTGTCAGTGGCGCGTGCTCTCATGGAGCCATGATCGAGAACAACGAAACCATCGACGAGTTTCTCGCCCGGCACACCGACGACGTGGAAGAAGCCGTCCGCAAGGCCGCGGCCCAGGAGATCATGCCGCGCTGGCGCCGGCTCGCGGCCCACGAGGTCGACCAGAAGACGGGCCCGCACGACCTGGTGACGGACGCCGACCGCAGGGCCGAGCTGTATCTCACGGAGGTCCTGGCCGGCCTGCTGCCGGGCTCCGTGGTGGTCGGCGAGGAGGCGGTGCACGCGAACCCCGCGTCGTACGACGCGCTGCGCGGCCGGGCGCCGGTGTGGATCGTCGACCCGGTCGACGGGACCCGGCAGTTCGTGCGCGGCGAGGAAGGCTTCTGCACGCTGGTGGCCCTCGCCCACCACGGCGTCGTGCACGCCTCCTGGACCTACGCCCCCGCCGACGACCGGCTCGCCACGGCCGTACGGGGCAGGGGCGCCTTCCTGGACGGCGAGCGGCTGTACGCCGGACCGCCCGAGCCCGGGCGGGAGCTGCGGATCGCCACCTCCCACCCGGACTACACGACGGACGACCAGAAGCGCGACCTGCTCGCCCTGCGCACCCCGGGCGTGGCCCCCCGCCCCTGCGGTTCGGCCGGGCTGGAGTACCTCGCGGTCGCCCGGGGCGCGTGCGAGGCCACCGCCTTCTCCTGGGAGGCGGCCTGGGACCACGCGGCCGGCCTCCTCCTGGTCGAGGAGGCGGGCGGCGCCCACCTGACCCGCACGGGCGAGCCCTTCCGCATCACCGGGGGCAACGACCTGCCGTTCACGGCCGCCCGCGACGCGGCCACGGCGCGCCGGGTGGTGGCGCTGCTGTCGGGCGGGGCGTGACCGCCGCGCGCCGCCGGGGGCGGGGCCCCGCGACCGCGCGCCGTCGGACCCCGGGCCTATCCTGATTCCCAGTGGCCATCGGCTGATGAAGGGGTCCGAAGGTGCCGTCGATGCTCGATGCGGTCGTAGTGGGTGCGGGGCCGAACGGACTGACCGCTGCCGTGGAGCTCGCCCGGCGCGGCTTCTCGGTCGCCGTGTTCGAGGCGCGGGACACCGTCGGCGGCGGAGCCCGCACCGAAGAGCTGACGCTGCCCGGCTTCCGGCACGACCCCTGCTCGGCCGCGCACCCGCTCGGCATCAACTCCCCGGCCTTCCGCGACCTCCCCCTGGAGCGGTACGGGCTGGAGTGGCTGCACCCCCCGCTGCCCATGGCGCACCCCTTCCCGGACGGCTCGGCCGCCGTGCTGTCCCGGTCGGTCGGCGAGACGGCCGCCTCCTTCGGGGCGCGCGACGCGGGCGCGTACCGCAGGCTCGTCGAGCCCTTCCTGCCCAGGTGGGACACGCTCGCCCGGGACTTCATGTCCCTGCCGCTGACCGCGCTGCCCCGCGACCCGGTCACCCTCGCCCGGTTCGGCCTGGCCGGGCTGCCCCCGTCGACGTGGCTGATGCGCCGCTTCCGCGACGAGAAGGCCAAGACCCTCTTCGCGGGGCTCGTCGCCCACGTCATGGCCCCGCTCGGCGGATTCGCCACCAGTGCCATAGGCCTGGTCTTCGCCCTCGCCGCGCACGCCCGGGGCTGGCCCGTGGCCCGCGGCGGCTCCCAGTCGATCTCCGACGCCCTCGCCGCCCACCTCGCGGACCTCGGCGGCACCGTCCACACCGACTACGAGGTCAAGCGCCTCGACGACCTGCCGCCCGCGCGGGCGTACGTCTTCGACACCTCGCCCACGGCCCTGGCCCGGATCGCGGGCCTCGGCAACCACTACGCCGGGTACCGGTACGGCCCCGGCGTCTTCAAGGTCGACTACGCGCTGGACGGCCCCGTCCCGTGGACCGCCGAGGAACCCCGCGGCGCCGGCACCGTGCAGATCGGCGCCGACAGCGCGGAGATCGGCGCCGCCCTCCACGCCGCCTCCGGCACCGGCCGCGCGCCCGACCGCCCCTTCCTCATCACCGTGCAGCCCAGCGTCGCCGACCCCACCCGCGCCCCGGCCGGGCGGCACGTCTTCTGGGCGTACGGCCACGTCCCGCACGGCTGGAGCGGCGACCTCACCGACGTCATCGAACGCCAGCTGGAGCGCTTCGCCCCCGGCTTCCGCGACCGCGTCCTCGCCCGCGCCACCGCCGGCCCGCCCGAACTCGCCGCCCGCAACGCCAACTACGTCGGCGGCGACATCGCCACCGGCGCGGTCAGCGGCCTGCAGGTGCTGCTCCGCCCCAAGCTCTCGCTCTTCCCGTACTCGACCCCGCACCCGGCCGTGTTCATCTGCTCGTCGGCCACCCCGCCGGGCCCGGGCGTCCACGGCATGTCGGGCCACAACGCGGCGAAGGCGGTCTGGCGCAGACTCCGCCGGACCTGACGCCACCCCAGCACCGAGCCGAGCGAGGACCCGCATGCCCACCCTCACCCTCGTCCAGGGCGACATCACCCGCGAACACGCCGACGCGATCGTGAACGCCGCCAACTCCTCGCTCCTCGGCGGAGGCGGCGTCGACGGCGCCATCCACCGGCGCGGCGGCCCGGCGATCCTCGCGGAGTGCCGCAGGCTCCGCGCCGGGCACCTCGGCAAGGGCCTGCCCACCGGCCGCGCGGTCGCCACCACCGCGGGCGACCTGGACGCGCGCTGGGTGATCCACACGGTCGGCCCGGTGTACAGCGGCTCCGAGGACCGTTCCGCTCTCCTCGCCTCCTGCTACCGCGCATCCCTGCGCGTGGCCGACGAGTTGGGCGCCCGCACGGTCGCCTTCCCGGCCATCTCCACCGGCGTCTACCGCTGGCCGCTCGACGACGCGGCCCGCATCGCGGTCGAGACGGTACGGGAGGCCGACACGGCCGTCGAGGAGGTCAGGTTCGTCCTCTTCGACGACCGTGCCCACGAGGCGTTCGCCGCGTACGCCGGCTGACCGCTCGGCCGGGCGGCAGTCCGCGGGCCGGCGAGCAACCCAGAAACCGGCCTCCGACCTGGCTTGACGCTTTGTTGCGAGTGATGTGCAATAACAGCGCATCGACAACAAGCGTGGGGGAGACATGACAGCCCGTCGGACCCGTTGGACCCGTCGGACCCGTTCGAACGGCCGGAGCGACCGGGACCACCGGAGCGACCGGAACCTTCCGATACGGAGCGCCGCCGCGGCAGTGGCACTGGCCGCCGGTGCGGCCGCCTGCTCCGCGCCCTCGGACGGCGGCAAGGACGGCGACGCCGGGGACGCCGCGTCCGTCGTGATCGGGGTGGCCTCGGAACCGGACACCCTCAGCCCGCTGCTGGGCTACGGCAAGGACGGCAACTCCAAGATCTTCGACGGGCTGCTCGCCCGCGACGCCGACCTGAATCTGAAGCCCGCGCTCGCCGCCGCGCTGCCGAAGGTCACCGACGGCGGCCGGACGTACACGTACACCCTGCGCGACGGCGTGAAGTTCAGCGACGGCGAACCCCTGACGGCCGAGGACGTCGTCTACACGTACCGCACCGTCCTCGACGAGAAGACCAACAACACCGCCCGCAGCGAACTCGACGCCGTCGAGGACGTCCGCGCGAGCGGGGACGGCACCGTCGTCTTCAGGCTCAAGTACCCCTACGCGCCCTTCGCCGCCCGCACCGTCCTGCCCGTCGTCCCCGAGCACGTCGCGGGCGGGCAGGACCCCAACACCGGCGACTTCAACACCGAGCCGGTCGGCACCGGTCCGTACGTGCTCACCCACTGGAGCAAGGGCGAGAAGCTCTCCTTCAAGGCCAACCCGCACTACTGGGGCGACAAGCCCGCGGTGAAGTCGTTCACCATGGCCGTCATCGCCGACGACACCGTACGCGCCACCCGGCTGCGCTCCGGCGACCTCGACGGCGCGGTCCTGCCGCCCAACCTGGCCGCCACCTTCGAGAAGGACGACGGCAGGCGCACCTACCGGGCCAGGTCCTACGACTTCCGGGCCGTCACCCTGCCCACCTCGAACAAGGTCACCGGCGACCGCGCCGTCCGCAGGGCCCTGGACGCCGCCGTGGACCGCCAGGCCATGGTCGACAGGATCCTCGACGGCGCGGGCCGGCCGGCGTACGGCCCGCTGCCCGTCGACGACCCCTGGTACGAGCGCGGCATCGAGCGCCCGCACGACCTCGCCGGGGCCCAGCGCATCCTGGACGAGGCCGGCTGGAAGCCCGGCCCGGACGGCGTCCGCGCCAAGGACGGACGGCGCGCCTCGTTCACCCTCTTCTACCCCTCGGGGGACAAGGTCCGCCAGGACCACGCGCTCGCCTACGCCTCCGACGCGAAGAAGGCCGGCATCGAGGTGAAGGTCGAGGGCGCCACCTGGGAGGTCATCGAGCCGCGGATGAAGACCGACGCGGTGCTCGCGGGCCTCGGCAGCGTCGGCGACCCCGACTTCGGCCTCTACACCCTGCTGCACTCCACCCTCGCCGGCGACGGCTTCAACAACATGGCCCACTACGACAACCCGGCCGTCGACAAGGCGCTCGACGCCGGGCGCCGCAGCCAGGACCCGGACAAGCGCGCGGCCGCCTACGACACGATCCAGCAGGCCCTCGTCGACGACCCCGGCTACACCTTCCTCACCCACATCGACCACCTCTACGTCCTGGCCGACCGCTGGGAGGGGCTGACCACCCAACTGGAGCCGCACGAGCACGGCTTCGCCAGCGGGCCCTGGTGGAACATTGAGGACTGGCAGCCCAAGAAGTGACCGGAACCGCCCGGCGGCTGCCCTGGGGCGCGATGGCACGACTGGCGGGGCGGCGGGCGCTGTTCGCCCTGCCCGTCGTCCTCGTCGTCACCTTCGGCGTGTTCGCGATCGCCGCCGCCTCACCCTTCGACCCCGTCAAGGCGTACGCCGGCACCGCCGCGCTCGGCGCCGACCAGGAGACCCTCGACCGGCTGCGCGAGAACCTCGGCGTGGACCAGTCCTTCGTCGTGCGCTGGTGGCACTGGCTGACCTCCGCCGTCACCGGCGACCTCGGCCACTCCAGCGTGCTGCGGCAGCCCGTGACGCAGGTGATCGGCGAACGCCTCGTCTGGTCCGCCCTGTTGTGCGCCGTCGCCTTCGCCGTGGCCGTCACCCTCGGCACCCTCCTCGGCGTGCTGGCCGCCCGCCGCCCCGGCTCGGTGCTCGACCGGGCGGTCACCTCCCTCGCGTACACCCTGGAGGCGGCGCCGGTCTTCTGGATCGCGCTGCTCGCCGTGTGGCTGTTCGCCCTCCAGTGGGACGTGCTGCCCGCCGGCGGTCTCACCGACACCGCCAGCGAACGGGTCACCCCGGGACAGGTCGCGGGCCACATCGTGCTGCCCGCCGGTGTGCTCGCCGTCTCCCAACTGCCCTGGTTCACCCTCTACGTGCGCCAGGGCGTCGGCGACGCCCTCGCGGAGGACCCGGTGCGCGGCGCCCGTGCCCGCGGGCTGCGGGAGAGCACCGTTCTCGGCAAGCACGCCCTGCGCTCCGGACTGCTGCCCGTGCTCACCCTGATCGGCTCCCGCGTGCCCGAACTCATCACCGGTGCCCTGCTGGTGGAGAGCGTCTTCAGCTGGCCGGGCATCGCCGCCGCCACCGTCGAGGCCGCCACCGCCGTCGACTTCCCGCTGCTGGCCGCCCTGACCACGCTCGCCACCGCCGCCGTCCTCGCCGGCAACCTGCTGGCCGACCTGCTCTACGGACTCTTCGACCCGAGGGTGAAGCTCAGTGAGATGTGATGTCCATGGCTGACGTCGCGGCCGGGAAGACCGGCACCCGGTGGCGCTCGCGCGCCGGCGACCGCCGCTCCACCCGCACCCTGCGCCTGCGCACCTCCGTCGCACTGCTGGCCCTCACCGTGCTCGCCGTGCTGCTGGTGCCGCCGCTGGTGCGGCTCGACCAGCAGGCCGTCGATCTCGCCGCCAAGCTCCAGGCCCCCACCTGGGCGCACCCGTTCGGCACCGACGACGTCGGCCGCGACCTGCTGCTGCGGTGCGTGTACGGCTTGCGTGTCTCGCTGCTCGTCGGGGTGGCGGCCGCGCTGACCGCGACGGTCGTGGGCACCGCCGTCGGCGCCGCCGCCGGGGCGCTCGGCGGGTGGGTCGACCGGAGCGTCATGCGGGTCGTCGACGCCCTCTCCTCCGTGCCCCACCTGCTGATGGGCATCTTCATCGTCGCGATGTTCCGGCCGGGCGTCTGGCCGGTGGTGGCCTCCGTCGCGCTCACCCACTGGCTGTCCACCGCCCGCATCGTCCGCGCCGAGGTGCTGTCCCTGCGCGCCCGCCCCCACATCGACGCGGCCGTCTCCGGCGGCGCGTCCCGGTGGCGGGTGACGGTGCGGCACCTGCTGCCGGGCGTACTGCCGCAGGCCGCGCTGGCCGCCGTACTGATGGTGCCGCACGCGATGTGGCACGAGTCGGCGCTGTCCTTCCTCGGCCTGGGCCTGCCCACCCACACCGCGAGCCTCGGCAACCTCGTCCAGGAAGCCCGCGGTTCGCTGCTGGCCGGGCACTGGTGGCCCACCCTCTTCCCCGGCCTGTTCATCATCGTGCCCACCCTCGCCGTCGCCGGACTCGCGGGCGCCTGGCGGGAGCGGATCAACCCCCGCCGCCGATCGGAGCTGATGCTGTGACCGAGCGAGCCCCCGTGCTGTCGGTACGCGGTCTGTCGGTGCGCTTCCTCATGCCGGGCGGGCACCGCGTCGCCGCCGTCACCGACGCCCACTTCGACGTGGCACCGGGCGAGTGCCTGGCCCTGATCGGTGAGAGCGGCTGCGGCAAGTCCGTCCTCGCCTCCGCCCTGCTCGGCCTGCTGCCCGGCAACGCGCAGACCGCGGGCCGCGCCCTCCTCGGCGACCTCGACCTGCTCGACGCCGACGAGCGGACCTTCGCCCGCACCGTACGCGGCCGGCTGATCGGCCTCGTCCCGCAGAGCCCGGCCGCCCACCTCACCCCGGTCCGCACCATCCGCGCCCACCTGGAGGAGACGGTCGCGGAACTGACCGAGGTCCGCGGGCGCACGGCGCTGCGCGAGGCCGCCGAGGCAGCCGCCGGACGCGCCGCGTTCCCGGTCACCCACCTCGACCGCCACCCGCACGAACTCTCCGGCGGCCTGGCCCAGCGCGCCGCCACCGCCCTCGCCCTCGTCGGCGACGCCCCGCTGCTGCTCGCCGACGAGCCCACCACCGGCCTCGACCGGGACCTGGTCGACCGCACGGTCGACGAACTGAGGCGACATGTCGACCAGGGCGGGAGCCGTGCCCTGCTGATGATCACCCACGACCTGGCCGCCGCCGAACGCATCGCCGACCGCGTCGCCGTCATGTACGCCGGCCGCATCGTCGAACTCGCCGACGCCGCCGCCTTCTTCGGCGCCGCGGGCCCACGCCACCCCTACAGCCGCGGCCTGCTCGACGCGCTGCCCGACCGCGCCTTCGCCCCCATCCCCGGCCTGCCGCCCGAACTGGGCGCCCTCCCCGAGGGCTGCGCCTTCGCCGCCCGCTGCGACCGGGCGAGCGACGCCTGCGCCGCCCTGCCCCCGCTGCGGGGCACGGTGGCCTGCCACCACCCGCACGCCGTGCTCACGGAGGCCGCCGACCGTGCTTGAACTGCGCAGCATCACCGCCGGATACGACAGGAAGGTTCCCGTGTTCCGGGACGTCTCCCTGTCCGTGGCGCCGGGGCAGGCCGTCGGGCTGCTCGGCCCGAGCGGCTGCGGCAAGTCCACCCTCGCCCGCGTCGCGGCCCTGCTGCACCGCCCGGACTCCGGAACGCTGCTCCTCGACGGCACCCCCGTCCGGCGCTGGCGGCACCGCGCTCCCCGGGACCGGCGCACCGCCGTCGGCGTCGTCTTCCAGCAGGCCCGCCTCTCCGCCGACCCCCGCCTGACCCTCGCCGACCTGGTCGCCGAGCCGCTGCGGGCCACCGGCCGACGGGAGGAGGCCGCCGGCCGGGTCGCCGAACTGGCCGGCGCCGTGGGGCTGACCACCGACCTGCTGACCAGGCGGCCGCACGAGGTCAGCGACGGCCAGCTGCAGCGCGCCTGCCTCGCCCGTGCCCTGGTGCTGCGCCCGCGCTGGCTGGTGTGCGACGAGATGACCGCGATGCTGGACGCCTCGACCACGGCCGCCCTGGTCCGGGTGGTGGAGGACTACCGGGCCGCCACCGGGGCGGGACTGCTGGCCGTCGGCCACGACCGCGTCCTCCTGGACCGCTGGTGCGACCGCACCGTGGAATGGGCCTCCTTGGTGCCCCCGGCCGCCACGACGAGCTGACTCCGCGCCCCCGGGCGGATCAGCGGGTGCTCCACTTCTGGTTGTCCCGGCCGCTGCACTCCCAGAGCTGGAGCTTCGCGCCGTTGCCGGTCTTCTCGTCGACGACGGCCACGCACTTGTTGGCCTGCACGTTGACCAGGTCCCGGGGCCCGGCCAGGATGAACTGCTGCGCGGGATTGCCGCTGCACACCGCCACCTGGACCACCGTCCCGTTGGCCGTGCCGCCCCAGGTCGCGTCCATGCACAGGCCCAGCGACCGGATCGTCCCGTCGGGACGGAAGTCCCACCTCTGCCAGTTCTTGCCGGTGCAGTCGGCGATCTGCAGCGGCGCACCGTCCCGCCACTTGTGGCCCGCCACCTCGATGCAGCGGTTGGAGGCGTGGCCGTAGATGGTCGTGCCGGGGGCGACCGTCTCCGGGGCCTCGGCCTCCGGCTTCTCCTGGCCGCCCCCGCCCGAGCTCTCCTTCTGGGACTTCTTCGGCGCCGGTGCCTTCTCGTCGCCGCCGTCGCCCCCGTCGCCCCCGTCGTCCTGCGGCTCCCGAGGGGCCGGCTGCTGCACCTTCGGCTCTTCCACGGGCGCGGACTCGACGGTGCTGGGCAGGGTCTCCGGGGCGGCACTGGGACTGGGGGACAGGGCCGCGCCGGCCTGCTGTGTCTGCTCGGTGGCGCTGGTGCGGACCTGCGGCTTGTACGCGATCCAGATCATCACGAACGCCACCGCGACCGCGACGAAGATGCCCAGGAACGTCGCCAGCCAGCGCGGCAGGAACCCGCGCTGCACATACGTGCCGTCGACGTGGGTGGGATCCACCCCGGAGCGCCGTACCGCGAGCGTGTACGGGCGTTCCTCCTTCGCGCCGAACCAGATGATCCGCTTCGGCTTCAGCGTCGTCTCCACGAACGCCGCACGCCCCGGCTCGATCTGCACGTTCGACGGCCGGATCTCGTACGACAGATGGTCGCCCGTGTCGCTGCCCGCGACCGACGCCGTCACCTTCGTGTTCCCCAGGTTGTCCACCGCCAGCCGCGGCCGGCCCCGGAAACGCCCCTTCACCGTCGGCGGCACCAACTCCGCCCGCACCTCGGTGAACGCGGTGATCGTGAGGTTCCCCTCCGGCACCGTCACCGCGTCCGGATGCTCCGTCGGCGTGATCCGCACCGCGTACGGATTCGGCCCCGCCACCGCGTCCGGCGTACGCGGCGGAGCGAAGGTCAGCTCCACGGTGCCGGTCGTGCCGGGGTACAGGCGCAGGCTCTGCGGCTCCACCGTCGTCCAGGGCGCGATGTCCCCGACGGGCTCGAAGCGGTACTCGTCCACCACGTCACCGGTGTTGCGCACCCGCAGCCGTACGCGCGTGGTGCTGCCGGGGTCCACGGTCGCGGACGCGGGCTCCAGGGAAGTCCACAGGTTCACGCCAGGACGTTACGTGGTGACCGAGGGGCCGTCAGGAGCTTCGGGGGCAGACCTGGGTGCCCCGAGGGTCCGGGCTTCCTGACCGTCCGTGCGCCAGGCGCCCCTGTCGATCAGGAACGAACAAACTCCGACGGGATAATTGATTCGGTTCTGTTCGAGTCCTAGGGTGACCCTGATCCTGTAGTCACCGCGTCACCGGCAGTTGAGATCCGCCTCACCGTCAACTGCCGTCCAAGCACCGTGCGTTGAGCCGCCCCCGAAGCCCACGGAAGGCCACGGTCATGCCGCACTCTCCCGCGATCCCCGCCCCGTCCCCGGCCCGTCCGCCCCGCCGGATCGTCAGCCGCCGCCGTCTCCTGGAGGGCGGGGCCGCCGTCCTCGGCGCACTCGCCCTCTCCGCGTCGCCCGTCGCCGCGCACGCGTCCGGACGGAGAGCCGCCGCCGACGAGACCCCGGAGTGGAACGACTTCGGTGTCTTCCGGCTCGGCACCCAGCCGCCGCACGCCACGCTCACGCCCTACGAGGACGTCGAGCAGGCCCTCGCCGGCGACCGCGCCCGCTCGCCCTACCGCCTGAGCCTGGACGGCACCTGGAAGTTCGCCTACGCCGACCGCCCCGAGGACCGGGACGCCGACTTCCACCGCACCGACGTGGACGACGGGAACTGGGACACCATCCCGGTCCCCTCCGTGTGGCAGCTCCACGGCCACGACTTCCCCATCTACCTGAACATCACCTACCCGTACTGGGGCCCCAACGGCCTCGGCGAGGAACCGCAGCCGCCCGCCGCACCGACCCGCTACAACCCGGTCGGCCAGTACCGGCGCACCTTCACCGTCCCCCGCGACTGGAAGGGCCGCCGCACCTTCCTCCACTTCGAGGGCGTCAAGTCCGCGCACTACGTGTGGATCAACGGCGAACTGGTCGGCTACGACGAGGACTCCTACACCCCGTCCGAGTACGACGTCACCGACCACCTCAAGCCGGGCACCAACCAGATCGCCGTGGAGGTCTACCGCTACTCCGACGGCGACTGGATGGAGGACCAGGACATGATCCGGCTGAGCGGCATCTTCCGCTCGGTCCACCTCTACTCGACCCCGGCCGTCCACCTGCGCGACTTCAAGCTGGACACCCCGCTGGACGACACCTACACGGGCGCCGAGCTGGCCGTCACCGCGAGCGTGCGGGCGTACGGCGAGGGCGGCACGGGCCGCTACACCGTCGAGACCCAGCTCTACGACGCGCGCGGCCACGCCGTCTGGCCCCGGCCGCTGGAGCAGCCCGTCGACGTCGGTGCCGCCCGCGCGGGCGAGGACGTCACCGTAAAGGCCGCCAAGGCCGTACCGAAGCCCGCGCTCTGGTCGGCCGAGCACCCGAACCTCTACACGGCCGTCCTGCGCCTGCGCGACCCCGCGGGCAAGGTGACCGAGACGCTGTCCCACCGGGTCGGTTTCCGCGAGTTCGCGCTCAAGGACGGCCTGATGCGGATCAACGGCCAACCGGTGTCCTTCCGCGGCACCAACCGCCACGAGATGCATCCCTCCCGAGGCACCGCGCTCACCCGCGAGGACATGGTCGAGGACATCAAGATCATCAAGCGGATGAACATGAACAGCGTCCGCACCTCGCACTACCCCAACAACCCGTACTGGCTGGAACTGGCCGACGAGTACGGCCTGTACCTCGTCGACGAGACCAACCTGGAGACGCACGGCATCCGCGGCGAGTACCCCGGCGACCACCCCGACTGGACCGCCGCCTGCGTGGCCCGCGCCCAGAACATGGTGCACCGCGACAAGAACCACGCCTCGGTCGTCATCTGGTCGCTCGGCAACGAGGCGGGCGGCGGCTCCACCTTCACCGCCATGCACGACTGGATCCGCTCCTACGACGACACCCGCGTCATCCAGTACGAGGGCGACGACCGCCCCGGCATCAGCGACATCCGCTCGGAGATGTACGACAGCCCGCAGCGCGTCGAGCAGCGTGCCAAGGACACCTCCGACACCCGGCCGTACGTCATGATCGAGTACGCCCACTCGATGGGGAACTCGACCGGCAACTTCAAGAAGTACTGGGACGTCGTCCGCGCGTACGACGTGCTCCAGGGCGGCTGGATCTGGGACTTCGTCGACCAGTCCCTCCACACGCCCGTCCCCGCCCGCACCCTGCTCACCGAGGCCGGGCCCGCCGGGCTGCGCGGCGAGATCCTCGCCACCCGCGGCACCCTCGACCGCGGGAAGGGCCTGTCCGGCCTCACCGTCTTCGAGCGCCACGACAGCCTCGACCTCACCGGATCACTGACCCTGGAGGCGTGGGTCACCCCGCACGTGACGGGCTACCACCAGCCGATCCTGGCCAAGGGCGACACCCAGTACGCGCTGAAGCAGAACGGCCGGACCCTGGAGTTCTTCATCCACTCCCAGGGCCAGTGGATCACCGCGAACTGGACCGTGCCCGACGACTGGACGGGCCGCGAGCACCACCTCGCGGGTGTCTTCGACGCGGACGCCGGGACCCTGACCCTGTACGTCGACGGCGTCGAGCGCGCCACCCGCACCACCGACCGGCGCCCCAGCAGCAACACCGCACCCCTCGCCCTCGCCACCGACGCCGACAACCAGGTACGGGAGTTCAGCGGCACCATCCGCCGGGCCCGCGTCTACGCCCGCGCCCTCACCGCCGCCGAACTCGCCTCCGAGGGCCGCGCCCCGGGCGACGACGGCGTGCGGTTCTGGTTCGACGCGGCCACCGTGAAGACGCGGACGAAGCGGCCCCGGGACAAGACGTTCCTCGCCTACGGCGGCGACTGGGGCGACAATCCCAACGACGGTGCCTTCGTCGCGGACGGCATCGTCACCGCCGACCGCCGCCACACCGGCAAGGCCGCCGAGGTCAAGCGCGTCTACCAGGCGGTCAACGCCGCCCGCACCCCCGGCGGCGGCCCCGGCGCGGTCACCCTCACCAACGAGTACCTGTTCACCTCGCTGCGCGAGTTCGACGGCCGGTGGGAACTGGTCGCCGACGGCGAGGTCGTACGGCACGGGAAGCTGACCCGGGACCAACTGGACGTCGCACCGCGCTCCGAGAAGGACATCACCGTCCCCGTCGAGCTGCCGCGCGACCCGGCTCCCGGCACCGAGTACTTCCTCCAGCTCTCCTTCACCACCAAGGAGTCCACCCCCTGGGCGAAGGCGGGCTTCGAAGTGGCCCGGCAGCAGCTCCCGGTCGAGGCCGGCGTCCCCGCCCCGGCCGCCGCACGCCTGGAGAGCGTCCCGGCCCTGCGCCACCAGGACCGCGACAAGGACGTCAGGGTCACCGGCAAGGACTTCTCGGTCACCGTTGACAAGCGCACCGGCACGATCACCTCCTACGAGGCGAAGGGCGCCGCCCTGATCACCTCCGGGCCCGTGCCCAACTTCTGGCGCGCGCCCACCGACAACGACAAGGGCAACGGCCAGCACACCCGCAACGAGACCTGGCGCGACGCCGGTGCCCGCCGCAAGGTCACGGGTGTGACCGTGCGCGCCCTCGGTGACCGGGCCGTCGAGATCAAGGTCACCGGCACCCTGCCCACCTCGGTGGAGTCCGCGTACGGCACCACCTACACGGTGTTCGGCAACGGCGAGATCAAGGTCGACCACACCCTGCACCCGGGCGCCGCCACCCTGCCGTACCTCCCCGAGGTCGGCACCGTGCTCTTCCTGCCGCGCCGGCTGGACCGCGTGCACTGGTACGGCCGCGGTCCCGAGGAGAACCACTGGGACCGCAACGACGGCACGGACGTCGGCCTGTACTCCGGGACCGTCGCCGAGCAGTGGACGCCGTACATCCGCCCGCAGGAGAACGGCAACAAGACCGACGTCCGCTGGATCGCCCTCACCGACCGCCACGGATCCGGCCTGCTCGCGTCCGGCGAACCCCTGCTGGAGGCCAACGCCTCGTACTTCACGCCGGAGGACCTGTCGGCCGGCGTCCGGCACGACTACCAGCTGACGCCCAGGGACGAGGTCGTCCTGCGACTGAACCACCGTCAGATGGGTGTCGGCGGCGACAACAGCTGGGGTGCGCACACCCACGACGAGTTCAAGCTCTTCGCCGACCGGGACTACGCCTACACCTACCGGCTGCGTCCGCTCACCGACGTCCGTGACGCGACCCGTGCCTCGCGGCGGCGCACCGCCACCGAGTAGCGGGGGATGAACCCGGGAGCCCGGGGTACTCCGGGCTCCCATGGGTGAGGTTCTGGTCGGCGCCTGTTCGTGGACGGACCGGCAACTCCTGGCGAGCGGCTGGTACCCGCGCGGACGCCGGGACGCCGAGGGGCGGCTGCGGCACTACGCCTCGCGGCTGCCCGTCGTCGAAGTGGACGCCGGGTACTACGCGTTGCCGAACCGGCGCACCAGCGAGCTGTGGGTGGAGCGGACACCGGAGGGCTTCCGCTTCGACGTCAAGGCGTTCTCCCTGCTCACCGGCCACCCCACGCGCGCGCAGGCGCTCCCCGCCGACCTGCGCGGCAGCGGCCCGGGGCGGCCCGGGTCCGGGGTGATCCCGTCCGGGCGGGTGAGCGGCGGGCTGCTGGACGAGGTGTGGGGGAGGTTCGCCGACGCGGTCGAGCCGCTGCGCGCCGCCGGGCGGCTCGGGGCCGTGCTGTTCCAGTTCCCGCCCTGGTTCGCCCCCGGAGCCCGGGCGGAGGCGGCCCTGGACGCGTGCGTCCGCCGGGCGCAGGGCTGGCCGCTCGCCGTGGAGTTCCGGCACCCGGGCTGGTGGGAGCCCGGCCGGGCGGAGACCACGCACGCCCTGCTCTCCGCCCTGGGGGCCTCGGCCGTCGGCACCGACATGGCGCAGGGCCTGCCCGGTTCGCTGCCGCCCGTCGTCCCGGTCACCCGGCCCGCCCTCGCCGTCGTCCGGTTCCACGGACGCAGCCGGGCATGGGGGAGGGGCACCAAGGAGGACCGCTTCCGGTACGACTACGACGTGAGCGAACTCGCCGCCCGGGTGCCCGGTCTGCGCCGCGCGGCCGAGCTGTCGGACGAACTGCACGTCCTGTTCAACAACTGCTGCGCGGACGCCGCGGTCCGCGCGGCCGAGACCATGCGCCGGCTGCTCACTCCGCCGCGTCGCTGATCCCGAGCCGCAGGTGCTCCACGTGGAACACCGCCTGGTCGAGCAGCTCGGCGACGTGGTCGTCGTGCAGCGCGTACACCACCGACCGGCCGCGCCGCTCACCCACCACCAGACCCAGGTTCCGCAGCAGCCGCAGTTGGTGCGAGCAGGCGGACTGCTCCATGCCGACCTCCGCGGCCAACTCGGTGGCGGGCAGCGGGCCTTCGCGCAGGCGGGCCAGGATCAGCAGCCGGGAGGGGGTGGACAGGGCCTGGAGCGTCGTGGCGACCTTGGCGACGTTGTCCGCGTCCAGGCGCACGCGTGCGGCGGCGTCCTGTGCGGTGGTGGCGGCTCCGTGACCCATGCGCTCATCCTACTCGTCGCTCATGAACACATGAACGAGTCTTCATTTGTTCCTGTATGGTGGCCGTGTGTCCACCACCCTCGCCCCCGCTCCGCAGGCCGCGCCCGCCGTGCCGGTGCCGCCCCGCCGCCGCACCCGCGTCCTCGCCCTGCCCGAGGCGCGCTGGGCTCTCGTGTCCCTGCTCGCCTTCCTCGCGGCCCTGCCGCTCGACCTCGGCGGCGCGCCCGCCTGGACGTACGGCCCGCTGTACGCGGCGGCCTACGCCGCCGGCGGCTGGGAGCCCGCGCTCGCAGGGCTGCGGGCGCTGCGCGAGAAGACCCTCGACGTCGACCTGCTGATGATCGTCGCGGCGCTGGGCGCCGCCGCCATCGGGCAGGTCCTCGACGGCGCCCTGCTGATCGTCATCTTCGCCACCTCCGGCGCCCTGGAGGCCCTGGCCACCGCCCGTACCGCAGACTCCGTGCGCGGCCTGCTCGACCTCGCGCCCACCACCGCGACCCGCGTGCGCGACGGCGGCGAGGAGACGGTCCCCACCGCCGACCTCGCCGTCGGCGACCTGGTCCTGGTCCGCCCGGGGGAGCGCATCGGCGCCGACGGCACGGTGGTCGAGGGGACCGGAGACGTCGACCAGGCCACCATCACCGGCGAGTCCGTGCCCGCCCTCAAGCGCCCCGGCGACGACGTCTTCGCCGGCACGCTCAACGGCACCGGCGCCCTGCGCGTCCGCGTCGGGCGCGACCCGGCCGACTCGGTCATCGCCCGGATCGTCACCCTGGTCGAGGAGGCGTCCCGCACCAAGGCGCCGACGCAGTTGTTCGTCGAGAAGATCGAGCAGCGCTACTCGGTCGGCGTGGTCGTCGCCACCCTCGCGGTCTTCGGCGTCCCGCTCGCCTTCGGCGCCGACCTCACCGACGCCCTGCTGCGCGCCATGACCTTCATGATCGTCGCCTCGCCGTGCGCGGTCGTCCTCGCGACCATGCCGCCCCTGCTGTCCGCCGTCGCCAACGCCGGCCGGCACGGGGTCCTGGTCAAGTCGGCGGTCGCCATGGAGCGCCTCGGCGAGATCGACGCCGCCGCCCTCGACAAGACCGGCACCCTCACCGAGGGGACCCCCGAGGTCACCGCCGTACGCCCCGCCGCCGGCCGCGGTGTCGGCGAGGACGCCCTGCTCGCCCTCGCCGCCGCGGCCGAGCACCCCAGCGAGCACCCGCTGGCCCGCGCGATCGTGAGCGCCGCCCGCGCCCGGGGCCTGCGCGTCGCGCCCGCGGAGGACTTCACGGCGGTTCCCGGCCGCGGGGTGACGGCAGTGGTCGACGGACACACGGTGCACGTCGGCCGTGCCGAGACCCCCGAGGGCGCCGAGACCACCGTCCGCGTCACCCGCGACGGCACCCTCCTCGGCACCCTCGCCCTCACCGACCGTCTCCGCGCCGACGCCGCCCCGGCCACCGCCGCGCTCACCGCCCTCACCGGGACCGCGCCCGCCCTGCTGACCGGCGACCACGAGGCCGCCGCCGCCCGCGTGGCCGACGCGACCGGCCTCACCGACGTCCGCGCCGGACTGCTCCCCGAGGACAAGGCCGAGGCCGTACGGGAGCGGGAGCGGGCCGGGCGCAAGGTGCTCTTCGTCGGCGACGGCGTCAACGACGCCCCCGCGCTGGCCGCCGCGCACGCCGGTGTCGCCATGGGCCGGGCCGGGTCCGACCTGGCCCTGGAGACCGCCGACGCCGTGGTCGTGCGCGACGAGCTGACGGCCGTGCCCGCCGTCGTACGGCTCTCCCGGCGCGCACGCCGGCTGGTCGTGCAGAACCTGGTCGTCGCCGGTGCCTTCATCACCGTCCTCGTCCTGTGGGACCTGATCGGGCACCTGCCGCTGCCCCTCGGCGTCGCGGGTCACGAGGGCTCGACCGTGCTGGTCGGCCTGAACGGACTGCGCCTGCTGCGCGAGCGGGCGTGGCGCCCGGAGTGAACCGCGCGGGCCCAGCACGCGCCACGTCCATGTCGGATTCCCGCCAGCCCGCACCCGCTTCGGGGGCCATCCTGGACGCATGCAGAGGGGAATGCACCACGACACCGAGCGCTGCGTGCGCGCCGTCCGGTCGAAGGACGCGCGCTTCGACGGCTGGTTCTTCACGGCCGTCCTGACGACCCGCATCTACTGCCGGCCCAGTTGCCCGGTGGTGCCGCCCAAGCCCCGGAACATGACCTTCTACCCGAGCGCGGCGGCCTGCCAGCAGGCCGGGTTCAGGGCGTGCAAGCGCTGCCGTCCGGACACCAGCCCCGGCTCGCCCGAGTGGAACCTGCGCGCCGACGTCACGGCCCGCGCCATGCGCCTGATCGCCGACGGCGTCGTGGACCGCGAGGGCGTGCCGGGCCTCGCCGCCCGCCTCGGCTACAGCACGCGGCAGATCGAGCGCCAGCTCCGGGCCGAACTGGGCGCGGGCCCCCTCGCCCTCGCCCGCGCGCAGCGCGCACAGACGGCCCGGCTGCTGATCGAGACCACCCCGCTGCCCATGGCGGACGTCGCCTTCGCGGCCGGATTCTCCTCCGTGCGCACCTTCAACGACACCGTCCGCGAGGTCTACGCGCTCTCCCCGAGCGAACTGCGCAGCCGTGCCCCCGGGAACCGCCCGACGCCCACCACCCCCGGCACCCTGTCCCTGCGCCTCCCCTTCCGCGCCCCGCTCAACCCCGACAACCTCTTCGGCCACCTCGCCGCCACCGCCGTACCCGGCGTGGAGGAGTGGCGGGACGGCGCGTACCGGCGCACGCTGCGCCTCCCGCACGGTCACGGCATCGTGGCCCTCACCCCGCGCCCCGACCACATCGCCTGCCGCCTCTCCCTCGGCGACCCGCGCGACCTGACCGTCGCCATCAGCCGCTGCCGGCGCCTGCTCGACCTCGACGCCGACCCGGTGGCCGTCGACGACGCGCTGCGCGCCGACCCGCAGCTCGCCCCGCTGGTCGACAAGGCACCCGGCAGACGGGTGCCCCGCACCGTGGACGAGGCGGAGTTCGCCGTGCGGGCGGTGCTCGGCCAGCAGGTCTCCACCGCCGCCGCCCGCACCCACGCCGCCCGCCTGGTCACCGCGCACGGCGATCCGGTGGACGACCCCGAGGGCGGCCTGACCCACCTCTTCCCGTCCACCGGGGCGCTGGCGGCGGTGGACCCGGAGACCCTGGCGATGCCGCGCACCCGCCGCACCACCCTGACCACCCTGGTCGCCCGCCTGGCCGACGGCTCGGTCAACCTGGGCGTCGAGTGCGACTGGGCCGAGACCCGGGCCCGGCTGCTCGGCCTGCCCGGCTTCGGCCCCTGGACCGCCGACGTCATCGCCATGCGCGCCCTCGGCGACCCCGACGCCTTCCTCCCCACCGACCTCGGCATCCGCCGCGCCGCGGGCGGACTGGGCCTGCCCTCCACCCCGGCCGCGCTCACCGCCCGCGCGGCGGCCTGGCGGCCCTGGCGGGCGTACGCCGTCCAGTACCTGTGGGCGACCGACGACCACCCGATCAACTTCCTGCCCGTATGAGCCCTGCGAGGATTCGCCGTGAAAACGCACACCGTGATCGACAGCCCCTACGGCGCGCTCACCCTCGTCGCCGAGGACGGCGCCCTGTGCGGCCTCTACATGACCGACCAGCGCCACCGCCCGTCGGAGGAGACCTTCGGCGCCCGCGACGCCCGCCCCTTCGCCGAGGCCGAGGAACAACTGGAGGCCTACTTCACCGGCGGGCTGAAGGACTTCACCCTCGGCCTGCGCCTGAACGGCACCCCGTTCCAGCGCACGGTCTGGGAACAGCTCCGGAAGATCCCCTACGGCGAGACCCGCACCTACGGCGAACTCGCCGCCGCCCTCGGCAACCCGGCCGCCTCCCGCGCCGTGGGCCTCGCCAACGGCCGCAACCCGGTCGGCATCATCGTCCCCTGCCACCGTGTCATCGGCGCGAGCGGCGGCCTGACCGGCTATGGCGGCGGCCTGGAACGCAAGCGGCGCCTGCTGGACTTCGAACGCGGCGGCGCGGGGCCCGACTCCCTGTTCTGAGGGTTCCCGGGCTGCCCGGCGCACCGGGCTCCAAGGACGGACGCTTCCGGACCACCGCGCCGCCGGCCGCCGAGGCTCAGCCCAGCCCGCGCAGCAGCTCGGGCAGGGCGGTGCCGATCGGCTCCCGGACGACCTCGTCGGCCAGGTCGTCGTACGGCGTGGGCTCGGCGTTGACGACGATCAGCCGCGCCCCGTGGTCGACGGCGACACCGGCCAGCCCGGCGGCGGGCTGCACCTGGAGGCTGGTGCCGACGGCGACGAAGACCTCGCACGCCTTGCTGACGGCGACCGCCTCGCCCAGCACCACCGGGTCGAGGCTCTCGCCGAACATGACGGTCGCCGGCTTCAGGACGCCGCCGCACTCCCGGCACGGCGGGTCGTCCTCGCCCGCGTCGATCCGGGCGAGGGCGTCCGCCATCGGCCCCCGGGCCCGGCAGCCGGTGCACACGTAGGCGCGGGCGGTGCCGTGCAGTTCGAGGACCTTGCGGGCGGGGACCCCGGCGAGCTGGTGCAGGCCGTCCACGTTCTGGGTGAGCACGCGCACCGGCACCCCGCGCCGCTCCAGCTCGGCCACCGCGCGGTGCGCCGCGTTCGGCCCGGCGCCCAGTGCCGCGGTGTCGCGCCGCATCCGCCAGGAGCGCCGCCTGATCTCCGGATCGCCCATGTAGGACGCGTACGTGACGAGCTTCTCGGCCTCCGGGTCGCGCCGCCACAGTCCGTTCGGACCGCGGTAGTCGGGGATGCCGGAGTCGGTCGAGACACCGGCGCCGCTGAGGACGGCGACGAGGGGCTTGCCGGTCATGCCGTCGAGGGTAGGGCGCCGGGGAGTCGTCGGCGATCGCTTTACCGGTCGACCCGCACGCCGTTCTCCAGCTCGGCCGTGCCCGAGCCGTCCGCCAGCACGTCCAGCGCGGCCAGCACCCGGCCGTGCAGGGAGCCCAGCAAATAACCGCCGAGTTCCCCGTGCGGCACCAGCCGCCAGGACAGCAGCTCGTCCTCCTGCAGCCGGATCGCCCCGAGGTCGTCCTCCGTCAGGACCCCGCCGTCGTACAGGTAGGCCACGATCGGCGGCCTGCCCGGCCCGTGCGCCCAGTCCACCGCGAGCAGCCGGCCGATCCGCACGTCCAGGCCGATCTCCTCCAGCGTCTCCCGCCACGCGCCCCGACGCGGTGTCTCCCCGTCGTCGGACTCGACCGTCCCGCCCGGCAACGTCCACCCCTCGCGGTAGTTCGGCTCGACGAGGAGCACCCGCCCTCCGGCGTCCCGGAAGACGACGGCGGCACCGGCGAGGACACGGGGGAGCCCCGCGATGTAGGCGGCGTAGTCAGCAGTGGCCATCCCGACAGCGTAACGAGCCCGTGTCCGGGCCCGGAGCACTCCCGGCGCGGGCACACGGCCGGTTCCATGGTGTGGGCAGGGCATGACGGCGCGGGTGTCCTGCGGTTAGGGTCGCAGCGGCGCGACTGCCTTGACGTGCGCAAGGCTCGGAGAGCAAGGGGAGATCAAGGTGGCTGACGCTGCTGTGGACGGGACCCGCCGGGTCCTCGTGGCCGCGGACAAGTTCAAGGGCTCGCTGACGGCCGTCGAGGTCGCCGAGCGCGTCACGGCCGGCCTGCGCCGGGTGGTGCCGGACCTCCAGGTCGAGGCACTGCCCGTCGCCGACGGCGGCGACGGCACGGTGGCCGCCGCGGTCGCGGCCGGGTTCGAGCGCCGGGAGACACGGGTCGCCGGGCCCCTCGGCGACGCGGTGACGGCGGCGTACGCGCTGCGCGAGGGCACCGCGGTGGTGGAGATGGCCGAGGCCAGTGGCCTCCAGCGGCTCCCGGACGGGGTCCTCGCGCCGCTGACGGCGTCCACGTACGGCTCGGGCGAACTGCTGCGGGCCGCGCTGGACGCGGGGGCGCGGACGATCGTGTTCGGGGTCGGCGGCAGCGCCACCACGGACGGCGGCGCCGGGATGCTGGCCGCGCTGGGCGCGCGCTTCCTGGACGCGGCCGGGGCGCCCGTCGCGCCGGGCGGCGGCGGCCTCGCCGCGCTGGCCTCGGCCGACCTGTCCGGTCTCGACCCGCGCCTGTCCGAGGTGGAGCTGGTGCTCGCCAGCGACGTCGACAACCCGCTGACGGGACCGAAGGGCGCCCCGGCGGTCTACGGCCCGCAGAAGGGTGCCACGCCGGAGGACGTGACGGCCCTGGACGCGGCCCTCGCACACTTCGCGAAGGTGCTGGAGCAGACGGAGGGCGTGGGCGCGCGGGCCGCCGAGTACGCCGCGTCCCCGGGCGCGGGGGCGGCGGGCGGCATCGGCTTCGGCGCGATGCTGCTGGGGGCGCGGTTCCGGCCCGGCATCGAGGTGATGCTGGACGTACTGGGATTCGCGCCGGCGCTGGAGCGGGCGGAGCTGGTGATCACCGGGGAGGGCTCGCTGGACGAGCAGACCCTGCACGGCAAGGCCCCGGCGGGCGTCGCGGCGGCGGCACGGGCCGCGGGCAAGGAGGTCGTCGCGGTGTGCGGGCGCCTCGCGCTGCCGGCGGAGACGCTGGGGCGGGCGGGGATCCGGCGGGCGTATCCGCTGACGGACGTGGAGCCGGACGTCGCGAAGTGCATCGCGGACGCGGGGCCGATCCTGGAGCGGGTGGCGGAGGGCATCGCCCGGGACTTCGTCGCGTAGGGGATCTCGCCCCTGGGGGCTCTGCCCCCAGTCCCCGTTTCCGCCCTGAACGGGCCTCGTCCTCACACACCGGACGGGCCGGACACGGCCCGCCCGTGTCCCGACCGGGTCGGGTGGTGGGTGGAGACAGGCCGGGGGCCCGGGGGCGGAGCCCCCGGCGCGGACCGCACCGACGCCGGGCCGGCACAAACAGTAGGGCCCCGAACCCGACCCGGGTCCGGGGCCCTACCGACGTTCACACGTCACGGAAGCTGTGCCGCCCGTGCCTCCCGCCGGTTGTCGCGGAAGTTGTTCACCCGGCGAGCGGTGGCGAACAGGGGGATCACCGCCCCCATCACCAGCTGCAGCGCACACCCCGTCTGCAGCAGCAACTGCCCGCTCGGCGCGTCGAAGGCCCAGCCGGCCAGCAGACCCATCGACAGGACGATCCACGACAGCATCGCCACCGCGAGCCGCCCCCGCGGCTTCGGGTACTCGACCCGGCTCACCATCAGCCAGGCCGTGCCCAGGATCGCGAGCAGCGTCGCCACGAACGGCAGCTCCAGCAGCACGATCGACACCACCGTCAGTGCCCCGAACGGCGAGGGCATGCCCTGGAAGGTGCCGTCCTTGACGGTGACGCAGGAGAACCGCGCGAGCCGCAGCACCACCGCCAGCAGCACCACGATCGCCCCCACCGCCGCCACGCGCTGGTAGGCGTCGTCCGCGACCATGCCGTAGACGAGGACGAAGTACGCCGGAGCGAGTCCGAAGCTGATGAGGTCGGAGAGGTTGTCCAGCTCCGCGCCCATCGGCGAGCTGCGCAGCTTGCGGGCGACCAGACCGTCGAACAGGTCGAAGATCGCCGCGCACAGCATCAGGATCACCGCGGTGGCCGCGCTGTGCCGGGCCATGCCCGACTCGTCGCTGCCCATGAGGTGCGGGATCAGGATGCCGGTGGTGGTGAAGTACACCGCCATGAAGCCGCACGTCGCGTTGCCGAGCGTGAGCGTGTCCGCTATCGACAGGCGGAGCGAGAGCGGCATCTCCTCCTCGTCGTCCGCCTCGTCGGCCTCCGGCACCCATCCGGCCTGGGTCTGTGGATCAATCACGGTCAATTCGAGTCACCCCAGCCACCGTCTTCTGGCCCACCTCGACGTCCACCTCGACGCCCTCCGGCAGGTACAGGTCGACGCGGGAGCCGAAGCGGATCAGACCGACCCTCTCGCCCTGCTCGACCTTGGTGCCCTGCGGCACGTACGGGACGATGCGGCGGGCCACCGCGCCGGCGATCTGGATCATTTCGATGTCGCCGAGCTCGGTGTCGAAGTGCCACACGACGCGCTCGTTGTTCTCGCTCTCCTTGTTGAAAGCGGGAACGAAGCCGCCCGGCACGTGCTCGACCGACGTCACCGTGCCGGCCAGCGGGGCACGGTTGACGTGGACGTTGAGCGGGCTCATGAAGATCGCGACGCGGGTGCGGCCGTCCTTCCACGGCATGATGCTCTGCACCACACCGTCGGCGGGCGAGATGACCCGGCCCCGGGTGATCTCGCGCTCGGGGTCGCGGAAGAACCACAGCATCCCCGCCGCGAGCGCGGTGGCGGGGACGGCGACGGCCTTGGCGGTCCCGGAACGGCGGGCCCGCAGGAGGCTGACGGCTGCGGTGGCGACGGTCGGCAGAAGCCACGGCGATGCTCCGCGCGCGAGGCGTACGCCGGCCAGGCTGTCGCGAGGTGCAGAGGTTTGGCTGTGGGGCATGGATGACCTTCGTAGCGGATGATGCCGCGCTCTGACGGGGGACGGCGGCTTTCCGGCGATCGTAGCGGCTTCCTGCCGCAACTGGGTAAGCCAGGAAGCCGAGTCGGCGGCCGAACAGTGCCTACGGGGTGTGACCTTCTTCTCCAAGAAAACACCCCGTATCCGGACATCTAACCCTGGAATCGATACTCTTCGAGCAGTCGGCGGCCGATGATCATTTTCTGGATCTCGGCGGTGCCTTCACCGATGAGCAGCATCGGCGCCTCGCGGTAGAGACGCTCGATCTCGTACTCCTTGGAGAAGCCGTACCCGCCGTGGATCCGGAAGGCGTCCTCCACGACCTCCTTGCAGTACTCGGAGGCGAGGTACTTGGCCATCCCCGCTTCCAGGTCGTTTCGTTCGCCCGAGTCCTTTTTGCGTGCAGCGTTCACCATCATCGCATGCGCCGCCTCGACCTTGGTAGCCATCTCCGCGAGCTTGAACTGGATGGCCTGGTGCCGGGCGATCTGCTTGCCGAAAGTGTGGCGTTGCTGGGCGTACCGGACGCCCAGCTCGAAGGCACGCTGAGCGACGCCGCAGCCACGCGCCGCCACATTCACGCGGCCCACCTCCACGCCGTCCATCATTTGGTAAAAACCTCGGCCCGTGACACCGCCGAGGACGCGATTGGCCGGAATGCGCAGGCCGTCCATGACGAGTTCGGTCGTGTCGACGCCCTTGTACCCCATCTTGTCGATCTTGCCGGGGATGGTCAGGCCCGGCCGGACCTCGCCGAAGCCGGGCTCCTTCTCCACCAGGAAGGTCGTCATCGACTTGTGGGGAGCGGTCCCCTCCGGGTGACCTTCGTCACTCCGCACCAGGACGGCGACCAGCGACGACGTGCCGCCGTTCGTCAGCCACATCTTCTGGCCGTTCAGGACGTACTCCTCGCCGTCCCGCACCGCCTTCGAGGAGATCGCCGAGACGTCGGAGCCCAGCGCCGGCTCGGACATCGAGAAGGCGCCCCGGACGTCGCCCGCGGCCATGCGGGGCAGGAAGTGGTCCTTCTGTTCCTGCGTGCCGTGCTGCTTGAGCATGTAGGCCACGATGAAGTGCGTGTTGATGATGCCGGACACCGACATCCAGCCGCGGGCGATCTCCTCCACGCACAGGGCGTACGTCAGGAGCGACTCGCCCAGGCCCCCGTACTCCTCGGGGATCATCAGCCCGAACAGCCCGAGTTCCCTGAGCCCGTCGACGATGTCCTGCGGGTACTCGTCCCGGTGCTCCAGCTCGGTGGCGACCGGGATGATCTCCTTGTCCACGAAGTCCCGGACGGTGGAGAGGATCTCCCGCTGGACGTCCGTGAGGCCGTGGGTCTGGGCGAGACGGCTCATCTACTTCCCCTGTTCCTTCAGCTCGGGGCGGCCCGGCTGCTCGCCGCCGCGCTCCTTGGTGTACGTCTCGGTCGGCACCATCACCTTGCGGCGGAAGACGCACACGAGCGTGCCGTCCTGCTTGTAGCCCTTGGTCTCGACGTGGACGATGCCGCGGTCGTCCTTCGACCTGGACGGCCACTTGTCGAGCACCGTCGTCTGGCCGTAGAGCGTGTCGCCGTGGAAGGTCGGAGCCACGTGCCTGAGCGACTCGATCTCCAGGTTGGCGATCGCCTTGCCGGAGACGTCCGGGACGGACATGCCGAGCAGGAGCGAGTAGATGTAGTTGCCCACCACCACGTTCTTGCCGAAGTCCGTCGTCCGCTCGGCGTAGTTGGCGTCCATGTGGAGCGGGTGGTGGTTCATCGTCAGGAGACAGAACAGGTGGTCGTCGTACTCCGTGACCGTCTTGCCCGGCCAGTGCTTGTACGTCGCCCCGACCTCGAACTCCTCGTAGGTGCGTCCGAACTGCATGGCGCTCAGCCCTCCGGGATCTCGAACTTCGACGTGCGCCGCATGCCGGCCGCGCGCCCCTTGCCGGAGACGACCAGCGCCATCTTGCGGCTGGCCTCGTCGATCATCTCGTCGCCGAGCATCGCCGAGCCCTTCTTGCCGCCCGCCTCGGACGTGTAGTAGTCGTACGCGTCCAGGATCAGCTCGGCGTGGTCGTAGTCCTCCTGGGAGGGCGAGAAGATCTCGTTGGACGCCTCCACCTGGCCGGGGTGCAGGACCCACTTGCCGTCGAAGCCGAGGGCGGCGGCGCGCCGCGCGACCTCGCGGTAGCCGTCGACGTTGCGGATCTGGAGGTAGGGGCCGTCGATCGCCTGGAGGTTGTTGGCGCGGGCGGCCATCAGGATCTTCATCAGGATGTAGTGGTAGGCGTCGGCCGGGTAGCCGGGCGGCTGCTCGCCCACCACCAGAGACTTCATGTTGATGGACGCCATGAAGTCGGCCGGGCCGAAGATGATGGTCTCCACGCGCGGGCTCGCCTGGGCGATCTCGTTGACGTTGTTGAGACCCTGCGCGTTCTCGATCTGCGCCTCGATGCCGATCCGGCCGACCTCGAAGCCCATCGTCTTCTCGATCTGGGTGAGGAGGAGGTCGAGCGCGACGACCTGCTGGGCGTCCTGGACCTTCGGCAGCATGATGCAGTCCAGGTTCTGGCCCGCGCCCTCGACCACCGTCACGACGTCCCGGTACGTCCACTCGGTCGTCCAGTCGTTGACGCGCACGACGCGGGTCTTGCCGGTCCAGTCGCCCTCGTTGAGGAACTTGACGATGGTGTGCCGCGCCTCCGGCTTGGCGAGCGGAGCGCAGGCGTCCTCCAGGTCGAGGAAGACCTGGTCCGCCGGGAGGCCCTGGGCCTTCTCCAGGAAGCGGGGGTTGCTTCCCGGGACCGCCAGGCAGGAGCGGCGGGGGCGAAGCCGGTTGACGGTCGTCATGCGGGGACCTCCAGGGGGTCGAGCTTGTTCGCGTTCCGGATCTCGTCGACGATCCGGCCGATGATGCCGGTGATGTCGAAGTCCTTCGGGGTGAAGACCGCGGCCACTCCCGCGGCCCGCAGTTCCTCGGCGTCACCGTTCGGGATGATGCCACCGGCGATCACCGGTATATCTGTGGCACCGGCCACACGGAGCCGTTCGAGCACGTCCGGCACCAGTTGGGCGTGCGAGCCCGACAGGATGGACAGGCCCACCGCGTGCACGTCCTCCGCGAGCGCGGCGTCCACGATCTGCTCCGGAGTGAGCCGGATGCCCTGGTACACCACCTCGAACCCGGCGTCGCGGGCCCGCACGGCGATCTGCTCGGCGCCGTTGGAGTGGCCGTCCAGGCCGGGCTTGCCGACCAGGAAGCGGAGCTTGCCGACGCCCATCTCCTTGGCCGTCAGCTCCACCTTGCGGCGCACCTCCGACAGGGCCGAGCCCTCCTCGGCGGTGACCGCCACCGGCGCCGAGGACACTCCGGTCGGCGCCCGGAACTCGCCGAAGACCTCGCGCAGCGCCCCGGCCCACTCGCCGGTCGTGGCGCCGGCGCGGGCGCACTCCAGGGTGGCCTCCATGAGGTTGCCGGTGCCGCGCGCGGCCTCCTTCAGCTTCTCCAGCGCCTTGCAGGGCCGCGGGTGGTTGAAGGGCGGCTGGTAGCGGGTGTCCCGCCAGGCGCGCAGCGAGGCGATCACGCGGGCCTCCACCGCCGGGTCGACCGTCTGGATCGCGGTGTCCAGGTCGGCGGTGAGCGGGTTGGGCTCGGTGCCCTCGAAGGCGTTGACCCCGATGATCTTCTCCTCGCCGGACTCGATCCGGGCCCGGCGTGCGGCGTGCGAGGCGACGAGCTGCGACTTGAGGTAGCCGGACTCGACGGCGGCCATCGCGCCGCCCATCTCCTGGATGCGCTCGATCTCCGCGGACGCCGCCTCGACCAGCTCGTCGACCTTCGCCCCGATCACCTTCGAGCCCTCGAAGATGTCCTCGTACTCCAGCAGGTCGCTCTCGTGCGCCAGCACCTGCTGGATGCGCAGCGACCACTGCTGGTCCCAGGGGCGGGGCAGGCCCAGCGCCTCGTTCCAGGCCGGCAACTGCACGGCACGCGCGCGTGCGTCCTTGGAGAGGGTGACCGCCAGCATCTCCAGCACGATCCGCTGGACGTTGTTCTCCGGCTGCGCCTCGGTCAGGCCGAGGGAGTTGACCTGGACGCCGTAGCGGAAGCGGCGGTGCTTGGGGTCCTCGATGCCGTAGCGCTCGCGGGTGACGCGGTCCCAGATGCGGCCGAAGGCGCGCATCTTGCACATCTCCTCGATGAAGCGGACGCCCGCGTTCACGAAGAAGGAGATCCGGCCGACCACGTCGCCCATGCGCTCCTGCGGCACCTGGCCGCTGTCGCGCACCGCGTCGAGCACGGCGATCGCGGTGGACATCGCGTACGCGATCTCCTGCACCGGCGTGGCGCCCGCCTCCTGCAGGTGGTAGCTGCAGATGTTGATCGGGTTCCACTTCGGCAGGTGGGAGACCGTGTACGCGATCATGTCCGTCGTCAGACGGAGCGACGGGCCCGGCGGGAAGACGTGCGTCCCCCGGGACAGGTACTCCTTGACGATGTCGTTCTGGGTCGTGCCCTGGAGCTTGGTGATGTCCGCGCCCTGCTCCTCGGCGACGACCTGGTAGAGCGCCAGCAGCCACATGGCCGTGGCGTTGATGGTCATCGAGGTGTTCATCTGCTCCAGGGGGATGTCCTGGAAGAGCCGGCGCATGTCGCCGAGGTGCGCGACCGGCACGCCGACCCGGCCGACCTCGCCGCGGGCGAGGACGTGGTCGGAGTCGTAGCCGGTCTGGGTCGGCAGGTCGAAGGCGACCGACAGACCCGTCTGTCCCTTGGCGAGGTTGCGCCGGTACAGCTCGTTGGACGCCTCGGCCGTGGAGTGACCGGCGTAGGTGCGCATGAGCCACGGCCGGTCCTTCTGACGCTCACTCATCCGGTGCTCCTCAGACGTTCCGGAAGCGGTTGATGGCGTCGAGGTGCTGCGCGCGCTTGTCCCGGTCGCGCACGCCCAGGCCCTCCTCGGGCGCCAGGCACAGCACGCCGACCTTGCCCTGGTGGAGGTTGCGGTGGACGTCGTAGGCGGCCTGGCCGGTGTCCTCCAGGGAGTACACCTTGGAGAGCGTGGGGTGGATCCTGCCCTTGGCGACGAGGCGGTTGGCCTCCCAGGCCTCGCGGTAGTTGGCGAAGTGGGAGCCGATGATGCGCTTCAGGGACATCCACAGGTAGCGGTTGTCGTACTCGTGCATGTAGCCCGAGGTCGAGGCGCAGGTGGTGATGGTGCCGCCCTTGCGGGTGACGAAGACGGAGGCGCCGAAGGTCTCGCGCCCGGGGTGTTCGAAGACGATGTCGATGTCCTCGCCGCCGGTGAGTTCCCGGATGCGCTTGCCGAAGCGCTTCCACTCCTTCGGGTCCTGGGTCTGCTCGTCCTTCCAGAACCTGTAGCCCTCGGCGTTGCGGTCGATGATCGCCTCGGCGCCCATCGAGCGGCAGATCTCCGCCTTCTGCGGCGAGGAGACGACACAGATCGGGTTGGCGCCGCCGGCCAGGGCGAACTGCGTGGCGTACGAACCGAGTCCGCCGCTGGCGCCCCAGATGAGGACGTTGTCGCCCTGCTTCATGCCGGCGCCGTTGCGGGAGACGAGCTGGCGGTAGGCGGTGGAGTTGACCAGCCCGGGCGCGGCGGCCTCCTCCCAGCTGAGGTGGTCCGGCTTCGGCATCAGCTGGTTGGACTTGACCAGCGCGATCTCCGCCAGGCCGCCGAAGTTCGTCTCGAAGCCCCAGATGCGCTGCTCGGGGTCGAGCATCGTGTCGTTGTGGCCGTCGGACGACTCCAGTTCGACGGAGAGGCAGTGCGCGACGACCTCGTCGCCCGGCTGCCAGGCGTTGACGCCCGGGCCGGTGCGCAGCACCACGCCCGCGAGATCGGAGCCGATGACGTGGTACGGCAGGTCGTGGCGCCTGGCCAGCTCGTTGGTGCGGCCGTAGCGCTCCAGGAACCCGAAGGTGGACAGCGGCTCGAAGATCGAGGTCCACACCGAGTTGTAGTTGACCGAGGAGGCCATGACGGCCACCAGGGCCTCGCCCGGGCCCAGCTCCGGCACGGGCACCTCGTCCAGGTGGATCGACTTGCGGGGGTCCTTGTCGCGGGTTGCGAGGCCCGCGAACATCTCCGTCTCGTCCTTGTGCACGGTGATCGCGCGGTACGACTCGGGGAGCGGCAGCGCGGCGATGTCGGCCTTGGTGGAGTCGGGCGACTGGATCGCGTCCAGGATGTCCTTCACGGTCACGGTGTTGCCTCCGGCGGTGAGCGCCCTGAGGGAGGGGCGCTGAGGGGTACGTCGGTGCTGCTGAGGTGAGGGTGTGTGCCTGTGACGCAGGCGTTCGGGGCGCGCAGGGGATGAGGTGCGGGGACAGCCCGAACACCTTCAACGTATGACACCGCGTGTCACCTCGCAAGGCACTGAGTGCCAGAAGCTGATCTCAGATGAAATCTTTACGCTTCAGATGAGCGATGATCGATCGAAACGCCTCTCCCGGGCAGTGGGCCCAGGGCGAAAAAGGGGCGCTGACATGCAAAAACGGCCACCCGGTGGGTGGCCGTCGTCACAGTGCGGAAGGGACGGTCAGCGCTCCTTGAGCGCCTGCTCGATGGTGCGCATGACGTCGTGCAGGGGAGCGTCGGTGCGCGCCACGGTCACGAGCACCTCGCCCTGCACGGAGGCCGCGGAGGCCCCGGGGGCCGAGGAGCCCGCCGGCCCCACGGCGGAGGGGGTGCGCCCCGCCCCGATGCCCGTGCCGAAGGTCCTCCGCACGATCGCGAAGGCGTGGTCCAGCTCGGCCTCCACGTCGCCCCGCCCGTCGGCCCGCAGCCAGCGCCGCAGCACGTGGTTGTGCGCGGTGACCACGGCGGACGCGGCGACCTCCGCGAGCAGCGGGTCGTCGTTGGCGTCGTCGTCGTGGGCGTGCTCGTCGAAGTGGCCGAGCAGATAACGGGTGAAGAGGCGCTCGTAACGGGCCACCGACGCGATCTCCGCCTCGCGCAGCGTGGGCACCTCGCGCGTCAGCTTGTAGCGCGCGACCGAGATCTCCGGCCGGGCCGCGTACATCTTCATGACTTCCTTGATGCCGCGGCACACCGTGTCGAGCGGATGTTCGTGCGCGGGCGCCGCGTTGAGGACCGCCTCGGCGCGCACCAGGGTGTCGTCGTGGTCCGGGAAGATCGCCTCCTCCTTGGAGCGGAAGTGGCGGAAGAAGGTGCGGCGGGCGACCCCGGCGCGCGCCGCGATCTCGTCGACGGTGGTCGCCTCGTACCCCTTGGTCGCGAACAGCTCCATCGCCGCCGCCGCCAGTTCCCGGCGCATTTTGAGCCGCTGGGCGGCGGCACGGCTGCCGGCCGTGCTCTCCGGAGCGTCGGACGTGGCTGAGGTACGTGAGGACTTGGCGGGCTGGGACATGACCCGAACGTACTGCATGCGGGCGCAATCATGCGCGTGACCGGGGGTTCCCCCGCCCGCACGGGGCGGGGGAGACCCGGCCGGATCCAGCAGGCCGCCCCAGTCCTCCTCGGACCGGGGCCGGTCGCCCGGCCGTTCAGCGGCGGGCATGCTCGCGGAAGCCGCGGCCCGTCTTGCGGCCGAGGCAGCCCGCGGCCACCAGGTGCTCCAGGAGCGGCGCGGGGGCCAGCCCCGGGTCGCGGAACTCCCGGTGCAGGACCTTCTCGATGGCCAGCGACACGTCGAGGCCGACCACGTCGAGCAGTTCGAAGGGGCCCATCGGGTACCCGCCGCCCAGCTTCATCGCCGCGTCGACGTCGTCGAGCGTCGCGTAGTGCTCCTGCACCATCTTGACCGCGTTGTTGAGGTACGGGAACAGCAGCGCGTTGACGATGAAACCGGCCCGGTCGCCGCAGTCCACGGCGTGCTTGCGCACCCCGGCGCAGACCTCGTGGACGGTGGCGTGCACGTCGTCGGCGGTCAGCACCGTGCGGACCACCTCGACCAGCTTCATCGCCGGGGCCGGGTTGAAGAAGTGCATGCCGATCACGTCCTGCGGACGCGAGGTGGCGCGGGCGCAGGCCACGACCGGCAGCGAGGAGGTGGTGGTGGCCAGCACCGCGCCCGGCCTGCAGACCTTGTCCAGCGTGCCGAAGAGCTGCCGCTTGACCTCCAGGTCCTCGGCGACGGCCTCCACGGCCAGGTCGACGCCGGCGAAGTCGTCGTACGTGTCCGTCGGAGTGATCAGTTCCAGCGTCCGCGCGGCGGCCTCCGCGGTCATGCGCCCCTTGTCCACCGACCGGGACAGGGACTTCCCGATCCGGGCCTTGGCCGTCCGGGCCTTCTCCGCGCTGCGGGCGGCCAGCACCACCTCGTAGCCGGCCTTGGCGAACACCTCCGCGATGCCGGACGCCATGGTGCCCGAACCGGCCACCCCCACCGCGCGGACCGGCCGCCCGGCGACCGCGGTGCCGCCCCTGCCCGGGGTCAGCGCGTCCGGCACGACGACCGCGCTGCCGGGCGCCTCGTAGGTGTAGAAGCCGCGCCCCGCCTTGCGTCCCGTCAGTCCGGCCTCGCTGAGCTGCCGGAGGATCGGCGCGGGGGCGTGCAGCCGGTCGCGGGAGGCGGCGTACATGGCCTCCAGGACCGTGCGCGCGGTGTCCACGCCCACGAGGTCGAGCAGGGCCAGGGGACCCATCGGCAGGCCGCAGCCCAGACGCATCGCCGCGTCGATGTCCTCGCGGGAGGCGTACTTCGCCTCGTACATCGCGGCGGCCTGGTTGAGGTAGCCGAACAGCAGCCCGTCCGCGACGAAACCGGGCCGGTCCCCGACCGCGACCGGCTCCTTGCCGAGGTCCAGGGCGAGGTCGGTGACGGCCGTGACGGCGGCCGGCGCGGTCAGCACCGAGGAGACGACCTCCACCAGCTTCATCGCCGGGGCCGGGTTGAAGAAGTGCAGGCCGAGCACCCGCTCCGGGCGCGCGGAGTCCGCGGCCAGACGCGTGACGGACAGCGCGTTGGTGCCGGTCGCCAGGACCGCCTCCGGGCGCACGATCCCGTCCAGCTCCCGGAAGACCCGCTGCTTGATCTCGTACGACTCCGGGGTCACCTCGATCACCAGGTCGGCGTCGGCGGCCGCCCGCAGGTCGGTGGAGACGCGGACGCGGCCCAGGGCGGCGGCGCGCTCCTCGCCGGTCAGGCGCCCGCGCTCGACGGCCCGGGCGGTGGAGGACTCCAGCGCGGCGACGGCCGTGACGGCCTGCGCCTCGCCGACGTCGATGCCGATGACGTCGCGGCCGGCCACGGCGAGGACCTCGGCGATGCCGGTGCCCATGGTGCCGAGGCCGACGACGGCGACGGTCCGCAGCGGGGACAGGGGGGTGTCGGACAGGGGAGTGGCCATCGCGGGACTCCAGGAATGAGGGGTGACGACGGAAACGCGCCCGGATGCGTGGCACGGCGCACCGGGTGCGTGGGAAGGGAAGGAGTGCGGGTGGTGCCGGGCTCGAACGGCGCACACGCCCGGTGCCGCCGCGGAGGGCGCACACGCCCGCCCGGCGGCCTGTGACCGGCCCTGTCCCGGGGCCGGGTCCTGATGCGGTACCCGAGGTACCGGACCGTCTGCTCTCGCGGTGGTTGCGTCACCAGACCACCGTGAGGAGGTGCTGCGAGTGGATGACTCGCTCGTCTGAGGTTAACCCGCGGGTAACGAGCGCGCCAGCCCCCGGTGTTCGTGATGCAGGTCCCACAGGCGGAGTGACGCGCCTAACCTCGGTGTCATGGACGAAGAGTTGCGCGTGCTCACGGAGCGCTTACGGGCCGAGTCGGCGGCGTCCGGAGTTCCGGGCGCCCCGGCGCCGTACGACCGCCTCGTGGCGACCGCGGACCACGACGAGCTGGCCGGAGTGCTCACCGCACCGGGACACCCGCTGTGGGCCCGGGAACTGGCCGCCTTCCGGCTGGGGGTGGCGGGGGACCGGCGGGCCTTCGAGTCGCTCGTGCTGCTGCTGAACCACCGCGACCCGCCGCGCTGCGCCTCGGCCGCCCACGCCCTGGCCCGCCTCGGCGACCCGCGCACCGCCCGCGCCGCCGCGGCGCTCGCCACCAACGAGCTGCGCGTCGCCTACGCCCTGCACCCGGTGCGGCTGCTGGTCGAACTGCGGGCGCCGGAGGCGGTGCCCGCGCTGATCACCACGCTGCGCAGGAGGCTGCGCCCGCACGATCCGTACCGGCGCGTCGCGCTCGCCTGCGTCGAGGGCCTCGGCACCCTCGGCGACGACCGTGCCGTCCCCGTCCTGAAGGAGGCCCTCGCCCACCCGGCGCTGGCCGAGGCGGCGGTGCGGGCCCTGGGGCGCATCCCGGGGCAGCGGTGACGCGTCCCCGCCGGGAAGCGGTGTGCTGACGGGCCGTCAGCCGCCGAGCGGACGCGCGTACCGCACCTCCGGCACCGCGACACCCTCCACCTCGAAGGGCTCCTCCGCGCCGTCGGGGACGAACCCCGCCCGCTCGTAGAAGCGCCGGGCGCGGGCGTTGCCCCTGAGCACCCACAGGAGCATGCGCGGGTGCCCGGCGGTCTCGCACCGGCGCACCGACTCCCGGAGCAGGGCCCGTCCGACGCCCGTGCCGAGCCGTCCGTCGTCGACGTAGAGCGCGTACAGCTCGGCGTCCGCGGTGCGCACCTCACCGTCCCGGTAGGGGCCGTGGCAGGCCCAGCCGACGACCTCGCCGCCGTCGTCCTCGGCGACCAGGTTCACCACGTCCGGCGCGGCCGAGGCGAACAGGGCGCGGCGCCGCTCGGCGTCGGCCGCCGGGTCCATCGCGTCGAGGTGGTGCTGCGGCATCAGGCCGCGGTACGCGGTCTGCCAGCCCCGGACGCGGATCCGGGACACGCGCTCGCAGTCCGCGAGGGTCATCTCCCGCACCCGCACCCGCGCCGAGGGGCCGCTCACGGCGCCACGACCGCGAACGCCTCGATCTCCATGAGGAACTCCGGCCGCACCAGCGCGCCCACCTGCACCGCCGAGGCGGCCGGCAGCCGGTCGTCCGGTATGTGCTCGGCGCGGGCCGCGCGGATCGCGCCCATGTGCGCCATGTCCGTGACGAAGTAGGTCAGCTTCACCACGTCGTCGAAGGCCGCACCGGCCGAGGCCAGGCACCGGCGCAGGTTCTCGAAGACCTGGCGGGCCTGGGCCGCGGGGTCGCCCTCGCCGACCACCCTGCCGTCCTCGTCCAGGGCGAGCTGGCCCGAGACGGCCACGAACCGCCCGGTGCCGAGGACGACATGGGTGTACTGCGCGGCGGGCGCGACGCCCTCGGGGGCGGGGATCCTGGTCAGCTCACTCATACGTCCATCGTGGACCACGGCACCGACAACGCCCCCGACGGGGTGCGGGACGGGACGCTAGCCGCGGAAGCCGAGCAGTCCGTGCAGGGTGGAGCCGCGCGAGGACGTCGAGGCCGCCTTCGACTCCAGCGGCTCCGGGTCGGGCAGTGCCGGGCACACCGCGTCCGCCTCGCCGCCGTCGCCGTGCGGCACGGTGCCGTCGGCCAGGTAGGCGGCGAGGTGCTCGTCCAGGCAGTCGTTGCCGCTCAGCGTGATGCCGTGGTTGCCGCCGCCCTCCTCGACGACGAGAGCGGAGCCGCGCAGCAGACGGTGCGCGGTGACGCCGCCCTCGTACGGGGTGGCGGCGTCGCCCGTCGCCTGGAACAGCAGTGCCGGGGGCAGTTCGCCGTTGGCCACGTCCACCGGCTGCCGGGACTTCGTGGGCCAGAAGGCGCACGGTGCGTTGTACCAGGCGTTGTTCCACACCATGAAGGGCGCCTTCTCGTACAGGTCCCAGTTGTCGTCGCGCCACTCGTCCCAGTCGCGCGGCCAGCTCGCGTCGCGGCACTCGACGGCGGTGTAGACGCTGTACCCGTTGTCGCCGGAGGCGTCCAGGGCGCCGAAGTTCTCGTACGCCTCGACGAGCGGGCCGCTGTCCTCGTCGTTGACGTACGCGGCGAACGCCTCGGCCAGGTAGGGCCAGTAGCCGTTGTAGTACCCGCCGGGCATGTACGTGTCCTCCAGCTCGGCGGCGCCGACCTTCCCTCCCGCGGGCTTCTTCGCCAGCGCCGCGCGCATGGCGTACCACGCGGTCTCGATCCGCTCCGGGTCGGTGCCCAGCCCGTACGCCGTGTCGTGCTCGGCGATCCAGGCCAGGAACGCGCGGTGGCGGTCGTTGAAGGCGAGGTCCTGGCCGAGGTTGGCGTCGTACCAGACGTCGTCCGGGCCGACGACGGAGTCCAGGACCAGCCGCCGCACCCGCTGCGGGTAGAGCTTGGCGTAGACGGCGCCCAGATAGGTGCCGTACGAGTAGCCGAAGTAGTTGAGCTTCTCGGCACCGAGCGCCGCGCGGATCGCGTCCACGTCCCGCGCGGTGCTCACCGTGTCGATGTGCGGCAGGACGTCCGCGTACGTGTCGCCGCAGGCGTCGGCGAAGGACTCGGCGCGCTCGAGGTTGGCCCGCTCGGCGCCCGGCGTGTCCGGCAGGGAGTCGGGGCGCACGGGGTCGAAGTGCCCCGGCAGGCAGTCCAGCGCCGGACTGCTCCTGCCGACCCCGCGCGGGTCGAAGCCGATGACGTCGTACTGGGCGGCCACCTTCGCCGGCAGCGAGGACGCCACGAACCCGGCGAGCGTCAGCCCGCTGCCGCCGGGGCCGCCGGGGTTCACCAGCAGGGGGCCCTGGAACGTGTCGGCGGTGTGCGGCACGCGGGACAGGGCCAGCGTGATCCGCTTCCCGCGCGGACGCGCGTGGTCGAGGGGGACCTCCAGGGAGGCGCACTGGAGCGTCGGGTAGTCCTCCGTGGCGCACTTCTTCCAGTGCGGGCCCGCGGCGGGCGCGGGCTGCGTGTGCGGCGGGGCGCCGGCCTCGGCGGGGACGGCCGTGACGGTCCCGGCGGCGATGACGGCGGCGCCGCACAGCACGGCTGCGCGTTGTCTCATGGCGTTCTCCCAGGACTCGCGGGACGGAGTGGCCGAGGTCCGCGCGGGGCGCGGTCCTCGCCGGATCGTCCCGGGGAGCGGCACCGGAAGAACGCGGGCCGTCGATACATGACCCGGTTGGGCCGCAGGATGCCCTCCAATGCCCTCCCGTGTCCTCCAACGCCCTCCGAAGCCCACGGACGCCCCGTCAGATGAGCGAGAGCTGCACCGGCTCCCCGGCCGGGTCCTCGGCCGGCCGCGGAGGTGCCGGCGGGGCGATCCGGCGGGGGGTCCCCGCGCGCGCGGGACCGATGCCGTACTCGCGGGCCAGATCGTGCACCTGGCGGGTGATCCGGCGCTGGTACCACTTCGGGGCGTAGGCGCCGTCCGCGTACAGCCGCTCGTACCGGCGGACCAGGTGCGGGTGGTGACGGCCGAGCCAGGCCATGAACCACTCGCGGGCCCCCGGCCGCAGATGCAGCACCAGGGGCGTCACCGAGGTGGCGCCGGCCGCGGCGATGGCGCGCACGGTGGCCCTGAGCTGGGCCGGTTCGTCGCCGAGGAAGGGGATGACCGGGGCCATCAGCACCCCGCAGCCGATGCCGCGCTCGCCGAGGGCCCGTACGACCTCCAGCCGGCGTTCCGGTGCCGGGGTGCCCGGTTCCACGGTGCGCCACAGGTCCGGGTCGGTGAAGCCGACCGAGACCGACGCCCCCACGTCGGTCACCCGGGCCGCCCGCGCCAGCAGGTCCAGGTCGCGCAGGATCAGCGTGCCCTTGGTCAGGATCGAGAAGGGGTTCGCCCGCTCGGTCAGGGCCTCGATGATGCCCGGCATCAGCCGGTAGCGGCCCTCCGCGCGCTGGTAGCAGTCGACGTTGGTGCCCATCGCCACGTGCTCGCCCTGCCAGCGGCGCGAGGCCAGCTGGCGGCGCAGCAGCTCGGGAGCGTTCACCTTGACGACGATCTGGGAGTCGAATCCGAGCCCCGTGTCGAGGTCGAGGTAGCTGTGCGTCTTGCGTGCGAAGCAGTACACGCACGCGTGCGTGCAGCCCCGGTAGGGGTTGACCGTCCACTCGAACGGCATGCGGGAGGCCCCCGGCACCCGGTTCAGGATCGAGCGGGCCCGCACCTCGTGGAAGGTGACGCCTCTGAACTCGGGCGTGTCGAACGTACGGGTGGTGACGGCGTCCGCGCCGAACAGCGCGGTGTCCGCCGCCCGGGCGTGGTCGGAGTCCGTGAGGTTCTCCCAGCGCATTGCGGCCTCCTCGGCAGTACTGGCCGCCACAATAGAACACTTGTTCCCTTGATCGTGCGGGCGCGTCGCGCGGGGCCGCTTCGCGCCCCCCGATTTGGTGGCCGCGCGGCGGGGTGGTTGGCTTGCCCCGAACCCGAGAACCAGGCCCTGGAGGAACCCGATGGCGCAGGTCGAGGCGACGACGGAGCGGATCGTCGCAGCGGACGCGGAGACGGTGTTCGACACCCTCGCCGACTACAGCGGCACCCGCGAGAAGCTGCTCCCCGAGCACTTCAGCGAGTACGAGGTCCGCGAGGGCGGCGACGGCGAGGGCACCCTCGTGCACTGGAAGCTGCAGGCCACCAGCAAGCGCATCCGTGACTGCCTGCTGGAGGTCACCGAGCCCACCGACGGCGAGCTGGTCGAGAAGGACCGCAACTCCTCCATGGTCACCACCTGGCGGGTCACCCCGGCGGGCGAGGGCAGGTCCCGGGTCGTCGTGGTCACCACCTGGCAGGGCGCCGGCGGTGTCGGCGGCTTCTTCGAGAAGACCTTCGCGCCCAAGGGCCTCGCCCGGATCTACGACGCGATGCTCACCAAGCTCGCCGCCGAGGTCGAGAAGTAGCCAAGGAGCAAGCGTGCGGCGCCTGTTGGGCGCCTCACCGGTTCGAGTGATCTCCGCGCGAACCTGTCGTACTTCCGTAACTCGTCGCACTTGTTCGCAGTTGTCGCCTCAGGTGGCAAATGTGAGCAGGTGTGACGAGGGGAGCGGTACGTGGGCGGGATCACTCTGGTGCAGGATCCGGTGCAGGACGGGCCGGTCGTCGCGGACCAGGCGCCACCCGGCCCCCCGGCCGCCGGACCGGGCCCGGAGCCGGACCGGCAGCGGGAGGAGCGGGAGCCGGACGCCGGGCTGAGCCCGCGCCGGGTGCGGCTGGTGTTCGTCGGGCTGATGCTGGCGCTGCTGCTCGCCGCCCTGGAGCAGATGATCGTCGCCACGGCCCTGCCGAAGATCGTCGGCGAGCTGCACGGCCTGGAGCGGATGTCCTGGGCCATCACCGCGTACCTGCTCACCTCGACCGTCGGACTGCCGATCTACGGCAAGCTCGGCGACCTCTTCGGGCGCAAGGGCGTCTTCCAGTTCGCCATCCTGGTCTTCGTCGTCGGCTCCGCGCTCGCCGGACGCGCGCAGAGCATGGACCAGCTGATCGCCTTCCGCGCGGTGCAGGGCGTCGGCGCGGGCGGCCTGATGATCGGCGTGCAGGCGATCATCGCGGACATCGTGCCGCCCCGCGCGCGCGGCCGCTTCATGGGCCTGATCGGCGCCGCCTTCGGACTCGCCTCGGTCGCGGGCCCGTTGCTGGGCGGCTACTTCACCGACCACCTCTCCTGGCGCTGGTGCTTCTACATCAACGTGCCCTTCGGCCTGGTCACCATGGCCGTCGTCGCCGTCGTCCTCAAGCTGCCCAGGCCGCGGGTCAAGCCCCGCCTCGACGTCCTGGGCGCCCTGCTGCTCGCCGCCGCCTCCACCTGCCTGGTGCTGCTCACCAGTTGGGGCGGGACGGAGTACGCGTGGGGGTCGGGGACGATCCTCGGACTCGCCGCCGGAGCGGTCGGCGCCACCCTGCTCTTCCTGGTCGCCGAGCGCTTCGCCCCCGAGCCGCTGATCCCGCTGCGCCTGTTCCGCGACTCCATCTTCAACGTCACCGCCCTGGTCGGGCTCGTCATCGGCGTCGCCCTGTTCGGAGCCGCCAGCTACCTGCCGACCTTCCTCCAGATGGTCGACGGCGCCAGTGCCACCGAGTCCGGCCTGCTGATGCTGCCGATGATGGGCGGCGTCGTCGTCGCCTCGATCATTTCCGGACAGCTCATCAGCCGCACCGGTCACTACCGCGTCCACCCGATCCTCGGCAGCGCGCTGTCCGTCGTCGGCATGTGGCTGCTCTCCCGCCTCGACACCGACACGCCCCGGCTGCACTACAGCATCTGGATGGCCGTCCTCGGCGCCGGCATCGGCATGGTGATGCCCGTCCTCGTCCTCGCCGTCCAGAACTCCGTGCGCCCGGCCGACCTCGGCACCGCCACCAGCGCCAACAACTACTTCCGGCAGATCGGCGGCAGCGTCGGCGCGGCCGTCTTCGGCACGCTCTTCGCGGGCCGGCTCACCGACGCCCTGGCCGACCGGATCCCGGCCTCGGCGGGGGACCGCCTGCCCGACGCCGAGGCCATCACCCCCCAGCTCGTCCACTCCCTGCCCCCGGCGCTGCGCGACGCCTACATCGGGGCGTACGCCGACGCCATGCCCCGGATCTTCCTCTACCTGGTGCCGGTGCTCGTCCTCGGGCTCCTCATCGCCCTCTTCCTCAAGGAGAAACCCCTGGTGTCCCACAACGCCCCCGTCACCGAGCCGGAGACCGCCCAGCAGCCGCAGTACGCGCAGCAGGCGCAGCCCGCGAGCCAGGTCCCGCCGGCCCGGTCGCCCTACGCCGGCGGCATCCCCGTGTGCGGCACGGTGCAGCACCCCGACGGCACCGTCGTGCCCCGCGCGGCGCTCACCCTCATCGACGTCGGCGGACAGCAGATCGGCCGGGGCGCCAGCGGCGACGACGGGCGGTACGCCCTGGCCACGCCCGGCTCCGGCGCGTACGTCCTGATCGCCGCGGCCGGCGGCCACCAGCCGCAGGCGGTCTCCGTGACCGTCGGCGAACGCCCGGTGGAACTGGACGTGGTCCTCGGCGGTGCCGGACGCCTGGCCGGCAGCGTCATGACCGCCGACGGCAGCCCCGTGCGCGACGCGACCGTCACCCTCACCAACGTCCACGGCGAGGTCGTCGCCACCACCCGCAGCGGCCGTGAGGGCGGCTACGTCATCACCGAGCTGGTGGCGGGCGAGTACACCCTCGCCGCCAGTGCCCCCGCCTTCCGCCCGGCCGCGCTGCCGGTCAGCGTCCAGGCCGCCCGGGAGACCCGCCAGGACGTCGAACTGGCCGGTGGCGCGGTGCTGCGCGGCACCGTACGGGCCAGTGGCGGCCGGGTCGTCGAGGACGCGCGCGTCACGCTGCTGGACGCCGCGGGCAACGTGGTGGACACCCTGACCACCGGGCCCGACGGCACCTTCCGGTTCGTCGACCTGTCGTCCGGCGAGTACACCGTCATCGCGGCCGGATACCCGCCCGTCGCGACCGTCCTCCAGGTGGCGGGCGGCGGCCGCACCGAACGCGACCTGCAGCTCGGACACGAGGACTGAGACCGGCCGCCGCCGCCCGGTCCGCACCGGCCCCGCCCGCGGGGCAACGCCGGTGCGGACAGGCGGGCGCGTTCCTTCACCGGCCGTCCGCGCCGGACGGCCGGTGAAGGAACGCGCCCGGCGCTTGTGGCCGTGCGCCGGGCGCGGTACACCGTACGGGCCCGTCGTCCCCGACGGGCCCCGCGCCGTCGCACCTGGGGAGTCGGGCATGAGCGTGACGAGTCGGTACCGGGACGCCTGGGAGAGCTTCTGGAACGAGGTCGCGGGGGATCAGGGGACGGTGTTCTGGGACGCGGAGCCGGCCCTGACCGCCGGGCGCCACCTGGCCCACTTCGAACCGCACCTGACCGACCCCGCCCTGCCGCTGATCGACCTGGGCTGCGGCAACGGAACCCAGACCCGCTACCTCGCCGAACGCTTCCCGCACGTCGTCGGCGCCGACCTCTCCGCCGCCGCCCTCGAACACGCCCGCCGCGCCGACCCCGCCGGGACGGCCGCCTACCGGCGGGTCGACGCCACCGACAAGGCCGAGGCGGAGGCCCTGCACGCCGAGCTGGGCGACGCCAACCTGTACGTCCGCGGCGTGCTGCACCAGTGCGAGCCCGACGACCGCCGGTCCCTGGCCGACGCCCTCGCCGTCCTCCTCGGCGACCACGGCCGCGTCTTCCTGGTGGAGCCGTCCCCGGCGGCCCGGACCGTCCTGGCGGAACTGGCCCGGGGTCCCGCCGGACCGCCCGCGAAGATCGCCCCCGTCCTCCGCCACGGGCTGACCCCCGCCACCGTTCCCGAGGAGGCGGTGCCCGGGTACCTGCGCGCGGCCGGCCTCACCGTCCTGGCGAGCGGCGAACTCCCGCTGACCACCGTGGAGTACACGCCGGACGGCACCCGGATCGAGCTGCCGTCGACCTGGGTGGTGGCGGGCCGGAGCGCGTGAGGCGGCGCCTGACCAGGACCGACGGACTACTGGTCTGGACCGGTGAGAGTTATCCACAGGCCTGGCTCAGGCTCGGCGGGACCGCGTAACGTGACGCCACATGAAGATCCTCATCAGTGCCGACATGGAAGGCGCCACCGGTGTCACCTGGCCGGCCGACGTGCTGCCGGGGACTCCGCAGTGGGAGCGGTGCCGGTCGATGTTCACCTCGGACGTGAACGCGGCCGTGCTGGGATTCTTCGACGGCGGCGCCGACGACGTACTGGTCAACGAGGCGCACTGGAGCATGCGCAACCTGCTCCTGGAGCGGCTCGACGAGCGGACCGAGATGCTCACCGGGCGGCACAAGGCGCTGTCCATGGTGGAGGGCGTCCAGCACGGGGACGTGGACGGCATCGCGTTCGTCGGCTATCACGCGGGCGCCGGCATGGAGGGCGTCCTCGCCCACACCTACCTCGCCAACCAGCTCACCGGCGTCTGGCTGAACGACGTGCGGGCCAGCGAGGGCCTGCTCAACGCCCACGTGGTCGCCGAGTACGGGGTGCCGGTGGTGCTGGTCACCGGGGACGACGTCGCCTGCGAGGACGCGCTCGGATACGCCCCGGAGGCGCGGAAGGTCGCCGTCAAGGACCACGTGTCGCGCTACGCGGCCGTGTGCCGCACGCCCACCAGGACCGCCGCCGACATCCGGGCCGCCGCCAAGGAGGCGACGGCGCTCGCGGTGCGGCACGAGCCGGTGAGCGGCGGACCCTTCACCCTCGCCCTGGAGTTCGACGCCGAGCACCTCGCCGCGGCCTCGACCGTCGTGCCCGGGGTGGCGCAGGTCGGGGAGCGCAAGGTGGCGTACACGCACGACACGATGTTCGAGGCGATCCGGACGTTCAAGGCGGTCACCACGATCGTCTCGGCCGCGGTGGAGGAGCAGTATGGCTGAGCACACGGACACCGCACCGGAGACCGGCGGGCAGGCGCTGGACGAGGTCGTCCGGTTCACCTCCGAGCTGATCCGGATCGACACCACCAACCGGGGCGGCGGCGACTGCCGGGAGCGGCCGGCCGCCGAGTACGCCGCCGCGCGGCTCGCCGAGGCCGGGATCGAGCCGACGCTGCTGGAGCGGACCGAGGGCCGCACCAACGTCGTGGCCCGCATCGAGGGCACCGACCCGTCGGCCGACGCGCTGCTGGTCCACGGTCACCTGGACGTGGTGCCCGCCGAGGCCGCCGACTGGAGCGTGCACCCCTTTTCCGGGGAGATCCGCGACGGGGTCGTGTGGGGCCGCGGCGCGGTCGACATGAAGAACATGGACGCGATGATCCTCGCGGTCGTCCGTGACTGGGCCCGGCAGGGGGTACGGCCGCGGCGGGACGTGGTGATCGCGTTCACCGCGGACGAGGAGGCCAGCGCCGAGGACGGCTCCGGCTTCCTCGCCGACCGGCACGCGGCGCTGTTCGAGGGCTGCACCGAGGGCGTCAGCGAGTCGGGCGCGTTCACCTTCCACGACGGGGCCGGGCGGCAGTTCTACCCCATCGCCGCCGGTGAGCGCGGCACGGGCTGGCTCAAGCTCACCGCACGCGGACGCGCCGGGCACGGGTCCAAGGTGAACCGGGAGAACGCGGTCACCCGGCTCGCCGCCGCGATCACCCGCATCGGCGGCCACGAGTGGCCGCTGCGGCTGACCCCGACCGTGCGCGCCGCCCTGACCGAGATCGCCGCCGTCTACGGCATCGAGACCGACCTGAGCGACGTCGACGCGCTGCTCGACAAGCTCGGCCCGGCCGGACAACTGGTCGAGTCCACCGTCCGCAACAGCGCCAACCCGACCATGCTGGACGCCGGGTACAAGGTCAACGTCATCCCGGGAGAGGCCGTCGCCCACGTCGACGGACGGTTCCTGTACGGCGGCGAGGACGAGTTCCGCAGCACCCTCGACCGGCTCACCGGACCGGACGTGGAGTGGGAGTTCGCCCATCGCGAGGTGGCGCTCCAGGCGCCGGTCGACTCGCCGACCTACGCCCGGATGAGCGCGGCGGTCCGGGAGTTCGCGCCCGAGGGGCACGTCGTGCCGTACTGCATGTCCGGGGGCACGGACGCCAAGCAGTTCTCGCGGCTCGGCATCACCGGCTACGGCTTCGCGCCGCTGAAGCTGCCCGAGGGCTTCGACTACCAGGCCCTCTTCCACGGCGTGGACGAACGGGTCCCCGTCGAGGCGCTGCACTTCGGGGTCCGCGTCCTGGACCGTTTCCTGCGTACGGCCTAGGGACCCGGGAACCGGCGGCCGGGTCCCGGCACCCGCCGGTACCCGGAGCCGTTCACGCGACAAGGAGCTGGAGGAGAAGTGGAAGTGGAGGAGTCAGTGCGGACTCTTTCGTACGGATCGTGGCCCTCGCCCGTCGACGCGGCCCTCGCCGCCGCGCACGACGGCCGGCCCGACGACGTCGGCTTCGTCGCGGACGAGGTGTGGTGGACCGCGCCCCGGCCCGCCGAGGGCGGACGGCGCACCCTGGTGCGGCGGCACGCCGACGGCACCGAGGAGCCGCTGCTGCCCGCGCCGTGGAACGTGCGCAGCCGCGTCATCGAGTACGGCGGCAGGCCCTGGGGCGCGGCCCCGGCCGACACCGGCCCGCTCGTGGTCTTCGTGCACTTCTCCGACCAGCGGCTGTACGCCTTCACCCCGGGCGGCGGCGCACCGCGTCCGCTGACCCCGCTGTCCGCGGTGGGCGGCGGACTGCGCTGGATCGAACCGGACCCGCGCCCCGAGCGCGGCGAAGTGTGGTGCGTCCTGGAGGAGTTCACCGGCGAGGGCCCCACCGACGTGCGCCGCGTGCCCGTGGCGGTGCCGCTGGACGGCTCGGCGGCCGACGACCGCGGCGCGGTGCGTGAACTCGCCCCCGAGCGGCACCGCTTCGTCACCGGCCCCCGTCTCTCCCCCGACGGGAGCCGCGTCGCCTGGCTCGCCTGGGACCACCCGCGCATGCCCTGGGACGGCACCGAGCTGATCGTCGCCGACGTCGGCCCCGAGGGCACGTTCCGGGACGTCCGGACCGTCGCGGGCGGGCCCGAGGAGTCGATCGCCCAGGCCGACTGGGCACCGGACGGCACGCTGCTGTACGCCTCCGACCGCACCGGCTGGTGGAACCTCTACCGCGACGGGCAGCCCCTGTGCGCCCGCGAGGAGGAGTTCGGCGGTCCGCTGTGGAAGCTCGGACAGCGCTGGTTCGCGCCCCTGGACAGCGGCCTGATCGCGGTCCTGCACGGCCGGGGCGCCGCCGCCCTCGGCATACTCGACCCAGAGACCGGCGAGGTCGTCGACGCGGCGGGCCCCTGGACCGAGTTCGCGCCGGCCCTCGCCGCGCACGGCGAGCGGGTCGCCGCCGTCGGTGCCAGTGCGCACAGTGGCTACGAGGTCGTCGAGCTGGACACCCGCACCGGCCGCGCCCGCGTGATCGGCGCCCCGCACGAGGACGCCACCGACCCGGCGTACTACCCGAAGCCGCAGATCCGCACCTTCCGGGGCCCGGGCGGACGCGAGATCCACACCCACCTCTACCCGCCGCACAACCCCGGCTGCCGGGCCCCGGAGGGCGAACGGCCGCCGTACGTCATCTGGGCGCACGGCGGCCCCACCAGCCGCTCCCCGCTCGTCCTCGACCTGGAGATCGCCTACTTCACCTCCCGCGGCATCGGCGTCGCCGAGGTCAACTACGGGGGCTCCACCGGGTACGGCCGGGAGTACCGCAACCGGCTGCGCGGACAGTGGGGCGTCGTCGACGTCGAGGACTGCGCGGCCGTCGCCCTCGCCCTCGCCCAGGAAGGCACCGCCGACCCGGAGCGGCTCGCCGTGCGCGGCGGCAGCGCGGGCGGCTGGACCTCCGCCGCGTCGCTGGCCGCCACCGACGTCTACGCCTGCGGCACGATCCTCTACCCGATCCTCGACCTGACCGGCTGGGGCACCGGGGAGACCCACGACTTCGAGTCGCAGTACCTGGAGAGCCTGATCGGCCCGTACGCCGAGGTCCCCGGCCGCTACACCGAACGGTCGCCCGCCGAGCACGCCGAGAGCGTCACCGCCCCGTTCCTGCTGCTCCAGGGACTCGACGACGTGATCTGTCCGCCGGTGCAGTGCGAGCGGTTCCTGGACCGCATGGCGGGCCGCGGGGTGCCGCACGCCTACCTCACCTTCGAGGGCGAGGGACACGGGTTCCGTCGGGCGGAGACCATGGTGCGCGCCCTGGAGGCCGAACTCTCCCTGTACGCACAGGTCTTCGGGATGACCCCGCCCGGCGTCCCCGTCCTGGAGCTGAACCGGTGAGCCGGGTGCGGGAGCTGGTCCGGCCGGCCCGGCTCGCCCCCGGAGCCCGGGTGGCCGTCGTCGCACCCAGCGGACCGGTGCCCGAGGAGCGGATCCAGGCGGGCCTGGACGTGCTCCGCGGCTGGGACCTCGACCCGGTCGTGGCTCCGCACGTGCTGGACCGGCACGACACCCTCGACTACCTCGCGGGCGCCGACGCCGACCGGGCCGCCGACCTCCAGGCCGCCTGGTGCGACCCGTCCGTGGACGCGGTGCTGTGCGCCCGCGGCGGCTACGGCGCCCAGCGCATGGCCGGCCTGCTCGACTGGGAGGCGATGCGCGCGGCCGGACCCAAGGTGTTCGTCGGCTTCAGCGACATCACCGCGCTGCACGAGGCGTTCGCCACCCGCCTCGGCCTGGCCACCCTGCACGGGCCGATGGCGGCGGGAGTCGACTTCGTCAAGAACGCGCGGGCGCAGGAGCACCTGAAGGCCACCCTGTTCGCCCCGGAGACGGTCCGCGAGATCGCCTCCGGCGGCACGCCGCTGGTGCCCGGCCGGGCCCGGGGCGTCACGCTGGGCGGCTGCCTGGCCCTGCTCGCCGCCGAACTCGGCACCCCGCACGCCCGTCCCTCCGCGCGCGGCGGACTGCTGTGCCTGGAGGACGTGGGGGAGGAGACGTACCGCGTCGACCGCTACCTCACGCAGTTGCTGCGCGCCGGCTGGCTCGACGGGGTCGCCGGGGTGCTGCTCGGCTCATGGGAGGAGTGCGGCCCCTACGAACGGCTGCGGCCCCTGCTGGCCGACCGGCTCGGCGGCCTCGGCGTGCCGGTCGCCGAGAACGCCGGGTTCGGGCACTGCGAGGGCGCGCTGACCGTCCCGTTCGGCATACCGGCACAACTCGACGCGGACGCGGGGACCTTGATCCTCGACCACCCCGCGCTGCGCTGACCGACGTAGGCTGGCCCCATGCCGCACACCCCGTCCCGCCACCTCGCCGAGGGCCCGCGTGTGGGCATCCGGCACTTCACCCACGACGACGCCGCCGAGTTCACCGCCCGGGCACGGGAGAGCAAGGACCTGCACCACCCCTGGCTCTTCCCGCCGGACAGCGTCCAGGCGTACGAGGCCTACGCGAGCCGGCTGATCGAGGACCGCACCAAGGCCGGGTTCCTGGTGTGCGAGAAGGACCCGGACCCGGCCTCGGGGAGCGCGCCCGGCGGCTCCATCGCCGGGTTCGTGAACATCAACAACATCGTCGAGGGCGGGTTCCTCAGCGGTGCGCTCGGCTACGGGGTCTTCGCGCACGCGGCGGGCCGCGGGCTGATGCGCGAAGGGCTGGACCTCGTGGTGCGGTACGCCTTCGGGCCGATGCGGCTGCACCGACTGGAGATCAACGTCCAGCCGGGCAACGCCGCCTCCATCGCGCTGGCCCGCGCCTGCGGCTTCCGGCTGGAGGGCTTCTCGCCGCGGATGCTCTACATCGACGGCGACTGGCGCGACCACCAGCGCTGGGCCCTCACCGCCGAGTCCGTGACTTCCGGTTGATCTTCATCGTGTCCAGGTCCGTCACCGTGGACCGCAGATCGCGGAACCCGTAGCCGAGGCCGCGCAGCGTGCCCTCCGCCCGGTCCTCCGCGATCGCGCCCGCCATCTCCTCGCCGTCCGCCGCGTCCGACACCACCACGTAACGCATCGAGAAGTGCTTCAGCGGCGCGGGCTCGTAGGACAGCGATCCCTCCTCGGTGAACCGCATGCTCGCCATCCCGTGCTCGCCCGCCTCGGCCAGCAACCGGGCGCGGGCCTCCTCGGTCAGACCGTCCCAGGTGCCCCGGACGATCACCCGGTAGGTGTGCCGCTCGGCCACGGACTGCTCACTCACGTGCCGCTCTCCTCCGTCGTCTCGGCCTTCGCCTCCGTACGCGGGCCGACCGCCCGACCCTAAGGCAGCCCCCGTACCGCGCCCCAGCGGATTAAACGTGAGTCACGTCGCCCCGGCCCGCCCGGCGGAGCCCCTGTTCACCGCGCCGGGGAGCGGCTTCCATGGGGAAGCGTGACGACGATCCGACGCGAGGTACTGACGCTGCCCGCCGCGCCGCCGGGGCCGGACAACCCCCTGCCGCCGCTGCGCCCCCTGGACGAGGCCCACCGCATCGACGACCGGGACCGGGCCGAGCTGCCGCGCGACATGGCCCGGCAGGTGGACTACGCGCCCCTGCGCAGCCTGCTGCCCGTCCAGGTGCGGGACGGCTACGGACGCGAACGCGAACCGGGCGCGCTGGACGCCCTCGTCATCGAGAACGACCGGCTGCGCGCCACCGTCCTGCCCGCCCTCGGCGGCCGCATAGCCTCCCTCCACCACAAACCGACCGGCCGCGAACTGCTCTACGTCAACCCGGTGCTCCAGCCCGCCAACTTCGCCCTCAACGGCGCCTGGTTCTCCGGCGGCATCGAATGGAACATCGGCGCCACCGGCCACACCACCCTGTCCTGCTCACCCGTGCACGCCGCCTCCGTCCCCGCCCCCGACGGCGGCGAGATGCTGCGCCTGTGGGAGTGGGAGCGGCTGCGCGACCTGCCCTTCCAGGTCGACCTGTGGCTGCCGGACGGCTCGGACTTCCTGTACGTCGGCGCCCGCATCCGCAACCCGCACGAGCGTCCAGTGCCCACCTACTGGTGGTCCAACATCGCGGTCCCCGAGGACCGCCGGGTCCTCGCCCCCGCGGACGAGGCCTGGCACTTCGGCTACGAGCGCCGCCTGCGCCGGGTCCCGGTGCCGGAGCACGACGGCGTCGACCGGACGTACCCGACCCGCAGCACCTACGCCGCCGACTACTTCTACGAGGTCCCGGACGGCAGGCGCCGCTGGATCGCCGCGCTCGACGGGAACGGGCAGGGGCTGGTGCAGACCTCGACCGACGTGCTGCGGGGCCGCAAGCTCTTCGTGTGGGGCACCGGGCCCGGCGGGCGCCGCTGGCAGGAGTGGCTCACCGAGCCCGGCACCGGCGGCTACTGCGAGATCCAGGCCGGGCTGGCCCGCACCCAGCTCGAACACGTCAGGCTGGAGGCGGAGAGCGAGGTGTCCTGGCTGGAGGCGTACGGGCCGCTCGACACCCCGTCCGACGGCGACTGGCACACCGTCCTGCGCGGGGCGGAGGACCGGCTCGAGGCCGCCCTGCCGCGGGCCGGCGTCGACGCCGCCCACGCCGCCTGGCTGCCCCACGCCGACGCCGAGCCCGGCGAGCGCCTGGCCACCGGGTCGGGCTGGGGCGCCCTCGAAGTGCTGCGGGCCGGCTGGAAACTGCCCGGCACGCCCTTCGACGAGGACACCCTCGCCGAGCCGCAGCGGCCCTGGCTGCAGCTGCTGCGCTCCGGCTCGCTGCCCGAGCCGGAGGACCGCGAAGTGCCCGGCGGGACGCTGGTCGCCCGGCCCTGGCGGGACATGCTGGAGACCACGGCCGCCGCGCCCCTGGCCGAGTACCACCTCGGTGTCGCCCAGTGGCACGGCGACGACCGTGCCCAGGCGGTGCGGAGCTGGGAACGCGGCCTCCGGAGCATCGAAAGAGCCGAGGCCGCCGACGACGCCGGGCACGTCACGGTCGTCGGCCGGTGGCCGTTGCTGCGCTGCCTCGCCGTCGCCGACCAGGAGGACGGCCACCACGAGCGCGCCGCCGACCGGTACGCGCAGGCCTTCGCGGACCTGTGCGCACGCCGCCCGGACGACCCGCGGGACACGGACGGGGACGGACGGTGGGCCGCCGTCGCCGCCGCGCTCGGGGGAGAGGCGATCGGGGCGCTGCTCGCGGCCGGGCGGCCCGCCGACGCCCGTGCCGTGTGGGAGCGGCTGGACCCCGCGACCCGGGCCCGGGGCCGCTTCCGTCTGACGGAGGCGGAGCTGCTGGCCGCCGAGGGCCGGCGGGAGGAGGCGCGGGCCGTCTTCGACGAGGGCTTCGAGGTCGCCGACCTGAGGGAGGGCGACGAGAGCATCGGATCGCTGTGGGCACGGCTCGACGACGCACCGCTCCCGGCCCGCCACGACTTCCGGATGCGGCCGGACCGGGGGTGAGTCCCGGCCGGCCCGCCGTCCCCGGGCCGGCCTACTGCTGCCGCCGGTCCACGTACTCGTAGATCGCCCCGTCCGGGTGGCGGGCGATCAGGTTGCGGCCCGCCGGGGTGGCGACCGGGCCGGCGATGATGTCCGCGCCCAGTGAGCCGAGTACCCGGTGCGTCTCCTCGACGTCCGTCACGGCGATCGTCGCGGCCACCTTGCGCAGCACCTCGAGTTGGGACTCGGGCCCGCTCATCAGCAGGAAGCAGCCGACGGCGGCGACTTCGACGCCGCCGCGTTCGAAACGGAGGGCCTCGCCGCCGGCCAGACCCTCGTAGAAGGGGATCGCCTTGTCCAGGTCGTCGACGTAGATGCGCAGTGTGGCTCCCAGAATGTCCATACGGAGGAGCCTAGTTGGGACCGCCCGCCGGGCACCTCCCGTCCGGCCATGGAAGCCGGGCCCGCGGGTACCCGCAACGCATGAACCGCATGGATCACTTGGAACACCTGGACAGGCAACTGGTCGACGAACTGGCGCAGGTGGCACGCGAGACCGTGCGCGACGAACTGCGCGAACAGACCCGCAGGCAGCGCCGCAAGGCCGCGTTGTACGCCGCGTCCGGCACCGCCGCCCTGTACGCGGGCGCCGCCGTCGCCCTCGCCGTGGGGCTGGCCCTCGCCCTCGTACTGCCCGGCTGGGCCGCCGCGCTGAGCACGGCCGTCCTCCTGGGCGTCGTGGCCCAGCTCCTGCGCGGCGCGGCCCGGCCGCACGCCTCCGGGCCGGGCTCCGCCCACGGCACCGGTGCGGAGCACGTGGCCGGCGGCGGTGCGCCCGCCGCACCGCCCGGCGGACTCGGCGTGCCGTACCCGCCGGTGCCGCCGGTCGCACCCGGCGGCGCGGGCGGCGCGACCGGTGCCCCGGGCGCGGGCACGCCCGCACCGGGCGGCACCGGGCGGGCCGCCCCGCGCCAGGACGACATCGACCCCGAGGCGCGGCGCGGGCGCGGCTGACCGGCTGCGGACAGGGGTGCGCCCCGCACGGACGGACGGTCCGTGCGGGGCGCACCCCTGTGCCGTCGGCGGTCGTGTGCGTCAGACGGCCTGCTGCAGCTGCGGCAGCACCTTGGTGCGGTAGAGGTCGAAGAAGCCGCGCAGGTCCGGGCCGATCTGGTTGACGTAGACGCGGTCGAAGCCGGCGTCGGCGAACCGCCGCAGTTCCGCGACGTGTTCGTCCACGTCCGCGCCGCACACCCGGCTGTCGCGGACCATGTCCTCGGTGACCAGGGTCTGCGCCTGCTCGAAGTGCTTGGGCGAGGGCAGCACCTGGCCCAGTTCGCCGGGCAACTGCTCGTTGGCCCACAGGCGGTGCACCGTGCGTACGGCCTCGTCCTTGTCGGTGTCGTAGCAGACCTTGGTGCCCCCGCTGACCAGCTTCCCGCCGCCCCCGCCCTTGCGGTACTGCTCCACCATCGCGGCGTCCGGCATCATCGTGATGTATCCGTCGCCGACCCGGGCCGCCAGCTTCGTCGCCGCCGGGCCGAACCCGGAGATGTCGATCGGCACCGGCTCGTCCGGCACCGTGTACAGGCGGGCGTTCTCCACCGTGTAGTGGGTGCCGTGGTGGTTGACCTCCTCGCCGCTGAACAGCCGGCGCATGATCAGGATGGCCTCCTCCAGCATCTCCAGCCGCACGTGCGCGGCGGGCCAGGCGTCGCCGAAGATGTGCTCGTTCAGCGCCTCGCCGGTGCCCACGCCCAGCCGGAACCGGCCGCCCGTCATCACCGCGCTGGTCGCGGCGGCCTGGGCCACCACCGCCGGGTGGATGCGCACGGTTGGGCAGGTCACCGCCGTCTCGACCGGCAGGGACACGGCGTCGGACAGGGCGCCGATCACCGACCACACGAAGGGGCTCTGGCCCTGTTCGCCGTTCCAGGGGTGGTAGTGGTCGGAGATCCACAACGCCTGGAATCCGGCCTGCTCGGCCATCCGCGCCTGCTCGATCAGCTCCGCGGGACCGTACTGCTCGCACGAGAGGAAATAGCCGTACTCGGGCATGAGGGTGCCTCCGGACAGGAAGAGGGTGGGTCCGGGGCCGGGTACCCGGGCGCGGGGCCGGCAACCGGCGGTGCGGCGGATTCCTCGCCCGAGGGGGCCCCTTCCCCGCGCACGTTTGGGCGCCCCGGCCCAGGGGACGCGGAAGGCTCACGAGGTACGCGACAGCCCGGAGGCGAACCGTGAGCCGACCCCGCATCGTGATCGTCGGTGCCGGCTTCGCCGGGTACCGGACGGCCCGCACCCTGTCCCGGCTCACCCGGCACCAGGCCGACATCACCGTGCTCAACCCGACCGACTACTTCCTCTACCTGCCCCTGTTGCCCCAGGTCGCCGCCGGAATCCTGGAACCGCGCCGGGTCAGCGTGTCCCTGTCGGGCACGCTCCCGCACGTCCGGCTGGTGCTCGGCGAGGCCGACGGCATCGACCTGGACGGGCGCACCGTGCACTACACCGGCCCGGAGGGGGAGGAGGGCACCCTGCCCTACGACCGGCTGGTGCTCGCCGCGGGCAGCGTCAACAAACTGCTGCCCGTCCCCGGTGTCGCCGAGCACGCCCACGGCTTCCGCGGGCTGCCGGAGGCGCTCTACCTGCGCGACCACGTGACCCGGCAGGTGGAGCTGGCCGCGGCGACGGACGACCGGGCCGAGTGCGCCGCGCGGTGCACGTTCGTCGTGGTCGGCGCGGGCTACACGGGCACCGAGGTCGCCGCGCACGGCGCGATGTACACCGACGCGCAGGTCCGCAGGCACCCGATGCGCACGGGCATGCGGCCCCGCTGGATGCTGCTGGACGTGGCGCCCCGGGTCATGCCGGAGATGGACGAACGGCTCTCCCGCACCGCCGAGCGGGTCCTGCGGCAGCGGGGCGTCGACGTGCGGATGGGGACCTCCGTGAAGGAGGCCACGCGCGACGGGGTGGTGCTCACCGACGGGACGACCGTCGGCACCCGCACCCTGGTGTGGTGCGTGGGCGTACGGCCCGACCCGCTGGTGGAGTCCCTGGGGCTGCCCATGGAACGGGGCCGGCTGCTCGTCGACCCCCACCTCCAGGTACCCGGGCGGCCGGAGCTGTTCGCCTGCGGCGACGTGGCCGCCGTACCCGACCTCGACCGGCCCGGCCAGTACACGCCGATGACCGCGCAGCACGCCTGGCGGCACGGCAAGGTCTGCGCCCACAACGTCGTCGCGTCGCTCGGCCGGGGGAAACGGCGGGCCTACCGCCACCGTGACCTGGGGTTCGTCGTGGACCTCGGGGGCGCCAAGGCCGCCGCCGACCCGCTGGGCCTGCCGATGTCCGGCGTGGCCGCCGGCGCGGTCACCCGCGGCTACCACCTCGCCGCGATGCCGGGCAACCGCGTCCGGGTCGCCGCCGACTGGCTGCTCGACGCGGTGCTGCCCCGCCAGGCCGTGCAGCTCGGCCTCGTACGGTCCTGGTCCGTACCGCTGGAGTCGTCCTCGCCCGAGGTCGCGCGGGTCCCGGGACGTCCGGGGCGGCCCGGCACGGACGCCGGACGAGCCGGCGAACCGGCGAAGGCACCACCGGCCGGCGAGGCGGCGGAGAAGCGGCCCGGCGGCGAGCCGGCCGAGGGCCGGCCCGGTGGTGAACCGGCCGAGGGCCGGCCCGGTGGTGAGCCCGCCAAGAACCAGCCCGGCGGTGAACCGGCCAAGAGCCAGCAGGCCGGTGAGTCCGCCAAGAATCAGTCCGCCGGTGAACCCGCCAAGAACCAGCCCGGCGGCGAGTCCGCCAAGAACCAGCCCGGCGGTGAACCGGCCAAGAACCAGCCCACCGGCGAACCCGCCAAGAACCAGCCGCGCGGAGGGGATGCCAAGAAGGGGCCGTCCGGGTCGCCCCGCGCGTCCGGCAGGCCCCGCCGGGCCGTGGAAGCCGCCGGACCGCGTCCCGCCCGGGGCGGCTCCGCCAAGCCGGGGAAGGCCTCGCGCGGGACCGGCGCGGGCGCCGCCGGCAAGCGGCCCACGGCCTCGCCCGGACCGACCCGTTCCGCGGGCCCGCCCACCGAGCCCGGTCCCGAACCCCCGGCGCACCAGCCGCCCCCCGGACCCGACATCGCCCCCGGCCCCGTCAGGCGCACCGACGGCCGTGCCGAGGAAGGAGACTCATGAACACCGGTGAACTCGTCGACCTCGGACAGCAGTTGCGCGTCGACAGCGTACGGGCGTCCGCCGCCGCGGGCTCCGGACACCCGACGTCGTCGATGTCCGCCGCGGACCTGATGGCCGTACTGCTGGCCAACCACCTCCGCTACGACTTCGAACGCCCCGACCACCCCGGCAACGACCGTTTCGTGCTCTCCAAGGGACACGCCTCGCCCCTGCTGTACTCCGCCTTCAAGGCGGCCGGCGCCATCGACGACCAGGAACTGCTCACCTTCCGCAAGCTGGGCAGCCGCCTGGAGGGGCACCCCACGCCGCAGCGACTGCCGTGGGTCGAGACCGCCACCGGTTCGCTCGGCCAGGGACTGCCCGTGGGCGTCGGCATCGCGCTGTCCGGCAAGCGGCTCGAGCACACCGACTTCCGCGTGTGGGTGCTGTGCGGCGACAGCGAGCTGGCCGAGGGATCGGTGTGGGAGGCCGCCGAACACGCCGGGCACGAGCACCTCGACAACCTCACCGTGATCGTCGACGTCAACCGCCTCGGCCAGCGCGGCCCCACCCGGCACGGCCACGACCTCGACGCCTACGCGCGCCGTTTCAGGGCCTTCGGATGGCACACGATCGAGATCGACGGCCACGACGTCGACGCCGTCGACCGTGCCTACGGCGAGGCCCTGTCCACCAGGGGACAGCCCACCGCGATCATCGCCCGCACCCTCAAGGGCAAGGGCGTCGCGGCCGTGGAGGACCGCGAGGGACAGCACGGCAAGCCCCTGCCGGAGGCCGAGGAGGCCGTGGCCGAACTCGGCGGCCCCCGCGACATCGAGGTGCGGGTGCACGCGCCCGAGGCCGCGCGGGCCCTGCACTCGACGGGCACCGGACAGACCGAGCTGCCGCGCTACGACAAGGGCGACGAGGTCGCCACCCGCAACGCGTTCGGCGAGGCGCTCGCCGCCGTCGGCACCGCGAGCGGCGACGTCGTCGCCCTGGACGGCGAGGTCGGCGACTCCACGCGGGCCGAGTTCTTCGCCAAGGAACACCCCGAGCGCTACTTCGAGTGCTACATCGCCGAGCAGCAGATGGTCGCCGCCGCGGTGGGGATGGCCGCGCGCGGCTGGGTGCCGTTCGCCACCACGTTCGCCGCCTTCCTGACCCGCGCCCACGACTTCGTGCGCATGGCCTCCGTCAGCGGCTCCGGCATCAACCTCGTCGGCTCCCACGCGGGCGTCGCCATCGGCCAGGACGGGCCCAGCCAGATGGGCCTGGAGGACCTCGCGATGATGCGGGCCGTGCACGGCTCGACCGTGCTCTACCCGTGCGACGCCAACCAGACCGCTCGGCTGGTCGCCGAGATGGCCGGCCTGGAGGGCATCCGCTACCTGCGCACCTCGCGCGGCGAGAGCAAGGTGATCTACGGCCCCGACGAGGAGTTCCCCGTCGGCGGCAGCAAGGTGCTGCGCTCCTCCGACGCCGACCGGCTCACCGTGGTCGCGGCGGGGGTGACCCTGCACGAGGCGCTCGCCGCGGCCGACGCCCTCGGGCGGGACGGCATCCCGGTCCGGGTGATCGACCTGTACTCGGTCAAGCCCGTCGACCGGGTTACCCTGCGGGCGGCCGCAGAGGAGACCGGCTGCCTGGTGACGGTGGAGGACCACCGGCGGGAGGGCGGCATCGGCGACGCCGTCCTGGACGCGTTCACGGACGGACGGCCCGTGCCCCGGCTGGTGCGGCTCGCGGTCACGACGATGCCGGGCTCGGCGTCCCCGGCGGAGGAACTGCACGCCGCCGGGATCGACGCCGAGTCCATCGAGGCGGCCGCACGGATGCTCGTGGAGCAGGCGATCGTTCCGTGAGGGCGAGTGGCGGCCGCAGCGGCGGAGGGACGGGGACGCGGACCGTACGGGCCGGCCGGCGCACCGTGGAGGTCCACCGGCCGGAGAAGGTGCTGTTCCCGGCCGGGGACGGCGGCGCCGAGGAGTACACCAAGGGCGATCTCGTCGACTACTGCCGTGCCGTCGCCCCGTTCATGCTGCCCCACCTGCGGGGCCGCCCCCTGATGCTGGAGCGGCACCCGGACGGGATCGACGGACCGCGGTTCATGCAGAAGAACACGCCCGAGCACTACCCGGATTGGATCCGCCGGGTCGAGGTCGGCAAGGAGGGCGGCACGGTCTGCCACACCGTCTGCGACGACTCCGCCACCCTCGTCCACCTCGCCGACCAGGCCGCCCTCACCCTGCACCGCTGGCTGTCCCGGACCGGGCGGCTGGACCGGCCCGACCGCATGGTCTTCGACCTCGACCCGGCCGGGGACGACTTCGAGACGGTCCGGTCCGCGGCCGGGCTGCTGGGGGAACTGCTCGGCGAGCTGAGGCTGCCCTCGGCGCCGATGACCACCGGGTCCCGGGGACTGCACGTCGTCGTCCCGCTGGACGGCCGCCAGGACTTCGACGACGTACGGGAGTTCGCGCGGGCCGTCGCCGACGTCCTGGCCGCCGCCCACCCGGACCGGCTCACCACCGCGGCCCGCAAGAAGGACCGCGGCGACCGGCTCTACCTCGACATCCAGCGCAACGCCTACGCCCAGACCGCCGTCGCCCCCTTCACCGTGCGCGCCCTGCCCGGCGCCCCCGTGGCCACGCCGTTCACCTGGGACCAACTGGACGACCCGGGACTGCACGCCCGCCGCTGGACCGTCGCGGACGCCGTGGACCAGGCCCGCACCCGGCCCTGGTCCGGGCTCACGGCCCGCACCCGGGCCCTGGGCCCCGCCCGACGGCGGCTGAACGCCCTGCGCGGCTGAACGTCCCGTGCGGCCGAATGCCCCGCGAGGCCCGGTCCGGTCCGGCGAGGTGGGGCGAGCGAGGTTTGGCGCACCCGCATGCGGCCACCCGAGTGACGAGGTGGCCATGACGAACACCAAGAAGACGCCCGAATCCCAAGATTCGCACCGAAACGCGCGCGAGTCACAGGACTCCCGCGAGTCACACACACCACAGAAGTCTCATCGTCCCAAGCCTATGGAGGTTCTGCGCGAGGCGCGAGCCCAGCTGGCGGAGCTCACCGGCATGACGCCCGAGTCCGTGTCGTCCTTCGAGCAGACGGAGGAGGGCTGGGCGCTGGAGGTCGAGGTCCTGGAGCTGGAGCGGGTGCCCGACACCATGAGCCTGATGGCGAGCTACCAGGTGGACCTGGACGCCGAGGGACAGCTCACCGGCTACCGGCGCGTACGGCGCTACGAGCGCGGCCGGGCCGACGCCCGGGGCAGCCGCTAGAACGGCGCACCGCGCGCCGCCCGTACACGCGAACCCACCACACCCCGACACGAGGGAGGAACACCCGGCATGACTGTCGTACCGGCACAACAGACCGGCGGCGGAGGCGGCAGCAGCGGCCTCTACGACGTGCTTGAGCTTGTTCTGGACAGGGGGCTCGTCATCGACGCGTTCGTGCGTGTCTCCCTGGTCGGCATCGAGATCCTGAAGATCGACGTCCGTGTCGTCGTCGCCAGCGTGGACACGTATCTGCGCTTCGCCGAGGCGTGCAACCGGCTCGACCTGGAGGCCGGGCCGCGCAAGGACCCGGGGCTGCCCGACCTGGTCGGCGAGATGACCGAGTCCGGCGCCCGGGGCAAGTCCAAGGGGGCGCTGTCCGGCGCGGCCGAGACCATCTCCGACGCGTTCAAGCAGGCCCGTGACGAGGGCGGCTCCGAGCGCGAGACCTCATCGCGTCCGCGCGCCCGCAAGACCGCGCCCTCGCGCCGGAAGGAGGAGCAGGAGTGAGTACGTACGTCTACGGCATCACCGCCGCCACGCATCCCGCGCTTCCCGAGGGCACGGGCGGAGTCGGCGATCCGCCGCGCGAGGTGCGGATCCTCAAGGAGGGCGACCTGGCGGCCGTCGTCAGCGACGCGCCCGAGGACCTGCGCCCCAAGCGCAGGGAACTGCTCGCCCACCAGAACGTACTGAGCGAGATCGGCGCGGAGGGCTGTGTGCTGCCGATGCGCTTCGGCAGCGTCGCCCCGGACGACGAGACGGTCACCGGGGTGCTCGCCGAGCGCGCCGAGCACTACGGGGAGCGCTTGAAGGCGCTGGACGGCCGGGTGGAGTACAACATCAAGGCCACCCACGTCGAAGAGGCCGTGCTCCACCACGTGATGGCCCAGAACCCCGAGATCCGCGCCCTGGCGGAGTCCAACCGGCAGGCCGGGGGCGGCACGTACGAGACGAAGATCCAGCTCGGCGAGATGGTCGCGGCCGCGGTCAAGGACAAGGAGGCCGAGGACGCCACCACGCTGGAGCGCGCCCTGGAGCCGGCCGCCGACGCGGTGAGCGTGGGGCCCGAGTCCACGGGCTGGCTGGCCAACGTCTCGTTCCTGGTGAAGCGGGAGGCGGCCGACGCGTTCCTGGCCGCCGTCGAGCGGGCCCGTGCCGAGATGCCTCATCTCGAGGTCCGCGTCAACGGTCCGCTGCCGCCGTACAGCTTCGTGGAGCCCGGACCGGCCGAGCCCGCGGGCACCGCGGCCGGCGGGGCGGGCGCCGGAGCGGGGTGACGGCATGGGACTCATCTCGGAGATCCTCCTGCTGCCGCTCGCCCCGGCGCGCGGCAGTGGCTGGGCCATCAGACAGGTACTCGCGGAGGCCGAGCGGATCTACTACGACCCCGCCACGATACGGGCCGAACTTGCCCGCCTGGAGGAGCAGTTGGAGGCCGGCGAGATCACCGAGGAGGAGTTCGACCGACAGGAGGACGAGCTTCTGGACCGGCTGGAGACCGCTACGCGCACGAGCGCGGGATTGGGCAACGGGACGGCACCATGAACCGAATGGGACTGGGCCTCGCGATAGGGGCCGGCTATCTGCTGGGACGCACGAAGAAACTGAAATTCGCGGTCGCCGTGGGCAGCATGGTGGCCGGCAAGAAGTTGAACCTCACCCCCAAGGGCGTCGCCGAGCTGGTCTCCGGGCAACTGCAGAACAACCCGCAGTTCAAGGAGATCGGGGACCAGCTCCGCACGGACCTGCGAGGCGTGGGCAAGGCGGCCTCGGGCGCGCTGGTGGAGCGGCAGATGGGCGCGCTGGCCGACCGGCTGCACGGGCGCACCGCGCAGGTGCGCGACGAGCTCTCCGGCGTGGCGTCCCGGGCACCCGCTGCCGGATCCGACGACTCCCGCGACTCCGAGGCCTCGGAGGACTCGGAGCAGGACGAGCACGACGAGCACGACGAGCACGACGAGCACGAGGAGCCGGAGCAGCGCGAGGAGGCCGAGGAGCCCGACGAGGCCGGGGAGCGGCGGCGCGAGGAGCCGCGCGAGCGGCGCGCGCCGAGGCGTGAGCGGCCGGCCGGGAAGGCTCCGGCCGAGGCGCGGAAGACGGCCCGGAAGGCGCCCGCGAAGAAGTCCGCGGCCAAGGCCCCCGCGAAGAAGGCCGCCGCGAAGCGCACCCAGCCCGCGAAGAAGACGGCCGCCAAGAAGACGTCCCGTGCCCGGCAGCCGAAGGGCGGTGGTGAGCGATGAGCGGCACCCTGGGATCGGCGGCCTCCGGGGCAGGAGACGCCGCGAAGAAGAACCCGCTGGCCGACGTGGCCCAGAGCGAGGCGGCCGACCGCCTGAAGGCGGAGGTGCAGGACTACCTCGCCGCCCAGGCCACCCGGCTGCTCACCGGCCTCGGCACCAAGCTCGGCGAGACGACCGGCAGGCTCAACGACATCGCCGAGGGCAACAGCCCGGGATTCGCCAAGCTCGCCCTCGACGGCGGACGCAAGCTCGCCGAGGGCAAGAGCCCGATGCGGGCCGCCCTCGAGGTCGGCGCGGGCAAGATGAAGGACAACGTGGTCGGCGCGTTCAAGAACCTCGCCGGCGGCAAGGGCGGGAAGAAGGGCGGCGGCGGTCAGAAGCCGACGGTCATCATCGAGTACGTCGACGTCGGCGTACCGCTGCGCACGGCCTACGACCAGTGGACCCAGTACCAGGACTTCAGCACCTTCGCCAAGGGCGTCAAGAGCGCGAACCGCGCCGACGACACGACCTCCGACTGGCAGCTCAAGGTCCTGTGGTCCAACCGGAGCTGGAAGGCGACGACCACCGAGCAGGTGCCCGACGACCGGATCTCCTGGACGTCGGAGGGCGCCAAGGGCACGACCAAGGGAGTCGTCAGTTTCCACCGGCTCGCCGACCGCCTCACCCGCGTGGTCCTGGTCATCGAGTACTACCCGAGCGGCCTGTTCGAGAAGACCGGCAACATCTGGCGCGCCCAGGGCCGCCGGGCCCGGCTCGACCTCAAGAACTACGTCCGCCACATCACGTTCAAGGGCGAGGCCGACGACGGCTGGCGCGGCGAGATCCGCGACGGCGAGGTCGTCCGCAGCCACGAGGACGCGGTCGCGGAGGAGGAAGAGGACCGGGAGGAGCGGCAGGACGACGGGGAGCAGGAGCAGGAGCCCGGCGACGACCGCTACGAGGAGGAGCCCGGGGGCGAGGACGACGAGGAAGAGCCGGAGGACGAGCCCGAGGAGGGCTACGAGGAGGAACCGGAGGACGAGTACGACGAGGAGCCCGAGGAGGAGGACGAGGAAGCCGGGGAGGACGAGTACGCGTCCCGTGAGGAGTACGAGGACGCCGAGGGCGGGAGCCGTCGATGACCACCCCCAGCCGGTTGCCCGAACCCTACGGCCAGGGACAGAGCGCCAACCTCGCCGACATCCTGGAACGGGTGCTCGACAAGGGAGTCGTGATCGCGGGCGACATCAAGATCAACCTGCTCGACATCGAGCTGCTGACCATCAAGCTGCGGCTCGTCGTGGCTTCCGTCGACAAGGCCAAGGAGATGGGCATCGACTGGTGGGAGAGCGACCCCGCACTGTCCTCGCGCGCCCGGCACGACGAACTCACCCGGGAGAACGCGGCGCTGCGCGAACGCCTGCGTGAGCTGGACCCGGGCCGAGTACCGAGGGAGGCACCGTGACCGGACTGCGCTACGTCTACGCCGTCTGCCGGCCCTTCGACACACCCCTGCAGGCCCAGCTCGGCGGGGTGGCGGGCGACCCGCCCCGGCTGCTGCCGCACGGCGACCTGGTCGCGGTGGTCAGCCACGTGCCCGAGGCCGACTTCGGCGAGGAGGCGCTGCGCGCCCACCTGGAGGACCTGGACTGGCTGACCGCCACCGCCCGCGCCCACCAGCAGGTCGTCGACGCCCTCACCGCCGTGACCACCCCCCTGCCGCTCCGGCTGGCCACCGTCTTCCGGGACGACAGCGGCGTACGCGTGATGCTGGAGGAACGCGAGTCGGCCTTCCGGCGCACGCTCGACCGGCTGGAGGGCCGGGTGGAGTGGGGCGTGAAGGTGTACGTCGAGCCGGAGCGGACGGAGCAGGCGGACTCCGAGCGGTCCGCCGCGCCCGCCGAGCCCGAGCAACGGCCCGTGTCCGGCCGGGACTACCTGCGCCGCCGGCGCAGACAGTCCCGGGCCAACGAGGACCTGTGGAGCCGGGCCGAGGAGTTCGCCACCGGTCTGCACAGGACGCTCTCCGGCCGGGCCGACGACGCGCGGCTGCACGCGCCGCAGAATCCCCGCCTTTCCGGGGCCGAGGGACGGAACGTGCTCAATGCCGCCTATCTGGTGGGCCGCGACGCGTCCGAGGAATTCGTCGAAATGGTGGACCGTACGAAGGACGACGCCCCCGGAATTCGCGTGGAACTCACCGGCCCCTGGGCGGCCTATTCCTTCGCCGGAGAGCAGGAGGGGACGGAAGAGGGCGCCGGGAAGAAGGCGGGGGAGGACTCATGACCGTCGTGGAGCGCCGGGAGATCGCCCTGGTGGACCTCCTCGACCGGCTGCTGGCCGGCGGAGTGGTCATCACCGGCGACGTCACGCTGCGCATCGCGGACGTCGACCTGGTCCGCATCGACCTGAACGCGCTGATCAGCTCGGTCAACCGCAACGTCCCCTCGCCGTTCGGGGACTGACATGACCCACCCCACCGGACGTGCCGAACCGCCCGAGCCCGGCAACCGCCGCCTCGACCTCGACCCCGACACGGTCGAGCGCGACCTGATCAAGCTGGTGCTCACGGTCGTCGAGCTGCTGCGCCAGCTCATGGAGCGCCAGGCGCTGCGCCGCGTCGACGAGGGCGACCTCAGCGAGGACCAGGAGGAGCGGATCGGGCTCACCCTGATGCTCCTCGACGACCGCATGACCGAACTGCGCGACCGCTACGGACTGCGGCCCGAGGACCTGAACCTGGACCTCGGGCCGCTGGGACCGCTGCTGCCCCGGGAGTGAGAAGCCTCCCGGGGCAGCAGCCTCGTCATGTGTCGTTCGTCAGTCGCCGTCCGTCGTCGTCAGTCAGTCACCGGTCGTTCACCACCGGTACCAGCGGCCCCTGCCGCCACCGGTCTTCGTCCCGCGGGCCAGGAAACCGATCAGCCACAGGACCAGGACCGCCAGAGCGATCCACCAGAGAACCTTCACCGCGAACCCGATACCGAAAAGGACGATCGCGAGAAGCAGTACGAGCAGAAGCGGAACCATAATGTTGAACCTCCTGCCGTACTGGTTTCCCGGAATTCTCCGAACAGGCGTCGGTCATGCTTCTTTTCGGCACAGAATCTCCCCGTGCAGGACACCGAACCAGCCTTCCGGCCGCTTTCCCCACTCCCGCCAGGCGGCCGAGACGGCCCGCAGTTGCTCCGGCGTCGCATGACCGCCCTCGGTGGCACGCTCCGCGTACGCCGACGCCAGGGTGCGGTCCGCCCACAGGCCGCTCCACCACTCCCGCTCCTCGGGCGTGGTGAAGGTCCAGGTGGCCGAGGTCGCCGTGATGTCGGTGAACCCGGCCGCCAGCGCCCAGGCCTTCAGCCGGCGCCCGGCGTCCGGCTCGCCCCCGTTGGCGCGGGCCACCCGGTGGTACAGGTCCAGCCAGTCGTCCATGCCCGCCGACGCGGGGAACCAGGTCATGGCGCCGTAGTCGGAGTCCCGCACGGCGACGATCCCGTTCGGCCGGGCGACCCGCTTCATCTCCCGCAGCGCCCGCACCGGGTCGCCCACGTGCTGGAGCACCTGGTGCGCGTGGACCACGCAGAAGGTGTCGTCCGGGTAGTCCAGCGCGTGCACGTCGGCGACCGCGAAGTCGGTGTTGTCCAGGCCGCGCGCCGCGGCCGCGGCCCGGGCCGCCGCCACGATCTCCGGGGCCCGGTCCACGCCGGTGACGTGGCCGTCCGGCACCCGTTCCGCGAGGTCCGCGGTGATGGTGCCGGGGCCGCAGCCGACGTCCAGGATCCGCATGTGCGGCCGCAGAGACCCCAGGAGGTAGGCGGCGGAGTTCTCGGCGGTGCGCCAGGTGTGCGAGCGGAGCACGGACTCGTGGTGCCCGTGGGTGTAGACGGCGGTCTCCTGCGGCTTCGGCATGGTGGATCCCCTCTCCGGACGGTGCCGTCACGGTACGCCCGGCAGCCGCATGGTGAGACATCCGTTCTGCCATGTGGACTGACGGAGCGTCAGGACAGGAGGCCGCCGCCGGGCATCGGCCGGTACACCGTCAGCGCCTCGGGCAGCTTCTCCAGCGTCAGGTCGCCCTCGGTCTCGGTCAGTTCGCCGTCGTACGCCATCAGCGTCCCGGGTGCGACCCCCGACAGGCGCAGCCGGGGCACCTGCACCGCCGCGTGGGCGGGGGAGCGGGTCAGCGGTCCCGCGAGCGCCGCGGAGAGCAGCCGCAGGGCGGGCCGGCGCCCCCCGTGCACCACGCGCACGTCCAACTGGCCGTCCGCCAGGTCGAGCCGGCGTCCCGAGGCGAGCCCCCGGCGGTGGTAGGTGCCGTTGCCCGCGAACAGCATCCACAGCGGACGCCTGCGGCCGCGCACCTCCGCCTCCAGCGGATGCCGGTCGGCGCGCAGCACCCGTACGGCCGCCAGCACCCCGGCCGGCCAGCCGCCGATCCGCGGCGACCAGCGCTCCCGCTCGTTGACCAGCTCCGGGTACACGCCGAGGCTGAAGGTGTTCAGGAAGACGCCGCGCCGCCCGCCGGAGGCGAAGCGGCCCACGTCCACCCGCACCCCCTCGCCCCGCTCCAGCGCCCCGCACAGGTCCCGTACGTCCTCCACGCCCAGGTCGTAGGCGAAGTGGTTGAGCGTGCCGCCGGGCAGGACCGCCAGGGGCAGACCGTGGCGGAGGGCGACCTCGGCCGCCGCGTTCACGGTGCCGTCGCCCCCGCAGACGCCGAGCACCCGGGCGTGCCCGGCCGCCTTCTCCAGCTCGGCCCCCACGTCCCCCGGCTCGCACTCGACGACCTCGGCGTCGGGCAGCGCGTCGCACAGGGACCGCACCCGGTCCGAGGTGCCCGAGCCGATGTTGGCGACCATGACGAGCCCCTCGCCGCCGGGCAGCGCGGGCACCTCGGCACGCGGCCGGGCCGGCGGGACGTGCTGGGCCCGCGTGGGCACCAGCCCCCGCACGGCGAACGCGGCGCCCGCCCCGAGCGCCGCGCCGGCCAGGACGTCGCTCGGGAAGTGGACGCCGGTGTAGACCCGGGACAGGGCGACCGCGCCCGCGACCGGGGCGATCGCCGCACCCCACGCCGGGGACTCCAGCGCGACGCCGGTCGCGAACGCGGCGGCCGACGCGGCGTGCCCGGACGGGAACGACGTCGTGATCGGCTGCCGCTTGAGCCGGCGCACCAGCGGCACCGGGTCGAGGACCGGCCGGGGCCTGCGCACCGAACGCTTGCCGAGGGTGTTGATCGTCAGCGAGGCCAGGCCCAGCGAGGCCAGGCCCCGAGCGGCGGCCCGCCGGGCCCTGGGGGTGCGGGTCGCGGCCAGCGCGGCGCCCGCCGCGAACCACAGCACTCCGTGGTTGGCGCTGCGGCTCAACCGGGGCAGCAGGGGCCCCGCGCCGGGCCAGGCGCGGGTGGCGACGGCCTCGAAGACGCGCTGGTCCAGCCGCAGGAAGCCGTCGCGGAGGGGGTGCGGGCCGGGCGTCGGGGCGGTGAGGTCTAGGTCGGGACTCATGGGTCCCGCCTACCCTGCGGACGGCGTTTGCTGCCGGTGGCGCGCCCCACGTGCCGCGCGTCCCCGTCGGGCGGCCGAAAACGGTTTGCCCGGGGCCCGTCCGGAGCCGCAGAATCCGGTCCCATGGGTCACCTCGAAGCCGCGCACCTGGAGTACTGCCTCCCCGACGGGAGGGCGCTGCTCGGCGACGTCTCCTTCCGGGTGGGGGAGGGGGCCGTCGTGGCCCTCGTCGGACCCAACGGCGCGGGCAAGACCACCCTGCTGCGCCTGCTGGCCGGCGAGCTGAAGCCGCACGGCGGCTCCGTCACCGTCAGCGGCGGCCTCGGCGTCATGCGCCAGTTCGTCGGCTCCGTACGGGACGAGTCCACCGTGCGCGACCTGCTGGTGTCCGTGGCACAGCCCCGCATCCGCGAGGCCGCGCGGGCCGTCGACGCCGCCGAGCACGCGATCATGACGGTCGACGACGAGGCCGCCCAGCTCGCGTATGCGCAGGCCCTCGCCGACTGGGCCGAGGCACGCGGGTACGAGGCCGAGACGCTGTGGGACATCTGCACCACCGCCGCGCTCGGGGTGCCCTATGAGAAGGCCCAGTGGCGCCGGGTGAGCACGCTCTCCGGCGGCGAGCAGAAGCGCCTCGTCCTGGAGGCACTGCTGCGCGGCACCGACGAGGTGCTGCTGCTCGACGAGCCGGACAACTACCTCGACGTGCCCGGCAAGCGCTGGCTGGAGGAGCGGCTCGCCGAGACCCGCAAGACCGTGCTCTTCGTCTCCCACGACCGCGAACTGCTCGCCCGCACCGCGCAGAAGATCGTCTCCGTGGAACCCGGTCCCGCGGGCGCCGACGCCTGGGTGCACGGCGGCGGCTTCGCCACCTTCCACGAGGCACGCCGGGAACGCTTCGCCCGCTTCGAGGAACTGCGCCGCCGCTGGGACGAGAAGCACGCCCAGCTCAAGAAGCTCGTCCTGACCCTGCGCCAGGCCGCCGAGAACAGCCCGGACATGGCCTCCCGCTACCGGGCCGCCCAGACCAGGCTGCGCAAGTTCGAGGAGGCGGGCCCGCCGCCCGAGCCGCCGCGCGAGCAGGACATCAGGATGCGCCTGAAGGGCGGCCGCACCGGTGTCCGCGCCGTCACCTGCCGGCGGCTGGAACTCACGGGCCTGATGAAACCCTTCGACCTGGAGGTCTTCTACGGCGAACGGGTCGCCGTCCTCGGCTCCAACGGCTCCGGCAAGTCGCACTTCCTGCGGCTGCTGGCCGGCGACGACGTGGCGCACACCGGGGAGTGGAAGCTGGGGGCGCGCGTGCTCCCCGGCCACTTCGCGCAGACCCACGCCCATCCCGAACTGCTGGGCCGCACCCTCCTGGACATCCTGTGGACCGAGCACTCCCAGGACCGGGGCGCCGCCATGTCCCGGCTGCGCCGCTACGAACTGACCCAGCAGGCCGAGCAGGCCTTCGACCGGCTCTCCGGCGGCCAGCAGGCCCGCTTCCAGATCCTGCTGCTCGAACTCCAGGGCGTCACGGCCCTGCTCCTGGACGAGCCCACCGACAACCTCGACCTCGAGTCGGCCGAAGCCCTCCAGGAGGGCCTGGAGGGCTTCGAGGGCACGGTCCTCGCGGTCACCCACGACCGCTGGTTCGCCCGCTCCTTCGACCGGTACCTGGTCTTCGGCAGCGACGGGCGCGTGCGCGAGACGCCGGAACCGGTCTGGGACGAACGGCGGGTCGAGCGGGCGCGCTGAGCCCGCCCCGGCCCGCGTCACTTCCAGCGCAGCAGCGCCCCCAGGCCGCCCACCGGCGCCTTCCGGGAGGTCTCCGGCGGCTGCACCGGCGTCACCGAGATCGCGGGGGCGCCGGTCATCACCGCCGAGCGCAGCAGGGCGTCGTCCGCACGGGCCGACCAGGAGTTCTGCTCGCCCAGCGTCTTCAGCTCGGTCCGGCGCACCGCCACCTGGTCGGCGTCCTCGCCGATCCACACCTCGCGGTGCGTGTCGGGGGCGTCCGGGATCACCAGCAGCTCGTCGATGCGGTGCTCCCGGGCCGCCTCGACCAGCGCGGGAACGCCCTCCGCCGCGCCGGCCCGGCCCTCCTCGTCCGGCGACCTGGCGGCCAGGAACCGGTCCAGGTCCTGCCGGGCGCGGCTGCGGACGTGCTCCTCGCGCAGCCCCTCCACGTCGTCGTCCAGCAGCCTGCTGCCGGCGCCGCGCGAGGCCTCGGCGACGCGCTCCTGCAGGCGGTCGGGCAGCCGCTCGTGCACCGACCGCCGCTCCCGGTCGTCGCCCACCAGGATCAGCAGGTCGGCGCCCGTCTCCTCCTGGCACACGGCGAGCGCGTCCGCGATCTCCGCCGCGTTGTGCTCCCAGGTGTTCTCCACCCGGAGCTGGAAGTGGCGCTCCGACCAGTCCGCGCTGCTCGTGCGGTGCAGCGGCCAGGTCCGGCCGGTCACACCGCCCGCGTCGGAGCTGCCCAGCGCGCTGCGCAGCTCGAAGTCGGCGCCCTTGCGGTCGATGTAGGCCACCACGCACACCGGGTCCTCGCCGGCCAGGTCGAGCAGCGGCGTGACGTGCGGCAGCGGGGCCCAGTCGGCGGTCGTCCCGCCGTACGGCGGCCGGGCCAGCGGCGGATCGAGGACCACCTGCCCGGCACAGGCGAACAGGGCCCGCCCGTGCGGATCGGTCGCGTGCCGCAGCTCGTCCACCGCCTCCCGCACCGCCCGGCAGGTGGCCTCGTCGGCGCCCTGCTCCGCCAGCTCCCGGGCCACGGCGGCGGCCGTCAGCTCGCGCTCGTGAGGGGTGTCCTCCGTGTGGCGGGAGAGGTCGACGTAGACGGAGGCCCAGGGTCCCTGGTGCTCGTAGAGGGGATGCAGAAACGCGAGATCCATGTGGCTGCCCTCCCGGGTGCCGCTCGGGGGTGGTAGTGCTGCGGGGCGGGTACCCGGGACGCATGAACGAACACGACACGCGGGGCGGCAGCACGACCGGAGTGGACCCGGGCCGCCTGGACGACCAGCAGTTGATGAAAGAGCTGGAGACCATCCACCGCACGCGCCACGACACCCTCCTGTACGGGTCGAACGACGCGCTGCGGGCCCACAACGACCGGATGGCCCGGCTGGAGGGCGAATGGCTGCGCCGCAACCCCCGGCGCCCGGTGGCCGCCGGCCGCACCCGCGAGGGCGCCCGGGAACGCGGCTGCGGGCAGAGCGCCGCGCCGGGCGGCTGAGCCTGGAGGCTGAGCCCGGCGGCTGAGCCCGGCGGCTGAGCAAGGCGGCGGGCCACCGGCGGTCGCCCGCCGCCGGTGGCCCGCCGTCCAGCCGTGGCCCGTCCGTCCGTGCTCCCGGGCCCGCCTGCGTGTCAGCGTCCTGGCGGTCCCGGCCTCAGCCGGCCGCCTTGGCGAACTCCGCGAGATAGGTCTCGCAGAACGCCTTGAGGTCGTCCGGCTTGCGGCTGGTGACCAGGACGTTGCTGCCCCCGTCGCAGACCTTGACCTGCTCGTCGACCCAGGTGGCGCCCGCGTTGCGCAGGTCGGTCCGCAGACTGGGCCACGAGGTCAGGGTGCGGCCGCGCACGACGTCCGCCTCGACGAGCGTCCACGGCGCGTGGCAGATGGCGGCCACCGGCCGGCCCTGCTCGAAGAAGTCCCTGACGAACGCCACGGCCTTCTCGTCCGTCCGCAGGAAGTCGGGGTTGGCCACCCCGCCGGGCAGGACCAGGCCGCCGAAGGAGTCGGCGGACGTGTCACCCACCACCTCGTCCACCGGGAACGTGTCCGCCTTGTCGAGGTGGTTGAAGCCCTGGATCTCCCCGGACTGCGTGGAGACGAGCACGGGCTCGTGCCCAGCGTCCTTCGCCGCCTGCCACGGCTCGGTCAGTTCGACCTGTTCCACGCCCTCGGGCGCGGTGAGGAATGCGATGCGCATAGAGTTCGGACTCCCTTCGTTCATTTACCGGACGGACCGGACGGGCCGCTCTCGGTGAGGGCCACCGCCAGCTCCTGGACGTTGTCGTAGCGCGCCTTGTGCGGCAGCCGGTCGAGCCCTTCCACGAGGGCGTCCGGCGCGTTTGTGCGACGCAGCGCGCGGGTCAGTTCCCGCGGTCCCGCGGGGAAGCTGCCCCGGGTCAGGTTCCGGGCCAGCTCGAGGCGCAGGGCCTCCAGGTAGGTCGGGCCGCGGCCCGGTGTCACCGGTCCGTACATGACGTCCGGGTCGTCCTCGGCGGCCGGCTCCGGGTCGTTCCACTCCTCGCTGCGGGTGGGGTGCCCGGACCTGAGCAGACCCTGCAGTTCGTGCTTCATCTCGTCGTCGCGGTGGACGCTCATCCGGTCGCTGCCTCGCTGCATGTCTCCCTCCACATCCTCAGGGGGTGCCGACCGCGTACCCGGACACCGCGGGCCGACACGGATTCCCCCGGACGGGTCCGTTCCGATTTCCGGTGGATCAGGAATCGAGAAGCGCGGGCGGCCGTGCCCCCTCTAGCGTGTGACCACCGAGGCACCGAGGGCGTCGCCCTTCAGCGGGCCCCCGACGGATGGAGACACGATGAGCAGCGCCGAGAGGCCGGGCACGCAGGGGCACGGAGCGCACGTCGCCGACAGCCACGACCTGATCCGTGTGCACGGCGCCCGCGAGAACAACCTCAAGGACGTCAGCGTCGAGATCCCCAAGCGCCGGCTGACCGTGTTCACCGGAGTCTCCGGCTCGGGCAAGAGCTCGCTGGTCTTCAACACGATCGCCGCCGAGTCGCAGCGGCTCATCAACGAGACCTACAGCGCGTTCGTCCAGGGCTTCATGCCCACCCTCGCGCGGCCCGAGGTGGACGTGCTGGAGGGCCTGACCACCGCGATCATCGTGGACCAGCAGCGCATGGGCGCCGACCCCCGCTCCACCGTCGGCACCGCCACCGACGTCAACGCGATGCTGCGCATCCTCTTCAGCCGCCTCGGCGACCCGCACATCGGCCCGCCCAGCGCGTACTCCTTCAACACCGCCTCGGTCCGGGCCAGCGGCGCCATCACCGTCGAACGGGGCAGCAAGAAGGCCGTGAAGGCGACCTTCCAGCGCACCGGCGGCATGTGCACCCACTGCGAGGGCCGCGGCACCGTCTCCGACATCGACCTCACCCAGCTCTACGACGACTCCAAGTCGCTCGCCGAGGGCGCCTTCACCATCCCCGGCTGGAAGTCGGACAGCCAGTGGACCGTGCAGGTCTACGCCCAGTCCGGCTTCGTCGACCCGGACAAGCCGATCCGCGAGTACACGGAGAAGGAGCTGCGGGACTTCCTCTACGGCGAACCGGTCAAGGTGAAGGTCAACGGCGTCAACCTCACCTACGAAGGGCTCATCCCGAAGATCCAGAAGTCCTTCCTGGCCAAGGACAAGGAGGGCCTGCAGCCGCACATCAGGGCCTTCGTGGAGCGGGCCGTCACCTTCACCACCTGTCCCGAGTGCGAGGGCACCCGGCTCAGCGAGGGCGCCCGCTCGTCGCGGATCGGGAAGATCAGCATCGCCGACGCCTGCGCCATGGAGATCCGCGACCTGGCCGAGTGGGTCCGCGACCTGGCCGAGCCCTCGGTCGCCCCGCTGCTCACCGCGCTGCGGGACACCCTCGACTCCTTCGTGGAGATCGGCCTCGGCTACCTCTCCCTCGACCGGCCCGCGGGCACCCTGTCCGGCGGCGAGGCGCAGCGCGTCAAGATGATCCGCCACCTCGGCTCCTCGCTCACCGACACCACCTACGTCTTCGACGAGCCCACCATCGGACTGCACCCCCACGACATCCAGCGGATGAACGACCTGCTGCTGCGCCTGCGCGACAAGGGCAACACGGTCCTCGTCGTCGAGCACAAGCCGGAGGCGATCGCCGTCGCCGACCACGTGATCGACCTCGGCCCCGGCGCCGGCACCGCGGGCGGCACCGTCTGCTTCGAGGGCACCGTCGAGGAACTGCGCGCCGCCGGCACCGTCACCGGCCGCCACCTCGACGACCGGGCCGCCCTCAAGGAGACGGTCCGCAGGCCCACCGGGGCCCTGGAGATCCGCGGCGCCCACACCCACAACCTCCAGGACGTCGACGTGGACGTCCCGCTCGGCGTCCTGTGCGTGGTCACCGGCGTGGCGGGCTCCGGCAAGAGCTCCCTGATCCACGGCTCGCTCCCCGCCGACGCCGACGTCGTCGCGGTCGACCAGAGCCCCATCAAGGGCTCCCGGCGCAGCAACCCGGCGACCTACACGGGACTGCTCGACCCGATCCGCAAGGCCTTCGCCAAGGCCAACGGCGTCAAGCCGGCCCTCTTCAGCGCCAACTCCGAGGGCGCCTGCCCCACCTGCAACGGCGCCGGTGTCGTCTACACCGACCTGGCCATGATGGCCGGCGTGGCCAGTCCCTGCGAGGACTGCGAGGGCAAGCGGTTCCAGCCCGCGGTGCTGGAGTACCGTCTCGGCGGCCGGGACATCAGCGAGGTGCTCGCGATGCCGGTGGACCGGGCCGAGGAGTTCTTCGGCGCGGGTGAGGCGCGCATCCCGGCCGCGCACAGGATCCTCCAGCGGCTCTCCGACGTCGGCCTCGGCTACCTCACCCTCGGCCAGCCGCTGACCACCCTCTCCGGCGGCGAACGCCAGCGGCTCAAGCTGGCCACGCACATGGGCGACAAGGGCGGCGTGTACGTCCTCGACGAGCCCACCACCGGACTGCACCTCGCCGACGTCCAGCACCTGCTCGGCCTGCTCGACCGCCTCGTCGACGCCGGCAAGTCGGTCGTCGTCGTCGAGCACCACCAGGCCGTCATGGCGCACGCCGACTGGATCATCGACCTCGGCCCGGGCGCCGGTCACGACGGCGGCCGGGTCGTCTTCGAGGGCACCCCCGCCGACCTCGTCGCCGGCCGTTCCACCCTCACCGGCCAGCACCTCGCGGCCTACGTCGGAGCCTGACGGCGCCGGGGGCCCACGGCGCCGGAACCGCTACCGGTGGTGTCCGGCGCTGTGGGATCGTGACCGGATGACGACGCTGGAGGACCTGGCCCGGCTGCGCAGGGCCCGCGACCTGATGGACCGCGAGTACGCCGAGCCGCTCGACGTGCCCGCGCTGGCGCGCGTCGCCGTCATGTCGGCGGGCCACTTCTCCCGCAGCTTCCGCGCCGCCTACGGGGAGACGCCGTACAGCTACCTGATGACGCGCCGCATCGAGCGCGCCATGGCGCTGCTGCGGCGCGGCGACATGAGCGTCACCGAGGTCTGCTTCGCGGTCGGCTGTACCTCGCTCGGGTCCTTCAGCTCGCGCTTCACCGAACTGGTCGGCGAGAGCCCGAGCGCCTACCGGGACCGGGACCACTCCGCCGGCGCCGCCATCCCGGCCTGCGTCGCCAAGGTCTGGACCCGGCCGGTCCGCAACGGGGATCCGGGCCGCAACGGGGAACCGGGCCGCAACGGGGAACCGGGCCGCGGCGGCGAGGCGGTCACGCGTGGCGAGCCGGTCAGGAACGGAGAAGCGCCGCCCGCGCCGCCGCCCGTAGCGTGACGCGCATGGACATCACTCTCGCGCAGTGCTTCATAGCCGTCGACGACCCCGACAAGGCGCTCGCCTTCTACCGGGACGTGCTCGGCCTGGAGGTCCGCAACGACGTCGCCTTCGAAGGGATGCGCTGGGTGACGATGGGCTCCCCGGCCCAGCCCGGCGTGGGCATCGTCCTCGAACCCCCGCTCGCCGACCCCAACGCGTCGGCCGCCGACCGGGAGGCCATGGCCGGGCTCCTGGCCAAGGGCCATCTGCGCGGCGTCGTCTTCACCACCGACGACGTCGACGCCACCTTCGAGCACATCCGCGCCGCGGGCGCCGAAGTCCTCCAGGAACCCCTCGACCAGCCCTACGGAGTCCGCGACTGCGCCTTCCGCGACCCGGCCGGCAACATGCTCCGCTTCGGCCGGCCGCGTCAGAAGGGCTGAGAATTCGGGTGTTTGCCGCGGGGAACAGGGGGCAGGTGCAAGTCCAGTGCTTCGGACAGGAGGCACGTCCGTGGGAGCGGCGCGATGGTCGCCCCGGACGCGTCCGGGGCGGAGCCGGACGTCCTCCCGCGGTGACCGCCCCGACCCCAGGGCCGCGTCGTCGTACCGGTGCCGCCCGCGTCACGTGCCGGAGGCCGTCCGCATCCCGGGCGCCTCCCGTGCCGACCACACCGACCGGACCGTCGTCCGGTGCGACGGCGGGACCCCGCGCTCCGAGGAGTTGCGACGCACCATGCCGATCCACGCCAGTGTGAAGCACCCGCACGACGACGCCCCCGACACGGCCGACGCCTTCCGCCGGCTCGCCAGTCTCCCCGACGGTCCCGAGCGCGACGCGGTCCGCGACCGGATCGTCGAGGCCTGGCTGCCCATGGCCGAACGACTGGCGGGACGGTTCCGCAGCCGCGGCGAGAGCTACGAGGACCTGCGCCAGGTCGCCGCCCTCGGCCTGGTCAAGGCCGTGGACCGCTACGACCCCGAACTCGGCAACGCCTTCGAGAGCTACGCCGTGCCGACCGTCACCGGTGAGATCAAGCGCCACTTCCGCGACCACATGTGGACGCTGCACGTACCGCGCCGGGTCCAGGAACTGCGCAACCGCGTGCGCTTCGCCCGCCAGGAGCTGTCCCAGACCGTCTCCGGGCGCGCGCCCACCGTCGCCGAGATCGCCGAGCACGCCGAACTCAGCGAGGAGGACGTACGGACCGGCCTGGAGGCGCTGGAGAGCTTCACCGCGCTGTCCCTGGACGCCGAACTGCCCGGCAGCGAGGACGGCTACTCGCTGGGCGACGCGCTCGGCGGCCCCGACCCGGCCCTCGACACGGTCGTGGACCGCGAGTCCGTCAAGGGCCGGCTGGCCGCCCTGCCGCCGCGCGAACGCGCCATCCTCTACATGCGCTTCTTCGACGACATGACGCAGAGCCGCATCGCCGAACAGCTCGGCATCTCCCAGATGCACGTCTCCCGGCTGATCAGCCGCTGCTGCGACCGGGTGCGGGAGCAGGTCCTGCGGGACCCGGACCCGGGGGCGTGAAACCCCGGGCTCACCCGCCCGGACGCCCCGTTCGCGCGAACGGCGCACGGTGACGGGCGGCCCCGGGCCGGGCGGGCTGTGATGGCCGAGGGGCGCGAGTGCAGTGCCCCGCAAGCCGTCGCTCGAAGGAGCCCGTCCCATGCGCCGCACCGCCCGCGCCCTGTCCGTCGCCGTCCTGGCCAGTGCCGCCCTCGGTGTCTGCGCGGGGACCGGCGCGGCCGACCCGGGCGTCCCACCGCCGCCCGCCGACGCCGGGCAGCCCGTGGCGCCGTCGGCCGGCGACGACGCGGGCGCCGTACCACCGCCGTCCGCCGGGGAGGCCGTCCCGCCGTCCGCCGGACAGGCCGCCGCCCGGGTCAGTCCGGCGGACGCGGCCCCGGGCGACACCGTCACCGTCTCGGTCTCGTGCGGCCCGACCGGCGGGTCCGCGCCGGCCAGTCTCGACGCCACCTCGGCGGCCTTCGAGGAGGGCACCGTCACGCTGCGCAAGGTGGCGGACGACGGGGGGACCGCGTCCGGGCCGACCTACCGCGGTACGGCGCGCGTGGCCACCGCCGGGGACTTCGCGGCCGAGCCGGGCGACCCGGGCGCCGCGGACCCGGAGGGCGCCGTCGGCACCGAGGACTGGGCGGAGCCGGAGGAGTCCGCCGGGGCCGCCGACGACTGGACCGTCGACGGAGCCTGCCCGGACGCCTCGGGCGGCGAGGGCGGCGCCCCCTGGAGCACGACGATGAAGGTGCCGGAGGAGAGCGGCGCCGGTGCCGGCGCCGGGACCGGGAAGCCGGCGTGCCGGGAAACGACCGCTCCCCGCGCGGGGGGCGACACGCACGCCACGCCCTGCGCCCCCACCAAGCCCGCCTGCCCCGAACCCACGGCGGCTCCGCACGACGGATCCGCCTCCCGGGGCACGCCCTGCGGCGGCGGGACGGCGGAGCACGGGGTGCGGGCCGGTACGGGCGGGACCTTCGGCGACTCGGTCCCCGCCCTGGTCGCCGGCGGTCTCCTGATCGCGGGCGCGTGCGGCGCGGCCGCGCACCGGCTGCGGCTGCACCTGCGCGGGGAGACCGGGAAGCACTGACCCCGCACGGGGGCCGGCCCCGCCTGTGACACGCACAACCCGAGCCGGAGCCATGACGGGGCGGCCCGGTGGGTACGGGGATCAACGACGCGAGCGGGCACCAGCGCCCGACGGGACAGGACCGGAGACCGCCCACGGCAAGGACAGCCGGCACGAACCGCGCGGAGGCACGCATGCGGCACACGGACCCCGACGGCCCGGTCCCGGGCACGCACGGCCGGGGCGAGGGGTCCGGCGGCGCGGAGAGGGCCGCCGACGGCCGCACCGCGGGTGCCGGGGGGCCGGGCGGCCCCGGCCCGGGTTCCCGCCACCGGGGCGGGGAGCCCGGCGGCCCGGCCACGGCTCACGACGGCGCGGCCCCGGTCCCCGGGGCCCCGGGTGCCGAACCCGGCGGTCCTTCCGGGGCGGGCCGTCCCGACGCCGTGGGGCACGGTCCCGTGCGGTTCGGGCCGGACTTTCCCGGCGACGGGCTGCCGGTGCTGCCCGAGGTGGCGGCCGTGCTCGCCGCCGCGGGCGGCCGGGCGCACGGAGAGCCGGCCGGGGGCGGCGCCGCCCTCCTGGAGGCCGCCGGCGGCTACTGGGAGCGGCGGGGGCTGGCCACCGGCCCCGGTCACCTCGCCGCGGCACCCGGCGCGGGGGTCCTGCTGCTCGCGCTGACCGCCGCCCTGGGCGGCGACGTCCTGGTGCCGCGCCCCTGCGCCGCCTGGTGGGCGCCGTACGCACGACTGCTGGGCCGGCCCGTCTTCCACGTACCGACGCCGGCCGAGTCCGGCGGGGTGCCCGACCCGTACGCCCTCCTGGAGACCGTCCGCCGGGTCCGCGCCGAGGGCGGCGATCCCCGCCTGCTCGTGCTGTCCGTCGCCGACGACCCCACCGGCACCGTCGCCCCGCCCGACCTGCTGCACGAGACCGTCGAGGCCGCCGCCGCCGAGGGACTGCACCTGATCAGCGACGAGACCTGGCGCGACACCCTGCACGACCCGCACGCCACCGTGATCCTCAGCCCCGCCGAGATGCTGCCCGAGCGGGTCACCGTCGTCACCGACCTGGCCGGTGCGCTGCTTCCGCCCGCCTGGCCGGCCGCCGTCGCCCGCTTCCCCGCCGGCGCCGCCGGCCACGGCCTGCACGCGCGCGTGCTCGACGTGCTCACCGCGCTCGGCGCCCGCGTCGCGGCCCCCGTCGCCGCCGCGGCCGGGTACGCGCTCGACGAACCCGAGCCGGTCACCGCCCGCCGCGCGGCCGCCGTACGCCTGCACGCGCGCCTGGCCGCCGCCGTGCACGCGACCGTCGTCGCCGCCGGTGCCACCGCCCGGCCCCCGCAGGCCGGCCGCCACCTGTACGCCGACCTGGGCCCGCTGCGCGACGCGCTCGGCGCCGAGGGGGTCGGCGACGCCCAGGAACTGGAGGACTTCCTCACCGCCCGGCTCGGCATGCCCGCCCCGGGCGGCCACCGCTTCGGCGACGACCTGCCCGCCCTGCGCGTCCGGCTCGCCACCGGCCCCCTGCTCGGCACGGGCGCCGACGAGCGGCGGGCGGAGGACCTCCTGGCCCCGGACCCGTTGGAACTGCCACACGTGCAACGCGCGTTGACCGCTCTGAAGTCGGTCTTCGACGGTCTCCGCGACGCTCAGCGATGGGAGCCCCCTCGATGACGCAGCAGCCCCGGTCGACCACGGGCACCCCCCCGTCCGCCGAGAACACCGGCACGGCCCCCGCCCACCCGCCGCTCGCCGCGCCCCGGCCGCCCGCCGAGCACCGGGTGTGGCCGCGGACCTTCCACGACCGGCTGACCGCGCCGCTGCCCGGCCTCAAGGCCTTCGCCAGATTCGCCCGCGAGGGAGCGGTCAGACCCGGCCCCGCCGGACTCGCCGACATCCCGAGGCTGCCCCACGCCCCCGGCCCGCTGCCCCGCGTGGACGCGCGCACCGTCGCCGTCACCTGGGCCGGACACGCGAGCTGGGTGCTACGGATCGGCGGCCTCACCGTGCTCACCGACCCGGTCTGGTCCCGCCGGATCCTCGGCACCCCGGCCCGGATCACACCCGTCGGCGTCCCGTGGGGCGACCTGCCCCGCGTCGACGCCGTCGTCATCAGCCACAACCACTACGACCACCTGGACGCCCCCACCCTGCGCCGGCTCCCGCGCGACACCCCCGTGCTCGTGCCCGCCGGTCTCGGCCGCTGGTTCCACCGCCGCCGCTTCACCCGGGTCACCGAGCTGGACTGGTGGGAGGCGACCGAGCTGGACGGGGTCCGGTTCGACTTCGTCCCGGCCCACCACTGGTCCAAGCGCAGCCTCACCGACACGTGCCGCACCCTGTGGGGCGGCTGGGTGCTCACCGACCCCGACGGCCGACGCGTCTACTTCGCCGGCGACACCGGGTACGGCCACTGGTTCACCCGCATCGGCCGCCGCTACCCCGGCATCGACCTCGCCCTGCTCCCCATCGGCGCCTACGACCCCCGCTGGTGGCTCCGCGACGTGCACTGCGACCCGGAGGAGGCGGTACGGGCCGCCCAGGACGTCGGCGCGCGCCACATGGCGCCGATGCACTGGGGCACCTTCGTCCTGTCCGCGGAACCGGTCCTGGAACCCCTCACCCGGGTACGCGCCGCCTGGCAGCGGGCGGGTCTGCCCCGCGAACGCCTGTGGGACCTGCCCGTCGGCGGCTCCCGGGTACTGGAATGACGCCCCCGGCCGGTCCGCGCCGGCCTACGCCTTCGCCGGCCTCCGCAAGCGCCGCCACAGCCCCGGTGCCGCGCCGACCAGCACCGTGAGGACGATCGCCGCGGCCACGCCCTCCCACGGCTCGCTGAACAGCGCGCCGCTGAGGATCCCGATGAGCTGGTACGTCACCGCCCAGGCCAGGCAGGCCGGCAGGTTGCCCCGGGCGAAGCGGCGCAGCGGCCACTTCGCCAGCAGACAGGCCAGCATCACCGGAATCCGGCCGGCCGGCACCAGCCGGGACAGCACCAGCACCGCCACGTCGTGCTCGGCGAGTTTCTCCTGCGCCTGCTCCAGCCGGTCCTGCGGCGCCCGCGACCGGATCGCCTCCAGCCAGCGCGAGCCGTTCTTCGAACCGACCCCGCGCCGGCCCAGCCAGTACAGCGCCATGTCCCCGCAGAACGCGGCCAGCGACGCCGTCACGAACACCATCAGCAGGGCGAACGGCAGCGTCTGGTGCATCGCCACCACCGCCGCCGAACTGACCAGCGCGCCCGTCGGCACCACGGGCACCAGCGCCCCGATCAGCACGAGCAGGAACAGCGACGGATAGCCGAGTGCCTGCTGCGTCGGCTCCGTGGGTATGTCCAGCGTCGCGGCCGCCAGCCAGCTCACCGCGCGACCTCCACCCGCACGCTCTCGCCGTGCCCCAGCCGGTGCACCGCCACTCCCGGCGCGCGCAGCGCAGACAGGCGCACGAACTCCTCGCCCGGCGTGTGGAACTCGTGGGGGCGCACGGCGTCCATCCCGATCGGCCAGTACGTGCCGTAGTGCACCGGCACCGCCGTGCGCGGCGCCAGCCGGGCCAGCGCCTCGGCCGCCCGTCCCGCGTCCAGGTGCTCCGGGCCCAGGTAAGGGCCCCAGCCGCCCACCGGCAGCAGCGCCGCGTCGACCGGCCCGACCTCCTTCTCCATGGCGTCGAACAGACCGGTGTCCCCCGCGAAGTACGTCCGGGCCTCGCCCTCGACGACGTACCCGAGCGCGGGGGCGCGGTGCCGTCCGACCGGCAGCCGCCGCCCGTCGTGCCGCGCGGGCACCGCCCGTACCCGCAGGTCGCCGACGGTCGTCTCGTCACCCGGCGCCACCTCGGTCAGCTCCAGGTGCCCGAGCCGGCGCAGCCCCGGCACCGCACGGCGTGCGCCCCGGGGCACGAGCAGGCGCGTGCCCGGCGCGAGCCGCGCGAGCGACGGCACATGGAGGTGGTCGGCGTGCAGGTGGGACACGAGCGCCACGTCCGCGCGCCAGGCCTCCGGCGGCGGCACCGCCCCCCGCCTGCGGCGCAGGTGGGCGAGCCGGCGTACGAACAGGGGATCGGTCAGCACGCGGACGTCCGAGTCCTCGACCGTGCAGGTGGCGTGACCCCACCACGTGAGCTCCACCGGCACCTCTTTGCCTCCTTCGCGCGACTCCCCGCAGCCTACGTCCAGGAGTAGGGTCGGCGGCGAAAACGGGAGGTGACGGGAGGTGAGGGGGGACCCCATGGGGCCGGTGCGGGTGACGGCGATCGCGAGTCTGACGCCACTGGAACAACTGGACGACGATCCCTTCCTGGTCGACTCCCGCAGCCAGCACGCCATGTGCGCCCGCTGGGCGGCGGAGCACGGCTACGTCGTCGCCCGGCAGCTCCTGGTGCGCCGGCTGCGGCACGACCACGACGCCCTGTGGGACGGGGTGAGCCCCGGGCAGGACCTGTTCGTGGCGCCCAGCCGCCGGGTGCTGGAGAGCGCGCTGTCCTCCGTCGAGGACTTCACCGCGGAGTGCGCGCGGCGCGGCGTCCGCGTCGAGACCGTGGGCCGGGCGGAGCCGTCGTACGACGCCCGGATGAAGGCGTGCGTGCACCGCAGGCTCTCGATGCCGACGGCCGGCTACGACGGCCGCTGACCACGGCCCGGGGGGTGAACCGGACCCGGGGGGACAAACGGGCACTCCTGAGCGTTGTGGCAGGGTGGGGAGGGCCCGCACGGACGACGGGCCGGGGACGTGAGGTGTGCGGGACGTGAGCGGAGGCCGTTGGCGCCGGGTCGCCAGTCAGATCGGGCGGAGTGTCGCGGTGTGGGCCGTGTCCACCCTCACCATGCTCGTGCTCGCCGGGATCCTGCCGGACTTCCGGCTCCAGTCGCCCGACGGCGACAGCGCCACCGACATCGCCATCACCGCCGCGGTCGGCGCCGGCGCCTTCGGTCTGCTCTCCGCGCTGGTCTGGCCGCTCATGGTCCGCCTGCTGCTCCTGGTGCCGGCCCTCGTCCTCGGCCTGCTGGTCTTCTTCCTCAACGGCGGGCTGCTGCTCCTCGCGATCGACGTCAACCCGGCCGGACGCGGCGGTGTCGCCCCCGAGACGGCGGTCGTGGTGGCCGCCGTCATGTCCGCCGTCGCCTCCGCCACCGGCGGCGCCCTGGCCGTGCGCGACGACGACGCCTACCGGCGCCGCCTCTACCGCCTCGCCGACCGCCGCCGCAGATCCGGGCCGCCCTGCCCGGCGGCCCCCGGCACCGTCTTCCTGCAACTGGACGGCGTCGGCCACGACGTCCTGCGGGACGCCGTCGACCGCGGCGTCATGCCCACCGTCGCCCGCTGGCTCGGCCGCGACGGCGCGTCCGCCACCCACCGGCTCGACCCGTGGCGCACCGACTGGTCCAGCCAGACCGGCGCCAGCCAGCTCGGCATCCTGCACGGCAGCAACCACGACGTCCCCGCCTTCCGCTGGTACGAGAAGGACACCGGCGAGGTCATGGTCAGCAACCGCCCGACCAGCGCCGCCGAACTCCAGTACCGCGCCGTGCGGCGCACCGGCGACGGCGGGCTCCTCAGCCTCGACGGCGCCAGCCGCGGCAACCTGTTCGGCGGCGGCGCCGACGAGCAGGCCCTCGTGCTGTCCATAGCCGCCCGCCGCCGCAGCCGCGAGACCCGCTCCCGGGCCGGCTACTTCGCCTACTTCTCCGACCCGGCCAACGCCGTGCGCACCGCGATGTCCTTCGTCGCCGAGGTGTGCCGGGAGATCGGCCAGTCCACCCGCGCCCGCCTGCACAAGGTGCGCCCGCGCGTCTCCCGCGGCGGCCTCTACCCCTTCGTCCGCGCCTTCGCGACCGTCGTCGAGCGCGACGTCGTCGTCGCCGCGGTGATGGGCGACATGCTCGCGGGCCGCACCGCCGTCTACGCCGACCTGGTGGCCTACGACGAGGTCGCCCACCACTCCGGTCCGGGCAGCCGCGACGCCGCCAAGGTCCTCGGGCGGCTCGACCGGGCCCTCGCCCTGATCGAGAAGGTCGCCGAGCACGCCCCCCGCCCGTACCGGATCGTGGTCCTGTCCGACCACGGCCAGAGCCCCGGCGAGACCTTCCGCTCCCGCTACGGCCTGACCCTCGCCGATCTGGTGCGGGCCGGCTGCGGACTGCCGGTGCCGCGCAGCGCCCGGCGCACCCGCAGCGGCGCCGAGGCGCGCAACACCGTACGCGCGGCGCTGCACCGCCCCGTCGAGGAGGGAGCCGAGCAGCAGCGGCCCGCCGACACCCCCACCGGCCGCCGCTCCGAGCCGATCGTGCTGGCCTCCGGCAACCTGGGCCTGGTCTCCTTCCCGGACGTGCCGCACCGGATGACCCGGGAGGAGATCGACGCCCGCCACCCCGCCCTGCTGCCGACCCTCGCCAACCACCCCGGCATCGGCTTCCTGCTGGTGCGCAGCGCCGAACACGGCGGTGTCGTGCTCGGCGCGCACGGCGCCGAGGTGCCCCTGGACCGGCTCGACGAGGACCCCGGGCCGCTCGCCCCCTTCGGCCCCGGCGCCGCCGACGCCGTGCGCCGCACCCACACCTTCCCGCACACCGCGGACATCATGGTCAACTCCTTCCACGACCCGTCCGACGGCGAGGTCCTCGCCTTCGAGGAGCAGATCGGCTCCCACGGCGGACTCGGCGGCGCCCAGTCGCACGCCTTCCTGCTGTCCCCGACCGTGCTGTCCGCACCGGCCGGCCGGGGCGAGGAGATCGTCGGCGCCGAGCAGGTCCACCGGGTGCTCCGCCACTGGCTGCGCGAGTCGAACGGCCCCCAGGTGCCGGTGGGGGCCGAGGCGGGGGTGGAGGCGGAGGATCCACGGCCGAACGTCGTCAAGGGCGCACCATTTCCCGTCGCCGACGGCTTCGTACAGGACAAAAGCGCCTGATTTGGAGGGGTGCGGGACCGTGCCCGACCATGGGCGGGTCCGGCGATCCCGGACCCGTTCCATGAGAGGCGCACCACCCCATGCACGTCACCGGGACCGTCCCCCCACCGGCTCCGGAACCGCGGGAGACCCCTGCGGCCCCCGCATCCGGCAGCACCCGGCACGCCCGCCGCTTCGGGCTCCCCGTCGCCACCGCCCTGGTCATGGGCAACATCATCGGCGGCGGCATCTTCCTGCTCCCGGCCTCCGTCGCCCCCTTCGGCACCGTCAGCCTGCTCGCCTTCGGCGTCCTGACCGTCGGCGCCGTCGCGCTCGCCCTGGTCTTCGGCCGGCTCGCCGCCCGCGACCCGCGCACCGGCGGCCCCTACGTCTACGCCCGCGGGGCCTTCGGCGACTTCGCCGGGTTCCTCGCCGCCTGGGCGTACTGGATCACCACCTGGGTGTCCAACGCGGCGCTGGCCGTCGCCGCCGTCGGCTACCTCGACGTCCTGATCCCGGTCGGCGACCACCGCTGGACGGCGTGCCTGGCCGCGCTCGTCATCCAGTGGCTGCCCGCGCTCGCCAACTTCGCCGGCACCCGCTACGTGGGCGCCGTGCAGCTCGTCTCCACCGTGCTGAAGTTCGCGCCGCTGCTGCTCGTCGCGGTCGGCGGGCTGTTCTTCTTCGACAGCGGCAACCTCGGCCCGTTCAACGCCACCGGCGGCAGCGGCATCGGCGCCGTCTCCGCCGCCGCCGCGATCCTCCTCTTCTCCTACCTGGGCGTGGAGTCCGCCGCCGTCAGCGCCGGCGAGGTCAAGGACCCCCGCCGCACCGTGGGCCGGGCCACGGTCATCGGCACCGCGGGCGCCGCCCTCGTCTACCTCCTCGGCACCCTCTCCGTCTTCGGCACCGTCGCCCACGACCGCCTGGTCACCTCCTCGGCGCCCTTCTCGGACGCCGTGAACGCCATGTTCGGCGGTGCCTGGGGCGGCTGGGCCGTCGCGCTGGCCGCCCTGGTGTCGATGACCGGCTGCCTCAACGGCTGGACCCTGCTCAGCGCCCAGACCCCGTACGCGGCGGCCAAGGACGGCCTCTTCCCGGTCGTGTTCGCCCGCAAGCGGCGCGGTGTCCCCACCGTCGGCGTCGGCGTCACCGTCGTCCTCGCCTCGCTGCTCACCGTCTACAACTACACGTCCGGCTCGGCGAAGGTCTTCGAGGTCCTCGTCCTCGTCACCACCTTCACCGCCACCGTGCCCTACCTGCTGGCCACGGCCGCCCAGCTCTTCCACCTGCTGTCCGGACAGGGCGAGCGGGTCGACCGCGCGCGGCTGGTGCGGGACGGCGTGATCGCCTCGGTCGCGGCGGCCTTCTCCCTGTGGCTCGTCGCGGGCGCCGGCTACGCGGCGGTCTACCAGGGCGTGCTGTTCCTCTTCGCGGGTGTGCTCGTGTACGCGGTGATGGCGGCCCGCAGGCGCCGCGCGCAGACGCCCACCGCGCCGTGACGCGGCTGCGCGGGGAGACGAGGGGCGCGCACCCCTGGCCGGTCACCTCCCGTCCCCCGAGGAGCCCCCGCGCGCAGGCCGCCGTCGCCCGGGGGCCGGTCTTCCGGGTGGGCCGGGCCGGAGTGTGATCGGATGGGGGGTGGGAACCCGGCCGCGGGCTCCCACCCCCCCAGTACAGCAAGAGAATTCGAGAGGAACCCGCCGTGGCAACCACGCGCTCCGCACACACCGTCTGGGAAGGCAACCTGCTCGAGGGCAACGGTGTCGTCACCTTCGACTCGTCCGGCATCGGCGAGCAGCCGGTGTCGTGGCCGTCGCGCGCCGAGCAGGCGAACGGCAGGACCAGCCCCGAAGAGCTGATCGCCGCCGCCCACTCGAGCTGCTTCTCCATGGCCCTGTCGAACGGCCTGGCCGGTGCCGGCACCCCGCCCACCAAGCTCACCACCTCCGCCGACGTCACCTTCCAGCCCGGCGAGGGCATCACGGGCATCCACCTCACCGTGGAGGGCACCGTCCCCGGCCTCGACAACGACGCGTTCGTCGCCGCCGCCGAGGACGCCAAGAAGAACTGCCCGGTCAGCCAGGCCCTGACCGGCACGACCATCACCCTGTCGGCCAAGCTGGCCTGACCCCGGCGGTCCGTCCGCCGGCGTCCCCGTGCCCTCCCGCACGCAACGTGTGCGGGAGGGCACGGGCGTCCCGTCAGGTCAGCGCCCGCCGGTCAGCAGCACCGGCGTGGGCAGGCTGCCGCCCGCCTCCTCGTACCCCACGGCCGTGACGCCCCCCGGGGTCCAGGCCACCCCGGTCAGGTACCGGCCGCTGTCCGTACCGCCCGACGGCACGGACAGCTCCGACCACCGGCCGTGGCGCAGCCGCATCACGTACGGTGTGCCGTCCGGCCGCTCCCCGGCCACCACCACGCCGGCGGGCGCGAGCGTCAGGTCGTTCACGCGCCCGGCGCCGGCGGGCGTCCGCACCTGCCTCCAGGAACGGCCGTCCCAGTGCGCGAGCAGGGCGTGCCCCGGGTCCTCGTCGTCCGCCAGCTTCCGGCCCGCCGCCCAGACGTCGTCGGCCCCGCGGGCCTCCAGGTCGACGAGTTCGCCGTTGACCCCGTCGTAGGGAACCGGCACGCGGGACCAGGAGACGCCGTCGTAGTGCAGCATCGCCGGCCGGTCCTCGGAGGTGTAGCCGGACACCCACACGTCGTCCTCGGCGACGGCGGTGACGGAGTAGGTCCACAGCGAGGCGGCGTCCGGCACGGGCACGAGGTGCCACGCCTCGCCGTCCCAGTGCTCCACCACGGCCTCCGCGTGCGTCTCCTGGGTCGTCCCCCCGGGCTTGCCCGGAGTGGGCACCTCGCTGTCGACGACGATGAGCCAGCCGACCGCCCACACGTCGTCCAAGGCCCGTGCCGACACGTCCAGCAGTCCGGCGCCGGCGAACCTCTTGCCCTCCGGCGCCGGTGCGTCGACCACCCGCCACTCGGTGCCGTCCCAGTGCTGGGTGAGGAAGGCCCCCCGCGACTCCTCGTACTGGCCGACCATCCAGGCGTCGTCCTGGGACACGGCGCTGATCTGGCCGATCTGGCCGGAGCGGTCGGCGAAGGCCGGCATCGGCAACCTGCGCCAGGACCGCTCACCGTCGTCGCGGGTCAGCAGCAGCGGCGTCCTGGGCCGGGTCCTGCCCTCCTCGCCGACCCCCACTCCGTAGGCCCAGGTGGTGTCGCCGTCCACCCGGGTGACGCCGGTGAGCGCGGCGTCGCCCACCCCCGTCAGGTCCGCGGCCAGCCACCGTGCGTCGGCGTGTGCCGTGGCGGCCGAGACGGTGACCACGGCCAGGGCCAGGGCCGCGACGGCGGTCGTCGTGCGTGCGCGTGCTCCACTCATGCTGGGTTCTCCCGCTGCGTTCTCGGTGTTCGACGTCTGCACTCCTTCTCAATGAGGTGGTGGGGGCGGGACGTTGCGGCGTCCGGCGACTTCCGCCGCCCGATCCGCCGGTCCGGGCCGCAACCGGGAGGGCGTGCCGGCGCACTTGAAGGGTGAGACCGTCCGCGCGCGCGGACGGGGAAAGGGGGGGGCGGGGTGGAGCGCGGTGAGGACGCGTTGCACGACTTCGTCCGCGACAGACGCCTGGCGCTCTTCCGGAGCGCCTTCCTGATGTGCGGCAACCGCGACGAGGCGGAGGACCTCGTGCAGACGACCCTCGTCAAGGTGGTTCTCGGCTGGCGGCGGCTGCGGAGGCTGGACAACGTCGAGGCCTACGCCCGCAAGACGCTGTTCAACACGTTCATCGAGGGCAGGCGCCGGTTCTGGCGGCGTGAGCACGCCTACGGGGAGATGCCCGACCGGGCCGCCCCCGAGTCCGACTCGGAGACCGGGATGGTGGTGCGCGCGGCGCTGGCCCGCCTCACACCGCGGCAGCGGGCGGTGCTGGTGCTGCGCTACTGGGAGGACCAGAGCGTCGAGGCGACGGCCGCGGTGCTCGGCATGCGGGAGAACACGGTGAAGAGCCACACGGCCCGCGGGCTGGCGGCCCTGCGCGCCCAGGTGGGGAAGGAGCTGGTATGAGCGACGCCGGACACGACGAGGTGCGCGACCTGCTCGCCCGGGCCGCCGAGGGGGCCGGCCCTCCCTCGTTCGGCGCGGCGGCGGTGTTCGCCGAGGCGTCCCGAGTGCGCCGAAGGCGCCGGGCGGTGGTGGCCGGCGGGGTGCTGGCCCTCGTGGCCGGGGCGCTGACCACCGTGTCCGCCCTGCCCCCGGGCGAGGCGGACCGGCCCTCCGCCCTGTCCTCCCCTTCCGCCCCTCCGGAGCACACCGGGCTGACCGGCGGTTCCGGGCGGGAGGAGAGGCTCGCGGGGCTGCTGCCCGCCGGCGCCGGGGAGGTCGAGGAGGTCTCCTGGGCCGTGCTGCTGAAGGGCGCGGACCTGGCGGGCGCCACGAGCGGGGAGTCGCGGGGCGCCCTGGACGGCGAGTACGCCGTCCACCGGCCCGACGGCGTCGGCTACCTCGGGGTCGCCCTGCGCGACCAGAGGTACGCCGGGGCCAAGTTCCCGGACGAGAAGGACCCCGCGGCCGACCTCTGCGCGCGCACCGGGTCCGGGGCCCCGCGCGCGGACTGCGTGCGCGAGGAACTGGCCGGCGGCCGGGTGCTGACCGTGTGGCGGCCGTCGCGGGAGCACGAGGAGGGAGGCGTGGAGTGGGGCGAGGAACTGACCGGCCGGCTCGCGCTCCCCGACGGCCGGGTCCTGGTCGTCCGCGACAGCGCCGGCTACCGCGGCCCCGGGCAGCTCGGCCCGCCGCTGCGGACCCCGCCCCTGACCCGGGAGCAGTTGCGCGCCCTGATGCTGCGGCCGGAACTGGTGGCGGGGCGGTAGCCGCGCGGGTCAGGAGCCCGCGCGCTCCCAGCCCCGCCGGTCCGGGCGCGGCCCCAGCTGCCGGGGGTCGCGCGACCGGTAGACCACGTACGGGCGGGTCAGGTACTGCAGGGGCGCGCTGAACATGTGCACCAGCCGGGTGTAGGGCACCAGGGCGATCAGCACCATCCCGACCACCGCGTGCACGTGGTACAGCACCGGCACGCCCTCCATCAGGTCCGTCCGCGGGTTCAGCGTGAACAGGCTGCGCGCCCAGGGGGCGATGGTGCTGCGGTAGTCGTAGCCGTTGCCGGAGGTGTCGGAGAGCTTGGCGATCATGCCCAGCAGCAGGGCGCCGAGGAGGAAGACGTACATGAGCTTGTCGTTGGCCGTGGTGGCGCGGAAGACCGGTGCGTTGGTGCGGCGCCGGTAGACCAGGACGGCGATCCCGGCGACCGCGAGGACCCCGGCGAGGGTGCCGCCGTAGAGCGAGAACAGGTGGTAGGCGTGCTCGTCGATGCCGATCGACCGCGTCCAGGACGCCGGGACGAACAGGCCGATCAGGTGGCCGGCGAGCACGAAGAGGATGCCGTAGTGGAAGACCGGCGAGGCGATGTTGAGCAGCTTGGACTCGTAGACCTGCGAGGAGCGGGTCGTCCAGCCGAAGCGGTCGTAGCGGTGCCGCCAGACCAGGCCCGCGATCAGCAGCGCGAAGGCGGCGTAGGGCAGGACGCCCCACAGGAAGACGTTCATCGGCGGGCTCCGGTCGGTGCGGGCGGCAGGGTGGCGCACACGGCGTCCAGGACGCACGCGTAGGGCGTGCCGAAGGCGGTGAGGCGGGAGCGGAGCTGGTCCAGGGCGTCGCGGTGCTCGGTGAGCATGGTCAGGTCCCCGGTGCGGGAGGCGAACTCCAGGACGGCCGGCAGGAAGTCCGGCAGCTCCTCCCCGGTGAACTCCAGGCCGTGCCGCCGGTACAGCTCCTTGAAGCGGACCAGGGACATTCCCCGGTTGCGGGTGTCGCCGTCGGTCCACCAGCTCAGGTACAGGCTGTGCCGGTTCCTGAAGTCGAAGACCTCCACGTAGTGCGCCTGGAGCGCGTCCTGTCCGGTCACCGCCGCGTGGTCGGTGAAACCGCGCAGTTGCGGGGCCGCCTCGCGCAGCAGGGGCAGTCGGGCACGGAAGTCGTCGTCGGGATACGTCAGACAGAGCGCCGCCGCCTGGTGGAGCACCTCGAAGCCGGGCATCGGATCAGACCTCCCTCTCGTCGTCCGCGGTCTGCCGCCTGCGCAGGATGTGGAAGTTCTCCACCGGCACCAGGGGCAGCCGCCTGCGTCCCGAGTCCCCGCCGAACGGCCCGTCGCCCCCCATGCCGGGCCCGCCCTCGGTGTCCAGGCTGCACGTGTCCGGCAGTGCCGAGGCCTCCAGCCGGTGCGCGTCACCGACGGCCGCCGTCGGGATCACGTACCGCTCCTCGTACTTGGCGAGGGCCAGCAGCCGGTACATCTCCTCGACCTCGGCCGCCCGCATGCCGACGCCCTCGCACACGGCCGGGTCGGGCTCCTCGCCGAGGTTGACCGACCGCATGTGGGCGCGCATCGCCGCCAGCTTCTCCAGCGACGCCCGCACCGGGCCGGTGTCCCCGGCCGTGAACAGCTCGGCCAGGTACTCCAGCGGGATGCGCAGCGTGTCGATGGCGCCGAACAGGTTGTCCGCGTCCTCGCCGTCGTGCCCGGTCTCCGTCAGCGCGTCCACGACCGGGGACAGCGGCGGGATGTACCAGACCATCGGCATCGTGCGGTACTCCGGGTGCAGCGGCAGGGCGACCCTGTACCTGCTGACCAGCGCGTGCACGGGGGAGCGCCGGGCCGCCTCGATCCAGTCGTACGGGATCCCCGCCTCCTCGGCCGCCCGCCGCACCCCGGGGTCCTCGGGGTCCAGGAAGACGCCCAACTGCGCCTCGTACAGATCGCGTTCGTCCGGCGTCTGGGCGGCCTCCGTCACCCGGTCGGCGTCGTAGAGGACGACTCCCAGGTACCGGAGCCGGCCCACGCAGGTCTCCGAGCACACGGTGGGCTGGCCCACCTCGATGCGCGGATAGCAGAAGGTGCACTTCTCCGCCTTGCCGGTGCGGTGGTTGAAGTACACCTTCTTGTACGGGCAGCCGGTCACGCACATCCGCCAGCCCCGGCAGCGGTCCTGGTCGACCAGGACGATCCCGTCCTCCGAGCGCTTGTACAGCGCCCCGGACGGGCACGACGCCACGCACGACGGGTTGAGGCAGTGCTCGCAGATGCGCGGCAGGTAGAACATGAACGTCTCTTCGTAGGCGAACCGCACCTTCTCCGCGGCCTGTTGGCGGGTGCGCTCCACCATGGGGTCCAGGTCGCCGTAGGCGGGGGCGCCGCCCAGGCTGTCGTCCCAGTTCGAGGACCAGCCGATCTTCATCGGTTTGCCGTCCAGCTGCGAGACGGGCCGCGCGACCGGGTAGTCGGTGCCGAGCGGGGCGTCGGTGAGGTTCTTGTAGTCGTACGTCCAGGGCTCGTAGTAGTCCTTGATCTCCGGGAGCCGCGGGTTGGAGAAGATCCCGGCGAGCTTCTTGAACCGGCCGCCCGCCTTCAGCCTCAGCGCGCCCCGCCGGTTCAGCTCCCAGCCGCCCTGCCACCTCTCCTGGTCCTCGTAGCGGCGCGGGTAGCCCTGCCCGGGGCGGGTCTCGACGTTGTTGAACCAGACGTACTCCATGCCCCGCCGGTTGGTCCACGCCTGCTTGCAGGTGACCGAACAGGTGTGGCAGCCGATGCACTTGTCGAGGTTCATGACCATCGCGACCTGGGCCATCGGGCGCATCAGTACTCGACCTCCTGGGAGCGGCGCCGGATCACCGTCACCTCGTCGCGCTGGTTGCCCGTGGGGCCCAGATAGTTGAAGGCCCAGGACAACTGGGCGTAGCCGCCGATGAGATGGGTCGGCTTGAGGAGCAGGCGGGTGAGCGAGTTGTGGACGCCGCCGCGCTTGCCGGTGGCCTCCGTCAGCGGGACGTTGACCGTGCGTTCCTGGGCGTGGTGCATGAAGACCGTGCCCGGCGGCATGCGGTGGGAGACGATCGCGCGGGCCACCACCACGCCGTTGCGGTTGACCGCCTCGATCCAGTCGTCGTCCGCGACCCCGATCGCCGCCGCGTCCTCGGCCGACATCCAGATGGTCTGGCCGCCCCGGGACAGGGCCAGCATGAACAGGTTGTCCTGGTACTCGGAGTGGATGGACCACTTGTTGTGCGGGGTGAGGTAGCGGACCGTCACCTCACGGTGCCCGTCGGGACCGAGGCGCGGTTCGCCGAACAGCCGGTGCATGTCCAGCGGCGGCCGGTACACCGGCAGCGCCTCGCCCAGCTCGTGCATCCAGTCGTGGTCGACGAAGAAGTGCTGCCGCCCGGTGAGGGTGTGCCAGGGCTTGAGGTGCTCGGTGTTGAGCGTGAACGCCGTGTAGCGCCGCCCGCCGGCCTCGCTGCCCGACCACTCCGGCGAGGTGATCACCGGCACGGGCGCCGCCTGGGTGTCGGCATAGGTGATCCGCCTGCCCTCGTGCTCGGCGGCCAGGTGGGCCATCTCCTGCCCGGTCTTCGCCTCCAGGGTGTGGAAGCCCTGCGTGGCCAGGCGCCCGTTGGTGGTGCCGGACAGGGCCAGGACGGTGTTGGCCGCCTTCACCGCCGTGTCCAGCGCCGGACGCCCGTCGGCCGGGCCGCCGCGCACCGTGCCGTTCAGGTCCCGCAGCCGGGCCACCTCCTCGTCCGGCTTCAGGGTGATGCCCTTGGCGGGCAGGCCCTTGGCCTCCACCAGCGGTCCCAGCGCCGCGAACCTGGCCCCGACCGCCGTGTAGTCGCGCTCCACGACGACGAGGTTCGGCATGGTCCTCCCGGGCTCCGGGGCGCACTCCCCGCGCCGCCAGTCCCGCACGACGCCGCCCGGCTGGGCGATCTCGCCGGGGGTGTCGTGCTGGAGAGGAGCCGCCACCAGGTCCTTGCGCACCCCGAGATGGTCCTCCGCCAGTTCGCTCAGCTTCTCCGCGAGCACCTTGAACGTGTCGAAGTCGGTGCGCGCCTGCCACGGCGGGTCCACCGCCGGGGAGAAGGCGTGCACGTAGGGGTGCATGTCCGTGCTGGACAGGTCGTGCTTCTCGTACCAGGTCGCGGCCGGCAGCACCACGTCGGAGAGCAGCGTCGAGGAGGTGTGCCGGAAGTCGAGGGACAGCAGCAGGTCCACCTTCCCCTCGGGCGCCTCCTCGTGCCAGACCACGTCCCGGGGCCGCTCGCCGGGCGCCGCCTCCTGGGCCCGCAGCGAGGACTGGGTGCCCAGCAGGTGCTTGGTGAAGTACTCGGCCCCCTTGCCCGAGGAACCGAGGAGATTGGCCCGCCACAGGGTCACGATCCGCGGCCAGTTCTCCGGCGCGTCCGGGTCCTCGCCCGCGAACTTGAGCGTTCCCGCCTCCAGTTCGGCCACCGCGTTCGCCACCGGGTCGCCGAAGGACTCGCCCAGCTCCAGCGGGTTGCGGTCGAAGGTCGGGTACGAGGGCATCCAGCCCGTGCGCGCCGACAGGGCGAGACAGTCCGCGCCCGCCATCCCCGCGAGCCGCCCCTCGCCCAGCGGCGAGGCGAGCACGTCGGCGCGGAAGCGGTCGTAGCGCCACTGGTCGGTGTGCAGGTACCAGTACCCGGTGCCGATGGCCTGGCGCGGCGGGCGCGACCAGTCCGACGCGGCGGCCAGCGACGCCCAGCCGGTCAGCGGACGGCACTTCTCCTGGCCGACGTAGTGCGCCCACCCGCCGCCGTTGCGGCCCTGGCAGCCGGTGAGCTGGAGCAGGGCCAGGAAGGCCCGGTAGATCGTCTCGGAGTGGAACCAGTGGTTGGTGCCCGCGCCCATGAGGATCATGCAGCGGCCCTTGGAACGCTCCGCCGTCCGCGCGAACTCCCGGGCGATGCGCACGCACGCCGACGCCGGGACCGAGGTGTGCGTCTCCTGCCAGGCCGGGGTGGCGGGCGCCTCCGCGTCCTCGTACGACGCCGGCCACCGGCCCGGCAGGTCCGGCCGGGCCACGCCGTACTGGGCGAGCAGCAGGTCGAAGACCGTCGTCACCAGCGGTCCGGTCGCCCCGCCCAGCCGCGTCGCCGGCACCCCCCGGCGCAGGACGTCGCCGCGCCCCTGCCCGTGCGGGCCGCCCTCGGTGTCGAAGCGGGGGAGCAGCACCTGGACGCCGGACGCCATCGCGTGGCCGTGCAGGCTCAGCCGGGGGCGCACGTCACCCAGGTCCAGGTTCCACCTCCCCCGGTCGGCCTCGTTCCAGCGGAAGCCCAGCGAGCCGTTCGGGACGACCGCGCGGCCCGTCTCCTCGTCCAGCACGACCGTCTTCCAGCCGGCGTCCTCGCCGCCCTGGCCCAGGTCGGCGGCGCGCAGGAACTTGCCCGGGACGTACCCGCCGTCCCGCTCGGTCAGCGTCACCAGGAACGGCAGGTCGGTGAAGCGCCGTACGTAGTCGTCGAAGAACGGCGTGACGCGGTCGACGAAGAACTCCTTGAGCACCACGTGCCCCATCGCCATCGCCAGTGCGGCGTCCGTGCCCGGGTGCGGGTGCAGCCACTGGTCGGCGAACTTGGTGTTGTCCGCGTAGTCGGGCGAGACCACGACCACCTTCTGGCCCCGGTAGCGGGCCTCCGCCATCCAGTGCGCATCCGGCGTGCGGGTCACCGGCACGTTCGTGCCCCACATGATCAGGTACGCCGCGTCCCACCAGTCGCCCGACTCCGGCACGTCCGTCTGGTCGCCGAAGACCTGCGGGGACGCCACGGGCAGGTCGGCGTACCAGTCGTAGAACGACAGCATCGGCGCGCCGATCAGCGAGTGGAAGCGGGCGCCCGCCGCGTGCGACACCATCGACATGGCGGGGATGGGGGAGAAGCCCGCGATGCGGTCCGGGCCGTGGGTGCGGATGGTGTGCACGTGGGCCGCGGCGACCATCTCCACCGCCTCGTCCCAGCTCGCCCGCACCAGGCCGCCCTTGCCGCGGGCCCGCTGGTAGCGCGTGCGCCGCTCCGGGTCGCCCTGGAGGTCGGCCCAGGCCAGCACCGGGTCCTTCAGCCGGGCCTTCGCCTCGCGGTACATCGTCAGCAGCACGCCCCGCACGTACGGGTAGCGCACCCGGGTCGGCGAGTACGTGTACCAGGAGAACGCCGCACCCCGGGGGCAGCCGCGCGGCTCGTACTCGGGGCGGTCCGGGCCGACCGAGGGGTAGTCCGTGGCCTGGGTCTCCCAGGTGATGATGCCGTCCTTGACGTACACGTTCCACCGGCACGAACCCGTGCAGTTCACGCCGTGCGTCGACGTCACGACCTTGTCGTGGCTCCAGCGGTCGCGGTAGAAGGCGTCCGACTCCCGCCCGCCGACCAGTCCGATGCTGTGCAGGTCGGGAGCCGGGGTGCCCGGCCGGAAGAACCGGCCCGCGCGCAGCAGCGCAGCGCCCGGCTCGGTGGGCGGTGTCCGCGTGTCGGTCACGTGCGCTCCCTTGCTCACCCGGTCCCGGGTGCTCGCCAGGCCCTGGTTCCCGAACCTAGGGCCGGGCGCGGGAGCGCACCTGTTCGCGGCGCCCGTACGGGTCAGGGCACGGGCCGCCGGACGCCCGGATCAGGGCTTGCGGGCCACCCCCGCGTACACCGGCACGATGCCCTCCGACTGGGCCGCCACGTCCTCGGGGTCCGGCCGCCAGCCGGTGACCGGGATGACGCCGGGACCCAGCAGCTCCAGGCCGTCGAAGAAGCGGGCGAACTCGGTGAGGGAGCGCGGGAAGAACGGCGTGCCGCCGCGGGCGAACAGCTCCGCGGCCTTGCCCACCGCCTCCGGGTTCAGGTCGGGGGTGACCTGCGAGAGGACCAGGAAGCTGCCCGGTGCGAGCGCGTCGGCGTACCGCTCGAGCAGGCCGTACACGTCGTCGCCGTCGGCCGCGTCGCCCAGGTAGTGGGTCAGGGCCACCAGCGACAGGGCGACGGGCCGGCCGAAGTCCAGGGACTCGCCCGCCAGCCGCAGGATCCTCTCCGGCTCCCGGACGTCCGCGTGGACGTAGTCGGTGGCGCCCTGCGCCGAGCCGTGCAGCAGCGCCTCGGCGTGCCGGAGGACGATCGGGTCGTTGTCGGCGTAGACCACCCGCGACTCGGGCGCCACCGCCTGGGCCACCTGGTGCAGGTTCGGCTCGGTGGGGATGCCGGTGCCGATGTCCAGGAACTGGCGGATCCCGGCCTCGGCGAGGGTGCGGACCGCCCGGTGCATGAACCGGCGGTTGGCACGCGCCCCGCGCACCGCCGTGTTGTCCGCCGCGAGGATCTTCCGCGCCAGTTCCTCGTCCACCGGGTAGTTGTCCTTGCCGCCCAGCCACCAGTCGTAGACCCGGGCCGGGTGCGGTCGGCTGGTGTCGACGGGGGCGGGCGCGGGCTCGGTACCGGTCATGCGGTGTCGTCTCCTCGTGGCTGCGTGGCTGCGTGGCTGCGTGGGCCGTGTCCGGGTCGTCGCCGGTCAGAAGGTCTCGCGGTAGGCGCGCAGGATCTTCTCGGTGCGCTGGGTCGAGGCGGCGCGCGCCGTCATGTGGTCGAGGACCTCCAGGTGCGCCGAGACCTCCGCGCGGGAGTCCAGGTACAGGGCGCCCGTGAGGTACTCGGTGAAGACCATGTCGGGCAGCTCCGGCTCCGCGAACCGGAACAGGGTGAACGGCGCGTACGTCCCCGGGTGCGGCCCGTCCTCGAACTCCGCCACCTGGAGCGTCACCCGGTCCCGGGCGGCGAACTCCAGCAGCTTGTCGAGCTGCTCGCGCATCACCCGGCCGTGGATGCTCACCGGCCGCTTCAGCACCGTCTCGTCCATCACCACCCACAGGTGGGGCGGGTCCGGCCGCTCCAGCAGCCGCTGGCGCTCCATGCGCAGCGACACGTGCCGCTCCACCGCGTCCCCGCCCACGTTGCCGATCGTCCCGGACTCCATGACCGAGCGCGCGTACTCCTCGGTCTGCAGCAGGCCCGGCACGAAGTGCGGCTCGTAGGACCGGATGATCCGCGCGGCGCCCTCCAGGCTCACGTACAGGCTGAACCAGTCCGGCAGCACGTCGTGGTACCGCTGCCACCAGCCCGGCTGGTTGGCCTCCTCGGCGAGCGCGACGAACGCCGCGACCTCGTCGGCGGCGACTCCGTACGCCGTCAGCAGTATCTGGACGTACGGTATTTTCAGCGCGACCTCGGCCGTCTCCATGCGCCGTACGGTCGCCGGGGCCACGCGGAGCACCTTGGCGGCCTCCTCGCGCTTGAGGCCCGCCGTCTCCCGCAGTTCCTGAAGCCGTCGGCCGAGGACCACCTGGCCCACGGTGGGTGCGGCCCGCCGCTCACTCACGCCACGCCTCCCCAACGTGCCCAAGTCTCACCGCAGTCTGCCATGTTCCTCCACCGGTCTCACAGGGGTGTTCGTGGATCATTCGCGGACCGGACGCACGACCGGCCCGGCGGCGGGGCCGGCTTCAGGACGTCAGCGTGTGGAGGTACTTGACCGTCGCCGGGTCGGCCGGGAGCAGCGTCTCGATGGCCAGCTCGGCGACCGTCACGTCCATCGGGGTGTTGAAGGTGGAGATGGACGAGATGAACGACAGGACGTGTCCCTCGTGCTCGATCTGCATCGGCAGCGCGAAGTAGGGCACCGGCTCCTGGGGCTCGCCGCCCGGCGCGCTCTCCGGCACCGGGTACGCCGCCACCTCGTCGTACAGCTCCCGCAGCGGCTGCGAGCGGTGCAGGGCGATCTGCCGGCCCATCTGCTCCAGCAGGTGCCCGCGCCACTCGCGCAGGTTGCGGATGCGCGGCGCCAGCCCCTCCGGGTGCAGCGTCAGCCGGATCGCGTTCATCGGGGGTGCGAGCAGGTGCTCCGCGACACCGTCCATCAGCATCGTGATCCCCCGGTTGGCCGCCAGCACCCGGTACGTCCCGTCGACGACCAGCGCCGGATACGGCTCGTATCCCCGGATCAGCCGTTCCATGCCCTCGCGCAGGGCGCCGAGCGCGGGGTCCTCCAGCGGGGTCTCCGGGTAGCGCGGGGCGTAACCGGCCGCGAGCAGCAGCGCGTTGCGCTCGCGCACGGGGACGTCCAGGTGCTCGGCCAGGCGCAGCACCATCTCCTCGCTCGGCCGGGAGCGGCCCGTCTCGACGAAGCTGATGTGGCGGGCGGAGGAGTCGGCGCGCAGCGCCAGCTCGAGCTGGCTGACCCGTCGCCGCTCCCGCCAGGCCCGCAGCAGCGGGCCCACGCCCCGGTCGGCGGTGGGTGCGGTACCGGACATGAGTGCGGTCATGCACGAAACCGTAGTGGACGGCGGGACGCGCCGGAGCGGCCGCGCTGTGGCACGCTGAAGCCGACCCGACCGTCGAGCACCACCAGCGAAGGAGCGCAGCACATGCCCGTCGAACCGCTGTCGTCGCAGGAGATCGAGGAGCACCTGGCCGCCCTGCCCGGCTGGTCCCTCGACGCCGGCCGCCTCACCCGCTCCTACCGGCTCGGCTCCCACTTCGCGGCCACCGCGATGGTCGTCCACATCGCGCAGGTGCAGGAGGAACTGGACCACCACTCCGACCTGACCCTCGGCTACGACACGGTCGCCCTCGCCGTGCACACCCACAGCGCGGGCGGCGCCGTCACCGCGAAGGACATCGAGCTCGCCCGCAGGGTGGAGGACCTGGCCGCCGGTCACGGGGCACACTGACGGTGTGCTCGACTACGACAAGGAAGCGGAGCGGTACGACGAGTCCCGCGGCGGCGAGCCCCGGGCCGCGGCGGCCGCGCACGCCGTACTGAGCCTGGTGCCGCCACGGGCCCGCCGCCTGCTCGACGTGGGCTGCGGCACCGGCATCGTCACCCGGCGGATCGCGGCCGGGCGCGAGGGCCTGCGGGTGACCGGGGTCGACCTCGTCCCCGCCATGGCCCGCCGCGCCACCGCCCGGCTGCCCGGAGCCGTCGCGCTCGCCGACAGCCGCCGACTGCCCTTCGCGGACGGCGAGTTCGACGCCGTCACCAGCGTGTGGCTGCTGCACCTCGCGGGCGGCGCCGAGAACACGCGGGCGATCGTCGGCGAGTGCGCCCGCGTGCTGCGGCCCGGCGGGGTGTACGTGACCACGGTGGACAAGGGCGCCTCGCACAACGTGGGCAGCGACATCGACGCCGTCCTCGCCGCCCGCCCGCCCAGCACCGCGCACGACGCCGCCCGCCTGGTCGAGGCCCACGCCCGGGAGCACGGCCTGCTTCCCGCGGGCGGGGCCCGCTTCACCGGCCACGGCCAGGGCCGCAGCCCCCGCCGCACCGTCGCCGACCTGCGGCGCGGCTGGTTCGTCACGCTGCCGCCGGGCGAGCCGCTCGCCGAGGAGTTCGCGGCGCGGCTGGCCGCCCTCCCGGACCAGGACCGGCCGCGGCCCGACCCCGTCTTCACCCTCGCGGCGTTCCGGAAGCCGTGGGGGAGGGGCGGCAACCCGGCCGCCCCGGGCGGCGACTGAGAGACGGAATCCATCCGTCCTCCAGGAGGTTCGTCCCGTGAGGCACCCCCACACCCGCCCCCGTCCCCACCGCAGACGCCCCCTCGCCCCGGCCGCGGCCCTCGCCGCCGCCGGACTCCTCGGCGCGGGCCTGACCACGCTGTCCCCGGACACCGCCGAGGCCGCCACCGCGCGCCAGGTCGAGGCCCTGGATCGGGGTGTCGTCAGCGTCCACACCGACGCCGGGAACCTGGTGAGCTGGCGCTGGCTGGGCACCGACCCGGACAACGTCGCGTTCAACGTCTACCGGGCCGGCACGAAGGTCAACTCCGGCCCGGTCACCGGTTCCACCACCTTCTTCCACTCCGGCGCCCCCGCCCAGGCCGACTACACGGTCCGCGCGGTCGTCAACGGCACGGAGCAGGGTGACTCGGTCCACGCCGTCCAGTTCCGCGCCGGCTACAAGGACGTGCCGGTCGGCCCGCCCTCCGGCGGCACCACCCCCGACGGCGTCTCCTACACCTACGAGGCCAACGACGCCTCCGTCGGCGACCTCGACGGCGACGGCGCCCTCGACATCGTCCTCAAGTGGCAGCCGACCAACGCCAAGGACAACTCCCAGTCCGGCTACACCGGCAACACGATCGTCGACGGCATACGCCTGGACGGCACCCGCCTGTGGCGCGTCGACCTGGGCCGCAACATCCGCTCCGGCGCCCACTACACCCAGTTCCAGGTGTACGACTACGACGGCGACGGCCGGGCCGAGGTCGCCATGAAGACGGCCGACGGCACCAAGGACGGCACCGGCGCGGTCATCGGCAGTTCCTCGGCCGACCATCGCAACTCCAGCGGCTACGTCCTGTCGGGCCCCGAGTACCTCAGCATGTTCGACGGCCGCACCGGCAAGGCCCTGGGCACCGTCGACTACGTCCCCGCCCGCGGCACGGTCTCCTCCTGGGGCGACTCCTACGGCAACCGCGTCGACCGCTTCCTGGCCGGCACGGCCTACCTGGACGGCTCCCGCCCCTCCGTGATCATGGCGCGCGGCTACTACACGCGCACCGTGATCGCCGCCTGGGACTGGCGCGACGGCCGGTTCACCCGCCGCTGGACCTTCGACACCAACTCCTCCACCAACAGCGGCAAGGGCTACGACGGCCAGGGCAACCACCAGCTCTCCGTCGCCGACGTCGACGGCGACGGCAAGGATGAGATCGTGTACGGCGCGATGGCCGTCGACGACAACGGCTACGCCCTGTGGACCACCAAGAACGGCCACGGCGACGCCATGCACGTCGGCGACCTCGACCCGTCCCGTGCGGGCCTGGAGGAGTTCAAGGTCGACGAGGACGGCTCGAAGCCCTCGTCGTACATGGCGGACGCGCGCACCGGCCAGGTCCTGTGGTCCACCGGTGCGAGCGGCGACAACGGCCGCGGTGTCTCGGGCGACATCTGGTCGGGCAGCGCGGGCGCCGAGTCCTGGTCGTCCGCCGAGAGCGGCATCCGCGACCCCAAGGGCACCGTCGTGAGCAGCCGCAAGCCCTCCAGCACCAACTTCCTGTCCTGGTGGGACGGCGACACCGTCCGCGAACTCCTCGACGGCACCCACATCGACAAGTACGGCACCTCCGGCGACACCCGTCTGCTCACCGGTTCCGGCGTCGCCTCCAACAACGGCACCAAGGCCACCCCGGTCCTCTCCGGGGACCTCCTCGGCGACTGGCGCGAGGAGGTCGTCTGGCGGACGTCGGACAACAAGGCCCTGCGCATCTACTCCAGCCCCCACGACACGGACACCCGCATCACTACCCTCCTCCACGACACCCAGTACCGCACCGCCCTGGCCTGGCAGAACACCGCATACAACCAGCCCCCGCACCCGAGCTTCTTCCTCGGCGCGGGCATGTCCACGGCCCCGCGGCCGTCGGTCTACACGCCCTGAACACGGGGCGGGTCGGGCACGGCCGGTCTCCCGGCGATTCCCGACCCGCCCTCCGCGCTCAGCCGGCCCCGCAGCTCCGCCCGCCCAGCGAGAACGCGGCCGGTTCCGCGTTGGTCCCCGACCAGCTCCCCGTGAACCCGAAGCTCACCGAGGCGCCGGGCGCGACCCCCGCGTTCCAGCCCACGTTGCGCGCCGTCACCGCGGCGCCGGACTGGGTGTGCTCGGCGTTCCACATCTGGGTCACCTGCTGGCCGCCGGGGAACGACCAGCCCAGGGACCAGCCGTTCCAGGCCGAGGCGCCGGTGTTGGTGAGCCGGACGTCCGCCTGGAAGCCGCCCGACCACTGGTTCGTGACCGTGTACGTCACCTCGCAGGCGCCGGTGGGCTCCGGATCGGGGCCGGGGCCCGGACCGGGGCCGCCGGTGTCCGAGGTGTCGCCGTAGACGACGCCCCGCCCGTTGGTCGCCACGTACACGCGGCCGTAGACCCGCGGATCGCCGGTGATGGCGGCGCCGGTCCACCCCCACTGGTGGGCGTCGTCGTTGACACGGGTCCAGCTCGCGCCCTCGTCCGTGGAGCGGAAGATGCCGCGGACGCCGCCGATCTCGGCGCTCGTGAACAGCGTCTGGTAGGAGGCGCCCGGGGCCGCCTTGCCGAAGCCGACGGTGTCCGCCGCGTCGACGTTCGCCAGCTTGGTGAAGCGCGCGCCGCCGTCCGTCGAGTGCCACAGCCCGTACGGGCCGTCCGCCGCACCGCCCGCCAGCCAGACGTCGCCCTCCCCGCCCGGCAGCGCCTTGAAGCGGACGCCGTCACCGGTGGGCAGGCCGGTCGCCGCCGACGCGGTGAAGGTCGCGCCGCCGTCCGTACTGACGTAGAACGTGCCGGACTTGAAGCCGTAGAACGTCGCGGGGTCCACCCGGTCGGACTCGACGACGGCGCCCGCCGGGATACCCGTCGACGCCTGCCAGGACGTGCCGAAACCCGTCGTGTACTGGACGCCCGCGCCCTGCGGGCTCCACACGAAGCGGTCGCCGTCCGCGCCCGCCGCGACCGTGCCGCCGCCGCTGACGCCCGAGGGGTCGGTGCCGGCGAACCAGTTGGCGCCGTTGTCCGTGGAGAACGCGATGTGCGGACCGGAGTCGAGATCGCCCGCCCGGACGACGACATCGGGCTTCTTCTCCGCGAAGTCCAGGCTCGTCGTGGAGGTGAAGTTCGGCGAGGTGTACATCATCGACGGGACCTCGGTCAGGCTGGTGTGCCGGAAACCGCCGATGTCGCCGAGCGCGCTGAGCAGCGGGGCGCCGGACGGGGGCGAGGCGAGGTCGTTGACCGCCGTCTCCTCCAGGCCGCGCACCATCGGCGCGACGGCGAAGGTGCCGCCCTCCTCGTCCCAGTCGGTCAGGTTCTCCGTGCCGTAGACCGTGGCGCCCGTCCCGTACATCATCCGGTCCGAGTCGAACGGGTCGATCTCCAGCGCCTCCGTCATCCAGCCCAGCTTCGGCGTCTGCTCGGGCGGCGTCGGGTTCGCGCCCCAGGTGAGCCACGGGGACGACGACACGTCCATCGTGTAGCGGTTCTCGCGGTTCGGGTACGACGTGTAGCTCCAGGCCTGGGTCCACGTGGCGCCGCTGTCCGTCGAGCGGAAGATCTGCGTGTCCGGCCACCACGAGCTGTACGCCGTCGCCATCACCGTCCCCGGGTGCTGCCGGTCGACGGTCAGGCCGCCGAAGCCGAAGTACGTGTCCGCCTCCGCGACCGGGCTGATGTCCGTCCAGGTGCCGGTCGCGGTCGCGTACCGGTACAGCCGGCCCTTGCCGCCGTCGTACGGGCCGCCCGTGTCGCTGTAGGCGAGGTACAGGTAGCCGTTCTCCGCGTCCAGCACGCCCTTGTGGGCCAGGTACCCCGTGGGCTGCCCGGCGAGCCGCTCCCACGTCGCGCCCGCGTCCGTCGAGCGGTAGACCGCGTTCTCCTTGTCGGCGACCCCGACGTAGACCGTCCCCGTGGCCTGACCCGCGCCGCCCGTCGACTCGTCGAAGGTGACCCAGGTGATGCCCTGGTTGTCGGAGGCGTAGCCGGACGTGTCGCCCGGGTCCTGCGCGTAATTGCCCGGGTTCGGGAACGCCTTCACCTCGGACCAGGTGACCCCCGCGTCGGTGGACCGCCACAGGCCGTGGCCGCTGGGCGCGCCGAGGTAGAGCACGTCGTTGTCGTGCGGGTCGACGGCCAGGCGCTCGCCCATCCCGCGGCCCGGCATGTTGCCGCCCAGCTTGAACGGCAGGTCCGTCTTCGCCCAGGTCGCACCCCGGTCGGCCGAGCGCAGCACCGCGCCGTTGCCGGGGTCCCAGTCGTTGGTGTAGGTGCCGACCGCCGCGTACACCCGGTCGGGATCGACGGAGTCGGAGGCGATGCCGACCACGCCGGTGTGGCCCCAGTCGTCCCAGCCGACGTGGTCGAGCAGCGGCGTCCAGGTGTGGGACGCCTCCTGCCAGCGGTAGGCGCCGCCGATGTCGGTGCGGGCGTAGGCCAGGTCCTTCTCGGTCCGGTTGAAGACGATGCCGGGGACGAAGCCGCCGCCGTCGATGCGGGCGTTCTTCCAGGTGTAACTGTCGGCGGTGAGGGCCGGCTTCGGGGCGTCGGCGGCCAGCGCCGTGGGCGGGCCGCCCACGAGCAGCCCGGCCGCGAGGGCCAGCAATGCGGTGAGGATCCGGGTTCTTCGCACGGTGGGGAACCGTCCTTCCGTCAGGAACAGAACATGCGAGGACCGGGCGGCTCCGGTGTGGCCGGTGCCGCCCGGTCGGTTGGTCCCGTCGTCCGGTGACGGGACCGTGCACGCGGAACGTCCGGCGGGGCTATTCCAGGAGTTCCGCGTACGAACCCATGGCGAGGGCTATGTCCGCCTGGGCCCAGAACCGGTGGTACGTGAACGTGGGCGCGGCACCGCCCTGGAGATAGCTCTCGATCTTCGACCAGGCCGGGTCGTCCTGGTAGAAGGACCGGATCGAGGCGAAGGTCGACGACGCGTCGACCGTGTCGCCGTTCGGCATGGTGCCGCTCCAGCCGCTCGGGACGTAGATCCCGTCGTCGAAGCGGTTGTAGTCGGCGCGGGTCTCCGGGACGGCGATGCCGAGCGCGTCCTGGTTGTTCTCCCACATGCCGTCGAGCAGCGCCTTGGCGGTCGAGGCCGCCTCGGTGTCGCCCGAGCGGTCGGCGTAGTACGTCAGGGTCTTGGCGTACGCCGCCGCCACACCGACGTCGTCGGTGTAGTCCGCGACCGTGACGTGCAGGCCGGCGTTGTCCCCCGGGGACGACGCGTTCCAGGTGTCGGGCTGTCCGGACCACTGGAGCGTCGAGGGGATCCGGAAGGTGCCGTCCGGGTTGACGGTCGTCTCGGACAGCGCCCAGCCGACCCACTTGTCCAGGACCGCCTTGGCGTCCGCGTCACCGCTCTGCTGGTAGTACTCGGCGACCCGCTCCATGGACCACGCCTGGAAGCCGAACCACTGGTTGGACGGCGGGTCGTGGTACACCGGCTTCTCGTCGTAGTACATGCCGTAGAAGGTCGGCGTACCGGCCGGCGGAGTCGCGTAGCGGCCCGCCCAGCTGTTGGTCGCGCCGCCCGCGATGGCGCCCTCGTCGGACTGCAGCCAGCGGTAGAACTCCAGCTGCCGGTCGAGGGACTTGGCCCAGTCGGACGCGCCGGTCGCCGACTTGGGCTTCAGGTCGGCGTCGGTACTCAGCGCGTAGGCCGCCAGCGGGTTCTGGTAGCCGCCGTGGGTGTGGCTGGAGCCGATGCGCCAGGCCCAGCCCGCCGAGGTGTCGACCGCGCCGCCCCAGGCGTAGTACCAGGACAGCAGGTAGTGCGAGGAGTCCTTGCCGGTGCCGGCCGGGCAGTTCGCCGGCCCCACGCAGTCGCCGACCTTCTTGAAGTACTTGTCGAACATGGCGTAGCGCAGGTAGTCGCCCATCTTCGCGGCCTTGCCGAGGGTCGCGGAGATCTCGTCGCTCCTGCCCTGCTCGCCGGCCCAGATGTCCGCCCAGTACGCGGCCTGCACGGCGCGCGCGTCGGCGTCCGGGGCGTTGGTGAACTTCCACTGCTTGGCGTAGGAGGCGTCACCGGTGAACAGGTCCAGGTAGCCGTTCTTCCCGCCGTACTTGAACGCGTCGCAGGTCGGCTGCGGCACCGTCTCCCACACCGACTCCTGCGCGCCGCGCTGGAAGGTGTTGATGTACGACGGGCCGGTGTCGGAGGGCCCCGCCTCGCACTTGCCGGGCGAGTTGCCGTAGCCGTAGGTGTTGTCGACGTCCTGGAGCCAGTGCATGCCGTACACGTCGTCCGTGCCGTACGCCGACTTCAGTTCGCCCGCGATCGGGTCCGCGCCCACGGGCACGGTGCCGTCCAGCGGTGCCGGGTACGCGCTCGGCGTGTCCAGCTCGGGCGCGTAGGTCGCCGGCTTGGAGGCGTTGTACGAGGAGTTGGTCGGCTGGTCGGCGTGGGTGGGGATCATGTACTTCTCCATGATCTCCCAGGCGTTGTTGAACTTCTCCCAGTCGCCGGTCACCTTGCCGTACATGGCCTGGAGCCACAGCAGGTAGCTGTACGCCTCGGACGTGGTCTCGTGGCCGTGGTCCGGTGCCTCGACGATCAGCGTCTCGACCGAGTGGTACGGGATGCCCTCGGGGGAGAAGTAGCCGTTCGCCGGATCGGTGATCTTGCCGTACAGCTCCAGGAAGCGGGCGTCGTAGTCCTTCGCCGCCGCCAGCTGCGTGACGGTGACCGCGGCCTTGCCGTGGCCGGGTGCCGTCGACTCGAAGACCGCCGAGCCGCTGCCGGAGGCGTCCGCCGAGACGGTCACCCGCTGGGCAGTGTCCCAGTTCGACGGGGTGAAGGTGAGGCTGGCGCCGCCGGTGAGCGTGAGGCCCGTGTTGCCGCTCGCCCGGGTGGTCGTGACGGTCACGTTCGCCGTCGGCTGCTGTGAGAGCTTGACGTCGTAGGTCGCCGACTTGCCCTGCTGGACGCCCAGTTGACCGGGGGAGGCGACCACGGTCGGTCCCGAGGCGACGGTGATGCCGACCGGCGTGGAGCTCGCGGAGGCGCCCGTGCTGTCGTAGGCCTTCGCCACCAGGGAATGACTGCCCACGGCCAAGCCCGTGGCCGCGTGCGTGTAGGGCGCGCTCGTGTCGGTGCCGAGCAGGGTGGTGTCGTCGTAGAACTCCACCTTGCTGATCGTGGCGCCGTCGGCCGCCGCCGACGTGGCCGCCAGCGGAACCGCTTCGCCCTGCGAGTAGACCGCGCCGGCCTCCGGGCTGGTCAGGACCGTGATCGGCGGCTGGTGGGCGCCGGCGCAGGAGGTGCCGTTGACCGCGAAGTCGGTCGGCGCGGCGTTGCTGCCGCTGTACGTGAACTGACCGCCGGTGGAGACGGCGGCCCCGGCGGCGATCCGCGCGTTGTACGACGCGTTGCGCACGGTGACGTTCCGGCCGGACTGCGACCAGGTGCCGCTCCAGCCGTTGGTCAGCTTCTGGTCGCCCGTGTAGGAGTACGTCAGGGTCCAGCCGTCGATGGCGTCGGGGCCCCGGTTGGTCAGCGTCAGCTCGGCGGTGAAGCCGGAGCCCCAGTCGTTGGTCCTGTAGTCCACGCTGCACTGGAGCGCGGCCGCCTGGGCGGGGGCCGCGCTGGTGCCCAGCATCGTGAGGGGAAGTGCGAGGGCCGCCAGGGCGGCGGTCCACCAGCGCCGCGCGGTGCGGCGTCTGTGGCGGTGTCCGGGATGCATGGTGCTGGTTCCTCCTTGCGGCTCGGGGAGGGGGGAGGAGGAGCAACAAGCCTTGAACCAGTGGGAGCGCTCCCATAGTGGAGAGGGCGCCAGGAGGGGTCAAGATGTGTGAACAGTCGAAAAGATTCGACAGGTCCTGGCGGCAGAAAGTCGGTAACTCCTCTGTTCTTTGCCGTCACTTGGCGCTACGTTCACTGCACCAGTGGGAGCGGTTCCACCAGTCGACGCGTCCGTCACGGCGCGCCCGAACTGCAAGGAGTCGCTCATGCGCCACCCCCCGTTCCACCTTCCGCGTTCAGGACTTTTAGCCGTTGCCGCAGCCGTGGCCGCTACGTGTCCGACGCCTCGCCGGCCCGTGGGCCGGATCGCTCACCCCGCGGGCAGTACCCCCGTGCCCGCGGGTCGTTCCTGACCTCCGATCAGACGGCACCCCCAGGCCGATCGGCAGTGGGCCGCGCCGCGCAGGTGCGGCCCGGACGACAGCAGCTCCCCCACGAAAGAAGGAACCCGCACTCATGATCCGTACCAGAACCGCGATGCTCGCCGCCCTGACCCTGGTCGCCGGCGCCTCCGGCACGGCACTGGCCGCCCATTCCGCGAGCGCCGGAGCCGCGGCCGCCGCCTGCACCGTCGACTACCAGGTGCAGAACGACTGGGGAAGCGGATTCACCGCTGCCGTGACCGTCACCAACAACGGTGCCGCCACGTCCAGTTGGTCCCTGGGGTGGACGTACGCCGGCAGTCAGAAGGTCACCAACGGCTGGAACGCGAAGATCAGTCAGAGCGGCGCCGCCGTCACCGTGACCAACGAGTCCTACAACGGCACCCTGTCCACGGGCGGCTCGGCGAGCTTCGGTTTCCAGGGGACCTACAGCGGCAGCAACGCGATCCCGGCCACCTTCACCCTCAACGGCGTGACCTGCAACACCGACGGCGGAACCGACCCCACGGACCCCACCGACCCGACGGACCCGACCGACCCCACCGGCCCGTCCGCCCGGGTGGACAACCCCTATGACGGCGCCAAGGTCTACGTGAACCCCGAGTGGTCCGCCAACGCCGCCGCCGAGCCCGGCGGGAACCGCATCGCGAACGAGCCGACCGGTGTGTGGCTCGACCGGACCGCCGCCATCGAGGGCGTCAACGGCGGCATGAGCCTGCGCGACCACCTGGACGCGGCGCTGGAGCAGAAGGGCTCCGGCGAGATGGTCGTCCAACTCGTCATCTACAACCTGCCGGGACGCGACTGCTCCGCGCTCGCCTCCAACGGTGAGCTGGGCCCGACCGAGATCGACCGGTACAAGACCGAGTACATCGACCCGATCAAGGAGATCCTCGGCGACTCCAAGTACGCCTCGCTGCGGATCGTCACCACCGTCGAGATCGACTCGCTGCCCAACCTCGTGACCAACACCGGCAGCCGTCCCACGGCCGTGCCCGCGTGCGACACCATGAAGGCCAACGGCAACTACGTGAAGGGCGTCGGCTACGCCCTGGCCCAACTGGGCGACGTGCCCAACGTCTACAACTACATCGACGCCGGCCACCACGGCTGGATCGGCTGGGACGACAACTTCGGCGCCAGCGCCGACGTGATCAAGCAGGCCGCCACCGCCGAGGGCGCCACCGTCGGCGACGTGCACGGCTTCATCACCAACACCGCCAACTACAGCGCGCTGAAGGAGGAGAACTTCGGCATCGACGACAGCGTCAACGGGACCTCCGTGCGCCAGTCGAAGTGGGTCGACTGGAACCGGTACGTGGACGAGCTGTCCTTCGCCCAGGCCTTCCGCAACGAGCTGGTCTCCAAGGGCTTCGACTCCGGCATCGGCATGCTGATCGACACCTCCCGCAACGGCTGGGGCGGTTCGGCCCGGCCCGCCGGACCCGGTCCGCAGACCAGCGTCGACGCCTACGTGGACGGCGGCCGCTTCGACCGGCGCATCCACCCCGGCAACTGGTGCAACCAGTCCGGAGCCGGCCTCGGCGAGCGTCCGCAGGCCAGTCCCGCCGCCGGGATCGACGCGTACGTCTGGATGAAGCCCCCGGGCGAGTCCGACGGCGCCAGCAAGGCGATCGACAACGACGAGGGCAAGGGCTTCGACCGGATGTGCGACCCCACCTATGAGGGCAACGCGCGCAACGGGAACAGCCCCTCGGGCGCGCTGCCGGACGCCCCGATCTCCGGGAAGTGGTTCTCCGCCCAGTTCCAGGAGCTGATGAAGAACGCCTACCCGCCCCTGTCGTGAGCGCACGCCCGCGCACCTCGCGCGGGTGAGCCCCGGGGCCCGGACCTGCGCGCCGGGCCCCGGTGGTCCGCCCCCGTTTTTGCGGGACCGGCAACACCGGTTGCCCCCGGGCGGCGGGTCGTCGCACCCTGACGGCACCGCGAACGGGAGGCTGACCGGCATGACACACGACCACGGTGAGATCGACTGGGCCGAGATGGCCCCGCACCTGGAGGCGCAGGCGGAGCTGTACGCGCCGCTGTACCGGCAGGCCCTGGCATGGCTGGCCCGGGAGGTGACCGAACCCGGCCTGGTCGTGGACGTCGGCAGCGGCCCCGGCGTCGTCAGCAGCCTGTTCGCCGAGACCTTCCCCGGCGCCCGTGTCGTCGCCGCCGACGGCGCCGCCCCGCTGCTGGAGCGGGCCCGCGCCCGCGCCGAGCGGCTCGGGTTCGCCGACCGCTTCGGCACCCTCGCCGGCGACCTGCCCGGCGCGCTGGCCGACCTCGACTACCCCGCCGACCTGATGTGGGCCGCCCAGAGCGTGCACCACCTGCCCGACCAGCGCGCGGCCCTCGCCGCCCTCGGCGGGCACCTGGCACCCGGCGGCACGCTGGCGGTCCTGGAGGGCGGACTGACCGCCCGCTTCCTGCCCCGCGACATCGGCATCGGACGTCCCGGGTTCCAGGCCAGGCTCCGCGCCGTGGAGGAGGACGCCTTCACCGCGATGCGCGCGGACCTGCCGGGCTCCGTCGCCGAGACCGAGGACTGGCCCGCGATGCTGTCCGCCGCCGGACTCGAGCACACCGGCACCCGCAGCTTCCTGCTCGACCTGCCCGCGCCCGTCACCGCCGCGACCCGCGACTACGTCGCCACGTCCCTGTCCCGGCTGCGCGAGCGCCTCGGCGAGAGCCTCGACGGCGACGACCGCACCACCCTGGACCGGCTGCTCGACCCCGCCGACGAGGCGGGCGTGCACCGCCGCCCGGACGTGTTCGTGCTGGTGGCGCACACCGTGTACACGGCGGTGCGACCGGTCTGAGGGCGGCGCTTGACTTCGAGAGCGCTCCACGTGATGGACTGCCGCCGTCCGTGAGAGACACGTACAGACAGGGGGGAATCATGAGCGACACAGCGGTCACGCTCATCACCGGCGGCGGCAGCGGCATCGGGGCGGCCGTCGCCCGGCGGCTGCTGGAATCGGGGCAGCGGGTGGCCGTCACGGGACGCGGGCAGGAGCGACTGCGGGCGTTCGGCGCGGAACTCGGTGACCCGGAGGGCCTCCTGACGATCCGCGGCAACGCCGCCGACCACGGAGACGTGGCCGCCGCGGTCGAGGCCACGCTGAAGCGGTTCGGCCGGCTCGACACGGTCGTCGCCAACGCCGGCTTCGCCACCCACGACTCGGTCGCCGAGGGCGACCCGGCGGGCTGGACCGAGATGGTGCTGACCAACGTGCTGGGCCCGGCCCTGCTGATCAGGGCGTCCATCGACGCGCTCCGGGAGAGCCGGGGGCGGATCGTGCTGGTGGGCAGCGTCGCGGGCTTCGTGAACACGCCGGGCAACATCTACGGCGCCACCAAGTGGGCGGTGACCGGTCTCGCCGAGAACACCCGGCGGGAGGTGACGCAGTGGGGCGTGGGCGTCACCCTGATCGCGCCCGGCCGGGTGGAGACCCCGTTCTGGGACGGCAACGGCGCTCTGCCGCCCGGGGACCTGCTCACCGCCGACCAGATCGCCGACTCGGTCGTCTGGGCCATGGGACAGCCCGCCGGGGTCGACGTCAACACCGTGGTGGTACGGCCGCTGGGGCAGCCCAACTGACACCGTGCGTAGGGGCCCGGCCGTCCGTACGGCCGGGCCCCTACGCGGGTGGCATGCTCAGGCGTTGAACTCCGCCGGGTCGGGACCGAGCCGCCGGTCCTCGTTCAGCGCGCTGATCGCCGCGAGGTCCTCGGTGTCCAGGGAGAAGCCGAACACGTCGATGTTCTCCTTGATCCGGGACGGCGTCACGGACTTGGGGATCACCACGTTGCCGAGCTGGAGGTGCCAGCGCAGCACGACCTGGGCCGGGGTGCGCCCGTGCTTCTGGGCGATCGCGACGATCGCGGGGATGTCCAGGATGCCCTTGCCGGAACCGAGCGGGGACCAGGCCTCGGTGGCGATGCCCTTCTCCGCGTGCACCTCGCGGGCGGCGTGCTGCTGGAGGTGGGGGTGCAGCTCGATCTGGTTGACGGCCGGGATCACCGACGTCTCGGCGGTCAGCCGCTCCAGGTGCTCCGGCAGGAAGTTGGACACGCCGATGGCCCGGACCCGGCCGTCGGCGAGCAGCTTCTCGAACGCCTTGTAGGTGTCGACGTAGGTGTCCTTGGCCGGCGTGGGCCAGTGGATCAGGTAGAGGTCCAGGTACTCCAGGCCCAGCTTCGCCAGCGAGGTGTCGAAGGCACGGAGCGTGGAGTCGTACCCCTGGTCGCTGTTCCAGAGCTTGGTGGTGACGAAGAGGTCCTCGCGGGCCACGCCGGAGGCGGCGATCGCCCTGCCGGTGCCCTCTTCATTGCCGTAGATCGCCGCTGTGTCGATGCTGCGGTACCCGGCCTCCAGCGCCTGGGCGACGGCGGTCTCCGCCTCGTCGTCCGGCACCTGCCAGACGCCGAAGCCAAGCTGCGGCATCTCGACGCCGTTGTTCAGGATGATCGGGGGGACCTTGCTGCTCACGAGCTCTTGATCCTTCGGTTGTGGTCAGGTGCTACTCCCATCGTCAACGATCACGAGCCCCCGCGCATTCCTGACCGTGGAACTCGCGCATTCCCGACCGTGGGAATCACGCTCGGTAAAGTGCCTCGACCTCGGTGCCGTAGGCGTTCTCGATGGCCTTGCGCTTGAGCTTCAGCGAGGGCGTCAGCAGCCCGTGCTCCTCGGTGAACGGCTGGGCGAGGATGCGGAAGGTGCGGATCGACTCGGCCTGGGAGACCAGCGTGTTGGCCGCGACGACCGCGCGCCGCACCTCCGTCTCCAGGTCGGCGTCGTGCACCAGCTCGGCCGGGGACATCCGCGGTTTGTTGCGCATCGTCAGCCAGTGCTCGACCGCCTCGTGGTCGAGGGTGATCAGGGCGGCGACGTAGGGGCGGTCGTTGCCGACCACGATGCACTGGTTGACCAGCGGATGATCGCGCACCCGCTCCTCCAGCAGCCCCGGGGAGACGCTCTTGCCGCCGGAGGTCACCAGGATCTCCTTCTTGCGGCCGGTGATGGTGAGGTAGCCGTCCTCGTCCAGGGAGCCCAGGTCGCCGGTGGCCAGCCAGCCGTCGTGCAGGGTCTCGTCGGTGGCCTTCGGGTTGTTCAGGTAGCCCTCGAAGACGTTGTCGCCGTTCAGCCAGATCTCGCCGTCGTCCGCGATGTGCACGGTGACGCCCGGCACGGGCTGCCCCACGGTGCCGTAGCGGGTGCGCTCGGGCGGGTTGGCGGTGGCGGCCGCCGTGGACTCGGTCAGGCCGTAGCCCTCGTAGATCTGCACACCCGCGCCCGCGAAGAACAGCCCGAGGCGCCGGTCCATCGCCGAGCCGCCCGACATGGCGTTGCGGATGCGCCCGCCCATCGCCGCCCGCACCTTGGAGTAGACGAGCTTGTCGAAGAGCTGGTGCTGCATCCGCAGCCCCGCCGAGGGGCCCGGGCCGGTTCCCCAGGCCCTCGCCTCCACCGCCTCGGCGTACTTCACGGCCACGTCGACGGCCTTCTCGAAGGGACCCGCCTTCCCCTCCTTCTCGGCCTTGCGCCGCGCCGCGTTGAACACCTTCTCGAAGATGTAGGGCACGGCCAGGATGAAGGTCGGCCGGAAGGCCGCCAGGTCGGGCAGCAGGGCCGCGGCGTTGAGCTGCGGCTGGTGGCCGAAGCGGACCCGGCCGCGGATCGCGGCGACCTCCACCATCCGCCCGAAGACGTGCGCGAGCGGCAGGAACAGCAGCGTCGCCACCTCCTCGCCCCGCCTGGAGTGGAACACCGGCTCCCAGCGCTCGATGACGGTGTCCGCCTCCCACATGAAGTTGCCGTGGGTCAGGACGCAGCCCTTGGGCCGGCCGGTGGTGCCCGAGGTGTAGATGACGGTGGCGACCGACTCCGGCGTCACCGCCTTGCGGTGCCGGTGGACCACCTCGTCGTTGAGGTGCGCGCCCGCGTCGTACAGCTCCTGGACGGCACCGGCGTCGAGCTGCCACAGCCCGCGCAGGTGCGGCAGCCGGTCGATGACCGTGGCGATCGTCATCGCGTGGTCCTCGTGCTCCACGACCGCCGCCGTGACCTCGGCGTCGTACAGCATCCACATGCACTGCTCGGCCGACGAGGTCGGGTAGACGGGCACCACCTGGGCACCGATCGTCCACAGGGCGAAGTCGAAGAGGGTCCACTCGTACCGCGTGCGGGACATGATGGCGACCCGGTCGCCGAAGCGGACGCCCTGCGCGAGCAGCCCCTTGGCGAGGGCCAGCACCTCGTCGCGGAAGGCGCCCGCGGTGACGTCCCGCCACTGCCCGGCGTCGTCCTTGCGGCCGAGGGCGATGTGCCGGGGATCCTCCTCGGCGTGCTGGAAGACGACGTCGGCCAGACCGCCCACCGGTGGTGCCAACGTCGACGGAGGACTGGTGAACTCGCGCAAACCCACTCCCCGCTTTCCGACGACGCCCCCGCACGGCGGTGAAAGCTACCCCACCCGACGCGGGGGCGGGAGGGGCGGCAAAGGGGAACAGGGCCCATGTCCGCGCTGGTCAGCGAGAGGAAATGCGCTCACATGGGGAAGGGTCGGACACTTTCCTGACGGTTGAGTAAGGTTCGGTGCCGTAATCTCCACCGAATCTGTACGACCCGCCTACCGCCGGTACGAGGCGGCCGGAGCGGCCTCCTCGCCCTTCGGCACGGGCACCGCGGACGGTGTCGCACCGGTGCCCCGGCCGTCGCCCCCGGCCCGGACCAGGACGAGTACCAGGACCCCGGCGACCGCCGCGACCGCGCCCGCGGTCGCCGCCGCCGCGTTCAGCCCGGAGGCGAACGCGGCCCGCAGCGCGTGCTCCCCGAACACGCCCCGCAGGGCGCCCGCCGCGCCGCCCGCCAGACCGTGCGCCGCGTCGTGCGGCAGCGTGCCCTCCATCCGCGAGGTCAGCACCGTGCCGAACACGGCGATGCCGAGCGCGTACCCGAGCTGCCGGAAGGTGTTGACCGCGCCCCCGGCCATCCCGGCCCGCTCCGCCGGGACCGCCGACAGCGCCGCACCCGCGATCCCGGGCGAGACCAGACCCGTCCCGACCCCCACCAGCAGCAGCCCCGGCACCAGGGCCGACGCGGTCGAGCCCGCGTCCAGGAACGCCATGCAGAACTGCCCGGCCGCGATCAGCAGCAGCCCGCCCCCGATGGTCAGCCGCGCCGGCACCCCGTGCAGCAGCCGCCCGCCCGCCGCGGCCACCACGAACGACGCCAGCGACAGCCACACGAACACCAGGCCGCCCCGCACCGGGCTCATCCCGAGCAGCGTCTGCAGCCACAGGGAGGTGTACGCCATCACCCCGAACGCCGCCGCGTTGAAGGCCAGCGCGCCCAGCATCACGCCCGAGAACGCGGGCCGCAGGAACAACCGCGGATCGAGCAGCGGATCCGCGACCCGGCACTCCACCACGACGAACGCGCCCAGCGCCACCACCGCGAGCACGAAGGCGGCCGACGTGCCGCGCTCCGTCCAGCCGTGCGACCCGGCCCGCACCGCCCCGTACGTCAGCGCTGCGGCGAACGCCGCGAAGGCCGCCGTACCCGCCCGGTCCACGCGGCGACCGGCCGCCCCGCGCGACTCCGGCACCACGCGCAGCGTCAGCCAGATCGCCACCACGCTCACCGGCAGGTTCACCCAGAAGATCCACCGCCAGCCCGGCCCGTCGGTCAGCAGCCCGCCCAGCACCGGCCCCACGGCCGCCGCCGCACCGCTGACCGCGCCCCACACGCCGAGCGCCATCGACCTCTGGCGGCCCCGGTAGACCGAGCCGAGCAGCGGCAGGGTGGTCGCGAACATCGCCGCGGCGCCCACCCCCTGCAGTCCGCGCGCCGCGACCAGCATCCCCGGCCCCGTGGCCAGCCCGCACAGCAGCGACGCCACCGCGAACAGCACCACGCCCGCCACGTGCACCCGGCGCCGCCCCAGGGCGTCGGCCGCGGCCCCCAGCCCCAGCAGCAGCGCGGCCAGCGCCAGCGCGTAGCCGTCCATCACCCACTGCAGGTCGCTCAGCGACGCGTGCAGCCCCCTGGCCATGTCCGGAAGCGCGACGACCGCGATCGTCACGTCCAGCAGCAGCATGAACGTCCCCAGGCACACCGCCGTGAGCGGTCCCCATGTACGCATGTTCCGTCTTCTCCCGTGTCCTGCGTCGTTGTGTCCCTCCGTACGATGGGGACCGCCCGGCCGATCGCACCGGTTCACGGCGGTGCGGCGGCGGAATCCGAGGGAAGTGGCCGGCATGCGGATGGAATCCGACACCTTCGACGAACTCGACCTGCGGCTGCTGGACGCCCTGGAGGTGAACGGCCGCGCCTCCTTCAGCCGCATCGGCGCGGTGCTCGGCGTCTCCGACCAGACCGTCGCCCGCCGCTACCGCAGGCTGTGCGCCGAGGGCGGGCTGCGCGTGGTCGCGGTCCGGGACGCCGGGGTCCTCGGCCAGGACCACTGGACGATGCGGCTGCGCTGCGTCCCCGACAGCGCCCTGGCCGTCGCGGACGCCCTCGCCAAACGGCCCGACACGAGCTGGGTCGGGCTGGCGGCCGGCGGCACCGAGATCATCTTCGGCACCCGGCCGCGCACCGCCGGCGACCGGGACGACCTGCTCCTGGGCAAACTGCCGCGCACTCCGCGGGTCCTGGAGATCCACGCCCACCAGATCCTGCACCGCTTCTACGGCGGACCCACCGGCTGGCTCCGCAAGTTCGGCGTGCTCACCGACGAACAGGTCGCGGCCCTGCGCCCCCGCACCGGCCCCGTGCCGCCCGGACCGGCCCGCATCGACCCCGAGGACGAGCCGCTGCTCGCCGTCCTGGAACGCGACGGGCGGGCCGGCCACCCCGAGCTGCAACGCGCGACCGGGCGCTCCGAGTCCGCGGTCAAACGCCGGCTGTCCGCGCTGCTCGGCTCCGGTGCCGTGTACATCGACGTGGAGTACCACTCGGAGATCCTCGGTTACCCGACCGCCGCCGTCCTGTGGCTCACCACCAGCCCGGCCGCCCTCCACCGGGTCGGCGAGGCCCTCGCCGCCCACGACGAGATCGCCCACGCCGCCGCCACCGCGGGCCCGTCCAACATCGTCGCCACCGCGGTCGCCCGCAACACCGCCGGCCTGTACGCCTACCTCAGCGGTCCGCTCGGCCGCCTGGAGGGCGTCCACCACGTGGAGGCGTCGCTGTTCCTGCGCCGGGTCAAGCAGCTCACCTACCCGAGGCCCGTGCGCTGAGGCCGGTGCAGCCGGTCCCCGCCCGCCAGGACCGCCGCCGCCAGCGCGTTGGCGGCGCCCTGCGCCGAAGGGCGGTGCCTGCCGTGCACCAGCACGAAGTCGACGCCGCCCAGCTCCGGCAGCCCGGCCCGCTCCGGCACCCGCACGAGACCGGGCGGAACGAGGCCGCGCGAGTGCGCCATCACGCCCAGGCCCGCACGGGCGGCCGCGATCAGGCCGTTGAGGCTGCCGCTGGTGCACGCGACGCGCCACGCGCGGCCCTCCCGCTGCAGGGCCTCCAGCGCGAGCGCGCGGGTGATGCCCGGCGGGGGATAGACGATGAGCGGCACCGGGCGGTCCGGTTCGAGACGCAGCCGCTCCGCGCCGATCCACACCAGCCGGTCGCTCCACACCGGCTCGCCCCGCGGGTCCTCGGGCCGCCGCTTGGCGAGCACCAGGTCCAGCTTCCCGGCCGCGAGCCGCTCGTGCAGCGTCCCCGACAGCTCCACCGTCAGTTCCAGGTCCACCTCGGGGTGGTCGTGCCGGAAGCCCTCCAGGATCTCCGGCAGCCGGGTCAGCACGAAGTCCTCGGACGCCCCGAACCGCAGCCGTCCGCGCAGCCGGGTGCCCGTGAAGAAGGCCGTCGCCTGCTCGTGCACCTCCAGGATCCGGCGCGCGAACCCGAGCATCGCCTCCCCGTCCTCCGTCAGCTCCACGGAGTGCGTGTCCCGGCTGAACAGCTGCCGTCCGGTGGCGTCCTCCAGCCGCCGCACGTGCTGGCTCACCGTCGACTGACGCAGGCCGAGCCGCCGGGCGGCCTGCGTGAAGCTCAGCGTCTGCGCCACCGACAGGAACGTGCGCAGATGGGAGGGGTCGTACATGGCGCCAGACTAGCGGTGATCGGAGATCGTGATGACAGTCAGAGCGGTATACCGGATTCCCGATCGCCGGACGGGGGAGCACGATGGGGCGGGGACCCGTGACCCCACGGGAACCGAGCGAGAACGAGTGAGCAGCGAGCAAGTGGAGCACCGTGAGACGCCTGAGCCGGCCGCGTTGGATGCCGATCGACCCGTACGTCCTGCTGCTGCTCGGCACGGTGGGCCTCGCCGCGCTGCTGCCGGCCCGCGGCACGGGCGCCGACGTCGCCTCCGGCGCCTCCACCGGAGCGATCGCCTTCCTCTTCTTCCTCTACGGCGCCCGGCTCTCCACCCGTGAGGCGATGGACGGCGTACGGCACTGGCGGCTCCACGTCACGGTGCTGGCCTGCACCTTCGTCGTCTTCCCGCTGCTCGGCCTCGCGTCGCGCGGTCTGGTCCCGGTGTTCCTGACCGACCCCCTGTACCAGGGCCTGCTCTTCCTCACCCTGGTCCCCTCGACCATCCAGTCGTCGATCGCCTTCACCTCCATGGCCCGCGGAAACGTGCCCGCCGCCATCTGTGCGGGCTCCTTCTCCTCGCTGGCCGGCATCGTCGTCACACCGCTGCTGGCCGCCGCCCTGCTGGGCGGGGGCGCAGGCGGGTTCTCCGCCGACTCGCTGGTGGAGATCGTGCTGCAACTGCTGGTGCCGTTCGCGGCCGGGCAACTGCTGCGCCGGTGGATCGGCGGCTTCGTCGCCCGGCACAAGAAGGTGCTCGGGCTCGTCGACCGCGGCTCGATCCTCCTGGTCGTCTACACCGCGTTCAGCGAGGGCATGGTCCAGGGCATCTGGCACCAGGTGAGCCCGGTGCGCCTCGCCGGGCTGCTGGCCGTCGAGGCGGTGCTGCTGGCCGTGATGCTGCTCCTGACCTGGTACGGCGCGAAGGGGCTCGGCTTCGGGCGGGAGGACCGCATCGCGATCCAGTTCGCCGGGTCCAAGAAGTCGCTCGCCGCCGGGCTGCCCATGGCGAGCGTCCTGTTCGGCGCCCAGGCCTCGCTCGCGGTACTGCCGCTGATGCTCTTCCACCAGATGCAGCTGATGGTCTGCGCGGTGATCGCCAAGCGGCGCTCGCACGACCCCGAGGCGGTCCGGCCCGAGGAGCAGCGCCTCCCGGAGCGGGCGGCGGCCACCACCGGGAGCCGGTCCGGTTGAGCGCCCCGGGCGTTCCGGGTGCCCCGGGCACCGCGGACGCCCGGCGCGGTCGAGGCGGGGCCCCTCGGGCGCAGGGGGCGCTCCCCGCCCGGCAGGGGCCCCGCCGCCGTGTCGCGGGCAGGGACGGGATCAGCCCCGGACGGCCGCGGCCCGCAGGGCGACGCGGTCCTCTCCCGCGTACACGTTCATGGAGCTGCCGCGCAGGAAGCCCACCAGGGTCAGTCCCGTCTCTGCGGCGAGGTCCACCGCCAGCGAGGACGGCGCGGACACGGCGGCCAGCACCGGGATGCCCGCCATCACGGCCTTCTGCGCCAGCTCGAAGGAGGCCCGGCCGGACACCAGCAGGACGGAACGGGACAACGGCAGGCCGCCGTTCTGCAGGGCGCGCCCGACCAGCTTGTCGACCGCGTTGTGCCGGCCCACGTCCTCCCGTACGTCCACCAGCTCGCCGTCCTCGGTGAACAGCGCCGCCGCGTGCAGCCCGCCGGTCCGGTCGAAGACCCGCTGGGAGGCGCGCAGCCGGTCGGGCAGCTCGGCCAGCAGTTCCGGGGCGACGCGGAGCGGGGGAGTGTCGGCGATGGGCCAGCGGGCCGTCGTGCGCACCGCGTCCAGGCTCGCCTTGCCGCACAGCCCGCAGGACGAGGTGGTGTAGACGTTCCGCTCCAGGGCGATGTCCGGGACGCGCACGCCGGGGGCCGTCCGCACGTCGACCACGTTGTAGGTGTTGGATCCGTCGACGGTGGCGCCCGCGCAGTACACGATGTTCTGCAGGTCGCCCTGTTCGGCGAGGACGCCCTCGCTGACCAGGAAACCGGCCGCGAGCGCGAAGTCGTCGCCCGGGGTGCGCATCGTGATCGCGAGGGGCTTGCCGTTCAGCCGGATCTCCAGCGGTTCCTCGGCGACGAGCGTGTCCGGCCGGGTGGACACCGCACCGTCCCGTACGCGGATCACCTTGCGTCGTTCCGTGACTCGTCCCATGTTCGTGCCCCTTGCGCCGGTCGGTGTGCCGGTCAGTACCGGTTCTGTACGTGCTGGTAGCCGAAGCGGCCCTTGATGCACAGGTTGCCGTGGGTCACCGGATTGTCGTGCGGAGAGGTGACCTTCACGATGTCATTGTCCTGCACGTGGAGCGTGAGGTTGCAGCCCACACCGCAGTAGGCGCACACGGTCGTCGTCCGTGTCTGCCGCTCCTCGTCCCAGGTGCCCGCCGCCCGCATGTCGTACTCCGACTTGAAGGACAGGGCGCCCGTGGGACACACCTCGATGCAGTTGCCGCAGTACACGCACGCCGAGTCGGGCAGCGGGCCGTCGTGCTCGACCGAGATCCGGGCGTCGAAGCCGCGGCCGGACACCGAGATGGCGAAGCTGTTCTGCCACTGCTCGCCGCAGGCGTCCACGCACTTGTAGCACAGAATGCATTTGCCGTAGTCGCGCACGTAGAGGTCGTTGTCGACGCGGGGCTCCTCCTCGACGCGGGCCGCGTCCGGGCCGAAGCGGTCGGGCTTCGCCTCGTACTCCTTGATCCACCCGGCCACGGCGGGGGTGGTGGAGAGGTCGACGGAGGAGGCGAGGAGTTCGAGGACGACCTTGCGGCTGTGCCGGGCGCGCTCGGTGTCCGTGCGCACCACCATGCCCGGCTCGGCCCGCCGCGAGCAGGCGGGCGCGAGGGTCCTGGCGCCCTCGACGTCCACGACGCAGACCCGGCAGGCGTTCTTCGGGGTGAGCGTGTCGCCCTCGCACAGCGTCGGGACGTCCTTGCCGGCGGCCCGGCAGGCGTCGAGGATCGTGGACCCCTCGGGGACCCTGGCCTCCTGCCCGTCCAGGGTGAACTCCACCAGGCGGCGCGGCACTCCGAGCGGTATCGCGGTCATTCGTAGGCCCCCAGACGGTCGATGGCGGATTCCACGGCGTTCCAGGCGGTCTGCCCCAGACCGCAGATCGAGGCGTCCCGCATCGCGCGGCCGACCTCGCGCAGGAGGGTGATGTCGTCGGCGGCGTCGGCGCCGGTGCGGCCGACGAGCCGGTGGAGGGCCTCCTCCTGGCGTACGGTCCCGACCCGGCACGGCACGCACTGGCCGCACGACTCGTCGCGGAAGAACTCCGCGATGCGCAGGAGCAGGCGGGGGAGCGGCACCGTGTCGTCGAAGGCCATGACGACACCGGAGCCGAGCGTCGTGCCCGCCTCGCGGGTGCCCTCGAAGGTGAGCGGAATGTCCAGCTCGTCGGGGCGGACGAAACCGCCCGCGGCGCCGCCGAGCAGGACCGCGCGGAGGTGGTCGCGGACCCCGGCGAGGGCGAGCAGCTCGCCGAGCGTGGCGCCGAAGGGGAGTTCGTAGACGCCGGGGCGGGCCACGCTGCCGGACACGCAGAACAGCTTCGGGCCGGTGGACGTCGGCGTGCCGATCGCGGCGTACGCCGGGGCGCCCCTGGTCAGGATGGGGAGGACGTTGACCAGGGTCTCCACGTTGTTCTCGACCGTGGGCCTGCCGAACAGGCCCTTCTCGACGGGGAACGGCGGTTTGGAGCGGGGCTCGCCGCGGTGGCCCTCGATGGAGTTGAACAGGGCCGTCTCCTCGCCGCAGACGTACGCGCCGGCGCCGCGCCGGATCTCGATGTCGAAGGCGTAGCCCTGGCCGAGGACGTCGTCGCCGAGGAGGCCGCGGGTGCGGGCCTGCGCGACGGCGTGGGTGAGGCGGGCGAGGGCGCGGGGGTACTCGCCGCGGAGGTAGAGGTAGCCCCGGTGGGCGCCGGTCGCGTAGCCCGCGATCGTCATCGCCTCGATCAGGGCGTACGGGTCGCCCTCCATGAGGACGCGGTCCTTGAAGGTGCCGGGTTCGGATTCGTCGGCGTTGCAGACGAGGTAGTGCGGGTGGTCGGGCTGGGCGGCCGTCGCCTGCCACTTGCGGCCGGTGGGGAAGGCGGCGCCGCCGCGGCCGACCAGGCCGGCGTCGGTGACCTCGCGGATGACGGCGGCGGGGCCGAGGTCGAAGGCGCGGCGGAGGGCGGTGTAGCCGCCGTGGGCGCGGTAGTCGTCGAGGGAGGCGGGGTCGGTGGTGCCGATGCGTTCGAGGAGGACGAGGGCGGGGTCGCCGGCCTGGGGGACCGCCAGGGCGGGGGCGGGCTCGGTGGGGGCCGATTCGGGGGCGGTGGCGGTCTGGACTGCCGTGTCCGGGGTCGCGGGGGCGCATACGGCCGTCGCGTGGAGGGTGTTCCGCCCCCGCGGCCCCTTCCCGGTCCCGTCCCCGGGGGCTGCCGCCCCCGGACTCCCGCTGCCGGCCTGGACGGCCTCGTCCTCGGACGCCGGACGGGCTGGGAGGTCTTCCTGCGCCGGACCGGCCGGGGCGCCCGCCCGGACAACCAAGGCCGCCGGGGCCCGTTCGCACAGGCCCAGGCACGGCGACCGTTCGACCTTCACGCCGCTCTCCGGACCCAGGCGTGACTCCACCGCCGCGCACAGGCGGCTCGCGCCCGCCGTCGTGCACGCCAGGTCCGTGCAGACGTGGAGGACGGTCGCCGGGCGGGGGCGGACGGAGAACATGGCGTAGAAGGTGGCCACCCCGTACGCCTCGGCCGGAGGGACGGTCAGGCGGCGGCACACGTAGTCCAGGGCGCCCTCGCTGATCCAGCCGACGCGGTCGTTGAGCGCGTGCAGGGCCGGGAGGAGCTGGTCGCGGCGGTCCCGGGCCTCCCGGCCGCCCCGGGCCCACCGCAGGTCGGCGTCGGAGCGGTCGGCGCCCTCCCAGGAGGACTCGGGCGGGCCGAGCAGGGCGTCGACGGCCGCGCGTTCCTCGTCCGTGGGTTTGCCGTCACCGAAGCGCAGGTCCACCGGTGCTCACCTTCTCGATCCGGATCGCCGAGGCCTTGAACTCCGCCGTCCCGGCGATCGGACAGTTGGCCTCGATGGTCAGCTTGTTGGTGTCCACCTCGTCCGGGAAGTGGAAGCTCATGAACGCCAGGCCGGGGCGCAGGGCCGTGTCGACCCAGACGGGGGCGAGCAACGAGCCGCGCCGCGAGACGACCCGGACCTCCTCGCCGACCCGCACGCCGTAGCGTTCGGCGTCCTCCGGGCAGAGTTCCACGGACTCGCCGCGACGCAGGGGGGAGGAGTAACCGCCGCTCTGCACGCCCGTGTTGTAGGAGTCGAGACGGCGCCCCGTGGTCAGGCGGATGGGGTAGCGCTCGTCGGTGAGGTCCACGGGCGGGTCGTGCCGGACGATGCCGAAGGGGGCCCGGCGGCCGCGGTGGGCCGGGTCCGGGGACCACAGCCTGCCGTGCAGGTACGGCGGTTCCAGCCCGTCCGTGCTCGGGCACGGCCACTGGATGCCCTGGTGCTCCTCCAGACGGGCGTACGTCATGCCGTGGTGGTCGGGGGAGAGGGAGCGCAGTTCGTTCCAGACGGCCTCCGCGTCGGCGTACTTCCAGTCGTGGCCGAGGCGGGCCGCGAGGTCGCAGAGGATGTCGATGTCCTCCCGGGCCTCCCCCGGCGGGGTCACGGCCCGCCGCACGCGCTGGACGCGCCGTTCGCTGTTGGTCGTGGTGCCCTCGGTCTCCGCCCAGCCGGCGGTCGCCGGGAGGACCACGTCGGCCAGTTCGGCGGTCCTGGTGAGGAAGATGTCCTGGACCACCAGGAAGTCCAGGGCGCGCAGGCGGCGCACCGCCTGGTCGGCGTCCGCCTCCGACTGGGCCGGGTTCTCGCCGATGCAGTAGACGGCGCGGAGCGTGCCGTCGTCCATCGCCTCGAACATCTCCGTCAGGGTGAGGCCGTGGCGCGGCTCGACCACCGTGTCCCAGGCCGTCTCGAACTTCCGGCGCACCTCCGGGTCGAGGACGTCCTGGAAGCCGGGGAGCCGGTTGGGGATGGCGCCCATGTCGCCGCCGCCCTGCACGTTGTTCTGGCCGCGCAGGGGCTGCAGTCCGGAGCCGTAGCGGCCGACGTGGCCGGTGAGCAGGGAGAGGTTGATCAGCGCACGCACGTTGTCCGTGCCGTTGTGGTGCTCGGTGATGCCGAGGGTCCAGCACAACTGGGCGCGCTCGGCGCGGGCGTAGGCGTGCGCCAGGTCGCGGACGGCGGCGGCCGGTACGCCCGTCACCTTCTCGGCGAGGGAGAGGGTCCAGGGTTCCACCAGGGCCCGGTAGTCGTCGTAGCCCGTCGTCGCACGGGCGATGAACGCCTCGTTGGCCAGCCCCGCGTGGATGATCTCGCGGCCCACCGCGTGCGCCAGCGGGATGTCCGTGCCGACGTTCGGACCGAGCCAGCTCTCCGCCCACTCGGCGGTGGAGGTGCGGCGCGGGTCGACCACGTACATGCGGGCGCCGTTGCGCAGGCCCTTCAGTACGTGCTGGAAGAAGATCGGGTGCGCGAAGCGGGCGTTGGAGCCCCACATCACGATGACGTCGGTGTGCTCGATCTCCTCGTAGGAGGAGGTGCCGCCGCCCGACCCGAAGGCCGCCGACAGGCCCGCCACGCTCGGTGCGTGGCAGGTGCGGTTGCAGGAGTCCACGTTGTGGGTGCCCATGACCACCCGGGCGAACTTCTGCGCCACGTAGTTCATCTCGTTGGTCGCCCGGGCGCAGGAGAACATCCCGAACGCGCCGCGCGCCGCCGCCAGCCCCCGGGCCGTGCGGTCCAGGGCCTCCTCCCAGGTCGCCCGGCGGAAGGGTTCGTCGCGCGAGTCCCGGACCAGGGGGTGGGTGAGACGGGTGTAGGTCTTGGGGGTTCGGTCGCGTTTCCTCATGCGGCGCTCCTCAGCGCGAGCAGGTCCGACAGGGCGTGCACGGTGCGCAGCGTGGGCACCGGGACGCCGGTGATCGCCGCCAGCTCGACGACGGCCGCGAGCAGCACGTCGAGTTCGAGCGGCTTGCCGCGCTCCAGGTCCTGGAGCGTGGAGGTGCGGTGGTCGCCGACCTTCTCGGCGCCCGCGAGCCGGCGTTCGACGGAGACGCCGACCTCGCAGCCGAGAGCGGCGGCGACCGCCAGCGTCTCGGTCATCATCGTCTCGATGACCTCCCTGGTGCCGCCGTGCAGGCACATCTGCCGCATGGTGGCGCGCGCCAGGGCGCTGATGGGGTTGAAGGAGATGTTGCCCAGCAGCTTCAGCCAGATGTCGCCGCGCAGGTCGGGCTCGACCGGGCACTTCAGTCCGCCCGCCCGCATCGCCTCGCTGAACGCCAGACAGCGCGCCGAGACCTCCCGGCCGGGCTCGCCGATCGAGAACCGGGTGCCTTCCACGTGCCGTACGACGCCCGGCTGTTCCAGTTCGGTGGCCGCGTACACCACGCAGCCGACGGCCCGTTCGGGCGCGAGCACCGCACTGACCGCGCCGGCCGGGTCCACGCTTTCGAGGCGACGCCCGTCGTAGGGGCCGCCGTGCCGGTGGAAGTACCACCAGGGGATGCCGTTCTGGGCGGCCACGACCGCCGTCGAGTCGTGCAGGAGCGGCTCGATCAGCGGCCCGCACGCCGCGTACGAGTGGGCCTTCAGGCCCAGGAACACGTAGTCCGCCGGGCCGACTTCGGCCGGGTCGTCGGTGGCGTGCGGGCGCGCGGTGAAGTCGCCGCGCGGGCTGCGCACCCGTACTCCGTACTGCCTCATGGCCGCCAGATGCGGTCCACGGGCGATGAGGTGCACGTCGGCGCCCGCACGGTGGAGCGCGGCGCCGACGTAGGCGCCGATCGCCCCGGCGCCGAGGACTGCGACTTTCATGGCGGGGGAGCTCCGTCCGGTCGAGGGATACCGAGGAACTGGGGGAGGGGATCAACGAAGTGCCGATGATGTCGACGAAATATTGTCTACAGTATGGAGGTTGGGGCGGCAAGACTTTGTGCAGCAGGAGTGGTGGCAGTAGTGGTGGTCTGTAGTTGTGTGCTCAACAGTCTTCTCAAGCGCTTTCCCGATGCCTACGGTTGGGGACCCATGAGTCCCCCCGTCGCACCGCCGGGCTGGAGCCGCTGGCTCGTTCCCCCGGCCGCTCTCTCGGTCCACCTCTCCATCGGGCAGGCCTACGCCTGGTCCGTGTTCAAACCGCCCCTGGAATCCGCGCTCGGCCTCAGCGGGACGCAGAGCGCGCTGCCCTTCCAGCTCGGCATCGTCATGCTCGGTCTCTCGGCCGCGTTCGGCGGCACGCTCGTGGAACGGCACGGGCCGCGCTGGGCGATGACCGTCGCCCTGGTCTGCTTCTCGTCCGGCTTCCTGCTCTCCGCGCTCGGCGCGGCCGTGGGGCAGTACTGGCTGATCGTCCTGGGCTACGGCTTCGTCGGCGGGATCGGCCTCGGCATCGGCTACATCTCGCCGGTCTCGACGCTGATCAAGTGGTTCCCGGACCGGCCCGGCATGGCCACCGGCATCGCCATCATGGGCTTCGGCGGCGGCGCGCTCATCGCCTCGCCCTGGTCGGCGCAGATGCTCAAGTCCTTCGGCTCCGACAACTCCGGTATCGCTCTCGCCTTCCTCGTCCACGGACTGACGTACGCCGTCTTCATGCTGCTCGGCGTGCTGCTGGTGCGGGTGCCGCGGCCCAAGGAGCGGGCGGACGGGCGGCCCGCGCCGCTCGAAGGCGTCCAGGTCTCGGCGCGCTCGGCCCTGCGCACCCCGCAGTTCTGGCTGCTGTGGCTCGTGCTCTGCATGAACGTCACGGCCGGCATCGGCATCCTGGAGAAGGCCGCGCCGATGATCCGCGACTTCTTCGCCGACACCTCCACGCCGGTGTCGGCCACCGCCGCGGCCGGCTTCGTGGCGCTGCTGTCGGCGGCCAACATGGCGGGCCGCCTGGGCTGGTCCTCCGCCTCCGACCTGATCGGACGCAAGAACATCTACCGCGTGTACCTGGGCGTGGGCGCCCTCATGTACGCCCTGATCGCGCTGTTCGGCGACTCCTCCAAGCCGCTGTTCGTCCTGTGCGCCCTGGTCGTCCTGTCCTTCTACGGCGGCGGCTTCTCCACCGCCCCCGCCTATCTCAAGGACCTCTTCGGCACCTATCAGGTCGGCGCGATCCACGGACGGCTGCTCACCGCCTGGTCGCTGGCCGGCGTCCTCGGGCCGCTCATCGTGAACTGGATCGCCGACCACCAGGAGGAGGCCGGCCGGCACGGCTCGGCGCTGTACGGGACGTCCTTCCTCATCATGATCGGACTGCTGGTCGTCGGCTTCGTCGCCAACGAACTGATCCGGCCCGTGCACGCCCGGCACCACGAACCCGCAGCCACCCCCGCGCCGAAGGAGGGCAACGATGTCGTCCGACCTCAGCCAGAGTCCGCCTGAGGCGGCCGGCCCGCCCGACCGGCGGCCGCTGATCGCCTTCACCTGGCTCTGGGTGGGCGCGCCGCTCGCCTACGGGCTGTACGAACTCGTGCGGAAGGCGACCCAGCTCTTCACCGGGTGAGGGCGCGGGGCAGGGGACCGGGACCGCCCGGGCGGCGGAGGATGCTGACCGAAGCCGACAAGCAGGGCGCCCGTTTCCTGTCGTATCACCTGCCGTCGTACCCGTCGGTCACTCATCACACTGGTGGATCCCGTACCCCCGAGGCAGCGAGGACTCCACCCATGCATCACGGCTCCCGCATCACCGCCGTCGGCCACTACCAGCCCGCCCAGGTTCTCACCAACGAGGACCTGGCGGGCATGGTCGACACCAGCGACGAGTGGATCAGGAGCCGGGTGGGCATTCGTACGCGCCGGATCGCCGGACCCGACGAACCGGTCGACGAGCTGGCCGCCCACGCCGCCGCGAAGGCGCTGGCCTCGGCCGGGCTGACCCCCGCCGACGTGGACCTGATCGTGGTCGCCACCTCCACCGCGATCGACCGCTCGCCGAACACCGCCGCCCGCGTCGCGGCCCGCCTCGGCGTCCCCGGCCCCGCCGCCCTGGACCTCAACGTCGTGTGCGCGGGCTTCACCCACGCCCTGGCCACCGCCGACCACGCCGTGCGCGCCGAGTCCGCGAGCCGGGCGCTGGTCGTCGGCGCCGACAAGATGTCCGAGGTCGTCGACTGGACCGACCGCACCACCTGTGTGCTGGTCGGCGACGGGGCGGGGGCCGCCGTCGTCGAGGCCTGCGCGCCGGACGAGGAGGCGGGGATCGGGCCCGTGCTGTGGGGTTCGGTGCCCGAGATGGGCAACGCGGTCCGCATCGAGGGGACGCCGCCGCGGTTCGCGCAGGAGGGGCAGAGCGTGTACCGCTGGGCGACCACGCGGCTGCCCGCCATCGCGCGCAGGGCCTGCGAGCGGTCCGGGCTCGCGCCGGCCGACCTCGCCGCGGTCGTCCTGCACCAGGCCAACCTGCGCATCATCGAACCCCTCGCCGCGAGGATCGGCGCCGTCAACGCCGTGGTCGCCCGCGACGTCGTCGAGTCCGGCAACACCTCGGCGGCGAGCATCCCGCTCGCCCTGTCCAAGCTGGCGGAGCGGGGCGAGATCACCAGCGGCGACCCGGTGCTGCTCTTCGGCTTCGGCGGCAACCTCTCCTACGCGGGTCAGGTCGTCCGCTGCCCCTGAACGCCGCCCCGCCCCCCGGTGTGACGTGCCCTACACACCCGGCCCCGCGTCGCCGGTGCGCCGTAGACTGTAGACGAAAGACAATCGATACTGCGCTTACCGGTGTTGCGCTGACCGGTGTTGCGCGTGGCGATTGTGTGCCGGCCGTCGAGGGGGGACCGATGTTGTCCGCAGGACTGCCGCAGGGCGCGGTGCCCAAGCTGGAACGGCCCGGCCCGTTGCGGGACCGGGTCTACGAGGCGCTGCTCGAACTCATCACCACGCGGGCCCTCCAGCCGGGCCAGCACCTCGTCGAGAGCGAACTCGCCGGTCACCTCGGGGTGTCGCGGCAGCCGGTGCGCGAGGCGCTGCAGCGGCTCAACACCGAGGGCTGGGTCGATCTGCGGCCCGCGCAGGGCGCCTTCGTGCACGAGCCGACCGAGGAGGAGGCCGACCAGCTCCTGACGGTGCGCACACTCCTGGAGGCCGAGGCGGCACGGCTCGCCGCGGCCAACGCCTCCCGTGCCGGCGTCGCCGCGCTGGAGGAGCTGTGCGCGGAGGGGGAGCGGGCCGTCGCCGCCGAGGACGTGGACGCCGCCGTCGCCTTCAACGCCCGCTTCCACCGCAAGGTCATGGAGCTGGCGGGCAACGCCGTCCTCGCCGAACTCGCGGCGCAGGTCGACCGCCGGGTCCGCTGGTACTACACGCCGGTCGCCCGGCAGCGCGGCCGGCAGTCCTGGATCGAGCACCGCAAGCTGATCGCCGCGATCACGGAGCGGGACGAGCAGTCGGCGACCCGGCTGATGCGCGAACACACCGAACACACCCGGCGCTCGTACCACGCGCGCGAGAAAGCGTGAGGTCACAGCCCCTTCGGAGCACGTCCCCAGGCCGCCCGGCGGATCGACCGGGCGGCCTCGTCGTGTCCGGGGCGGTCCTGGGCCGGACTCTTCTTTGTCCACTCAGTGGAGAAAGTTCGCAGCAATTCATGCGTGACTTCTTCCCACACCCGGCGCCCACTGCTACGTTCCCTCCGAAAGCAAGCCACTGGACGAGGCCGGAAGTCCGGCACATTCACAGCCGATTGAGGCGGGGAGGGGCTCGTGAGACGCATGACCGCACGACCCGCGAACGCCCACCAAGCGCGACTGCTCCAGCTCCTGCGCGACGGCGGGCCCAACTCCCGTGCCCAGCTCGGTGACCAGGTCGACCTCTCCCGGTCGAAGCTGGCCGTCGAGGTGGACCGGCTGCTCGAGACCGGTCTCGTCGTGGCCGACGGACTCGCCGCCTCCCGCGGCGGGCGCCGCAGCCACAACGTCCGCCTCAACCCGGAACTGCGTTTCCTCGGCGTCGACATCGGCGCGACCTCGGTCGACGTCGCCGTCACCAACGCCGAGCTGGAGATCCTCGGGCACATCAACCAGCCGCTGGACGTCCGCGAGGGGCCGGTCGCGGTCTTCGAGCAGGTGCTGTCGATGGCCGCCAAGCTGCGGGCCTCCGGGCTCGCGGAGGGCTTCGACGGCGCCGGCATCGGCGTCCCGGGACCGGTCCGCTTCCCCGAGGGCGTGCCGGTGGCCCCGCCGATCATGCCGGGCTGGGACGGCTTCCCCGTGCGGGAGGCACTCAGCCAGGAGCTCGGCTGCCCCGTCATGGTCGACAACGACGTGAACCTGATGGCGCTGGGGGAGCAGCACGCGGGCGTCGCCCGCACCCAGCACGACTTCCTCGTCGTCAAGATCGGTACCGGCATCGGCTGCGGCATCGTGGTCGGCGGGGAGGTCTACCGGGGGACCACGGGCAGCGCGGGCGACATCGGGCACATCCAGGCCGTGCCCGACGGACGCCAGTGCGCCTGCGGCAACCGGGGCTGCCTGGAGGCCCACTTCAGCGGCGCGGCCCTGGCCCGCGACGCCACGGAGGCCGCCCAGCAGGGCCGGTCGGCCGAGCTCGCGAACCGGCTGGCGGCGAGCGGGGGCCTCAGCGCCGCCGACGTCGCCGCCGCGGCCGCGGCGGGCGACACCACGGCGCTCGACCTGATCAGGGAGGGCGGCCGCAGCACCGGCCAGGTCATCGCCGGCCTGGTCAGCTTCTTCAACCCGGGCCTGGTGGTGATCGGCGGCGGGGTGACCGGCCTCGGCCACAACCTGCTCGCCGCCATCCGTACCCAGGTCTACCGCCAGTCGCTGCCCCTGGCGACCGGCAACCTGCCCATCGTCCTGGGGGAGCTGGGCCCCACCGCCGGAGTCATCGGCGCGGCCCGGCTGATCAGCGACCACCTGTTCTCACCCGCGTAGACACCGTTTCGCATCCCCGGACTCCACGGCTCCACAGGTCCGTCCAGCACAGCGCTCCACCCCGCTATGCCCCGTACCGCCCGATCCTGCTCCGTGTTCCGCCCACCCCGCTCCGCACCGCCCTGCTCTGCTCTGCCCTGACACCGGCCCGCACGCCCGCCGAGGGGACCTCACATGGCACCAGAACCACCGCTGCTCAGCATGTCCGGCATCACCAAGTCGTTCCCCGGAGTCCGGGCCCTCGACGGCGTCGACCTCGAGGTCCAGGCCGGTGAGGTGCACTGCCTCCTCGGCCAGAACGGCGCCGGGAAGTCCACCCTCATCAAGGTGCTGGCCGGCGCCCATCAGCCCGACACCGGCACCATCCGCTGGCGCGGGGAGGACGTCACCCTGCGCTCGCCCATCGCCGCCATGCGCCTGGGCATCGCCACCATCTACCAGGAACTCGACCTGGTGGAGCACCTGTCGGTCGCCGAGAACGTCCACCTCGGCCACGAACCGACGGCCGCCGGCTTCGTCGTACGGGGACGGGCGGCCAAGGCGTCGACGGCCGCGCTGCTCAAGCGGCTCGGCCATCCCGAGGTCGACCCCGGGCGGCTGGTCGGGGACCTGTCGGCGGCGCAGCAGCAGATCGTGTCCATGGCGCGGGCGCTCTCGCACGACGTACGGCTGATCGTGATGGACGAGCCGTCCGCCGCGCTCGACCCGGACGAGGTCGACAACCTCTTCCGCATCGTCGCCGACCTCACCGCCGACGGTGTCGCCGTCGTCTACATCTCGCACCGCCTGGAGGAGATCCGCCGCATCGGCGACCGGGTCACCGTCCTCAAGGACGGCCGGGCCGTCGCGGGCGGGCTCCCCGCCGAGTCGACGCCGACCCGCGAGGTGGTGGCGCTGATGACGGGCCGCAACGTCGAGTACGTCTTCCCCGAGAGGCCGCCCGGGCCGCCCGCGGCCGAACCCGTGCTGAAGGTCGAAGGGCTCTCCCGCCAGGGCGAGTTCGCACCCCTCGACCTCGAGGTGCGGCCCGGCGAGATCGTCGGCCTCGCGGGGCTCGTCGGCTCCGGCCGCTCGGAGATCCTGGAGACGGTCTACGGCGCCCGCAAGGCGCACTCCGGCCGGGTCCTCGTCGGCGGACAGCCGCTGAGGTCCGGCAGTGTGCGCGCGGCCGTCCGCGCCGGGCTCGGGCTCGCCCCCGAGGAACGCAAGGCCCAGGCCCTGCTGATGCTGGAGTCCGTCACCCGCAACGTGTCCGTCTCCGCCATGTCCCGTTTCTCGCGCGGCGGCTGGATCGACCGCGGCGCCGAACTCGGCGCGGCCCGCACGGCCACCCGAGAGCTGTCGCTGCGGCCCGACAACCCCGCCGTGCCCGTGCGCACCCTCTCCGGCGGCAACCAGCAGAAGGCGGTGCTCGCCCGCTGGCTGCTGCGCGGCTGCCGGGTCCTGCTGCTCGACGAACCCACCCGCGGCGTCGACGTGGGCGCCCGTGCCGAGCTGTACGCCGTCATCCGGCGCCTGGCCGACGAGGGCCTGGCCGTGCTGCTGGTCTCCAGCGAGGTGCCCGAGGTGCTGGGCCTGGCCGACCGCGTGCTGGTGCTGCGCGAGGGCCGGGTCGTGCACGAGGCCCCCGCCCGCGAACTCGACGAACACCGCGTACTCGACCTCGTGATGGAAGGAAGCCCGGCGTCATGACGCAGCACGTGTCCCCGCCACGGGGCGGCACCGACAAAGCGGCAGCGGTGGAAGGGCCGCCCGCCTGGCGGGTCCGGCTGGGCCGCGCCGACGTCCGCACCCTCACCCTGCTCGGCGTGCTCGCCGCCCTGGTCCTCATCGGCGGCATCACCCAGCCCGACGCGTTCCTCGACACCCGCAACCTCCAACTGGTGCTCACCCAGGCGTCCGTGATCGGCGTCGTCACCGTCGGAGTGACCTTCGTCATCATCTCCGGCGGCATCGACCTGTCCGTCGGCGCCATCGTCGCCCTCGCCTCCGTGTGGGCGACCACGGTCGCCACCCAGGAGTTCGGGTTCGCCGGCATCCTCTTCACTGCGATCGTGGTGGGAGTGGGCTGCGGACTGGTCAACGGGGTGCTGATCGCCTTCGGGCAGATGGTCCCGTTCATCGCCACCCTCGCCATGCTGGCCTCGGCGCGCGGCCTCGCCCTCCAGATCACCGACGGCCGCACCCAGGTCGTCACGGTCCCGAGTGTCCTCGACCTCGCCGAGCGGGACTCGTACGTGCTCGGCATACCGCCGCTGGTCCTGGTCTTCGCGGCCGTCACGGTCATCGGCTGGCTGGTGCTCAACCGGACCACCTTCGGCCGCCGCACCGTCGCCGTCGGCGGCAACGCCGAGGCCGCCCGGCTGGCCGGCATCGACGTCCGCCGCCAGCGCCTCTACCTCTACCTGCTGTCCGGGCTGTGCTGCGGCATCGCCGCCTTCCTGCTGGTGGCCCTCGCCGGCTCCGGCCAGAACACCAACGGCAACCTCTACGAACTCGACGCCATCGCCGCCGCGATCATCGGCGGAACGCTGCTGACCGGCGGACGGGGCCACATCCTCGGCTCCGTGCTCGGCGTCCTGATCTTCACCACGATCACCAACATCTTCGCCCTGAACAACCTGCAGAGCGACGTCCAGCAGATCGCCAAGGGCGCGATCATCGTCGCCGCCGTGCTGGTCCAGCGCCGTACCGCAAGCACGCATTGAGGAAAGGGTTCACCGTCATGACGAAGCTCACGAGTCGCAGAGGGCTGCTCTTCGGAGCCGCCGCCGTGTCCGCCGGTGCCGTCCTCACGGGGTGCACCAGCAACGACCCCGACGGCGGCGACGACAAGCCCGCCGCGGACACGCAGCCGGCCGCCGACGACAAGCCCGGCAAGCCGGTCACCATCGGCTACGCCGGCCCGCAGGCCGACCACGGCTGGCTCAACGCCGTCAACGAACAGGCCAAGAAGCGCGCCGAGAAGTACTCCGAGATCACCATGGAGATCACCGAGGGCTCCAACGACACCGCGCAGCAGATCGGCCAGATCGAGACCCTCATCAACAAGAAGGTCGACGTCCTGGTCATCCTGCCGGCCGACGGCAAGGCCCTCACCCAGATCGGCCTGAAGGCGATGCGGGCGGGCATCCCCGTCATCAACCTTGACCGGATCTTCAACAGCCCCCAGGCCTACCGCTGCTGGGTCGGCGGCGACAACTACGGCATGGGTCTCAACGCCGCCCACTACATCGGCGAGAAGCTCAAGGACAAGCCGAACGCCAAGGTCATCGAGCTGGCCGGCATCGACAACCTGGAACTGACCCAGCAGCGCACCCAGGGCTTCGACGACGGTCTGAAGAACTACCCCAACATCAAGAAGGTGGCCCGCCAGGCCGCCGAGTTCACCGTCGAGTCCGGCCAGGCCAAGATGGCCCAACTGCTCCAGGCCCAGTCGGACTTCGACGCCCTGTGGAACCACGACGACGACCAGGGCGTCGGCGCCCTGCGCGCCATCGAGCAGGCCGGACGCGACGACTTCCTGATGGTCGGCGGCGCGGGCGCGCTGTCCGCGTTCGAGGCGATCAAGGCCGACCGCGGCGTCCTGAAGGCGACGGTGCTCTACCCGCCGACCATGGCCGCCTCCGCGATCGACCTGGCCCGTGCCCTCGGGCAGGGCAAGGGCATCGGCGGCCTCGCCGAGTTCGAGATCCCCTCGACCGTCACGTGCTACTCGGCCGTCGTCGACAAGGACAACGTCGACCAGTACATGTCCACGGGCTTCAAGTGAGGGGCGCCGCCCCGGGGACGGCCCGACCAGCCGCCGCCGGGGCGGGGCCCACCCCCCACCGCGCCACCACGACGAGGAGGACATCCGCATGGGACAGCCGCAGCAGCCCGAGGGGGCCGGCGCCGAGGAGGCAGCCGCCGGATCCGACAGCGGGACCGGCACCGGGACCGCCGCCGGGACCGGGGCCGCGACGGGGGCGTCCGCGACCAGACCACCCCTGCGCGTCGGGATGGTCGGCTACGCCTTCATGGGTGCCGCCCACTCCCAGGGCTGGCGCACCGCGGGCCGCGTCTTCGACCTGCCGCTGAACCCCGTCCTGGCCGCGATCTGCGGGCGGGACGCCGACGCCGTCCGTCTCGCGGCCGACCGGTACGGCTGGGCGAGCACCGAAACCGACTGGCGGACCCTGGTCGAACGGGACGACATCGACCTCGTCGACATCTGCACCCCCGGCGACAGCCACGCCGAGATCGCGCTGGCCGCGCTCGCCGCAGGCAAACACGTCCTGTGCGAGAAGCCGCTGGCCAACACCGTCGAGGAGGCGCAGGCGATGACCCGCGCCGCCGAGCAGGCCGGGGCGCGCGGACAGCTCGCGATGGTCGGGTTCAACTACCGCCGCGTCCCGGCCACCGCGCTGGCCCGGCGGATGGTCGCCGAAGGCCGCGTGGGCAGGCTGCGGCACCTGCGGGTGACCTACCTCCAGGACTGGCTGGTGGACCCGAAGGCTCCGCTCACCTGGCGGCTGCGCAAGGAACTGGCCGGATCGGGTGCGCTCGGCGACCTCGGCGCCCACATCGTCGACCTCGCGCAGTACCTGTCGGGGGAGCGGATCGCGGGCGTCTCCGCGCTCACCGAGACCTTCGTACGGGAACGCCCGCTGCCCGACGGCGCCCCCCGGGGCCTGTCGGCCGGCTCGAAGGACGGCGTGACCGGGCAGGTGACGGTGGACGACGCCGCCGTGTTCACCGGGCGCCTCACCTCCGGCGCACTGGTCTCCTTCGAGGCCACCCGGTACGCCACCGGCCGCAAGAACGCCCTGCGCATCGAACTCAACGGGGAGCGCGGCTCGCTCGCCTTCGACCTGGAACGGCTCAACGAGCTGGAGTACCACGACGGCACCGAGCCGGGGGAGCACGCGGGCTTCCGCCGCATCCTCGTCACGGAACCCGAGCACCCCTACCTGGACGCCTGGTGGCCGCCGGGCCACGGACTCGGCTACGAGCACACCTTCGTGCACCAGGCGCGCGACCTCGTCCACGCGGTCGCCGAGGGGCACGGCCCCGAACCCTCCTTCGCCGACGGGCTGCAGGTGCAGCGCGTGCTCGCGGCCGTGGAGGAGAGCGCCGAGAAGAACAGCGTCTACACCCCGATCGCCCCCATCGCACTCTGAGGAGGCCGGCAGCGACATGCCACGCAACTTCACGCTCTTCACCGGACAGTGGGCGGACCTGCCGCTGGAGGAGGTCTGCCGCCTCGCCCGCGACTTCGGCTACGACGGGCTGGAACTCGCCTGCTGGGGCGACCACTTCGAGGTCGACAAGGCCCTGGCCGACCCCTCCTACGTGGACTCCCGCCACCAGCTGCTCGACAAGTACGGCCTGAAGTGCTGGGCCGTCTCCAACCACCTGGTCGGTCAGGCCGTCTGCGACGCCATCATCGACGAGCGGCACGAGGCCATCCTGCCGGCCCGCATCTGGGGCGACGGCGACGCGGAGGGCGTGCGCCGGCGCGCCGCCGCCGAGATGAAGGACACCGCACGGGCCGCCGCCCGTCTCGGCGTCGACACCGTCATCGGCTTCACCGGGTCGGCGATCTGGCACCTGGTCGCCATGTTCCCGCCCGCCCCCGAGTCCATGATCGAGCGCGGCTACCAGGACTTCGCGGACCGCTGGAACCCGATCCTCGACGTCTTCGACGCCGAGGGCGTCCGGTTCGCGCACGAGGTGCACCCCAGCGAGATCGCCTACGACTACTGGACCACCCAGCGCGCCCTGGAGGCGGTCGGGCACCGCGAGGCCTTCGGCCTCAACTTCGACCCCTCGCACTTCGTGTGGCAGGACCTCGACCCCGTCGGCTTCCTGTGGGACTTCCGCGACCGCATCTACCACGTCGACTGCAAGGAGGCCCGCAAGCGCCTCGACGGCCGCAACGGACGGCTCGGCTCCCACCTGCCGTGGGGCGACCCGCGGCGCGGCTGGGACTTCGTGTCGGCCGGGCACGGCGACGTCCCGTGGGAGGACGTGTTCCGCATGCTGCGCTCCATCGGCTACCAGGGACCCGTCTCCGTCGAGTGGGAGGACGCCGGCATGGACCGGCTGCAGGGCGCCCCGGAGGCGCTCACCCGGCTGAAGTCCTTCGACTTCGAGCCGCCCAGCGCGTCCTTCGACGCGGCCTTCAACAGCTGACCGCAGCCCCGACCGCAGGTCAGGACCGGGGACCGGCACACCCGCCGGTGCCCGGTCAGGGCTGCCCGAATCCTGCTTTGTCCTGAGTTGGGAAAAAGTTAAACCAGCCACGGTCCAAGGGGTGTTCGCCCCGGAAGAACGCGGTTACGGTCCCTGCAGGTCCCTGAAGTGTTCAGGACACTCACCTCTCCGGGGTGACGGCGCACCCCGGCGCCCGCATCGCACGTCCTCGCACCCATCCCAGTACGGCCCACCCGTTCCCGGAGGGACTTCGTGCACAGAACCAGACTCAAAGGCACCAGGACCACAAGGCGCCCCAGGCTCCGCACCGGCCTCGCCCTCTTCACCGGCCTGCTGCTGGCCGTCGGCACCCCCGCGACCGTCGCCGGCGCCCACCCCGGCCACCCCGAGCACGACGAGACGGCAGCCGTCGCCGAGGGGCAGTTCCAGCAGGTGCCGCTCGCCAAGGGCGAGCCCGAGATGGGCGAGCCGATGTCGCTCGCCGTACTCCCCGACCGCAGCGTCCTGCACACCGCCCGCGACGGCACACTGCGCCTGACCGACCAGGGCGGCGTCACCAAGGTCGCCGGCAAGATCCCCGTCTACAACCACGACGAGGAGGGCCTGCAGGGCGTCGGCATCGACCCGGACTTCGAGAACAACCGGGCGATCTACCTCTACTACGCCCCGCCGCTCGACACCCCCGCCGGCGACGCCCCGGAGAACGGCACCGCCGAGGACTTCAAGAAGTTCGACGGCGTCAACCGCCTCTCCCGCTTCGTCCTGAACGCCAACGGCACGCTGGACATGGCCAGCGAGAAGAAGGTCCTGGACGTCGCGGCCTCCCGCGGCACCTGCTGCCACGTCGGCGGCGACATCGCGTTCGACGCCGAGGGCAACCTCTACCTCTCCACCGGCGACGACACCAACCCGTTCGCCTCGGACGGCTACACGCCGATCGACGAGCGCCCGGACCGCAACCCGGCCTTCGACGCCCGCCGCAGCGCCGGCAACACCAACGACCTGCGGGGCAAGATCCTGCGCATCAAGGTCGCCGAGGACGGCTCGTACACCGTCCCGGAGGGCAACCTCTTCGAGCCGGGCACCGAGAAGACCCGCCCCGAGATCTACGCGATGGGCTTCCGCAACCCCTTCCGGATCAGCGTCGACAAGAAGACCGGCACGGTCTATGTCGGCGACTACGGCCCCGACGCGGGCGCCGCCGACCCGAAGCGCGGCCCGGCCGGGCAGGTCGAGTTCGCCAAGGTCACCAAGGCGGCCAACTTCGGCTGGCCCTTCTGCACCGGCGACAACGACCCCTACGTCGACTACGACTTCGCCACCGGCACCTCCGGCGAGACCTTCGACTGCGCCGCCCCGAAGAACACCTCGCCGCACAACACCGGCCTCACCGACCTGCCGCCCGCGCAGGCCGCGTGGATCCCGTACGACGACGGCTCCGTGCCCGAGTTCGGCAGCGGCTCCGAGTCCCCGATGGGCGGCCCGGTCTACCGCTACGACCCCGACCTCGACTCCAAGGTGAAGTTCCCCGAGGAGTACGACGGGGACTTCTTCGCCGGTGAGTTCGGCCGCCGCTGGATCAAGCGGATCGAGCAGAACGAGGACGGCTCGGTCGCGAAGATCAACGACTTCCCGTGGACCGGCACCCAGATCATGGACATGGAGTTCGGCCCCGACGGCGCGCTCTACGTCCTCGACTACGGCCTGTCCTGGTTCCAGGGCGACAAGGACTCGGCGCTGTACCGCATCGAGAACGCCGCGGACGGCTTCTCCCCGATCGCCGAGGTGAGCGCCGACAGGACCTCGGGCGCGGCCGGCCTGAAGGTCGCGTTCACGGCCAGCGCCAAGGACGCCGACTCCCCGGACCTCACCTACGCCTGGGACTTCGGCGACGGCACCACGGGCGAGGGCCTCACGCCCACCCACAAGTACAAGAAGGTCGGCACCTACACCGCGACCTTCACCGCCAAGGACCCCGAGGGCAACACCGGCAACGCCAGCGTCCGCATCGTGGTCGGCAACACCGAGCCCACGGTGACCATCGAGACCCCCGGCAACGGCACCCTGCTCCCGATGGGGGAGCCCGTCCCCTTCAAGGTGAAGGTCACCGACCCCGAGGAGAGCATCGACTGCTCCAAGGTCAAGGTCGCCTACAGCCTCGGCCACGACTCCCACGCCCACGAGCTGACCAGCGAGATGGGCTGCGAGGGCACCCTCAACCCGCCGCCCGGTGACGGCGGGCACGACCCCAACGCCAACATCTACGGCGTCGTCGGCGCCAGCTACACCGACGGCGGGGCCAACGGCCAGGAGGCCCTGACCGGCACCGCCCGCACCGTGATCCAGCCCCCGCACCGCCAGGCGGAGCACTTCACCACCCAGCAGGGTGTGTCGCCGATCGACAAGACCGGCGCCAACGGCGGCAAGACCGTCGGCGACATCAACGACGGCGACTGGATCTCCTTCAGCCCCTACAAGTTCGACGGGCAGCAGAAGCTGACCGTCCGGGCCTCCTCCGGCGGCGCCGGCGGCTTCGTCGAGGTGCGCACCGGCTCGCCCACCGGCAAGCTGCACGGCTCCGCGTACATCCCGCCGACCGGCGGCTGGGAGACCTTCCAGAACGTCGACGTGCCGCTGCGGTCCCTGCCGAAGAAGACCACGGACATCTACCTGGTCTTCAAGGGCGGCGAGGGCGCGCTGTTCGACATCGACGACTTCGAGTTCTCCAAGGAGCCCTTCAAGAACGGGAAGAAGGTCCTGGTCTTCTCCAAGACCGCCGGCTTCCGCCACGACTCCATCCCCGAGGGCATCGCCGCCCTGAAGGAGCTGGGCACCCCGGCGGGCATCACGGTCACCGCGACCGAGGAGGCCGGGCAGTTCACCACGGCCAACCTCGCCAAGTACGACGCGGTCGCCTTCCTGTCCACCACCGGTGACGTCCTCAACGCCGACCAGCAGAAGGCGTTCGAGAACTACGTCAAGAACGGCGGCGGCTACCTGGGCATCCACGCCGCCGCCGACACCGAGTACGACTGGGAGTTCTACGGCGGCCTCGTCGGCGCCTACTTCGACTCGCACCCGGCCATCCAGAAGGCCACCGTCCGCGTCGAGGACCACGACCACCCCGCCACCGCGCACCTGGACGACGCCTGGGAGCGCACCGACGAGTGGTACAACTACCGCACCAACCCGCGTGAGCAGGCCAAGGTCCTCGCCACCCTGGACGAGACCACCTACCAGGGCGGGAACATGAAGGGCGACCACCCGATCGCCTGGTGCCAGACCTACGGCGGCGGCCGCTCCTTCTACACCGGCATGGGCCACACCAAGGAGTCCTACGCCGACGAGGCTTTCCGCAAGCACCTGCTCGGCGGCATGCAGTACGCCACCGGCCAGGCCAAGGCCGACTGCAAGCCCGGCAAGGGCTACCGGGACATCTTCAACGGCCAGACCCTGGACGGCTGGAAGCAGGCCGGCCCCGGCAAGTTCACCGTCAAGGACGGCGTTCTGGAGTCCGAGGGCGGCATGGGCCTGCTCTGGTACCAGGCCAAGGAGCTGAAGTCGTACTCCCTCAAGCTCGACTGGAAGATGCGGGGCGACGACAACTCCGGAGTCTTCGTGGGCTTCCCGGCCTCCGACGACCCCTGGTCCGCCGTGAACAAGGGCTACGAGATCCAGATCGACGCCACGGACGCCGTGGACCGCACCACGGGTGCGATCTACACCTTCAAGGCGGCGAACATCAAGGCCCGTGACCAGGTACTGCGGCCGCCCGGGCAGTGGAACTCCTACGAGATCAAGGTCCAGGGCGAACGCCTCCAGGTGTTCCTCAACGGAGTCAAGATCAACGACTTCACCAACAAGGACCCCGAGCGGAGCCTGACGGACGGCTACATCGGCCTGCAGAACCACGGCGCCGACGACCATGTCTCCTTCCGCAACATCCAGCTCAAGGAACTGCCCTCCTAGGGCGACCCGCCCCCGAGGGGTGACCTCTCCCAGGGGCGCCCCGCCCCCCGGGGGCAACCGGAACGGCGGCGGGCGGAGGACGCCGGACCTCCGCCCGCCGTCACCCCGACCACCACCCCCGGCCGTACCACCGCTCGTGTGTGCCCGACGCGCTCGACAAGGAGGCTGCCCATGTCCGCGTCCCCCTCTGCTCCCTCCCACGGCTCCCGCACCGGTGTCTGGCTGATCGGAGCCCGCGGCTCCGTCGCCACCACGGTGGTGGCGGGCTGCGCCGCCGTGACCGCGGGACTGCACCCCGCGACCGGCATGGTCACCGAGACCCCCGACTTCGCCGGCGCCGGACTCCCCGCGCTCCCGTCCCTCGTCTTCGGCGGCCACGACACCGTGGACTGCCCCCTGCCCAAGCGGGCGGAGGCGCTGGCCGACGGGGGCGTGCTGCCGCACGGACTGCCCTCGGCCGTGGGCGCCGAACTGGCCGCGGCCGACCGGGAGATCCGTCCCGGCGGCCCGCTGCCGGGCGACACCCGCGACGAGCGGGAACTGATCGCCGCGTTCGCCGCGGACATCACCGACTTCACCCGGCGCACGGGAGCGGAGCGGACGGTGGTCGTGAACGTCGCCTCCACCGAGCCCGCGCCCGCCGAGGGAGTCCTGCCCGCCAGCTCCCTCTACGCGGCCGCCGCCCTGCGCGCCGGCTGCCCGTACGTCAACTTCACCCCGTCCACCGGCCTGCACCACCCCGCGCTGGCCGCACCGGCCGAGGCGAGCGGCCTGCCGTACGCGGGCCGGGACGGCAAGACCGGGCAGACCCTGCTGCGCTCGGTGCTGGGCCCGATGTTCGCGCAGCGGGCGCTGGCGGTGCGCGCCTGGTCGGGCACGAACCTGCTCGGCGGCGGCGACGGCGCGGCGCTGGCCGACCCGGCGGCGGCCGCGGCGAAGAACGCCGGCAAGGAACGCGTCCTCGCCGACACCCTCGGGGCTCCCGTCGAGGGCGAGGTCCACATCGACGACGTCCCCGCGCTCGGCGACTGGAAGACGGCCTGGGACCACATCGCCTTCGACGGCTTCCTCGGCGCGCGGATGTTCCTCCAGACCACCTGGCAGGGCTGCGACTCGTCGCTGGCCGCGCCGCTCGTCCTCGACCTGGCCCGCCTGGCCGCCCGGGCCCACGAGCGGGGCCTGTCCGGTCCCCTGGGCGAACTGGGCTTCTTCTTCAAGGACCCGGTGGGGGAAGGGCCCTCCTCGCTGGCCGAGCAGTACGCCGAGCTGAAACGGTTCGCCGGGCGACTGCGGGGTGAGGAGGCCGGGTCCGCGGGGTCCGCGGGGTCCGCGGGGTCGGCCGGGGCCTCTGCCGCCGCCGGGTCCGACGGCGGCGCCCTCGAAGGCGGGGCCGGACGATGAGCCGCGCCGTCGCCGCGGCGAGGCTCACGGCCGTGCCGACGGGAGGGCCGGGCGCGTCGGCGGGGTCGTCGCGGATGCCGGCCGGTGCTCCGGGGTCGCCGGGGGCCGCCTCCGGGACCCCCGGACCGCCGCCCCCGGCCGCCGAAGGCACCCCCGGGGCCGCCCGCCTCGCCGCCTGGGCCGAACTCCTCCGCCTGCCCGCCCTGTTCACCGTCCCCGGCGACGCCCTGGCGGGCGCGGCGGCGGCCGGCGCCCGGCCCGGGCCCCGCACCCTGCTCGCCATCGGCTCCTCCCTGTGCCTCTACGAGGCCGGCATGGCCCTCAACGACTGGGCCGACCGGGCGGAGGACGCCGTGGAGCGCCCGCACCGCCCCCTCCCGTCCGGCCGCGTCCGTCCCGCCGCCGCCCTCGTGGCCGCCGGTGCCCTCACCGGCGCCGGGCTGGCGCTCGCGGCCGGCGCGGGACGGCCCGCCCTCGGCGTCGCCGCGCCCCTGGCGGCCACCGTCTGGTCCTACGACCTCGCCCTGAAGCACACGCCGGCCGGTCCGGCGGCCATGGCGGCGGCTCGCGGACTCGACCTCCTCCTGGGCGCGGCCGCCACCGCCGGGGGCGCCCGGGCCGCGCTGCCCTCGGCCGCGCTGCTCGGCGGCCACACCCTCGCGGTCACGGCCGTCTCCCGGCGGGAGACCACCGGCGGCTCGGCCCTGGCCCCGCTGGCCGCGCTCGCCACGACGGGGGCACTGACCGGCCTGGTCACCTCCCGCCGCACCCGACTCCCGGCAGGCCGGCGGGCAGCAGCCGCCCCCGGCCTGCCGGGCTCCAGCCCGGCGTCCCCGGTCACCCGCGCCCTCACCGCCGCTCTGGGCGCGGCCTACGCCGCCACGGCAGCCCGCCCCTACTTCCACGCCGTGCTCAACCCCTCACCCCCGCTGACCCAACGCGCCGTCGGCGGTGGCATCCGGGCCACGATCCCCCTCCAGGCCGCGCTCGCCGCCCGCTCGGGCGCGGGAGCCGCGTCCCTCACGATCGCGGCCCTCGCCCCGGCCGGCCGGTGGTTCGCGAAGAGGGCGGCGATGAGGAAGGTGAGCATCACATGAGCCGGGAGCCGAACCAGGGGCCGGGCCGGAGTCCGGAGCGGGACCAGGACCAGGAGCCGCAATTCGGACCGGCCTGGGGGCCCGAGCACGGACCGGCGGGTCAGCCGCACCACGGACCGGTACAGGGGCCGTACCCCGGACCGGTTCAGGGGTCGCACCCCGGGCCGTTTCAGGGGTCGTCGCACTACGGACCGGGCCAGGGGCCGGACCACGGACCGGTTCAAGGGCCCTACCCCGGACCGGAACGGGGGCGGATCCAGGGACCGGACCGGCCCGTGGACGGCGGTGCCGTGCCCCCGCTCCACGGACCGGACCGGCCCGTGGACGATGGCGCTGCGCCCCCGCTCCGCTTCGGGTACGGCACCAACGGCCTCACCGACCTCCGTCTCGACGACGCACTCGCCCTCCTCGCCGACCTGGGGTACGACGGCGTCGGCCTGACGCTCGACCACATGCATCTCGACCCGCTCGCCGACGGCCTCGCCGCCCGCACCCGCCGGGTCGCCGCGCGGCTGGACGCCCTCGGTCTGGGCGTCACCGTGGAGACGGGCGCCCGCTACGTGCTCGACCCGCGTCGCAAGCACGGTCCCTCCCTGCTCGACCCGGACCCGGAGGACCGCGCCCGCCGCACCGACCTCCTCGTCCGCGCCGTCGGCGTCGCCGCCGACCTCGGGGCCCACGCCGTGCACTGCTTCAGCGGCGTCACCCCGTCGGGCACCGACGAGGACACCGCGTGGAAGCGGCTGGCCGAGTCCCTCACCCCGGTCCTGGACGCCGCCGCCACCGCGGGCGTCCCCCTCGCCGTGGAGCCCGAACCCGGGCACCTCCTGTCCACCCTCGCCGACTTCCACATCCTGCGCCGCACCCTCGGCGACCCCGAACCCCTCGGTCTCACCCTGGACATCGGCCACTGCCAGTGCCTCGAACCGCTCCCTCCCGCCGACTGCGTGCGCGCCGCCGCCCCCTGGCTGCGCCACGTGCAGATCGAGGACATGCGCCGCGGCGTCCACGAACACCTCCCCTTCGGTGACGGCGAGATCGACTTCCCGCCCGTCCTCGAGGCCCTCGCCGCCACCGGCTACCAGGGCCTGACCGTCGTCGAACTGCCCCGCCACTCCCACGCGGGCCCCCACCACGCCGAACGCTCCCTCCCGTTCCTGCGGCGCGCCGCACCCGCGCCGCCGCCCCGCACCAGCCGCTCGGGCGAGCCCTCCGCCACCCACTGAAGGGAGCCACCCCATGACGCAGCCACACGCCGCCCACGTCACCCCCGACACCCAGGACGCGGACGGCACCACCGCCGGACCCGCCGGACAGGACCAGGGCACCACCCCCGCCCACGTCCCGCCCGCCGCGCTGCGCGCAGCCCTGGCCGCCCGGCTCGGCGGAGCCGCCCGCGCCTGGCTGGACCAGGCCCTGGACGAGGCCGCCGCCCACCCCGGCACCCACGGCCCCATCTCGGTGTGGGAACTGCGCCTCGCCGAGGCCGGCCGCCGGTGCGGGCCCGCCCACGCCGACGCCGCCCGCGTCCTCGTGCTGCACGCCGCCCGCGCCGACACGGACGCCCTGACCCGGGTCTACTCCCAGGGCACCGCCGACGAACGCCGCGCCGTCCTGCACGCCCTGCCGCACCTGGTGCCGGGACCGGACGCCCTGCCGCTCGTCGAGGACGCCCTGCGCACCAACGACACCCGCCTCGTCGCCGCCGCCCTCGGCCCCTACGCCGCCCGTCACCTCGACCCGCACCAGTGGCGGCACGCCGTACTGAAGTGCCTGTTCACCGGTGTCCCCGTCGACAGCGTGGCGGACCTCGCCCGCCGGGCCCGGGGCGACGACGAACTCGCCCGGATGCTCGCCGACTACGCCGCCGAACGCACCGCCGCGGACCGCACCGTCCCCGAAGACCTGCACCGCGTCCTGGCCCTGACCGAGCCCGGGCGCCCCGCGCCCGGCACGGCCGACCCCCACGGCAAGGAGTCCTGATGCGCATCTTCGACCCCCACATCCACATGACCTCCCGGACCACCGACGACTACGAGGCCATGCACGCCGCCGGTGTCCGCGCCGTCGTCGAACCCTCCTTCTGGCTGGGCCAGCCCCGCACCTCGGCCGCTTCCTTCCTCGACTACTTCGACGCCCTGCTGGGCTGGGAACCCTTCCGCGCCGCCCAGTACGGCATCGCCCACCACTGCACGATCGCCCTCAACCCCAAGGAGGCCAACGACCCGCGCTGCCTGCCCGTCCTCGACGAACTGCCCCGCTATCTCGTCAAGGACAGGGTGGTGGCGGTCGGTGAGATCGGCTACGACGCGATGACGCCCGCCGAGGACACCGCGCTGGCCACCCAGCTCCAGCTCGCCGCCGACCACGGGCTGCCCGCCCTCGTGCACACCCCGCACCGCGACAAGCTCGCCGGCCTGCGCCGCACCCTCGACGTGGTCCGCGAGTCCGCCCTGCCCACGGACCGGGTGCTGGTCGACCACCTCAACGAGACCACCGTCAAGGAGGCCAAGGACAGCGGCGCCTGGCTCGGCTTCTCCGTCTATCCGGACACCAAGATGGACGAGGTCCGGATGGTCGCCCTGCTGCGTGAGTACGGCCCGGACCGGGTCCTGGTCAACTCGGCGGCGGACTGGGGCAGGAGCGACCCGCTCAAGACCCGCAAGGTCGGCGACCTGATGCTCGCCGAGGGCTTCACCGAGGACGACGTGGACCGGGTGCTGTGGCGCAACCCCGTCGCCTTCTACGGACTCAGCGGACGCCTCGAGCTGGACGTGGCCTCGGGCGAGGCCACCCACGAGGGCAACTCCATCCTGCGCGGCGGGGAGTGATCCATGCGCTTTCGGCACCCCGACGGCTCCACCATCCACCTCGCCTACTGCACCAACGTCCACCCCGCCGAGACCCTCGACGGCGTCCTCGCCCAGCTCCGCGACCACTGCGAGCCGGTCCGCCGCCGCCTCGGCCGCGACCGGCTCGGCATCGGGCTGTGGCTCGCCCGCGACGCGGCCCACGCCCTGGTCACCGACCCGGCGGCACTGCGCGGCCTGCGCACCGAACTCGACCGGCGCGGCCTGGAGGTCGTCACCCTCAACGGCTTCCCCTACGAGGGATTCGGCGCCGAGGAGGTCAAGTACCGCGTCTACAAGCCGGACTGGGCCGACCTCGAACGCCTGGAGCACACCACCTCCCTCGCCCGGCTGCTCGCCGGACTGCTGCCCGACGACGTCACCGACGGCACCATCTCCACCCTGCCGCTCGCCTGGCGCACCGCCTACGACGAGACCCGCGCCGACAAGGCCCGCGCCGCCCTGGTCACCCTCGCCGAACGTCTCGACGCCCTCCACGAACTGACCGGCCGCTCCATCCGCATCGGCCTGGAACCGGAACCCGGCTGCGTCGTCGAGACCACCCACGACGCCATCGCACCGCTGACCGCGATCGCCCACGAACGCATCGGCGTCTGCGTCGACACCTGCCACCTCGCCACCTCCTTCGAAGATCCGCACACCGCCCTGGACGCCCTCACGGCCGCCCGCATCCCCGTCGTCAAGTCCCAGCTCTCCGCCGCGCTGCACGCCGAACACCCCGCCGACCCCGCGGTCCGCGAAGCCCTCGGCGCCTTCGCCGAGCCGCGCTTCCTGCACCAGACCCGCACCACCACCCCCTCCGGCGGCCGGCAGGGCACCGACGACCTCGACGAGGCCCTCGCGGACGGCGGCCCGCTGCCCGCCACCGCGCCCTGGCGCGCCCACTTCCACGTCCCGCTGCACGCGGCCCCCGCCGCGCCCCTCACCTCCACCCTTCCCGTACTCAAGGCCGCCCTGGCCCGGCTCGTCGGCGGTCCGCACCCCGTCACCCGTCATCTGGAGGTCGAGACCTACACCTGGCAGGCCCTCCCGCCCGAGCTGCGGCCCCGCGCCCGCGCCCAGCTCACCGACGGCATCGCCGCCGAGCTGACCCTCGCCCGCGACCTGTTGACGGACCTCGGCCTGAAGGAACTGCCATGACCTCCACCACCCCCTCCGGCGGACCCACCCCCCTCCTCGTCCTGGACGTCGTCGGCCTCACCCCCCGTCTCCTCGACCACATGCCCCACCTCAAGCAGCTCGGCCAGTCCGGGTCCCGCGCCCCGCTCGGCACCGTCCTGCCCGCCGTCACCTGCGCCGCCCAGTCCACCTTCCTCACCGGCACCATGCCCTCCGAGCACGGCATCGTCGGCAACGGCTGGTACTTCCGCGAACTCGGCGACGTCCTGCTGTGGCGCCAGCACAACGGACTCGTCTCCGGCGACAAGCTCTGGGACGCCGCCCGCCGCGCCCACCCCGGCTACACCGTCGCCAACATCTGCTGGTGGTACGCCATGGGCGCCGACACCGACTACACCGTCACCCCCCGTCCCGTGTACTACGCCGACGGCCGCAAGGAACCCGACTGCTACACCCGCCCCCCGGCCCTGCACGACGAACTCACCGGCAAGCTCGGCACCTTCCCCCTCTTCCACTTCTGGGGCCCCGGCGCGGACCTGGTCTCCAGCCAGTGGATCATCGACGCCACCCGTCACATCATGGCCACCCGGCACCCCGACCTGACTCTTTGCTACCTCCCGCATCTCGACTACGACCTGCAGCGCTTCGGCCCCGACGACCCGCGCTCCCTGAAGGCCGCCGCCGACCTGGACCGGGCGCTGGCCCCGCTCCTCGACGACGCCCGCGCCGAGGGCCGCACCGTCGTCGCGCTGTCCGAGTACGGCATCACCCCGGTCAGCCGGCCCGTGGACATCAACCGGGCCCTGCGCCGCGCCGGACTCCTCGAGGTGCACACGCAGGACGGCATGGAGTACCTCGACCCGATGGCCTCCCGCGCCTTCGCGGTCGCCGACCACCAGATCGCCCACGTGTACGTCCGCCGCCCCGAGGACCTCGACGCGACCCGCGCCGCCCTGGACGGACTTCCTGGCATCGCCGAACTCCTCGACGACGAGGGCAAGAAGGCCCAGCACCTGGACCACCCGCGCGCCGGCGAACTCGTCGCCGTGGCGGAGCCGGACGCCTGGTTCACGTACTACTACTGGCTCGACGACGACCGCGCGCCCGACTTCGCGCAGCTCGTCGAGATCCACCGCAAACCCGGCTACGACCCGGTCGAGCTGTTCATGGACCCCCACGACCCCTACGTCAAGGTCAAGGCGGCCGGCGCCCTGGCCCGCAAGAAGCTCGGCATGCGCTACCGCATGGCGGTCGTGCCCCTGGACGCCTCACCTATTCGAGGCAGCCACGGCCGCCTCCCCGCGAGCGACGACGACGGTCCGCTCCTCATCTGCTCCACCCCCCGCGCTGTCGGAGACCGCGTCGCGGCCACCGACGTGAAACAACTCCTGCTCCGGCTCGCCGGACTCGGCTGACGCTCCGCCCGGAACGCCCGCCACATCCGACTACTGAGAGTGAAACACACGGCACTGACAACGGCCCGTCCGATCCGCATCGGAGCAGGCCACGACCCAAAAGGCAGGCACCCGTGACCCCGTTCACCGACCCCTCCCGCTCCGACGCCGGCACCGACCCGTCCGCCGACGGCCCGGGCGAGAGCCTGCGCCGCTCCCTCGGCGTGAACCGGCGCCGCTTCCTCAGCACCTGCACCGCCGTGGCGGCCGGCGCCGTCGCGGCCCCCGTCTTCGGAGCCTCCCCGGCCCTCGCCCACGGCCGGGACAGAGACCACGACCACGGTCAGGGCCAGGGCCAGGGCCAGATCCTCGTCCCGGCGGACAAGCGCGGCATCATCCTCTACACCGTCCGTGACGCCACCGCCCGCGACCCCCTCGCCTCCGACCTGCCCTCCGGCTTCCGCGAGGTCTTCAAGCAGCTGTCCCGGCACGGCTACCGCCAGGTCGAGTTCGCCGGATACAACCAGCACGCCAACGCGCCGGGCGGCGCGAGCCTGGAGTCCGTCAAGGGCGCCCGGCTGCTGCGCTCCTGGCTCGACGACTACGGTCTGCGCGCCCAGGGCAACCACGGCTTCATCCCGTCCTCCTGGCCGCTGACCGCGGCGGACAAGGACACCTTCAAGAAGCACCTGGAGATCGCCAACATCCTCGGCATGGACCACATGGGCACCGGCGGCGACCCCACCGGCAGCTCCTACCGCGCCGACTGGGACGTGGCCGCCGACAAGTGGAACGCCCTCGGCGCCATCGCCCACCGCGAGGGCATCAAGCTCTACACCCACAACCACGACAGCGCCTACGGCTTCCTGCTCGACGGCGGGCCGCTGGACGACCAGGGCAGGCCGACCCGCAGTTCGGGCATCCGGAAGCTGGAGTACTTCCTCAAGGTCACCGACCCGAAGGTCGTCTGGCTGGAAATGGACATCTTCTGGGCGCACGTCGCCCAGTACAAGTTCCACGAGTACACCGCCCACGACGGCTCCACCAGGAAGAACGTCTTCGACCCGGCCGGCCTCGTGGTCCGTTACAACCGGCGTTACCCGCTGTTCCACGCCAAGGACGGTGTCGTGAGCACCACCAACGGCATGGGCTACGACATGGTGCCCTTCGGGACGGGCGTCATCGACTACACGACGTTCTTCTCCCGGGTCGGCCTGCGGAACTACCACAACCCGATGGTCGAGGACGACAACTCCCCGAGCGCCACCGATCCCTCCCAGTCGCTGCGGGAGGCAAAGATCAGCTACGACGGCCTGGCGGCCCTGCGCAAGCGGCGCTGACCCCCGGCACCACGACACGGACCGGGCGGCCCCTCCCCGTACGCGGGAGGGGCCGCCCGGTCCGTGCGAGGGAGGCGTGTCGGGCCGTTCCTCGCCTCATCCCTCGCCGAGCGGCTGCGGGTTGGGCGTGACGTGCTTGTTCCTCGGGCGCCCCGGCGGCCGCAGCGACAGTGCCACGATCCCGGCGAAGATCGAGATGGACCCCGCGAGGGTGTAGGCGCCGTTGTAGCCCCAGACACCGACGACCACGGACCCCATGCCCGCGCCGAGGCCGGAGACGAGCTTGGAGCTGTAGACCATCCCGTAGTTGGCGGCGTTGTTGTTCTCACCGAAGTAGTCCGCTGTCAGCGCCGCGAACATCGGGAAGATGGCCCCGCCGCCGAAGCCGGAGATCGCGGAGAACAGCAGGAACAGGGGCAGGTTCTTGATCTCGGCCGCCAGGATGATGCCGAACTGGGCGAGGCCCAGGATCGCGCACACGTAGAGCAGGCACTGCTTGCGGCCGTACAGGTCGGAGAGCCAGCCGATGACACCGCGGCCGGTGCCGTTGACGATCGCCTTCAGCGACATCGCGGTGGCCACCACACCGGCCGCGAAGCCCGCCTCCTCGCCGATGTCGACCTGGAAGGCGATCCCGAAGATGTTCACACCGGAGGTGCAGGCGAGGCAGAACCACATCAGCGCCACCCGGCCGGTCTTCCAGGCCTCCAGCGGGGAGTACTGCTTGACGGCCGGGGGGTTCTTGTCCAGGGAACGCCGGGCCCGCGGGTCCTCCGGCGGGTTCAGCGGGTCGATCGCGGCCGGCCACCAGTTCTTCGGCGGGTCCCGGAAGTAGAAGCCGGCGATCGCCACCGTCGCCGCGAGGAAGACGCCCGCCGAGACCAGCACCCAGCGGAAGTTGGAGCCGTCCATGTAGCCGTGGAAGATGAAGACGAACGGCACCGAACCGTAGGCGAAACCGCCGTTGACGAAGCCGGTCTTGCCGCCCCTGCGCTCCGGATACCACTTGCCGACCATGTTGACGCAGGTCGCGTACACCATGCCGGCGCCCATGCCGCTGAACACGCCGAATCCGATGAAGGCGAGGGCGACGTGCGGCGCGAACGCCAGCGAGAGGTAGCCGAGCAGCGTGCCGCCCGACCCCAGCATCATCGCCCACCGCGCGGGAAGCCTGCCGCTCTCACGCAGCCGCCCGGCCGGAAACGCCACCGCCGCCTGGCAGAACACCCAGGCGGTCATCATCCAGTAGATGCTGCCGCTGGACCAGTGGTGGGCCTCGTGCAGCGTGTCCTCGGCGGACGCGAACGCGTACTCGGCGGAGGAGATGCCCATCATGCCGATCCAGGGCAGGATCACCATCCACTTGCGCTTGCGCCCCATGATGTCGATGTCGGACTCGCCCACGCGGTAGACGCGCCCGTTCCTGTCGGTCACCTCCCGGTAGCCGGCGACCCGTGTGACATCGGTGGTTGTCATGTCGATTGCACCCCTAGCGTCGAAAGTTCTGGCCAGCGCCCCCTGTCCAATGCCTTTCGTGCGCGCGCGGGTCCCCGGGGCCGGCCGACGCGCACCCGTCGCCCGGCCCCTCGCCGTCTCACGTCATGAACCGCCCCCCAACAACCCCGCGGCCCGCGCCCACCGGTACTTGGCCCCGAGGACGGCCACCGGCTTCTCGGTCGTGTACGGGTACGCCACGACCCCGCGCTCGAAGAGGTACTGGCACGCCTCCTCGACCTCCACGTCACCCGCGAGGGAGGCCACCACCGGCTTCTCGACGCCCCGTTCGCGGAACTCGGCCACCACGCGCGCGGTGAGTTCGGCGAACACCATGGGAGGCGTCACGATGGTGTGCCAGTAGCCGAGGACCAGCGCGTGGATGCGCGGGTCCTCCAGACCGAGCCGGATCGTCGCCTCGTACGTCGTCGGCGGCTCGCCCCCCGTGATGTCCACCGGGTTGCCCGCCGCGCCGAACGGCGGGATGAAGGCGCGGAAACCCCGGTCCAGGTCCGGCGGTATCTCCATCAGCGACAGCCCGTTGTCCGTCACCGCGTCGGAGAGCAGCACCCCGCTGCCGCCCGCCCCGGTGATGATCACCACGTTGTCGCCCTTCGGGGTGGGCAGCACCGGCAACGCGCGCGCGTACTCCAGCATCTCGTTCAGTCCCGGCGCCCGGATGACCCCGGCCTGCCGCAGGATGTCGTCGTACACGGCGTCGTCCCCGGCGAGCGCGCCGGTGTGCGACCCGGCCGCCTTGGCGCCCGCCGCCGTACGGCCCGCCTTGAGCACCACGACCGGCTTCTTCGGCACGGTGGCCCGCGCGGCCTCGACGAAGGAGCGGCCGTCCTTGAGGTCCTCCAGGTGCATCGCGATGCACTCGGTGTGCGGGTCCTCGCCGAACCAGGTCAGCAGGTCGTCCTCGTCCAGGTCCGACTTGTTGCCGAGGCCCACGATCGCCGACACACCGGTCTTCGTCGTCCGCGCGAACCCCAGGATGGCCATGCCGATGCCGCCCGACTGCGAGGTCAGCGCGACGCCGCCCTTGACGTCGTACGGCGTGCAGAACGTGGCGCACAGGTCCTGCCAGGTCGAGTAGTAGCCGTAGATGTTCGGGCCCAGCAGCCGGATGCCGTGCCGTTCGGCGACCGCCACGATCTCGTCCTGGAGCGCCTGCTCACCGGTCTCGGCGAAGCCGGAGGGGATGAGGACGGCGTTGGGGATCCGCTTGCGCCCCACCTCCTCCAGGGCCGCCGCCACGAACCGCGCGGGGATCGCGAAGACCGCCACATCCACCTCACCGGGAACGTCGGTGACACTCTTGTACGCCTTGCGGCCCAAGATGTCATCGGCCTTGGGGTTCACCGGGTGGATCTCGCCCGCGAAACCGCCGTCGACGAGGTTGCGCATCACCGAGTTGCCGATCTTCCCGGGCTCGCCCGACGCGCCGATCACCGCGACCGAGGAGGGCTGCATCAGGCGGCGCATCGAGGTGAGGATCTCCTCGCGCGTGTACCGGCGCCGTTCCTTCGGCGCGCCGGCCGCCAGGATCACCCGGATGTCGGCCGCGACCGCGCCCTCGGGCGTGGCGATCACCGGGTTGAGGTCCACCTCGGCGATCTCCGGGAAGTCGGCGACCAGTTCGGAGACCCGGCGGATCTGCTCCGCCACCGCCCACCGGTCCACCCCGGCCTGCCCGCGCACCCCGCGCAGCACCTCCGCCGCCCGGATCGAGTCCAGCATCGACAGCGCCTCGTCGGCGTCCACGGGGGCCAGCCGGAAGGTGACGTCCTTGAGGACCTCGACGAGCACGCCGCCGAGCCCGAACGCCACCACCTTCCCGAACGTCGGATCGGTGACCGCCCCGACGATGACCTCCTGCCCCTTTGGCAGCAGCTCCTGGACCTGGACACCCTCGATCCGGGCGGAGGCGTCGTACGCGCGCGCGTTGGCGACGATCCGGCAGAACGCCGCCCGTACGTCCGCCGCGCCCTCCACCCCGACGACCACACCGCCGGCGTCGGTCTTGTGCAGGATGTCCGGCGAGACGATCTTCATCACCACCGGTCCGCCGAACCGCGCCGCGCACGCCACCGCTTCGTCCACGTCCCGCGCCAGCTCCTCGCCGGGTACGGCGATGCCGTAGGCGTCGGCGAGCACCTTGCCCTCGGGCGCGGTGAGCGCCGTGCGCCCCTCGGCCCGTACGGCGTCCAGGAGCGCGCGCACCCGCGCGCGCCGGTCCTCGGCCATCACGTCAGATCACCCCGTTCGACTTGAGCAGCCGCAGTTCCTCGTCGCCGAGGCCCAGCTCGCCGACGTAGACCTCCTCGTTGTGCTCGCCCAGCAGCGGCGAACTGGTCACCCGCACGGGTGAGTCCGAGAGCTTCAGCGGGCTGCCGACGGTCACGAACTCCCCGCGTTCGGGGTGGGGGACGGTGACGACCATCTCGTTGGCGGCCAGCGAGGCGTCCTCGATGATCTCCTTCGTGGACAGGATCGGCCCGCACGGGATGTTGTGGGCGTTGAGCCGCTCCAGCACCTCCCACTTGGGCAGGGTGGACGACCACTCCTCGATCAGCTGGAACATCTTGTTCAGCTTCGGCAGCCTGGCCTGCGGGGTCGCCCACTCGGGGTCGTCCGCCAGCTCGGGCCGGCCGATCAGCCCGCTCAGCGGCCGCCAGCCGACCGGCTGGACGATCACGTACACGTAGTCGTTGGGGCCGCCCGGCGCGCACTTGACCGCCCACCCCGGCTGCCCGCCACCGGACGCGTTGCCGGACCGGGGAACCTCGTCGCCGAAGTCCTCGTTGGGATATTCGGCGAGTGGACCACGGGTCAGGCGCTGCTGGTCGCGCAGCTTCACCCGGCAGAGGTTGAGCACCGCGTGCTGCATGGCCACGTTCACCCGCTGACCGCGTCCGGTGTGCTCCCGCTGGAAGAGGGCGGCGAGGATGCCCGCCACGGCGTGGACACCCGTGCCCGAGTCCCCGATCTGGGCCCCCGTCGCCAGCGGCGGCCCGTCCTCGAAACCGGTGGTGGACATCGATCCGCCCATGGCCTGCGCGACGACCTCGTACGCCTTGAACGCGGTGTACGGGCCCTCGCCGAACCCCTTGATGGAGGCGTAGACGATCCGTGGATTGATCTCCTTGATGCGGTCCCAGGTGAACCCCATCCGGTCCACCGCGCCCGGCCCGAAGTTCTCGACCATGACGTCCGAGCGCCGGATCAGCTCGGTGAGGATCTCCTTGCCGCGCTCGGTCTTGGTGTTGAGGGTGATGCTCCGCTTGTTGCAGTTGAGCATCGTGAAGTAGAGGGAGTCGACGTCCGGCAGATCGCGGAGCTGCCCCCGCGTGATGTCGCCGCTCGGCGCCTCCAGCTTCACGACGTCCGCACCGAGCCAGGCGAGCAGCTGGGTCGCCGAGGGCCCGGACTGCACGTGCGTCATGTCCAGGACGCGGATGCCCTCAAGAGCCTTCGCTGTCATGGGCGTTCACCTCACTTGTACATCGTCTGGTTCATGGTTCCGGGGGCGTACGCGTCTGGGTCCACCCAGACGTTGATCAGGGACGGCTTGCCGGACTCACGGGCCCGCCGCAGTGCGGGGCCGATGTCGGCGGGGTCGCGGACCTCCTCGCCGTGGCCGCCCAGCATCCGGGCGAACCGGTCGTAGGGCACGTCGCCGAGCGTGTTGCCGACCCGCTCGCGCTCCTTGCCGTACTTGACGGCCTGGCCGTAGCGGATCTGGTTCATCGAGGAGTTGTTGCCGACGATGCCGACGAAGGGGAGGTCGTAGCGGACCAGGGTCTCGAAGTCCCAGCCGGTGAGGGAGAAGGCGCCGTCGCCGAAGAGGGCGACGACCTCCTTGTCGGGCCGGGCCTGCTTGGCGGCCAGCACGAAGGGGACGCCGACACCGAGCGTGCCCAGCGGTCCCGGGTCCATCCAGTGGCCCGGTGACTTGGGCTGCACGACCTGCCCGGAGAAGGTGACGATGTCGCCGCCGTCCCCGATGTAGACCGAGTCCTCGGTGAGGAAGTCGTTGATCTCGCTGACCAGCCGGTACGGGTGGATGGGGGAGGCGTCCGACCTGAGCTGCGGCAGCCGCTTGTCCAGCGCCGTCCGCTCGGCCGCGCGCAGCTCGTCCAGCCACTCCTTGCGCTTCGCCGCGCCCCCGTTGATCCGCCCGGACGCCGCCTCGGTCACCGACTTCAGGACCAGTCCCGCGTCGCCGACGATGCCGAGGTCGATGTCGCGGTTCTTGCCGACGGTGCGGTAGTCGAGGTCGATCTGGACGACGGTCGCGTCCGGGGAGAGCCGCTTGCCGTAGCCCATGCGGAAGTCGAAGGGCGTGCCCACGATCACGATCACGTCGGCGTGGGAGAAGGCGTAGCGGCGCGAGAGCTGGAAGTGGTGCGGGTCGCCGGGCGGCAGCGTGCCCCGGCCGGCGCCGTTCATGTAGGCCGGGACGTTGAGCGTGCGGACCAGCTCGACGGCGGCCCCGGTCGCGCGGGTCGTCCACACCTGGCTGCCGAGCAGGATGGCGGGCTTCTCGGCGTGCACCAGCAGGTCGGCGAGCCTCTCGACGGCCTCGGGGTCCCCGGCCGACCGGGTGGAGGCACGGTAGGCCCCGGCCCTGGGCACCCGCGCCTTCTCCGCCGGCACCTTGGCGTCCAGCACGTCGCGCGGGATCTCCAGGAAGGACGGCCCCGGAGCGCCGTGGTAGCACTCGCGGAACGCCATCGACACCATGTCCGCGGCGCGCGCGGTGTCCGGCACGGTCGCCGCGAACTTGGTGATCGGCGTCATCATGTCGACGTGCGGCAGGTCCTGGAGCGAGCCCATCTTGTGCTGGGTGTGGGCGCCCTGGCCGCCGATCAGCAGCATGGGCGACTCGGCGCGGAAGGCGTTGGCGACCCCGGTGACGGCGTCGGTGGTGCCGGGGCCCGCGGTGACCACCGCGCAGCCGGGCTTACCGGTGATTCGGGCGTATCCGTCGGCGGCGTGCGCGGCGACCTGCTCGTGGCGTACGTCGACGACCTCGATGCCCTCGTCGACGCAGCCGTCGTAGATGTCGATGATGTGGCCGCCGCACAGCGTGTAGATGCGGTCGACCCCCTCGGCCTTGAGTGCCTTGGCAACGAGGTGGCCGCCGGAGATGACGTCCTGGGTGTCGTCGGGCATGGCGAAGTCCTGTCCCTTCACGAGGGGTTGGGGCGCTCTCGCGGTACATTGCATACAGTCGACGAATACTGTATGAAGCTTGTTATCCCGCATCCGGTGGGTGGTGTCCAGGGGGCGTGCGGCACTTTCAGTCAGGAGCCGAGATGGACCTGTACGAACACCAGGCAAGGGAACTCTTCGCAGAACACGGCATCGTCGTACCGAGGGCCGAGGTCACCGACTCGCCCCAACGGGCCCGGGAGATCGCCCGCGCGCTCGGCGGACGCGCCGTCGTCAAGGCGCAGGTGAAGACCGGCGGGCGCGGCAAGGCGGGCGGAGTACGCCTCGCCGCCGACCCGGCCGAGGCCGAGGAGGCGGCCCGGCACATCCTCGGCATGGACATCAAGGGACACACGGTCGGCGCCGTCATGCTCGCCGAACCCTGCGCCGTCGAGCGGGAGTTCTACGTCTCCTACGTCCTCGACCGCGCCTGCGGCGGCTTCGTCGCCATCGCCTCCGCGGAAGGGGGCATGGACATCGAGGAGGTCGCCGCCACGCGGCCCGAGGCCGTGGCGCGCATCCCCGTCGACCCCGCCGCGGGCGTGCACACGGCCACCGCGGTGCGCATCGCCGACGCCGCCGGACTGCCCCCGCAGACCGTCGACACCCTGGTGCGGCTGTGGAAGGTCCTGGTCCGCGAGGATGCCCTCCTGGTCGAGGTCAACCCGCTGGTCAGGACGGCCGAGGGCCGGATCGTGGCCCTCGACGGCAAGGTCACCCTGGACGACAACGCCCGCTTCCGCCAGTCCCGTCGGGGCGAGGAGAAGCCGGTGTCCGGCGACGCCCCGGAGGAACGGGCCGCCGCCAAGGGCCTCAACTACGTCAAGCTCGACGGCGAGGTCGGCGTCATCGGCAACGGCGCCGGACTGGTCATGTCGACCCTCGACGTCGTCGCCGGGTGCGGCGCCCGCCCCGCCAACTTCCTCGACATCGGCGGCGGCGCCTCCGCCCGCGTCATGGCCGACGGGCTGTCCGTCGTCCTCTCCGACCCCGACGTGAAGTCCGTCCTCGTCAACGTCTTCGGCGGCATCACCGCGTGCGACGCCGTCGCCGACGGCATCGTCCGCGCCCTCGACGAGGTGCGGCCGACCAAGCCGCTCGTCGTCCGTCTCGACGGCAACAGCGCCGACCGGGGCCGGGCCCTGCTCGACGCACGCGCGCACCCCCTGGTCGAACAGGCCACCACCATGGACGGAGCCGCCCGCCGGGCCGCGCGGCTCGCCACCGCGGCAGCCACCGCCGGATAAGGAGACAGGACGACATGGCGATCTACCTCACCAAGGAGAGCAAGGTCCTCGTCCAGGGCATGACCGGCGCCGAGGGCATGAAGCACACCCGCCGCATGCTGGCCGCCGGCACCGACGTCGTCGGCGGTGTCAACCCCCGCAAGGCCGGCCGCACCGTCGACTTCGACGACCGTGCCGTACCGGTCTTCGGCTCGGTCCGCGAGGGCGTCGAGCACACCGGCGCCGACGTCAGCGTGGTCTTCGTGCCGCCCGCCTTCGCCCGGGCCGCGGTCGTCGAGGCCGCCGACGCGGGCATCGGCCTCGCCGTCGTCATCACCGAGGGCATCCCGGTCCACGACGCCGTCGCCTTCACCGCCCACGCCAGGACCACGGGCACCCGCGTCATCGGCCCCAACTGCCCCGGCCTGATCACGCCCGGCCAGTCCAACGCGGGCATCATCCCGCCCGACATCGCCAAACCCGGCCGCATCGGCCTGGTCTCCAAGTCGGGCACGCTCACCTACCAGCTCATGCACGAACTGCGCGACATCGGCTTCTCGACCTGCGTCGGCATCGGCGGCGACCCGGTCGTCGGCACCAGTCACGTCGACTGCCTCGCCGCCTTCCAGGAGGATCCCGACACCGAACTGATCGTCCTCATCGGCGAGATCGGCGGCGACGCGGAGGAACGCGCGGCCGCCTACATCCGCGAGCACGTCACCAAGCCGGTCGTCGGCTACATCGCCGGATTCACCGCGCCCGAGGGCAAGACCATGGGCCACGCGGGCGCGATCGTGTCCGGCTCGTCCGGCACGGCACGGGCGAAGCAGGAGGCACTGGAGGCGGCCGGCGTACGGGTCGGCAGCACACCGACCGAGACCGCACGGCACGCGCTCGACGCACTCGGCAGCCCGGCGCCCGACGGCGCGGCCCGCGACGGAGCCCGCGCGTGACGGCGGCCGGCGCCACCACCGGCGCCGCGGCCCTCACCCTCAAGTCCGGCACCTCCTGGACCGAGGCCTGGCGCCGCTGCCGCGCCGTCGCGCCCGAGGCGTTCCGCGACGACCGCGTCCTCAACCTCTGGGACGCCGGCTGGCGGGCGGACGGCCGCGTCCTGCCCGCCGCCAGCCCGGTCGACGGCACCCCGATCGCAGGACCGCCCCGGCTCGACGCCGCGACGGCCCACCACGCCGTACGCGCCTCGCTCGACCAGCACCGGGCCTGGCGCCACGTCCCCCTGCCCGAACGCCGCGCCCGCGTCGCGGCCACCCTCGACGCCCTCGCCCAGCACCGCGACCTGCTCGCGCTGCTGCTCGTCTGGGAGATCGGCAAGCCCTGGCGGTCGGCGCGGGCCGACGTCGACCGGGCCCTCGACGGTGTGCGCTGGTACGTCGACGGCATCGACGGCATGCTCGACGGGCGCGCCCCGCTGGACGGCCCGGTGTCCAACATCGCGAGCTGGAACTACCCGATGAGCGTGCTCGTTCACGCCATGCTGGTCCAGGCACTGGCGGGCAACGCGGTCATCGCCAAGACCCCGACCGACGGCGGCGTCGCCTGCCTGACCCTGGCCTGCGCGCTCGCCGCCCGCGAGGGACTTCCCGTCACCCTCGTCAGCGGCAGCGGCGGCGAGCTGTCCCAGGCGCTGGTGCGGGCGCCCGAGATCGGCTGCGTCTCCTTCGTCGGCGGCCGGGACACGGGCGCCGCCGTCGCCACCGCCCTCGCCGACCTCGGCAAACGGCACATCCTCGAACAGGAGGGACTCAACACCTGGGGCATCTGGAACTTCACGGACTGGGCCGCGCTCGCCCAGGTGATCCCCAAGCTCTTCGACTACGGCAAGCAGCGCTGCACCGCCTATCCGCGCTTCGTCGTCCAGCGGGAGTCGTTCGACGCGTTCCTGGCGGCGTACCTCCCGGCGGTCCGCACCCTGCGCGTCGGCCACCCCCTCGCCGTCACGGCGCCGGACGACCCGTATCCGCTGCTCGACTTCGGGCCGGTGATCCACGCGGCCAAGGCCAAGGAGCTCCAGGACCAGGTCGCCGAGGCCGTCGACCGCGGCGCCGTCCCGCTGCACCGCGGCAGCGCCGCCGACGCCCGGTTCCTGCCCGGCCAGGACACCTCTGCCTACGTCCAGCCGGTCACGCTGCTCAACCCGCCCCGGTCCTCGCCGCTGCACCACGCGGAACCCTTCGGGCCGGTCGACACCATCGTCCTGGTCGACACCGAGGCCGAGCTGCTCGCCGCGATGAACGCCTCCAACGGCGCCCTGGTGGCCACCCTGTCCACGGACGACCCGGCGACGTACGCGAGGCTGGCGCCGCAGATCCGGGCGTTCAAGGTCGGCCACGGCGTGCCCCGCTCCCGCGGCGACCGCGCGGAGCTGTTCGGCGGGCACGGCGCCTCCTGGCGCGGCGCCTTCGTGGGCGGCGAGCTGCTGGTGCGCGCGGTGACGCGCGGCCCGGCGGGGGAGCGGCTCCCCGGGAACTTCCCGGACCACCACCTCATGCCGTGACGAGACGGGCCGGGCGCGCGGTCCACCGCCTCCGCCCGGCCCGTGCCAGGCACGCCGCCCAGAGGTGCGTGGGGGGAAGGAAACGCAGGTGAAAGGCACCGCGAAACCTTGGTATGGTTGTCCATGTCGCCGCGGGGAACACCCCGCACAGCGACAGACACCTGGTCCGGGTGGCGGAATGGCAGACGCGCTAGCTTGAGGTGCTAGTGCCCTTTATCGGGCGTGGGGGTTCAAGTCCCCCCTCGGACACCAACAAGACCCCTGTTGACCAGGGGTCTTTTGCTTTGACGGGCACGTGTTCCGGCAGATACCGCGTGCCCGACTGCCGACTGCCGACTGCCGACTGCCGACTGCCGACTGCCGACTGCCGGCGGCCGAGGGCTCCGCCCGCCACGCTGCGTGACCGGGTGGATACGCCTGCCACGGTCCGGGTGGCGAGCGGGTCGGGACGAGGCCGGCGTGATCCGTCACGCGCGAAAAACCCGGTGCGCCGTCGGCCCGGCCCTCCCTACACTCGCCACGGCACCGAGACCAGACCGAGCGAGGGGAGCAGGGCCGTGCGCATCCGCACCGCACCCGTCGTCCCCCCGTCCCGGTACGAGGTGATCCTGGTGTCTTCGGCCGTCCGGTGTCCGCTGCGCGGCCGGCACCGGATGCCCGCGACCGGCATCTGACGCACCGCCACTCCCGCCCGTGTTCGTCGGGCCGTGGCCCCGTTCACGCACCCGTCCCGGGAATCGCGCCGCCCCGTTCACAGGTCGTTCTGACCCCGCAGTGAAAGGCCGCAGGCCGTGCGCACCCACGTCGACTCCCGTACCAACCCGCTCACCGGCGTCCGCAACCTGGGCATCCTCGCCCACGTCGACGCAGGCAAGACCACCGTCACCGAGCGGATCCTCTACACGACCGGCACCACGCACAAGCGCGGCGAGGTCCACGACGGCACCACCGTCACCGACTTCGACGCACAGGAGCGCGATCGCGGCATCACCATCTTCGCCGCGGCCGTCACCTGCTCGTGGGACGGCCACCGGATCAACCTGATCGACACCCCGGGCCACGTCGACTTCGCCGACGAGGTCGAGCGCTCGCTGCGCGTGCTGGACGGCGCGGTCGCCGTGTTCGACGCGGTCGCGGGCGTGGAGCCGCAGAGCGAGTCCGTGTGGCGGCAGGCCGACCGGCACGGCGTGCCCCGGATCGCGTTCGTCAACAAGATGGACCGGGCGGGCGCCGACCTTGACACCGCCGTCGCCTCCGTCCGCGAACGGCTGCACCCCGTACCCCTGGTCGTGCAGCTGCCCATCGGTGCGGAGGACGGCTTCACCGGCGTCGTCGACCTGCTGCGCATGCGCGCCCTCGTGTGGGCCGACGGCACGGACGCGGCCGAGGAGGGGCCGGTGCCCGACGCCCTGCGCGAGGAGGCGGCACGCAGGCGCCGTCTGCTGGAGGAGGCGGTGGCGGAGCGGCACCCGGCCGCGCTGGAGGAGTTCTGCGACCGGGAGACGCTCACCGCGGCCACCCTCGCCGCGGCCCTGCGCGACCTGACGCGCACCGGCGACGGCGTGGTCGTGCTGTGCGGCTCGGCCTACCGCAACCGCGGCGTCGAACCGCTGCTCGACGCCGTGGTGACGTACCTGCCCTCACCGCTGGACGTACCCCCGGTGCACGGCACCCACGACGGCACCCGGCAGGAACGGCCCGCCGACCCGGCGGCACCGATGGCGGCACTGGCGTTCAAGGTGAACGCGACCCCGACGGGACGGCTGACGTACCTGAGGGTCTACTCGGGCACGATCGAGAAGGGGGACACCGTGTGGGACGCGGGCACGCGCCGCACCGAGCGCGTCGGCCGCATCCTGCGGGTAAGGGCCGACCGGCACGACCCGCTGGAGCGCGCGGTCGCCGGGGACATCGTCGCCGTGGTCGGACTGAAGTCGGCCCGTGCCGGGTCGACCCTGTGCGCGCCGGGCGCCCCCCTGCTCCTGGAGCCCCCGGGCGTGGCCGAACCGGTGGTGCACGTGGCCGTGGAGACCCGGCGTGCCACCGACACCGACCGGCTGGCCTCGGCGCTCGCCCGGCTGACCGAAGAGGACCCCTCGCTGGCCGTGCGGACCGACCCGGAGACCGGGCAGACCGTGCTGTCGGGCATGGGCGAACTGCACCTGGAGGTCGCGACGGAACGCGTCCGGCGCGAGCACGGGCTGGAGGTCACCGTCGGCCGCCCGGGTGTGGCCTACCGGGAGACGGTCGGCACGGGAGTGACCGGCTTCGTCCACCGGCACGTCAAGCAGGACGGCGGCGCCGGACAGTTCGCGCACGTCGTGCTCGACGTGGAGCCGTGGCAGGAGGACGCGGACGGTGCGGGCGGCGGTTTCGTGTTCCGTTCCACGGTCGTCGGCGGACGCGTGCCGCAGGAGTACGTCCGTGCCGTCGAGGCGGGCTGCCGGGACGCCCTCGCCGAGGGCCCGCTCGGCGGGCACCCGGTGACCGGTCTGAGGGTCACGCTCACCGACGGCCAGACCCATGTGAAGGACTCCTCGGACACGGCCTTCCGCACCGCCGGCCGGTTCGGTCTCCGGGACGCCCTGCGCGCCTCGGAGATGGTCCTGCTCGAACCGGTCGTGGAGGTCACGGTGACGGTGCCCGAGGACGCGGTCGGCGGCGTGCTCGGTGACCTCGCGGCGCGCCGCGGCCGGGTCACCGGCTCCGCCGCCCGGGGCGGCACGGCGCAGGTCACCGCCACCGTGCCGCTGGCCGAGCTGTTCGGCTACGCGACCCGGCTGCGCAGCCGCACCCAGGGCCGGGGCACGTTCACCGCCCGGCCCACCGGCTACGCGCCGGCGCCGGCGGTGACCGCGCGATAGGAGCGCCCGGGCTGCCCCCGACCCGTCGGACGGGGGCAACCCCCGCACTCAGGGGTACTGCGCCACCTTCGACGGCACGGTGTCCGTCCCAGAGGTGGGCGACCCCGTGTCGTTGATGACGCACTCGTACTGCCCGTTGCCGCCGAGCGAGACCACGAGCAGGCCGTGGAAGCGCACTCCGGAACGGTTCGGGGCGGCGAAACCGTGGTGCTGCACGATGGACGGGTCCACGTTGTAGTAGCAGTAGCTGCCCAGGCCCCAGCCCTCGTGCTCGGTGACGTCGTCGGCGACCTTGTAGGCGGCGTAGCCCTTGACCGAGCCGTTCTGGATCGCGGCCTGCCCGGGGGCGTCGTACGCCTTCTCGTTCTGGAAGAAGACCGTGCGGCCACGCTCGCCGTTCCACTGCACGTCGTACTTGTTGAAGTGCTCGACGAACAAGCCGGTGATCAGCACGTCGTCGCCGTTCACGACCACGCCGTAGTCGGCGCGGTTGGTCTCCCAGCCGACGCCTTCTCCGTGGTCGGCGCGCCACACCCAGGTGTGGTCGACGATGGTGTGCCGGCTGTTGACGACGAGGCTGGTGGTCGCCCTGCCGGGGCCCGCGCCGCCGATCCGGACGAACACGTCCTGCACGGTGGTCGGGTTGGCCGAGTGGTCCGCGGACGCGCCCTCGGGGCCGACCTCCACCAGGGTCGCGGAGTTGACGGGACCGGCGTCCACGAGGAACCCGGCCAGTCGTACGCCGTCCACGTCGGCGACCCTCAGCGCGGTGACGCCGTTGTCGGGGACGAGCGTGGCGTAGCCGAGGCCGAGGACGACCGTGCCCGCGCGCCTGACGTCGACGGTCTGGTCGACGTGGTAGACGCCCGGCGTCAGCAGCAGGTGCAGCCCTTCCTCCAGCGCCTGGTTGAGGACGGCGGCCGAGTCTCCGGGCTTGGCGACGTAGAAACCGGACAGGGGGAGCGAGGTGCCGCGCGGGGTGCCGTTGCCCCAGGAGACGCCTCGGGCGTCGGTGCGCTTCTCCGGGAGGAAGACCCGGTACTCGTCGCCCTCCAGGTACAGGAACGGCTTCTCGCGGGAGACGGGTGTGCTCTCCAGCGTGGTGTACGGCGGTTCGGGGAAGCTCTGCGCGGGCGCGCCCTCGACGCCGGAGAACACCATGTTCCACACGGCGTTGAGCCAGCCGCCGACCGAGCTGTCGCGGGTGTACCACTGCTGCTGCGAGTACGGGCCGACCTGCCCGTCGATCCGGCTGTCGGCGATGTAACCGCCGCTGGCCCAGCCGTAGCCGTCGGGGGCGAGGTTGAGACCGCCGCGCACGTGCATGCGCCGGAAGGGCGCCGCCTGCGAGACGGCCCAGCGGTTGGTGCCGCTGACCGGGACCAGGGCGAGGTTCTCCGCCGAACGCCAGAAGTTCTGCGTGGCGTTGCCGTCGAACCATCCGGCGTCGACCGTGACGTCGCCGTTGATGGTGGTGTCGTCCGGCAAGAGCCCGAGGCCCGCGACCGAGGTGTAGAAGCCGAGCTGGGCGTTGAGCCCGTGGTAGGTGCCGGGCTTGAACAGCAGCGCGTAGCGGCCGGTGCCGAACTGGGCCGACTCCTGCTGCTTGAAGATCTCGTCCAGCCGGCCCTGGATGTTCGGCGTGGACGGGTCGAAGACGATGACGTTGGGCCCGAGGTCACCGCCGCCGGGCAGCGCGCGGCGCCCGGCGGCGGCACCGTCGGACGCCGGGGCGGGCGCGGCGGAGGCGGAGCCCGCGCCGGCCAGGGAGGCCAGGACGGGCGCCGCCGCGGCCGCTCCGAGGAGGCTGCGGCGGCGCGGTCCGGGGTGGTCGGGCAGGGGGGAGTGCGGGGAGGAAGGGGGCATCTGGGGCGGCTCTCCTTGTTCGGGAAATGAACACAGTGGAGGTGGGGGGAGCGCTCTCTGGGGGTGCACTCTTCATCCATCCGCGCGGACACGTCAAGAGTGGCGACGGTTTCCGGTGCGCCGTGTTCAACAAGTAGGAGCAGTGGGGGCGTTGTACGGGGCCGACCTGCCGGCCCCGCCGACCACGGTCCGGCAGCCGGTCGAGGAGAGGGCGGCCGCGATGGCACGCCTGCCCGACGACCACATCAAGGGCGCGCGCACCGAACCCACCTCGGTGATCTCCGGCCCGGAACCGGCGGCGCGGGAGCCGGCGCAGCAGCCCCGTGGCCCGCGTCAGAGGGGCGCGCCTCGATGCGGGCCGGGTGGGCCCGGGCGGGTCCGGGTGGGGGAGCGGTCCGGGGCGGTGGCCGGCACAACGGCCCTGAGCTGCTCCCTACCCTGTCGTGCTCCCCGGCAGCTCTCCGGCACCGACGGCGTCCGATCCGCCCCGGGAGGTGACCGGCGAGGGGGCCAGGACTACGAGCCGGCGGTGCCGCGCCGGGTTCTCCCGCCGGAGGCGGGGAACGCCGTCGGGGCGGGGGTGCCGGGCTCGCGGTCACCCTCCGCCCCGTTGCTCCGCGAGTCGTCCTCCGAGCGCTGCCTGCCAGGCGGGTACCGGTGTGGGTGAGTCGACCGGTGCCCGGTGGCCGCCGCGGGCGAAGAACGCCGCCAGGGGCAGGATCGCCGCGCCCACGGTCACCGCGTCGGGGCCGAGACGGCCCAGCGCGATGCCCACCCGTGCGGCGGGATGCCGCAGGGCGTGGGCCAGCGTGTGGGTCCGCACGGAGTCCAGGAAGGCCGGGCCGAGCTGGAGCCCGGCCCAGCCGCCCACCAGGATCCGCTCGGGCTGGAAGAGGTTGACGAGGTCGGCGAGCCCCGCGCCCAGGTACTCGGCGGTCTCCGCCAGGACCTCCGCCGCCACCGGGTCGGCCTCGCCCCCGTCGCCGGGCCGGGCGGCGGACACCAGGGCGGTGAGCGCGGCCTCCTCGTCGGTGCCGGGCGGCGGCTGACCGCCCGCCTCACGCCACCGCGCGAGCATCGCCTCCGCACCGGCGTACGCCTCCAGACACCCCCGTGCCCCGCACCGGCACCGGCGCCCCCGCACCTGAACGGTCAGATGACCCCACTCCACCGCACGCCCCTGCTCCACCTCGTCGGTGACGACGCACGCGCCGACCCCGGAGCCGAAGAGCACGACCACCGCGTTGCGGGCGCCGCGTCCGCCGCCGAACCACATCTCGGCCTGTCCCAGCGTCCTGGCGCCGTTCTCGATGAACAGCGGTACGTGCGCGGGCAGTTGGGACGAGCCGCGCAGCAGGGCCTCCAGGGGGACCGCGTCCCAGCCGACGGTCTGGCCGTGCACCAGGGTGCCCGCGGCGGTGTGCTCGACGATGCCGGGGACACCGATGCCGACGCCCAGCAGCTCACCGGGGCCCCGTGCGTCCGGTGCGGCGCCGTCCGCGCCGAGCACCTCCGTGATGCCGTCGAGGATGTGCCCGGCGACGACGCCGACGTCGTAGGAGCGCGAGCCGTGGCCGGGCAACGCGCGTTCCGTGCGCGCCAGTTCGGACATGGCAAGGTCGAACAGCTCGACGCGTACCCGGGTCTCTCCGACGTCGACGCCCACGAGGCGTCCCCGGCCGGCCGCGACGCGCAGCAGGGTGCGCGGCCGGCCGCCGTCCGCGCCGAGGCTGCCCGCCTCCTCCACCAGGCCGTCGGCCAGCAGTTCGGCGACCACGTTGCTGACGGATCCCGAACTCAGGCCCGCCGCCGAGCCCAGCGCGAGCCGGCTCATCGGCCCGTCGAAATACAACCGTTGCAGAACGGCGCTGCGGTTCTCCCGTCGCAGGTCACGTACCGTGCGCCCGCCGTGCCTGGCCATCGGGCCCCTTCCTCTCCCGTTCCCGCGCTCCTTTCCGAACGTGCGCGAGACCTTGACGAGTCTATCTCTCGGGATTTAACTCACGTCATAAATTAAGCCCTGAGGGGTCTCGTGAGGGAACGACCGAGGCCGCCGTCGGGACACGTCCCGACCGACTCCCGGAAGGAACCCAGGAGCCATGCGCAGCATCCGAGCCGCGGCCGTAGGCGCCGTCGTCCTGTCTCTCGCACTCGCCGCCACGGCCTGCGGAGGAGGCTCCTCCTCGGGCGGCGGCTCCAACGACTCGCCGAAGGAACTCACGTACTGGGCCTCCAACCAGGGCGCCGGCGTGGAGGTCGACAAGAAGGTCCTCCAGCCCGAACTCGACAAGTTCGAGAAGGAGACCGGCATCAAGGTCAAGCTGGAGGTGGTGCCCTGGTCCGACCTGCTGAACCGGATCCTCACCGCCACCACCTCGGGCCAGGGCCCCGACGTGCTGAACATCGGCAACACCTGGAGCGCCTCCCTGCAGGCCACCGGCGCACTGCTGCCCTGGGACGCGCAGAACTTCGAGAAGATCGGCGGCAAGGACCGCTTCGTCGCCTCCGCCCTGGGCTCGACCGGCGCCCAGGGCCAGGACCCGGCCGCGGTCCCGCTGTACTCGATGGCCTACGCGCTCTACTACAACAAGCGGATGTTCGCCGACGCCGGCGTCACCGAGCCCCCGGCCACCTGGGACGAGCTGGTGGAAGTGGGCAAGAGGATCTCCAAGGACGGCAAGTGGGGCCTGGGCGCCGAGGGTTCCAACCCGTCCAACAACATCCACCAGGTCTTCGTCCTCGCCAAGCAGCACGGCGCCGACTTCTTCACCGCCGACGGCAAGCCCGACTTCACCTCCGACGGCGCCGTCGCGGCCGTCAAGCAGTACGTCGACCTGATGGCCCGGGACAAGGTCGTCGCGCCCGGCAACGCCGAGTACGCGCAGAACCAGTCCCTGAGCGACTTCGCCAAGGGCAGGACCGCCATGGTGCTGTGGCAGACCGCCTCGGCCACCTTCGCGTCCATGGGCATGAAGGACGACGAGTGGGGCGTCGCGCCCGCCCCCGTCCCGTCCGGCACCCCGGGCGCCGGCAGGGCGACCAACTCCATGGTCGCCGGCATCAACATGGCCGTCTTCAAGAACACCGACAACCTCGACGGCGCCACCGAGTTCGTGAAGTTCATGACCAGTGACGCCGAGCAGAGGATCCTCAACAAGGCCTACGGCTCCATCCCGCCGGTCAAGGGCGCCCAGTCCGACCCGGCGTTCCACACCCGGGGCACCTCCGTCCTGCGCGAGACCCTCGCCACCAGTGCCGCGGCCCTGCCCCAGGTGCCCGACGAGTCGCAGTTCGAGACCGCGGTCGGCACGGCCGTCAAGGAACTGTTCGCCGACGCCGCGAACGGACGCGAGGTGACCACCGGGTCCGTCGCGGAGAAGCTCGCCAAGGCGCAGCAGCAGATGCCCCACAAGTGAGCGCCCCGGCCTTGGGCCCCGCACCGGCCCCACCGACTCCGACACGGACACGGACCTCGCCATGACCACCACGACCGCCTCGGCGCAGCCCGGCGAGCGGACGGACGGCAGGAGCTCCCCCGGGACGGCGCGCGGACCCCGCCGCCGCCCCGGACGGATCCGCCGCATCGGCCTGCCCTACCTGCTGCTCCTGCCCGCCCTGCTCCTCGAACTCCTCGTCCACCTGGTGCCGATGGTTCTCGGCATCGCGATGAGCTTCAAGGAACTCACCCAGTTCTCCCTCCGCGACTGGACCGCCGCCCCGTGGAACGGCCTCGACAACTTCACCCTGTCGGTGGACTTCGACGCCCCCGTCGGCGAGGCGCTGCTCCACTCCTTCCTGATCACCTGTGCCTTCACGGTCCTCTCCGTCGGACTGTGCTGGCTGATCGGCACCGCCGCCGCGATCTGCATGCAGGACGCCTTCCGCGGCCGGGGCCTGCTCCGCGCGCTCTTCCTGGTGCCGTACGCCCTGCCGGTCTACGCGGCCGTCATCACCTGGGCGTTCATGTTCCAGCACGACAACGGCCTGGTGAACCACGTCCTGCACGACCAGCTCGGCCTCACCGACAAGCCCTCCTTCTGGCTCATCGGCGACAACAGCTTCGTCGCGCTGCTCGTCGTCTCGGTGTGGAAGGGCTGGCCGTTCGCCTTCCTCATCGTCATGGCCGGCCTGCAGAACATCCCCAAGGAGCTGTACGAGGCCGCCGCCCTGGACGGTGCCGGCGTCCGGCAGCAGATCCGCCGCATCACCCTGCCGTCGCTGCGTCCCGTCAACCAGGTCCTCGTCCTGGTGCTGTTCCTGTGGACGTTCAACGACTTCAACACGCCCTTCGTCCTGTTCGGCAAGGCGGCCCCCGAGGCCGCCGACCTGATCTCCGTCCACATCTACCAGTCGTCGTTCGTCACCTGGAACTTCGGCACCGGCTCCGCGATGTCGGTCCTGCTGCTGCTCTTCCTGCTGCTGGTGACGGGTGCGTACCTGTTCCTGACCTCCCGGGCCACCAGGGCCTCCCGGGCCACCGGCGCCCCCCGGACGCGACGGAATACTTCGGAAAGGAAGACGGCCGATGGCTAGGTCCCCGATGGCGGCGCCGCGCTCCTTCACGTGGACCCGCCGGGTCTTCCTCACCCTGCTGACCGGCTTCGTCCTGCTGCCGGTCTACGTCATGGTCTCCAGCTCGCTGAAGCCGCTCGAAGACGTCTCCGGCCGGTTCCACTGGCTGCCGGGCGATCTGACCATCCGCCCGTACATCGACATCTGGTCGACGGTCCCGCTGGCGAAGTACTTCGTGAACTCGCTGATCGTGGCCGGCACCGCGACCGTCTGCTCCGTCGTGATCGCCGTGTTCGCCGCCTACGCGGTCAGCCGCTACGAGTTCCGCGGCAAGCGCGTCTTCTCGGTGACCGTCCTGTCCACACAGATGTTCCCGGGCATCCTCTTCCTGCTGCCCCTCTTCCTCATCTACGTGAACATCGGCAACGCCACCGGCGTCGCCCTGTTCGGCTCCCGCGGCGGCCTCGTCCTCACCTACCTGACCTTCTCCCTGCCCTTCTCCATCTGGATGCTGATCGGGTACTTCGACTCGGTGCCCCGGGACCTGGACGAGGCGGCCCTCGTGGACGGGTGTGGGCCGCTGCGCGCCCTGTTCAGGGTCGTCGTACCCGCCGCGGTCCCCGGCATCGTCGCGGTCGCCGTCTACGCCTTCATGACCGCCTGGGGCGAGGTCCTGTTCGCCTCCGTCATGACCAACGACGCCACCCGCACCCTCGCGATCGGACTCCAGGCCTACTCGACGCTGAACGACGTCTACTGGAACCAGATCATGGCGGCCTCGCTGGTCGTGAGCGTGCCCGTGGTCGCGGGCTTCCTGCTCCTCCAGCGCTACCTGGTGGCGGGCCTGACGGCCGGAGCCGTCAAGTGACCGGCACGCCCCAGCCCGTACACCCCCGACCCGAAGGGACCTTCGTGACCATCGACTTCGCCGCACTCCCGGACGACTTCCTGTGGGGCACGGCCACATCGGCGTACCAGATCGAGGGAGCCGTGGCGGAGGACGGACGTTCGCCGTCGATCTGGGACACCTTCTCTCACACCCCCGGGAAGACCGACAACGGCGACCACGGCGACGTCGCCTGCGACCACTACCACCGCACCGCCGAGGACATCGCGCTCATGCGGCGCCTCGGCACCAACGCCTACCGCTTCTCCGTCGCCTGGCCGCGGGTCGTGCCGGGCGGCGACGGCCCGGTCAACGCCAAGGGCCTGGCCTTCTACGACCGGCTCGTCGACGACCTGCTGGCCGCCGGCATCATCCCTGCCGTCACTCTCTACCACTGGGACCTGCCCCAGGCGCTCCAGGACCGGGGCGGCTGGCCCGAGCGCGCCACCGCCGAGCACTTCGCGTCGTACGCCTCCGTCGTCGCCGAACGCCTCGGTGACCGCGTCGGCCACTGGGCCACCCTCAACGAACCGCTGTGCTCGGCCTGGATCGGCCACCTTGAGGGCAAGATGGCCCCCGGCTGGGAAGACCTGACCGCGGCCGTCCGCGCCTCCTACCACCTGCTCCTCGGCCACGGCCTGGCGACGGAGGCCATCCGCGCGGCGGCCCCGGACGCCCGGGTGGGCATCGTCAACAACCTCTCCACCATCCACGCCGCCACCGACCGCGACGAGGACCTGGCCGCCGCCCGCCGCATGGACGGCCACACCAACCGCTGGTGGCTGGACCCGGTCCACGGCCGCGGCTTCCCCGAGGACATGCGTGAGGTCTACGGCGTCGAACTCCCCGAGCAGCCGGGCGACATGAGGCTCATCGGTGCCCCCCTGGACTGGCTGGGCCTGAACTACTACTTCCCCCAGACCGTCGCCGACGACCCCACCGGGCCCGCCCCGCACGCGCGCACCGTCCGCCGCGCCGGCGTCCCGCGCACCGGCATGGACTGGGAGATCGACGCCGGCGGCATCGAGGACCTGCTGCTGCGCCTGACCGAGGAGTACGGGGCGCGCAAGCTGTACGTCACCGAGAACGGCTCCGCCTTCCCCGACGTGCTCCGTCCCGACGGCACGATCGACGACCACGAGCGCCGGGAGTACCTGACGGCCCACCTCGCGGCCTGCGCCTCCGCCGCCCGCAGGGGAGCCCCGCTGGCCGGCTACTTCGCGTGGTCGCTGCTGGACAACTTCGAGTGGGCGTACGGCTACGACAAGCGCTTCGGCCTGGTCCACGTCGACTACGCCACGCAGGTGCGCACGGTCAAGGGCAGCGGACACCACTACGCGGACCTCATCGGCCGGGCCCGGGGGAGGGGACGCGAGGCCGCCTGAGCGCCCCGGCCGCCCCTGCGCGGCGCCGTCCGCTCTGCAGGGGGGCGCCGTGCCGCCGGGCCGCCCTGTGCTCAGGCGTCCTTCCTGGCCACCCCGCCGTAGATGCCGATCGGCGGGGCGTCGGGACGGCGCTCTTCCTCGGGGCGCCAGTCCGTGACCCGGACCAACCCCGGCTCGACCATCGTGAAGTCGCCGAACAGGTCGCGGACCGCCGCGTGCGGACGCAGGTGGAGGGAGGCGCTGGCGTTGTCGTAGACGGCCGCCGCGCCCTCGCGCCGGTCCTCGTGGACGTCGCCCGTCGCGTGCGACAGGACGAGGTAGGAGCCCACCGGCAGTGCGTCGCGCAGCGTGGCGACGACACCCGCAGGGTCCTCCGCGTCGGCGACGAAGTGCACGACGGCCACCAGCATCAGCGCCACCGGCCGGTCGAAGTCGATGACCGCGCGCACCTGGGGGTGGTCGAGGATCGCACGGGGGTCGCGCAGGTCGGCCAGGACGACGGTGGTGTCCGGGTCGTCCGACAGCACCCGCGAATGGGCGGCGACGATGGGGTCGTTGTCGACGTACGCGACACGGGTCTCCGGGGCGAGGGACCGGGCGACCTGGTGCACGTTGGGCTCGGTGGGCAGCCCCGTGCCCACGTCGAGTATCTGGCGGACGCCGCCCTCGGCCACCACGTGCCGCACGGCGCGGTGCATGAAGTGCCGGTTGGCGAGGACACCCTCCCGCACCTCGGGCGCCGCCTTCATGAACTGCTCGGCGGCCCGCTGGTCGACCTCGTAGTTGTCCTTGCCGCCCAGGAAGTAGTCGTACATCCGGGCGGGATGGGGCCTGCTCGTGTCGATCCGGTCGGGGTGGGCGGCGTTCCCGCCGCCGCTCAGGGAGGTCATGCGGACCGGCTCCTCCTCACCTTGTGGGCCACCTGTGGCACCAGCGCGGTCGGCACCCGGACGAGTGCCTGTCGGACCATCATCCTGGCACGAGAGCGGACGCCGGCGGTGTCGGCGGGCAACGGCGGGCGTCGGCGGGCTCCGTCCGCTCCGGAACCCGCCGCCACCCTCAGACGCCCGCCGGCACCGCCGCCCTTGCCGCCGCACTCTCGGGGTGACGGACCGGCAGCACCGGCTCCGCCACCGGCGCACCGCCGTTGCATGCGAAAGGGGGCGTTCGCGCCGTCTCGGCGGAACGCGATCGAACCTGTCGGCGACCACTGGCAACGCCCTGTGACCAGCGGCGGAACCGGCTAGTCTGACGGCCTGACGATGCCGTTCCGCGTACGGAGGAGTGTCTTGTGACCGCCGGTATACCCCGACCCCGCATCGACACGAGCAAGCCGCACCCAGCCCGGGTCTACGACTGGTTGCTGGGCGGCAAGGACAACTACCCCGTCGACCAGCAGGTCGGCGAGACCCTCCCGGAAGAGGCACGGGGCAACGCGGCACGGAACCGGGCGTTCATGCACCGCGCGGCGGCCTGGCTGGCCAAGGACGGCGTCGACCAGTTCCTGGACATCGGCACCGGCATCCCCACCGAACCCAACCTCCACCAGATCGTGCAGGCCCTGCGGCCCGAAGCCCGGATCGTCTACGTCGACAACGACCCGATCGTCCTCCGGCACGCGGAAGCGCTGCTGACCAGCAGACCCGAGGGCGCCACCGATTTCCTCCTCGCGGACGTACGACAGCCCGGGACGATTCTCGAACGCGCCCGCGAGGTACTGGACTTCGACCGGCCGATCGCCCTCTCCCTGATCGCGCTCCTGCACTTCCTGCCCGACGACGAGGACCCCTACCGTCTCGTGCGCACCCTCGTCGAAGCCCTCCCCTCCGGCAGTTCCCTGATCCTGTCGCACGGCACCGCCGACCAGCACCCGGAGCTGCAGCAGGAGACCGAGGCCGCGTACAAGAAGGGGGCGATCCCGCTGCGGATGCGTACCCGCAGCGAGGTCGAGCCCTTCTTCGCGGGTCTCGAACTCGTCGACCCCGGCCTGGTGTTCGCGACGGAGTGGTACCGCGAGGAACCGGCGCCGGTCCAGGAACGCAGCGGCTTCTACGTGGGCGTGGCGCGGGTCCCCTGAGCGGCTCGGGTCGTCCGAGCGGTCCGAGCGGTACGGAGGGCCGTCCCGGGTCCCCGGGCGACCTTGACGCGAGAGCGAACCGGCCGATACTTGTGCGCAGCATGTGTCGGTCGGTGTCCGTGGTCGACGCGAGGCGGGGCAGAGGAGAAGAGACTCCGTGCCACGGGTGTCGGCAGTACGACCAGCAACCCATCCAGGGAGCCGCCGTGTTCGCGAACATGCCCACCGCCCTGAACCCCCTGCGAGCCAGAGTCCTTCTGGTCCTCGCCCTGCTCCTGGCCGTCCTCACCCCGACCGCTCCGGCGCTGGCCGCGGCGGAACAGCGGGCCACCCACCCCGGCGCTCAGGTGGTCGACGTCACCCAGGTCGCGGATCGGCAGGTCGACCTGTCGGTACGGTCGACGGCCCTGGGAGGCCGCACGGTCAAGGTCCGCCTCCTCACCCCCGACGGATGGGCCCCGCACGACCGGCACCACCGGCGGCACTGGCCCACCCTCTGGCTCCTGCACGGCTGCTGCGGCGACTACACGTCGTGGACGAGCATGACGGACGTGGCACAGACGGAGAGCCTCCGCGACGTCCTGGTCGTGATGCCCGAGGCCGGCTGGAACGGCTGGTACAGCGACTGGTGGAACCACGGCCGGGGCGGCGACCCGGCATGGGAGACCTTCCACACGAAGGAGCTGCGCCGGCTCCTGGAACGCGACTGGGGCGCCGGCCCCGACCGCGTGGTCGCCGGCCTCTCCATGGGCGGCCAGGGCGCCCTGCTGTACGCCGCCCGGCACCCCGGGATGTTCAAGGCCACGGCGTCGTACTCCGGCTCCGCACACCCCCTCCTGAACGACGAGTCGACCGCCCGCATCATGGGCTTCTTCGCCGGGCAGGACAACGACCCGCTCCGCGTCTGGGGCGACCCGGTCGCCCAACGCCGGATCTGGCAGGCCCACGACCCCTTCCACCTCGCGAAACGCCTGAGGTCCCTCCCCGTCTACCTCTCCTGCGGCGACGGCACCACCGGCCCCCTCGACCCGCCCGGCGCCACGAGCGCCCTGGAGGCCGACTTCAACCGCCAGAACCATGCGCTCGCGGCCGAACTGGAGCGCGTGGGCGCGCGCCACGTCACGACCAACTTCTACGGTCCGGGAACCCATGGCTGGGCATACTGGGAACGCGAACTGCACGCGTCACTGCCGATGCTGCTGGGGGCGTTGGGTGTCGACGGCAGGTGACCCGCATGGATGCCGGGACACGGAGCCCGTCGCCGTGCACGGCGGCTCAGAACCTCCACCGCGTGTGGCTGTAGACCCCGTCGTCCCGTCCGAACCCGTACGCGGTGACCGGGGCCACCGCGAACATCACCGCGTCTCCGCTCCGCAGGGAGTCCCCCATACCGTGGAAGGTGCCCTCGGACGACGTGATGTGGGCCCCGTACTTCGCCTCGTGCGCCCCGATCACCTCCTCCAGCACCGCGGGATCACTCACCCGTTCGGCCTCGCCCTCGACCACGAGATCGAACCCCTCAGTCAGTGAATTCCCGCCCGTGATCAAGGCGCAGTGCGCGTTGTGTGCCAGGTTCCGGGCCTTTTGCTCACCCGGCCCGGTGGAGAAGTACAGCACCCCGTCGTGCCACGCTGCGATCACGGGCGTGATGTGCGGCCCGCCACCGGGACGCATCGTGACCGCCCAGAAGATCTCGGCGGCCCGCAGCCGCCGCTGGGCCTCGGCCCACGGAACGGCGGTGACGTCGTCGGCGCCCGGACGTGGATGGAGCGCCGAGCTGTATCTGGCGTCGAGTTCGGTCGTGGGGTGCGCGGCGGACGGTCGTTGCACGGACATGGCAGTCTCCTTGCTCTCTTGCCCTCAACGACGGCCGGCCCGCTCCGAAATCATCGGTGGACGTCAGTCACTCCGACGGGCGTCCTCGCCCGTACAGGGTTCTCCGCGGCCTCCGTTGTCCGCCGGCAGGTCGCTCAGGGCGGAGGCGGACCGCGTCCATCGGCGGAGCGGCGAGGCGCCTCCCGCAGACCGGCCTTCGCTCGGCCCCGCGGCACCCGCGCCGTCGTCCTACGCCTCTCGCCTCTCCTTGCGCAGCAGCCGGGTGAGGCGTTCGCCGAGCACCCGGTCGTCGACGCCCACGCATTCGACGCCCAGCGCGGTCGCCACGTCGCGTACGTGAAGGTCGGCCAGGGCCTCGGTGAGCTCGGCGAAGGCGTCCGCCGCAGCGCGGCCACGCCGCACGCCCGAGGCGACGGCGACGACCCCGGCCAGTCCCGCGGGCCACCACCACAGCGCCAGCACCAGGTACCCCGCACCCCACGCGCACAGGCGGGCCGCTGCCGTCAGCCTGAGGCGGGCAGCCTGCAGTTCGGCACGCGTGCCGTCGGCAGCCAGGAGCCACAGGTGAGGCCAGGCGGCTGCCAGATCCAACCGCTGGGCGCGCCAAAGGCGTTGTGCCGGTGCGGCCAGGCGGTCGCCCGTCCAGAAGGGGTGGCGGGGCGGTGCCGAGGCGATGCGGTCCCGGTCGGCGCAACGGCGTTCGGCGATGTCGGCGAGCCGGTCGGCGTGGTCCGTTCCTTCGATGCGGGCCCGGCCCGCCGTCACCAGCGCCGTGCGGAAGGACGCGTCGGCCGCACGCCAGCGGCGCGACCGGCGGTCGGCCAGATACCGCAGCACCGGCCCGTGCGCCTGCGCGCACCAGAGAAGCTCCACACCCGTGCCCAGGGACTGGGCCGCAGCCCCGGTCACTGCGGCACCCGCCAGCACACCCGCCGCCACGAGGACGACGGTGCCGGCGCTGCGGGACGCGGGGGAGTGGGCGAGCGTGTCGAGCCAGGCCCGCAGCCGGTCGATGTCGGACCAGTGCTCATGGCCGAGTACCACGGCCGTGGTGACGGCAGAGAGGAAGAGCAGCCCCGGCAGCGCCAGCGCGGCCAGCCACCGTTCGGCGATCCGGCCGCCCAGCGCGCTGAGGAAGCCGCTGGTCACCGGAGGGGCACCGTGCGCAGCGGCTGGTCGAAGATCCGGCAGGCGGGGTGCGGGGCGTCGTCGTCCGGTGCCTCCACCCGCCCGCAGTGACCCCGCGGGCAGGCGAGCACGTGGAGGGAGGGACGCCCCTGCCCGGCGACCGGGAGTGGCTGGAAGCCGGGCGTGAGGGGAGTCGGGGTGGTGCGGTAGGAACCCAGGCCGGCGCTGTGCCCGGCCGCGAGCAACTCCTCCTCCAACTCGTCGAACGCGTCGTCGAGTTCCGCCGGAGCCCGGCCCGCACGCAGCTCGGAGGTGATGAACTCCACGAGCCGCAGGCCGTGTTCTCCGAGCGCCAGTGGCCCCGCCGTGTCCGTCAGCCGCAGGCACAACTCACCCAGCCGGGCGTGTCCGGCTCGCGGCGTGCCCCGCCCGTCAGTGTCGATCCCCACCGTTCCCCCTCGGACGCCGGATGCCGGTCGGCGGCGATTGTACGTCGGGGGACCACGTCGTACCGCTGACCACGTCGTACCGCTGACCGGCTCGGGAGCCGTACGACGACCTGGTCCGCCGTACGCCACCGCACCCACGGTCCGTTCGCTATCGTGAGCAGGGGCCGCGCAACGCCGAGAGGCCCGGTCCGGCGATGTGACACCGGGGGTGGGCGTGTTCGACGCGGGTCGCGCTCGAGCGGCGGACGGACGGGACGGGGAAGCGCGCGCCGATCGGCTGCTCTCCCACCACCTCAGGACGGGCGACCGGACCGCCCTCGACCAGGCGATCGCGCTCTACCAGCGGTTACTCACCTCGACGGAGCCGCACGCCGGACGGACTGCCGCGAGGGCCGCCGCCAACCTGATGGTCGCCCTCCAGACCCGTTACCAACTGCTGGGACACCCGGACGACCTGGAGGCCCTGGTCGACCTGGGCCGTGAACAGGCGGCGTGCGAACCGGTGAACGCCCAGGACGTACGGCTCCTGGGCCTCGCCTACCAGCAGAGGTTCGCGCAGTACGGGCGGCCGGACGACCTCGACCGAGCGGTGGACACCTTCGACCGGGCCGCCCGCCTCCCCCAGGAGCCCGAGACCGCGGCGCAGTCGCTCGGCGCACTCGCGGAGGTGCTGCACACGCGGCACAAGATCGCCGTCGACCGCGGCACGCCCCGGGCCGACCCCCTCACCACGCACCGTGGGCTGTCGGACTCCGCCGCTCCCGCTCCCGCCCCCACGGACCTCCAACGCGCGACGGACGTCCAACGACACGCGCTCCACGTGCTGCCGGCCGGGTCCGACGACCGACTCGGCTACCTGAGCAACCTGGGGGTGATGCGCCACGACGCGTATCTGCTCGAGGGCGATCTCGGCGCCCTGCGCGAGGCCCTCGACCTGTGGAGCACCGCACTGGAATCCGTGCCGCCCGGCGAGCCGGTCCGCCTGCTGGTCCTGCGCAACCTCACCCAGGCCCTGCGGGAGTGGTACGAGCACGCCCCGGACGAGGCCCACCGGACGCGGATGCTGCGGATCCACCGCACGGCCCTGGAGGAATGCCCGCCCGGCCACCCGGACCGCGCCGAACTGCTCGCCGGCCTCGGCATCGCCCTGCGTCTGGCCGCCGAGGACACCGACGAGGAGGCGCTGCTCGAGGAGTCCGCAGCGGTGCTGCGCGAGGCCCTGCCGTCGTTCCGCCCCGGCACCCCGCAACGCGCCAGGAGGCTGAACAGCCTCGGGAACACCTTGCACAGGCTGGCACAGATGACCGGTGCCGCGGCGGTGCTGGACGAGGCCGTCACCACCTTGCGGACCGCCCTCGCCGAGGAGGAGCCCGGCACGGACGCGTACGCCGGGACCCTGGCCAACCTCGCCGTCACCCTGCACGAGCGCGCCCTTCAGACCGGCGACCTGACCTCCTTGCGAGAGGCTTCCCGACTGGCCAGGGAAGCGCTCCACGCATCACGGAACCCACCGGTCCTCCAGGCCGGACGCCTCGGCAATCTGGGTGTGGTCCTGCAGAGCTGGCACGGCGCGACCGGCGACACCACAGCCGCCGACGAGGCGATCGACGTCGCCCGCCGGGCACTGAAGCTGACACCCGCGACCGGTCAGCCGCGCGCCGACCGGCTGAACCACCTCGCCAACGCCCTGCGGGCCCGGTACACGTCCACCGCCGACGTCGCCGACCTCGACGAGGCCGTCGGCCTGCTGGAGGAAGCCGCCCAGCAGGTCCCCTACGGCGATCCGTCGCTCGCCGTGATCCTCTCCAACCTCGGCTCCGCCCGACTCGCCAAGCACCACGCCACCGGCGCCCCCGGCGAGTTGGAGCAGGCCGTCAGCGAACTCGGCCGTGCCGTATGGGCCGTCGTCGAGGGCACCTCGACCCACGGCGCCTACCTGAAGTCGTACGGCGACGCGCTGCGCGCCCTGCACCACCGGGACGGTGATCCGGGAGTGCTCCGTGCCGCCGAGGACGCCTACCGGCAGGCCGCCGGCACCGGGGCCCTGCCCGCCCACGAACGGGCCCTCGCGGCCTGGGAATGGGGCGCCGCCGCCGGAGACGACCACCGCTGGCACGACGCCCTGCCGGGCTACGAACTCGCCCTGAGTCTCCTCCCGTTCGCCGCCTCTGGCCGACTGGTCCGCGGCGACCAGGAACGCGGCCTGTCCCGGGTGCGGGGCCTGGCCGCCGAAGCCGCCGCCTGCGCGGTCAACGCCGGCCGGCCGGAGCACGCGGTGCTGTTGCTGGAACAGGGCCGGGGTGTCCTGCTGGGCCGGACGATGGCCACCCGCGACGGGCTCGGACGGCTGCGCGGCACCCACCCGGACCTCGCCGACCGCTTCTCCCGCCTGCGGGAACGACTCGACACGCTGGAGGCCGCCGACGCCTCCGACGCAGCGGACGCCGCTGACACCGCCCGGGGCGGGCTGCCGCCCCGCACCACCGACCTGCGGCACGCCCTCGCGGCCGAGATGGAGCACGTGGTCGCCGAGATCCGCACCCGCCGCGGCTTCTCCGACTTCCTCGGCGCACCGACGCTGCGGGCGGTGCTGGACTGCGCCGACGAGGGCCCGGTGGTGCTCGCCTACTGCAGCGAGTTCCGCAGTGACGCCCTGGTCCTGCGGGACGGGGAAGTCCTCCTCGTCCCCCTGCCGTACGCCACCCCGCAGGCCGTCGGCGAACAGGCGGACCGGCTCGAGCGGGCGCTCGCCGACGCGGCCGACCCCGCCCGTGACCGGGCGGCCCAGCAGGACGTCAGCGAGGTACTGGCCTGGACGTGGGACCACGTCACCGGGCCCGTGCTCGACCGGCTCGGTATGCACGGACCCGCGCCCGAGGGCGGGTGGCACCGGATCTGGTGGTCACCGGGCGGCGCACTGGCCTCGCTGCCCCTCCACGCGGCCGGTCACCACGACGATGCCCGGGGCGCCGCACCGGACGGCGGACAGGTGGCGGCAACGACAGCAGCAACCGCGGCAGGAACGGGGACGGCAACGACAGCAGCAACGGCGGCAGGAACGGGGACGGCACCGGCGGCAGGAACGGCGGCAGGGCCGGGCCCACGGACGGTACTGGACCGGGTGGTCTCCTCGTACACGCCGACCGTCGCCGCCCTCCGGTACGCCCGGGCCCGGGCCGCCGCTCCCCGCCCGGGCGGCCCGGTGCTCGCCGTGTCCCTTCCGGACACACCCGGTGCCCGGCCGCTCCGCGGCGCACGGCGCGAGGCGGAGGTCCTGCGCGGCCTCCTGCCCACGGAGGTGCTGGCCGATGAACACGCCACCTTCGAGAAGGTGATGAACGCTCTGCCCCGTCACGCGTGCGTGCACTTCGCCTGCCACGGCGTCAGCGAACCCGCCGACCCCTCGAACGGCCGTCTCCTGGTCCACGACCACGCGACCCGCCCGCTGACGGTCCGCGCGATCTCCCGCCTGGACCTGCCGGCGGCACGGCTCGCGGTGATGTCCGCGTGCGAAACGGCGCGGGGAGGCGGCGAACTGGCCGACGAATCCATCCACATCACCTCCGCCTTCCAGCTCGCGGGGTACCCCAACGCCGTCGGGACGCTCTGGCCCGTGCACGACGCGGTGGCCGTCCGTGTCGCACGCCTCCTCTACCGGGAGCTGCGCACCGAAGGAGCCGGCGGCCGTCCGGAGCTGGACGACACCAGGACGGCCCACGCCCTGCACCGAGCGGTCCTCGGGTGCCGCGCCGCCTTCGCTGCCAGTCCCAGTCTGTGGGCGGCACACGTGCACGCGGGCGCCTGACGAGAAGGCCGGCGCGACACGGCAGCGACGACACGGCAGCGACGACACCGGCAGCCACGAACCCGGCAGAGACGAGGAGGCGGTCACGATGGCCCGATGGTGGCGGCGACGAGCCGCGGAAGACGGCGAGGCCGTGGGTGCCGAGCCGCCGCGGTCCCGACAGGAGCACGAAGACGGGCGGGAACACCGGCACGAGCCCGGGCACGAGTACGGGGACCGCCCGCCCGGACCGCCGCAACCGGGCCCGGACGCGCAGGAGCCCGCGCACGGTTCCGGGAACGCGCGACGGCTGTCGGGGGGACGCCTCACCCTCACGGACGTCACGGAGGGACAGCCGGAGCAGGAGATCATCAGCGTGCAGCTCTCCGCCGAGGAGATCCGCACGATGCGGGCCCGGTCCGCCATCGACACCCTGGGCCCCGAGCACCCGGACACCCTCGTCGCCCTGCGCGAACTCGCCGAGGCCCTGCTGTCGGTGCCCGGACGGGGCGCGGAAGCCGTCGAGCTGTACCAGCACGTGGCCCGCACCCAATGGACCACGCTCGGCGAGCGGCACGAGGAAACCCTGCGCACCTCCGCGGAGTTGGCCGGCGCCCTCCACACCACCGGCCAGCTGAGCCTCGCGGAGACGGCCTGGCGTGACACCTTCCGCGCCCAGGCGGAAACGCTCGGCCGGGACCACCCGGACACGCTGCGCAGCGCCACCCGGCTCGCGGCGGTACTGCAGGACCTCGGCCGGGCTCCCGAGGCCGAGCCGCTCGTCGGGGACGTCCTGGCACGCCGCGTCCGGCAGCTCGGCCGTGACCACCCCGACGTGCTGTCCACCACCAACGCGCACGCCGCCGCCCTGCTCAAGTGCGGCCGTCACCAGGAGGCCGAGCGCATCCTGCGCTCCCTCGTGCCCCGTCTGGAGGACCGGTACGGGCGCGACCACGAGAAGACGATCGCGGCCCGGAGCAACCTCGGCGCCGTCCTGGTCCGGCTGGACCGCCACGCCGAGGCGGAGGAGCAGATCCGTGCCGTCGTGCGGTCCACGGAGGCGACGTTGGGGCCGGACCACGACACCACGTTCACCGCGCGCAACAATCTCGCGGCCGTCCTGCACGCCCAGGAGCGCTACGAGGACGCCGTGCCGGTCCTGCGCGCGATCCTGGCCGGGCGTGCCGCGCTCCACGGTGACGACCATCCGATCACGGTCGTCACCCGGGACAACCTCGCCAACGTACTGATCGACGCGGGCCACCACGCGGAGGCCGCCGAACTGCTCGACCGCTGCGTACACGACTACCGCCGGTTGCACGGCCCCGGACACCCCCGTCTCAGGGCCGCCGAGGAGCGGCTGGCCTGGCTGCGCTCTCCCTGAGCCGAACGCGCGGCACCGTACGGAGTATCGTCCGCGTCCGAGCCCGCCCCCCTCCCGCTCCTTCCCGCCCACTCCCGCTCCACGACCCGAGGAGGCCCCCTCGTGACCGCCGTTCCGGAAACCCGACTGGCCCTCCTCCGCGGCGGCTTCTCCGACGCGAGGACGGCCTGCTGGACGACTGGCTGCTCGATCACGTGCGGGTTCCCCGGCCCAAGGTGTGCTTCGTTCCGACGGCGAGCGGCGACGCTCCCGCCTATGCGGAGCGCTTCCTCGACGCCTTCCGTCCACGTCCGTGCGAGCCCGGCGTCCTGTCCCTGTTCCGCCGGGAACTCGACGACGACGCCTTGCGCACGTTCCTGCTCAGCCAGGACGTGATCTACGTCGGCGGCGGCAGCACGGTGAACCTGCTGGCCGTCTGGCGCGCGCACGGAGTGGACCGGCTCCTGCGCGAGGCATTCGCCCGCGGGACCCTGCTCTGCGGTATCAGCGCGGGCGCCAACTGCTGGGCCGAGGGCTCGCACACCGACTCCTTCGGGCCGCTGACGCCCCTCGCCGACGGGCTGGGCCAGCTGCCGGGCTCGGTCTGTCCCCACTACGGCAGTGAGCCGGGACGGGGATCGTCCTACCGCGAGGCCGTGGCAGAGCGTGCCCTTCCTTCCGGTTGGGCCCTGGAGGACGGCGTCGGCGCCTTCTTCACCGACGGCCGTCTGACGGACGCCGTGACGCGCACACCCGAGGCCCGGTTGTATCGGGTGGAGCCGGACGGAGACGGCGAGGTCAAGGAGCAGACGGTGCCATGCCGTCTGCTCTCCCCGCCGCACAGCGGTGACACGGTGCCCGCCCCCGGCAGCCCGCCCGGTGGCCCTACGCGTAGGAGCCGACGGTGATCGAGTAACCGGCGCCGGTGCTGAGGCCGGGGCGGTTTCCACGGCCCTCTTCCGCGAGGAGTTCGGCGGTGAGGAAGACGATCTCCAGACTCGTGGTCCCCTTGACGAAACTCACGTCGTCGGGCGCGGCCTCGGGGTCCGGGCTCCATCCGTCCCGTCGGGCGGCTGTCCGGTAGTGCTCCGCCACTTCGGCCCGTGTACCGGGAAAGGCGTACGTCCGCTCGGCGTACACCATGACGTCACCGCTGTCGGACCAGCAGCCGGCGTCGACCTCCTCGAAGCCCCGGGCGACGGCGGCCCCGTCGGGCCGGGAGTCGAGGATGCCGAGCGCTGCCATCTCCTCGACCTCGGCGTCGGTCCCTTCGCAGTCCCGGGCGAGACCCATCAGCGTGCAGCCGGTGAGCACCGAGACCACCGAAACAGCCGCCAGGAGAAGAGCGGCAAGTCGGACCCGAGCGGTACGTAGGGACAAGGCGGGCTCCAGGCCGTAGTCCGGGGCGGCGAACAGCCCCCTGTCGGACGAAGACGTCTTCGCTGCGGCTCGGAGGAGCCATGGCCTGGGTCCGTCGGGCGAGGGTCCGGCTCGCCGAGCCGGTTGCCCGCCGACCCGAGACGCTCGGCCAGTTCTGGCTGCCTCGCACCGCTGCTCAAAATGAGCGGTGCGAGTACGCCCATGCCTACGCGGGAAGCGCGGGGAACACGATCACCGAGCCGTTCTCCTCGCGGGCGATTTCGATCGCCACATCCGTCGGTCGACTGTCGACCACGACGCCGTCACCCAGTTGGCGAATCCGGTGGGCCGCGCGCATCAGACGATCAACCTCCGCGGTCGTGAAGACGGGCCGCAATCCGCTCGGGCGCGCCAGCTCCAGCGTCGACAGGCGGACCAGTACGCCGGCAAGGCCAGACTCCAGGGCGTCGAGGCGTTGCTGGTCGCGCTTGAGGACACGGGTGAAGCTCTGGAACAGGTTGTCGGGATCGCCCTGGGCGTGCTCGACGGCCTGCAGGACGACGACTCGCCGCTTCAACGCGATGGCGAGGGCGGCGAGTTCCAGGTGGGCGCGGAAGACGCCCCCCTGGTCGTCGATTCCGGGGAACGACTTGGTCAGCGTGCCGAGATCGACGGTCTGGCCCTCGGGCAGTTTGTCGAGTGCGCTCTGCCACTTGGCAAGGCGGCGATCGACGGCGCCCAGCGCGGAGTTGATGGCGTGCACCGCCGAGTCCAGACCCAGCGAGACCCCGGGCCTGCCCTGGTCGAGCAGGATGGCGGTGGCCTTGTCGATGGCGTCCCGGCAGCCGTCGAGTGTGCTGTGCTCTTGTTCGAGCTCCTGCTCCTGCAGTTGCTCCAGCATTTCCGTGATGTGCTCGATGGCCTGCTGACGCTTGCCGTCGGCGTGCGCGCTCACCCCCACCGCCACGGCCATGAGCACGAGCGGCGCGGCCACGGTGAGCATCGCACTGCCACCGACCGCCACGCCCGCCGTCGCACCGGCTCCACCGACCGCGCCCGCCGTTGCCGCTTGACCGACCGGCACGAACGTCGAGGCACCGGCGATTTTCCCCGAAGAGTCCACGAGCGCACTACGGATGGCACCGGATGTGCCCTTCGCCGTCATCGGGCGAAGGCAGCCCTGACCGACCTGGGCGGCGAGCTTGGCCGGAATCACCATGCGGTACAGGCCTTCGCCGGTAGCCGTCGCCGTAGCCGCCGAGGAGGAACTCCGCGCTGATTGGGTGATGAGCTGCGACAGGTGCTGCGCCAAGGGGCTCGCGGCATCGAGCGGGATGCCCCGGCCGCGGTCGAGGCTGTCGGGCAGCGGATGTGCTTCCAGTGTGGCGATCGGCTCGTCGGCCAGGGCGGCCAGTGCCCCGCGCAGTTCGTCCAGGCGCCCGGCCGTCATCGGCCCGTCCCCGGTCAATGCGGGCACCCGGACATCTCCGGTCGCCAGCGTCCACACCGGAACGATTCCCTTGCGGTCGTCAGTCATCGTCTCCCCTTTTTCTCCTGCGACAGCCTACGGTCGGGGGTCGACCCGCAGAGCACGAACCTTGTGTGTACGTGCTAGGCGTGAGGCGTCGACTGCCCCGCCATGGCCCTCACGTTCTCCAGCAGCGCGTGCAGCAGTTTCGGTTCACCACTTGCGGTGCGTGCGGCCTCCGCATACGTCGGCCCGTGCTTGCCGTCCACGTAGCCCTCGCCCCGCGCGATCAGTTCGAGGCGGCGGGCGTTCCAGGCGGGCCAGTCGTCCTTGAGGTAGCTGTCGAGGTTGTCCTCGAAGACGGTGTGCGTCTCCTCGCCCGCGCTCGCGGGGCGGGCTTCGGCGGTGCCCCGCAGATAGTTGAGGATTTTCGCGTTCTTCGCGATGCTCTCCCGAAGGGTCGCCGCCTTCTTGTCGGTGTCCGCGTCGGCCACCTTCCTCGGCCCGGTGTCCGCGTCGAAGACCAGGTGGCAGCGTACGCCGAACCCGGTGAGGATGGCGTGGCAGAGGATCATGTTGCCCTTGCCCTCGGCGTTCACCACACAGATGCCTTCGGCACCGAGGCTCAAGCCCTGGCGCTCGGCGAAGGCCAGGAGGACGCTCTCGTCCGTGGCGCCCTCGACCAGGACGGCGACGTCGGCGAACAGTGCCTCGGCAAGCTCCTTGACGTACCGCGTGGCGCCTCGACGTGCGATGGACTTCTCCGACACGTGGTCCTCAAGGGACTGCCGAAGCTCCGTTTCGGTGAGGGCGCGCAGGCTCACCTCCGGATGCTCGCCACCGCTGACCCGATACAGCCTGCGGACCTGCTGGTAGTCGCTCGGGTCGATGAACACCGGGCTGTGCGTCGCGTACATCACCTGTGTCTGGCCCTCGGCGGACGCGACCAGGCTGCGCAACACCTGCGCGAAGACCCGGGTCTGCGCCGGGTGCTGGAACAGTTCGGGCTCCTCGATCGCCAGGCACAGCGAGCGCGTGCCGTTCTCGGGGCGGCGACACTCCGACAGGTACCTGAGCGCCGCGATGATCAGCGCACGCTGGAATCCGTGCCCCTGACGACGGACCGGTGTCAGAGCCGCCCCGTCACGGATGTTGACCGCGAACGCGGTCTTGGTCCGCTTGGGGACCTGTGCCATCGGTGTGACGACGACGTCCCGACCAGTGGTGAATCGGCCGACCTCCATGGAGAGGGCGCCGGACAGCCTCGCGAGCACCGGCTCGTAGATCTCCCTGTGCACCCTCTCGCGGGCCGCCTGGGCGTCCTCGTCGATGGCCGTGAACTGGGCCTCAGCCTCCGAGCGGTCGACGGCGTGCTCAAGGATCCGCCCCACCACGGTCGTCTTGTTGTCGTCGGTCTCCTCGTACGCCCGCAGATCGGCCGAGATGAAGACGAAGTCGATGAGCTTGCCGAGCAGTCCCTGGCCGGCGAAGCCGAAGAAGTGAGTACCCTCCACCTCGGCCTCGGCGAGTCGGTCGCGGTTCCTCGCCTCCCAGGACCGCATCTCCGTCTCGGCGGCGTCCCAGCTACGGACGGCGGGCAGGCCGAGTGCCGGGTCCTGGTCGCGTAAGGCCTTGTACGCGGCCGTTTTCTCCCGGCTGCCGCCGCAGTCCCGGATCCGCTCGAAGGGTGGATAGGCCAGGGCCTTGCCCGTGATCCGGTCCTCTCCGTTCTCCCAGGTGCGCCAGATACTCAGCGTGTTCATCCCGTCAGGCGCGTAGTGGCCGAGCATGGAACGGTCGGAAGCGGTGAGTCCGTCGAACTCGACCTCCACACGGATCCGCTTCGTCTCCGCTGCGGAGTGCACGTCCTCCTCGCTGAGGACGCCGCCTTTCTCACCATTGAAGAACCAGTCCAGCGCACGCAGCACGGTGGACTTGCCGACACCCGTCGGCCCGATGAGCGAGGTGATGGAGTCGAAGGAGACGTCGAGGCTGCGCAGACAGCAGAAGTTCTCGATACGAACGCGCTTGATCTTCATGGTCATCCTGGAGAGTGACGATGCGGAGCAACCGGGGCGGCGAGACGCCGACCGACCTCCGGGCATGCGGGTCAGGTGCTTCCGGCGATGTCCCCCCAGGCATCACCGGAAGCATGAGTACTCAACCACGTCCATGAAAGCAGCGTCAATCAATTCATCGCAGCCGTGCAGTGATTGCAGGTGGATGTTCCGAGCTTAGAAGCGTTAGACGGTGGTGATGCCGGCTTCGGTCAGGAAGGGGCTCGGCGCACCTGACCAGGAAACGGAGAGACTGTCCCGCGCACGCGTGCAGGCCACGAACAGCAGGCAGCGCTCGGACATCATGTCCGTCTCGTACTGCTTGGGGTCCACGTCGGGCGGCGTGACCGCCTTCGGGAACGGCAGCGCCTCGTCATTGACACCGATGACCGCGACGCAGCGGAACTCCAGCCCCTTGAACGAGTGCATGGTTCCGACCCGCACAGCCCCCTCCTCGCCCGCCGCGGAGTCGCCGGAAGCGTTGCGCAAGGACACTGCGGGGACACCCGCGTCCTTCAGGTGCGCCACGGCCTTCGCGCACGTCTTGTTGAACCGGGCGCTCACCCCGATCTCCCCGGCACCCACACCCGCGTCCATCCACGCCCGCACCTGACCGACCAGAGCGTCCAGTTCGGCCTCTTCACTTACCGCGCCCCGTACGGCGGGCCCGTCGCCGTGGAGAGCGGAGCGGTAGCCGAGCAAGGTCTCGTTGCGGCCCTCGTCCTCGAGCTGGGCGACCGGCCGGCCGATCAGCAGGGCCGTGGACCAGCGCAGGATCTCCTGCGTACTGCGGTAGTTCTTCCGCAGCTTCACCGACCGCCCTGCCACCCTGATGCCGAGCGACTTGAGCGACACCTTCGAGTCGTAGATACGCTGATGCGGGTCGCCCGCGATGAACAAGTCGTCAGGGCGGGCCGGAACGGCCGCGCGCAGCAGCCGCCACTGCGCCGGATGCAGGTCCTGCGCCTCGTCCACCACCACATGCCGGTACGGCGGCCCCTTCGCCTCCAACAGCCCCGCCGCCTCCACGCACGTCTGCAGCCAGGTCCGGCACCCGTCCGCCGCGAGACCGGCCGTGAACCGTTCCACCGTCTCCCATACCAGCGGCCGTTCGGCCGCCGTCAGCCTGCTGCCCCGGCCCCGCCGGTCAGCCGCCTCGTACTCGGCCAGGCTGCCGATGCCCTGGGCCAGGACGACATGCCGGTACTCCTGCGCCAGGAACTGCGCGCTGCCCGTGAAGCCCGTCGCCTTGGCGGCCTTGCCCCAGCGGCTGACCTCCTCGTTGCTCATCAGCGGCCGCAGCGTCACCGCGCCCGGAGCCTCCGCGACGACCCGGCCCGCGAAGCCGTCCACGGTCGAGATGTCGACCCGCTCGCGCAGCTCCGGATCCTCCACCAGGGACTCCAGACCCGAACGGAGGGCGTTGACGAGCGCGTTGGTGTACGTCGTGAGCAGGATGCGGTCGCCGTCCCGCAGGTGCCCGAGCAGGTGCTTGACCCGATGCAGCGCGACCACGGTCTTCCCGGTGCCAGGCCCGCCCGTGACCTGCGCGGGGCCGGAGTAGGACGCCCGGTAGGCCACCTTCCGCTGCGAAGGGTGCAAGAAGACCCGCCAAGCGGCGAAGGGCTTCTCCAGGATGTCCCGCAGCTCCTCGGGAGCCGTCACCAGAGCGATCCGTGCCCGGGTGTGCTGGATCGCGGTCTCGTAGTCCCGCGTGTCCACCGGCTGCGTGGACGCGTGGAGCGCCGGCGCCACGATGTCCTGCCAGACCTCCTCCACCGTGCAGCCCGAGGCCAGGTACTGCAGCACCTCACGCTGGTCCTGCGGCAGCAGCGGCGCGAAGACGTCCAGCTGTTCCTGGTCGACGAGCGAGCGTGCCTGCCGGAGCGTCTCGTCGTCGATGCCCAGCGCTTTGAGGTCCCCGTCGGAGAACTTCGCGAAGAGCCGTACCTTCGACGAGTGGTCCGCGACCCGTTCGTAGGCGGGCGTGATCTCGTCGAGGGTCGCCGCGTCCCGGATCTCAACGGCCCGCGTCACCTCGTTGATGCTGGACTTCTGCTTCATCGCCCAGGCGATGGCCTTGTCGTGCTGCATCACCCGCAGCAGGACGAAGGTGTCCCCGGTGGGCGGCGCGAGCACCACACCGCGCCAGAACTGGTCGATGCGGATCGTCCGGATCTGCTTGTCCTTCGCCTTCACGAGGCTCTCCAGCTTCAGCCCCTGACCCTTGAAGAGCTGGTCGAGAGTGAGCCGGTTGAACTTCTCCCAGGCGTCGAGGACGCCCTTCCTGACCGGGGGCTGGAGCTTGGGAAGCTCGGCGAAGAAACCGATGTCGAAGGCGAGCTGCGGCATGCGGAGATCCTAGTGCCCCGGCCGACCTGCGATACGAGCAAAGGCCAGGTCAGGCCGACGGACCGGTACCCTCGCCGTCGTCCTCGTCGAGATCGAGACGGATCACCGCCAGAGTCTCGGCCACCTCGGCGGTCAGCTCGTGGTTGGGGCCGAACACCACGCACAGATCCTGGTGCAGGGGCTCCAGGACGCCGAAGGCCTCGGCAGCACGCTGCTGCGCGAGGAGCAGCATGCCGATGTCGTGGCGAAGTTCCACCGCGTTCTCGCTGACGTCTCCGTCGATGGCGCGGACGGTCTCGAGGACGCCGTTCAGCCCGTCCAGCGCCTCGGTCACCTGGCCGAGTTTGCCGCGACAGCGCGCCGCCTGAGCCCGGCACCACAGTGCCTCTTCGCTGTTCGTCCCACTCACCCGTCCGTAGGCGTCGGCCAGCGCTTCGAACTCCGGCAACGCGGCCCGGTGGTCACCGGCCAACTGCCGGCTGACCGCCTGCCACGAACGCAGCCGCAGCACCGCCCTGCTCTCCGAGCCGAGGGACCGTGCGGCCGGCTCGATCAGCTCACCCACCACGTCGGCGGCCTGTGCGTACCGTTCCTCCTCCATCAGCGCCACGTAGTGCGCGTGGACCTCACGGATCTGCTCCCGCAACGCCTCCCGCTCGGCCGCGGGCACGACGGGCGGTGCGTCCGGGCCGACGACGGGGGCGGCGGCCCGCGCGCCGCCCGCGGCACCGGCGCGCGAGCGGGGCGCGTACGGCCGACGGAAGATTCCCGTCGGGTCGGGTACCCCGGCGGGCCCTGGCTCCTCCGCCGCGGACTCGTCGCCAGGCCCCGGCAGGAAGGGCTGCAGTCGCTCGTACACCTCCTGCACGTCCGCCGGACGCGCCTCGGGTGCCTTCAGGAGCAGGTGCAGGACGAGCTCCTCCAGACCCGCCGGTACATCGTCGCGCAGTTGCCGCAGCGGGGTCGGGGTCGCGTTGACGTGCTGGGTCATCAGCTGCCACTCGCTGTCCCCGCTGAACAACGTCCTTCCGCAGAGCAGTTCGTGCAGCACGCACCCCAGGGCGTACAGGTCGGTGCGCGGCGTGACCCGCGCGCCGCGCACCTGCTCCGGCGCCATGTACTGGTGCGTGCCGATCGGGCTGCCCGTCGCGGTCAGCTTGGTGACGTCCGTCTGGAGGATCGCCGCGATGCCGAAGTCCAGCACCTTCACCGTGCCGTCCCGGGCGACGAGGATGTTGCCCGGCTTCAGGTCACGGTGGACGACGGGCACGTCGTGCGCGTACGAGAGGACGGTCGCCACCTGCGCCGCCACGGCCACCGCCCAGCTGACGGGGAGCGGGTGGTCCGGGTGCACGTACGCGGTGAGCGGAACGCCGTCGACCAGCTCCATCACCAGGAACAGCTGCTCGTACGACTCGTCCAGCACCGCGTCGTACACCTGCGGTACGCCCGGGTGCTGGATCCGGGCGGTGACCCGCGCCTCGCGCCGGAACCGCTTCTCGAACTCCTCCGCCAGGTGCGGCGACGTCACGGCCTGCGGGCGGATGAGCTTCACGGCGACCGGCCGGTCCAGTACGGCGTCGTAACCGCGCCAGACGTCCCCCATGCCCCCGTTGTTGAACTGCTCCAGCAGCTCGTAACGCCCCGCGACCCGTCGTACGTCCGGCACCTGGTCCCCGCTCCCGCCCCGTCGAGTGTCCGAAGGGATCAGTCTCGCGGGCGTGCCTGCGTGCGTCCAGCCAGGTCGCCGGGAAGCTGCACGATCAGGTCAGGCCGGGCGCGGCGCACTCCGCCCACACGGTCTTGCCGGGGCCGCCCTCGGCACGGGGCGAGCATCCCCAGCGGTCGGCCAGCGCCTCGACGAGAAGCAGTCCCCGCCCGCCGTCGTCCTCGGGTACGGCGGCCGGGAGACGGGGGAGACGCTCGCCCCGCGTGTCGGTGACCTCGATGCGTACGGTGCCGGTGGCCGGGTCGGCAGTGAGCGAGAGGTGGAAGTCCCGGCCGGCGACGTGCCCGTGCCGTACGGCGTTCGCGCACAGCTCCGACGCGATGAGCGTGACGACGTCGTGCACGTCGGTGCCGTACGGAATCCCCCAGGCGTCCAGACGGTGCGCGCACAGGCGCCGGGCCAGGCGGGCGCCCCGCGGGGTGGAGCTGAAGCACATCGCGAACCTGTGCACCGTCAGGGGTGGTTGTGTTGCGGTCATGCACTCACGGTGGCCCTTGGTGGCCTAGCGTGACCAGTGGTGACGCGCTGACGTCGGGTCGTCGTACGGAGCGGACGCGGGCGCTGTACGTGGTGGTACGCGCGGAGAGGACAGGAGGCGGGGCGGTGACCGTGAGGGACGAGGAGCCGGCGGCGCAGCGGCAGCAGCGGCCGGAGGACGAGCCGGGGACGGGCGTGGTGACCGCGTTCGGACGGCAGCTGAAGCTGCTGCGCGTGCGGGCGGGACTGGAGCGGGCCGAGTTCGGCAAGAGGCTCGGCTACTCGGCGGACACGGTGGCGTCGATCGAGCAGGGGCGGCGAATCCCGCAGGCTCGGTTCATCGAGAAGGCGGACGAGGTGTTGGGGGCGGGGGGTGTGCTCACGGCGCTGAAGGAGGAGGTGGGGCGGGCTCAGTATCCGGCGTTCTTCCGGGACATGGCTCGGCTTGAGGCGAGAGCGACAGCGTTGAACGTGTACGCCCTGTACGCAGTGCCGGGTCTGTTGCAGACGGAGGACTACGCCCGAGCCGTATTCCACATGCAGCGGCCGCTGCTGGAGGACGATGTGATCGAACAGCGGCTCGAGGCGCGTATGGTGCGGCAGGAGATCTTTCGTCGGCGTCCTGCTCCGTTGATGAGCTTCGTGATCGAAGAAGCGGTGCTGCGCAGGCCGATCGGCGGCCGGAAGGTCATGCGTGAGACGCTGGAACAAGTCCTCCTCACGGGCCAGTCGAGGAACGTCGAGGTGCAAGTCATGCCGATCGACCGAGAGGACAACGCGGCATTGGGCGGCCCCTTCTCGCTGATCGACACCGACAACGGAAAGCGCCTTGCCTACGCGGAGGTTCAGGACCACAGCCGGCTCTACACCGACGCTGCCTATGTGCGCACCCTGGAAGCGCGCTATGGCATCCTCCGATCACAGGCGCTGACACCGAGCGAGTCAGTGGCGTTCATTGAGCAACTGATGGGAGACACATGAGCGTGCAGCACAGCAAGGCGGCTGTGCCCGAGGCCGCTTGGATCAAGAGCAGCTACAGCACGGGCAACGGTGGTGAATGCGTCGAGGTCGCCGCAGTCTCCGGAGCCATTCTCGTCAGGGACTCGAAGCGACCCGCAGTAGCAAGGATCGCCTTCGGCTCTGAGGCCTGGGACGGGTTCGTGCGGATGACCGCAGGGCGCTGAACTGATCGAAGACCGGCGGGGCGCGATGCGCGAGGTGCGCACCGCGCCCCGATCGCGTCAGATGTCGTCCAGCCCTTCCTCCCGGCGGATCATCCGCCAGGCCGCGCGGCGGGCGCTGCGGTCGAGGTTGGACTTGAAGTCCCGGTCGGTGCCGAAGTACCGCTTTCCGAGCGTGTCGATCGTGGAGACATGATCCATCATGTTCTCCTCGAACTTCTTGTCGAAGACGATGCCGAAGTTCTCTTCGTCGTTGACGACGGCGGCGGCGCGGACCTTCGGGTCGTCCTTCGTCGCGTTGAAGGCCGGGAGGACGTCCTCCTCGGTGAACTCCGTGCCGAACTTGGCGTTGAACTTCTCGATCAGCGCAGAAAGCAGTGACTTCTCGGCGTCGGTGGCACCACCGACCCCGTCACCGAAGCCCTTGAGCTCGGCGGCACCCTCGGGGTTGAGGGACACGTCGTGCTCGCCGGTCTTCTCGACGCGCAGATGGCTGAGGTCGACCTCGCCTATGTCGACTCCGCCGTCGGCGATGCGGGGAAGACGGTTGAGCAGGTAGCGCCCGTAGAGGTACAGGCGCTCCAACTCGGCGTCGCGGTACGGAACGATCTGCGCGAGGAAGCCGTACTTGCGGACGTAGTCGTTGAGGTTGGCCCGGAACTCCTCTGCCGTCTCGACGTCGTCCTCCTCCTCGCTCTCCAGGAGGGCGGTGAAGCGAGTGACGGCGGGGGAGAGGAGCCGGTACAGCTCGGCGTGCAGCTTCTCCCACTTGGACTGGGAGCCGCCCGCCTTCTCCTGCGCCTCGAAGTACGCGGCGACGAACTCGTCCATGTCCTGCTCCGAGATGATCGGCGCGGACATGACGCGGCTCTGGGCCGTATAGAGGAGGTTCGGGTCGGAGGGCAGGGTGTGCGCCTCCTCGAAGTACGGGCGGAAGGCGTCCTGGATGTCCTCGGCCTCGTTGACGAAGTCCAGGACGGCCAGGTCGGCCTGGGTCTTGCGCTCGGCGGTGCGGTTGAGGCGGGAGAGAGTCTGCACCGCGGCGATGCCGGTCAGCGTCTTGTTCACGTACATCGTCGTGAGGAGCGGCTGGTCGAAGCCGGTCTGGTACTTCTCGGCGACGACCAGGATCCGATATTCCTGCTGCCCCTTGCCGCCGGCCTTCACGGCCTTGTCGTCGGCGCGGGTGTAGGCGAAGGCCTTGGGCAGTGCGCTCTCGGACAGACCGCCGTTCTCCTTCACCTCGGTGGTCTCTTCACCTTCGATGGTGAGGGAGCCGGAGATCGCGACCAGGACACCGAGGTCCGGGTACTTGGTGTCGTAGTCGCGGTCGGCGATGTAGCTCTTGATGGCACGGGCCATCTGTACGGCGGAGTGGCGGGAGGCCGTGACCACCATGGCCTTGGCCCGGCCGCCGAGCCGGCCGCGGGTGTGGGCGACGAAGTGCTCGACGATCACCTGGGCGTGCTGGGACACCGTGTGCTCGTGCATGAGCGCGAACCGGGCGAGCAGGCTGTTCGCCTTGGAGGGGTCGACCTCCTTCTCGTCGCGGTTGAGGTTCGCGAGCTTCCAGTACGTGTTGTACGTGACGTAGTTGCGCAGTGGGTCGAGGATGAAGCCTTCCTCGATGGCCTGGCGCATGGAGTAGGTGTGGAAGGGCCGGTAGACGGACTTGCCGTTCTCCACGACTTCCGAGCCGAAGAGTTCCAGAGTCTTGGACTTGGGCGTTGCGGTGAAGGCGAAGTAGGAGAGGTTGGCGGCGTGCGAGCGCTCGACCGCCTTCGCCTTGAGCTTGTTGTCCACCGTGACCGTGGTCGCGCCCTCGTCGTCCGAGTCGGAATCCAGGCCGAGGTCACGCAGTGCGGACTTCACGGCGGTGGCGGCGTCGCCGGACTGGGAGGAGTGCGCCTCGTCGACGATGATCGCGAAACGGGTGCCCTTGATCTCGGTGGGGTTGCGCTTGATGTAGTCCAGCAGGGCCGGGAACGAGTGCAGGGTGACGGTGACGATCTTCCCGGTGTCCCGGGAGAGGGCGCGGGCGAGCTGTTCGCTCTTCGCGCCGTGCTTCTCGTCGACCTTGACGACCAGGCCGTCGGTCTGGCTGAAGCTGCCAACGGTCTCCCGGAGCTGGGCGTCCAGGTTGCGTCGGTCCGTGATGACGATGACCTTGTCGAAGACGGGTTCGCCGGGCTTGATGCGACCTTCGGCCAGGGCGTCGGGTGGGAGAACAGCCGGGTCCATGCGTGCGTGCAGGTCGCTGAGGCGGTGGGCCAGCCAACCGATGGTGTTCGACTTGCCGGACCCGGCGGAGGCCATGACCAGGTAGTTCTGGCCGGCGCCGTGGACGGAGGCGTGCGCGGTGAGCTTTCGGACCACGTCCCACTGATGGAACCGAGGGAAGATCGTCTTCTTGGTGACACCGCCGCCGGGCGTCTTCTCCTTCTGCTGGTGCACAAAGCGCTGGAGGAGGTCGAGCCAGTTGTCCCGCTGCCAGACCTCTTCCCAGAGGTAGGAGGTGGCGTACTTGCCCTGCGCCGTGGGCGCCGGGTTGCCGGCGCCGCCGGGCTGGCCGGGGCCGTTCGATCCGGTGTTGAACGGCAGGAACTGGGTGCTCTTGCCCCGCAGCTGCGTGGTGACGAAGACCAGGTCCGGGTCGACGGCGAAGTTGGCGATGACGCGCCGCGTGAAGATCAGCTCGGTCGGGTCACGGTCGGTCCGGTACTGCTCCTTGGCCTGCTCGACGCCCTGCCCGGTGAGCGGGTTCTTCAGCTCGGCGGTGGCGACGGGGATGCCGTTGAGGAACAGGGCCAGGTCGAGCCGATGACCCCAGTCGGCCTGCTTGGTGGCGTAGGGGAGTTCGCGGACGACGGTGAGGCGGTTGGCCCGGTAGCCGTTGAGTACGGAGTCGGCGGAGATGAGGTTGGGCTTGAAGTAGGCGACGCGGAGTCGGACCCCGCGGTCCTTCACACCGTTCCGGAGGACGTGCAGCAGCCCGTCATCGGCGATGGCCCGGTCGAGGCGTTGGGCGAAGCCTCGTTGTGCCTCGTTGGGGTTGCCGCCGTAGACGGTGAGCAGATCGTTCCACTCATCGGGCTGGGCGGCGCCGATGAAGGTGAACAGCTCGTTGGTGTCGAGACCGAGGTCGGCCTGAAAGTCCTCGGGGCTCGCCTCCCGCCAGCCTCGCTCGCACAGGGCGGCGACGATGGCAGACCCGAAGGACGACTCGTCGTGCACGGGGCTCATGCGGAGACTCCTTCGGTTACGTTGCGCCCGTCGGCGGTGGATACGTCGAACTGGCCGGTTACGACCGCGGTGATTAGGGCTTGACGGCGTTCGCCGAGCAAGTGCATCTGGCTGCGCAACGCGTTTTCCAGCTTTACGTGCTCGCTGCGTGCCGCCAAGATCCAGCGGACTAGTTCCTCCTGCTGTGAAACAGGAGGAACCGGTACAAGGATGCGGTTCATCTCGTCTTGGGTAATTTTTTCTCGGGTCGCCCCAGACATGTAGAGGTTACGGTCGAAAACGTTCAGGACCTCCGTGAGGAATCGGCCGTTAATTCCCGCAGGTCTCAAGACGTGGGCATGATTGTTCACCCATACCTTTCCCTCAACGTAAAAGGAGACTTCCAGATTCGGGTTACCGAGCTGAGCCCCGTCCTCTCCCAGCAATACGAGCGGCTCGTCGAAGAGGTAGTCGTCCACATGGTCGACGACGCGGCTGGCTCCGTAGTAGGGGTATGGCCCCTGGCGTTCCGATCGCTCGGACGAACTCAAGGGGACTCGTTTGCCGTCGAGGCATATGGTCAGATACCGGAGTGGGACGAGATTCCAGTCCGCAGGTATTTTGGGAAGCCAGGCCAATCCGGTCTTTTTGGTGTTCGCTCCGTGAAGCCCGCGTGTGAGCACATCCCTGACCGTGCTGAACCGCTTCAGTCGCAGAAGTTCCAGTTGCGCTTTGCGTTTCCCCGTCAGGGCATCCAGGGAACTCGTCCGGTCGTCGAGGAAAGCGGCGGCGCGGTGCTGCTCCGCCAAACCCGGGACTGGGAAGCGCTGAGCTCCGATCGTGCCGGCGGTGAGCAGGGGTTGCGCTGTCTTCGATGCCAACTCGGCGAGCCGGGCCCCCACAAGGAGGTAGTACATATAGGCCGGGTCGAGAGTAGGGCCAGCGGTCGCCACGATAGTATTGTCGGATGCCCAGCAGTTCGTGTGCGCAAGGCTCACGGCGCCGACTGTGCCGACCCGGCCGATGATCGCCGAACCAGCCATGGTGTTACAGCGGGCGGCACGCCCGATCACCCCGGAGGCTCCCATGAGGGGGAATCCACCCTCGTCCACCCGTTCCTCGCAGGAAGTGCCGCTGCGGAGGTTCAGCACCCACCTTAGGGAAACTGTTCTGCTCACGGTATGAGTCATTTGGTGATCTCTCCCAGGAGTCCCTGAATTTCAGCCTCCAGCGCTTTCAAATCCGCGTCGATTTCCGCCAATGGTCTCGGTGGCTCGTACACATAGAAATGCCGCGTAAACGGAATCTCGTACCCAATCTTGGTCTTGCTGTTGTCGATCCACGCCTCCGGCACGTGGGGGCGGACGTCCCGCTCCACGTATGCTTCGATGTCCTCACTCTGCGGCACGTTCTCGAAGTCCCGCAGCTCCGCGTCCGGCTCGGGTCGGCCCTTGACGAGCTGAACCTCGCCCTCCGGGTCCCGCACCCCGATGACGTCGCGCAGAGCCTTGTTGAACGGTGCCCCCGTAGGCCACGTACCGCCGGCCTGCACCACCGCGTCCTTCAGGGCGAGCCAAGCCTCCTGCTTCGTGCCCCAGGTCGCGCCCATCAGGGACTTGAAGGCGTCCGCGAGAGCCGCGGCCTGCGGCAGCTTCTGGATCGGCTTGGACGCCTCCAGTGCCGTTAGCGTCTCCTCCGTCACCTCGAAGCGCAGCTTCAGCGGGCGCTCCACCGTGATGCGCTGGTAGCCGAAGTCCTCGTTGCGGAAGACCTTCACCTTGCTGTGCAGCGGGTGCTCTGCGTTGTCCGCCACGGCCAGCGCTTCGCCGTACAGCTTGACCACCGTCGCGATGTGGTCCGAGCCCAGCTGCTTGCGCTTGTCGCCGAGCGACTTCCGCATCTTCTGCCACTGGTCGCGCGCGTCCAGCAGGACGACCTTGCCCTTGTGGTCCGGGCTCTTCCTGTTCGTCAGGATCCAGAAGTACGTCGAGATGCCGGTGTTGTAGAAGAGCTGATCCGGCAGGGCGACGATGCCCTCCAGCCAGTCGTTCTCCAGGATCCAGCGGCGGATTTCCGACTCGCCCGAGCCGGCCGCACCCGTGAACAGCGGCGAGCCGTTGAAGACGATCGCCAGACGCGATCCGCCCCCGCCGCTCACATCCACCGGCTTCATCTTGGAGATCATGTGCTGGAGGAACAGCAGAGAGCCGTCGTTGATACGCGGGAGACCCGCACCGAAACGGCCGGCCTCGCCGAGCGCCTTGTGCTCGTGCTCGACCTCGTCCTTGACCTTCTTCCACTCCACCCCGAACGGCGGGTTGGCCAGCATGTAGTCGAAGGTCTTGCGGGCGTGGCCGTCGTCGGAGAAGGAGTTGCCGAAGGCGATGTTCTCCGGATCCTGGCCCTTGATCATGAGGTCGGACCGGCAGATCGCCCACGACTCGGGGTTCAGCTCCTGCCCGTACACCTCCACCGTGGCGTCCGGGTTCAGCTCCGTGATCAGGTCGTCCATCGCGGAGAGCATGCCGCCCGTGCCGCAGGCCGGGTCGAGCACCGTGCGCACCGCGCCCGGAAGCTGGAGCGCGTCGCCGTCCGGGGCGACCAGCAGCCGCACCATGAGCTGAATGACCTCACGCGGCGTGAAGTGCTCACCGGCCGTCTCGTTGGACTGCTCGGCGAAGCGGCGGATCAGCTCCTCGAAGATGTAGCCCATGTTGTGGTTGGGCACGATCTCGGGACGCAGGTCCAGGTCCGTGAACGCGCCGATGACCTTGTAGAGGAGTCCGGCGCTGTCGAGCCGCTTGATCTGCTGGGCGAACTCGAAGCGCTCCAGCACGCCGCGCGCGTTGTCCGAGAAGGCACCCACGTAGACCATCAGGTTCTGCGCCGCGTTCTGGGGGTCCGCCGCGATCTTCTTCAGGGTCAGACGCGACCGGTTGTAGAAGGAGTGGCCCGAGGCCCGTCGCAGGAAGCGGTCCGGGTCGATGCCGCTGTCCTTGTGCTGCTCCGCGATCTCCGCGACCTTCTCGCGCGTAGGGGCCAGCACGCACTCCAGCCGCCGCAGCACCGTGAACGGCAGGATGACCTTGCCGTAGTCGGACTGCTTGTAGTCCCCCCGCAGGAGGTCGGCGACGGACCACGCGTGGTTCGCCAACTCCGTGTGCTTACTGCTGTTCAACTGGATCCCCGGATTCCTTCCGAAATGTCCCAACCCCACCGCCCGAGCCGAGCCGCGTTGAGCGGTCGACCGGAGCGGTCTGCCAATTGTGGTCTATGTGTGAAGGCCTGCATGCCGAATGGGACGAATCGCCACCCGGCCGCGTACCTCCGGCCGCCTGACTCAGCCGTCTCCTGGCGTTGGCAGCAACTGTCCGCCCGTGAGCCCGCTTACCAGCAACCGCGCCGTCTCCTCCGCCAGCCGCGTCGCCCGCTGAGCCTCCGCCCGGAGTCCGTGCACGTGCCGGAATGCCTCCCCGTACCGCCGCTGCTCCTCCAGCGGCAGCAGCGGTACGCGCAGTCGGCCCGGGTTGACGGTAAGGGTCGTGCTGCCCGTCGAGGCGCCCGCGATGTTCTCCTCCGCCCCCAGGAACCCGGCGAGGAACCAGGCGTCCAAGCGTGCCGGGTCCGGGCGGAAGAGGTGGACGTGCGGGCCGGGCAGAGCGCCGGCGTCTCCCTCGCCCGCGACCCGGGCCATGGCGCCTTCCACGCTCGCGACCGCACGTACGAGGACGTCCCCCACGGCGATCACGGGCGACGTGTCGTCGTACAGCTCCGTCGGCTCTCCCGTGGGACCCGACCCGGTCGCGATGTCCGAGCCGGTGAGTACCGCCCGTGCAACCTGGCTCCCATGCTCACCGTTCGCGACGTGTGCCCGTGTACGCGCGCTGTCCGGCACCAGGCGGAGGAGAGTGAGCGCTCCGCCCCGCGAGAGATCGGAGGCCGTCGCCGTCCGCCACTCCCGGGAGTCGGCACCCGCGGCACTCCATCCTTCGCGACCGGCCGTCCGCGCGAGGGCCTTCGCGGCCTTCACGAGGTCCTGTCGCGTGGCATCCACCTCGGCCGACAGTTTCGCCGGATCGACCTCCGCCCGTGACGCCCGCACGAGCCGCGCGGGGGTCAGATCCACCACGTCGTCCAACAGGTCCACCACACCGACCGCGTGTGCGACACCCGGCTCGCCTTCGAAGGCGTCCGGGTCCGCCGTGAACGCCTCCCACGCCTCCAGCGCCCGCGCTGTTACCGCTGCCCAGTCCACGGACGTCGAACGGCCGGTACCCCGCGTCCGCGACGGCGCTGTCGCCGCACCACGCCCGGTCGCCGTCGTCGGTGTCTCCGCCGCCGTGTCCACGAACAGTACGGACTTGCGCGCCGCGCCCCCCGGCTCGGGGCGCTGCAACACCCACACCTGAAGGCCCACGTGCAGCGGCACCGACGCGCCGACCGGCAGCGCGATCACCGCGCGCAGGGCTCCGCTGCGTACGAGCTCCGCTCGTACGCGCCGCCCAGACGCTCGCCCGGCCGTGGCCGGGGGCAGCAGCAGGACCGCGTAGCCGCCGGGCACCAGGTGGGCGAGCGCGTGCTGTACCCAGGCCAGTTCCGACTCCGCGCGGGCCGGGACGCCGTACGCCCAGCGCGGGTCATAGGCCAGTTCGTCGTGGCCCCAGTCCCGGATGCCGTAGGGCGGGTTGGACAGTACGGCATCGGCGAGCAGGTCCGGGAAAGCGTCCGCGCGGAGACTGTCCTCGGCGCGGACGGTGACAGTGGCATCCGGTGCGGTCAGCATCAGGCTGACGGCGCTTCGGCGGGCCTGAACGGGCAACACGTCCTGGCCGTACAACTCGCGAGCGCCGTGCCGGGAGGCCGCCGCGAGGAGGGAACCGCTGCCGCAGGCCGGGTCGAGGACGCTGGACGCAGTACCCGGGACCAACCGGGCGATGAGGTCCGTGAGCGGCTCGGGCGTCCGGTAGGCGCCACTCGCCGCACTGTCCTCCAGCTCCCACTCCGCGAGGACGCCCAGTGTGGCCTGGCCGCCTGACTCGCGTACACACGCGTACAGCGCGCGGAGGACCGGCGCGTCCTTGGCCGTGAAGCGGACGGCACCGTCACCCGTCCCCGGGACGGCCTTGGCGACGGTCGTTCTGTCGCGCTCGGCCTCGGAAGCGAGGTCTGCGTCGGACAGGCCGGCGGTCGCCGCCAGCTCGGCTGGGGAGCGGCGGGCTGCTGCCAAGACGAGGAGCAGCAACTCGGCGGAGTCGCCCGCGGCACCGCTGCCGGCACGTCCGTGCAGGCGGAGCATCGTGCGGAGTTCCTCCGCCGGACTCGCGGCGGAGGCGTGACCGCGCGCGGCCAGCCACGCGCGCACTGCCTCCAGGTCGTACAGCGGGCTGCTCTCCGTGCCGCCGGAGGGCTCGGGGAAGTCGTCGTGCCGGCGGCGCCAGTTGCTGACGGTGGCGCGTGTGACTCCGGCGATGCGGGAAATCTCGGCTGCCGTCACCTGCGCCGTGGACTGCTGGGGCATGGCGGTTCCTGGACCTCTCGGTAGCTGACAGTCAACAACCTACAGCACGCGTCAAGCCCGTAAATGCGATTGACAATGCTTTCGTTCTGCTGCTTATCTGGTCAGGCTTCCGGCGTGGGTGGTGTCGACACCGCCGCGCCCACCGGACCGCTCCAGATGCCGTGCAGGCATCGCTTCAGGGGGAGACCATGCGTCTGACCATGCCGACCGCCGTCGTCGAAGGCACCCAGCTCACCGTCATGCCGTTCCGCGACGACGCCGTCGTGGGGACGATGGCGGTGCCCGCACTCGTCCAGTTGGTGCCTTCGCCCCGCGCCGAGGAGGACCCGCGCAAGCTGAAGGCGGCGTCGGGCCTGGTGCGTCGGCACGCCGAGCTGCGCGCCACCGTCCAGCGCACGCTGAAGTCCTCGCAGAAGGGCAAGAACGTCCGTCCGTACGCCGAGTACATCGCCGCCGGTATCAAGGGCGAGCTCGGGGCCGCCTGGTCCACGCCGCCGATCACCCTGTGGCACGCCGGACCGCTTGCCGCGCTCAGTGAGGAACTGGTTCTCGGCACCGGTCTGCGTACCCTGACCGTCGCCCCGGGCACGATGGTCGTCGCCATCGACGGCGAGACCCAGACCACGGCCTGGCACGACCTCTACGATGACCCGGAGGCGTATGGGCTGACGTATTCGCAGCTCTCGCGCGTACGCATCCCGTTCGAGCTGTACGTCGACCTGGCTCCGGCGGACGCGCGGCAGATCTTCTACGACCGCAACGTGCAGGGCGTCGCCGTGGCGAAGAACCTCGCCATGTCCATGGACCAGCGGGACTTCGGTACCCGCCTGGCCCATCTGGTCGCCGACTCCGTACGGATCGACGTCGACGGCCAGCGGGTGCCGTTCGCCCGGCTCGTGAACGTCAGCAAGCGGCAGCTGTCCGCCGGTGACCGCGAGGTCGTCACCCTCTCCGCTTTGCGCGCACTCGTGGTCACCACCCTCTACGGGCGGGGCGGGCTCGCACGTTCCGCCGAGTCCGTGCACGAGGACGAGTTGCCGGCGGGCGCCCACCCCGAGCAGGTGGAGGCCGCCGTCGTCCCCATCCTCGGCGACGTGATCGTCCGTCACGCCCGCGAGTTCACCGAGCGTGGTGCCATCACCGCTCCGGCAGTCCTGGCGGGGCTCGGTATCGCCGTACACCCCACCATGCCCTGGAGCGAGTCGGGGGCCGTGTTCCGCATGGACGACCTGCTCCGGCTCCTCGACGGCATTCGCTGGGAGCGCGAGGCGAAGTACTGGGACGGCGTCGCCGCCAAGACCGGGGCCTCCGGCCGCCTCAACTTCAGCGGCGGGGTCAAGGACTCAGGCGGTCGTGTCGCCGACGCGATCCTCTATCCGGCGACCGAGGCCGGGCGGCAGATCCGCGGCCTCTGAACCCGGGAGCGCACCGGACGAGTCCCTCGAGAGGCATGGGCATGTGGACGTGTTCGGGCTCTTCCGCATGGGCGTCATCGCTGACCCGCGTGGGGGCTGGGCCGCGGGTCGGCCGTGCCATCAGGGGCCTGGACCAGCCAATCCCCTTAATGCGTACCATGTGCAAGTGCGCCACAGTGACTACAGCATCCGGACAGCAACCCCCACCGACCTCCCCGACGCCCGAGCCGTCATGCTCGACACCGTCTACCGCGACTTCGGTACCGGTTACGTCCCCCGCTGGCACGGCGACATCATCGACCTGGCCGGGGCCTACCTGACCCCCGAGCGGCACACGCTCCTCGTCGCCGTGGACGAGGGGGACGGCGAGGTCGTGGCGACCGGTGCTCTCGACTCCCGTGGTCCCGCGCACCCGCCGAACCCCGCGCACGTCGCCGAGCGGTTCCCCTCGGGTGTGACCGCGCAGCTGCGGAGGGTGTACGTGCGGCCCGAGCACCGGCGGCGTGGGCTTGCGCGTCGGCTTGTCGAGGAGTTGCTGGCGTTCGCCGCCGCCGACGGGGGATACCGGGCCGTGTATCTGCACACCGACCCCGCCGTCACCGGGGCCGAGCCGTTCTGGCGGTCGTTGGCCAAGGTCGTGCACGACGAGCGGGAGGACGTGGGGGGCGGGCAGGGGATCGTGCACTTCGACGTGCCCCTGCCCGTGCCGGCCCGGGTCGGGTAGGCGTGAAAATCGTTTTCATATAGGATTCCGGGTGCTCCGGGACTCCCCCCCGAGCCCGCCTCCGTCCGCCTGCCCGACCGCCTGTTCCCTCCCCCCAAACCGATCGATCCGAGGACCATGCGCTCCCTCCGCCGACCCCGGCTGCTCGCCCCCTTCCTGCTCGTCCCGTTGATGGCCGGCTGCTTCGCCTCCGGAGGCGGCGGTGACTCCGCGTCCGGGGACGGTGGTGACGGCGACGGGGCCCGGCTTCGCGTCGCGCTCGCCTTCCCGCCCGCCGAGAACCTGTCCCCGTACGGCGCCGACGCCACCCTGCTCAGCCGTCTCGGAGTGACCGAGGGGCTCACCGCGCTGGACGCCAACGGCTCCGCCGCGCCCGCGCTCGCCGAGTCCTGGCGGCGGGACGGTGAGAAGACCTGGGAGTTCACGCTCCGCGACGCCACCTTCCAGGACGGCAGCGACGTGACCCCGGCCGCCGTCGCCGCGTCCCTCACCCGGGCCACCGGCGCCGAGCCCGCACCGGCCGCGCTCTCCGGCGTCACCCTCAGTGCCGAGGCGGGCGGGGACCGGGTCGTCCGGATCACCACCACCGAGCCCGACCCCGTCCTGCCGCTGCGGCTCTCCAGCCCCAGCCTCGCGATCCTGTCCAAGGACGCCTACGGCAAGGGCAACCGCGTCGACCCCGTCGGGCACGCCACCGGACCCTTCGAGCTGACCAAGGTCAACGGCGCCACCTCCGCCTCCCTCGACCGGTTCGACGACTACTGGGGCGGCCGCGCCCAGGCCTCCGGCATCGACGCCCGCTTCATCGCCGACGGCACCGCACGCGCCAACGCCCTGCGGACCGGGGAGCTGGACATCGCCGAGGCCGTTCCCGTCGCCCAGGCGGCCTCCCTCGACGAGAGGAACCGGCGCGACACCGCCACCACCCGGACGACCAGCCTGCTGCTCAACGCCTCGTCGGGAACCTTCAAGGACGCCGGGCTGCGAGCCGCCGCCCGTGCCGCCCTGGACACCTCCGTGTTCGCCAAGGACGTCTACGAGGGCTACGCCGACGCCGGGGCCGGGGTCTACGGGCCCGCCGTCACCTGGGCCGAGGGCAAGCGGACCGCGCCCGTCGGGCGGGCGGCGGCCAAGAAGCCCGGGAGCGGTGACACCCTCACCCTCGCCACCTATGACAACCGGCCCGAGCTGCCCGAGGTCGCCCAGGTCGTCAAGCAGCAGTGGGAGAAGGCAGGGTTCACCGTCAAGCTCACCGTGCGGGAGTACTCGCGGCTCGAAGGCGACGCCCTCGACGGGAAGTTCGACGCCTTCGTGCTCGCCCGCAACACCCTCCTCGACACCGGTGACCCCGTCGCCGTGCTCGCCGGCGACTACACCTGCGACGGCGGGTTCAACATCGCCCAGCTCTGCGACAAGGGCGTCGACCGCGCCGTCGCCGACGCCGAGAAGACCGCCGACACCGCGAAGCGGCAGGACGCCGCCATGGCCGCCGAGGCCCGCATCCTCGGCAGCGACGCCGTCGTGCCGCTCGTGCACCAGCGCGTCATCACCGGCGTCGCCGACTCCGTGCAGGGCGTGATCCTCGACCCGTACGAGCGCACCCTCGTCGGCACCGGCACCCGGCGCTGAACCGTGCGGCAGCGCGTGGCCACCCTGGTGTGGCGGGTCGTGCTCGCGGGCGTGCTCGTGGGCGGCGTCGGGCTGCTGCCCTGGCTCACCCGCACCGATCCCGCGTACACCGTCCTCAAGGCGCGGTCCGCCGAGCGCGAACCCACCCCCGAGGTGCTCGCCGACATCCGGCGGCAGCTCGGGATCGACGGCGGGCCCCTGCACGTACTCGGCGGCTGGCTGGGCGGGCTCGTGCGCGGGGACGCCGGGCAGTCGTGGATCTCCGGGAGCGATGTGCTGCCCGCCGTGCTCCAGGCGCTCGGTGCCTCGCTGCTGCTCATGGGTGCCGCGCTGCTCGTCGCCGTGCTCACCGCCGGACTGATCTGCCTGCGCACCCTGCGGCTCGGGGCACGGCGGCGGCTCGGCGGGCGGCGCAGTGGCGGGAGCGGGTCCGCCGTGCTCGCCTCGCTGCCCGAGTTCCTCGTCGCCTCCGTGCTCGCCACCGTCGTCGGAGTGCAGTGGGGATGGCTGCCCGCGCTGGGGTGGTACGGGCCCCAGTGGACCGTGCTGCCCGCGCTCGCGCTGGGGCTGCCCGCGGGTGCGGTGCTGGGGCGGCTGCTCGACGACCTCTTGCCCGGTGCCTTCGGGGAGCCGTGGGCGCTGGCCGCCGCGGCGCGCGGACTGACCGGGAGGTCCGTCGCCCGCCAGGCGCTGCGCCGGTGCGTGCCCGCGCTGCTGCCCAACCTCGGGCTGTTCGTCGTCGGGCTGACCGGCGGGGCCGTCGCCGTCGAGCAGGTCTTCGACATCCCGGGGCTCGGGCGCACCACCCTCGAGGCCGCCCTCGCCCAGGACCTTCCCGTCCTCCAGGCCGGCACCCTCGCCCTCGTCCTGCTCGCCGCGCTCGCGACCGGCGCCACCCGCCTCGCCGCCCGGCTGCTGACCGGCCCCGCGCTGCGCGACGGCGCCCTGTCCTCGCTGCACCGGCCCGCCCCGCCCGCCGGGGGACTGCTGCCGCTCCTCTACGGCGCCGTCCTGCTCGCCGTCGTCGGGTTCGGGCTGGCCCGCGATCCGCTCGCCCTCGACACGGGGGAGCGGCTGCGGGGGCCCTCCCTCGCGCATCCCTTCGGCACCGACGCCCTCGGGCGCGACCTGCTCGCCCGCGTCGGCCACGGGGCGCTGGACACGCTGCTGCTGGCCGCCGCCATCAGCGCCGCCGCCCTGCTCGCGGGCGTACTGCTCGGGCTCGTGCCCCGCGTCTCCGCGCCGCTCGTCGACACCGTCAACGCGGTGCCGCCCGTGCTCGTCGCCCTCCTCGTCACCGCCGTCGCGGGCAGCGGGACGACCACGCCCGCGCTCGCCGTGGGCGCCGTCGCCTGGGCGCCGCTCGCCGCGCACACCTCCTCCCTGCTGCGGCAGGAGCGGGCCACCCTGCACATCACCGCCACCAAGGGGCTGGGCGCGGGGCGGGTCCACCTGCTGCGGTACGAACTGCTGCCCGCCGTACTGCCGCCGGTCCTGCGGCACGCACTGCTGAGGCTGCCCGGTGTCGCCCTCGCGCTCGCCTCGCTCGGCTTCCTCGGCCTCGGCGCCCAGCCGCCGTCTCCCGAGTGGGGCCTGCTGCTCGCCGAGAACCAGCCCTACGCCGAGCGCGCCCCCTGGGCCGTCCTCGCCCCCGCCGCCGTACTCGCCCTGCTCGGCGCGCTGGCCGTCGGCGCGGCCGGCGGGCTGCGCCGCCCGGCCCGGCGGCGGCCCTCACGGGCCGTCACCGAGGGGGCCGCGGGCTCCGGTCAGCGGCCCGTCGAGGCGGCGGCGAAGGAACCGGCCGGAGCCCGGTGAGATGACGTCCGCGTTCACCCGCTCGTCCGCACCGGCGTCGTCCGGCCGGCGCACCGCCCGGCTCGCCACGCTCTCCCCGCTGCTCCGGCTGCTCATCCTCACCCAGCTCGCGTTCAACATCGGCTTCTTCGCCGTGCTGCCGTTCCTCGCCGAGCACCTGGGGCAGTCCGTCGGCATGGCGGGCTGGCTGGTCGGCTTCGTGCTCGGGCTGCGGACCTTCAGCCAGCAGGGGCTGTTCGTGGTCGGCGGGGCCCTCGCCGACCGGTACGGCATCCGGCCCGTCGTGCTCACCGGGTGCGTGCTGCGGATCGCCGGGTTCGCCTGGCTCGGGTTCGCCGGGCGGACCTGGGCCGTCGTCGGCGCCGTCCTGCTGATCGGATTCGCCGCCGCGCTCTTCTCGCCGGCCGTCGAGTCCGAGGTCGCCCGGCAGGCGGTGGCGTGGGAGGAGTCGGGGGGCGGCGACCGGACCCGGGTGCTCGCGCTGTTCACCGTCGCCGGGCAGGCCGGGGCCTTCGTCGGGCCGCTGCTGGGCGCGCTGCTGCTCGCCGTCGACTTCCGTACGGCCTGCCTCGCCGGCGCCGGTGTCTTCGTGCTGGTCCTCGCCGGGCACGCCCGGCTGCTGCCGCAGCGCATCCCCGGGCGGGTCCAGGTCCGGGTCGGGGGCGGGGCACGGCTCGTCCTGCGCAACCGGCGCTTCCTCGCCCTGTGCTGCGCCTACGGTGCCTATCTGCTCGCCTACAACCAGCTCTACCTCGCCCTGCCCGCCGAGGTGGAGCGGGCCGCCGGTTCACAGGCGCCGCTGGCCTGGCTGTTCGCCCTCTCGTCGCTGCTGGTGGTGACCGCGCAGCTGCCGGTGACCCGGTGGGCGGGGGACCGGCTGGCGCCGCGCCGGTCGATGGTGGCCGGCCTCGTGCTGATCGCCGTCGGGTTCGCGGTCGTCGGGCTGGCGCGGCCCGCGGGGTGGACGGGGACGGGCGGGCTGGTACCCGCCGCCGGGTTCGTAGTCCTGCTCACCCTCGGGCAGATGCTCGTCGCCCCCGTCGCCCGTGCCTGGGTCCCCGACCTGGCCGAGGAGGGGCGGCTCGGGCTGTACACGGGGGCGCTGTCCTCGTTCTCCGGGCTCGTCGTGCTGGCCGGCAGTTCCGCGACCGGTCTGCTGCTGGACTCCGGGTTGCCGGTCGCCGTGCCGTGGCTGGCGCTGGCCGCGGTGCCGCTGGTGGCGGTGGGAGTGCTGCCCCGGCGGGGGCACTGACGCGGCGCCGCGCCCGCACGTGGCGTCCGTCGCGCCGGCCCCGGTGCCGTTCAGGTGCTCCGGACGTCGCGCAGTGCCGCGTGCGGCGCGGCACCCGACAGCGCCTCGTCCATGCGGCGCAGCAACAGGGTGTTGAGGCCGGTTTGCGTGTCGTTGTCCAGGACCGCTCCCGGGCCGTCCTTCTCCTGTGCGACCAGCGCGACGTACGGTCCGCGGCGCATCATGCACATGATCCCGATGTCCTGCCCCTCCCAGACGGCCCGGTAGCCGGTGAGCTCGTCGCCGAGCCGCGTCCCGTCCGGTGGGGTGTACGCCGAGGGGTCGGGCCGGAAGCCGGACGAGGCGTCGTTCCGGAAGGCGTCCGCCAGCGCGTCGAAGGTCTTCTCGGCGTCGTCCTCGGACGCGTGCACCAGCACCTGGAGTTCGGCATGCCACCCCGTCTCCTCCGAGGTCTCGTCGGGGGCGTAGCCCGCCACGGCTCCGGCCCGTACGCGCTTCCCGCAGGGCTCGGGGTGTTCGCCGCAGACCGTGCCCTCGTAGCCGCCGCGCTCGCCGTCGGGGAAGGCGGCGCCCGGAAGACTCTCGAAGGACGTTCCGGCCAGGGCCGCCCGGTCGGGCAGGATCGCGTCGGCCGTCTCCCGGGTGGCCGGCAGCGGATCGGCGGCGGGCGGCTTCGAGGCCCCGTGGTCCGAGGTCGCGTGGTCCGAGGTGCCCGGGCTCGCGTCCTCGTCGCCGTCGGTGAACACGCGGGCGCCGCCGTACCCGGCGAGGGCGACCAGGATCATGAGGGCGACGGCGAGCACGGCGAGCAGCCATCGGCCCTGCCGGTTGTTGTTGACGGTCAGGGGACCCAGCGAGATCTGGTTGCGGTGGACCCGGGCCCCGCCGCCGACCACCACACTGCCCGTGATCGACTGCGGCGGCGGTCCGGCGGCCGCGTCGGCAAGGGCCGCGAGACGACGGCCGAAGGCGGGGTCGGCGGCCACCTCCCGTTCCAGGATCGCCCGCACCGCGGCCCTGCCCGCCGCATCGCCCGGGTTCCCCACGAACGCGTCCAGCGCGGCACGGTCGTCCTCCGTACCCCTCAGCCGTTCCCTGAGCGCTCCGAGCAGGGCCTGCGCCGCCATCCCGCCCGCCGCGGACGCGGCACCGTCGACCCCCTGGGTCAGGACGTGCAGGACTTCCGCCACCAAGTCCGGGGTGTCCACGTGACCCTCCCTCCCCGCGCGCCACCGCCGTCATGAACTCCGAGCCACGTCCGGTCACTCACCGGAGTCCCGTCCGGAACGGGGTCATACCCACCACCAAGTGCCCAGTAATCCCAGGGGAGTTCAAGAGGACCGGCCAACCGCGGGCGACCGCCGCCACAACCACCGCACGTCCCGCCCGAAGGACCACACCAGCAGGCCCAGCGCCACCGCCACCACCCCGGCGTTCACCCCGCGCGGCAGCAGGCCCGCGCCCGCCAGGAGCAGCAGCGCGCCCTGCAGCGCGGCCACCGTCTTGCGGGCCGTGCTCGGCGGCAGCGGGGCGGTCAGCCACGGCCACACCCGGGCCGCGGCCACGAACACGTACCGCATGGCTCCGATCAGCAGCACCCACGGCCCCAGGTCCGTGGCGACGTACACGCTGAGCACCAGGATGAGGAACGCGTCCACCTCCATGTCGAAGCGCGCGCCCAGCGGTGTGCACGTGCCGGTGCGGCGCGCGACCCTGCCGTCCACGCCGTCCAGGACCAGGGCCACGGCCGTCAGGCCGACGAGGAGGGGGACGGGCGGCGCGCCGCGGAAGGAGTCCGCGACCAGCGCGGTGACGCCGCCGACCAGGGCGGTGCGGCCGAGGGTGACCCGGTTGGCCGGGCCGAACGACGGCGGCCGTGAGCGGTGCAGGGCGCGCGAGAGCACCGCCCAGCTCGCGAACGCGAACACCACACCGGTCAGCCAGCCCGCCGCGCCCAGGCCGATGGCGGTGCCCAGCAGCGCCAGCAGCAGGAGCATCGCCCCCGCCCCCACCGCGGTCTCCTGCTGAACGGACCTCGCGGCACAGACGTCATAGGCGTCGTACGTGTTGTTCAGGGCCACCGAACACCCTCCGGCCGTGTGACAGAGTCGGTCAACGCCGCTGCCGTGGGCGCGGCTCGTGCACCTCTCGGTACGTGGGTGGCTTCCCGATCGTTCAGGAGGAGTTCCGATGACACGCAGGGCACGCGCGTTCTGGCTGGAGGCGCCCGGCGCGGGCGCGATCCGCGAGGAGGAGCTGCCGGCGCCGGGCCCGGACGACGTGCTCGTGCGGACGCTCTTCAGCGGCGTGAGCCGGGGCACCGAGACCCTCGTGTTCGGCGGCCGGGTCCCCCCGAACCAGTACGCCGCCATGCGCGCGCCGTTCCAGCAGGGCGACTTCCCCGGGCCGGTGAAGTACGGCTACCTCAACGTCGGCGTGGTGGAGGAAGGGCCCGAGCCGCTCGCCGGGCGCACCGTCTTCTGTCTCTACCCGCACCAGACGCGGTACGTCGTCCCGGCCGCCGCCGTCACCCCGGTGCCGGCCTCCGTCCCCGCCGGGCGGGCCGTGCTCGCCGGCACCGTCGAGACCGCCGTCAACGCGCTGTGGGACGCGGCACCGCTGATCGGCGACCGGGTCACCGTGGTCGGCGGCGGCATGGTCGGCTGCTCGGTGGCCGCGCTGCTGGCCCGATTCCCCGGGGTGCGGGTCGAGTTGGTCGACGTGGACCCGGGCCGGGCGGGGGTCGCCGAGGCGCTCGGCGTCGGATTCGCGTCCCCGGGCGACGCGCTCGGCGGCCGCGACCTCGTCGTGCACGCCAGTGCGACCGAGGCCGGGCTCGCGCGGTCGCTGGAGCTGCTGCGGCCCGACGGCACGGTCGTGGAACTGAGCTGGTACGGCGACCGGCGCGTCGCCCTGCCGCTCGGCGAGGCCTTCCACTCCCGGCGCCTGACCCTGCGCGGCAGCCAGGTCGGCACCGTCTCCCCGGCCCGGGCCGCCACCCGCGGCTACGGCGACCGGATGGCCCTCGCCCTCGAACTGCTCGCCGATCCCGCCCTGGACGCACTCGTCACCGGCGAGTCCGCGTTCGCCGAACTCCCGGATCTGATGCCCCCGTTGGCCTCCGGCGCCGTGCCCGCGCTGTGCCACCGGATCCGGTACGAGGACGACGGCACCGCAGCGGCCGGCCACGGCGTCGCCTGACCCTGCGGAAAGACGTACGGCCCACTGAACAGGGGAAGGCGTCCGGCCGTAATAGACGGCACCCCGCGCAGCGATCGGCGGGGGACCAGACGTGCCACACCTGGAGGGTCGTCCGTTGTTCAGCATCACCGTCCGCGATCACATCATGGTCGCCCACAGCTTCCGCGGCGACGTCTTCGGGCCCGCCCAGCGCCTGCACGGAGCGACGTTCCTGGTGGACGCCACGTTCCGGCGCGAGCAGCTGGACGAGGACAACATCGTCGTCGACATCGGACTGGCCACCCGGGAACTGGGGGCGGTCGTCGCCGAGCTGAACTACCGCAACCTCGACAACGAACCCGACTTCGCCGGTGTCAACACCTCCACGGAGTTCCTGGCGAAGGTCGTCGCCGACCGGCTCGCCGAGCGCGTGCACCAGGGCGCGCTCGGCGAGGGGGCCAGGGGCCTGGCGGGCCTCACCGTCACACTGCACGAGTCGCACGTCGCCTGGGCGAGTTACGAGCGTGCGCTGTGACCGGCACCTCCGGGGCGACGGCAGCGGTCCGCGGGCGGTCCCGGCCCGCCCACGCTCCCGCCCGGGCGACCGGGCCGGACGACGACCCTGCCCCGAGGAACGGGGGGATCGTCCCCATGTCCCTGCGCTCCGTGCACTTCGTCGTGCCCGGCGGCGTCGACGACCCAGCCGCCCCGAGCGGCGGCAACGCCTACGACCGGCGGGTACGGCTCGACCTGCCCGGCTTCGGCTGGCGGGTGCGGAGCCTGCCCGTGCCCGGCGACTGGCCCCGGCCGGACGCCGCCGCCCGGACCGAACTCGCCCGCGTCCTCCGGCGGTTGCCGGACGGTGCGGTCGTCCTGCTCGACGGCCTGGTCGCCTGCGGGGTGCCGGAGATCGTCGTTCCGGAGGCCGGACGGCTGCGCACGGCCGTCCTCGTCCACCTCCCGCTCGGCGACGAGACCGGCCTCGACCCCGCCGTCGCCGCCGGCCTCGACGCCCGCGAACGCGCGGTACTGCGTGCCGTCCCGGCCGTCGTCGCCACCAGCGACTGGGCCGTGCGCCGCCTCGTCTCCCACCACGGCCTCGACCCGGCCCGGGTGCACGTCGCCGCCCCCGGCGCCGACATCGCGCCGCTCGCCCCCGGCACCGACGGCGTCTCCCGGCTGGTGTGCGTCGCCGCGGTCACGCCCCGCAAGGGACAGCACCGGCTGGTGGAGGTACTGGCGGCCGTGGCCGACCTGCCGTGGAGCTGCGTGTGCGTCGGCGGGCTGGGCCAGGACCCGGAGTACGTCGCCCGGTTGCGGTCGCTGATCGCGCGGCACGGTCTGGCGGAGCGGCTGGTGCTCGCCGGACCACGGGCCGGCGCCGAACTGGACGCCACCTACGCGACCGCCGACCTGATGGTCCTCACCTCCTACGCCGAGACCTACGGCATGGCGGTGACCGAGGCCCTCGCGCGCGGCGTCCCGGTGCTCGCCACCGACGTCGGCGGCCTCCCGGAAGCGGTCGGACGCGCCCCCGACGGAGGGGTGCCCGGCATCCTCGTCCCGCCCGAGGATCCCGCCGCGCTCGCCGCCGAGCTGCGCGGCTGGTTCGGCGAGGCGGACGTACGACGCCGCCTCAAGGCCGCCGCCCGCGGTCGCCGCGCCGCCCTGAACGGCTGGGCGAGCACCGCCCGGAGCCTGGCCGGGGTACTCCACCGGCTGCCGGACGAACCGAGGAGGGCGGCATGAGCACGAGCAAGCGGCCCGCACCGGCTGCGGGCTCCGTGCCGGTCCGGTCGGGCCTCGGCGAGGCGCGCGACGCCGCGAGTCCTCTTGTGCCTGCCGCGCCCTCGGACCGGTCCGTCGGCCTTTCCGGCGGGGGCTCCGACCGGCCTGCGGGCCGGCGGTCCGAGGGCGCCGCCGAACGCCCCACCGTCCGCCTCCGCGAGGCACCGGTGCCCCAGCCCCCCGCCGGCCCCCCGCGCTACGCCCCCGAGTGGCTGCGCCTGCGGGAGCCCGCCGACGCCGCCGCGCGGGCGCACGACCTGATCGAGCCGTTGCGGGCCGGGCTCGCCCGTCTGAAGGGGCGGGCGGACGGGCTCGTCGTGCACGACCTGGGCTGCGGAACCGGGTCGATGGGCCGCTGGCTCGCCCCGCTGCTCGACGGCCCCCAGCACTGGGTGCTGCACGACCGCGATCCCTACCTCCTGCACTTCGCCGCCGCCGTCGCCGCCCCGCGCGCCGCCGCCGACGGCAGCCGTGTCACCGTCGAGACCCGGCGCGGGGACCTCGCCCGGCTCACCCCGGACGCCCTGACCGGCGCCGCGCTGGTGACCGCCTCCGCGCTGCTCGACGTCCTCACCGCCGCGGAGGTCGGCAGACTCGCCGCCGCCTGTACCGCCGCCGGCTGCCCGGCACTGCTGACCCTCTCCGTCGCCGGACGCGTCGGCCTCACCCCCGCGCACCCACTGGACGCCGAGATCACCGAGGCGTTCAACGACCACCAGCGGCGTACCGGCATGCTCGGCCCCGACGCGGTCACCACCGCGGCCGAGGCCTTCGCCGGGCACGGTGCCACCGTGCGGGCGCACTCCAGCCCCTGGCGGCTGGGCCCCGGCGAGGGCGAACTCACCGCCCAGTGGCTGCGGGGCTGGGTCGGCGCGGCCGTCGAACAGCGCCCGGAGCTGCGCGAGCGGGCCGGCCGCTACCTGGACGAGCGCCTCGCGGCCTGCGCGGCCGGCGAGTTGCGCGTGATCGTCCACCACACCGACCTGCTGGCGTTGTGCCGTCCGACGGGCGGGACCTCGTGAGCGCGCTGCGCACCCGGCTGGGCACCCTCGCGGGCGCCGCCGTCCTCGCCGTACTCCTGTGGCGGCTCGGCACCGGCGCCCTCCTGGACGGGCTGCGCCGGATCGACGCGGTCACGGTGCTGGCCGCGCTGGGGATCGGGCTGGTCACCACGGTGTTCAGCGCCTGGCGCTGGGCCCTGGTGGCCCGGGGCCTGCGCATCCGGCTGCCGCTCGGAGCGGCGGTCGCCGACTACTACCGCGCCCTCTTCCTCAACGCCGCCCTCCCCGGCGGCGTCCTCGGAGACGTGCACCGCGCCGTGCGGCACGGGCGGAGCGCCGGCGACCTGGGGCGCGGCGTGCGGGCCGTCGTCCTCGAACGGGTCGCCGGGCAGCTCGCGCTGACCGGTGCCGGGGCCGCCGTGCTGCTCACGATGCCGTCCCCGGTGAGGGGGGCGGCCCGGCATCTCGCGCCCCTCGTGGCGCTGGCCCTGCTCGGCGCGCTCGCCGTTCTGCTCGCCCTGCGCAGGAACCGGCCGCCCGCACGCCGGACGACCACCGCACGCCGGACGACCTCCGCACGCCGGACGACCTCCACCCGCCGGACGCCCCCGCACCGCGGACGGGCCCTGCGGGCGGTGCTCGGCGAGGCGCGGGAAGGGCTGCTGTCCCGGCGGAACCTGCCGGGCGTCGCGGGCTCCTCCGTCGTCGTCCTGGCCGGACACCTCACGATGTTCGTGCTCGCCGCCCGCGTGGCCGGCAGCCCTGCCTCCGTCGCCGTGCTGGTGCCGCTGGCCGTGCTGGCCCTGCTCGCCATGGCGCTGCCGCTGAACGTCGGCGGCTGGGGCCCCCGGGAGGGCGTCACCGCCTGGGCGTTCGGCGCGGCGGGGCTCGGCGCGGGCACCGGGCTCGGCGTCGCCGTGGTGTACGGCGTGCTCGGCCTCGCGGCGAGCCTGCCCGGCGCCGTCGTCCTCGTCGCCCGCCGGCACACCGGCCGCTACGCGTCCCCGCCCGCCTCGTCGGACACGGTGACCGTCACTCCGGTCAGCAGCGCGAAACATTCCGCGAACGAATCCGCGAGGCTCGCCAGCAGTTCCTTCCCCTTTTCCGCCGATCCCAGTGAGGGGCGCCCGATGACACCCGAAGCGGTATAGCCGGACATACCGAGGGAGAGCAGATGACGCCGGTCGTCCGCGACGCAATCGGCGGCCTCGTAACCGGGCCGCACCCATTCGGGGTGGGCGTGCAGCAGAATGGAGGTCTCTATTTCCCCGGCATGCATGTCGGTGAGCAGCGAGGTGACCACCCCCGCCCGTCGCCGCGCCGTTTCCCAGTCCTCCGCGGCCGGGAACAGCGCCAGCCGCTCACCGCGTGCCGAGGACTCCTGGACGACGTTGCCCAGGACGTAGTTCCCGCCGTGCCCGTTGACCACGACCAGGGCCTCGACGCCCGAGCGGCGCAGGGAGTCCGCTATGTCCCGCACCACCGCGTGCAGGGTCACCGCCGAGATGCTCACGGTCCCCGGCCAGCCGGCGTGCTCGTGCGAGCAGCCGATCGTCACCGGCGGCAGCAGGTGCACCGGGTAGGCGTCGGCCACCTCCCGGGCGACGGCGCACGCGACGAGCGTGTCGGTCGCCAACGGCAGGTACGGGCCATGCTGTTCGTAGCTCCCGACCGGCAGGACCGCGACCTTGTGACCCCGTTCCCGCACGTCTTCGCTCGTGTCCGCCGGCACCAGTGAGACATCCATTCCCGCACGGCCTTTCATGTCGGTTGAACTGTCGGCCGAACCGCCTGTCCAGCGGTTCCGTTGAACAGTCTGGTGAGCAATCAGTTGGGAAACGCGAGAATCATGACAGAAAAAGTCGGTGTACTCGGCAAGAAGACGTCCCGGCGCACGGACGTGGAGCGGATCGTGGAAACACCGCTGCCCACCGTGTACGGGAAGTTCCGGGCGTACGGCTATCTCGACCACGAGCGCGGCGACGAACAAGTGGCCCTCGTCCACGGCGACCTGGAGGCCGAGGGCGTGCTCACCCGGCTCCACTCCGAGTGCCTGACCGGCGACGCCTTCGGCTCCCGGCACTGCGAGTGCGGCGCCCAACTGGCCACCGCCCTGCGGCAGGTGGCCGACGCCGGCAGCGGCGTCGTGGTCTACCTGCGCGGCCACGAGGGGCGCGGCATCGGGCTGCTCGCCAAGCTGCGCGCGATGGCGCTGCAGGCCGAGGGACTGGACACCGTGGAGGCGAACCTCGCCCTCGGCCTGCCCGTGGACGCCCGCGACTACGGCGCCGCCGCCCGCATCCTCGACGACCTCGGGGTGCGCTCCGTACGGCTGATGTCCAACAACCCGCGCAAACGGGAGGCGTTGGTGCGGCACGGCATCCGGGTCGCCGAGCAGGTGCCGCTGCTGATACCGCCGTGCGAGTCCAACATCACCTACCTGCGCACCAAGCGGGAGCGGCTCGACCACCACCTGCCCCACCTCGACGCGATGGCGCACGCGCCGTCGTGAGGGCCGGGACGGCCGGTGCGGATCAGTCCCTGAGGGCCTGGTGCACCAGCCGCTTCAGGTCCGGGTAGACCGTGTGGGAGGACCTGGGCCGCACCTGGGTCATGAACTGGACGCTCAGGTCACGGCCCGGGTCGACCCAGAAGGTGGTCGTCGCCACCCCGCTCCAGCCGTACGTCCCGAGCCCCGAGGGCGACTGGGTGCGGGCCGGGTCGGTCACCACGGAGACGCCGAGGCCGAAGCCCACGCCGTCGTTGGCGGGCGTGTCGTGCGCGGGGCGGCTGCCGAGGGCGCGCAGGTCGGCACCGCCGGGGAGGTGGTTGCGGGTCATGAGGTCCACCGTGTGCGGGGCGAGCAGCCGGACGCCGTCGAGTTCGCCGCGCCGCCGCAGCAACTCCGCGAAGCGGTGCACGTCGTGGGCGCTGGAGACCAGGCCGCCGCTGCCCGACAGGAACCGCGGGCGGCCCCGCAGCGGCAGCCCGGGGACCGGGACGATGCCGCCGTCCTCCGTCTCGCCGTACAGCTCGGCCAGCCGGTCCGCCTGGGCGTCGGTGACGTGGAACCCGGTGTCCGTCATGCCGAGCGGCCCGAAGATCCGCCCGGCGCAGAACACGTCCAGCGGCTGCCCGGACACCACCTCCACGAGCCGTCCCAGCACGTTGCTGGCCACCGAGTAGTTCCACCGGGTGCCCGGCTCGAACTGCAGGGGCAGCCGCGCGTACAGGTCGACCGTCTCGGCCAGGCCGGCGCCCGGCAGCACGGACGACTCGACACCGGCCGCCCGGTACAGCGCGTCGACGGGGTGGGCGTGGTAGAAGCCGAACGTCAGCCCGGCCGTGTGGGTCATCAGGTGCCGGACGCGGACCGGACCGGCGGCCGGGCGGGTGACGACGTCCTCCCCGGTGCCCTCGACGTACACCCGGGGCTCCGCGAAGGCCGGAAGGTACCGGTCCACCGGGTCGTCCAGCGCCAGCCGTCCCTCCTCCACCAGCATCAGCACGGCCACGGAGGTGACCGGTTTGGTCATGGAGTAGATCCGCCACAGCGTGTCGGCCGTCACCGGGAGCCCGGCCGCGACGTCCCGCATTCCGTGCACGGTCAGATGGGCGACCCGGCCGCCGCGCGCGACCGCGACGAGGAATCCGGGCAACAGGCCCGCGTCGACCTGCCGGGCGAAGTGCCCGTCGAGCCGGTCCAGCGCCTCGGGGTCCAGCCCGGCCGCGCCCGCGTCGACCTCCTGTCGCAGGGGTGGCATCGCCATCGTTCTCCTTGATCGTCCTTCGGGGCGGTTCTGGCATACCCCGCGCACGCGCCCTCGGAACCCGGGCGCGTGGGGATCAGGACCTGCGACAGGACACGTACAGGACCCGCGACGAGACGTGGAACATGACGGACGAGGGGGGGGAGGACGGCGACACGGATCGGCCGGCGCCGGGCCGTCGGACCCCACCGGGGAGGGCCGCGGCCTGACGCCGGCCGATCACGTGGACGCGCTTCGGGCGCCGCCTACTTCTTGGCCGACTCCACGGCGTGGCCGCCGAACTGGTTGCGCAGCGCGGCGATCATCTTCATCTGCGGCGAGTCGTCCTGCCGGGACGCGAACCGCGCGAAGAGGGAGGCCGTGATCGCGGGCAGCGGCACGGCGTTGTCGATCGCCGCCTCCACCGTCCAGCGTCCCTCGCCGGAGTCGTCGGCGTAACCGCGCAGCTTCTCGAGGTGCTGGTCCTCGTCCAGGGCGTTGACCGCGAGGTCGAGGAGCCAGGAGCGGATCACCGTGCCCTCCTGCCAGGAGCGGAAGACCTCGCGGACGTTGTCCACGGAGTCGACCTTCTCCAGCAGCTCCCAGCCCTCGGCGTAGGCCTGCATCATGGCGTACTCGATGCCGTTGTGGACCATCTTGGAGAAGTGCCCGGCACCGACCTTGCCCGCGTGGACGTAGCCGTAGGGGCCGTCGGGCTTGAGGGCGTCGAAGATCGGCTTGAGGTCGTCGACGTGCTCCTTCTCGCCGCCGACCATCAGCGCGTAACCGTTCTTCAGACCCCACACGCCGCCCGAGACGCCCGCGTCGACGAAGTTGATGCCGCGCTTGCCCAGCTCCGCGGCGTGCTTCTCGTCGTCCGTCCAGCGCGAGTTGCCGCCGTCGATGACGGTGTCACCGGGCTTGAGCAGCGTCGCCAGCTGGTCGACGACGTGCTGGGTGGCGGCGCCGGCCGGGACCATCACCCAGACCGCGCGCGGCCGCTCCAGGCGGTCGACCAGCTCGACCAGACTGTCCACGTCGGCCCGCTCGGGATTGGTGTCGTATCCGACGACGGTGTGGCCGGCGTTGCGCAGACGCTCGCGCATGTTGCCGCCCATCTTGCCGAGACCCACAAGACCGATCTGCATGTCAGCGCACTTCCTTCAGTTCACGGTAGGCGGCCACCAGCGCGGCCGTGGACGGATCGAGGCCGGGCACGTCGGCGCCCTCGGTGAGGGCCGGTTCGACGCGCTTGGCGAGCACCTTGCCGAGCTCGACGCCCCACTGGTCGAAGGAGTCGATGTTCCAGATCGCGCCCTGGACGAACACCTTGTGTTCGTAGAGCGCGATGAGCTGGCCGAGGACGGACGGGGTCAGCTCGGCGGCCAGGACGGTGGTGGTGGGGTGGTTGCCGCGGAAGGTCTTGTGCGGGACCAGTTCCTCGGGCACCCCTTCGGCGCGCACCTCGTCGGGGGTCTTGCCGAAGGCGAGGGCCTGGGTCTGCGCGAAGAAGTTGGCCATCAGCAGGTCGTGCTGGGCCTTGAGCCCGTCGCCCAGTTCGTCCACGGGCCGCGCGAAGCCGATGAAGTCCGCCGGGATCAGCTTCGTGCCCTGGTGGATCAACTGGTAGTAGGCGTGCTGCCCGTTGGTGCCGGGCGTCCCCCAGACCACCGGCCCGGTCTGCCAGTGCACCGCATTGCCCTCGCGGTCCACCGACTTGCCGTTGGACTCCATGTCGAGCTGCTGGAGGTACGCCGTGAACTTCGACAGGTAGTGCGAGTACGGCAGCACCGCGTGGGACTGCGCGCCCAGGAAGTCGCCGTACCAGACGCCGAGCAGGCCGAGGATCAGCGGTGCGTTGGCCGGGGCCTCGGCGTTGCGGAAGTGTTCGTCGACGATGCGGAAGCCGTCGAGCATCTCGCGGAAGCGGTCCGGGCCGATGGCGATCATCAGGGACAGGCCGATGGCCGAGTCGAACGAGTACCGGCCGCCGACCCAGTCCCAGAACTCGAACATGTTGGCCGTGTCGATGCCGAAGTCCGCGACCTTCTCGGCGTTGGTCGACAGCGCCACGAAGTGCTTGGCCACGGCCTTCTCGTCGCCCCCGAGACCGGCCAGCAGCCACGAGCGCGCCGAGGTGGCGTTGGTGATCGTCTCGATGGTGGTGAAGGTCTTGGAGGCGATGACGAACAGCGTCTCGGCGGGGTCGAGGTCGCGGACCGCCTCGTGCAGGTCGGCGCCGTCCACGTTGGAGACGAAGCGGACCGTGAGCGAGCGGTCGGTGAAGGCCCGCAGCGCCTCGTAGGCCATCGCGGGGCCCAGGTCCGAGCCGCCGATGCCGACGTTGACGACGTTCTTGATGCGCTTGCCGGTGTGCCCGGTCCACGCACCGCCGCGGACCCGGTCGGCGAAGCCGGCCATCCTGTCGAGCACCGCGTGCACCTTGGGGACGACGTTCTCGCCGTCGACCTCGATCACCGCGTCCCGCGGGGCCCGCAGCGCGGTGTGCAGGACGGCCCGGTCCTCGGTGATGTTGATGCGCTCACCGCGGAACATGGCGTCCCGCAGCCCGAACACGTCGGTCGCCGCGGCCAGTTCCCGCAGCAGCCGCAGCGTCTCGTCCGTGACGAGGTGCTTGGAGTAGTCGATGCGCAGGTCGCCGACGCGCACCACGTACCGCTCCGCACGCCCGGGGTCCCGGGCGAACAGCTCACGCAGGTCCGGGTGGGACAGCGGGCCCTTGCTGTGGTCGGCGAGCGCGGTCCACTCGGGCCGCTGGTCGAGCCTGGGGGTGTCAGACATGGACGGGGTTCTCCTTGCGGGCCTCGCCGCGCAGGGCGACGGCGTACATCTCGTCGGCGTCGAGGCGCCTGAGCTCCTCGGCGATCAGTTCGGAGGTGGGGCGCACCTTCAGGGCGACGGAGCGCGGGGGCTGCCCGGGAAGGGTCATCGTGGCGAGCGGTCCCTCCGGCCGGTCGACGACGATCTCGCCGTTCGCCGTGCCCAGCCGGACGGCGGTGACGACCGGCCCGGCGGTGATCACGCGGTCCACGCGGACGGCGAGGCGGGCCTCCAGCCAGCGGGCCAGCAGCTCGGCGGCCGGGTTGTCCGCCTCGGCCTCCACGACCGCCGACGTCACCGGCACCCGGGCCTGGTCCAGGGCCGCGGCCAGCATCGAACGCCACAGCGTCAGCCGGGTCCAGGCGAGGTCGGTGTCGCCGGGCGCGTAGGCGTGGACCCGGCGCTCCAGGGCCTCCATCGGCCGCTCCACCGTGTACAGGTCGGTGATCCGGCGCTGGGCCAGCGCGCCCAGCGGGTCCTTCGCCGGGTTGTCCGGCGCCTCCACCGGCCACCACACGACGACCGGCGCGTCCGGCAGCAGCAGCGGCAGCACCACCGAGTCGGCGTGCTCGGACACCTCCCCGTACATGCGCAGGACGACGGTCTCGCCGGTGCCGGCCTCGGAGCCGACCCGGACCTCGGCGTCCAGGTGCGAACGGGTGCGGTCGCGCAGGTTGCGGGGGTGGCGCTTGATGACGACCAGGGTGCGCGAGGGGTGCTCGTGGGAGGCCTCCTCGGCCGCCTTGGTCGCGTCGTAGGCGTTCTCCTCGTCGGTGACGATGACCAGGGTGAGCACCATGCCCACGGCCGGGGTGCCGATCGCCCGGCGGCCCTGCACCAGCGCCTTGTTGATCTTGCTTGCCGTGGTGTCGGTCAGGTCGATCCTCATGGCCTGCGCCAGCTCCGTCCGTCTCGTGCGAGCATCTCGTCCGCTTCCCGCGGTCCCCAGCCGCCCGACGCGTACTGCGCGGGCTTGTCGTGCGAGGCCCAGTACTCCTCGATCGGGTCGAGGATCCGCCAGGACTCTTCCACCTCCTGGTGGCGCGGGAACAGGTTGGCGTCCCCCAGAAGGACGTCCAGGATCAGCCGTTCGTACGCCTCCGGGCTGGACTCCGTGAAGGACTCGCCGTAGGCGAAGTCCATCGACACGTCCCGGATCTCCATCGACGTGCCCGGCACCTTGGAACCGAAGCGCACGGTCATGCCCTCGTCGGGCTGGACGCGGATGACGATGGCGTTCTCGCCCAGCTCCTCCGTCGCCGTGGAGTCGAAGGGGGAGTGCGGGGCCCGCTGGAAGACGACCGCGATCTCGGTGACGCGGCGGCCCAGGCGCTTGCCGGTGCGCAGGTAGAAGGGGACGCCCGCCCAGCGGCGGTTGTCGATGCCGAGCTTGATGGCCGCGTAGGTGTCGGTGGTGGAGGCCGGGTCGATGCCCTCCTCCTCCAGGTAGCCGGGCACCTGCGCGCCGCCCTGCCAGCCGCCCGCGTACTGGCCGCGCACCGTGTGCTCGCCCAGGTCGTCCGGCAGCCGCACGGCCCGCAGCACCTTCAGCTTCTCGGTGAGCAGCGACCGCGCGTCGAAGGCGGCCGGCTCCTCCATGGCGGTCAGGGCCATGAGCTGGAGCAGGTGGTTCTGGATGACGTCGCGCGCCGCGCCGATGCCGTCGTAGTAGCCGGCCCGGCCGCCGATGCCGATATCCTCGGCCATCGTGATCTGCACGTGGTCGACGTAGGAGCGGTTCCAGATCGGCTCGTACATGGTGTTGGCGAAGCGCAGCGCCAGGATGTTCTGGACGGTCTCCTTGCCCAGGTAGTGGTCGATGCGGAAGACCTGCTCCGGGTCGAAGACCTCGTGCACCAGCGCGTTGAGGTCGCGGGCGCTGTCGAGGTCGTGGCCGAACGGCTTCTCGATCACCGCACGGCGCCAGGAGCCGTCCGGCGCGTCGGTCAGGCCGTGCTTCTTGAGCTGCTGCACGACCTTCGGGAAGAACTTCGGCGGCACGGAGAGGTAGAAGGCGTAATTGCCGCTGGTGCCGCGGGAGGCGTCCAGCTCCTCCACGGCGTCGTGCAGCTGTTCGAACGCCTGGTCGTCGTCGAAGTCGCCCGGGATGAACCGCATGCCCTCGGAGAGCTGCTGCCAGACCTCCTCGCGGAACGGCGTGCGCGCGTGCTCCTTGACCGCGTCGTGCACGACCTGGGCGAAGTCCTGGTCCTCCCAGTCCCGGCGGGCGAAGCCGACCAGCGAGAAGCCCGGCGGCAGCAGGCCGCGGTTGGCCAGGTCGTACACGGCCGGCATCAGCTTGCGGCGGGACAGGTCGCCGGTGACGCCGAAGATGACCAGCCCCGAGGGGCCCGCGATGCGGGGCAGCCGGCGGTCCCGGGGATCGCGCAGCGGGTTGCTCCAGTCGAGCGGCGCCACCGGCTCGACGGCCTTCGCGGCCGCGCCCCTGCCCTTCGCCCCCTTGGCGGCGCGGGCCGTCCCGGTCTTCTTCGCGCTCCGGGGAGCCTTCGGCGACCTGGACGCCGTCGCCGCACCGGCGGCACCGGCCTCCTCGGCCTCCTCGGCGTGCAGCGGCCCCGCCGCCTCCCGGGCCGTCCGGGTCTCCTTGGCCTCCTTCGACGCCTTGGTCTCCTGGGCCGCCCCAGCGGGAAGCTCCTCGCTCATTCCCCGTCAACTCCCTTGCTGTCGAGGGACTTCGTCACGGCGGCGAGCAGGTCGTCCCAGGCCGCCTCGAACTTCGCCACGCCCTCTCGCTCCAACTGCTCCACCACCTCGTCGTACGACACGCCGAGCCGCTCCACCGCCGCGAGGTCGGCCCGGGCCTGGGCGTACCCGCCGGTGACCGTGTCGCCCCGGACCTCGCCGTGGTCGGCGGTGGCGTCCAGGGTGGCCTCCGGCATCGTGTTCACGGTGCCGGGAGCGACCAGCTCCTCCACGTACAGGGTGTCCCGGAATGCCGGGTCCTTCACCCCGGTGGAGGCCCACAGGGGACGCTGGGGGTTGGCGCCGGCCCCCGCGAGGGCGGTGAAGCGGTCGCCCGCGAAGACGTTCTCATACGCCTCGTAGGCCAGTCGCGCGTTGGCGAGGGCCGCCTTCCCGCGCAGGCCGAGCGCCTCGTCCGTGCCCAGCAGCGTCAGGCGCTTGTCGATCTCGCTGTCGACGCGGGAGACGAAGAAGGACGCGACCGAGTGGACGCCGGCCAGGTCGAGGCCGGCCGCCCGCGCCGTCTCCAGGCCGGCGAGGTAGGCGTCCATGACCTCGCGGTAGCGCTCCAGGGAGAAGATCAGCGTGACGTTGACGCTGATCCCGGCGCCGACGACCTCCGTGATCGCCGGGAGACCGGCCTTCGTCGCCGGGATCTTGATCATCACGTTGGGGCGGTCGACCAGCCAGGCGAGCTGCTTGGCCTCGGCGACCGTGGCCCGCGTGTCGTGGGCCAGCCGCGGGTCGACCTCGATGGACACCCGGCCGTCCCGGCCGCCGGTGGCGTCGTACACCCCGCGCAGCACGTCGGCTGCGGCGCGGACGTCGGCGGTGGTCATCATGCGGACCGCCTCGTCGGCGGTGACGCCCCGGGTGGCGAGGTCGGCGAGCTGCTCCTCGTACTCTCCGCCACTTCCGGCCGCGCTCGAGCGGGGGGACCCCGACGCCGTAGAGCCTATGGCGGCCTGGAAGATCGACGGGTTGGTGGTGACGCCGACGACGTTCTTCGTCCTGATCAGCTCGGCGAGGTTGCCGGACTCGATCCGCCGCCGCGACAGGTCGTCCAGCCAGACGGACACGCCCTGGTCGGCCAGGCGCCGCAGTGCTCCCGCGGTGGCGGTTGCTTCGGTCACAGTGATCATCTTCTCTTTCTGCTTCGCAGGGGGTGGGCTCAGCCGCGGGCGGCGGCCAGGGACTCCCTGGCGGCGGCGGCCACGTGCTCGGCGGTGAAGCCGAACTCGGTGAACAGGGTCTTCGCGTCGGCGGAGGCGCCGAAGTGCTCCAGCGAGACGATGCGGCCCGCGTCCCCGACGTACCGGTGCCAGGTGAGGCCGATCCCGGCCTCCACGGCGACCCGGGCCCGCACGGACGGCGGCAGCACGCTCTCGCGGTAGGCGCGGGGCTGCTCCTCGAACCACTCCACGGACGGCATCGACACCACACGCGCGGCGGTGCCCTCGGCCTCCAGCGCCTCCCGCGCGGCCATCGCGAGCTGCACCTCGGAGCCGGTGGCGATCAGGACGACGTCCGGGGCGCCGGTGGACGCGTCGGCGAGGACGTACCCGCCGCGCGCCGCGTCCGGGTTCGGGGCGTAGGCCGGCACGCCCTGGCGGGTGAGGGCGAGGCCGTGCGGGGCCGGGTGGGTGGAGTGGCGCCTGAGGATCTCGGCCCACACGGTCGCCGTCTCGTTGGCGTCGGCCGGGCGGACCACGTTGAGGCCGGGGATCGCGCGCAGCGAGGCCAGGTGCTCGACGGGCTGGTGGGTCGGGCCGTCCTCGCCGAGGCCGACGGAGTCGTGCGTCCACACGTACGTCACCGGCAACTGCATCAGCGCGGACATGCGGACCGCGTTGCGCATGTAGTCGGAGAAGACCAGGAAGGTGCCGCCGTAGACGCGGGTGTTGCCGTGCAGGGCGATGCCGTTCATCCCGGCGGCCATGGAGAACTCGCGGATGCCGAAGTGCACGGTGCGGCCGTACGGGTCGGCACCGGGGAGCGGGTTGTCCGCCGGGAGGAACGAGGAGGTCTTGTCGATGGTCGTGTTGTTGGAGCCGGCCAGGTCGGCCGAGCCGCCCCACAGTTCGGGCAGCACCGGGCCGAGCGCCTGGAGGACCTTGCCGGAGGCGGCCCGGGTGGCGACCGCCTTGCCGGTCTCGAACACCGGCAGGGAGTCCTCCCAGCCCTCGGGCAGCCGGCCGGCGACCACGCGGTCGAAGAGCGCCGCGCGCTCGGGGGCGGCGTCGCGCCAGGCGGCGATCCGCTTGTCCCAGGCGGCGTGCGCCTCGGCGCCCCGGTCCAGGGCCCGGCGGGTGTGGGCGAGGACCTCGTCGGCGACCTCGAAGGACCGCTCCGGGTCGAAGCCGAGGACGCGCTTGGTGGCGGCGACCTCGTCCGCGCCGAGGGCGGAACCGTGGGAGGCCTCGGTGTTCTGGGCGTTCGGGGCGGGCCAGGCGATGATCGTGCGCATCGCGATGATGGACGGGCGGCCGGTCTCGGCCTTCGCCGCCGTGAGCGCCGCGTGCAGCGCGTGCACGTCCACGTCGCCGCTCTCGGCGGGCTCGATGCGCTGGGTGTGCCAGCCGTAGGCCTCGTACCGCTTCAGGACGTCCTCGGAGAACGCGGTGGCGGTGTCGCCCTCGATGGAGATGTGGTTGTCGTCGTAGAGGAAGACCAGGTTGCCGAGCTTCTGGTGACCGGCCAGCGACGACGCCTCGGCGGAGACGCCCTCCTGGAGGTCGCCGTCGCTGACGATCGCCCAGATCGTGTGGTCGAAGGGGGACTCGCCCTCGGGCGCCTCCGGGTCGAACAGGCCGCGCTCGTAGCGGGCGGCCATCGCCATGCCCACCGCGTTGGCCACGCCCTGGCCCAGCGGACCGGTCGTGGTCTCGACGCCCGCCGTGTGCCCGTACTCGGGGTGGCCCGGCGTCCTGGAGCCGTGCGTGCGGAAGGCCTTGAGGTCCTCCAGCTCCACCTCGTACCCGGCGAGGAAGAGCTGGGTGTAGAGGGTCAGCGAGGTGTGGCCGGGGGAGAGGACGAAGCGGTCACGGCCGGTCCACTCGGGATCGGCGGGGTCGTGACGCATCACCTTCTGAAAGATCGTGTACGCGGCCGGGGCGAGCGCCATGGCCGTCCCCGGGTGACCGTTGCCCACCTTCTGCACGGCGTCGGCCGCGAGGATCCGGGCGGTGTCGACGGCACGCCGGTCCAGTTCGGTCCATTCGAAGCGGTCCGCGCTGTCCACCGTCTGCTTGCTCGCCTGCGTGCTCATCTTCAAGAAATCCTCGATCGGAGCGGAGTGGCTGGTCTGACGTGTTCAAATCTAAAAGTCTGACTTTTTGGAGTGAAGGTCGTGGTGTGCCAGCCTGTGGTGAAACTGGGACACGCCCCGGCCACGGGGCGCACGGGCGGGACGGCGCGAGAAGGACATGGCGGACGAACACCACCAAGACGGCGAGGGCGGCCGGGGTGCCGACGGAGGAAGCGGCGAGGGCATCAGGACGTTCCCCTTCCCGGTCGATCTCAGCCTCCTCGGTGTCGGCATGCAGGTCGGGCCCATGGGTGCCGGCCGCACGTGGCACGCGCACGCCCCGCTGCACCGCGTGCACCGCATCGACTTCCACACCGTCATGCTCTTCACCGGCGGTCCGGTCCGTCACATGATCGACTTCGCCGAGTACGAGGCGTCGGCCGGCGATCTGCTGTGGATCCGTCCCGGACAGGTCCACCGCTTCGCGCCCGAGGGCGAGTACCGCGGAACGGTGCTCACCATGCAGCCCGGATTCCTGCCCCGCGCCACCGTGGAGGCCACCGGCCTCTACCGCTACGACCTGCCGCCCCTGCTCCACCCCGACGAGGCCCGCCTCGCCGGACTGACGGCGGCACTCGGCCAACTGCGGCGCGAGTACGAGGACGCGACCACCCTGCCGCTGAGCCTGCACACCGCCGTGCTGCGCCACACGCTCTCCGCGTTCCTGCTGCGCCTGGCACACCTGGCGGCCGGCTCGGCGCGGGAGGGGCGCACGGACGCGCCGGGGGACAGCACCTTCACCCTCTTCCGGGACGCCGTCGAGCGGGGCTTCGCCACCAACCACAGCGTCAGCGCCTACGCCGACGCGCTCGGTTACTCCCGCCGCACCCTCGTGCGCGCCGTGCGGGCCGCCACCGGCGAGACGCCCAAGGGGTTCATCGACAAGCGGGTCGTCCTGGAGGCCAAACGGCTCCTCGCCCACACCGACCTGCCGATCGGCCGGGTCGGCGCCGCGGTCGGCTTCCCGGACGCCGCGAACTTCTCCAAGTTCTTCCAGCAGCACACCGACCAGACACCGGCGGCCTTCCGCGCGGAGCTGCGCTGAAGGCCGCCCCGCGCGACGAAGGGCCCCAGGTGCGGGGAGCCGCAGGCACGACGACGGCCCCCCACGGTGCGTGGAGCCGCACGCACGACGAAGGGGCTCCACGCCGGGTGGAGCCCCTTCGCCCTCCTGCGGGGGGTTGTTCGCGGCTCAGTGGCCGAAGCCGAACCAGTTCACGTTCACGAAGTCGGCGCCCTGGCCGCTGGTGAAGGTCAGGTAGACGTCATGGGTGCCGGTCACCGAGGAGATGTTCGCCGGGATCGTGCGCCACGACTGCCAGCCGCCCGTGTTGCCCACGGCGAAGCTGCCGATCGGCGTGCTGGTACGGCTGTCCAGGCGCACCTCGACCAGGCCGCTGACCCCGGCGGCCGCACCGCTGGCCACCCGGGCCTTGAACTGGGTGGCGGGACTCGAACCGAACTTGACGCCCTTGTACTGCGCCCAGTCGCCGTTGGCGAGGGCGCCGAGGTTGCGGCCGCCGCCCGAGTCGGAGGTGGACTCGGTCAGGGTGCCGGACTGGGCGTCGTACGACTCGGCCTCGATGGTGCCGTACGCGTCGCGGTCACCGCCGGTCGGCGGCGGCGTGGTACCGCTCCCACCGGCCGACAGCACCTGGACGTAGTCCACGAGCATGGAGTGGCCGGGCTGGGTGCCGCCGTCCGGGCCGCCGCCGAAGGCGTCCGGGAAGCCGCCGCCCATCGCCACGTTGAGGATGACGAAGTACCCGTGGTTGGTGGCGTTCGCCCACGTCGTCGCGTCCACCTGGTTGGCGCGGACGGTGTGGAAGGTGGTGCCGTCGACGGAGAAGCGCATCTCCTCGACGCTCGTCGAGCGGTCCCACTCCACCCGGTAGGTGTGGAAGCCGGCCTGGCAGGTGGTGCCGGGGCAGGGGGCGTTGCCGCCGATGCCGCTGGTCTCGTTGCACGGGCCGCCGGGCGAGGTGCCGCAGTGCAGCGTGGACCAGACGGTGTTGAGGCCCTGGGTGTTCTCCATGATGTCGATCTCGCCGACGCCGGGCCAGTTCCAGTAGTTGCCCCGGTAGGGCGCGCCGAGCATCCAGAACGCCGGCCAGTAGCCCTTGGCCGCGGCCCCGGTGACGTTCGGGACCTGGATGCGGGCCTCCACGCGCAGCTTGCCGCCGGCCGGGGGTGCGAAGTCGGCGCGCTTGGTCTCGATGCGGCCCGAGGTCCAGTTGCCGGCGCCGTCGCGCTGCGGGGTGATGCGCAGGTTGCCGCTGCCGTCCAGCGAGACGTTGCTCGGGGAGGAGGTCATCGTCTCGATCTCGCCGGTGCCCCAGTTGGCGGGGCCGCCGGGGTACGAGGTGCCGGTGTCGTACTGCCAGTTGGCCGTGTTGACGCCGGAGCCGGCCGCGCCGTCGAAGTCGTCGGCGAAGACCTGCGTCCAGCCGGACGGGGGCGGGGGCGCGGCGGCGCCCGCCGACGGTCCCGTCACGGCCGTCGCCGCCGCGGCGAGGCCGAGCGTGCCGACGACGGCCACCAGTGCCCGGCGCAGCGGCCGGCGTCTGGGCGGGTTGCCGGATGTCTGACTCATGTGGGGGTCGCCTCTCGGTGCGGGGGTGGGAAGCGGTGCGCCCGAGCGCGCTCCGGGGAGGAGGAGCTGATGATGAGAGCGCTCTCAGAGTGCCGCCAATGTGCTCCCGGTCCTCGTCGCCGTCAAGAGGTGAAGCCGAGAAAGTCCTTGCCGCGCAGGGGAGTTCAGCCCGTGAAGGTCGCGAACGTCACGAAAGTGCCGCACGGGCGGACGGGGGGACGGGCGCACGGGCGGACGGGACGTCGGAGCCCCGGCGGGCCGGGGGCGCCGACGTGCCGCCCCGGGCACGGGCACCCGGCCGTGCCATGATCGGCGCCAGGCGCGCCAGGCGCGCCAGGCGCAGGCACGGCACGGGCACGGCTCGGTGACGGAAGGATGCGGACGACGTGAGGCTGACGATGCTGGGCGGCGGCGGGTTCCGGGTGCCGCTCGTGTACGGGGCACTGCTCGGGGACCGCGCCGAGGGGCGCGTGACCGAGGTCGTCCTGCACGACACCGACGCGGCCCGACTGGCGGCGGTGACCAGGGTGCTGGCGGAGCAGGCGGCCGACGTGCCCGACGCGCCGGCGGTGACCGCGACGACCGACCTCGACGAGGCGCTGCGCGGCGCCGACTTCGTGTTCTCCGCGATCCGCGTCGGCGGTCTGCAGGGCCGGGCCGACGACGAACGGGTGGCGCTCGCCGAGGGCGTCCTCGGCCAGGAGACGGTCGGCGCGGGCGGCATCGCGTACGGGCTGCGGACCGTCCCGGTCGCCGTCGACATCGCCCGCCGGGTGGCCCGGCTGGCGCCGGACGCCTGGGTCATCAACTTCACCAACCCGGCCGGGCTGGTCACCGAGGCCATGTCCCGGCACCTGGGCGACCGGGTCGTCGGCATCTGCGACTCGCCGGTCGGCCTCGGCCGCCGCGTCGCCCGCGTGCTGGGCGCCGACCCGGGCCGCGCCTTCGTCGACTACGTCGGCCTCAACCACCTGGGCTGGCTGCGCGGGCTGCGCGTCGAGGGGCGCGACGAACTCCCGCGGCTGCTCGCCGACCCGGACCTGCTCGGTTCCTTCGAGGAGGGCCGGCTCTTCGGCCCGGAGTGGCTGCGCTCCCTCGGCGCGATCCCCAACGAGTACCTGCACTACTACTACTTCAACCGGGAGACCGTCCGCGCCTACCAGGAGGCCGAACTCACCCGCGGCGCCTTCCTGCGCGACCAGCAGGCCCGCTTCTACGACGAGATGCGCCGCCCCGACGCCCCGGCGCTGGCCACCTGGGACCGCACCCGTGCCGAACGCGAGGCCACCTACATGGCCGAGAACCGCGAGACGGCGGGCGCGGGCGAGCGCGAGGCCGAGGACCTGTCCGGCGGCTACGAGCAGGTGGCGCTGGCGCTGATGCGCGCCGTCGCCCGCGACGAACGCACCACCCTCATCCTCAACGTCCGCAACCGCGGCACGCTCTCCGTCCTCGACGGCGACGCGGTGATCGAGGTCCCCTGCCTGGTCGACGCCAACGGCGCCCACCCGATGGCGGTCGACCCGCTGCCGGACCACGCCACCGGCCTGGTCTGCGCGGTCAAGGCCGTCGAGCGCGACGTCCTGACCGCGGCCGGGACCGGCTCCCGCGCGGCGGCGGTACGGGCCTTCGCCCTGCACCCCCTCGTCGACTCGGTGGACGTCGCCCGCCGCCTGGTCGACGGCTACCGGGCGGTGCACCCGGGGCTGGCCTACCTCAGGTGAGGCCCGCCGGCGCGGAGGTCGCCGGGGCCTGGGCGGTGGCCGCCGGCCGTGCCGGTTCCGGCGACGGCACGGGCGCCGGGAGGTCCGGGAGGCGGTGGGGCAGGGACGGCGGGAGCAGGGGGCGCGGTCCGGACACCACCGCGTAGTCCTGGCCCAGGAACGGCGGCTCCAGCTCACCCGGGTCGTCCCCGAGGGCCAGCCGCACCGCAGCCCACGGCACGTTGAGGCCGCACAGCGCCAACTGGTGCAGCCCGCCGGCCGGGCGGGTGTTGACGTCCATCAGGACCGGCCGGTCGCCGTACATCCGGAACTGCACGTTGGACAGGTGGTGCAGCCCGAACGCCTCCGCGATGAGCCGTGCCGGGGCCAGCCACCGTTCGTGCAGGGTGAACCCCCGGCGGCGGCCGTTCTTCGTGCGGCCCACGGCCAGCCGGACCCGGTTGTCGGGCCCCGTGAGGCAGTCCACCGAGACCTCCGGCTGCTCCAGGCGCGGCATCACCAGCCAGTCCACGGGCTCCTCGGCCGCCCGCAGCGCCTGGAGGACCAGGGGCAGCGGCACCGACGGGCTCGGGAAGCCGTTGAGGTGCGCGAGCGAGAAGGGGTCCCGCGTGACCATCCGGAAGCCCACGCCGCCCGCGCCGGACGCCGGTTTGAAGCATGCTCGGTGGCCGCCGGCCTCCAACTCCTCCACGGCGAGGACGAGTTCCTCCGCGGTGCGCACCCGCCACCACGGCGGCACCGGCACGCCGATCGCCCGCACCGCCTCGTAGGCCGTCACCTTGTCGCCGAACAGGGCCACCGCCTCCGGCGAGGGGGCCAGCAGAGCCGTACCGGCCGCCTCGAACTCGGCACGGTGCGCCACGATCGCCGCCTGGTGCAGCCGGGGCACGAACACGTCGATGCCGCGCCGTGCGCACTGCGCCAGGGCGAACTCGACGTAACCGGCCGGGGAGAGCCCCTCGGGTTCCAGGTCGGCGGTGTCCGCGGCGGCCAGTACGGGGGAGTCCGGGTCGCCGTGCGTGGCGTGGATCTCGACGGCCCGGTCGGCGGGATTTCTCCGCAACTGGTCCATGAAGAAGACGTTCTCCGCGTACGTGCGGTTGAGCCAGACGCGTACGGGAGAAGCCATGCAAGCCGCCTTCCAAGGGTTCGCGGGCAGGGCGGAGCGGGCCGTGCCCGGCCAGGGGTTCGAAAGGGACACCGAGCCGCTCTGCGCGAGGAATGGGGCGTGGCGGTGGTGTTGGGGCGATCATAGGGGTACGCGCGGCCCGGAGCGCAACGCGCTTCACACGGATGCCTCGGCCCGGCCGCACACCGGCTCGCGGGGCCCGACGGGGCGGACGCCGCCGGTGCACCTTGTGACCGGGGCGGCGATGTGATCTCGTGGCGCAGGACGCGCCGGAGGCGCCGGACGCGTCGGCGGGGGAGGGTGGGGGATGACGTCGAGGGCCGCGGCAGCGGGCAGGGTCTGGGCCGTCAGCGACCTGCACATCGGGTATCCGGAGAACCGGGCCCTGGTCGAGCGGATGCGTCCCGAGTCGGGGGACGACTGGCTCCTGGTGGCCGGCGACGTGGCGGAGACCGTCGCCGACGTCCGCTGGGCACTCGAAACCCTCGCGGACCGCTTCGGCCGGGTCGTGTGGGTCCCCGGCAACCACGAACTGTGGACGCATCCCCGGGACCCGGTCGCCCTGCGCGGCGTCGCCCGCTACGAACACCTCGTCGCGATGTGCCGCGAACTGGGCGTGACCACACCCGAGGACCCCTACCCCCTCTGGGAGGGCGAGGGCGGCCCGGCGGTCGTCGCACCGCTCTTCCTGCTCTACGACTACTCGTTCCTGCCCCCGGGATGCGCGAACAAGGCCGAGGGCCTGGAGTACGCCCACGGCACCGGCATCGTGTGCAGCGACGAGTACCTGCTGCACCCCGATCCCTACCCCAGCCGCGAGGCGTGGTGCCGGGCGCGGGTGGCCGAGACCGAGCGCAGGCTCGCCGCGATCCCGGCGGACCTGCCGGTGATCCCCGTCAACCACTACCCGCTGCACCGCCATCCGACCGACATCCTGTGGTACCCCGAGTTCGCCCAGTGGTGCGGCACCTCGCTGACCGCGGACTGGCACCGCAGGTTCCGGGTCGAGACCATGGTCTACGGCCACCTGCACATCCCGCGCACCACCTGGCACGAGGGAGTCCGCTTCGAGGAGGTCTCGGTGGGCTACCCGCGCGAGTGGCGCAAGCGGCCCGGGCCGCCCGGACGGCTGCGCCGCATCCTGCCCTCCCGAGCGGCGTCCGAGGCGCCGACGAGCCCCGAGGTGACCCGTTGATCGAGGAACTGCTGCCCGACCCCGTCGTCGCCGTGGAGGCGTTCGGCGGCGACGACGCCGGACACCTGCCCCTCTTCCCGGAGGAGGAGGAGTTCGTCGCGCGGGCGGTCGCCAAGCGGCGCCGGGAGTTCACCGTCGTACGGTCCTGCGCCCGCCGGGCCATGGAGAAGCTCGGCGTGCCCCCGCAGGCCGTGCCGACCGGCGAACGCGGGGCTCCGCGCTGGCCGGCCGGGCTCACCGGCAGCATGACCCACTGCGACGGCTACGGCGCCGCCGCCCTGGTCCGCCTGACCGACCTGGCCTCCCTCGGCATCGACGCGGAACCCGACGGGCCGCTCCCGGACGGCGTCCTGGAGGCCATCGCCCTGCCCGCCGAGGCGGCCCGCCTGCGCCGGCTCGGCGAGGCCCGGCCCGGTGTCCACTGGGACCGGCTGCTGTTCAGCGCCAAGGAGTCGGTCTACAAGGCGTGGTTCCCCCTCACCGGGCAGTGGCTGGACTTCTCGGAGGCGGACATCGAGATCCGCGCCGACCCGGCCGACCCGTGCCGCGGCACCCTGCACGCCGCCCTCCTGGTGCCGGGACCGACCGTGGGCGGCAGGCGCCTGGCCCGCTTCGAGGGCCGCTGGGCCGCCCGCAACGGCCTGGTCGCCACGGCGGTCGCGGTCCCGTACCCCTGACCGGCCCCCCGGCCGCCCGCGCCCTCCGGCCGCCCGCGCCCGTCACGTGCGCGGGCACCACTCCCGCAGCAGTCGGAAGAACGCCTCCTCGTTCCCCGCGAGGCCCGCCGCCGCGAGGGCCTGCTCCGCCTCCGCCAGCACGGAGGGCGGGACGAGCGGCGGCCCGGGCGGGGCGCCCGGACCCGGACCGGTGTCCAGGCCGGCCCGCACGGTGTGCAGGAGACGCAAGTAGGCCTGGACGGCGCCGCGTTCGCGGTCGGTCAGTACGGCGGTGGTCATCGGTCGGCTCTCCCCACAACGACGTCGGCGGTCACGCGCCCCCGCACGGCGACGGCACCCTCCCAGCTTGCCGCTCACCACTGACAATCCCGCCCGGCCGCGCCTGAACGGCGGCCCCGTCCGCACCGATCGGGCCATCGCTCGGTCAGGTGCGCGACAGACGCACGACCGAGCCGCGGCCGGGGCGGCCGGCTCACGGCTCGGGGCGCTGCACACTCTCCAGCAGCATGTCCAGCCACTCGGCGACCTTGTCGCGGTGCTGGTCGGTGGGCAGTTGCGCGGCCCGCCACGCGATGCCGCGCACCCCGTGGTCCTGGAGCAGCCGCTCCAGGGGGTCCTCGTCGGCGGCCGCCTCCCGCTCCCGGTCGGCGAGTTGCTGGAGCAGTTCCTGCTCGGTGCGCTGCAGGGCGCCCGCGAGTGCCTCGGGGTCCTCGGCGGTGAGGAAGCCGGCGTGCACCCGGAAGAAGCGCTGAATGGCGTCGCAGTGCTCCATGGTGGGGCGGCGGTCGCCGTTGATGAGCGCGCCCGCCTGCTGCCGCGACATCCCCGCGCCGTCGGCGATCTCCTGCTGGGTGTACTTGCGGCCGTTCGGCTTCAGCCGGGTGCGGCGCAGCAGGTCCAGACGCTGCACGAACCGGGCCTGCACATCGGGCTCGCCCGCGGGCCGGCCGCCGAGCAGGGCCCCCACGACGGGCTCGGGGACGCCGGAGGCGACGGAGAGCCGGCTGACGTCGAAGACCTCGGTGTGCGGCACCCCGAGGCGGTCCGCGAGGGCCCCCACCCGGGCGACGACGGCGGTCAGCGTGGTGGCCGGCATGGCGCCCGGACCCTCGAAGCCACCCGTCACCGACAGCTCCCCTACGTCTCTCACAGGCCTCACAGGCTTCTCACAAGCAGTTGCCGTGAACTTCCCGGAGAGTAGCCTGCCGCTCGAACTCACATCCAGACATCGCCACAACTGTGGCCTATTTGAGCCGTCAACAGGCACGAAATGCCACGATAGTTGACACGCCTCGCGTCGGGGCGCCAGGATGCGGGACGCCGCGAGAAGGCCGCATAGGCAAGAGGGGTGACCTCCCGATGGCATTTCAGGCAGGAGGGCAGCGGCCGGCGCCGCGGCCCGGACCCGCGACCCCCGAGGCCCAGGCCTATCTCCAGGACTACACCGCGCTGCTGGAGTCCGTCCCCCATCCCTCCCTCGTCGTCGACCACCGCTGGGACGTGGTCCTGGCCAACGGTGCCTTCCGGACACTCTTCCAGGGGGCGGGCCCGCATCCGACGGCCATGCCGGACGACAACTTCCTCAGGTTCGTCCTCTTCCACCCGGACGCCGCCACCGTCCTCGGCGAGCACGAGTCGAGCTGGTGCCTGCCCATGCTGGCGCACTTCGCCGCCACCCTGGAGCGGTACGGCCACGACCCCGGCCTGCAGGCCGTCCGCCGGGACATCGCCCAGGACCCCTTCATGGAGGCCGCCTACCGCCAGGGCCTGCCGCACTGGATCCGCACCGTCGGCGCCCGCGCCGTCGAACACGACGGTGCCGTACGGCCGTTGCACCACCCCGACCCCCGCCGGGGCACCACCGAATGCCGCGTCGTGGTCGAGACCCCCGGGGCGCTTCGGCAACTCGGCTACACGCGGCTCACGCTCGTCCTGCGGGAACCGCGCCGCGCCGCGCACCGGTCGTCGGCCGTCCGGCGTGCCGCCTCCCACCTGAGGGTCGTTCCCGCCGCGGAGTGACCGCGGGTCACGGGCGGGGCGGAGCCCCGCTCCCGGACGGCTCCTCGACGGGCCCGTCCGACGGCGTGCCCGCCGCGCCACCCGGGTGCGCACCCGGTCCCGCCCGCCCGGCGGGTCGGCCACGAACCGCTCCCGTACGACGCCGGCGCACGCGTTCTCCCCGTTCACCGGGCGTACGGCCTCGTCGGTGCCGTGGGTGACGAACAGGACGGCGTCCGCCGGAATCCGCCCGCTCCGCTCTCCTCCGCCCGCGAAGTTACCTGTGCGTTCCGCACGTCGGAGTGGTGACAGCGGCAACTGTGCGCGGCGGCACGGTGCGTGACAGCGTCGTCCCCGTCAGCGACCGGTGGGAGGGAGAAGGCGTGAACAAGGGCTACGCCGTGTACTGCGACGCGGACCCGTACTTCTACGACGCCCCGCACCGGGCGGCGGACCGGACCGGCACCTCGCGCCCCCGGTACGCCGCGGCCTCCTCGCCCGTGCCGCGGGGATGGCGGCGCAACGAGAGCGGGGACTGGCTCGCGCTGCGCCCGGCCGGCGCCCGCCTGCCCGACCAGGGGTGGAAGATCCACGTCTCCGCCTGCCTCGACAACGCCGAGTCGGTGCTCGACCGCGTGTGGCGGCACTGCGTCGCCGGCGGGACGGCCTTCAAGTTCGTACCCGGTCGCCACCTGCTGCACCAGCGCAACGCCAAGTACGCCGACCGAGCGGGCAGCGGCAAGTTCGTCACCGTGTACCCGGCCGACGAGGCGGACTTCGAACGCCTCGTCGGGGAGCTGTCCGACCTGCTGGCCGGCGAGCCCGGACCGCACATCCTCAGCGACCTGCGCATCGGCGACGGCCCCGTGCACGTCCGCTACGGCGGCTTCACCCGCCGCGACTGCTACGACGCGGACGGCGAACTGCGGCCGGCCGTGGCCCGCCCCGACGGCGTGCTGGTACCCGACCCGCGCGGGCCGGTCTTCCGCGTCCCGGACTGGGTCGTCCCGCCCGCCTTCCTGCGCCCCCACCTCGACGCCCGCTCCGCGGTGACCGTGACCGGCATGCCCTACGCCGTCGAGTCGGCGCTGCACTTCTCCAACGGCGGCGGCGTCTACCTCGCCCGCGACACCCGCACCGGCGAGCGTGTCGTCCTCAAGGAGGCGCGTCCGCACGCCGGTCTGGCGGCCGACGGCGCCGACGCCGTGACCCGGCTGCACCGTGAACGACGGGCGCTGGAGCGGCTGTCGGGCCTGGACTGCACCCCCGAGGTGCTCGACCACCTCACGGTCGGCGACCACCACTTCCTCGTCCTGGAGCACATCGACGGCAAGCCGCTCAACACGTTCTTCGCCCGCCGCCACCCGCTCATCGAGGCCGACCCGGGGGAGCGGAGACTCGTCGAGTACACCGCCTGGGCCCTCGACGTGCACGCGCGGGTGGAACGCGCCGTCGAGGCGGTCCACGCCCGGGGCGTCGTCTTCAACGATCTGCACCTGTTCAACATCATGGTCCGGGGGGACGACACCGTCGCCCTGCTGGACTTCGAGGCCGCCCACCCCGTCGACGAAGCGGGACGGCAGACCGTGGCCAACCCGGGATTCGTGGCGCCGTCCGACCGGCGGGGCGTCGCGGTGGACCGCTACGCGCTGGCGTGTCTGCGGCTCGCGCTCTTCCTGCCGCTCACCAGCCTGCTGGCGGTCGACCGGAACAAGGCGGCGCATCTCGCGGACGTGGTGGCGGAGCAGTTCCCGGTGGACCGGGCGTTCCTGGACGAGGCCGTCGACGAGATCACGCGCGCCGGCGGCGCCCCGACGGCGGGACCGGGCGCCCGTGCGACGCTGTCGCGGTCGGACGAGGCGGGGACGCCCGGGGCCGCCGTGACGGAGCCGCGGAGCGCGGGTCCCGTGGTACAGCGGGCTCACGGGCCGGTGGTGCCGGTCCGGCCGGACGACTGGCCGCGCAGCCGGGACTCCATGGCCGAGGCGATCCGTGCCTCCGCCACACCCTCCCGCACCGACCGCCTCTTCCCGGGCGACATCGCGCAGTTCGCCACGGCCGGCGGCGGGCTGTCCTTCGCCCACGGCGCGGCGGGCGTGCTGTACGCCCTGGCCGAGAGCGGAGCGGGACGGGACGAGGACGGCGAGCAGTGGCTGCTGGAGCGGGCCGGGCGACCGCCCTCGGGCACACCGCTCGGCTTCCACGACGGGCTCGCCGGGATCGCCTGGACCCTGGAGCACCTCGGCCACCGCGACCGGGCCCTCGGCCTCACCGAACTCCTCCTCGACCAGCCCCTCGACCACCTGGGCCCCGACCTGCACAGCGGCACCGCCGGCCTCGGCCTCGCCCTGGACTCGCTGGCCGGCTCCACCGGAGAGACCGCACCGCACGCGGCGGCCCTGCGCTGCGCCGAACGGGCCGCCGACGGTGCGCCGGCCGACCCCGCCGGCCGTGGACGGGCCCGCGCCGGGCTGCTGTACGGGGGCGCGGGCCGGGCGCTGCTCTTCCTGCGGCTGTTCGCCCGCACCCGGGACACCGCCCTCCTCGACCTCGCCCGGGACGCGCTGCGCCAGGACCTGGCCCGCTGCGTGCGCGGCGCGGGCGGCGCGCTGCAGGTCGACGAGGGCTGGCGCACGATGCCCTACCTCGGCGCCGGCAGCGTGGGCATCGGCATGGTCCTCGACGACTACCTGGCGCACCGGGCCGACGAGGAGTTCGCGCGGGCCAGGAACGAGATCGTGGCCGCCGCCCAGGCGATGTTCTACGCCCAGCCGGGCCTGTACCGGGGCGTGGCCGGCATGGTGCTGTACCTCGGCCGCACCACGGCCGCGGTGCCCGGCACGGGCCCCGCCGCCGTACGGCGCCAGCTCGACGCGCTGTCCTGGCACGCCCTGTCCTACCGCGGACGCCTGGCCTTCCCCGGTGAGCAGATGATGCGCCTGTCCATGGACCTCTCCACCGGAACGGCCGGATGCCTGCTGGCCGTCGCCTCCGTCCTCGGCGACGCGCCCGTCGGGCTGCCGTTCCTGCCGCCGCTGCGCCGAAGCGGCGCCCCCGGACCCGGCCCCACTCGGGGTCGTGAGAAAGCACACCCGTTGCCGAACGAAAGGAAGTCGTCATGAACCTGTTCGACCTGCAGTCGATGGAGACCCCCAAGGAAGAGGCCATGGGGGACGTCGAGACCGGCAGCCGCGCGAGCCTCCTGCTCTGCGGCGACAGCAGCCTGAGCATCACCACCTGTAACTGACGCCGGAGGTGACGGCCGCGGCGACGTGGTGAGCCATGTCGCCGGGCGCGGGCGCCCCGGGTTCCGGCCCGGGGCGCCGACGCCTGCCCGGAACGTACGGAGGTTTCGCAGGTGCGAACGAGAAGAGCCGCTGTGCCGCAGGCGCCAGGGAGGCGGCGAGGGGCCGACGGACCGGCGTCCGGGAAGCGGCACGGGGCCGACGGCCCGGCGCCCGGGCGCGCGCCGGAGGCACTGGTGCTGCTGTGCTCGGTCGCGGCGGCCGGTGCGGCCGTGGCCCAGCCCCTGGTCCTCGGCCACACCCTCGACCTGCTCCTGCGATACGGCGACGCGGGGTGGTGGCTTGCGCTGAGCGCCGGGCTGCTCCTGGGGGAGGTACTGCTGGACAGCGCGACCTCCCTGTGCACCGGACGCTGCACCGCCACCTGGACGGCGGCCGTCCGCCTGCGCGCCCTGCGCGGACTGCTGCGCGCCGTGCCCGACCAGGCGCGGGCCCTCCCCCCGGGGGACGTCGGCACCCGCCTCACCCTCAACGCCGCCGACGCGGGGGGCGCCCCGGCGGCGCGGGCGGCACTGGCGGCCTCACTGATCACTCCGCTGGGCGCCCTCGGGGCACTGGCCTTCGTCGACCTGTGGGTGGCGGCCTGCGTGCTGGCGGGCCTGCCCGCCCTCGCCCTGGTGCTGTGCTCCTTCGCACGCGACACGGGCGCCACGGTCGCCGCCTACCAGCGCACGCAGTCCCTGATCGCCTCGCGGCTCCTCGAAGCGCTGGAGGGCGCGGCCACCGTCGGCGCCGCCGGCACCGTCGACCGGGAGCGCGCCCGCGTCCTCGCCCCGCTGGCGGAACTGGCCGAGCGGGGCCGTCACATGTGGGCGCTGCACGGACGGGCGCTGGCCAGGAGCGGTGTCCTGGTCCCCCTGCTGACGCTGGCCGCCACCGCCGTCGGCGGACTGCGCCTGGCGGCGGGCGAACTGAGCGTGGGGGGCCTGCTCGCCGCCGGCCGCTACGCACAGCTCACCGCGGGTGTCGGCGCCGCCGCGTCGCTGCTCGGCGCGATCGTACGGGCCCGCGAGGCGCGGCACCGGACCCGGGAGCTGGAAGGGATGAAACCGCTGACGTACGGAACGCGACGGCTGCCCCCGGACGGACCGGGCGAGGTCGAACTGCGCGGCGTGCGCGTGGTGCGCGACGGCAGGCAGGTGCTGCGCGCCGACGGGGTGCGGGTGCCGGGCGGCAGCACGGTCGCCGTGGTCGGACGCGGCGGAGCGGGCAAGTCCGTGCTGGCGGCCGTGGCGGGCCGGCTCGTCGATCCGGACGAGGGACACGTGCTGCTGGACGGCGTCCGGCTCGACCGCTTGACGCGCGACGCGTTGCGCACCGAGGTGGCCTACGCCTTCGAACGGCCCGTGCTGGGGGAGGGGACGGTCGCGGAAGCGGTCGCGGGCGGGGCGCGGCAGCCGTCCCGCGAGCAGGTGAGGGAAGCCGCCCGCGCGGCGGGCGCCGACGGCTTCGTACGCCGTCTGCCGCACGGCTACGACACACCGCTGGCGCAGGCGCCCCTCTCGGGCGGGGAACACCAACGGCTCGGCCTGGCACGGGCGTTCGCGCACGCCGGACGGCTGCTGGTCATGGACGACGCCACTTCGAGTCTGGACACCGCCACGGAGCACGAGGTGAACCTGGCGCTGCGCCGCTCGGTCCGGCCCGGGACCCGGCTCGTGGTCGCCCACCGGCCCTCGGTGGCGGACCGGGCGGACCTGGTGCTCTGGCTGGAGGAGGGGGAGGTGCGCGCGGTCGGAACGCACCGCGACCTGTGGCGCGCGGCCGGCTACCGCGCGGTCTTCGGCGCCGGCGCGGACGCAGACGGCACCGGGGCGGCGGCCGACGGGCCCGTACCGCCGGGGGCGGGGGAGGCCGAACCTTCCGTATGCCGTCAAGAACCCGAAGAGGCGCACCCGTGACGTCCGCCGGACACCGCGCGCAGGCACCCGACGACGCGGGTACCGGGGCCGGGGCCGGGGCGGTGCGCCGGCTGGCGCCGTCCGCGCGGCGCTTCCTCGCCCGCCGCCGGGGCGTGCTGGTGCGGCTGGCGCTCTGGTCGCTGGCCGAGTCGGGGCAGGCCTTCCTGGTGGGCTACGGCGTCGCCCGCTCCGTCGACGACGGCTTCCTCGCCGGGGATCCGCGCCGGGGGCTGCTGTGGCTCGCGGTCGCCGTGGCCGCCGTACTGACCGGCGCCCCGGTCGTCCGGGGGGTGTTCGCGCAGCTCGCCGGACTGACGGAGCCGCTGCGCGACGCCCTGGTGCGGCGCGCCGTCGACCGGTCCCTGGTCCGGGTGGCCGCGGGCGGCTCCGGCGGGCCGGACCGGGCGGCCGTGTCCCGGCTGACCAACCAGGTCGAGATCGCCCGCGACAGTTTCGCCGGCCTCGTCCTCACCCTGCGCTCCTTCGTCTTCACCGCCGTCGGCGCACTGCTCGGCCTCCTGTCCCTGCACCCGGCCCTCCTCGTCGTCGTGATGCCCCCGCTGGCGGCCGGTCTCGCGCTGTTCCTGGTCACGCTGCGGCCCATGGCGGCCGCCCAGCGCCGAGCCCTGGCGGCCGACGAGGCCCTGGGCGACCACGCGGCACGCGCCCGTGCCGCGCTGCGGGACCTCACCGCCTGCGGCACCGGGCCCGCGGCCGAACGGCGCGGAGCGGACCTGGTGGCCGACGCCGCCGCGGCGGCGCGGACGCTGGCCGGGTGGGCGGCGGTGCGCACGGCGGCACTCGGCGTCGCGGGCCATCTGCCCGTGCTCGCCCTGCTGGTGGCGGTGGGGTGGCTGCGCGGGCGGGGGGTGAGCGCGGGCGCGCTGCTGGGCGCCTTCACCTACCTCGTGCAGTCCCTGCTGCCCGCCCTGCACACACTGATGACCGCGCTCGGCGCCGCCGGGGCCCGGCTGCTGGTCGTCCTCGACCGGATCGTGGGCCCGCCACCGGACCCCACCGACGCCCCGGTGGCGACGGCTTCCCGAGCGGACACCGCCGACGGCCACGGCCACGGCCACGGCCGCGTCCACTGCCACGGCACCGGCGGGCGGTCACCCGACGGTGCAAGCCCGGCGCAGCACGGGGCCGCCCCGGTCCCGGCGCTGGAACTGCGCTCCGTCACCCTGTCCTACGGCGCCCGTGCCGAGCCCGTGCTGGACTCGCTCGACCTGAGCGTCGCCGCGGGGGAACACCTCGCCGTCGTCGGACCGAGCGGCATCGGCAAGTCCACCCTCACCCGCCTCGCCGCGGGCACGCTCGCGCCGAGCGGCGGAGAGGTGCGGGTGGCCGGGAGCCCGGTCGCGGGGCGCACCGCCCCGGAGCTGGCCGCCCTGCGGGTGCTGGTCCCGCAGGAGGCGTACGTCTTCTCCGGCACGGTCGCCGACAACCTCGCGTACCTCCGGCCGGACGCGGGCCGTGAGGAACTCGACGCGGCGTTACGGGCGTTCGGCCTGCGGCCCCTGGTCGAGCGGCTGGGCGGGCTGGACGCACCGGTGCGGCCCGTCGAACTCTCACCGGGGGAGAGGCAGTTGATCGCGCTGGTCCGCGCCCACCTGTCGCCCGCCCCCCTGCTGCTGCTCGACGAGGCCACCTGCCACCTCGACCCGGCGTCCGAGGCTCGCGCCGAGGAGGCCCTCGCGGCGCGGCCGGGAACGCTGCTCGTGGTGGCGCACCGGCTCTCCTCCGCGGTCCGGGCCGACCGGACCCTGGTGCTGGACGGCGTACGGGCGGTGTGCGGCACGCACGACGAACTGCTGGGCCGTTCGCCGCTCTACCGGGACCTGACAGGCCACTGGTGCGCCCGGCCGTCCCGGCGGCCCTGAGCGCGGACCGCCCCCGTGCGGCGCCACCCGCCGTTCACGTCCAGCCGGCGCTCTGGACGATGCGGATCGCGTCGACCCGGTTGCGGGCGCCCACCTTCCGGATGGCCGTGGCCATGTAGTTGCGGACCGTCCCCCGGGACAGGTGCAGGCGCGCCGCTATCTCGGCGATCGGCGCCCCCTGCGAGGCCAGGGCCAGGACGCTCAGCTCCCTCGTGGTCAGCGGCATCTCCGCGCCCTCCAGCAGCGCCACGGTGAGCGTCTCGTCCAGGAAGCGTTCGCCCTTGGCGACGGTGTGCACCGCGGTGATCAGCCGGTGGGCCGGGGCGTTCTTGTCGACCAGCCCGAGGGCGCCCCCGTCGAACGCCCGGCGCAGCACCCCCGGCCGCTTGGCGGTCGTCAGCACGACGAGCCGGTCCCCGTACCGGGTCCGCAGGCGCACCGCGCGTCCGTCGTCCGGGCCCGTCAGGCACTCCCCGTCGACGACGCAGACGTCCGTCGGCGGCGTCACACGCGCCTCGCCGTCGGCGTCGGGACACTGCGAGGACACGTCCAGCCGGTCGTCGGATCTGAGCAGGTGCGCCAGCGCCGACCGCAGCAGCGTCTCGTCGTGCACCACGACAATACGAACCATCTCCCCCACCTCATTGTCCGGCGGCGGTCCCGTACGGACCGCCGGCTCCGCGCGCCCCCGCGCGCCACGGGCCATGTGCCCCCAACCGGGACGGTGGAACACCACGCGTACGCACGTGCGAACGGCTTCGGAGGCAATGCGCCGTCGCCGAAGCCGTGCGGAGGGACGGGCGGGACGGGTGGCCCGGTGAAGAAGGGCGGATAACACACCGGTCCGCGGACGGCGCGGGGGCCCGGGGGATCCGGCGGGCGGCGGCCGGCCCCGCCACCCGCGCCCTGTCGTCCAGGCCACGAGGGGGTTCCGGCCACCGGAGCCGCCCGCACCCGCCCTCCGGGTCCGGGCGGACGCGGTTTCGGCCGCTGCCGGATCGGCCGAAAACCGCCGCTGCCCAATCTGGCGCGAAAGGCACCGCGCCGCACGAGGTCGGGGACTGTCGGTGGGCGCCCCTAGTCTTTGGCCAACACCTCAGCAGAGCGTGCTGGTTCACAGCCCGGCTCGCGTGCTGTGCCGTGTGTTCCCCGTGGTGGCGAGAGGCGAAGAGCTGATGGGTTGGCTGGCAGCGGGCGACAGGTACGAAGTCGCCCTGGTGGAGGGCCGGGTGGTGGCGCGGGCCACGTCCGCGACGCGGGACGGGCACGAGCGCACCCTGCCCGCGGAGATACGGGACCGGCCCGAGGTGGTCGAACTCCAGCGCTTCGCCGAGTGGCTGGACCGGCACGCCGCCGAGTGCGCGGCCCAGGTCACCGCCTGGATGGTGTCCTCGCTGCCGGTGCCGGCCGGGCTGCTGGCGCAGGTGTGGCCCGACGAGGCCTGGCGGGCGGCGCTGCGGGACATCGTCGTCGTCGGCGAGGGACCCGACGAGACCGGTTTCCTGCGCGACGCCGACGGGACGGGCGGACTGCGGGTGGTGAACCTGGACGGCGAGACCGCCCGGCTGACCTCGCCCACGGTCACCATGCCCCACCCGGTCCTCCTGCCCGACCTGGAGGAACTGCGGACCTTCGCCGCCGAGGCGGGCGTGGTCCAGGGCGTGGAGCAGATCCACCGCGCCACCTGGCTCAAGCCCGCCGGCACGGACGGCGGTGCCGACTCGGTCTCCGAGTTCGCGGGCGCCGAGTACCGCTCGTGGTTCCACCTCTCCGCCCGCGCCACCTCCCTCGGCTACCGGATCTCCGGCAGCGCCGTGGTCGACCGCGTCCGGGACGACGGCCGCACCGTCACCGCACGTGTCGGCATGAGCGACCCCTACACCGAGGAGAAGGCGTGGACCGGCCGCCTGTCCTGGCACCGCGGGGACGATCGCGGCAGGCTCCCGCTGAGCGAGGTCGGCCCCGTCGCCTGGTCCGAGGGCATGCGCATGGCCGCCGCCCTGCACGCCGGCCGCACCGTGCCCACGGACGACGCCCGGTGAACGCACCCCACGCACGCACACCCGAGAAAGGCAAGCGATCATGAGCGACGGCACGACCCCGGACGGGGCGGTCGCAGAGGTGGAGGAACTGCTGCGCGCGGGAGCCGTACTGCCGCCGGGCACCACCCGGGCAGGCGACCGCGCCGTGCCCGTGTTCACCCGCGCCTACCGGCACCCGGGCCTGGACGACCGGATCGTCGTACGCCTGACGCCCGAGGACCCGTCCGCCGAGGAGCCCGCCGGGGGCGGCGGCGGATTCCTCGGCCTGCGGCCGGCGGGCGAACCGGTCGAGGTCGGGGTCGGACAGCACCGGGCGATGGGCTTCCCCGAATGGGTGCTGGTCCGCCACCCCGCCGACGGCCATCTCGCGATGTCCCTGGTCGAGGAGATGGACAAGATCGCCCGGACGGTGCGCTCCCGTCCGAAGAGGGCCCGCGCCGCCTACGAGTCGGCCGGTGAGCGCCTCGCGGGCTCGGTGCCGCACTTCCTGCCCACCTTCTACGAGGAGGCCGGCCGGGTGTTCCTGGCCGCGGGCCAGCAGGCGTACGCCTCCCAGATGTTCGTCAACGCGCGCAAGGCCGAGACGGCCCACGCCCTGCCGTTCGACGAGGCCCGCATGGATGCCGTGTTCCTGGAGTTCGCCCTCGCCGACGCCGTGCCGACCAAGGTGCTCTCCGCCTACGCCAAGGGGCTGGCGTCCCGGGTGCCGGCCGCCACCGCCTTCCGGCACCTGCGCGGGCTGTTCGTCCGGCTCGCCGCGCACGGCGTGGCACCGTCGAGCCCCGGCGCGAGCGACCTGCGCAGGCTGGCGAAGGCCGCCGCGGGCAAGAACGCGCTCGCCGAGGAGATGGCCTACCTGCGCGAGGTGCTGCCGCTGCCGGGCACCCTCAAGGCACCGCCCGGCTGGTGGAAGGCCCACCTGGCCGCCCTGCGGGAACTGACCCGGCGCGAACCCGGCGTCCGCGGCACCCTGCTGGGGCTGCTGCCCGAGGGCTGGGAGCAGGACGACCTGGGCCAGTGGCTCGGCCTGCTGGAGAAGACCGGCGCGACCGAGGGACTGTGCGACGCCGGGCTGCCCGCCGAGACGCGGTCCCCGGACGGCACGGCCGGCTGGATGCGCAGGTTCCTCCACCTGTGCCGCACCGACGACTGGCGCCTCGCACCGCCCGAGCTGTACCCGCTCGTCGACCGTCTCGCCGACACCCTGCGCGCCGAACTGCACGCCGAGGGCGGCACCCTGCCGCCCCCCGTCAGCGACGTCGACCTCCTCGACCAGCTCCTCGCCCTGCGCATCCCGGTCGGCGACCCCGAGGAGCGCCCCGGCCTGGGCCTGCAGGAATGGGCGGCCCGCGACGAGCGGCGCGACCTGCTGGCCCTCGCCGCCGACAGCCGCTTCCGCGCGGCCTTCCGGCGCGGCTGCCCCAGCTACGAACGCAAGGGCATCGACAGGCGCACCGTGACCCGGCTGGCCGAGTCGCCGGGCGGACGCCCGATGCTCGCCGAATGGGTCGCCGGTGTCGGCCGCAGGTATCTCACCAGCAACCTCGGCGAGTTCGCCGCCTACGACGGCCCGTTCCAAACGCTGGCGTGGCTGCCGGGCGAGGTCCTCGCCACCGCCGAGCAGGAGGTGCGGGATGCCCTGGGCACCGGCATGGCGCCGGGCCTCGCCCGCGCCCTGCGGTCCGGGATCCTCGACGAACTGGGCTGGCCCGCCTGGGAGGAGGCGGTCGGCACGCCCGCGACGCCCGAGGACGCGCGGAGCACCCTCGTGAGCGAGGCATGGCCGCACCTGATCGTCTTCCGCGACGGCTGCGCCCGGGTGATCGGAGCCGAGGGCACGGTCCTCAGCCACGAGATGCGCCTCCCGGCGCCCTCGGAGCGCTCGGGCACCGAGGCCCGCTACGTGGACGGCGGGCTCCTCGTCTTCTGGCAGGGACTCTCCTCCTCCGGCTTCTCCGGCTCCTACGGCTACTGGTACGCCCCCGACACCGGCGCCTCCCCGCCCACGGAGGTCGACGGCGACGTCCGCTCCCCGTATGCCTGCCACGCGAACGAGAAGGGCGGAACCAACGGCATGCGCGGCACCTCCCTCCCGCTCCCCGGGGGCGGCCGGGCCACCGGAGGCCGCGTGCTGCGGCGGGGAGACACCCACGTGCCGCACGGACGGCCCGTGATCGGCGACGGCACGTCGTACTGGGTCTGGGTCAGGGACTGGTCCGACGAGGCAAACAGTGCCTGGTTCGCCTACGACCCGGCCGCCGGCACGGTGGGGGAGCGCGACGAGCCGGACTGGTTCAGGCAGGGGCTGCGCGCCGCGCCGGAGGGCAGCACCCTCGGCACCGCCTGGCTGCTGCCCGCCCCCTCCGTCGCCCCGGGACCGGTGTCCGCCCCGGTGGACGGTGTCCTCGGCTGGCGGGTTCTCACGCTGCCCGACGGCACACGACGGGGCGAGGACCTGGCCGGCCGTTCCGTCGTCGTCCCCCCGCGCGTGGGCGGAAACCCGGAGCACGCGCTGGTCTTCCCCGGCACCGACCGGGTCGTGACCGTCATGCGATGGTCGACCGACCTCCAACTGCGGGACGCCGAAGGCGCGGTGCTCGCCCACGTCGACGGCCACCAGACGGCCGGGCCCTTCTCCGCCGGCACCCCGCTGCTGCCGCCCCTGCGCTACTGGCCCCTGCTCCGCCCCCGCGACCCGCAGGGCTCCGCCGCACTGCGCCGGGTCGGCGACGACACCGCGGCGGCCCTGCTGGCCGCGGCCCTGGCGGAGGCACCCGCAGGCACCGCGGAGGACCGGGACCCGGTGCTCGCCCCCGTGCGCACCCTGCTGCCGGAGGTCGGCCACGAGGCCCTGCGCCGGGGCATCACCGGTCTGGTCCGGTACGCCGCCGAGCAACAGCGCACCCTGGACGCCGCCCTGGCCCGGCTGGACGCGGCGGTCCGGGGCACCGCCCCGGAGGAACCCCGGGCCGCGCTCGGCGACGCCCTGCTCGCCTCCGCGCTGAACAGCGTCGGCCTCACCGAACGCGACGCGCGCTGGTACTACGACTTCCAGCACTACCTCTTCGGCCTGCCGCACCTCCTGGCCCAGTCGATGAAGGACCTGCCCGAGCCCGCCACCGCCGGCACCCCGCGGCAGGCGCCCACCGGGCACGGGCCGCTGAAGCACCTGAACGCGGTGGCCCTGCCCGAGCTGCCCGCCGTACTGGCGCTCAGGGCGGCCTGCGAGGCCACCGTGGAGGAGCACCGGCAGGCCCTGGACGTCTTCCTCGGCGAACTGGACGCCCAGGGACTGACCGAGCTGGACCCCGGCCACTGGCGCCGCGTCCACCTGGCCCTCGAACCCCACGCCTTCGACAGCCCCGGCGCCACGCACACGCAGGGGACCGTGCTCGGTCTGGGCGGCGGCGAGTTCCTCGTCTTCCCCGACTCCTGGTACCGGTTCGTCCGCGAGTACGGCGACTACGAGATCAGGGGCAGGCACTACGGCGCGGTCCACCACGACCCCTCCGGCCGCTTCGAGACACCCGCACCCTTCACCCTGGTGTCCGAAAAGCCCTTCGTCCCGGAACCGGCCCGGCCGCCCGGCTGGGTCGCCGCCTTCCGCGCCGAACTGGCCGAGCGCGGCCCCGCGCCCTGGCGCCCCGAGGCCGCCGAGGAGTTCGCCCGGCTCACCGGGGTCACCCCGACCACGGCCAGGATGGTCCTCGCCGGGATGCCGCAGATCGACGACAAGCGCACGAACGTGCCCTCCGCGACGCTCAAGACCATCGGAGTGAAGGCGGCCGACGCCCGCGTGTCCAAGGACGACCTCAGATCCCTCGACAGCGCCGCCCTGCGGGCCGTCGTGGCCGCCCTGCTGCCCGCCGAACCGTCCCGGCTGTGGACCCACGGCCCCGACACCGCCCGCGCGGCCGAGGTCTGGAACGAACGTCTCGGCCGGCGCACCCCACTGCCCGAGGACGTGCTGCACGACGCCGTCCGCACCGTCGAGCCCGTGGGCTGGGCCCCCGCCGACGCCCTGCGGGGTTTCGCGGACCTGGCCACCGAACCGCGGTTGACGACGGATAAGACCTGGAGCTTCGGCGCCTACTCCGTCGTAACCGCCGAGAAGACGCCCGCCTTCGACGGCTCGGTCCTCAAGGGATCGGTGGCCCTGGCCGCGTGGCTCGCCCACCGGCTCCCCTCCGGCGACCCCCTCCGGGCCACCCTGCCCGGCGTCCTGACCGCGCTGCGCGAACGCCTGGCCCACCCCGGCCTGCTGCTCGCCCTGGACCGGCGGGAGATCGACTGGGAGGCGTTCCGGCGGGCCGCCGGGGAACCCACGGAGACCGGCGACGGCTTCGAGCGCTACGGCGCGGTGGAGGTGAGCACCGTGAGCCCCCGGACCCTCGCCGCCGTCCGGCCGGCGCTGCTGGACCCGACCGGTCACGAGGCGCATCTGTCCGCCCTGTGCACCGGCGAGCGGCCGAACGCCCAGGAGACGGCACTGCGCCTGGTCCACGACCGGCCCTTCGCCGAACTGCTCGCCGACCCCGGCAACCCCCTGGCCGGCGAGCGCGACGCCGACGGGCTGTGGTGGCCCCAGGACCCGGCCCGCTCCGTGCCCGACCTGGTCGGCGAGGTGGCCGGACGGTACGGCGTCGGCGAGGACGCCGCCGTGCTGTACCTGATGCTGCTCGCCCTGCCGGACCCCACCGACCGCAACACCGCCCGCTGGACCGGCTGGGGCGGGCAGCGGGGCGGAACGGCCCGGCTGCGGGCCGCCCGCGCCGAACTCGCCGCCACCGGCCTCGTGGTCGAGGGCAGCCGCGCCAAGGCCGGACGCTCGCTGTTCCTGCCCGGCGGCTGGACGCGGTTGCCCACCCCGCACCTGCCGCTGGAGCGGTGGAAGCTGCCGATGTACGACCTGCTGGAGGGCGAGGCGCCCGTCCTGGGAGTCGTCGTGCCCACCCGGCCCGTGGCCGTGCTGTACCGCGAGGCCTGGCAGCGCGTCCAGGAGGGGGACGGACCGCGCCTGGAGGACATGGAGGTGCCGCGACCTCGCACACGCCGCCGCTGAGGTCCGCCCCCGGCGGGGACGGCCGCCGCACGCCGCCGTCCCCGCCCCTCCTTCTCCTCCCCCCTCCCACGCCCACGCCCCTGGACCCATGACCGCACGCCAAGACACCGCCGACCGGCCGGCAGCCCGCGCACAGCCCCACGTGATCGGCGTACGCCATCACAGCCCCGCCCTGGCCGTCGCCGTCCCCCGGCTGCTGGACGCGGCGGACACCGAGGTCGTCTGCGTGGAACTGCCGGCCGACTTCCAGCCGTGGCTGCCGTACCTCGCCGACCCGCGGACCGTGGCGCCGGTGGCGCTGAGCGGCGCCCACGAGGACGGACGGCTGCGGTTCCATCCGCTCGCCGACTTCTCGCCGGAACTGGCGGCGATCCGCTGGGCGCGGGAGCGGGGCGCGGAGGTGGTCTGCTGCGACCTGCCGCTGGCGGACCCGCGGTGGTCCTGCGGGCCGCCGGACGGGGGCGCCGTCACCGTGGCCGTCGACGAGTTGTGGGACCGCACCGTCGAGGCACTGGCGCCGGGCAGCGCTCCCGAGGCCGTGCGCCGAGCCGCCCTCGGCTTCGGACGGACGCTGCGCCGCGACACCGCGGCCCACGGCGGAATCGCTGCCGGTGACCTGGCCCGCGAGGCACACATGCGCCGGGTCCTCGGCCGGTTCGCACAGCGCCGGGTCGCCGCGGTGGTCGGCGCCTTCCACGCCCCTGCGTTGACCGGCACGGACGAGCGGGAGGCGTCGGTGGCGGGGGAAGCGGAAGCGGAGTCGGAGGCGGACGCGGCGGGGGAGACGGAGACGGAGGCAGGGGCGGAGGCTAAGACGGAGTCGGTGGCAGCGGCAGAGGCAGCGGCTAAGACGGAAGCAGCGGCAGCGGTAGAGGCAGCGGCGAAGACGGAGGCGGCGGCAGGGGCGGCGGCGGTGACAGGGGTGACGGCGGTGGCGGCCGGGACCACGGCCGGGGCCGTCGGGACCCCGACCCCGGCCCCCGGCTCCCCGGTCGTCACGTCCCTCGTGCCGTACGCCTTCGCCCTGCTGGACCCCCGCTCCGGCCACGCGGCCGGCATCCGCGACCCGCGCTGGCGGCAGGCGGTCCTCGACGCGGGCGGCGACCCGGGGCGCGTCCGGGACGCCGCCGCCCGGCTCATCACCGAACTGTGCCGGGAGATCCGCGCGTCCGGGGACACGGCGGGCACCGGCGAGGCCGTCGAGACCCTGCGGTTCGCCTGCGACCTGGGCACCCTGCGCGGTCTGCCCGCCCCCGGCCGCAGGGAACTCCACGAGGCGGTGACCTCCGTACTCGGCCGGGGCCGCCCGCTCGGCCGGGAACTGGACGCCGTCCTGGTCGGCACGGGCCGCGGCCGGCTCGCGCCCGGAACGCCCCGCTCCGGACTCGGACCCTGGGTGGAGGCCGAACTGGCCGCGCTGCGGCTCCCGGGACCGCATGCCCCGGGCGGCCGGGACCTGCGGCTCACCCCGCTCCGCTCGGGCCTCGACGCCCGCCGCGAGATCCTGCTCCAGCGCCTCGGGGAGTGCGGGGTGGGCTACGCGGAGCCGGTCCGGGTGAGCACGCCGGGGGAGGGCGACGCGCTCACCACGCGCTGGCGGGCCGCGTGGACCCCGGCGGTCGTCGCCCGCCTCGACCTCGTGGGCGTCCGCGGAGTCACCGCCGCCCAGGCGGCCGACGGCATCCTCCGCGAGCGCCACCGCAGGGCGGCCGAGGCCGGACGGGTCACCCCGGACCGGGTCGTCGCCCTCCTGGGGGCGGCGGCCCGGTGCGCCCTGCCCGCCCTGCTCCAGGACGGCCTCACGGAGGCCGAGCGCGTGCTGCCGGGTGCCGCCCGTCTGCCCGAACTGCTGACCGCACTGGACCTGTTGGAGGCCCTGCGCCGACGCCATCTGCCGGGCACCACCGAGCCCGTCCGCGTCCGGGCGGCCCGCCTCGCCGGGCTGCTGCTCGAGGCAGCCGTCCGGCTCCTGCCCGGACTGGCCGGCAGCGACGACCCCGAGGACGCCGTCGCGGTCGTGACCCTCGCCGTCCGCAGCGCCGAGGACCGGCTCGGGCTGCGGCTGGACGGCGAGTTGTACGCGCTCTCGCGCACCGGCTCCCCGCTCCTCCAGGGCGCGGCACAGGCCGCCCGGGTCCTGCTGGACCTCGACGGCTCCGAACTGCTGGGCGCGAGGCTCGCCGGCTGGGTGGACACGGCGACGGGACCGGACGGCCGGCACCGGCTGGAACGCCGGCTCACCGGGGTGCTCGTCGCGGCCGGACCGCTGGTCGAGTCGGCGTCCACCGCCCTGCGCCCGCTGTTCGAGCGCGTGGAAACCCTGGGCGACCGTGCCTTCCTCGACCGGTTGTACGCGCTGCGCGGCGGCTTCGGCGCCCTCACGCCGGAGGGGCGGACCCGGGTGCTCGCGGCCGTCCGCGACCGCCTGGGCGACCGGCTGCCCGACCTCCGGCTCCCCGCCCCGGCCGAACTGGTCGGGCGGTGGGCCGCGGCCGACGGCGAGGGGCACGCCCTGCTGCGGGAGCTGGGCCTGGCGGAGCTGGTGCGCGCCCCCGCGCCCGGACAGGATGCCGCCACGCCCGGGCAGGGTGCTCCCACGTCCGGGCAGCAGGGTGCTCCCACGCCCGGGCAGGGTGCCGCCATGCCGCCGGAGCGGTGTTCTGGCGCACGCGGGGACGGGCACGGAACCCCGCGGCTCGGCCCCGCCGACCGCTGGCGCCTGGTGCTCGGCCGCGACACCGCGCACCTCCCGCCCGGGCTGCGGCCGTACGCCCACGCCCTCGACGAACTCTTCGGCCAGGACGCGGCCGAGGCGGGGGAGAGTCGCGAAGAGGGAGGGGAGGACGCGGCGGACGACGAGCCGGAACCCGGCACGAGCAGCCCCGACGCGGGCAACGCCCACGACCGGGACCGGACCGGGGGCCGCGCCCGCAGCCGCCCCGACGTCCGGCACTGGGCCGAGGACCTCCGGGTGCTCTTCGGCGCGGAGATCCGGGAGGAGATCCTGGGCCGCGCCGTGGCCGGCGGCCGTACGGACGCCGTGGAACTCCTCGGCGCCGGCTCCGTACGCCCCTCCGTCGAACTGCTGTCCACCGTGCTGACGCTGGCCCGGGGGATGCCCGAGCAGCGGGTGGCGCGCCTGAGGCCGCTCGTGAAGCGGCTGGTCGAGGAACTCACCAAGGAACTCGCCACCCACCTGCGCCCCACCCTGACCGGCCTGGCCGTCCCCCGCCCCACCCGGCGCCCCGGCGGCCCCCTCGACCTGCCCCGCACCCTGCGGGCCAACCTCGCGCACACCCGCCGACGGGAGGACGGGCGGGTCGAAGTGGTCCCCGAGCGGCCGGTGTTCAGGACCCGCAGCGCGCGGCAGAACACCTGGCGGCTCGTCCTCGTCGTGGACGTCTCCGCCTCCATGGAGTCCTCGGTGGTGTGGTCGGCGCTCACCGCCGCCGTCCTCGCCGGCGCACCGATGCTCTCCACCCACTTCCTCACCTTCAGTACCGAGGTCGTCGACCTCACCGGCCTGGTCGGCGACCCCCTCTCCCTGCTGCTGGAGGTGAGGGTCGGCGGAGGTACGCACATCGCCGCGGGCCTCGCCCACGCCCGGACCCTGGTGACGGTGCCCGACCGGACCCTGATGGTGGTCGTCAGCGACTTCGAGGAGGGCGCCGCGGTCGACCGCCTCCTGGACCGGACCAGGGCCCTGGTCTCCTCCGGGGTCCGGCTGCTGGGCTGCGCCGCTCTGGACGGCGAGGGAACGCCGCGCTACTCGGTGCCGGTCGCCCGGCAACTCGTCGCCGCCGGAATGCCGGTGGCCGCCCTCAGCCCGCTCGCGCTCGCCCGCTGGGTCGGCGAACAGGTCCGCGGAGCCGCCCGGTGACCCGCCCCCGCCCGGACACCGCACCGGCGCTCCCACCCGTGGCACCGGAGGTCGTCGCCGCCGCGGTGGAGAGCCTGACCACCCGGCTGCGCGGCAGACTCGACGCGGCCGTCGCGGCGCTGGCCGCCACCCCCGTCGGCACGGCGGACGACGGCACGTACGGCATCCAGTGCGGCGTGGACGCCCGGGTAACCCTGACCCCGGGTCCGTCCGGCACGATCACCACCCCCGACCAGGCACGCTGCACCTGCCTCCTGTCCCCGCGCTGCCTCCACCGCACCGCGGTCCTGGCCGCGGCCCCGGTCGCGGAGGCGGGCCCGCCCGCCGCAGGAGAGCCGGCCGCCGCCCCGGCCCGGTCCGCCGACCGGGCGACTGCGACCGGCCCGGCTCCCTCCACCGCCCTCACGTCCTCCACCGGCCCGGCTCCCTCCACCGCCCGCACGTCCTCCACCGGCCCGGCCCCGTCCGCCGGTCAGGTGCGTGCCGCCGCGGACCTCTGGACGGCGGGCGCGGCGGTCCTGGCCGCGGGCGTCACCGCCGTCGGCGCGGTACAGCGGGCCGAGGTGCTGCGGGCGGCACACACGGCGCGCCTGGCGGGCCTGCACCGGGCGGAGGAGGCCGCCCTCGACGTCGTACGCCGGGTGCGCGCGGCGCACGACCCGGACAGCCCGCGCCGTACGGGCGAGGTGGTGGCCGCCCTGCGGGAACTCCTCCTCGTCACCCACCGTCTGAGGGCGGCCGACCCCGACCCGGAGCTGATCGGCGGCGTCCGCCACCCCCACCGCCCCGACCGGCCCCTGCGCCTCTACGGCGTCTGCCGCGAACCGGTGGTGGAACCCGGTGGCCGGGGCGGTGTCGTCACCCGTCTCGTCGGTGACGACGGCCGCTGGTACGCGCTGCGCGACGTCCGGCCGGGCGGCGCCGGGCGCGCCCGCCGTGCCGGTACCGCCCACGTCGCCCTCCGCTCCTTCCTGAGCGACCACGAGCGGCTGTCCCGCGCCGGTCTCGTCGTCACCGGCGCGGTCGTCGCCCCCGACGGCAGCCTGCTCGCCGAGCCCGGCGTCCGGGCCACCTTCGCCGCCGGACGCCCCTGGACCGACGTCGTGCCCGCGACCGCCCCCGCCGGCCCCGGGCAGGCCCCGTCGCCGACCGTGTGCACCGTGGAGATCCTCGCCGCCGACGGCGAGGGCGTCCTCGTGCGGGCCCTCACCGGCGACACTCCCGGGCCGGTCCTCCGGCTCGCCCCGGCCCACCGGCACCCCGCCCTCGCCCACACCGCCAACCTCCGGCGCCTGGGCGCGTGTCCGGGGCTGCGGGTCCGCGTCCTCGGCCGCGTCGACCCCGAGCGGGCCACCACCCTGCGCCCCCTGGCCGTCGGACCCGTGTCCGGCAGCGGGGCGCCGACCCTCGCCCTGCCCGAGGAATGGCGGGGCCGCGCCGACCTCGGCTACGACCGGCTGCGCGACGACCACTTCCCGTCCGGGGCGGCTCCCTGCCCGCCCCCGTCCCTCCTCCCCGGCACCGCGGCCCGCCCGGCCGACCCGCCGCTGCGGCACCTGCGCGACCTGGTCGAACTGGCGGTCACGGGAGGACGCCGCGCCGCCGCGGAGCCCGCGCGCACCGGCGACCGGGACGGCCGCGCGGCCGCGTTGCGCCGCGGCGGGTTCGCCACCGGCGCGGACCTGTTCGCCGCGCTCGGCGCGGTGGCCGCCCGGCGTTCCCGTGACGCCTTCGGACGCCTGGCCGGGGACGACCAGGACCACTACGCGGCCCAGTGGCTGGCCACGGCCGTCTACCTCGCCGGCACGGAAGCCGCCCTGGGCCGCGCCCTGTGGCAGGGCTGAGCCGCGCGGCTGACGGCCGTGCCCGGCCGTCAGCGCTCCAGCGCCTCCGGTCCGGTGGACGAGGGAGTACGGCTGCCCGGGTACGGCGTGGGCCGTGACGGACCGGTGGCGATCACGGGCGAGTGCTGCGGTGACGTGCCGCGGCCGGAGCCGCTCCCAGCATCCGCACCGCGTCGGCGGCGGCCGGCGACAGCACGGTGCTGTCCTGCACGTCGGACAGGGGCACCCATCGCGCTGCCGAGGTGGAGCCGCCGGTCTCGGTCACCGCGAGCACTCCCTCCGCGAGGGACACGGCGTAGAACAACGCGGTCAGGCTCCAGCTCACGCCGTTCCGCCGGGCCGAGTAGGTCTTCGCGTCGAGGAGCCGGGCCCCGGCCAGTTCAAGGCCCGTCTCTTCCACGAGTTCGCGGGCCAGTGCCTCGACGGGCTGCTCACCCGGATCGATGCCGCCGCCCGGCAGGTGCCAGAGCCCCGGCATGAAGACGGGCGACGCATCCGACAGACGCGTCAACAGCACGCGATCACGCTCCACGGCGATCGCGTAGACCGAAACACGTGTCCTCACCCGAGTGTCCACAGGTCCCGTCCCTCTCCGTGCCGCACGAGGCCGGGCGGCATCGTGAAGCCATGACGGCCGGCCGCCCGCCCGCGCCCCGTTCCGCGGCCGACAGGAAGGAACCCGCGATTCCCGACGGCGCGGCCGATGAGTTCGTGGCCCCCGGCCGGTCCCATCTTGTGACACCCGAGGAAAGGACACCGCCATGTCGGAGCTTCTCGTCGACTTCATCACCTCCCTCGACGGCTGTGCGTCGGGAGAGGGCTGGCCCGGGTTCTGGGGCCTGGAGGGGCCGGAGTACCTCGCCTGGCTCGGCGAGCAGCCCGGGGCCACCTACCTGATGGGGGCGAACACCTACCGCCTGATGTCGGGCTTCGCGGCGGGCCGGGTGCCGAGCGGCCAGGACGAGTTCCGGCCCGAGGAGGAGGCGTCCGTCGACGAGCTCGGCCGAGCGTCCAAGGTGGTGTTCTCCTCCTCGCTCGAGGCGCCGCTGACCTGGGCCAACTCCACCCTCGTCCGCGACGACGCCGTCGGGGCGGTCCGCGCCTTGAAGGCGAGTGGCACGGGGCTCCTCAGCACGATCGGCAGCCTCACCCTGTGCCGGTCCCTGCTGCGTGCCGGACTCGTCGACCGCTTCCGGGTCGTGATGTTCCCCGTGATCACCGGAGCGACGGGCGAGGAGCGCATCTACGACGGCTATCCGGACGTCGCCCTGGAGATGACCGACCACCGCACCTTCGACGGCCGCATCCAACTGGTCGAGTACAGGCCCCGCGTCCTCGACCACCCGCCGCTCGGCCACCCCGCGTGAGGCTCCGCGTGCCGGCGGGCCCGGCCCACCTCGCGTACCGGTGACTTTCACACGAGCGCCACCGGACCCTTCCCTGACGTTTGCTGCTCCTGGAACACTCCTTTCGCGCGCATTCCGTCATCGCCCGGCACCGTCCGGACGGTCGACCCCTCCCCAAGGCGAAAGGGCCCCCACCCCCATGGCCGAAGCGAACCGGCGCAGATTCCTCCAACTCGCGGGCGCCACCACGGCGTTCAGCGCCCTGTCCGCGAGCATCGACCGGGCCGCCGCCCTCCCGGCGAACCACCGCTCCGGATCGATCGAGGACGTCGAGCACATCGTCGTCCTGATGCAGGAGAACCGTTCGTTCGACCACTACTTCGGCAGGCTCCGAGGGGTCCGCGGCTTCGGCGACCCGCACCCGGTGACGCTGGACGGCGGCAGACCGGTGTGGCACCAGCGCAAGAGCGACGGCACGGAGGTGCTGCCGTTCCGCCCCGGGGCCGACGACCTCGGCATGCAGTTCCTCGAAGGGCTCCCGCACGGCTGGCCCGACGGACAGGACGCCTACCACAACGGCAAGTACGACCGGTGGCTGCCCGCCAAGGGCACCACGACCATGGCCTACCTGACCCGCGAGGACATCCCCTTCCACTACGCGCTCGCCGACACCTTCACGGTCTGCGACGCCTACCACTGCTCCTTCATCGGCTCCACCGACCCCAACCGCTACTACCTGTGGTCGGGCCACACCGGCAACGACGGTCGCGGCGGCGGCCCGGTCCTCGGCAACGACGAACGCGGCTACGACTGGACGACCTACCCGGAGCGCCTGGAGGCGGCCGGGATCTCCTGGAAGATCTACCAGGACGTCGGCGACGGCCTCGACGCGGCCGGCGGCTGGGGCTGGATCGACGACCCCTACCGGGGCAACTACGGCGACAACTCCCTGCTGTACTTCAACGCGTACCGCGACGCGAAGCCCGGCGACCCCCTGTACGACAAGGCCCGCACGGGCACCGACGCCCGGAGCGGAGAGGGCTACTTCGACCGGCTGCGCGCGGACGTCAAGGCGGGCACACTGCCGAAGATCTCCTGGATAGCCGCCCCGGAGGCGTTCTCCGAACACTCCAACTGGCCCTCGAACTACGGCGCCTGGTACATCTCCCAGGTCCTGGACGCGCTCACCTCCAACCCGGCCGTGTGGGCGAGGACGGCCCTGTTCCTCACCTACGACGAGAACGACGGCTTCTTCGACCACGTGGTGCCGCCGCTGCCGCCGAAGTCCGCGGCGCAGGGCCGCTCCACCGTCGACGTCTCCCTGGACGTCTTCGAGGGCAGCGCCACCCACCGCGAGGGCTTCTACGGGCTGGGCCCGCGCGTGCCGATGCTGGTCGTCTCGCCCTGGAGCAAGGGCGGCTTCGTCTGCTCCGAGACCTTCGACCACACCTCGGTGATCCGGTTCATGGAGCGCCGCTTCGGCGTCCGCGAACCGAACATCTCACCGTGGCGCCGGGCCGTCTGCGGCGACCTGACCTCCGCCTTCGACTTCTCCCGCAAGGACAGCCGCCCGGCCCGCCTGCCGGACACCGACGCCTACGAGCCGCCGGACCGCACACGTCACCCCGACTACCGCCCGACACCGCCCGCCGACCCCGGCATGCCCCGTCAGGAACGCGGGTCGCGTCCCTCCCGCCCGCTGCGCTACGACCCGTCCGTGGACGGCGCCGCGGACCCGGCGGCCGGGAAGTTCACGCTGTCCTTCGCCTCCGGGGCCCGGGCCGGCGCCGCCTTCCTCGTCACCTCGGGCAACCGAGCGGACGGCCCCTGGACCTACACCACCGAAGCGGGCAAGAGCATCGCGGACACCTGGAACTCGGCGTACTCCGGCGGATCCTACGACCTGACGGTGCACGGCCCGGCCGGTTTCCTGCGCGTCTTCCGCGGCCGAAACGAGCCCGCCGGACCCGCCGGACCCGAGGTCACCGCACGGCACGGCGGGGACGACCTCCGGCTCACCCTCACCAACGCCGGTCCCGGCACGGTCCGGCTGCGGATCGCCAACGCCTACGACGGCCGCGCCCGGACCCTCACCGTCCGCCCCGGCGCCACCGTGCGGCACACCGTCGACCTCGCGCGCAGCCGCCGCTGGTACGACGTGACGGTGACCTCCGAGACCGACCCCGCTTTCCTGCGGCGCTTCGCCGGCCACGTGGAGAACGGCAGGCCGGGGGTGAGCGACCCGGCGCTCGTCACCGACTGAGGCGGGGGCCGGAGAAGCCCGGTCACCCCGCCGTACGACGGTCGGAGGCGGCTGCGCGGACCGAACTGATGGGCAGTCAGCCCGTGGGATATCGTGGGGAGGTGTGACCGGGCACGCGGTCCGTCGAGTTCCAGCCGGGGGAGAGTACAGCCGATGGCGAGGCAGCTACGCGCCGAGCAGACCCGCGCGACGATCGTCGGTGCCGCGGCCGACCTGTTCGACCGCCACGGCTACGAGTCGACCAGCCTGAGCGAGATCGTCGCCCACGCCGGGGTCACCAAGGGCGCCCTGTACTTCCACTTCGCGGCGAAGGAGGACCTCGCCCAGGCCATCATGGAGATACAGTGCCGCACCTTCCGCCGGCTCGTGAGGGACCTGGACGGGCGGGGCTACTCCTCCCTGGAGGCGCTGCTGCGTCTCACCTTCGGCATGACCCGGGTCTACGAGGAGGGGCCGGTGCTGCGGGCCGGGCTGCGGCTCGCCACCGCCGGAGTACCGGTACGGCCGCCCCTGCCGCACCCCTTCACCGAGTGGCGGCAGACGGCGACGTCCCAACTGCTCAACGCGGTGCGGCAGTCCGACGTGCAGCCCGACATCGACGTCGACTCCGTCGCCCACGCCCTCGTCTCCTCCGTCGTCGGCACCTGCGTCGTCGGCGCCGCCCTCGAACCGGCCGGACGTCAGCCCCGCCGCCTGGCCGAGATGTGGTGCATCCGGATCCGCGGCATGGTCCCGGTGGCCCGGCGCGCCCGCTACCTCTCCCTCGCGGCCCGACTGGAGCGGGAGACGGGCACGGCCTGACGGTCCGGTGAGCGTACGGGGCGAGGCGCCGGCCGCGGCTCGCGGCCGGCGCCTCGCGGGCCGTCCCGGCCGGGGCCGGTGCGTGCTCCGACCGTCTACAGCTGGGCCGAGGCGAAACCGCTCAGCAGCACCAGGGTGCCGCCGATCTCACCGACGATCAGGGCCTCGCGTACGCCGCGCAGGCCGGACTTCCGGTCGCGCATCTGGTTGTCGGTCCGGCCCTCGAGTCCGAGCCGCACATAGGTCGAGATGGTCACGACGAACATGCCGACGATCACTGCTGCGGCGGTGATGTTCACCGCGGACGGCCAGCCGGAGAACTGGACCAGCGGCGCCACGACGGCCGACGTCGCGAAGGAGTACAGCAGTCCGGAGCTGTGCGCGACGTTGACGTAGCGGTGTGCCGTTCCGTCCGGAGACGCTATCGACTGCTGCCATTTCCACACCCCGAGGACCAGTGCCGCGAGGAAGATCAGGCCGGCAGCGAAAAGGACCCAGGCGGTTTCCTGGCGGATCACGGTGTGCCTCCGAATGGTGCCGGAAGCCGTCCGCCGGCCGAGGCCGGGCGGCTTCCCACGGGTAGTGACGGCAGGTTACGCCGTGCGGACCGCTGGGCAGATCGCCCCGCGTACACGACCGCGCGGTCGGTCGTCGCCGTCGCCCCAGAGGGCCGCGGAGAAGGCCGCCCCGACGATGCGCAGCGTCTTCGCCCAGCCCGCCGCGTACCCGGACCGCACCCGGCCCGACACCGTCGCCGGCACGCTCCGCCGACGGCTGGTCCCCCGGCTAGAGCCGTGTGAGGTGCCCCGGCCCCGGGCGACGGGGCGCCGGTACGGTGGCCGCCGTACCGGGCTCCTCCGGTTCCGGGGCGGCGGGCACCGGGGCGGCGAACGCCGGTGCGGCCGCCGTACCGGTCCGCTCCGGGGTCGCGCGGCTGAGCTGGAGGACGCCCCAGGCGGCCAGCGCCGCACCGGCCAGCGCGAGGAGCACACCGCCCGCCCCGCCCCTGAGCCGTTCCCCCAGCAGCGAGAGCCCGATCACCGCGGCGGCCACCGGATTGGCCAGCGTCACCACCGCGAGCGGGGCACCGAGACCGCCCCGGTAGGCCGTCTGGGACAGCAGCAGTCCGCCCGCGGCGAAGGCGGCCACCAGCAGGGCCACACCGACGACCTGGACGCTCAGCAGCGGACCCGAGCGGTCGGTGACCGCGACCGTCACGGTCTGGGTGAGTGCCGAGGCGACGCCGGACGCGATGCCGGACGCCGTGGCGTGCCGCAGCCCCGGCCGGGCGCCGGGCCGGGACAGCACGCCGATCAGCGCGGCCGTCGCGCCCGACACCGTCAGCGCCTCCGGCACGCTCAGCACGTCGTCCGGCGCGGGTCCCGACGCGGTGAGCAGCAGGGCGCCGAGGCCCAGCAGCGTCAGCCCGGTGCCCCGCCACTCGATCGCGCTCACCCGCCGCCCCGCCAGCCGCGCCCCCAGGGGCACCGCCGCGACCAGCGTGAGGGCGCCCAGCGGCTGCACCACGGTGAGGGGGCCGTACTTGAGGGCCACGACGTGCAGCAGCGCGGCCGAGGCGTTGAGCGCGACCGCCCACCACCAGGCGCCGGAGGCGAGCATCCGCAGAGGGCCGGCGCCGGAGGCGCGCGCGGCCAGCCGTTCCTGGGCGACGGCCGCGGCGGCGTACGCGCAGGCCGAGACGAGGGACAGCAGGACGGCGACGAGCGCGGCGTTCACCGGCCCGCACCGACCGGTTCGGGCCGTGCGGCCGTGGACCGGCGCCGGATCTCGGGCCGCCGGCGGGGCGGGGCGGACCGCGGACCGGGGGCGTGCCGGTGCGGCGGCCGGAGCAGCGCGAGCGCGAGCCCGAGCAGGGCCGTGGCCACCATCACGTCGAGCCAGTAGTGGTTCGCGGTGCCCACGATCACCAGCAGGGTCGCCAGCGGATGCAGCAGCCACAGCCACCGCCACCGCGACCGGGTCGCGACGATCAGACCGATCGCCAGCATCAGGGCCCAGCCGAAGTGCAGGGAGGGCATCGCCGCGAACTGGTTGGACAAGGAGTCCGTGCGCGGCGGGCCGTACACCGAGGGGCCGAAGACCCTGGCCGTGTCGATCAGACCGGTGCCGCCGAGCATCCGCGGCGGGGCGAGCGGGAACAGCAGGTGCAGCAGCAGCGCGGCACCGGTCACGGCGGCCAGCACCCGGCGGGCCCAGACGTAGTGCGCGGGCCGGCGCAGGTAGAGCCAGACCAGGAAGGCCAGGGTGGCCGGGAAGTGGACGGCCGCGTAGTACGTGTTGGCGCCGTGGACCAGCGCGTCGCCGTGCAGGAGCAGGGACTGCACCGTGCCCTCGTCGGGCAGCCGGAGCACGCGCTCCCAGTCCCACACGTGGCGGGCGTTGCGGAAGGCCTCGGTCGTGTGTCCCGTCGCCAGTTGCCGGCCGAACTTGTAGACGAGGAAGAGCCCGGCCACGAGCAGGAGCTCGCGGACGAGCGGTGGGCGCGCGGGCGCGTCCGGCCCCGTTGGTGCAGGCTCGCTGCGGGAGTTCATCCCCCGGCCCCCTCGCTGACGGTGGTGCGTGTGGCTCGTCGGTACGGGGGCGTGTGACGGTTCTCATCGATACGACCGCGTTCCGATACGCCAGTGTACCGATACGGTGGTGTACCGGTACACTGGCGTATCGATAGACATACGACACACTGGGTGCGGGGCCGGAGAAGCCCCCCGGGCGAGAGAGAAGGAGCGGGGCCGATGACGTCGCAGGACGCGGTCCGACCGGAAACGGCCGGCACCTCGCGCCGCTCCAAGATCACGCCGGAGCGTGAGCAGGAGTTCTTCGACGCCGTGCTCGAACAGCTCCGCTCCTGCGGCTACGACGCCGTGACCATGGAGGGCATCGCCGCCAGCACCCGGTGCAGCAAGTCCACGCTCTACCGGCAGTGGAAGACCAAGCCCCAGTTCGTGGCCGCCGCCCTGCGTTCCAACAGCCGGGTGCGGTTCGCCGACATCGACACGGGGTCGCTCGCCGAGGACCTGCGCCGGGCGGCCGCCGCCGCGGGCGAAGGGGCGGGCAAGGACACCGGGCTGCTCCAGGCGCTCGGCCACGCCGTCATGCAGGACCCGGAACTCAAGTGCGCGCTGCGCGAGGCGCTCGTCGAGCCGGAGATCGCCGCGCTCCGGGCGATCCTGGCGCGCGGTGTGGACCGGGGAGAGGTCCCGGCCGGCCACCCGGCGCTGGAGTACGTGCCCGCGCAGCTCTTCGGCATGCTGCGGATGCGTCCGGTCCTGGAGGGCAAGCAGGCCGACGCGGCCTATCTCGTCCGGTTCGTGGAGGCCGTCGTGCTGCCGGCGCTCGGCCTCCCCTGAAAGACCCAGGCCGCCGTCCACGGGATGACTGGACGGTGACCTGCCCGCGCCGCACCGTGGGGACGGGGGCGGCGCGCACCCCCGGCCGGGTGGGGCACCCTTTGAGCGGAAGGGCGCCCCACCCGGCCGAACGCTTCACGGCCGCGTCGGCCGGGGCCGGTCAGACGTCCTGGCCGCTGCCACCGCCGCCGGAGGTGTCCACCTTGATGCCCTGGGTGATCTCGTCGATGACCGTCTGCTTCTGGTCGACGTCGACGCCGAAGCGGACGACGACGATCTGCGAGGGCTGGGCGGGGGAGGGGAACGCCAGCGACTCGACGAAACCGTCGGAGCCCTTGGCGGTGACCACCTTCCAGCGGACCAGGTAGCCCTTCTGCCCGGCGACCGTGACCGCCTTGGAGGCCAGCTCGTCGTGCGAGGTGATGCCGCCGTAGGACTCCTCGCCGTAGGACTCCTCGGCGTTCGCCGCGATGTCGGCCTTCGCGACCTGTTCCGCGGTGTCGCCCTCGGTCTTCAGCAGCATCGCCGGGGCCGAGTAGGCGCCGCCCTTCGTGCAGGACTTGGCGGTGTCGCCGGGGCACTTGTAGACGTCGTTCGACGTGATCTGCGCGCCGACCTGCAACTCCTGCCCCGACCAGCCCTCCGGGAGGGGCAGGCTGATCCCGCTGAGCGCGTCCGTCACCGGGCCGCTGTCGATCGTGGGCGGTTCCGAGGCGTCCGGGGACTTCGGAGAGGGCCCCCGGCCGTCCTCGCCGCCGTCCTTGCCCCCGCTGCCGCCGCCGTCCTCGCCGAAGGGATCGTTCCGGTCGCCCGAGCCCGGACGGTCCTGCTGCGATCCGGCCGCCCGGTCGCCGCCCGAGCCGTCGTCGGTCAGCGCGTACACGCCGACCCCGATGCCGGCCAGCACCGCCACGGCCGCCGCCACGGCTATGCCGGTGCGCACCCGCCGCCGGCGCGCCGACGGCGCCGGGACCGGAAAGCCCGCGTACCCCGGGTGCACGGGATACGGCCCGGGCGCGGCGTCCGGAAGCAGTGGCTGGGCCGGCGGCTGGACCGGTGGCTGGGCCGGCGGCTGCGCGGGCGGGGCCTCCGGGGCGGCCGCTCCCGCCGGGCGCACCTGGTCGGTCCACGCCGTGCCGTCCCACCAGCGTTCGGTGGCGGGACCGTCATTCTTCTGTCCGGGGTCCGGGTACCACCCGGGAGGAGTCGCCTGCGTCATGTGCCCACCGTATGAGGCGTCGGTGAAAGCCGGATGAGAGGCCCGCCCGGAGGGCCCGTCACCGCCGTCGCGGAGCCGCGCCGCCGGAGGTTGACGGGCCCTCGGCCCCGCCGACTCCGATGACGGGCCCCGCGCCTCGTGCACGCTTTACCGCATGTCACCCGTCACGGCAACTGGTCGGCGGAGCGCGCACCACTTGCGCGATCGGAGGGCTAGGCTCAGGCTCTGTACGTCATTCGGGCGACTCGGGGAGGTAGCGGGATGACGGAGGTACGGCGGACGGGCGCCGTCCCGGCCTCCCTCTGGGAGCGCGACGAGGAGGTCGCCACCATCACGCGCGCGGTCGACATCCTGTGCGCGGACCGCTCGTCCCCCGGCACCCTGCTGGAGGCCCGCGGCGAGGCCGGGGTGGGCAAGACGGCACTGCTCGCCGAGACCCGACGCATCGCCGAGGCCCGGGGCTGCACCGTCTGGTCGGCCCGCGGCGGCGAGACCCTCAGGTCCGTCCCCTTCAACGTGGTGCGCCAACTCCTCCAGCCCGCCCTGGTGTCCATGCTCCCCGAGGAGGCCCGCGACTACCTCGGCGACTGGTACGACATCGCCGGTCCCGCCCTCGGCATCGCGGACCCCGGCGAGCGGCAGGCCGACCCGCAGAACGTGTGCGACGGCCTGGTCGCCGCCGTCCGCCGGCTCGCCCGCCGGGAGTGGCCGCTGGTGCTGATGATCGACGACGCCCACTGGGCCGACCAGGAGACCCTGCGCTGGCTCGCCGCGCTCGCCGAACGGCTCGACGAGACCTCCGTCCTGGTCGTCATCGCCCGCCGCCCCGGCGACGTCAGCGGCGACAGCGCCCGCCACCTGGAGGCGGCCAGCGCCATGGGCCGTCCCCTCGCCCCGCTGAACGCCCTCACCCCGGACGCGACGGCCGGACTCACCCGCGCCACGCTCGGCCCGCACGCCGACGCCGCGTTCTGCCGCGAGGTGTGGGCCGTCACCGGCGGCAACCCCTACGAGACCGTCGAACTCCTCGCCAAGGTCCAGGACAGCGAACTCCAGCCCGTCGAGGCGGAGGCCGCCGAACTGCGGTCCCTGAACCGCTCCGCCCGCGGCAGCGGCCTCGTCGCCCGCCTGGAGCAACTCGGCGTCGACGCCACCCGGTTCGCCTGGGCGGCGGCCATCCTCGGCGGCGGCATCACCGTCGACATGGTCGCCACCCTCGACCGCGCCGACGCCGCCCGCTGCGCCGAACTGCTCCGGGGCGCCCGGATCCTGTCCGTGCCCGACACCGCCGGGCAACCGGGCGCGGACGAGCTGGAGTTCGTCCACCCGCTGATCGCCACCGCCGTCTACAACTCCATCCCCGGCGCCCTGCGCACCGCGATGCACGGCATAGCGGCCCAACTGGTCACCGACTCCGGACTCGGCGCCGCGGCGGCCTCCCGCCACCTGCTCAAGGTGTACCCCGACGACGATCAGGAGGTCGTCGCCCAGTTGCGCGAGGCCGCCCGCGAACACCTCGCCGTCGGAGCCCCCGACGCCGCCCGCCGCTGCCTCGAACGGGCGCTGCAGGAACCGCCGTTGCCCGAATCCCACGCCCTCGTGCTGTTCGAGCTGGGCTGCGCCACTCTCCTCACCGCGCCCTCCACCACCATCGGCCACCTGCGCACCGCGCTCGCCATGCCCGGGCTGGACGGCGAGCAGCGCGTGGACGCCGTCTTCCGGCTGTCACAGGCCCTGCTCCACAACGACCAGTTGGAGGAGGCCGTCCGCACCGTCGGGGCGGAGGCCGCCCGCACTCCCGACCCCTCCGCGCGACTGCGGCTCCAGGCCGCCCAGTACATGTGGGAGGGCATCCATGCGGGCGAGACCTCCTCGCCCCGCCGCTCCGCCCGCCTGGCCGAACTCGCCGCCACCTGCACCGGCCGGGACAACGCCGAGCGGGCCCTGCTCATCCTGCGCGGCTTCGACGCCATGACCCACGGCGAGAGCGCCGAAGAGGTCGTCGAACTGTGCGACCGCGCCCTCGTCAACGGCCGCCTCGCCCCCGGACTCGGCTGGACCGACACCGAATGGGGCCTGGAACTGCCCATGATGCTGGCCAGTTCCTACGCCTACGCCGACCGCCTCGACCGCGCCGAGGCCCTGTTCACCGAGGCCCTGCGCTCCTACGAGAGCGCCGGCTGGAGCGGCGGGCACCTCGCCCTCGCCCATGCCTACGTCGGCCTCGGCCACCGCAGGAGGGGCCGCCTCAGGGACGCCGAGCAGTCCCTGCGCGCCTCCCTGCGCATCGCCGAACGCGTGGGCCGCGGCCTGCCGTTGTACTGGTCGGCCACCTGCAACCTGGTCGACACCCTGCTCGCCCGCGGCCACGTCGAGGAGGCCCGCACCGTCGCCGACCAGTACGGCTTCGCGCCGCCGTACCCGTCGACGATCGTGCTGCCCGACCCCCGCACCGTGCGCGGGCGCCTGCTGCTCGCCACCGGCCGCACCAAGGAGGGCGTCAACGAACTGGAGGCCGCCGAGAAGGCGGCGGCGGCACGCGGCCGGCACAACCCGGTGGTGGTCCCCTGGGCGACCGAACTGGCCCGGGCGCTGGCCGCCGAGGACCCCGCCCGCGCCGCCCGGCTGGCCACCGACGCCCGCCGTCAGGCCGAGCGCTTCGGCACGGACACCGCCATAGGAGAGGCCCTGCGCTGCGCCGCCGCGCTGGGGACCGGACAGCGCGCGGTCCGGCTCGCCGCCCAGGCCGTCACCTACCTGGAGGCCTCGCCCTGCCAGTACGAGCACGCCGCCGCCCGCGTGGAGTACGGCATCGCGGCCCGCTCGGCGGCCGAGCTGAACCGGGGCATGGCCCTGGCCGACTCGTGCGGCGCCGACGGGCTCGTGGCCCGCGCCCGCGAGGCCCTGGCGGTCGTGCGGGCGGGCTGAGGCGCCGTCAGGACCCGCCGTGGCACGTCACCCGGCGGCGCCGTCCGTCTCCTCGGCCAGCACCCGCTGGGCCGTCGCGAACGCCGAGTTCGCGGCCGGCACCCCGCAGTACACCGCCGTCTGGAGCAGCACGGCGCCGATCTCGTCCGCCGACAGCCCGTTGCGCCGGGCCGCCCGCACATGCATGGCCAGTTCCTCGTAGTGCCCGTGCGCGACCAGCGCCGTCAGCGTGACCATGCTGCGCTCGCGCCGCGACAGCGTCTCGTCGGTCCAGATCTCGCCCCACGCGTAGCGCGAGATGAAGTCCTGGAAGCGGGCGGTGAACGGCGTCTGCCGCTCCTGCGCCCGGTCCACGTGCGCGTCGCCCAGCACCTCGCGCCGCACCGCCATGCCCCGCCCGGCGTCGCCGTCGAAGTGGGCCCGCAGCGCCGTCAGCACCGCCTGCGGCCGCTCGGCCGGCGCCAGGTGCGACGCCCCCGGGATCTCGGTCAGCGTCGCGCCCGGCACCGCGTCGGCCAGCTCCCGCAGGTGCGCGGGCGGCGTGGCCGGGTCCTCGCGCCCGGCGATCAGCAGCGTCGGCACGGAGATCTCCCCGACCCGGTCCCGCAGGTCGAAGGCGGCCAGCGCGTCGCAGCAGGCGGCGTACGCGGCCGGGACGGCCTCCCGGTGGTCCCGGACCAGCCGCGGCACGGTGAACCCGGGGGTGAACCACCGCGCGTCCGCGCTCCTGGCGAGCCGCGCCAGCCCCTCCTCGCGCACCTGCGCCGCCCGCTCCCGCCACGCCTTCGCGCCGTCGAAGTGCGCCGAGGAGCAGACGACCGCCAGCGACGACACGCGCTCGGGGTGGTGCACGGCCAGGTGCAGGCCCACCGCGCCGCCCAGGGACACCCCGGCGTGGGCGAACCGCTCCACGCCGAGCGAGTCGGCGAGCGCCAGCACCAGATCGGCCAGGTCCCCGACGGTGGCGCCGGGGCCGATCAGGTCCGCCCGCGAACCCCCGTGTCCCGGCAGGTCCCAGCGGATCACCCGGTGTCCGGCGGACAGCTCGGGCGCCACCGCGTCCCACAGCGCGTACGAGGTGCCCAGCGAGGGCCCGAGGAGCAGCGGGGGAGCGGAGGCGGGGCCTTCGGACAGGTGGTTGAGCAGGGTCGTCAACGTCGCTCCAGAGCACGGTCGGTGAGGGTGGCAGCGGCACCCGTGTAGCGGGCGGGGTCGGTGAGGGCGGCCAGGTCGAGGTCCCGCAACTCCGGTACTTCGGCGAGCAGTTCGCCCAGGTCGCGGTCCTCGGCGTAGGTGCGCGCGGCCAGTTCGGTGAGCAGTTCCTTGGCGCGGGCCCGCCCGAGCACCGGCGCCAGTCGGGCCGAGAGCCGCTCCGACACGATCAGCCCGTGGGTGAGACCGAGGTGCGCGCGCATCACGTCCGGGCGCACCCGCAGCCCCTCGGCCAGCTCCGCGGCGTCGCGGGCGGCACCGCCGGCCAGGCGCAGCAGGTCCCGCAGCGGCTCCCACTCGGCGTGCCAGGCCCCGGCCGGCCGCTCGTCCTCCGCGGCCAGCGAGCCGTACAGCGTGGCCGCGAGCTGCGGGGCGCGCCGGGCGGCCGCCGCGATCAGCGTGGACCGCACCGGGTTGGCCTTGTGCGGCATCGCCGACGAGCCGCCGCCGCTGCCCTCGGCGACCTCGCCGATCTCGGTGCGGGACAGGGTGAGCACGTCCACGGCGATCTTCCCGAGCGCCCCCGCGGCGAGGGCGAGGGCGCCGGCCAGGTCGGCGACCGGAGTGCGCAGCGTGTGCCAGGGCAACAGCGGTGCCACCAGGCCCAGTTCACGGGCGTACGCCGCCGGGAGTCCGACCGGGTCGGCGGCGCCGTACGCGCCGAAGGCCGCCAGGGTGCCCGCCGCACCGCCAAGTTGGACGGGAAGCGTGGCACGCACCGCCGTGATCCGGTCCCGCGCGTCCAGCACCAGCGAACGCCAGCCCGCCGCCTTCAGCCCGAAGGCCGTCGGCACGGCGTGCTGGGTGAGGGTCCGGCCCGGCATCGGCGTGTCCCGGTGCTCGGCGGCCAGCCGGGCCAGGGCCCGTTCCGTACGGGCGAGGTCGGGCAGCAGCAGGTCCAGGGTGCGGGCGGCGACCAGCATCGCGGCCGTGTCCAGGATGTCCTGGCTGGTCGCGCCCCGGTGCACGTACGGCCCGTAGGGCTCGCCGACCGCCTCGGTCAGGTCGGCCACCAGGGGGATGACCGGGTTCCCGCCGCCCCGGGCCCGCTCGGCCAGGGACTGCGCGTCGAAGGCGGCCGGGTCGGCGGCGGCCGCGCTCACCGCGTCCGCCGCCTCGGCGGGGGCGAGCCCCAGCGCGGCCTGGGCACGGGTCAGCGCCGCCTCGGCGTCGAGCAGGGCCCGCAGGTACGCGCGCTCGCCGGTCGCGGACGCGGCCGGCGAGCCAGCCCACCCGGGGGCGAGCAGGCTCGCGCCGGTGTCGGCGGGGTCGGCAGGTGATGTCACTGGAACTCCAGGAAGACCGTCTCGCCCTCGCCCTGAAGGCGGATGTCGAAACGGTACGTCCCGTGGCCCTCGTCCGCCGCGATCAGCGTGTCGCGGCGCCCGGCCGGCACCCGGGCCAGCAGCGGGTCGGCGGCGAGCGCCGCCTCGTCGCCCGGCAGATAGATCCGGGTGAACAGGTGCACGAGCAGCCCGCGCGCGAACACGCACACGCTCAGGTACGGGGCGCTTCGCCCGCGCGCCCCCGGCCGCAGTGTCCGCGCGTACCAGTGGCCGTTCGCATCGGTCTGGATGCGCCCGAAGCCGGTGAACTCCACGCCGTTGCGGCCCAGGAAGTCCCCGGAGGCCGGGTCGCGCCGCATCGAGCCGTCGGCGGTCGGCACCCGGCCCTCGGTGTCCGGGCCCCACAGTTCCACCAGGGCGTCCGGCAGCGGGTTGCCCTCGCCGTCGTGGACGTACCCGTGCACGGTGACCGTGTCCGGGTGCCCGGCGGGCGCGATGTCCTCGCCGCCGCGGAAGGGCAGCGCGTACCCGTAGAAGGGGCCGACGGTGTGCGACGGGGTGGGCAGCACCTGCTCCGGGCCGCTGGTGTCGATCTTCGTCATGGCGGGTCAGCGTCCTTCTTCGATCCAGGTGGCGTTCGGGCCGTCGAGCACGATGTCCCAGTGGTAGCCGAGCGAGAACTCCGGCACGGACAGGCTGTGGTCGTACGTCGCGATCAGCCGCCGGCGCGCCGCGTCGTCCGTCACCGACTGCAGGATCGGGTCGTACGGGAACAGCGGGTCGTTCGGGAAGTACATCTGGGTGACCAGGCGCTGCGTGAACGCCGAGCCGAACACGGAGAAGTGGATGTGCGCCGGACGCCAGGCGTTGACGTGGTTGCGCCACGGGTAGGGGCCGGGCTGCACGGTGGTGAAGCGGTAGAAGCCGTCGTCGTCGGCGAGGGTGCGGCCCACGCCGGTGAAGTTGGGGTCCAGCGGCGCGTCGTGCTGCTCGCGCTGGTGCGCGTACCGCCCGGCCGAGTTGGCCTGCCAGATCTCCACGAGCTGCCCGCGCACGGGCCGGCCGTTCCGGTCGAGGAGGCGCCCGGAGACGGTGATGCGCTCGCCGACCGGCTCCCCGGTGTGCTGCCGGGTCAGGTCGTTGTCGATCCCGGTGATGTCCCGCTCCCCGAAGGCGGGGGAGGACAGCTCCACCAGCTCCGGGTCCTGGGTGACGTCGATGGCGATCGGCGGCTGCTTCGGGTGGCGCAGCACCGAGGAGCGGTACGGGGCGTAGTCGCGGCGCGGGTGGTGCTCGACGGGGCCGCCGTCGGCGACCCGCTTCTGGTAGGCGGCGTGCTCGGCCGCGATCTCCGCGTCGATGTCGTGCTGGGTGAGAGTCATGGGATTCCCTGGGTGACTAGCGGTCGAGGACCAGGGCGAGACCCTGGCCGACGCCGATGCAGAGGGTGGCGACACCGGTGCCGCTCCCCTTGCGGGCCAACTGGTGGGCGACGGTGCCGGCGAGGCGCGCGCCGGAGGCGCCCAGGGGGTGGCCGAGGGCGATGGCGCCGCCCTGCGGATTGAGGACCGCCGGGTCGAACTCGGGCCACTCGGCGACGCAGCCGAGCACCTGGGCGGCGAAGGCCTCGTTGAGTTCGAGCACGTCCAGGTCGGCGAAGGTCCGGCCGGCCCTGGCGAGCGCGCGGTTCACGGCCTCGACCGGGGCGAGCCCGAAGTACTGCGGGTCGGTGGCCGAGACCCCGGTGGCCGAGACCCGGGCGAGCGGCTCGCGTCCCGTGGCCCGCAGGCCCTCCTCGTCGACCAGGAGCAGCGCGGCGGCACCGTCGTTGAGGGGAGAGGCGTTCCCGGCGGTCACCGTGCCGTCGGTCTTCCGGAAGGACGGCCTCAGCTTCGCCATCGCCTCCAGCGACGCGTCCGGGCGTACGCACTCGTCGGCGGCGAGGTCCACCGGGTCGCCCTTGCGGCGCGGCACCGGCACGGGTGCCAGTTCGGCGTCGAAGAGGCCGTCGGCCCGGGCGCGGGCGGCCTTGCGGTGGGAGGCGAGGGCGTACTCGTCCTGCTGCTCGCGGGAGATCCGGTGCTTGTCCGCGATCAGCTCCGCCGACTCGCCGAGCGGGATCGTCCACTGCGGGTCCATCGCCGGGTTGACCATGCGCCAGCCCAGGGTGGTCGAGTACATCTCGGTGTGGCCGGCGGGGAAGGGCCGGTCCGGCTTGGGCAGCACGTACGGCGCCCGGGTCATCGACTCCACGCCGCCCGCGAGCGCGACCGAGGCGTCGCCGACCGCGATCGCACGGGCCGCCTGGATCACCGCTTCGAGGCCGGAGGCGCACAGCCGGTTCACGGTGACGCCGGGGACGGTGGTGGGCAGGCCGGCCAGGAGGGCGGCCATGCGGGCGACGTTGCGGTTCTCCTCACCGGCGCCGTTGGCGTTGCCGAAGTACACGTCGTCGATCCGGGCGGGGTCCAGGCCGGGTGTGCGGCCGAGGAGTTCACGGATCGCGTGCGCGGCCAGGTCGTCCGGGCGTACGCCGGCCAGGCCTCCGCCGTACTTGCCGAACGGGGTGCGCACCGCGTCGACGATGTAGACGTCCTTCACTTCAGTCCCTCCGCGACGACGAGCTCGGCGTCGGTCCTGGCGACGACGTCGTCGACGCTCACGCCCGGTGCGGTCTCCACCAGGACCAGGCCGTCGGAGGTGACGTCGAGGACGCCGAGGTCGGTGATGACACGGTTCACACACGCCTTGCCGGTGAGCGGCAGCGCGCACTCCTGGAGGATCTTGGGGGAGCCGTCCTTGGCGGTGTGCGTCATGACCACGATGACGGTGCGGGCGCCGTGGACCAGGTCCATCGCGCCGCCGATCCCGGTGACCATCTTGCCGGGGACGGCCCAGTTGGCCAGGTCGCCCGCGGCGGAGACCTGCATCGCGCCGAGCACCGCCACGTCGATGTGCCCGCCGCGGATCATGCCGAAGGACAGGGCCGAGTCGAAGAAGGCGGCGCCCGGCCGGACCGTGACCGTCTCCTTGCCCGCGTTGATCAGGTCGGGGTCCACCTCGGCCTCGGTGGGGTACCGGCCGGTGCCCAGGATGCCGTTCTCCGACTCCAGGGTGACCTCGACGCCCTCGGGGAGGTGGTTCGGGATCAGGGTGGGCAGGCCGATGCCGAGATTGACGTACTGGCCGTCCGCCAGCTCCAGCGCGGCCCGGGCGGCCATCTCTTCACGCGTCCAGGCCATCAGGAAGTCACCGTCCGCTTCTCTATCTTCTTGTCGCCGGCCTGCTCCGGGGTGAGGGCCACGACCCGCTGGACGAAGATGCCCGGCAGATGCACGGCGTCCGGGTCGATCCCGCCGGGCTCGACCAGCTCCTCCACCTCGGCGATCGTCACCCGTCCGGCCATCGCGGCCAGCGGGTTGAAGTTGCGGGACGACTTCGCGAAGACCAGGTTGCCGTGCCGGTCGCCCTTGGCCGCGCGGACCAGCGCGAAGTCCGTGCGGATGCCGCGCTCCAGCACGTACTCCGTCCCGTCGAACTCGCGGACCTCCTTCGGCGGCGAGGCCAGCGCGACCCCGCCCGACCCGTCGTAGCGCCACGGCAGTCCGCCGTCGGCGACCTGGGTGCCGACCCCGGCGGGGGTGTAGAAGGCGGGGATGCCCGCGCCGCCGGCCCGCAGCCGCTCGGCCAGGGTGCCCTGGGGGATCATCTCCACCTCCAGCTCCCCGCCGAGGTACTGGCGCGCGAACTCCTTGTTGGCGCCGATGTAGGACCCGGTCACGCGGGCGATGCGCCCGGCGGCCAGCAGGACGGCCAGCCCGGAGTCCATCGCCCCGCAGTTGTTGGAGACCACCGACAGCCCGCCGGTCCCGCGCTCGTACAGCGCCTGGATCAGCACGTTCGGCACACCGCTCAGCCCGAAACCGCCCACCGCGAGCGACGCGCCGTCGGGCACGTCGGCCACCGCCTCACCGGCCGTGGCCACCACCTTGTCCATCCGAGAAGCCCCATCTCTTCCGCGCGCCCCGGGAACAGATAGTCAGGGCACTGAGCATTTCAGCGAGGTTTCCCACACGCTGCCATCGGACGGCTGGGGCGTCAAGACCCATAAAAACGCGAGGTAGATCGGGTGAGGCGTCGACGGATGACCGTCGCCCGGTCCCTGTATCGTCAGTGCGCCGATAAAAGTGACCACGGGAGTGTGCGCATGGCAGCGGTCGATCTGACCACCCACCCCGGCCATCTGGCCAGGCGGCTGCAGCAGGCCCACTACCTGCTGTGGAACACGATCGTCTCCGAGGAGACCACCTCGCCGCAGTACGCCGTCCTCAACGCCCTGGTCGCCGAGCCGGGGCTCGACCAGCGCACCGTGGGGGAGCGGGTGGGCCTGGACCGGTCCACCATCGCGGAGGTGGTCAGCCGGCTCGGCCGCCGCGGGCTGCTCGACAAGGTGCGCGACCCGCAGGACGGCCGCCGCTCCCTGCTCCGGCTCACGGACGAGGGCCTGCGGGTCCACCGCAGGCTGGGTGTGCGCGTGGCCCGGATGAACCAGGTCTTCCTCGCCCCGCTCGCCGCCGACGAGCAGGCGGTCTTCATCGGCCTGATGCGCCGGGTCGCGGACGCCGCGGAAGGGCTCCGCAACCCGGCCGAGCCGGCGACGGCGACCGGCTGAGCGGGGGCTCGCGGATCAGGACCCGCCCGTGAACACCACCCAGACCTGCCCCCGGGCGAAGTTCAGCGGCTCGCCGTCGGCGGAGGTGAAGGCCGTGCCGTCCTCGGCGGCCCCGCGCTTCCAGGTCGCGTCGTAGGCGCGTCCGTCGCGCAGCACCTCCGCCCGCCCGGAGCCCACCGACTCGACGTAGGGCGAGTTGCTGCCGCGGAAGTCCCGGAAGTCCGACTCGCGCACCTTCACGTGCTGCACCACGACCGTGGCCGGGGCCAGCCGGTCGCCGTCGGCCGTGCGCGCCGGGCTGCCGTCCATGGAGACCAGCCACCGGTCCCGGCTGCCGGACCAGGTGAAGGTGAAGCGCGCCGAGGGGTAGCGCACCGTGTGCGAGGACTCCTCCCGGCCGCCCGCGGGTGCCTTGCCGTAGGTGAACCCGGTGGTGAGGGCCGCGGCGCCCGACGGCTTCCGGAGCAGTTCGCCGGGGCGCAGGTAGAGGTTGTGGGGAGCCCGCCGGTCCGGCTCGCGGACCCAGGCCCCGGAGTCCTCGTCGGCCGGCTCCGCGCGCAGCGGCGCCTTGTCGATGAGCGGCAGCAGCTTGCTCTGCGCGCCGGAGAAGGCCAGGACCGGCCGGTCGAACTGGCGGAGCAGCTCCAGGTCGGACTCGCGGGCGCTGCGCACCGGCCCCACCGAGCCGGGCAGCTTGGTGGCGTAGATCCCCATCAGGCGGCTCAGCCCGGCCTCCACCGGCTCGGCGTAGACGACGTCCGCGTCCTCCAGGCCCGCCTGGGGGCGGGCGTCGCGCACGTTGTCGACCTTCACGGCGAGCACCGGTCCGGAGGCGGGGACCGCGCTGGGCGTGCGCTCCGCCGGTTCCGGGGGCCGCCCGTCGCCCTCCGTGCCGGGACCCGTCGTGCCCGGCCCCGCCGTGCAGCCCGCCGCGGCCAGCGAGACCGCCACCGCCGCCGTCAGCAGGGCGACGCGGCGCCTCCTGCGTGAGCTTCCGCTTCCTCTTCCGCTTCGCACACCGGCCATCCGTCCACCCATCCCGTTTCATCGATTGTGCGCTTCTTGAAGGATTTAGTGCCATACCTGAACGAATCCGATACGGCACACGGAACGAGGCAGATAATCCGCTGTTCGGCCGAAACGATCGCCGGGTTCGGTGACGGACGCCCCGGGGTACCCGGCCGCCACGCAGAGACCGACGCGCACGGCGACGGAGGGAGCGCGGGGCGATGAAGGCAGTGACATGGCAGGGCAAGCGGGACGTGCGGGTCGAGGACGTGCCGGACCCCAGGATCGAGGAGCCGACCGACGCGGTCATCCGCGTCACCTCGTCCGGACTGTGCGGCTCCGACCTGCACCTCTACGAGGTGCTCACGCCGTTCATGACACCGGGCGACATCCTCGGGCACGAGCCGATGGGCATCGTCGAGGAGGTCGGTGCGGAGGTGACCGGCCTGAGGCCCGGCGACCGGGTCGTGGTCCCGTTCCAGATCGCGTGCGGACACTGCTACATGTGCGGCACCGGACTGCCGACCCAGTGCGAGACCACCCAGGTCACCGGCGAGGGGATGGGCGCCCCGCTGTTCGGCTACACCCGCCTGTACGGCGCCGTCCCCGGCGGCCAGGCGGAGTACCTGCGCGTGCCGCAGGCCCAGTTCGGCCCGATCAAGGTCCCCGAGGGCCCGGCCGACGACCGCTTCGTCTACCTCTCCGACGTGCTGCCCACCGCCTGGCAGGCGGTCGAGTACGCCGCCGTACCGCAGGGCGGCAGCCTCGCCGTGCTCGGCCTCGGCCCGATCGGCGACATGGCCTGCCGGATCGCCCGGCTCAAGGGCGTCGAGACCGTCTTCGGCGTCGACCTCGTGCCGGAGCGGCTGGAGCGGGCCCGGGCGCGGGGCGTGGAGACGTTCGACCTGCGGTCCTTCGACAACGAGAAGGAGCTGGTCGCCGCGGTCCAGGACCGGACGGGCGGCCGCGGCCCCGACGCGGTGATCGACGCGGTCGGCACCGAGGCGCACGGCGGTGCCGTGGCCAAGCTGGTGCAGCAGGCCGCCGCGGTGATGCCCCGGGCCATCGGCAGCCCGCTGGCGGAGCGGTTCAGCGTGGACCGGCTCGCCGCCCTGTACACGGCGATCGACCTGGTGCGCCGCGGCGGCACCATCTCGCTGTCCGGCGTGTACGGCGGCATGGCCGACCCGATGCCGATGCTCACCATGTTCGACAAGCAGATCCAGCTCCGCATGGGCCAGGCCAACGTGCGCCGCTGGAGCGACGAGATCGTCCCGCACCTGACCGACGAGGACCCCCTCGGCGTCGACGGCTTCGCCACGCACCGGGTGCCGCTGGCGAACGCGCCGCAGGCGTACGAGATGTTCCAGAAGAAGCGGGACGGCGCGGTCAAGGTCCTGATGAAGCCGTAGGCGCGGGACCCGGAGTGCGTCAGGGCCCGCCCAGGATCTCCGTCAGGTTGTAGCGGACCGGCTCCTCCAGTTGCGCGTAGGTGCAGCTCTCGGGGCTCCGGTCCGGGCGCCAGCGGCGGAAGCGGGCCGTGTGCCGGAAGCGCGCCCCGTTCTCCATGTGGTCGTACGCGACCTCGACGACGCGCTCGGGGCGCAGCGGCACCCAGGACAGGTCCTTCTTGCCGGACCAGCGGCTGGGGGCGCCCGGCAGCCGCGCCGACTCGTGGGCGGCCTCCTCGGCCCACCTGGCCCACGGATGGCCGCTCGCGTCGTCCATGCGCAGCGGCTCCAGCTCCTCCACCAGCTCGGCCCGGCGCTTCATGGTGAAGGCCGCGCACACCCCCACGTGCTGGAGCACACCCCGGTCGTCGTACAGCCCGAGCAGCAGCGAGCCGACCACGGGCCCGCTCTTGTGCAAGCGGTACCCGGCGACGACCACGTCCGCCGTACGTTCGTGCTTGATCTTGAACATGGCCCGCTCGTCCTGCCGGTAGCGCAGGTCCAGCGGCTTGGCGACGACGCCGTCCAGCCCCGCCCCCTCGTACTGCTCGAACCACCGCCGGGCCACCTCGATGTCGTCCGTCGCCGGCGCCACGTGCACCGGGGGCGTCACCCCGGACAGCGCCCGCTCCAGCAGCGCCCGCCGGTCGGCCATCCCCACGTCGAGCAGGGACGCGTCGTCCAGCGCCAGCAGGTCGAAGGCGACCAGCGAGGCCGGGGTGCGCTCCGCCAGCATGCGCACCCGGGAGTCGGCCGGATGGATCCGCTCGGTCAGCGCGTCGAAGTCCAGGTGCCCGTCCCGCGCGATCACGATCTCCCCGTCCACCACGCACCGCCCGGGCAACCGCTCCCGCACCGCCGCCACCAGCTCCGGAAAGTACCTGGTCAACGGCTTGCCCGTCCGGCTCCCCAGCTCCACCTCGGCCCCGTCCCGGAACACGATCGCCCGAAAGCCGTCCCACTTCGCCTCGTAGTGCATCCCCGGCGGGATCTTCGCCACGGACTTGGCGAGCATCGGCTTCACGGGCGGCATGACGGGGAGGTCCATGGTCCGATTCTGTACGCCCTTGACCCCGTACGCCTGATATGCGAAGCCGTCGCGCTGCGCCTACCGTGGCTCGCATGGCGGAAGCGGTGGAACTGGAGGCGGGCGGGCGGGCCGTGCGGCTGTCCAGCCCGGGCAAGGTGTTCTTCCCGGAGGACGGCTACACCAAGCTCGACGTGGCGCGGTACTACCAGGCCGTCGCCCCCGGCATCCTGCGCGCCCTGCGCGACCGGCCCACCACGCTCCAGCGCTACCCCGACGGCATCACCGGCGAGTGGTTCTACCAGAAGCGCGCGCCCAAGGGGATGCCCGACTGGATCCCCACCGCGCACATCACCTTCCCCAGCGGACGCAGCGCCGACGAGATGTGCCCCACCGAGGAGGCGGCCGTGCTGTGGGCCGCCCAGTACGGCACCCTCACCTTCCACCCCTGGCCGGTGCGCCGCGACGACGTCGACCACCCCGACGAACTGCGCATCGACCTCGACCCGCAGCCCGGCACCGACTACGACGACGCGGCCCGCGCCGCCCACGAACTGCGCGCGGTTCTGGAAGAGTTCGGCGGCCTGCGGGGCTGGCCCAAGACTTCCGGCGGACGCGGCATCCACGTCTTCGTGCCGATCGAGCCGCGCTGGACCTTCACCCAGGTGCGGCGCGCCGCCATCGCCGTCGGCCGGGAGATGGAACGGCGGATGCCCGAACGGGTCACCATCAAGTGGTGGAAGGAGGAGCGCGGCGAGCGCATCTTCATCGACTACAACCAGACCGCCCGCGACCGCACCATCGCCTCCGCCTACTCCGTGCGCCCCCGCCCGGGCGCGCCCGTCTCCGCACCGCTGACCTGGGACGAGGTGGGCGTGGCGCACCCGCGGGACTTCGACATCACGACCATGCCCGCGCGCTTCGCCGAACTCGGCGACGTGCACGCGGGCATGGACGGGACGAGGCACTCCCTCGACGCGCTGCTGGAGCTGGCGACGAAGGACGAGCACGACCACGGGCTCGGTGATCTGCCGTACCCGCCCGAGTATCCGAAGATGCCGGGCGAGCCGAGCCGGGTCCAGCCCAGCCGGGCCAGGAAGAGGACTCCCGGCCCGGACTGAGCCACAACGGTCAGGGACCTACAGGTCCTTGATCCGGACGTCGCGGTACGAGACCACGTCCGACGTGCTGTGCACCTGCAGTCCGACGTAGCCGGAGGCGAACCGCCGCCCGTCCGTGCCCGGGTCGTCCGAGCGCTCGGGGTAGAAGGTCTGGCCGCCGAAGTTGTCGAACTCGTTGATCAGCACGCCGTTGCGGTAGATCGAGTAGTGCTGGTCCACCACCCGGATCTCGTAGTCGTTCCAGGTGCCCTTCTCCGTCACGCCCGCGCCGGCCAGGCCGACCCGGTCGAAGCCGTAGAGGGAACCCGTCTTGTACATGTCGCCGGTCGGGCTGTCGAACACCTGCACCTCGTGCCCGTACTTGATGGCGACCCACTCCGGCCGCGACTCCTCCGGGTGGTCGTGCACCTGCGGGAAGCGCACGAAGACGCCGCCGTTGGTGTTGGCCGTGCCCGGCGCGTCGTCGCGCCACTGGAGCTTCAGCGAGAAGTCGCCGTACTTGCGCTCGGGGAACCAGAGCATGCCCATGCCGGGCGTGCTCGTGCTGGAGGTGATCGACCCGTCCGCGTTCAGCGCGAACGAACCGCCGCCCACCTGCTCCCACTTGGCGAAGGACGCCTGGCTGCCGTCCATGATCGTGCGGTAGCCCTCGGTCTGGCCGGGCAGCCCGATCTTCGACTGCTTGGCGGCCGTGTTGATCGCCTTGACCTCACGCCGGTCGACGACCCCCTCGGCCCGCAGCGCGTCCAGGACGTTCCCGACGTGCTTGAGGAACAGCGCCTGGGACGTCCACTCCTTCTCGTCCTCGATCAACTCGTTGATCCGGCACCGGTTGTTGGTGACCCGGTTCGGCACCCCCGAGTCGACCGTGCCGACGATCACCGTGAGGCGTTCGTCGTACTCGGGGCAGGGCGGTGCCGGCACCCCGCCGGCCACCACCGTGAAGCTCACGGTCAGCGGCTCGGAGGTGTTGCCCGCCTTGTCGCTCGCCCGGTACGCCACGGTGTGCCGGCCCACCCGGTCCACGATCACCGGGCCGGTGTACGCCAGGTAGGGACCGGCGTCCAGCGAGTACTCCACGCCGGCGACGCCGGAACCGCCCTCGTCCGTGGCGTTCACGGTCACCTTCGCACTGCCGACGTAGGCGCCGTCGGAGTTCCGGGAGCCGTCCACGGTCGCGCCGGTCACCGGCGGGGTGGTGTCCTGCGGGGGAGCGGCGACCACGGTGAAGGCCACGCTCTTCTCGGCCGCGACGTTGCCCGCCTTGTCGGTGGCCCGGTAGCGCACGGTGTGCTCGCCGACCTGGTGCACCATGACCGGCGCCGTGTACGCCGTCCAGGCGCCGTCGCCGACCGCGTACTCGATGGTGTTGACGCCGGAACCGGTGTCGGAGGCGGTGACGGTCACCGTCGCCATGTCGATGTAGGCGCCGTCCGCGTTCTTCTCGCCGCTGACCGTCGCCGAGGTCTCCGGCGCGGTCGTGTCGTCGGTGTCCGGCGCGGCCACGGCGAACGTGACGCTCTTCTCCTCGGCGGCGTTGCCCGCCTTGTCGAACGCCCGGTAGCGCACCGTGTGTTCGCCGACCTGGTCGACGACGACCGGCGTGGTGTACGGCTGCCAGGCACCGTCGGCCCCGATCGCGTACTCGATCCGCTCGACGCCGGAGCCGCCCGCGTCGGTGGCGGCGAGCGTCACGGTCGCGCTGCCGACGTAGGCGCCGTCGGCGTTCTGCGTGCCGCCCACCTCGGCCGAGGTCTCCGGCGCCGTGGTGTCCTCGCCGCCGCCGCCCTCGGTCACCACGAGCACGCCCGTCATCTGGCCGTGGCCCGGGATCGTGCAGTGGTACATGTACCTGCCGGGGCTGAGCGTGACCTCGGCGGTGTGCTTGCCTCCCTGGTCGTCGTTCGGGTTGGCCAGGATGTTGAGCTGCACGTCCTGGTTGTACTCGGGATCGCTGGTCATGAACGTCAGCGTGTGCGGCATGCCGGTGGTGTTGCCGGTGGCCTCGCTGTTCTCGAAGACGATCGTGGCCGGTCCGGCCACCGCCGTCTCGGGCGCCGACGTGTACTTGGTGATGTCGTCGCCCGCCGTCCAGGTCAGCACCTGGTCGGCCGCCGCCGCGGCGGGCGCCGCCGCAGGCTGTCCGGAGGCGGACGTCGCCTGCAGTCCGAGCACCATCAGCAGGCCGGCCAGCAGCGCGGCCCACATTCTTCGTTGGCGTATCACTCGGTCCCCCTCGCCAGCTGTCCGGCGGCCGGCGTCGGGCCGCCGCCCTCGTAGGTGACCCTCCACAGCGCCGACTTGGAGTCCGAGGTGAAGAAGCCGCGCCCGTAGTCCAGGACGTACAGCGCGCCGTCCGGGCCGAACTTCCAGCCCATCAGGTTCTTGATGCCGTCGTTGCCGACCGGCACGATCTTCTTCAGGGACTCCGCGTGCACCGGCAGACCGCCGTCGCCCTGTGTCTTCGGGTCCATCAGCACCGCGTTGCGCGGCTGGTCGGCGTCGTAGAAGTCACCGACGAACCACTTGCCGTCCCAGTACGCCGGCCACTTGGTGGCGCTGGCGCTGCCGGCGTCGTAGCGGTAGACCGGGCCGTTCATCGCGGCCTGGCCGCCGCCCTTGAGCCAGGGCAGCCGGTAGACGGCCTCGTCCTGCTTGTACGACGGGACGCCGTTCTCGTCGCGTGGGAAGTCCGGGCCGCCGCCCTGCGGCGAGTACCAGATGTTGTTGCCGGTCACCGGCGGCAGGTTGACCAGGCCGTCGTTGTTCGGCGACTCGTTCTTCGGGTGGTCGCAGTCGTACCAGCCCAGCGGCTTCGACGGGTCCGGCAGGTTCCGGTCCCGGTAGGGCTGCTTGTTGCCCATGCAGTACGGCCAGCCGCGGTTGCTCGCCTTGGTGATGGTGGCGAACGTGTCGTACTTGGCCGGACCCCACGTCGTCGAGGGGGCGCCGGCGTCCGGGCCGACCCAGCCCGCGTACAGGGTGTCGGTCTTCTGGTCGACCGAGATGCGCGCCGGGTTGCGCACGCCCATCACGTAGATCTCGCCGCGCGTCTTGCCACCGCCCTCGGCGGTCTCCTTGCCGGTGAAGAGGTTGCCCTCCGGGAGCGTGTACGTCCCGTCCGGCTCCGGGTGGATGCGCAGGATCTTGCCGTTGAGGTTGTTGGTGTTGCCGGCGGTGCGGCGCGCGTCCGCGAAGGACACGCCCTTGAAGTTGGGCTCCGGGTTGTTGCCGGAGTAACCGTCGCTGAAGCCACTGGAGTTGTTGTCACCGGTGGCGATGTACAGGTTCCCCTTGGAGTCCCAGGCCATCCCGCCGCCCGCGTGGCAGCAGCTGTGGATCTGCACCGGCCACTTCAGCAGCACCTTCTCGCTGCCCAGGTCCAGCTTGTTCGTGGCCCGGTCGAGCGTGAAGCGGGAGACCCGCCGCTCGGCCATGTGCGTGTCCCGGTTGATCTGCGAGTGCGGCGTGTAGTGCAGGTACACCCACCCGTTCTCCTCGAACCGCGGGTCCAGCTCGATGCCGAGCAGGCCCTCCTCGACCTTGACCAGCTCGTCGCCGCCGCCCTTGTTGCCGAAGACGGTCAGCTCACCGGCGAGGGTGACCTTGTCGGTCTTCGGGTCCCAGACGTGGACCTGGCCCGTGCCCTTGCCGACGTTCGGGTCGTTCCAGTCGGTCACCACCGGCCGGGAGGAGTCCGCGCCGCCGCGGCCGATGTAGAAGACGCGGCCGTCGGGGGCGGTGACCAGGCCGTGCGGTTCGCCGATCTGGTCGTTCTGGCCGGGCTGGTTGGGGTCGGTGAGCCGCTCGGCCTTGTAGTTGGCGGTGATGGTCGCCTTGCAGTCGGCCTGCGAGAGCCGCGTCGTCCACATCAGGGCGCCGCGCAGGTGGGTGCGGAAGTCGGCCTCGTCGTACGACGACACCGTGCCGCCCATGCCGGTGTAGAAGGACCGGCCGCCGTCGTAGTCGCGGCACCAACTGATCGGATGGTCCGCCCCGTTGGCACTCGTGCCCGGCGCGTACGTCGACTCGCGCACCCGGGCCACGGTGTGGACGTCGCCGGACGGGTTCTCCTTCCAGTTCAGCCACTGGTCGGGGCGCTTCCACTCCAGCGGCAGGTCCTTGGTGGCCGGATGCCGCCGGTCGCCGACCTCGACCGTGGCCCGCTGGACCTGCGTCGGACTGCCGGCGGCCGGACGGGCGCCGACCAGACCGGTGAACCAGTCCGAGTACGGCTCCGCGCGGGCCGCGTCGTGGACGCCGAGGAACCCGCCCCCGGCCTCCATGTAGGCCTCCAGACCGGCCTCCTGGGCGGGCGTCAGCACGTCGCCGCCGCCGGTCAGGAACACGACCGCGTTGAACCGGCCGAGCTTCGTCTCGTTGGTGAAGACGTTGGCGTTGTCCGTGGCCTCGACCGCGAACCGCTCCTCGGCCGGGCCGGAGAGCCCGATCCGCTCGATGGCGGCGATACCGGCGTTGACGACCGGCGACTCCTCACCGGCCGCGGCGGACCCGTAGAAGATCAGCACCCGTACGTTGGCGCCGCCCGGGGGCGACTTGATCGACATCGTTGTCAGAGATGGGTCCGGCGCCGGACGTGCGCTGGCGGCAGGGCCGGCCAGCAGTCCCGCGGCGACGAAAGCGGCGGTGGCGCACGCCGCCCAGCCTCTTCTTCTCGCGCTCAACCCTCTTAAGGGCATGGGCACCTCCTCGGTCACGGCAGCAGCGCCATGGAAGCTAGACCTCTTTGCGCGATACGCCAATAGGTATGACCGGGATCGAACGAACTTTGTCCTGAGTGTGGATAAACGCGGCGGCAACCGGTACGGTCCCACAGGTTCGTCACAGCCCATCAGTTCCGGGGCTGCTCAGTTCCCGGGTCTGCGCACCTTCCGTAACGGCGTGGGGAGTTCGGCATGGACAGGCGAGGCTTCAACCGACGCGTACTGCTGGGCGGCGCGGTCGCCGCGACATCGTTGTCCATCGCACCGGAGGCCGTGGGCGCGCCGTCCGCGGCCGAGGCGACCACCGCGGGGACGGCGCCGGCCGGTGGCGAGGTGAGACACATCAAGATGTACGCCGAGAAGCTGCCCGACGGTCAGATGGGCTACGGCCTCGAGAAGGGCAAGGCATCCGTCCCCGGTCCGCTGATCGAGCTGAACGAGGGCGACACGCTGCACATCGAGTTCACCAACACGATGGACGTGCGGGCCAGTCTGCACGTCCACGGCCTGGACTACGAGATCTCCAGCGACGGCACCGCGATGAACAAGAGCGACGTCGAACCGGGCGGCACCCGCACCTACACCTGGCGCACCCACAAGCCCGGGCGTCGCAGCGACGGCACCTGGCGGCCGGGCAGCGCGGGCTACTGGCACTACCACGACCACGTGGTCGGCACCGAACACGGCACCGGCGGCATCCGCAAGGGCCTCTACGGCCCGGTGATCGTGCGCCGCAAGGGCGACCTGCTGCCGGACGCCACGCACACGATCGTCTTCAACGACATGACCATCAACAACCGCGCCCCCCACACCGGTCCCGACTTCGAGGCCACCGTGGGCGACCGCGTCGAGATCGTCATGATCACCCACGGCGAGTACTACCACACCTTCCACATGCACGGTCACCGCTGGGCGGACAACCGCACGGGCATCCTCACCGGCCCCGACGACCCCTCCCGGGTGATCGACAACAAGATCACCGGCCCCGCGGACTCCTTCGGCTTCCAGATCATCGCGGGGGAGGGGGTCGGCGCCGGGGCGTGGATGTACCACTGCCACGTGCAGAGCCACTCCGACATGGGAATGGTGGGCCTGTTCCTGGTGAAGAAGCCGGACGGCACCATCCCGGGCTACGACCCGCACGCCCACGGCGGCACGGCGGCCAAGAGCGCGGCGCCGTCCGGCGAGGCACCGGCGCGGGACGACGAGCACGGGCACGAGCACTGAACCGGGGCCGGACCCACGGCCCGGCCCGGCCCCGCACCGGCGCCCTCCCCGCCCCGGGCACGCCCCCTTCCCCCCGACGGCCGGCCGCTATCCTGAGCCGCAGCCGCCGAGGAGGAGTGCTCGTGACCCAGACCGCGCCGCGCCCCACGCTGGAGGCCGTGGCCGAGCGCGCCGGGGTCTCGCGGGCCACCGTGTCCCGCGTGGTCAACGGCGCCCACGGGGTGCGGGAGGCGCTGGCCGAGCGGGTCCGGCGCGCGGTGGAGGAGCTGGGGTACGTGCCCAACCAGGCCGCCCGCTCCCTGGTGACCCGGCGGCACCAGGCCGTCGCCGTCGTCGCCGCCGAACCGGAGACGCGGGTCTTCGCCGACCCCTACTTCGCCCAGCAACTGCGCGGCATCAGCAAGGAACTGACCGCCCACGACAATCAGCTCGTGCTGCTGCTCACCGAGGGCCGCGAGGACCACGCCCGTGTCGGCCGCTACCTGGCCGGCGGGCACGTCGACGGCGCCCTCGTCTTCTCGCTGCACCTGGACGACCCGCTGCCCGCCCTGGTCCGCGGCGCCGGCCTGCCCACCGTCTTCGGCGGGCGCCCGGGCTGGGACGAGGGGCGGGACGACGTGGTCTACGTGGACAGCGACAACCGCGGCGGCGCCCGTTCGGCCGTCCGCCACCTGGCCGGGCTCGGCCGCACCCGCGTCGCCCACATCACCGGCCCGCTCGACCAGACCTCGGCGGCCGACCGGCTGGCGGGCTTCCGCGACGTCCGGCCCGACACCGACCCGGCGCTGGTCGCGCGGGGCGACTTCACCTCGGGCGGCGGGGAGCGGGCGATGCGGGAACTGCTCGACCGGTGCCCCGGCCTGGACGCCGTGTTCGCGGCCAACGACCTCACGGCGGCGGGCGCCCTGCGGGTGCTGCGCGAACGCGGGCTGCGCGTGCCGGACGACGTGGCCGTCGTGGGCTTCGACGACATGCTGCCCGTCGCCGAGGAGAGCGACCCGCCGCTGACCACCGTGCGCCAGGACATCGAGGGCATGGGACGGCTGATGGCCCGCCTGCTCCTGCGCGGCCTGGACGGCGAGGCACCCGAAGCCGCCGACGGGGCTTCCGTCCCGGCCGCGTCCGGCGTGATCCTGCCGACCACCCTGGTGCGCCGCGCCACGGCCTGAGCGGCCGGCGCCGTCCCGACCGCGGCCACCGGCCCGGATCCGCGCCGCGCCTGGGTGTGCGGGCATCTGCCGGCCGGCCCTGTGAAGGTCCGGCTGTCGGCGCGGGAAGCCCTCCCGGCAACGCCGGTCGGGCCCTCGACGCCGTTCTGGTGCCGGCGCGCGCCTGTCGCGTCGGTCAGACGGACCGGTCGGGGGCGCCGAGCATCGCGGAAGCCCGCTGCAACGGGCTGTCGACGCGCACGGGGACGGCCTCGGGAAGGGTGCGGCAGGTGAAGCCCAGAAGGGCCATGGCCTTCAGGACTTCGCCGGCGCTGAAGTCGCGGCGGTCCTGGCGGGTGATGACCTGGCCGACCTGCTTGGCGGGGTAGTGGCGTCGTCCGATGATCACGGACTCGCCGGTGACCGGTTCCGGCTTGACACCTTTCATCGATTCCAGCACGCCGCTCTTGGTCAGGTCGAAGGGGAAGCGGGCAATGACACAGCGCATGACGCCTCACAGGGCAGGAGAGGATACGAGGCCGGCCGCCGTCCGGCGGTTCAGCGGGAGAGAGCGAGGACGCCCAGGGCGCTGCCGTGGTCGTCGACCACGGGCACCGGCCCGAACCGTCCGAGAGGCACCGCTTCCTCGGCTTCTTCCCTCGTGGCCGACGGTGAGACGAAGGGCTTGCTGTCGTCGGTGATGTCACCGAGGCGGAGCCGGTCGGTGTACCGGGAGCTGTCCCGGACGGCGGTGAGCCGGGCCCGGGTGACCAGGTCGACGCACCGGGCGTCTTCGTCGCACACGACCAGATGCTCGGCACGGGCGGCGGCCATCACGGACAGCGCCACCTCGACGGTCATGTCGTACCAGACCTGCGGCCCGGCCGCGTCCATGACGTCGGCCACCGTCCCGTGTGAGGGGCGAGCGTTTACGGAGCGGTCCTGCAACTGTTCCAGCGTCAAAGGGTGCCTCCTGTGCAGACGGGCGGGGTTCCTGGTCAGGACGGTTCTAGGCGGCCTCACCGGCCGAGGACCGGCGTGCGGGGCGGCGGGTCGCCGAGGCGGGGCGGCGTCGGCCGCGTGAGGTGGCGCCGCGCTTCTTGGGGCGTTCGGTCACCGGGGCGGTGATGACGACCGGGATGCCGGTCGGGGCCTGGGCTCCGGTGATCCGCCTGAGGGCCTCGCCGCCCGAGCTGACCTGGGTGGTCTGCGGCCGGATCCCGGCGTCCGACATGAGCCGGACCATGCCGCGACGCTGGCCCGGTGTGACGAGCGTGACGACGCTGCCGGCCTCGCCCGCCCGAGCCGTGCGCCCGCCGCGGTGGAGGTAGTCCTTGGGGTCGGTCGGCGGGTCGACGTTGACGACGAGGTCGAGGTTGTCGACGTGGATACCGCGCGCCGCGACGTTGGTCGCCACCAGCACGGTGACGTGACCGGTCTTGAACTGCGCCAGGGTGCGGGTGCGCTGCGGCTGGGACTTGCCGCCGTGCAGGGCTGCGGCCCGCACCCCGCTGCTCAGCAGGTCCTGGGTCAGCCGGTCGACGGCGTGCTTGGTGTCCAGGAACATGATCACGCGGCCGTTGCGTGCGGCGATCTCGGTGGTGGCCGCGTGCTTGTCGGCACCGTGGACGTGCAGCACGTGGTGCTCCATCGTCGTGACAGCGCCCGCCGAGGGGTCGACGGAGTGCACGACCGGATCGGTCAGGTAGCGGCGCACGAGCAGGTCGACGTTGCGGTCGAGGGTGGCGGAGAACAGCATGCGCTGGCCCTCGGGACGCACCTGGTCGAGCAGGGCGGTGACCTGCGGCATGAAGCCCATGTCAGCCATCTGGTCGGCCTCGTCGAGGACGGTGCCGGAAACCTGGTCCAGCCGGCAGTCGCCACGGTCGATGAGGTCCTTGAGGCGCCCCGGAGTGGCGACGACGACCTCGGCGCCACCACGCAGCGCCGACGCCTGCCTGCCGATCGACATCCCGCCCACGACGGTGACCAGCCGCAGCTTCACAGAGCGGGCGTACGGGGCGAGCGCGTCGGTGACCTGCTGCGCCAGCTCCCGCGTCGGTACGAGGACCAGCCCCAGAGGCTGCCGGGGCTCGGCCCGCCGTCCGGCCGTGCGGGCCAGCAGGGCCAGCCCGAAGGCGAGGGTCTTTCCGGAACCGGTGCGCCCGCGGCCGAGGACGTCGCGGCCGGCGAGGGAGTTCGGCAGGGTCGCGGCCTGGATCGGGAACGGCACGGTCACCCCCTGTGCGCTCAGCGCGGCCAGCAGTTCCCCGGGCATGTCGAGATCGGCGAAGCCCTCCACAGCGGGAAGCGCGGGAGTGACCGTCCTGGGCAGCGCGAACTCCCCCTGGACGGCGACGGGCCGGTGGCCGTGACCGCCGGAACGGCTCGGCCCGGCAGACCGGCGCGGCGCCGGCGAGCCGAAGCGGCTGCCGCCCGTTCCGGAGTCGGCAGCGCCCTTACGGGTGCGGGCGAAACGGTCGTTCGTGCGTGTGCGGTTCATACGGAACCTTCCTCGATGCGGCACATATCAAGGAATTCCCGAAGCAATGAGCAGCACGGAGAACCGCAAGAATGGACCGGTGGGCCTTGATGGCGAATATCGCCCACAGAAAATCCGTGCGGGCGCAGGCGCCGGAATGATCGGGTGCACTGTGGGCTCGATATCGAAGCGCCCGCTGCGCTGTAGCTGTGAGGATGCGTCTGCACCCTCGAAGGACGATCCGTGTGCGGTACGCGCACGATGTTCGGGTTTCGTCCGCAGGCGAAAACGCTGCGGGAAAAGCATGTAGCTGGGGCCCGCACCCCGAAGGATGCGGGCCCCAGCTACACGTGTGTGACAGTCGGCGTCAGGCGGGAACGATGTTCTCGGCCGTCGGGCCCTTCTGGCCCTGCGCGATGTCGAAGGTCACCTTCTGGCCCTCCAGCAGCTCGCGGAAGCCCTGGGTGGCGATGTTCGAGTAGTGGGCGAACACGTCGGCGCCGCCACCGTCCTGCTCGATGAAGCCGAAGCCCTTTTCCGCGTTGAACCACTTCACGGTACCAGCAGCCATGTCATTTCTCCTTTGGGGCAGTGCATACGGGGTCCGCACCGTGCGAACCTCGTGTCGCCGCGATGATCACCCCGTCCGGAAAAAGACCGGATATACAAAAGTGCCTCCAGCGGCGCAAAGCCGACCGGAGCACTTGAAGTTCGGGAACCACAACTGCAACTGACATCGACAGTAGCACGCCACAGCAGTCGCTGCGCGGTGAAGAAAGAGCCCCGGTTGTATTACTGCAGAGAATCTGTCCGCATGCTCCGACGAAACCTCAGCTCGTGGGCACAGATATTGGCCCGCCGTGCGACATATTCCTGCGTGCCGCGCGTCGATCCCAGACCGGGTTCCTGACGGCTCGCTTCTTCCCGGGAGCGAGCCGTCTGCCGGGCCCGTGTGCGCTGACCGCATGCGGACGGGGCGCGGCCGGCGCAGGAGCGGCAGGGTTCGTTCGTCCTTCGTCCTCCACCCGAGGCGTGTGACGGAGAACCCAGTCGTTTCGTACTCAGCCCTGGCGCGGCGCAGGCCTGAGCACCGCGAACCGGGCGCCGTAGGGATCGGCGAGCCGTGCCACGCGGCCGACGCCCTCGATGTCCGTCGCCGGCATCCGCACCGAGCCGCCCAGCTCCGTGGTCCGGGCGACCACCGCGTCCGCGTCGTCGACCGCGAAGTACGGCAGCCACCCGGCGTCCGTGTCCGCCGGGTCCCCGGCGAGCGGGACGATGCCGCCGAACATGGCCTCCTCGCCCGCCCCGGCCGGATTGACGCAGGTGTAGGAGCCGCCGGGGAAGGAGACGGCGGAGGTTTCCAGGCCGAGCACAGCACGGTAGTACGCGGCGGCCGCCGCCACGTCCGCCGTGTGCAGCTCGGCCCAGCACAGCGCGCCGGTCTCGCCGGCCACGTCCAGGCCGGCGCGCTGCGCCGGCTGCCAGATGCCGAACGGCAGCCCGGCCCGGTCGGCGAGGACCGCCATGGTGCCCTGGTCCATGACGTCCGCCGGCCGCACCAGGACACCGCCGTGGGCCTGCTCCGAGGCCTTGGCCGCGGCGTGGGCGTCCGGGGTCTGGAAGTACACGGTCCACGAGGGCGGACCCTGCTCCTCGGTCGTGCCCATGCCGCCGGCCGCGATCCGGCCGTCGAGTTCGAAGAAGCCGTAGCCGCCGGCCTCCGGCCCCGCCGACCGGAACCGCCAGCCGAAGAGTCCGCCGTAGAAGGACGTGGCGCCGTCGAGGTCCGGGGTGCCGACGTCGAGCCAGTTCGGAGCGCCGGTGACGAAACGGGTGGTGAGCATGATCGCCCTCCTTGGAAGGGTCCCGTTGCCTGCACTCACGAGTCTTCCACCGACCACCGGCCACCGCTTCCGCGCGCCGCCGTGCGCCCCCGTGCGCGGCGGAGGACGATCTGATCGGCTGCGGGTTCCGGACGGGCGGCGTTGATGCCGCGTTGATCGAACGTTTTTCGTCTCCCGGCACGCTGCTGCCCATGCACACCGAGACCACCGCGACGCCCGACCTGAGCTGGCAGGAGCAGGCGTTGTGCGCGCAGACCGGGGGCGACTTCTTCTTCCCCGAGCCCGGCAGCTCCGTACGGGACGCGAAGCGGATCTGCGCCCTGTGCCCGATCCGCTCGGCCTGCCTGGAGTTCGCCCTGGCCCACGACGAGCGTTTCGGCGTCTGGGGCGGGCTGTCGGAGAAGGAACGACTGGCCCTGCGGCGCGCCATGCCCTGAAGCGCCGCAGAGCCGGGGGCGTCAGCCCGCCGCCCGGGCCGCCAACCGGGCCTTGCGCGCCGCCAGCTTCTCGTCGAACTTGGCGGCCTCGGCGTCCAGGCCGCCCATGTACAGGCCGAGTTCCTCCTGCGCCTGCCGCCCCTCGGGGCCGAGACCGTCGATCTCCATGATCTTCAGGAAGCGCAGGACGGGCTGGATCACGTCGTCGTGGTGGATGCGCAGGTTGTAGACCTCGCCGATCGCCATCTGCGCGGCGGCCCGTTCGAAGCCGGGCATGCCGTGACCCGGCATGCGGAAGTTGACCACCACGTCCCGCACCGCCTGCATCGTCAGGTCGGGCGCCAGGTCGAAGGCCGCCTTGAGCAGGTTGCGGTAGAAGACCATGTGCAGGTTCTCGTCGGTGGCGATGCGGGCCAGCATGCGGTCGCAGACCGGGTCGCCGGACTGGTGGCCCGTGTTGCGGTGCGAGATGCGCGTGGCCAGTTCCTGGAAGGCCACGTAGGCCACCGAGTGCAGCATCGAGTGCCGGTTGTCCGACTCGAAGCCCTCGCTCATGTGGGCCATGCGGAACTGCTCCAGCTTGTCCGGGTCGACCGCGCGCGAGGCGAGCAGGTAGTCGCGCATCACGATGCCGTGCCGGCCCTCCTCGGCGGTCCAGCGGTGCACCCAGGTGCCCCAGGCGCCGTCGCGGCCGAAGAGACTGGCGATCTCGTGGTGGTAGCTGGGCAGGTTGTCCTCCGTCAGCAGGTTCACCACCAGGGCGATCCGGCCGATCTCGGTTACCTTGGACTGCTCCTTCTCCCAGGGGTCGCCGTCCTCGAAGACCCCCGGGAAGTTCCGTCCGTCGCTCCACGGCACGTACTCGTGCGGCATCCAGTCCTTGGCGACCTTCAGATGCCGGTTGAGCTCCTTCTCGACCACTTCCTCCAGCGCGTACAGCAGCCGGGCGTCGGTCCAGTCGGCGGAAGTGCCGAGGTGCGGGGAGACGATCGTCACGAAGAACTCCAGGGACGTGTGACAGGCGGAACAGCCGGCGAGCGGTGCCGGGGAACCTACGGGATCGTAGGCTACGAAACCGTAGGTTACGAGACCGTAGGTTAAACGCACTGTAAAGGTCGCTGATCAGCCACTGTCCCGAAGGATGCGGCAGGGTCGCGAGACCCGCAGGTCCGGGGCCGGAAGGCGTCCTGCGGGCCGCGCTCGGGCGTGCAGCGCCCGCAGCCGGACCGAGAGGCACGTCACACGGCCCCCCGCCTCTCGAACGTGCCGCTGCCGAACCGGTCCTTCGGCGAGCCTGCGGCCGGCGCGGCGGACGAGGGCCTCGGCGGTGGACCCGAGTGCGCCCTTGGGGCCGGCGAACCGGCGCCGGCTGCCGCGGCGGCCGTGGCGCGGCGCCGGTTCTCCGTCATGCAGCGTGGGTCCGGGCCCGCCGGACCCCGCTCAGCCCCTCGTGGCCCTCCTGAGATGCTCCGCGGTGCTGGAGCCGCGGGCCGCGAGCAGCTCGCGCGGGGTGCCCTCGAAGATCACCCGGCCCCCGTCCCGCCCGCCGTCCGGGCCGAGGTCGATCACCCGGTCGGCGTGCGCCACCACGTCCAGGTTGTGCTCGACCACCACGACGGTGTTGCCGGCGTCCACCAGCCGGTCCAGCAGGGCGAGCAGCCCTTCGACGTCCGACATGTGCAGGCCGGTGGTCGGCTCGTCCAGGACGTAGACGGCACCCGTGCGGTGCAGCCGGGTGGCCAGCTTGATCCGCTGCCGCTCGCCCCCGGAGAGCGTGGACAGCGGCTGCCCGAGGGTGAGGTAGGTCAGGCCGACGTCGCGCAGGGCGCGCAGACGGCGCCGTACGCCCGTGTCGGTGAAGAAGTCCAGTGCCTGGTCGGCCGTCATCGCGAGCACGTCGGCGACCGACCGGCCGTCGACCGTCAGCCGCAGCACCTCCTCCCGGAAGCGCCGTCCCTCGCAGTCGTGGCAGGTCGTCGTGACCGGGTCCATGAAGGCCAGGTCGGTGTGGATCGCCCCTCGCCCCTCGCACGTGCCGCAGGCCCCGGCCGAGTTGAAGCTGAAGAAGCCCGGCTCCGCACCGGTCGCCCGCGCGAAGATCTTCCGCACCGTGTCCATGATCCCGAGGTAGGTCGCCGGGGTGGAGCGGGCGGAGATCCCGATGGCCGACTGGTCGACGACCACGGCGTCCGGATGGGCGGCGGTCAGCTCCGCGACCAGCGTGCTCTTGCCCGACCCGGCGACCCCGGTGACCGCGGTGAGCACCCCGGTCGCGAACGACACCGTCACCTCCCGCAGGTTGTGCCGGTCGGCGCCCTTGACCCACAGCTCGCCGGTGGCCGTGCGCACGGTGTCCTTCACCGCCGTACGCCGCCCCAGGCACCGCCCGGTGAGGGTGTCCGACGCGGCCAGTTCGGCCGGCGTCCCCTCGAACACCACCCGGCCCCCCTCGGCACCGGCTCGCGGGCCCATGTCGACGACGTGGTCGGCCAGCGCGATGACGTCCGGGTCGTGCTCGACCACGAGTACGGTGTTGCCCTTGTCGCGCAACCGCAGCAGCAGGTCGCCCAGGCGCCCGACGTCACGCGGGTGCAGCCCGACGCTGGGCTCGTCGAAGATGTACGTCATCCCGGTCAGACTGGAGCCGAGGTGCCGCACGGTCTTCAGCCGCTGCCCCTCGCCGCCGGACAGGGTGGCGGTCTCCCGGTCGAGGCTGAGGTAGCCGAGGCCGATCGCCTCCACCCGTTCCAGCGCGGCCACGGCTGCGGCGGCGACGGGCAGGGCCACGGGGTCGTCGATCCGCCGCAGCACCGCGATCAGGTCCGTGATCTGCATGCGCGAGCAGTCGGCGATCGAGTGCCCGTCGATCCGGCTCGCGAGCGCCGCCGCGTTCAGCCGGGCCCCGCCGCAGTCGGGACAGCGGGCCTCGACCAGGAAGCCGCGCACGAGGTCACGCGTCTTCTCGCTCATGCCGGAAAGGTCCCGCTTGAGGTACAGCCGCTCGAACCGGTCGGCGAGTCCCTCGTACTCGGTGCTCCACGTCCCGCCCGAGCCGTTGACGGTGACCTTGCTGCCGGGCCGTCCGCGCATCAGGAAGGCGCGCTCGGCCGCGGTGAAGTCGCCGACCGGCTTGTCGGTGTCCAGCTCCTCGGTGTTGGTGTAGGCCTGCCCCTGCCAGGTCCCGGCGGCGAACGGCGGGAAGCGCACCGCCCCGCCGGCCAGCGACCTGGCCGGGTCCAGGATCCGGTCCCAGTCGGGCTGCACCCTGCGCCCCAGGCCGTCGCAGCCCGGGCACATGCCCGACGGGTCGTTGAACGAGTACGCCGTCGCGCCGCCGGCGCTGGGGGTGCCGTGCCGGGAGAACAGCACCCGCAGCACCGAGTGGATGTCGGTCATCGTGCCGACCGTGGACCGGGAGTGGCCGCCGACCGGGCGCTGGTCGACGACGATCGCGGGGGTCAGGTCCTCCAGGGCGTCCGCGTGCGGCCGCTCGTACTTGGGCAGCCGGTTGCGCACGAACCAGGTGAACGTCTCGTTCAGCTGGCGCTGCGACTCCACCGCGATCGTGTCGAACACGACCGACGACTTCCCCGACCCCGAAACGCCGGTGAACACGGTCAGCCGGCCCTTCGGGATGCGCAGCGTGACGTCCTGGAGGTTGTTCTCCCTGGCCCCGGTGATGGTGATGAACTCGCTCATCCAGCGGACGCTAGGCGGAATACCCGACAGTTTCCGGCGTGATTTCCTTCAGTTCTCCCTCCTCCAGCAGCAGCCAGCGCGTGATGCCGAGCGACTTGAGGAACGGCAGGTCGTGACTGGCCACGATCAGCGCTCCCTCGTACGCCTCCAGCGCGCTGGTGAGCTGCCGCACGCTCGCCATGTCCAGGTTGTTGGTCGGCTCGTCCAGCATCAGCAGCTGCGGCGCGGGCTCGGCCAGCATCAGCGCGGCCAGCGCCGCCCGGAAGCGTTCGCCGCCGGACAGCGTCGCCGCCCGCTGGTCGGCGCGGGCGCCCCGGAACAGGAAGCGCGCCAGCCGCGCCCGGATACGGTTGTTCGTGGCACCCGGCGCGAACCGGGCCACGTTCTCGGCGACCGTCAGGTCCTCGTCGAGGACGTCCAGGCGCTGCGGCAGGAACCGCAGCGGCACATGGGCCGTCGCCTCGCCCGCCACCGGCGCCAGCTCCCCGGCGACGGTGCGCAGCAGCGTGGTCTTGCCCGCGCCGTTGCGCCCGATCAGCGCGATCCGTTCGGGACCGTGCACGTCGAGACCGCCCGCCACACCGGCGCCGTACGCCGGCTCCAGGTCCCGCAGGGTGAGCACGGTCCGGCCCGGCGGCACGGCCGTGTACGGCAGGTCGACGCGGATCTCGTCGTCGTCCCGCACGGCCTCCACCGCGTCGTCGAGCCGCTCCTTGGCCTCGGCGAGCTTCTCCTCGTGCATGATGCGGTACTTCCCGGCGGACTGCTGGGCCGTGCGGGCGCGCAGCTTCATCACGGCCCGGGGCTCGCGCTTGGTGTCGTACATCTTCTGTCCGTAGCGCCTGCGCCGGGCCAGGACGACCTGGGCGTCGGCCAGTTCGCGCTTCTGCCGGCGCAGATCGGACTCGGCGACCCGGACCATCCGCTCGGCCGCCTCCTGCTCCACGGCGAGCGCCTCCTCGTAGGCCGTGAGGTTGCCGCCGTACCAGGTGACCGAGCCGGAACGCAGGTCGGCGATCTGGTCGACCCGGTCCAGCAGCTCGCGGTCGTGGCTGACCACGACCAGCACACCCGGCCAGGACTCGACGGCCGCGTACAGCCGCTTGCGGGCGTACACGTCGAGGTTGTTGGTCGGCTCGTCCAGGAGCAGCACGTCGGGCCGGTCCAGCAGCAGCGCGGCCAGCCGCAGCAGCACCGACTCGCCGCCCGACAGCTCGCCGACGGTGCGGTCGAGGCCGACGTGGCCCAGACCCAGTTCGCCCAGCGTGGCCAGGGCGCGTTCCTCGACGTCCCAGTCGTCGCCGACGGTCTCGAAGTGTTCCTCGCTCACGTCGCCCGCCTCGATGGCGTGCAGGGCGGCCCGCCGTCCGTCGATGCCGAGCGCCTCGTCGACCCGCAGCGCGGTGTCGAGCGTGACGTTCTGCGGCAGGTGGCCCACCTCGCCGGCCACCCGGACGGTGCCCTCGGCCGGGGTGAGCCGGCCGGCGATCAGCTTCAACAGGGTTGATTTGCCTGCTCCGTTGGCACCGACGAGGCCGGTGCGGCCGGGTCCGAAGGCGACGTCGAGTCCGTCGAAGACGGCGGTGCCGTCGGGCCAGGCGAAGGACAGGGCGGTGCAGGTGAGAGAAGTGGGGGAAGCAGACATACGGGTCTCCGCGGTTGCTCGAAGCGGTCAGGGGCAAACGCGTATCGAGACACCGGAAGCGCGCGGCCGTCGTCGCAGGAAGGGAGGGCACGAAGAAAGCCCTGTTCCGTCAGGAGGCACGGACGGCTCGAACGCCGAGGTCGCACGCGGCGGCCACACGTGAGATACGTGTGACGCGGTGTCTCAGGACCTCAGACGAGCAACGTCCTTCTCCAATCGGCGGCAACAGAAGCGGTACCGAACTTAGAAAAGACCCGGTTGGCCTGTCAACGCATTTACGCGGAACCCGAGGAGGCCCCCGTGCCCGACGGCTCGCTCTCCCTGCCGGCCCGGCTCTGCCTGCTGTCCTGGGACCCCGCCCGGTCCTCGGCGGCCGACACCGCCCGGGCCCACCACCTGGTGCGCGCCGGCGCGCTCACCGAACTGGCCCGGCGCGGGCTGCTCACCGACGACGAGGGCATCGCCACCCCCGCCGACCTGGACTCCCGCGCCGGGGACGCCGTCCTGGACGGGCTGCTGGAACTGGTCCGCGAGTCGCTGCCGCACCGGTGGCGCACCTGGGTGCGGCTGCACGCACGGGTCACCTTCGACGCCGTGCGGGAGCAGCTCGTGGCCGAGGGGTACCTGCGGGCCGAGAAGAAGCGGGTGCTCGGTGTGTTCCCGTCCGTGGAGTACGTGCTCGCGCGGGCCGCCGCGGCACGGGCGCTGCGGGAGCAGGCGCGGGACCTGCTGGAAGGGCCGCTGCCGGCCGGGGAGGTCTCCGAGCGGGACGCGGCCCTGGCCGTGCTGGCGGCCGCCGCCGGACTGGGCGGGCCCCCGGGCGCGGCGTTCGGGGCGCGCGGACGGGACCGGGTCGCGGAGCTGACCGGGCGGTGCGCGGGCGCGGCCCCCGGCCTGCGGAGGATCGTGGACGAGGTGCGGGACGCGGTGAGCGACGAGACCGCCCGCGCGCCGGTGTCCGCGCGCGGCTGAGCGCCGTCCGTGGCCGCGGGCGCTCGCAGGGGGCCGCAGGGCCCGCACCGGCCCGCAGGGGGCCCGCACCGGCCCGCAGGGGGCCCGCACCGGCCCGCAGGAGGTCAGCAGCTCCCGCGCATCAGCTCCGCCAGGTCGTGGTCCAGGTCGAGCTGGAGGTGTTCCAGCCCCACCGGCACCAGCTCGCCGGCCGCCCGCAGGAACCGGCGCAGCTCGCCCGAGCGGACGTGGACCACGGCGGTGCCCTCGGGTGCGTGGAACTCCAGCACGGTCCGGTCGTAGCCGTACGGGCGCACCCGGACGTCGCCGTGGCCGTTCGGCTCCTGCATCCCGGCGATGAGCAGCTCGCGGGAGAAGGTCCAGCAGACCTCCACGCCCTCGAGGGTGGCCGGGGCCGGGAAGGTCATGCGCACGGCGAACGGGTCGGCACGGTCGTAGCGCAAGGTGGCGGGGATGCTCGGCATACGCGGCGCGGCGGCGACGAGACGCGCCTCGACGGGCTGCTCGATGACGGTGGACAACGCCTTGCTCCCTCGTGACGGCTGGACGGGCTTCGGGCTTCGGGACGGTGCGGGCCGGGCACTGGGAGAGACGTCGGAACCAGCCCATCCGTGCACACGACGAGCGAGTGACCTCTGTCACCGCGTTCATGCCCGCGAGTGACACGTCTCTCCCCGCGTGCCCCGCAGGGCACTTGAGGCACTCGTGCGCCCCGTGCGCGTCCCGGCGGCACGGTCCCACGCCCTCTGGACGCCTCCCGCGCGGTGGGCTAGCTTCGCCCGCCATGAGGCGCACGGGGAGCACGCGACGCACGGTACGGTCCGTTCGAGCCGGCGGCAGGCGGACGGGGCGGGTGGCGCTCGCGGGGGCGGTCTGCGCCGCGGCGCTGGCCGCGCTGACCGCCGTACCCGCCCAGGCGCACCAGCGGCCGCAGTGGGACGTGAAGGACACCGGGGTCCCGGACGTCCGGTTCCGGGGGCTCGCCGCCGTCGGCCGGCACACCGCCTGGGTGGCCGGCACCGGCGGCACGGTCCTGCGCACCACCGACGGCGGCGACACCTGGCGCGACGTCTCCCCGCCGGGCGCGGGTGAACCGGAGTTCCGGGACATCGAGGCCTTCGACGCCCGCCGGGCCGTGGTCCTGGCCATCGGCGAGGGGGAGGCGTCCCGGGTCTACCGCACCGACGACGGCGGGGCGACCTGGACCGAGTCCTTCCGCAACACCGACACGCGGGCCTTCTACGACTGCCTCACCTTCTTCGACCACCGTCACGGCCTCGCCGTGAGCGACCCCGTGGACGGGAGGTTCCGCATCCTGTCGACCAGCGACGGCGGCCGCTCCTGGAAGGTGCTGCCCGCCGAGGGCATGCCGCCCGCGCAGGACGGCGAGGCCGGGTTCGCGGCCAGTGGCCAGTGCCTGGTCTCCGCCGGGCCGAGGGACGTGTGGCTGGCCACCGGCGGGGCCGCACGCGCGCGCGTGCTGCACTCCGCCGACCGCGGCCTCACCTGGACGGCCACGGACGCCCCCGTCCCGGCCGGCGACCCGGCCCGCGGCGTCTTCGCTCTCGCCTTCCGCGACCGGGCCCACGGCCTCGCCGTCGGCGGCGACTACCGGCCCGGGCAGGCCTCCCCGCGGGCCGCCGCCCGGACGCCCGACGCCGGCCGCTCCTGGCGCCCCGCCGACCGGCCGCCGCCGGCCTACCGCTCCGGCGTCGCCTGGCTCCCGCACAGCCGTACGGCCGCCCTCGCCGTCGGTCCCACGGGCACCGACCTCACCACGGACGGCGGCCACACCTGGCGGACCGTCGACACCGGGTCCTACGACACCGTGGACTGCGCCCCGGACCTGGGCTGTTGGGCCGCGGGCGAGCAGGGCCGGGTCGCCCGGCTGGAGCGCTGACGCCGGGCGGGCGGGGGTGTTTGTCCGTAACGTGGGTAACCGTTCGCTGAACGTGAGAGGAAGTGAGCGGTCATGCCGAGCGGTTCGAACTCCAAGCGGGAGCGGCAGTACGAGCACATCAAGAAGAGCGCGAAGGACCGCGGCGAGAGCACCGGCCGCGCCAAGGAGATCGCGGCGCGGACGGTGAACAAGGAACGCGCGCAGTCCGGCGAGTCGAAGACCGCCAGCCGCACCTCGACGCAGGACAAGTCCCCGAGCAAGCGCGGCGGCCAGCGGTCCGGGAACCGGCAGGGGCCCCAGGGCCCCACCTACGACCAGCTGTACCAGGAGGCCAAGCGCCGTGACGTCCAAGGCCGTTCGAGCATGAACAAGGGCGAACTGCGCCAGGCACTGGGCAAGTGAGCCGCGGCCGTTACCCGGGCGTCTCCCGGTAGCGCTCCAGCGCGGGCGCCGTCTTCGTGGCGACGAACTCGGTGACGCGGTACGCGCACACACCGGCCCTGACGAACGGGTCGTCCGCGGTGATCTCCTCGATCCGCGCACGGTCCCCGGCGACGGCGAGGATCACCCCTCCGTCGCGGGGCTCCTTGCGCCCGGACGCCAGGAACACGCCCTGCTCGTACAGCCCGTCGAGCCAGGCCACGTGCTCCTCCAGCAGGGCGTCGACGGCTTCGAGCGGGGCGGTGTAGGACAGCTCGAGTACGAACATGGTCGCGAGCCTACTCGGGCCCTCCCGTAGGCTTGCGGCCACCATGACGACCGTGACCGTGCGGATCCCCGCCGACTGGCCCGCCACCGAGGAGCGTGCCCGCGCCGTGCAGGACGAACTGCGCGCCCGCGTGGTGCTCGACGAGCCCGGCCCGCCGCCCGGCACCGGCCGGGTGACCGGCGTGGACGTCGCCTACGACGACGAACGCGACGTCGTCGCCGCGGCGGCCGTCGTGCTGGACGCCGCGACCCTCGCCGTCGTCGCGCAGGCCACGGCCGTCGGGCGGATCTCCTTCCCCTACGTGCCCGGTCTGCTGGCGTTCCGCGAGATCCCGACCGTGCTCGCCGCCCTGGACGCGCTGCCCTGCGCGCCCGGCCTGGTCGTGTGCGACGGGTACGGCCTGGCCCACCCGCGCCGCTTCGGCCTCGCCAGCCACCTGGGCGTCCTCACCGGCCTGCCCACGATCGGCGTGGCCAAGAACCCGTTCACCTTCGCCTACGACGACCCGGCCGCCCCGCGTGGGAGTACGTCCCCGCTGCTCGCCGGCGCGGAGGAGGTCGGGCGTGCGGTGCGCACGCGCGATGCCGTCAAGCCGGTCTTCGTCTCCGTCGGGCACCGGGTGGGCCTCGCCAACGCCTGCGCCCACACGCTGGCCCTCGCGCCCGCCTACCGGTTGCCGGAGACCACCCGCAGGGCCGACGCCCTGTGCCGCGCGGCCCTGCGGGACGCCGTCTACCCGGCCTGATCCTCGACGCTCCAGCGGCCCACCTCCCGGTACGCCGAGTCGTAGACCGCCGAGCCGTCGCCGGGCCGCATGGCGTAGTGCTTCAGGTTGCCGCCCCAGTAGCGCAGGATCCGCTGCAGTTCGCCCGCGGGGTCCTCGGCGAGCGCGCCCTCGTCCATGGTGACTTCGAGAAGGAACTTCATGCCTTCAAGGATTTCATTGAACTCCCCGTTGACACTTGGCCGCGCACCGTCCCCGGCAGCGGAGGGCGCAGTGCGTGAAAGTCTCCACGGGGAGGTCCGGGCGCCCGGGCGGATCTGAGTACGCGTACGGATGTGCCGCCGTCCGCCGGCCCGGCAGGGTGGGCGGCATGACTTTCCACCGTGCACCCAAGTACTCGGCCGAGCCCGGCCGGCCCGTCGGACGGGCCGTGACCGCGGGACTGGTGCTGGCGGTGGGCGCGGGCCTGGCCTGGATCGGCGGGATGATCTACACCCTCGCCGGGTGGTCCGGGTAGGCGTCGCCCCTGAGCGGCCCGCTCCTCCCTGGCCGGTCAGCGGGTCGCGGCCACCCGGAACCCGATGCCGGCCGCCCGCAGCCGGTCGGTGAGCGCGTCGCCCATCGCCACGGCCGTCGTGACCTGTCCGGCCGTCGGCGGCAGGGCGTCGAGGGCGAGGCACAGCGCCGCCTCGGCGAACATCTTGGCCGTCTCGTCGTACCCCGGGTCGCCGCCCGACACCTCGGTGAACACCTTGCGGCCGCCGCCCTCGCCCACGAAGCGGACCGAGAACCAGCTCCTCGCCCGCCGCTCGGCGCTCGGACCGTCGCCCGGCGCGAGCCGGCCGGACAGCAGGCGCCGGGCGGGCGGCACCTGCGCCGCCGCCACCAGCGCGCCCACGGCCGCCACCCCGCCCACCGCGACGGGCAGGCGCCGTACGGCCGCGTAGTGGCGGTAGCGGAAGTCCGGGCCGTAGCGCTCCAGGGCCCTGGCCGACCGGCGCACGATCTGCGCGTCCACGGTCGGCAGCGGCAGCGCCCACGCCCCCACCTCACCGGCGAACCGCGGCGTCCCCGCCGGCGTCGCCACCCGGCGGCCGGCCAGCCGTGGTTCGTGCCGCCGGCGTTCCAGCGCGGCGGCCCGCAGCCGACGGCCGCGTGCGAACTGACCCAGCGCGGAGGCGAGCGTCCCGCCCGAGAACGCGGCGCCCACCCGTACGAAGCCGTCCACGCTCAGCGGCACACCCTCCGGCAGGTGCCGCACGGTGAAGTGGACGCCGAGGTCGTGCGGGACGGAGTCGAAGCCGCAGGCGTGCACCAGGCGGGCGCCGGTCTCCCGTGCGCGGGCGTCGTGGCGCACGTACGTCAGGTCCACGAACTCGGGCTCCCCGGTGAGGTCGAGGTAGTCCGTGCCGGCCTCCGCGCAGGCCGCGACCAGCGCGTCGCCGTACCGGACGTAGGGGCCGACCGTCGTGGCCAGCACACGCGCGTGCCGGGCGAGTTCGCGCAGCGAGTCCGGGTCGGACACGTCCGCGAGCAGCACGCCGACGTCCTCGGCGGGCAGCCGGTCGCGCAGGCGGCGCAGCTTCTCCCCGTCGCGCCCGGCGACCGCCCAGCGCAGCCCCTTCGGCGCGTGCGCGGCGAGGTACTCCGCCGTCAGTTCGCCGACGAAGCCCGTCGCCCCGAACAGCACGATGTCGTACGGCCGGTCGGCCACCTTCAGCCTGCTCATGACATCCCTCCGTCACCCGTCGGCAACCCCTGGGTCCGCAGCACGCGCCGTTGCCGGTGGCTGAGGCTAGCGTGAGGACCGCGCGGCCCGGACAGGAGCCCGCGCACACTTGGCTAAGCGCTTGCTCGTCCGGGTCTTGTGCCCGGGGGAACAGGTTCTTAGCATCACTGGTGTTACATCGGTTGTGTCACAGAGCAGGGGGCTGGATGTCGGAGGCGAGGACGCCGACGCGGAAGCCGGGCACCGAGGGCCCGCTCACGGGCGTGCGCGTGGTCGAACTGGCCGGCATCGGGCCCGGGCCCTTCGCCGCCATGCTCCTGGCCGACCTGGGCGCCGACGTGGTCCGCGTCGACCGCCCCGGCGGTCCGGGCCTCGGGATCGACCCCGCCCGCGACGTCACCAACCGCAACAAGCGCTCCGTGGTCGTCGACCTCAAGGCCCCGGACGGCCCCGCCCGCGTCCTGGACCTCGCCGAACGCGCCGACGTCCTGATCGAGGGCTACCGCCCCGGCGTCGCCGAACGGCTCGGCGTCGGCCCGGGGGACTGCCACGCCCGCAACCCGGCGCTCGTCTACGGCCGCATGACCGGCTGGGGCCAGGACGGCCCGCTCGCCCGGCGCGCCGGGCACGACATCGGGTACATCGCGCTCACCGGCACACTCGGCATGATCGGCGCCCCCGACGAGCCGCCGGCCGTCCCCGCCAACCTGCTCGGCGACTACGCGGGCGGTTCCCTCTACCTGGTCGTCGGCGTCCTCGCCGCCCTGCACCACGCACGCGCGAGCGGCACCGGGCAGGTCGTGGACGCCGCCATCGTGGACGGCACCGCCCACCTCTCCACGATGATCCACGGCATGCTCGCCGCCGGAGGCTGGCAGGACCGGCGCGGCGCCAACCTCCTCGACGGCGGCTGCCCCTTCTACGGCACCTACGAGACGGCCGACGGCCGGTACATGGCGGTCGGTGCGCTCGAACCGCAGTTCTACGCCGAGTTCATGCGGCTCCTCGGCGTCCCCGACCCGGTACCGGCCCGTGACGACACGGCCCGCTGGCCCGAGCTGCGGGCCGCCGTCGCCGCCCGGTTCAAGTCCCGTACCCGCGAGGAGTGGACGGCCGTCTTCGCCGACTCCGACGCCTGCACGGCCCCCGTGCTGTCGCTGCGCGAGGCCCCGCACCACCCGCACCTCGCCGCCCGCTCCACCTTCACCGACCACGGCGGCATCACCCAGCCGGCCCCCGCGCCCCGCTTCTCCGCGACCCCTACGGCGGTACGCACGGGGCCCGCCCTGCCCGGCGCCGACGCCGAGTCCGTGGCCCGCGACTGGGACCTGCCCCGTGAGCCGGGCCCGTCCCCGGCGTCCCGCCCCGACCCCGCAGTGCACACCCCTCAGTGAAAGGCCTGCCAGTGAGCACCGAAGCGTATGTGTACGACGCGATCCGCACTCCGCGCGGACGTGGCAAGGCGAACGGCGCCCTGCACGGCACGAAGCCCGTGGATCTGGTCGTGGGTCTGATCCATGAGGTCCGTGCGCGGTTCCCGGGTCTGGATCCGGCGGCGGTGGACGACGTCGTGCTGGGTGTGGTGGGTCCGGTCGGGGACCAGGGTTCGGACATCGCGCGGATCGCGGCGATCGCGGCGGGGCTGCCGGACACGGTGGCCGGTGTGCAGGAGAACCGCTTCTGTGCGTCGGGTCTTGAGGCGGTGAACCTGGCGGCGGCGAAGGTCCGTTCGGGCTGGGAGGACCTGGTCCTGGCGGGCGGGGTGGAGTCCATGTCCCGCGTCCCGATGGCCTCGGACGGCGGCGCCTGGTTCAACGACCCGATGACCAACCTCGCCACCAACTTCGTCCCGCAGGGCATCGGCGCCGACCTGATCGCCACCATCGAGGGCTTCTCGCGCCGTGACGTGGACGAGTACGCCGCCCTCTCCCAGGAGCGCGCGGCCACCGCCTGGAAGGAGGGCCGCTTCGAGCGCTCCGTCGTGCCGGTGAAGGACCGCGCCGGTCTCACCGTCCTCGACCACGACGAGCACATGCGGCCCGGGACCACCGCGGAGTCCCTGGCGAAGCTCAAGCCGTCCTTCGCCGACATCGGCGAGCTGGGCGGTTTCGACGCCGTGGCGCTGCAGAAGTACCACTGGGTGGAGAGGATCGACCACGTCCACCACGCGGGCAACTCCTCGGGCATCGTCGACGGCGCCTCCTTGGTCGCCATCGGTTCCCGGGAGGTCGGGGACCGCTACGGCCTCACCCCGCGTGCGCGGATCGTCTCGGCCGCCGTCTCGGGTTCCGAGCCGACCATCATGCTCACCGGCCCCGCCCCGGCCACTCGGAAGGCGCTGGCGAAGGCCGGGCTGACCGTCGACGACATCGACCTGGTCGAGATCAACGAGGCTTTCGCGGCGGTCGTCCTGCGTTTCGTCAAGGACATGGGGCTTTCGCTGGACAAGGTCAACGTCAACGGCGGGGCCATCGCGCTCGGCCATCCGCTGGGTGCGACCGGCGCGGTGATCCTCGGCACCCTGGTCGACGAACTGGAGCGCCAGGACAAGCGCTACGGCCTTGCGACCCTGTGCGTGGGCGGCGGCATGGGCATCGCCACCGTCGTCGAGCGCGTCTGACCCCCTCCCGACGGACACGACGGACACCTGGAGCACACCCTCATGAGCACCGAGCCCACCACCATCCGCTGGGAGCAGGACGACACCGGCGTCGTCACCCTCGTCCTCGACGATCCCGACCAGTCCGCGAACACCATGAACCAGGCGTTCCGCGACTCCCTGGCGGCCGTCACCGACCGCCTGGAGGCCGAGAAGGACTCCCTCCGCGGCGTCATCGTCACCTCCGCCAAGAAGACCTTCTTCGCGGGCGGCGACCTGCGCGACCTCATCCGCGTCACCCCCGAGACCGCCCAGGACCTCTTCGACGGCGGCATGGCCGTCAAGCGGAACCTGCGCCGCATCGAGACCCTCGGCAAGCCGGTCGTCGCCGCCATGAACGGCGCGGCCCTCGGCGGCGGCTACGAGATCGCGCTCGCCTGCCACCACCGCGTCGCCCTCGACGCGCCCGGCTCCAAGATCGGCTGCCCCGAGGTCACCCTCGGCCTGCTCCCCGGGGGCGGCGGCGTCGTCCGCACCGTCCGGATGCTCGGCATCACCGACGCCCTGCTGAAGGTCCTCCTCCAGGGCACCCAGTACAACCCGCGCCGCGCCCAGGAGAACGGCCTGGTCGACGAGGTCGCCGACAGCCGCGAGGACATGCTCGCCAAGGCCCGCGCCTTCATCGACGCCCACCCGGAGTCCGCCCAGCCCTGGGACAGGCCCGGTTACCGCATCCCCGGCGGCACCCCTTCCCACCCGAAGTTCGCGGCCAACCTGCCCGCCTTCCCGGCCAACCTGCGCAAGCAGACCAACGGCGCCCCCTACCCGGCGCCGCGCTCCATCATGGCCGCCGCCGTCGAGGGCGCCCAGGTCGACTTCGAGACCGCCCAGGTCATCGAGGCCCGTTACTTCGTCGAACTGGCCGCCGGGCAGACCTCGAAGAACATGATCCAGGCGTTCTTCTTCGACCTCCAGGCGGTCAACTCCGGGGCCAACCGCCCCAAGAGCGTCGAACCGAGGAAGGTCACCAAGGTGGCCGTGCTGGGCGCCGGGATGATGGGCGCGGGGATCGCGTACTCGTGCGCCCGCGCGGGCATCGAGGTCGTGCTGAAGGACGTCGCCCTGGAGTCGGCGGTCAAGGGCAAGGCGTACTCGGAGAAGCTGTGCGCGAAGGCCGTCGCGAAGGGGCGCACCAGCCAGGAGAAGGCCGACGCGCTCCTCGCCCGGATCACGCCGACCGCGGAGGTGGCCGATCTCGCGGGCTGTGACGCGGTGATCGAGGCGGTGTTCGAGGACACCTCGCTCAAGCACAAGGTGTTCCAGGAGATCGAGCACGTCGTCGCCCCCGACGCCCTGCTGTGCTCCAACACCTCGACGCTGCCGATCACGGCACTGGCCGAGGGCGTCGAGCGCCAGGCCGACTTCATCGGGCTGCACTTCTTCTCGCCGGTGGACAAGATGCCGCTGGTGGAGATCATCAGGGGCGGGCGGACGGGGGAGGAGGCGCTGGCCCGCGCGTTCGACCTGGTCCGGCAGATCGGCAAGACGCCGATCGTGGTGAACGACTCGCGGGGTTTCTTCACCTCGCGGGTCATCGGCCACTTCATCAACGAGGGTGTCGCGATGGTGGGGGAGGGCATCGAGCCCGCCTCCGTGGAGCAGGCGGCGGCCCAGGCGGGTTACCCGGCCAAGGTGCTGTCCCTGATGGACGAGCTGACCCTGACCCTCCCCCGCAGGATCCGCGAGGAGACGAAGCGGGCCGTGGAGGAGGCGGGCGGCACCTGGACCGCGCATCCCGCCGAGGCGGTCGTCGACCGCATGGTCGACGAGTTCGGGCGGCCGGGACGCTCCGGCGGCGCCGGCTTCTACGAGTACGGCGAGGACGGGAAGCGGGTGCGGCTGTGGCCGGGCCTGCGTGAGCACTTCACCAAGCCGGGGTACGAGATCCCGTTCCGGGACATGCAGGAGCGCATGCTCTTCTCGGAGGCGCTGGACACCGTCAAGCTCCTCGAAGAGGGCGTCCTGACCTCGGTCGCCGACGCCAACATCGGCTCGATCTTCGGCATCGGGTTCCCCGGCTGGACGGGCGGTGTCCTGCAGTACGTCAACGGCTACGAGGGCGGCCTGCCCGGCTTCGTCGCCCGCGCCCGTGAGCTGGCCGACCGCTACGGCGAGCGCTTCACCCCGCCCGCCCTGCTGGTGGAGAAGGCGGAGAAGGGGGAGGTCTTCACCGACGGCCGCTGAGCCGTCGGATCACCCGTCGGAGTCCTCGAGCGCCTCGGCACCCGCGTCCGTACCGGCCTCCTTGTCGAGCCACTCCCGCAGTTCCTCGCGCAGCGACCGCTGGAACGTGGTCAGCAACGCCTGCACCACCAGCGGGTGCATGTGGGCGGACAGCGACCGCACGTCCGGCGCGTCGCGTTCGGCGACCGCGTCGCGCAGCAGCCGCGACAGGTCCCGCGCGGCGGCGCGGGAGTGCTCCAGGAGGGCGGTGCGGGCGGCGAGGACCGTCTCGGGGGAGAAGGGCACGTCGAGCAGCTCGACGCCGAGCCGGAGCAGCCCGGCGTCGACGCGGTAGCCGTCGCCGTCGGGCACCACGACGTCCATCGACCCCAGCCGGCCCACCTCCTCGTCGGTGAGCGGTCGCCCCGCCCGCCTGCCCAGCTCCTCCCGGGTGACCCGTTCCACCGTCTCCGGTGCCCAGGAGGCCACCACCGCGCGGTGCAGCGCCAGGTCGTGGGCGCTCAGGTCCGACGGCAGCCGCCCGAGGTAGCGCTCGATGGCGGCCAGCGTCATGCCCTGGTGCTGCAGCTCCTCGATCAGCGCCAGCCGGGCCACGTGCTCCCGGCCGTAGTGCCCGACCCGGCGCGGGCCGAGCACCGGCGGCGGCAGCAGCCCTCTGGTGCCGTAGAAGCGGACCGTGCGCACCGTGACACCGGCCCGCGCGGCCAGCTCGTCGATCGTGAGGGTCGGCTCCGCGGTGTCGGTCGTCGTCATGTGGAGCAGTATCGCTGTCTCACCAGTGCTGTGAAACCTCTCGCGCACCCGGCGCCCGTCTCTTGCCCGCGCCGTGCAGACCATCGGCGGATCTTGTGAGAAGTCACGCTGTGTGACATGAGCCACCGCATGCCCACGCAGAGTCGTGGGAAGGTGCTGCGTTGGTCTGTGCCGCGTCAAGGGTGGTGCGGGCCCGAGACACAGGTACGGACGACTCGGGCGCACCCCGCCCGAGGGCACCAGAGAGTGGAACCACCCGTGAGCAAGGACGCCGTCGACACGGCACAGACCGCCGCCCGGCCCGGGGCGACCGGAACCATCCCCGCGGACGCGGGCGACGCCGGTTACAGCAAGGACCTCAAGCCCCGCCACATCAACATGATCGCCATCGGCGGCGCGATCGGCACCGGGCTCTTCCTCGGCGCCGGCGGGCGCCTGCGCGACGCGGGCCCCGCGCTCGCGATCGCCTACCTCGTCTGCGGCGTCTTCGCGTTCTTCGTGGTCCGGGCCCTCGGCGAGCTGGTCCTCTACCGGCCCTCCTCCGGTTCCTTCGTGTCGTACGCGCGCGAGTTCCTCGGTGAGAAGGGCGCCTACGTCGCCGGCTGGATGTACTTCCTCAACTGGTCGACCACCGGCATCGCCGACATCACCGCGATCGCGCTGTACACGCACTACTGGAGCATGTTCACGAGCATCCCCCAATGGGTGCTCGCCCTCGTCGCCCTCGCGGTGGTCCTGGCCGTGAACCTCATCTCCGTGAAGATCTTCGGCGAGATGGAGTTCTGGTTCGCGATCGTCAAGGTCGCCACCCTCGTCGGCTTCATGCTGATCGGCATCTTCCTGCTCGCCACCCAGCACGACGTGGGCGGACACACCCCGGGCCTCGGCATGATCACCGACCACGGCGGCTTCTTCCCGCAGGGCATGATGCCGGTGATCGTCGTCATGCAGGGCGTGATCTTCTCCTACGCCGCCCTGGAGCTGGTCGGCGTCGCCGCCGGCGAGACCGCCGAGCCGGAGAAGGTCGTCCCGCGCGCGGTCAACTCCATCATGTGGCGCGTCGCCCTGTTCTACGTCGGCTCGGTCGTCCTGCTGGCACTGCTGCTGCCGGGCTCGCTCTACTCCGGCGACGAGAGCCCGTTCGTCACCGTCCTGTCGAAGATCGGCGTCCCGGCGGCCGGCGACGTGATGAACCTCGTCGTCCTCACCGCGGCGATGTCCTCCCTGAACTCCGGCCTGTACTCCACCGGACGCATCCTGCGCTCCATGGCGACCGCCGGATCCGCGCCGAGGTTCACCTCCGTCATGAGCCGCAGCCAGGTGCCCTACGGCGGCATCCTGCTCACCTGCGGCGTCTGCGTCCTCGGCGTCGGGCTGAACTTCCTGGTGCCGAGCAAGGCCTTCGAGATCGTCCTGAACGTCGCCTCGCTCGGCATCATCAGCACCTGGGTGATCATCATGATCTGCCACCTGGTCTTCGTCCGCCGGGCGCGGTCGGGGCTGGTCGGCCGTCCGCACTTCCGGCTGCCCGGCAGCCCGGTCACCGAGGTCGTCACGATCGGCTTCCTGCTGGCCGTGCTCGTCCTGATGTGGAACGACGCGGAGGTCGGCCGCAAGACCCTCTTCCTGGTCCCCGTGATCGCCGTGATGCTGGTGGCGGGCTGGTTCGGCGTCCGGCGCCGGGTGACCGAGAACGCGGCGCGGGAGCCCTCCCGCACGGAGTAGCCCGCCACCGGCAGCGGGGGCCGGGGCACTGTCAGTGGCGGCCCGTACGGTGGCGTCATGTCGGAGATCAGGTATGTCCGGGGCGACGCCACCACACCGACGGCCAAGGGCGTCAAGGTGATCGCCCATGTCTGCAACGACCTCGGAGGCTGGGGCAAGGGCTTCGTCCTGGCCGTCTCCCGCCGCTGGCCCGAGCCGGAGGCGGCCTACCGCGCCTGGCACCGCGACCGTGCGGCCAACGACTTCGCCCTGGGCGCCGTCCAGTTCGTCCAGGTCGGGCCGTACGTGTGGGTGGCCAACATGATCGGCCAGCACGGCATGCGCAGGGGCAGCAAGGGCGTGCCCCTGCGCTACGAAGCCCTCGGCACCGCCCTCGGCCGCCTCGCCGGCGGGGCGGCCGAGCTGGACGCCTCCGTGCACATGCCCCGCATGGGCTGCGGCCTCGCCGGCGGCACGTGGTCCCGCGTGGAGCCACTGATCACGGAGCGGCTCACCGGACGCGGCATCCCCGTGACCGTCTACGACCACGGGGACACCGCCTGAGGCCGCCGGGGCTCAGTGCGCGTGCACGTCGTTCGTCGCGGCGATCTTCCGCCACGAGCGGGGCTGCGCCGGCGCCTCGGTGGTCTTCGCGAGCGACCGGGCGTGCGCCGCCGGGGCGTCCGGCTTGGACGGCTGGAACAGCCAGGTGTCGAACAGCGCGGCCAGCGGCTTGCCCGACACCTCCTCGGCGTACCGCTGGAAGTCGGCGACGGACGCGTTGCCGTGCGCGTACTTCGCGGGCCAGCCCTTCAGGACGGTGAAGAAGGCGTCGTCCCCGATCTCGTTGCGCAGCGCCTGCACGGCCAGCGCGCCCCGTTCGTAGACGGCGGCGTCGAACTGGTTCTCCGGACCGGGGTCGCCGGGCCGTACCGTCCAGAAGGCGTCGTCGGCCGGGTGCGAGGCGTACGTGTAGTCGGCCAGTTCCTGCGCCGTGCCCTCGCCCTCGTGCTCGGACCACAGCCACTGCGCGTACCGCGCGAAGCCCTCGTTGATCCAGATGTCCTTCCAGCCGCGCACCGAGACCAGGTCGCCGTACCACTGGTGGGCCAGTTCGTGCACGACGACGGACACGTTCGACCCGTTCGCGAACTGCCGCGGACTGTAGAACGGCCGGGTCTGCGTCTCCAGCGCGTACCCCGTGGTCGTGTTCGGCACGTAGCCGCCGAGCGCGTCGAAGGGGTACGGCCCGAAGTAGCCGCTCAGCCAGTCGGCGACCTCCCCGGTCCGCTCCACGCTGGCCCGTGCGGCGCCGTCGTTCGCGCCCAGGTCCCTGCTGTAGGCGTTGACGACGGGGATGCCGCTTTCGCTGGTGCCGGTGGTGAGGTCGAACTTCCCGATCGCCAGTGTGGCCAGGTACGTGGCCTGCGGCTTGTCCGAGCGCCAGTTCCAGCGCGTCCAGCCCAGCCGCGAACTCGTCGACTGGAGGGTGCCGTTGGAGATCGTCTGGGTGCCGTCCGGCACCTGCACCGACACGTCGTAGGTGGCCTTGTCGAGCGGGTGGTCGTTGCTCGGGAACCACCAGGCCGCGGCCTCGGGCTCGTTCGCGGCGATCCCGCCGTCCGGGGTGCGGTGCCAGCTGGTGAATCCGAAGGCCTGTTTGGAGGACGGCACGCCGCTGTAGCGGACGACGACGGTGAGGGGCACCCCCTTGTCCAGCGGCTTCTTCGGAGTGATCTCCAGTTCCTGCTCGCCCGAGGCCGTGAACGACGCCTTCGCGCCGTTGACCCGCACCTCGCCGACGTCCAGCAGGAAGTCCAGGTTGAACCGCGACAGGTCCGCGGTGGTGCGGGCCAGGATCGTCGCCGTCCCCTCCAGCCGGTCCGTGGCCGGCTGGTACGTCAGACGCAGGTCGTAGTGCGAGACGTCGTATCCGCCGTTGCCGTAGGCCGGGTAGTAGGGGTCGCCGATGCCCGGAGCGCCGGGGGAGTGGGCCGCCGCCGACGCCGGGATCGCCAGCATGAGGGAGGCGGCGCCCAGTGCGCCCGGCACGATGAATCTGCGGTGCACGAAAGCTCCAAGTCGTAGGGGCACGAAGTCTGTTCGGAGCCTATTCAGCCCCGGTGCGCGCTGTCGTGTCCACGGCCACTCCGGTCACACGATCGTCATCCGGCCGTCATGAGCCCCGCGGCGCGGGGCGCGCGGCGTCCCGCGAAGGGGGCCCCGAAACCCGACGCCGAGAAGGTGAGTTGCGCGCCTTACGTGGTAGGGGCGTAGCGGACGGGTATTTTCCGCCTCACCGACTGGAAGGGGCCGCCTGTGACGCAGGACCGACCGCGTGACGAGGAAGAACATGAGAGAGGCACCCTGCCCGGTTCGGAGGAGGGTCTGCCGGGGCAGGAGCACCGGCCCCGGACCGACCGCGTCGTCTTCGGCGTCACAGCCGTCCTGACCCTCGCGTTCGTCGTCTGGGGCGCCGCCGCCACGGACTCGCTGGAGAACGTCTCCAGCAGCATGCTCGGCGGCCTGCTGCACAACGGCGGCTGGGCGTTCACGCTGGCCGCCTCCGGCTTCGTGGTCTTCGCCCTGTGGCTCGCGGCCAGCCGCTACGGCCGCATCCACCTGGGCGCCGAGGGCGAGGAACCCGAGTTCCGGACCGTCTCCTGGGTCGCCATGATGTTCAGCGCGGGCATGGGCATCGGTCTGATGTTCTACGGCGTGAGCGAGCCGCTGGCGCACTACATCACGCCCCCGCCCGGCACCAGCCCGGCCGACTCCGGCGACCGCATGGCGACGTCCATGGCCACCACCCTCTTCCACTGGACGCTCCACCCGTGGGCGATCTACGCGGTGGTCGGTCTCGGCATCGCCTACAGCACCTTCCGCAAACGCCGCAGGCAGACCATGAGCGCGGTGTTCACCCCGCTCATCGGCGAGAGGCACGCCAACGGCGCCGGCGGCCGGGTCATCGACATCCTCGCCATCATCGCGACGATCTTCGGCTCCGCCGCCTCCCTCGGCCTCGGCGCGCTGCAGATCGGCTCCGGCATGGAGAAGCTCGACTGGATGGACAAGGTCAGCACCGGGCTGCTCGTCGGCATCATCGCGGTGCTGACGGCGGCGTTCGTGGCCTCCGCGATCTCCGGCGTCGAGAAGGGCATCCAGTGGCTGTCCAACACGAACATGGTGCTGGCCCTGGTGCTCGCCGTCTTCGTGTTCGTCGCGGGCCCCACCATCCTCATCCTCGACCTGCTGCCGACCTCGGTCTTCGCCTACCTGGGCAACCTGCCCCAGATGGCCGGCCGTACCGAGATCAGCGGCGGCGAGGGCGTCGCGGACTGGCTGGGGAGCTGGACCGTCTTCTACTGGGCGTGGTGGATCTCCTGGACGCCCTTCGTCGGCATGTTCATCGCCCGCATCAGCCGGGGCCGCACGATCCGCCAGTTCATCGGCGGCGTCATCCTGGTGCCCAGCACGGTCAGCCTGATCTGGTTCGCGATCTTCGGCGGCTCCGCGATGCGCCTGCAGGAGCAGCACCGGCTGGGCGACGACACGACCCCGGAGGGCCGGCTCTTCGCGGTGCTCCAGGACTACCCCGTCGCCACCGCCACCAGCCTGCTGGTGATGATCCTCGTCGGCATCTTCTTCGTCTCGGGCGCCGACGCCGCCTCCATCGTGATGGGCACGCTCTCGCAGAAGGGCGCCCTGGAGCCCAGCCGCTGGGTGGTGATCGTCTGGGGCGCCGTGACCGGCGCGGTCGCGGCCATCATGCTGCTCATCGGCAGCGGCGAGGGGGACGCGCTCACCGGTCTGCAGAACCTCACGATCCTCGCGGCGGCGCCCTTCGTCGTCGTGATGGTCCTCATGTGCGTCGCCCTCATGCGCGACCTGCGCCGCGACCCGCTCATCGTGCGCGGCGAGATGGCCTCCGAAGCCGTCGAACTGGCCGTCGTCGAGGGGCACAAGCAGTACGAGGGCGACTTCGAGATCCGGATCGGCCCGGGCCCCGGCACGGACGTGGAGGGCGACCCGATCGGCAAGCACCACGAGGAGTGAGGGCCCCCGGGACCGGCCGACCGGGCCGGTGGCGTCAGGAGGCGAGCCGCGCCGCCTCCTCGGCGCACCCCCACGCCACGGTGACGCCCGCGCCGCCGTGGCCGTAGTTGTGCACCAGCCGCCGCCCGTCCGGCAGCACCGCGCGCTCCAGCCGGACCGCGTCCCGGGCCGGCCGCAGCCCCACCCGGTGCGCGAGCACCCGCGCCCCGGCGATCTCGGGCCGCAGGGCCGCGCACCGCCGCACGATGGCCTCCGCGACCGCCGGGTCCGGCTCGGTGGACCAGGCGTCCTCCTCGGCCGTCCCGCCCAGCAGGAGCCGGCCGGGCTGCGGAAGGAAGTACGTCGTCTCCCCGGAGCCCGCGTCGGCCGAGACCAGCCAGTCGTGGATCCCGGGGTTCTCCACGACGACCAGTTGCCCGCGCACCGGCCGCACGGACGGGTCCGGCACCAGGTCCCGGGCGCCCAGGCCCGTGCAGTTCACCACGACGGGCGCGTCCGCCTCGGCCAGGTCGGACACCGCGCGGTCCTCCACCGTGCCGCCCGCGGCCACCAGCCGCCGCCGCAGCCACGGCAGGTGGGCCGACATGTCGACGAGCGGCAGCCGTGCCCACAGCCCCACCCCCGCGTACTCGCCGGCCGTCGCCGCCCGCAGCCCCGGCAGCCGTGCCGACGCCCACGCCCCGACCTCGTCCGGGGTCGTCTCGCCGAGCACGCCTTCGCTCATGCGCACGCCGGTCTCCTCCGGCCGCGCCGCCAGTTCCTCGTACACGTCCAGCGAACGCAGCGCCCACGCCTGGGCCAGCGCGACCGGCTCGATCCGGTACGGCCACCACAGGCCACCCGCCACCACCGAGGTGGTCCGCTCGACGGGCTCCCGCGTCCACAGCCGCACCCGTCTGCCCCGCTCGGCGAGGACGACGGCCGTCGTCAGCCCGATCACCCCGCCGCCGACCACGACGACTTCACCGGTCAGTTCGCCATCCAGTTCGGTTTCCACACCAGGACGTTAGCCGAAGGTCCCGCGCGGGGGTGCCGGGCGGCCCGGGGCGAGGGGGAGCCCGGCCGGGCGGCATCCGGCCACGACTAGGATCTACGGTCTGATGACTGCCACCCTCGTCGCCAAAGACCTCGCCGCCGGCCACGGCGACCGCTCCCTGTTCACCGGGCTCGACCTCGTCGTCGCACCCGGCGACGTGATCGGTCTCGTGGGGGCCAACGGCGCGGGCAAGTCCACCCTCCTGCGGATGCTCGCCGGGCTGACCACACCGGAACGGGGCGAGCTGCGCCTGTCCCCGCCCGCCGCCACCGTCGGCCACCTCCCGCAGGAGCCGGAGCGCCGCCCCGGCGAGAGCGTCCGGGAGTTCCTGGCCCGCCGTACCGGCGTCACCGAGGCCCAGCGGGCCATGGACGAGGCCACCCAGGCCCTCGTCGACGGCGCCCCCGGAGCCGACGACGCCTACGCGACGGCCCTGGAGCGCTGGCTCGCCCTGGGCGGCGCCGACCTCGACGACCGGGCGGGGGAGACCGCCGAGACACTGGGCCTCACCGTCGGCCTGGACCAGCCGATGACCTCGCTCTCCGGCGGCCAGGCCGCCCGCGCCGGTCTCGCCTCCCTCCTCCTCTCCCGCTACGACGTCTTCCTCCTCGACGAGCCGACCAACGACCTCGACCTCGACGGCCTGGACCGCCTCGAACGCTTCGTGACCGGCCTGCGCGCCGGCACCGTCGTCGTCAGCCACGACCGCGAGTTCCTCACCCGCACCGTCACCAAGGTCCTCGAACTCGACCTGGCCCAACGGCAGATCAACCTCTACGGCGGCGGCTACGAGGCGTACCTCGAGGAACGCGCGGTGGCCCGCCGCCACGCCCGGGACGACTACGAGGAGTACGCCGACAAGCGCGCCTCCCTCCAGGACCGGGCGCAGATGCAGCGCACCTGGATGGACAAGGGCGTCCGCAACGCCCGGCGCAAGGCGGCCAACGACAACGACAAGGCCGGCCGCAAGTTCCGCAGCGAGGCCAGCGAGAAGCAGGCCGCCAAGGCCCGCCAGACCCAGCGCATGATCGAACGCCTGGAGGTCGTCGAGGAACCGCGCAAGGAGTGGGAACTGCGCATGGAGATCGCGTCGGCGCCCCGCTCGGGCGCGGTCGTCGCCACCCTGCGCGACGCCGAGGTCAGGCGCGGCGACTTCGTGCTCGGCCCGGTCTCCCTCCAGATCGACTGGGCGGACCGGGTGGCGGTCACCGGGGCCAACGGCGCGGGCAAGTCCACGCTCCTGGGCGCCCTCCTCGGCCGGGTCCCCCTCGACGCCGGGCACGCGGCCCTCGGCTCCGGGGTCCTGCTCGGCGAGGTCGACCAGGCCCGCAAGCTCTTCCACGGCCCCGAGACGCTGCTCGACGCCTTCCGCGCCGCCGTCCCCGACACGGAACCCGCGGAGATCCGCACCCTCCTGGCCAAGTTCGCCCTCAAGGCCGACCACGTCACGCGCCCGGCGTCGTCCCTCTCACCCGGCGAACGCACCAGGGCCGCCCTCGCCCTCCTCCAGGGCCGGGGCGTCAACCTCCTGGTCCTGGACGAGCCGACCAACCACCTCGACCTCCCGGCCATCGAACAACTCGAATCGGCCCTGGACACCTACGAGGGCACCCTCCTCCTCGTCACCCACGACCGCCGCATGCTCGACGCGGTGCAGGTCACCCGCCGTCTGGAGGTGACGGAGGGCAAGGTGGTGGAACGCACGTAGCAGCAGGCGGTCGCGGCCGTTCGCACGGCGGGCAGCCGTGCCGCCCCCAGTGCCCGGAGGGCCCGGGCGGTGCCCCGGGGCGGCCCGGGCGGGCGGTGGGGGCACCTCCCGCCCGGGCGGAGCCGGGAGTGGGTGGCACCCGGCGGGCGCCGGGTCCGCGCACCCCGCCCGCCCCGGTGCCCGGCGCCTACGCCAGCCCGGCCCGCCGCAACGCGTCCGCCATCGCCCCGTTGGACGGAGCGGGCGCCGACGACGACCGCCCCTTCCCGCCCCCGGAGCCGCCCTGCCGCTGCTGCCTCTGCCGAGGCGGCCTGCCGCCCCGTTCCTTCTTGGGCTCCCCCTGCGCCGCGGCCTCGTCGTCCAACCGCAACGTCAACGAGATCCGCTTGCGCGGAATGTCGACGTCCATCACCTTCACCTTCACGATGTCCCCGGGCTTCACCACGTCCCGCGGATCCTTCACGAACGTCCGGGACATCGCGGACACGTGCACCAGGCCGTCCTGATGGACACCGACGTCCACGAACGCCCCGAACGCGGCGACGTTCGTGACGACGCCCTCCAGCACCATCCCGGACGCCAGGTCGGAGATCTTCTCCACGCCCTCCTTGAAGGTGGCCGTCCTGAAGGCGGGCCGGGGGTCGCGCCCCGGCTTCTCCAGCTCGCGCAGGATGTCCGTGACCGTCGGCAGACCGAAGGTCTCGTCCACGAAGCGCTCCGGCTTCAGCGATCGCAGCACCGACGTGTTGCCGATCAGCCCGGCCACCTCCTGCCCGGCGGTCTTCACCATCCGCCGCACCACGGGGTACGCCTCGGGGTGCACGCTGGACGCGTCCAGCGGGTCGTCGCCGCCCCGGATCCGCAGGAAGCCCGCGCACTGCTCGTACGCCTTGGGGCCGAGCCGCGACACCTTCTTCAGCGCGGTCCGGGAGGTGAACGGCCCGTTCGCGTCGCGGTGCGCCACGATGTTCTCGGCGAGCCCTGAGGTGATGCCGGAGACCCGGGCCAGCAGCGGCGCGGAGGCCGTGTTGACGTCCACGCCCACGCCGTTCACACAGTCCTCGACCACCGCGTCCAGCGAGCGGGACAGCTTCACCTCGGACAGGTCGTGCTGGTACTGGCCGACGCCGATCGACTTCGGGTCGATCTTCACCAGCTCGGCCAGCGGGTCCTGCAGCCGCCGGGCGATCGAGACCGCGCCGCGCAGCGAGACGTCCATGTCCGGCAGTTCCTGGGAGGCGAAGGCGGAGGCCGAGTACACGGAGGCGCCCGCCTCGGACACCATCACCTTGGTGAGCTTCAACTCCGGGTGCTTGGCGATCAGTTCCCCGGCGAGCTTGTCGGTCTCGCGGGAGGCCGTGCCGTTGCCGATGGCGATCAGCTCGACCGCGTGCTCCTTCGCCAGCCGCGCCAGCTTGGCCATCGCCTCGTCCCACCGGTTGGCCGGGACGTGCGGGTGGATCACGTCCGTGGCCACGACCTTGCCGGTCGCGTCGACCACGGCGACCTTCACGCCGGTACGGAAACCGGGGTCCAGGCCGAGGGTCGCGCGGGTGCCGGCCGGGGCGGCCAGCAGCAGGTCGCGCAGGTTGGCGGCGAACACGTTGACCGCCTCGTCCTCCGCGGCGGTGCGCAGGCGCAGCCTGAGGTCGATGCCGAGGTGGACCAGGATGCGGGTGCGCCAGGCCCAGCGGACGGTGTCGCCCAGCCACTTGTCGGCCGGCCGGCCGCGGTCGGCGATCCCGAACCGGCTCGCGACGATCGCCTCGTAGGAGGAGGGACCGTCGGTGGGCTCCTCGGGCTCCAGGACGAGATCGAGCACGTCCTCCTTCTCGCCGCGCAGCATCGCGAGGACGCGGTGCGAGGGCAGGTCGGTGAACGGCTCCGCGAAGTCGAAGTAGTCGGCGAACTTGGCGCCCGCCTCCTCCTTGCCCTCCTTCACCCGGGCGGCGAGCCGCCCGCGTCCCCACATGCGCTCGCGCAGCTCGCCGATGAGGTCGGCGTCCTCCGAGAACTTCTCCGTGAGGATCGCGCGCGCCCCGTCCAGCGCGGCCTGGGTGTCGGCCACCCCCTTGTCGGGGTCGACGAACGCGGCAGCCGCGGCCGACGGGTCCACCGACGCGTCGGCGAGCAGGCCCTCGGCCAGCGGCTCCAGACCCGCCTCGCGCGCGATCTGCGCCTTCGTCCGCCGCTTCGGCTTGAAGGGCAGGTAGACGTCCTCCAGCCGCGCCTTGGTCTCCGCGCCGCGGATGCGGGCCTCCAGCTCCTCGGTGAGCTTGCCCTGCTCCCGTACCGAGTCGAGGATCGCGGTGCGCCGTTCCTCCAGCTCCCGCAGGTAGCGCAGCCGTTCCTCGAGCGTGCGCAGCTGCGCGTCGTCGAGCATCTCGGTCGCTTCCTTGCGGTAGCGGGCGATGAAGGGCACCGTCGAGCCGCCGTCCAGCAGCTCGACCGCGGCCTTCACCTGCCGCTCCCGCACGCCGAGCTCGTCGGCGATCCTGCTCTCGATGGTCCCTACGTCGATGGACGTGCTGGACGCGTTGGACCCGGGTGTCGTCACGATCCCGTACCGCCTTCTCACTGAGGTTGCGCGGCAATTGTGGCAGGTGGCGACGACAATCGGGGATCAGGGCGCCGTCCGGGCCGGTCGGAACCGGTGCGCGGAGGGGGCCGGGGTCAGACCCGGCGGCCCCGCCCGGCGGACGAGGCCCCGCCGAAGAGCCGGGCCAGGGCCCGGAAGGGAAGCGTCACCACGGTGGCGACTGCGCCACCGATCTGGCGCAGTACGTCGGCGATGGCACGGAACACGAGTTGCCCCTTTCGTCTCCCGGCCGCCCCGGCCGGGAGACGTACGGGTACCTCCGTACCGGCGCCGCATGCCCGCCCGTACGCCGTCGTGCCCCGTCGTGCGCCCGGGCGTGTCGTCGGCCGCGTCAGCGTTTGGCGAACAGGTCCGCGGGGAAGGCGCCCGCCCCGATCGCCGTACGCGCGAAGGCCGACCCGAGTTCCGTCAGGCGTGCCACGCCGTCGGCGCCCAGGTGGGCGTAGGGGCCCGCGTCCAGCCGGTCGGTCTCCCGCTCGATCCCCTCGCGCAGGGCCGTGCCCTCCTCGGTCAGCTCGCCCGCCGCGTCGACCAGCCCGCGCCCGCGCAGCCGGCCGGCGGCCGCGTCCCACTCCTCCCGGGTCCAGCCGCGCGTGGTGAAGACCCACTTCGGTGCCAGGCCCCTGCCGGTCGCGGTGTGCGTCACCAGCGCCTCCAGGCCGTCCAGCCCCGCGGTCAGCAGCGCGGCGAGGTGCCCGTCGCCGCGGTGCTCGCGCAGCAGCGTCGCCGCGTGCCAGAGGGCGAGGTGCGGGGCGTCGGGCACGGGCAGATCCGCGTGGGCCGCGTAGAGCGGGCGGGCGCCGCGCGAGCAGCCTTCGGCGGCGCGCAGCGCCAGCTCGGCCGCCTCCGCCATCTCGGGCGACGCCACGGCCTCCTCGCCCAGCAGGCGGCGCAGCGTCGCGTCCACGGCGCGCAGACGTGCCGCCAGGACCTGTTCCGGCGTGACCTTCTCCCACACGGCGGGCACGTGCCGGGCGACGAGGCCGTGCTTGTAGTTGTAGAACGCCGCCGTCACGGTGCCGGCGCCGACCGGACCCAGCGCGGCGGCCCGCACCGCGAAGTTGACGGCCCGGGCCTCGGTGATCCCGAGGGCGCCCAGCTCCCGGCCCAGGTCGGGGGAGAAGTAGTGCGTCGAGTGCAGGGAGTTCAGCGCGTTGTGGCAGCGGCGGCCCGCGCGTGCGTCGATCGCGGCAGTTGTCATGCACGCACGTTACCAACCGCTCAGTACGCCGTCCGGGGCCTTGCGGCGCGGGGGAGGAAAGGAAGGGTGCCTCCGCCGCCGGCGGCCGGGGACCGCGCCTGTGCGGCCGGATCACCGGCCCAGGCGCCCCGGGCACCTCGTCGGGGCGTCGCGCGGCCGGAGCCGTTTCATCCCGGCGCCGGCCCGCTCCAGCCGAAGCGGGGCTGCCTGCGTTCCAGGAAGGCGGCGACGCCCTCCGCGGTGTCGCCGCTGCCGCGGGCCTGCGCGGCCCAGTGGGCGTCCCGGTCGGTGCGTCCGTCGGCGAACTCCTTCGCCGCCGCCTGCGTCAGCAGGGAGCGGGACGCCAGGACCCGCGTGAACTCCGCGACCCGCTTGCCGAGTTCGCCCTGCGGCAGCACCTCGTCCACCAGGCCGGTGCGCAACGCCCGTGCGGCGTCGATCAGCTCGCCGCTGAACAGCAGGTACTTCGTGGTGGCCGGCCCGGTCAGCGTCGCCAGCCGCCGGGTCGCGGACGCCGGGTACACCACCCCCAGCTTGGCCGGGGTCACCCCGAACAGCGCCGTCTCCTCGGCGAACCGCAGGTCGCAGGCGGCCGCCAACTGCGTCCCGCCGCCCACACAGTGCCCCCGGACCGCCGCCAGCGTCGGTTTGGGGAACGCGGCGAGGGCCTCCTCGGCCCGTACCGCCAGCTCCTGCGCCTCCTCGGCCGACTCGCGCAGCGTCGTGATGTCGGCCCCGGCGCAGAACGTCGCGCCCTCGCCGGTGAGCACCAGCGCCCGCACCCGGTCGTCGGCGGCCAGGTCGTCGAGGAGGCGGGGCAGTGCCCGCCACATCGCGGCCGTCATGGCGTTGCGCTTGGCCGGGTGGTGGACGACGACGGTGGCGACCGAGTCGGCGACCCGGTGCAGCAACTGCGGCTCCATGGGCCGGATGCTATCCGCCGGTCCCTCACCGCGAGCGACCGGCGGGGGCACCCTGCGGGACAGGAACAGTCGCGTATCAGGCGTCAGCGATCAGAAACCGCTCGATACTTGCTGACTTGTGTTCAGGCCCCGGGTGCGGCCCGGCGCGTTACCAACACTCGGGGTGTGGTGACAATCGAGCCCAGGGGTGGCGACCGGACCATGGACGAGACGGGGCCCGCCGGGCCGCTGCCGTACGAAGGCGTCTGGCGGTTCACCGCCCCCGCCGTGGACGCCTCGGTCCCGCAGGCCCGGCACGCCGTGCGCGACCTGCTGACGCGCCAGGGCGTGCCGGTCTCCGACGACATCGCGCAGGCACTCCTGCTGATCGTCTCGGAACTGGTCACGAACGCGGTCCGGCACGCGGCCGTGCTCTCGCCGGTGCTCGCCGTGGAGGTCGCGGTCGGGCCCGAGTGGGTGCGGGTGGCCGTGGAGGACGACCACCCCTACCGCCCGACCGCCCTGGAGACCGACCACGGCCGTACCGGAGGGCGCGGCCTGCTGCTGGTCCGCGAGATCACCCGGGAGGCGGGCGGGGCCTGCGACGTCGCCCACACCGCGAGCGGCGGCAAGGTGATCTGGGCCGCCCTGCCGCTCAAACAGGCGCCGGGGCAGGACCTGCCGCAGTAAGGGGTACCGCCGCGGGACCCCCCGCGGCGGTACCGCGCTCACCAGCCCGCGGCCGGGCCCGTCAGCTCGCGGACGGCCGGCCGGGCCGCGTCCAGCACCGTCATGAACCACGCCGAGAAGGTGTCCTTCGCGTGCCGCTCGGTCAGCTCCGCCGGGGACACGAAGGCCGTCTCCGCCACTTCCTCCGCGTCCGGGCGCGGCTCCGCCTGCACCAGGCCGACGAAGAGGTGGTTGTACTCCTGCTCGACCAGCCCGGAGGCCGGGTCGGGATGGTTGTAGCGCACCGTGCCCGCCTCGGCGAGCAGGGAGGGCGACACCCCCAGCTCCTCGTACGTCCGCCTGGCCGCCGCCGCGAACGGCGCCTCACCCGGGTAGGGGTGGCCGCAGCAGGTGTTGGACCACACGCCGGGGGAGTGGTACTTGCCCAGCGCCCGCTGCTGGAGCAGCAGCCGCCCCCGCTCGTCGAAGAGGAACACGGAGAAGGCGCGGTGCAGCCGCCCCGGCGGCTGGTGCGCGGACAGCTTCTCCGCGGTGCCGATCGTCACGCCGTTCTCGTCGACCAGTTCCAGCAAAATCGCGTCTGCGGTGCCGTTCGACGAGCTGGGCGTCGCGGTGGCAGGAGTGATCGGCATACCCATCCTTCACATCGGTCCTCGCGCCCCAAGTGTGCCGTACGAATCCGGCACTCTCGGCACTTCCCGGCACACCCGCATGTCCCGTGTGCCCGTGCGGGCACCGGGGGCGGCCGGTCGGACACCGAGCAGGGGTCCGATGGAAGATCATTCCCGGGGCCGCCCGCCGGGAACCACCCGGTTCGCCCGGCCCGGGAGGGCGCCGTGGCGCAGCGGAAGCGGAAGGGGGCGCCGCACGGCGCGTTCCGCCGCGTACGCGCCCCCCGGATCCCGGACGGACCGGCGGCCCCGATGCGGCGTGCCGCGCCTCAGTGGCACAGCCGCGCCTCGTGCTCCGCGTGACCGCTCGGTTCGAGCTGGAACGTGCAGTGCTCCACGTCGAAGTGGTCGCCCAGGCAGCCCTGCAGCTCGTGCAGCATCTTCTCGTGCCCGATCGCGCTCAGTGCCTCGCCGTTCACCACCACGTGCGCCGACAGGACGGGCATGCCCGAGGTGATCGTCCAGGCGTGCAGGTCGTGCACGTCCTCGACGCCGTCGAGGGCCAGTATGTGGGCGCGCACCTCGGCGATGTCCACGTTCTTCGGGGCGGCCTCGAGCAGCACGTCCAGCGTCTCGCGCAGCAGCCGCACGGTACGCGGCACGATCATCAGGCCGATGACCAGCGACGCGATCGGGTCGGCGGGCTGCCAGCCGGTGGTCAGGATCACCAGTGAGGAGACGATCACGGTCACCGAGCCCAACGCGTCCGCCGCCACCTCCAGGAAGGCGCCGCGCACGTTCAGGCTCTCCTTCTGGCCGCGCATCAGCAGGCTCAGCGACACCGTGTTGGCGACCAGGCCGATCACACCGAACACGATCGCCAGTCCGCCGTCGGTGCCGGCGGGCGTGAGGAACCGCTCGATCGCCTCGAAGAGGACGTAGCCCCCGACCCCGAGCAGCAGCACGCAGTTGGCCAGGGCCGCGAGGATCTCCGCACGGGCGTAGCCGAAGGTCCGCCGGTCGCTCGGGGGGCGGCCCGCGAAGTGGACGGCGAGCAGCGCCATGCCGAGACCCAGCGCGTCCGTGGCCATGTGCGCCGAGTCGGCGACCAGGGCGAGCGAGTCGGCGAGCAGGCCGCCGACGATCTGGACGACCATGACGAAGACGGTGATCGCCAGCGCCACCCGCAGTCGGCCCCGGTACTCGGCGGTCACCGTCGCGCCGGCGTGCCCCCCGTGTGCGTGCCCGTGATCGTGCCCTGCCCCCATGAGAAAGCCGCCTCCTTGTCCGCGAGGGCGTCCGGCACCCGGCGCCCGGATGACAGTCAACTACGGGTAGGGGGTATCCGGCAACGCGGCACTGAACACCGTTGTCATGTGCCCTGACCTGGGCAAACGCCACGCAGGTCAGGGCGTCGCGCGGCATTCGGAGGTGCCGCGTCCGCCCGCATGGGGGAGGGGCTGCCGAGGGTCGCCCTGACCCTGTGCGAACGACCGCCGACCCTGTGCGATGTCCGCGATGCCCGGGTTGGGGACGCGGTTTGTGGGGCGGGGCCCGGATCCACGATGATGATCGCGGCGAAGGCGGGTGCAAGCGGCGTCGACCGACCGTGAAACGGGCGGTGAACGCGGCGTTCCCGGCATCCGATAACCTCTGCCGACATGCCGCCCGGGTGCCCCAGGCACGGGCGCTCCACCATGCACAGGCCCGGCGCCCAGGCGCCGGCACCAGGGAGTGAGTTCGGTTGCCGACCGCCATCCTCACCGGTCAGCCGGTCCCCGGTTCGTCGATCGAGAGCGAACTGCGGTCCCTGGGCTTCGACGTGCACCTCGCCTCCGGTGCCGCCGACACCGAGACCCTGCTGGCCCGCGTCCCGGGCGACGAGCGCGTCGCGGTGGTCGACGCCCGCTTCGTGGGCCATGCGCACGCCCTGCGCCTGGGCCTCACCGACCCCCGCTTCCCGCTCGCCGCGGTCCCGGGAGCCGTGACCGCCCAGCCCGCCGCCCGCCAGGCGCTGACCCGCGCGATGGCCCGGGAGAACTCCGCGGGCGGCGGCACCGCGCTCGCGGTGGACAGCCTCGCCGACCGGATCACCGCTGCCCTCGACGCCGACGGCGCCGACGTGCACCGCCCCGAACTGGGCAGCCTCGTCGCCGCCGTCCCCGCCGATCCGCAGGCCCGCAACGAGGCGCGGCAGGCCGTCGCCGCCGTCGACGACGAGGCCGTACGCCTGAAGTCGGCCGTCAAGGCCCGCGACGGCTTCGTCACCACCTTCTTCATCAGCCCCTACTCCCGCTACATCGCCCGCTGGTGCGCGCGCCGCGGCCTGACCCCCAACCAGGTCACCACCGCCTCGCTGATCACCGCGCTCATAGCGGCGGGCTGCGCCGCCACCGGTACCCGGGGCGGCTTCGTCGCCGCCGGCGTCCTGCTCATCGCCTCCTTCGTCCTCGACTGCACCGACGGGCAGCTCGCCCGGTACTCCCTGCAGTACTCCACGCTCGGCGCCTGGCTCGACGCCACCTTCGACCGCGCCAAGGAGTACGCCTACTACGCGGGCCTGGCCCTGGGCGCCGCCCGCGGCGGCGACGACGTATGGGCCCTGGCCCTCGGGGCGATGGTCCTGCAGACCTGCCGACACGTCGTGGACTTCTCCTTCAACGAGGCCAACCACGACGCCACCGCCAACACCAGCCCCACCGCGGCCCTCTCCGACAAGCTCGACAGCGTCGGCTGGACGGTCTGGCTGCGCCGCATGATCGTGCTGCCGATCGGTGAGCGCTGGGCCATGATCGCCGTCCTGACCGCGCTCACCACGCCCCGGATCACCTTCTACGCGCTGCTGATCGGCTGCGCGTTCTCCGCGACGTACACCACCGCCGGCCGCGTCCTGCGGTCGCTGACCCGCAAGGCCACGCGGACCGACCGGGCCGCGACGGCGCTCGCCGACCTCGCCGACTCCGGGCCGCTCGCCGAGGCCGCCGCCAGGGCGCTGCGCCCCGCCGCCCGCAGGCTGCCCGGCTTCGCCGTCCCCGCCGTCGCCCTCCTCGGCGGTGCCGCCGTCGTCGCCACGGCCGCGCTCACCGGCTTCGGCGGCCCCTGGCCGCTCGTCGCCGCGCTCGTCCACGTGCTGACCTCCGCCCTCGCCGTCGCCCGCCCCCTCAAGGGCGCCCTCGACTGGCTGGTCCCGCCCTTCTTCCGCGCCGCCGAGTACCTCACCGTCCTCTTCCTGGCCGCGAAGGCCGACGTGAACGGGGCCCTTCCGGCGGCTTTCGGGCTGGTGGCCGCGGTCGCCTACCATCACTACGACACGGTCTACCGCATCCGCGGCGACGCGGGCGCGCCGCCGCGGTGGCTGGTGCGGACCATCGGGGGGCACGAGGGCCGCACGCTGGTGATCTGCGTGCTGGCCGTGCTGCTCACCGCCCCACAGTTCACGCTCGCGCTCACGGTCCTCGCCGTGGCCGTGGCACTCGTGGTGCTCGTCGAGAGCATCCGCTTCTGGGTCGCCGCCCACCAGGTCGGCGCACCCGCCGTACACGACGAAGGAGAACCCGCATGATCGGCCTCGTGCTGGCGGCCGGCGCCGGACGCCGTCTGCGCCCCTACACCGACACCCTGCCCAAGGCACTGGTCCCGGTCGGCCCCGAGGGCGCGGAGGACAGCATCACGGTGCTCGACCTGACGCTGGCGAACTTCGCCGAGGTCGGTCTGACGGAGGTCGGGGTCATCGTCGGCTACCGCAAGGAGGCCGTGTACGACCGCAAGGAGGAGCTGGAGCAGAAGTACGGCGTCAAGCTCACCCTCATCGACAACGACAAGGCCGAGGAGTGGAACAACGCCTACTCCCTGTGGTGCGGCCGTGACGCCCTCAAGGACGGCGTGATCCTCGCCAACGGCGACACCGTCCACCCGGTCTCCGTCGAGAAGACCCTGCTCGCCGCCCGCGGCGACGGCAAGAAGATCATCCTCGCCCTCGACACGGTGAAGAACCTCGCCGAGGAGGAGATGAAGGTCGTCGCCGACCCCGACAAGGGCGTGCAGCGCATCACCAAGCTCATGGACCCGGCCGAGGCGACCGGCGAGTACATCGGCGTCACCCTCATCGAGGGCGAGGCCGCCGCCGACCTGGCCGACGCGCTCAAGGCCACCTTCGAGCGCGACCCGCAGCTCTACTACGAGGACGGCTACCAGGAGCTCGTCAACCGCGGCTTCAAGGTCGACGTGGCGCCGATCGGCGACGTCAAGTGGGTCGAGATCGACAACCACGACGACCTCGCCAAGGGCAGGGAGATCGCGTGCCAGTACTGACGAGGCTCATCCCGTCGCCGGTCGTCGTGGACATCCGCGCGGGTGCCCTCGACGACCTGGGGTGCGTGCTCGCCGACGAACGCATCTCCCACTCGGGCAAGCTCGCCGTCGCCGTCAGCGGCGGCTCCGGCGCCAAGCTGCGCGAGCGCGTCGCCCCGTCCCTGCCCGGCGCCGACTGGTTCGAGGTCGGCGGCGGCACGCTGGACGACGCGATCAAGCTGGCCGGCGCCATGAAGGGCGGTCACTACGACGCGGTCGTCGGCCTCGGCGGCGGCAAGATCATCGACTGCGCCAAGTTCGCGGCGGCACGCATCGGCCTCCCGCTGGTCGCCGTGCCGACCAACCTCGCGCACGACGGCCTGTGCTCCCCGGTCGCCACCCTCGACAACGACGCGGGCCGCGGCTCCTACGGCGTGCCGAACCCGATCGCCGTCGTCATCGACCTGGACGTGGTGCGCGCCGCCCCGGCCCGCTTCGTGCGCGCCGGCATCGGCGACGCCGTCTCCAACGTCTCGGCGATCGCGGACTGGGAGCTGGCCAACCGCGTCAAGGGCGAGCGGATCGACGGACTGGCCGCCGCGATGGCCCGCCAGGCCGGCGAGGCCGTGCTGCGGCACCCCGGCGGCATCGGCGACAACGACTTCCTCCAGGTGCTGGCCGAGGCACTCGTCCTCACCGGCATCGCCATGTCGGTCTCCGGCGACTCGCGGCCCGCCTCCGGCGCCTGCCACGAGATCAACCACGCCTTCGACCTGCTCTTCCCCACCCGCGCCGCCGCCCACGGCGAGCAGTGCGGTCTGGGCGCGGCCTTCGCGATGTACCTGCGCGGGGCCCACGAGGAGTCCGCCCAGATGGCCGAGGTCCTGCGCCGCCACGGGCTGCCGGTGCTGCCCGAGGAGATCGGGTTCACGCCCGAGGAGTTCTTCCGGGCCGTGGAGTTCGCCCCCCGGACCCGGCCCGGCCGCTACACGATCCTCGAGCACCTCGACCTCACCACCGACCAGATCAAGGACCTGTACGCCGACTATGTCAAGGCCATCGGTAGCTGAACTACGCCCGGTCGTCCATCCCGCGGGGGTCAAGGACCGGCGCAGCGGTGAGCACTGGGCGGGACGCCTCTACATGCGCGAGGTCTCGCTGCGGATCGACCGCTACCTGGTGAACACCAGGGTCACGCCCAACCAGCTCACGTACCTGATGACCGTCTGCGGCGTGCTCGCCGCCCCGGCGCTGCTCGTGCCGGGCGTGTGGGGCGCGGTGCTCGGCGTGGTCGCGGTCCAGCTCTACCTGCTGCTGGACTGCGTCGACGGCGAGGTCGCGCGCTGGAAGAAGCAGTACTCGCTCGGCGGCGTCTACCTGGACCGGGTCGGCGCCTACCTGACCGACGCCGCGGTCCTGGTCGGCCTCGGTCTGCGCGCCGCCGACCTCTGGGGCACCGGACGCATCGACTGGCTGTGGGCCTTCCTGGGCACCCTGGCCGCGCTCGGCGCCATCCTGATCAAGGCCGAGACCGACCTGGTGGGCGTCGCCCGCCACCAGGCCGGGATGGAGCCCGTGAAGGAGGCCGCCTCCGAGATCCGCTCCTCCGGCATGGCACTGGCCCGCCGGGCCGCCGGGGCGCTGAAGTTCCACCGGCTGATCCTCGGCATCGAGGCGTCCCTGCTGATCCTCCTCCTCGCGATCGTCGACCAGGTGCGCGGCGACCTGTTCTTCACCCGCCTCGGCACCGCCGTGCTCGCCGGCATCGCGCTGCTGCAGACGCTGCTGCACCTGGTGTCGGTCCTCGCCTCCAGCAGGCTGAAGTGAGCGCGCCCATGAAGGTCGGCGCCGTCGTCATCACGATGGGCAACCGCCCCGAGGAACTGCGTGCCCTGCTCGACTCCGTCGCCAAGCAGGACGGCGACCCGGTCGAGGTCGTCGTGGTCGGCAACGGCGCCCCCGTCCCGGAGGTGCCCGAGGGCGTGCGCACCGTCGAACTGCCCGAGAACCTGGGCATCCCCGGCGGCCGCAACGTCGGCATCGAGGCCTTCGGCCCCGGCGGCGGCGACGTCGACATCCTGCTCTTCCTCGACGACGACGGCCTGCTCGCCCGCACCGACACCGCCGAGCTGTGCCGCCGGGCCTTCGCCGACGACGACGAGCTGGGCATCATCAGCTTCCGCATCGCCGACCCGGACACCGGCGAGACCCAGCGCCGGCACGTCCCGCGGCTGCGCGCCTCCGACCCGATGCGCTCCTCCCGGGTCACCACCTTCCTCGGCGGCGCCAACGCGGTGCGCACCCGGGTCCTCGGCCAGGTCGGCGGGCTGCCGGACGCGTTCTTCTACGCCCACGAGGAGACCGACCTGGCCTGGCGGGCCCTCGACGCGGGCTGGATGATCGACTACCGGTCCGACATGGTCCTGAACCACCCCACCACCGCGCCCTCGCGGCACGCGGTCTACCACCGCATGGTGGCCCGCAACCGCGTCTGGCTCGCCCGCCGCAACCTCCCGGCCCTCCTGGTCCCGGTCTACCTCGGCGTGTGGATGGCCCTCACCCTGCTGCGCCGCCCGTCCCGGCCCGCCCTGAAGGCCTGGTTCGGCGGCTTCCGCGAGGGCTGGGCCACCCCGTGCGGTCCCCGTCGGCCCATGCGGTGGCGTACGGTGTGGCGGCTGACCCGGCTGGGCCGGCCCCCGGTGATCTGACAAGCTCGTACCGAGAGCGTTCCGGCCCCGACCGGGGCCACGAGGTCCACGCAGGCCCGAGCGGCCGAGCACTTCCGAAGACGAAAGTTTCCACCAGTGAGTGAGACAACGCACGACGGCACGGTCGCCATGACCAGGCCCGTGTCGCCCGACGAGGGCCTCACACCGGCCCGGCTCGCCGCCAAGTACGGGCTGTCCGTGAGCGGTGCCCGACCTTCCCTCGTGGAGTACGTCCGTCAGCTCTGGGGGCGGCGGCACTTCATCCTCGCCTTCTCCCAGGCGAAGCTGACCGCCCAGTACAGCCAGGCCAAACTCGGCCAGATCTGGCAGGTGGCCACCCCGCTGCTGAACGCCTTCGTCTACTTCGCGATCTTCGGTCTGATCCTCAAGGCGGGCCGCGGCATGCCCAAGGAGGTGTACATCCCGTTCCTGGTGACGGGTGTGTTCGTCTTCACCTTCACCCAGTCCTCCGCGATGGCGGGCGTGCGCGCCATCTCCGGCAACCTCGGACTGGTGCGGGCGCTGCACTTCCCGCGCGCCTCGCTGCCCATCTCGTTCGCGCTCCAGCAGCTCCAGCAGCTGCTCGCCTCGATGATCGTCATGTTCGCGGTCGTCATCGGCTTCGGCAGCTACCCCTCGCTGTCCTGGCTGCTGGTCCTGCCGGCGCTCGTCCTGCAGTTCCTGTTCAACGTGGGCCTGGCGCTCATCGTGGCCCGCATGGGGGCCAAGACCCCGGACCTGGCCCAGCTCATGCCGTTCATCATGCGGACCTGGATGTACGCCTCGGGCGTCATGTTCTCCATCCCGATCATGCTGAAGGACAGCCCGGGGTGGGTCTCCGACCTGCTCCAGTGGAACCCGGCCGCCGTCTACATGGACCTGATCCGCTTCGCGCTGATCGACGGGTACGGCTCCGAGAACCTGCCGCCGCACGTGTGGGCGGTCGCCCTCGGCTGGGCCGTGGTCCTCGCCGTGGGCGGCTTCGTGTACTTCTGGAAGGCGGAGGAGAGGTACGGCCGTGGCTGAGCAGCAGCAGGACCAGCGGGTGCCGACGGTCATCGCGGACGAACTGCACATCGTCTACCGCGTCAACGGCGCCAGGACCGGCAAGGGCAGCGCCACCGCCGCGCTCAGCCGCATCCTCAGGCGCGGCGAGGAGCGGGGCGTGCGCAAGGTGCACGCCGTGCGCGGCGTCTCCTTCACCGCCTACCGGGGCGAGGCCATCGGCCTGATCGGCTCCAACGGCTCCGGCAAGTCGACGCTGCTGCGGGCCATCGCCGGCCTGCTGCCCGCCGAGCGCGGCAAGGTCTACACCGACGGCCAGCCCTCCCTGCTCGGTGTGAACGCGGCCCTGATGAACGACCTGACCGGCGAGCGGAACGTCATCCTCGGCGGCCTGGCCATGGGCATGTCCCGCGAGCAGATCAAGGCGCGCTACCAGGACATCGTCGACTTCTCGGGCATCAACGAGAAGGGCGACTTCATCACCCTGCCGATGCGCACCTACTCCTCCGGCATGGCCGCCCGGCTGCGCTTCTCCATCGCCGCCGCCAAGGACCACGACGTCCTGATGATCGACGAGGCGCTGGCCACCGGTGACCGCAAGTTCCAGACCCGTTCCGAGGAGCGGATCCGGGAGCTGAAGAAGGAGGCCGGCACCGTCTTCCTGGTCAGCCACAACAACAAGTCCATCCGCGACACCTGCAACCGGGTCCTGTGGCTGGAGCGCGGCGAGCTGCGCATGGACGGCCCGACCGACGAGGTGCTCAAGGAGTACGAGAAGTTCACGGGCAAGTAGTCCGACACGCCGGGGCCGCACCGGAACACTTCCGGCGCGGCCCCGGCTCTGCAAAGGAAACGTCAACTCCTGGCGTTCTCAGGAATCTTGAAGCCGGACGGTGTGTTGTGGTGGTGGCCCGTGCACCCCGACGGACGCCCGTGAGTTGTACAACGTAAGCTGTACCGGTCCCGAAACGCTGCACATGGGGCGATAATGCCCGACACCCTCGAGCGGGCCTGCCGCGCGGGTGGCGGGGCGGCGTGTCCGAAATAGTGTGTATTGAGTCGGCAGTGTAGAACGGGAGATGTGACGGCAATGGCTACGGAAACTCCCCGGCTCCCCGAAGCGTGCGCCGTCCCCGTCCAGGGCAGCCCGCGATGACGGCCACCGAGGCGGCGCGCGCCGTCGACCCGGAGCAGGGCACCCTCGCCAAGGCAGCCGACGAGAACTTCCCCGTCGCCCCCTTCTTCCTGCCCCGCGCCTGGCGCACCGACCTCATGGCCGTGTACGGCTTCGCCCGCCTGGTCGACGACATCGGCGACGGCGACCTCGCCCCCGGCGGCGCCGACGCCCGACTCCTCGGCGTCCCCGCGGACCGCGCCGACGACCGGCTGGTGATGCTGGACGCCTTCGAGGAGGACCTGCGCAGGGTCTTCGACGGCACCCCCCGCCACCCGCTGCTGCGCCGCCTGGTGCCCACCGTGCGCCGCCGCTCGCTGACCCCCGAGCCCTTCCTCGGGCTGATCGCCGCCAACCGCCAGGACCAGCTCGTCGCACGCTACGAGACCTACGACGACCTCCTCGCCTACTGCGAGCTGTCCGCCAACCCGGTCGGCCGGCTCGTGCTCGCCGTCACCGGCACCTCGACCCCCGAACGGATCCGCCGCTCCGACGAGATCTGCACCGCCCTGCAGATCGTCGAGCACCTCCAGGACGTCGCCGAGGACCTCGGCCGGGACCGGATCTACCTGCCCGCCGAGGACATGAAACGTTTCCACGTCCGGGAGAGCGACCTCGCGGCTCCCACCGCGAACGCGTCGGTGCGCGCCCTGATCGCCTACGAGGCCGCCCGCGCCCGGGACCTGCTGAATGAAGGAGCCCCCCTGGTGGGTAGCGTCCACGGCAGGCTGCGGCTGCTCCTGGCGGGGTTCGTGGCGGGCGGAAGGGCCGCGTTGAGCGCGATCGCCGCGGCGCAGCACGACGTACTTCCCGGCCCGCCGAGGTCAGGCAAGGTCCGCTTGCTGCGCGAGGCGGGATTGGTCCTGCGAGGAGAGGGGTGATCGGGACCGTGGAGTCGTCAGCGAACATGCCGGCACCGGTGCTCGCCGCCTACAGCTACTGCGAGGCCGTCACCGGTCAGCAGGCACGCAACTTCGCCTACGGCATCCGGCTGCTGCCCACGCCCAAGCGGCGGGCGATGTCCGCGCTGTACGCGTTCTCGCGCCGCGTCGACGACATCGGCGACGGGGCGCTGCCGGACGACGTCAAGGTCGCCCGGCTGGACGAGACCCGGGCCGTGCTCGCCCGGATCCAGGACGGCGCGGTCGAGGAGGACGACACCGACCCCGTCGCCGTCGCCCTCGCCCACGCCGCCCGGAGGTTCCCGATCCCGCTCGGCGGCCTCGACGAACTGATCGACGGCGTCCAGATGGACCTGCGGGGCGAGACCTACGAGACCTGGGACGACCTGAAGGTCTACTGCCGCTGCGTGGCGGGCGCCATCGGACGCCTCTCGCTCGGCGTCTTCGGCACCGAGCCGGGGGCGCGCGGCGCCGACCGCGCGCCCGAGTACGCCGACACGCTCGGGCTCGCGCTGCAGCTCACCAACATCCTGCGCGACGTCCGGGAGGACGCCGAGGGAGGGCGCACCTACCTGCCCGCCGACGACCTCGCCAAGTTCGGCTGCTCGGCCGGGTTCGACGGTCCGACGCCCCCCGAGGGCTCCGACTTCGCCGGTCTCGTCCACTTCGAGGTGCGCCGGGCCCGCGCCCTCTTCGCCGAGGGCTACCGGCTGCTGCCCATGCTCGACCGGCGCAGCGGCGCCTGCGTGGCCGCCATGGCGGGCATCTACCGCCGCCTCCTCGACCGCATCGAGCGCGACCCGGAGGCCGTGCTGCGCGGCCGGGTCTCCCTGCCCGGACGCGAGAAGGCGTACGTCGCCGTGCGCGGCCTGTCCGGCCTCGACGCCCGGCACGTCACCCGGCGGGCCGTCAGGAGGCGCGCCTGATGGACACACCGGGCACACTCGACACCCAGGACCCGTGCACAACGATCGGCGGACAGCAGGGGGCAACCCTCCGGTGGCGGTCGGCGTCCCTGACTGAGACGGTCAGCCGTACACCGTTCACACACCACGGCGGCCGGACAGGGAAGGGCGCACCATGACGCAGGGCAACGGCACGCGCGACCGCGGAGTGCTCGCGGACGTCCCGGCCTCCGGGCCCGGCGGGCACGCCGTCGTGGTCGGCGGCGGACTCGCCGGGGTCACCACCGCGCTCGCGCTCGCCGACGCCGGCATGCGCGTCACCCTGCTCGAAGGGCGCCCCCGCCTGGGCGGGCTCGCCTTCTCCTTCCAGCGCGGCGACCTCACCGTCGACAACGGCCAGCACGTGTTCCTGCGCTGCTGCACCGCCTACCGGTGGTTCCTCGACCGGATCGGCGGAGCCGCGCTCGCACCGGTGCAGGAACGTCTCGACGTGCCCGTGGTCGACCTGGACAGGGCCGAGGGCAACCGGCTCGGCAGACTGCGGCGCGACGCGCTGCCCGTGCCCCTGCACCTGGGGCGCAGCCTGGCGGCCTACCCGCACCTCTCCCTCGCCGAACGCGCCTCGGTGGGGCGTGCCGCGCTCGCGCTCAAGGGGCTCGACCCGGCCGACCCGGCCCTGGACGGCCAGGACTTCGGCAGCTGGCTGGCCGCGCACGGTCAGTCGGCGCGTGCCGTCGAGGCCCTGTGGGACCTGGTCGGGGTCGCCACCCTCAACGCGGTCGCGGGCGACGCCTCCCTGGGGCTCGCCGCGATGGTGTTCAAGACCGGTCTGCTGTCCGACCCGGGAGCGGCCGACATCGGGTGGGCCCGTGTCCCGCTGGGCGAACTGCACGACCGGCTGGCCCGCAAGGCGCTCGACTCCGCGGGCGTCCGTACCGAGGTCCGTACACGCGTCACCTCCGTCTCCGTGAACGAGAACGGCGGCTGGAGCGTTCAGGTTCCCGGCGAGACGCTCGAAGCGGACGCCGTCGTCCTCGCCGTACCCCAGCGCGAGGCCCACGACCTGCTGCCGGAGGGTGCGCTGGACGCCCCGGAAGATCTTCTGCGGATCGGCACCGCCCCGATCCTCAACATCCACGTCGTCTACGACCGCAAGGTGCTCGCCACGCCCTTCCTCACGGCGCTCGGCACCCCGGTGCAGTGGGTGTTCGACCGTACCGAGGCCTCCGGGCTGAAGGAGGGTCAGTACCTGGCGCTGTCCCAGTCGACCGCGCAGAACGAGATCGACGAGCCCGTGGCCGTGCTGCGCGAGCGGTACCTGCCCGAACTGGAGCGGCTGCTGCCGCGCACCCGGGGCGCCGAGGTGAAGGACTTCTTCGTGACCCGGGAGCGCGCCGCGACCTTCGCCCCGGCCCCCGGCGTCGGCCGCCTCAGGCCCGGCGCCCGCACCAAGGCACCCGGCCTCTACCTGGCCGGAGCGTGGACCGCCACCGGGTGGCCCGCGACCATGGAGAGTGCGGTTCGCAGCGGCGTCGGGGCGGCGGCCGCCGCGCTCGGCGCCCTGGGCCGGTCCCGCGGCCTCCTCCCCGACTTCTTCGAGGAGGCCGCGTGAAAGCCGATCCGCGCGGGACCGACTCCCGCACTCCCGGCACCGCAACTGGAGGAAAGACTGTGCCCACTGTGCCCCCGGCCCCGACGGCCGATCGACGGACCACGGTGGACGTGACCGCGCTTCTGGAGCGCGGCCGGACCCTGGCCACGCCGGTCCTGCGGGCGGCGGTCGACCGACTGGCCCCTCCCATGGACACCGTCGCCGCCTACCACTTCGGCTGGATCGACGCCCAGGGCAACCCCGCGGACGGCGACGGCGGCAAGGCCGTACGTCCCGCGCTCGCCGTGCTCTCCGCCGAGGTCACCGGCGCCGCGCCCGAGGTGGGCGTGCCCGGCGCGGTGGCCGTGGAGCTGGTGCACAACTTCTCCCTCCTGCACGACGACCTGATGGACGGCGACGAGCAGCGCCGCCACCGCGACACCGTCTGGAAGGTGCACGGCCCCGCCCAGGCCATCCTGGTCGGCGACGCCCTGTTCGCGCTGGCCAACGAGGTGCTGCTGGAGCTGGGCAGCGTCGAGGCCGGCCGTGCCACCCGCCGGCTGACCAAGGCCAGCCGGTCCCTGATCGACGGTCAGGCCCAGGACATCTCCTACGAGCACCGCGACCGCGTCAGCGTCGAGGAGTGCCTGGAGATGGAGGGCAACAAGACCGGCGCCCTGCTCGCCTGCGCCAGCTCCGTCGGCGCGGTGCTCGGCGGCGCCGACGAGCACACCGCCGACACGCTCGAGAAGTACGGCTACCACCTGGGCCTCGCCTTCCAGGCCGTCGACGACCTGCTGGGCATCTGGGGCGACCCGGACTCCACCGGCAAGCAGACCTGGAGCGACCTGCGCCAGCGCAAGAAGTCGCTGCCGGTCGTCGCGGCCCTCGCGGCCGGCGGGCCCGCCTCCGAGCGGCTCGGCGAGATCCTCGCCGCCGACGCCAAGGCCAGTGACTTCGCGAACTTCTCCGAGGAGGAGTTCGCGGCCCGTGCCGCCCTCATCGAGGAAGCGGGCGGGCGGGAGTGGACCGCCGACGAGGCGCGTCGCCAGCACACCATCGCCATCGAAGCCCTCGACGCCGTCGACATGCCCGACCGGGTGCGGGACCGGTTCACGGCGCTCGCGGACTTCGTCGTCGTACGAAAGAGATGATCATTATCGGTCGAATAGCCCTCGCGTAGTCGCCGGCCGGTGCCGTGGAGACACGAGCACCGGCCGACGGCGGACCCAGCAGACGCACCACATGCACACTGCACGAAGGGGAAGCCATGACAGCGACGACCGACGGAAGCACCGGGGCCTCCCTGCGGCCCCTGGCAGCCTCGGCCAGCGACACCGACAGCACGATCCCCGCCGCGGCGGCCGGGGTACCAGAAGCCGCCGCCCGCGCCACCCGGCGTGCCACCGACTTCCTGCTCGCCCAGCAGGACGCCGAGGGCTGGTGGAAGGGCGACCTCGAGACGAACGTCACGATGGACGCCGAGGACCTGCTCCTGCGTCAGTTCCTGGGCATCCAGGACGAGGAGACCACCCGCGCCGCCGCCCTGTTCATCCGCGGCGAGCAGCGCGAGGACGGCACCTGGGCCACCTTCTACGGCGGCCCCGGTGAGCTGTCCACCACGATCGAGGCCTACGTCGCCCTCCGCCTGGCCGGCGACGCGCCGGACGCCCCGCACATGGCGAGGGCGTCGGAGTGGATCCGCTCCCGCGGGGGCATCGCCTCCTCCCGGGTCTTCACCCGGATCTGGCTGGCCCTGTTCGGCTGGTGGAAGTGGGAGGACCTGCCCGAACTCCCGCCGGAGCTCATCTACTTCCCGACCTGGGTCCCGCTCAACATCTACGACTTCGGCTGCTGGGCCCGGCAGACCATCGTGCCGCTCACCGTCGTCTCCGCGAAGCGTCCGGTGCGTCCCGCGCCGTTCCCGCTGGACGAGCTGCACACCGACCCGGCCCGGCCCAACCCGCCGCGCCCGCTGGCACCGGCGGCGAGCTGGGACGGTGCCTTCCAGCGCATCGACAAGGCCCTGCACGCCTACCGCAGGGTCGCACCGCGCCGGCTGCGGAAGGCCGCGATGAACACCGCCGCCCGCTGGATCATCGAGCGGCAGGAGAACGACGGCTGCTGGGGCGGCATCCAGCCCCCGGCCGTCTACTCGGTCATCGCCCTCTACCTGCTCGGCTACGACCTCGAACACCCGGTGATGCGCGCGGGCCTGGAGTCCCTGGACCGGTTCGCCGTGTGGCGCGAGGACGGGGCCCGGATGATCGAGGCCTGCCAGTCCCCGGTGTGGGACACCTGCCTGGCCACCATCGCGCTGGCCGACGCGGGCGTCCCCGAGGACCACCCGCAGCTCGTGAAGGCGGCCGACTGGATGCTCGGCGAGCAGATCGTGCGCCCGGGCGACTGGTCGGTGAAGCGGCCCGGACTCCCGCCCGGCGGCTGGGCGTTCGAGTTCCACAACGACAACTACCCCGACATCGACGACACCGCCGAGGTGGTCCTCGCCCTGCGCCGGGTCAGGCACCACGACCCGGAGCGGGTGGAGAAGGCCATCGGCCGCGGGGTGCGCTGGAACCTCGGCATGCAGTCCAAGAACGGCGCCTGGGGCGCGTTCGACGTCGACAACACCAGCCCCTTCCCCAACCGGCTGCCGTTCTGCGACTTCGGCGAGGTCATCGACCCGCCCTCGGCCGACGTCACCGCGCACGTCGTGGAGATGCTCGCCGTCGAGGGGCTCACCCACGACCCGCGCACCCAGCGGGGCGTCCAGTGGCTGCTGGACGCGCAGGAGGCGGACGGCTCGTGGTTCGGCCGCTGGGGCGTCAACTACGTCTACGGCACCGGGTCCGTGATCCCCGCCCTGACCGCCGCCGGGCTGCCCACCTCGCACCCCGCCATCCGCCGCGCGGTGCGCTGGCTGGAGTCCGTCCAGAACGAGGACGGCGGCTGGGGCGAGGACCTGCGCTCCTACCGGTACGTCCGGGAGTGGAGCGGGCGGGGCGCCTCGACGGCCTCGCAGACCGGCTGGGCGCTGATGGCCCTGCTGGCGGCTGGGGAGCGGGAGTCCACGGCCGTGCGGCGCGGCGTCGAGTGGCTCGCGGCCACCCAGCGCGAGGACGGCTCCTGGGACGAGCCCCACTTCACGGGCACCGGCTTCCCGTGGGACTTCTCCATCAACTACCACCTCTACCGCCAGGTCTTCCCGCTCACCGCGCTCGGCCGGTACGTCCACGGCGACCCCTTCGCCAAGAAGACGGCCGGGGCCGCCCGGGCCACGTCCGCCGCGGCCGAGGTGAAGGGCGCCTGATGACCCCGCGGACCGGCCCGTCCCCGCTGCTGATCGCCTGCGCGCTCGGCATCGAGCACCTCGCCCTGCGCACCGGCGACCGCGCCGGCGCGGGCGGGCCGGTCACCGTCCTGCGCACCGGCATGGGACCCAAGGCGGCCGAGCGCTCGGTCGCCCGGGTCCTGGCCGACCCGGCCCTCGGCGGCGCCGCCGTGCTCGCCACCGGCTTCTGCGCGGGACTCGCCCCCGGCATGCACCCGGGCGACCTCGTCGTCGCCGAGGAGACCCGGGACCCGCGCTCCACGGTCGCCTGCGTCGCGACCGACCGGCTCGTCAAGGAACTCGCGCGAACCGTTCCCGGGCGCACCGTCCACACCGGGCCGCTGACCGGCTCGGACCACGTCGTCCGCGGCACCGAACGCGCCGACCTGCTCGCGACCGGCGCGATCGCCGTGGACATGGAGTCCGCGGCCACGCTCCTGAGCGCCGTCCGGACGGGCCCGCGCCCGGTTGCGGCCGTCCGGGTGGTCGTGGACGCTCCAGAACACGAACTCGTCCGGATCGGCACCGTACGCGGTGGAATATCGGCTTTCCGCGTGCTCCGATCCGTTCTTCCCGCATTTTTCGAATGGCACCGTTCTTTGTTGCTACCCCGGAGGTGAGCCCAGATGGCCATGCCGCTGCGCCAGTCCATCAAGGTCGCTACATACCTGGCCGAACAGAAGATTCGCCGACGGGACAAGTTCCCGCTCATCGTGGAGCTGGAGCCGCTCTTCGCCTGCAACCTGAAGTGCGAGGGGTGCGGCAAGATCCAGCACCCCGCCGGTGTGCTCAAGCAGCGCATGCCGGTCGCGCAGGCCGTGGGGGCGGTGCTGGAATCGGGTGCGCCGATGGTCTCCATCGCCGGTGGCGAACCCCTGATGCACCCGCAGATCGACGAGATCGTGCGGCAGTTGGTGGCCAAGCGGAAGTACGTCTTCCTCTGCACCAACGCGCTGCTCATGCGCAAGAAGATGGACAAGTTCAAGCCCTCGCCGTACTTCGCCTTCGCGGTGCACATCGACGGGCTGCGCGAGCGGCACGACGAGTCCGTGGCCAAGGAGGGCGTGTTCGACGAGGCCGTGGAGGCCATCAAGGAGGCCAAGCGGCGCGGCTTCCGGGTCACGACCAACTCGACCTTCTTCAACACCGACACCCCGCAGACCATCGTCGAGGTGCTCAACTTCCTCAACGACGACCTCAAGGTCGACGAGATGATGATCTCGCCCGCCTACGCCTACGAGAAGGCGCCCGACCAGGAGCACTTCCTGGGCGTGGAGCAGACCCGCGAGCTGTTCCGGAAGGCCTTCTCCGGCGGCAACCGCGCCCGCTGGCGGCTCAACCACTCCCCGCTGTTCCTCGACTTCCTCGAGGGCAAGGTCGACTTCCCCTGCACCGCGTGGGCGATCCCGAACTACTCCCTCTTCGGCTGGCAGCGCCCCTGCTACCTGATGAGCGACGGATACGTGCCGACGTACCGGGAGCTGATCGAGAAGACCGACTGGGACAAGTACGGCCGCGGCAAGGACCCGCGCTGCGACAACTGCATGGCGCACTGCGGCTACGAGCCCACCGCCGTCCTGGCCACCATGGGCTCGCTCAAGGAGTCCCTGCGCGCCATGCGCGAGACCGTCTCCTCGAACCGGGAGTGACGTCGTGACCGCCATCCCCTTGGGGCTTCCCGAGGTACCGGTCCGGCCGATCGCCGAGCGGCGCGTGTCGCAGCGGATCCAGGTCGGGCCGGTGGCGGTCGGGGGCGGGGCCCCGGTGTCGGTGCAGTCCATGACGACCACCCGTACGTCCGACATCGGGGCGACGCTCCAGCAGATCGCCGAGCTGACGGCCGCCGGCTGCCAGATCGTCCGGGTGGCCTGTCCCACCCAGGACGACGCCGACGCGCTGCCGGTGATCGCGAGGAAGTCGCAGATCCCGGTGATCGCGGACATCCACTTCCAGCCGAAGTACGTCTTCGCGGCGATCGAGGCCGGTTGTGCGGCGGTCCGTGTGAACCCGGGCAACATCAAGCAGTTCGACGACAAGGTCAAGGAGATCGCCAAGGCGGCGAAGGACCACGGCACGCCCATCCGCATCGGCGTGAACGCCGGCTCCCTCGACCGCCGCCTGCTGCAGAAGTACGGCAGGGCGACCCCCGAGGCGCTGGCGGAGTCCGCCCTGTGGGAGGCGTCGCTCTTCGAGGAGCACGACTTCCGGGACATCAAGATCTCGGTCAAGCACAACGACCCGGTCGTGATGGTCGAGGCCTACCGGCAACTCGCCGCCCGGTGCGACTACCCGCTGCACCTGGGGGTGACGGAGGCCGGGCCCGCCTTCCAGGGCACCATCAAGTCGGCCGTCGCCTTCGGGGCGCTGCTCTCGCGGGGCATCGGCGACACGATCCGGGTGTCGCTCAGCGCCCCGCCGGTCGAGGAGATCAAGGTCGGCATCCAGATCCTCCAGTCGCTGGGGCTGAGGGAACGCCGACTGGAGATCGTGTCCTGCCCGTCGTGCGGCCGTGCCCAGGTCGACGTCTACAAGCTGGCCGAGGAGGTCACCGCCGGCCTGGAGGGCATGGAGGTCCCGCTGCGCGTCGCCGTCATGGGCTGCGTGGTGAACGGCCCCGGCGAGGCCCGCGAGGCGGACCTCGGCGTCGCCTCCGGCAACGGCAAGGGGCAGATCTTCGTCAGGGGCGAGGTCGTCAGGACCGTCCCCGAGTCGAAGATCGTGGAGACCCTCATCGAGGAGGCGATGAGGATCGCGGAGCAGAGGGAGAAGGACGGCGCCTCGGGGGCGCCGTCCGTCACCGTGAGCTGAAACGCGGACCGAAGGGGGCCCGAGCGTGACGATTCTGGAGAACATCCGGGGACCACGCGACCTGAAGGCGCTGTCCGAGGCGGAACTCGGTGAACTGTCCGACGAGATACGTGACTTCCTGGTGCACGCGGTCGCCCGCACCGGCGGTCACCTCGGACCCAACCTCGGCGTGGTGGAACTCACCGTCGCCCTGCACCGGGTCTTCGAGTCGCCGGACGACCGCATCCTGTGGGACACCGGCCACCAGAGCTACGTGCACAAACTCCTGACGGGACGTCAGGACTTCTCCAAGCTGCGCAGCAAGGGCGGCCTGTCCGGCTACCCCTCGCGCGAGGAGTCCGAGCACGACGTCATCGAGAACAGCCACGCCTCCACCGTCCTCGGCTGGGCCGACGGCCTCGCCAAGGCCCGCCAGGTGCAGGGAGAGCGCGGCCACGTCGTCGCCGTCATCGGCGACGGCGCGCTCACCGGCGGCATGGCCTGGGAGGCGCTGAACAACATCGCGGCGGCCAGGGACCGGCCGCTGATCATCGTGGTCAACGACAACGAACGCTCGTACGCCCCGACCATCGGCGGCCTCGCCAACCACCTGGCGACGCTGCGCACCACCGACGGCTACGAGCGGGCCCTGGCCTGGGGCAAGGACGTGCTCCAGCGCACACCCCTGGTCGGCCACACCGTCTACGAGGCCCTGCACGGCGCCAAGAAGGGCTTCAAGGACGCCTTCGCCCCGCAGGGGCTCTTCGAGGACCTGGGACTGAAGTACCTCGGCCCGATCGACGGGCACGACATCGGCGCCGTCGAGTCGGCGCTGCGCCGCGCCAAGCGCTTCCACGGACCGGTGCTGGTGCACTGCCTCACCGAGAAGGGCCGCGGCTACGAACCCGCCCTGCGCGACGAGGAGGACCACTTCCACACGGTCGGCGTGATGGACCCGCTCACCTGCGAGCCGCTGAGCCCCGCGGGCGGTCCGTCCTGGACCTCCGTCTTCGGCGAGGAGATCGTCCGGATCGGCGAGGAGCGCGAGGACGTGGTCGCGATCACGGCGGCCATGCTGCACCCGGTCGGACTGGCCCCCTTCGCCGAACGGTTCCCCGACCGCGTCTGGGACGTCGGCATCGCCGAGCAGCACGCCGCCGTGTCCGCCGCCGGACTCGCCACCGGCGGACTGCACCCGGTGGTCGCCGTGTACGCCACCTTCCTCAACCGCGCCTTCGACCAGCTCCTGATGGACGTGGCGCTGCACCGCTGCGGCGTCACCTTCGTCCTGGACCGGGCCGGTGTCACCGGCGTCGACGGGGCCTCGCACAACGGCATGTGGGACATGTCCGTCCTCCAGGTCGTCCCCGGGCTGCGCATCGCCGCGCCGCGCGACGCCGACCAGTTGCGCGCCCAGCTGCGCGAGGCGGTCGCCGTGGACGACGCGCCGACCCTGCTGCGCTTCCCGAAGGAGTCCGTCGGCCCCGCCGTACCCGCCGTCGACCGGATCGGCGGCCTGGACGTCCTGCACGCCGCGGACCGGCCCGAGGTGCTGCTGGTGGCCGTGGGCGTCATGGCGTCCGTCTGCCTCGGGGCCGCCGAACTCCTCGAGGCCCGCGGCATCGGCTGCACCGTCGTCGACCCGCGCTGGGTCAAGCCCGTCGACCCGGCGCTCGCCCCGCTCGCGGCCCGGCACCGTCTGGTCGCCGTCGTCGAGGACAACAGCCGCGCCGCCGGGGTCGGCTCCGCGGTGGCGCTGGCGCTCGGCGACGCCGAGGTCGACGTCCCGGTACGCCGCTTCGGCATCCCCGAGCAGTTCCTCGCGCACGCCAAGCGCGCCGAGGTGCTCGCGGACATCGGTCTCACCCCGGTCGACGTCGCCGGCCGGATCGGCGCGAGCCTGGCCCTCGCCGAACCGGCCGGGGAACCGGCGGTGGAACAGTCCGGCGACGGACGGAACGTCATGTCAGCGCAAGGAGATAACTGAATGACCAAGGAGTTCGACCTCGCCGCGCTCTTGGCCGAGCGCGGGGCCGAGCGGTACGAGCTGCACGCCAGGCACCTCAACCACCAGTTGCCGCGCATGCTGCGCACCATCGGCTTCGACAAGGTCTACGAGCGGGCCGAGGGCGCGCACTTCTGGGACGCGGAGGGCAACGACTACCTGGACATGCTCGCCGGGTTCGCGGTCATGGGCCTGGGCCGCCACCACCCCGTCGTCCGCAAGGCGCTGCACGACGTCCTCGACGCCTCCCTCGCGGACCTGACCCGGTTCGACTGCCCCCCGCTGCCCGGCCTGCTGGCGGAGAAGCTGCTCTCCTACAGCCCCCACCTGGACCGCGTCTTCTTCGGCAACAGCGGCACCGAGGCCGTCGAGACCGCGCTGAAGTTCGCCCGCTACGCCACGGGCAGACGGCGGATCCTCTACTGCACGCACGCCTTCCACGGACTGACCACCGGCTCGCTCTCCGTCAACGGCGAGGACGGCTTCCGCAAGGGCTTCGCCCCGCTGCTGCCCGACACCGCCGTACCCCTCGGCGACCTGGAGGCCCTGGCACGGGAGCTGAAGAAGGGCGACGTGGCCGCGCTGATCGTGGAGCCGGTCCAGGGCAAGGGCGTGCACGAGGCCCCGCCCGGCTACCTGCGCGCCGCGCAGGAACTGCTGCACCGGCACAAGGCGCTGCTGATCGCGGACGAGGTGCAGACGGGTCTCGGCCGCACCGGGAAGTTCTACGCCTACCAGCACGACGACGGCGCCGAACCCGACCTGGTCTGTGTCGCCAAGGCACTGTCCGGCGGGTACGTACCGGTGGGGGCCACCCTGGGCAAGGACTGGATCTTCCAGAAGGTGTACTCCTCGATGGACCGGGTGCAGGTCCACTCGGCGAGCTTCGGGTCCAACGCGCAGGCCATGGCGGCCGGACTCGCCGTGCTGTCCGTGATGGAGAACGAGGAGATCGTGGCGAACGCCGCCGCGGTGGGGGAGCGGCTGAAGTCCCGGCTGGCCGCGCTGGTGGACCGCTACGAACTGCTCGCCGACGTCCGGGGCCGCGGACTGATGATCGGCATCGAGTTCGGCCGGCCCAGCTCCCTGAAGCTGCGCAGCCGCTGGACGATGCTGCAGGCCGCGCGGAAGGGACTGTTCGCGCAGATGGTGGTCGTGCCGCTGCTGCAGCGGCACCGGATCCTGACCCAGGTGTCCGGCGACCACCTGGAGGTGATCAAGCTGATCCCGCCGCTGATCATCGACACCGACGACGCCGACCGGTTCGTGGACGCCTTCACGGAGGTGATGGAGGACGCGCACCACGGCGGTGGCCTGATGTGGGACTTCGGGAAGACCCTGGTCAAGCAGGCGGTGGCCAACCGCTGAGCCGTCCCGCGGGTCTTTGCCTCTGAGGCAAGGAATTTGCCCGTTGGGCAAAGTTCGGGCTGAATGGAGGCATGAGCTCCTCCGAGACCGGCCCCGCCGAGGGGGCGGTCGCCGCCGTGGCGCCCCAGCTGCGCGAGCTGCGGCGGCGGGCCGCCCTCACCCTCGAGGCGGCGGCCCGCGCCGCGGGGCTGTCGCCCGCCCACCTCTCCCGCCTGGAGACCGGGCAGCGCCAGCCCTCGCTGCCGATGCTGCTCGCCCTCGCCCGTGTCTACGGTACGACCGTCGCCGAGCTGCTGGGCGAGACGGCCGCCGACCGGGACGCCGTCGTGCGCGCCGCGGACATGGAACCCACAGCCGCCGGCGGCTGGACGTACTACCGGGCGGGCGCGCCGGGCCGCGGCATGCAGGCCCTGCGGGTCCAGGTGCCCCACGGCTCCCAGGGCGACGTCGTGCGGGTGCACCCCGGGGAGGAGTGGCTCCACGTCCTGCGGGGGCGGCTGCGGCTGCGCCTCGGGGACAGCGAGCACCGGCTCACCGCGGGGGACAGCGCCCACTTCGACTCCATGACCCCCCACCGGATCGCGGCCCAGGACCCCGACGGGGTCGAGCTGCTCTTCGTCCACACCCTGCTGCAGAGCCCGACGGCCGCACTGTGCCTCGGCCCGACCCCTGGAGAGACGCCATGAGTGCCATCGAGGACAAGTTCCCGCGCGCCCTGTGGGTGCGGCTGGTCATCTACATCGCCCTGGGGCACGTCTTCGGCGGCTTCCTCTACCTGCTGTTCGAGGTGGGCGCCAAGTAGCGCCCGCCGTCCGCGAAGGCGCGAAGAAGGGGTGACTCAGTCCACCATCCGCTCGCGCAGGCGCTCCCGGGTCCCCGGAGTGAGCCGCAGCCCCTGCTCCAGGTAGGCGTCGACGCCGCCCCAGGTCTCCTCGATCGTCTCGAAGGCCGCCGCCAGGTACTCGGCGCGCGCGTCGAACAGGGGGCTGAGCAGCTCCATGACCTCGGGGGAGTAGGCGGAGGCGTCGGAGCTGCTGCGGTGCACCTTGTAGCGGCGGTGCGTGGCGTTGGACTTCAGGTAGTCCTCGACGATCGCCTCGCGCTCGACGCCCAGGGCGAGCAGGGTGACCGCGATCGACAGGCCCGCGCGGTCCTTGCCGGCCGCGCAGTGCATCAGCGCGGGCACGCTGTCCTCGGCGAGCGCGTGCAGGATCCGGGAGTGCTCCGCGGTGCGCTCCGTGACGATCGAACGGTAGGAGGCGATCATCCGGTGGGCGCCCTTGCCGTCGCCGAGGATCCCGTGCAGTTGGCCGAGGTCTCCGTCCCGGACCATCTTCCAGAACTCGGCCCCGTCCGCCGGGTCGCTCAGCGGCAGGTTCACATTGCGCACGCCGGGCAGCTCGACGTCGGGGCCCTCCAGCTTCTGGTCGGCCGCGTTGCGGAAGTCGAAGACCGTGTGCAGGCCCAGCGAGGCCAGGAACGCGGTGTCCTCGCCGGTGGCGTGCGCCAGGTGGCCGCTGCGGAACAGCACTCCCTGCCGTACCCGCCGACCGTCCACGGTCGGCAGTCCGCCCACGTCCCGGAAGTTGCGCACGCCGCTCAGCTCGGGTTCGGTCGACGGGACCTGCTGCGTCACGGGGGCTCCTCCCACTCCGTCCCGCCGCCGCTGCTCGCCGGCGGGTGCCACTCGACGATACGGCATGACCGGTACGGGAAAGCCGTTCCGAGCGGGGTAGTGCGTGCCGTTAAGGACCTTCTGTCCGAATTGGCACCTAAGTGGTAACTGACCCTGAAATGGCGGTGGGTGGGCAGGGGACGCGTGAGCAGCGTCATATCCGTGACCGAGCGTCGTCCGTCATGTTCACGTAATGGGGCCGATTTCCAAGGGAATTCAAGGAAAGCGGTGCGACGGAAATCGACGCAGTGTTACCGCGTTTTCCCGTAAAGGATCAATGGAAACTCCTGTCGCGGGAGCCTCTCGCTTGTTTCCGTGCGTCCCGGTCCCTTACGTTCACCACCGATCCGGACGGACGCCTAATCCTGCCGCCGACCGGAGCCCGCACTCATCCACCACCCGTACACGGCAGGAGCGGGGGACCCACAGGTAGAACTGCCTGTTCCGGTTCCCGGAACGGCTTGGGGTAAAGCCGCGTTCCGACGTGGCCGGGCATCTCCAGCCCGCACCCGACAGCTCACCTCGCAGGCGCCGGAGAGGAATTCGCCATGCCCGCGAAGGGTAAGCACCGCCGTACCAGGGCCCTGCGCCTGACCCGCACCATCGCCGTCGCCGGAACCGGTGGCGCCGCGCTCGCGCTCCCGCTGCTGGGTGCCGCCGCCGCCAACGCCGCCCCCGCGCACTCCGTTTCCGAGCAGTCCGTGCAGTCCGTTCCGACGTCGGCCAAGAAGGCCGCCGCGAACGGCTCCGAGAAGAACTCGGATTCCCGGACGTACACCGTGAAGAGCGGTGACTACCTTTCGAAGATCGCCGAAGAGCAGCACGTCGACGGCGGCTGGAAGAAGCTCTACGCGGACAACCGCGAGGCCGTCGGTTCCGACCCGTCGCTGATCCACCCCGGACTCCGGCTGTCGATCGGCGCCGCGGCGGCCAAGTCGTCGGCGCCGTCCTCCGCGCCGTCGCAGAAGCCCGCCGAGAAGCCCGCCGAGAAGACCGCAGCGAAGCCCGCCGCCGAGAAGCAGGCGGACGCCGCGACGACCTCCTCCTCGCAGTCCTCGAACACCGGCACCCAGTCCGCGGGCACCACCAGCGGCTACACCTCCCCCGTCGCGGGCGGCACCGTCGGTACCCCGTACCACCAGTCCGGCAGCATGTGGTCCAGCGGCTACCACACCGGCACCGACTTCGTCGTCCCGACCGGCACCTCCCTCAAGGCCGTCGGCGCGGGCACCGTCGTCTCCGCCGGCTGGGGCGGCGCGTACGGCAACCAGGTCGTCATCAAGCTCGCCGACGGCCACTACGCCCAGTACGCCCACCTCTCCTCGCTCTCCGTCTCCGCCGGCCAGTCGGTGACGGCGGGCCAGCAGGTCGGCCTCTCGGGCGCCACCGGCAACGTGACCGGCCCGCACCTGCACTTCGAGATCCGCACCACGCCGGACTACGGCTCCGACATCGACCCGATCGCGTTCCTGCGCTCGCACGGCGTCTCCGTCTGACGACCGCTTCGGCGCGGTCGCCGCGCCCCGAAGGCCGGACCCCGATCCCCGGGTCCGGCCTTCGGCGTACCCGGTGTCCGCCGGACCCGCCCTCCGCCGTATTCCGGAATTGACGAACACTTTAGGCGTGGCCTTTCTCACCGCCCGTCAACCCCTTCCTACGGTCGCGTAGGTCACATTCCAAGGTGAATCATGGGCCGACGTGGCAGACGATTCGAAGAGTGACAGCAGAGCAGTGATCGGGTCGTACGTGGCGGTGGGGGACAGCTTCACCGAGGGCGTCGGCGACCCCGGCCCCGACGGGGCGTTCGTCGGCTGGGCCGACCGACTGGCCGTCCTGCTCGCCGACCGGCGCCCCGAGGGCGACTTCACGTACACGAACCTCGCCGTGCGCGGCAGGCTCCTCGACCAGATCGTGGCGGAACAGGTCCCGCGGGTCGAGGCCCTCGCGCCGGACCTGGTCTCGTTCGCGGCGGGCGGCAACGACATCATCCGGCCCGGCACCGACCCCGACGAGGTCGCCGAGCGGTTCGAACGGGCGGTGGCCGCGCTGACCGCCGCGGCCGGCACCGTCCTGGTGACCACCGGGTTCGACACCCGCGGGGTGCCCGTCCTCAAGCACCTGCGCGGCAAGATCGCCACGTACAACGGACACGTCCGCGCCGTCGCCGACCGCTACGGCTGCCCCGTGCTGGACCTCTGGTCGCTCCGCGGCGTCCAGGACCGCAGGGCGTGGGACGCGGACCGGCTGCACCTGTCGCCGGAGGGCCACACCCGCGTGGCGCTCCGTGCCGGACAGGCCCTGGGCCTGCGCGTCCCGGCCGATCCCGACCAGCCCTGGCCGCCCCTGCCGCCGCGCGGCACGCTGGACGTGCGCCGCGACGACGTGCACTGGGCGCGCGAGTACCTGGTCCCGTGGATCGGGCGCCGGCTGCGCGGCGAGTCGTCGGGCGACCACGTGACGGCCAAGGGAACGCTGTCGCCGGACGACATCAAGACGCGGATCGCCGCGGTGGCCTGAGCCGGGAGCGGGTCTCCGGCGTCCGTGCGGCGTCCCCCCGACGTCGCGGGGGCGCCAGGTCCGCCCGCTCCAGGCCCAGTTCGCGGGCCAGTGCCTCGTCCGTCCACTCCTGTGCCCGGGCCCGCGACACCGCGCCCGCGTACGACGTGAGCTGCACCGCCAGCCCGTCCAGCAACGCCGTCAGGCGCAGCGCGGCGGCCTCGGGCTCGGCGCAGGAGAACTCGCCGGCGGCCGCGCCCTCCGCGATGACGGCGGCGATCGCCGCCTTCCACTGCCGGTCCAGCTCGCGCGTCACCTCCCGCAGCGCGGGTTCGCGCGGCGCCGCCGCCCAGCCCTCGATCCACAGCCGCCAGCCCTCGGCCCGGCCGGTCGGCGCGTACCACCGCACGGCCGCCCGCAGCCGGCGCAGTGCCGTCGTGCGGCGGGCGAGCAGCTTGTGCAGATGGGCGAGATCGGCCTCGGCGGCGTGCCGGAACGCGGCGGCCACCAGCCGCTCCTTCGTCGAGAAGTGATAGAGCACCAGGGCGTTGCTGACCCCGAGCGCGGCGGCGACGTCGGCGATCCGCAGCGCCGCCACACCCCGCGCCGACATCTGCTCGACGGCCGCCCGCAGCAGCTCCTCGCGCCGCTCCGCCACGCTCAACCGGACTCTCCCCACGCCCGTCACCCTATACAGACGCCCCAACGTGCGACGACGCCCTTCCGGATCACCCCGGGCCGGGAACACGGACGCGGCATCCGTCGTTCGAGTGGCGTAGGACGAGACCAGCACGACGATCGCCTGAAGCACTCCACCTGGAGGTACCGTGGCCGCTTTCCGTTCCCCGAGTCCCGGGTTCAGCGTGCCGCGGCCCGCGGCCTTCGGCGCGGACCCGGGTGGCGCGCGCATGGCCCGCATCCGCCGATCGCCCCACTTCCGCGACGGCGTCTTCCAGAACCCCGGCGGTACCGCACGGACCCGGCCCTCCGGGTCGGCCAAGGAGTTCGCCAAGATCTACTTCGACAAGCAGGCGCGGCTGGCCCGGTCCCCGCGGGGCCCGGTCCCGGTGCACGCCACCACCCTGGCCGACCTCGCCCGGCCGCCCGCCACCGGACTGCGGCTGACCTGGATGGGCCACTCCAGCGTGCTCGCCGAGATCGACGGGCAGCGCGTGCTCTTCGACCCGGTGTGGGGCGAGCGCTGCTCCCCGTTCCCCTTCGCCGGGCCCAAGCGTCTGCACGCGGTCCCGCTGCCCCTGGCCGCCCTCGGCCCCGTCGACGTCGTCGTCATCTCCCACGACCACTACGACCACCTGGACATGCCGACCATCAAGGCGCTGGCCGGCACGGACACCGTCTTCGCGGTGCCGCTGGGCGTGGGCGCCCACCTCGAACACTGGGGCGTTCCCGCCGGCCGGCTGCGGGAGCTGGACTGGCACGAGTCGACCCGCGTCGGCGGCCTCACCCTCACCGCCACCCCGGCCCGGCACTTCTGCGGGCGCGGGCTGCGCAACACCCAGCACACCCTGTGGGCGTCCTGGGTCGTCGCCGGGGAGGGGCACCGCGTCTACCACAGCGGCGACACCGGCTACTTCGACGGCTTCCGGGAGATCGGCGCCGCGCACGGCCCGTTCGACGCCACGATGATCCAGCTCGGGGCGTACGCCGAGTTCTGGCCGGACATCCACATGACCCCCGAGGAGGGCGTCCGCGCCCACCTCGACCTCCAGGGCGGCGAGCCCCACGGCGCGCTGCTGCCGATCCACTGGGGGACCTTCAACCTGGCGCCGCACGCGTGGGCGGAGCCGGGGGAGTGGACCCGGGACGCGGCCGAGGAGGCCGGCCAGGCGGTGGCGTTCCCGCGGCCGGGCGAACCGTTCGAGCCGGCGGGGGAGTTGCCGGCGGAGGCGTGGTGGCGGGCGGTGTCCGGGCCGATCGCCAAGCCGTGGCACCGTCCGCGCGTCGCCGAGGACGTGGCCGGGATGCGCCAGGGGGACCTCGGCCTCGCCGGCGGGCGGTAAGGCCGCGGCCGGAAACGTATGACGACCCGAGCGGCACCCAGGCGAGCCCCTGGCGTGCCGCGGGCGCGGCACTGCCCACCATGGAGGAACGGGTCGTCGAGGGATTCGTGGTCGCCCTGGGCCACACCCGGGCGCATCCGCTCTTCGGCGGACTGCTGTGCCTGGAGCCCGAGGTGGTGCTGCCGTACCTGACCGTGCACGGGGGTTCCTCGCTGGCCGCCACCGTCGACTACCTGACGGGCCACCTGCGGCGTGCCCAGCAGGCCGAGGGCCGCCCCGACGAGGACCCGCGGCCCGTCGCCGAACTCATGGTGCGGGTGGCCGTCTCCTTCCTGCTCAACCCCGTCGGCTGCATCGAGACGGAGGACGCGGACCAGGCCCGCGCCTTCGCCCGCCGCTGCCTGGCACCCTTGCTCACGGCCTGAACCGCGCGGCGCCCGGCCGGCCGCTTCAGTGCCGCAGGTGCAGGGCCCGGGCCGGCCGCACGGCCCGCGCACGGGCGGCCGCCGGCACCTCGAAGGAGGTCAGCGCGACCGGCGGGGCGAACCGCTGCACGGTCGTCGACTGCAGCGACGTGAACGCCCGCAGCCCCTGCGCGCCGTGGATCCGCCCGAACCCGGAGTCCCCGGAACCGCCGAACGGCAGCGCCGGCACGGCCGCGAAGCCCAGCACCGAGTTCACCGACACCGCCCCCGCGCGCAGTCGCGCCGCGATCGCGGCCCCGGCGCGCCGGTTCCCGCAGAACACGGCGGCCCCCAGGGCGTACCGCGAGTCGTTCACCCGGGCCACCGCCTCGGCCACGTCGGCCACGTCGGCCACCGCGTTGACGGCGACGACCGGTCCGAACGTCTCCTCCTCCGTCGTCGCCGCCGCGTCCTGGGGCACTCCGGTCAGCGCGACGGGCGCGACGTAGGGCGCCCGGACCGACTCGGGCCCGCCCAGCAGGGCCCGCGCACCCGAGGAGACCGCCCCGGTGACATGCCGCTCCACGGTCGCGGCCTGGCCCGGCAGGGTCATCGGACCGTAGTGCGCGTCGCCGGAACCCGCAGGCGGACATCGCCCGCGTCCGACTGGCCGTCAACGTCACGCTCGGTGACCGAATTTGATCGAGCCCGACCGGTTCTCCGTCGTTCCGGAACGGTTGCGTATCCGGCTTATCGGGCTGTCGTACGAGGCCTCATACCAGAGCGGGACGTTGGCCGGGGGACTTTGGCAACTGCCCACCGCACATGAGGGGCAGGCGACTACTGTCAGTGTCCGTCGGGCGACGTAGGGCCGACCCACCAGTACACGGACCAGTACGAGGACACCGATGTCTCACCTCCGCGCACCGGCCGCGCGCGCAGACCGCCGCGAGGGCGGGCGGCACGGCCGGCCGGCCCCACGTACCACCGCAGCGCCGACCGAGACGCACCTACGGCCCCAGCTCCTGCGGCTCGCCGTCCTGCCGCCGGTCGCGGTCGCGCTCAGCGCCTGCGCGGTCGTCCTGTTCACCGTCCGGTCCACCGGCGCCCGGCCCGGCCCCGTCCTGTGGGGCGTGCTCGCCGGGGCGGTCTCGGTGACCCTCGCGGCCGTCGTCATCGCCGCCGTCGCCGCCGACCGCGCCGCCCGGTCGGTGCACGACCGCGTCGGCGTCCTGCGCCGCGGCACCGCACGCCAGGAGGGCGAACTGCGCGCGGTCGTCGAGGCGTTGCGCCGGGGCGAGACCCCCTCCCCGCGCACCCCGCGCGGCGCGCCGCCGCACGACGCCGACGACTTCGAACTGCTCGCCGCCGACCTCTCCCGGGCCCACGACGGCGCCGTCACCGCCGTGGTCCGCGCCGCCCAGCTCTCCAGCCAGGCGGGCAGCGAACAGAAGCTGGAGGTCTTCGTCAACCTCGCCCGGCGCCTGCAGTCCCTCGTGCACCGGGAGATCTCCATCCTGGACGAGCTGGAGAACGAGATCGAGGACCCCGACCTCCTCAAGGGCCTCTTCCACGTCGACCACCTCGCCACCCGCATCCGCCGCCACGCCGAGAACCTCGCCGTGCTCGGCGGCGCCGTCTCCCGCCGCCAGTGGAGCAACCCGGTCGACATGACCGAGGTGCTGCGCTCGGCCATCGCCGAGGTCGAGCAGTACTCCCGGGTCCGGCTGGTCCCGCCGATCGACGGCACCCTGCGCGGCCACGCCGTCGCCGACGTCATCCACCTGCTGGCCGAACTCGTCGAGAACGCCACCCTGTTCTCCGCCCCGCAGACCCAGGTGCTGATGCGCGCCAACCTGGTCACCTCGGGCCTCGCCGTCGAGGTCGAGGACCGCGGGCTCGGCATGCCCGTCGGCGAGCAGGACCGGATGAACGCCCTGCTCGCCGACCCCGACCAGGTCAACGTCGCCCGCCTGCTGGCGGACGGGCGCATCGGGCTGTTCGTCGTCTCCCAGCTCGCCAAGCGGCACGGGATCACCGTGCGGCTGCAGACCAACATCTACGGCGGGGTCCAGGCCGTCCTGGTCCTGCCGCAGGCGCTGCTGGGCGCGGAGCCGGGCGCCCCCACCGAGGACGCGGCCCGGCCGACGGAGGCCGCCGTGGCCGGGCCGGTGCCCCTGCCGGCGCCCCGGCAGCAGGTGCGGGCCGTGGCTCCCGCGGTGCCGACGGCGGTCGCGTACTCACCCGCTCCGGCCGGTCCGTCGCCCGTCGCGCCCGTGACCGCTCCCGCCCCCGCGCCCGCTGCGGAGCCTGTTCCGGTACCCGGCCCTGCGCCCGTTGCCGTTCCGGCGGTGACCGAGCCGGTGCGGGTGCGCAGGGCCGACGGCGAGCCCGTGCCGCTGCCCGTGCGCGGCACCCACCGGAACCGGCCCACCCCGGCCGCGGCCGTCCCCGGCGTGCGGCCCGAGGACCGGGGTGCCGTCGCCGAGCACACGGCCACCCCGCCCGTACCGCGGCACAGCGCGGTGCGGGGCACCATGGGCAAGCCCCAACTGCCGCGCCGCCGGGCCCAGGAGCACATCGCGCCCCAGTTGCGCGGTGGTCCCGCGCCCCGCCAGGAACCCGAGCAGTACACCGGGCACGACCCCGGCCTGATGGCGGCCTTCCAGCGCGGCATCGGCCTCGCCGAGGCCCAGCAGCACGCCGAAGCCCCACCCCTCACACCGACCCACGGCACCCCGGGCGCATCCGCCGAATGACCGACCCCGCAACCGCCCCCACGACAACCCCCACGACCGCCCCCGCAACCACCCCCACCCGAACGACCCGCGCTCCCGCAGACCTTCGTACCCCAAGGAGTCGATCCACCATGGCGAGCGATGCGCCGACCGGCCACGTGTCCGACCTCGACTGGCTGATGAGCGGCCTCGTCCAGCGCGTGCCGCACACGAGCAGTGCGGTGCTGCTGTCCGCCGACGGACTGGTGAAGTCCGTCCACGGCCTCGACCCCGACAGCGCCGACCACATGGCGGCCCTGGCCTCCGGCCTGTACTCCCTCGGCCGCAGCGCCGGCGTCCGCTTCGGCGACGGCGGCGACGTGCGGCAGGTCGTCGTCGAACTCGACTCGGCCCTGCTCTTCGTCACCACCGCCGGCTCCGGCACCTGCCTGGCCGTGCTGGCCGGCCGCGAGGCCGACGCGGCCGTACTCGGCTACGAGATGGCGATGCTGGTCAAGAGCGTCCGCCCCTACCTGGTCACCGCGCCCCGGCAGCACGCCGTCGAACCCCCGGCGATGAGGCCTTGACGGTGGCCGCGGCCGGCGACGGGCCCTGGCTCGACGACGCGGCCGGACGGCTGGTGCGCCCCTTCACCGTCAGCAACGGCCGTACCCGGCCCACCGTCGCGCTCGACCTGATGTCCCAGGTCATGGCCACCGGGGCGACCCCCCTCGGCTACCTCGGGCCCGAGCACACCCAGGCACTCGACCTGTGCCGCGGACCCCTCCCGGTCGCCGAACTCGCCGCCCGTCTGCGGCTTCCGGTGGCGGTCACCAAGGTGCTGCTCTCGGACCTCGTCGACTGCGGCGCGCTGACCACCAAACCCCCCGCCGCGTTCCACCACCACCCCACGGACCGGGCCCTTCTGGAGGCAGTGCTCGATGGACTACGACGACAGCTCTGACCACGCCCACGGCGAAGGCGCCGACCCGTTCCCCACCGCCCTGAAGATCCTCGTGGCGGGCGGATTCGGCGTCGGCAAGACGACCTTCGTCGGCGCCGTCAGCGAGATCGCGCCGCTGAGCACGGAGGAACTGCTCACCACGGTCAGCGCCGCGACCGACAACCTCGACGGAATCGAGAACAAACTCGAAACGACCGTGGCCATGGACTTCGGCCGCCTCACCCTCGACGCCCAACACGTCCTGTACCTGTTCGGAACGCCCGGCCAGGAACGGTTCTGGTTCATGTGGGACGAACTGTGCGAAGGCGCGCTCGGGGCGGTGGTCCTCGCGGACACCCGACGCCTGGAGGAGTCCTTCGCGGCCGTCGACTTCTTCGAGGAGCGCGGCCTCGGCTTCGTCGTCGCGATCAACGAGTTCGACGGCTCCTACCGCTACGACCCCGAGGAGGTGCGCGCGGCCATGGACCTCCACCCCGAGATCCCCATCGTGCGCTGCGACGCCCGGATCTCCAGCTCCGGCGTCCAGACACTGCTCACCCTCGTACGCCACCTCATCGCCCACACCCCGGCCCCCGTCCCGGGGTTCGGCGCCGGAGTCCGCCCATGAGCTACGACCCGCCGCGCCCGGCCGGACGTCTGCTGCTCACCCCCGAGGACCGGGAGGCCCCCGCCCGGGTACGGCGCCTGCGTTCGCTCGGCCTGGCGGAGCGCCCCGATCCGGCCCTCGACGCGTTCGCCGGCCACCTCGCCGGCCTCGCCGAGGCGCCGTACGCCATGGTCAACTTCCTGGTGGAGGGCGGGCAGTTCTTCGCGGGCCTGCGGGTGCCGGACGCCGCGCCGGTGACCGGCGCGGACGGGAGCCGCCCCGAGTTCGGCCGGGTCCAGCCCCGTGACCACGGCTTCTGCCCCCACGTGGTGGTCCGGCGCAAGGCGCTGGTCCTGGAGGACGTGCGCGACTACCCGCGCTTCGCGGGCAACCCGGTCGTCGACGCCTTCGGCATCCGCTCCTACCTGGGCGCCCCGCTCATCGACAGCACGGGGACGGTCCTCGGCACGGTGTCGGCCGCCGACGTGCGACCCCGGACCTGGGGGACCGCGGGCCTGGCGACGATCAAGTCGGCGGCGGCCGACCTGGTCCGGCGGATCGAGCGCAGCGCGGAGGACGGGCTGCCCCTGTGAGCGGGGACCGGCCTGCGCGGCGGCCCGCGCGGACGGCGTGAAGGAAAGCTGCGGGCGGGTTTAAGAAAGGCTCGATGGACCGGGGGCGGTGACGTACGGCAGATTGCTGTGCGATTCCCCTCCCCTCCCCGGACGCGGGCCGCTTCGGCGTGCCCGGCGCCGGGACCTCACCCCGTCAGGAGCCGAAGCGTTGAAGGCGCTGGTCAAGGAGAAGGCGGAGCCCGGGCTGTGGCTCGCGGACGTCCCGGAGCCCGTCGTCGGACCCGGTGACGTCCTCATCAAGGTGCTGCGCACCGGCATCTGCGGCACCGACCTGCACATCCGGGCCTGGGACGGCTGGGCGCGGCAGACCATCCGCACGCCGCTCGTCGTCGGCCACGAGTTCGTCGGCGAGGTCGTCGACACCGGCCGTGACGTCACCGACGTCAAGCCCGGCGACCGCGTCAGCGGCGAGGGCCACCTGGTCTGCGGCAAGTGCCGCAACTGCCTGGCCGGACGGCGCCACCTGTGCCGCGCCACCGTCGGCCTCGGCGTCGGCCGGGACGGGGCGTTCGCCGAGTACGTGGCCCTGCCCGCCGGCAACGTCTGGGTGCACCGCGTCCCCGTCGACCTCGACGTCGCCGCGATCTTCGACCCGTTCGGCAACGCCGTGCACACCGCGCTGTCCTTCCCGCTGGTCGGCGAGGACGTCCTCATCACCGGCGCCGGACCCATCGGCCTGATGGCCGCCGCCGTGGCCCGGCACGCGGGCGCCCGCAACGTCGTCATCACCGACGTGAGCGAGGAGCGGCTGGACCTCGCCCGCAAGGTCGGCGTCAGCCTCGCCCTGAACGTCTCGGACGCCACCATCGCCGACGGACAGCGCGCACTGGGCCTGCGCGAGGGCTTCGACATCGGCCTGGAGATGTCCGGCCGCCCCGAGGCCATGCGCGACATGATCACCAACATGACGCACGGCGGCCGGATCGCCATGCTCGGCCTGCCCGCCGAGGAGTTCGCGGTCGACTGGGCCCGGATCGTCACCTCCATGATCACCGTCAAGGGCATCTACGGCCGCGAGATGTTCGAGACCTGGTACGCCATGTCCGTGCTGCTCGAAGGCGGCCTCGACCTCGCCCCGGTGATCACCGGCCGGTACTCCCACCGCGACTTCGAGGCCGCGTTCGCCGACGCGGCGAGCGGCCGCGGCGGCAAGGTCATCCTCGACTGGACCGCGTAAGTCATCTGCCTTCCTAGGAGCTTCTGAGATGTTCGACTCCGTGCGCGACGACCTGCGCACCACCCTGGACGAGATCCGCGCCGCCGGCCTGCACAAGCCCGAGCGCGTGATCGGCACCCCGCAGTCCGCGACCGTCGAGGTCACCGCGGGCGGCAGCCCCGGCGAGGTCCTCAACTTCTGCGCCAACAACTACCTCGGCCTCGCCGACCACCCCGACGTCGTCGCCGCCGCCCACGAGGCGCTGGACCGCTGGGGCTACGGCATGGCCTCCGTCCGCTTCATCTGCGGCACCCAGGAGGTGCACAAGGAACTGGAGGCCCGGCTCTCCGCGTTCCTCGGCCAGGAGGACACGATCCTCTACTCCTCCTGCTTCGACGCCAACGGCGGTGTCTTCGAGACCCTCCTCGGCCCCGAGGACGCGGTGATCTCCGACGCCCTCAACCACGCCTCGATCATCGACGGCATCCGCCTGTCCAAGGCCAAGCGCCTGCGCTACGCCAACCGCGACATGGCCGACCTGGAGACGCAGCTCAAGGCCGCGGGCGAGGCCCGCCGCAAGCTGATCGTCACCGACGGCGTCTTCTCCATGGACGGCTACGTCGCCCCGCTCGACGCGATCTGCGACCTCGCCGAGCGCTACGACGCCATGGTCATGGTCGACGACTCGCACGCCGTCGGCTTCGTCGGCCCCGCCGGACGCGGCACCCCCGAACTGCACGGCGTCATGGACCGCGTCGACATCATCACCGGCACCCTGGGCAAGGCGCTGGGCGGCGCATCCGGCGGCTACGTCGCCGCCCGCGCCGAGATCGTCGCCCTGCTGCGCCAGCGCTCCCGCCCGTACCTCTTCTCCAACACCCTCGCCCCGGTGATCGCCGCCGCCTCCCTCAAGGTGCTCGACCTGCTGGAGTCCGCCGACGACCTGCGGGTGCGGCTCGCCGAGAACACCGCCCTGTTCCGCCGCCGGATGACCGAGGAGGGCTTCGACATCCTCCCCGGCGACCACCCCATCGCGCCGGTCATGATCGGCGACGCCTCCGAGGCGGGCCGCATGGCGGAGCTGCTCCTGGAGCGCGGCGTGTACGTGATCGGCTTCTCCTACCCGGTCGTCCCGCAGGGACAGGCCCGCATCCGCGTCCAGCTCTCCGCCGCCCACTCCACCGACGACGTGCACCGCGCGGTGGACGCCTTCGTCGCGGCCAGGGAACAGCTCGCGGCCTGACGCCCCCGCTGACCTGAGAGAATCGATCCCATGATCGAGGCGCGGCGGCTGCACATCCTGCGAGCGGTGGCGGACCACCGCACCGTGACGGCGGCGGCCGCCGCGCTGTACCTCACCCCGTCCGCGGTCTCCCAGCAGCTGGCCGCCCTGGAACAGGAGACCGGGCACCGCCTCGTCGAGCGCGGCGCCAAGGGCGTACGGCTGACCCCGGCCGGCGAGATCCTGCTCAGCCACACCAACGCCGTCCTCGCCCAGCTGGAGCGGGCGGAGGCCGAGCTGGCGGCGTACGGCTCGGGCGAGGCCGGCACGGTCACGGTGGCCTCCTTCGCGACCGGCATCGCCCTCGTCGTCGCCCCCGCCCTGGCCCGCCTCGCCGCATCGGCGCCCGGCATCCGCATCCGCGTCCAGGACGCCGAGGGCGACGCCAGCCTGCCGATGGTCCTGGACCGGCAGGTCGACGTGGCCGTCGCCGTCGAGTACCGCGGGGCGCCCGCCGCCGACGACCCGCGCCTGACCCACGTCTCCCTGTACGCCGAGCCCTTCGACGCGGTCGTCCCGGTCGCGCACCGCCTCGCCGACGCCGAGGTGGTGCCGCTCGCCGAGCTGGCCAAGGACACCTGGATCGGCCCCTACCCGGGCAACCCCTGCCACGACGTGGTCGTGCTGGCCTGCGAGAGCGCCGGGTTCCAGCCCCGCCTCGCGCACTCCTCGGACGACTTCCGCGCCGTGGTGTCCCTCGCCGCCGCCGACGCCGGGGTGGCGCTCGTCCCGCGCTCGGCGCTGCACGGCACCGACCTCACCGGCGTGGTCGTCCGCCCGGTCGACGGGGTCGCGCCCACGCGCCGCGTCTTCGCGGCCGTACGCCGGGGAGCCGAGGAACACCCGCTGATCCGCCCCGTCCTCGACGCCCTCGGCGAGGCGTCCCGGGCCTGAGACCCGGGCCTGGGACGGGCGGCCCCGTCCCCTGCGACCCGCTCCCGCGTCCCCGGGTGGTTGTCAGTGGCGGCGGATAGCGTGCCTGCCATGCCGGACGCAGAAGACGTACGCCGTATCGCCCTGTCCCTCCCGGACACGACGGAGAAGATCGCCTGGAGCATGCCCACCTTCCGGGTCGCGGGGAAGATGTTCGCGACGCTGCCCGAGGAGGAGACCTCCCTCGCGGTGCGCTGCCCGAAGGAGGAGCGCGACGAACTGGTGCTGGCGGAGCCGGAGAAGTTCTGGATCGCCGGACACGAGGCACAGTTCGCCTGGGTCCGGGCCCGGCTGGCCGCGCTGGAGGACGAGGACGAGCTGCGCGACATCCTCGCCGACTCCTGGCGGCAGGCGGCCCCGGCCCGGCTGCTGGAGGCCCACCCCCGGCTGGGGCTGCCCGCCGGGAGCTGAAAACCGCTCGGGCGTTGTCAGTGCCCCGTGGCATGATCCGAAGACGTGCTCGACAGCCGGGACCGGAGGGGGGTCCCGGCCGTCGGACGCAGGGGTGCGACGGGGAGTCAAGGGGAGTCAAGGGGAGTCAAAGGGGAGGGGAGAGCGCGGCATGGCCGGTACGTCGGTGCGGCCGACGGGGGCGCGAGCCGTCTGGTCGCGGGACTTCGCGCTGTTCTTCACCGCCCGGGCCGTGGCCCGGCTCGGCGACACCATGCTGCCCGTCGCGCTCGCCGCGGGCCTGCTCCAGCACGGGTACGGGGCGGGCGCGGTCGGCCTCGCCATGGCCGCGACGGCCGCCGCCTTCGCCGGTCTCGTCGTCTTCGGCGGCGTCCTCGCCGACCGCTTCAGCACCCGCAAGCTGATGATCGGCGCCGACCTCGTGCGGCTCGGCACCCAGGCGCTGGCCGCCGTGCTGTTCTACTCCGGGCACGTCGTGCTCTGGCAGATCTGTGCCATCGGGTTCGCCAACGGCGTCGCGGGCGCCGTCTTCCAGCCCGGCGTCGCCAGCACCGTGCCCCGGCTCGCCTCCGACGTCCAGGGCGCCAACGGCGCGATACGCGTCGCCGAGTCAGCCGCCCAGCTCGCCGGCCCCGCCGCGGCGGGCCTCCTGGTCGGCTTCGCCTCCCCCGGCGGGGTCTTCGCCGCACACGCCGCCACGTACGCGCTCAGCGCCCTGTGCCTGCTGCTGCTCCGGCTGCCCCCGCTCGCGCCGGGGAGCCGGCCGGCGTCGTCCGGGCGGGGGAGCGGGGGCAAGGCCTTCCGCGCCGACCTCGCCGAAGGGTGGCGGGAGTTCCGTTCGCGACCGTGGCTGTGGAGCGTCATCGCCGTCTGGTGCGTGTACATGATCGCCGTCTGGGGCCCGACCGTGCCGCTGGTCGCCACCGAGGTGGTGCAGGAGCACGGCCCGCGCGCCTACGGACTGGTCAACTCCGCCCTCGGCGCGGGCACCGTCGTCGGCGGACTGCTCGCACTGCGGCTGCGGCCCCGCCGCATGCTCCGGGCCGGCGCCGTCGGCCTCGTCGGTTTCGCCGCCTTCCCCGCGATCGTCGGAGCCGGGCTCGGCCTGCCCGCCATGGCCGCCGGGGCCGCCGTCGCCGGGGCGGGCATGTCCTTCTGGGGCGTGATGTGGGCGACCAGTGTGCAGACCCAGGTCCCGCCGGACGTCCTCAACCGCATCCACGCGTACGACGTGGCGGGCTCCCTCGCCATGATGCCCGTCGGCCAGGCCCTCGCGGGACCGGCCGCGTCGGTCCTCGGCGCCGACCACGTGCTGCTCCTCTCCGGCGCGACGAGCTTCGCCGTGTGCGCCGCCCTGCTCCTGATACCGGCGGTGCGCGGGCTGGTCCGGGTGGAGGCGGCGACGGGCCCGAGCGGCGCCCCGGCCCCGACCGAGCCGCCGTCCCGCACACAGAAGTGCTGACGCCGCCGGACCAGGGCCCCGAAAAGCGGTGCGCGACCACGGGCCCGAGTGCGGTATGGTTTTCCTGCGCGTTCAGCCGGGGGAAACCCCAGGTCAGGCGGGCAACGGGACGTGGCGCAGCTTGGTAGCGCACTTGACTGGGGGTCAAGGGGTCGCAGGTTCAAATCCTGTCGTCCCGACTGGAGACAGTCCTTGATCGAGGGGCGGTTTCGGAGGAATCCGAAACCGCCCCTCGATTGTTCTCCCTGCGGCGTGCCTGGGCGCCCAGGCGAGATGCCCGATATATCACTGTCGGGTGTCCGTGCTCATCCTCTGCCACTTCGCGCTCGCGCTGTTCGCCGCGCCGCTGGTGAGATGGTGCGGAACCCGTGCCTTCCTCGTCCTGGCCCTGCCGCCCGCCGCGGCGACCGTCTGGGCGGCCACCCGGTGGACCACGACGGCCGCGGGCGGCACCGACACCACCGACTGGCGCTGGCTGCCCGCCTACCACGTGGACTGGGCGCTCAGACTGGACGCCCTCGCCGAACTCATGGTGCTGCTCGCCGCGGGCGTGGGCACCCTCGTCCTCGTCTACTGCGCCTCCTACTTCGACGACCGCTCCCGCCGGCTCGGCAGGTTCGCGGGAAACCTCCTCGCCTTCGCCGGGGCCATGCTCGGCCTGGTCCTCGCCGACGACCTCGTCCTGCTCTACATCTTCTGGGAACTGACCACCGTCTTCTCCTACCTGCTGATCGGCCAGACCAGCGACCACAAGCGGAACCGGCGCAGCGCCCTGCAGGCCCTCACGGTCACCGCGTTCGGCGGCCTCACCATGCTCGTCGGCCTCCTGTTCCTGGGCCACGAGGCGGGCACCTACCGCATCTCGGCGATCCTCGCCGACCCGCCGCACCCGTCGGCGGCACTGTCCACGGCGATCGTGCTGATCCTCGTCGGCGCCCTGTCCAAGTCCGCGATCTGGCCCTTCAGCCTCTGGCTGCCCAACGCGATGGCCGCCCCCACCCCGGTCAGCGCCTACCTGCACGCCGCCGCCATGGTCAAGGCCGGCGTCTACCTCGTCGCCCGGCTCGCCCCCGCCTTCGCCGACGTCCCGCCCTGGCGCCCGCTCCTGCTCGTCCTCGGCTCGGCGACGATGCTGCTGGCCGGCTGGCGGGCCCTGCGGATGAACGACCTGAAGCTCGTCCTCGCCTACGGCACCGTCAGCCAGCTCGGCTTCCTCGTCGTCCTCACCGGCGCCGGACGCCACGACACCGCCCTCGCCGCCACCGCCATGATCTGCGGGCACGCCCTGTTCAAGGCGCCGCTCTTCCTGGTCACCGGCATCGTCGACCACGCCACCGGCACCCGTGACCTGCGCAAGCTCTCCGGACTCGGACGCCGGCTGCCCGCCGTGTGCGCCGTCGCCGTGGTCGCCGGCGCGTCCATGGCGGCCGTACCGCCCCTGCTCGGCTTCGCCGCCAAGGAGGCCGCCTTCCAGTCGCTCCTGGACGGGACCACCGGCGACCGCTGGGCGCTCGCCGCGACCGTCCTCGGATCCGTCCTGACCACCGCCTACACCCTGCGCTACCTGTGGGGCGCCTTCGCCCGCAAGCCCGGCCTCCCCGACACCGACGCGCACCGCGTCTCCGCCGCCTTCCTCGCACCGCCCGCGGTGCTCGCCCTGGCCTGCCTCGTCCTGGGCCCAGGAGTGGTCTGGCTCCAGGGACTGCTGGGCACCTACGCCGGGCAGTTCCCGGAGCCCGCCCACCCCGCCCACCTGGCGCTGTGGCACGGCGCGGGCCCCGCCCTCGGCCTGTCCGGCGCGGCGTGGGCGGGCGGCGTCGTGCTCTTCCTCGCCGCGAGCCCCGTCGTGCGCGTGGGACAGCGGCTCGCCTGGCGCTCCGCGGACCTGGTCTTCGGGCGGATGCTGCTCGCCCTGGAGCGCACCGCCCTGCAGTGCACCGGGCTCGTGCAGCGCGGCTCGCTGTCGGTGTACCTGGTGACGACCATGAGCGTGGTCCTCGCCGGGCAGATCGCCGTGCTCGCCGCGGACGAGCCCTGGACCGGGGTGCCCGCCCCACGGCTCTGGGACCACCCCGCCCAGGCCGGTGTCGCCCTGCTGACCTGCGCCGCGGCCCTGCTGTGCCTGCGCGTGCGGCGCCGGATGAAGGCCGTCGTCTTCGCCGGACTCACCGGATACGGCACCGCGCTGCTCTTCGTCGCCCAGGGCGCGCCCGACCTCGCGCTCACCCAGTTCTGCGTGGAGACCGTCTCCATGATCGTCTTCGTGCTGGTGCTGCGCCGCATGCCGGTGCGCTTCGAGGAGAGCTTCAGCCGGTGGCGGCGTCTGCTGCGGATGCCGGTGGCGCTCGCGGGCGGTGCCGCCGTCGCCGTCGTCGTCTGGATCATGGCGGGGCACCGCCGGGCCGACAGCGCGGGCGCCGCGATGGTCGAGGAGACCGCGCACCACGGTCTGAAGGACGTCGTCGCCACCATCCTCGTCGACCTGCGGGCCTGGGACACGATGGGGGAGTCCGCGGTGCTCGCCGCCGCCGCGATCGGCGTCACCAGCCTCATCTACCTGCACCGCCGCGCCGAGGGCGCCGAGCAGCCCGTCCTGCCGCTGCCCGGCGACCATCCGCACGCCGGCCTGCGCACCGCCTGGCGGGCGAGCGGATACGAATCGGCGGGCCTGCCCAGCGGCGACGAAGGGGCGCCGGAGCGGACCTGGCTCGCCGCCAGCGCCACCCTCGCCCCCGAGCGCCGCTCCCTCGTCCTGGAAGTGGTCGCCCGTCTCATCTTCCACCCCGTCCTCGTCCTCTCCGTCTACCTGCTGCTGTGCGCGGAGAACCTGCCGGGCGGCGGCTTCGTGGCGGGCCTGACCGCCGGGGTCGCCTTCATCGCCCGCTACCTCGCGGGCGGGCGGCACGAACTCGCCGACGCCGTGCGCTTCAAGCCCGGCCTGTTCACCGGCCTCGGCCTGTTCCTGTCCACGGGCGTCGCGCTCGGCGGCCTCGGCGAGGGCACCGTGCTGCACGGCTGGACCTGGCACGGCCGCCTGCCCCTGTGGGGCGAGGCGCACCTGTCCACCGCCGTCCTCTTCGACTGCGGGGTCTACCTGCTCGTCCTCGGCGTCGTCCTGGACATCGTGCGGGCCCTCGGCGCCCGGATCGACCGCCAGATCGAGCGGGCCGCCCCGCGCCCGGACGGGGGCCGCGCATGACGGTGAGCCTCTCCCTGCTGGTGGCCGCCGCCGTCCTCAACGCCGTCGGCGCCACCCTGCTGCTGACCCGGTCCCTGACCCGGATCCTGCTCGGCGCCGTCGTCCTCGGCAACGGCGTCAACCTGCTGGTCCTCGCCTCCACCGGCAGCGCGGGCGACGCACCGCTGCTCTACCCGCACATCATCCGCAACCGCGTCACCGACCCGCTGCCCCAGGCCATCGCCCTCACCGCGATCGTCATCACCCTCGCCACCACCGCCTTCCTGCTCTCCATGGCCTACCGCAGTCACCAGGTCACCGGCTCCGACGAGATCAGCGACGACACCGAGGACCGGCTGGTCGCCCTGCGCGCCGAGTTCCTCGACCGCCGCGGCGAACTGCGCGACCGCTACCGCGAGGCCCGCGCCGAGGACGGCGGTGCCGACGCCGAACAGCGCGCCCGCTACCGCGCCGCCCGCAAGCGGCTGCGCCGGCGGGTCCGCGAGGAACGCGCCTACCAGGCCCGCGCCAACGAGGTCTCCGGCAACCTCTGGAACGACATCCTCGGCGCCGACCCCGAGGACTACCGGGAGGGCAGGGAACTGGGCTCCACCGACGCGGCGGGCCGCCCCGGACCGGCCCCGGCCCGGATCGCCGGACCCTCCAACGACCCCGAGGAGACCGGCCGCGAACCCGACTCCCGCCCCGGCGAGGACTCCGGCCACCCGCCGCCCGACCAGCCCGACGACCCGGGCGGCGCCGGAACGGAAGGAACCAGGTGAACGCGCTCGTCCCGCTCCCCGTCCTGCTGCCCCTGTGCGTCACGGGGATCAAGCTGGCCATCGGGCCCCGGCTGCACCGGCTCCAGCGCTTCATCAGCCTCGCCGTGCTCGGCGCCGTCCTGGTGCTCTCCGTGCTGCTGATGATCGCCGCCGACCGGCACGGCCCGCTCAGCGTGCACCTCGGCGACTTCGCGCCGCCGGTCGGCATCACCCTCGTCGCCGACCGGCTGGCCGGCCTGATGCTCACCGTCTCCAGCGCCGTCACCCTGCTCGTCCTCGTGTACTCGCTGGGCCAGGGCATGGCCGACCGCGACGACCAGGCGCCGGTCGGCGTCTTCCACCCCGCCTACCTCATCCTCGTGGCCGGCGTCTCCTGCACCTTCCTCGCCGGGGACCTCGTCAACCTCTACGTCGGCTTCGAGATCATGCTCGTCGCCAGCTTCGTGCTGCTCACCATCGGCGGCACCGCGACCCGCATCCGGGCCGGATCGACGTACGTGATCATCTCGCTGTTCTCCTCCGTGCTCTTCCTGATCGCCATCGCCATGACCTACGCGGTCGCCGGCACCGTGAACTTCGCCCAGCTCGCCCAGCGGCTGCAGGAGGTGCCGCTCGGCGTGCGCACCCTGCTGGAGGCGATGCTGCTGACGGTCTTCGCCATCAAGGCGGCCGTGTTCCCGCTCGCCGCCTGGCTGCCCGACTCCTACCCGACCGCCCCCGCCCCGGTCACCGCGGTCTTCGCCGGACTGCTGACCAAGGTGGGCGTGTACTCGATGCTGCGCACCGAGACGCTTCTCTTCCCCGGCCACCGCCTCGGCGACCTGCTGCTGCTCGCCGCGCTCGCCTCCATGCTCGTCGGCATCCTCGGCGCGGTCGCCCAGACCGACCTGAAGCGGGTGCTGTCCTTCACCCTCATCAGCCACATCGGCTACATGGTCTTCGGCATCGCGCTCGCCGCACGCGGCTCCCTCAGCGGCGCGATCGTGTACGTGGCCCACCACATCACCGTGCAGACCACCCTGTTCCTGGTCGCCGGGCTCATCGAGCGGCGCGACGGTACCACCGAACTCACCCGTCTCGGCGGCCTGGCCAAGGCGGCGCCCCTGCTCGCCGTGCTGTTCTTCGTACCCGCCATGAACCTCGCCGGCATTCCGCCGCTGTCCGGGTTCATCGGCAAGCTCGGCCTGATGCGGGCCGGCATCGAGGCCGGCGGAAGCTGGGCCTGGGCGCTCGTCGCCGGGTCGGCGGCCACCAGTCTGCTCACCCTCTACGTCATGGCGAAGGTCTGGAACCTCGCGTTCTGGCGCGACGCGCCGCCCGGAGCCGAGGAGGAGGGCGTGGTGCTGGAGTCCGCCGAGGACGACGAGCCGGGCGACGACGAGGACGACGAGGAGGGGAGGGCGGCCGGTCCCGGCGGGGGCACCGGCCCGGGCCGGGACACCGGCACCGGGAGCGGGCTGCCGGTGCCCGCGGGCGCCGTGGTCGCCGCGGGCTTCCTGGGCCAGTCCATCACCACCACCAAACGCCTGCCCTGGCCCATGCTGGCGGCGACCGGCGCCGCCGTCGCCCTCGGCCTGTCGTACACGGTGCTCGGCGGCCCCCTCACCACCTTCACCCAGGCCGCCGCCACCGAACTCCTCGCCCGTACCCCCTACATCGAGGCGGTGCTCGGCCGGTGAGCAACCTCTTCCGCGACCGCTCTCCCTACAGCTGGTCCTTCCGCGTCGGCCGCGGCCGGCGCGTGCTCGACCTGCCGCTCGTCGGCTGGCTGACCGTCATCTGGATCCTGCTGTGGGGCACCCCCTCATGGGCCAACCTCGTCAACGGCGTCCTCGTCGCGGTCTGCCTGTGCCTGGCCTTCCCGCTGCCCGCCGTCGACATCGGCCTCAGGCTGCGTCCCCTGGGCATCCTGCGCCTCGCCGCCTACCTGCTGTACGACATGTTCTCCTCCAGCGTCGAGGTCACCCGGCAGATCTTCGCCAAGGGCCCCTACCACGCGGCGGTCGTGGCGGTCCCGCTGCGGGTGCGCAGCGACCTCATGCTCACCGCCACCGCCGTCGCCGTCTCCAACGTCCCCGGCGGCTCCGTGATCGAACTGCGCCGGTCGACGGCCACCCTGTTCCTGCACGTCCTCGACGCGGGCAGACCGGGCGAGATCGAGGGCGCCCAGCGGCAGGTGTGGCGCATGGAGGCACTCGTCGCCCGCGCCTTCGGCACCGCCGAGGACATCGCCGACGCCGCCCGTCCCGTACCGGAAGGTGACCCCTCGCCGTGACCACCCTGCACACCGCCGAAGACGCCGTGCTCGTCGCCTCGCTCGCGATGATCCTCGTCGCGGGCGCCCTGCTGCTGTACCGGATCTGGTACGGCCCCTCGATGCTCGACCGGGCCGTCGCCCTCGACGTGCTCGCGGCGCTCATCATCGCCGGCATCGGCGTCAAGGCCGCCCACGACCGGGACTCCTTCTACTTCCCGGTGATGCTGGTGCTCGCCTTCCTCGGCTTCACCGGCTCGGTGGGCATCGCCCGCTTCATCGCCGCACGCGACCGGCCCGCCGTACGGCCCGACGGCACGCAGGACCACCGGTGAACGCCTGGGCCGAGGCCGCCGACCTGGCCGGAACGGTGCTGCTGTTCCTCGGCTGCCTGCAGTGCCTGCTCGGGGTGATCGGGATGGTCCGCTTCCCCGACGTGCTCTCCCGCAGCCACGCCGCGACCAAACCGCAGACGCTCGGGATGCTCCTCGTCCTCGCCGGGGTGGGACTGCGCCTGCGCCACGGCACCGACGTGGGCACCCTCGCGCTCATCGTCTTCTTCCAGTTCCTCACCAGCCCCGTCGCCTCCCACCTGGTGGCCCGCTCGGCCTACCGCACCGGGCAGACCGGGTCCCGGGGTCTGCTGCGGGACGACCTGGACCCGCAGCTCAGCGACGGGAACGACGACGGCGAGGGCCGGCAGGGGTGACCGCCCGCGGGGTCAGCCCACGCAGCCCACGTGCGCCAGCGCCTGCTTCAGCAGCACCCCGTGCCCGCCCGGCATCTCGCTCTGCACCGCCTCGGACAGCGCCTCGCGCGGATCGAACCAGACCAGGTCCAGGGCGTCCTGCCGGGGCCGGCAGTCACCGGTCACCGGCACGACGTAGGCGAGCGAGACCGCGTGCTGCCGGGGGTCGTGGTAAGGCGTGACTCCGTGCGTCGGGAAGTACTCGGCCACCGTGAACGGCTGGAGCGAGGACGGCACCCGGGGCAGCGCCACCGGGCCGAGGTCCTTCTCCAGGTGACGCAACAGGGCGTCCCGGACCCGCTCGTGGTGCAGCACCCGCCCGGAGACCAGCGTGCGGCTCACCGTCCCGTCCGGTCCGATGCGCAGGAGCAGGCCGACGCTCGTGACTTCGCCGCTGTCGTCCACACGGACGGGCACGGCCTCGACGTACAGGATCGGCATGCGGGCGCGTGCCATCTCCAGCTCGTCCGTCGTCAGCCAGCCCGGCGTGGTCTCGGTCATGTCAGACATCGCTTGATCATACTTTCAGCCGTTCGAGAGTCCCGGGCGGCGCTCCGGGACTGTGACCCGTCCCACGCCGCTCAGCCGTCGTCAGCGGGGCCGCCGGGCAGCCCGTAGACCCGGCGGGCGTTGTCCCGCCCGGTCCAGCGGGCGATCCGCAGCGCGTCCGGCAGGGACAGCTCGTCGGCGTCCAGCCGCTCCTGCAACAGCCCGGCCAGGCCCTGGCGGAAGGAGAGCGCCCCCAGGTGGTGGAACTCGGCCACGCCGTAGGCGTCGGAGCTGTACAGCAGCTTGCGGAACGGGGTGATCTCCAGCGCCTCCGCGAGGACCGCGCCCGCCCGGGCGGGGCCGACGTGGTGCAGGGCGAGCCCCACGTCCAGGTACACGCGCTCGAAGACCGCCGACAGGTAGGCCGCCTGGCGCTGGTAGGGCCAGCAGTGCAGCAGCAGGACCGGGATCGTCCCGGCGGTCAGGTGCAGCCAGTCGGTCAGCAGCGTGGGGTCAGCCCGGTGCAGGCGGAGGTCGCTGTCCCCGAACCCCGTGTGCAGTTGCAGGGGGCGCCCGAGGTCCACGGCGGTCCACAGCAGGTCCCGCACGAGCACCGGGTCGCCGAGCCGGCCGCCGCCGCCCGCGAGCCAGCGCCGGGCCGCCTCCGTCACCTCGGCGGGCGAGGGGCGGGCCGGATCCAGGACGAAGCCGGTGCGGTAGGCCGCCACCGACTTGACGCCCACCACGCCCGGCCGCCGTACCGCCTCCCAGGCGGCCGTGCGGAACGCCCGCGCGTAGTCGTCCGGTTCGACGCCGCCCGCCGCCACCGCCTCCGCGACCGTCTCCAGCCGGACCACCTCGTACGCCGTCGCGCCCGCCGCCCCGGCCAGTTCGGCCGGGGCGGTCACCGGGTGCGGGGCGTACCCCGTGTCCACGCAGAACACGCCGGTGCCCGCGGCCCGCAGGAACCGCCGGTTCACCTCGGCGCCGCCCAGCTCCGACCGCCGGGCCAGGTACGCGTCGGCGGGCGCGTGCCGCGGCAGGTCCAGCAGGGGCGCGCAGTGCCGGCGCACGGCGAGACCGGCCGGGGTGTCGAAGGCGGACACGCCGGGCCACGCCTCGCCCTCGGTGAGCAGCGACTCGAAACCCGCGCGGCCCAGGTCGCCGGTGACCGCGCCGTGGCAGTGGTGGTCCACCAGTTCCAGCGCGGCGAGACGCTCGTGCACGGGCCCGGCGGCCATCTCAGTACTTCCAGCGGTAGGCCGCCGCCACGCCGTCGTCGTCCAGCCCCTCGGCCGCCCGGGCCTCGCCCAGCCGTACGGCGGTGACCGCGTCGGCCAGCACCGGGCCCAGCGCGGTCCTGAGCACGTCGTCCGCGCGGAACGCCGCCACCGACTCCGCGAGCGAGACCGGCAGCCTCCGCACGCCCCGGGCCGCCGCCTCGGCGGGGTCGAGCCGGGCCGGGTCGCCGGTGGTCTCCTCGGGCAGCGGCGCGCACGCGGCGAGCCCGTCGAGACCCGCGGCGATCACCGAGGCGAGGGCGAGGTAGGGGTTGGCGGCCAGGTCGACCGGTTTGACCTCCAGATTGGCCGCGCGGTCGCGGATCCCGGTGGTGCCGGTGACGATCCGCAGGGCGGCCTCGCGGGTCTCCCGGCCCCAGGCGGTGAACACCCCCGCCCACTGCGAGGGGCGCAGCCGCAGCGCGCTGGCCGGGCTCGGCGCGGTCACCGCCGTGAGCGCCGGGAGCCGGCCGAGGACGCCGGCCACGAAGGACTCGGCCTCGGCGGTCATGCCGTGGCGGCCCGCGCCGCCCGCGTGCAGGTTCCTCCCGTCGCGCCAGGCGGAGAGGTGGAGGTGCCCGCCGTTGCCGACGCCCCGGCCGAGGACCGCCGGGGCGAAGGAGACGCGCAATCCGTGCCGCCGGGCCACCGCCCGGATCGTCTGCCGCACCAGCAGACTGTGGTCGGCCGCCGCCACCGGGTCGAGCGCGCCCACCGAGATCTCGAACTGCCCCGCCGCGTACTCGGGATGGAACTGCTCCACGTCCACGCCCTGCGCCGCGAGCGCCGCCAGCAGGTCGGCGGCGCAGTCGCTCAGCTCGATCTGCCGGACGGCCCCGTACGCCGGTCCGGACACCGCCGGGACGAACGCGTCGCCCTCCGCGTCGCCCCGGCCCACGACCCACTCGATCTCCAGGGCGGCCTTGAAGGCGACGCCGTGGCGCTCGGCGGCCCCGGCCACGGTCCGGCGCAGGACGGTGCGCCCGCACGCCGGATGGGGTGCGCCCTCCTGCGTGATCCGGTCGACCGGCGCCCACGCCCAGCCCGGTTGCGCGGCCAGCACGGTCAGGCGGCCGAGGTCGGGGTAGAGGCGCAGATCGCCGTCGGGGGAGCCGAGGACGTCCGTGGTGACGATCGAGTCGTCGGCCAGGAAGGTGTCGAAGACCGGTGACATCCCGACGCCCCAGGCCGAGGCCGAGGGGAGCTTCGCGGTGGGCACGGTCTTCACCCGGGTGATCCCGGCCGTGTCGACGTACGCCAGCACGACGCCGTGCACGCCCTGCCCGGTCAGCTCGGCGCTCAGCGCGGTGGCCCGCTCGACCTCACCGGGGCGCCCGCCGGGCACGGGGTCGCTCTCGCTCACGTGTCGGCTCCTTCGCGCGTGCGCCGTCCGTCGCGGACCATTGTGCCGTCCGGTGATCACCCTGTCCGGGTTTCGCCGGATGTGCGCACGACGCGGTGGAAGCCGACCCGGGGGTCAGTCCAGGTTGGTGGGCTGCGGATCGGGGGTCCCGCCGTCCAGGACGGTCTTCAGGCGCTCGGTGCCCTGGCGCACGCCCCGCTCGACGGAGGAGGACTGGCCGCCGTCCAGCCCGCCGGCCGTGATGGTGAGGGCCGAGGTGTCGACGCGTACGGCGGCGACGTCCAGGGTGAGCGTGACCGGGGTGCCGCCGGGGTCGCCCTGCACCGTCACGTGCAGGCCCTGGCGGGCGTCGCCCACGTCGGGCACCGAGGCCTCGGTCACCTGGACCGTGCGCTTGGCGCCGCCGGAGCCGGTCGCGGTGAACTCGTCGCAGGTCTGCGGCAGGGAGGCCATCCACTTCAGGCGGTCGTCGAGGCCGGCCCGGTCGTAGCCCGCGACCTGCTCCAGGAGCCGGGAGTCGCCCTGCTCGAAGCCGGTGAGCGCCGACGGCCCCGACGGCCGGCCCAGCAGGTTGTCGCGGTAGAGCCCGTCGAGCAGTTGCTGACAGTCCGCCGCCGCGCCCTTCGCGGTGAGGAAGGCGGCCACGTCGACCTTGCCGAGGAGCAGCCGGTCGCGCCACGTGTCCGCGCCCGCGACCTGGTTCCAGTCCTCCTCGATGTCGGCCTCCGTGATGAGGGCGGCCTTGGCGCCGGACTCGGTGAGGGTGCCCGGGGAGGCGCCGGGGGACGTGCTGGGGGAGCCGCTCGGGGTCTGCCGCGCCGCGTTCCGCTCGGCGACCCCGGCCTGTTCGGCGGCGGTGTCCGAAGCGCTCCCCGACCCGGAGCCCTCCGAGCAGGCCGCCGTGGTCAGCAGCGCGCCCGCCGCCAGGGCGCAGGACAGGAGACGGACGGGGTGGGACGACGGACGACGGCTCATCGCGGCATGCCTCCTGGGGCGGGAACGGTCTCCTCAGCGCATCACCGGGGCCGGGGACGCACCAGCGCAGGGGGCTGTCCGGGTGAGGGCCGGCTCTCGCGCGGGGAGGCGCACGTCCGCCCGTGGCTCAGCCGCCCACCGCCGCCCGCACCAGCGCCGCCGCGAGGACGGCCGGTTCCGTCTCCCCGGCCAGGGCGAGGAGCCGGTCCGTCTCCCCGGGCAGACCGAGGCGCTCGGCGCCCTGGAGGGCCTTGCGGTCCAGGTAGGGGGCCGCCTGCGGCCAGACGCGCTGGGCCTCCCGCAGGAAGATGTCGGCGCCGGTCGGTCCCACGCCGGAGAACTCCTGGAGCAGCCGCCGGACTTCGGAGACGTCGCCGTCCGCCTCGTCGCGCAGCCTGCGCAGGTCGCCGCCCCACCGCTCGGTCAGCAGGTCGGCGGCCTCGCCGAGCTGGGTGGCGGTGCGCTCGTCGTAGCGCCGGTAGCCGCCCCGGCCGAGGGCGTCCACCCGCTCCTGCCAGCCGGCGCCGGCCATGCGGCGCGGGTCGCGCAGCCCCGCCTCGCTCAGGGCGCGGGTGGCGGCGACGGCGATGGAGGCGCTGATGCGGGCGCTGAGCAGGTGCGCGAGGACCAGCAGCCGGTACAGCGGCTGCGGGGTGTCCTTGAGGCGGATGCCCGCCTCCTCGGCGTACGTCTGCCCGTGCGCGTCGACGAGTTCGCGCACGGTCCGCCGTTGGTCGCGGCTCATGGTCAGGGCTTCAGCGGGTCGTGACCGACCGTCATGAGCCGGTGCCGCAGACCGGTGTCGTCGGACGCGGGCTCGTTCTCCAGGTCCGTCTGCGAGGTCACGGTGTCCACGACCTTGCGCATGGCGCGCAGGTCGTCCTCCGTCAGGTCGGTGCGCCGCTTCTGCAGGATCGCGAGGACGTGCTGCCCGAGGGGCGGACCGGCGTCGTCCGGCAGCGGCTCGGTCAGTTCGCCGGAGTCGCGCACCCGGAGCCAGTCCGCGAGTTCCGCGGAGGTCATGTTCACCACGCGGTGGAAGTCCTCCCACAGCGCGTCGAGTTCGAGGGCGTCGGCCATGAGGTGTCCCTCATTTCGTCGTGCGTACGTGCCTGTTGGGCGGTCAGCCGGAGCAGCGCGGCCCGCTCCGCCTCGTCGGTGCCGCCCCACACGCCCGAGGTCTGCCCCGACTCCAGCGCGAACGTCAGGCACTCGGGGGTCACCGGGCATCCGGCGCAGACCCGCTTGGCGGCCGCCGTGTCCCGCAGGGCGGGCCCGGCGGTGCCCACCGGGAAGAACAGATCGGGGTCCTCATCCACGCAGGCGGCGCGGCGCAACCACTCCATGCGGGCGCGGGTGCCCTTGGGGCGCATGGGCAAACGTCCGGGTGCCCCGGGGAAGGCCGTGGCGGGCGCGGCGCCGCGTCAGCGGGCGAGCACGGCGTCCAGGAAGCGCGTGAGGTCCGCGAACACCTCCGCGCGGTTGGTCTCGTTGAAGAGCTCGTGCCGGGCGCCCGGGTAGATCCGCTCGGTCAGGTTCCCGCCGCTCAGTGTCTCGACGCCGGTGCGGCTGCCGGACAGCGGCACCAGCCGGTCGTCGTCCCCGTGCACCCACAGCAGCGGCAGCGCGCCGACGTCGCCGCCCCCGGCCACCGTCTCCAGCGTCCGCACGAACGCCTCCAGGGTCGGCCGCTTCATCGGCCCGTGCCAGACCAGCGGATCCGCCGCGTACGCCGCGCCGACCGCCGGGTCCCGCGAGAGGGAGGCCGGGCTGACGGGCGTGTCGGGGATCTCCTCCAGGGCGAGCAGCCGGCGGGGCAGCTCCCAGTCGCCGATGACGGGCCCGGACAGCACCAGCGCCGCCAGCTCGCCGGGGTGGCGCTGGGCGTAGCGGGCGGCGACGAGCCCGCCCATCGAGTGTCCGACCATGACGACCGGCAGGCCCGGATGGGCGGCCCGGGCGAGTTCCGCCACGGCGTGCACGTCGGTGACCACGTCCTCGAAGTCCTCGATCACCACCCGCTCGCCGTCCGAGCGCCCGTGCCCGGTGTGGTCCGGGGCGTAGACCGCGGCGCCGTGACCCGTGAGGACGCCCGCCACCTCCTCGTAGCGCCCGGAGTGCTCGCCGTACCCGTGGACCAGCAGCGCGACGTGGCCGGGGGCCTCGGCGGGCCACTTGCGGACGGCGACGCGTCCCCGCGTTCCGGTCAGGGTGTGCTGGCGGGTCCCGGCCATGTCTCCTCCGGCTGTGTCGGTGGCGGTCGTCCGGAGGATCTTCCCAGGACGGCGGCGGGCGGTCTATAGTCCAAAACTAGCAGTGCTAATTAAGGTTCGCGGTGGTCGACGCGGCGGCGGCACGCCGTCCGGCGACCGCGCGACGACGGTCAGGAGTCCTCCCGTGCGCCCCGTCCACTTCGCGGCCGCCCGCCGCACCCCGATCGGCAAGCTGCGCGGTGCCCTGTCGACCGTACGGCCCGACGACCTCGCCGCCGCGGTGATCCGGGGCCTGGTCGCCGACGTCCCCGCGCTCGACCCGGCCCGTGTCGACGACGTGTACTGGGGCGCCGCCAACCAGGCGGGCGAGGACAACCGCAACGTCGCCCGGATGGCCGCCCTGCTCGCGGGCCTGCCCGAGACCGTCCCCGGCGCCACCGTCAACCGGCTGTGCGCCTCCGGCCTCGAAGCCGTCACCGCCGCCGCCCGCACCATCGCCGCCGGTGAGGCCGAGATCGTGCTCGCCGGCGGTTCCGAGTCCATGAGCCGCGCCCCCTTCGTGCTGCCCCGCCCCGACGAGGCGCTGCCGCACCGCATCGAGACCGCCGACACCCGGCTCGGCTGGCGCCTGGTCAACCCGGCGATGAAGGACCTGCACGGCCTGCTGGCCATGGGCGAGACGGCCGAGGAGGTCGCCGGGCGGTACGGCGTCCCGCGCGAGCGCCAGGACGCGTTCGCCCTGCGCAGCCACCGCCTGGCCGCCGAGGCCCGGAAGAACGGTCACTTCGACGACGAGATCCTCCCCGTCGAGCGCCCCGACGGCGTGCGCGTCGACACCGACGAATGCGTCCGCGAGGACACCTCCCTGGAGAAGCTCGGCCGCCTGAAGCCCGTCTTCCGCCCCGGCGGCACGGTCACCGCGGGCAACGCCTCCCCGATGAACGACGGAGCCGCCGGACTCCTCCTGGTCAGCGAGGAGGCCCTGAACGACCTCGGCCTGGAGTCGCTGGGCCGCTACGTCGCCGGCGGCTCGGCCGGCGTCCATCCGGACGTCATGGGCATCGGCCCGGTCCCCGCCACCCGCAAGGTCCTCGCCCGGGCCGGCTGGAGCGTCGACGACCTCGCGGAGGCGGAGTTCAACGAGGCGTTCGCCGCCCAGGCCCTGGCCTGCGTCGACCAGCTCGGCATCGATCCCGGCCTGGTCAACCCCACCGGCGGCGCCATCGCGCTGGGCCACCCGCTCGGCTGCTCCGGCGCCCGCATCCTCACCACCCTGCTCCACCGCATGCGCCGCACGGGAGCCGGCCGCGGGCTGGCCACGATGTGCGTCGGCGTGGGGCAAGGCAGCGCGGTCCTCGTCGAACGCCCCTAGGACCGCCCGCCCAGCCGTAGAGCCACCCCCCTCTGCAGAGCCGCAGCAAGGAAACGGAGCAACACCCCATGGCAACCCTCTCCGTCGCCGCCGTCCTCGCCGAGAACGCCCGGCGCCGTCCCGACAAGGAGGCGCTGGTCGAGGGCGACCTGCGCCTGACCTTCGCCGAGGTGTGGCGGCGGGCCCGCGCCCAGGCGGGCGCCCTGGCCGGCCTGGACGTCCGGCCGGGGGACCGGGTGGCGCTGATGGCACCGAACACCGCCGACTTCCCCGTCGCGTACTACGCCGTCGCCGCGGCCGGTGCCGTCGTCGTGCCGGTGCACCTGCTGCTGTCGGCGGCCGAGGTCGAGCACGTCCTGCGCGACAGCGGGGCCACCCTGCTCCTGTGCCACCCCGCGCAGGCGGAGACCGGGGCCGCCGCCGCGCGGGCGACCGGCGTACGGATGCTCACGCTCGGCGACGGGTCCGAGTTCGGCCGGCTCGCGGCGGACGCCGAGCCCCTGCCCTCGTACGTCACCCGTAACGCCGACGACCCGGCCGTCGTCTTCTACACCAGCGGCACCACCGGCGTCCCCAAGGGCGCCGTGCTCAGCCACTTCAACCTGGTGATGAACGCGACGGTCAACGCCTTCGACGCCAACGACATCCGGCCCGACGACGTCGCGCTCGGCGCGCTGCCCCTCTTCCACGCCTTCGGCCAGACCGTCTCCCTGAACTCCACCTGGCGGGCGGGCGCCACCCTCGTCCTGCTGCCGCGCTTCGACGCGGCGCGCGCGATCGAGCTGATGGTCAAGGAGAACGTCAACACCTTCCACGGGGTGCCGACCATGTTCGTCGCCCTCGCCGCCGCGGCCCCCGGCGCCGAGGCACTGCCGGAGCTCCGGGTGTGCGTCTCCGGCGGCGCCTCCCTCCCGGTGGCCGTCCTGGAGCGGTTCGAGGAGGCGTTCGGGGCGAAGATCTATGAGGGGTACGGACTGTCGGAGACCTCTCCGGCGGCGGCCGTGAACCAGCCGGTGTTCGGCGCGCGGCCCGGCACCATCGGCCACCCGCTGTGGGGCGTGGACGTGGAGATCGCCCGCGCCGAGGCGGAGGACCGCGTCGAACTGCTGCCGCCCGGCGAGCTGGGCGAGGTCGTCGTCCGCGGCCACAACGTCTTCTCCGGCTACCTCGGCCGCCCCGAGGCCACGGCGGAAGCCCTGGTCGACGGCTGGTTCCGCACCGGGGACCTGGGCACCAAGGACGACGAGGGGTTCCTCAGGATCGTCGACCGGAAGAAGGACGTCATCATCCGGGGCGGCTACAACGTCTACCCGCGCGAGGTCGAGGAGGTGCTGATGCGCCACCCCGGCATCGCGCAGGTCGCCGTCATCGGGCTCCCGGACGACCTGCACGGCGAGGAGGTCTGCGCCGTCGTCGTGCGCGCCCCGGACCGGGCACCGGACGCCGCCGAGGTCACCGAGTGGTCCAAGGAGCACCTCGGCCGGCACAAGTACCCGCGCCGGGTGGAGTTCGCGGACGAGCTGCCGCTCGGGCCGAGCATGAAGATCCTGAAGCGGGAGCTGCGCGTGCGGTACGCCGGCCGCACGGGATCGGGACGCTAAGGATCAAGGGGCGAGACGGTGCTTACGGCGCCGGCCGGGTGCGCATAGCATCGGTCCCCGCCATGGACACCATCACGCTCGGGCACCTCACCGGCTGGCAGTTCGCCGCGCTCGCCTTCGCGGCCCTGCTCGTCGGTTTCTCCAAGACCGCGGTGAGCGGGGCCAACACGGTCAGCCTCGCGATCTTCGCGGCGGTCCTGCCCGCCCGCGCCTCCACCGGCATCCTGCTGCCGGTGCTGATCGCCGGTGACGTCCTGGCCGTCCTCACCTACCGGCGCCACGCGCACTGGCCCACGCTGTGGCGGCTGTTCCCGGCGGTCGGCGTGGGCGTGGTCGTCGGCACGCTGTTCCTGGTGCGGGCGGACGACGCGGTCGTGCGCACGTCGATCGGCGTGATCCTGCTGTTCATGGCCGGGGTGACGGTGTGGCGCCGGCGGCAGGCCGACGCCGCCGGGGCGGACGCCGGGCAGCCGGACGGGGTCGCTTCGCGCGCCGGCCGTGCGAAGGCCCGTTCGTACGGCGTCCTGGGCGGGTTCACCACGATGGTCGCGAACGCGGGCGGCCCGGTGATGTCGATGTACCTGCTGTCCGCGGGGTTCCGGAAACTCGGCTTCCTGGGCACGTCGGCGTTCTTCTTCCTGATCGTCAACGTCTCCAAGCTCCCCTTCAGCGCGGGCCTCGGCCTGATCGACGGCCACTCGCTGCTGCTCGACGCGGCGCTGGTCGTCTTCGTGGTGCCCGGCGCGTTCCTCGGCAAGTGGGCCGTGGACCGGATCAACCAACGCCTGTTCGAGCGTCTGGTGATCGCGGCGACGGTTGTGGGCGGTCTGCAGCTCCTGCTCGCCTGATCCGCTGGGGCAGACCGTTGCTGAGATCTTCCACCAGCAGGCGCTTGGCGATGGCGTCGAGGGCGGCGCGCAGCTCGTCGTCCGTCGGCCGCCCGACGTCCCGCTCCACCCGGTCCTCCAGCCAGGTCGCCCAGGCCCGGCCGATCACGAGGGCCTCGCGGGCGCCCGCGTCGGTGTGCGAGAGCAGGGAACCGTGCCGGGTCAGGAACCCCTCCTCCACCATCCGGTCGAAGACCGGCAGCAGCACCTCCGGCGGCAACCGGCGCCGGGCCGCGATCAGGCCGAGGCTCGCGTGCCCGACCAGCCGCGTGAACAGCTCGACCTGCATCACCGCCCAGGCGCCGGCGACGTCCAGCCGGGTGTCGCTGTCCGCGATGATCCGGCGCGCGGTGTCCAGTTCCGTACTGCCGATGATCTTCCCGACGGACGCCTCCAGGGTCCGCCTGCTGCTGGCGTCGTGCGGTGAGGCGAAGCCCTCGCCCATGTCCGTGGAGCCCGCCCGGGCGCTGTCGCGCAACGGGACCTGCCTGAGGAACAGGGCGACCACGAAGCCCAGGACCGCGACCGGCACCGTCCACAGGAACACGGTCTGGATGGTGTCCGCGTACGCTTCGACGATGGGCGCCGACGCCGGGGCCGGCAGCCGGTGCACGCCCTCCGGACTGGTCGAGGCCCCGGCGATCACCGACGGATCGGCGGCACCGGTGCGGACCGCGGCGCCGACGCCGTCCCGCAGGTGGGGGCCGAGCGCGTTGGCGTAGATCGTGCCGAACACGGCGGTGCCGAAGGAGCTGCCCAGCGTGCGGAAGAAGGTGACGCCGGAGGTCGCGGTGCCGAGGTCGGAGTACTCCACCGTGTTCTGCACGGCGATGGTCAGCACCTGCATGGACAGGCCGATCCCGGTGCCCAGCACGAACATGTACAGCGATTCGAGCCCCGCGCCCGTGGCCGGGCCCATCAGCGACATCAAGTACAGGCCCGCGCCCATCACCAGCGTGCCCGCGATCGGGAACAGCCGGTACCGCCCGGTCTTGCTGACCACGTTGCCGCTGAACACCGAGGCGATCAGCAGGCCCGCCACCATCGGCAGGGTCCGCACCCCGGAGACGGTGGCCGAGTCGCCGTCCACGTACTGCAGATACGTCGGCAGGTACGTCAGCGCGCCCAGCATGGCGAAACCGACGATGAAGCTGAGGACCGAGCAGACCGTGAACACCGGATTGGAGAACAGCCGCATCGGCAGCATCGGTTCGGCCGCCCGCGTCTCCGCCCAGCAGAACAGGCCGAGCGCGGCCAGCCCGCCCGCGAACAGCCCGACGATCACCGCCGAGCCCCACGCGTACTCGTTGCCGCCCCAGCTCGTCGCCAGGATCAGCGCGCTCGCGCCGATCGCCACCAGCGCGATGCCCAGGTAGTCGATGACGGGACGGGCCGCCGCCTTCACCACCGGGATGGTCCGGGCGGCGGCGATCACCACGACGACCGCGATCGGCACGTTGACGTAGAACGCCCAGCGCCAGGACAGATGGTCGGTGAACAGCCCGCCCAGCAGCGGTCCGACGACCGTCGCGACCCCGAAGACCGCGCCGATCGCGCCCTGGTACTTGCCCCGCTCCCGCAGCGGGATGACGTCGGCGATCAGCGCCATCGCCGTCACCATCAGGCCGCCCGCGCCGACGCCCTGGACCGCCCGCCAGACGATCAGCAGCGGCATGTTCGTCGCCAGCCCGCACAGGAACGAGCCGGTGATGAACACGACCGCGGACACCTGGAAGACCACCTTGCGGCCGAACAGGTCGCCGAACTTGCCGACCAGCACCGTCGCCACGGTCTCCGCGAGCAGGTACGAGGTCACCACCCAGGACATGTGCTGGGCACCGCCCAGGTCCGACACGATCGTGGGCAGCGCGGTGCCCACGATCGTCTGGTCCAGGGCCGCGAGCAGCATGCCGAGCATGATCGTGACGAAGACGACGTTGCGGCGCCGACGGTCCAGCACGGGCGGCTGGACGGCGGCGGTCCGTGGCGCTTCCTCGGCGACTGTCACGCGGCCACGATCACACCGGTGCACCGGCCACGCATGCGGGGCGGGGCCGCCCGGGTACGCGCCGGGCCGGTCAGCGCTCGCCGGGGTTGCGCCGCAGCAGGTAGGTGTCCATGATCCAGCCCTTGCGCTCGCGCGCCTCGGCGCGCAGCCGCTCGATGCGGGGCGCCGCCTCGGCGATCGGGCCGGAGTCGAGTATCTCGTCCGGGGTGCCCAGGTAGGCGCCCCAGTAGATGTCGATGTCCTGGTCCGCGTACCGCCGGAAGGTCTGGTGGGCGTCGAGCATCACGACGACGTCGTCCGCGTCCTCGGGGAAGCCCTCGGCCAGCCGCCGCCCGGTGGTGATCTGCACCGGCCGCGCCACCCGGTTCAGCCCGGTCCGGTGCCGGGCGACCAGGGAGGAGACGCTGCTGATGCCGGGCACCACGTCGTACTCGAACGCCACCGTGCCGCGCTCCAGGATCTCCTCCAGGATGCCCAGCGTGCTGTCGTACAGCGCGGGGTCGCCCCACACCAGGAACGCGCCGGTCTCGTCCTCGCCCAGCTCCTCCGCGATCAGCCGCTCGTAGATGCCGGCGCGGGCACTGCGCCAGTCCCCGACGGCCGGGGAGTACGCCGCGCCGCCCGCGCCGCGGTCACGCTCGGGGTCGCGCGCCTCGACGACGCGGTAGGTCCCCTCCGGCAGGTGCGTCTCCAGCATGTCCCGGCGCAGCCGCACCAGGTCGGCCTTGGCCTCGCCCTTGTCCAGGACGAAGAACACGTCCGTGCTCCGCAGCGCCCGCACCGCCTGGAGGGTGAGCTGCTCGGGGTCGCCCGCGCCGATACCGATCACATGAATTGTCCGCACGCCACGAGTCTGCCGTACGCCACCGACCACGCTCCGCCCGGGCCGCCCCGGCCGGACTCAGCCCCGCAGCCGGGGTGCCCGCGCCGCCGCGTCCACGGACCCCCCGCCCTTCACCTCACCGGCCAGCTCCCGGGCCCACCCGGCGACCGCTCCGAGGTCCATCCCGTACGGCCGCTGCCGCCCGGACCCCGACGCCGCCCACTCGGTCACGGCGCCCGCCCCGCGCCGCAGCAGCCTGGCCCCGCCGGTGACGTTGCCGCGCGCCGCGTGCGTCAGCCCGACGGCGAGCTGGGCCAGTCCGCGCCACAGCTCCCGCTCCTCGTCGGGCCCCGACTTCCAGGCGTCCTCGAACACCTCGTGGGCGTGGAACGGCTTGCCCTCGTCCAGCAGCCGCTGCGCCTCGGCGACCGTCTCCGCCGGGGCCCGGACGACGCCCTCGGGCTGGCGCGGCACGCCGTCGGAGCCGTACGGCAGGGGCCGCCCGAGTCCGTCCCGCGGCCGGGCGTTGCGGGCGCGGCCCGCGTCGTCGCGGTCCCGTCCGGCCTCCGGGCGGCCGGGGTCGGTGCTGTCCATGGGGCTGTCGGCAGGGCGGTCCATGGGCCGATTGTCCCTCGCCGGAGCCCGCTTAGGCATCGCCCGGTGGGTGGGGTAAAGTGCTGTCCGCGTGATCGCGCGGTGCACCGCGCGTGAGCACACCGGGACGTGGCGCAGCTTGGTAGCGCACTTGACTGGGGGTCAAGGGGTCGCAGGTTCAAATCCTGTCGTCCCGACGGTGTGAAGGGCCTTCACGGACACGAGTCCGCGAAGGCCCTTTCTGTGTCGTCCCCCTGCTGTTCCCCCCGCCGTGGTTGCCGCCGGCGGTCAGTCCCTGGGCAGCGCCCCCGCCGCGAGCAGCAGGTCGGCCGTCTCCTGGTGCGGGCCGTTCGACGCCCACTGCAGCGGCGTCCAGCCGGTGCCGTGGTCCTCGCGCAGGTTCGGGTCGGCTCCGTGCTCCAGCAGCGCGCGGACGGTCTCCGTGTGCCCCCAGCAGGCCGCCCCGCACAGCGGAGTGCCCTCCGAACCGATTCCGCTCTCCGTGTCCGGCCGGGCCCCGGCCGCGAGCAGGAGGCGGACGATGCCTGTCTCCCCGCCCACGGACGCGAGGTACAACGGGGTGCTTCCGGCGGAGTCGGCGGTCTCGGCCGGTGCTCCGGCCCGCAGGGCGGCCCGGACCCGTGAGACGTCACCGGTCAGCGCGGCGCCGGCGAGACGTCGGGACAGTTTCTTGCGCTTTCGCCAGTTCACCCGTTCCACCCTAGGCGGCGGGCGGGGCCGTTGCTCCCGTCGCGGTCGTCCGGTCAGCTCCTGGCCAGCAGTTGGAAGTCGAACGCGTACCGGGAGGCGCGGTAGACGTGCGTCCCGTACTCGACCGCCCGCCCGGTGTCGTCGTACGCGGTGCGCTGCATGGTGAGCAGCGCGGCGCCCTCCTGCTCGCCGAGGCGCTCGGCCTCCTCGGGGCGGGCGATGCGGGCGCCGACGGTCTGGCGGGCGCTGTGCAGGGTGATGCCGGACGCGCGCATCATCCGGTACAGGCCGGTCGACTCCAGCCGGGCGTCGTCGAGTTCCAGCAGGTCCGCCGGAAGGTAGTTGCACAGCATCGCCACCGGCCGGCCGTGGGTGAGGCGCAGCCGCTCCAGGACGGTGACCTCGGTGCCCTCCGCGAGACCGAGGGCCGTCGCGACCTCGGCCCCGGCCGGGACGCGCTCGTTGCGCACCACCCGGGTGCCGGGGCCCTGTCCGGCCGCCTCCAGGTCGTCGTAGAGACTGCTCAGTTCCAGCGGGCGCCTGACCTGGCTGTGCACCACCTGGGTGCCGACCCCGCGCCGCCGGACCAGCAGTCCCTTGTCGACCAGGGACTGGATGGCCTGGCGGACGGTCGGCCGGGACAGGCCGAGGCGGACGGAGAGGTCGACCTCGTTGCCCAGCAGGTTCCCCGGGGCGAGCACGCCGTGTCCGATCGCTGCTTCGAGCTGCTGGGCCAACTGGTAGTAGAGCGGCACCGGACTGCTCCGGTCCAGGGCGAAGTCCATGGTGCCGGTCGCGGGGGCGGTCACGGCACGTGCGGGGTCGCCGGTCTTCGCCATGGACGTACCTCCCTTGCGTCGGTGACGGGCTGTGCGGGCGGGGGGGCGGAGGGCTCAGAGGTGGTGGCGGCGGTCGGCGACCGCGCGCTCGTAGGCCTCGCGCGCGCCGGTGGCGGCCTCGCGGGCCGACACCTCGGCCACCGGCACGTCCCACCAGGCCGCCGCGGGCGGCGCGGCCGACGGCGGCGCCGTCTCGACGTACACGCACGTCGGCCGGGTCGCCGTCCGGGCCGTCGCCAGCGCCTCGCGCAGCTCACGCACCGTCTTGGCGCGCAGCACGTCCATGCCGAGGCTGGCCGCGTTGGCGGCGAGGTCGACGGGGAGCGGGGCACCGGTGAAGGAGCCGTCGGCGACGCGGTGGCGGTAGTCGGTGCCGAAGCGCTCGGCACCCACCGACTCGGAGAGGCCGCCGATGGACGCGTAGCCGTGGTTCTGCACCAGGACCAGCTTCACCGGCAGGTTCTCCTGGACGGCCGTGACGATCTCCGTCGGGTTCATCAGGTACGTGCCGTCGCCGACCAGGGCCCACACGGGCGTGCCGGGCGCGGCCTGCTGGACGCCGAGCGCGGCCGGGATCTCGTAGCCCATGCAGGAGTAGCCGTACTCCAGGTGGTACTGGCGCGGGGAGCGGGCCCGCCACAGCTTGTGCAGGTCGCCGGGGAGCGAGCCGGCCGCGTTGATCACGACGTCCTCGTCGCCGACGACCGCGTCCAGCGCGCCCAGCACCTGCGTCTGCGTCGGCACCGCGCCGTCGTCCTCGGCCCGGAAGGCGGCCTCCACCGTCTCCTCCCAGCGGGCCTTGCCCGCCCGGTACTCGGTCTCGTACGCCGCGTCCACACGATGGCCGGACAGCGCCTCCGCCAGCGCTGAGAGCCCCGCCCGCGCGTCGCACACCAGGGTGCCGGCGGCGAGCTTGTGGGCGTCGAAGGCGGTGATGTTGAGGTTCAGGAAGCGGACGTCCGGATGCTGGAAGAGGGTGCCGGAGGCGGTGGTGAAGTCCGAGTAGCGGGTGCCGACGCCGATCACCAGGTCGGCGGTGCGGGCGAGTTCGTCGCTCACCGCGGTGCCGGTGTGCCCGATGCCGCCGAGGTCGGCCGGGTGGTCGTGGCGCAGCGCCCCCTTGCCCGCCTGGGTGGAGGTGACCGGGATGCCGGTGGCGTCCACCAGCTCCCGCAGGGCTCCTTCGGCCTCGCTGTGGTGGACGCCGCCGCCCGCGACGATCAGCGGGCGGGCGGCGGCCCGGACCGCCCGGACGGCGTCGGCCAGTTCCGCCGGGTCGGGCGCGGGGCGGCGCACCCGCCAGACGCGGTCGGCGAAGAACTCCTCCGGCCAGTCGTACGCCTCCGCCTGCACGTCCTGCGGCAGCGCCAGGGTGACCGCGCCGGTCTCCGCCGGGTCGGCCAGCACACGCACGGCCTTCAAGGCGGAGGCGAGCAGCGCCTCGGGGCGGGTGATCCGGTCGAAGTACCGGGAGACGGGCCGCAGGGCGTCGTTGACCGACACGTCGGCCTCGACGGGGTGCTCCAGCTGCTGGAGCAGCGGGTCGGCGGCGTGCGAGGCGAAGTAGTCGCCGGGCAGGAGCAGGACCGGCAGGCGGTTGATGGTGGCGAGGGCGGCGCCGGTGACCAGGTTGGTCGCGCCGGGGCCGATGGACGTCGTCACCGCCTGCGCGGACAGGCGGTTGAGCTGGCGGGCGTGGCCGACGGCCGCGTGCACCATGGCCTGTTCGCTGCGGCCCTGGTGGTACGGCATCGCGTCCCGGTACTCGACGAGCGCCTGGCCGAGACCGGCCACGTTGCCGTGGCCGAAGATGCCCCAGGTGCCCGTGATCAGCCGGCGCCGCACGCCGTCGCGCTCGGTGTACTGCGCGGCCAGGAAGCGCACCAGGGCCTGGGCGGTGGTCAGTCGGCGGGTGGCGGCGGCGCTCATGCGGACCTCTCCGGTGCGGTGTAGAGGGGGAGCCGGGGGTCGACCGGCTGCTCGGGCCAGGTGTCGCGGATCCAGGCGTGGCCGGGATGGTCGCTGATCAGCCAGGCACGCTCGGCCTCCGGCCCGGCCATGACGTTGAGGTAGTACATGTGGTGCCCGGGGACCGCCATCGACGGTCCGTGCCAGCCGTCGGGGATCAGGACGACGTCCCCGTCGCGCACTTCGGCGAGGACGTCGGTGCCCCCTCCCCGCCCGGACGGCGAGACCCGCTGGTAACCGAGGCCCGGGATGCCCGCGTGGTCAGTGAACTCGAAGTAGTAGATCTCCTCCAGCACCGACTCCTCGCCGGGGCGGTGCTCGTCGTGCTTGTGGGGCGGGAAGGAGGACCAGTTGCCGCCCGGCGTGAGGACCTCCACCGCGATCAGCCTGTCGCACGCGAACGTCCCCGCCGCGGCGAAGTTGTTGACCTGCCGCGAGCAGGTGCCGGTGCCCCGCAGCTCCACCGGCACCTCGGAGGCCGGTCCGTAGCGGGCGGGCAGGCGGCGGGTGCAGCGCGCGCCGGTCAGGGCGAACCGGCCGCCGCCGGAGGACGTCAGCGTCGTACGGGCCTCGCGCGGCACGTAGGCGAAGTCGGTGACGCCGGCGAACACGCCCTCGCGCCCGGTCAGTTCGAAGGTGTCCTCGCCCGACTCGTCGGTGGCCCGGACCGTGCAGCCGCCGCTCAGCGGCAGGACGATCCACTCGCTCTCGCCGCTGTCGAAGGTGTGGCTGCCGCCGGGCGGCAGGCGCACCACCCGCAGACTGCTGTAGCCCCAGCCGGCGCTCTCGGGGGTCACGTCCACGGCGTACGGGCCGTCCGCCGCCTCGCCCGCGGGAAGGTGATAGGTCATCGTCCGGTCCTCCGCCTCGTCTCGGTCACAGCAGTCCGACGGCCGTGTCCACCGCCTCCTCCACGCTGCCCCCGGCCGGGTAGAGCAGCGAGCGGCCGACGACCATGCCCTGCACGGTGGGCAGCCTCAGGGCCTTGCGCCAGCGTTCGTAGGCCGCGCTCTGGTCCGCCGGGGTTCCTCCTATGTCGCCGCCCAGCAGCACGGTGGGCAGCGTGGAGGTCTCCAGGACCTCGGCCATGTCGTCCGGGTCCCGGGTGACGGGCAGTTTCAGCCAGGTGTAGGCGGAGGTGCCGCCCAGGCCCGAGGCGATGGCGATGGAGCGGGTGACGGCCTCGGCGGACAGGTCGTTGCGGACCCGCCCGTCGATCCGGCGGGATATGAACGGCTCGACGAACAGGGGGAGCCGGCGCGCGGCCATGGCGTCCACCGCGCGGGCGCCGGCCTCCATCGTGGCCAGCGAGCCGGGGTCGTCGTAGTCGATGCGCAGCAGCAGCTTGCCCGCGTCGAAGCGCAGGCGGGCGATGTCCTCGGCGCGGTGGCCGGTGAAGCGGTCGTCCATCTCGAAGGCGGCGCCCGCCAGGCCGCCCCGGTTCATCGAGCCCATGACGACCTTGTTCTCCAGCACGCCGAGCAGCAGCAGGTCCTCCAGCACGTCGGCGGTGGCGAGCACTCCGTCGACGCCGGGCCGGGACAGCGCGGTGCACAGGCGTTCCAGCAGGTCGGCGCGGTTGGCCATGGCGAGTGCGCGGTCGCCGACGCCGAGCGCGCCGCGCGCCGGATGGTCGGCGGCCACGATCATCAGGCGGCCGGAGTCGCCGATCAGCGGGCGGCGCACCCGGCGGGCCGCGGCCTCGGCGATCGCCTCCGGGTGCCGGGCCCGGACCGCGGTGAGGTCCGGGATGCTGGAGATGCTGGGGGACAAGACGTGGCTCCGTTCAGGGAGTGGCTCGCGCGAGGAGGTCGTCGACCTCGGCCCCGGTGGGCATCGCGGAGGAGCAGGCGAGGCGGGAGGCGACGAGGGCGCCGGCCGCGTTGGCGTACCGCATGGTCCGCTCCAGCTCCCAGCCGGAGAGCAGACCGTGGCACAGGGAACCGCCGAACGCGTCACCCGCGCCGAGGCCGTTGACCACCTCGACCGGCACCGGCGGCACTTCGGCCGACCGGCCGTCGCGGTGGAGGGCGAGGACACCCTTCGGTCCCTGTTTGACGACGGCCAGTTCCACCCCGGCCGCGAGCAACGCCTCGGCGCAGGCACGGGGTTCGCGCAGGCCGGTGGCGATCTCGCACTCGTCCAGGTTGCCGACCGCGACGGTCGCGTGCCCGAGGGCCTCGGCGTAGTACGGGCGGGCCTCGTCCGGGTCGGTCCAGAACATGGGGCGCCAGTCCAGGTCGAAGACCGTGGTGCCGGACTTGGCGCGGTGGGCGAGGGCGGTCAGCGTCGCCGTACGGCTCGGCTCCTCGCTCAGGCCGGTGCCGGTCATCCAGAAGACCGACGCCGCGCGGATCGCGTCCAGGTCCAGTTCCTCCGGGCGGATCTCCAGATCCGGTGCCTTGGGGCGGCGGTAGAAGTACAGCGGGAAGTCGTCCGGCGGGAAGATCTCGCAGAACGTCACCGGGGTCGGGTGGTCCGCCACCGGGGTGACCCAGCGGTCGTCGACGCCGAACTCCTCGAGCGCGCCGTGCAGATAGCCCCCGAAGGGGTCGTCGCCCGTGCGGGTGATGACGGCCGCGGTACGGCCGAGCCGGGCGGCGGCGACCGCCACGTTGGAGGCCGAACCGCCGAGAAACTTGCCGAAGGTCTCAACCTCCGCCAGGGGTACGCCCGTCTGCAGAGGATAGAGATCGACGCCGATGCGGCCCATCGTGATGAGATCGAAACGCGGGACTGACTCGGCCATGTGCGACGCTCCTTTGGCTGGGCGGGGGCCTGCCGCCTCCCAGGTGTATGACTCCTGGACGACACTGTCAAGACTTTGTACTTACATTCGGACCTGTGAGTGAAAGGATGTCTTGACAAAGTATTGACAGTGGGCGTCTCAAGGGCTTGTATCCGGTCCCAGCGCAGCATCAGCCATTCTTCTCGGGTCTGGCACACGGCTTTCCCGTCGCACAGTCGCACAGTGAGGTGCAGGAAAAGATGGACCGCTCTTCGCACGCCCGCTCCCGCAGATTCGCCCCCGCCGTGGCCCTCGCCGCCGCCGCGGCCCTGACCCTCGCCGGCTGTTCCAGCAGCTCGGGCGGGAAGAAGGCCGACGAGGAGGGCGAGGCGGGGGCCTCCGCGGGCAAGGCGAACACCCCGCGCATGACCGTCGCCCTGGTCACCCACCAGGCACCCGGCGACACCTTCTGGGACATCGTCCGCAAGGGCGCCCAGGCCGCCGCCGACAAGGACAACGTCAAGCTCGTCTACTCCGCCGACCCGAACGCCGGCAACCAGGCCAACCTGGTGCAGAACGCGATCGACCAGAAGGTGGACGGCATCGCCGTCACCCTCGCCAAGCCGGACGCCCTCAGGAGCGTCCTCGCCAAGGCGGAGAAGGCGGGCATACCCGTGGTCGGGCTCAACTCCGGTCTGGCGGACTGGAAGAAGCTCGGCCTGATGTCGTTCTTCGGCCAGGACGAGAGCGTGGCGGGCGAGGCGTTCGGCAAGAAGCTGAACGAGGTGGGCTCGAAGAAGGCCCTGTGCGTCATCCACGAGCAGGGCAACGTCGGCCTGACCCAGCGCTGCGACGGCATGAAGAAGACGTTCAAGGGATCCGTGGAGAACCTCTACGTCAACGGCGCCGACCAGCCCTCCGTGAAGTCGACGGTCACGGCCAAGCTGCGGCAGGACGGCGCCGTCGACCACGTCGTCACGCTCGGCGCCCCGTTCGCCATGACGGCCGTGCAGTCGGTGGCCGAGTCCGGCAGCAAGGCCAAGGTCGCCACCTTCGACCTCAACAAGGAACTGACCGGCGCCATCGAGAAGGACGACATCGAGTTCGCCGTCGACCAGCAGCCCTACCTCCAGGGCTACCTCGCGGTCGACGGCCTGTGGCTCTACAAGAACAACGGCAACTACAGCGGCGGCGGCGAGCAGCCGGTGCTGACCGGCCCCGCCTTCGTCGACAAGTCCAACGTCAAGGCCGTCGCCGAGTTCGCCTCGAAGGGCACCCGGTGATGAGCATGGCCCCACAGGCTGAGCCGGCGGCGCTCGCGCCGCCGGCCCCCGGCCCCCAGGAGACCGACGGACGGACCCGGGAACGCCCCGTGGCGCTGCGGCTGCTCGCCCGGCCCGAGGTCGGCGTCTTCCTCGGCGCCGTCGCCGTGTTCGTCTTCTTCCTGATCGCCGCCCCCACGCTCCGCGACGGCGGCTCCATGGCGACCGTGCTGTACCAGTCGTCCACCATCGGCATCATGGCGCTGCCCGTCGCCCTGCTGATGATCGGCGGCGAGTTCGACCTGTCCGCCGGTGTCGCCGTCATCACCTCCGCGCTCACCGCCGGCATGCTCAGCTACCAGCTCACCATGAACGTCTGGATGGGCGTGGTCGTCGCCCTCGTCGCCTCGCTCGCCGTCGGCGCCTTCAACGGCTGGGTGCTGGTGAAGACCGGCCTGCCGAGCTTCCTGGTGACCCTGGCCACCTTCCTGGTCCTGCAGGGCGTCAACCTCGCCGTCACCAAGCTCGTCACCGGCAACGTCGCCACCGACGACATCAGCGACATGGACGGCTTCGACCAGGCCAAGGCCCTGTTCGCCTCGTCCTTCGACGTGGGCGGCATCGAGGTGAAGATCACGGTCGTGTGGTGGCTGGTCTTCGCGGCCCTGGCCACCTGGGTGCTGCTGCGCACCAAGTACGGCAACTGGATCTTCGCCGTCGGCGGCAGCCAGGAGTCCGCCCGCGCGGTCGGCGTGCCCGTCACCTTCACCAAGATCACGCTGTTCATGCTCGTCGGCTTCGGCGCCTGGTTCGTCGGCATGCACCAGCTGTTCTCCTTCAACACCGTGCAGTCCGGCGAGGGCGTCGGCCAGGAGCTGATCTACATCGCCGCCGCGGTCATCGGCGGCTGCCTGCTCACCGGCGGCTACGGCTCCGCCATCGGCCCGGTCTTCGGAGCCTTCATGTTCGGCATGGTGAACCAGGGCATCGTCTTCGCCGGCTGGAACCCCGACTGGTTCAAGGCGTTCCTCGGCGTGATGCTCCTCGGCGCCGTCCTCATCAACCTGTACGTCCGCCGCGCCGCGACCCGGAGGTGACCGGAATGGCCACAAAGACCCCCTCGTCCACCGGGGCCCCCGGCACCCACGGCGCCGTCCTCGCCGACCCCGCGCCCGAGCGGGACCGCCCGCTCGTCGAACTGCGCGGCGCCGGCAAGTCCTACGGCAACGTCCGCGCCCTGCACGGCGTCGACCTCGCCGTCCACCCCGGCCGGGTGACCTGCGTGCTCGGCGACAACGGCGCCGGCAAGTCCACCCTCATCAAGATCATCTCGGGGCTGCACCAGCACACCGAGGGCGAGTTCCTCGTCGACGGCGAGCCCGTGCGCTTCTCCAGTCCGCGCGACGCCCTCGACCGCGGTATCGCCACGGTCTACCAGGACCTCGCGACCGTCCCGCTGATGCCGGTGTGGCGCAACTTCTTCCTCGGCTCCGAGATGACCAAGGGCCCCTGGCCCGTGCGGCGCCTCGACATCGCCCGCATGAAGCGGACCGCCGACGAGGAACTGCGCAACATGGGCATCGTCCTGGACGACCTCGAACAGCCCATCGGCACCCTCTCCGGCGGCCAGCGCCAGTCCGTCGCCATCGCCCGCGCCGTCTACTTCGGCGCCCGCGTCCTCATCCTCGACGAGCCGACCGCCGCCCTCGGCGTCAAGCAGTCCGGCGTGGTCCTCAAGTACATCGCCGCCGCCCGGGAACGCGGCCTCGGCGTCGTCTTCATCACCCACAACCCCCACCACGCCTACATGGTCGGCGACCACTTCAGCGTGCTGCGCCTGGGCACCCTCGAACTCAGCTCCGCCCGGGCCGACATCACCCTGGAGGAACTCACCAACCACATGGCGGGCGGCGCCGAACTCGCCGCTCTCAAGCACGAACTGGCCCAGGTCGGCGGGGTCGACGTGGACGCCCTTCCGGACGACGTTCCGGATGCGGCGGGGGGCCCCGCGCCGGACAGTGCCGACAAGAGCGACAGCACCGCGTCCGACAGCACCGCGTCTGACAGCACCGCGTCCGACAGCACCGTATCCGGCACCGCCGAAGGGAAGGCCTGAGCATGCCCTCTGCCCTCGACCGCATCCGCGTCGGCTCGGCCCCCGACTCCTGGGGCGTCTGGTTCCCCGACGATCCCGGGCAGGTCCCCTGGGAACGGTTCCTGGACGAGGTCGCCGAGGCCGGCTACGACTGGATCGAGCTGGGCCCCTACGGCTACCTCCCCACCGACCCCGCCCGACTGGCCGACGAGGTGACCCGGCGCGGGCTCAAGGTCTCCGCGGGCACCATCTTCTGCGGGCTGCACCGCGGACCCTCCGAGTGGGACACCACCTGGGAGCAGGTCGCCCGCGTCGCCGCCCTGACGCAGGCCATGGACGCCAAGCACCTCGTCGTCATCCCGTCCTTCTGGCGCGACGACAAGACCGCCGAGATCCTGGAGCCGCCGGAGCTGACCGGCGAGCAGTGGACCCACCTCACCCGCGGCATGGAACGCCTCGGCCGCGAGGTGCGGGAGACCTACGGCCTGGACATCGTCGTCCACCCGCACGCCGACACCCACATCGACACCGAGGAGCACGTCGGGCGCTTCCTCGACGCCACCGACTCCGGCCTGGTCAACCTGTGTCTGGACACCGGTCACTACGCCTACTGCGGCGGCGACAGCGTCAAGCTGATCGAGACCTACGGCGAGCGCATCGGCTACCTCCACCTCAAGCAGGTCGACCCCGAGATCCTCGCCGGGGTGCGGGAGGGCGGCGTGCCCTTCGGGCCGGCCGTGCAGCGCGGGGTGATGTGCGAGCCGCCGGGCGGCGTGCCGGACCTGGGCCCGGTGCTCACGGCGGCCCAGGAACTCGGCGTGGACCTGTTCGCCATCGTCGAGCAGGACATGTACCCCTGCGAACCGGACAAGCCGCTGCCCATCGCAGTGCGCACCCGGAGATTCCTGCGCTCCTGCGGCGCCTGAGACGGGCCCCGACGGCGGGGAGGGTACCGCCGGTGCGCCGTCCGGCGGGCCGTCGCCGGTGCCGCGCGCTAGCGTGCGCAGCACCGACACCCGCACCTCGTGCCGTTCCGGGAGGCAGCCATGACCTCGCGTCTCAACCCGTACCTCAGCTTCGACGGCGACGCCCGACAGGCGATGGAGTTCTACGAGGAGGTGTTCGGCGGCACCCTGGCGCTGAACACCTTCGGCGAGTCCGGCATGCCGGACCCCGCGTACGCCGACAAGATCATGCACGCCATGCTGGAGACCCCGTCCGGCTTCACCCTGATGGCCGCCGACACGCCGCCCGGGATGGAGTACAGGCCGGGCACCACCTTCTCGGTGAGCCTCAGCGGCGACGACGCGGCCGAACTGCGCGGCTACTGGGAGAAGCTGTCCGCCGGCGGCGCTGTCGCCGTGCCCCTGGAGAAGCAGATGTGGGGCGACGTCTTCGGCATGTGCACGGACCGGTTCGGCGTCCCCTGGATGGTGAACATCAGCGAGCCGGCGAGCTGACCGAGCAGCCCGCCGGCTCGTGGTGCCGCCCCGCGGCGCTCAGCCCCGCCGCACCTCCGCGATCGTCACCGGGCGGTGCTCGTGCAGCGACAGGGTGCACGCCTCGGCGATCCAGCCCGCCTCCAGCGCGTCCTCGACCGTGCAGGGGGAGGTGCGGGTACCGGCGACGACCTCGGTGAACGCGGTCAGCTCGGCGCGGTAGGCGGCGGCGAAGCGGTCCATGAAGAAGTCGTGCGGGGTACTGGCCGGGAAGGTCGCGCCCGGCTCCACCGAGCGCAGCGGCAGCCGGTCCTCCAGGCCGACGGCGATCGAGTCCTCGAAGCCGTGGATCTCCATGCGGACGTCGTAACCGCGGGCGTTGTGGCGGCTGTTGGACACCACCGCGAGCGTGCCGTCGTCCAGGGTGAGGACCGCGCCGGTGGTGTCCGCGTCGCCCGCCTCCCGGATGTGGGCGGCGCCCCGGTTGCCGCCGACGGCGTACACCTCGCTCACCTCGCGGCCGGTCACCCAGCGGATGATGTCGAAGTCGTGCACCGAGCAGTCCCGGAAGATGCCTCCGGACGCGGCGACGTAGGCGGCGGGCGGCGGTGCCGGGTCCAGCGTGGTCGACCGTACGGTGTGCAGCGTGCCCAGCTCACCGCCGAGCACGGCCGCCCGCGCGGCCACGAACCCGGCGTCGAAGCGACGGTTGTAGCCGATCTGGACCGGCACGTCGTGGTCCGCGAGCGCCTTGAGCACCTCGACGCCCTCCGTCATGGTGCGGGCGACGGGCTTCTCGCAGAAGACGGGCACGCCGGCCTCGGCGGCGGCCAGGATGAGCCCTGGGTGGGCGTCGGTCGCCGCCGCGACCACCACACCGTCCACCCCCGCGGCCAGCACGGCCTCGGGGGAGTCCGCGACCTCGGCGCCGAACCGTTCGGCGGCGGCCCGCGCCGCGTCCGCGAACGGGTCGGCGACGACCAGTGAACCGACGGCGTCCAGTCCGGCGAGGGTCTCGGCGTGGAAGGCGCCGATGCGGCCGAGGCCGAGGATTCCGATGCGCATGTGCTCCGCTGCTCCTTGCGTGGGGTGGGGGTGAGGATGGGGTGAGGGGGGTGCTTGCGGCACGTCACCCGGGCAGTTCGGGAACGACCCAGGTGCCGCGCTCCGCCGACCGCGCCATCGCGTCCAGCACCGCCGCGCTGTGCACGGCATCGGTCAGGGTGGCGCCGTACGGGGTGCCCTCCGCCACGGAGCGCAGGAAGCGGTGGGCCTCCACCACCTTCAGGTCGTCGTAGCCCATGGCGTTGGCGGCACCCGGCTGGAAGGCCGCGAACTCGCCGTGGCCGGGGCCGACGTAGACCGTGCTGACCGGCTGGTCCTGGTAGGCCGTGCCGCGGCTGACGCCCAGTTCGTTCATGCGGCGGAAGTCCCAGTACACCGCGCCCGTGGTGCCGTGCACCTCGAAGCCGTAGTTGTTCTGCTCGCCGACCGAGACCCGGCAGGCCTCCAGGACGCCGCGGGCGCCGGAGGCGAAGCGCAGCAGGCAGTTGACGTAGTCCTCGTTCTCGACCGGTCCCGGCTCGCCGCCCGCCGCCCGGGAGTGCCCGGCCGTGGCCGCGGCCGGGCGGGCCCGCTCGGGCAGGAAGACGGCCGTGTCGGCGGTCAGGGACGCGATGTCGCCGAGCAGGAAGCGGGCCAGGTCGGCGCCGTGCGAGGCCAGGTCGCCGAGCACGCCGCTGCCGCCGCGCTCGCGCTCGAACCGCCACGTCAGAGCGGACTCGGGGTGGGCGGCGTAGTCGCTGAAGAGGCGGATGCGGACATGGGTGACGGTGCCGATCTCCCCGGCGCCGATCAGGTCGCGGGCGGCCTCGACCGCGGGCGCGTTGCGGTAGTTGAAGCCGACCGCGCCCTGCACACCCGCCTTGGCGACCGCGTCCGCCACCGCGCGGGCGTCCCCGGCGGTCAGCCCCACCGGCTTCTCGATCCAGATGTGCTTGCCCGCCTCGGCCATCGCCACGGCGATCTCGCGGTGCAGGAAGTTCGGTGCCGTGATGCTCACGGCGCCGATCCGCGGGTCCGCGGCCACCTCGCGCCAGTCGCGGGTCGTCGAGGCGAACCCGAACTGCGCGGCGGCCTCCTCGGCCCGTCCCGGCACCTCCTCGGCGACCGTCACCAGCTCGGGGCGCAGCGCGAGTCGGGGGTAGTGGTGCCGGACGCGGGCGTACGCCTGGGTGTGCACCCGCCCCATCCAGCCGAAACCGACGACGGCGACACCGAGTGCCTCGACCATGGGAGCCCCTCTTCGGACCGGTCCGTGAACTGTCCAGGCCACCCTGGGCGGGCATCGGCATCATGTCAACCTTTTGACAGGACAAACTCTGAACCGCTCAGGTCGCCCGAGGACCTGGAGTCCCAGGGGCCCGTCGAGCGCATCCGCAACCGCGGCTCACGGGTGCGGGTGGTGACCGTGGTGAGGCCGCCGCCCTCACCGGGTGCCGGCCGGACCTCGAAGGGCTCTGCGCGGCCAAGGCCGCCGCCGTCGTCGACGACGGCCAGGTCGCCCGGTGGAAGGAGCTGGGGCACGGCGATGCGCGAGGCCGTGGCCGGCGGGGAACCGCTGACCTACTCGGACCCCAGCCACGAAGACCACGCCCGCCACGCACCCGCAGCCGGACAGTGGCCCCCGGCGAAACGGCGCACTCCGTTCAGCCGGCCGCGGGCCCCCGCCCCCGGCGCGAGAACCACGCCGCGACGACCGCCCCGGAGACGTTGTGCCACACGGAGAACACCGCCGCCGGCAACGCCGCCAGGGGACTGAAGTGCGCGGTGGCCAGCGACGCGGCGAGGCCGGAGTTCTGCATCCCGACCTCGAAGGCCATCGCGCGGCTGCCGGGCTCGCCCAGCCGTCCCAGGCGCCCCGCGCCGTAACCGAGGGCCAGACCGAGCCCGTTGTGCAGCACGACGGCGACGAAGACCAGACCGGCGGCCGACTTGATGGCGTCCGCGCTGCCCGCCACGACCACCGCCACGATCACGGCGATGGTCAGCGCGGAGAGCCAGGGCAGCGCCGGCAGCGCCCGCTGCACGTACCGCCCCGCGAGGAGCCGTACGACGACGCCCGCGAGGACCGGCAGCAGCACCGTCTTGAGGATGTCCGTGACCATGGACCCGGCGTCCACCGGGAGGTACTCGCCGGCCAGCAGCAGCGTCAGCGGCGGGGTGACCAGCGGAGCGACCAGCGTCGAGACGGTGGCCACGGAGACCGACAGGGCGACGTCGCCGCGGGCGAGGTAGGTCACCACGTTGGACGCCGTACCGCTGGGCGCGCAGCCCACCAGGATCACGCCCGCGGCGAGCTGCGGCGGAAGGTCGAGCAGGTGGGCGACGGCCCAGCCGAGCCCCGGCATGATGACGTAGTGCGCGCCCAGCCCCAGCGCCACCGCCCACGGACGCTTCGCGACCCCGCGGAAGTCCTGCGGGGTCATGGTGATGCCCATGCAGAACATCACGACACCCAGCAGGTACGGCACCGCCCCGCTCCACCCGGTGAAGCTCCCGGGGAGCAGCAGGCCGAGCGCGCCGGCCAGGAGGACGAGGACCGGGAAGACGGTGACGGCGCGCCGCGCGGAGCGGTCACCGGTCGGGTCGGTGGCGAGGGGGTCGTTTCGTTCTGCTCGTTCAGTTCTTTCGGTACGCACCGTGCGAGACAACGCCTGGTGGGCGGCCCGGTGCAAGGCCGTCTCGTCATGTGACCGGATGAGGTAGGCTTGACCAGCGCGATCACGGCAGACGTGGATCGCACACCGGGACGTGGCGCAGCTTGGTAGCGCACTTGACTGGGGGTCAAGGGGTCGCAGGTTCAAATCCTGTCGTCCCGACTTTACGAAGTCGCAGGTCAGGGGTCATGTCGGAGAATGTCCGACATGACCCCTTGATCGTTCTCGGGGCCTTCGGAGTTCAACTCACGGGCCGGGCCCGCGAAGCACCCCGGGACGGTCACCACGAAGAGCGCGCGCTTCCGCGTACGGTCGCCCGGACGAACCGCCGTGCCCGCCGCCCCCCAGCGGCGGACACGGCGTGGGCCGCGGAACGTCTGCCCTCCCCCGAAGGAGACGTTCCGCGGCCGGCCCCCGGCGCCGGTCCGTGGCCGCGGCGCCCGGGCGGCTGCGAGCCGTGCGGTCACCAGTACATGACCGCCGTCTCACCCGCACCCCACGAGGAGTACAGGCGCACCCGGACGACATAGCGGCGGCCCTTGACGAAACGGGCCCTGATCGTGGCGTTGCGGGGGCTTCCTCCGTCGTCCTGTCCGGTGAAGTAGCGGGGCACGCCGTCGCGCTCCTCGAAGACGACCACGACGGCGTCGCTGTCGCCGAAGGTGCCCACCGTGTACTCGCGGGTCTCCGGCGGATCCACCCGGAAGTCGGCCTGCTCGCCGGGCCCGAGGCCCAGAGGCACCGAGCGGAAGGGCACCAGCGGACCGGGCCGTCCGGTGGGCGGGTACCAGCGCAGGGCGAACTCCTTGTCGGCGGCGGAGAGGACACCGGGCGGGTGCAGGCCGGAGCGGTAGTGCTCGGGCTCCAGGATCAGGCCCGACGGGAAGGGATACTCCATGATCGACTGCGGGTCCCAGACCGGGCCGTTGGCCTCGTCGTCGTCGAGCTTGCGCAGGATGTTGTGGAAGGTCCGCTCCCGGCTCCAGTGGTTGGGCGGGCCCGCCAGCTCGGCGTAGACGGCCTCGTCGTCCCAGAGGATCCCGGCGTACGGGCTCTGGTGCTCGTGCAGCATGCCGAGCGCGTGGCCGATCTGGTGCAGGGCCGTCGCCCGCTCACCCGGTGCGGTCAGGTCCCAGCCGAAATTCATCGTGCGGTCGTTCAGGCCCACCCGGAGCGCGTCCCTGCCCACCGCCGACCAGGACCCGTCGCCCGACCGGAAGCCGATGCGCAGCTCCGCCTCCGACCGGTCGCGGACCTCCCTGAGGTCGAGCCCGATGCCGAGGTCCCGCCACTCCCGGAAGCAGTCACGCACCACGTCCCGCTGCTCCTCGGTCCCCGCCCACGCGTTGCGCCGCGGCCGGCCGGTGCCCGGCATCGGGACCACCGAGGTGTCGACGTCGCCGCCGAGGAAGCAGTAGTGCAGCACGGTTCCGTTGACCCACATCCGCTGCCCGCCCACGAGCGCGGCGGCGCGCTCGGCGGCCAGCCCGGGGGCGAGCACCGGGGCCGGCTGCCGCGGCAGCGAGCAGTAGCGTGCGGTCATGGTCGCCAGGGTGCCGTCCGGCCCGCGCCCGGCGCCTGAGTCGAGGGGTACTCAAGTCACCGTGTATCACGGGTGAGTAGGCCGACTCATGTTCCCGTGACGACTTCTACTCCGCGGGACGCGAGGACACTGGACGCCCCCTGGCCGTTCACCGGGCGGGCGGACGAACTGGAGCTGGTGCGCAGGTCCGTGGCGGCCGGACGGGGCGGCCTCGTGGTGACGGGACCGGCCGGGTCGGGCAAGACCAGGCTCGTCACGGAGGCCGTGCGCGGCGCGGACTGCGCCCGGGCCGCCGGGACGCCCGAGGCCCGGGACATCCCCTTCGCCGCCTTCGCCCACCTGCTGCCCGAGACCGTCACCCTGCACCGGGCGGTGCACCTCCTGTCCGGCGTACGGCTGCTGCTGGTCGACGACGCCCATCTGCTGGACGACTCCTCCGCCGCCCTGCTGCACCAGCTCGCCGTACACGGCCGCACCCGGCTCCTGGTCGTCGCCACCGACGGCACCGCCGTCCCGGGCGCGGTGTCCCGGCTGTGGTCCGGGGAACTGCTGCCGCGCCTCGCCCTGGAACCGCTGCCCCGCGAGGAGACCGCGGAACTCCTCACGGCCGGGGCCGGCGCCCGCCTGGAACCGCTCACCGTGGACCGGCTGCACCGCCTGGGCCGCGGAGACCTCCGGCTGCTGCGCGAGCTGCTGACCGCCGTGCGCGAGGAGGGCCAGCTCGTGCCGGTGCCCGGCACGGGCCTGCGGGCGTGGCGGGGACCCGTACCGGTCACGCCGGTGGTCCGCGAGCGCACCGCCCGGGTCCTGGACCGCGCCCGCGCGGAGGAGCGGGAGACCCTGGACCGGCTGGCCTTCGCCGAGCCCCTGCCCCTGGACCTGAACCGGGACTCCCTCGACCTGCGGGCCCTGGAGGACCTGGAGGCCGAGGGCCTGGTCACCGTCGACGACCACGGCGCCGCCCGTCTCGCGCACCCGCTGCACGGCCCCGTCCTGCGCGCCGCCGCAGGCCGGCTGCGGGCCCGGCGCCTGGCTCGCACCGCGGACCGGACCGGGCCCGCCCTGGAGGCGGAACGGGCCGCCCTCGCCGGGCGCGTCGCGCGGGCGGACGTACGGCCGGCGGAGACACCCGTCGGGGACTGGCTGGCCGCCGAGGGAGCCCCGCTGCCGGCCCCGTACGCGGCGCTGCGGGCCCGGTACGCCCGGCTGGGGGGCCGGCTGCACGACGCCGCGGCCTGGGCCCGCGAGGGTCTGCGGGCCGGCCACGACGATGCCGCCTGCCGCGACGAACTCGCCCTGGCCGTGGCACAGACGGGCGACGACCCCGCTAGGTGCGGGGGTACGGCGGGTGCCTGCGCCGCCTGGGCCGCCGCCGCGCGGGGCGACCTCGACGCGGCGGTCCGGGCGGCCGCCGCGGGCGACCCCTACGACGCCGTCCGGTTCGGCGCGCCCGAGCATGCGGCCGGCCGGCTGACCGGCGTCTTCGCCGCGCACGCCGACGCCCTGGCGCGCGGCGACGGACCGGCGCTCGACCGGGTCGCCGAGGAACTGGAACGGCGCGGCTTCCTGCTGTTCGCGGCCGAGGCGAACGCGCAGGCGGTACGCGCCCACCGTGAACCCCGGGCCGCCCGCACCGCCCGTACCCGTGCCGCCGCCCTCGCCCGGCGCTGCCAGGGTGCCCGCACCCCCGCGCTGTCCGGCCTGGTGCTCGGCGAGCTCACCGCCCGCCAGCGGCAGATCGTCACGCTCGCGGCCGCCGGCCTGAGCAACCGGCAGATCGCGGAGCGGCTCACCCTCTCCGTCCGCACCGTCGGCAACCACCTGTACGGCGCCTACACCCGCCTGGGCGCGGGCGACCGGGAGGCGCTGCCCTGGCTGATGGAACTGCCCGAACCGCTGCCCGCCTGACCGGTGTCCGGGCAACCCGTCCCTCAGGCCGCCCCGAACGCCGTGAACGCCCACCCCGTGGCCTGGTGCACCGCGTCGCCCGGCAGCGAGGCCCGCGCGTCACGGAGGGCCTCCGCCAGCGACAGGCCCGCGTCCAGGCCCTTGTGCAGCGCGAGCATCAGCGGCACCACGGCGGCGTCGTTGACCGGCGCGGTGCACGCCACCACGCCGGCCGTGCCCAGCGGCAGCAGCGCGGTGACGAGGCCGAGCAGCTCGTCGGCGCCGACGGACGCGAAGCGAGCGGTGTCGCAGCAGGGCAGGATGATCCGGTACGGGCTGCGGTCCAGCCGCTCGAAGTCGTGCACGATGAGCGGCCCGTCCGCCATCCGCAACGACGAGAACAAAGGGCTGTCCGCGCGGAACGTCCCGTGCGCCGCGATGTGCGCCAGCGCGGCCCCGTCCAACTCCCGCAACACCCTCGGCACCCGTGCCTCGTCCCCTTCCAGCACGGTGGGCCCGCCCCGCCCGGCCGAACCGCCGGGAAGCCCCGCCGCACGTGCGCGCGGGACACGTCGGTCCGCCCCCTCCGGTCCGGCCCACGGCCCGGGTCCCCACGCGCCCTCGCCGCCCGCCGTGCCCGGCCTCCTCCGGCCGGCCGTGGCGCGCGGACCGTCCGGGGAGCCCGTCGCGGACGGGGCCGCGTCGCCCGCCGCCGCGGACGGGGCCGCGTCGCCCGCCGCCGGGGCCGGGAGCCCGCCGCCCGCCGCCGGGGGCCGTGCCCAGCGACCGGCCGCCCCGGGAAGGGGCTCCTCGTCGGACGGCCGGAGCCGGGCCGGCCGGGCCGGAGCCGCCGTGCGGCTGCCGTCCCCGGTCCCCGGGAGCCGGTCCCCGCGGTCGGCCGTCCCCGCCCCGTCTCCGGCGCCGGGGAGCCGGAACGGGCCCGCGACACTCGCCCCGGGCCGGCCGCCGGTGCCGGCCGCCCGAGCCTCCGGGCCGACGACGACCGGGCCGGGCGGGGTGTCGTCCTTGTTCTCGGGCGGGTGGTGGGTCGGGGTTTCGCTGTCCGGTGTGCGTGGGGCTTCGTGGCGTGTCGTGGTGGCCGGGTCGGGCGGGGTGTCGTCCCCGTCCCCGGGCGGGCGGTGGGCCGGGGTTTCGTTCCCCGGTGTCCGTGTCGCCCCGTACCGTTCCGCGAGTTCGGGGATCTCGGCGCCGCCGCTCGCCAGGCCGGGGCCGCGGACCAGGACCTGGCGGCCGCCGGGCGGGGGAGCGGTGTCCTTCGCGCGCAGCCAGCTGCTCGCCGACGGCGACACGCTCAGGACCCGTTCGCGCAGGGCGGGCAGCAGGGCCCACGGCACGCGGTGCAGGCGGCCGGGCGGGACCACGACGACCGGGCCGCAGCCGAGGTGCGCCGCGGCGGGGCCCAGCAGCAGGTGCTGCAGCCGCGCGCCGGCCGCCTCCACCAGCGGCAGCCGCGCCTCCGCGCCCGGATGGGCCAGCCGTCGCAACCCCGCCTGTACGTGCTCCGCCTCCGCCTCCGCCTCGGCCAGCATCCCGGCCTCGAACCGCCGCACCCGGCCCTGCCCGCACAACAGCACGTGCACCCGCCCGTCGAGCACCGCCAGCTCCACCAGCCGCACCTCCTCGCCCAGCCGGTGCAGCAGCCGCCCCACGTCGAACCGGTCGCCGTCGTGCGGTGCCTCGCCCCGCATGTGCAGGGTGCGGGAGCGGACCTCCCGTTCCAGGCGCCGCTGTTCGCGCTCCAGCGCGGGCGCGGGCCGGCCGCCTTCCGAACGGGCCTCCTCCGCGCGGGCGGCGAGTTCCCGGAACGCCGTCATGGCGGTCAGCAGCACCGGATCGGCCGGCGGCCGGGCCGGCGGCGCCGACAGCACCGTCGCCCGCCAGCGCTCGCTCCAGCCCAGCAGCCGCCGCGGCCCGCCGGAGACCAGCGACGCCCGCTGCGCCAGCGCCGCCAGCTCCGCGCCCTGCGCGGTGGCCCGGGCCCGCAACTCCGAGGCGCCCAGCGTCATCCGGTGGTCGTCCAGGACGTCCAGACCGCGCCGGCAGGCTTCGAGCACGCCCCGCGCCGACCCGGCCGCCCGCGCCCGCAGCGCCTGCGCCGCCCAGCCCGTCATCCGCGCCAGCGGCGGACCGCCGTGCCTGCTGCGCGCGGCCACCGCCAGATGCCGTTCCGCGTCCGCCGTCCAGCCGAGGTCCAGCGCGATCCGGCCCGCCAGCAGCGAAGCCTCCGGCGCGGCGGGCGCACCGAAGGCCGCCAGCCGTTCGGCCACCGCCGCCGCGTCCGCGACCAGCCGGCCCGACCCGCGCCCCGTGGCGGCCCGTGCCTCGAGCAGCACCAGCCGGGCGTGCGTCTCGTACCAGGTGCGCCGCTGCCCGGCGAACAGCCGCACCGCCACGGCCGCGCGCGCGAGCGAGGTCTGCGGGTCGCCCGCCAGCCGGGCCGCCCGCGCCGCCACCAGCAGCAGCTCCGCCTTGCGGGTGGACTGCCCGCCGATCCCGTCCAGCGCCGCGACCGCCCCGTCCGCCTCCGCCAGCGCCTCCGGCGCCAGCCCCGCCGCCATCAGCACCTCGCAGCGCCGGATGGTGAGCATGAACGTCGGCGTGCCCAGCTTCGCGTACCGCTCCTCCGCCTCGTCGAGGAGCCGCAGCGCCGCCGGCACGTCACCGGCGCGGAACGCCGCGAGCCCCCGGCTCTCCACCGCGTCCGCCTTGTCGTGCTCCTGGCCCGTGGTGTCCCACAGCGCCTCCGCCGCCGTGAAGTCGGCGTTGGCCCGCTCCACCGAGCCCTGCGCCAGGTGCACCGTCGCCCGCAGGGTCAGCGCCCGCGCCGTCCAGATCACGTCGTCGGCCTGGCGCAGCACCGGGATCGCCCGCCGTACGTCCTCCAGCGCCTCGCCGTGCCGGCCCAGGACCCACCACACGTACGCCCGCCGGAACAGCACCCGCGCGCGCGTGTGCCCGCTCCCGCGCGCCACGCCCCGCTCGAACGCGGCCAGCCCCGCCCGCGTACGCCCGGAGTGCACCAGCGCCACCCCGAGCGTGGCCAGCACGTCCGCCTCCCGCTCGGCCGAATCGGCGCGGGCGGCGAGGTCCCGGGCGCGCCGCAGGTGGGCCAGGGCCCGCCGGGTGTCGCCGAAGTCCCGCTGCCAGATGCCGATCACCTGATGGGCGACCGAGGCGTGCAGCGGCGAGGGATCGGCGCCGAGCAACTCCTCCGCCCGCGTCAGCGCTTCGCCCGGGGCGGCGAACACCATCGGCAGCAGGTCGAGAACCGGGTCGTTTCGCGCCGTCACCCCACGGATGGTAGTGCTCCGGAACCGAGCCCCACAGGTTCGAGTCTGTATCAATCGGCCGCCCCGGGACTCTGATTGACGACCGCCGTCACCACCGCGGTCACGACCGCGGCCCGCACCGCCGTCACCGCCGCCCCAGTGGAGGACACGCATGGCACCACAGCGATTCCGCGAGCAGTTCGACCAGATCCAGCGCTCGATGCCCGGCGTCCCGCTGGCGATGGGCCCGGACGACTCCGCCGAGTTCCTCTACGAGAAGGGCGTCGTCCTGGCCCGTGACGGCGAGGAGGCCCGCCTCGTCGAGGACACCGTGCGCGACCACTTCACCACCATGTCCGGCCTGACCCCCGACCACGTGCGCCGGGCGGGCCCGGAGACCAACCGCACCGGCATCACCCGCATCCAGGTCGCCGACCCCGGCCAGGGCGGCGGCGAGGGCGACCCCACCGTCGGCCACGCCCTGCGCTCCCTGAGGACCATGGAGGGCCGCGCGGGCCGCCGGCTGATCAGCCGCAACCACGTCGTCTCCATCGCCGTCAACGCCTGCCCCGGCGACGAACCCGTGCCCGTCCCGCTGACCGAGCCGCCCAACCCGGCCCCCGCCGGGACGCCGTACGACGCCGGGACCGCCGTGGGCGTCCTCGTCCTGGACACCGGGCTCATGCACGACTACCGGTCCTACCCGCTGCTGGCCCACACCGAGGGCGACGCCCAGATCAGGGAGTGCGACGACGACGGCGTCCTGTGCCAGTACGTCGGACACGGCACCTTCATCGCCGGGCTGGTCGCCGCCGTCGCGCCCAACACCGGGGTGACCGTCCGCAACACCCTCAACGACGCGGGCGCCATCCTGGAGTCCGAGCTGGGCGAGAAGCTCTTCGAGGCCGTCGACCGGGACGGCTGGCCCGAGATCCTCAGCCTCTCCGCCGGCACCTCCAACGGCCGCACCGACGGCCTGCTCGGCGTGCACGCCTTCATGGAGGAACTGCGCGAGCAGCGCACCCTGCTGGTCGCCGCCGCGGGCAACAACGCCAGCGCCACGCCCTTCTGGCCCGCCGCCTACGCCACCCTGCCCGGCTGGGAGGACGCGGTGCTGTCCGTCGGCGCGCTGCGCTCCGACGGGGAGTTCGGCGCCTGCTTCAGCAACCACGGCGCCTGGGTGCGGGCGTACGCCCCCGGCGAGCGCCTCACCAGCGCCCTCACCGGCTTCGGCACACCCGTGCCCTACGTCTACCAGCACTCCACCTACGACGCCTGCCGGTTCGGCTTCGCCTACCCCTGCACCTGCCAGTACCCGCGCCACCACGGGGTGCTGAGCGAGCCGGGGGAGGCGCCCGCCAAGCCGGACCAGGTGATGTTCGAGGGGCACGCCCAGTGGAGCGGCACCTCCTTCGCCACCCCGGTGGTCGCGGGCCTGGTCGCCTCCCACATGACGGCGCACCGGGAAAGCGATCCCCGCGCGGCCGGCCGGCAACTGCTCGCGGCGAACAAGGAGTACGCGGAGGTGCGCGGCGCGCACGTGCCCGCGCTGCTCCCGCCCACCTGGCACCCGGTCTCCGTCGACTCCTCGGCCGGCGGGTCGTGAAGGTCCTGGCGGCGGTCGGAACGACCCACTCCACGGCGTACGATGGCACGTCGTACACGAGGGGTGGGACCGTGGACCGTGCAGATGTCGGGGCGCTCGTCCAGTCGGCTGCCGACGGGGACGCGGCGGCCTGGAAGTCACTGGTGGACGGACTCGGCCCGCTCGTGTGGTCCGTGGCCCGTTCGCACGGGCTGTCCGACGCCGACGCGCACGAGGTGTACCAGACCGCCTGGTTCCGGTTCGCCCAGCATCTGGGGCGGATCCGGGAACCGGAGAAGACCGGCTCCTGGCTGGCCAGCACGGCACGCAACGAGTGCCTGAAGCTGCTCAAGGCCTCCAGGCGGTGGACACCGACCGACGATCCGCAGTTGCTCGACCGGCCGAGCGAGGACCGCACGCCGGAGGAGTCGGTGCTCGACTCCGAGGAGGCCGCCGCGCAGACCGAGCGCGTACGGCTGCTGTGGCAGGAGTTCGAGGAACTGGGCGAGCGGTGCCGCCAGTTGCTGCGGGTGCTGATCTCCTCGCCACCGCCCAGTTATCAGGAGGTGTCCGCCGCGCTGGGCATCGCGGTGGGCAGCATCGGGCCGATGCGCCAGCGCTGTCTGCGCCGGCTGCGTGCCCGGCTCGAGGCACGGGGGACGAAATGAGCGACCTGAACGACGAGTACGACGCATACGACGAGTACGACGGGGCCGACGGCCACGGCGCGTCCGGCGCGTACGACGAGCGGGACGAGGAACTGCACGACGGGCTCGTGGAGGAGGAACTGCGGCAGGCCGCCGCGATCCTGGACCCGGTCCCGGCCGGGCTGCGGCGCGTCGCGGTCGACGCCTTCGTCCTGCGCGACCTGGACGCCCGGATCGCCGAGCTGACCTTCGACTCGCTGGTGGACGGCATCCCCGTCCGGGGCGAGACGGACCCGCCGCGGATGCTGACGTTCAGCACCGACGCGGTGACCGTCGACGTCGAGGTGACCGCGGACGGCCTGATCGGCCAACTCCTGCCGCCGGGCCCCGCCGGGGTCGAGGTGCTCAGCGGCCCGCGGGCGCACGCGCGGCTGACGGCCGACGACATGGGCCGGTTCGCCGGCGAGGCACCGCCCGCCGGCCCGTTCGCGCTGCGGCTGCGAACCGGCCGGGAGGTGGTCGTCACGGAGTGGCTGCGGGCCTGAGCGCGCGGCGGCCACCAGGCGTAGGGCCTACCAGGTGCACGGGAGCGTGCGCGGCCCCCTGATCATGGTCTTGCGGCGCCAGGCCACCTGGTCGGCGGGGACCGCGAGCCGCAGCTCCGGCAGCCGCTCCAGGAGCGTGTCGACCAGCAGTTCGGTCTGCATCCGGGCGAGCACGGCGCCCGTGCAGAAGTGGTGCCCGTTGCCGTACGCCAGGTGCGGGTTGGGCTCGCGGTCCAGGTCGATGCGGTCCGGGTCGGGGAAGACCTCCGGATCGCGGTTGGCGGCCAGGTAGGAGACGTACACGGGGTCGCCGGCGGCGATGCGCGTCCCGCGGACCTCGACGTCCTCCAGGGCGATGCGGGCCAGGCCCACCGAGGTGCGGTGCGAGATCCAGCGCAGCAGTTCGTCCAGCGCCGTGCCGCGCGCCCCGGGCCGCTCCCGCATCCGCGTCATCAGCTCGGGGCGGGTGAGCAGCAGGTACAGCATCTGGCCGACGTTGTGCGTGACGGCCTCGCCGCCGATCTGCAGCGGCCCCGCCAGCCCGACGGCCTCCGTCTCGCCGACCTCGCCGCGGCCCACGGCGGCGCCCAGCAGGGAGTACACGTCGTCGCCGTCGCCGTCCGCCCGGGCGCGGACGGTCTCGGTGATCCACCCGTACAGGCCCTGCTTGGCCCGCTCGGCGGCCTCCGCGCCGCCGGAGGTGGAGATGATCTGCCGGGTCCAGGAGTGCACACGCTCCCGGTCGGCGGCCGGCACGCCCATCACCTCGCTGACCACGGCGATCGGGAACGGCTCCAGCACCCGCTCGACCAGGTCCGCCGGCGGTCCCTCGGCGAGCATCCCGTCGACCAGGCCGTCGAGGATCTCCTGCGCCCGGGGCCGCAGCCGCTTCGTCGCGCCCACGGTGAACGCCCCCGCGACCGCCCGCCGCAGCCTGTTGTGGTCCGGCTGGTCGGCGAAGGCGAGCGAGCCGGGGCGCGGCTTGAAATGCGGAGCGAGACGCGTGACCTGACGGCGCGTCAGCTCGGCCCGGCCGAAACGCGGATCGTTCGTGATCGCCCTGACGTCGTCGTACCGCGTCACCAGCCAGGCCCACCCCTCGCCGTGCGGGAGCCGGACGCGGGTCAGCGGCCCCTCGCGCATGAGTGCGGCGAGGACCGGGTCGAACTCCGGGCCGTCCAGGTCGAGGGCGGGCCAGTCCCGTACCGGGGGCGGCGACTGGCCGGTGAGGGTGGTGGTCTCCTGCGTCATCCCCCCACCCTCGCCGGGCGTCCGCCCGGCTGTCGCGCGGGAGTGCTCCAGCCGGTGGGCGGCCGGCCGGCGCTCAGGCGGACACGGCGTCCACGAGCGCCGCGAGCGACTCGGCGAGCCGGGACAGCCCCGGCCCGGCCGGACCGCCCGGCTCCGTCATGTAGGTGTCCCGGCGGATCTCCACCATCAGCGCGGCGACCTCGGCCCGCTTCCCGTAGAAGTCCAGCGGTACGTACGTCCCGCCGAAGGGGCTGTCCAGGCCGGTCTCCCCGCACGGGGCGAAGGCCTCCCGGGCCGCGGCGAGCAGCCCGGGCGGCGTGTGGAAGCCGTCGGTGCCCAGGCAGACGGGCGGGCGCGGTCCCCCGCCGTGCAGTTCGTAGGGGAGCGGCTCGGCCGGATAGGAGTGCACGTCGACGATCACGGCCCGTCCGGTGGCCGCGAGCCGGTCGGCGACCGCCTCGGTCATGGCCCGCGCGTAGGGCCGGAAGTACCGCTCGAGCAGCGGCTCGGGGTCGGTGCCGTCCGGGCGCAGCACCTCGCGGTGCGAGGTCCGCGTGTACACGGCGCCCATCCCGGCGGCCGTCATCTCCTCCCGCTCGTCCGGGAACCGTTCCGGGTCGACCACCAGCCGCGAGGTCCGGTTCACGAACCGCCAGGGTGTGAGGCCGGCGAGTTCGGCGGCCCGCCCGGCGATCTCCGCCGTGTGCGCGTCGGTCATGTGGTCCAGCTCCCGCTCCAGCTCCGCGCCGGTGAGGGCGAGGCCGGCCCGCACGTCGGCGGGGACCGCACGGGAGGAGTGCGGCACGTGCAGCAGCACCGGGGAGTGCGGGGCGCCCGGCAGCAGCTCGAAGGCGGGCGGGGCGTCGGTCACGGGGCGGCTCCGGGGGGCGTTGTCAGTGGGGCGCGGCAGGATGCGCGGTGTCGGCGACGGACTACGAGGACGGGAGCGTCATGCCGATCACCAACGAGCGGGTGGCCGCACATCGGTTTCTGGAGGGGCTGTACAAGGACGACTACTTCCCCGACCGGGTGGTGGACCGGGGCCGCGACGTCCTGCTGCGGCTGTGCGAGCGCGTGGAGAGCGACCGGCCCGCCGGTCTTGCGGCACTGTACGCGCTGACCCACGCGGCCACCGAGGAGTTCAACGAGCTGGAGGCGGCCTTCGAGGAGGCGGGCAGCGAGATCGAGACCACGGCGCGGGAGGAGATCGGCGAGGCCTTCTGGTTCGTCGCCCAGGCCTACGGCTTTCCCGACGCGGACCCGGAGGAGCTGATCGCGCCACGGGAGTGGTGAGGCGGCGGCACCCCGCCTCCGGGTGACGGAGACGGGGTGCCGGGGTCCCGGCGGGCCGGGGAGAGGGTCAGGCGAGGGACGCCAGCGCCTCGTTCCAGGTGGCCGACGGGCGCATGACCGCGGCGGCCTTGGCCGGGTCGGGCTGGTAGTAGCCGCCGATCTCGGCGGGCTTGCCCTGGACGGCGTTCAGCTCGTCGACGATCTTCTGCTCGTTCGCGGCGAGCGTCTCGGCGAGCGGGGCGAAGGCCTTGGCCAGGTCCGCGTCGTCGGTCTGCTCGGCCAGCTCCTGCGCCCAGTACAGGGACAGGTAGAAGTGGCTGCCGCGGTTGTCGATGCCGCCGACGCGCCGGGTCGGGGACTTGTCCTCGTTGAGGAAGGTCGCCGTGGCGCGGTCGAGGGTGTCGGCGAGGACCTTGGCGCGGGTGTTGCCCGTGGCCTCGGCGTACTGCTCCAGGGACGGCACCAGGGCGAAGAACTCGCCGAGGGAGTCCCAGCGCAGGTAGTTCTCCTTGACCAGCTGCTGCACGTGCTTGGGGGCGGAGCCGCCGGCGCCGGTCTCGAAGAGACCGCCGCCCGCCATCAGCGGGACGACCGACAGCATCTTGGCGCTGGTGCCCAGCTCCAGGATCGGGAACAGGTCGGTCAGGTAGTCGCGCAGCACGTTGCCGGTGACCGAGATCGTGTTCTCGCCGCGGCGGATGCGCTCCACCGACAGCTTGGTCGCCTCGACCGGGGACAGGATCCGGATGTCCAGGCCCTCGGTGTCGTGCTCCGGCAGGTACTGCTTGACCTTGGCGATCAGGTTGGCGTCGTGGGCGCGGCCCTCGTCCAGCCAGAAGACGGCCGGGTCGCCGGTGGCGCGGGCGCGGGTGACGGCCAGCTTCACCCAGTCGCGGATCGGCGCGTCCTTGGTCTGGCAGGCGCGGAAGATGTCGCCGGCGGAGACCGTCTGCTCCAGCACGGCGTTGCCCGCGGCGTCGACCAGGCGGACCGTGCCCGTGGTGGGGATCTCGAAGGTCTTGTCGTGGCTGCCGTACTCCTCGGCCTTCTGCGCCATGAGACCGACGTTCGGGACCGAACCCATGGTGGAGGGGTCGTAGGCGCCGTTGGCGCGGCAGTCCTCGATGACGGCCTGGTACACGCCGGCGTAGGAGGAGTCCGGGATCACCGCGAGGGCGTCGTGCTCGCCGCCGTCCGCGCCCCACATGTGACCGGAGGTGCGGATCATGGCCGGCATGGACGCGTCGATGATGACGTCGGAGGGCACGTGCAGGTTGGTGATGCCCTTGTCGGAGTCGACCATGGCCAGCTCCGGGCCCTCGGCCAGCTCGGCGTCGAAGGACGCCTTGATCTCGGCGCCCTCGGACAGGGACTCCAGGCCCTTGTAGATGCCGCCCAGGCCGTCGTTCGGGGTCAGGCCGGCCTTGGCCAGCACGTCGCCGTACCGGGCGAAGGTCTTCGGGAAGAAGGCGCGGACCACGTGGCCGAAGATGATCGGGTCGGAGACCTTCATCATCGTGGCCTTCAGGTGCACCGAGAACAGGACGCCCTCGGCCTTGGCGCGGGCGACCTGCGCGGTGAGGAACTCGCGCAGCGCGGCGACGCGCAGCACGGAGGCGTCGACGACCTCGTCCTTCTTCACCGGCACCGACTCGCGCAGCACCGTGGTGGTGCCGTCGTCGCCGACCAGCTCGATCCGCAGGGCGCCGTCCTCGGCGATCACCACGGACTTCTCGGTGGAACGGAAGTCGTTCTCGCCCATGGTCGCCACGTTGGTCTTGGACTCGCCGGTCCAGGCGCCCATGCGGTGCGGGTGGGTCTTGGCGTAGTTCTTCACCGAGGCCGGGGCACGGCGGTCGGAGTTGCCCTCGCGCAGGACCGGGTTGACCGCGGAGCCCTTGACCTTGTCGTAGCGGGCGCGGACGTCGCGCTCCTCGTCGGTCTTCGGGTCGTCCGGGTACGCCGGCAGCGCGTAGCCCTGGCCCTGCAGCTCGGCGATGGCGGCCTTGAGCTGCGGGATGGAGGCCGAGATGTTCGGCAGCTTGATGATGTTCGCGGCGGGCGTCTTGGCCAGCTCGCCGAGCTCCGCGAGGGCGTCCGGGATGCGCTGGTCCTCGGTGAGGTACTCCGGGAACAGGGCGATGATGCGGCCGGCCAGCGAGATGTCGCGGGTCTCGACCGCGACACCCGCCTGCGAGGCGTACGCCCGGACCACCGGCAGGAACGAATACGTCGCCAGGGCCGGGGCCTCGTCAGTGTGTGTATAGATGATGGTCGAGTCAGTCACCGGGTGCTCCGCTCCACGTCTGCAACATTGCTCGACATCAAGATATCTCGTGATCGACCGCGGCTCGACAGGGGTCGCGGGGAGATTCCGGCCACCCCCGCGTCAGGGGAGCGCGACGGTGTCCTCGCCCGCCCGCTGCCGCGGAAGGACCACGGCCCCCTGCTGGAGCGCGACCGTCCGCGCGGGCGACGGGATCCGGATGCCCTCGGCCCGGTAGCGCTTGTGCAGGCGCTTGATGAACTCGTGCTTGATCCGGTACTGGTCGCTGAACTCGCCCACGCCCAGGATCACGGTGAAGCCGATCCGCGAGTCGCCGAACGTGTGGAAGCGGATCGCCGGCTCGTGGTCCGGGACCGCGCCGCCGACCTCCGTCATCACCTCGGCGACCACCTCGGCCGTCACGCGCTCCACGTGGTCCAGGTCACTGTCGTAGGAGACGCCGACCTGGACCAGGACCGTGAGCCGCTGCTCGGGCCGCATGAAGTTGGTCATGTTCGACTTGGCGAGCTGCCCGTTCGGGATCACGACCAGGTTGTTGGACAGTTCGCGCACGGTGGTCTGGCGCCAGTTGATGTCCTCGACGTAGCCCTCCTCGCCGCTGCTGAGCTGGATGTAGTCGCCCGGCTGCACGGTCTTGGAGGCGAGGATGTGAATGCCCGCGAACAGGTTGGCCAGCGTGTCCTGGAGGGCCAGCGCGACCGCCAGACCACCGACGCCGAGGGCCGTGAGCATCGGCGCGACGGAGACGCCCAGTGTCTGCAGCATCACCAGGAAGCCGAGGGCCAGCACCAGGATCCGGGTGATGTTGACGAAGATCGTGGCCGACCCGGCGACCCCGGAGCGCGAGGTCGTCACCGTCCGTACCAGGCCGGCGACCACCCGGGCCGCCGTCACCGTCGCCACGAAGATCAGCAGCACCGTCAGGGTCTGGTTGACGCTGTGCCGCACCGCCCGCGTCAGCGGCAGCGCCGCCGCGGCACCGGCCACGCCGCCCGCGACCGCCGCCCACGGCGCCACCGTGCGCAGGGCGGCCACGATCACGTCGTCGCCGCTCCAGCGGGTGCGCCGCGCGTGGCCCGCCAGCCGGCGCAGCAGCAGACGCAGCAGGAACGCGCCGAGCAGGCCCGCCCCCAGCGCGACGCCGGCGGGCAGCAGGTGGTCCATGGTCGGGTCCTCGGTCACCGGCCGCCTCCAACGGAAAGCCCAGGGATGTCGGGGATGCGCGATCCGCCCGGACCGCAAGGCAGTTCGACCGGCGTGCGGGCTCATCCTGCCGCATCCCGGGAGGTGCTCCCCACCGTGCCGGAGCGCGGGGCGGGCCGTCTCAGACGATGCCCTCGGCGAGTTCCGCCTGCTCGCGGTCGTCGCCGTAGGCCGCGGCCGTCGGGGTGCCGTAGGAACGGCGGGCGACGAACCACCACACCGTGGCCAATACCAGGACGACGACCAGGGCGACGGCGGCGTAGTTCATCGTGTCGGCCGTCACCGGGGAGGACTGCGGGAGGCAGAACAGCACGGTGACCAACGCCACCCACACCACCGCGACCCACCCGACCGGCCTGCTCCACCGGCCCAGGTTCCAGGGCCCCGGCGTGAACCGGTCACCGGCCCGCAGCCGCAGCAGCACCGGGATGGCGTACGCAGGCGTGATGCCGATGACGTTGATGGCGGTCACCGCCCCGTACGCCGTCGCCGAGTACAGGGACGGCAGCGCCAGCAGACAGGCGACCGCCACCGACAGCCACACCGCCGCCACCGGCGTCTGGGTGCGGGCGGAGACCCTGCGCCACAGCGACGAGCCGGGCAGGGCGCCGTCCCGGCTGAACGCGAACACCATCCGGCTGGCCGCGGCCACCTCGGCGTTGCCGCAGAACAACTGCGCCACGATCACCACCAGCAGCAGCGCGCTCGCGCCGTCCGTGCCCAGGCCGTCCAGGAGGATCTGCGCGGGCGGCACCCCGGTCGCGGTGTCGCGGGTCGCGGCGTAGTCCTGGATCGCGAAGGTCAGCCCGGCCAGCAGCACGAAACCCGCCAGCCACGACACCCAGATGGCCCGCACGATGCCGCGCGCCGCCGACACCGACGCGTTCGAGGTCTCCTCGGACAGGTGGGCGGAGGCGTCGTAGCCGGAGAAGGTGTACTGCGCGAGCAGCAGGCCGATCGCGGCCACGTACAGCGGGTTCTCCCACCCGGTGTCGTTGACGAACTCGGTGAAGACGAAGGACGGCGACTGGTGGTGGTCCGGGACGATCACCAGCGCCCCGACGATCAGCGCCACACCGGCCAGGTGCCACCACACGCTGACCGAGTTGAGCACGCTGACCAGCCGCACCCCGAAGAGATTGAGGGTGGCGTGCAGCAGCAGGATCACGACGAAGATCAGCATCGTCTTCTCCGGCGTCGGCTCGAAACCCCACTGGAGGTTCAGGAACGCGCCGGTGAACAGCGCCGCCCCGTAGTCGATCCCGGCGATCGCCCCGAGCAGCCCCAGCAGGTTCAGCCAGCCCGTGTACCAGCCCCAGCGCCGCCCGCCGAGCCGGTCGGCCATGTAGTACAGGGCGCCGGACGTGGGATACGCGCTGGTCACCTCGGCCAGCGCCATCCCGACGCACAGCACGAACAGGCCCACCCCCGCCCAGCCCCACATCATCACGGCGGGACCGCCGGTGCCCAGGCCGAAGCCGTACAGGGTCATGCAGCCGGACAGGATCGAGATCACCGAGAAGCTGATCGCGAAGTTGCCGAAGCCGCCCATGCGGCGGGCCAGCACCGGCCGGTATCCGAGTTCGCGCAGGCGCTGTTCCTCGTCGGTGGCCGACGGTTCGGGGGAGCGGGACATGACAGACCTCCGGGGACGGAAGGGTGGGGGGTCAGGGGTGCCGTCGGCCACGGTCGCCGCCACGGCCGCCGGCGGCCGAGCGGCTGCGCGTGCGGGCCTGGAGGAAGACCTCCACCGCCCGCCTGGCCGAGCCGTCGCCCGGGGTCCGGCAGGCCCAGGGCAGGGGAGTCCAGTAGGGGCCGAGCGCGTCGAACACCTGGTTCGCCTCCCGGAATCGCAGGGCGCCCCACAACGCGTGGGCCAGGTGGTTCAGATCGGGCAGGGAGCGCTCGTCCCGCGGACAGAGCGTGAACCAGGAGTCGAACGCCTGCCGTGCCTCCCGGGTGGCGTCCTCCGCCACCCAGTGCAGGTCCAGCGCCGCCTCGCGGGCGCCCGAACGGCGGTAGCGCTCCACCCGCACGTACAGCGGCAGCACGTGCAGCGCCGATCCCGGCGGCGCCGACCCGGCCGCCCAGTGCGCGAACCCCGCCGCCTGGGCCAGGCGTTCGGAGCCGCCGCGCGGATACAGGAACTGCAGCATGCGGTGATGGGCCTCGCGGTTGTACGGGTCCCGCTTGCCGGCCTCGGCGAGCAGGCCCCACGGCCCCGGCGGCAGCATCGGCTCGGGCGGCGCCATCCGGTGCTCCTGCCAGCGCTGCCCCTCGTCGAGCCTGGCCAGCGCGAGCAGGCACACCCACGGCACCGGGTCGTACGGCGCCGAGCGCGTCGCCGCGTCGCAGGCGTGCCAGGCCTGCAGCCACAGTTCGCGCGTGCGGGCGTGGTCCTCGCGGTGCGCCCGCAGCGCGCGCTCCACCACCACCCGGGCGTGCATCACCGCGGCGGCCACACTGTGCGGCTCCTCCGCGAGCCAGGCCCGCACCACGTCCGTACCGGCCGCCGAGGCGGCCAGCACCTGGGTGCGGCGCGTCCACTGCGACCACGAACCGGTCTGCTCCAGCAGGATGCGCATCGACATCCAGCGCCCGGCCCGCACCTCCTGCAGGGCGGAGCGCAGCGCCGTGTCGTGGCCGGCGGGGTCGTAGGCGGGCTGTGCTCCGTCTCTGGCCATCACACGCCCGCTGTCGGAAGCGGAACGGACCGTACGGCAGCATGGCGTGACAAACAGCCCTCCCCGGGGGCGGCGGTGCGGTGGTCGAGCGGTCGGCGCACACTATAGAGGCGGAGGTTCCGCCTCTGTTCAGTTTTGACCGGGCGACGCAAAACCGTTGCCACCAGGGCGAGTTGACCGACAGTCAGCCGCTCTTGACGCGGTGTGCCCGCGACGGCAGGCTGGCGCGCAGAGATCGCCGGGACCGTCGGCGCCGGAACGGGGAGGTGGGCGATGCCGGACGCGGTGCTCGCCGTCGACCAGGGCACGTCCGGCACCAAGGCCCTGGTGATCTGCCCCGAACGCGGCGTGCTCGGGACCGGGTTCGCCGAGGTCCGCCCCCGGTACCTGCCCGGCGGACGGGTCGAGGTGGACCCGCGGGAGCTGTACGGATCGGTGGTCGACGCCGGCCGCCGGGCGCTCGCCGACGCGGACGAGCCGGTGGCGGCCCTGGGCCTCGCCAACCAGGGCGAGACGGTGCTCGCCTGGGACCCGGGCACCGGCCGCCCGCTCACCGACGCGCTGGTCTGGCAGGACCGCCGGGCGGCCCCCCTCTGCGACCAACTGCGGGATCACTCGAACGAGTTACAGCAGCTGACCGGCCTTCCCCTGGACCCGTACTTCGCCGCGCCGAAAATGGCCTGGATACGACGGCACCTCACCCGCGCGGGCCACGTCACCACCTCCGACACCTGGCTGGTCCACCGCCTCACCGGCGCCCACGTCACGGACGCCGCGACCGCCTCCCGCACCCAGCTCCTCGACCTCGACCGCGCCGCCTGGTCGCCCCGCGCCCTGGAGCTGTACGGCCTCACCGGCGAACCCCTCCCGGACATCGTGGACAACGCCGTCCACGTCGGCACCACCAGGGCCTTCGGTCCCGAACTCCCGCTCACCGGCCTCGCCGTCGACCAGCAGGCCGCCCTGCTGGCCCAGCGCGTGACCGAACCCGGCACCGCCAAGTGCACCTACGGCACCGGTGCGTTCCTCCTCGCCCACACCGGCGGCACACCCCGGCGCGGCACCTCGGGCCTGGCCGCCTGCGTCGCCTGGCGGCTCGGCGGGCGCACCGACCACTGCCTGGACGGGCAGGTGTACACGGCCGCCTCCGCAGTACGCTGGCTCACCGGCCTCGGCGTCGTCACCGGCGCCGCCGACCTCGACCCCGTGGGCGCCACGGTGCCGGACACCGGCGGCGTCACCTTCGTCCCGGCGCTGGCCGGGCTCGCCGCCCCCTGGTGGCGCGGGGACCTGCGCGGCTCGCTCACCGGTCTCGGCCTGGACACCACCCCCGGGCACCTGGTGCGCGCCCTGTGCGAGGGGCTCGCCGCCCAGGTCGCCGAACTCGCCGACGCCGCGGCGGCCGACCTCGGAGGCCCCCTGACCGCCCTGCGCGTCGACGGCGGCCTCACCCGCTCCGCGCTCCTCATGCAGACCCAGGCCGACCTGCTGCAACGCCCGGTCGAGGTGTCCGCCCTGCCGGACGCCACCGCACTCGGCGCCGGCGCCCTCGCCCGGCTCGGCGCGGACCCGTCCCTCACCCTCGCCGACGCGCTCCCCGACCTCGGACCCACCACCGTGTACGAACCCCGCGTCAGCGCCGACGAGGCCGGCGAACGCCGCGCCCGCTTCCGCACGGCGGTCGCCGCACTCCTCGCCGGGGATCCGGCGTGACGAGCGGCCGCCGCCCCGCCGCGCGAGGGCCCGCACCCGCCCCACCCGGTCCGGGGGCCCCGCCCGTCGGACCGGGCGCGGAGGGCCGGGGCCGCACAGGGGCCGGACGAACGCCCGGTGCGACGGTGTCCGCGCCCGGGACGCCCTGCCCCCCGGCGCCCGGGGCCGCGCACCGTGCCGGGCGGGCGCGGGTCCCGCTCGCCGTGCCGTCCCGGGCGGGTCTGCCGCGCGGTCGCGGACACGGGCCGGGGCGAGGGTCCCGTGGGGCGGCGTCCGGTGCCGCGCGGTCCGCCGCCCGGCCGTCGGCCCCGCCGCCTCCCGGGACGGGCACGCACCCCGTCCCGTGCGGTGCGCGGCCCGAAGGGAGTCCCGCATGACCGTCACCGCGTCGGGGACGCTGCCCGTCGAGCCGTACGACGTGGCCGTCGTCGGCGCCGGGGTCGTCGGATGCGCCGTCGCCCGCGGGCTCGCGCACCACCCGGGGCTGCGGGTCGCCCTCGTCGAGGCGCAGGACGACGTCGGGCAGGGCACGTCGAAGGCCAACACCGCCATCCTGCACACCGGATTCGACGCCGTCCCCGGCTCGCTGGAGGCCCGTCTGGTGCGCGAGGGCGCCCGCGAACTCGCCGCGTACGCCGCCGAGTCGGGCATCCCCGTCGAACGCGTCGGCGCCCTGCTCGTCGCCTGGGACGAGGAGCAGCTCGCGGCGCTGCCCCGCCTCGCCGAGAAGGCCGCGCGCAACGAGTGCCACGACACCCGCCTCCTCGGCCCCGCCGACCTCTACGCCCGCGAACCCCACCTCGGCCCCGGCGCCCTCGGAGCCCTGCACGTCCCCGGCGAGAGCATCATCTGCCCGTGGACGACGACCCTGGCCTACGCCGTCCAGGCGGTCCGCGGCGGAGTCGACCTGCACCTCAACGCGCCCGTCACGCACGCCGGTCACGCGGACGGCGTCCACCGGCTCGACACCCCGCGCGGCCCGCTGCACGCCCGTCGCCTCGTCAACGCCGCCGGGCTGCACGCCGACACCCTCGACCGGGCCCTCGGCCACCACGACTTCACCGTCACCCCGCGCCGGGGCCAGCTCGTCGTCCACGACAGGTTCGCCCGCGCCCTCGTCCGCCACATCCTGCTGCCCGTCCCCACCGCCCTCGGCAAGGGCGTCCTGGTCGCCCCCACCGTCTACGGCAACGTCCTGCTGGGCCCCACCGCAGAGGACCTGGACGACAAGCGCGCCACCGGTTCCACCGCCGAGGGACTGAGCCGCCTGCGCGCACAGGGCCGCCGTATCCTCCCCGCGCTGCTGGAGGAGGAGGTCACCGCCGTCTACGCGGGCCTGCGCGCCGCCACCGAGCACGACGACTACCGCATCGCCGCCCACCCGGACCAGGGCTACGTCACCGCCGGCGGCATCCGCTCGACCGGCCTCACCGCCTCCCTCGCCATCGCGGGGCACGCCATCGGACTGCTCGCCGGCACCGGCCTCGACCTCGGCCCCCGGCGCCCGCTCGCACCGGTCCGCATGCCCAACCTCGGCGAGGCGTTCCCCCGCCCGCACCAGCAACCGGAACGCGTCGCCGCCGACCCGGAGTACGGCATCCTGGTCTGCCACTGCGAACGCGTCTCCCGCGGCGAGATCCGCGACGCCCTCGCCGGGCCGGTCCCGCCCCGCTCCCTCGACGGACTGCGCCGCCGCACCAGGGCCCGGGCGGGGCGGTGCCAGGGCTTCTACTGCGGGGCCGCGGTGCGGGCGCTGTTCGAGGAGGCACAGAGGTGACAGGCCGACAGGTCGACGTCCTGGTGGTGGGAGCCGGCCCCGCCGGACTCGCCGCCGCGTCCCTGCTCGCGACCACCGGCGCCCGCGTCGAGGTCCTGGAGCGCGAGCAGCGGCCCGGGGGAGTGCCCCGGCACTGCGCCCACGGCGGCTTCGGCACCTGGCCCGCCACGCTGACCGGCCCCGCCTACGCCGCTCTCCTCGCCGACGGGGCCGCCCGCGCGGGAGCCGAGGTCCGCACCGGCGTCACCGCCCTCGACTGGGCGGGCCCGCGCACCCTCACCACCATCGGCCCCCGGGGCACCGAGACCCTCGCCGCCCGCGCGGTCGTCCTGGCCACCGGCGCCCGCGAACGCCCCCGCGCCGCGCGCCTGGTCCCCGGCACCCGTCCCGCCGGAGTCTGCACCACCGGCGAACTCCAGCAGGCCGTCCACCTGTACGGGCAGCACATCGGCACCCGCGCGGTGATCGTCGGCGCCGAGGACGTCTCCCACGCCGCCGCCGACACCGTACGGGCCGCCGGAGCCGAAGTCGTCGCGCTGGTCACGGAACTGCCCCGCGCCCCCGTCGCGCCCGTGCGGACCCTGACCGCGCGCCTGTGGCACCGCACGCCCGTCCTCACCGGCACCACGGTCACCGAACTCCTCGGCCACGGCCGCCTGTCGGGCGTGCGCGTACGCCACCGCGACGGACGGACGGCCACGCTGGCCTGCGACACCGTCGTGTTCACCGGCGACTTCGTCCCCGACCACGAACTCGCCCGGCGCGGCGCGCTGACCCTGGACCCCGGCACCCGCGGGCCCGCCGTGGACGGCGCCCTGCGCACCTCGCGGCCCGGCGTCTTCGCGGTCGGCAGCGTGCTGCACGCCGTCGAGAGCGCGGCCACGGCGGCCCGCGAGGGCGCGCACGCCGCGACGGCCGTCCGCGCCTGGCTGACGCGGGACGCGGACCCCGCGGACGGGAACTGGCCCGCCGGCGTCCCCCTCGTCGCCGAGCCGCCCCTGCTGCGCATCACCCCGAACCGCGTCACCCCGGCCGACCGCCTCCCGTACCTCCTGCGTACGGCATTCCCGCTGACCCGCCCCGTCCTGGACGTCACCCAGGACGGCCGCCCCCTGCACCGCGAGCGGTTCCCCCTCACCAGGGCCGTCCCGCACCGCGCGCTGACGCTGACGGCGCGCTGGACGCACCGGGTCGACCCCGGCGGCGGCCCGGTGCACGTCACCGTCAGCCGCCCGGTCTGACCCGCCCCGGCCCGGCGGTCCCCGGGCGCGTCACCGTCAGCCGCCCGGTCTGACCCGCCCCGGCCCGGCGGTCCCCGGGCGCGTCACCGTCAGCCGCCCGGTCTGACCCGCCCCGGCCCGGCGGTCCCCGGGCGCGTCACCGTCAGCCGCCCGGTCTGATCCGCGTCGACTCCGGCGGTGCCGGGGCGTGTCACCGTTGCCCGTCCCGTCTGGCCCGCCCCGCCCCGCCCCCGACTCCGGCGTCCCCGGGGCGCGTCACCGTCAGCCGTCCGGTCTGACCCGCCCCGATCCCGACGGCCCCCCCGGCGCCTCAGATCACCCGCGTCCGCACCAGTACCGCCAGCGTCAGCGCCCCCGGCAGCAGGGGCAGCCACACCGTCAGCAGCCGGAACGCCAGCACCACCGCCGTGGCCACGGCCGCCGTCCCGCCCGCCGCCACCAGCGCCACGACCAGCGCCGCCTCGACCGAGCCGATGCCGCCGGGCGTGGGCACCAGCGCCACCGCCACCGTCGCCGCGAGGTACGCCACCGCCAGGTGCCCGGCCGGCACCCCGAGGCCCAGCGACCGCCCCACCAGGACCAGCGCCGACGCCTGCAAGGCGGGGAAGGCCAGCGCCCCGCCCCACAGCGCCAGCGCCCGCGCCGGACGGGCGTGCACCGACCGGGCCTCGCCCAGCGCCGTCCGCAGGAAGGAGGCCAGCGCCCCGCGCAGCCGCGGCAGCAGCGCCAACGCCACCGCCGCCAGCACCGGAACCGCGCCCACGACGGCCATCAGCGGCCCCACGGCCCCCTCCGGCAGCAGCGCCCCGAGGCTCAGCGCGTCGGGAAACGCGAACAGCAGGGCCCCCAGCAGGGCGAGCCGGCCGGCGCTCTCCGCCAGCAGGTACAGCGCGAGCGCGGCCGAGGAACGGGCGAGCGGCAGCCCGCACACCGTCATGAACCGCAGGTTCACCGCGCTCGCGCCCAGCCCGGTCGGCAGCAGGTGGTTGGCCGCGCCCGCCGCGAACTGCGTGGCCAGCAACCGCCGCCGGGGCAGCCGCTCCACCACCGCCCCCTGCCGGGTGCAGGCGGCGGCGACCCAGGTCAGACAGGTCGCGCCGGCGGCGGCCAGCAGCCAGGGCCAGCGGGCCGTGGCGAGATGACCGAACCCCTCGGCCAGCACGGACCGGTGGCGCACCGCGACCACCCCCACCAGGAGCAGCGGAAGCACACACAGCGCCCGGCGGACCGGGACGCGGTGCAGAAGTGGCTTCTCGGAGACTCGGACCCCTGTCGTCACACCACAAGACATTCCCCCAGCCGCGCCAACTACGGATGGCCGACGCGCGGACACCGGCTTACGGACCGGGGGACGCGCCGCCGCCACCTTGACCTCAAGGAAGGTCGAGGTTCTACGGTCATCCCCATGAGTATGGAGACCACGGCCTGGACGCAGCTGTACAGCGTCATGCACGCCAAAGAAGAGCGCCGCCCCTTCGCCCGCGCCACACTGCGCCGCATCGCCGGGTTCGCCCGCCCGCACCGCCGCCGCATCGTCCGCTTCCTGCTGCTCGGGGTGGCGACCGCACTGCTCGCCGTCGCCACCCCCGTCCTCGCCGGAAAGGTCGTCGACGCGATCGTGTCGGGCGGCGACGAGGGCACCGTCGTGCGCCTCGCCCTGCTCATCGCGCTCATCGCCCTCGTCGAAGCGGTGCTCGGCATCCTCTCCCGCAGGCTCTCGGCGACGCTCGGGGAGGGACTCATCCTCGATCTGCGCACGGCCGTGTTCGATCATGTGCAGCGCATGCCGGTCGCGTTCTTCACACGCACCCGTACGGGAGCGCTCGTCTCCCGTCTCAACAACGACGTCATCGGCGCCCAACGCGCCTTCAGCAACACCCTGTCCGGCGTGGTCAGCAACGTGGTCACCCTGCTGCTCACCCTCGCCGTCATGCTGACCCTGTCCTGGCAGATCACCCTGCTGGCCCTGGTACTGCTCCCGGTGTTCGTGCTCCCGGCCCGGCGGATGGGCCGCCGCATGGCCCGCATGCAGCGCGAGGCCGCCGCCCTCAACGCCGCCATGGGCACCCGCATGACCGAGCGCTTCTCGGCACCCGGCGCCACCCTGGTCAAGCTGTTCGGCCGCCCCGAGGAGGAGTCCGCCGAGTTCGCCGACCGGGCCCGCCGCGTCGCCGACATCGGCGTGCGCACCGCCACCGCCCAGGCCGCCTTCATCACCGCGCTCACCCTCGTCTCCGCGCTGGCCCTCGCCCTCGTCTACGGCCTCGGCGGCTTCTTCGCCCTGCGCGGCACCCTGGACCCGGGCGCCGTCGTCGCGCTGGCCCTGCTGCTCACCCGCCTGTACGCGCCGCTCACCTCGCTCGCCGGGGCCCGGGTGGAGGTCATGAGCGCCCTCGTCAGCTTCGAGCGCGTCTTCGAGGTCCTCGACCTGACCCCGCTCATCGACGAGAAGCCCGACGCCCGCCCGGTCCCCGACGGCCCCGTGGCCGTCGAGTTCGACGACGTCCGCTTCGGCTACCCGGCCGCCGACAAGGTCTCCCTCGCCTCCCTCGAAGAGGTCGCCGCCCTGGACACCCGGGGCGGCGAAGAGGTCCTGCACGGCCTCTCCTTCCGCGCCGAACCGGGCCAGACCATCGCCCTCGTCGGCTCGTCCGGCGCCGGCAAGTCCACCATCGCCCAGCTCCTGCCGCGCCTGTACGACACCGACGGCGGCACCGTCCGCGTCGGCGGCGTCGACGTGCGCGAGCTGAGCGCGCGGTCCCTGCGCGCCACCGTCGGCATGGTCACCCAGGACGGCCACCTCTTCCACGACACGGTCCGGGCCAACCTGCTGCTCGCCCGGCCCGGCGCCACCGAGGACGAGCTGTGGCAGGCGCTGGGCCGCGCCCGCCTGGCCGGCCTCGTACGGTCCCTGCCGGACGGGCTGGACACCGTGGTCGGCGAGCGCGGCTACCGGCTCTCCGGCGGCGAACGCCAGCGCATGACCATCGCCCGGCTGCTCCTGGCCCGCCAGCGCGTCGTCATCCTCGACGAGGCCACCGCCCACCTCGACAACACCTCCGAGGCGGCCGTCCAGGAGGCCCTCACCGAGGCCCTGCGGGGCCGGACGGCCCTCGTCATCGCGCACCGGCTCTCCACGGTCCGGGCGGCCGACCGGATCCTGGTGGTCGAGGCCGGCCGCATCGTGGAGAGCGGCACCCACGAGGAACTCCTCGCGGCCGACGGCCGCTACGCCCAACTGCACCGGACCCAGTTCGAACGCCCCGCCCTGGACCAGGCCGCCTAGCGGGTCGCCGGGGACGCTACGGCGGGCCGGGCTCCCCGGCCCGCACCGGCAGGTCCTGCTCGGCCCAGACCACCTTTCCGCCGGGCGTGCGGCACGAACCCCAGCGCCGGCACATCATGTTGATCAACTGGAGCCCGCGCCCGCTCTCGTCGCTCACGTCCGCGTGCTGGATCTGCGGCAGGTCGGGACCCGAGTCGGAGACCTCCACGGACAGCCGCTCGTGCCGCAGCAGCCGCAGTTCCCCGGGAGCGTTCCCGTACCGCAGGGCGTTGCCGACCAGCTCGCTCACCACCAGCTCCGTGGTGTCGACCAGTTCCTCCAGGTCCCACCGCGCCAACTGCTCGCGCACCGCCGTACGCGCCTGCCCCGCGGCCTTGCCGTCCGGCGGCAGCGCCCGCACGTAGACGTCGCAGGCGGGACCGAGCGGCCGGGCCCGCGCCGTCAGGACGATCGCGTCGTCCGACCGGTCGCCGCCGACCCGCTCGGCCACCGCCCGGCACCCGCTCCCGTCCTCCGGCACGCCGTCGCCGACCGCCTCGCGCAGCCGCTCCAACTGGGCGCCCAGGTCGGCCGTGCGCGACCTGACCAGCCCGTCCGTGTACAGCGTCAGCCGGCTCTGCCCGGGCACCGGCACCTCGACCGGGTCGTACGGGATCACCCCCGCCCCCAACGGCGCCCCCGCGGGCACCTCCAGGAACGAGACGGCGCCGTCGGGTCCGGTCAGCAGCGGCGGCGGGTGCCCGGCACTGGCGATGCGGAAGGTGCTGCCGTACGGGTCGTAGACCGCGCACAGACACGTGGCGACCTGGTCCTCCTCCAGGTCGCGGGCGGCCAGGTCGAGCCGGGCCAGCAGCCGCTCGGGCGCGATGTCCAGCGCCATCAGGGTCCGGGCCACCGTCCGCAGCCGCCCCATGGTTGCGGCGGCGGCCAGACCGCGCCCCATCACGTCGCCCACCATCAGCGCCGTACGGCCGGTGGGCAGCGCGACCACGTCGAACCAGTCGCCGCCCACGGCCGACGGATCGGCGGCCGGGTCGTAGCACGAGGACACGTCAAGCCCCGGGGTGCCGGGGCTGGACCGGGGGAGCAGCGCCCGCTGCAGGGTGACCACGTGGTCGCGCTCGCGCCCGTAGAGCCGGGCGTTGTCGATGCGGACGGCGGCCTTGGACGCCAGCTCCATGGCCAGCGCCACGTCGGTCCGGTTGAACGGCGCCCGGTGGCCGGCCCGGACGAAGTCGGCGAGCCCCAGCAGCACCCCGCGGGCGATCAGCGGCACCGCCAGGTAGGAGTGGACGCCCGCGCGGCGCATGATGTCCGACGCCTCGCGCGAGGGGGCGATCACGGCGAAGTCCGCCCGCGTCATCCGGGAGACCAGCACCGGTCTGCGGGTGGTGAGACACCGCTGCCCCAGCCGGTCGGCGGTGTGCACCGACAGTTCGCCCACGGGATCGGGCGCCAGGTTCAGTCCCTCGACCTCCGACACCGCCATGGCCCTGAGCCGGGAGGCCTCCCCTCCCGTGACCCGGTCGCCGTCCTGGAAGCGCAGCACCGACTCGAGGAGGTCCACCGCGGCGCCGTCGGCCAGCTCCGGCACGGCGAAGCCGGCCAGTTCCTCCGCGGTCCGCCGCACGTCCAGCGTGGTGCCGATGCTCAGGTCCGCCGCGTTCAGCCAGGCCAGCCGCCGTCGCCCGCCCAGCGCCTCCGACATCGACCGCAACGCGCCCCGCGCCGCCCGCTCTCCGCTCACCAGGGGGTTCGGAGGGCGGCGCAGTCCGCCCAGCCACGGTCGTACCCGCACGCGTCCGCCTCCTCCCACGGCCTCCTGTCCCGATTCTGCCCTGCCGTGGGACGACAGGCGACGGCGGCACCCCTGTCCCGCCCCTCTCCGGCAGGGGCGCCGCCGCGAAGACGGCTCAGGCGCGCAGCCACACCGCCGTGTCGGCCGGCAGCCGGCCGGACCCGTCCAGGGCTCCGCTGACGAGCAGTACGGCACGGTGCGCGGGCAGGTCCACGGGCGCGGCGGACAGGTTGACCACGCACACCGTGCCGCCCGCGCGCCGGAACGCGAGTACACCCTCCGGCGCGGGCAGCCAGTCCAGCGGACCGTCGCCGAACCCCTCGGTGGAGCGGCGCAGACGCAGGGCCTCGCGGTACAGCGAGAGCATCGACGCCGGGTCCGCGCTCTGGCGGTCCGCCGCGTACGCCGCCCAGCCCTCCGGCTGCGGCAGCCAGGGCTCGGTCTCGGAGCCGAACCCGCAGTACGGCGCGTCGGCGGCCCAGGGCAGGGGCACACGGCAGCCGTCCCGTCCCGGGTCGACGCCCCCGGAGCGGAAGTGCATCGGGTCCTGGATGCGCTCGCGCGGGATGTCGGCCTCGGGCAGGCCCAGTTCCTCCCCCTGGTACAGGTAGACGGACCCGGGCAGGGCCAGCGTCAGCAGCGCGGCGGCCCGCGCGCGCCGGGTGCCCAGGGCCAGGTCGGTCGGGGTGCCGAAGGCCTTCTTCGCGAAGTCGAACCCGGTGTCCTCGCGGCCGTACCGGGTCACCGTGCGGGTCACGTCGTGGTTGCACAGCACCCAGGTGGCCGGGGCGCCGACGGGCGCGTGCTCGGCCAGGGTGTCGTCGATGGTGCGACGCAGCCGGTCCGCCTGCCAGGGGCAGGAGAGGAAGTTGAAGTTGAAGGCGGTGTGCAGTTCGTCGGGGCGCAGGTACCGGGCGAAGCGCTCGGCGTCGGGCAGCCACACCTCGCCGACGAAGACGCCCCCGAACTCGTCGGCGACCCGGCGCCAGGAGCGGTAGATGTCGTGCAGCTCGTCCTGGTCGATGTAGGGGTGCGGGTCGACGCCCTCCACGAAGTCCGCGAGCGCCGGGTCCTTCGCGAGCAGGGCCGCGGAGTCGATGCGTACGCCCGCCACCCCGCGCTCGAACCAGAACCGCAGCACGTCCTCGTGCTCCCGGCGCACCTCCGGATGGGCCCAGTTCAGGTCGGGCTGCTCCGGGGTGAACAGGTGCAGGTACCACTCGCCGTCCGGGACCCGGGTCCAGGTCCGGCCGGAGAACTGCGAGGGCCAGTCGTTGGGCGGCAGTTCGCCGTGCTCGCCGCGGCCGGGGCGGAAGTGGAACCGCTCCCGTTCCGGGCTGCCCGGGCCGGCCTCCAGCGCCGCCCGGAACCAGGCGTGCTGGTCGGAGACGTGGTTGGGGACGATGTCGACGATGGTGCGGATGCCCAGCTCCCGCGCCTCGGCGATCAGCTTCTCGGCCTCGCCCAGGGTGCCGAACGCGGGGTCGATGGTGCGGTAGTCGGCGACGTCGTAGCCGCCGTCGACGAGCGGGGAGACGTACCAGGGGGTGAACCAGACGGCGTCCACACCGAGTTCGGCGAGGTGGGGCAGTCTCGCCCTCACACCCGCGAGGTCACCGGTGCCGTCGCCGTCGCCGTCGGCGAAACTGCGGGGATACACCTGGTAGATGACGGCGTCGCGCCACCAGTCGTCGGTGCGCTGCGAGTCGGGGGCTGCCACGTGACGGTCCTTTCGGGCAGGGTGGATCTCCGCCGCCGGTCCGGACGGAGCGGGGCGTCGGACGGGCCGGCGACGGAGGTTGACGGGACGTGCTGCCGGGAGGCGGGAGGCGGGAGGAGGACGGGCGGCGACAGGTGCCCCGGCCCGTGGCCCCTCAGCCCTTCAGACCTCCGGCGGTGAGTCCGCTCATGATGTTGCGCTGGAAGATGAGGAAGATGACGAGCGTGGGCAACGAGGCCATGGTGAGCGCGGCGATCAGCACGTTCATGGGAACCCCGTTCGACAGGGAGTAGATCCCGACGTTCAGGGTCTGCTTGGCGGGGTCGGGCAGGGTCAGCATGGGCCAGAGGAAGTCCTTCCAGACGCCCACGATCGCGAAGATGGAGACCACGCCGAGGATCGGCCGCGAGATCGGCAGCACGATCGACCGGAGCGTGCGCATCGGTGAGGCACCGTCCATGGCGGCGGCGTCGAGCAGCTCCCGGGGGATCGAGTCGAAGAACCGCTTCAGCAGGAAGATGTTGAAGGCGTTGGTCACCGAGGGCAGCCAGATGGCCCACGGCGTGTTCAGCAGGTTGCGTTCGAAGATCGGCACGTCCAGCACGGTCAGGTACTGCGGCACGACCAGCACGGTCGCCGGGATCATCAGCGTCGCCAGCATCAGGCCGAGGATCGCCTTGCCGAGGACCGGCCGGAGCTTGGACAGCGAGTAGGCCGCCGCCACGTCGAAGACCAACTGGAAGGCGAGCGCGCCGAACGCGTAGAACAGGGTGTTCCCCAGCAGGCCGGCCAGGTCCATGACGTCCCAGGCCTGCGTGTAGTTGCCGGGCCGGAAGGACTCGGGGACCAGTGTCGGCGGGGTCCGCACGACCTCCTGCGTGTCCTTGAAGCCGCTGGAGACCATCCAGTACATCGGCCCGAGGAAGACCACGGTGAACAGGGCGACGACGAGGCCGAACACCACCCAGTACAGCGCCTTTCCGCGCGGGCGGGCGAGCTGGGCCGGTGAGACGAGTGTGCGTGTGGACATCAGTGCTTTCCCCCGGGCTCTACTCGTCCTCGGCGCGGCTGAGCTTCACGTACGCCGCCGAGAACCCGGCCAGCAGTACGAGGAGCAGCAGACCGAGGGCCGCCGCGGCACCGTAGTTGTTGAAGTTGAAGGCGTACTGGTAGATGAGGTACACGACCGTCGTCGTCGAACCCTCGGGGCCGGCGCCGCCGGTGAGCAGGAAGGGCTCCACGAAGACCTGCATGGTCGCGATGATCTGCATCAGCAGCATCAGCGAGAGGATGAGCCGTGTCTGCGGGATCGTCACGTGCCAGATCTTGCGCAGCAGCCCTGCCCCGTCCAGCTCCGCCGCCTCGTACAGCTCACCGGGGATGCCCTGGAGCGCGGCCAGGTAGATCAGCGCCGCGCCGCCCATGTTCATCCAGGTCGAGGCGATGACCACGGACAGCATGGAGAGGCCGGGGTCCTGCAGCCACTGCTGCTCGGGCAGCCCGAAGAAGCCGAACACCTCGTTGAGCAGGCCGTAACCGGGGTCGTACAGGTACTTGAACAACAGCACGGAGGCGACCGGGGGCAGCATCACCGGCAGGTAGACGAGCAGGCGCAAGTACCCCTTGCCGTGCCTGAGTTCGTTGATGACGAGGGCGACGGCGAACGGCACGGCGAAGCCGAGGACCAGCGCCAGCACCGTGAACAGCGCGGTGTTGCGCCAGGCCTGCCAGAAGGCCGGGTCGTTGAAGACCGTCTCCAGGTTCTCCATGCCGACCCAGGAGACCTCGCCCCGGTCCGTCTTCTGGAAGGCGAGGAGGAACTCCCGGACCATCGGGTACCAGGAGAAGAACGCGAAGCAGAGGACCGCTCCGATCAGGAAGCCGTGCGCGGTGAGGTTGCGCTTCAGGCTCCTGCCGAACGCCCCGCCGCGCTGGGGCGGGCCGTCCGCCGGAGGCTGTGCGTGGCGGGCTCCGGCCGCCTTGCTCGGGGTCAGGCTGGGGGCCGACATCGTCGCTCCTTGGGGCTGGTCTCATGGGCCCCGGGGAGCGGTGCGGCCCGCCCCCCGAGGGAGCCGGTCACTGCGTGGCCAGAACCTGGTCGACCTGCTGCGCCGCGGTGGAGAGCAGCTTGTCGACGTCGGCGTCCTTGTTGGTGAGGAGGCCGGACATCACGTTGTCCAGGACCTTGTAGACCTCCTGCGCCTTCGGCGGCTCGGCCATGCCCGGCACCGGGTTGTCCATGAACGCCTTGAAGTTCTCGACCGGCATGGTGGCGTGCTCGACGCGGGCCGCGTCGTCCTTCTTCTTCGACTCGTTCAGCCAGAAGTTGGGCTGCGGCAGACCCACCGGCAGGTCGTCCTTCTTCTTGCGGGCCCAGTCGAACTGCCCCTTGCCGACGGTGAGGTTCTCGAAGTTCAGCCAGGCGACGGCCGCCTTGATCTTGTCGGCGGAGATGCCCTTCTTGATCATGTAGCTGTTGCCGCCGGCGAGGGTGTTCTTCTCGCCCGGGATCGGGCCCATGCCGAAGTTCTCGTAGTCGGCGCCGAGTTGCTGCACCATGTACGTGATGTCGTCCGGCGCGGCGAGGAACATGCCGAGCTTGTCGGTGGCGATCTGCTTCTGCAGGTCGCCCCACTTCAGGAGCTGGGTCTTGCCCATGCTCCCGTCCTCCCAGCGCATGGCGTGGAGGTTCTCGGCGACCTCCTTGCCCGCCGTGTTGTCGAACGCCGCCTTCTTGCCGCTCTCGTCCACGACCTCGGCGCCGCGGCTGTACATCTGGGCGGTGAAGTGCCAGCCGCCGGTGTTGCCCGCGCTGTACTCGCCGAAGCCGGCGATGCCGTCGCCCAGGTCCGCGATCTTCTTGGCGGCGGTGCGGACCTCGTCCCAGGTGCGCGGCGGGGAGTCCGGGTCGAGTCCGGCCTTCTCGAAGAGCTTGCGGTTGATCAGCAGGCCCATCGTGTAGTTGCTCGTGGGCAGGCCGTAGAGCTTGTTCTCGTGCTTGAGGGAGCCGAGGACGTTGGGGTCGATGTCCTTCAGCGCCGGGACGGTCCCGTCGTTGACGTAGGCCGTGATGTCCTCGGCTCCGTCGTTGTCCAGCACCTGGGGCAGGTCGGTGAAGTAGGTGTAGAAGACGTCGGGCTGCGACTTGGCCTTGAGCATCGCCGTGAAGCGCGGCGGCTCCAGACACTGGCCCGGGGTGGAGCGGCCCTCGATCGTGACGTTCGGGTAGATCTCGTTGAACGCCTTGACGTCCTCCTGCCACTCCTTCAGCTCGGCCGCCTTCGCCTTCGGCGGCATGCAGTCGATGGTGATCGTCACCTTGGTCTTCGGGTCCAGCGGTGCGGCCGGGTCGGAGGACCCGCTGCCGCCTTCGGAACCGCCGCCGTCGTCGCTGCTGCTCGTGCCGCAGGCGGCAAGAGCGGTCAGGGTGAGAGCGGAGACGAGCGTGATGGCGCCGGCACGGCGAGTACGGCGGAACCGAGCACTTCTCATGGGTGGTCCCCTTCGGGCATGAACGTGGAAGGCGCCCCACCGCCGATGCGTTGTGGGGCGCCGCTCACTCAACCACCGTGAACAAGTGGGCGCAATATCTCGCGCTGATTTCGTAATTGTTTGACAGAGGGTTGGAGAAGTTGAGGTTCCGCTACCGGGCGGCAGCCTGCGCGGTGGAGCCGCGGACGACGAGTTCGGGTTCGAAGAGCAGCTCGCTGTGCGGGACTTCGGTGCCTTGGATTTGTGCGCAGAGGAGGTCGACGGCGGCGCGTCCCATGGCTTCGATGGGTTGGCGGACGGTGGTGAGGGGTGGTTCGGTGCAGGTCATGAAGGCGCTGTCGTCGTAGCCGACGACGGAGACGTCGTGGGGGACGTGGTGGCCGTGTCGGCGTGCGGCGCGGACGGCGCCGAGGGCGAGGGGGTCGCTGGCGCAGATGATGCCGGTGATGCCGCGGTCGAGGAGGCGGGTGGCGGCTGCCTGTCCGCCTTCCAGGGAGAACATGGCCCGCTCCACGTACGCGTCGGGCAGGGTGCCGCCGGCCGCCTCCGCGGCCTCGCGGGCGGCGGCCAGTTTGCGGCGGGAGGGGATGTGGTCGGAGGGGCCGAGGACGAGCCCGATGCGCTCGTGTCCCAGGGAGGCCAGGTGTCGCCAGGACTGCTCGACGGCCACGGCGTCGTCGCAGGCGATGCAGGGGAAGTCCAGGCCGGCGATGGAGGCGTTGATGAGGACGACGGGGATGTTGCGTTCGGCGAGGAGGCGGTAGTGGTCGTGGGGGGCGTCGGCCTGGGCGAAGAGTCCGCCCGCGAAGACGACGCCGGAGACCTGCTGCTGGAGGAGGAGTTCGACGTAGTCGGCCTCGGAGACGCCGCCCTTGGTCTGGGTGCACAGCACGGGGGTCAGTCCCTGCTGGGCCAGTGCGCCGCCGATGACCTCGGCGAAGGCGGGGAAGATGGGGTTCTGCAGCTCCGGCAGGACCAGGCCGACCAGGCGGGCGCGCTCGCCCCGCAGTTGGGTGGGGCGCTCGTAGCCCAGGACGTCCAGCGCGCTGAGCACCGACTGCCGGGTCGCCTGGGAGACTCCCGGCTTGCCGTTGAGCACCCGGCTGACCGTGGCCTCGCTGACCCCAACCTTCTTCGCCACCTGAGCAAGTCGTCGCGTCACAAACGCAAGACTAGCGCAAGTCTCGCAAGAGACTTGCGCCAGTCGGTGTCCTGTTCGACTAGGGGTTGCGGATGATCCTGAAGGTGGACGTCGTGTTGCGGATGTCCACCGCGTTGTCGCCGAGCTTCAGCCCGTTGAAGGTGACCTCGCCGACCGCCGGTCCCTGTCCGCCCTCGGGCATCTCGTTGGCCCACAGGCCGAAGCCGGACTTGGCGTCGAACTCGTCACCGCTCTTGTGCGCGCCCGTGACGGAGACGTCGGTGAAGACCGTGTCCTTGATCGGGTACTGCGGCTGACCTGCCACGTAGTTCGTCTGGAACATGATGCCGCTGTAGGTCGGGTCCACGATGTCGACGTTGTTGACCCTGATCCCCTGGAACACCTTCGACGCCGAGAACACCCAGATGCCCGGGAAGGTCTGCCCGTTCCAGAAGTGCCCGCCGGCCCGGACGACCGAGACGTTCTCGAACGTCGTCGGACCGGTTCCGAAACCGTTCATCGGGTAGCCGAAGTCCAGCGAGCTGATGGTGATGCCCGAGTAGACCAGGGTGTCCGCGATGCGGATGTTCCGGAAGGTGTTGTCGTAGCCGCCGTAGACGGCCAGGCCCGCGGCGCGCCAGGTCAGCGTCGTCGTGAGGTTCTCGTACAGGTTGTTCTTCATGTCCGCGCCGCCCGCGTCGATCGCGGAGAAGAGCGCGAAACTGTCGTCGCCGGTGGCCCGGGCGTCGTTGTTGGAGACGAGGTTGTCGGTGGAGCCGTTGGTCATGTTGATGCCGTCGGCGAACATGTTCCGGATCCGGGAGTTCTTGATCGTCATCCGGTCGGTGTTGGCACCCCAGTACAGGCAGACCATGTGCTCGTTCCAGATGTTGTCGATCACGATGTCCGAGGTGTTGGAGAAGTCGAACACCTTGCCCGGCCCGTCGATGCGGGACGTGTAGTTGCCGAAGTAGGCGAAGTCCGCGAACGTCGACCCCTTGGCGCCGGCCTCGGCGCGGAACCCGATGTCGGTGTTGTCCTGCGACGCCGGGGCGTGGAACTGGGTGAACCAGGGACCGGCGCCGACCACCTTCACCGCCTTGCCGTACACCTGGAACTTGCTCGACGTCTGGTAGTCGCCGGGCGGCAGATACACGCCGACCAGTTTGCCGGAGGTGTCCATGCGGACCTTGTCGAGCGCGTTCTGCACGTCCTGGTGCGTGAACCCGGCCGGCACCGTGTACGCCGCCGGGTCGGGGTTCGGCAGCGCCGAGACCTGCTCCAGGTCGACGAAGTCGATCGCGTAGTCGGAGGTGTTCGCCGCGTCCTTCTGCAGCCGGATCCTGCTGCCCGCCGGGACCGTCTCGCCCAGCATCAGGTGCGCCTCGTCGTAGATGTGCCGGGGCGCGCCCGCACCGGGGGAGTTGCCCGGCGAGGCCTCGGCACCGTACAGCCAGGCGTACTTCGAGGTCAGCGGCAGCGCCTTCTTCATCACGCCGTCCACGTACACGTTGAGCGTCGCGTCGATGCCGCCGCCGCCCGGCGCGTCCGGGATGGAGAAGCGGGTCACCAGGGTGTTGGTGTCCGCCTTCGTGGTGAACTCGACGTACGCGCCGGTCTTGTCGAGGTGGACCGCCTTGCGGCCGGACGCCTCGCCCGCGAGGTCGCCGATGGTGCGGTTGGGCCCGACCACGGTGGCACCGCCGCCGACCGTGCCGTCCTCCGCCTCGTACATGTCGTACGGCATGTTGGCGCCGCGCCCGACGAACAGCGGCTGCGTGGAGGTGTTGTTCTCCCGCTTGACCGGCAGTTCGTTCGCGTCCTCGCCGACCGTGACCTTCAGGGAGTACGAGCCGTTGACCGCCTTCCAGGTGCCGAGGTTCACGGCCGGAGCCGTCTCACCCGCGGCGATCACGCCGGAGTGCGCGCCGGTCAGGGTCTTGACCGTGCCGCCCTTGGCGTCGACCAGGGCGAGCGACACCGGATGGCTGCCGCCCGCGGAGTCCTGGGTGCCCTGGTTCCTCAGCGCGACCTTGAAGGTCACGTCGTCACCGGCGGCCGGGCTGGACGGCGTGGTGGTGACGGACGCGGCGACCAGGTCGGAACTCCGCACCGCCTTGACGACCAGCGGATCGGGCCGCGTGTAGGTGTTGTTGGTCTCGTTCTCCTCGATGATCTCGTTGGCCTCGTCGACGACGGCGCTCAGGGCGTACGAACCGGCCTCCCGGGCGCCGACGGACACGCCGACCGTGCTCTGCGCGCCCGCCTTGAGGGCGGGGACGTCGGCGGTGGCGACCGTGGAGCCGCCCAGCCGGACGGCGACCCGGCCGGCCGGCGCGTCCGCCGCGCCGCTGTTGCGGACCGTCGCGGAGACCGTGATCTCGTCCGACTCGACGGGCGAGTCGGGCGACGTGGTCAGCTTCGTCACCTCGAGGTCCGGGTTGGGCGCCGGGGTGCCGACGACCTGGAACTCGGCGACCTGCCCGGCCGTCGCCCCGGAGTTGGCGGTGAACCGCAGCCGTACGTCCGCGGTGCGCCCGCCGACGGGTATGGACACGCTGTTGCCGCCGTTCGCGGGGTCGAAGACGTAGTCCTTCGCGTCCACGAGGGAGGTGAAGCCGGAGGCGTCCTGGGCACGGCCGAGCACCTGGATGTTCTGGGTGCGCTTCGACCAGCCCGCGTCGGGGTTGAGCTTGAGGACCACGCGGTCGACGTCGGCGTTCGCGCCCAGTGCGAGGGTGAGCGTGTTCGGGTAGCTGCCCGCCGCGCCCTCCCAGTACGTCGAGGTGCTGTTGTCGTTGGCGTTCTCGGCGACGTAGGTGTGGATGTGGGACGAGGCGCTGATGGGCTTGCCGACGGACAGGTTCGAGCCGTCCTTGGTGCCGTTGCGTGTCACCGTGTTGCTGTTGGCCGACTCGTTGCCCGCCGCGTCCCTGGCCCGCACGAAGTAGGTGACGTTCGCCGACGCCGGCTGGGTGTCGGTGTAGGTGGTGACGTCTCCGGCGACGCTCTTGCGGAGCTGGTTGTTGGCGTAGACGTCGTAGCCCGTGACGCCCGTGTCGTCGGTCGAGGCGTCCCAGCTCAGCCCGACCTGTCCGGCGGTCGGCTCGGCGAGCGTCAGGTTCGCGGGTGCGGTGGGTGCCTGGGTGTCGCCGGTGCCGGCGCGGCGGGTGACCGTGTTGCTGTTGCCCGACTGGTTCCCGGCGGCGTCCTTGGCGCGCACGTAGTAGGTGACCGTGGTGCCGGCCGGCCTGGTGTCGGTGTACGTGGTGACGTCGCCCCCGACCGAGGTCAGCAGCTCGCCGTTGGCATAGACGTCGTACCCCGTGACGGCCGTGTCGTCCGAGGAGGCGTTCCAGGTCAGCCGGATCTGTCCGGTGGCCGGCTCGGTGAACGCCAGGTTCGCCGGGGCGGTGGGAGCCTGGGCGTCTCCCGTCGCCGGGCCGTAGACCTCCAGCTCGGAGACCTGCGCGGCGGGCTGCCCGGTGTTGGCCGTCACCAGGACCCGCACGTAGCGCGTGGTGGCCGCGTCGAAGGTGATCGTGGCCGACCGGCCGCCCGCCGCGTCGAACGTGTACGCCTGGGCGGCGGTCAGGTCGGTGAAGTCCGAGCCGTTCTCACTGGCCTGGATCTTCAGGGTCTGACTGCGGGCCGGCCAGCCGTCCGGCAGCCGCAGGACGACGCGGTCGACGCGGCGGGAGGTGCCGAGGTCGGCCTGCAGCCACTGCGGCAGGGCGTTGCCGGCGCTCTCCCAGTAGGTGGCCTTGTTGCCGTCGTTGCCGTTGCCGGGGGTGTAGGCACCCGTGGAACTGCTCGCGGTCAGACGACGCCCGGCGGCGAGGTTGGTGGACGACTCCCCGGCCGCGTGCACCTCCAGTTCGGAGAGCTGGGCCGCCTGCCAGCCGGTGTTCGCCGTGATGTCCACCCGCACGAACCGCGTCCGGGTGGCGGGGAAGGACACGGTGACCGTGTTGCCCGACCCCGGGTCGAACGCGTAGGCGGCGGACGTCTTCAGCGTGCTGAAGCTCGTGCCGTCGGCGCTGCCCTGGACGGAGAGGGTCTGCCGGCGGCTCTCCCAGCCGGCCGGCAGTTTCAGGACGACCTCGTCGACGCGTTCGGTGGCACCGAGGTCGGTCTGCACCCACTGGGGCAGGCTGCTGCCCGCGCTCTGCCAGTACGAACCCTGGTCGCCGTCGGTGATGTTGGCGGCTCCGTACTCGGCGTGCGAGCTGCTCGCCGCCGTGGCGTCTCCCACGGCGATGTTGGGACCGCCGGCCGCCGTGGCCGACAGCAGCGGTCCTCCCAGCGCCAGGAGACTGGTCGCGACCACCGTGCACAGGGCACGTGATCTCCAGTTCCGGTTTCTCATCTGTCCCCACATCAGGTAGACACGTCGATGTTCTCTGTCATTTACGTCAAGCGCTCGCAGAGTTGCAGAGAAATGTTGAGTCGTCTACGGGACGGGCAGCGTGAACTCGCCGCACCACCGGGCCGAACGGAGCGGTTGAGGGCCGGACGGTCGTCTGGGCATGCCGCGGAACAGCGGCTTTCACGGGCTACGTCGGGTAGCCGCAATCCGCTGTCAATTTACGCAAGACGCTTGCGCTCGACGGACCGGGAAGAGGGCGCGCCCCTGCTAGTCGCCCGCAGGCTGGGCCGTTGAGCCGCGGACGACGAGTTCGGGTTCGAAGAGCAGCTCGCCGTGGGGGACTTCGGTGCCTTGGATTTGTGCGCAGAGGAGGTCGACGGCGGCGCGTCCCATGGCTTCGATGGGTTGGCGGACGGTGGTGAGGGGTGGTTCGGTGCAGGTCATGAAGGCGCTGTCGTCGTAGCCGACGACGGAGACGTCGTGGGGGACGTGGTGGCCGTGTCGGCGTGCGGCGCGGACGGCGCCGAGGGCGAGGGGGTCGCTGGCGCAGATGATGCCGGTGATGCCGCGGTCGAGGAGGCGGGTGGCGGCTGCCTGTCCGCCCTCCAGGGAGAACATGGCCCGCTCGACGTGTGTGTCGGGCAGTTCCATGCCTGCGGCCCGGGCGGTTTCCCGGGCGGCGGCCAGTTTGCGGCGGGAGGGGATGTGGTCGGAGGGGCCGAGGACGAGCCCGATGCGCTCGTGTCCCAGTGAGGCCAGGTGTCGCCAGGACTGCTCGACGGCCACGGCGTCGTCGCAGGCGATGCAGGGGAAGTCCAGGCCGGCGATGGAGGCGTTGATGAGGACGACCGGGATGTTGCGTTCGGCGAGGAGGCGGTAGTGGTCGTGGGGGGCGTCGGCCTGGGCGAAGAGTCCGCCCGCGAAGACGACGCCGGAGACCTGCTGCTGGAGGAGGAGTTCGACGTAGTCTGCCTCGGAGACGCCGCCCTTGGTCTGGGTGCACAGGACCGGGGTCAGTCCCTGCTGGGCCAGTGCGCCGCCGATGACCTCGGCGAAGGCGGGGAAGATGGGGTTCTGCAGCTCCGGCAGGACCAGGCCGACCAGGCGGGCGCGCTCGCCCCGCAGTTGGGTGGGACGCTCGTAGCCCAGGACGTCCAGCGCGCTGAGCACCGACTGCCGGGTCGCCTCGGAAACCCCCGGCTTGCCGTTGAGCACCCGGCTGACCGTGGCCTCGCTGACCCCAACCTTCTTCGCCACCTGAGCAAGTCGTCGCGTCACAGGCGAAAGGCTAACGCAAGCGCCGCAAGCGGCTTGCTTCAGTGCCAGGTGACCCGGGCGACCACCGGAAGGTGATCGCTGCCGGTGGCGGGCAGGGTGCGGAGGGAACCGACGGTCCCGGCGCGGGCCATCACCTGGTCGATCCGTGCCAGCGGGAAGGCGGCGGGGAAGCTGAGGCCGACGCCGCGCTCGGCCACGTTCAGCCGCGTGGTCAGGGGATCGAGCGCGCGGTCGTCGACCGTGCCGTTGAGGTCGCCGAGCAGGACCACCCTGCTCCGCTGCTCGGCGGCGAGGGCGTCGCCCAGCAGACCGGCGCTCTCGTCGCGCCGGGACGACGCGAGACCGCTCGCCCGGACCCGTACCGACGGCAGGTGCGCGACGTAGACGGCGACTTCGCCGTGCGGCGTGTGCGCCACGGTCCGCAGTCCGCGCTCCCACTCCTCCTCGATGTCCCGCGGCCTGATGTCGAGGGGCCGGGAGCCGGTGAGCGGGTACTTCGACCAGAGCCCGACGGTGCCCCGCACCGTCCGGTACGGGTAGTCGGGGGCGAGGGTGCGCGCGTAGACCTCCAGCGCGGGCGGCACCAGTTCCTCCAGCGCGACGAGGTCGGGCTCGGCGCGGGCCAGGGAGCGGGCCGTTCCGGCGGGGTCGGTGTTCTCGTCGCTGACGTTGTGCTGCACCACCACCAGGTCGTCGGCGCCGGGATCCGGCGCGGGCAGGAGCAGACCGCCGAAGAGGTACGTCCAGGCGGCGGCCGGCAGCAGCAGGGCCACCAGGGCGAGCGCCGAACGGCGCACCAGCGTCAGGATCAGCAGCACCACGACGACACCGCCGAGCCACGGCAGGAAGGACTCCAGCAGACTCCCCAGCCCTCCCACACGGTTGGGCACCGCCCCGTGGAACACCAGGAGTACGGCCGTGAGTACCGCGGCCACGGCGAGCACCCGCCCCCGCGTCCAGGCGGACCGGCCCGGCCCGTCCGCCCGCCGAGTCGATGCCGGACGTCCCACCCACCGCCGCACCGCTTCCCCCACCGAAGCCGCACCACGGCCCGCCCGTCCCACCATCGTTTCCCGTCCACTCGTCCTTGCCCTTCAGGACGATCCACGGCACTGATCGGGTTCCCGACGCCGACATCCTCCTGGGTGTCCTGTCAGGAGCCGGCAACTGACCGCGTGAAGGGGAGAGGAGAAACAGAGGGCGGCTTGTGAAGTGGGTGTACGGATCACATACTGGTGCCGCAGTGATCAGCGTGACGTCGCCCCCGGCGGGTGCGGACAGTGCCCGGGGGAAGCAGTGAGTGGTCTGGACGGCAGACTCGTGCAGACCGCGGTGATCGGGGGCCCGGACTCGGGGCGCGCGATCATTCTGCCGACCGACGCCGACGAACTGCTGCGGTGGCGCCGCGGTCACCGTGCCTGCACGTACTGGTGCGGAACCCAGCTCGGCGGCTGTGGCAACGAGCTTTCGGACCGCCTGTACCGGGACAAGGTCTGCCACTTCGCGCACCGGCCCCACACCTCCTGCCACCGCACGGCCACGGGCGCCAACAGCGCCGACCACCTCTTCGTCAAAGACGACCTCGCCGCCTGGACCGGCAGACTGGGGATCAAAGGACGTGCCACCTCACGCAACCTCGGGTACGGGCCCGGCGACGCCGTGGACTTCCGCGCCGGCCAGGGCGGGCAGCAGCACGTGCGCTTCCAGTTCAGCAAGCTCTCCCATGCCGAGTGGACGAGCACGCGTGATCGGCTGACGCGCGAGGCGGCCACACTCGACTGGGTCTTCGGGCCGAGCACCGTGCGACCGGAAACCGTGGAAGCCCTGTGTGACGAGTACGGATACCTGCTTCGATTTCGCTTCGAGACGCACGGCGCGGCCCGGCACATCCGTCTCCGGGCCGAGGATCCGCGGAACCGCACCGCATGGGTGCCCCTCAAGGCCTGCGTCATGACTCCCGAGGGGCTGCGCGTGCCAGGAGCCGAGCGGCGACGCCGTACATCGGGCTCGCGGCCTCTCGGTGCGGCAGCCACCGCGGTGGCGCCGAGGTCGCGTGACGACCAGGTCCGTTCGCTGCGAGAGGCGTTGACCAGCGCCGCACGCTTCCGGACCCGGCCCACCTGGGAGGCGCTGTGCCGCACGGCCGGCAGTGACCTGCTGAGGGTTTCTCCGCAGGAGCGGGTCGGCCTGCTCTTCGCCGTGGAACAGGCTGGTGAAGAGGGCGCACCGCTGCTGTCGGCCCTTCTGAGGACCAGCGCGGGCGAACCGCCGCCCTACGTCAGGGACGTCGTCGCCGCTGCCGGGGCCGGGACACCGGCCACAGGCCAGGTGTTGAAGCGCTGGTGCCAGCGGGAGGCCGATCGGGCGTTCGCCGTGTACGGAATGCCGTCCCGCACCGCCCCGGCACGACTGGTGCTCACCGCCGACGGACGGATTGCCGCACGGAGAGCTGCGCCGGCGACGCGGCGCACCATCGTCCATGTCGAGGCCCGCGCCTCGCTACGGGAAGTCACCCCCCTTCACGAGGCCCTGCGCGGTGCCCGGGAGAGGCAGGACAAGAGGCTCGTGGTGGGTCTTCTCGAACAGGCGGAAGACTCGATCGTCACCCTGCCGGCATCCGAACACGCCAAGCTGCTGCGGGAGATGCGGACGGCACGCGACTGGCTGAACAGCGGCGTGAGGAAGAGCGGACGGAAGCGCCGGTCGCTGGTGAACCCGCAGGACAGGTCACGGGCGAACGGGAAGAAGCCCAAGAAGAGGACGTCGTCGAGGTGAACTCGCGCGCCGTCCGGCATCCGGCAGGAGACTGCGGCGGCGCACCCGGCGCACCCGCCTAACCGCCGGCGAACGCGGCGGCGTTCTCCGCGGGCCACCAAGTGCCGCACGGCCTCGCCGTACCGTGGGGCCCGCGCCGCACCGCCCGGTGGTGACGGTGTCGGGCGTGGATGCGGCGGCGGGAACGGTTGTGGGGGAGGCCGTGGACGGTGCGGCGGGCACCACCGCGAGGACGGTGCCGACGGCAACGGCGACGGCTGCGGCCGACGGCCGTCCGGGCAACCGTATGCGGCTGCGTCTCGTGCGTCTCGTGCGTCTCATGCGTGTCTCCAAGCGAGGCGGGCGGCGTGGCCGCGGGCGGTTGAACGTCCTGGCGCTGAAAGGGTGAACGGAAAGTTGCTGAAACCTCTTACGGCAGCGGGAAGCTACCGGTACGCGGCGGCGTCGTAAAGGGGTCGCCTTTCAACTTTCCTGCGTGCACGAAGGGTTGACCGTGGTTGAACGGCGCCCTTACGGTCACGACCGCAACCTCTTGCAGGCTTCTTGCTGCAACCCGTTGCAAGCGGGCGCCGACTCCCCAGGCGCCCGTCGGCACCATGCCCCGGGACACCCGCACCCTCACACGGGAGACTCCATGCACGGGAAGACCAGTGCGGCGCGCAGAGCCGCCGCCACCGCGCTCGCCCTCACCGCCGGAGCGGCCGGCAGCCTCGTGGCCACCGCGGCGCCGGCCCAGGCGGCCCCGCCCGGAGACAAGGACGTCACCGCGGTGATGTTCGAGTGGAAGTTCGACTCCGTCGCCAAGGCCTGCACCGACACCCTCGGCCCGGCCGGCTACGGCTTCGTCCAGGTCTCACCGCCCCAGGAGCACATCCAGGGCGGACAGTGGTGGACCTCGTACCAGCCGGTGAGCTACAGGATCGCGGGCCGGCTCGGTGACCGCGCGCAGTTCAAGAGCATGGTCGACACCTGCCACGCGGCCGGCGTGAAGGTCGTCGCCGACTCCGTCATCAACCACATGTCCGCCGGCAGCGGCACGGGCACCGGCGGCTCGTCCTACACCAAGTACGACTACCCCGGCCTCTACTCGTCGGGCGACCTCGACAACTGCACCGCGCAGATCAGCAACTACGGCGACCGCTTCAACGTCCAGGAGTGCGAACTGGTCGGCCTCGCGGACCTCGACACCGGTGAGGAGTACGTACGCGGCAAGATCGCCGGTTACCTCAACGACCTGCTGTCCCTCGGCGTCGACGGCTTCCGCATCGACGCGGCCAAGCACATGGCCGCGGGCGACCTGGCCGCCATCAAGTCCCGGCTCACCAACCCGAACGTGTACTGGAAGCACGAGGCGATCTACGGCGCGGGGGAGGCCGTCTCCCCGAGCGAGTACCTCGGCAGCGGCGACGTGCAGGAGTTCCGCTACGCACGCGACCTCAAGCGGGTCTTCGGCAGCGAGAACCTCGCGTACCTGAAGAACTTCGGCGAGTCCTGGGGATACATGCCCTCCGGCCAGTCCGCCGTCTTCGTCGCCAACCACGACACCGAACGCAACGGCGAGACCCTCACCTACAAGGACGGCGCCTCCTACACCCTGGCGCACGTGTTCATGCTGGCCTGGCCGTACGGCAGCCCCGACGTCCACTCCGGCTACGAGTTCACCGACCACGACGCCGGCCCGCCGGACGGCGGCCAGGTGAGCGCCTGTTACAACGACGGCTGGAAGTGCCAGCACGCCTGGCGCGAGATCTCCTCCATGGTCGCCCTGCGCAACGCCGCCCGCGGCCAGGCCGTGACCGACTGGTGGGACGACGGGGGCGACCGGATCGCGTTCGGGCGCGGCACGAAGGCGTACGTCGCCATCAACCACGAAGGGTCCTCGCTGACCCGTACGTTCCAGACGTCGCTGCCCGCCGGTGACTACTGCGACGTCCAGTCGGGCACGAACGTGACGGTCGACGGGGCAGGCCGGTTCACCGCCACCCTGGGCGCCGACACGGCCTTGGCCCTGCACGTGGGCGCCCGCACCTGCGGCGGCACGAGCGTGCCCGGCGACCCCGACCCGGTGGCCTCCGGGGTGTCCTTCGCGGTCGACGCCACCACCAGGTGGGGGCAGAACCTCTACGTCACCGGCAACCGGCCGGAACTGGGCAACTGGAACCCGGGCGGCGCCCTCCCGCTCGATCCGGCCGCCTACCCGGTGTGGAAGCGGGACGTGGAGCTGCCGGAGGGTACCTCCTTCGAGTACAAGTACCTTCGCAAGGACGAGGCGGGCAACGTGACCTGGGAGAGCGGAGCCAACCGGAGGGCCACCGTCAGCGGCACCAGGACTGCCCTCAAGGACACTTGGCGGGACTGACCGCCGCTGGTAGGAGAGTCGCGTGTGAGCAAGCCGACACACGCGGGGAGACCAGGGTGGGCCGTTCGGGGGAAGGTAGTGTGTTCAAGGCTCGAACGGCCCGCCGCGGGACCCGCGGTGGAGAGCACGGCGGCAGTCGTCCGGCCGGGCCGCGCCCGCACGCGACCTCTGAGAGTGGAGTTCATGAACGTGTCGACCGGCGGCAGACGGATACGGAGCCGGGGCGCCACGGCGGCCCTCGTCTGCGCGATCATCCTGTTGCCCGGCCCCGGTTACGCCGCCCCGGGCGAACCCGACCCGCACACCGACAAGTCGATCGAGGACATCCGCACCGAACTGGACGGCCTCTACCGCGAGGCGGAGGTCGCCACCGAGGCGTACAACGCCGCCAACGAGAAGGCGGTCAAGCAGGAGAAGCGGCTGACCACCCTGCGCGCGGACCTGACCCGTGCCGAGAAGCGCGTGAAGGACCTGCACGACCTCGCCGGTGCGGCGGCCCGCACCCAGTACCGCGGCGGCGATCTCGCCGCCACCGGCATCCAGTTGCTGCTCGGCGACCACCCGGAAGCGGCCCTGGACGAGGCGTCCCAGGCCCGCCAGGCCCTGCGCGGCCTGGTCAACGTCTCCGAGACCCAGAAGACCGCCCGCCAGGAACTGGGCGAGCAGACCGCGGCGGCCAAGAAGGAACTGCGCAAGCTGGAGAGCAGCCGCGCGGACAAGGCGGCGGCGAAGCAGAAGATCGAGAAGAAGATCGCCACCGCCGAGGAGATCGAGGCCGGACTCGAAGAGGAACAGACCCGCAGGCTCGCCGAGTTGGAGAGGCAGCGGACCCGCCAGGCCGAGGCCCGGTGGACGGACTCCGGCGGCCCCTCCGGTGAATCCGCGGGCAAGGGGAAGAGCAAGGGCAAGGGGGGCGGGCCCGGCGGCGGCACGCAGGCGAGCGGAGCCGCCGGCAAGGCCGTCTCCTTCGCCATGGCGCAGATCGGCAAGCCGTACGTGTGGGGCGCCGTGGGCCCGTCCTCGTACGACTGCTCCGGACTCACCTCCGCGGCGTGGGCGGCGGCCGGCCACCCCATTCCCCGCACCTCCCAGGCACAATGGAGCGGGCTGACCCGTGTCGGCCTGTCCTCGGCACGCCCCGGAGACCTGATCATCTACTACAACGACGCCACCCACGTGGGCATGTACATCGGAGGGGGACAGATCGTCCACGCCCCGCGGCCCGGCCGCTCGATCACGACCGCGCCGGCCGCCTCCATGCCGATCCTCGGCGTCGTACGACCCGGAGCCTGAGCGGATGACCCACTCGCTGACCCCCCGTGACGAGGGGAACCTGCCCGCGCTCGGTGCCGCGCCGCTGATCCGCCTCGACGCCTATGTGGCCGAGGACGGGTCGACGGTGGTCAACGGTCACCTGCTGGACATGGGCGGAGTACGGCCGCCCAACGAGGCCATCCTCGACGCCGTCGCCATGTTCGCCCGCACCCTGGGGGCGCCGGTCGCGGCCACCGTCATCGACCGCACCGTGCAGCAGGTGGCGCGGCTGCGGGTGCACCCCGACGGTTCGAGCCGGACCATCGCCGACGAGGACGACCTGCCGCCCGGGCGCGAGCGCACCGCCGCCGAGGAGGCCGCGTTCCCCCCGCTCGCCCGCGTCGAGCGCATCATCCAGCACGCCCAGCGCGAGGAACTGCACGCCGCGTTCGTCCTCGCCAGCGCGCTGCGCGAGCACCTCACACTGCGCCGGGGCGCCGAGGACGAACTGTCCCTGGAGGCACGGGCGATCGAGGCCTACCTCGCCTATCTGCGCGGCGACCACATGCTCTCCACCGTCCTCGCGCTGACCGTCGCCCGCATCCGCTGCCGCACCGACCTGGACCGGGCCGCCCCCGACGTCGCCCGCGCCACCGCGGCGTGGCAACGGCTGTGGGACGAGGGCCAGGTGGCCACCCGGGGGCAGGAACTGCTGCACATGTGGGAGCGGTTGTCCGCGGCGGGTCTGCTGCAGGACCCGTCCCACCACGCCATGGCCCAGGCCGTACGGACCCGGCTCGCACACGGCGGCCGCTCCGTTCCGCCGCCGTCCGCACCCGTGGCCCTGACCGCGGGGCCCGGCCCGGCCCCGGACCGGCTCGCCCCCGAGGACAAACCTCTCAAGCCCGCCCGCCGGGGCCTGCGCCGCTTCACCCGGCGGGCCGGCCGGTCACCGGAGACGTCCTGAGGAACGGGACTCCGGCCGCCGGGGCTCGAAGGCAGGCAGGAGGAGGACGGCCGCGTGGCACCAGCCGGGTCTTGACGGCGGTCACGATCATCCCGCCCGACGGCTGACAGGCGCCCAGATCGCCGACGTCGTACCCGAGTTGGGCGGCCTTGGCGTTGCGGTCCTTCATGTCCGCGCCGCCCTTCGAGTAGTGGACGGCGCGTGCCTCCCTCGGGATGGCGGTGCTCATGAGGCGCTGTGAACGCCAGAGTCCGCGCAGAATCGGGGCGGTGGCCGATCCGGCCGCACGAGCCCGGCCCGGCGGGCGCTCTTACGCCCGCACGGTTCCTCCCTCACACTGGCTGCCGGCAGACGGGAGGAACAGGGTGTCAGCTCGTGGGGCGAAGCGCCGGACGTCCCGGCGCAGGCACGGGGACGTCCGGCTCGTCGCGGGAGCCGTCGGAGGGGCCGCCGTTCTCGGCGTGCTCACGGCGTCGTGGACCCTGATCTGGCCCTACCTCGTCGGGGCCCTGGCAGCGGGCGCGGCGACCGCCGGAGGCTGGTGGTGGCGGAAGACGGACCGGCTCCTCCGCGGCGGCGACCGCAGGTGGCGTCACGAGGACGCGGTCCGTGCGGGCCGTCGGACCCTGGCCGAGGTCGACGTGATGGAAGCAGAGGACTTCGAGGAGTTCGTCGCCGGCCTGTGCCGGCGGGACGGATGCACCGAAGTGCGCCGGGTCGGTCGCACGCACGACAACGGCGCGGACGTCCGGGGCAGACTTCCCGACGGACGGACCATGGTGGTCCAGTGCAAGCGCTACAACCCGAAACGGAAGATCTCCAACAGCGAGGTCCGCAACCTCCTCGGCTCCCGCGTGCACTTCGGCGCCGACGTCGCGATTTTCGTGACCACTGCCTACTTCAGCGGCCCCGCCGAGAGCTGCGCCGTGGACAACGACGTCCTGGCCGTCCACCGCGACCACCTCGGCCTGTGGAACAACGGCGTCGCACTGTCCGCCCTCGCCGCTCTCAACGGCTCCGGCCAGGGAGACCGCCGGCACCGCGCCCGCCGGAAGAAGACGTACGGGTAGCCGTACGCTTTCCCTCTCGTCGGCAAGCGGGTACGGGCCCACGGCACGAAGGAGTGACGGACATGCGGCGTATCGACGTGGCGGAACGACGGGCGCGGCTCGGCCTACGGCACCGGCTGGCGGTCGCCGCCCGCGCGAAGAACCCGGTCGAGGTGGCCGGTGACCTCGTCGCGCTGCACAGCACCGATCCGTCCTCCGTCTACCTCGCCACCTGGGCACGGACGAACGACGGCTCGGTGCGGGAGGTGGAACGCGCCCTGTACGAGGACCGCACCCTCATCCGGCTGCTCGGCATGCGCCGCACCGTCTTCGTGACCACCCTCGACGTGGCCCCGGTGATGCAGGCCGCCTGCTCGCTGGCGGTGGCCGCGCGCGAACGCCGCAAGCTCCTCGGCTTCCTGGCCGCGTCCGGGGTCGCGGACGACGAGGCGGGGGTGCGCACCTGGCTGGCCGAGACCGAGGACATCGCCGTACGCGCGCTCGCCGCACGGGGCGAGGCGACCGCCGCCGAACTCGCCGGTGACGACCCGCGCCTGAGCACGACGGTCACCCTCTCGGCCGGCAAGAGCTACGAAGGCACGCAGAAGGTCGCGAGCAGGCTGCTGCTCCTGCTCGCCGCCGAGGGCCGCGTGGTACGCGGCCGGCCGCGCGGCTCCTGGACCTCGCACCAGTACCGCTGGGCCCCCCTGACCGACTGGTCCCCCGGCGGCCTCGCCGCATGGGACACCCACGAGGCGGAGGAGGAACTGGCCCGGCGCTGGCTGCGTGCCCACGGCCCGGCCACGGCGGACGACCTGCGCTGGTGGGCGGGGTGGACGAAGACTCAGGTCAAGCGCGTCCTGACGGCACTCAAGCCGGTCGAGGTCGATCTCGACGGCACGACGGGCCTCCTCCTGCCCGACGACCTGGAGGAGACGGAGAAACCGGAGCCGTGGGCCGCGCTGCTCCCCGCGCTCGACTCCACCCCCATGGGCTGGCACGAGCGCGACTGGTTCCTCGGCGACCACGGCCCGCGCCTCTTCGACCGCGCCGGGAACATCGGCCCCTCCCTGTGGTGGGACGGCCGCATCGTCGGCGGCTGGGCCCAGGACGGCAGCGGCGAGATCGTGTGCCGCTTCCTGGAGGACGTCGGCTCCGACGCCGAGGCGGCGGTCCGCGCGGAGGCGGAGCGCCTCGCCGTCCCCCTCGGCGACGTCCGGCTGGCCGCCCGCACGCGCGGACGCACGTGGCTGGAGGAGGAACTGGCCGGCTGAGGACCCGGCGCGGCACGCGTGCGCACCTCATGCGGTACCGGGGCGGCCCGCGCCCGCCTCAGCCCCGGGTGGGGAGGGTGATGCCGTAGACCCGCATCTTGCGGTAGATCGTCGTGCGGGAGATGCCGAGCCGCTGGGCCGCCAGCAGTTTGTTGCCGTCCGCCTCCAGCAGCGCCTGAACCAGGGTGTCGCGCTCGGACGCCTCCCAGACACTCAGGGACCGGCCGCCCGCGCTGTGCAGGGCCGGCGGCAGGTCGCCGGCCTCGATGCGGTGCGTACGGCGGGCCGCGGCGGCCTTGCTCAGGACGAGACTCAGTTCGCGGACGTTGCCGGGCCAGTCGTACCGGCGCAGCGGCGGCAGCACCTCCGGTGCGCATTCCACGCCGCCGCCGATGCGCTGCAGCAGGCAGTCGACCAGCGCCGGGAGGTCGGTGAGGCGGTGCCGCAGGGCCGGCACCGCCGCGGCTTCGAGGAAGCAGTGCCTGAGCGACTCCGGCAGGCCCGGTGCGCGCCGCAGGGTGCCGACCACCCAGGTGCCCCGGGCCACCGCCGTGTCCAGTGCTTCGGCGACGGCGGCTTCGTCCTCGGGGGTCACCTCGTCCACGTTGCGCAGGATCAGGGCGCGGCCCGGTCCTGCGGGCGCCGCCCGCAGGGCGGCTGCCGGGTCGTGCCCGGCGTGCGGGGCGCCGGGAGCGGCGGCGTCCACGACGACGGGCGCCCAGGACGCCCCCGTCAGCGCGTGCGCGGCACGGACCAGGGTGGCCTTGCCGGTGCCGGTCTCGCCGTGGAGGAGGAGCGCGGTGCGGTCCCGTGCGCAGCGCGTGACCGTGCGGGAGACCGAGTTCCAGGCCGGGTCCGTCCCGGCCAGGCCCGGCAGCGGCCAGGGCCCGGCCGCGCCGTCCTGCGCGCGGGATCCATGGCGGATTTTGGTGCGGGAGCCCGCACCGGGGCCCGGGGCGTCGGCGGGGCGGTCCGTGAAGGCCAGCTCCAGCAGGTACCCGGCGGCGCCCGCGGAACTGTCGACCTGCCGGCAGCGCATCATGACGCTCTCCCCACCGGTCAGCCGCACCTCCCTGCGGGTGCGGGGGGCGTGCCCGAACTCGGCGGCGGCCTCGTGCAGCAGCCGGTGGTCGTCGCCGGTGAGCCTCGCCGAGGCGGCGGTGTTGGCGAGCACGAGGTCCTGGCCGAGACAGAGCACCGGCCGGTCACCGTAGTGGGTGACCTGCTGGAACGCCTCCAGCAGGGCGCGCTGGTGGGCGCTGCTGAACTCGTACATCACCCGTTCGATGTCGTCGACGGCCTCCTGCACGAGGGCGGCCATGAGAGAGCGCGCCGGACCGTTCCAGCAGGTCAGGTTCATGGCTCCCTCGACCCGCCCGGTGACCGTGTTGCGGATCGGGGCGGCCGCGCAGGAGACGCTCTGCAGGCGTTCGTTGAAGTGCTCGGTGCCCAGGACCACGTTGGGCCGGCGTTCCTCCAGCGCGACCCCGATGCCGTTCGTGCCGACGAACTGTTCGGCGTAGTTGAAGCCGGGCGCCAGGTGGACCCGGTCCAGGTGCGCCGAAAGCCGCTTCTCCCCGACGCGGCGGTCGCGCACCCAGCCGTTGCGGTCCGTCACGATCACACTGGCGTCCGAACCCGTCAGCGCCTGTTCCAGCCGGTCCAGGACCGGTGTGGCGGCGCGTACCAGACGGCTCTCCCGGTCGTAGTCCGGCTGGTAGGGGACGACCACCTCGTCCGTGCCGATCCCCAGGTACTTGGAACGCTGCCAGGAGTTGAGGATGCCCTCGGGCACGACCGCCGCAGGCAGTTCCGCGTTCTGAAGGAACCTCAGGCGTGCTCGCGCGATGGTTCGGTCGCGCGCTGTGCTGTCACTGAGCATGGCGCCCCTCCGATGAGCGTGTTTCCGCCATATTACGAACGCGTTTGCACCTGTCAACGGGTGGTTCGGTACGGCTTTTCCCCGCGTTCGCCGTGCCCTGACCGGGGGTGGGCCGGGTGTGTTCCACATTGAAAAAGTCGACGGCGCTCCCCGCCCGCACGCTGTTGGGCAGCACCGCACGAGAGCGCGGAGGCTCACCGCCGAGCAGTCGAACCCTGGAGGACCCATGACGTCCGTCGACAACGCCACCCCCCGTATCGCCGTCGTCACCGGCGCGGCCCGGGGCATCGGCCGCGGCATCGCGGAACGGCTGGCCGAGGACGGTCTCGACGTGGTCGTCGCCGACCTCCCCGGCATGACCGAGGAGTTGAGCGCGGTGGCGGCCGGCATCGAGAAGACGGGCCGCCGGGCCCTCGCCGTGCACGCCGACGTGAGCAGCAAGGAACAGACCGACGCTCTCGTCGCGGCGGCGGCGGACCGCTTCGGCCGGGTCGACGTCTACGTGGCCAACGCCGGTATCGCCCGGGTGACCCCGCTGCTGGAGACCGACCTCGACGAGTTCGAGCAGGTCATGGCCGTGAATCTGCGCGGTGTCTTCCTCTCCTACCAGGCCGCCGCGCGACAGATGATCGCCCAGGGCGGGGGCGGCAAGATCATCGGCGCCGCCTCGATCGTCGCGCACCGCCCCTTCGCGCTGCTCGGCGCCTACTCGGCGTCGAAGTGGGGCGTACGCGGGCTGACCCAGGCCGCGGCGATGGAGTGGGCGCGCCACGGCATCACCGTCAACGCGTACTGCCCGGGCATCGTCGGCACCGACATGTGGGACCTGATCGACGAACGGCTGGCCGAGGAGGCGGGCATCCAGAAGGGCCAGGCCATCAAGAAGCACGCGGAGTCGATCGCCCTCGGCCGGGTCGAGGAACCCGCCGACGTCGCGGCCTTCGTCTCCTACCTGGCCTCACGGGACTCGGACTACATGACCGGCCAGTCGGTGATGATCGACGGCGGCATCCAGTTCGCCTGACCCGCGCCGTCGAGCCCTCCCGACCCGCGCCGTCGCGCACCCGCGCGGCCCACCATCCACCGCGAACCAAGGAGCAACCGATGTATTCCAAGGACGGCGAGAACTACTTCGTCGTGGACGCGCACGTCGCCCTCTGGGACGCGCGCCGCGAGAACCAGCGCAACATACACGGCAAGCAGTTCATCGACTGTTTCTACGACTACCACCGCAACCTGAGCCCGGCGTCGGAGCTCTGGCCGTACGAGGACTTCCTGTACCAGGGCGGCGAGCGGCTGATGAAGGACCTGTTCACCGACGGGTACGTGGACCACGCGATCTTCCAGCCGGCGCATCTCGGGGCGTTCTACCACACCGGCTTCGGGCAGACGGAGGAGGCCTTCGCGCTCACGCGGAAGCACCCCGGCAGGCTCACCTACAACCACTGCTTCGACCCGCGCTTCGAGGAGGCGGGCCTCAGGCAACTGCGCGAGGACGCCGCCCGCTTCGGCCTGAAGGGCGTCAAGCTCTACACCGCCGAGTGGAAGGGCGACTCCCGCGGCTACAAGCTCAGCGACCCGTGGACCTACCGCTACCTGGAAGCCTGCCGGGAGCTGGGCATCAAGAACATCCACGTCCACAAGGGCCCCACCATCCGGCCGCTGGACCGGGACGCCTTCGACGTGGCCGACGTCGACGCGGCAGCCACCGACTTCCCCGACCTCAACTTCGTGGTCGAGCACTGCGGTCTGCCCCGCCTCGAGGACTTCTGCTGGATCGCCACCCAGGAGCCCAACGTCCACGCGGGACTCGCCGTCGCGATCCCGTTCATCCACACCCGGCCCCGCTACTTCGCGCAGATCATCGGCGAGCTGCTGTACTGGCTGGACGAGGACCGCATCCAGTTCTCCAGCGACTACGCGCTGTGGACGCCCAAGTGGATCGTCGAGCGGTTCGTCGACTTCCGGATCCCCGACGACATGACGGGCGAGTACCCGCAGCTCACCGTCGCCCAGAAGAAGAAGATCCTCGGGCTGAACGCGGCCGCCATGTACGACATCGAGGTCCCGGCCGGGCTGGGTCTCGCCGAGCCGGCGGTGGTCTGACATGTCGGCCGCGCGACTCGAGGCGGCGGCGCGCGCCGCGCTCGACACGGTGTACGACCCCGAGCTGGACGAGCCCATCACCGACCTCGGCTTCGTACGCTCGCTGACCGCCGAGGACGGCCGCGTCACCGTGCACCTGCGGCTGCCGACCTCGTTCTGCTCACCGAACTTCGCCTACCTCATGGCCTCCGACGCCAAGGACGCGCTCAACGCCCTGCCGGGTGCCCGGGAGGTCACGGTCCTGCTCGACGACCACCACGACTCCGCTCTCATCAACCGGGGGCTGGCCGCCGACGCCGGGTACCGCGGCACCTTCGGCCCCGAGGCGGAGCAGGACCTGGAGGAACTGCGGGGCGTCTTCCGGCGCAAGGCGCACACCGCCGCGATGGAACGGGCGCTCACCGCGCTGCTGCGCGCCCGGCCCGCCCTGGCCGAGGAACAGCTGGGCGAGGTCGTCCTCGGCGACCTGCCGGACACCTCCGCCACCCGGGCACTGCTGCGCCGCCGTGCCGCCCTCGGGCTCGGTACCGCCCCAGCCGACCCGGTGCTCGTGGACGACGACGGCCGGCCCCACCCGCCGGGGGAGATCCCGCTGCGGCTGCGGTTCGCCCGCTCCGTGCGCATCTCCATCGACGGCAACGCCCACTTCTGCCGGGGCCTGCTGCGCACCCGGTACCCGCAGTCCGCGGCCGACCAGTCCGCGCGCCCGGAGGAGTTCCCCCCGGGCGGGAAACCCGTAGCGGCCGGCGAACCCGTACCGGCGGGCGAGCTGTTCCGGCTCTCCGCTCCAGCGAAGGAGAACGTCTCGTGAAAGCAGTCCAGGTGGTGGGCTACGGCAAGAACCTCGAACTGGCCGAGGTCCCGGCCCCCGAGGTCACCGGCCCGTACGACGTGATCGTCAGGATCGGCGGCGCCGGGGTGTGCCGTACCGACCTCCACATCCTGGAGGGACAGTGGGCCGAGAAGTCGGGGGTGGAGCTGCCCTACACGATCGGCCACGAGAACGCCGGGTGGGTCCACGCGGTCGGCAGCGCCGTCACCAACGTGTCCGAGGGCGACAAGGTCATCGTGCACCCGCTGATCACCTGCGGGCTGTGCCGGGCCTGCCGGGCCGGTGACGACGTGCACTGCGCGAACAACCAGTTCCCGGGCATCGACACCGCGGGCGGGTACGCCGAGTACCTGAAGACCTCCGCGCGCAGTGTCGTACGACTCGACGACTCCCTCGAACCGGCGGACGTCGCCGCTCTCGCCGACGCGGGCCTCACGGCCTACCACGCGGCGGCCAAGGCGGCCCGGAGACTCCGGCCGGGCGACCGCTGCGTCGTGATCGGAGCGGGCGGTCTCGGGCACATCGGCATCCAGGTGCTGGGGGCCCTCACCGCCGCCGAGATCGTCGTCGTCGACCGCAACCCCGACGCGGTCGACCTGGCCGTCTCCGTCGGGGCCGACCACGGTGTCCTCGCCGACGGCGGCCAGGTGGACCGGGTGCGCGAACTGACCGGCGGGCACGGGGCGGAGGCGGTGATCGACTTCGTCGGTGAGGGCGGCTCCACCCGGGACGGCGTCGGCATGCTGCGCCAGGCCGGCGACTACCACGTGGTCGGCTACGGCGAGAACATCGACGTCCCGACCATCGACATCATCTCCGCGGAGATCAACTTCATCGGCAACCTCGTCGGTTCCTACAACGACCTGTGCGAGCTGATGGTCCTCGCGGCGCGGGGCCGCGTGCGCCTGCACACCGCCCAGTACTCTCTCGACCGTTTCCAGGAAGCCCTGGACGACCTGGACAGCGGCCGCATCCGGGGCCGCGCGATCCTTGTCCCGTGACCCGGCCCCGGGTGACCGAGCCCCGAGCACAGACAACGAAGGAAGCAAGCCCTTGATCTTCATCACCGCGAAGTTCCGTGTCCTCCCCGAGTACGCCGACGCCTGGCCGCAGGTGGTCGAGGAGTTCACCCGCGCGACGCGGGCCGAACCGGGATGCCTGTGGTTCGACTGGTCCCGCAGCCTCGACGACCCGACCGAGTACGTCCTCGTGGAAGCCTTCCGGGACGACGAGGCCGGTGCGGCCCACGTGGGCTCGGCGCACTTCAAGGCGGCCCAGCAGACGCTGCCGCCCCACCTCGCGACGACCCCCAGGATCGTCAACGCCCACGTGCCCCAGGACGACTGGTCGCTGCTCGGCGAGATGGCGGTCGACGCGGACCGAGACCAGGGAGCGTGAGAACGGGGGGCGGCAGCCACTCATGCGGCTGCCGCCCCCTGACCTGCCCTGCCCGACGGCGGGACCGGACCTCCGCGTCGGGGATTCCGGAAGGTGTGACGCCCTGGTCGAGGTCAGGTGGACCAGACGACCGTGCCGTGGTGGGAGATGACCACCTTGCCGTCCTTGCGCAGGATCAGCACGGCGCCCTCCTTGCCCCAGGTCTGGGAGGCCCAGATCGGGCGGTCCTCGCCGTTGTGGATGACCAGGTTGCCGTCGCCCTGGAAGATCGCCCGGTGGTTCTCGCCGAACGTCATCGACGCCCAGATCGGCTTGTCCTTCTCGTTGTAGACGACCAGGTTGCCGTCGGGCTGCATCACCATGCGGATGCGGTTGGTGGTCCAGGCCTGGTTGACCTCCAGGACACTGACGGCGTGGACCGTCGCGGTCGTCCAGTTCGGCGTCGGTTGCGGCGCGGCCTTCGGCTTCGGCTTCGGCTTGGGCTTGGGCGCGGTCTTCTCCTCCGGCGCGCTCGTCGCGGGCTCGGGCTCGGGCTTGGGTGCCGGAGGCGGGGCGACCGCCTTCACCGGCTCGCTCGGCTTCGGCTTCTCCTTCGTCGGTGTGGGGCTCGGCTTCTGGGCCACGTAGTCGTCCAGGGCCGCGCCCGCCGAGCCCGGGTCCAGCACGGTGTCCGAGTCCTCGGCGGCCAACTCCTTGGCGCTCTCCGGCCGCTTGTCGTTCTCCGCGCCGCCCGCCAGAAGCAGCGGTACCGCTATCAGGGCGGCCCCGAGGATCCCGGCCACGGCCAGCACGGGCTTGCGGGGGCGTCCGCTGTCGACGCCGGTCGCGGTCGTGACCGGGGGCGTCGCGACGGCCGTCGCCACGGCGGTGCGCCTCCCGGCCGCCGCCGGTCCGCCGGCCGCGGTGGCGGCCGCCGCGGGCGACTCTTCGCCGCCTTCGCCGCCTTCGTTGCTCTTGCTGTTCTTGCTGCCTTTGGTGGTCTCGCCGGTCTCGCCGGTCTCGCCGGTCTCGCCGATCCCGCCGGTCTCGCCGATCCCGTCGGGGGAGTCCGGGGCGGCTGCGGTCCCCGGGGTGGGCGCGGTGTGCTGCTCCTCCGTCGCCCGGGGTGCGGCGGCGGTCGGCGGCGGGGCGTCCGGGGAGGAAGAGGGGGAAGCCGGCGTCGAGTTCGTGCCGGAGGCGGGCTTCTGCGAGGACATGGGATGTACTCCTTGGGGGCGGAGCGCGGCGGGTCCGACGGCGTACCGGCGTATCGAACATAGCCCGTACCGGAATGAGATGGTCCCCCGTCCCGGCAATACCGTCCTTCGCTATGTCCGGGTGCGGGTGACTGATCCTGCAACGTCCCCGCACCGGGCAGTGAACGGGCACGTGGGAGGCGTCTTCGGGCATGCCTCGAAGCGCCCACCGAGCAGGTCGTTGTGGCATTCTGTTCGCTCCGACGGATCAACGTCGGGTCACAGGACCGAGAGTTCAAGAGTTCAGGTGGACATGCGGCCCGGAGAACAGATGGAGGCCACGCGGGCGCCGTCGTCCGGCGCGGTCGAGGCCGACGACACCCCCGCGATACCCGAGGCGGTCCGTGCCGCGGCCCGGCAGGCGCCGGGGCACTGGATCGGCGTGGTGGACCCGGAGTGGCCCGAGGGGCGGACCCCGCCCCCGTGGGCGGTGCTGGGGGAGTGGCGGTCCGGCGACGGGGGCGACGTCGGCACCTACCGGGCCAACCCCGCGTACCGGCCCTCCGCCCGCGCCCTCGGCTGGCCCGAGCCCACCGACCCCGTGGACGCGGCGGCACAGCGGGCCGCCACCGGATACGGCTCCGTGGACGAGGCGCTGGTCGCGCTGGCGGCGGCCGAGGTCGCCTTCGTGGCGGGACCGGACGGTGCCCCGCTGTTGACCGAGGGCCGGGACGGAGAGCCGGTGGTGCTGGTGTTCACCTCACCGACACACGCGTTCATGTCCGCCACACTTCGCCATGAGAGCCTTCCCGCCCGGGAGCTGGCCCACTCCCTGGCCGGTTCCCCCACCCTTTCGCTGCTGGTCAACGCCGGTGCGGTCGCCCCCCTCCTCGTGCCCGCGGCCCGCGTTCCGCCGGACCCCGGCGAAGACCTGGCAGCCCCCTCGACCCCCACCTCAGGGAGGTACCCGTGACGCGTTCGACGCAGCAGCCCCCCACCTCTCCGGCCGCGGGTGCGGAGTCCCGTACCCAAGGCGGGCGGAGTCCGGCCGCCGCCTCCGAGTCCCGTGCCGGCACCCCGGCGGACGGCGCCACCTCCGGCACGGGCGCGGAACCGTCGCCGGGGACGAAGCCCGAAGGCGCGGCGGCGCGGACGGATGACGCCGAGTCCACGACGCAGGGAGCGGAGCACGAGTCCGCGGCCGACGCCTCGGCGCAGGAGCCGGAGCACGAGCCCGTGGCCCGGGCCCAGGAAGCCGACGGGCCCGCGGCGGCCTCCGGAACCCGGCCCGGTACCGGCACGGAGACGAATGCCGACGCCGACGCCGGTGGCGCCTCCGTCGCCAAGAGCCGGCTGCCGCTGCTCGTGCGGACCCTGACCGCCACCGCCATCGACCGGCCCGACGACGCGGTCGGGCCGGTGGGACGGCCGGGCCGGGGCGTGCTGGCGGCCGCGGCGATCGGTGGCGCGCTGCTCGTCGCGGTGCCGTTCCTGTTCCTCGGGCCGGACGACGAGCGCGAGGAGGACAGGGCGTCCACCACCGCGGCGACCGTCCTCGGCGGGGACCGGGAGGAGGAGACGGGGGACTTCGCGGTCAGCCCTCCCGAGGCCGAGGCCGAGGAGGAGGACCCGGCGCACGCGAAGGAGTCCGAGAAGCCGAAGGCGCCGCCGGCACCGGAGACGGTCCCCGACGACACGGCGAAGGACACCCCGGACAAGGACGCCGAGCGGGAGAAGAGGGCCAAGGAGGAGGCCAAGGAGAAGAAGGCGGCCGCGGAGGAGAAGAAGGCGGCGAAGGCTTCGGACCAGGACTCCCAGGCTTCCGGAAAGGAGGACGGCAAGAACACGGGCAACACCGCCGCGGGGCCGGTCCTCGGCTTTCCCGTGTCGTTCCACAGCCACCTCTCCGGCCGCTGCATCGACGTGCCCGGCAGCGGCTTCACCGACGGCCAGGCGCTGTGGATGTGGGACTGCAACAACAGCGACGCGCAGAAGTTCCGGTTCGCCTCCGACGGCACGGTCCGCACGCAGGGTCTGTGTCTGGACGTGGCCGGCGCCAACTTCGCCAAGGGCACCACCATCCAGCTCGCCAACTGCACCGGCGTCGACGCGCAGAAGTTCGCGCTCAATGAGGCGCACGACCTCGTGAACACGGCCGTGGGCATGTGCGTCGAGATCCAAGGCCACGACCACAACGCCCAGGCCCGTGTGCAACTGTGGACCTGCACCGGCCTGGACAACCAGAAATGGAGCGTCTGAGCAGGCAGGCGGTCGCCCGTCCCCCGGTTCGCCCGGGCCCTGCCCAAGACGCAGACTGAGCAAGGAGGTTCGCGCGTGTCGCGCCAGGTACTGTCGGTCGGCCCCGACGACCGGGACCGTTTCCGGACGATCGGTGAGGCACTCGCTGCCGCTCGTACCGGCGCCCTCATCAGCGTCCGGCCCGGGACGTACGCGGAGAACCTGGTGATCCACACCCGGGTCACCGTCACCGCCGCCGAGGGGCGGGGCACCGTGGAGATCCGGCCCCGGTCGGGCAGCGTCGTCGCGCTGCGCGCCGACGCCGTGATGCTCTCGGAACTGACCCTGCGCGGCGCCGACGCCGAGGCGCCCGCCGTGGACGTACGGCGCGGCCAGGCCGCGCTCGACGGCTGCGAGATAGCCGGTGCCGCCTGGACGGCGCTGCTGGCCGGCGGCACGGGATCGCTGGCGCTGCGGGACTGCCGGGTGAGCAACTCCCAGGGCGCGGGCATCGTCGTCACCTCGACCACGCCGACCACCGTGGAGAGCTGCACCTTCGAACACCTCGGCACCAGTGGCCTGGTCGTCGCCGAGCAGGGCGAGGCCCGCGTCCGGGGCTGCACGGTGCGCGACGCCCGCGGCAACGGCATCCTCGCCAACGGCGAGGCCCGCGGCCTGGTCGAGGACTGCGACATCTCCTCCACCGACAAGCCGTCCCTCGCCCTGGAGGGCGACTCCACCCTGACGGTGAGCCGCACGGTCGTGCACGACACCAGCAACGGCGTCCACCTGAGCAGCGGCGGCCGAACGACGCTGGAGGACGTCCGGATCACCGGCACGTCCGGCGCCGGCATCACCCTGGCCGCGGGCACCGATCCGGTGCTGCGCCGCTGCCGCGTCTCCCGTACCCGGGGCCACGGCGTGGTCGTCACCGACCGGGCGCGGGGCACCTTCGAGGACTGCTGGGTGGACGGCACCCAGGGGGTGGCCCTGCGGGTCGCCGGGGCGGCCTCCCCGGCGCTGACCGGACTGACCGTCCGCGACTGCACGGAGACCGGCGTACTTCTGGAGGAGGACGCGGCGGCCGAGCTGGACCGCCTGGAGGTCATCGGCGGCGCGCCGGCGATCGCGCTGCGCGCCGGGGCCAACCCGCTGCTGCGCCGGGCCCGCCTCGTGGAGCCGTCGGGCGACGGCATCACCGCCGGCAGGGACGCCCGCGGCCGCATCGAGGACTGCGAGATCGTGCGGCCGGGCGGCTCGGGCGTGCGCGCGGCGAGCGGCAGCACCCTCTACCTGGCCGGCGGTGGCGTGTCCGACGCCGTGGACAGCGGCCTCGTACTGGAGGACGGCGGCAGCCTCACCGTCCGGGACTTCCGCGTCGAGAACCCCGGCGCGGAGGGCGTCGTCGTCGACTCCGGGGGCGAACTGACCGCCAACCGCACCTCGGTCCTCACCCCCCAGGGCCACGGCGTGCTGCTGCGCGAGGGGGCCATCGCCTCGCTCAGCGGCTGCGAGGTGGCCGGCGGGGCGCAGGACGGCTTCCGGGTGGAGACCACCGCGCCGGTCTCCCTCGTCAACTGCCTCGCGCGGGAGAACGAGGGCGGCGGCCTGGTCCAGACCGCCCCCGGCGAACGCCTCGCCGTCGAGGGCCTCACCAGCACCGGCAACGGCAAGCGCGACGCCTGGGGCTCGGGCAGCGCCGAGAACACCGACCCGGCGGGCTCGGGCGCCGCCGACGGACCCGCCCGGGACCGGCCCGACGGCCCGCTGGGCGCCCTGAACGCGCTGATCGGCCTGGACAACGTCAAGGAGCAGGTCCGTACGCTGGTCAACCTGACCCAGCTCGCCCAGCGCCGCGAGCAACTCGGCATGTCCGCGCCGCCGATGAGCCGCCACCTGGTCTTCACCGGCCCGCCCGGCACCGGCAAGACCACCGTCGCCCGCCTCTACGGCGCGATTCTCGCGGAGCTGGGGTCGCTGCGCGACGGACACCTCGTGGAGGTCTCGCGCGCCGACCTCGTCGCACAGGTCGTCGGCGGTACGGCGATCAAGACCACCGAGACGTTCGAACGCGCCCTGGGCGGCGTGCTCTTCGTCGACGAGGCGTACACCCTGACCTCGGACAGCGGGCACGGTGGCGCCGACTTCGGCCGGGAGGCCGTGGACACGCTGCTGAAGCTGATGGAGGACCACCGGGACGAGGTGGTCGTCATCGTGGCCGGCTACACCGACGAGATGACGAAGTTCCTCGCCTCCAACCCGGGTCTCGGCTCGCGCTTCTCGCGCACGGTCGAGTTCGAGAACTACACCGTGCCCGAGCTGGTCGCCATCATGGAGAGCATGTGCGCCGCGCACCAGTACGAGCTGGGCGAGGGCACGGCGGCGGCACTGGCCGCGCACTTCGACGCGATGCCCCGGGACGCCGGCTTCGGCAACGGACGGGCGGCGCGCGGTGTCTTCGAGGAGATGGTGGACCGGCAGGCGGTCCGGCTCGCCACGCTCCCGCAGGTCGGCGAGCGCGACCTCAGGCTGCTGCTGCCGGAGGACGTCTCCGCGACCGCCGCCGAGCAGGGCGCCGGGACCGCCGTACCGGAGAACGACCCGCTGACCCGTCTCGGCGACATGGTCGGCCTCGCCGAGGTCAAGCGCGACGTCACGGACCTGGTCAACCTCATCACCACGGCCCGTCACCGCGCCGCCGCCGGACTGCCGGTGCCCTCGCTCAGCCACCACCTGGTCTTCACCGGCCCGCCCGGCACCGGCAAGACCACCGTCGCACGGCTGTACGGCGAGATCCTCAGCCAGCTGGGCATCCTCCCCCGCGGCCAGCTGGTCGAGGCGGCCCGCGCCGACCTGGTCGGCCGGTACGTCGGACACACCGCCCAGCTCACCCGCGAGGTCTTCGAACGGGCCCGGGGCGGCGTGCTCTTCGTCGACGAGGCGTACACCCTCACCCCGCGCGGCGGCGGCAACGACTTCGGTCAGGAAGCGGTCGACACGCTGCTGAAGCTCATGGAGGACCACCGCGACGACGTCGTGGTCATCGTCGCGGGCTACACCGACGAGATGGAGCGCTTCCTCGCCTCCAACCCCGGCCTGGCGTCGCGCTTCCCGCGCCGGGTCGCCTTCGCCGACTACTCCTCCGAGGAACTGGTCACCATCGTGCGCACCCAGGCCGCCGCCATGGGCTACGAGTGCGGTCCCGGGACCGGCCCGCTGCTGCGGGAGTACTTCGACTCGCTGCCCCGCGACCGGTCCTTCGGCAACGCCCGGCTGGCCCGGCAGGTCGTGGAGTCGATGGTCACCCGGCAGGCCGGGCGGCTCAGTTCACTCGCCGCACCCACCCTTGACGACCTGCGGATCCTGCTCCCCGAGGACGTCACCGCGGCGACCGCGAAGGCGGCCCGGTGAGGCGCCGCCGGCCGGACGCGGTCCGTCCGCTGCGCGGCCTGGCGCTGTCCGCCCTCCTGCTGCTGCCGACGGCGGCGCCCGCCGTGGCGGAGCCGGTGCACGCGGTGCCCGCCGCCGACGGCGAACGGCAGGGGCTGCCGCCGATGCCCTCCGCGCTCGACCCCGGCGCCCGGGCCGTGGAGTGCACCGCGGCCTCGCGCGAGAAGGCCGAGAAGCAGGACTGGTCGCGCCAGCGCCTCGACCTGGCCCGGGTGCGCCGGCACGGCGACGGGGCGGGGACCACCGTCGCCCTGGTCGACACCGGCGTCCGGGCCGGCGCCGCCGGGCTCGGCGACCGGGTCACCGCCCGGGGGGCCGCCGGTGACGACTGCGTCGGACACGGCACCTTCCTCGCCGGGCTGATCGTCGGGGAGGGCTGGGGCACAAGCCGGCTGCCGGGCGTCGCGCCGGGCGCGAAGCTGCTCGCCCTGCGCGGCACCGACGAGCGCGGCACCCCCGACGCCGCGCTCGTCGCCCGGGCGGTGCGGGACGCGACCGCCGCCGAAGCGGACGTGATCGCGATCGGGGTGGCCCTGCCCAAGCGCGACAAGGAGCTGACCTCGGCCGTCGCCGACGCCCTCGACGCCGGTGCGGTGGTGGTCGCCGCCGCCACGCCCGACCCGCCGACCGCCAACGCCACGCGGGAGACGCCGACCCGCACCTACTACCCCGCGGGTGAGCCCGGCGTCCTCTCCGTCGCCGACATGCTGCCCAGCGGCGCCCGCCCGGGCGACGCCCTGCCCACCGACGGCGTCGACCTGGTCGCGCCCGGCGCAGGGGTGGTCTCCGGCGGCCCGCGCGGCAGCGGCCACTACCTGGGGGCCGGTGCCTCGGTCGCCGCCGCGTACACCGCCGGGACCGCCGCGCTGCTCCGCGCCGCCCGCCCGGACGAGACTCCCGCCCAGATCGTCCACCGGCTGACGGCCACCGCCTACCCGGCGGACGTCCCGCAGCTGGACGCCTACGCCGCCGTCACCACCGTCCTCGGCGACGCGGACGCCGTCGCCCGCACGCGGACGCAGACGGAACCGGTGACCGTACGGGACACCGCCGCCGCCGACCGGGCAGCGGACCGTGCCACCGTCTTCGTGCTCCTCGGCACCGCCGGTGTTCTGGCCGTGCTCTGGGCCGTCGTCGCCCTCCCGCGCGCCCGCGCCCGTGGCTGGCGCCCGGCGGACACCGCCCGGGACTGAGCACCGGCCCGTCTCCCGCCACGGCGGACACACGCGGACCCACGCGGACCGGCCGGTGAGCAGGGCCACGCCGGAGCCGTCCGCGCCCGGCCACCCCGGTGCGCCCGGGGCCGTCCCGCCGGCCGGCCGGGCGCACGCGTCCGTGGTGTGCGGGTGGGGGAGCGCTTCCGCGCGACACGGGAACGCCCGGGGCGCCCTCTGGACGACCTCCCCGGGCGTTCCCGCGTCGCCGTGTCCCTCAGCCCTCCGGCGCGTCCTCCACCAGTGCCGTCTGGATCAGCCGTGCCTTGCGCCGGGCGACGTGCAGGGCACGGCCGGGCGGGAGGCTGCGCGGCTTGGTGTTGCCGAACAGGTTGCCCTCGGTGGGCGGGCAGGACAGCAGCACCGCCGGGTTGTTGGCCTCGTCGAGGCGGCGCAGCAGCGCGTCGCTCATGGCACGCCCCGCGCCCATCGCGCTGCGGGCGACGACCAGGTGCAGGCCCATCTCGAAGCCGAGGGTCAGGTGCTCGAAGAGCGGCTCGAAGGGGCTCTGGAAGGAGTTGCCGGAGACCATGTCGTAGTCGTCGACGAGGACGAACAGGCGCGGCCCCGTCCACCAGTCGCACCGGCGCATCCGGGACGGCGCGATGTCCGCTCCGGGGACCCGGGTCTTCATCGCGCGGGCCGCGCCCTCGACCGTCTCCTTGAGGTTGTCCAGGGAGATGACGTGCCCGATGCGGTACTCCTCGGGGATCGTGTCCACCAGCGTACGGCGGTAGTCGACCACGATGATCTTCGCTTCGCCGGGCGCGTACCGGGCGGTGATGCCCGCCGTGATCCGGCGCAGCAGATTGGTCTTGCCGCTCTCGGTGTCGCCGATCACGGTCAGGTGCGGTGTGCGGCTGAAGTCGTGCCAGACCGGCTCCAGGGCGTCCTGGTCGATGCCGAGCGCCAACCGCACGCCGCCGCCCTCCGTCGGCTGCGGGGCGGGGAGTTCGGCCACCGGCAGCCGGTGCGGCAGCATCCGGATCTGCGGGGCGGACGGACCCGTCCAGTGCCGGGAGATCTCGGAGACCAGGTGGGCGACGCCCTCGCCGAGGTCGTCCACGGAGCCGCTGCCGTCGATGCGGGGCAGACCGGCGAGGAAGTGCATCTTGCTGTCGGGGGTGAGGCCGCGTCCTCCGGTGCGGGGCACCGCGCGCGCCTTGCGGGTGTCGACCTCGGAGTCCATCGGGTCGCCCATCCGCAGTTCCAGGCGGGTGGCGGACTGGTCGCGGACCTGGGCGGACAACTCCACCCAGCGGGTCGTGCCGATCAGCAGGTGGACGCCGTAGTTGAGGCCTCGCGCGGCCAGTTCGTTGAACTTCGGCACCAGGTCGTCGTAGTCCTGGCGGACCGTCGACCAGCCGTCGACCACCATGAACACGTCGCCGAAGGGCTCGTCGGGGAACTCCCCGGCGGCCCGGCGGCGTCGGTAGGACTGCATCGAGTCGACGGCGTGGTCCACGAAGAACTGCTCGCGGTGGGCCAGCAGTGTCATCACCTCGGCGACGGCCCGGTGCACGCGCTCCGGGTTGAGCCGCGCGGCCACCCCGCCGACGTGCGGCAGCGAGGCAAGCTGCGACAGACCGCCGCCGCCGAAGTCGAGGCAGTAGAACTGCACCTCCGCCGGGGTGTGGGTGAGCGCGAGGGCGGCGATCAGCGTACGGATCAGGGTGGACTTGCCGCTCTGCGAACCGCCGGCGACGGCGATGTGGCCGCCGGCCCCGGACAGGTCCACGACGTGCGGGTCGCGGCGCTGCTCGAAGGGCTTGTCGACCAGGGCGACCGGCACGCGCAGCTTGCCGGTGCCGGACCAGCCGGCCGCGGTCAGGCCCCGCTCGGGGTCGGCGACGATGCCGGGCAGCAGCGCGTCCAGCGGCACGGGCGTGTCCAGCGGGGGCAGCCACACCTGGTGCGCGGCGGGGCCGGACCCGCGCAGCCGGTCCAGGGCCACGGCCAGCAGCGTCTCCTCCTCGCCGGCCTCCTCGGCGGCCGGCTCCGGCTCCGGCAGCGGCTCCGGGGCCCGCGGTACGACCCAGCCGCTGGTCCACGGCACCACCTGGCTGGCGACCCGGGCCCGGGCCACGGCACCGGTACGTCGGGCGTAGGTGCCCGAGGAATAGGCGGCGCGGAACCGGGTCAGGGACTCGACCCCGGACTTCAGGTAGCCGTTGCCGGGGGCGGCGGGCAACTGGTAGGCGTCCGGCACCCCCAGGACACCGCGGCTCTCCATCGCGGAGAACGTACGCAGGCCGATCCGGTACGACAGGTGGCTCTCCAACTGGTGCATGCGGCCCTCGTCCAGGCGCTGCGAGGCGAGCAGCAGATGGACGCCGAGCGAACGGCCGAGGCGGCCGATCATCACGAAGAGGTCCATGAACTCGCGGTGCGAGGAGAGCAGCTCGCTGAACTCGTCGACCACCACGAACAGGCTCGGCAGCGGGGCCAGTTCGGCGCCGGCCGCGCGGGCGCGCTCGTACTCCAGCGCGGACGTGTGGTTGCCGGCCGCGCGCAGCAGCTCCTGCCGGCGCATCAGCTCGCCGTGCAGCGCGTCCTGCATGCGCTCCACGAGGGCGGCCTCGTCGGCGAGGTTGGTGATGACGGCGGAGGTGTGCGGGAGCTCCTCCAGACCGAGGAAGGTGGCGCCGCCCTTGAAGTCGACGAGGACGAAGTTGAGGGTCTCGGAGGAGTTGCTCAGCGCCAGGCCCAGGACCAGGGTGCGCAGGAGTTCGCTCTTGCCGGAGCCGGTGGCGCCGATGAGCAGGCCGTGCGGCCCCATGCCGCCCTGCGCGGACTCCTTGATGTCGAGCTCCACCGGACGGCCGTCGACGCCGACGGCCACCGGGACCCGCAGCCGGGCGGAACCGGTCTGCCGGGCGAAGTGGGCCCGTGCGTCGTGCCGGTGGAGGTCGGGTATGCCGAGCAGCGTGGTCAGCTCGATGTCCGTCTCCAGCGGCTGGGCGATGTCGGTGCCCAGGCTGATCCGACGTGCGGTGAGCAGCCGGGCCAGGGACTCGGCGCCCAGCGGGCCGAGCCGGTCGGGGCGGCCCAGCGGCACCGACCGCTCCTTGCGGCTGCGGTCGGTGCGCACCAGGCTGACCGTGTCGGGTCCCACCGTCAGGCGCAGGGTGTTGCGGCCCGGACGCCAGCGCAGGGCTCCCGACACGTCCAGGACCAGCGCGTTGCGGTAGCCGTGGCCGGCCCAGCGGTGGCCCTCGGGCACGGTGACGCCGTCCAGGACGACGACGGTGAAGGGCTCGTCACGGCCGGGCCTGGCGTCCGGGTCGAAGCCGGGACGCTCGGCGAACTCGCTGCCCAGCAGGTCGTCCAGTTCGGCGAGGTCCGCGGTGATGCGGCGGACCGGTCCGGCGCCGTCCTCCTCGTGCGGGTCCAGGACGTGCGGCAGCCACTTCACCCACTCCCAGTCGGAACGCCGGTCGTCACTGGCGCAGACGGCGAGCCACAGTTCCTCGGGGGCGTGGAAGACGGCGAGTTGCGCGATCACGGCACGCACCAGGGCCGCCAGCGCCTCGTCGGCGGGACCGGTCGGCCTCGCCGTCCCGCTGCCCGCCGTCCCGCCCGTGCCGTCCAGGGCCTGTCCCGGCGCGGGGACCCGGGGGGCGGTGTCCTCCTCGACGGCGTCCTCGGGGCGCAGCAGGATGCGGGCCGAGGAGCGCAGATAGAGGCCGAGGGGCTGCTCGGGGATGGTCGAGTAGGCGCGGATGAAGCGGCGCAGAGCGTGTGCGCACAGGGGTTCCAGGTCCTCGACCGGCCGGGTCGAGACCGGGTTGAGGGAGAGGGCGAGCTGCTGCTCGCCCACCGCGATGCGGATCTCGCCGAAGTCCTCGTCGGCCGGCCGGCGTTCCCACAGCCGTGAGGTGCGGGCCAGGGACCGCAGCGAGGCGGGGTCGGGATGGCGCCAGGCGAGTGCCCGCTGCTGCTCCACGACGGTCGCCCGGACCCGCTTGCGGATCTGTGCCAGGTAGCGGAGGTAGTCGCGGCGCTCGCCCTTCAGACGCTGCTTGCGTTCGCCGGAGCGGCGCATCAGCTGGCCCAGCAGCATGGCGGCGGCGGAGAGCGCCATGACACCCAGCGCCAGGTACATGAAGACGCCGTTGCCGCCGCCGGGACGCAGGAACATCAGCATCATCGACATGGACATGAGTGCCATCGGCAGATATGTCCAGATCGTGGAGGTGTCCGGCACGGTCTCGGAAAGGACCGGCGGTTCCTGGAGGGTCAATTGTCCTTCGGGCATCTCCGGCCCGCGCCTGCGGGCGGGACGGCGAAACAGCACCACACTCAAGGACCGAACCTCCGCTATCACTGGACATTGCGACCCGGTCGCCCATTGGCGTGCCGGGAGACGGACAGGTTGTACCGCGCCGGTTCCGGGCGGCCCGTGGTCCGGTGGGAGTCAGGTGAATATTCCGGGCGGGAAACGGGCGTGTGACATCCGGACCGCGGCCACGCGCATTCCCTTCGCGGTGCGAGGTCCGCGACACGGTCCGACGGGCGCAGGCAGTAGTCTGCATTCACCGAACGCGGCCTGTCCACGCGGGGCGTGCACACCGTTCGGTACACGGCCCACATTTCCGTGACCGTTCCGGTGCCGGGACCCTCTGCCCCGTCCCGCTCGCGTTCCGTATTGTGCTCCCGTCCCCTTCACGTGGAAGTCCTTCTGCCGAAGTCCCCCCACGGATGACGAAAGTTGTGCTGATGACCGACAGCACGGTGGCCGAACTGTGCCGCCTGACCGTACGTGCGCCCCACGTCTGCGTCGACCTGGCCGTCCCCTCCGACGTCCCGGTCACCGACCTGCTGCCCACGCTGCTGCGGTATGTGGGCGAGGAGGCCGAGGAGGCCGGACTCGACCACGCCGGCTGGGTGCTGCAACGGCTGGGCGACGCCCCGCTCGACGAGGAGACCACCCTCGCCCGCGCCGGTCTCGCCGACGGCGAGGTGCTGTACCTGCGCCCGCACACCGAGGCGCTGCCCGAGGCACGCCTCGACGACCTGGTGGACGGCATCTCCGAGACGGTCGGCCGGCGGATGCACACCTGGAGCCCGAAGGCCGCCCGCGGACTGCTCGGCGGTACGGCGGCGGCGACCGTGATCGTCGCCCTGGTGCTGCTGTTCTGGCCCGGGGTGGACGGCTCGGGCCCCCTGCGGGTGGTCTGCGCCGGGGTGGCCGGACTGCTGGCGCTCGCGGGCGCGGGCTCGGCCAGCCGGGCGGTCGGCGACCGGCTCACGGCGACCGTCCTCGGCCTGCTGGTCGCCCCCTGTCTCGCGCTGGCCGGCTGGGTCCTGCCCGGCGGCGACCTCGGCGGCCCGGACACGGCACGGGTGGTGGGCGCGCGGCTGCTCGCGGCGGGCGCCGCCGGCGCGGGCGGCGCGGTGCTGGCCCTCGCGGCGACCGCGGTGGGCGCCCCGGCGCTGTTCGCCACGGCCCTGGTGGCGGTGGTCACCGCCATCACGGGCGCGCTGGTCGGCTACACCGGTCTGGACGCGCCGGCCGCCGTGGCGCTGGTCATGGCGGTGCTCGCCCTCGGCGCCGGAGCCGTCGCGCCGTCCGCCTTCAAGCTGGCCGGCATGCGGATGCCCGCACTGCCGTCCTCCGCCGGCCAACTGCAGGAGGGCATCGAGCCCTACGCCGGCGACGAGGTCGCCGAACGCACCGAATTGGCCGGACGCTGGGTGACCGCGCTCTTCGCGGCCACCGGCACCGCCGCCGTGGCCGCCCTGGTCGTCCTCGCCCACCACCCGGACCTGCCCGAGGTCCTGACCGCGCTGGTCCTCAGCCTGCTGCTGCTCCTGCACTCCCGCGGCCTGGTCGCCGTCGGCCAGCGGCTGACGCTGGCACTGCCCGGCGTCTGGGGCCTGCTGCTGCTCGCCCGCGCCTGGGCGGTGGACGGCGACACCGACACCCGCCTGGTGGTCTTCGCGGTCCTGCTGGCCGCGGCCTGCGGCCTCGTGATCGCCACCTGGACCGTGCCCGGCCGCCGGATGCTGCCGTACTGGGGCCGCGCGGCGGAGCTGGCGCACACCGTCTTCGCGGTCGCGCTGCTGCCGCTCACCCTCTGGGTGGCCGGCCTCTTCGGCTGGCTGCGCGGACTGTTCGGCTAGGCCGAGTCCCGAACCCCGGCCGGCGCACGGGAGTTCGGCGACCGGACCCGGGGACGCGCGGGAGCGCCCGCGCCCCCGGTACCGGGACGGGTCCGCCCGCATCCACCCACCTCGGACCCACGGAAGACGAGACGAGGAGAGGCCGTGCAGTCCAAGCGCGACCAGGTACAGGCCCACAGCTTCATGATGGGCAGGCTCAGTTCGGGTCTGCTGACGGCCTCCCCGGACGCCCCGGAGAGCCCATTGGGACGCACCACCCGCGGTGTCGTCTTCGGTCTGCTGTTCACCGTCCTGATCGGGGCCGGCACCGTGGTCTACGGGCTGCTGCGGCCCGGCGGGAACGACGCCTGGCGCGACGGACCGCACCTGGTGGTCAACCGCGACACCGGCGCCCGCTACCTGTGGACCGACACCGACGGCGTCCTGCACCCCGTGCGCAACTACACCTCCGCGCGGCTGATCGGCGGATCCGACCTGCCCACCGAGGACGTCGGCACCGCCTCGCTGCGGGACGTGCCCGTCGGCGGCCCGGTGGGCATCCCCGGCGCACCGGACGGCCTGCCCGACGCCGGGCAGCTCGACGGCGGGGCCTGGCACATGTGCGTCACCGGGCCGGACGGCGCCGGTCCCAGCACCTTGGGCGCGCGCACGTCCCCGGCCGTCGAGAGGGCCGGGGCCACGACACTGGTGGTCGGCGCGCCGGTGGACGCCTCGGCGGTCGCGGGCGACCGCGGGGTGCTGGTGCGCGGGCCGGACAAGACGCAGTACCTGGTGTGGCGGGGCAGCAGGCTGCCGCTGGACGAGAAGTCCGACGCCCGAACCGCGCTCGGCTACGGCTCCGTGGGGGCGGTGCCGGTCTCGGCGGCCTTCCTGGACGCCCTCGCCCCCGGCCCCGAGCTGCGCGCGCCCGAGGTGCCCGGACGCGGTGACGAGGGCCCGCAGCTCGGCGGCGAGGACACGCGCGTCGGCCAGGTCTTCGAGGTGAGCGTGCCCGGCGGCGCGAGCACGTACCACCTGCTGCGCGAGGAGGGCCTGGTGCCGCTGACCCGGCTCGGCGCCGCCCTGGTGCTGGGCGACCCGGCCACGCAGAAGGACGCCTACCGGGGCGAGTCGCCCGAGGCGCGTACCGTCGGCGCCGACGCGCTGCGTGAGCACCGGGCCGAGAGGGCCGGCCGGGCGGGGACGGCGGGGCTGCCGGACGCGCCCCCGGTCCCGCAGGCCGTGCCGCGGGGCAGCGCGCTGTGCGCCCAGGTGGACGGCGGTGACGGCGGCGCCCGCATCGGCTCGGTGCTGGCCCCGCTGACCGGACTCGCCCCGGTCGCGGTGTCGGAGGGCACCGCCGACCCCGTGCGCGAGGCGTGCGTGCCGACCGACGCCACCGTCGTACGGCCCGGCCGCGGCGCCCTGGTGCGGGCGCTGCACGCGAGCGGCGCGGCCCACGCGGGCACCACCTACCTGGTCGCCGAGAACGGGGTGAAGTACCGTGTGCCCGCCGACGACTCCCTCCGGGCGCTGGGCTACACCACCGACGACATCGACTCGGTGCCCGCGCCGTTGCTCGCGGCACTGCCGACCGGCGCGGACCTCGACCCGGACGCCGCCTCCGGGGCCGCGAAGGTGCGGGTCACGGCACCCGACTGCGGAACGTCCGCGCAGCGGGGCGGGACGGACCCGGGGGAGAAGGCCGAGGCTGCGGGCTTCGTCCCGGGAAACTCCTCGGGCACATTGAGCACGTCGGGCACAGCGGACACCGCACCCCGAGCCCGACAAGAGGCTCAAAGGGATCTCTGAGGCCGGAAGAGGGGTGAATTCGGGGCGATTCCCGGACCGCCTGGTCGCCTGGTCATTCGACTGACGTGCTTTTCGGTCTTTGTGGTCGCGGACGGAGCCCGGATCGGGAATCCACGGCGGCCGTTCCGTGCATTGTCGGTATGCCCCTCATATCCCGGCCGCCGCCCGGCGGCGGCCCGTTTCCGATGACCGTTTGCCGCTTCGGTCCGCCCGAATGGCGCCCGCGTCGGACCCGGCGTCCGTGTGGGCGCCCTATGACGGACAGTTCGCCCGGCGTCTCTGTTCATCTGATCGAAACCTTTGGTCAACTACCGTGCACCAGAGATATTTCGGGCGGCCCGGCGGACGTCGAAAATTCCCGCCCCGCATTGCGCGGAAGAGGTGGTTCTACTTAGCCTCAGCGGGCAACCGTGCGACGTGATCGCTCGAACGAAGGGAGCGCGACATGGCGGACAGTGCCGCAAGGAAAGCGGAATATGCCAAGGGCTTGGGGGGCGTCTCGTCCCTGGAGTCGGCCCGGAGCCAGGTGGAGAGGATCCAGAACAACGTCGCCGAGATCGCCTCGCGTTCCGGCGTGGGCGGTGACGAGGGCCAGGCACTGCTGAAGCTCTTCCGGAGCTGGAACGCGGAGGCCCAGACGGTCGTCGTCCAGATCAGCAAGATGATCGACGCCCTCCAGGAGAACGTCACCTCCGCCAACCGCCTGGCGCAGGAGAACCAGGACCTCACGGAGGTCCTCAACAGCAAGACCAGTCAGGGCGTCTTCCAGGCGCTGCTCTGACGCGTCCGGCGCGGTGCGGCACCCCACTGACGCCGCACTGTTCGTGTTTGCCGGACGGGAGGCGTCCGGTCACCAGAGAGGAGACGTCATGGCCGACGGCATCATCGACGTGCAGTACCCCGTGGTCCGCAAGGCCGTCGAGGAGTTGACGGACCAGACCCAGCAGATCATCAACACCCTCAACAACCTGGAGGACGAGCTGAAGCCGCTCGTCGCGTCCTGGGAGGGTGCGGACCAGGAGATGTACCGCCGGGTGCAGATGGAGTGGGACCAGGCCACCAAGAACATGGCCACCCTGCTCCACGACAACGGCACGCTGATCCAGTCCATTCACGACAACCACTCCCGTGACGAGCGCCGCAGCGCCGACAACTGGGGCAACGTGCGGGCGCGTTAAGAGCTGCCCGCCTCGCCCCGCTTCCGTCCGGAACGCGCCGCGGCGGGCGACGCGCCGCCGGCGGTCACACGGCGGCGCGTGCCCGCCGTCGCGCGCTCCGCGCGTCCCCCACCCGTCAGGCACCGAGCGGCAGGAGAGCTTCCGATGGCCGACAACCCCACAGACATCAAGCACTTCGACCTGTCCGCGATGGAGAACTTCCGCGACTACGAGGTGGACCGGGCGTACAAGGACGCCAAGAGGCACCGCCAGGGCGGTGGGGAGGGCGACCCCCGCACGCTCGGCGACCTCGTCGACGGCCACACCACCGAGGACAACCTCGACCAGAGCCAGCAGTTGCTGCGCATCGGCAAGATGGCCAGTGACGGGCGGATCTCGGGGCCCAAGCTGCTCGAAGGCGTCCGGGAGGCCGCCACGGCCCTCGACAAGCTCCTCGGCGACCAGATCGACCTGTACAAGGAGCTGCAGGACGCGCTCACCGACACCATCGAGGGGGCGCGCAAGACCCAGGCCAAGAACCTGGACGCGATCGACGCCCAGACGCTGCTCCAGCACTTCGACGAGGTCGACACCCTCACCGCCGGCGGCGACGGCGCGGGTGACTCCGACTCCTAGAGAATCCCCTGCGGCGCGACAGGCCCGTCGTGTGCCGCACCACAACCCGACCAGAGAGGGTGCCCGGTGGTCGACCGTTACGACGCGGACTCCGTAAAGAACGTCAACAAGTACGAGGGTGCCACGGACGCGTCGTCCGACGTCTGGGCGGGCCTGGTCACGCACATCACCGGCTACCCGGTGCCGGACCGCAGCACCGTCTTCGACACCCTCCGCTCCGACCACGGCGGCAAGCTGTTCCGCATGGACATCAGGGACCGCAGCCTCGGCTCGTTCGTCAAGGACGCGTCCGGCTTCTTGCGCAACACCGGCGAGGACTACGACATCTGGTTCTTCGACGGCGGCAAGAAGACCCAGATCAAGCAGGCCCGGATCGTCTTCGAGGGCCGGGTGAGGGTGGGCGACGAGACGATCTTCGCCGAGCCCGGGACGGACGACGTCGCCAACGCCTCCGTGCGCGAGGGCAACGAGTTCAAGGACTACAACAAGGACCAGATGAGCACGGTCGCCCTCGCCCGCTATATGAACGGGCCGCGGACGGCGCTCCTCGAACTGCTCGGCGGCAACACGGCGGACGCCCGCTTCAGCAACCTCGGCGTGGCGGAGGACGCCTCGGTCGACCTCAACTCCTTCAACACCACCGGTCGGGCCTTCGACTTCGCGGCCCAGTTCTTCCGGGACCAGGGGCCCAAGATCAAGGAGTGGGAGGACGCCCTCGGCCGGGAGGACGCGACCTGGAAGGGCGAGGCCGCGGAGGTCTTCCGCAGCCTGCTGACGAAGATCCGCGAGAACTACGACGCGTACATCGAGACGTTCGACGAGAAGCCCAGCACGGGCGAGGGCGAGGGAACCGGGAAGACGGTGTACTCGCGCGCCCTCTCCCAGGCCCGCTCGGCACTGGAGGACGCGGCCGGCAAGCTGCTGGACGCGTGGATCACCTGGGCCAACTCGGACTACTACGACCCGCACCAGGTGCTGCGGTACGTCCTGGACGACCTGGCCCAGTGGGTGGACACCAACAACGTCGACAACACGGACATCAAGACGACCTACTCGGCGTACTCCTCGACCACCTACCACGACCCGCGCGAGAACTTCACCCAGAACCACCCCGAGTACGGCGACCTCACCGACATCGCCAACTGGGCGAAGGTCGGCGACAAGGCCGTGCAGATCTGGAGCCGCGGCGTCGACGAGTACCTCGTCAAGCCCGCCCGGACCGTGCAGTCCACGCTGAACAACACCTTCCTGGACCTGGGCAGCGACTTCACCGAGAACCTCCCCGAGCCGAAGTCGACCAGCACGGCCTCGCAGGAGTACGAGAAGCGCAAGGCCGAGGAGGCCCAGGAGGAGATCAACCGGCAGAACGAGGAGAACCGCAAGTACCAGGACGAACTCCGCGAGGAGCAGAACCGGCAGCGCGAGGAGGACCGCAAGTACCAGGACGAGCTGCGGGAGGAGCAGAACCGGCAGCGCGAGGAGGACCGCAAGGCTCAGGACGAACTGCGCGAGGAGCAGAACCGGCAGCGCGAGGAGGACCGGAAGACCCAGGACGAACTGCGCGAGGAGCAGAGCCGGCAGCGCGAGGAGGACCGCAAGTACCAGGACGAGCTGCGGGAGGAGCAGAACCGGCAGCGCGAGGAGGACCGGAAGTACCAGGACGAACTCCGTGCCGAGCAGGAGAAGCAGGCCGACGAGGCCAAGGAGCAGTTGCGGACGCTGAACGACCCGTCGACCACGGACCTCGGCGGCCTCGACGACCTGCTGAACCGCGACCTCCCGGTCACCGAGAGCCTCGGCGACATGGGCGGTCTCAACGGCGGCTCCGGAGACACGGACAGCGCGCTCACCGACAACCTCGGCACCCTCGGCGGGGTGAACGGCGGACCCGGCGGCGGCCCGGTCACCGACGACCTCGGCACCCTCGGCGACGCCGACAAGGCGGTCGGCCAGAGCCTCGCGGGTCTCGGCGGACCGGGCGGCGAGCAGCCCGCGGCCGTTCCCCCGACGGCGAACCTGGGCAGTCTCGGCGGCCTCAACTCCGGCGGCGGCGCACGGCTGCCGAACGAGCGCACCGCCGGCCTCGTCGACGGCAACCCCGTCGCGCGGTTCCCGGACGGCAGCAGCACCAGCTTCGATCCCGACACCGGCCTGCTGACCACCACCGGCCCCGACGGCGCGACCACCACCACGGACCTGGGCAACGGCCTGCGGGTGACCAACCCGGACGGCTCGGTCACCTCCCTCACCGACGACGGCAAGCTCGCCACGACCTTCCCGGACGGGCGTACGGAGACCATCGACCCGTCGACGGGTCAGGCGGTCACGACTCGTCCGGACGGTTCGACGACCACCACGGACCTGGGGAGCCTCGGGGGGTTGAACGCCGGTTCCGGTGGCGGGGTGTTGGACATGCCGACGGGTGGCAGTACGCAGGTGTCGGGTGGTGATGTGGCGAGTCGGTTCCCGGACGGGAGCAGTACGCGTTTCGATCCCGACTCGGGGGTGTTGACGACGACGGGGCCCGACGGTGCGACGACGACCACGGATCTGGGCAACGGCGTGCAGGTGACGAATCCGGACGGTTCGGTGACGTCGTTGGGCGAGGACGGGAGTCTGACGACGAGGTTCCCGGACGGTACGACGCAGAGCATCGACCCGTCGACGGGTCAGGCGGTCACGACCCGTCCGGACGGTTCGACGACCACCACGGACCTGGGGAGCCTCGGGGGGCTCAACGGCCAGAGCGGGCAGGGCGGCCTCGGTTCCCTTGGCGATCTGCCGACCCAGTCGAACGGCGACCTGAACGGCCCCGGCGACCTCGACCTGGGCAGCCTCGACGGCCTCAACTCCGGCGGCTCCGGGCTCCGGACACCGACGGGCGGTGACACCTCGCTGGCCGGGGACGACCTGCTCACCCGGTTCCCGGACGGCACCCGGGCGACGTTCGACACCCAGACCGGCATGCTGACCGCCACCCACCCGGACGGGTCCGTCACCACCACCGACCTCACCCACGGCGCGCGGGTGACCAACCCCGACGGCTCCGTCACCTCCCTCGACAACGGTCGGCTGACCACCGACTTCCCGGACGGCAGCACCCAGGTCGTCGACCCGGAGACCGGCATCGCCACCGTCACCGACGCGCAGGGCAACACCGAGACGGTGAACCTGCACGACCTCAACACGGGCAACGGTCCGACCTCCTCCGACGGCACCGGTCTCCTCGACGCACTCGGCTCGCTGGACGGTCTCGGTTCGCTCGACGGTCTCGGTTCGCCCGACGGGCTCGGGGGCAGCGGCGGAGGGGGCGGCGGCACCAGCACCGAGACGCTCTCCGCCGACGACCTCGGTTTGAACAACGGTGGTTCGCTCACCTCCGCCACCGGCGGCGGACTCACCGCCGGTGCCTCCGTCGGCTCCGACGGCCTGCTCACCGGCACCGCGGCCCCGCTGTCCGACGGCGCCACCGCGGCCGGAGGCACCCCGCTCGCCCCGGCCGCCGGGTCCGGAACGGCCGGCGCCCCGGGCATGCCCGGCACCCCCGGCATGCCGATGGGCGGCATGGGCGGCATGGGAGGCGGCGGAGAGAAGGGCAACGGCGAGCGGGTGCGTGCCGTCCTGGTCGACGCCGCCGAGGAGAGCGAGCGCCGCAACCGCAGGCGGCGCAGCCCCTGGAACCGCCAGGAGGACAGCGACACCTTCCTGGCCCCGGCGTCCCGCGTCGCCACCACCGGCGGCGGCGACTCCCCCGAGCAGGAGCCGGGCCAGGCCCGCGGCGTCACGACCTCCGCCGACTACCTGGAGGAGGACGCAGACGTGTGGGGCACCGAGGACGGCGGCACCCCGGCCGTCATCGGACGGTGACGGCCGGGCGGGTGGCCGCCGCGGACGGTACGGGGAGACGAACGCCACTCGGTCCCCGGCTGCCGCGACCGGCATCCCACCAGGCAAGATCGACTGTGCAGTCACAGGACATCAGGGAGTGGACGTGACGGAACCACTGGAACAGCGGCTGGAGAAGGCCATGGCCGAGCTCCGGTCCGCCCAGGAGGCGGTCGAGCGCACCGAACGCGAGCTGCGGCAGGCCTCGTTCGCGGTGCTCTCCTCCGACCGTGCCGTCCGCGTCACCGTGGGCGCCCAGGGCACGCTGACCGGCATCGACTTCCTGGAGCACAAGTACCGCGACATGTCCCCCCAGGAGCTGGCCGCCAGCGTCCTGGAGGCGGCGAACGCGGCGCAGCAGAAGATGAACCGGCACGTGATGAAGGCGATGGCGCCCTTCACGGAACCCAGCAGCGAGGTACCCGAGTTGAAGGGCTTCGAGCTGGACTGGGAACGGATCTTCGGCCCCGGGGTGCTGGAGAAGGACGACGAGGAAACCGCCCGCGGGGACGGCCGGGCGCCGGGCTGGCGCGACGCGCTCGACGAGGACGGGGAGGACTGACATGGGGCAGCGCTACTACGTCGACCCGGCCCGCATCGAGGCCCTGAGCGGGCAGTTGGAAGAGATCGCCACGCTGGCCAGGAGCATGACCGAGGAGTTCCTAGACGGCCTCGCCCCCACCGTCTCGTGGCCCGGCACGTCGGGCGACTTCGCGGAGAAGGCCAAGCCGCAGGAGCAGAAGGAGCGGCAGGTCACCAAGGACACCATGATGTCCATCCGCGACGCGCTGGTGAGCATCACCGACGCCACGCTCAGCCAGGTCAAGCTCATGGAGGACACCCGGGACCGCAACCTGGAGGACATCGAGCGCAACACCAACCGGATCGAGACCGACGGCTTCGGCCTCGGCGGCTCGGGCGGCGGTGACACGGGCGGGCATGGCCGCCACTGACCCCTCCGCCGCCGCGGACCGCTCCCGCTCCGTGCCGGGAGCGGTCCCGCGGTGCTGTCCGCACGGCCTCACGGGCGGTCGCCGATGAGCATCATGCCCTCGCCCGAGGTCAACGCGATGATCTTCATCCTCACCGGAGAGCGGCTCATCGACGCGGACGAGGACCTCGCCTACGAGAGCCGGGGGCCGTACGCCCGGCTGGGCCGCAAGATCGACCAGATGTCCGCGCTGATCCAGAAGTCGGTCCACGACATCGGCGAGGCGATGCCGGACGACCTGTCGAAGGCGTACGCCGCCGCGATGGGCACCCTCACCGACGACGGCGGCAGGAACTACCTGCGGGAGTTCTCCGAGCAGCTCGACAAGATCGCCGAGGGCCGGCGCAAGACCTCCATGGACATCATGGAGTCCAAGTGGCAGGTGATCGCCGAGGTCATCCGGCTGCTCATCGAGATCGCCATCTACCTGGCGCTGTCGTTCTTCACCGGCGGTGCGTCGGCCAGCCAGATCATGCTGGCCAAGATGCGCAGCCGGTTCTTCATCCTCACCACGCTCAGCCACCTGCTCCAGCGGCTGCACATCGCGCCCTCGTTGACCGAGGCGTTCTCCGAGGCGTTCACCACCTTCGCGGTCCGGCTGGCGATGATGAACTTCGCCCCCGACGGCCGCCGTCCCGACGGCTTCGACTGGAGCCAGATCCTCAAGGACGGCGCGTTCGGCGCCGCGGCCGGCGGCCTGACGAGCCTGTTCGCCGACTTCGCCCGCAAGATCGTCAGGGGCTACGACGGCACCTTCCTGAAGAACGGGCCCGACCTCGACTACAAGGCGCCGCCGCCGAGGGTGAAGAACGGCCCCGACCCGGACATCGGCAACCCCACGCCGAACACCAAGCCGGACCCCGACGCCAAGTTCGACACCACCCCGCACGACCGTCCCGATCCGGTCACGGGTGGCCCCGGCGCCGGGTACAACCCGCCGACCGGCTTCCGGGACCTGTTCTCCTTCCGGAACAACTTCCGCAACAACCCCGAGCTGTGGCGGAACAACCTGCTCCTGCGCAACAACGCCGACCGGCCGGGCGCGCTCGCCGGGCACTACGGACTCAAGGGCACGGCCGACTTCCTCGCCGCCGGCTCCGGCGAGGCGCTCGGCGAGATCCTCATCAAGGGCGCCTTCGACGGCGACTGGTCCACGAGCTGGTCCACGTTCGTCGGCGCCGGTCTCAGCAGCCAGGTCGAGTCGACACTCACCGGCGGGGCCAAGAACGGCAGCGCCGAACTGCGCAACATCCTCGAAGGGTTCCGGGGCAAGCCGCCCACGGTCTCGGCCGGCGAGACCCGCACTTCCGGCTCATCCGGGGCACGGGACTCCGACGGGTCCTCGCGGACCGGGGGCGGCACCGACCGTACCGACGGCCCCGCGCCCGCGGACACCGCCGGCGGCACCGGCGCCACCTCCGGCGCGTCCGCCCCCTCCCCGCGGGACGGCGGTGTCGAGGCGCCGCCGCCGTACTCCGCGCAGGAGCCCCCTCCGTACACGTCGCCGGCGCCGCCGCCGTACTCCCCGGGCCCGTTGCCCGTGACGGCCGCGGAGAACGGCCTGTGGCAGCAGGTCCACCACGGCTCCGCCGACGTCCGGGAGCAGGCGCTCCGCGACCTCGCCGCCCTGCGGGGCGCGCAGCCTCCCGGTGCCCGGGAGATCGGCGTCCGTGACGCCCTGCACGGGAACCTCGCGCGAGCCACGGAGATCCGCCTGGTTCCCGCCGGGAACGGCCCCGCCACCGAGATCGACACGGACGGCGTCCGCCGGGCCCTGGAGGGCTTCGGTACGCCGGTGACGGTGACCCCGCCGCCGACCGCCACCGACGGCACGGTGCCGGTGGGGGAGACGGGCGGCCGGGGTTCGGGAACGGACGCGGGGCCCGGAGCGGGGACGGCCACGGAGACCGCGGTCGCCCCCGGTGCCGGCAGCGGCACGGGCAGGGTCGGCGGCGCCACTCCCGGTGCCGGCAGCGGCATCGACACCGGCAGCGATGTCGGCGGCGATGTCCGTGCGGGTGCGGGTGCGGGGACCGGCATCGGTGCGGGTACCGGCAGTGGCAGCCACGTCGACACAGGCGCGCACAGCGACACGGGCAGCGGTACGGGAACCGGTGCCAACACGGGGGCCGGCAGCAGCACGGGCATTGGTGCCGGCGCGAGTGGTCCGGTGGCCGGCGCCGGTACGACTACGACTACGAGTGCGGGTTCCGCGGCCGGAGCCGGAGCCGGCACCAGCGGCAGCACCGGGGCCGGTCCCGGTCGCGGTACGGGCGCCGTCCCCGGTACGGACACCGGTACCGGCCCGAACGCCGGTGCGCGCGACGGTGGGGCGAGTGGCGACGACCGTGGTGCCGCGGACTCCGCCGGGGAGGCTGCGGTGCCGGGAGAGGACCCGCGCCCCGCCGACGTACCGGAGGACCCGGGCGCACCCGTCTCCGGGATCGTGACCTCGACGGACGGCACGTCGGCGAGCCCGGACCCGCTGCCCGGCGACGTCGCCCCCGCGCCGCCGAAGCCCGGGGCGACCGGCTCCGTCGACGCCGCGGGGGACTCCGCACCGCTGACCGTCGTCGTGTCCGACGGGCCCCCGCCGGCCTCGGCGTCGCCCGAGGCGGCCGCGCTCCTCGACCGGGCGGGCGCCGACCGCGCCGTGGTGCTCGGCCCGCCGACGGCGTCCGAAGGAACCGGACGCCCGGTGCGGGCCGCCGCCGAGCTGACCCGCGAGACACCCGACGCCCCGGTCCGGGTACGCCCCCTCACCGCTCCTCCCGCCGCCGACGCCCCCGCGCCGGAGACCGGGTTCCCCGGCGCGGACGTACTGCTGCCGCTCGCCGACGCGCTCGGCCCGGCCCCGGACGGCCGGTCCGTCGCCACCGAGAGCACCGCGTCGGTGGACACGGACCCGTCGGTGGACACGGACCCGTCGGTGGACAGGAACTCGTCCGCCGAGCCCCACTCGTCCGTCGGCGCGGACCCGTCCACCCCCGCGGATCCGTCCGTCCTCGCGGATCCGTCCCGGAAGGCGCCGCTGCCGCAGGTCGAATCCCTGTCGCCGTCCGGTGACGGAACCGTCCCGAACGGGGACGCGCGGGCGACCGGCGAACCCACGGTCAAGTTCGACCCCGTCTCGCGGCCGTGGAGCGAGCCCGCCACCGCACTGCACGTGGAGTCGGGTGACGACGGCGGCACCACGTCCGTCGCCTCCGCGCCACCGTCCGCCCGGGTCGTCGTACGTCCCGCGGACGGGGGTGCGAGACCGGTCGGCGAGCCGGTCCTCACCACCCTGGACGGCCGTTCCGTTCCGCTCGACCAGGTGCGGCGCCTGGTGCCGGACACGGCGGCACGGCCCGAACCGGGGCGCGCCGTGCGGACGCTGACCATCTCCCAGGACCCGGCCGACGACGGTACGGCCCGTGAGGCCGGACGCCGGGGGCTGCTCGGACAGGACAGTTTCCGAGGCGTACGCACGGAGTCGGGCCCGGCCCTCCCGAACCCGACCGGTACGACCGGTACGGCCGACACGGACAGCGGGACGACCACCCGCGCGAACACGGGCACGGTGGACACCGCGCAGTCCGTCCCGCGTGCCGTGTTCACCGGTCCGCCGACCGCGCTCCCCGGCGCCGGCACCGAACAGGGCGCCGACTACTTCGTCGGGCACGGCACCCCCCGAGCCGTCACCCTCGGCACGCACGACGCCTCCCGGCCCACCGTGAAGGTCAGCGGTGTGCAACTCGGTGAGGCGCTCAAGGCGTGGGCGGCCGACGGCGACACGCAACGGCCCTTGGTGCTGTACTCCTGCGAGACCGGGCGCCAGCCGCGGATCGCGGGTCTGCCCGTGGCCCAGCACGTCGCCAACCGCACCGGACGCGCCGTGTACGCGCCGACCAGCGAGGTGGGCACGGCCCGCGACAAGAACGGCGACGTCCGCGCGGTGCTCGTGGAGAACGGGGACGGGCCCGGGCGGTGGCGGCTGTTCACCCCGGAACCCGGCGGCGCCGAGCTGGACCGGCTGGCGCGGGACGCCGGTCTGCACACGGGGCCGGGCCCGGCGGACGTCTTCGCCCGCGTCCGCACGCTCCAGCAGGTCCGCACGTTGCGCGACGTGCTCGGCCCGGACGCCGAACAGTGGCCCGGGAGCCGTGAGTTGCTCGCCGGACTTGCGTACGTGGACGGCCTGCGCTGGCACGGCACGGACGGTGCGCCTCGGTACGGCGACGGCCGCATGACCCCCGACCTGCTCCGCCGCATGGCCACCGACTGGCACGCCGCCGGGGGCGGACCGGCCGGTGGTCGCGGGGACGGCCGTACCGCCGTCGACCCGGCCACCGGGCCGACACCCGAGCAGTACACCGCCTTCCTGCGGGCGGCGGCGACCGCACGGACCGGCCAGGGCCCCGGCAGGGCACTCGACGACCTGATCCCCCCGCCCCCGCCCTCCCCGCCGCCGACCGCGCTGGTCTCCCAGGACGACGTGCGCGGTCTGGACTACGCCCAGTCGGCGAAGGTCGCCTGGGGGCTGTCGGACGATCCGCTGCCCCTGTCCCAGCTCGGCCTCGGCCCCGAGGACACGGCGGAACTCGTGCGCCGCAGGCCCGACCTGTCGCCCGTGCCGAGCCGGCCGGAGTCCCCCGCCGAGGACCTGACCGCGTTCGGACCGGTCTCCGCGGCGCCCGCCGCCGGCCCCGCCGAGGTCGTCCGGGCCGGCGGGCGCGCCTTCCACCGCGTCGACGCCCGGCCCGACGGCAACTGCTTCTTCCGGTCGGTCCTCGACAGCGCACGCGCCGCGGCAGTCCCGCCCGCCTGGGCCGCGGGAAGCATCGGCGGGCTGCGCGCGCGGGTGCGGGACCGGGTCGCCCACAGCGAACTGGGGGACATCGCCGACGCCCTCGTGCCGGACCCGGTCCACTCCGTCGTGAACGACCTGCGGCTGCGCGCCCTGGCCGGGGAGACCGACCCGGACGCACAGCGGCGGATCGCCGAGGAGTGGGACCGGATCGCCCGGGAGGTCGTCACCGACGGCGACTCGGGCAGGTGGCGGGAGATCGTCGCCGACAGCGACTACCCCGGGCTCGCCGAGGTGGCGCCCACCCCCGCCGACGCGCGGCGGCTCGGCGGGCGTGGGCTGCTCGCGGCCACCGCCGGACGCGTGGACCTGTGGCCGTCCCCCTTCGCCGACCTGATCCCGGAGGCGCTGGCGCACACGCTCGACCTCGACCTGCGGATCGTGCAGCCGGACACGCGGACACCGGGCGCGCTCACCACGGTCGCGCTGCACCCGGGCGGCACGGGCGCCCCCCTGCACGTGGCGTACAACGGAGCCGATCACTTCGACGCCCTGATCCCCGCGCCGGACCCGAGCCCCGCCCCGGACCCGAGCCCCGCGCCGGACCCGAGCCCCGCGCCGGACCCGAGCCCCGCGCCGGACCCGAGCCCCGCCCCGGACCCGAGCTCCGCACCGGACCCGAGCCCCGCCCCGGACCCGAGCCCTGCCACGGGCCTGACCACCACCCCGGACCCGAGCCCCGCGCCGGACCCGAGCCCCGCCCCGGACCCGAGCCCCGTCCCGGGCCTGAGCACCACCCCAGACCCGAGCACCACCCCAGACCCGAGCCCCGCCCCGGACCCGGACCCCGCCCCGGAGGCTTCCGACCCGTACGGGGAATGGCTGCGCGAGATGGCCGGGATCATCGACCCCGACCCCGACCCGGCCGACCCGGGCGACCTGGCGCCGCTGGAGACGCAGTTGGACCGGTACCGTCCGCCCCGGCTGCTGACCGGCACGGACGCCCGGCCGCCCGGGCCGGCGCCGCGCACGGTCACCTTCGACGACGGCAGCAGGCTGCCCGCCGCGCTGATCCGGCCCGGCGCCGACCCCCGCGACACCGACGAGGACGGCACACCCGGGGTCGAACCCACCGGCCTGTTCGCCGGGACCGGCGTCCTCAGCCTGCGCGCGCCCGAACTCGCGGCGCGGCAGATCCTCGACGGGCTGCCGGAGCGGCTGCGCACGCGTTTCGACGAGGCGGAGCTGCTGCGGCTGCTGACCGACCAGCCCACGGCGTTCACCGCCCCGCGCGGCGCACGCCTCGTGGCCCGGGAGAAGTCGGGCGTCGGCCTGGAAATGACGGTGGAGGCCGTCCCGTACCACCGCTGGGTGCGCCTGGCCGACGTGGGCGCCGGCACGGTCAAGACGGACACGATGCGGCGCGGACAGGCCGGCACGGGCGGCGGGCGCACCGTGGGCTTCGGACGCCGGATCGCCGGTGCGCTCAGCATGGGGCCGCCGCTGGAGTGGCTCCTGAAGATCGGTGCCTCGCTGGGCTGGGCCCGCCGCACCGACTACTCCCAGGGCACCGCGGCCTACCAGCAGACCGAGCACCGCGCCCACGAGGGCTCCCACCTGCACCTGGACGACGTCCACTACCGGGTACGGGTCCACCGCGTCACCGAGGCGCCGGGCTCTGCCGGCGCGGCCGTCACCGACGGCACGACGGGTACCGGCCCGGGGCCCCGCTGGACACGGCGGCTGGTGCACGCCGCCGAGTTCGGCATGCGGGACGGACTGAGCTGGCGCCTGCCGGACGACCTGACCGTGCCCTACGAGGGGCCGCGCCGGGCCCCGCGGACGCTCACCTTCCCGGAGGGGGAACACCCCCGGCTGCTCGACTCCACGGGCCTGTACCTGACGGACCCGGCGGAGGACGTGGCGCTGGCCCTCGCCGGCGCGCGGCCGGGCAGCTCCGCCCACCGCACCCTGGTGTCGTACACCCGGCCCGGGCGGCTGCTCGGCATCTTCGGACGGCTCACCGGCCCGGTCAGCGGGCCCGAACTCACCCGGGGCCGCGGTCAACGCCCGCTGGGACACCTGGTGGTGGAGCGCTCGGTGCCGCACCGGGCCGACCTGGTCACCGAGTCGTCCAAGGTCGAGGTCCGCGACCTGACCCAGATCACGTACTCCAACCAGCGCGGACACGTCCGGGAGACCCGGTTCGGGGTTCAGGTTACCTCCGGTCCGAACCACCAGTTCGCCGGTCCGGTCACCGACGTACGGGTCCAGGGCGGTCCGGCGGTCCGTACGGACTTCGCCGCCGGGCGCGGGCACTACCTGGGCACCGACGCGGCCCGCAAGGTCACCGGCCGGGTCCGCAACCAGCCGATGGCGCTGTACCGGGTCGAGCGCACCCTGATGGTCCGGGGGGCGGGCGAACCCAGGTCCGCGGCACGGCCCGTACGGGTGGTCAGCCTGGACTGGATGTCCACGCAGGACGCCCGCAGGCTGGCCGGCTGGGACAGCCGTACGCCCGGTCGTACGGGGCCGAACCCGGACGCCGAGCCGCCCGTGCCGTGGTACCTCCGGAAGGACGACCCGGTCCACCTGGGCGGCCAGGTCCGCGCAGAGGGCTTCCGCCCCGAGAACACGCCCGCCACCGGCCCGCGGACGGCACCGGAAGCGGACGGTACGCGGACGGCACCGGAAGCGGACGGAACGCGGACGGCACCGGAGCAGCCCGGCCCGCGGACCGCACCGGAGCGGACCGGCCCCCGGACCGACGCGACGCCCGAGCCCGCCCGCGAGCCGTTGCAGCAGTTCGCGGACACGGTCCTGGACACCCTGCACGCCTCCTACCCGTCGCTCTTCGTCCCTCCGGCGATGCGGAACCACCCCCGGCTGGCGCGGCTCTGGTACAGCGACACACGGCTGCGTACGGCATGGTTCAACGAACGGCAGGTGCGCGAGGCGCTGAACCGGCCCACCCTCGCCCAGGCGCTGGACGACCTGACCACCACCGGCATCCCGGTCACGCTCGTCGAGGACGGCAAGGTCCGCCGCGGCCACCACACGCTGACCCTGCGGGCCCGGCTCACCGACCGCCGCTTCGAGACCACCCTGAACGAGCGGACGCTGCGCAACGCGGTGGTCGGCAACGAGGTCGCGGGCCAGGGCCAGCAGCAGTCCAGCACCTACACCGCCGGTGTCGAGGCCGGCGTCTCGCCGCGCGACCACGACAAGGTGGGGAGCACCGGACTGCCGCGTCAGATCGGCAACCTGATGGTCGGCGGGCGCTACGCCCACACCCGTCAGGAGGCGACCCGGAACACGATCACCGTCGCCCACGACCACCTGACGTTCCAGAGCGGCATCGACCTCTACAGCTACCGCGTCGAGCTCAAGGCCGACTTCGAGGGCCACCGGCGCCCGCGCGGCTGGCCCCGCCTGCTGTCGGCGGGGCTGCTCGGCACGGGCGTGTTCGTCAGCACGGTCGCCGAACGGCCGCTGTTCAGCCGCGGCAGCGAGCCCGTGGGCCGCGTCGAGCTGGCCGTACCCGCCGCGCACGGTTCCGCGCGCCACGCCCCCACGGACGCGGCCGCCGCCACGACGTCCACGGGCGCGCCCGGCCCCGAGGAGCCCGCCCCGCAGCGGCTCTCCGCCGCCGAGGCCGACCAACTGCTCGACGGCACCCGGCCGTTGCCCAGGACGACCCCGGCGAACCAGTCGCTCGTCGGGCGGCTGCTCAGCGCTCCGCACGTGGTGCTCGGCGCCGAGGGCGGACCGCGGCGCCAGGAGCTCATGCAGGAGACCGCTGACCGGGCCTCCGGCGGCTCGTGGCACACCAGCGCCCCCGGCACCCCGGTGCGCACCGCGCTGCGCCGCGCGGTGGCCAACCTCGGCGTGGCCGGGCAACTCGGCCAGTACCTCGGCCCGTTCGGCACCCGGATCACCGGTCTCCACGGCGCCGGACCCTTTAGTACGCACTACCTCAAGGCCGCGGTCCGCGGCGAGCTGGACAACGTACGGGTCATGAGCGACCCCAAGCCCGCCTCCCTCGAGAACACCCTCGCCAACGACCACAAGGTCACCGGCAGTTCGAGCACCACCTCGCGCACCACGCTCGGTCTCCAGGGCAGCGACTCGCCGCTGCAGCAGGCCCCGGGCGCGCAGCCGGTGTCCGGCTCGTACGGCGCCGCGCTCCAGTACGCCTGGGGCCAGGGGCGTGCCCTCGCGCAGTCCGTCACCCGCGGCCGCAGCACCACCCTGACCTACGCCGGACGCATGTACCTGGTGGTCGCCGACGCCGCGGAGACCGTCGCCGTCCGGGACCGCTGGACGGCCGCGATGGGAGCCGTCGGCACCCGGGCCGGCCGGCGGATCGGTGCCGCCGCCGGACGGCTGTCCGACCGTGCCGGGCAGGCCCTGTCCCCGCGGCGGGCCGCCGCCGCGCTCCAGCGCGTCCGCGACGCGGTCATGTTCCACCTGCCGATGCAGGACGCCATCGAGACCGGCCTCGCACCGGACGGCCTCGGCACCGGCACCCCGCGCAACCTCGGCGGCGGCTACCGCGTGCCGGGCTTCCTGCGCGGCCGGCGCTTCCCGACCCACCCCCTGGGCCGGCTCGACGCGAGCCGGGCGGCGCAGCAGCTCATGCCGAGCCTGGAGAAGATCGGCGTGCCCTCGCACGACCGCGAGCAGGTCCTGCAGCGGCTCTCGCCCGACTTCCTCCGCGCCCACCTGCACGAGCTGACCACCGACGGGATGACCCTGCCCGTCCGCCACCGCGCCTGGTCCAGCCCCCACCACCTGCCGGTCGGCGGCAGCCCCGGACAGGTCCGGTTCAAGCTGACGCCGGTCACCACCACCGTGGAGCGGCTGCGCACCGGCTTCGAGGTGGACGACTACCGGTCCCTCGTCCGCGACTCGGCGCTCGGCGCCACTGAGGACCGCGGCGGCGACCTCACCCTGAGCGTCGGCCAGCGCACCCCCGGCAGCGACGCCCTCGCCGCCAACCCCTCCCTCCAGGGCACGGCGACCGGACAGCAGGCCGGCACCCGCACGGACACCGAGGGCAGCACCGCGATGCCCGACATGGCCACCACGCAGGCGCACGCGGAGGTCGTCACCGGCTACACCCTGACCGTCACCATGACCGACGCCACCGGCGAGCGGCTGGCACCGCGCGCCGTCGCGCACGTCGGCACGCTCCACGAATTCGTCTCGGCGGGGCTGCTCACGCCGTCCGGGCCCGGCGCCGACGGCACGCTCACCGAGCAGGACGTCGCCGAACCCGAGCGCGCGGTACGGATGCTGACGGCCGACCAGGCACGCCGGGAGGCCGTCGCCGCCTGGCGCGCCGACGGCGACGACGTGCTGCCCCTCGACGACCGCACCGGGTCCGGCATGCTCGCCGTCGACTTCCGGGGCGCGGCCAACGTGGCGGACGCGCTCACCCTCGCCACCGCCCGCGCCGACGGCTCCGGCGACGGCGACCTGGGCAGGCGGCACACCGGCGACGCCCTGGACGCGCAGGTGCGCAAGGCCCGCCGCACCCCGCTCACGGCCCTCGGCACGGCGCCCGCGCAGGCGCAGCAGGAGGCCACCTCCCAGGGCGGACTCGCCGCCGCGTTCCGCGAGGCGCTCGGCGCGGAGGGCTCCGTCCTGCCCACCCAGTCCTCCGCACGCCTCCTCGGCCAGTCCCACACCGCCGACTCCCGTCTCTACGCCAGGATGCACCGCCGCGGCGCGCGTCTGCTCGCCGTGGAGAGCGCGCCCCGCATGGAGTCCATGCAGCGGCGCAAGACCGCCCAGGCGACCGAGACCGGGATCACCGACAACTCCGACGGCACGGTCGGCACCGCGCCGCTGGTCGCCACCACGGGCGCCGGTGTGACCAACCCCGGCGCCACCGGACCGGTCGGCGGGGCCAACGACGGCACGGCGCCCAAGGGGGCCGAGGACGTCACCCTCGGCACCCACGTCAAGTACGGCATCGGCCGCAGCATGCTTTTCGCGCTGCCGGTGAGCTGGCTGGCGGTGTCCGAGGCGGACCACCGGATCACCGACAGCCGTCCCGCGCACGCCCTCGGCAAGGCCCGGCGCGGCCCGCGCGCCGCCGAGGCCGACACCACCGCCCTGGTCTGGCTGCGCGAGGACCAGGCCCGCGAGTACGGTCTGCTGGACGACACCTCCTTCCCCGAAGAGGCCGCCACCGCCTGGGACGACATGGCCAAGGGCGCCGCCGACCTCGCCGCCGCCGAGAAGGAGTACTACGACGCCCGCGCCCGGGCCCGGGAGGCGTGGCTCTCCCTCACTCCCGCCGAGCGCGCCGCCCTCGGCGACGGCGGCCCCGGGCCGGCCTCCGCGTTGACGACGGTCCTGACGCGGGACCTCGCCGAGTCCCCGGCGGTCCGCGCCTGGCAGACCGCCCGCGACGACGTGCGGGTGTGGCGGGACCGGGTGGACGCCGCCGCCGCGGACCACCACCGGCTGCACCTCGCGGCTTCCCGGCTCACCGCCCACCACCAGGGCTCGGCCGCGGTGCCGGTGCGGGACGCGCCGCAGGAGTACACCGAGCCCGGCTGGCGCTCCGAGGCCCCCGCCCCCTACACGGTCACCGAGGCCGACGGCACCGGCCCCCGCACCCTCACCTCGCCGGACGGCACGATCGTGCGGACCGTGCACGAAGTACCGCACGACGGTGCCTCGTTCTTCCACGCGCTGATCGCCACCGCCCACGAGCACGGCCGGCTGCCGCAGTTGCTCGGCGCCGGCCTCGCCGACCGGTTCGCCAGGTCCCCGGGCGACCCCGCGGTCACCGCCGACGCCGTCCACACCGCCCGCGACCGGCTCGCCCGGGAACTGGGCAGGCCGGACAACCGGGACCTGCTCGACGCCCTGGCCGCGGACACCGCCGACACCTTCACGCAGGAGGAGCTGGACGGCGCGGGTGTGACGCTGTCCCGGGAGCAGCAGGCCGAGTTCGACGCGCTCGGCCGGCTCCCCGAGACGTTCTGGCCGACCCCGGCGCAGCGGGCGGCGCTGGCCTCCCTCGCCCTGGCCCGCCCCTTCGCCGCCGAGCCGCCGCCCGCCGACGCCGGGCGGCCCGGTGACGCTCCGGCACCGCCCGAGCGCCGGGCCGGGGACCACGGCGGCGCCGACCTCCTGCCCGCCCTGGCCGCGCGGCTCCTCGGCACCTCGCTGACCGTGGTGACCGGGGAAGGCCGCGAACAGCTCTTCCTGCCGTACGGCGACGGCGACACCCGTGGCGGACCGGCCCCCGTCGACCGTGCGGCCGACCCGGTGCTCCTCGCCGCCGACGGCCACTTCCACGCGGCCCTGCCGGTCCACGCCCCGGCCCCGTCCACCACCGCGCTGCCGCGGCCGGCACGCGAGGACTCCGGCGCGCACGGCACACCGAACCCGTCCGGCCCGGCCGGCGCCCCCTCCGGCGCGAGCGGGAAACCGTCCGCACCGCCGGCGCACCGCAGTCACACCACCGCCCCCTGGCTCCCGCCCGCCGACGGCGGCGGGCCGCGCCACCGCCTCGCGCGCGACGGCGTACTCACCGCGCCCGACGGCGCCACCTACACGCAGGGGACGCCCACCGGCCGGGGCAACGGCTTCTTCGGCGCCCTCTCCACCGCCCTGCACCACGCCGCCGCGCAGCCGGGCCTGGACGGCCGGGAGGCCGCCCGGCTGCGCTCGCGCGCGTCGGCGACGCCCGCCCGGCTCATGCGGCTGAACGGCCTGCCGGGCTCCCCGGCCGAGCGGTCCTCGCTCTTCTCGCCACCGCCCCTGGTGCAGCGCCGCGGCGGCCCCGCGCCGGGCCCGGAGGCGCAGGAGGGCCACCTGCGCCGCCATCTCGCCGATGCCCCCTGGACCACCGCCGAGGCCGACCGGGTGGTCGCCCGCTGGGCCGCCGCCGCGACCGGCGCCACCGTCACCCTGGTCGAGGAGAACGGCACCGCCCACACCTACCCCGGGCCCGGCGGGGACAGCGGCCCGCACCTGCGGCTGCGCCGCCGCGGCGGCGACTTCGTCCCGCTGATCGAGCGCACCCCGGCCCCGCGTCCGGGCCGGGAGCGCGGGCCGGACCCCGAGGAGGCGTTCGCTCTCGACACGCTGTCCGGCGCGGAGGGTCCGGCGGGGAGCGCCCGGCCGGAGCCCGCGCGGACCGAGGCCGAGGCACTGGCGCGGTTCCGCTTCACCGACGACACCTCCGCCGCCGAGCGGCTCGCGCAGTTCCGCTTCACCGACGACACCAGCGCCGAGAGCTCCGACGGCGACGACACCGACGGCGACGGCACGGACCTCACGCCCGAGGAGTATCTCGACCGGCTCTTCACCCCCGCGGCCCGCAGCGAGCAGCCGACCGGGATGCTCATCGGGACGGCGGTCTCGCTGCGGCAACTCGCGCGGGAGCAGGCCGACGCCGCCGGGGAGGCCACCGGCGCACTCGGGGAACTGCACGCCCTGACCCGGCGGGTCCTGCGGCTGCGCCCCGGCGCCCCGGTCGGCGAGAGGCACCTGGCCCTCCTCGGCTCGCTCGCGCTCGACGCCCCGCCGGCCGTCCTGGCCGACGCCGACGCCCTCGCCTCCCACCTGCGGCGCCACGACCGGGCCCTGGGGCAGGCGACCCGCCTCACGCGGGGCGACGGCACCGTCCGGAACTGGACCGGCACCGGTGACCAGGTGCCGCCCCTGGACACGTACGCCGTCGAGGCCGCGGACGGCCCGCCGAGCACGTGGCCCGCACCGTGGTCGGAGCCGTACGTGGTCCTCGCCCAGGACGCCGGCGACCAGGTCCGGCTGAGCACGCCCGACGGCACCATCACGCCGGACGACGGCGAGTTCGCCCGGCTCGTCGCCCGGGACCCGGCCCGGCGCGGGACCCACGACGTCGTGCTGGCCTTCCCGCACGACGACGCCGAAGCCCTCGCCCGCCACGTCGCCGACCTGACCGGCGCCAAGGTCTGGTACTCCGCGCACGGCCCCCGCCCGTCCACGGACTGGCGCACCGGCGCCGACCACCTCACCCTCGGCCCCGTCGACGACGGCGCCGGCCCGGTGTGGAAGGCGGTCCTGCCGGGGCAGCAGGACGGCGGCGAAGGCGACTTCGACGACCTCCTCGGCCTCTACGAGCGGGACTCCGAGCCCGCCGCCGGGGCCCGCTCGCGCGTGCCCGAGCCGCTGACCACACGCACCTACGGCATCGTGGACAACACCGGCGAGGGCGTGCTGTTCCGCAAGCCCGGCGCCCTGCGGGGAGGCCGGCAGACCCCGCGGTCGATGACCGGTACGGAGGACGCCCCCGAACTCCTCATGAGCGAGCAGGACTACACGCCGACGCCCGTCACCGACCGCCCCACCCTGCGGATCTCCGCCGACCGCACCCTCGCCGTCGAGGACGGCGCCTACGGTCAGCAGGTCTTCGCCACCCGCGAGGCCGTCGAGGCCTCCTCGGTCAAACTGGCCCGCGCGGGCCTCGCGGTACGGCTGCGTCTCGACGAGGACCTCGGCATCGTCCTGCCCACCCCGGAGGGGGGCACCCGGCGCCTGTACCGGGTGAGCCCCGACTTCCTGACCCGCTCGGGAAAGTCCACGGAGGAGGTCTGCCGGGACTTCGCCGACATGCTGGCCGACGCCTCCCGCACCTCCCACATGGTCTTCCGCGCCCCCGCGGGCGGCCCGGCGGTCACGGCGCCCGTCAACGCCTCCGACGGCGTCGAGGTGACCGGCACCCACCACCTCGCCGACGCCCTCGCCCGCGTGGCGGACGGCCACGAACCGCCGGAGTCGGCGGCACCGGACTGGGCGGCCGCACGGGTGCGCCTGGACGACCGGCCCACCGGCGGCCACGGCGGGCCGCTCCCGGGCCGGGCCTACGGCAGCGCGCTCAGCCTGGAGCAGCCGCACGACGCGCGTCGCGACGCCCTCTCGGACGCCTCCCGCCGGATCGGCGTCAACGAGTACGCCTGGGCCGACGTCGGCGAGGGCTACGTCGTCCAGTCCGTCGCGGCCGCCGGCGAGCAGGGCCAGGCCAGCCTGGAGCGCAACTACGCCAAGCCGCAGACCGACGCCACCGGCGCCCACTTCGGCTACCACTTCGCCACCGTCGTCCTGGCCAGCGAGGACGGCACCCACCAGGTCTCCCTGGAGAACCACGCGCGCGTGTCGCAGCGCACCCACCGCCACCGCCGGGCGGTCCAGGCCAACCTGCGCGGCCACGCTCTCGACGACCTGCGGGCGATCGCCGCGCGGCTGAGGCAGGAGATCGAGCGGAGCGGGAACGACGGGAACGACGGAACCGACGAGCACCTCACGGAACTGCGCGGCTATTTGGACCTGACCTTCGCCCTGATCCGGGCCAAGCAGAGCCTGACGGAGGCGCAGACCGCGCCCGCCGGCTCGCCGGAGCGCGCCGAGGCCGAGCGGAAGCTGGAAGCCGCCGTCCGCGCCGCCGCGCACCGCATCGGGAACCTGGAGCCCGTCATCCCCGGCAAGCACCAGTGGTACCTGCGGATGTACGCGCAGCGGCCGGGCGAGTCGGCCCACGACACCAACGCCGAGCTGCTGACCGCGGGCCCCTCCGCCGAGGCCAACCCGCTCACCGCCGTCGTGCTCCGCGGGCAGCAGGCGCTGCCGGTCTCCGTCACCTTCGCCAAGGGCGTCCAGCAGACCCCCGAGGGCTCCCGCAACGCCCTCCGGCACCTGGCCAGGGTGGTGGCCAGGACGGGATTGTGGAACGCGGTCAACGGGCTGCCGCTGCCGGACGTCACGGTCAGCGGCCGGCGCGGCACCCGCGTGGTCGGCCGGGACCCCGCCAGGGCGCGGGCCGAGGCGGTCGCGGACTCCTTCCGCCGCGAGCTGGCCGACGCGCTCGCGGCCCTCCAGGACGGCACCCCCGCGCCGCACCTCACCGCCGACCGGTTCACCGTCGACCCGGTCGCGGTGCGGTCCCGCGGCGCGTCGGCCGGCGGCGACCAGGGCACCACCACCGTGGACGTCACGGTCGACGACCACCGAGGCGGACTGCGCGACATCACGACCCGCGGCCCGCGCGGCACCCTCCGGACCGGCGGCGGACTGCGCGGCGGCTCACGCGACGACGGCCTCGACCCGGTGGCCGAGCAGTGGCCCGTCGGCCGCCCGGTCACCCTCGCCCGGCCCCGCCACGGCGGGATCCACCCGTCCTTCGTCGTCCCCGTCGGCGAAGCGCCCGCGGGACGCCCGCCCGCGGACCCGAAGGGCAAGTCCCCGGCCGCAGGCACCGACGCCGCGGACCCGCCCGAGCACTGGTACACCTACACCCGTCCTGCCGACTCCCGCCCGGAACCCCTCCGCTACGAGGTGGCCGCCACCGGGCGCATCAGGCTGCCCGACGGGACGGAGATCCCGCCGGACGGCTGGACGCCGTTCGGCCACGACTTCGTGCACGCGGAAACGGGCACGCTGCTGCGCGGCGACAGCGGATGGATCGGCCGCGTCGCCAACATGGAGTCCCTCGCGCCGCGGCTGGCCGAACTCGACCCCGACCCCGTGCCGCAGCGGATCACGGCCGACGCCGAGGCCCTGTACGTGGTGCCCGCCCACGGCTCCACCGCCCTGCGCGTGCCGCTCCGGCAGGACGGACCGCCGCCCGCCGCCCACCGCGACGACCGGCCGCGGACGGTCGTGCGCTCCGCCTTCGACGTACGGCGCTTCACCCACGGCGGCGAGAACGTCACCGACCTCACGGTGCGGCTCGCCCTGCGCCCGCGCGGGGAGGCGGCCGACGGCGTCGCGGAGCGGGTGACCGAGGGCGTCGAGCGGTTCTACAACCGGCCCGGCCACCGCCTGCCCGGTGGCGACCGGCTGCACGTCACCGTCGAGTTCGTGGGCCCGGACGACGCCCCGCACCTCACCGTGGACCTGGTCGACCGGAGCCGGCCGATGAACCAGCTGGCGTGGTGGGCCGACGCCGATCCGGAGGAGTTCGCGCACGAGCTGGGACACCAGCTCTTCCTCCGCGACGAGACGCCCGACGCGGCGGGCCCGGACCGCCTCGACGCGCCGGGCAGCCTCCTGGGAGCCTTCCGCGAGCAGGCCCCCGACGGCCTCGTCCAGGGCGGTCTGCGCCCCCGCCACCTCCACCTTCTGGCCGCGGTCACCGGCGACCTCGACCCGCACCCCTCGCCGGAGGGGGCGAGCTGGGCCGAGGCCCGCGCCGCCGCACCGGCCGCACTGCGCGAGCAGAGCTGGACCGACCCCGTGTCGCTCCCGGCACCCACTCCGCTAACCGGACCGGACGGCGCGGTGCCGCCGCCCCTGCCCGGCGGCCGTCCGATGACCACCGTGCAGGAGGTCTCCGACGAGTCCGAGGAATCCGACGCCGCATCCGACTCGGACGCCGACGACGACGCCGATGCCTCCGACGACGGCAACGGGCGGCCGCGGTGGGCCGACACCGGATGGCTGAGCACCGTCTTCGGACCCCGGTGGGAGGCCCTCCCGGGCGACCGGCTCAGGGAGACCTCCCAGGCGCTGTACGAGCTGGTCTCGGCCGAAGCCGGCGCGGACCGGGAACCGCGGTCGGTGCACCGCGCCCTGGACCGGGTCACCCGGCAGGTCCTGCACTTGCCCGGCGACGCCCGGCCGGGCCCCGCCGACCACCAGCTCCTCGGCTCCCTGGCGCTCGACGCCTCCTCGGACGACCTGGAGACCACCGACGACCTCTCCCGCTACTTCGTCGAGCGGCAGATCGAGACCGGACGCGGCGCCCTGGACGAGGGCACGCTGCTGCGCGACACCGCCCGCAACGCCGCCGGACGCGACTTCGGCAGGACGGGAGCGCCCGCCCCCGGCCCCGACTCCTACGTCCTGCGCGGCACCGGCCGGGTCGTCGAGCGGCCCGCGCCGTGGCACAACCCCTACATGGTCGTCGCCCGAGCGGTCGACGGGGCCGTCGAGGTCTCCCTCATGCCGGGCCGGACCTTCCGGGTGACCCGTCTCGACGAGCTCGCGATGCTCATCTCCTACGACGACCGGCGGCCCCGCGGCGCGGACGTCGTCCTGGCCCTGCCCCCGCGGATCGCCGCGCCCCTCGCCGTCCTCGTCGCCGGCACCACGGGCCGGCGCGTCTGGCACCCCGAGGCGCCGGTCACCGTGGCCACGCACCCCACGACAGGGTCCCGCCTCGCCCTGGACGTACGCGACGGCGACACCGGCGCGGGCTGGGTGCCGGTCGACCCCTCGGAACGGGACGGCCTCCCGGGGGCCCGCGACCTGAGCAGCGACGGCGAGAGCGGCGGCGAGAGCGACGCCGGGCGCGACGACGACAGCGAGGGTTCCAGCAGTGACGGCGACGCGGAGTTCGACCGCCTCGCCGACGAACTCGTCCTCGAACGGCGGATCGACGCACGCCGCACCCGGCCGCTGACCACCCGCGACTACGGCATCATCGACAAGCACGGCACCGGCGCCCTGTTCACCCGGCCGCTCCCGCGCCACGTCGCCGAGGTGCCCGTCGGGGACGGCACCGGCGACGGGGCAGGCTCGCTGCTCCTGCCGAGCCAGGGCCTCGGCACCGTCCCGACGGCCGACCGGCCGCCGCTGCACATCTCCGAGGACCGCACCCTGGCCCTGCTCGCCGACGGCGAGGGCACCACCGGCCGGGGCCGCCAGGTGTACGCCACCCGTGCGGCGATCGACGCCTCCTCGGCACGGCTGGCCGCGGCGGGAGCGGGCGTACGGCTGAAGGCCGACGAGTCGACGGGTGTCCTGCTCCCGCGGGAGGACGGCTCGTACGGCGATCCCCTGTTCCGCGTCGAGCCCGAGTTCCTGACCGCGTCCGGCGCCTCGGAGCACGCCTTCACCCGGGACTTCGCCCAGATGCTGGCCGGCACCGGGCCCGCGTCCCTCTCCCACGTCGCCTTCCGCGACCCCGCCGGCGACGTCGTCGCCACCGCCCCGGTGAACGGGCAGCACGGCCGCGAGGTCACCGGCACCCACCACCTGGCCGAGGCCCTGGCGGACGTCGCCGAGGGCACCCGCCCCGCCGCCGGGACCGGCCCGAGGTGGGCCGCCCGCCAGACCGGCCGCGACCCGCGGTTCACCGGCGGTGTCGTAGGCGCTCCCACGCCCGGCGAGCGCTACGGCGGCGCCCTGAGCCACGTACCGGCGAACAACCCCCGGCGCGCTCCGCTGGCCGCGGCGGCGTGGCGCGTCGGCGTCAACGAGCACGCCTGGGCGGAGGTCGGCGAGGGCTACCTGATCCAGTCGGTCAGCACCACCACCGCCGACGGCGGCGCGCAGCTCTTCATCCACAACCACGCCAAGCCCGGCGACCGGGTCGGCCCGCACGCCCCGTACCACTTCGCGCAGGTCGTCCTCGCCAGTGAGGACGGCACCCACCAGATCACGCTGGAGAACGAGACCCACTCCCGCCCCGCGGTCCCGGACGCCGAACTGGACGCGATCGTCGAGGACAACCTCGACCGGCACGGCGACGGCCTGAAGCGGCTGGCCGAAACCGCCGAGCGGCGTCTGGCCGACGCCCGGCGCGACGGCGCGGACCCGGCGAGGACGGCCCGCCTGGCCGACCTCGCACGGGCCGCCAGGGCCCTGGCCGAGGTCCACGACGCCGAGCAGATCCCGTTCTACTTCGACGAGGACCGCCCCGAACACGCGCTGGCCCTGCGCGAGGTGGACCGGGCGCGCGCCCGCGCCAGGGAAGCGGTCCGGGCCGCCGCGCCGCTGCTCGACCCCAAGGACCAGTGGTACTTCCGGGCGTACAGCAAGCGGCCGGGGGAGTCGGCGCACGAGGTCAACGCAGCGCTGCTGTCGCAGGACGCGCCCGCGTTGGCCAACCCGCTGACGATGGTCGTCCTGCACGGCCACGCCCCGCGCCCGCACCAGCGGACGATCCGCTTCGCCCGCGAGCAGCACGGCCTCCCCGAGGGCGCCGACGGCACGATCGACGCCCTGGCCCGGACACTGGCCCGCACGGGCCTGTGGAACCGTGCCAACGGGCTGCCGGCGCCGGCGGTGACCGTCACCGGGCACGGCAACCGCTCGCAGGCCGTGGCCCGCAAGCGGGCCGAGGCGGTCGGCAGGGCGCTCGGCGCACGGCTCGCCCAGATCCTCGCCGCGTCCCAGCAGGGGATGCCCGGCACCCCGCTCGCCGTACGGGACTTCGGCCTCACCCTGGAGGCCAAGCGGGTACGCGGCGCCACGGACCCCGACGCCGGGCGCGTGGTGAGCGTCGACATCGACGACCACCGCCGGGTGGCGCCCGCGACGCCCGCCGACGGCACCGCGGCCCCACCGCCGACGGCCGGTGTCCCGGCGGACGCGCGTCCCACGGCGCCCGGACCCGGGGGGACTGCCTCCACCGAGGGGACTGCCTCCACCGAGGGGACTGCCTCCACCGAGGGGACCGCCTCCGCGCGTCCCGCGTCCCGCGTACGCAGCCGCTCCCCGCAGCCGAGCCCGGAGCACCGGAACAGCGCCGCGCCGCCGTGGGTGATGGCGCGCATCCGCTACGCCGAGGAGTCCCTCGTCTTCGACAAGCGGCTGGGCGAGTACCTGGCCGAGCGCGAGGCCGTGGTCGCCGAGTACCGGAAGATGGCGAACGCGGCCTGGAAGGCGGCGCGCGAGCGGCACCCCCGCAGCCTCGGCGCGTTCGGCGACACCAGCAAGTACAAGGCCGGCGTCGTCGGCACCTCTCGCCCCGCGCTGCAGCAGGTGCTGCGCGGCGGCAACCTGCGCGAGCTGGTGGCGCTGCTCTACGAGGGCATCTCCAGCGACTTCGTGCCGATGATGCTCGGCGGCAGGGAGCAGCAGCCCTCCGAGATCGCCGAGGAGCGGCCGAGCCGGCGGCAGCGCGAGACCCACGCCGCGTTCGAGCGGCGCGCCAAGGAGATCCTCGCCGCGCCGGACCTGGACCCCGAGCAGAAGAGGGCGGCGGTCGAGGAACTGGAGCGCTCGGTGACGATCGGCACCCGCCCGCAGGACGCGCGCCCGCCCCTCAGCGAGGCCGAGCGGCGCTTCGCGGTCAACGAGCACGGCCTGACCTGGCTGCCGGCGACGTCCCTGTACGACATCCCGATGAGCGCCGGCTTCCAGCAGCGTTCGGAGACGTCCGGCGGCCTGGTGGCGACCGGCACCGCCGGATCCACGTACCGCTTCATGCTGCACGCCGCCCGGATGCGGGAGCAGTGGGGCGTCGACCTCGACCTCGGCCTGATCCGGGCCGGCATGCTGGCCGTCTCCCTCACGGTGGACCACCACACCTTCCACGAGGTGATGCGCGGTGCCCAGCTGGCACTGAACGACGTACCGGGCCACGACCCGGCCCTGGACTACACCGACAACTGGGGCCGGTACTGGAACATCCACCCGTTCGGCGAACAGGAGCTGCGGGAGAACGTCGCCCGCGACGGACGCTTCCCCGACGAGCACGCCCGGGACCTGCTCGACGCACTCGAAGGCCGCTCCCGTGCGCCCGTCCGGACCACCCCCGGCCCGCCGCACCGCCCCGCACCGACGCGCACCATCCCCACCCGGCCCGCCACCACCGGCCTCAACCGCCCGCAGCCGCAGCCGCCGGACCGCGCGGTGCCGCACCGCACCAACCCGTTCGCCGACCCGGCGACCGGCCCCGGCTCCTCCCCGGGCGTCGTCACGCTCCAGGACGTGACGTCCGACGAGGCCGAGCGGCACCGCGAAGGGCTCCTCGACGCGCTGTACGGCCTCGGCGCCCTCGGCGACGTCGACCGGGAGCGGGCCGCCGACGCGCTCGAGCGGCTGGACCGGCTGCGGGTGGCCGACCCGGGGCTGCGCGGCGGCTTCCTCGACCTGGACGCGACGGTCCGCCGTGCCCTGCTGCTCGACCCCGCCCAGCCGGTGAACGCCGCGGCCCGCGGCGCCCTGGTGCGGCTGATGACGGTCCCCTCGTCGGCGCGGGTCGCCTCCCTGGCCGCACTGTCCGCCCACTACCTGGCCCACCGCGGCGCCTTCCACCCCGACTTCCGGATCACCGACGCCCAGGGCCGCCCGCGCGGCCGAAACTGGACCGGCCGCGCCCTGCCGGCCGACTTCGACGCGGACAGCACCGGCCGGGTCCGGCGCACCCCCGACGGCACGACCGTGGACAGCGGCGCCGAGGACGCGCCGTGGCGTCCCGCGCCGGGCGATCCCGGCCCGTACCTCGTCCTGACCGCCGGCCGGGACGAGGGGGCCGTCGTGCGCGGACTCGGCGGGTTCACGCGGGCCGTGCCGCCCGAGGTGCTGTACGAACTGATGGCCCTCGACCGGGACCTGACCGGCCGTCCGGGCGCGGTCCTGTTCCACGCCGAACAGCCCGGCGCCGTGCCCTTGGACCTGCCGCGCGGTCTGGCCGACCGGCTCGGCCGCGAGGTGTGGGCCGCCACCGGCCGGGCGGGCATCGGACACCTCCCGAGCAGCCCGGACCGTTCGCGGCTCCTGCTCCTCGACGCCGAGGGGCGGGCGCCCCGCGGCCAGTGGATCGCCAGCACGCCCGCCACCCCGCCCGACGGACCCCCGAGGACGCCGGACGACCGGGTCACCGCCGTCTCCGTCGCCCACGACGGCCACCGGTCCACCGGCTACCTCTCGATGGACCTCGCCCGGGAGCCGGACGGCGGCTGGTCCCGGACGCTGGAACACAGCCGCCTCGGGACCGTCACCTCCTACACCCACCTGCGCAGCGGCTACGACTACGGCAGCACCCCCGCCCTCCTGCCCTGGGTGCAACTCGGCCTGCCGGCACCGTACTTCCCCAACAACCACGGGGCGCCGGGCAGCGTCGTGTGGCACACCCCCCAGGGTCCGCGGCAGGACGACGGCCCACGGTTCGCCCGCACCCTCGCCCGCCGCCGCAGCCTCGCCTCGCTCGCTCCCGACCACCCCGTGGTGCCGCTCATCTGCTACGCGGCGGCGCGCCCCGGCATCGGCGGCACACTCGGCGGCGACGTCGCCGGACCGCTGCCGTTCGCGCCCGACCCCCTCGCGGTCGTCGCGACCGGCCAGCACATGGCCAACGAGACGGGCCGCACCGTGTTCGCGACCGTCCTGTCCAACTCGGTCGGCCCGGCCCGGTACAACGACCCCCAGTCGTACATCAACCTCATGACCGACGCCCGCGGCCGCGCCCACCCGTGGGTCATGTTCCGGCCCGAGCCGGCCGGTGACGCGCTCGACCTGCGGGCCCGCACGGCCGGCCTCCACACGGGCACCGGACCCGTCCCGGAACCCGTGCGCGAGCGGACCCTGCGACTCGTGCGGGCGCTGCGCGAGGTCTTCGGCCCCACGGTCGACGAGAGCGCCACGTACCCGGAACTGCTGCGCGGCATGGGCGCCCTCGACCTGATGCACCAGGCGGACCCGGCCCTGAACCGCGACGGCGCACGCCGGTTCACGCTGGACCTGTACGAGCAGATCCTCGCCCGGCACCGCTCGGCCGGACACGCGCCGGGGCCGGTACCGCCCGTCACCGCGGACGACCACCGCCGCCTGCTCACCGACGCCGCCGCCCGCCTCGACGCCGGCCGGCCGGGCCCCCTGAGCGACTGGCTCGCGCTGCCGCACCTGGCCCACCTGCTGGCGGGCCTCGCCGCGTCCGGGCAGCGCGAGCACCTGGCCCGGCAGGTCCTGGGGCTCGACGCCACGGCGCCGGTGGGCGAGAGCGAGTTCTCCCGGCTGGTGTGGGCGTCGTTCAAGGTCGCCCTGGTGACGAGCCAGGTGGACCGGGGCGCGTTCGCCGCCGCGGTGCTGCACCTGCCCGCCCCCGACCCGACGCGGTTCGGCGAGGCGGTGACCGTGGCGCGGCAGGCGGCGGCCGTCGGCCGCGACCCCCGGCAGATCCACGAGCTGGCCGCCCACCACCTGGAACGGCAGGGCGCACTGGCGCCGCAACGGCTCCTGGCGAACCCCGACGGCACGGCCTGGGGACGCGCACTGGACGCCACGCACCGGCCGCCGGGCACCTTCGACCCCGGCGTGATCACCCTCCTCGGGCACGGTCCCGACGGCACCCTGGTCCCGGTCGGCAGCGAGCCCGCGCCCTGGGCGGCGCAGCCGGGCCGCCCGGCCCCCTTCGTCTACGTCGCCGACGGCGACGCCGACGGGCTGGTGCTGCCGGGCCCGGCCCCGGTCGCGGTACCGGCCCGGCAGTTCGGCGAACTGGTCTTCCGCGACGCGGAGTTGCTCGGCAGGGCCGGGCACACCGAGGTCGTCGCGGTCGTCCCGCACGGCAGCCCGGCCGGGACCCGGCCGTCCGCGGGCAGCCTCCCCGACGAGGGCGCCCGCAACTCGGCGCGCAACTGGTGGACCACCAGCGGCGCCACCACCCTCCACCGGGACCCGGAGAGCGGCACGTACACCGTCGCGATGCTGCCCGGCCCCGACGGGCAGCCGGCCCCGACGGGCACCTGGGCCCGCACCGCCCGCCCCAAGGGCGACCCGGAGGGCCCCGCGCCGGGCCCGGTCGCGGGCGCCACCAACGCCGGGGCGGCGCCGAGGACGGACGGGCCGCCGCAGCCCGTCACCGAGTCCGGCGACGCACCCGCCGATGCCACCGCCGAGGCCTGGCAGGCCCACGCGCGGGCCCTGTCCGCGTTCGGCGCGGCGACCGACAGGGCCGCGACGACGCAGCGGACCGGCGGCGACGAGGCCGCCGTAGCGGACGCCCGGACCGAGGCCGACGCGGCGCGCCGCCGACTGGAGGACGCCGAGGCGCGGCTGCGGGCCCTGGGCGTCGCCCCGGAAGCACTCGGCGCGGCGCGGCGGGCCCGGTGGGAGACCGGGGAGAACACCGGCGCCGGGGATCCGCCGCCGTCCGTCCCGCAGGACGCCGAGGCCCGCCGCCGGATCGCGGACCGGGTGACCGAGGCGGACCTGCCGCCCGCGACGCCGCCCCCCGCCGAGGGCGAGACCGTCGGCCTCCGCGAACTGGAGGCGGCGGGGATCACGCCCTCCGTCGGGCAGCGCACCGAGATGATGCTGCGGGGCGACGACCGGCTGCCCGCGTCCGCGCTGACACCGCTCGACCTGGCCCGGGTCCGGATGACCGGCCCCGGCCCCTGGACGGCCGCGTCGGACACGGCGGCCGCGAACGCCGCCCGACGCCTGTGGAGGCGGGCGTACGCCGGCTTCGCGGACGCGGCGCCCGAGGGCACGGACGAGGCCGACGCCTCCCGCGCCTGGGCCGCCGCCGTCGTCCTGGTCCTGCCGACCGAGCCGCACGACGTACTCGCCGACTCCCGCTACGCGGGCGAGGACTTCCGCGACGCGGTGCGCCGGGTCGCGGACCAGGTGCTGACCGGGGGAGCGGACGCCTGGTCCGCCGCCGGACTGGCCGACACCCTCCGCCGGGACCTGGGCCTGCGTCCGCGCTGGACGACGCCCGGCCCCGACGCGCCGACCACGGAAGGGAACCCGGCGGAGGCCACGGGGGCGAACCCGCCCCCCGTGGACACGGCACAGGACGCCGGGACGGACGCCGGGGCGAGGGGCGCCCGTGCGACGGGGACGTCCGGGACGCGGCAGCCGGCGCCCGCGACCCGGCCGGGCACGGGCACCGGCCTGCCCGACACGGACGTGCCCGGCATCCCCTCGGTGCCCACGCCCGTTCTCCCGTCGCCCGTCACCGCGGGTATCCCGACCGCCGCCGACCGGCAGGAGGTGGGCCCCACCGACCCCGCCGGCATCGAGGAGGGCGAGGGCCCGCGTCCCGTCGCCCCGCCTCTGCCCGAGGGGACGCCCGCCGAGCTTCCCGCCGGCCTTCGCGACCGCGCGGGTATCCCGACCGCCGCCGACCGGCAGGAGGCGGGCCCCACCGACCCCGCCGGCATTGAGGAGGGCGAGGGCCCGCGTCCCGTAGTCCCGTCTCTGCCCGAGGGGACGCCCGCTGAGCCTCCCACCGGCCTCCCCGACCCCACCGACGTCCCGTCGGCCTCCGCCAGGGCGCGCTCGTCGGCCGGGGAGCCCATGGAGGGGGTGGAGCCGACCTCGGTGCCCGCGCTCACGCCCGGCCCGCCTTCCGCGCCCGCGCCCGTCTCCTCCGCCCGGCCGGTGCTCACGGGCCCGGCGGGCCCGGCGCCCGCCCGGCCGGTACTCATGGGCCCGGCGGGCCCGGCGCCGTCCGCACTGCCCCAACGCAGCCTCGTGGCCTACGCGCGGGAGTCGACCGTTCCCTCGCCGGCCGGCCGGGAGACCCTCGACCGGCTGGCGCATCAGGTGGCCGCCGCCGGGCTGCACAACCGCGCGGCGGGATGGGCCCCGCCGCGCGTCGAGGTCACCGGCTACGGGGCCGACGGCCCGGGCAACCGGGGCCTCAAACGGGCCACTGCCGCACGCACCCACTTCCTGCGCCGGCTGACCCAGGCGCTCGAGCAGATGCAGCGGGACCTCCCCGCCGACGCTCCCCGGCTGACCGCCCGCGACTTCCGGGTCAAGGCGGTGGCCATGACCCGCGTCCCCGACGACTGGACGGGCACGGGCGAACTCGCCGGAACCGGCCGGGCCGACCTGGGACGGCAGGCGACGATCCGCGTCGTCCAGGCGCCGGACGCGACCGCGACGCAGACCCTCGACGCCTTGCGCCGCCGCGACCGCGCGCTGCGCCACCGCCCGCTGGACGTGGACGCGCTCGCCGCCCGCGTCCTGCACCTCGACCCGGGCACGGCCGTGGACCAGGGCGCCCGCGACGCCCTGTTCGCGCTGGTCAACCGGGCCACCGCGGCCGGACGCGCGACGAGCCTGCCCGCACTGGCCGCGCACCACCTCGCCGAGCTGGGCGTCACCGGCCCCGGCCGGGCCCGCCACTTCACCGCCGGGGGCCGGCGCGTACCCGGCCTCAACTGGCACCCGGACGCCGATCCGGCCGCCGAGTTGGACCCCACCCGCAACGACGTACTGGAGGACACCGGACCGGGCCCCTACACCGTCGCGGAGACCCGGCAGACCCCGTGGCCCCGCGGCACCACCCCCTACGTCGTGGCGGCCGGCGGGCGGCACGACACGGTGGAGGTGCTGCTGCCGGACGGCACGACGCGGGACCTGGACGTCGACGAGTTCACGGAGCTGGTCGCGGCGGACGTGGCACGGGAGCGGCTGCCGAAGGACACTCCGGTCGTGCTGGCCGTGCCCTTCGCCGGCGACCACTACCTCGACCTGCCGCGCACGCTCGCGGACCGCACCGGTCTGACGGTGTGGGCGCACAGCGGAGAGGTGACGCTCGGCTCGGACGGCGGCGTGAGCACCGTCGACACGGTCCGGCGCGCCGGCTCCCCGGAGGGCGACTGGACCGCGAGCGAGCCCGGTCTGGCACCCGACCCCGACGACGACGCGCCGGAGTGGCACCACCGGGTGGCCACCCGGCCCATCGTCAGCGCGCTGACGGGCCGGCAGATCGGGCGGGCCTCGCACCACGCCGCCGAGTGGGCGGCCGACTTCGAGGACGACGACCGCCACCTGGACCGGATGACGACGTACGTCCACTACTACCCGGCCACCGGGCAGGTCTCCGCCGAGCAGGAACTACCGCGTCCGGGCGCGGAGGACGCCGCCTACCGCCTGGACGTGCACGGCTCGCCCGGCCACCTGCACCTGGCGATGCGGGACGGCACCGTCAGGCAGGTCGACGAGCGGGAGGCCGGGCCGTGGCTCAGGCGCCGCAAGAGCCTGTCGAGCCTGCCGAAGGACCACTGGATCGACTTCGTGGTCTGCTGGAGCGGCGCCCCCCGGGACCGCGCCGTTCCGGTGTCGCCGAACACCGCGAGCGACGCCTACGCCGGCCCGTTCGTCCCCGACCCGCTGGGCAGCCTCTCCCTGGGCCAGCAGCTCGCCAACTCCACGGGCCGCAGCGTCCGGCTGTCCTACAGCGCCCAGGGCACCCGGAGCAGCGACGGGCGCTACACGCGGACCCTGTTCGCCGACGCGCAGGGCCGCCACAGGGCGTGGGCCCTGTTCCGGCCCGACCCCTCGGGCGCCGACCTCGACCGGCTGGCGGCCGCCGCCGGCCTGGCACCGGGCGACGGCGAGGTCTCCGACGAGATGCGCGCCGGGACGCTGCGCCTGGTGCGGGCGTTGCGGCTGACCTTCGGCCACGACGTGGACGACGCCGCCGACTTCGGTGAACTGCTGCGCGGCGTGGCCGCGGTGGACCACATGTGGCGCAGCGACACGGACTTCGACGAGGCCGGCCCGTTCACCCTGGACCTGCTGAACCGGGTGGTCGCCGCGCACCCGTCGGCCGCGTCCGGGGTGGACCGGGCGGCCGTGCGCCGTGTGCTGGCCGCCGCGGCGGAGCACTGGGCCGCGTGGCCCGGTGACGAACTGGTCGGTTTCGTCGAGGTGCCGGCGATCGAGGCGGCCGCCCGGTGGATGCGGGACGGCGACCCGCGGGACGAGGCCGTCACCGCCCTGGACCTGTCCGGCCCGCACGCAGTGGGCGAGGCCGAGCGGTCCCGGATGTTCTGGGCCCGGGTCAAGGCCGAGGAGGCCCTGAGCGCCCCCGGCACGGACCTGGGCGTCCGCGTGTCCAAGGTGCTCCATCTGCGGCCCGGCCCCCGGCCCACCGGCCACCGCGACACGCTGCTCGACCTGCTCACCCGCGCCTTCGCCGCGGGCCGTGACGCCGCCGACCCGGACGTGGCGGCCGCCTACCACCTGGACGAGTCGGGGGTGTACGCGACCACTGACGTGGTGACGACGAACGGCGGCGAGAGCGGCGACGGCCGGGACTACACCGCCGGGCAGACGCCGACGACGGTCGACCTGGCGCGGTTCGGCACGCCCTCCGGCCTCGCGGACGCGCCGTGGGCGGACCACAAGGGACCCGCCCCCTACCTCGTACGGATCACCCCGGACGGCAGGGCGCCCGACCTCCTGGAGCTGTCCTTCGACGGGGAGACGCATCGGGTGACGGCCGGAGAGTTCCTCGAACTCCTGGCGCACGATGCGTCGTTGGCCGGAAAGGAACTGAGCGTACCGGTCGTCCTCGCCTTCTCGGCCCACGACGGCGACCCCGGCGACCTCGCGGGGCGGACGGCCCAGCGTCTGGGCCGCACCGTGTGGTGGACGGAGTTCCCGGTGGACGTGTCCGCGACGGGAACCTCGGGGGAGCCGGTCCTGACCCTGCGGACGACACCCGACGGCGACGTACCGGACGCCGGTGCCTGGGAGCGGGCCCGCCCCGCCCAGGCCATGTCCCCCGGCGACGCGCCGCGCCCGGTCCAGGCTCCGCTCGCCAGGGCGGCCGCCCCGCTCCTGGAATCGTTCCCGGCCCTCACTCTGTACGAGGACACGGAAGGGGAGGCGACCGACTCCGGTTCGGACTCGGACTCCGACTCCGACCCCCACGTCGACGCGGAGACGCCGGACGCCGCCGCGGACGGAAACACCGGTGACCGCCCCGCGCCCGACTGGGTCCTGGCCCGGATCCGCTACGCCCAGGAAGCCCTCCTCTTCGAGCGGCGGCTGGCCGCACACCTCGGGGAGAACGAGCAGGTCAACGCCGAAATCGGCAAGGTCGTCCGGGCCTTTTGGACCATCACTCTCCACAACCGGCTGGACTACCGGCTGTTCGGCAGCAGGAACGAGATGTCCGCCGGCGCCGTCGGACAGCGCTACGAGGCACTCGCCCGCGTCGTGGAATCCGGCAATCTGCGGGAACGGGTCACGTTCCTGTTCAACGGCGTCGCCAAGGACCTCGTCCCGCATCTCATGGGCGGCGTCGAGCCCCAGCACCCGGTGATCGCCGTGGAGCGCCGCGACCGGCACAAGAGCCAGCTCTTCCAGGAGTACGAGCGCAGGGTCGCCGAACTCCGCGCGGCGGAACTGGACCCCGAGGACAAGGCCCAGGAGAGGGACGACCTGGAGGCGATGCTGCGTACGCCGCTGCGCCCCGACGAGGTCAGTCCGCCGCTCAGCGAGGCCGAGTGGCGGCGCGCGGTCCGGGACGGGCAACTGCTCTGGTCGCCCGCCGGCATGGAGCACACGCTGCCGATGGCCGCCGACTTCCAGGCGCGTTCCGAGGACTCCGGGGGACTGGTGCTGACCGGTACCTCGGGCAGCGCCTACCGCATCCTCACGCACGTGGCCCGGCTGACCCGGCTCGCCGGTGTCCCCGTCGACCTCGGCCTCGTCCGGGCCGGACTGGCGAGCATCCTGGTCGGCGTGGGGCACCACAGCTTCCACGAGGTGATGACCGGCGCCCAGCTCGCCCTGGACGAGTTCGACCCGGGAGCGGCCTCGGTCTACTCCGACAACTGGGGCCGGTACTGGGACGTCTACCCGCTGACCGAGGAGGAGCTGCGGACCTTCGTGGCCCGTGAGGGACTCTTCCCGGACGAGCACGCCCGTGACCTGCTCGACCGGCTGCAGGCGGGGCGGACCGCCGGCCCGCGACAGGACGGCGCGCCGACGCCCGCGGCGGACGGTGCTCCCGCGGCACACGAGAACGAGAGGACGAGAGGACGAGATGAGTGAGTCCGGCGCCCGGACGCCCGCCACCGCCCCCCTGGACCCCGAGCCCCCGCAGGAGTACGTCGAGGCGGCCAGGCTCGCCCCCGACCACTGGCTCTACCTGCCCGATCCCGCCTGGCGGGGCGAGGGGCCGCCGCCCGACTGGGCCGTGGTCGGCCAGTGGCGCTCCGACTCCGACGGCACGATCGTCGAGTGGGAGGACAACCCGGAGTACCGGCCGTCCCCGGAGGCGATGGGCTGGCCCGAGCCCGCCGACGAGATCGACCGGGCCATCCAGCTGGCCACCACCGGCTACGGTCCGGCCGAGGACGTCACCGCGGCCCTGTCCGGTGCCGAGGTCGCCGTCCTGGTCACGGCGGACGGCGAACCGGTCCGGGCCTCCGCGCCCGACGGCACCCCCGCGGTCCCCGTCTACACCTCCCCCCGATACCTCCACGCCGCGGGCCGCCTCGCCTCCGAGAACCTCCCGGTCGGCACCCTGCTCACCCGCGTCCCCCCGGGCCACGCCCTCTACCTCAACAGCACCGCACCGGTCGGCATGGTGCTGCCGACGGAGGGCCTCGCCGACCTGCTGGAGGAGGGAGCCGCCCGGAACGACGGGGCGTCGCACTCCAGCACCGGGGCGGTCGCGGTGGACGATGGTGGCCTTCCGAACGTGCCGGAGCCCGGGGTGCGGGTGGCGTCACCGGGTGGGGTGGACCGGAACTCCACCTGATGCCCCACACAGGGCCATGAGGGACGCGCCTTCGCCGTAACGCCGCCTTGGCACGAGACCCTGGGCCGATGAAGCCGACGGACAGTGATGCCTCGTACCTGGTGGGGCTGTTCGCGCTCACGGTCGCCACGGGCCTCGTGGACGCGGTCAGCTACCTGGCGCTGGACCGCGTCTTCACCGGGAACATGACCGGCAATGTGCTGTTCGTCGGCTTCGGTCTTGCCGGGTCAGGAGAGGTTCCGCTGCTGAACAACGCGCTCGCCCTGGTGGGGTTCCTCGCCGGCGCGATCGTGGCCGGACGCCTCGTGCACGGGCGCACGCACGTCACCCGCCTGCCCACCGCTCACCTGCTGGTCCTGTGCGGCACCGCTGCCACGGCTCTCGCGAGCGGGGTCGCCTGGCTGCTGCTGGGCGCTCCGGCCGGAGGATGGCTGATCGGGCTCACGGCTCTGCTCGCCGCGGCGATGGGCATGCAGGCGGTGGTCGCCCGCGGGGCACGGATCCCCGACGTCACCACGGTGGTCATCACGAGCACGCTGGTGAACTTCGCGCTGGACAGCCCGCTCGCCGGCGGCACCTTCGACAAATGGGTCCGCCGCGCGGGAGCGGTGGTGTCGATGGGGGCCGGAGGGGCTCTCGGCGCGCTGCTGATCAGCGCCTGGTCCGGAGCCGGCGCGCTTCTCGTGGCCGGTGCGTGCATGACCCTCGGGGCCATCGGGCTCGGGGCGGCGCGGCACAGGGAAGGACGCCGGGCGGCCGGCACTCGGACGGTCCTCGAACGACCCGGTGGAGAAGCCGGACGATGAACGACAAGGAGACAGGGATGAGCGAGAACCGAGTAGTGGTCGTCACCGGGGCGGCCCGCGGGATCGGTCGCGCCACGGCCGTGGCCTTCGCACGAGAGGGATACAGCGTCGCCGGGGCGGACATCGCGGCCCCGGCGAGCTCCGCGATGGACTACCACCCGGCGACGCCCGAGGACCTCGCCGAGACCGGGCGGCTCGTCCAGGAGGCCGGGGCCGCGTGGCTGCCGGTGGTCTTCGACCAGCGCGACCGCGGCGCGGTGAAGGCCGGGCTGGACCAGGTCGCAGAGCGCTTCGGGGGGATCGACGTCGTCTTCGCCAACGCCGGTATCCAGGGTTTCGCGTCCCTGCCGCAGATGAGCGACGAACTCTGGGACGACCAGATCGACGTCAACCTCACCGGCACCGCCAACGTCCTGCGCGCCGCCGCGCCGCTCCTCGTCGAGCGCGGGGGCGGACGGATCATCGTCACGTCCTCCACCCAGGGTCAGCACGGCACCCTCGACGGCGCGGGGTATTCGGCGTCCAAGTGGGGACTGATCGGGCTGGTGAAGTCGGCGGCCCTCGACCTCGGCAAGCACGGCATCACCGTCAACGCCGTGATCCCGGGACTGGTCAACACGGCGCTCACCCGTCACGAGGACCGCTACGCGCAGATCATCCGCACGGGCGGCCACGAGCCCACCGGCGACGTCACCGAGGACGAGCGGACGGCGGCCGACGCCCAGCGCGGCAAGCTGCCGCTCGGAGTGCCGTGGGTCGAGCCCGAGGACGTCGCGCCGCTGGTGGTGTTCCTGGCCTCCGACGCGGCACGCATGGTGACCGGTACGAGCTTCGCCGCCACCGGCGGCGACAGCGCCAACATCACGGCGTGACCCGCAACCGCTCGGGGCACGGACCGACCGTACTCGCCCACTGGCAGGAACGGCTCGGTGAACTCCCGCCCCGGGTCGGTGGGTTGCGCGCGTCTCACAAGGCGGGCCACCCGCCCCCCCGCTCGGCGTACCCCGGCCAGGCCCCCTACCCCCACGCCCCACGGGGAGTCCCGCGCCGCGGCTGCACCGGTGGCGTCGCCGACGGTGGCCGGGGGCTGAGGGCGGGCGCCGGTGACGAGAGGCGGACGGGACCGGGGCCGCGTTCGCCCAGGATGTGGCGCGGGAAGACGCGCTGGTTGCAGCCGTCGCGACCGCTGAGGATCAGGCCCATGATGTCCGCTCACCCGCCATGCACTGGGCGCGAGGTACGGCGGGGGACCGGCCCACGGCCGCCGATCAGGAGGACCACGGCGATTGTCAGGGCGAGGCAGAGCAGGCCCACGCCGAGCTGGGTCAGCCGCCAGGACCAGGTGAACGCGTCGAGTTCCACGGCGTGGGCCGTGTCGCCGAGGCGCCCCGCGCCGACCTCGGCGGCGCGGGCCGCGTCATCGAGCCTGGCCGTCGGTGGGGGACGGTGGGACGGGCGGGGCCGGTCCACTGTCGGCCCACAGGTGACCCCGCGGGGACGACGTGCACGCGTGGACCGACGGCATCCACCTCCCCGTCCGTCCGGGTCACTCGATCCAGCGCGCAGCGGCTTCGTAGGTCGTGGCCGGTGTGCTGTTGAACGCGATGGCGGCCTCGGGCGCGTAGCGCCGAACCAGGTTGACCACCTGCTCCAGGAGTTCGACCTGATCATCCGAGTGCCGCAGGCCACCGCCGATCGTGACGCACTCCCACGGATGAGCGCGCAGCGCGGTCCCGACGACCTCGCCCACGTCGTCGCTTCCGTCCACGCCGATCAGGCAGGTCTCCACCCCCACGCCGTGTTCGGCGAACTTCGACAGCCCCGCCTCGATCGCCTTGGCGGCCGGCGCGGGATCCCAGGGCCCCGGCACCCGAAACGGATCAAGCCCGATGACGAGGACGCGGGGTGCATCAGAGGTGTCCATGTCCGGACGATATGGCGGTGGCCGCTGAACGGCCCGTCGCCGGCCCTGTCCCCACGGTGGACACATGCGTAAACGTCAACTCCTGCCGGTCTACGTCGCAATGACCGTGACACGGACGGCATCGAGGAACTCACCCTCCCTGTCGCGGGATGAACAGCTGTGAAGCCACTGGGTCAACTGGTTGAAGGGCTGTGAAGCCACCGGTTCAGCTGAAGGTGCGTCGGTAGGTCTGCGGGCTGACGCCGGTGGTGCGTTTGAAGCGGTCGCGGAAGGTGGTGGACGAGCCGAAGCCGACCTGGCCGCCGATGCGCTCCACGGAGTGCTCCGTGGTTTCCAGCAGGTGCTGTGCCTGGCGGATGCGGGCCCGGTGGAGCCACTGGAGCGGGGTGGTGCCGGTCTGGTCGCGGAAGCGCCGGATCAGGGTCCGGGTACTGGTCCCGGCCTGCGCGGCGATGTCGGCCAGGGTGAGGTCGCGGGCCAGGTTCTCCCGCAGCCAGGTGAGCAGCGCCTCCAGTTCGGAGCCCTTCGGCGCGGGGGCGTGGTCGTGGACGATGAACTGTGCCTGGCCCCCGTCGCGTTCGAGCGGCATCACCGACAGGCGGGCGGCGTGCGCGGCGACCGCCGACCCGTAGTCCCGTCGGATCATGTGCAGGCACAGGTCCATGCCCGCGGCCGCGCCGGCCGAGGTGAGGAACTGCCCGTTGTCGACGTAGAGGACGTCCGGGTCGACGTCGACCTCCGGGTGGAGGGTGGACAGCAACCCGGCCGCGCGCCAGTGGGTCGTGACGCGCAGCCCGTCGAGGAGCCCGGTGGCGGCGAGGGGGAAGGTGCCCACGCAGACGGAGGCGATCCGGGTGCCGTCGGCGGCGGCCGACCTCAGCGCGTCGCGTACGGCGGTGGACGGCGGGACCGTGGGATCGGTGACGCCCGGCACGATGATCGTGTCCGCGTCCCGGAGGCCCTCCAGACCCCAGGGGGCACGCAGGGTGAAGGCGCCGGTGTCGACCTCGTCGTGCTCGGCGCAGACCCGGACCTGATACCCCGGCCGTCCGTCGGGCAGGCAGGTCCGGGAGAAGACCTCGATCGGGGTGGACAGGTCGAACGGGATCACCTGGTCCAGCGCGAGAACGGCGACTGTGTGCATGGCCGGAACCTACCTCGTTTCCACCCGACGGATACGGGCCCGGCATGCAGAAAACCCCATGTCAACGCAGATCAGAAGCCTTCTGAGGCATGTGGCACTTTCCCGTTGACAACTGTCACTTGTGCCACTGGGCGATCTCGTCGGCGGACGGTTGACTTCAACGCGTCGGAGAGAGATCGGCCCGGAAGGAGTGCTCCATGCATATCCAATTCGTCTTGTTCGACGGTTTCGACCCACTCGATGTCGTCGCCCCCTACGAGGTGCTGTACGCCGGCGGTACGGCATCGGGTGGCGCGGTGACCGTCGAGTTGGTCACCGCGGAAGGCTCCCGCGAGGTGATCAGCGGCACCGGGGGACTGGCACTGCGGGCTACCGGGACCCTTGACCTGGAGCGGGCGGACATGGTTCTGGTGCCCGGTGCCTCCGGCCGCGTGGGAGAACCCGGCGAGGTCCCGGAAGGAGAGACGGGCGCCGGCGAGTGGAAGCAGGACGAGTCCGTCCCGGTGCTGCTGGGCCGCACGCTGACCACCGAGCTCCCCGCGCTCCTCAAGCAGGCCATGGACGACCCGGACGTCTCCGTCGCCACCGTGTGCGGTGGCTCGCTCGTCCTGGCCATGGCCGGCCTGCTGGAGGGGCGTCACGCCACCACCCATCACATGGGCCTCGACATGCTGGACGCCACCGGCGCCCACGCGGTCCGCGCCCGCATCGTGGACGACGGCGACCTGATCAGCGGCGCCGGCGTCACCTCCGGGCTCGATCTGGGCCTGTACCTGCTGGAGCGCGAGGTCGGCCCCCGCGTCGCGCACGCCGTCGAAGAGCTCTTCTCCCACGAGCGGCGCGGCACCGTCTGGCGCGCCCAGGGCCCGACGCCCACCACTCCGGAGCACCAGGCGTGACCAAGCTCCTTCTGTCCCTGCACGTCCTGGCCGCGATCATCGCCGTCGGCCCGGTCACCGTCGCCGCGAGCATGTTTCCCGCCACGCTGCGCCGCGCCCTCGGCGACTCCGCCGACGGCAACGCCCGTGCCGTTCTGCACACGCTGCACCGCATCTGCCGGATCTACGCGGGCGTCGGCATCGCCGTTCCCCTCTTCGGTTTCGCCACGGCCAGCAGTCTCGGTGTCCTCGGCGACGCCTGGCTGATCACCTCGATCCTGCTGACGGCAACGGCCGCCGCCGTACTGACCTTCCTGATCCTGCCCGCCCAGGACCGCGCCGTGGCCGCGACGACGGGTTCTGCCGCACCGCCGTCGGCGCCGGCTCCCCCGTCGTCGGCCCGGCTCGCCATGGCCACGGGCATCTTCAACCTGCTCTGGGCCACCGTCACCGTACTGATGATCATCCGCCCCGGCTCCACCACGGGGGCATGACCGTGCGCCTCCCGCCTCCGCCCCACCTGCGCATCGCGGCTCACGCCGAGCTGATCTCCCTGGTCGTGATGCTGACCAATGTCTTCACCGTCCACCTCAAGCCTCTCTCGTCCCTGATGGGCCCCACCCACGGCTGCGCCTACCTGTTCGTCGTCATCACGACCTGGCGCCTCAGGCAGGCCCGGGCCGCCGCCAAGGTCCTGGCCCTCGTCCCGGGGGCCGGCGGGCTGCTCGCGGTGCGACGGCTCGACCGCGGCGATGCGGCCCGCCCCCAGGAGAAAGAAGCCCTTCCCTCATGAGCCTCGTGTCACCGGTGATCGTCGGCATCATCTACTGCCTGCTGATGTCCCTGATCAAAGAACCACACCGACGCCGCTTCAACGCGATCATGGTGGGCGGAGCCGGCGCCGCCTATCTGAGCGGGGGCGGATTCGGTCCGTGGGAGATCCCCTTCGTCGCACTCGTGGCTTACGTCGCCTACCGCGGCCTGGACTCCTGGACCTTCATCGGCCTCGGCTGGCTGCTCCACACGGCCTGGGACCTGGTCCACCACCTCAAGGGCAATCCGATTCTGCCCTTCTACCACGACTCCTCCCTGGCCTGCGCCATCTGTGATCCGGTCATCGCCCTGTGGTGCTTCCGCGGAGGCCCCTCCCTGATCGCGCTCGTCCGCCGCGGGTTCGGGCCCGGCCGCACAGCGGACCACTCCCACGATCACGCTGAGGACCTGCCCGAGGCGCCCCGCCGGCGCGGGCCGGTGCATAGAATTCGATCCCATGCCGAAGCTTGACGAGCTGCTCGTTGCCATAGCCGCCCTTGTGGAGTCCGGGCAGAGCAACCAGATGTCCCTGACCGTGGTCACCGGTGGTGCTGTCATCACCGGCCGGCTGGCTCCGGAAGCCATGTGGAGGAAGAGGGTGTCGGAGGTGCTGACGGACTCCGCCGACCTGGGCGAGTTCTCCACCCTCTTCGACACCCCCGCGAGGAAGGACGGACCGCCCACGTATCTGCATTTCCACGTCGCCCGGATCCTGCAGGGCACGGTGGGGATCCCGGAGACAGGCGGGATGTACCGCGTCGCGATCGAGGACGTCAGTGCCTGGACCATGGGCGACTTCAGCTACTCCGACCACTGACTCACCGACCCACGGCTCACAGTGAGGCCCCGGAGGAAGACCTTCGGTTCGTAGAACCTGGAAGAGAGGAAGAGAGAAAGGCAGCCCCGCCCCTCGTGGACGCGGGGCTGCCCCGGCACGCACCCGAACTCCCGGCTCACCCTGAGGACCCCGTCGGCCCGCAGCGGGTGTACAAGTGTCCCGGCGTGCTGACCTGGCGGCCGCCGCAACAGGGCTCTGGGCCCGGATGCCTGGCTTCCGTCTGTAAGGTGTGTCACGTGGCTCGTCAGCTCGCTCGCGGTATGGGGGCGCTCTGCAAGGACCGCGGCCGTGCCAGGCCGACGCGGTGCCCGCACGCGCGTACCGGGCGGCGTCGCGGACGACTGGCTGCGGCGCCGGTGAGGCCGACCGGCGCGGGACCGTCGACAGCGTTTGTAAGTGCTACGTCCCACACGGGTTCGGCGCGTTCCGCGGGCGAAGCCGCCCTGGGACCCTCACCGGGACGAAGGTCGGCCTGCGACAGGTCAGGGAAGGCTGGCCCGCGCCACCGCCTCGCGAAGACCCGCCGTCCTGCCGGTCAACTTCCTCCCGGATGAGAGCGGTGCCGTGCTGTTGCGCACGTCGGCTTACTCCGAGCTGGTCCGTGCCATCGACGGCGCCGTGGTCGCTTTCGAGGCCGACGAAGTCGACACCGTGACGCACTCCGGCTGGAGTGTCGTCGTCACCGGCCTCGCCTCGGCGGTCACCGATCCCGAGGAACACGAGCAACTGATCCGCACCGGTCCCCGTTTGCTTGGTCATCCGTGCTGCACGGGGCGAGCGACGACGTCCTTGTACAAAGCAGCCGCGACCCACGGGCAGGACCGTGTGACGCATCACGTCGCTCATCACACGCGTACCGCCCCGGCGTCGAACTCCCGATCAGTCCCCCCCGCGCCGCCCCTGACCGCCACCGTCGCAGCAGAAGGGCGGCGGTGCTTCGGAGCGAGTCCGAGGAGCCCCTCGACCGCGCGGTTCGTCCACCGGCGCCGCACATCGCGATCATCGGCAGGCCTGTGAGCGGAGCGTTCCCGAGGGCGCGGCGGCCTGTCGGTCTAATGAAGTGAGGCCTCCGCATGACGGTGACCTGCGTGGACTGAGTTGGATGAGACAGGTCGACTCGGTTCGTTGAGACGAAAGGCCGGAGCCGGCCGTGGGGACTCAGAGGACACCTCGGTGGGGCCTCGCTTGCGCGAGGCCCCACGACGGGATCAGACGGTGAGGACGAGCTTGCCCTGGAGGTGACCGCCGTCGAGCAGCCGGTGCGCGTCGGCGACGCGCTCGAACGGGAACGTCTCCTGCACGTGGACCCGGAGCCTGCCCTGTTCGACGAGTGCGACGAGACCTCGCAGGGCGACCGGATCGGGGTCGACCGCGATGCCGCTGAAGCGCATGCCGGCCGCCTCGTACCTGGTGACAAGCTCCGCATCCTCCTCGGCGACCGCGGTCACCAGGTGACCGCCCGGGCGGAGCACGTCGAGCGACCGCTCGACGGTGTCGCCGCCGATCGTGTCGAGCACGACGTCGATGTCGCGGACCGCCTCGGTGAAGTCGACCGCCGTGTAGTCGATCACCTCGTCGGCGCCGAACCCCTCGACGAACGTCTGCTTGCTCCCGCTGGCGGTCGCGATCACGTGCGCGCCGAGCGCTTTCGCGATCTGGATCGCGACGTGGCCGACCCCGCCGCCACCGCCGTGGATCAGGACGCGGTCGCCCTCGCGCACACCGCCGAGGTCGACGAGGCCCTGCCACGCCGTCAGCCCGACGACCGGCAGCGCCGCCGCCTCGACGTGTGAGAGCGACGCCGGCTTGCGTGCCAGGTGCAACGCCGGCGCCGACACGACCTCGGCGTACGCGCTCGCCGCCCGGGGGAACAGCGGCATCCCGAACACCTCGTCGCCGGGCCTGAACCGCCACGTCCCCGGCGCCTCCTCGACCACGCCGCTGATGTCCCAGCCGAGGATGAACGGCGGCCGGCCGATCAGCGGGAACTCGCCGGCGCGCAGGCGCGCCTCCAGCGGGTTCAGCCCGATCGCCTTGACGCGGACGAGAACCTCGGTCGGGAGGGGCTGGGGCTCGGGCGCGTCCACGATGGTGAGCACCTCGGGACCGCCGAACGTTTGCTGGGTGATGACTCGCATGACTCTCCTGGCTTTGGAAGGGGAGAGGACCCAGGCTATGAATGTGACAGGAACCAGCAGGTACCTTTGGCGCCATGAGCGGTTTCGGTCCCGGGGACGCCTTTCTCGCCGACTGTCCGGCGCGTCTTGCGGTCGAGCTGATCGCCGACAAGTGGACGGTGGTCGTGCTCTACGGCCTCAGCAGGGGTCCGGTGCGCCATGGCGAGCTGATCGACTTGATCGGCGGCATCTCCCGCAAGATGCTCACCCAGACGCTTCGACGGCTCGAGGCACATGGACTCATCCGCCGCCACGCCTACGCCGAGGTGCCGCCCCGCGTCGAGTACGAACTCACCCCGCTCGGCGCGACACTGATCGATCCGATCCACATGCTGACCGAGTGGGCGAGGGCGAACGGCGACGCAGTGCTCGATGCGCTCGACGCCCACTCCGAGCCGGTCGCCCATAGCGACTGAGGCCCCCACTACCGAGCTCGTGCACGGTAAGCGGTGAGGTGTCGAGCACCCGATTGTTGCTCATGGTTGTGTGGTGGGGAACACAGCTCGTGCAGCGATCATCAGCGACCGGGGGATCACGGGCCTGTCGGCCAATGTGGTCGCCGAACTCGTGGCTGAACGTGGCCCGTTGTGGCACGAACGACACCAGGCCGGCTCGCCTCAAGGCCACGGAAGCGAGTTGTCGGTGCGGGTGCGAGCTTGAGCGGCGCTGCATCCCGGCCCAGCGGTGGAGGAGCTGCACCGGCTGATCGGACTCCGCAGCGTCGTTCTCGACTGCCCTGCCTGTCGCTGGGATCCGGGCCCGACGACAGCCACGGGCCAACCAGAACGCTGCGCTCAGCGAAGAGTGAACCCGCTCTGCTTCGCGGCCCCGACATCCTGGCTGCCCAGGACGGCGAGCAGTTCCAGCTTCTCCGCCGAGTCGCCGCCCACCGGGGCGGTGAACCACAGCAGCCGCTGCGAACCATCCTCACTCAGCAGGCTGAGGCAATTGAGTTCTATCGCGCAGAGGTCCGGGTGCATCAGCCTCTTTCGGTCGGCCCGACGTACGGCGACCTCCTGATGAGCCCACAGGTCGGCGAACTCGCAGCTCGCCGAGACCAGTCGCCGAATCAGTCCGCGCACCTCACTGTCGACGCCACGGCGAGCCGAGACCGCTCGCAGGTCGGCCACGAAGACCCGCGACTGGTGATCGTGTTCGTCGGGGTGGTACCGCAGCCGGGCTAACGCAATGCTCCTGTGCGGGACGGCTGCCGGCGCGCGGCACCATGGCGGCAGTCGATGTGAGCGTGGGGAGTGAGGATGACCGAGGGCAGCGCCGTGGATTTGATTCACCCGGCTGGCGAGGAGAGGTGTCTACTGGTTCGAGTGCTGGGCCGGCACATGCCTGGAGTGCCGTCCCGGCATGCCTCGACGCGGAGATCGTGGTTGTCGGAAGGTTCGCACAGGGGCGCCTGGAAGTTTGCCTGGCACCGGACGATTTGGACTGCTGGTCCGAGGTGCCTGGCCGCAGGAGGTTGTTGAGGGTCTTCGAGTCGAAGGCATGCTCATGTACAGTGAACAACGCCCCTGACCTGCAGAAAGCGGCGGGGAGCCGTCACATAGGAGTACAAAGTGCTGCGCACTGTTCTCAAGTCCAAGATCCACCGCGCCACCGTCACCCAGGCCGACCTGCACTACGTCGGTTCCGTGACCGTCGACGCCGATCTGCTGGACGCCGCCGATCTGCTGCCCGGTGAGCTGGTGCACATCGTGGACATCACCAACGGGGCCCGGCTCGAGACGTACGTCATCGAGGGCGAGCGCGGGTCCGGGGTGATCGGGATCAACGGGGCCGCGGCCCACCTCGTCCACCCCGGTGACCTGGTGATCCTGATCAGTTACGCCCAGGTCGACGACGCCGAGGCACGGGCGTTGCGGCCCCGGATCGTGCACGTGGACGGCGAGAACCGTATCGTCGCCCTGGGTGCCGACGCGTCCGAGCCGGTGCCGGGCTCCGACCAGGAACGCAGCCCGCAGGCCGTGTCGGCCTGACGTACCGGTGTACTGACCCGCTGATGGCGCGGGGACGAGGAGCGTGGCCGTGAGTGACATCGAGATCCGTGACGACCGGCCGGCCGGACGGCTGGAGGCGGTTGCGGCCGGGGAGGTCGTCGGACGCATCGAGTACTTCGTGCTCGACGCACCCGCGCGGGCCCTCGTCCCCGTGCACACGATCGTCGAACCGGCCCACGAGGGCAAAGGCATCGCCGGTTCCCTGGCGCGTGAGCTGTACGGCATCGCACGGCGCGAGGGCGTCACGGTCGCGCCGCTGTGCCCGTACGTCGTGAAGTGGGCCGAGCGGCACCCGGACGAGGCGCCCGCCGCCGACCCGGAGCTGCTGCGCGCGGCGAAGGAATGGCTCGTGGCGCACCCGGACCGGTTCTGACCGGGGACGAGCGGAACGCCGAGGGACGCACGTGCCGGCGCCGCCACACATGGCCGCGCCGCCGTGCCGCCGCGCACTCGGCCCCGTGCGCCTTCCCGGACGGGAGCCGCGGTGGTGGCGGGCCCGCCCGGGCCGCCCGGACCCCGGAGGCTCCTACGGCCGGGTGAGTGGGGTGGCGGCGCTCGGGTAGGCGGGGGACAAGTCCAGAGAGCCGACGTCGACCGACTGGCCGGAGGACAGTGCCATGACGAACCCGTACCCGGACCCCGTCCCACCCGGGCCGACCCCCGGTCCTACTCCGGGCCCGGACCCGGAGCCACCGCAGCCGCGCCCCGACCCGGCGACGCCGCCGGTCCCCGGCCCGGAGCCCACCCCTCCGCCCCAGCCCCCGGGTCCCGGCCCGCAGCCGACGCCTCCGCCTCCCGGGCCCGGCCCGCAGCCCCCCGGTCCGGGGCCCCAGCCGCCGCCCGGTCCGCCGGAGCCCTCCCCGTCGCCGGTCCCGCCGGGGCCCGAGCCCGTGCCGAACCCCGAGCCGGGGCCACCGCTCACCTGAGTGGCCGAGGGCAGGCCGGGCGGGGCGGGTACTACGCGGTGACCTCCGACCGGTCCCCGCCCCAGAGCGTGTGGAACGCGCCGTCCCGGTCCGTCCTGCGGTACGTGTGCGCCCCGAAGAAGTCCCGCTGGCCCTGGGTCAGCGCGGCGGGGAGCCGTTCGGCGCGCAGGGCGTCGTAGTAGGCGAGGGCGGCGGCGAAGCCCGGCGTCGGTACGCCCTGGCGGGTCGCGGCGACCAGGACCTCGCGCCAGTCGTCCTGCGCGGCGGCGATCTCCTGGGCGAAGGTCTCGTCCGACAGCAGGCTCGGCAGGTCGGGCCGGGCGTCGTACGCGGCGCGGATGCGGTCCAGGAAGGCCGCGCGGATGATGCAGCCGCCGCGCCAGATCGCGGAGACCGCGCCCAGGTCGATGTCCCAGCCGTACTCCTCGCTGCCCGCCGCGATCTCGTGGAAGCCCTGCGTGTACGACACGATCTTCGACGCGTACAGCGCCTGCTCGACGCGGTCGGCGAAGGCCGCGGCCTCCGCCTCGCCGAGCGGCGACGCCTTCGGGCCCGCCAGGCCGCGCGAGGCCTCGCGCAGCGCCGCGTGACCGGACAGGGAGCGGGCGAAGACGGCCTCCGCGATGCCCGAGACCGGCACGCCCAGGTCAAGGGCGATCTGCACGGTCCAGCGGCCCGTGCCCTTCTGTTCCGCCTGGTCGACCACCACGTCCACGAACGGCTTGCCCGTCGCCGCGTCCACGTGCGACAGCACTTCCGCCGTGATCTCGATCAGGTACGAGTCCAGACGGCCCGTGTTCCAGGTGCGGAAGATCTCCGCGATCTGCGCGGGGGAGTACCCGGCGACGTCGCGCAGGAGCTGGTACGCCTCGCCGATCAACTGCATGTCGGCGTACTCGATGCCGTTGTGCACCATCTTGACGAAGTGCCCGGCGCCGTCCGGACCGACGTGCGTGACGCAGGGCGCCCCGTCCGCCGCCTTCGCCGAGATCTTCTCCAGCATCGGCCCCAGCGACGCGTACGACTCCTTCGAGCCGCCCGGCATGATGCTCGGGCCGTGCAGCGCGCCCTCCTCGCCGCCGGAGATGCCGGTGCCCACGAAGTGGATTCCCTGCTCACGCAAGTCGCGCTCCCGGCGCCGGGTGTCGGCGAAGTGCGCGTTGCCCCCGTCGATGATCATGTCGCCGGGCTCGAGGAGCGGGGCGAACTCCCGGATCACCGCGTCGGTCGGGTCACCGGCCTTCACCATGATCACCAGGCGGCGCGGCCGTTCCAGCGCCGCCACGAACTCCTTCGCGGTCTCGGCCGCCACGAAGTCGCCCTCGCTCCCGAACTCCTCCACCAGCGCGTGCGTGCGCGACGCGGTCCGGTTGTGCACCGCGACCGTGTAGCCGTTGCGGGCGAAATTGCGGGCGAGGTTGCGGCCCATGACCGCGAGACCCGTGACGCCGATCTGCGCTGTAGTGCTCATTGCGTTGGCTCCTAATGACCTTGGTGTCTGTGGTGCCGGTGACCGCCAGTATCGCCAATTCCGCCGTTCGATCATGCTGACGTGCCGGTACGACGGTCGCTCTTCGTGCTGCCCGGACTTCCGTACGCGTCGCACGTCGTGCTCCCCCGGGCTTCAGTACGGGAGGAAGGGGGCCGATGCCTCAGCGGGCGGTGCGGGCTCCTCCACCCGCCGACGGTCGCTCGGTCCCGGCCACGCGGGGCCGCCAACCGGCCGGTTGCCGTCTTGTCATGGCCTGTTCGCGGCGCTTACTTTTGCCGCTCCTGACGCAATGTCGAGGGGGACCTCCATGGCCGTACGCGGCCGGCACCGCCGGTATCAGCCGAACAGGATCAACCGCGCCTCACTGACCGTCACGGCGGGGGGCGCCGGCCTGGCCCTCCCTCTCGTCGGCACCGGCACGGCCCAGGCGGCCGACGCGGCGACCTGGGACAAGGTCGCCGCCTGCGAGTCCACCCACGACTGGGACATCAACACCGGCAACGGCTACTACGGCGGACTGCAGTTCACCCAGTCCACCTGGGAGGCCTTCGGCGGCACGCGGTACGCCCCGCGCGCCGACCTCGCCACCAGGGACCAGCAGATCGCCGTGGCCGAGAAGGTGCTCGACGCGCAGGGGCCCGGTGCCTGGCCGGTGTGCTCGCAGCGGGCCGGACTGACCCGGGGCGGCGGCACTCCCGACGTCCGGCCGGCCGGGGGAGCGGGGGCGGAGAAGAGCCGCGAGAAGCCCTCCACCGACAAGCCCGCGGCGGGCGCCGTGCCGAAGACGGACTCGGTCAAGGACGTGCGGCCGCAGACCACACCCCAGTCCCGGGCGGGCACGTCCCGCATGTACAAGGTGGTCACCGGCGACACCCTCTCCGGCATCGCCGACGCCCACGAGGTCCGGGGCGGCTGGCAGCGCCTGTACGAGGCCAACCGGGGCGCGATCGGATCCGATCCCGACCTGATCCTGCCCGGCCAGCGTCTGTCACTGCGCGGCGAGGGGGCCGCCAAGGCGTCCGGCGCCCCGGCCGGGAAACAGGCCGGGCAGCGGAAGCAGCCGAAGCCGGAGCGGCAGGAGAGGCAGCAGAAACAAGCCAAGCCGCAGAAGCAGGAACCGGAGCCGCAGCAGCAGAAACGGCAGGAGCCGCGGAAGGCGCCGAAGAAGTCGCCCTCCGGCAGTGGCAAGGCCGCCACCCACCAAGCCGTCGTCGCCCCGGTCGACGCCGCCACCGGAACGCCGTACCACAAGACGGGCTCCTCCTGGTCCAAGGGCTACCACACCGGAGTCGACTTCCCCGTTCCCACCGGCACCTCCGTCAAGTCGGTCGCGGCCGGCCGGGTCGTCAGCGCGGGGTGGGGCGGGTCGTACGGCTACCAGGTGGTGATCCGGCACGGTGACGGCCGCTACTCCCAGTACGCGCACCTCTCGGCGATCTCCGTGAAGGCCGGTCAGTCGGTGGGGGTCGGTCAGCGCCTCGGACGCTCCGGCTCCACCGGGAACGTCACGGGCCCGCACCTGCACTTCGAGGTGCGGACCGGACCCGGCTTCGGCTCGGACGTCGACCCGCTGGCGTACCTGCGGGCCGGCGGCGTCAGGATCTGATCCGGACCCGTCGGCGGCCGAAGACGGGCGGCGGGACGAACAGGCCGCCGTAGAAGGCGCCGTAGGAGAGCGTCGGGGCGGGGCGGTCCGCCGGCGGCCGGGCGTCGTACGCCTCCTCGGCGGGGGCGGTGACCGGCGTGACCGGCGAGGCCACCGGGGAGGGCACGAGCACCTTGGCCGACAGCCGGGCCTCCGGCACCGGCACCGGCGCGACGGGCTCTGCAGTGACGGGCTCCGGCACGACCGGCACCGACGTTACGGGCTCCGGCACGACCGGCACCGACGCCACGGGTTCCGGTGCGACGAGCGCCGCCGTGGACCGCACCGGTCCGGCGGCCATGGTCTCGTAGGCCGTCGCTCCGGCCGCCACGGGTTCGGCCACCGCCGTGGGGGCCACCGTCGCCCCGGCCCCTGTCGTTCCGCCCGCCGTAGCCCCGGCCTCCGCGGGCGTCAGGGCGTCCCCGGACGGGGACGCCGCGGGCTCGGCGGCCCCGGCGCCCTCCCGGGCGATCCGCTCCGTCGTCAGCATGATCAGCCCGCCCGCGGCCACCACGCCGCAGCTCAGCGCGAGCGCCGTGCCGGTCGTGCCGTAGCGGAAGATCTCGCCGAACATCGTGATGCCGACGACGGCGGCCACCACCGGGTTCACGACCGTCAGCGTGGCCAGCGGGGCGGCCAGACCCGCGCCCCGGTAGGAGGCCTGGGACAGCACCATGCCGGCCGTGGCGAGGACGCCGATCACGGCCAGCGACGGCAGGTCGGCGGCGGAGACCCCGCCGGTCCAGTCGACCGCGACCGTCTTGGTGAACACCGAGGACATGCCGAAGGCGATGCCCGACGCGGTCGCCAGCAGGATGCTGCGGACCGCCGGGTGGCGGTGCACGGCCCGGCCGGCGATCATCAGCGCCACGACCGCTCCGCCCGTGACCAGCGCCGCCCCGATCCGCTGTGCCGTGTCGAGCGACTGCGCGTCGGAGGCGCCGACCAGGGACAGCAGACCGGCGAGTCCGACCGTGGCCATCACCGCGCCCCGCCAGGCGGTCGCACCGGCCCTGCGGCCGACGAAGAGCGCCGCCATGGGCAGCGCGAACACTATGGTGAGCGCTCCCAGCGGCTGCACCAGGCTCAGCGGACCGAGCGCGAGGGCGACGACGTGCAGCAGACCGCCGAGGCCGTTGAGCGCGACCGCCGCCCACCAGCCGGGCCGGCGCAGCGGAGCGTACTGAGCGGCGGGTGACGACACCGCGACCTGCTCCTGCACGATCGCTCCGCCCGCGTACGCCACGGCGGAGACCAGCGACAGGAGCACGGACAACGCGAGGGCGCTCATCGGCTGCTCCTCTGCGTGAGGCGGGGGCGCTGGGCCCGGCGCGGCGAACGGTCGTCATCCATGAACAACACGATGCCGTCCCGGGGTCTTCCCGTCGTCGTCCCTGAGCATTCTTCGCGTCCTACTGCCGATGGAGTACGACGGCCCCGCCGTCCTCCCCTGGGTGGGCGACTTCCGGCCCCCACCCCTGGTCCGGCGTCCCCGAGGGCCCTGGTAGTACTGCTCTGCGTGGACCTCGACCCCGCCCTCGCCGCCCTCCGCCCGCTCGGCGGCTTCAGCGTCCTGCGCACGTCGCGGCCGCCGTCGCCGTCCGGTCGGCCGGGCGCCGCCGTACCGCTCGTACACGCGTACGCACCCGCACCCGCACCCGCACGCGCACCCGAGCGCGAGCACATGCCCGAGCGCGGGCACGAGGAAACCGCGCCGGACGGGCACCTCCCGGTCGAGCCGGACCCGTTGGGCCTCCGGGTGCGGAAGGTCGCCGCCGCACTCGGCGCCGGGGAGACCCGCGTCGCCGCCTCCGTGGCCCACCAGGGGCTGGCCGCCCGCCTGTGGTCGGTGACGCTGGCCTGCGCCGTCCTCTACGGCGCGGTCCCCGACCTCGATCCGCGCCTGCTGCGCTGGGACCCCGACGCCGGCGCCCCGGACGACCTGTGGCTCGCCGAGGTGCGTCCGCTGCCGGGGGACACCGCCACGGTCGCGGACGTCGTGCTCGCCGCCCACCTGGCGCCGCTGACCGCCGCCGTGCGCACCCGGTACGGCGTGGCGACCGGCCTGCTGTGGGGCAACGCGGCCTCCGCCCTGGCCGGCGCCGGCCGCGAACTGGACCGCTGGGCCCGCCGGGAGGGCCGCGCGGACACCGCCGCCCAGGTCCGGTCGCTGACCGCGGGACTGCTCGCCCACCCCCGGCTCGCCGGGACCGGCACCCTCGCCGCGGCCGCCGCGGACCTCCCGTTCCGGCGCCGCAGTTGCTGCCTCTACTACCGGGTGCCCGGGACCGGGGTCTGCGGCGACTGCTGCTTCTCCCGTCCCCCGGGGGCACCGCGCTCTTCCCCCGGCGCCCGCTCTGGGTGACCATGTGGGAACCAGCCGCCGAGACGGGAGGTTCCGGGTGCGCGTGGGACTGCTGACCCGTGAGTTCCCGCCGGACGTGTACGGCGGCGCCGGAGTCCACGTCGAGTTCCTCGCCCGGGAACTCGCCCGACTCGTCGACCTGGACGTGCACAGCTGGGGCGAGGGACGCACCGACGGCGTGCTGCGGCACCGCCCCTGGCAGGTGCTGGACGGCGCCAACGACGCGCTGCGCACCTTCTCCGTGGACCTCGCCATGGCCGCCGCCCTCGAAGGGCGCGAGCTGGTGCACTCCCACACCTGGTACGCCAACCTCGGCGGCCACCTCGCCAAGCTGCTGTACGGCGTCCCGCACGTCGTGACCGCCCACTCCCTGGAGCCCCTGCGGCCCTGGAAGGCCGAGCAACTCGGCGGCGGCTACGCCCTGTCCGGCTGGGCCGAGCGCACCGCCGTCGAGGCGGCCGACGCGGTGGTCGCCGTGTCCGGTGCGATGCGGGACGACATCCTCGGCTGCTACCCGGCGCTCGACGCCTCCCGGGTCCACGTCGTGCACAACGGCATCGACACCCGGCTCTACCGGCCCGACCCCGAGACGGACGTGCTGGACCGGATCGGCCTGGACCGCTCCCGCCCGTACGTCCTGTTCGTCGGGCGCATCACCCGCCAGAAGGGCGTGCCCCACCTGCTGCGCGCGGTGCGGGACGTCGATCCGGCCGCGCAGGTCGTGCTGTGCGCGGGTGCCCCCGACACCCCGGAGATCGACCGGGAGTTCCGCGACCTGTTCGCCGGGCTGAGCCGGGCCCGCGAGGGCGTGCACTGGCTGCCGCGCATGCTGCCGCGTTCCGAGGTGATCCAGCTCCTGACCCACGCCGCCGTCTTCGTCTGCCCGTCCGTGTACGAGCCCCTCGGCATCGTCAACCTGGAGGCGATGGCCTGCGGCACCCCCGTGGTGGCCTCCCGGGTGGGCGGCATCCCCGAGGTCGTGGCCGACGGCGAAACGGGGGTACTCGTGGCGTACGAGGGTGTCGGGGACGACGACTTCGAGGCGGCGCTCGCGCACGCACTGGACTCCGTCCTCGGCGACCCGGACACCGCCCGGCGGATGGGCGCGGCGGGCCGGGCGCGCGCGGTCGAGGAGTTCGGCTGGGAGGCGGTCGCGCGGCGCACCGTCCGGCTGTACGAGGAGATCCTCAAGCGGGCTTAGGCCGCCCCGCCCGGGGCGGCCGGGGTGAACGAGGGTGAGGGGAGCGGCCATGCGTCGTGGAGGTCCTTCGGTGCTCGGCATCGTCCTGGCGGGCGGAGAGGGCAAGCGCCTGATGCCCCTGACCGCGGACCGCGCCAAACCCGCGGTCACCTTCGGCGGCACCTACCGGCTGGTCGACTTCGTGCTGTCCAACCTGGTCAACGCCGACATCCTGCGGATCTGCGTGCTCACCCAGTACAAGTCGCACTCCCTGGACCGGCACATCACCACCACCTGGCGGATGTCCAGCCTGCTCGGCAACTACGTCACCCCGGTCCCCGCCCAGCAGCGCCTCGGTCCGCGCTGGTTCCTGGGCAGCGCCGACGCGATCCTGCAGTCCCTGAACCTGGTCCACGACGAACAGCCCGAGTACGTCGCCGTCTTCGGCGCCGACCACGTGTACCGGATGGACCCGCGCCAGATGCTGGCCCAGCACATCGAGTCCGGTGCGGGCGTCACCGTCGCCGGGATACGGGTCCCGCGTGCCGAGTCGCCGTCCTTCGGCGTGATCACCCCGGGCTCCGACGGGCAGACGGTCGCCGGATTCCTGGAGAAGCCCGCCGACCCTCCGGGCCTCGCCGACGACCCCGGGTGCGTCTTCGCCTCGATGGGCAACTACGTCTTCACCACCAAGGCCCTCGTCGAGGCACTGCAGCGGGACGCCGAGGACGCGGACTCCGTGCACGACATGGGCGGTTCGATCCTGCCCCAGCTCACGGACAGGGGGGAGGCGGCGCTGTACGACTTCAGCGCCAACCACGTGCCGGGGGAGACCTCCCGGGACCAGGGGTACTGGCGGGACGTGGGCACGCTGGACGCCTACTACGACGCCCACATGGACCTGATCGCCGAGCGGCCCGCGTTCAACCTCTACAACCGCGACTGGCCGGTCTACACCCACTCCACCCAGCTCTCGCCCGCCCGCTTCAACGCCGGCGGCATCGCGGGCGAGTCGATCGTCAGCGCGGGCTGCCTGATCCGGGGGCAGGTGACCCGGTCCGTGCTGTCCCCGGGCGTGGTGGTCGACCCCGGGGCGGTCGTGCAGGGCTCGGTGCTCCACGACAACGTGCACGTCGGCCGGGGCGCGGTGGTGCGCGGAGCGGTGCTGGACAAGAACGTACAGGTGCCGCCGGGGGCGACGATCGGCGTCAACCCGCAGCGGGACGGCGAGTTGTACACCGTCTCCAAGGGCGGCGTGATCGCGCTGGGCAAGGGGCAGCGGGTGCCGTGACGGAGGGGCGACGGCCCCGGGGCGCGCGGGGGACGCGATCCGCGTGCGGCGCCCGGGGCCGTTGTCATGTCCCTGGACGTCAAGCGGAATCCGTGCTGTCATGCCACTGCACATCCGCCGTTACATCGATGTATGACATCGATGTCCTGAGCCATTCGGCCACCACCCGTTCTCGAGGAGAGGGTCAGTGCGCACCAAACGACTCAGAGACAGACTCGCGCTGCTGCTAGCCGCCGCGCTCGGCGTCGCGGGCCTGGCCGCCGTCCCCGCCGCCCACGCGGCCGACGCCCACGACACCGCGGAGATCCACGGCCTGAAGGGCGAGTACTACACCCAGTCCGCCCCCGGCGCCTTCGACTTCCATGAACTCAAGGCCACCGGCTTCGATCCGCAGCTCGACTTCGACACCCTGGAGCCGCGACTCGCCTTCGCCACCGGGCAGTCGGACGACGTGAGCGTCCGCTGGACCGGCAAGCTCGTCCCGGAGAAGACCGGCGCCCACACCTTCTCGATCATCGGTGACAACGGCTTCCGCCTCTGGATCGGCGGCCGGCTCGCCATCGACCACTGGGTCGACGACTGGGACCGCGAACAGACCGCCGAGCCGATCGAGCTGACGGCCGGCCAGTCCTACGACATCAAGCTGGAGTACTTCGAGCACTACGGCGGCTCCAACCTCCACCTGCGCTGGACCGAGCCCGGCGGCAGCAAGGAGGCGATCCCGCAGTCGGCGTTCCGCCTGCCCGACGGGTTCGACTACAACGGCGCGACGGCGACCACCGTCCAGTCCACCGGCCGCACCCTCAGGCTCGACTTCGCGAGCCCCCTCACCGCACCCCCGGCCGGACTCGCCGACCACCTCGAAGCGGTGATCGGCGGCGCCACGTGGCCCCTCGGCGAGGCCGAGCTGGACCCCGCCGACCCGAGCGCCCTGCTCGTCGCCCTCGACCAGCCCGTCGTCGGCAACAAGAACGGCGACGCCCCCGGCACCGCCGACGTCCGCTACGACGGCGAGGGCGGCCTCACCGACGCTCAGGGCAACGTTGTCAACGCCTTCTGGAGCAGCGGCGGCAACGCGTCCACCTACGAGCTGCGCACGGACTGGGCCGACGAGGTGGGGCCGGACAACGCCCTTCCCGAGTACCCCCGCCCGCAGTTGACGCGCGAGGACTGGCAGAACCTCAACGGACGCTGGCAGTTCGCCGCCGCCGAGGCCGGGGAGCAGCCGCCGGTCGGCAAGAACCTCAAGGAGCGCATCCTCGTCCCGTACCCGGTGGAGTCCCAGCTCTCCGGCATCCAGCGGCACGAGGACCGCATGTGGTACCGGCGCACCTTCACCGTGCCCCGTGACTGGCACATCGGCTCCTCCCAGCGGCTGAAGCTGAACTTCGGCGCCGTCGACTGGCAGTCCGAGGTGTACGTCAACGGCGTCAAGGTCGCCGACCACAAGGGCGGCTACGACAAGTTCAGCGCCGACGTCACCGACGCCCTCAAGCCCGGCCGCACCCAGGAGCTGATCGTCGGCGTCTACGACCCGACGGACGCGGCGAACGGCGAGAACCCGCCGCTCGGCAAGCAGCGCCTGGACCCGAGCGGCATCTGGTACACGCCCAGCTCCGGCATCTGGCAGACCGTGTGGATGGAGCCGGTCGCCCGGGACCACGTGGACTCGCTGAAGCTCACCCCGGACGTCGCAGCGAGCACCCTGACCGTCGAGCCGAAGGGCGTGCGCGACGGCGTACGCGTCAAGGCCACGGCGTACGCCGGGCACCGCAAGGTCGCCACCGTCAGCGGACGCACCGGCGAACCGCTGACCCTGAAGATCCGCGACCCGCGCCTGTGGTCCCCCGACGACCCCTTCCTGTACGACCTGCAGGTCACCGTCGGGCACGACCGGGTGGAGAGCTACTTCGGAATGCGCTCCATCGCCGTCGACCAGGTGAACGGCGTGCCGCGCACCCTGCTCAACGGCGAGCCGGTCTTCATGATGGCCACCCTCGACCAGGGCTTCTGGCCCGACGGGCTGCACACCGCGCCCACCGACGAGGCCCTCGCGTACGACCTGAAGCTGCACAAGCAGCTCGGCTTCAACTCGGTGCGCAAGCACATCAAGGTCGAGCCCGACCGCTGGTTCTACTGGGCCGACAGGCTGGGCCTGCTGGTGTGGCAGGACATGCCCGCGATGACCGCCGGGAAGAACCCGTCCACCGCCGCCCGCGCCGAGTACGAGCGCGAGATGAAGGAGATGATCGACGAACACGTCAGCCACCCGTCGATCGTCATGTGGGTCACCTTCAACGAGGGCTGGGGCCAGTACGACATCGGCCGCGTCGCCGAGCAGGCCAAGGCCTGGGACCCGACCCGGCTCGTCAACAACCAGTCGGGCCTGAACCTCGGGGCCGACGGCGGCGCCGGCGACATCATGGACGAGCACGGCTACCCGAGCCCCGCCCTGCCGCCCTCCCCGGACGGCCGGCGCGCCCTGGTCTCCGGCGAGTACGGCGGTCTCGGCCTCGCGGTGCCCGGACACGCGTGGTCCGTGCAGCAGTCGTACGTCGACGTCGATCCGCGGACGTACACGGACGACTACCTCACCAAGCTCGACGAGGTGCGCGCCCTGGTCTGCCGGGGCGGCAACGGCGCCGTCTACACCCAGATCTCGGACGTGGAGGGCGAGCTGAACGGTCTGACGACCTACGACCGCAAGGTGCTCAAGCCGGACGTCGAGCGGATGAGGGCCGCCCACGAGGCGCTCATCCGCGACGCGTCCCGGCCCGTCCCGGCGGGCTGCACCGCCTGATCGCGCGGGCGGTGCGCCCAGTCGGCCCGCAGCCGTCCGGGTGGGGAACCCCGGCGCAGGCGCCGCCGCCGCCGACGGCGTGAGCCGAGGTCAGCACGGACACGGCATCAGTCGCACCGGTCCCGCCCCTGGCGAAAGGGGCGGGACTTTAATCCCCCGTTAACCGTGCGTAGCGTGACCGTGCTTGACCGTAATCGACGGAAGGGGATTGACTGCTGATCCACCCGTCGCCGCCGTGCGCCGTCCTTGCGAGGCAAGCCCTTGAGTCCCGACCCGCTCGCTCCCCTCGACCTGGCGTTCTGGAACATCGAGTCCGCCGAGCACCCCATGCACCTGGGCGCGCTCGGTGTCTTCGAGGCCGGCCCGGCCACCGCGGGCGCCCATGCCGCGGACCTCCTCGCGGCCCGTGCCCCCGCGGTGCCCGGACTGCGGATGAGGATCAAGGACACCTGGCAGCCGCCGCTGGCCCTGCGGCGGCCCTACGCGTTCGGCGGGGCCACCCGCGAGCCCGACCCCCGGTTCGACCCGCTCGACCACGTGCGGCTGCACGCCCCGGCCACCGACTTCCACGCCCGGGCCGGGCGCCTCATGCAACGTCCCCTGGAGCGCGACCGGCCGCCCTGGGAGGCGCACGTGCTGCCGGGCGTCGACGGCGGGACCTTCGCCGTGCTCTTCAAGTTCCACCACGCCCTGGCCGACGGGCTGCGCGCCCTGACCCTCGCCGCCGGGGTCCTCGACCCGATGGACCTGCCCGCACCCCGGCCCCGCCCCGAGCGGCCGCCGCGCGGACGGGTGCCGGACGTGCGCGCGCTGCCCGACCGGCTGCGCGACGCCCTGGCCGACGCGGGCCGCGCGCTGGACATCGGTGCCGCCGCGGCGCTGTCCACCCTCGACGTGCGCTCCTCGCCCGCGCTCACCGCCGAGTCCTCCGGCACCCGCCGGATCGCGGGCGTGGCCGTCGACCTCGACGACGTGCACCACGTCCGCAAGACCACCGGCGGCACCGTCAACGACGTCCTCATCGCGGTCGTCGCCGGCGCCCTGCGCCGCTGGCTGGACGAGCGCGGCGACGGAAGCGAGGGCGTCGCGCCCCGCGCGCTCATCCCCGTCTCCAAGCGCCGCCCGCGCACCGCGCACCCCCAGGGCAACCGGCTCTCCGGATACCTCATGCGACTCCCGGTCGGCGACCCCGACCCGCTCTCCCGGCTCGGTACGGTCCGCGCCGCCATGGACCGCAACAAGGACGCCGGTCCGGGCCGCGGCGCCGGAGCCGTCGCGCTGCTCGCCGACCACGTGCCGGCGCTCGGCCACCGGATCGGCGGGCCGCTCGTCTCGGGGGCCGCCCGGCTCTGGTTCGACATCCTGGTCACCAGCGTGCCCCTGCCCAGCCTCGGCCTGCGGCTCGGCGGACACCCGCTCACCGAGGTCTACCCGCTGGCGCCGCTGGCCCGCGGCCACTCCCTCGCGGTGGCCGTCTCCACGTACCGGGGGCAGGTGCACTTCGGCCTCGTCGCCGACGGGAAGGCGGTGCCGGACCTCGACCGGCTCGCCCTCGCGGTGACCGAGGAGGTGGAGACGTTGCTCACGGCGTGCCGTCCCTGACCCCGGCGGGTTTGGATCCGCGCCGCGCGCTGAAATAAAATCCGCTGTTCGACAGCGGTCGCCTCCCGGAGCGCCGCGACGGCGACCAGGGAACGGCAACGGCGATGACGGTGACACAGGACGGCTCGGCGACGACGGACGAGGCGCCCGCGGGCCGGGCGTCCGCGCAGGCGGAGATCCCCTCCGCGCACGGACCCGGCATCGACCCCGAACGGCTCGCCGTCTGCCTCGACGTGCTCGCGGAACTCGACGAGCTGGACGTCGACCACCCCGACGCGATCGCCGTCCGCCGCGCCACCTCGCACATCTACCGCATGGTCAAGCAGCGCCGCCGCCAGGAGCGCCGGGCCGCCAAGACCGCCCACGACAAGGCGGTCACCGAGGCCACCGCCACCGGGTCCGCCGAGCGCATCGACGACGAGACCGAGGGCCTGCTGCCCTCCTCGCGCACGGAGGAGGGCACGATCGCGGGGATACTGCAGCGCCCCCGCTCCTGCTACATCTGCAAGCAGCGCTACGTGGAGGTCGACTACTTCTACCACCAGCTCTGCCAGGACTGCGCCGCCGAGAACCGCGCCCGCCGCGACGCCCGCGCCGACCTCACCGGCAAGCGCGCGCTGCTCACCGGCGGCCGGGCCAAGATCGGCATGTACATCGCGCTCAGGCTGCTGCGCGACGGCGCCCACACCACGATCACGACCCGCTTCCCCAAGGACGCCATCCGCCGCTTCAAGGCGATGGACGACTCCGGGGACTGGATGCACCGCCTGGAGGTCGTCGGCATCGACCTGCGCGACCCCGCCCAGGCCGTCGCCCTCGCCGAGCAGGTCGCCGCACGGGGCCCCCTCGACATCCTGATCAACAACGCCACCCAGACCGTCCGGCGCCTGCCCTCCGCGTACGCGGCGCTGGTCGAGGGCGAGAGCGCCCCGCTGCCCGCCGGCGCGCTGCCCGCCCACCACGTCATCGGCGCCTTCAACTCCGGCGCCGTGGACGGACTGGCCGCGCTGCCGCTGGGCGCCTCGGGGCTCGACGCGCAGAAGGTGGCCGACCTCGCCCTGGTCGCCGGCAACGCCAGCGTGGTGCGGCACCGCGAGGGCACCGCCATCGACGCGGGCGGACTGGTCCCCGACGTCGTGGACACCAACACCTGGGTGCAGACCATCGAGCAGATCTCGCCGGTGGAGCTGCTGGAGACCCAGTTGTGCAACTACACGTCGCCGTTCATCCTCATCAGCGCGCTGCGCGCCTCGATGGCCGAGGCCGCGCGCAAGGCGCCGTCGGGGCGCGCCTACGTCGTCAACGTCTCGGCGATGGAGGGCGTGTTCGCCCGCGGCTACAAGGGGGCAGGCCACCCGAACACCAACGCGGCCAAGGCGGCGATGAACATGGTCACCCGGACCAGCGCCCAGGAGATGTTCGACACCGACAAGATCCTGATGACCTCCGTCGACACCGGCTGGATCACCGACGAACGCCCCCACTACGACAAGCTGCGCCTGGCCGAGGCCGGCTTCCACGCCCCGCTCGACCTGATCGACGGCGCCGCCCGCGTCTACGACCCCGTCGTGCGCGGCGAGGCGGGCGAGGACCTGTACGGCGTCTTCCTCAAGGACTACGCACCCGGCAAGTGGTGACGGCGCGTCACTCCACCCGGCCCAGCCGCGCGGTGCGTGCCGCCGTCAGCTCCAGCACCGTGCGCCAGTCCTCCAGGACCCCGGCGTCGAAGACCGCGGTGCGGGCCTCCTCGTCCGCCTGACACAGACTGACCAGGTCGTCGTCGTGGGCCCGGGGTCCGGGGTCGGCCCGACGGCGCACCAGGCGGGCGACGCGCGGCCCGAGCAGCGGCCGTACCGCCTCCGCGGTCCGGACGGCCGGGTCGCCCGGACCCAGCAGCGGCCCCACCGGCGCCACCAGCCCGGCGACCTGCAGCTCCTTGTCGGCCGGGCGGCGCCGGCGCAGCAGCGCGGCCGTCCGCAGCGCGTGCCCGTACGGATCCCCCGCCTCCTCGCCGCCGGGCTGCTCGCGCCGGCAGGCGTACAGCAGGTCCATCAGCTCCTCGACGCTGCGCAGTTCCATGCCCCGGTCCTCCCACGAGACAGCCGTTGCCGACGGGCAGCAGAGCGCGGCGAGCTTGCGGCGCAGCCAACGGCGACTTAACTGCGCGTCCCGCCCCCGTCGCGCGTTCGAAGGTGTGGTCGCCGGCGTAGGCCGAACGGGTGAGTTGCGCGCGATGCACAAGCGGAGGAAGCGGGGCACACATGGGCCAACTGGGCGCGGAACGAAGGGCAATGGTTCTCCCATCTTTCGAGCGCCATAGAGCGCACCCCCGCTCATTTGGTTAATCTGAAGCGGACGGGCGGCGGCACAGGGCACTACCCGCACCCGAGGTCCGTCATGGAGCGAGCCGGTTCACCGCGGCCCGCTCCCGCACGAGGTACCGGCGCCACCGCGTCCGAACTGCATTTCGACTCACACCCGAGTGGGCGCCGGGTGCCGGGACAGGACACGGGCGCCGGGCAGCCCCCAGGGTGACCCGACACATAAGGAGTGCGCGGTGACACCGGAAACGACGACGAAGCCAGAACAACGCACCGAGGAAGGCGGCGGGCGCGCGCGCCGCCGGCCCGGCGAGATCGGCAGCCTCGACGTGTGGGCGCGCTCCGCCCCCATCCGTCTCGCGGGCTACGAGGAGGACCTCGCCGAGCCGCACATCCTGCCCAGCGTGGACTGAACCGTCCGCAACCCCCGAAGCCGCCGGACGCATGGGCGTGCCAGACTCACGCCCATGCTGATCAGGGAAGCCACCGCGGGCGACTGGCCGCACATCTGGCCCTTCTGGCACCGCATCGTCGCCGCCGGCGAAACCTACGCCTGGGACCCGCACACCTGCGAGGCCGACGCCCGGGCCCTGTGGATGAACCCCGCCAAACGCGTCTACGTCGCCGAGGACGACACCGGCACCGTCGTCGCCTCGGCCTACGTCACCCCCAACTACGGCGGTCCCGCCGCGCGCATCGCCAACGCCGGTTTCATGGTCGACCCCGACCGGGCCGGACGCGGCACCGGCCGCGCCCTCGCCGAGTACGTCCTGGCCGCCGCCAAGGCCGAGGGTTACCGGGGGATGGTCTTCAACGCCGTCGTCGAGACCAACCCCGCCGTACGGCTGTGGACCTCCCTCGGCTTCACCGTCCTGGGCACGGTCCCGGACGCCTTCGAGCACCCCCGGCACGGCCGCGTCGGCCTGCACGTCATGCACCGCGCCCTGTAACGCCGTTCAATCGAGCGGGGCCGTCCGCCGCCAGGGGTGCAGCGCCTCGATCCGCTCCGCCAGCTCCAGCAGCGTCGCCTCCGAGCCCGGGCGCCCCACCAGTTGCACGGCGCAGGGCGCGCCGGTGTCCAGCGTGCCGAACGGCACCACCGTCGCGGGCCAGCCGGTCAGGTTCCACGGCGGCGTGAACGGCGAGTACGCGGAGTTCGCCACCACGTTGCGCAGCCAGCCCCGTTCGTGCCAGGGCCCGGCCCCGGGGGCGCGGCGGGCCAGCGCCGGGGTGAGCAGGACGTCGTACTCGGCGAAGAACGGCTCCAGGCGTGCGCGCAGCCGCTCCCGGCCCCCGCCGTCCGGCACCCGGGCGGCGAAGCGCCGCCCGAGGGCCGCGTGCACCCGCGTGCGCCGGGTCAGCAGCCGCGCGTCGAGGTTCCGCGCGTCCACCGAGGTACCGGCCGTCCAGTGGGTCAGGGCGGTCACGCCCAGCGACGCCGGGTAGGGCGGGTCCGCCCGCCGCACCTGATGCCCCGCCTTCGTCAGGACACCGGCCGCCTCGCGCACCGCCCGCGCGTACGGCCGGGAGACGGGGACGCCGGCCAGCGGGCTGCGCAGCGACGCGGCGACGCGCAGGGCGCCGGGCTCCTCGCGGTCCGGCAGGGGGCGGCCGGCGAGGACCGCGAGCATCAGGCGGGCGTCCGCGACCGTCGTGGCCAGCGGCCCGTTCTCGGACATGCCGAACCAGTCGCCCTCGCCGATGCCGGCCGGCACGACGCCGTGGCCCGGCTTGAGGGTGACCAGACCGCAGTTGGCCGCCGGGATGCGCAGCGAGCCCATGCCGTCGTTGCCGAGCGCGAGCGGCACCATCCCGGCGGCGACCGCGGCCGCGCTGCCCCCCGAGGAGCCGCCGGCCGAGCGGGACGGGTCCCACGGGTTGCGGGAGGTGCCGAGCACGCCGTCGGTGGTGCCGAAGACGCACAGTTCCGGCACGTTCGTCAGCCCCACGACCACCGCGCCGGCCGCCCGCAGCCGGGCCACGGTGACATGGTCGGCGTCCGCGGGCGTGTGCGGCGTGGCGGCCGAGCCGACGCGGGTGGTCTCGCCGCGCACCGCGAGGTTGTCCTTGACCGCCACCGGCACGCCGGCCAGCGGCAGTTCGTCCAGATCGCCCCGCGCGCCCACCTCCTCGGCCTCCGCGAGCGCCGCATCGGCCCGCACCGCGCGGAAGGCGCCGACACGGCCGTCCAGCCGCTCGATCCGCGCCAGGTGCTCCGCCACCACCTCGCGGGGCGTGGCCCGCTTCTCCCGTACGGTGGCGGCGATCTCGGTGGCGGTGCGGCCGGCCCAGTCGGTCACGGAGGGCTCCTCGGGGTGCGGTGACGGGATGCGGGATGTCGGCGAGCACGCCGTTACCGGCGAGTACGCAGGACAGCACTCTGCCCGTCCGCGGCCCGCGCGTCGAGAGCGCGTACCGGTCCGGCCGCGTTCAGAGAGGCCGGACCGGCCCCGTGCTGTCGCGCTCGATCAGCCGCGGCACCGGCACCCGCACCGTCCGGGCGGGACCGCCGTCGAGCAGGGCGGTCAGCTCCGTGGCCGCCGTACGGCCGAACTCCACGCTGTCCCGGGACAGGGCGGACAGCCACGGCTTGACCATGCGGCACAGCGCCGAGTCCTCCCAGGCCACCACGGACACGTCCGCCGGCACCGAGAAGCCGAGTCCGGACGCGGCGGCGACCCCGGCGACGGCCATCACGTCGTTGTCGTAGACCAGGGCCGTCGGGGGAGCGGGCGCCTCCAGGACCCGGCGGGTGACGGCCGCGCCCTCCGCGTCGGAGTAGTCGGTGGTCACCGACTCGACCTCGCCGAGGCCGCGCCGCCCGGCCTCGGCGCGCAGGGCGCGGATCCGGCGCTCGGTGTGGGCGAGGTCCGGCAGTCCGGCGATGTGCACGATCCGCCGGTGCCCGAGTGCGTGCAGCGCGTCCACCAGCGCGGCCATCGCGCCCGCGTCGTCCGCCCACACCGTCGACAGTCCCGGATGGCGCTCGTCCGGCGCCCCGCCGATCACGACGGCGGGCAGACCGAGTTCGTCGAGCAGGTCCGGGCGGGGATCGTCGGTGCGCGGGTCCACGACGAGGACCCCGTCCACCCGGTGCTCGGCCCACCAGCGCCGGTAGACGGCGCACTCGTCCTCGACGTCCGGCGCCACCTGGAAGAGCAGCCCCAGGTGCCGCCGGGCCAGCACCTCCTGGATGCCCGAGACCAGTTGCAGGAAGAAGGAGTCGACGCCGAGGGTGTGCGCGGGCCGCGCCAGCACGAAGCCGACCGTCGCCGCGCCCTCCCCGGACAGGGCGCGCGCCGCCGTGCTGGGCCGCCAGCCGAGCTGTTCGGCCACCCGGCGCACCCGGTCCCGGGTGATCTCGGAGACCCCCGGCCGGTCGTTCAGCGCGAAGGACACCGCGCTCTCGGAGACCCCGGCCCGCCGTGCGATGTCCTTCATCGTCGGCCGGCGCGCGGCGGGCCGCTTGGCCGCCATGCGCACTCCTCACTTCGATGCGTGCGCTAAAGCGCTTGAGTGGAAAGATCCTAAAGCGCATTAGTGGTGACTGGCAAGTGACGCTTCATAGGGGTCTTGACCTGCACTAATGCTGCACGCAGGACATTAGTTGAGGGGAATCCATTGACTTTCCGGGGAATCGCCGGGCATGGTCGCTGGCATCCCACCGCCGACGCCCTTCAGGGAGACGTGCCACCGTGCCCACCTCGCGCAGAACCTTCGCCGCCGCAGCCGTCGCCGCCCTCGTCCTGCCCCTCAGCGCCTGCGGGTCCGGAGGTGACGGCGGGGGCTCGGCCGACGCCTCGGGCAAGGTCGAGGGCGACATCACCTTCCAGACCTGGAACCTGCGGGCCAACTTCAAGGACTACTTCGAGGGCCTGATCGCCGACTTCGAGAAGAAGTACCCCGGTACCCACGTCAAGTGGGTCGACCAGCCCGGCGAGGGCTACGCCGACAAGATCAGCGCCGACGCCGCCGGCGGCACTCTGCCCGACGTCGTCAACGTCTCCCCGGACCTCGTCGCGCCGCTCGCCAAGGCGGGCCTCGCCCTGGACCTGGACAAGGCGGCCGGCCAGTACGAGAAGGAGTACCTGGAGGGCGCCTGGGCCAGTCACCGGATACCGGGCACGGACGGCACGTACGCCTTCCCCTGGTACCTCAACACCGGCCCCCTGTTCTACAACAAGTCCCTCTTCGAGAAGGCCGGACTCGACCCCGAGCAGCCGCCGAAGACGTACGACGAGGTCTTCGACGCCGCCCTGAAGATCGCCGACAAGACCGGCGGCGAGGTCGCCACCCTCGCCAACGTGCCCACCATCGAGGACTTCGGCCGCTACGGCGTACCGCTCATGAACAAGGAGGGCACCGCCTTCGCGTTCAACGACGCCAAGGGCGTGGCACTCCTCACCCGCTACAAGGAGCTGTACGACGCCAAGGCCCTCGACCCGCAGGCGCTGACCGCCACCCCGGAGTCCTCCGGGAAGAAGTTCCTCACCGGCGCCGTCGCCATGAACCCGGGCAGCGCGCTCGACCTCGCCAACTTCAAGAAGCAGGCGCCGAGTCTGTACAAGAACATCGGCATCACCGACCAGATCACCAGCACCGGCCACGTCAACATGTACGTGATGGGCCTGATGGTGAACGCGCAGAGCGGGCGCAAGCCGGCCGCGGTCGCCTTCGCGCACTACGTCACCGACGCGGCGCACCAGATGTCGTTCGCCCAGCAGGTCGCCATCTTCCCGAGCACCGCCGGCTCGCTGGACGACCCGTACTTCACCAAGGAGGACGGCACCGACGAGACCCGCGTGCGCGTCGCCGCCGCCAAGTCCCTCAAGGACGCCGTCAACTACACGCCCGTGCTCTTCAGCGAGCAGATGAAGACCGAGCTGCGCAACGAGGTCGCCAAGGCGCTCCAGGGCAAGCAGAGCCCCGAGGAAGCCCTCGACAACGCTGTCAAGGCGTGCGACCGGCTCCTCCAGCAGCAGGGCTGAGGCGTCATGGCGAGTCCCACCCTCACCACCGGCACCCCGGGCCCCGGCAAGAACCGCGGCGCCCGGCGGGTGCGGCGCCAACTGCCCGCCAGTCCATGGCTGTTCGCCGCCCCCGGGCTGCTGATCACCGGCGCGTTCATCCTGTACCCGTTCGTCTCCACGCTGGTCAACTCCTTCACCGACCGCCGCACGCTGGTGCCCGGCGAGTTCGTGGGCCTCGCCAACTTCCGCGAACTGCTCCACGACGACATGTTCTGGATCGGCCTGCGCAACAGCTCCCTGTACGTCCTCGGCGTCGTCCCCGCGCTGGTCCTGCTGCCGCTGCTGCTCGCCCTGCTGGTGCAGAAGAACATCCCCGGCATCACCTTCTTCCGCTCCGCCTTCTACACCCCGGTCGTCGCCTCGATCGTCGTCGTCGGGCTGATCTGGGTCTGGCTCCTGGACGAACGCGGGCTGGTCAACTCCCTGCTGGAGATGCTCGGCGCCAGTCCGGTCGGGTTCCTCAGCGACCAGTGGCTGATCCTGCTCAGCGCGATGGGCGTCACGGTCTGGAAGGGCCTCGGCTACTACATGATCATCTACCTGGCGGCGCTCGCCAACGTGCCCCGCGAGCTGCACGAGGCCGCCGCCGTGGACGGTGCGGGAGCGGTCCGCCGCTTCCTCACCGTCACGGTGCCCGCCGTCCGCTCCACGATGGTGCTGGTCGCGGCCCTCTCCTCGGTCGCCGCCTTCAAGGTCTTCTCCGAGGTGTACCTGATGGCGGGCCCCAGCGGCGGACCGGCCGGCGAGGACACCACCCTCGTGATGCTGGTCCAGCGCACCGGCACCGGCCTCACCGGCCGGGTCGGCTACGCCTCCGCCCTCTCCGTCGTCGTCTTCGTCGTCACCGTCGTCCTGATGCTGCTCGTCCTGCGCGCCGACCGGAAGGAGGAGGCGTGAGCCTCGCCGAGAAAACCCGGCCCGCCGGGAAGGCCCGCGCCACCGGCCGCGAACGCAAGCGCGAACCCCGGATCACCGACGAGCACGGGCGCCGCGTGCGCGGCTGGGAACTCGCCCTGCGCTACCTGCTGCTGCTCGGCGTCCTCGCCCTGACCATCGGTCCGTTCCTGTGGCAGCTCTCGACCTCGCTCAAGGGCCCCACCGAGGACATCTTCAGCTCCCCGCCGAAGTTCCTGCCCTCCGATCCCACCCTGCACAACTACGAACGGGTCGCCGACACCATCCCGGTCTGGGACTACGCCCTGAACTCGCTGAAGGTCGCCGCCGCCAACGTCGTCACCAACTGCGTCGGCGCCGCCCTCGCCGGGTACGCGCTGGCCCGGCTGCGCTACCGCGGCCGGCGCGTCGCCACCCTCGTGTTCATCCTGGCCATGCTCGTGCCGGTGGAGGGCATCATCATCGCCCAGTTCACCACCATGCGGGAACTGGGCCTCAACAACACCCTGGTCGGTGTGGTGCTGCCGGGCTGCGTGAGCGCCCTGAACGTGCTGCTGATGCGCAACGCCTTCCTCAACCTCCCCTACGAGATCGAGGAGGCCGCCTTCGTCGACGGCGCCAACGTCTGGCAGCGGTTCTTCCGGATCGCGCTGCCCGCCGTGAAGGGCACCCTCGCCGTCGTCGCGATCTTCGCCTTCATGGGAGCCTGGGACGACTTCCTGTGGCCCCTGATCGTGCTGAGCGACCCCTCAAAGTTCACCCTCACCATCGGCCTGAACTACCTGCACGGCACCTTCGCCAACGACGAACGCCTCGTCGCCGCGGGCACGATCATCGCCGTGGCGCCGCTCATCGTCCTCTTCGCCTGCCTCCAGCGGTACTTCTTCCGCGGGGTCGGCGAGGGCGCCGTCAAGGGCTGAACCACCCGCTTCCCCCGTCACAAGGACACCGCATGCCTTCTGCCGTGCGCTTCGGCGTCAACTACACCCCGACCGAAGGGTGGTTCCACCACTGGCTCGACTTCGACATCGACTCCGTCCGCGCCGACCTGGACTCCCTCGCGGCCCTGGACGTGGACCACGTCCGCGTCTTCCCGCTGTGGCCCTACTTCCAGCCCAACCGCTCCCTGATCCGCGAACGCGCGGTCGAGCAGCTGGTGGCGCTGGTCGACGCGGCCGGCGAACGCGGCCTCGACGTCAACGTGGACGGCCTCCAGGGCCACCTGAGCAGCTTCGACTTCGTCCCGGCCTGGACCCGCACCTGGCACCGCCGCAACCTCTTCACCGACCCCGACGTCGTCGAGGGCCAGGCCGCCTACCTGCGCACCCTCGCCGCCGCCCTGGCCGGCCGGGCCAACTTCCTCGGCATGACCCTCGGCAACGAGGTCAACCAGTTCTCCGCGGGACCCCACCCCGACCCGGACCGCGCCACCAGCGACCAGATCGACGCCTGGCTGGAGCGGATGCTGGCCGCCTGCGAGGAGGGCGCCCCGGGCCGGATGCACCTGCACGCCGAGTACGACGCCACCTGGTACCAGGACGACCAGCCCTTCACCCCGGCCCAGGCCGCCCGGCGGGGCGCCGTCACGGCCGTGCACTCCTGGGTCTTCAACGGCACCGCCCAGCGGCACGGCCGCACCTCTGTGCCGGGCGAGCACCACGCCGCCTACCTGGTCGAGCTGAGCAAGGCCTGGGCCGACGACCCGCACCGCCCCGTCTGGCTCCAGGAGGTCGGCGCCCCCGCCCCGCTCGTGCCCGCCGAGCACGCCGCCGCCTTCACCGAGGCGACCGTCGAGAACGCCCTGGACTGCCCGGACCTGTGGGGCGTCACCTGGTGGTGCTCCCACGACGTCTCCCGGACACTGGCCGACTTCCCCGAGCTGGAGTACGGGCTCGGCCTCCTCACCAACGACCGCCGGCCGAAGGACACGGCCCGGGTCCTGGCCCGCGCCGCACGCGCCGCCCGCGAAGGGGCCCGTTCCGCCCCCGCCCCGCGCACCACCGCGCTCGTCGTTCCGGCCGATCCGGCGGCGCGCTCGGCCTGCGCCCCCGGCGGTGCCGTCTTCGACGCCTTCTTCCGGCTGGTCGCCGACGGCGCCCGCCCCACCACCGTCCTCGACACGCGCGCCGCCGACACCGGACACCTCGCCGCGCGCGGCATCACGGAGGTCGTCACCCCCGACGCCGTGCGCGACGCCCCCGGCCCGCACGGTTCGGACCCCGCCCGGCGGGGGAGCAGTACCTGACGTCCGCCCCCTCCTCGTGACCCACCCCGGCAACCACCCGCCCCCGACCCCGGAGCACCCGCATGCATGACGACCGCGACCTGGTCGAAGCCCGCCTCAAGCGCGTCCTCGACGAGCGCGTCCGCCCCGCCCTCTACCCCGAGTCCGTCCCGCTGGACGTCGCGGTCTGGAACGCGCCCGGCGAGCCCGTCCCCGTCGAGGAGGGACTCGCGGCCCACCCCGAGCCCATCGAGACCGGCGCCCGCTGGGGCGCGCCCTGGGGCACCAGCTGGTTCCGCGTCACCGGGACCGTGCCGAAGGAATGGGCCGGGAAGACCGTCGAGGCGATCCTCGACCTCGGCTTCGACGAGAACATGCCCGGCTTCCAGTGCGAGGGCCTGGTCTACCGCCCCGACGGCACTCCCGTGAAGGGCCTCAACCCGCGCAACCAGTGGGTGCGGATCGCCGCTCCCGCCGAGGGCGGCGAGGAGGTGCGCCTGCACATCGAGGCCGCCTCCAACCCCGTCATCCTCGACTACCACCCCTTCGTGCCCACCCGCCTCGGCGACAAGGACACCGCGGGCAGCGAACCGCAGTACACCCTGGCCCGCATGGACCTCGCCGTGCTCGACGAGACGGTGTGGAACCTCGTGCTCGACCTGGAGGTGCTCGGCGAGCTGATGGCCGAGCTGCCCGTGGAGTCGCCGCGCCGCTGGGAGATCCTGCGCGCGGTCGACCGGGCGCTGGACGCCATCGACCTCCAGGACGTCAACGGCACGGCGGAGGAGGCCCGTTCCCGCCTCACCGACGTGCTGTCCGCCCCCGCCGTCCCCTCCGCGCACCGCATCAGCGCCGTCGGGCACGCGCACATCGACTCGGCCTGGCTGTGGCCGCTGCGCGAGACCGTGCGCAAGGTGGCCCGCACCACCTCCAACATGACCGCCCTCCTGGAGGACGAGCCGGACTTCGTCTTCGCCATGTCCCAGGCCCAGCAGTGGGCGTGGGTGCGCGACCACCGGCCCGAGGTGTGGGCGCGGGTCAAGAAGGCCGTGGCCGAGGGGCGGTTCGTGCCGGCCGGCGGCATGTGGGTCGAGTCGGACACCAACATGCCCGGCTCCGAGGCGATGGCCCGCCAGTTCGTCCACGGCAAGCGGTTCTTCCTCGACGAGTTCGGAGTCGAGAACGACGAGGCGTGGCTGCCCGACACCTTCGGCTTCGCCGCCGGGCTGCCGCAGATCATCAAGGCCGCCGGCGCCAAGTACCTGCTGACGCAGAAGATCTCCTGGTCCCAGACGAACACGTTCCCGCACCACACCTTCCGCTGGGAGGGCATCGACGGCACCCGGATCTTCACCCACTTCCCGCCCGTCGACACCTACAACTGCTCGATGAAGGGCAGCGAGATCGCCCACGCGGCGAAGAACTTCAAGGACAAGGGCGTCGCCCGGCACTCCCTGGCCCCCACCGGCTGGGGCGACGGAGGCGGCGGCACCACCCGCGAGATGGTCGCCAAGGCCGCCCGGCTGCGGGACCTCGAAGGCTCGGCCACCGTCGAGTGGGAGACGCCGCACGCCTTCTTCGAGAAGGCCGAGGCCGAGAATCCCGAGCCGCCCGTCTGGGTCGGCGAGCTCTACCTCGAACTCCACCGCGCGACCCTCACCAGCCAGGCCAAGACCAAGCAGGGCAACCGCCGCAGCGAGCACCTGCTGCGCGAGGCCGAGCTGTGGGCGGCGACGGCCGCCGTACGGGCCGGGTTCCCCTATCCGTACGACGACCTGGACCGCATCTGGAAGACGGTCCTGCTGCACCAGTTCCACGACATCCTGCCGGGCTCCTCCATCGCCTGGGTGCACCGCGAGGCCCGCGCCACCTACGACCGCGTCGCCGCCGAGCTGGACGCGATCATCGACGCCGCCCAGCGCGCCCTGGCCGGTGAGGGCGACACCCCGCTGGTCTTCAACTCCGCCCCGCACGCACGGGCCGGGATCCCGGCCGGCGCCGCCGCGTCCCCCGCCGCCGAGGGCCGCACCGGTCTGACCCCTCGCCCCGGCGGCGGTCACGTCCTCGACAACGGCCTGCTGCGCGTCGAGATCGACGGGCGCGGCCTGGTGGTCTCGGCCTACGACATCGCCGCCGAGCGCGAGACCGTCGCGCCGGGCGGGGCCGCCAACCTGCTCCAGCTCCACCCCGACTTCCCGAACATGTGGGACGCCTGGGACGTGGACGCGTTCTACCGCCACACGGTCACCGACCTCACCGACGCCGACGAGGTCGTCCCCGGCGACGACGGCGCCTCGGTGCGCGTCGTCCGCTCCTTCGGCTCCTCCCGCGTCACCCAGGTCCTCACGCTGGCCCCGGGGGAGCGGCGGCTGGAGGTGGACACCGAGGTCGACTGGCACGAGACGGAGAAGTTCCTCAAGCTCGCCTTCCCGCTCGACGTGCACGCCGAACGGTACGCGTCGGAGACCCAGTTCGGGCACTTCCACCGGCCCACCCACACCAACACCAGCTGGGAGGCGGCCAAGTTCGAGGCCTGCAACCACCGGTTCGTGCACCTGGAGGAGCCCGGCTGGGGCGTCGCGCTCGTCAACGACTCGACCTACGGCCACGACGTCACCCGCACCGTCCGCACCGACGGCGACCGCGGTACGACCACCACCGTGCGGGTCTCCCTGCTGCGCGCCCCGCGCTTCCCCGACCCCGAGACCGACCAGGGCGTGCACCGGTTCCGGCACGCGCTGGTGCCCGGCGCGGGCATCGGCGACGCCGTGCGCGAGGGCTGGCGGATCAACCTGCCGGAGCGGCACCGCACGGGCGGCGCCGCAAAGGTCGCGCCGCTCGTCACGGTCGACCGGGACGCGGTCGTCGTCACCGCCGTCAAGCTCGCCGACGACGGCAGCGGCGACGTCGTGGTCCGCTTCCACGAGGCCCACGGCGGCCGGGCCCGCGCCACGCTCACCACGGGGTTCGCGGCCACCGGCGTACAGGTGACCGACCTGCTGGAGCGCCCGCTGGCGGACGCGGAGGCCCCCGGGCTGGACGGCGACCGGATCACCGTACGGCTGCGGCCGTTCCAGCTGATGACGCTGCGGCTGAAGCGCGCCTAGCGCCTCGGCCCGCCCGGCTCACCCGGAAGCGGTGAGCCGGGTCGGCGGCAGGTACTCCCGCACGTACGTCCGCTCCCAGCACGCGCCCGTCTCCCGCAGCTCGCGCCAGGTCGTGTACCGGTAGCGGAACAGCCGGGCGCGCACGAAGCGGGGCGGCGCGTCGGGCGGGAACGGGGAGCGGCGCAGCAGCCGCAGCGTGGCGCGGTCGTTCTCCAGCAGCCGCTCGACGAACGTGGCGAACCACGGTCCGGCGTACGAGGGCGACAGCGCGGCGAACCACATCAGCCAGTCCAGTCGCAGGTGGTACGGCGCGAACTGGCGCGGCCAGCGGTGCGGGTCACCGGGTTTGCCCTTGAACTCGTAGGCCCGCCAGTCCCCGTCCTCGCGGGCCACCTCGTCGGCGGTGCCCTCGACCACCACCTCGTAGCGGACCCGGCTCACCGAGCCGAAGGCGCCGTAGGTGTTCACGAGGTGGAGGGAGTCGAAGGAGCGGTTCATCACCTGGCGGCGGGAGACCATGTTGCGCACCGGCCGGTGGCTCAGGAACACCAGTAGCGCCGCCACCGCCAGGACCACGGCCTCGTACCAGAGCGGCGGGCCGGCCACGGACGGGTGATCCGCCGGGAGGCGGACCACCGACAGGGCCAGCACGACGGTGATCCAGTTGAGCCAGGAGAAGTTGCCCGAGAGCACCAGCCAGAGCTGGGTCGCGATCATCAGGGCGGCGGCGGCCGTCGACACGGGGTGCGGGGCGAACAGGAGGAACGGCACGACCAACTGGGTGACGTGGTTCGCGGCGACCTCGACGCGGTGCAGCGGCCGGGGCAGGTGGTGGAAGAACCAGCTCAGCGGGCCCGGCATCGGCTGGGTCTCGTGGTGGTGGTCCAGGCAGGTCAGCTTCCGCCAGCACGCGTCGCCCCGCATCTTGATCAGTCCCGCCCCGAACTCCACCCGGAACAGCAGCCAGCGCAGCAGGAACAGCACCACGACCGGCGGGGCCACCTCCTCGTTGCCCAGGAACACGGCGACGAAGCCGGTCTCCAGCAGCAGCGACTCCCAGCCGAACGCGTACCAGGTCTGTCCGACGTTGACGATCGAGAGGTACAGCGCCCACGGCACCAGCCACAGCAGCATCGCGCCCCACAGCGGCAGCAGCGAGTCGGCGCCCGCCGCCAGCGCCGCCGACACCGCGCAGCCCGCCCAGGCGCAGCCCGCGAAGAACCGGTCCGAGTAGCGCCACTGGAACAGGCTCGGCGCCCGCCGGAACGGCACCCGCTCGACGAAGCGGGGCACCGGCGTCAGACCGCGCTCGCCGAGCAGCGCCCGGAACTGCAGCACCGCCGTCAGGAACGCGACCAGGTACACGACGGCCAGGGCCCGCTGGAAGACCAGCCGGCTCAGCCAGTAGTCGGGTGCGGTGAACCACTCCACGGCCGGACTCCTCTCGTACCGGCTCCGGGTACCCGCCCCGGCGTGCCGTTGCTCCCTCTGCGCTGTCCGGTGGACCAGGACTCGAAGATTCCGACAAATCCTGGCAAGGTGGGGTCCATGTCTGATCGGGGAGCGAGCGCCCCGTCACTCCCGGACGACTGGCCCGCCCACCCGGACCCGATCCTGGCGCTCAACCGCATGGGCAGCTTCGACTGGGACCTGGACGCCGGTCTGTTCCACATGGACGCCCAGGCCCACGAGGTGCTCGACCTGCGCCCGGAGGAGTTCGACGGGCGCCCCGAGTCGCTGTCGCTGAGGGTGCCGACGGCGGAGAGCCGCCGCATCGACACCATCGTCGCCCAGGCCATGAAGGACGGCAGCGAGAACTACGGCACCTACTTCCGGCTGCGCCGCCGCGACGGCACGCTGCGCTGGACGCACACCCAGGGCTACATCCGCCGCGACGAGACGGGCCGCCCCCGCCGGATCATCGGCGTCGTCCGCGACGCCACCCAGGAGATCGCGGACATCGCGGGCAACCGCGAGCAGGACGCGCTGGACGAGGCCCGCCGGCGGCTCACCAACGTCGTCCAGCTCGCCACGGCCGCCCTCGCGCACGCCCGCACCGTGGACGACGTCATCGACGTGCTGCGCGACACCCACGGCCTCACCCGGCTGGGCGCCACCAGCCTGGTGATGGGGCTGGTCGAGGCCGGCCGCATCCGGCTGGTCGCCGACGGCCCCGAGAACAGCTTCGTCCCCGGCACCCGGATCACCCGGATCGACGAGCCCTACCCGATGAGCGAGGCCGTACGGACGCTCAGCCCCCGCTTCATCGAGTCGCCGGAGGAGTTCGCCGCGCGCTACCCCGAACTGTGGGCGGGCATCACCCACCTCGACATCACCTCGGCCGCCTACCTTCCGCTGATCGCCCAGGCCCGCCCGATCGGCGCCATCGGGCTCCTCTACAGCGACCGGTACGGCTTCTCGCCCGAGGACCGCAACGTCCTGGTCGCGCTCGGCAGCGGCATCGCGCAGAGCCTGCAGCGGGCCATGCTCTACGAGCAGGAGATGGACCTCGCCGAGGGCCTCCAGCAGGCCATGCTGCCGCGCACCATCCCCACCGTGCCCGGCTGCGACGTCGCCGTCCGCTACCGCGCGGCCTCCATCGGCGGCGGCCTCGCCCGGGACATCGGCGGCGACTGGTACGACCTGATCCCGCTGCCCGGCGGCCGCGTCGGCGCCGTCATCGGCGACGTCCAGGGCCACGACACGCACGCCGCCGCCGTCATGGGCCAGCTCCGCATCGTGCTGCGCGCCTACGCCGCCGAGGGCCACCCGCCGGCCACGGTGATGGCACGGGCCTCCGTCTTCCTGCACGAGCTGGACACCGACCGCTTCGCGACCTGCCTGTACGCCGAGGCCGACCTGGGCACCGGAGTGGTGCAGGTGGTCCGCGCCGGTCACATCGACCCGCTGCTGCGCTTCGGCGACGGCACCTGCCGGCTCGTCCGGGTCGAGGGCGGGCTGCCGCTCGGCCTGTCCGCCGAGTTCGGGCGGCTCGCCTACCCGGTCGCCACCCTGGAGCTGGACCCGGGCAGCACCCTGCTGCTGTGCACCGACGGCCTGGTCGAGCAGCCCGGCGCCGACCTCGACGAGGGCTTGGAGGTGCTCACGGCGCTGATCAGCTCCGGGCCGAAGGACGTGCGGGACCTGGCCGACCGGCTCATCGACGTGGCCGACGAGCGCCGCGGCGACGACGACGTCGCCCTGCTCCTGCTGCGCCGCCACGGCCCGGGCGCCCCGAGGACCTTCGGCCGGGTCCAGCAGCACGTCTCGCCGGGCGACCCGGAGGGACTCACCGAGGCCCGGCACATGATCCGCGCCGCGGTCCGCTCCTGGGGGGCCAGGGGCCAGAGCGACGAGATCGAGCTGGTCGCCGACGAGCTGATGACCAACGCCCTCATGCACACCGAGGGCTCCGCCGTCGTCACCCTGCGGCTGCTCACCGGGACCGACCGGCGACTGCGGGTCGAGGTCGAGGACTCCTCCAGCGCCCTGCCGCGCCGCCGCGAGGCCGGGGACGACGGGGTCTCCGGGCGGGGCCTGCTCCTGGTCGACACGCTCGCCGACCAGTGGGGCGTGGAGGCACGCGGCGGCGGCAAGGTCGTGTGGGCGGAGTTCGTGGTGGCGCACGCCGCGGGCTGACCCCACTGGCCCCGCCGCCGGCCGGTGGCACTCTGGACGTATGCCAGAACTGCCCGAGGTCGAGGCGCTCCGCGACTTCCTGACCGAGCACCTCACCGGCCGCGAGATCGTCCGGGTCCTGCCCGTGGCGATCAGTGTCCTGAAGACGTACGACCCCCCGCTCACGGCGCTGGAGGGCCACCGGGTGGCCGCCGTGCACCGCCACGGCAAGTTCCTCGACGTGGAGACCGCGGGCGGCCCGCACCTGGTGACCCATCTGGCCCGGGCCGGCTGGCTGCAGTGGAAGGACAGCCTGCCCAGCGGCATGCCCAGGCCCGGCAAGGGGCCGCTCGCGCTGCGGGCCGCCCTGGAGACCGGCGCGGGCTTCGACCTGACCGAGGCCGGCACGCAGAAGCGGCTCGCGGTGTACGTCGTGTCCGACCCGCAGGAGGTGCCCGGCGTGGCCCGGCTCGGTCCGGACCCGCTGGCCGACGACTTCGACGAGGCGCGCCTGGCCGCGCTCCTCGGCGGTGAGCGGCGGCAGCTCAAGGGCGCCCTGCGCGACCAGAGCCTGATCGCGGGCGTGGGCAACGCGTACAGCGACGAGATCCTGCACGCCGCGAGGATGTCCCCGTTCAAACTGGCCGCCTCCCTCACCGACGAGGAGGCCGCGCGCCTGTACGCGGCCCTGCGCGACACGCTCATCCAGGCGGTGGAACGCTCCCGGGGCCTCGCCGCCGGGAAGCTGAAGGCCGAGAAGAAGAGCGGGATGCGGGTCCACGGGCGCGCCGGGGAGCCCTGTCCGGTGTGCGGCGACACCGTCCGCGAGGTCTCCTTCAGCGACTCCTCGCTCCAGTACTGCCCGACCTGCCAGACCGGCGGCAAACCGCTGGCGGACCGCAGGATGTCCCGCCTGCTGAAGTGAGGGGCGGCCCCGCGCTCACCCGGCCGGCAGCGTCACCAGGCGTCCGCCGTCCGCCGTCCGCACCTCGTAGCGGTCGATCTCGTCCGGGTGCAGGGCGGCCCCGCCGCGCACGGTGTGCGACCGGTCCCCGTGCCCCGGGACCGTCCAGCTGGTGACGGTCTGCTCGGAGCCGTCGCGGCCGACGGCCACGAGCCGGCAGGAGCGGGGGCCTGTCCCGTCCCGGACCTCGAGTCGCACGCCCGTGCCCCAGGTCTCGTCCTCGGCCGTGACCCGCGCCCACACCCCGGACCGGGCGTCGGTCGCGGTGAGCGGCGCCGTCCGCTCGCCCTGGCTCGCGTACAGCACGGCGCCGGGCCCGGCCACGGCGCACACGACGGCGGCGGCCACGGCGTACAGCACCCGCCTGCGGCCGGCCCGGTGACGGGTGGCCACCTCGGACAGCAGCCGGTCGAGCAGGCGCGGTCCCGGCCCGGCCAGGGGGTGGACGACGCGCGGGGTGGCCTTCCGGTACAGCATCAACTGGCGGGTGGCGGGGCCGAATTCGGTCACCTGGGCGGCGCACCGGGGGCACTCCATGAGGTGGTCCTCGAAGCGGAACGCCTCCGCCTCCTCCAGCACACCCAGCGCGTAGGCGCCGACGTCGCCGTGCCTTTCCAGGGACCTCATGCCGAATCCTCGTACCGTTGGGTGCGGGTGGGGTTACTCCGTGCTCCCACCCGTACGCGCCCGACCGCCGAATCACTCAAGCCGCGATCGAATCGCAACCAAGGCGTCCGGGACGCCGCCGGGTCCGTCCCCGGACAAGGGCCGCGGGCCCTCCGGGCGGTCGGCGGGACGGCTAGAACAGGTGGATGGCGAGGTGCCCGAGCGGCAGCCCGAGCTGCCAGGCCGGCGTCCACACCTTCGGTCCCTCGTCCTCGCCGCCCACCGCCGCGCCGCCGGGGACCGCGTTCAGGTCGGGGGCCAGCAACTCGGTGTCCTGGAGCCAGCGCCAGGCCGCCCGGGCCAGCTCCAGGTCCGGCGAGTGGCGTCCGGCGGCCACCGCGTCGGCCGTGACCTCGGCCAGCCGCCCGTGCACCCACTCGTGCCACGGCTGGTCGTAGGCCGTCAGGGACAGCCAGGTCTCCAGGTGGGTGACGACGCGGATGCCGCTCAGTTCGCCGTCCGTGTCGGACAGGAAGACGGTGAGCGCCAGCGCGTCGCGTCCGGCGCGGAACTCGAAGGACGTCGGCGGCATCAGGTCGCCGGTCCGCAGCAGCTCGTCGGCGATGTACTCGGCGTACAACCACGCCATGGGAACGCTCAGTTCGCCCCCGCCGGTGCCGTCCGTGCTCTCGTGACCTCTGTGCAGCATCCCTTCCTGCCTTCCTCCGGTGCGTGCGCGTCGCCCGACCGGGTCGTGGACCCCCGTCCGGAACACGGATGAGGACAGCCGACTGCTCAACCGGGGTCCTGGGCAAGGCGCTTTACGGAGGCTTGACCAAAGGGTCGGTTTCACCGCAGGTCGGCGGCGTATCCCGGTAGCACCCTGCGCATGGCGCGCAGCGCGTAGTAGGCACGGGACTTCACGGTACCGGGTGGGATGCCGAGGGCCGCCGCCGCTTCCGCCACACTCGCCCCCTGGAAGTACACCAGCACCAGGACGTCACGGTGCTCCGGAGTGAGTGTCTTCACAGCCTCGCGCACGTCGAGGGCGGCGGCGGCCCGTTCGGCGTGGTCCGCGCAGACCCGTGCGTTCTCCAGCACGGCGTCGCCGACCTCCGCGGGGCGGGCCTGTCGGGCCCGGCGCGCGTCGATCGCGAGCCGCCGGGCCACGGTCAGCAGCCAGGGCCGTACGGAGTCGAAGTCGTCGGCGCGCAGGGCCTCGGGGTGCTGCCAGGCGCGCACCAGGGTCTCCTGCACGAGGTCCTCGGCGCGTTGCCGGTCGCCGTCGCTGAGCCGCAGCAGCAGTGCGAAGAGCGGCCGGCCGTGCTCGCGCTGCAGTGCGGCGAGCTCGTGCTCGGCGGTCGTCGTGCCGTTCGCTGTGTCCGTGAGGGTGATTCCGGCCGTCATGGCCGTATGGCATCGCAGGGGGCCGGACGGGGACAGGGCGCGCGCACGGGTGTGCGGCGGACGGTCGATCGCGTCGACGAACGGTTCGACGAACGGTCGGCGGGGGTGGTGCACACCCCGCGGGAGCACGCCGGACGGGCTAATGGGCGTGTCGAAGCCGCCCGTGACGGGCCGTCACTCTTTACCTGTTCATACGTAAATGTGACTTTTCATCGGTGTGTGCGACCCAGCGGAGTGAACGGATGATCACACGCAGTCGGCAGGTGGCCCTGGCCCTGACCGCTCTCCTCGCCGCGGGCGCGGCCTGTCAGGCCCGCGACCACGAACCGCCGAAACCCCCGGCGCCGGCCCCGCCCGCCGCGGCCGAAGGCTCCTTCACCCTGGTCGCCTCCGGGGACGTGCTCCCGCACGACTCGATCATCGAGCGGGCCCGCTTCGACGCGGGCGGCACCGGTTACGACTTCCGGCCCATGCTCGCCGGGGCCCGGTCCGTCGTCTCGGCGGCCGACCTGGCCCTGTGCCACATGGAGACCGTCTACGGCGCGAACGGCGACTACAGCGGCTACCCGCTCTTCAAGTCCCCGCCCGAGGTGGCGAAGGCGCTGGCCGCCACCGGCTACGACGGGTGCTCCACCGCCTCCAACCACAGCGCGGACGACGGGGCGGACGGCATCCGCCGCACCCTGGACGCGCTCGACCGCGCCGGTGTACGGCACGCCGGGACCGCACGCACCGAGGGCGAGGCGGACACGACGACGGTCCTGCGCGCGGGCCGGGCCCACGTGGCCCACCTCGCCTACACCCTTCACACCAACGGCCACCCCCTCCCCGACGGGCAGCCCTGGGCGGTGAACCTGATCGACGAGGCGCGCGTCGTCGCGGACGCCCGGGCCGCGCGGCGGGCCGGCGCCGACGTCGTCGTCGTGTCGATGCACTGGGGCACCGAGTGGCAGGACACCCCCGACCAGGAGCAGACGGCGCTGGCCCGGAGTCTGACCGCCGCCCGCACCGGCGACCGCCCCGACATCGACCTCGTCCTCGGCACCCACGCCCACGTCCCGCAGGCCTACGAGAAGGTCAACGGCACCTGGGTGGTCTACGGCATGGGCGACCAGATCGCGGGCGAGATGGTCAACGACGAGGGTGTGCGCGACCCGCGCGGCAACCAGTCGACCATCGGCCGCTTCACCTTCGCCCCGCCGGACCGGGCCGGTGAGCGCTGGAAGGTCACCAGGGCGGAGTTCGTGCCGCAGGTGTTCGACGTCGATGCCGGCCGGGTGGTGAACCTCAACCGCGCGCTGGAGAAGGGCGCCGAGCTGCGGGGCGTGCGCGACCGCATCCGCGACGTGGTGCTCGGCCGGGGCGCCGCCGAGGACGGGCTGGTGATGGGCGAGTAGCCGGGCGGCGGACGCGTGGGGGAGCGGGGGTGTGCGTCAGCCGACGTCCACGTCGTCGAGGGCGGTCAGCATGGCACCGAGCACGCGCAGGCAGGTGGTGAGGTCGGAGTCCGTCAGGCCGCCGCCGACCTGGCCCAGGAGCACGTTCTCCCGGTCGAGCACGGCGGTGACCGCCGTGCGGCCCGAGTCCGTGAGCCGGATCAGCGACGACCGCCGGTGCGCGGGGTTGGGGACGCTCTCCACCAGGCCCCGGGCGGCCGCGTCGTTGACCATCCGCTGCACGAACTGGCGGCTGATCGCCTGTGCCCGGCCCATCTGCGGCACGGTCATCGGGCCGTTGCGGTGGAGCAGGGCCAGCACGGCGCGGACGCCCACGGAGAGCCCCTCGGGCGCCAGGCCCTGCTCCACGAGGCGCTGCGCGCGCCGGTAGACCGGGCCGACCAGGTCGTACACCTGGGTGAGGCGGCGGGCGAGTTCGTCGGGCGGGAGCGGGGGATCAAGGTCCGTCACCCCCTCAGTATGACATCCAGGTTGTCAAAGTGGGAGCAGGATGACACCCTGGTTGTCATGACTGCTGCTGCGGATCTCCGTTTTCTCACCACCCCCGACGGCGACCTCGCCTACCGCGACACCGGCTCGGGACCGGCGCTGGTGCTGCTGCACGGCGGGTTCCTCGACCACCGCATGTGGGACGACCAGGTGAGCGCCCTCGCGGCGACCCACCGGGTCGTCGTCCCCGACGCGCGCGGCCACGGCGCCTCCGCCAACGCGACCCGCCCCTTCCGGCCGGCCGACGACGTCGCCGCCCTGCTGGGACACCTCGGCATCGACTCCGCGGTCCTGGCTGGCCTCTCGATGGGCGGCGGCGTCGCCGTCGACACGGCCCTGGAGCATCCCGGCCTGGTCCGCGCGCTGATCGTGTCCGGGGCCGGGACCAGCGAGCCCGACTTCCAGGACCCGTGGACCACCTCGGTGCTGGCCGACTGGAACCGGGCCCTGGCCGCCGGCGACGTGGACGCCTGGGTGGAGGCGTTCCTGCGCTTCGTGCCCGGCCCGCACCGCACGGCGGACGACGTCGACCCCGCCCTGCTGCGCCGTCAGCGCGACATGGCCCTCGGCACCATCCGCAAGCACACCGCCGGTGAGCCCGACCACAGGATCCCGGTCCGCGACACCTGGGAGCGGCTCGCGGGCATCGGCGTACCGGTGCTCGCCGTGCGCGGCGGCGTCGACAGCGAGGACCACCTGCGCATGGCCGACCGGCTCGTGCGCGGCGTCCCCCACGGACGTACGGTCACCGTCGAGGACACCGCGCACTACCCGAACATGGAGCGGCCGGACGTCTTCAACGCGCTCGTCGCCGGATTCCTGGCCGCCCTCTAACGGCCGGCCAGCTCCGACCTGCGGTACGAGTACGCGAAGTAGATCACCAGACCGACCACGAACCACACGGCGAACCGCACCCAGGTCTGCCACTGCAGGAACGTGATCAGCCAGATCGAGAAGACGATGCCCAGCGCCGGCACGAACGGCATCCACGGGGTGCGGAAGGTGCGCGGCAGGTCCGGCTGCCGGTAGCGCAGCACGATCACCGCCGCGCACACCACCACGAACGCCAGCAGGATGCCGATGTTGGTCAGCTCCGCCGCCTCGCCGATCGGCAGGAAGCCGGCGATCACGGCGGAGGCGACCCCGACGATCCAGGTGACCCGGGTCGGCACGTGCCGCGTCGGGTGCGTCTTCGCGAACCACTTGGGCAGCAGGCCGTCGCGCGACATGGAGAACCACACGCGGGTCACACCGAGCATGAACGTGAACATCACCGTGAGGATGCCGATGATGGCGCCCACCGCGATGATGTCGGCCAGCGAGCCGAGCCCCACCGACTTGAACGCCGTCGAGAAGCCGCTCTCCGGGTCGATCTCCTTGTAGTTCTGCATGCCGGTCAGCACCAGGCAGGCCCCCACGTACAGCACCATGGAGATGACCAGCGAGTAGATGATCGCCTTCGGCATGTGCCGCTGGGCGTCCTTCGACTCCTCGGCCGCCGTCGACATGGCGTCGTAGCCGAAGACCGCGAAGAACACCGTCGCCGCACCGGTGAACGCCCCGCCGACCCCGAACGGGAAGAACGGGTGGTAGTTCGAGGTCTTCACGTGGAAGACGCCGACCCCGATCACCACCAGCACCACCAGCACCTTCAGCACGACCACGAACATCTCGAAGCGGGCGGCGTTCCTGATGCCCAGCGTCAGCAGGTACGCGATCAGCAGGCACAGCAGGGCCGCGAACAGGTCGACCCGGTGACCGTCCCCGGTGCCCGGCGCGCCCAGCATCCAGTTCGGCAGGTCGGCGCCCATCTCGCCGACCAGGAAGCTGAAGTAGCCCGAGATGCCGATCGCGACCACCGCCACGATCGCCGTGTACTCCAGGAGCAGGTCCCAGCCGATGAACCACCCCACCAGCTCGCCCAGGACCGCGTAGCCGTAGGTGTAGGCGGAGCCCGCCTTCGGGATCAGCCCGGCGAACTCGGCGTACGACAGGGCCGCCGCCGCGCTCGCGACACCGGCGATGAGGAAGGAGACGAGGACCGCGGGCCCCGCCGTGCCGTTGGCGACCGTGCCGGCCAGCGTGAAGATGCCGGCCCCGATGATGCCGCCCACGCCGATCGCGGTGAGCTGCCACAGTCCCAGCGAGCGGACCAGGCCGCCACCGCTCTCCGTCTCCTCGATGTGCTCGATGGGTTTGCGGCGGAGAACACCCTCACCCATGCGGAACCCGGCCATGCACCACACCTCTTCGTGATCGGCAAACGGCTGACGGTGGATCATGATGACTCACCCGTGCCCGCCGCGGAAGGCACGATGCACAACGGACCCAGGACGCACACAGGATCCGCGAGGGGCGACGGCCCGGTACCCGCTACGGCACCACCGTCACCGGCCAGCGTCCCGACTTCACCAGCCGCACCGCCACCGAGCCGACGAACCGGTGGCCGGCCTGCTCGGAGGCGCCCACCACGACCGCGTCCGCCTTCAGCTCGTCGGCCGTCCGCACCAGCCCGCTGTACGGGTCGCCGCGGAACGTGTGGAACTCCCAGCGGACGTCGAATATCCCCTTCACCCGCTCGGTCGCCTCCCGGATCTGCGCCACCAGTTCCTCGGCGATCTCGTCGGTCGTCTCCGCCACCGACGCCCCGAGCGTCGCACCCCCGGCCAGCACCGGCTGCACGTACACCACCGCGAGGAGCGCGCCCTGCCTCCTGGCCAGCCCGCCGGCGTAGGCGGCGGCCCGCAGCGAGGAGTCGGAGCCGTCCACGCCGGCGACGATGACCTTGGGCCCGTCCGTGCCGCGTTCGAACCGATGGGAGTGCTGTTCCGTCACGCGGTGAGGCTATCGGAGACCCTCGTGATCTTGAGCCGGGCGGGTGGTTCCGTGCCGCCGCACCGGTGTTGCTCAGGTGCGGCGCACCCTCGCCGGGCGACTGATGAGTCATGGAGAAGGATCAGTTGTTCACCCGCCGCACCCTGCTCACCGGCGTCGCGGCCCTGGGTGCGGCCGGCGCCGGCGGCGCCCTCGCCCTGGGGCTGGGAAACGGCCCCGCCCGGCCGCCCGCCCCCGCCCCCGGCCCCCCGCAGCGCAGCCCGCTCAAGCCCTCCGCCTACCGCCTCCAGCCCCTGACCGGATACGGGGCACCGCGTGCCGCCCCGCGCCAGCCCCCGGTGCGCAGCGAACCGATCCTGCGCATGTCGGGCCGGGGCCGCACCATGCTGCTCACCTTCGACGACGGTCCCCACCCCGAGTACACCCCCGCAATCCTGGACACCCTCGCGAAGTACGAGGTGCACGCGACGTTCTTCGTGTGCGGGGAGATGGCCGACTACAACCGCGACCTGCTAGCCCGGATGTACGACGAGGGGCACGTCGTCGGCAACCACACCTGGTCCCACCCGCAGCTGACCACACTCACCCGGCGCCGCATCCGCTCCGAGATGGAGCGCACCAGCGAGGTCGTCGAGAAGGCCTACGGCGAGGCGCCCCGCTGGTTCCGGGCCCCCTACGGAGCCTGGAACCGCACCACCTTCCAGCTCGGCGCGGAACTCGGCATGGAGCCGCTCGCCTGGACCGTGGACACCCTCGACTGGACGACACCCGGCACCGGCACCATCGTCGACCGGGTCGAGGAAGGCGCGGCCCCCGGCGTCGTGGTGCTCTCGCACGACGCCGGGGGAAACCGTTCGCAGAGTGTCCGCGCCCTGCGGCGCTACCTGCCCCGGCTGCTCGACTCCGGATACCACCTCACGATTCCCCGCCGGCGCCTGATCTGACCACCGCCGCGCCCGCCGGGCCGGGGCACGCTCAGCGGACCTCGGCCAGGCGGGCGAAGGCGACGACGTTCCCGTCGTAGCCGTTCTGCTTGGTGAATCCGCCGCCGCAGGTGATGACCCGCAGTTCCGGGGTGCCCTTCGAGCCGTAGACCCGGTCGCCCGGGAAGTTGTCCTTCTCGAACACCTCGATGCCGTAGATCTCGAAGACCGCGGTCTTTCCGTCCTGGCGGTGGATCTCCACCTTGTTCCCCTTCTTCAGGGCGCCGAGCCCGTAGAAGACCGCGGGGCCCTGCTGGTTGTCGACGTGGCCGACCACGACCGCGGTGCCCTTCTCCCCCGGGGAGACGGCGCCGGTGAACCAGCCGGCCAGGTTCGGGTCCTCGGGCGGGGGCGCGTCGACCCAGCCGTCCGCGTCCAGACCGACGCCCATGACCGGCGCGTCGACCTGGATGGCGGGGATGGAGACCCGGTCGGGCACCGAGTACGGCAGCGGGGCGACGCCGGGGGCGGCGGCGTCGCCCGGGGCCGCGCGGGTGTCCGGGGCGGCGGCGGCCGACGCCGGCTGGGGCGGGCCCACGTCGAACTCCCCCGAGCCGTTGCGGATGAGCGCGAGACCGGTCAGCAGAACAAGCGCTATCACGCCCCAGGGAGCGCGCTTCCTCCGCCGCTCCTCCTCTTCGGCCAACTCGGAGTCGTACATTCGCCTTCCCCTCTCGGTCCGGCCGTCGCCGGATCATCCGCGCATACGAGCACGCTAAGCGGCGTGCGGGGGACCGGCGACGGGGCGGCGGCGAACGGGTGGTGGCCGCCTCCTTCCGTGCGCCATCCGGGAGGCGGGCGGCGGAGTTTTCCTGACGGTGCGTGACCTGCGGCGATATCCACCGGCGCGGTTCCCGCCCGGCACCCCTCTCACCAGGACGGACCATTCCCGAAATGCGGCTGCGCGCAGGTCAACTGAGGGTCTTTCTGGGAGGCGCTTTCTCGCCGATCGACCGGGGACGGGACCCGGGGCGTCTTCCGCGGAGGATCACATGCGCAACACTCGTGCCCTCGCGGCAGCCGGCGCCGCGGTCGCTGTCCTCGGTCTGGCCGCCCCCGCGGCCACCGCCGGAGGGGACCACAACCAGCCGAGCAACATCGTCGCCCTGCCCAGCGTGATCGCCCGCGGCGGCCAGATGACCGTCACGGTCGACGGCTGCCCCCAGGGCGGCACGATGACCTCGGACGCCTTCCGGACCACCCACCTGACGCCGGTCAGGGGAGCCAACGAGACGTCCAGGGGCACCGCCACCATCAAGGAGGACGCCCGGCCGGGCTCCTACGACATCACCGTCAACTGCTCGGGCCGGCGGCTGACCCGGCCCGCGGCCTTCACCGTCATCGGGGGTGTCCGCGGCGGCCTGGGCGGCAGCAGCTCCAGCGGAGCGACCTCGACCGACATCGCCATCGGCGGCGGGCTCGTCGCCGCGGCCGTCGCCGGCGGCGGTCTGTTCTGGATGCGCCGCCGGTCCGAGCGGCGGATCTGACCGCACGGCGGAGGACGCGCGCAGCACGTCGCCCCGGATCCGGTGGGGATCCGGGGCGACGTGCTGCGCGCGCCGCGGACGGCTCAGGCGCCGTCCGCGCCGGAACGGCGGCGCGAGAGGTGGTACGCCGTGCCCACCGCCCCCGCGATGAGGGCCGCGCCCAGACCGATCTGCTTGAGGTCGAACCCGGCGACGGTGCCGCCCTCCCCGGCGTGCACGCCCTTGGACTGCCAGGGCCCGTCGGACGGGTGGTGCGAACCGCCGCCGGCGATGGTCAGCTGCGCGGTGCCGGTCTTGTCCCGGCAGGCGAACGTCACCTGGTAGACCGCCCCGCGCCGGGCGTCCCGGTCGACCCGGGCCGTCGCGGACGACTCGTCCCGGGGGATGGTGACCGTGTCGAACACCGGCGAGGTGACCGTGACCCGCCCGTGGCAGCCGGCGGCGGTACGGCCCACCGCCAGCGTGACCTCGCCGCCCGGTGCCACGGTGGCGGGGGAGACGGTGAAGCCGAACGTGTTCGAGCCCACGGCGCCGGCCGGCACACAGGCGGACAGTGCGGCGGCGCCCAGCAGTGCGACCGAGGCGACGGGTATCGCGCGCATGGTGAATCCTCCGGGTCCCGAGGAGCAGCGGCGGACCTGTTCCGCTCGCGCCAGGAATGCACCTCGATGTCCGAAACGCTAGGAAGCCGTGCACGTCACCGCGATCGCAGTCGCGCGAATGGGGCAAGCGTGTGGGCCGCTCAGGGGACGGTGACGGCGCGTCGGCCGTCGCCGTCCCCGGCGGCGTGGCAGTGCTCCCGGTCAGTCACCGGCCCCCGGGAAGAGACTCAGGAACGGGTCCGTCGACGCCGAGACGCCCCTGCTGAAGGGCGCGTCGAAGTCCCAGATCAGGAAGAGCAGGAAGGCGATCAGCGCGGAGAACAGCCCCGCGAGGACCAGCTCGCGCGGCGTGCGCCGGATCTGCAGGGCGAAGACCATCCCGATGGTGATCACGGCCCCGGCGATGAGCCCGAACCACACCACCCCCGGCATCGTCGCCCCGGTCGACTGCGCCCGGGAGTTGCGGGCCTGGTCCACGATGGTCACCTGGTCGACGAGGGGCTGGTACGCCTGCGCCTCGAAGTCCGACTTCGGCTCGTAGTCGGTGACGTCCGCGCGGACCCGGCCGAGCAGTTCGGTGCCGCGCTCCGTCACCTCGCCGTGCTCGGCCATGGCCTTCCACTCGGTGGTGACGACGTGTCCGACATAGGCGTTGACATCCTCCCGGATGCGGTCGCGGACCTCGGGCGGATAGACCCGGGCCCGCTCCGAGATCTCGTGCAGCGCGACGGCCTCCGTCTGCACGTCGGCCTCGGCGGCGCTGCGCGCCTCCCAGACCCCGGCGATGGCCAGGCCGAGGACGATGGCGTACACCACGCCGATCCACATCGTCATGTACTCGATGACGTCCGGGGTCTCGGTGATGTCCTCGTCGTCGGACGCCGTGCGGTGCCGCAGGAGGGTGACGACGACCACCACGGCACAGGCGGCCAGCATCGCGAGGGTGAGAACAAGCCATTCCGGCAAGAGGGGCCTCCAGGAATCAGCGCGCACGGAGCGCGGCGACGGCGACCACCGCGGGCACCGTGATGAGCAGGACGAAGACGAGCGGCGACGTGGCCCCGCGGGTGGACCGCTGCGGCGGCCGGGCGGCGCGGTGGCGCGGATAGTGCACGGGGCGCAGCGACGGGCTGGGCGTGGGCGTCGGCGTGACCGACGGAGTGGGCGCGGGCGCCTCCGGCCGGACCGGCGCGGGAGGCCGGGGCGTCGGGACCGGGGTCGGCGTGGGCCGGGGCGGCACCGGGCGCGGTGCCGGGGGCGGCGGTTCGGGCTTCGGCGCCGGCGGAGCGGGCGGGGGAGGCTTCCGCGACGGCGACGGCGACGGCGGGGGAGGGGGCTCGGGCGGGGGCGGAGTCGGGGTGGGGGTGGGCGTGGGCGTCGGGGTGGGCCGGGGGCACGGCGGGAAGGTGGGCCAGGACGGGCTCCCGGCGACCGCCACCGCGGTGGTGCCGCCCGGCCCGGTCGAGGCGTACGCGCAGGCGTCGGCCTGCGCCGGTCCGGCCGGTATGCCGACGAGGGTGAACGTCAGCGTCACCAGGGCCAACACCCGTCCGGCGGCGGCGGATCGGGTCGGTTCGGGTCCATGCACGACGCAGATCATGAAGCCTGGCGCACCGTCCCACGTCCGAGTGCCCACCGATTGACCCAAAGGAGGGACACGCCCCCCACCAGGGGTTTGGCGGCGCCGGACCGGCTCTGGCCGGACCTCGGAAACCCGTACGAGCGGCCACCCGCCGGTGGCGTACGGAAAGAAGACCCGCGCCCCGTTGAACACAACGGGCTTCCCCGTGCGTACCCAGGGTCGTGCGGCGGCCGGAAGGGCCCCCAACACCTTCGTGACGATCGGGGATTGACGATGAAGACCTCCTGGCGGAGCGCCTCACTCGTGGCGGGCGCCGCGGCGGTGCTGGCGCTGACGACGGCGTGCGGTCAGGACGGCGGCGCCGCCGGCACCAGCCAGAATGTGGGCGCGACGGCCGCGCCCGGCGACGTCGGCGACCTCGGCACGGGCACCGGCACCAGCGCCGGAGCCGGTACCGGCGCCGGAGGGGCGCCGGGGAACGCGCCGGAACCCGCGGGCAAGCTGTCCGTCTCGCCGAACGCCGAGATCGGCGCGCTGGTGACCGACGGAGCGGGCCGCACCCTCTACCGCTTCGACGCCGACACCGCCAAGCCGCCCAAGACCACCTGCGAGAACGACTGCGCCACCGCCTGGCCGCCGGTGGCCGCGAACGACGCCATCGCGGGCGAGGGCATCGACGAGGACCTGCTCGGCGAGGTGACCCGCCCCGACGGCACCAAGCAGCTCACGATCGGCGGCTGGCCCGCGTACCGCTACGCCAAGGACACCGCCGCCGGGGACGTCAAGGGCCAGGGCGTCGGCAAGAAGTGGTACGCGCTGGCCGCCGACGGCAAGAAGGCCAAGGCCGAGCCCGCCGCCGGGCTGTCCACCCGCGAAGACCCGAAACTCGGGGAGATCGTCGTCGACGGGAATGGCATGACCGTCTACCGCTTCCTGAAGGACGAGGCCTGGCCGAAACCCGTGTCGGCCTGCACGGGCGCCTGCCTGGAGAAGTGGCCGGTCGTGGCGCCCGTCCGGGCGAACGACACCGAGGGCGTGGAGAAGAAGGGGCTGATGAGCTTCACCCGGCCCGACGGCGCCGCCCAGCAGACGGTCGACTGCTGGCCGATCTACACCTTCGCCGGCGACAAGAAGCCCGGTGACACCAACGGCCAGGGCGTGGGCGGCACGTGGTACGCCGTCAAGCCCGACGGCAAACCGGTCGGCGCGCCGAAGAAGTAGCCCCGCCTGCCGCCCCCGCCTCCCGCCCCGCCTCCCCCCACCCGCCCTCCGGCGCACGACCAGCGGGCCGTCCCCTCCCTGCCCAGGTGGAGGGGACGGCCCCGTTCGTGCGCTTTGGCATGCCTTCGCCCACGGCACGTGCCCGCGGCAGTGACCGGGAACGGACGGTCAATTTCCGTTTGGACTCGCCCCTTTGGCGGGCGATCAGTAGCCTCAGCTCGAACACCGGATCGCCTATGCCTTGGAGAGCTAGATGGAGCGTCCCGCCTGGGCCCCTCGCAGCATCGACATCTCGGTGCCCAGCGTGTCCCGGATCTACGACTTCTACCTGGGCGGTTCGCACAACTTCGAGGTCGACCGGGAAGCGGCCCGCAGGGCCATGGAGTTCATGCCGGGACTCCCCAAGATCATGCAGGCCAACCGGGCGTTCATGCGCCGGGCCGTCCGCTTCGCGGCCGACGAGGGCATCGACCAGTTCCTGGACATCGGCTCCGGCATCCCCACCTTCGGCAACGTCCACGAGGTGGCCGGACGCTGCCGCCCGGGCGCCCGCGTGGTGTACGTCGACCACGACCCGGTGGCGGTCGCGCACAGCGAGGCCGTCCTGGCGGGCCACGACGACGCGGACGTCGTGGCCGGCGACCTCCTCAAGCCGGCCGAGATCCTGGGCAGTCCCCAGGTGGAGCGGCTGATCGACCTGAATCGACCGGTCGCCCTGCTGCTGGTTGCCATACTGCACTTCGTGGCAGACGAGGACGACCCGTACACGGCGGTGGCCGAGCTGCGCGACGCGCTCGCCCCCGGCAGCCTGCTCGTCCTCACGCACGCCTCGTACGAGAACATCCCGCTGCCCGCCGAACGGGCCGGGGGCGCGGTGGACGTGTACAAGAACATCCGCAATCCGCTGATCATGCGTTCGCGCGAGCACATCGAGCGGTTCTTCGAGGGGTACGACATGGTGGAGCCCGGACTGGTCCCGATGCCGCGCTGGAGGCCGGAGGGGGAGCCCGAGGACGAGGACCCGTACGCGTTCTCCGGGTTCGCCGGCGTGGGGCGTACGGCGTGAGCGCGGAGCCGGACGGGCCGGAGGACAGACTGCGCCGGTTCGCGACGATCTGGAGCCGGGCGGTGTTCCCGGTGACCTCCACGTCGTCCACACGGCCCGAGTTCGAGGCGCAACTGCTGCCGCTGGCCCGCCGGCTGAGCGGGGTGCTGCGTGCCCGCGGCTTCGACGCGGCCGAGGCCAGGGCGGTCGGCGCCGCCCTCGTCGACGCGCACTGCACCGACCCCGAGGCGCTCTCCCGGACGCTGGACTGCGTCGACGCCTACCTGGTGCTCTACTGCGGCGAGGACGGAGACCCGGAGGACCTGCGGGCCCGTTCGGCCCGGCTCCAGCACGCGATGGCGGCCGGGTTCGCCGGGGCACTGCGCGCCCGCACGCTCGCCGAGCAGGAGGCCATCGCCCAGGCGGCGCTGAAGGCGCAGGGCGTGGTCGCCGAGGCGCTGCACGCCAGCGAGGCCCGCTTCCGCGCGGTCTTCGAGGGCGCGGCCATAGGCATCGGCATCGCCGACCTGGACGGCAACGTCCTCCAGGTCAACGAGGCGTTGATGCGCATGTTCGGCGTGGCGGGCCCCACGCTCGGCGGACGCCGGGCGACGGAGTGGACGCATCCCGACGACGCGCCGCAGACCTGGCGGCTCTACGACGAACTGGTGCGCGGCGAGCGCGAGCACTACCACGTGGAGAAGGCCTTCTACCGGCCCGACGGCACCGTCCTGTGGACCAACCTCACCGTCTCCCTGCTGCGCGACGCGGACGGCACCCCGCAGTACCAGCTCGCGCTGATGGAGGACACCACCGAGCGGCGGCTGCTCAACCTCCGGCTGCGCTACGAGGCCACGCACGACGCGCTCACCGGCCTGCCCAACCGCAGCTTCTTCTTCGAACGCCTGGAGAAGGCCCTGAGCGCGGGCCCGGGCCAGCGCTTCGGCCTGTGCTACCTGGACCTCGACGGCTTCAAGACCGTCAACGACAGCCTCGGCCACGCGGCCGGCGACCGGCTGCTCGTGGAGGTCGCCGACCGGCTCCAGGCCTGCGCCACCGCGCCCGGGGAGATGGTCGCGAGGCTCGGCGGCGACGAGTTCGTGGCGCTGACCACCGGCCCCGACACCCGGCACGGGGTCGACGAACTGGCCGCGCGCATCATGAACGCGCTGCTCGCCCCGGTCAGCGTCGACGGGCGTGAACTGACCGTGCGCGGCAGCATCGGCGTCGTCGAGGGCCCGGCGGGCGAGCGCAGCCCGGCCGAGGTGCTGCGCAGCGCCGACATCACCATGTACCGGGCCAAGTCGGCGGGCGGCAACCGCTTCGAGCTGGCCGACCCCGAGGCCGACGCCCGTGTCATCACCCGGCACGGGCTGACCACGGCGTTGCCCGCGGCCCTGGAACGCGGTGAGTTCTTCATCGAGTACCAGCCGCTGGTCCACCTCGGCGACGGCAGTGTGCGCGGCGCCGAGGCGCTGGTGCGCTGGCTGCACCCGCAGCACGGGGTGCTCGGCCCCGACCGGTTCATCCCGCTGGCCGAACACACCGGCCTGATCGTGCCGTTGGGCCGCTGGGTCCTGGAACAGTCCGTACGCCAGGCCCGCCTGTGGCGCGAGCGGTACGGCGAGGGCGGCGCCGCGGGACCGCTGCGCATCAACGTCAATCTCTCGCCCTGCCAGCTCACCCATCCCGGCCTGGTCCAGGACACCGTGGACATCCTGGAGCGGGCCGGGGTCGCGCCCGACGCGCTGTGCCTGGAGGTGACCGAGTCGGCGCTGATCGGGGCCGACGACGACCTGCTCAAACCGCTGCGCCGGCTGGCCGAGATGGGTGTGGACATCGCCCTGGACGACTTCGGCACCGGCTACTCCAACCTCGCCAACCTGCGCCGGCTGCCGGTGAGCGTCCTCAAGCTGGACCGCTCGTTCACGCAGAGCATGCAGCAGTTCCCGGCGGACCCCGTCGACCTGAAGATCGTCGAGGGCATCGTCGCCCTGGCCCACAGCCTCGACCTCGCGGTCACCGTGGAGGGCGTGGAGACCGGGGCGCAGGCCGAGCAACTGCGCATACTGGGCTGCGACACGGCCCAGGGCTGGTACTACGCCCGCCCGGGCCCGCCGGAGCGCCTGCACGAACTGGCCCTGGTGGACGCCACGGGCTGAACCGGACCCGCCGCCCCGCCCGGGGCCCCTACGGCCGACTCGGCACACGCCTTGCCGCCGCGGCTCGGGCCCGTGCCCGGGAAGGGGATCCCGCGGCGGCCTCCGTCCCCGCGCGGACGAAGGCTGGCTGTGGTGGCCGTCGGGCGGGGGTGCCGGCCGGGGGAGCGTCGGCGACGGGTGGTGGTCCGGCCCGGGTGCGGGTGCGGCTTGCGGCAGCGGACTTCACGGCCGGGCGGGGTGAGCTGGGCCGGTGTTCGGCTCACGTTCCCGGGGCGCGTGGTCCGGGTTCGCGACCGGGTACGGGGCGCGTGGTTCGGGTTCGCGACCGGGTACGGGGCGCGTGGTTCGGGTTCGCGACCGGGTACGGGTGTGTTCTGCTCATGCTCCGGTACGGGCGGCCTCGGCGGCCTCCGTCGCCGCGCGGACCAGGGCCGCGGTGGCCGTCGAGCGGGAGTGCCGGGGCCAGGCCAGGGAGAGGACGACCGGCGGGGCGTCCAGGACCGGGCGGTAGGCGATGCCCGGTCGGGGGTAGCGGGCGGTCACCGAGGCGGGGAGCAGGGTGACGGCCTTCCCCAGGGAGACGGCCGTGAGGACCTGGGCCAGGTCGCCGTGGCCGCGCCGGGCCTCGTCGATGTGCCGCTCCACGCTGCCGGCGTCCAGGCCGAGGTCGGCCAGCTCCAGCCGGTCGCGGGCGGCGAGCGGATGGTCCGCGGGGAGGACGGCGACGCGCGGTTCTGCGGCCAGTGTCTCCGTGTCCAGGCCGGTCCCGTCGAACGGCGCGTGGACCAGGGCGACGTCCGCCTCGCCGCCGCGCAGCAGCCCCGGCTGCTCCTGCCACCCGCACAGCCGGACGGCGACCGGTACGGACCCGGGCTCACCCACGTAGCGCGCCAGGATCGGCTCCAGCAGCCCCGCGTCCCCGTCGGCCTTCACGGCCAGCACCAGCTTCGGCTCCTCCGCCGCCCGCCTGGCCCGCCGCCCGGCGGCCTCCAGGGCGTCCAGTGCGACGCGGGCCTCGGCGAGCAGGACGTCCCCGGCCGGGGTCCGGGTGACACTGTGGGTGGTCCGCTCGAACAGCGTGACACCCAGCTCGGCCTCCAGGCGGCGGATCGCCCTGGACAGGGGCGGCGGGGAGATGCCCAGCCGCTCGGCGGCGCGCGCGAAGTTCAGCTCCTCGGCGACCGCCACGAAGTAGCGCAGGGGACGCGACTCCATGCTCCGTCTCCCTCCGGCCTCGGACACGGCCCGGTATTGCCTTGAGGGTAACAACCCGGACCCGATCGATCCTTCAGTTCCGCCCGGCCCGCGCACAGGATGGGAGAGCGCCGGGAAGTGGACGGAACGGGCTTCCCGCCCCGGCGCACACCTCCTCTCCTGCCCTTCCCTGAACCGGAGTTGTGCTCGTGATCGTCATCACCACCCCGACCGGCGGCATCGGCCGGCAGGTCCTCGACCGCGTCCTGGACGCCCTCGACACCCGCGACGACGGGACCGCCCTGCGCGTCGTCGCCCGCGACCCCGGCCGGCTCGGCGCCCGGGCCCGCGCACGGGCCGAGGTGTTCCAGGGCTCGCACGCCGACCCCGCGGTCCTGGGCGCGGCCTGCGAGGGGGCCGGCCAGGTGTTCTGGCTGGTGCCGCCCGCGCCCGGCGCCGACAGCGTCGAGGGCCACTTCCGCGACTTCACGCTGCCGCTGTGCGACGTGATCGCGCGGCAGGGCGTCACCCGGGTCGTCGCCGTCTCCAGCCTGGGGCGCGGCGTGGCCAAGGACGCCGGACCGATCTCCGCCTCGCTCGCCATGGACGACCGGATCGCGGCCACCGGCGTGCACTACCGCGCCCTGTGCCCGCCCTTCCTGATGGAGAACCTGCTCGGGCAGGCGGCCGCCCTGCGCGAGACCGGCGAGTTCCGCGTGGCGTACCCCGCGGACCGGGTCCTGCGGACCTGTGCCACCGCGGACATCGCCGCCACGGCCGCCCGTCTGCTGCTGGACGACTCCTGGACCGGCCGCGCCGACGTCCCGCTGGTCGGCCCCGACGCCCTGACCCCCGCGGGCATGGCGGAGATCCTGTCCGAGGTGCTGGGCCGTCCGGTCCGGGTACGGGAGACCACCCCGGAGGCGTACCGGGCGTCCGCCCTGCGGTTCGGGGCCGGCGCGGCGGGCGCCCAGGGGCTGGCCGACATGGCCGCCGCGATGAGCGCCCAGGGCTTCTACGGCGCGGCCGAGCCCAGCACCCCCGACACCGCGCCCACCGGCTTCCGCCGCTGGTGCGAGGAGGTCCTCAGGCCCGCCGTGCTCTGACCCCCGGACCGCCTCACCGCTCCAGCAGCATCCGCTGCAGCTCCCGTGCGGCCCTCGGCGGAGCCACGTCGCTGCGGTGGGCCAGGGCGATGGTGCGGTACAGGCCGGGCCGGGCCAGCGGGGTCACCCGCAGTCCGCGCCCCGAGCGGGCGGCCACCATCCGCGGCACGACCGCCATGCCGAGCCCGGCCCGCACGAAGCCCAGCACCGCGTCCATCTCCCCGCCCTCCACGGCGAAATCCGGCTCGAACCCGGCCGAGCGGCACGCGGCCACGGTCAGCTCCCGCAGGTCGTAGCCGTGCCGGAACATCACCAGGCGCTCGCCCTCCAGGTCGGTGATGCGCACGGCGCGGCGCCCGCCGCCCGGCCGGGGCGACTCCGGGGACGACACCACCACCAGATCCTCCCGCAGCAGCTCCACCGTGGTCAGCGCCGGTGACGCGGTGGGCAGCGGCAGCACCACCAGCGCGAGGTCCAGCGCGCCGCGCGCCAGCTCCCGCACCAGGTCGTGCGAGCCGCTCTCCTCGATCAGCAGCCGGATGCCGGGATAGCGGTCGTGGAACGCGCGCAGCACGTCCGGGAGGAGACCGGTGCACAGGCTCGGGGTGGCGCCCAGCCTGACCCGCCCGCGGCGCAACTGTGCCAGCTCCAGCACCTCGTGCCGTGCGGTGTCCGCGTCCGCCAGGATGCGCCGGGCCAGCGGCAGCAGCGCCTCGCCGGCGTCGGTGAGGGTGATGTTCCCGCGCGCCCGCAGGAACAGGTCCGCGCCCAGCTCGCGCTCCAGGGCCTTGATCTGCTGCGACAGCGAGGGCTGCGCCACGTGGACCACCTCGGCGGCCCGGGTGAAGTGCCGGGTCTCGGCGACGGCCACGAAGTACTGGAGCTGTTGCAACTGCATACCGCGAGCATACGCGGTCGATAGACACTCCCTATGGAAACAAGGCGTTCCATGTCTTGGACCGATGGGGTGCCTCCCCCGTAACGTCCTGTGACATGGCTCTGGCAACGCGGACGGACCGACGGCCGTCCATGGCGCGCACCGTGTGGGACTCGACCGTCGGCAAGAAGACAGTGATGGCGGTCAGCGGTCTCGTCATGCTGCTCTACCTGGTCGCCCACATGATCGGGAACCTGAAGATCTTCTTCGGGACCGAGGAGTTCAACCACTACGCCCACTGGCTGCGCACGGTCGGTGAACCGTTCATGCACTACGAGTGGACGCTCTGGCTGATCCGCGTCGTCCTGGTGGTCGCCGTCGTCGCCCACGCCGTCTCCGCGTACCAGCTCAGCCGCCGCGACATCAAGGCGCGGCCCAGCAAGTACGTGCACAAGAAGGCCCGTTCCAGCTATGCGACCCGCACCATGCGCTGGGGCGGGATCATCCTCGGCCTCTTCATCGTCTGGCACGTCCTCGACCTGACCACCGGGACCGTGCACTCCGGCGGCTTCGAGTCCGGCAAGCCCTACCAGAACGTCGTGGACACCTTCTCCACCTGGTACGGCAACGTCATCTACATCGTCGCGATGCTCGCCCTCGGCCTGCACATCAGGCACGGCTTCTGGAGCGCCGCCCAGACCCTCGGCGCCGGCAGCCGTACCCGCGACCGCGCCCTGAAGACGACCGCGAACGTCCTCGCGCTGCTGCTCACGATCGGCTTCGTCGCCGTACCCGTGGGCGTCATGACCGGAGTGGTGAGCTGACATGACAACCTACGCCGACTACACGACCGGAGAGCCGGTCGCCGACACCAAGGCCCCCGCCGGACCCGTCAACGAGCGCTGGGACACGCGCCGTTTCGAGGCGAAGCTGGTCAACCCCGCCAACCGGCGCGGCAAGACCGTCATCGTCGTCGGCACCGGCCTCGCGGGCGGCTCCGCCGGTGCCACCCTCGCCGAACAGGGCTACCACGTCGTCCAGTTCTGCTACCAGGACTCCCCGCGCCGCGCCCACTCCATCGCCGCGCAGGGCGGGATCAACGCCGCGAAGAACTACCGCAACGACGGCGACTCCGTCCACCGCCTGTTCTACGACACCGTCAAGGGCGGCGACTTCCGCTCCCGCGAGTCCAACGTGCACCGGCTCGCGCAGATCTCCGTCGAGATCATCGACCAGTGCGTGGCGCAGGGCGTGCCCTTCGCCCGCGAGTACGGCGGACTGCTCGACACCCGCTCCTTCGGCGGCGTCCAGGTCTCCCGCACCTTCTACGCCCGCGGCCAGACGGGACAGCAACTGCTGCTCGGCGCCTACCAGGCGCTCAGCCGGCAGATCGCGGCCGGCAACGTCGAGATGCACCCGCGCACCGAGATGCTGGACCTGATCGTCGTGGACGGCCGGGCCCGCGGCATCGTCGCCCGGGACCTGATCACCGGGAAGATCGACACCTACTACGCCGACGCCGTCGTCCTGGCCAGCGGCGGCTACGGCAACGTCTTCTACCTCTCGACCAACGCCATGAACTCCAACGCGACCGCGATCTGGCGGGCGCACCGGCGCGGCGCGTACTTCGCCAACCCCTGCTTCACGCAGATCCACCCGACCTGCATCCCGCGCACCGGCGACCACCAGTCGAAGCTGACGCTGATGAGCGAGTCGCTGCGCAACGACGGCCGGATCTGGGTGCCGAAGGCCAAGGGCGACGACCGGCCCGCCAACGAGATCCCCGAGGACGAGCGCGACTACTACCTGGAGCGCATCTACCCGTCCTTCGGCAACCTCGTCCCGCGCGACATCGCCTCCCGCGCCGCGAAGAACGTCTGCGACGAGGGCAGGGGCGTGGGCCCCGGCGGCCAGGGCGTCTACCTGGACTTCGCCGACGCCATCGCGCGCATGGGGCGCAAGGCGGTCGAGGCCAAGTACGGCAACCTCTTCGACATGTACCAGCGGATCACCGACGAGGACCCCTACCGGGTGCCGATGCGGATCTACCCCGCCGTGCACTACACGATGGGCGGCCTGTGGGTCGACTACGACCTCCAGACCACGGTCCCGGGCCTGTTCGCGATCGGCGAGGCGAACTTCTCCGACCACGGAGCCAACCGGCTCGGCGCCTCCGCGCTGATGCAGGGCCTGGCGGACGGCTACTTCGTACTGCCGGCCACCATCAACGACTACCTCGCCCGCACCCCCCACCTGGACGGCCTGGACGACGGCCACCCGGTGGTGCAGGAGGTGCTGGCCGAGACCGAGGACCGGCTGAACCTGCTCCTGTCCGTCGACGGCGACCGCACCCCGGACTCCTTCCACCGGGAACTGGGCGAGCTGATGTGGGAGTTCTGCGGCATGGCCCGCACCGACTCCGGGCTGCGCAAGGCCCTGGAGCGCATCCCGCAGATCCGCGAGGAGTTCTGGCGGCGCATCAAGGTCCCGGGCACCGGCGAGGAGTTCAACCAGTCCCTGGAGAAGGCCAACCGCATCGTCGACTACCTGGAACTCGCCGAGCTGATGTGTCTCGACGCGCTGCACCGCTCCGAGTCCTGCGGGGGCCACTTCCGCGAGGAGTCCCAGACCCCGGACGGCGAGGCGGCCCGCAAGGACGACGAGTTCGGCTACGCCGCGGCCTGGGAGTTCACCGGCACCGGCGAGGCCCCCACCCTGCACAAGGAAGACCTGGTCTTCGAGTACGTCCACCCCACCCAGCGGAGCTACGCATGAAGCTCACCCTGCGCGTCTGGCGGCAGCAGAACGCCGACGCCGAAGGCCACATGTCCACGTACGAGGTGGACGGAATCTCCAGCGACATGTCCTTCCTGGAGATGCTCGACACCCTCAACGAGGAGCTCATCCTCAAGGGCGAGGACCCGGTCGCCTTCGACCACGACTGCCGCGAGGGCATCTGCGGCGCCTGCTCGCTCGTCATCAACGGCGACGCCCACGGCCCCGAGCGCACCACCACCTGCCAGTTGCACATGCGGTCCTTCAAGGACGGCGACACCATCGACGTCGAGCCGTGGCGGGCCGCCGCCTTCCCGGTCGTCAAGGACCTGGTCGTCGACCGTTCCGCCTTCGACCGGATCATCCAGGCCGGCGGCTACATCACCGCGCCCACCGGCGCCGCGCCGGAGGCGCACGCCACGCCGGTGCCCAAGCCGGACGCCGACCTCGCCTTCGAGCACGCGGAGTGCATCGGCTGCGGCGCCTGCGTGGCGGCCTGCCCGAACGGGGCGGCGATGCTGTTCACGTCCGCGAAGGTGAACCACCTGAACGTCCTCCCGCAGGGCGCGCCCGAGCGCGAGACCCGGGTGCTCGACATGGTGGGGCAGATGGACGCGGAGGGCTTCGGCGGCTGCACGCTCGCGGGCGAGTGCGCGACGGCCTGCCCGAAGGGGATCCCGCTGGTCTCCATCACCAGCATGAACAAGGAATGGCTGCGGGCCGCGCGGAAGGCGCGGCGGTAGCGCCCCCGCGCCCTTCGGGGCGCGTTGTGTGAACGTTCGCCGACAAGGTGCGGACGGGCGGGGCCGGGGGAGGTGCTCCCCCCGGCCCCGTCTCGCGTGCGCGCCCGGGATTCAGGAAGCGCACATCCGCTCTCCCGGCAGTCGTCATGCGCAGTACAGCCGGCGTCGGAAGAACTGGGGCGGACCCGTCCCCCGGCCCAGGAGCACCCATGACCGGCGTACTGACCGCTGACCGCCCCCACAAGCCCGCCGCGCCCCGCCGCTACACGGTCGCCCTCGCCCGCGACGAGGAGGACGTGCGGGCCGCGCAACGGCTGCGCCACGACGTCTTCGCCGGAGAGATGGGCGCGCTGCTGGCGAGCCCCCGGCCCGGGCACGACGTCGACCCCTTCGACGCGTACTGCGACCACCTGCTCGTGCGCGAGGAGACGACCGGGCAGGTCGTCGGGACCTACCGGCTGCTGCCGCCGGAGCGCGCCGCGGTCGCCGGACGGCTGTACGCCGAGAACGAGTTCGACCTCGCGCCGCTGGACGCGATCCGCCCCGGACTGGTCGAGGTGGGCCGTTCCTGCGTGCACCCCGACCACCGCGACGGCGCCGTCATCGGCCTCATCTGGGCCGGGATCGCCCGCTACATGACCGACCGGGGCCACGCGTGGCTGGCGGGCTGCTGCTCCCTCCCGCTCGCCGACGGCGGAATGCTCGCCGCCGGCACCTGGGAGCGGGTGCGTACCAAGCACCTGGCTCCCGAGGAGTACCGGGTACGCCCGCTGCTGCCGTGGGTCCCGCGCCCGGCGTCCCCCGCCGCGCCGCCCCGCGCCCGCACCGAGCTGCCGGCGCTGCTGCGCGGCTACCTCCGGCTCGGCGCCTGGGTGTGCGGGGAACCCGCCCACGACGCGGACTTCGGCGTCGCCGATCTGTACGTGCTGCTGCCGATGGACCGCGTCGACCCGCGCTACCTGCGGCACTTCCTCTCGCTGGTACCGGCCCGATGAGCGGCTGGCTGCCCGTCGCGCCCTGCACCCCCGCCCTGTGCGTGGAGGCTCCCCGCGACGCGGTGGCCGTGCCGCGCGCCGTACTGCGGCTCACGGCGGTCGCCGCGCTGCTCCTCGCCGGGTTCGCCGCCGTACTCGCGCCGTCCGGTCTGCGGCGCCGGCTGCCCGCGGCCCTGGTGCGGGGCTGGTGCCGGTGGGTGGTGCGGGCCGCGGGCGTCAAGGTCCGCGTCACGGGCGCCGCCGCCCCCGAGGGCGGGCTGCTCCTCGTCGCCCACCACGTCTCCTGGCTCGACATCCCGCTGCTGGCCGCCGTACGCCCGGCCAGGATGCTCGCCAAGACCGAGATCCGGCACTGGCCGGTGGCGGGCGGGCCGGCCGCACGCGCCGGGGTGCTGTTCATCGACCGGGACCGGCTGCGGGCGCTGCCGGACACGGTCCGCGCGATCGCCGGGGCCCTGCGCGCGGGCGCCGCGGTGGCCGCCTTTCCCGAGGGCAGCACCTGGTGCGGACGCAGCCGGGGGTCCTTCACGCGGGCCGTTTTCCAGGCCGCCCTAGACGCCGGCGTGCCGGTCCAGCCGGTGCGGATCAGCTATCGCGCCGGGACGCGGGCGGTGAGCACGACGCCCGCGTTCGTCGGCCCGGACACGCTGCTCGCCTCCGTCTGGCGGGTGGCGTCGGCGCGGGGCCTGACCGCCGAGGTGGAGGTGTGCCCCGCCGTGCCGTCCGGCCGGCACCGCGACCGCCGCCGCCTCGCCGCGGCCGCCGAGCGCGCGGTGCACGGCCGGGACGACGGTCACCCCGGGAAAGCACATTCGAAAAGTATGTGCGCTTTGTGATGTTTGTGCCGTTTCCTCACGGCTGGATACGGACAGTCGGAAAGCAGGCACCCGAAAGGAGGGTGATGGCAGATGATCACCCGTGAAGAGATCGCCAACGTCCTGGACCAGCCGGTCTACGACGGGGACGGCAACAAGATCGGCGACGCGAAGCATGTCTTCTTCGACGACATGACCGGGCGCCCCGAGTGGGTGAGTGTCAAGACGGGCATGTTCGGCTCCGCCGAGTCCTTCGTGCCCATCCGTGACGCCGCGCTGGTACAGGACCACCTCGAGGTTCCCTACGGCAAGGACCAGGTCAAGGGCGCGCCCTCTGTCGACGTCGACGCGGGCGGCCATCTGTCGGAGACCGAGGAGCACCGGCTCTACGACTACTACGGCATCAACTGGGACAGCGTGCTGTCCGAGGCCGAGCGCACCGACGACGGCCGCTTCGCCGCCGGGCCGGGCACGGCGGGCGCGGCCGGAGCCGCCGGGACCGCCGGAGCCGCCGGGACCGCGGGCGCGGCGGGTGCCGCGGGGCTGGCCGGAACGGCGGGCGGCACGACGGGCCGCGAGGACGCCGCGGGACGCGAGGGCATGCGCGGCGACGAGGCCATGACCCGCTCCGAGGAGCAGATGCGCGTCGGCGTCGAACGCCACGAGTCGGGCCGGGCCCGGCTGCACAAGTACGTGGTCACGGAAGAGGTCCAGCAGACCGTTCCGCTGACCCACGAGGAGGTCCGCGTCGTGCGCGAGCCCATCACGGACGCCAACCGCGACGAGGCCATGGCCGGACCCGAGATCAGCGAGGCCGAGCACGAGGTCACGCTGCACGCGGAACGCCCCGTCGTGGAGACGGAGACGGTGCCGGTGGAGCGGGTCCGGATGACCACGGAGGAACTCACCGAGAACGAGACGGTGCGCGGCCAGGTCCGCAAGGAGCGCATCGAGGCCGAGACCGAGACCTTCACCGAGGACGAGAGGGGGCGGGGCGACATGCGGCGGGGCCGCGAGTGACCGTCGCCCGACGTCAGCGCGGGACCGTGCGCCGGTGAACCGGGTTCACCGGCGCTCCCCGCCGTCCAGGGCCCGCGCCAGATAGGGCGCCGTGGCGCTCCCCGCAGCCCGCGCCACCTCGCCGGGCGTCCCCGCCGCCACGATCCGGCCCCCGGCGTCGCCGCCGCCCGGCCCCAGGTCGATCACGTGGTCGGCGCCCGCCACCACACCCATGTCGTGCTCGACGACGACCACCGTGTGCCCGGCGTCCACGAGGCCGTGCAACTGGCGCATCAGCACCTCGACATCGGCCGGGTGCAGACCGGTCGTCGGCTCGTCGAGGAGGTACAGGGTGTGCCCGCGGCGTCCCCGCTGCAGCTCGCTCGCCAGCTTGATGCGCTGCGCCTCCCCGCCGGACAGCTCCGTGGCCGGCTGGCCGAGCCGCAGATAGCCGAGGCCGACGTCCAGCAGCGCGGCCAGACTGCGGGCCGCCGCGGGCGTGTCCGCGAAGAACTCCGCCGCGCCCTCCACCGTCAGGTCCAGCACCTCGGCGATGTTCCGCCCCCGGTACGTCACTTCGAGCGTCTCGGGGTTGTAGCGCGCCCCGCCGCAGTCGGGGCACGGTGCGTACGTGCTCGGCAGGAAGAGCAGCTCGACGCTGACGAAACCCTCGCCCTGGCAGGTCTCGCAGCGCCCTCCCGCCACGTTGAACGAGAACCGGCCCGCGCCGTACCCCCGCTGCCGTGCCGGGCCGGTGGCGGCGAAGACCTTGCGCACCACGTCGAACAGGCCCGTGTACGTGGCCAGGTTGGAGCGCGGGGTGCGGCCGATCGGCCGCTGGTCCACGGAGACCAGCCGGTCCACGCCCGCCAGGTCCTCGGTGATCTCGCCGACCAGGGTCGACTTCCCCGAGCCGGACACGCCGGTGACCGCGGTCAGCACCCCGAGCGGGATCCGCGCGGTCACCCCGCGCAGGTTGTGCCGGGTCACCGGACCGACCGTCAGCGTGCCCCGCGGGACGCGCACCTCGCGGACGGGCGCGGGGGAGCGGCCGAAGAGGTGACGGGCGGTGGCGGACTCCGCGACCTCGGCCAGCCCGTCCACCGGGCCGCTGTACAGCACCCGCCCGCCGTGCTCGCCGGCCCCGGGACCGACGTCCACGATCCAGTCGGCACGGCGCATCACACCGAGGTGGTGCTCCACCACGAACACCGAGTTCCCGGCCGCCTTCAGCCGCTCCAGCACCGTCAGGAGCGCCTCGGTGTCCGCCGGGTGCAGGCCCGCCGAGGGCTCGTCGAGGACGTACACCACCCCGAACAGCCCGGAGCGCAACTGGGTGGCCAGCCGCAGCCGCTGCAGCTCGCCCGCCGACAGGGTCGGGGTGGGACGGTCGAGGCTCAGGTAACCGAGCCCCAGCTCGACGACGGGCGCGATCCGGGAGAGGAGGTCCTCGGTCAGCACCCTGGCCGTCTCGCCCTCGGTCGGCAGCAGCGCGGCCAGTTCGGTGAGCGGCAGCGCGGCCAGCTCGGCCACGGTGCGGCCGCCGACGGTCACCGCGAGGGACTCGGCCCGCAGCCGGCCGCCGCCGCACACCGGGCAGGGCGCGCTGGTCAGGAAACGCTCCGCCTTCGCCCGCAGCGTCGCGCTCCTGGAGTCCGCGAACGTCTTCATCACGTAGCGCCGGGCGCTCATGTACGTGCCCTGGTACGGCCGCTGGATGCGGCCCGCCTCGCGCACCGGATGCACCGTGACCACCGGCTGCTCGTCGGTGAACAGGATCCACTCCCGCTGCTCGGCGGGCAGTTCGCGCCAGGGCCGGTCCACGTCGTGGCCGAGCGCGTCGAGGACGTCCCGCAGGTTCTTGCCCTGCCAGGCACCCGGCCAGGCCGCGATCGCACCGTCGCGGACCGACAGCGACGGGTCCGGGACCAGCAGTTCCTCGGTGGTGCGGTGCACCCGGCCGAGCCCGTGACACTCGGGGCAGGCCCCGGCCGCCGTGTTGGGCGAGAAGGCGTCGGAGTCCAGCCGTTCGGCGCCCGGCGGGTAGTCGCCCGCGCGGGAGAAGAGCATCCGCAGGGAGTTGGAGAGGTTGGTGACCGTCCCCACCGAGGAGCGGGACGTCGGCGCCGACCGCCGCTGCTGCAGCGACACCGCGGGCGGCAGCCCGGTGATCCCGCCCACCTTCGGCGCGCCCACCTGGTGGATCAGCCGCCGGGCGTACGGCGCGACCGACTCGAAGTAGCGCCGCTGCGCCTCGGCGTAGACCGTGCCGAAGGCCAGCGAGGACTTCCCCGAGCCGGAGACACCGGTGAAGACCGCCACCACGTCACGGGGGACGTCCACGTCGACGCCCTGGAGATTGTGCTCACGGGCGTCGCGCACGCGGACGTACGGGTCGTGGGGGCTGTGCATCGCGGGGAACTCCGTACGGTGGGAGGGGGACAAACTCCGCGATTCTACGCCGGGGTGCCTGGCGGTGCCGTGCCGGTGACCCGGGCGAGCCGCCGGTAGGAGCCCAGCAGCGCCCCGCGGTCGTAGGTGCTGGTGGTGACCAGGACCTCCTGCGCGCCGGTCTCCTTCACCAGCGTCTCCAGCTCGTCGGCGACCTGCTCCTCGGTGCCGGCGATGTGGCCCGCGAGTCCCGCGTCGTACAGGTCGCGTTCCTTCCCGGTCATCGTCCGGGCCTCGACCTCCTCGGCCCGGGGCAGCGGCGGGAAGGAGCCGCGGGTGCGGGCGTGGGCCATGGACCACGCCTCCGGGACCAGGAGCCGCCGGGCCGCCCCGGGGGTCGCGGCCACCGCGACGGTGCCGGAGACGACGACGTAGGGCTCCCGGCTCCACTCGGAGGGGCGGAACCCGGCGCGGTAGCGGTCGATGCCGCGGCGCATCCGGTCCCGGTCGCGCAGGTCCCCGATGACCATCGGCAGGCCGGCACGGGCGGCGACGGCCGCTCCCTCGCCCATGGCCAGCACGAACGGCGGCACGGTCAGCCCCTCCGCGGGACGCGCGTGCACGCCCGTGGGCGAGGTGCCCCGGAACCAGCCGAGCAGCTCGGCCAGTTGCGCGTCGAAGTCCTCCGCGTCGTCCTTGTCCCGGCCCAGCGCCCGGCGCACGCCGTCGGTGAAGCCCACCGAGCGGCCGAGCCCCATGTCGATCCGGCCGGGGAAGAGCGACTCCAGGACGCCGAACTGCTCGGCGACGACCAGCGGCCGGTGGTTGGGCAGCATCACGCCCCCGGTGCCCACGCGGATGCGGTGCGTGGCCCCGGCCACGGCGGCGGCGAGGACGGTCGGCGCCGACCCGGCCACGCCGGGCACGCCGTGGTGCTCCGCCACCCAGAACCGGTGGTAGCCGAGCCGCTCCGCCTCCCGTGCCAGCTCCACCGTGTCGCGCAGCGCCTCCCCGGCGCTGTGGCCCGCCCGGACGCGGGAGCGGTCGAGGACGGAGAAGCGGGTGGCGGCGAGTGCTGAGGTCACACGAGGTTCAACACCCGCGCGCCGCACAGATTCCCGGACCCGGTGCGCGGTACGGATGCCCGGCGGCATCCGGCATCCGTTCCCGGCCGCGCGGTCCGGGCGTTCTAGGGTGGCCGGGTGAGCGACAGCAGCAGGCCCCCGGTGGCCGTGTTCGACCTGGACAACACTCTCGCCGACACCGCGCACCGGCAGCGGTTCCTGGAACGCAGGCCGCGCGACTGGGACGCGTTCTTCGCCGCCGCGCCGCACGATCCGCCGCTCGCGGAGGGCATCGCGCTGGTGCGGGAGAGCGCGCGGGAGTGCGAGGTCGTCTACCTGACCGGACGGCCCGAGCGCTGCCGCCGCGACACCCTCGACTGGCTGGCCGCCCACGGCCTGCCCGAGGGCACCGTGCACATGCGCGGCAACGCCGACCGCAGGCCCGCCCGGCGCACCAAGCTGGAGATCCTGCGGCACCTCGCGCGCACCCGTGAGGTCCGGATCCTGGTGGACGACGACGAACTGGTCTGCGACGACGCCGAACGGGCCGGATTCCCCGTGCTCCGGGCGCGCTGGGCGGCGCGGTCGGCCGAGCTGCGCGCGGCGCAGGAGCGCGAGGGCCGCACCTGAGGGACGGCACCGGCCGGGCGGGCTCCGGGGTGCCGGTGCTCCGCCGGTGTCAGTCCGACTCCTCCAGGCGGAAGCCGAGCTTGAGACCGACCTGCCAGTGCGCGACCTGCCCGTCCTCGATCTGGCCGCGCACCTGAGTCACCTCGAACCAGTCCAGTTTGCGCAGGGTCTGCGAGGCGCGGGTGATGGCGTTGCGGACGGCCTGGTCGACGCCGTCGGGCGAGGTGCCGACGACCTCGGTGACCCGGTAGGTGTGGTTCGACATGCCGGTGCTCCCTTCCGCGGGGCAGCGGTGTGTGCTGCGTCACTCCACCGTGCCCCAAGTCGGGACGGAGCGCGAGGCATCGGCCTTGGGGGTGGAAACCCTCCGCTACCTCCCCTTGACGTTTGTAATGGTCCATACCAAAATCCCAGACACCCGTTCGAGCCTCGGGCTCGTCCCCCACGTCGGGTCTCCCTTCGCGTGTGCAGGACGCACCTGCCCCCGCCCTCTGTTCGTCAGTCAGAAGGACCCCTCGTGAGACGTCGCCTCCTCGCCCTTGTCTGTGTGTCCGCCTCCGTACTCAGCGGCTGCGGCCTGATCTCGCAGGACGGCGGGGGCGATCGGCGCACCGTGACCGTGTGGCTGATGAAGGGCAGCGCCTCGGAGGACTTCCTGGAGCGGTTCACCAAGGGCTTCGAGGCCGACCACCCCGACCTCGACCTGGACATCCGCATCCAGGAGTGGACCGGGATCGGCGACAAGGTGCAGAGCGCGCTGAAGGGCGACGGCTCGGACGGCCCCGACGTCATCGAGGTCGGCAACACCCAGGTCCCGCAGTACGCGGAGGGCGGCAGGCTGCACGACCTGACCCTGGAGTCCATGCGGGACTGGGGCATCCGCGACTGGCTGCCGGGCCTCGCCGAGCCCGGGCAGTGGATGTCCCAGCAGTTCGGCGTCCCCTGGTACGCCGCCAACCGCGTGGTCATCTACCGCAAGGACCTCTTCGAGCAGGCCGGCATCAAGGAGCCGCCCCGCACCCGCGAGGAGTGGCTCGCGGCCACCGAGAAGCTCGACAAGAACGCGGAGCAGGGCATCTACCTGGCCGGCCAGGACTGGTACACCCTCTCCGGCTTCATCTGGGACGAGGGCGGCGAGCTGGCCACCCAGGACGGCGAGGGCGGTGTCTGGACGGGCGCCCTGGACTCCGAGGCGGCCCTGCGCGGCATGGACTTCTACCGCGAACTGCAGGCCCTGGGCGACGGTCCGGCCGACGCCGACGAGGAACACCCGCCGCAGGCCGGGGTCTTCGCCAAGGGCGAGGTCGCGCAGATCATCGCGGTGCCGGGCCAGGCCCAGTCCATCCTGCGCGAGAACCCCGGACTCAAGGGCAAGATCGGCTTCTTCCCCGTGCCCGGCAAGAGCGCCGACAAGCCCGGTGCCGTCTTCACCGGCGGCTCCGACCTCGTCGTCCCGAAGAACACCGACCAGGAGGACGGCGCCCTCGCCGTGGTCGAGGCGCTCGCGGGCGAGAAGTGGAACACCGACCTGGCCCGCACGATGAACTACGTCCCCAACAAGAAGACGCTCGCCAAGGCCGTCTCCGGCGAGGAGGGGGCGGAGGCCATGGCGGCCGGCGCCGCACAGGGCCGGGCGACCCCCGGCACGCCCCAGTGGGGGGCCGTCGAGGGCGACAACCCGATCAAGGAGTACATGACGAAGGTGCTCAAGGGCGCGGACGCCAAGCCGGAGGCGCGCAAGGCCTCCGACCGCATCACCGAGCTGCTGGACGCCAACGCCCGCTGACCGAGGCGGTGCCGGGCGGGGCGGGACGGGCGGGGCGGGGCCGCACGCCGGTCCCGCCCCGCCGCGCCTCAGCGCGCCACGCTCAGCGACAGGGCGAAACGCCCCTCCGCGTCGGTCCACCAGTGGGCCGGACCGAATCCGGCCGCCTCCAGCTCGGCCCGCACACCCTCCCGCCGGAACTTCGCGGACACCTCGGTGCGCACCTCCTCCCCGGCCGCGAAGTCCACGGCCAGGTCGAGCGCCTGGATCTTGACGGTCTGCGCGGTGCGCGAGCGCAGCCGCATCTCGATCCACTCCCGTTCCGCGTTCCACAACGCCACGTGCTGGAAGCCGGCGGGCTCGAAGTCGGCCTCCAGCTCGCGGTTCATCACGGACAGCACGTTCTTGTTGAACTCGGCCGTCACCCCGGCCGCGTCGTCGTACGCGCGGACCAGCACCTCCTCGTCCTTGACCAGGTCCGTGCCCAGCAGCAGGGAGTCGCCCGGGGAGAGCAGGGCGCGCACCGAGGCCAGGAACGCGGCGCGTTCCCCGGGCAGCAGGTTGCCGACGGTCCCGCCGAGGAAGGCCACCAGCCGGGGACCGGGCATCGTGGGCAGGGTCAGCCCGCCGGTGAAGTCGGCGATCAGCGCGTGCACCTGGAGGCCCGGACGCTCGGCGACGAGCGCCTCCCCGGCCCGGGTGAGGGCGCTCCCGCTCACGTCGACCGGCACGTAGCCGCGCAGCCCGTTGCGCTCCGTCAGCGCGTCGAGCAGCACCCGCGTCTTCTCCGAGGAGCCCGAACCCAGCTCCACCAGGGTGAGGGCGCCGGTGGCCGCCGCGATCTCCCCGGCCCGGTCGACGAGGATCTCCCGCTCGGCGCGGGTCGGGTAGTACTCCGGCAGCGCGGTGATCGCCTCGAACAGCTCGCTGCCCCGCGCGTCGTAGAACCACTTCGGCGGCAGCCACTTGGGCGTGCTCGTCAGGCCCGCCCGGACGTCGGCGCGCAACGCGGCGTCCGTGGCGTCCTCGGGCAGCGTCCGGGTCAGTCGGAACTGGCTCACGTGCGGGGCTCCTTCGAAGAGACGAAAGCGTCTGCGGGGGCGGTCTCGCCGGGGTCCTTGAGGGGGGTCAGGCGCACATCCGTGCGGCTCGCCGTCAGCAGCGTGCGGTCGGGGACCTCTCGCCAGGCCGGGTCGTCGTCGTAGGGCTCCGAGGCGACGACCGTGCCGCCGCCCGGACGGGACAGGTACCACAGGGTGTCGCCCCAGGTGGTGGCGGCGACGGTGGAGCCGTCGGTCAGGAGCAGGTTGAGCCGCGAGCCGGGGGCCGCCGCGGCGACCTCCACCACCGTCTCGGTCAGCGCCCGGCCCTCGTCGTCCCCGGCCCGCAGCCTGGCCAGGACCAGCGCCCACACCAGCGCCGAGTCGCTGCGCGCCTCCAGCGACAGCAGCTCCCCGGCCGGCAGCGTCGCGGCAACCGGCGCCAACGAGGCGGGCCAGCCCGCCACGGCGCCGTTGTGGCTGAACAGCCAGGCCCCCGCGGCGAACGGCGCCGCCGCGGCCTCCGCGTCGGCGCCCGAGAGCGTCGCGTCCCGCACGGCCGCGAGCAGCGCGCCGGTGCGCACGACGCGTGCCAGGTCGGCGAAGGACTGGTCCGCCCAGATCGGCCCGGCCCGGCGGTACCGGGCGGGCACCGGGTCCTCCTGCGCGTACCAGCCCACGCCGAACCCGTCGGCGTTCACCGTGCCGTACCGCTGGTGCCTCGGCGCCCAGGACTGGCGGTACAGCCCGTGCGGCGGCGCCACGAGGAGCGCACCCAGCGGCTCGTCCGGCCCCACGTACGCCAGGTGACGGCACATCAGGCGCCCTCCGCCGTCCGGGCGGTGCGGAAACCGGAGAAGATCTGCCGCCGGACCGGATAGTCCCAGTTGCGGAACGTGCCCCGGCAGGCCACCGCGTCCACGGCGAAGGAACCACCGCGCAGCACCTTGTAGTCGGGGCCGAAGAACACCTCCGAGTACTCCCGGTACGGGAACGCCCTGAATCCCGGGTACGGGGCGAAGTCGCTCGACGTCCACTCCCACACGTCGCCGATCAACTGCCGCACGCCCAGCGGGGACTCGCCGGCCGGGTAGCTGCCCGCCGGCGCCGGACGCAGGTGGCGCTGCCCGAGGTTGGCGTGCTCGGGCCCCGGGTCGGCGTCGCCCCACGGGTAGCGCATGGCGCGGTCGCCCGCCGGGTCGTGGCGGGCGGCCTTCTCCCACTCGGCCTCGGTGGGCAGCCGGCGCCCCGCCCAGCGGGCGTACGCGTCGGCCTCGTACCAGCACACGTGCACCACCGGCTCGTCGGCCGGCACCGGCTCGGTGACCCCGAAGCGGCGCCGCAGCCACTGACCGCCGTCCCGGCGCCAGAACAGCGGGGCGGCGAGGGAGTGCCGGCGGACGTGGTCCCAGCCCTCGGGGGCCCACCAGCGCGGGTCGTCGTAGCCGCCGTCGTCGATGAACGCCTGGTAGGCGCCGTTGGTCACCGGGGTCGTGTCGATGTGGAACGGCGCCACCTCGCGCCGGTGCGCGGGGCGCTCGTTGTCCAGCGCCCACGGCTCGGTCGAGGTGCCCATCGTGAACGGGCCGCCCGGCACCAGGACCTCGGCCGGTCCGGTGAACAGCGGCACCGGGTCCGGGTCGGGCGCGGTCAGGGCCTGCGGCCCCCTGCGCAACTGGTGCGTGATCAGCATGGTCTCGTCGTGCTGCTGCTCGTGCTGGGCGATCATGCCGAAGGCGAAGCCCGCCTCGGTGAGCCGCGTCCCGTCGAACGCGGTGCGCTCCAGCACGTCCAGGGCCCGTCCGCGCACGTCCGCCGCGTACCGGCGGGCCTCGGCGGGCGACAGCAGCGGCAGGCTCGGCCGCTCGGAGCGGGGGTGCTCGAAGGCGTCGTACAGGCTGTCGATCTCCGGGCGTATCGCCTCCTGCCCGGCGACCGCGCGCAGCAGCCACTGCTCCTCCTGGTTGCCTATGTGCGCCAGGTCCCACACCAGCGGGGACATCAGCGGCGACACCTGGGCGGTCAGGTCGGGGCCCTCCACACAGCTCGTCAGCAGCGTCGTGCGCTCCCGCGCGGTGACGAGCGTGGTCAGGGCCCGCTCCCGCAGGGACTCGGCGGCGTCGGTCGCGGGCGCGTCGGTGGGGTCGGTCATCAGCGGGTCTCCTTCCCGTGCGGGCCACGGTCCGCGCCGCCCGGCATGTCCAGCAGATCGTCGGCGGGGCAGCGGCCCCTGAGGACGTAGCGCTCCAGGTACCCGGCGACGGCGTCCGTCACCTCGGCCGTCGCGCCGAGCCGGGGCAGAGCGGCGAGCGCCGCCCCGAAGCAGGTGACGGCCGCCTCGCGCAATTCCGGATCGGTCAGCGCGTCCCGGGCCGCGGCCTCGTACAGCGGGTTGTGCGGCGCGGGCAGGCCGAGGGTGCGCTCGGCCAGGGGCTTGACCGCGCGGTAGGCGGTCTCGGTGGCCTCCGGCTCGTCGAACAGCGCGGCGGTCACGGCCAGCGGCACGATCCAGCCGTCGTCCCCGGGCTGCGCGTCGATCATGCGCAGCTCCAGATGGCCGCGCGGCCTCACCGGCGGGAAGAGCGTGGTGAGGTGGTACTCCAGGTCCTCCCGGGTCGGCGGCCGGGGCACCAGCTCGCGGGTCCACTCCCGCAGGGTCAGCCCCTGGGGCACGTCCCACGGACCGCCGTCGCGGCGTACGCACATCACCGGGGCGTCCAGGACGTGCCGGGTCCAGGTGCCGCGCGGGTCGGAGTCCAGCGGAGGGCCGCCCGCCCGGCCGGCGCCGATCTGCGCCCACCGCAGCTGCCGGGTGGACCGCCAGCCGGTGGGCCGGCCGCCGGACAGCGGGGAGTTGGCGAACGCGGCCAGCAGGACGGCGCCCAGGTGATGGGCCAGCCACCACCGGCGCACGTGCCCCAGCGGCCCCGGCTCCTCGTGCCCCGCGTCCACGCACACCTGCACGGAGGCGGAGGCGCACATCATGAAGCGGCCGCCGGGACCGGCGCGGTCCAGACAGGCCTCCATGGCGTCGTAGCGCGGCTGCCGCAGGTAGCGGCGCGGCGCCTGCCAGGGATCGTGACCGAGACCGACGAGGACGAGGCCGTCCTCGCGCAGTACGGCGCGGACGGCGTCGAGATCGGCGGAGACCGAGCGGACGCACTCCGTCAGGGAGGCGGCGGGGAGCGAACTCAGCTCCAGCTGGCCGCCGGGCTCGACGGTCAGCGCCGACCTCAGGGGCACGCCCCGCAGCGCGGTGTACAGCGCGTCGAGCCGTTCGGGTGACACCGGGAGCCGGGGCGCCCGCAGGTCGTGGACGAGCCACTCCACCTCGACGCCCAGGAGCCTGGGCGGACCGGTCTTGAAGCAGATGCCGTGGACCAGTGCCTCGACCTCCGCCTCACTGACGGCGGTACGTGGCCGGACACAGCCACCAACCGGATCGGACATGTCGGGATCCTCCTGAGAGTCCACCGTGCCGCCGGCCCTTCTGTGGTGGGCCGGGCCGGCACACCCGTCCCAGCCAAGACCCTCGTGCGGCTCCGCACAAGGATGCATTTCGGGACGTTCCCGCTCGGGAGTCTCCGCGATCCGCCCGTTTGCGGGGGCTTTACCCGTCGTCGGCCGGGCCGGGAAACTCCGTTGCACCTCCGCCCCAGCATCACCCAGGATTCCCGCATGAGCACGACGGGGGAGACCGCGCGGCACGCGGTCACGGCGTCCACGGGGGTGGCGCCGTGAGCGCGCGCCTGCGGGGCATCGCACAGCGGACGGAGCAGATCGTCGCGGCCGGGTCCTACCGCGCGTCCGACGGCCGCGAGGTGTCCGTCGCCGAGGCGGCCGAGGCGGCCCGGGCGGGCACGCGCGTGCACGGGCCGGGCCCCGTGGCGGCCGAACCGCCCGCCCCGGTGCGCACGGTCCTCGAGGTCACCGGCGAGAGCAGCCTGGAGGCCGCCCGGCGCCTGGGCGGCGAGGTCGCCGTCCTCAACTTCGCCTCGGCCCGCAACCCGGGCGGCGGCTACCTCAACGGCGCCCAGGCCCAGGAGGAGGCCCTGTGCCGGGCCTCCGCCCTGTACACCTGCCTGCTGCGGGCGCGCGAGTTCTACGACCACCACCGCGCCCACCGCGACCCGTTCTACACCGACCGCGTCGTCCACTCGCCGGGCGTGCCCGTCTTCCGCGACGACCGCGGCCGCCTGCTGGACGAGCCGTACCGGGCCGGATTCCTCACCTCCGCCGCGCCCAACGCCGGCGTGGTGCTGCGCACGGCCCCGGAGCGCGCCGCGGAACTACCCGGCGCGCTCGCCGTACGCGCCGAACGGGTGCTGGAGACCGCCGTGGCCCACGGGTACCGGCGGCTGGTGCTGGGCGCCTGGGGCTGCGGGGTCTTCCGCAACGACCCGGACCAGGTGGCGGGCGCGTTCCGGACGCTGCTCGGGCCCGGCGGGCGGTTCACCGGAGCCTTCGAACGGGTGGCGTTCGGCATCCTGGACCGCACCCCGGGTGCCACCGTCCGGGCCGCGTTCGACCGGGCCTTCCCCGAGGGCGCGGCCCGCGCCGGTCAGCTCCAGCCGTAGCGCTCGCGCAACCGCTGTCGCACGAGGTCGAAGCGCATCCGGTCCAGGGCGCACGCCTCGCGGCGCATCCCCGCGTCGTGCAGGCGCAGCACGCGGTCCACGTCGACCCAGGAGTCGCGCCCGGAGCGGTCCCAGGGGCCGCTCCCGATCGGCACCCACTCCCGGTCCCCGTCGTGCCGCTTGCTGGAGAGCTGCACGGCCAGCACGGTCCCGGCCGCCTCCCGGGCGACCACGAGGACGGGCCGGTCCTTGCCCCGGCCGTCGGCCTCCTCGAAGGGCACCCACGTCCAGACGATCTCGCCGGGATCGGGGTCGCCGTCGTGCGCGGGGGAGTACTCGGTCCGCACCCGCCCCACCTCCCGCGGGTCGGCCTCGGTGGTGGCGGTGGGACCGTAACGTCCGGGGACGGTCTCGCCGTTGCTGTCGATGTCGTTGGTGAAGGCGCTCACGGCCGTACCGTACGGGACGTGCCCGTGCGGACGCGCGGGGACCCGTGGCGAGTGGCAGGCTGGCCCCGGGCCCCGGCTCCGCAAGGGGCCCGGCCGCCGGCCGCACGAGCCGGACGGGCCGGCAGGAACCGGCACGAGTCAGATTCGAGGCAGAAGGCGACGTCATGACCGACCAGCTCACCGTCAGCGTCCTGGGCACCGGCATCATGGGTGCCGCGATGGCCCGCAACCTCGCCCGCGCCGGACACGCCGTCCGTGTCTGGAACCGCACCCGGGACAAGGCCGAGCCACTGGCCGCCGCCGGCGCGCACGTCGCCGGCAGCCCGGAGGAGGCCGTGAGCGGCGCCGACGTCGTCCTCACGATGCTCTACGACGGCCCCACCGCCCTCGACGTCATGCGGCAGGCCGCGCCGGGCCTGCGCACCGGCACCGTGTGGGCGCAGTCCACCACCGCCGGCGTCGACGCGGTCGCCGACCTGGCCGCCTTCGCCCACCAGCACGGCCTCGTCTTCCTCGACGCCCCCGTCCTGGGCACCCGGCAGCCCGCCGAGAGCGGCCGGCTGCTGGTGCTGGCCGCGGGGCCCGCCGAGGCACGGGAGACGGTGGCGCCCGTGTTCGACGCCGTCGGCTCCCGCACCGTGTGGACCGGCGAGGACGGCGCGGCCGGCAGCGCGACCCGGCTGAAACTGGTCGCCAACAGCTGGGTCCTCGCCGTCACCAACGCCGGGGGCGAGACCCTCGCCCTCGCCAAGGCCCTGGGCGTGGACGCGGACGCCTTCTTCGACGCGATCGCAGACGGACCGCTCGACATGGGCTACCTGCGCGCCAAGGCCGGCCTGATCCGCGACGGCGCGCTGACCCCGGCGCAGTTCGCCGTCGCCACCGCCGAGAAGGACGCCCGCCTGATCGTCGAGGCCGGCGAGGCCAACGGCGTCCGGCTGGACCTCGCCGCGGCCGGTGCGCGCCGGTTCGCCCGCGCCGCCGCCCAGGGGCACGGGGACGAGGACATGGCGGCGGCCTACTTCGCCAGTTTCGAGGAGAAGGCGACCGACTGAACCCGCCCGGGGTACCGGGTGCACGAGACAACCCCACACCGGCACCGGACCCGGTGCCGGACCGCGTCGAATCCCGAGGAGACCGCATGTCCAAGCCGCCGCTGCCGCCCGAGGCCGTCGAACTGCTGCGCCGCCCCAACCCCTGCGTCATGGCCACCCTCCGCTCGGACGGCGCCCCCGTCTCCACGCCCACCTGGTACGCCTGGGACGACGACGGCCGCGTGCTGATCAACCTCGACGCGGGCCGGGTACGCCTGGGACACCTGCGCCGCGACCCGCGCGTCACCCTCACCGTCCTGTCGGGCGACGACTGGTACACGCACGTCACCCTGATCGGCCGCGTCGCCGAGATGCACGACGACGAGGACCTCTCCGGCATCGACCGGCTCTCCCGGCTCTACACGGGCAACCCGTACCCCAACCGGGAGCGTCCCCGGGTCAGCGCCTTCGTCGAGGTGGAGCGCTGGCACGGCTGGGGATCGATGAAGGACAGCGACCAGGCCGGCTGAAACGCCCGGGCAAGGAGGCGGGCACGGACGTATGATCGCCGCGCGGCATCGCGTGTCGGTCACCGTCCGGGTGAGGCATGGAGGCGCCGCGGAGATGCCCGTGGAGGCATTGACCTTGTCAGTCGAGTTCAACCACACCATCGTTCTCTCCCGCGACCGGGAGAAGTCCGCCCGCTTCCTCGCCGGAATCCTCGGTCTCGAGGTCGGCGCACCGGCCGGAATGTTCCTGCCCGTGACGACCGCCAACGGCGTCACCCTCGATTTCGCCACCGTCGACATCGAGATCCCCGTGCAGCACTACGCGTTCCTCGTCTCCGAGGACGACTTCGACGGCATCCTCGCCCGGCTCGTCGAGGGCGGCACGCCCCTCCAGGCCGACCCGCACGGCCGGCACCCGCGCCGGATCAACCGCAACGACGGCGGCCGGGGCGTGTACTTCACCGACCCGTCCGGGCACGGCATGGAGGCCTTCACCCGCCCCTACGGCAGCGACCCGGCCTCGCCGCTGAACGGCGTCACCGAGGACGTGCCCGGGGCCCGCTGACGGACGTCCGCCGGTGACGGGCCCTCACCCGTCGCCGGCGGGCTCCAGCGGGGCCGGCCCGGGCACGTGGTCGCGCCGCGGCAGCAGCAGCGGCGTCGCCAGCATCACCGCGCCGGCGAGCGCGACCGCCGTACGCGTTCCGGTCAGGCCCGCCAGCAGGCCCCACACCGCGGTCAGGGCCGCGGTCGTCAGCTTCCCGCTGATCGTCCAGGCGGACAGGGTCCGCGCCACCCTGTCCGCGGGCGTCAGCTCCAGCCGACGGGTCGCGAACACCGGGTTGTACACGCCCACCGAGGTGATCAGCCCGAACTCCACGACCATCACCAGCACCAGGCCCGCCGTCCCCGGCCCGACGAAGGCCAGCCCGACGGGCCAGCACACGCGCAGCACGCCGCTGACGACCAGCACCCGGTGCTCACCGAAGCGCGCCACGAGCGGACGGGCCAGCCGCGAGCCGACCAGCCCGCCGACGCACGGCACCGCGAAGGCGAGACCGTACTGCCAGGGGGCGAAGCCCAGTTCGCCCAGCATGAGCACGGCGAGCAGCGGAGCGGTCGCCATGATCAGCCCGTTGACCAGGACGGTGTTGAGGAACAGCGGGCGCAGCACCGGCGAGTCGAGCACGTACCGCCAGCCGTCCAGCAGGTCACCGGCCCGCAGCCGGTCCGCCCGCGGGCGCCGCGGGCGCGGTTCCCCGCCGCCGATCGCACGGATGCCCAGCGCCGACAGGAGGTAGCTCACGGCGTCGACCGCGACCGTCACCACCGGGCCGAACAGCCCGATCGCGGCCCCGCCCACCGGCGGCCCGAGCATGGTCGCGGTCCAGGTCGTCGCCTCGAACCGGCCGTTCGCGGCGAGCAGGCCGGACGGGGGCACCAGCGCCTTGAGACAGGAACCGGCGGCGGCCCGGAACGTGATGTCGGCCGCGGCGACCACGACCGACACGACCAGCAACTGGGCGAAGCCGAGCCGCCCGAAGGCGTACGCGAGCGGCACGCTCAGCAGCACCGCGCACCGGAGAAGGTCCGTCGCGACCATCACCGGCCGCTTGCGCCGGAACTCCACCCACGGCCCCAGCGGCACCGCCACCACCGCGCCCACCGCCAGACCCGCCGCCGCGAGCGCCGCCACCCGCCCCGGACCGGCGTCCAGCACCACGACCGCGATCAACGGAAAGGCGTCGAACGCGAGCCGTGTGCCGAACGTGCTGACCGCGTACGCGGCCCACAGCCACCCGAACCCCCGTCCCAACGACCCGCCGCCCACCACGTCCGACTCGACCGCATCCGACTTGCTCACGCCCGACATCCAAGCGAGCCGGGGGCGGCGGGATCAAACAACCGGCCGGGCGGCAGGTACAACCGATCGTTGGGCACGAGCCCCGTCGGTGGGCCTACCGGGTCAGCAGCTCGCGCAGCGCCGCCGTCACCTCGTCCGGCGCCTCCTCCGCCATGAAGTGCCCGCACCCCACGGTCCGGTGCCGCAGGTCCGGCGCCCACGCCCCCCACAGCGCGGCGGCGTCGTAACCGAGAGCGGCGCCCCAGTCCTGCTGGAGGACGGTCACCGGCATCCGCAGCCGGTTGCCCCGCTCCAGGTCCGCCCGGTCGTGCTCCACGTCGATGCCGGCCGAGGCCCGGTAGTCGGCCACGATGGAGGGCACCGCCTCGCGGCACGCCCTCAGGTAGGAGGCGCGGACGTCGGCGGGCAGGGCGTCCGGGTCCCGGGTCCACAGGTCCAGGAAGTGGCCGAAGAACGCGTCCGGCGCGGCGCCGATCAACTGCTCCGGCAGCCCGGGCGGCTGGGCCATCAGGTACAGGTGGAAGCCCACGGCCGCCGTCGTGCCGTGCAGGACGTCCCACATGTCCAGTGTGGGCAGTACGTCGAGCGCGGCCAGGTGCGTCACAGCGTCGGGGTGGTCGAGCCCGGCGCGCACCGCGACCAGCGCGCCCCGGTCGTGCCCGGCCAGCGCGAACCGCTCGTGCCCCAGCTCGCGGGCCAGGGCGACCACGTCGGCGGCCATGGCCCGTTTGGCGTACGCGGTGCCGTCCGGGTCGGCGGGCTTGTCGCTGGCGCCGTAGCCGCGCAGGTCGGGGCAGATCACCGTGTGGTCGGCCGCCAGGTCGGCGGCGACGTGCCGCCACATCAGGTGGGTCTGGGGAAAGCCGTGCAGCAGCACGACGGGGCTGCCGGTGCCGCCGACGGCCACGTTCAGGGTGACGCCGTCGGTGACGGTCACACGGTCTTGGGTGAAGCCCGGGATGGTCGGTTCCATGGGGGTCGGTGCCTCTTTCTTCCTGCTCGTGTCACCCGTCCTGGTGACGCTCTCGAGCCTGCCGCGCGCGAATCAGCAACCGATCAGCAGGCGGGCGGCGACCGGCCGGGGACCGCCCCGCACGCGTACCGTGGTGGGCGCACACAGGCCGGCGGATCGGAGCGGACGGAACACGGAACATGGACGCGGTCACGTTCGGTGTGCTCGGCGCGGTCACCGCCCGGCGAGGCCCCCACCCGGTCGCCCTCAAGGGCCCCCGGCACCGCGCCGTGCTCGCCCGGCTGGTCCTGGCGCGGCGACGGGTCGTCCCGGTCGCCCGCCTGGTCGAGGACCTGTGGGAGACGCCGCCGCCGCGGGCCGTGGGAGCGGTGCGCACCTTCGTCGCGGACCTGCGCCGCGCCCTGGAACCCGACCGCCCGCCGCGTGCCCCGGCGACGCTGCTGGTCACCGAGGGCCCCGGCTACGCCCTGCGCGCCGCGCCGGACGCCGTGGACGCCTGGCGTTTCGAGGCCGCCGTCGCCGAGGCCGACCTGCTGCCCGCCGCACAGGCGCCCGACCGGCTGCGGGCGGCCCTGGGGGAGTGGCGGGGGCCCGCCTACGCGGAGTTCGGCACGGAGGACTGGGCCCGGGGCGAACGCTCCCGGCTCACCGAACTGCGGCTGCGTGCCGTCGAACGCCGCGCGGAGCTGCTGGTGGAACTCGGCCGCGCCGCCGAGGCGGTCCCCGACCTCGACGCCCACCTCACCGAGCACCCCTGGCGCGAGGAGTCCTGGCGCCTGCTCGCGCTCGCCCTGTACCGGACCGGACGGCAGGCCGACGCCCTCGCCGTGCTGCGCCGGGCCCGCGCCCTGCTCGCGGGACGGCTCGGCCTCGACCCCGGCCCCCGGCTGCGCCGCCTGGAGGCCGGCATCCTCGCCCAGGACCCGGACCTGGACCCGCCCGGCGAACCCCCGGACCCGGCGGCCCGGCTGTGGGCCCGCGCCACCGAGGCCTACGACCGCACCGTCGCCGCCGGTGCCCGGGCCCGGCTGGAATCCACCGTCGGCCTGCTGCGCAGCCTCGCGGTCACCGGCGGCGGTGGCCTGGAAGCCGCCCGGGAGCACCGGACGGCGGCGATCCAGGCGGCCGAGGAGACGGGCGACGCGGAGCTGACGGCCCGGGTGATCGGCGCCTACGACGTCCCCGCCAACTGGACCCGCAGCGACGACCCCGAACTGGCCCGGCGGATCGTCGCGGCGGCCGAGCGCACCCTCGCCGCCCTGCCCGGGGACGCCGCCGCCGACGCGGCACGCTGCCGCCTGCTGGCCACCGTCGCCCTGGAGTCGCGGGGCGTGCGGTCCCCGCGCGGGCCGCTGGCGGCCGCCGAGGCCGAGGAGCTCGCCCGACGTCTGGACGACCCCGCGCTCCTCGCCTTCGCCCTCAACGGCGTCTTCATGCAGTCCTGCACCCGCGCCGGACTGGCGCCGCGCCGCGACGCGATCGGCGCCGAACTCGTCGCCCTGGGTGTCCGGCACGGCCTGGTCAACCACGAGGTGCTCGGCCACCTGATCCGGCTCCAGGCCCGCGCGGCCCTCGCCGACCTCACCGCCGCCGACGCACACGCGAGAGCCGTGGACCGCCTCGCCGAACGGCACGAACGGCCCCTCGTGGGCGTGTTCACCGCCTGGTACCTGGCCCTGCGCGAGGCGGTCCGCGCCGGCTCGTCCGCCGGCTCCCCCGACCGTGCCGAGGCCGCCTACCGGTCGGCCGCCGCACGGCTCGACGGCGCCGGGATGCCGGGCCTCGAACAAGGGCTCCTGCCCCTGGCCCTGCTCGGTCTGCGCCTGGCCCACGGCCGGCCCGCACAGGTGGACCCGGAGGCGGACTGGGGACCCTACCGGCCCTGGGCCGAGCCGTTCGCCCTGCTGGCCGAGGGCCGCGACACCGAGGCCCGCGGCGCCCTGCGGGCCCTGCCCGAACCGCCGCCCGACCTGCTCTACGAGGCCCTGTGCTGCGCCGAGGCCGCCCTCGCCCTCGCGCTCGGCGACCGCCCGGCCCTGCGGCGCACGTACGACCGACTGCTGCCCGCGGCCGGCGAGATCGCGGGCGCGGGCAGCGGACTGCTCACCTTCGGACCGGTCGACGGATGGCTCGCGGCGATCCGCCGGGCACTGGAGGCGTGACGGCCTCGCGGCCCGGCCTCGTCACAGGCGCGCCGAGGCCGGCGGGACCGGCGTGAACCTCGCGGGTTCCTCGTCGGGCTCAGCGCGGTCGGGCCGCACATCCAGTCGGTGAAGCCGTAGTCGTGGGCGTCCCGCTCCCGCACGACCGCGTTGCGCCGCAGCCGCTGGTCGCCGTCCAGGTGCCACAGCTCGCCCCGGGCGAAGGCCGGTGGAATGCACCGGCGGCAGTGCCCGACGGGACCGCTTCGTACGCGGTGAGCACGGCGTCCCAGCCCGGTCCGGCAGACGCACGGGTGCGCCGCGGCGCGTGGTGAGGGGGCGCGTCCGGCCGGTGAGGCAGGCGGTCAGCCCGGGCAGCGGGCCGGTGACTCCCTGGTCGCGACGCTCGAAGCGGCCGCACGGGCACTGGAGGCGGACCTCGCCGCGGGGCCCGGCCCGGGCCGCCCCGCGCCAGGGCGCCGACCGGGGTTGTCCGGGGCCGCCGCGGGTACCCGTCGGGCCATGAAGTGGCAGCAGGTGCAGGAGGGCCCGTCCGCGGTGTACGTGGTGGTGCTCGACCCCGGCGAGGACGCGGTCGCCGAACTCACCGCCTTCGCCCGCGACCGCTCGCTCGGGGCCTCCCAGGTGAGCGCCGTGGGCGCCTTCTCCGAGGCGGTCGTCGGGTGGTTCGACCGGCAGGCCAAGGACTACCGGCCCCTCCCGGTGGAGGAGCAGTGCGAGGTGCTGTCCCTCATCGGGGACATCGCCGTCGCCGACGACGGACCGGCCCCGCACCTGCACGCCGTACTGGGCCTGTCCGACGGCTCCACCCGCGGCGGCCACCTGCTGTCCGGCCGGGTCTGGCCGACGCTGGAGGTCGTGGTGCGGGACAGCCCGGCCGAACTGGCCAAGACCCACCGTCCCCACCTCGGCCTGGCCCTGATCGACCTGGGCTGAACCGGGCGCCGCGGGGCGGTTTACCGGCCCGGGTGCGGGCTACGCGGCCCGCAGGCCAACCCCGTACCGAGACCCCGGGAGGCGCGTGATGACACGGCGCATCCGAGACGTGATGTCACCGGCGACGGTGGCCGTCGAGCCCATGACGACGGTGGCGCGGGCGGCCCGGCTGATGCGCGAGGAGGACGTCGGCGACGTCCTGGTGACCTACGACTGCGATCTGTTCGGCGTGCTCACCGACCGCGACATCGTGCTGCGCGGCGTCGCCGACGGCCGGGACCCGGAGGCCACGACCGTCGGCGCGGTGTGCACACCCCCGCCGGTGGTCACCCTCGGACCCGACGACACCACCGACCGCGCCGCCGAGCTGATGCGCCGCCACGCCGTGCGCCGGCTCCCGGTCGTCGAGCACGGCGGTGTCCCCGTCGGCGTGGTCACCCTCGGCGACCTCGCCGCCACCGACGACCCGGACTCCGCGCTCGCGGACATCAGCCGGGCCGCACCCGGCCACTGACACCCCCACCGGCGGGGAGGAACGGCATGAGCGAACCGCTCCACGCACACAGCGCGCTGCGACTGAGACTGCTGCTGTCGGCGCTCTTCCTGCCGCTGTTCCTCGCGGGGGCCGCCTACTTCGGCCAGTGGGCCGCCGGCACCGGCCCCGGCGACAGCCCGGGCCGCGGCATGCTCGTGGTCGTCGCCGTGGTCTGCGCGGCGTTCGCCCTCCTCGCCGCGGCGGACCTGCTGGTGGTGGTCCGCCGGCTGCGCGCCGAACGCGGCACCCCCGCACCGCGCTGACCCCCACAGGACCCGAGCGGGGGAGGGAGACGGAGGAAACGCCATGGCCCCCACGGCACGCACCCGGGACGACCGCCGTGCCACCGCCCGCACCGCGCGGCTGCGCAGCCGGATCCCCGAACCCGACGAGGAACCCGACCTGCTCGGCCAGTACCTGGCCCAGATCGGGGCCACACCCCTGCTGACCGCCGAGGAGGAGGTCCGGCTCGCCACCCGCATCGAGGCCGGCGTGCGGGCCGGGGCGGAACTGGAGGCGGCCGGCACCTCCGGGCCCGCCCCCGCGCCCGGACGGCGCCGGGAGCTGGAGGAGACGGTCCACGACGGCCGGGAGGCCAAGGACCACATGGTGCGGGCCAACCTGCGCCTCGTGGTGTCGATGGCCAAGCGCCACGCCCACCGCGGACTGCCCCTCCTCGACGTCATCCAGGAGGGCAACCTCGGACTGATCCGCGCCGTGGAGAAGTTCGACCACACCAAGGGCTTCAAGTTCTCCACGTACGCCACCTGGTGGATCCGGCAGGCCATCGAACGGGGCCTGGCCACCCACGCCCGCACCGTCCGGCTCCCGGTCCACGTCGTCGAGCAGTTGCAGAAGCTCGCCAAGGTCGAACGCAAGCTCCGCGCCGGCCTCGACCGCGAGCCGACCACCGAGGAGGTCGCCGCCGAGAGCGGCATCGACGCGGACCGGGTCGGCCGGCTGCGCCGGGTCGGTCGGGACGCGGTCAGCCTCGACACCCCCGTGGACGAGACCGGCGACACCGTCGTCGGCGACCTCATCCCCGACACCGAGGTGCTGCGGGCCCCCGAGGTCGCCGAGTTCCAGGCGCTCGCGGCCGAACTGCGGGAGGCCGTCGGCACCCTCGCCCCCCGCGAGTCGCTGATCCTCAGCCTGCGCTACGGACTGCACGACGGCCGCCCCCGCACCCTGCAGCAGGTCGCCCGGCACGTGGGCCTCACCCGCGAACGCGTCCGCCAGCTGGAGAAGGCCTCCCTCGCCCACCTGCGCGCCCCCGAGCAGCGCGAACGCCTCCTCGACTGGGCGAGCTGACCGGCCCCGGGGCGTGGGCGGGCCCGGGGGTCAGCCGGTCGGCTCGGTCCGCAACCGGGCCCCCTGGCGCAGCAGTTCGCGCTGGACCAGCCGGTAGGGCAACCCGCGTGGCCCGCGCCCGTGCCGGACGGTCAGCGCCGCGCACACCCCGGCCGCGTGACCGGTCGCCATGGCGATGGGCATCACCCGGTACGACGAGTGCGCCACGTGCGTCCCGGAGATGCAGCGCCCCGCGACCAGCAGGCGCTCGGTGCCCCGGGGCAGCAGGCAGCGCAGCGGGATGTCGTAGAAACTGCCCCGCGGCACCCGCTTGAGGACGGTGCCGGAGCCGCGCGGGTTGTGGATGTCGACCGGATAGGCGCCGTGCGCGATCACGTCCGGGAAGGTGCGCGCGGTCAGGATGTCGTGACCGGTGAGCTGGTAGTCGCCGAGCACCCGCCGGCTCTCCCGCACCCCGACGTGCGTGCCGCTCTGCACCACGTACGACTCCTCGAAGCCGGGCACGCGGGTGCGCAGGAAGCGGTCGATCTCGGCCAGTTGGCGACGGGCCGTGTACTCGGCGCGGGTGAGGTCCCAGACACTGCTGCCGAGGACCCGGGTCACGCGGGTGCTGTTGACGGCGACCTCGTGCGGGTGCGGGGTCGCGAAGAACAGGATGTCCTCGCGCGGCAGCCGCAGTTCGCCGGCCGCCCGGGCCTCCTCGATCAGGTCCCACAGCCCGTGCACGCCCCGCCACTGGTCCGGGTGCTCGCGCGCGTAGGCGGCGAAGTCCGGCCGGGCGAAGTCGGCCACGCGGAACATCAGCGTCATGGGCTGCACCAGCCCGTCCTCGGGCCGCCCGATCTCGTACGGCGCGCCGCAGGCCGTCGCCACGTCGCCGTCGCCCGTGCCGTCCACGACCACCCCGGCGTCGATCACCACCGGTCCCGACTTGGTCTCGAACACCACCCGCCAGCCCGAGCCGTCCTCCAGCGGCAGCGCGCCGGAGGCGAAGGAGTGGAACAGCATCCGCACCCCGGACTCGTCCATCATCTCCAGCAGGGAGAACTTGAACAGCTCCGGGTCGAAGGGGACCGTGTACCCGGTCTTCGGGGAGGGCGGCAGGCAGCCGCCGCGGCCCATGAGCCGGTCGAGCAACTGCCACAGGACGCCCGCGACCACCGGCTCGCCCTCGCCGTGGTCGGTGGGCAGCAGCCGCGAGGTGTCCCCGGCCTCGGTGAACGCGGCCTGCTTGTGCTCGTTGTGGAACGACATCAGCGGCATCACCAGCGCCACGGTGGCGTTGCCGCCGAGGAACCCGTACCGCTCCACCAGTACGGTGTCGGCCCCGGCGTCGGCCGCGCCGACCGCGGCCGCGAACCCGGCGGGGCCGCCGCCCACGACCAGGACGTCGCAGCGGCCGCCGTGCCGCGCGGGCCGGGGCGGCAGCGTGACGGTGCGGGGCTCGGCGGGCTCTTCCAGGATCGGCATCGCTCACCTCCGGTCAGGCGGTCAGGCGGACAGCGGCCGCGGCTCGGCATGGCAGGACCCGCCCCCGGCCGACTCGCTGCCCACGGGCCCCGTCCCGGTGGGCTTGGTGCCTGCGGGTGCCGTCCCGGTCGGCTCGCTGCCGAGGGGGCCTGTCCCGGCCGGCTCGTTGTCCGCCTGTTCCGTCCCGGGCGGCTCGCATGCCATCGGTTCCGTTCCGGGCGGCTCGCATGCCATCGGTTCCGTCCCGGTCGGCCTGCCGTCCCGCGCCCCGTCGGCGGCCGGCTCCTCACCCGGCGGCCCCCCGGCCACCGGCCCGGCATCCGCCGCCGGGGCGCCGTCCGAGCCCTGCGCGGCGCCGATCGCGTCGAGCACGGACCCGCACCGCTCACAGGTCTCCCGGGCCGACGCGGACAGCTCCGCCATCCGCGCCCCGAGGTCGTCCCGGCGCTGCGGATACTCGTCCCAGAGCCGGTCCACCTCCGCCAGCAGCAGCCCGGCCTGCTCCCGCGCCACCCCCACCAGCGCCGGGGCGCCCAGCCGGCGCGCGAAGTCGAAGACCTTGCCGGAGTACGGCAGCGGCAGCACCGGCACACCGGTGAGCGCGGCGAAGATCACGAAGTGCAGCCGCATGCCGACGGCCACGTCGAGGTGGCGCATGAAGCCGAGGACCTGGCCGGGGCTGTAGTCGCCGTGCAGGATGCGGCCCTGGTCCGGGGCGGTCATGTGGGACAGCACGGCGTGCGCGTGCCGCACGTCGTGGCGTTCCATCGGCAGGAACACCACGCGCGCGTCCAGCCGGTGGACCAGGAAGTCCGCCACGTCGGCGAGCAGGGCGTGGTAGTCGCCCTCGTCGAGCTTCTCGGCGGCCCGCCCCGGCTCGCGCACCGACATCCCCACCAGCCGTGTGCCGGACGGGATGCCCTCTTCGCGCATCATCGCCCCGGTGAACGGCTCCGGGGCCAGCAGCAGCGCCGGGTCGGCGGTGACCGTGACCTCGCGCTCCAGGCCGACCTCCTCGAGCACCAGCCGCGACTCCTCGTCCCGCACCACGACGTCGTCCATCTCCGCCAGCACCGTGCGCACCGCGTCCCGGTCCTCGGCGTCCGTGAGCGGCCCGGCGCCGACGGCGTAGGCGAACGTGGGCACGCCCCGGGTCTGCGCGGCGCGCACCAGCCGCAGGTAGCGCCGCGCCTCACCGTCGTAGAGGATCCCGCCGCCGCCCAGCACGAGGAGGTCGAGGCCGGGCAGCACGTCCAGGACGTGGTTGCGGCTGACCCCCTCCCAGGGCACCACCTCGTCGGCGCCGGGGTGGTGCGCGCGGGTGTGCTCCGCGTCGCGGCTCAGGACGACGAGGTGCGCGCCGGGGCGCAGGGCGCGCAGACAGCTCAGGACGCAGGTGAGGATCGCCTCGTCACCGGTGTTGAAGCCGCCGTAGGAGCCGAGCACGCCGATGCGCGGGCCCCGGCGGGCGGGGGACGGATGCGAGGGCGGAAGAGTCATCCGGAACTCCCGTCACGTCGAGGTCGGCCGGCGCGCGCCGGTCCCGGCGCACGGTGTGCCGCGCAGGGTGCCGGGTTGCCTGCCGGGCCTCGCGGAAACACCCTGATCACGAAGGACCGGCCGTGACCGCCGTTCCGCGGGAGGAACACCGGTGAACGTCTCCACCAGCGTCTGGCTGCTGACCGTCGCGGGCCTGTGCGTCCTCGTCGCCGCCGACTTCTTCATCGGCCGCAAGCCGCACGAGGTGTCCCTGCGGGAGGCCGGGATCTGGACGGGCGTGTGGGTGGCGCTGGCCTGTCTGTTCGGGGCGGGGCTGACCGTGTGGGGCGGCGGCGGGCCGGGCGGCGAGTTCTTCGCCGGCTACCTCACCGAGAAGTCGCTCAGCGTCGACAACCTCTTCGTCTTCGTCCTGATCATGGCGAAGTTCGCGGTGCCCCCGCGGTACCAGCAGCGGGTGCTGATGATCGGCGTCCTGGTGGCCCTGGTGCTGCGCGCCGCGTTCATCGCGGCCGGCGCGGCGATCATCTCCGCCTTCTCCTGGGTCTTCTACCTCTTCGGCGCCTTCCTGATCTGGACCGCCTGGAAACTGGTCCAGGACGCCCGCAAGGGCGGGCACGAGCAGGAGGAGTACCAGGAGAACAGGCTGCTGAAGTCGGTCGAGCGCCGCTTCGGCGTCGCCGACCGGTACCACGGCACCCGACTGTGGGTCGAGGAGAACGGCAGGCGGGTCATGACCCCGATGCTGGTCGTGATGCTCGCCATCGGGTTCACCGACATCCTGTTCGCCCTGGACTCCATCCCCGCGATCTACGGGCTGACCCAGGACCCGTACATCGTGTTCACGGCCAACGCCTTCGCCCTGATGGGCCTGCGCCAGCTCTACTTCCTCATCGGCGGTCTGCTGAAGAGGCTCGTCCACCTCTCCTACGGCCTGTCGGTCATCCTCGGCTTCATCGGCGTCAAGCTGCTGCTGCACGCCCTGCACGAGTCCGGGGTGCCCGTGCCCGAGATCGGCATCGCCTTCTCGCTGGGGTTCATCGTGCTGGTCCTCGCGGTCACCACGGCGACGAGCCTGTGGGCCACCGGGCGGCAGGAGCGGGCCTGACGCCCGGTGGCCGAGGGCGCCGGGCCCCGTACGTCAGCAGCCCGCCGGGGTGGGCCTGCCGCGGGAGACCACCCGGGTGCCGTGCCCGTCGACGACGCGGGCCTGGAGGGAACCGCAGGCGCAGCGGGTCCACAGGGTGCCGCCGGCCGCGGTGGAGTGGGCGGACAGCACCTGGAAGGGCTCGGCACCGTCGGGCCACCCGCAGTGCGGGCAGGCGACACCGGTCGAGCTGGGCATGGCGACTCCTCGTGCGTCAGTGGTGCGTCGGAAGGCCGGTGGGGCGTCCGGTCCCACCGTGGCGTCACCGACCAGGGTGCGGCCCCGGATCCGTTCACGTCCAGGTTGACTTTACGGACGCCACCGTGAAGCGTGCGCTTCATGATTGATCTGCGCAGGCTGCACGTGCTGAGGGCCGTCGCCCACTACGGCACCGTCACCGCGGCGGCGCGTGCCCTGCACTTCACCCCCTCGGCCGCCTCGCAGCAGATCCGGCAGCTCGCCCGGGAGCTGGACGTCGTCCTGCTGGAGCCGCAGGGGCGCGGGGTACGGCTCACCCCGGCCGCCGAGAGCCTCCTCCACCACGCGGACGCGATCGAGGCCCGTTGGGACGAGGCCGAACAGGACCTGCGGGCGGGGGAGGGGGCGCCCGCCGGGCCGCTGCGGGTCACCGGTTTCCCCGTGGCCGTCGCCGTCCTGCTGGCCCCGATGGCGGCGCGGCTGAGGCGGCGGCACCCCCGGCTGTCGGTGCGGATCCGGGAGGTCGAGGTGGTGGAGAGCTTCGACCTGCTCTTCGAGGGGGAGAGCGATCTGGCGGTGGTGGAGGCGACGCCGGCCGGCCCGCCGCCGGCGGACGCGCGCTTCGAGCAGCGGCCGCTCCTGGAGGAGCCGTTCGACCTGGTCGTCCCCGCGGACCATCCGCTGGCCGGACGGGACGGGGCGGACCTCGGCGACGTGGCGCACGAGGCGTGGATCGCGCCGTTGCCGCAGAGTCCCTGCCGGACGCACATCATGTCGGCGTGCGGTGCCGCCGGGTTCACCCCCGACGTGGTCCATCACGCGGTGGACTGGAACGTCACCGCCCACCTGGTCGCCCACGGACTCGGCGTCGCCCTGGTGCCCAGGCTCGCCCGGCTGACCCCCGATCTGCCGGTCGTGCGGGTGCCCTGCGCCGGCCGGCCCCACCGCACGTTGCTGACCTGCACGCGCAGCGGCGGCCACCGCCGGGCGGCGGTCGCGGCCGCGCTGGAGGAACTGCGCGTTCTGGCCGCCGAGGCGGTCGCCTGACACACGGCGGGACCGGAGCTCGGCCGAGCTCCGGTCCCGCCGTGTGCGTGTGCGCCGGTCAGGCGGCGAGGGTCTCGTCCGCGTGGCCGTGCAGCCGGGCGACGACCTCGGTGAGCTGCGCGGCGACCTCGGCGTCGTCCGCCGGGTGGGTCTCGGCGAAGCGGGTCACCGAGCCGGGGATGGCCAGCTTGATGTCCTCGATCACCTTGCCGCCGGCGATGCCGACGGCCTTGCGGGCCTCGTCCTGCGCCCACACGCCGCCGTACTGGCCGAAGGCGGTGCCGACCACGGCGACCGGCTTGCCGGTGAAGGCGCCGGCGCCGAACGGGCGGGAGAGCCAGTCGATCGCGTTCTTCAGCACGGCCGGGATGGTGCCGTTGTACTCGGGCGAGAAGAGCAGGAAGGCCTGCGCACCCTGGGCGGCCTCGCGCAGCTTCGCGGCGGCGGCCGGGACGCTGCCCTCGACGTCGATGTCCTCGTTGTAGAAGGGGATCTCGGCGAGCCCTTCGAACAGGTGCACCTCGGCGCCCTCGGGCGCGAACTTGACGGCGGCCTCGGCGAGCTGACGGTTGTGCGAACCGGCGCGAAGGCTGCCGACGAGCGCAAGGATGCGGACTGACATGAGTACTCCCACTGCTGGAACAGATACTGACGGGCGGGCCGAAACACGGCGTTTACGATCCGGACCGGGGTCCGTTTAATTTCTAACATCCCAAACGGACCGCGGTCCAGTTTTCTTCCCGATGCTTTACGCTGGCTTCATGTCCGCCGCCCTGCCGCCCTTCCCCCGACCTCAGGAGAACGCCGGTCCACCCGAGCTGCTGCACCTGGGCATCGGGATCGACGAGGACGAGCCCTGCCTGCGCGCCGACGCCGCGCGCAACCGTGCCCGGCTCCTGGAGGCCGCCGAGCGCCTGGTCGCCGAGCACGGCGCGGGCGCCCTCACGATGGAGGCGGTGGCCACCGCGGCCTGCGTGGGCAAGGGCACGGTCTTCCGCCGTTTCGGCGACCGCACCGGGCTGCTCGCGGCACTCCTCGACCACTCCGAGCGCAAGTTCCAGGCCGCGCTGCTGAGCGGCCCGCCCCCGCTGGGTCCCGGCGCACCCCCCGTCGAGCGGCTGCGGGCCTTCGGCTGCGCGCTGCTGGGCCGCTCCGTCGACAAACTCGACCTGCTCCTGGCCGGTGAGCCCAGCGCCGAGCGGCGTCACACCTTCCCCCCGCGCCGCTTCCTGCACCAGCACGTGGCGCTGCTGCTGCGCGAGGCCGTGCCGGACGGCGACAGCGAGCTGCTTGCGCACACCCTCATGGCCTACCTCGACGCCGCCCTGATCCACCACCTCACCCAGCAGCGGGGACTGCCCGCCGACCGGGTGCGGGCGGGCTGGCTGGACCTGGTCGCACGGGTCACCCGCACCGAACCCCCGGCACCCGGGACCGAGTCCCCGGGCGCGGGACCGGCCGCGGGCTGAACTCGGCCCGCGGTGAACGGCGTTGCCCCGCCCGCCGCCCCGCGTCCGGCTTCTGCCAGGATGCCGTACGTCATGGTGCAGATACCGAATCAGCCCGGCCCCGAGCCCTCCGCACCGCGCTCCGCCCCCACGAGCGCCGATGTGGCCCGCCTGGCCGGCGTCTCGCGCGCGACCGTCTCCTACGTCCTCAACAACGCCGACGCCGTACGGATCAGCGAACCCACCCGCCGCCGCGTCCGCGAGGCCGCCCGTGAACTCGGCTACGTGCCGCACGCCGCGGCCCGCTCCCTGCGCGCCGGCCACAGCCGCATGGTCCTGATGCCCGCGCCGTCCTTCCCCGCAGGCCCGCTCTACAGCCGCTTCCTCAGCGAACTCCAGGGCGCCCTGGGCCGCCTGGACTACACCGTCGTCCAGTACGGCACCGTCGGCGTGCACGGCGAGGAGGCCGCCCGCGCCTGGGCCGAACTGCGCCCGGTCGCCGTCCTCGCACCCGGCTCCGACCTCGGTCCGCGGGGAGTGGAGATCCTCAAACGCTCCGGCGCCCGGGCGGTCCTCACCCTCGGGCCCGAGGCCGTCGACGGGGCACACGCCCTGCTCACCGACCAGGAGGGCGTCGGCCGCAGCGCGGCCCGCCACCTCTACGACCGCGGACGCCGCCGGATCGGCGTCGTCGTGCCCGCGGAACCGGGTCTCGACGTCTTCTCGGCACCGCGCCTCGCGGGCGCCCGCGAGGCGGTGGCCGGCACCGGCGCCACCGTCACCGCACTCCCCCTCGCCCACGACGAACGGGACGCCGCCCGCCTCGCGGCACGCTGGCGCCCCCTCGGACTCGACGCGGTGTTCACCTACAACGACGAGTACGCGATGCTGCTGATGCGGGCCCTCCAGGACGAGGGCCTCGCCGTCCCCGCCGACGCGGCCGTCATCGGCGCCGACGACCTGATGCTCGGCCGACTGCTGCGGCCCCGGCTCAGCACCGTCCACCTGGAACTGCCGGCCGGCCGCGACCTGGCCGCACTCGTCGACCGCGTGGTGCACGATCCCGGAGCCCCGCCCGAGCGCCACAAGGTGCTGGGCGCGACGGTGGTGCACCGGGAGTCGAGCTGACCGGCGGCCGCTGGGCCCGCTACTGGCCGCCCTCGCCGTTCTGCCCGGCCTGGGCCTGCTGCTCGGCGACCGCCTTGCGCACCTCGTCCATGTCCAGCTTCCGGGCCTGGCCGATCACGTCGGTCAGCGCCGCCTCCGGCAGCGCGCCCGGCTGGGCGAACACGGCCACCTGGTCCCGCACGATCATCAGCGTCGGGATGGAACTGATGCCGAAGGCCTGCGCCAGCTCGGGCTGCGCCTCGGTGTCCACCTTGCCGAACACCAGGTCCGGGTTGGCCTCCGCGGCCTTCTCGTACACAGGCGCGAACTGACGGCACGGACCGCACCACGACGCCCAGAAGTCGATCAGCACGAACTCGTTGTCCGTGACCGTCTGGTCGAAGTTCTCCTTGGTGAGTTCCACGGTGCTGGTCATGAGGTATTCCCTCTTCCTGGTTTCGGGGGAGTAGCCGTCGGCACAACACTGCCGACAAGGTGGGTATTCCGCGCACGTACCCATGTGGCCCCGTCGCACACCACCCACCAGACTGACCCCATGACGCAATCGGATTCCCTCACGTACGACGTCGTCGTGATCGGCGCGGGCCCCGTCGGGGAGAACGTCGCCGACCGCACCCGCGCGGCCGGACTGTCCACCGCGATCGTCGAGAGCGAACTGGTCGGCGGCGAGTGCTCCTACTGGGCCTGCATGCCCAGCAAGGCCCTCCTGCGCCCGGTGATCGCCCGCGCGGACGCCCGCCGCCTCCCCGGCCTCGCCCGATCGGTCCAGGAACCGCTCGACGCCGCGTCCGTCCTCTCCCGCCGCGACGAGTTCACCTCGCACTGGAAGGACGACGGCCAGGTCCAGTGGGTCGAGGGCATCGGCGCCGACCTGTACCGCGGACAGGGGCGGCTCGCCGGAGCGCGCACCGTCGAAGTGACCGGCCCCGACGGCACCCGCCGCACCCTGACCGCCCGGCACGCCGTCGCCGTCTGCACCGGCAGCGCCGCCGCCCTGCCCCCGCTGCCCGGACTCGCCGAGGCGCGCCCCTGGACCAGCCGCGAGGCCACCAGCGCCAAGAGCGCGCCGGGCCGCCTCCTCGTCGTCGGCGGCGGAGTCGTCGCCGTCGAGATGGCCACCGCCTGGCAGGCCCTCGGTTCCCGGGTGACGATGCTGGTGCGCGGCGACGGCGGCCTGCTCGCCCGCATGGAGCCCTTCGCCGGGGAACTGGTCGCCGAGGCGCTCACCGAGGCCGGCGTGGACATCCGCACCGGCGTCTCCGTCGAGTCCGTCACCCGCGAGAACGGCACCGTCGTCGCCGTCACCGACGCCGGGGACCGCCTGGAGGCCGACGAGATCCTCTTCGCCACCGGCCGCGAGCCCCGCACCGCCGACATCGGCCTGGAGACCGTGGGACTGGAGCCCGGCTCCTGGCTGGAGGTCGACGACAGCCTCCGCGTGACGGGCCACGACTGGCTCTACGCCGTCGGCGACGTCAACCACCGCGCCCTCCTCACCCACCAGGGCAAGTACCAGGCACGCATCGCGGGCGCCGCCATCGCCGCCCGCGCCTCCGGCGTGCCGATCCTGGAGTCCGACCCATGGGGCGCGCACGCCGCCACGGCCGACCACGACGCCGTGCCCCAGGTGGTGTTCACCGACCCCGAGGCCGCGTCCGTCGGCCCGACCCTGGCCGAGGCGGAACGGGCGGGGCACCGAGTCCGCGCCGTCGACGTCCCCATCGCGGTGGCGGGCTCCAGCCTGTACGGCGACGGCTACAAGGGCCGCGCCCGCATGGTGGTCGACCTGGAGGACGAGATCGTGCGCGGCGTCACCTTCGTCGGCCCCGGCGTCGGCGAGCTGATCCACTCCGCGACCGTCGCCGTCGCCGGCCGCGTCCCGGTCAGCCGCCTGTGGCACGCGGTCCCGTCGTACCCGACGATCAGCGAGGTGTGGCTGAGGCTGCTGGAGGCGTACCGGGACAACTGACGGGGCGCGTCCTCCGCGTGAGCCCGGCACCCGGCGGGACGGCCCGGCTCACGGCAGCTCGAACCCCAGGGCCGACGCCGCCCGCTCCGGCGTCGGCTGGGACCACAGGTCCGCCATCGCCGCGTTCGAGGCCAGTGAACGCACCTCGGCCCTGTCGAGATACAGGGTGCCGTCGAGATGGTCCGTCTCGTGCTGGACGATCCGGGCCGGCCAGCCCGCGACCACCTCGTCCACCGCCCGTCCGCGCTCGTCCAGCCCCCGCAGCCGCACCTCGGCGTGGCGGGTCACCACCGCCTGCCAGCCCGGCACGCTCAGACAACCCTCGAAGAACGCGGCCCGTCCGGCGCCGGCCGGCTCGTACGACGGATTGACCAGCACCCGGAACGGCTGCGGCACCCGCCCCCGCGCCACCCGCACCTCCTCCGGCACCGGCGCCGGATCCTCGATCACCGCGATCCGCAGCCCCACCCCGACCTGCGGCGCCGCCAGGCCCACCCCTGGCGCCGCGTGCATGGTCAGCCGCAGCGCCTCGACGAACCGCGCCAGGAGCGCGGGCGCCAACTGCCCGTCGTACGGCTCGGCCACGCGCCGCAGCACCGGGTCCCCGGCCGCGACGATCGGCAACGGGCCGCCGGCGGCGAGCAGTTCCTCCACCCGTTCGGCAAGCGGCGCACGATCACTCGGAGTTCCCATCGCGCCAGCATGCCACGGACCGGCGGGCCCGCCGCCTCAGTACGCGCGGGCCCGCCGGTCCATGGCCGCAGTCCTACGCCCGTGTCCGCAGTCCTGCGGCCCGAGGGCGCAGTCCTACGGCCCGACGGCGGTCAGAGGTCGGCGAAGTCGCCGGCGAGGGCGGAGGCGATCCGCAACTGGGCGTCCGCCTCCTCCTGCCGCCCCTGCCGTTCGAGGGTGCGGCCCAGCATCAGCCGGGCGTAGTGCTCGACCGGATCGCGCTCGACGACGATCCGCAGCTCGGCCTCCGCCCGCCGCAACTGGGCCGAGTGGTAGTAGGAACGGGCCAGCAGCAGCCGCGGGCCGGTCTGCTCGGGCACCTCGGCGACCAGCCCGTCCAGGACGCGCGCCGCGGCGGCGTAGTCCTTGGCGTCGAAGAACAGCCGTGCGCGCTCCCAGCGCTCCGCCGGCGTTCCGTGGTCGTAGTACGTCGTGTCCACCAGAGACCTCCTTCGGTCCACTGCAACCACACCGTACGGTTGAACATTCCACTACTGATGCCTGCCGTCGCCCGCCACGGTGACGCCACCCTGACCGCCCTGCGCGGCGGGCCCGCCGGGGGCTACGTTGGGCGCCATGAGCAACCTTGACCGGGATGCGGTTCCCAGCCTGTGCGGCGGCCGAGGCTTCGTGGTGACGGAGCCCGTGCGCGAACTCCTCAGCCCCCGCAACGTCAAGCTCGGTGAGTCCACCGAGGTCCGCCGCCTGCTGCCCAACCTGGGCCGGCGCATGGTGGGAGCCTGGTGCTTCGTCGACCACTACGGCCCCGACGACATCGCCGACGAACCCGGCATGCAGGTGCCGCCGCACCCGCACATGGGCCTGCAGACCGTGAGCTGGCTGCACGAGGGCGAGGTCCTGCACCGCGACTCCACCGGCAGCCTGCAGACCATCCGCCCGCGTCAGCTCGGCCTGATGACCTCCGGCCGGGCGATCAGCCACTCGGAGGAGAGCCCGCGCGAACACGCCCGCCTCCTGCACGGCGCCCAGCTCTGGGTGGCCCTCCCGGACGCCCACCGCCACACCGACCCGCGCTTCGAGTTCCACGCCGAACTGCCCCGGGTCACCGCCCCGGGCCTGACGGCCACCGTCCTCCTGGGCACCCTCGACACGGCCACCTCACCGGGCACGACGTACACCCCTCTGGTCGGCGCCGATCTGACCCTGGCCGCCGGCACGGACGTACGCCTGCCCCTGGAACGGGACTTCGAGTACGCCGTCCTGGCCATGAGCGGCGAGGCCCACGTCGACGGCATCCCCCTGGTGCCGGGCTCGATGCTCTACCTCGGCTGCGGCCGCGACGAACTGCCCCTGCGGGCCGACTCGGACGCGGGCCTGATGCTCCTGGGCGGCGAGCCGTTCGAGGAGGAGCTGATCATGTTCTGGAACTGGATCGGACGGTCGCAGGAGGAGATCGAACAGGCGCGCCGGGACTGGATGGAAGGGACACGTTTCGGGGAGGTCAAGGGGTACGACGGGGCTCCGCTGCCCGCGCCGGAGCTGCCGCCGGTGCCGTTGAAACCGCGGGGAAGGAGGCGCTGACCTGCGGGAATGCCTGAAGCCGCGCGGTTGGCGAGCGGGAGACGGTCGGGCTCTGTTTCCCTCTCTGGATCGCTGGAGGGCGTGCGGCAATGCGGGTGCCGGGAGTGGTTTTCGGGTGGCGAACGATTCCACGGTGTGGCTGTCTGCGGGCGGCTTCGGCAGGACGTTTGCTGACCTGATGCTGACTTTGGGACTGGGTACGGTCTCGCCTGGGCCGAGGTGCGAGGCCTTCTCCGTGTGACTTGCAGTAGCCGCGGAGGCGGGCGCCGGTCAGTTCCAGACGGGTTTCTCGCGGTTCTCCGGCTCGTCGGTCAGGAACCCGTCGAGGATGCGTGCGATCTGGACCGCTCTGCTCGTGCAGAACTCCTGTCGGCCCGTCTCGTCCGCCGGGATCTCGGACTCCCTGTACGACACCGTGATGAAGAGGTTGTCCTGCCGGAAGTGAACGGAGGTCCCGTCCTTCTTGCCGGACTTGTCGCTCGACTCGTCCTGCACGGACTGAAGCGCCTCTTCGGCCGGCAGGTCGGACTCCGGCACCTTGCTGGTGTTGATGGTGCGGTCGAAGGGGTTGGGGCCCGGCGTGAACGACGCCATCTCCTTGTGCGCGTCCGCTTCGCTGTCGAGGAGCCGTGCCTCGATGGTCAGTTTGAAGGGGAAGTTGCCGTTCGCCTTCCATCCGCAGTTCGCGTTCTTGCTGTCGTTGTCGGTCTGGGGAAGCTCCCAGCCCGCCAATTGGCTGAAGCCGCGGAGCTCGTTGCGGTCCAGGTAGCCGCACACGTCTGGCATCCGCCGGAACTGGGCCGTCGCCGTCGGGCTTGGGCTCATGGCCGATCCGGTGCCGTCGGTGCCGTCGGCGCGGTCGTCGCGGTGCGCGGATGTGACGTAGTAGGTCACGGCGGCCGCCACGAGGAGGACCGCCGAGAGGGCCGTCAGGGACGCGACGCCTCTGCGGCCGCGCCAAGGCCGGTCAGGCACCGCGGCTTTGAGCGGCTCGGCGTCCTCCTTGTCGTCTCCGCCGCTGGAAAGGGCGCGCGTAGGCGTGGCCGGCGGGAGCGGCGCGGTCTGGTCGGTGTCCGCGCGCAGCCGGGCGAGGCGCTCGCCCACCGTCGCCGCCGTGCGGGGACGGTCGTCCGGATCGCGCTGGAGGAGGTCCGTCAGCAACCGGGCCAGCGACGCCGGGACGTCGGCCCGCAGCGCGGTCACCGGCCGGGGCTCTTCGTCGAGTTTGCGGCGGACCACCGCCAGCGGGGAGCCGTCGCCGAACGGCGGCTCCCCGGTGAGCAGGGCGAACAGGACGCTGCCGAGGGCGTAGAGATCGGAACGTTCGTCACCGCGCTGGTCCAGGAACTGCTCCGGCGCCCCGTATTGGGCGGTGCCTACCGGCGAGAGCACGCTGGTCGGCGCGACCGTGAACGTGTGGGCGTGGGTGAAGCCTGCGATACCGAAGTCCACTACCTTGATGGAGCCGCCGGCGGTGAGCATGACATTGGACGGCTTGATGTCGTAGTGCACGACGTTGACGGCGTGCGCGGCCACGAGGGCGGCGCAGATCTCCTCGGCGATCGCCAGGGCGCGCGCGAGGGGCAGAGGGCCCTGCCGGTGCAGATGCTCGGCGAGGCTGGTGCCTTCGATGTGCTCCATGACCAGGAAGTGCACGTCCTCATGGACCCCGCTGTCGTGGAGGGCCACGACGTTCGGGTGGTTGATCTGGGCCGCGGCAACGGCCTCGCGTGCAAAGCGCCGGACCAGCTCGCGCGATGCGAGGTCGTCGTGACGCAGGAGCTTGACGGCGACACCGCGGTGCAGGCGCCGGTCACGTGCGGCCCACACCTCGCCCATGCCGCCCCGGCCGAGCAGCCGCGTCAGTTCGTACCTGTCCGCGATGAGAGCGCCCCGCTCCACCCCTCCACCTCCCGAGATCGGTACCGGCACCAGCATGACGGATCACGCCCGGATGGGGTCTGTACGGCGAGCAGTTCACTGCACGGGCCCCTTACTGAGTTTGGCACTTCAGGGTGACAATGGTGGGCACAGGGAGACGCCGCCGGCGCGGCGTTCAATCCCCTCTGCCCGGTCGAGGTGTGCCTTGCGATGGTTACTGGACCATCCTGGGCGCGTGCGGTGTGCGGCCTCACTGCCGCCGAGCTGATCACTCCCTGCGAGTGCGTGGCAGGACGCATGTAGACCACCACGTCAGGTTTGACACCTGGTCTTCAGACAGCGGCACTTACACCCGCGGGGTTCGGGTGAGCAGCCGATCGATCTCAGCGAGCACGCGGTCCACATGCGGACGCACCTGCGCCTGCAATGCATTACTCCATCTCTCCTCGGAGTAGGGGCAGTTGAGATAGAGCTGCCTGGCGTGCTCGAGGGCGGGGCGGTGCTCGGGCGGGAGTTGAGCGAGGGCCCAGTCGGCGGCGGTGTCTTTCGACTTGATCTCGCCCGTGGCGAGTGTGGTCCAGATGCGGGCGAAGGTCAGCAGGACATTGCGGGTGTCGCTGTCCAGGTCGTCGAGCAGGCCGGGGATACCCGCCACGCTCGCCCGGACCAGGTCGGTCTGCGGGACTGGGTCGAGGATCTGCGCCGGGCGCGGGCCGGTGAGGGGGTGGTCGCCGATCAGCGCCATAGTGATCAGCAGGGCCAGATCGGGCATCGGCTCCGGCGGGGGGATCTCCCCGGCCTCGTACTCGGGACGCAGCCACTCGCCGTAGAGGAAGTCGCCGGTCGGTGGGTACCGCCACGGCCGGATCTCGGATTGGACGACCACGGTGAGCTCGACCGGGCGGACCTTGTTTCCGGAGCCTGAGATCTGGAGCAGCCCCCTGAGGAGTGTCCGTCGATCCTGCTCGTTCATTCGCCGCCGGGAGACGACCAGCACGTCCACGTCGCTGGCCGGCCTAAGCCCGCCGAGCACGGAGGAGCCGTGGAGGTAGATGCCGATGACATCGTGGCCGAGCACACCGTCGACCAGCCTCACGATCTCCTGAACCTGGTTCACTGCATCAGCATCTCCTGTCATCCGGCGGACTGCACAGCATTATGCGACTCTGGCTGGTCAGGGGCTTGTAGGGATGTCGAGGGCCAGGCCGGTGCCCGCTATGGGGCCGTTGTACTTGTCGCTGCTCCCGGAGATGCGAACTACCGCGGCTACTGCCTCGAGCAGGTCGCCGACGCCTACGACGTCGTGTTGCTCACCGGCACCGAACCCTCGTGGGAGAAGCCGCACATCACCGAATCACGCCGTCGTGGACCTGAGCGATCCTGCCGCCCTGCTGGCAGCGGACCGGGCCCTGGCCGGACGCCACGACCTCGCCGGTGCCATGACCTGGGACGAGTGGAGCGTGGTCCCGACCGCCCGCCTCGCCCGCCAGCTCGGCTTGCCCACCACCGCACCCGAAGTGATGCAGGGGTGCCGCAACAAGGCCACCGCTCGCTCGCTGTTCGCCCGCCACGGCGTGCCCTCGGCCGCATCGGTGAACGTGCGTACCCACCAGGAGGCCGAAGCCGGCGCCGACCGGATCGGCTACCCCGTGGTACTGAAGCCTGCCTCACACGCGGGTGCCATCGGCGTGCTCCGCGTCGACGACCGCGCCCAGCTCACGGCCGCGCCGTTCCCTCTGCGGGTGGCGCGGCTTCTCACCACAGCAGCGCGACCCTGTCGGCCAGGGACTCGGCCTGGGCTCGGCCGGCTTGTGCTGCGGCCTTGCGGCGCTGGGGATCGTAGGGGTTGGGGCCGATGGCTTCGACGCTCTGTTCGTCCGGCGCGACGAGACATACCTCGGCCTGCTTGGCCAAGGCTTCGGCATCCGCGGCAGCACCGGGAATCTGTCCGTAGCCGTCCGGCATCGGCGCCAAGATGACGATCTTGTCGTGGCCGGCGGCCAGGCGTGCGTTAGTGGTGGAGACCATACCGCCGTCCACCCAGGCACGGCCCAAGAAGTGTTCGAGAGGCCAGACGCCGGGGACCGCACCGCTGGCGGAGACAGCGTCGGTCAGCGAGACGCCCGCGTGTTCGTCGAACAGATGCAGCTCGCCGGTGTCGGCGTCGATCGCGGTGACCTTCAAGCTGGCGGGCCAGTTGGTGGTGACCAGACGTGAGGTGACGACTTGCCGTCTGGTGGCTGAGGACACGGGCTCGGGGTTCGCCTTGGAGATGCGTCCCATCGCCGCGCCGACCTTGCGCGGGTCGTCGCCGCCCTCGGCGAGGGCCGCCCACCAGGCGGCCATCGTGGCCTCTGACGCCTTGACGTCCACCTCGTTCTCGTCCGGGACCAGCTGGGAGGCGAAGAGGCGCTCCAGGTCGTAGCCGCTGGCGATGGCGGTTCCAACGAACGAACCCGCCGAGGTTCCGATCACCGAGGCGGCTCTGCTCCAGTCGATGCCCCGGGAGCTGAGTCCTGCAAGGACGCCGACTTCCCAGGCGATGCCTGTCACACCTCCCCCGCCGAGTACGAGAGCTCGCGAAAGGGACTGGGTGGGATGTGCCATGGGATGGCTCCTCGCTTGATCGAGCTACTCAGAACCCATCCATGATCCTCTCTTCAGGAGTCCATCGCACGATGAGGGCGACGGCGCGCTCCGCATACGACGAGCTACTTCCCAAACACGGCCTGGCCGTCACCTTCGCCACTGCGGGCCTGGTGGCCGGCGGCATCTTCTACGGCCTGGCGTACCTGCTGGACTTCCAGGAGATCGACACCACCGCGAAGCTCGACGCCAAGACACTCTTCGACCTGGTGAAACTCTCCTTCGGCGTGGTCGCCGGGGCCGGCACGCTCGTCGCCCTGGTCGTCGCCTACCGCCGCCGGCGCGTCGACGAGGCCGGCGCCACCGCGAGGCCACCCGGCTGCACACCGAACGCTTCTCCCAGGCCGGCGAGCAACTCGGCTCGGACTCCCCGGCCGTCCGGCTCGGCGGCGTCCACGCCCCGGCCGACGACGCTCCCACGCAAGACCTGCGCCAGACCTGCATCGACGTCCTGTGCGCCTACCACCAGCTCCCCTTCACCCCCGACCCAGGCGACGCCCCCGCCTACGAGGAGGAGCACCACCGCTACCTCGCCCTGCGCAAGGTCAGGCACACGATCCTGCGCCTCATCGGCGACCACCACCGCCGCCCCCAGGGAACCCGCCGCTCCTGGCAGGGCTGCGACCTCGACCTCACCGGCGTCATCATCGAAGGCCCTATGGACTTCGGCGGCGCGACGTTCTCCGGCAGCAGGGTGTCCTTCGACGACACGACGGGTCAGGCTCCTGAAGGGCTTCTCGCCTCCGTCGGTACTCCTGTTCCTGCCACGGTCACATTGCCCGAGGCTTGGCTGACCCGGAACACGTAAAAGATGGGGGGCATAAAAGGTCCCATCTGAGCGCCCCGATACCTCTGTCTCTGTCGTCACCCTCAGATCAGGCGGCTACATGTTCAACGTAAAGAGGGCTGGCCACCAAAGCCCGCACCATTGCCGAACGCCCACCTACGGAGAATGGCACTTGCAGCCCAAATGTCACTCTCGCGTAGCCGGCGAAAAGACCAGCAGCATGAGGTGGGAGACGTTCATGATCAAGCTGGTGCAGCAGGACGCCGAGCGCCCCACCCGGATCTTCACCGTTGCGGGGCCTATTGCCGTACAGCAGATCCACGAAGCCGGGGGGATAGCTGCGGGACACAGACAGGTCCGTGGGTTCGGGAGGCGAGGCCGCTAGGCCCAGAAGATGCTCAGGGGAACCATGAAGTACGAGTCGCGGCTTGGCACCGGACCAGGGTTCATACCGCGAGTGAGGCTCCCAGAACACCACAGCCGCCGGTCCAGTCGGATGCTCGACGGGTTCGCCGTTGTCGCCCCAATCGTCGGTCGTAGGCCGTACAAGCTGATAGTTCATGCGCGTCTTGAACTTCACCCACTGGCCGGCATCAGGTGATGCCACGTGATAATCGGCAGGCTTCGGGGACAAGGATTCAAGGTGCCGAAGCACTCGTTCCAGGTTCGGATGCCCCTGTGGGGCATCGGCCAGCGCGAACTGCAGTTCCCCGAGCCCAAGGGGAGCCGTAGCGCCTAGTCCGCTGATGCGTCGCCCCCATCGGCGGCGGCGAGGGCTTTCGTCTTCACGGAACTGGGCGAGCTTGCGCTCGGATAAGTAGATCAGCTCACGCATGTGTTGAGACGTTACCAGCGAGCAGCGGGGATAGGAGACCTCGTTGGTCAAGATCAGGTGGCAGAGAACTACCCGTCGTCAAGATCGCCTGGCAAACGGCCAAGATCCTTTGTCGGGGGTCAGCGTGCACCTCTGACAAACGATTTTGATCGATTGTCACTGGACTTTGACCGAAGGTGCTTCCGGCGAGTGCTTCGCAAGTGGGGCGGTTGAACTGTTCGGCGGCGGCCGGCGCGGGAGTGGCCCACCCCTGGAGCGCGGGTGCTCCTCGATGTCCCCGGCGGAGTTGAGGATCATTCTGATGCCTGCTCTGATGAGCGGCTCGTCGTCGGCGACGAGAACCCGGATCATGCGGTCTCCTGCGCGGGATCGGTGTGACAGGCGGACAACAGGCCGGCTCATCATGCCCGATCCGGCCGGGAGCGCGGTCACAGACCTCGGGTCAGGGGCTCCATGCGTAGGACACTTTGGAGGCGAGCTTCCCGTCGCGGAAGCAGAACCGGTAGACGATGTCCTTCTCGTCGTCCACGAAGTGTTCGCAGGCCGCGTCATCGGGCAGCGCAGGCCCCTGCTTCTCCACGCCGTCGGTGAGCAACGAGCCGCCTTCCGGCAACTTCCCGCGCAGGTCCGCCTCGGCCTCGCCGACTCGTGCCGACTCGTACACGCTCGCCGGTATGGCCCCCTTCTCCAACTCGTCGATCCCTTTCGACACCCCCCACACCAGAAGGGCGCCGACGCCCACGACGAGGACCACGGCGGTGGCAGCGCATCCCAGGGCGGCGTTCTTCTTGCTGCTCATGATGGTGGCGAACTCCTTTTGCTGTACGGAGCGTTCGAGGACGCCACCACCATGTCCCGCCGAGGCCCCGCCGATCTGCCCTCGGAAGTCGTCGTCCGCAGCCACCGAAGTCGCGTCGCCCGGAGGGGACTGCCGCTCGCCACCGGCGTACGGCAGCACACCGGCGAGGCGGAAGCCCCCGTCGGGGGTGGGGCCGGTGTGCACCATGCCGCCGACCAGCCGGGCCCGCTCCCGCAGGCCCGTCAGCCCCTGTTGACCGCTGATCGCGGGGAGTGCGGCCGGAACCCCGGCCGGTACTGGGCCGTTCGCCACCTCGACTACGAGGCTGTCCGGTTCGTAACGCAGCGCGACCGTGATCGGGGCGCCTGGCGCGTGCTTGTGTGCATTGGTCAGTCCCTCCTGAGCGATGCGGTACGCCGCCCGGTCGACAGCGGGGGTGAGAGGTCGCTCGGTGCCGGAGCGGTGCAGTTCCACTGTCGCGCCCGCCGCCCGCGACGACGCGACCAGCCCTTCGACGGAAACCGCGGCACGGTCCGAGGAGGGCCCGGCTCCCTGCGGACCGGGCCCGGACATCTCCGCGTCATTGCGCAGGATGCCCACGGCTTCGCGCAGCTCCCGCATCGCCGATCTGGAGGCCTCCCGGAGGACGCCCACACCTTCCCGCTGGCGGCCGTTGAGCTCCGGGTCCACCTCCAGTGCCCCGGTGTGCACGGCTATCAGGGCAAGTTGGTGGCCAAGGCTGTCGTGCATGTCCTGGGCGATGTGCTGCCGCTCCAGCAGCCGGGCCTGGCGCGCCACCATCGCCCGTTCGCGCACCAGTTGGGCGTTGTGCCGCCGCAGGGCGTCCAGCAGGGCGTGCCGCTGGGCACGGTACCGGGCGGCGAACCCGGGCACCACCGCCAGCACCAGGAACGGACCCCCGGTAAGTGCGACGGTCACCAGCACCGACAGTCCGAGGTCTTCATCCGGTGCGGTGGCCACGCCGGCGACAAGGTGGAGCACGAAACCGGCCGTGAACGCGGCCAGTGCCCGCGCCGGGCGCTCGATGCGGCTGCCGGCGGACCAGCCGGCGCAGACCAGCAGGACGAACGCACCGGGAAAGGTGCCGGCCAGGGCTGACGCGGCCAGCAGTACCGACGCGGGCAGGGCACGACGCGCCAGGGACAGTACGGCGACGACCAGGGCCAGTGCCCCGCCCTGTACCAGGGAGCCGGTCTCCGCCGTGCGAAGGATGCCTGCGATCCCGGAGAGCACTGGCGTGAGCGCGGCCTCGCCGACGATCCGCCGCCGGGGCCAGGGGGAGGCGGCGGCGAGACGGAAGCGGAACGACGGTCCGGTACGGGGAGTTTCTGCAGCATCCACGTGCAGACGATAGACGGCTGCCCTCTGACGCCCGCATCCTTCCTTCGGTGCGGTCGCGCGCGACGAAGGGGGGTCGGGGGGCCTCGGTTCCTGGGATTCCTGCCCTCTTTGGTCGTTACGGGTGACGACTTATGGAGACTGCCGCAGGACGGGCGGTCCGGTGACGATGGCTCCGCCGGACGCACTCAGCGGCGGCACAGGGAACGACGGCTTCGGGAGCGGAACAGTGGACAGTGCGGGACAGTGGACCGGCAGACGTTTCACCGTCCGGCAGGAGAACCGTCTCAAGGCCGGCCGTTACACCGTGAGCGAGCTGATGCCGGACGGCTCGGAGGGCGAGGTCCTGGCCTGCGCCGAGGTGAAGCGATTCTCGCTCAAGGAGAAGATCACCTTCCACGCCGGCCCGTCCGGGACCCGCGTGCTGTTCACCATCGAGGAGCGCGCCCTTCGCGGCGCCGGTGATGGCTACGACGTGTGGGACGCGGAGGGCGGCCTTGTCGGCGGTTTCGAGGAGAAGGACGTCGCCTCTCTGGTGCGTTCGACCTGGGTGCTGGACCAGCCCGGATTCCCGGCCGCCGTCGGCCGGGAGCGTAACCGGTTCGTGGCTGTGCTCCGCCGCGTCTGGGACTTCCTGCCGCTGGACCTGGTGCCGTTCCTGTGGCCGTACCACTTCGACTTCGAGACGGGGGGCAAGCAGGTGCTGAAGGTGGACAGGAAGTGGGGGCTGCGGGACCGTTACGTGGTCGACATCCTCATCCCCGGGCCGGACCCCCGCCTGGCCGTCGCCCAGGCCGTGGCCCTGGACACGTTCCAGGACCGGTGACCCGAAGAGACTGGCGCCGGCGCGGGGCGGGTGGGCCATGTCGCCGGTGGGAAGGCTCCAGGCCCATGGCCGGATACCTCCGGACCGGCCTCGAACAGCCACGGGCGTCGGTGTCCAGCCAGGAAGCGAATGTTCTCCAGTTCTGCGGGCGGCGGCGCATCCCACACTTTGCAGGACGACCAGTACGCGCCGGAGTAACGCCACTGCCCCTTGCGCCGGTGAGAGGTTCGCCACGGAGCAACGAATTGGGTCGGGTGCGTAGGGCGGCAGGTAGTAGATGGTCAGCCAGTCCCGGGTCGCGGCGAACTCCCGCAGTCCTGCTGCCTTGTGGACGTTGAGGTTGTCCCGGACGAGGACGGCCGGTCCGCCGAGCTGGGTGTGGGCGGCGATAAGCAGGTCGCGGTAGTCGCGCCAGGAGAAGCTCTTGCGTCCGTGGCGGTTGCCGTCGTCGCGGCGGGGCCGGTAGATCAGTCGCGATCTCTGGCCGGGCTTGTAGCAGGTCAGCGCGGCGATGGAGATGCGTCTGCGGGAGCGGCCGCGGATGCGCACATGCCGAAGGCGGTGAGTGCCGCGGCGACGGCGGCTGCCGCGGCGCACACCAGGAACGCGGTGCTGAAGCCGCTGCCCAGGGCGTCCAAGGCCAGGCTGTGGGCCGCGGATCCCGGAGCGCCCGGGGGCAGGCCGTTCACGGCGATGGGGCCGCCTGCCGCGGCGATCTCCCGTGCTGCCGCGGTCTCGGCGGCCGGCAGGACGGTGCCGGAGAGATTCGTCGCGAACGCCGAGCCCGCCCCGCTGAGGGCGACCGCGCCGACGACGACCGGACCGAGGGCGAACCCCAGGTCGCGCAGCATGTTGGTGGTGGCGCTGGCCATGCCTGCCAGGTGCGGGGGCACGCTGCCCAGTGCCACGGCCGTGACGGAGCTGACGGTCAGGGCGAATCCGACGCCGATCAGCAGGGCGGGCGCCACGAACGCGCCGAGCCGCGGGTCGGTGACGTCCAGCCGGGCGCACAGCAGGCAGCCGACCGCCATCAGGACGAACCCCGAGGTCAGTAGCCGGGACGGGGAGACTCGGTGCAGCAGCCATGAGACGACGGGGATGAGCAGGAAGGCCGGCCCCTGCAGGAGCAGGAAGGGAAGCGCCACCCGGATCGGGTCCTGGTGCTGCACCGGACCCAACCACATGCTCGTCGCGAAGCAGGCGCCGAGGAAGGCGAGCATGCCGATGACGGCGGCGGCGGACGACACGGTGAAGGCTCGATTGCGGAACAGTCGCAGGTCGAAGATGGGGGATTCCGCCCCCAGCTCCACGACGACGAATGCCGCGAGGAACATCGCGCCAAGGGCGAGCGAGAGAATGACGGGCAGGGTCGTCCAGCCTGACTCGGGGCCCTCGACGGCGCCGTACAACACCAGGATGAGACCGGGCGCGAAGGTGACCTGACCGGCTACGTCGAACTTGCGACCCTCGGGTGCTTTCGACTCCGTCGCCAGCGCCATGGTGAGCACCATGCTGATCAAGGCGAGTCCGACGAGCACCCAGAAGGAGCCACGCCACGTCCCGATTCTGGCGAACATGCCCCCGAGCAGGGGGGACACGGCGGCGCCGGCGGACAGGAAGCCGCTCCAGACGGCTACGGCGTGCGCCCGCTGCCGTACGTCGCGGGTGACCGCGGTGAGTGCGGTGAGCGAACCGGGGAACATGGCCCCGGCGCCCAGTCCATTCAGGGCGGCGCCGAGCCAGAGCACCTGGACGGTCGGGGCGAGCGCGGCGACGGTACTGCCGGCGGCCACCAGAGCGGTGCCCGCGACGACGAGCCTGCGGCGTCCGAACAGGTCGCCGAGGACACCGAAGGTGAACTCGAAACACACCACCGCGATCATGAACGCGGCGGTGATCCAGGTGAGTTGCGAGCCGTGGGTGTTCAGGTCCTGCTGGAACAGTCCGTTCAGCGAGGCCGGCAGCGCATTTGCGACCTGGGCCACGAAGACCGCGCCGCAGGCGGCAGCCAGTGTTCCCGCGTAGCCCGGTGTCCGGGCGGCCCCCGCGGTTGGGCCCGGGGACGTCGTCGTCCCGTTGTTGAGTGTCATCGCTTGTTCTCCCTGGATGGGGACCTCGGGTCACCCGGAAGCGGGAACCCCGAAGTGTGGAAGCGCTCGGCTCCGCGCACGCGGTGGGGGAGAGAAGGCACGGCGCGCGTCCGGCGTGGTGCCGTGGAGAATGACACTTGGCTTTACTTCGCGTCAATGAAATGTGCGGGAAATAAAGGTTCTTTTCTTCAAGCAAGGCTGGCGAGTCGGGGGTTACGGCTGGTCGGCCAAGTCCTCTTCAAGGGAGTGCGCCGCCGCCTCCAGCGTGGCGACCAGCGACTGCAGACGCTTCGGGTCGTAGCGCACGCTGGGCATCGACACCGACAGCCCGGCCAGCGCGGTGCCGTCTCGACCGCGCACCGGGACGCCCACGGCGATCAGACCCCGCTCGGAGCGCTCCTTGTTGACGGCGAACCCGTTGCGGCGCAGCCGCCGCAGCTCGGTCCGCAGCCGGGCGAGATCCGGCCGCTCGGCCGGACGGTCGCCGTAGCGCTCCGGTGCGTACACCTCGTCCAGCTCCTCGGCGGTGAGGTCCGCGAGCAGCAGCAGTCCCGCCGTCGTGCGGTGGGCCGGGAACACCATGCCTTCACGGGAGCCGACCCTGAGCGCCTGCCGGCACTCGACGCCGGCGATGAACCGGGCGGTGTCCCCGGTGCGCACGATCAGGTTCGTCGTCTCGTCCAGGAGGTCCACGACCCGGCGCAGGTGAGGCAGGGCCGCCACACGCAGCCGCGACACCAGGGACTGGGAGTGCGCGGCCAGCTCCAGCACCGGCCCGGCGCGGTAGACGCGGTCCTCGCCCTGCACGGCGAAGTCCCGGTAGACGAGCATCGCCAGGATGCGGTGGGCCGTCGACCGGGCGACGCCCAGGCGCTCCGCGAGCTGTGCCACGGTCGCGCCGCCCTCCATCTGCAGCATGGTCGCCGCCCGCAGCGCGTGGTCCACGCTGGCGATGGGGTAGGGCGGCGGCGTCTTGAGCGGTTTGTTCATGGCGGCCTCCGGATTCTGCTGTGCAGAATCTACATGTTCCAACAGCAGACGCCCTGCACGCTGGCTCCGTGACTGAGTCCTCCCTTACCCAAGACATCGCCGCGGGCTCCCCGGTGCGGCTGCAGGCCGTCAGCGCGGAGGGACAGCCCGAGGTCACCCCGGCGCTCGAGGAGCTGTACCGGGGCTTCGAGCAGGAACTGCTCGTCCCGCTGTGGACCGAGATCGGCGACCTGATGCCTGCCCACCCGCGCTCGCGCGCCGTGCCGCACCTGTGGCGCTGGGAGCGGCTGCGCGCGCTGGCGGCCGAGGCGGGCGACCTGGTCCCCGTCGGCCGTGGCGGCGAACGCCGGGCCATCGCCCTGGCCAACCCCTCCCTCGGCGGTCGGCCCTTCGCCACCCCGACCCTGTGGGCGGCCATCCAGTACCTGATGCCCGGTGAGGACGCACCCGAGCACCGGCACACCCAGCACGCCTTCCGCTTCGTCGTCGAGGGCTCGGGCGTGTGGACGGTCGTCGGCGGCGACCCCGTGCCGATGAACCGCGGCGACTTCCTCCCGCAGGCCGGCTGGAACTGGCACGCCCACCACAACGCCACCTCCGAGCCGATGGCCTGGATCGACGGCCTGGACATCCCGTTCCAGTACGTCACCGAGGCGCAGTTCTTCGAGTTCGGCCGCGACGAGATCAGCGACGCCGAGCGGGTCACCCCCGAACGCTCGCGCTCCGAGCGCCTGTGGGCCCACCCCGGCCTGCGCCCGCTGTCAGCCACCCCGGCCACGCCCGGCAGTCCGCTGCTGTCGTACAAGTGGGAGTACACGGACGCGGCCCTGCGCGACCAGCTGCTGCTGGAGAAGGAGGGCTTCGGCGGTACCGTCGAGCCCGGTCACGCGGCGGTGCGCTACAGCAACCCGCACGACGGCTCCGACGTCCTGCCGACGATCCGCGCCGAGTTCCACCGTGTCGCCCGGGACGCCGAGACCGCGCCGGTGCGCGAGACCGGCTCGTCCGTCTACCAGGTCTTCGACGGCTCCGGCGTGGTGACCGTCGGCGACAGGTCCTGGACGGTCAGCCGCGGCGACCTGTTCGTCGTCCCGTCCTGGGAGCCGTTCTCCGCGAAGTCCGAGGCCGGCTCGTCCGACTCCGACTCCGGCGCCCTTGACCTTTTCCGTTTCTCGGACGCGCCCGTCTTCGAGGCGCTCAAGCTCGACCGCACCCAGAAGGACGCCTGACATGAAGCTCGCCACCCTCCGCACCGCCGACGGCACTCGCGCGGTCCGCCTCGACGGCGACGTCCTCGTCGACCTCGGCCACGTCGACCTGGGCGAGCTGTTCGCCGAGGACGGCTGGCAGGACCGGGCCGCCGCGGCGACCGGCACCACCTACCCCGTCGACGGTGCCGACTTCGCGCCGGTCGTCCCGAACCCCTCCAAGGTCATCTGCGTCGGCCACAACTACACCAACCACATCAAGGAGATGGGCCGGGACCTGCCCAGCTACCCGACCCTGTTCCCCAAGTTCGCCGAGACCCTGCTCGGCGCGAACGACGACATCGCCAAGCCGGCCGAGACCGACACCCTCGACTGGGAGGTCGAACTGGCCGTCGTGATCGGCAAGCGGGTGCGCCGCGCCGACGAACGGCAGGCCGCCGAGGCCATCGCCGGGTTCACCGTCATGAACGACATCTCTGCGCGCGACTGGCAGTTCCGTACCATCGAGTGGACCCAGGGCAAGATCTGGGAGGCCACCACCCCCGTCGGCCCCTACGTCGTCACCCCCGACGAGGTCGGCGGCGTCCGCCCTGCACTCGAAGTGAAGACGGTCGTCGACGGCGAGGTCATGCAGCGCGACGACACCGGCACGCTGCTGTTCGACCCGGTCTTCCTCGTCCAGTACATCTCCACCGTCATCACCCTCCGCCCCGGTGACGTCATCGCCACCGGCACCCCGGCGGGCGTCGGCAACGCCCGCGACCCGAAGGTCTTCCTGTTGCCCGGTCAGACCGTCGTCACGGAGATCTCCGGTCTTGGCGCCTGCTCCAACAAGGTGGTCGAGGGATGACCGCCGCCCCGCGCACCCTCAACGACGCGCGCGCCTGGGTCCGCACCGGCACCGAGCTGCTGCTCGACGCCGTCGCGGGCTTGGACGAGGACGCCTTCAAGGCCCCGAGCGCACTCCCGGACTGGACACGCAAGCACCTGGTGGCGCACGTCGCCGCCAACGCCGACGCGCTCGGCAATCTGGTGCACTGGGCGGCCACCGGCGAGGAGACTCCCATGTACGCCTCCGCCGAGGAGCGCGCCGCCGGCATCGTCAAGGGTCCCACCCTGTCGGCGGACGAGCTGCGCTCCTGGCTGACGGACTCCGCGCAGAAGCTCGCGGCGGGACTGGACGGGCTCACCGAGGAGCAGTGGGGCCACCAAGTCGTCACCGTCCAGGGCCGTACCGTCCCCGCCACCGAGCTGCCGTGGATGCGGGCCCGCGAGGTGTGCGTCCACGCCGTCGACCTCGGCACCGGCGTCGTCACCTTCGCCGACCTGCCGAACGGCTTCCTGGCCGCGCTCGTCGCCGAGATCAAGGCGAAGCGCGGACTGACCGAGCTGCCCGACGGCCCGCTGCCCGAGGTCGCCGCCTGGCTGGCGGGCCGGCCCCACTCGCTGACCGACGTCCCCGAGCTCGGCCCCTGGCTGTAGAGGAGTGCACCCATGTCCCACCCAGATGTGATCGTCGTCGGCGGCGGCATCGGCGGCCTCGGCGCCGCCTTCTCGCTGACCCGCCAGGGCCTCGCCGTCCGCCTGCTGGAGAGCGCCCCTGCCTTCGGTGAGGTCGGCGCCGGCATCCAGCTCGCCCCCAACTGCACCCGCATCCTCGACGATTACGGTCTCCTCGACGAGGCCAAGAGCCTCGGTGTCGTCCCCGACGCGATGGTCATGCGCGACGCCGTCGACGGCGCGGAGCTGACCCGCCTCGATCTGCGCGACCTGGAGACGAGGTACGGCTATCCCTACCTGGTCATCCACCGCAGCGACCTGCACGGCCTGCTGCTGCGCGCCTGTGAGCGCGCCGGGGTCGAGTTGATCAACGACGCCCAGGTGACCTCGTACGAGAACACCGACGGCGGGGCCCGCGTGACCCTCGCCTCCGGCGCGATCCACGAGGCCGGCATGGTGATCGCCGCCGACGGCCTGCACTCGGCCGCCCGCGAGCTGTTCGTGGACGACGAGCCCGTGTCCTCGGCGTACGTCGCCTACCGCGGCACGGTCCCCGCCGAGCAGCCGCGCGTGGGGTCCGTCGATCTCAGCGAGGTCGTGGTGTACGTCGGCCCCCGCTGCCACTTCGTCCACTACGGCCTGCGCGGCGGCGAACTGCTCAACCAGGTCGCCGTATTCGAGTCGCCCAAGGCCCTGGCAGGCCGGGACGACTGGGGCACGCCCGACGAGCTCGACGCCGCCTTCGCCGACACCTGCGACTTCGTCCGCGACGGCCTGCCGTTCATGTGGCGCGACAAGTGGTGGCGGATGTTCGACCGGAACCCGATCATGACGTGGGTCCACGGACGGATCGCCCTGCTCGGCGACTCCGCGCACCCGCCGCTGCAGTACATCGCGCAGGGCGCGATCATGGCCATCGAGGACGGCTGGGTGCTGGGCGAGCACGTCGCGCGCCACCGCGCCGCGGACGGCACGGTCGACTGGACCGCCGCGCTCGCCGCTTACGAGGCTGTCCGCCCCGAGCACTGCCGGCGCGTGCTGACCACCTCCCGCAAGTGGGGCGAGCTGTGGCACCTCGACGGCCTCGCCCGCGAGCAGCGCAACGCCCTGCTGCGCGCCCGCGACACCTACGACTACTCCTTCACCGACTGGCTGTACGGGCCGACCGCCCTGTCGCCTGACCAGGAACCGGAGATGTTCATGCCCATCCCACTGTCCTCGGTGGCCCCCGGCGAGGCGGCCCTCGCCGGGGGCGCGGCATGAGCGACGCCTGCCTCTGCGCGGCGACCCGCACGGGGCCCGGCAGGTCCTCGTGATGATGAAGCTGTTCACCCGGGACGGCGCACCCAAGCTGGTGCCCGCGTGCACGTACCCCCTCACCGGGCCCGGCTGCGTCCACCGCGTCTCCATCGACCACGGCGTCATCGCCGTCGGCCCGGACGGTGTCCGCGTGCTGGAGACGTACGGCATTTCCGTGGCCGCCCTGCGGGAGCGCCTGGACGTCGAGCTGACCGGCTGACAGGGCGAGGACTTTACGCGAGGTTGTTGTCACGTACTGTGCGTAAGCTGATCGTTCGCCGTGCCGGGGCAGGGTTAGGATCTCCGGCATGGCGAACCTTCGTGAGGCACAGAAGCAGATGACCCGCCGTCTGCTGCTGGAGTCGGGACTGCAGCTCTTCAAGGCGAAGGGGTACGCCGCCACCACGGTGGACGACATCGCCACCGCCGCGGGCACCACACGCGTCACCTTCTACGCGTACTTCCCCTCCCGCAGCGAGCTGATGCGGACGCTCATCGACGAGCAGCTCAACGAGGCGCTCCAGCGCGTCCGCTCGCCCGAGCACGGCTCCACCGCCCAGGATCTGGTGACCACCGTCGCCGAAGGGACACCCGAGGCGATCATGGCGTGGCTGCGCCGGACCGCCGAGAGCTGGCCGGTGATCCGGCCGATCATCCGCATCGGCCGGGACGCCGCGGTGATCGAACCGGACCTGCCCGACCTGGTGGAGCGCTGGCTGGAGGAGGCCATCAGCGACATCGAGGACGGCCTCACCGCGGCAGGCCGGTTCGCACCCCACCAGCGGCACTTCCGGGGCGTGCTCGCCATGTCCCAGCTCGACTACGTGGCCCAGCACTGGGACGGCTCCGACTGGAAACTGAGCCGCGACCAGATGCTGGAGGAGCTCGCCGACAGCTGGGTGCGCCTGCTGAACTGACTGGCGCTCAGAGCCCCTCCGTGACCTCCTGGAGCAGCGCCCGCAGCCACGTCACGAAGTGCTGGTCGGTCAGCCTCGGGTTCCACACCATGTCGATGCCGAGCCCGGGCAGCGGGAAGGGGAACTCCTCGATCCGCAGATCGGACAGCCGCCGCATGGCGACGGCGACCTGGTGCCGCAGCAGCGCGACCCCGCCGGCGCGGGCCACCAGGAAGGGCACCAGCAGGAAGTCGGAGCTGAGCTGCCCGACCCGGTAGGGGATGCCCTTGTCCTCCAGCACCGAGTACGGGAAGACCCGCCGGTCGGTGTCGACCACGACATGCGGCTGGGTCGTCAGCAGCTCCAGGGCGTCGGCCTCAGCGGGCGTGTCCGGTGCGGCCACCACCACGACCCGGTCGTCGTACAGCCGCTCGCGCGGATACGGCGAGAAGTGCCCCTCGGAGATCAGCACCACGTCGACGCCCTGTTCGGTGAAGGTCGTCTCGGTCGGCACCGTGATCGTGCGCAGCCGCAGCGTGGCGTGCGGGGCGCGCTCCCCGACGAGCCGGGTCAGCCGGGGGCCGACGACGAACGCGGTGCTGGTCGTCATGGCGACCGTGATGATCCGCCTGTCCGTCGCCGGGTCGAAGACCGGAAAATTCACGAGGCGCGCCGTCTGCTGCAGGGCGCTGCGCAGCGGCCCCACCAGTTCCAGTGCGTGCGGCGTCAGCGTGACCCCGCTGCCGTGCCGGACCACCAGGTCGTCCCCGAGGAGGCGCCGCATCCGTGTCAGGGCGTGGCTCATCGCGGGCTGGGAGAGGCCGACGCGCTCGGCGGCCTTCGTCACCGACCGCTCCTCCAGAAGCGCGAGAAGGGGCACCAGGAGATTCAGGTTGACCGACGCCAGCCGGTCCAGGCCCGACCTCGTGGTGCCCTGTTCCTCCGCGCTCATGGCGTGCAGCCTACGCGGCCGCCTGTGTCATCCGGCGCAGCCGGGGGATCGGTACGCGGTAGTCCAGGGCGACGACGTCCGCGGTGCCGTCGGCATGCGGCCAGCGCATCAGCGCGGGCCCGCCGCCGGGCTCCCCGTCGACGTATTCGGGCTCGCCGTCCACGGGCAGGGTGCCGACCGCCTTCAGGCTCAGACCGAACTGCTCCGTCCAGAAGTACGGCTGGAACCGCAACGGCGGGGACGCGTCCCCGCGGACGAGCGCCCGCGCCGCGACCTTCGCCTGCTCGATCGCGCTGCTCCACAGGGGGACACGGCGTCGCCCCCGCGGGGTGGGGAAGGCCGCGAGGTCCCCGACGGCCGCCACGTCGGGCCGTACGAGCCCGCGCGCGTCGACCTCGATGGCGCCCCGCGCGGTGAGCCCGGAGCCGGCGAGCCACTCCGTGTTGGGGATGTCGCCCGCGGCGGTGAGCACCACCTCGGCCTCCAGGACTCCGCCCTCGGCGAGTACGACCCTCGGCACCCCGCCGCCGTCCGCCAGCTGTGCCCCGGCGCTCTCCACGACCGTGAGCCCCCGATCGCGCGCGGCCCGCGCGAAGACGCCGGCCAGGTACGGGCCGAGCTGCTGCCGCAGGGGCGTGCCCTGCGAGACGAGGGTGACCTCGCAGCCGGAGGCCAGGCAGCCGGAGGCGATCTCCATGCCGAGCGGGCCGCCGCCCACCACGACGACCGACGGTCCGGCCGCCACCCGCCGGCGCAGGGCCAGTGCGTCGTCGAGCCCGCGCAGGGTGAGCTCGCCGGGCAGGGCGGACAGCCGCCGGGCCCGGGACCCGGTGGCCAGCACCAGCCGGTCGTACGGCAGGGCCGTGCCGTCGTCGAGGGAGACGAGCCGGTGGTCCAGGTCGAGGCCGGTCGCCCGCACGCCGAGCAGTTCGGCCGCCCCGTGGCCGGCCGGCGGAAGCTCGTGCGAGGTCAGGTCGTCGCCGTCGAGCAGCAGCGCCTTGGACAGGGCGGGGCGGCTGTACGCGGGGTGCCGTTCGTCGCCGACGATGGTCAACTCGCCGTCGAACCCGGCCTCGCGCAGCGTGTCGGCCGCTGTGAGCCCGGCGATGCCGTTGCCCACCACGACCACGCGCCTGAGGGGTGCGGTGCTCATGCGATCCTCAGGGCCGCGACGGGACACACCCGCACAGCGGCATGGGCGAGGGCGGCGTCGGCCGCGTCGAACTCCTCGCGGTCCAGGACGAGTTCGCCCTCGTCGTCGAGGTGCATCAGCTGCGGGGCGGCCTCCTCGCACAGGCCGTGGCCCTCGCAGCGGGGACGGTTGAGAACGATCTTCATGCGGGAAACACCTCCAGGACGGGGAGCTCCTCGATGCTCCGGGTGGTGTTGCCGGGGACGCGGACCTCGGGTCCGACGACGAGGCGTCCGACCCGGCGGGACAGCGCCTCGATCACGGCGTGGGCCTCCAGCCGGGCGAGCCCTTGGCCCGCGCAACCGTGTGGGCCGTAGCCGAACGACAGATGGTCGACGGGGTTGCGCTCGACGAGGAACGTGTCCGGGTTCTCGTAGTGGCGCGGGTCGCGGTTGCCGGCGCCGAACAGGATCGCGACCTGCGCGCCCGCCGGGATCTCGGACCCCTCGATCGTGACGTCCCGCGTGACGCGGCGGCCCCAGGCGTGGACGGGTGCCCAGAAGCGCAGCACCTCGTTGAAGGCCGCAGGTACGAGCGCGGGGCTCTCGCGGACGAGGGCGAGCTGGTCGGGGTGGTGGGCGAAGAGGGCGACGAGGTTGCCGATGGCGGCGACGGTCGTGTCGACACCGGCGCCGAGGTACTGGTGGATGATGTGGCCGGCCGTGTCCGGCGGGATGGCGCCGCGGGCCTCGGCGTCGAAGATGCCGCGTCCCACGGAGCCCTCGGCGAGGTCGTCGGCGGTGACCTGGGAGCACCAGGCGTACAGCTCGCCGGCGACGGGGAAGTTCTCGGCGGTGCGCTGGTTCGTGGGGCCGAGGACCTGCATGGCGGCCTGCCCCCAGCGCAGCATGGTGGCGCGCACCTCGCCGGTGAAGCCGATGAGGTCGGCGACGACCTCCAGCGGGAAGGCGCGGGCCAGGGCGTCGATGGCCTCGAAGGAGCCCTTCTCCACCAGTTCGGCGACCAGGACGTCGGCCTTCGCCGTGATGGAGCCCTTCAGGCCGCGCAGCGCGCGCGGGGAGAGGTTCTCGGCGAGCGTGGCGCGCAACTGGGTGTGCACGGGCGGGTCGGACGCCAGCGACGTGCCGGCCAGCGCCTCGTTGGCCATCGGATTGAACGCGATCGACGCCGAGGAGAACGCCTCCCAGTCGGCGAGTGCGCCGCGGATGACGTCGTACCGCGTCAGCGCGTAGACGTCGTTGTGCGGCAGGTGCACGACCGGGCCGCGCTCCCGCAGCTCGGCGTAGACGGGGTACGGGTCGAGGACGACTTCGTCGGCGAAGAGGTCCACGTCGAAGGTGGGCGGGGTGCTCATGCCCCACAGTGAAATGTCCGGCCTCGCATCGAACAAGTGAATGCTTGGCATGCCTCGACATGCACCGTGTGCATGTCGCCCGCTTCAGAGCTGCGCAAGGGGTTCCGTGATGCCCGCGCAACCCCCGGCGCATTGTTTTTTCGTGGTGTTCGTTTCATTGACGGCATGTAAAGCGAATGGCTAACGTGACGGCAGCCACAGGGTGCGTGGGCACCCCACGCCGGAGATGTGAGGCATGCGCATGAGCGTCGAGAGCAACACCGTCAACACCGTCCTGGGCCCGGTGCCGGCCGCGGAGCTGGGCGTCGTCTCGGTCCACGAGGCGCTGCTGTCGGTGGTGCCGGGCGCCGAGCACGCCTACGACATCACCTTCGACCGCGCCGAGATCTTCGAGACCCTCGCCGCCAAGCTGAACGACTTCAAGGCGCACGGCGGCGGCACGATCGTCGACAGCACCGGCATGTTCCACGGCCGCGACGTGCGGCTCTACGAGACGCTCACCCGCGCGACGGGCGTGCACATCGTCGCCTCGACCGGCCAGGGACCCGAGGACATGCTGGGCGGCTACTTCCTCACGCCGCAGACCAACCCGCCGACGCCGTGGCCGGCCGAGAAGTTCGCCGACCTCTTCACCAAGGAGGTCACCGAGGGCATGGTCGTCCCGCGCGTCGAGCGGCGCGGCGCCGCCGGCCTGGTCGCCACCGCCGCCACCCGCACCGGCATGACCGCGACCGACGAGAGCCTGTTCCGGGGCGCGGCCCGGACCGCGCTCGCCACCGGCGTCCCCGTCTCCGTCCGCTACGGCAAGGACGCCCTGCACGACCTCGACGTGGTTCTGGACGAGAAGCTGCCCGCCGACCGGGTCGTCGTCGGCGGACTGGACCGCAAGGACGCCGTCGCCGCCGGGACGCCCCTGGAGGTCGCCCGCCGCGGTGCGTACGTCGCGCTCGACCACGTCGGCACGCAGGACGAGGACCATGTGACGGACGCCGAACGCATCGCCCTCGTCATGGAGCTGGCCGAGGCCGGCCTGACCGGCCGGGTCCTGCTGTCGGCCGGCGCCACCGGCGTCGCCAAGGGCCACCCGGGCAACGAGCTGCCGTACAGCCACGTCCTGAGCGACTTCGTCCCGCTCCTCAAGGACAAGGGCCTCGGCGAGGACGACGTACGGCGGATTGTCGTGGGCAACCCGCGGGACCTGTTGTCGGTGCGCTGAGCGCCCCGGCAGGTAAGGCCATCAAGTCTCTTTCTCAAAGGTGAGTGTTGTGTCGAGAGTGAACACGGTCCTGGGTCCCGTCCCGGCCGAGGAGCTGGGCGTCGTCGCGGTCCACGAGCACATCGGGTACGGCATGCCCGGCTCCGAACTGGACACCAAGTGGTGGAAGACGCCCGAGCAGCGGTACGAGGAGACCGTCCCCAAGCTGCGACGGTTCCACGAACTGGGCGGCGGCACGTTCGTCGACGCCACCGGCATCTGCAACGGCCGTGACGTCGACTACTACAAGTCCCTGTCCGCGAAGACCGGCGTGCACATCGTCGCCTGCACCGGCTTCGTCGGCGGCGACACAGCCCTGCCGCACTTCGCGAACGCCGACGTCGACTACCTGATGCGGCAGTTCGTCCACGAGATCACCGTCGGCATCGGCGACACCGGCAGCCGCGCCGGCGTCATCAAGGTCGGCGTGAGCCGGGGCGGGCGGATGACCGACCTGGACAAGCGGATCTACCGGGCCGCCGCCCGTGCCGCCCTCGCCACGGGCGTCCCCATCCTCACGCACCTCGCGATCGACGCCGAGAACGCCGTCGCGATCTTCGAGGAGGAGGGACTGCCCCTGCACCGCGTCCTGTTCGGGCACGTCGACGACGGCGTCAACGCCGACAAGACCCGCGACGTGTGGATCGCCGAGCAGGGCGGCCGCATCGGCTTCGACACCTTCGGCTACGAGACCGAGCTGCCCGACCCGCCGTTCTGGGCCCGCCCCCGCAAGGAACGCCTCGACCACTTCCTGCGCTTCATCGACGGCGGCCGCCGGATCCACCAGGTCCTCGCCTCCGCCGACGCCAACTGCTCCCCGCTCGGCTGGCCAGGCGTCAAGGGGCACACCGTCAACTACATCTTCGAGGACCTCATCCCGGACCTGCGCTCCGCCGGCCTCGACGACACGGCGATCAAGACGATCTTCGTCGACAACCCCGCCGCCTTCCTGACCCTGCAGAAGTAGAGAGAACCAATCATGCAGCTCTCGGACCTCGAGAACCTCAAAATCGCCGTCGTCGGAGCCGGGTACGGAGGTGCCGCCGCCGCCAAGGCGCTCAGCCTCCTGGGCGCCCAGGTGGACGTCTACGAGCAGGCCAGTCGCATCCGCGAGGTCGGCGCCGGAATCGGTCTGCGCCCCTCCACCATGATCCGCTTCCGCGAGTGGGGCATCTTCGACGCGATCGCCGAGGTCACCTCGCCGAGCGACTACTTCGAGATCCTCACCGCCACCGGCGACCCCCTCATGAAGGAGGCGTGGCCCGCCGACGGCGAGCAGGTCCATACCCACCTGATCCACCGAGGCGACTTCATAGACGCCCTCCTCGGCGTGCTTCCCGGGGGCATGGTGCACCTCGGCCACAAGCTGGAGAGCGTCGAGGAAAAGGGTGAGGGCGCCATCCTCACCTTCGCGAACGGCACCACGGCCGAGGCGGACCTGGTCGTCGGCGCCGACGGCATCAAGTCGGTCGTCCGCCACCAGCTGTTCAGCCAGCAGCCCCCGGTGTTCTCCGGCGAGCACGCCTACCGCACGGTGATCTCCACCGACGCCGCCCAGGGCATGGTCGTCGACGACAACCTGCGCATGTACATCGGCCGCGGCACCAAGGTCTACCTGCTGCCGCTGCGCCACCGCGGCCAGGTGTCCTTCGACATCACCGCCCTCAACCCGGACGGCACCTGGGCGCCGCAGGTCACCAAGGAGAACCTGCTCAAGACGGTCGAGGGCTTCGACGAGCGCCTGGTGGCCATCACCCGCGACCTCGACATGGACACCGTGAACATCCGCGCGGTGTACGACATCGACCCCGTCGACACCTGGCACACGGACTCCGTCGTCCTCGTCGGCGACGCCGCCCACTCGATGCTCCACCACCAGGGACAGGGCGCCAACTCGGCCATCGAGGACGGCGGCGCGCTCGCCGACGCCCTGAAGCAGGCCGACTCCCTGAAGGAGGCGCTCGCCCTCTACCAGGCCACCCGCAAGCCGGTGACCGACGAACTGCAGCGCATCTCGCGGCAGGGATGGACCGAGGAAGAGATCAACGACGTTTTTCCCGGCCAGAAGCCCGCCGCCGCAGGACAGGAGTGACCCCGTGACACTGCACCCCGAGATCGCCAAGTTCCTCGCCACCCTCCCGGCCCCGCCCGAGGGCCCGCTGGACCCCGTCGCCATGCGCGCCGCCGACGAAGCCCACGTCGCCCCGCCCGAGGAGCGCCTGCCGCTGCACGCCGTCGAGGACGTGACGGCGACGACGCCCGCCGTCGAGGTACCGGTCCGCGTCTACACCCCCGTCGAGGCCGAACGCCACGGCGTCCTCGTGTACTTCCACGGCGGAGCGTTCTTCCTCGGCAGCCTGGACACCCACGACCACGTCGCCCGCTCGCTGGCGAAGGAGACCGGCCTCAAGGTCGTCTCCGTCGGCTACCGCCTGGCACCCGAGGCGGCCTTCCCGGCCGGCCTCGACGACTGCTACGCGGTCGTGCGCTGGGCCGCGCAGGACGGCAACGGACTGGACTGGGACGGCACGACCCTGGCCGTCGCCGGCGACAGCTCCGGCGGCACCTTCGCCGCGGCCGTCGCCGCCCGGGCCCACGACGACGGCTTCGACCGGATCACCCACCAGATCCTGTACTACCCGTCGCTCGACCTGGACTTCGACGTCGACCGCTACCCGTCGCTGCGGGAGAACGCCGTGGGCTACGGCCTGGAGACCGCGGGACTGAAGCCGTTCAACGCGTTCTACCTCGACAGCGGCGCCGACCCCGCCGACCCGCTCGTGTCGCCCGTCAAGCGGGCCGACCTCACCGGCCTGCCGCCCGCCCTGGTCGTCACCGCCGAGCACGACCCGATGCGCGACGAGGGCGAGCTCTACGGCGCCCGGCTGCACGACGCCGGCGTCCCGGCGACGGTCAGCCGGTACGAGGGCGCGGGCCACGGCTTCGTCCAGCACTTCTCGTGGATCCAGGAATACCACCGGGTCTTCGAGGAGACCGCCGCCTTCCTCGGCCGGCGCTGAACCCGCAGGGAGGGAACACCATGACGCACGACCCGGTCGCCGTCCACCCCCTGGTCTCGCCCTGGGGCCGGTTCGGGCTGTACAGCTTCTTCATCGACGCGCCCGAACCGGCGATCGTCGACACCGGGATCGCCTCCTCGCCCGCCGAGGGCATGGCCCCCGCGCTCGAGGCGATCGGACGCCGTGTCGAGGACGTGCGGTGGATCCTGTTGACGCACGGTCACATCGACCACGTCGGCGGTGCGCACGCCCTGTGGGAGCTCACCGGACGCCGAGCCCAGGTCGTGATCCACGAGGCCGACGCACCGATGCTCCGCTCGCGCCGGGCGCACGTCGAGGAGTACCTCGCCGGACGGGGCCGGTACCTGGCCGACCCCGACGGCGAGGCCAAGGTGACGGCCGCCGCGAACGCCGTCATCTCCGGTGAGATGGAGCCCTCCCTGCTGGTGAAGGGCGGCGAGACGCTGTCCCTCGGCGGTGACGTCACCGTGTCGGTGCACGCGATCCCCGGCCACACCCCGGGCTCCGTCGCGTACGTCGTCGACGGGCAGCGCTCCGTCTTCACCGGCGACGCCGTCCAGGTCCACGGCGCCGCCAACGGTTTCCCCGGCTACACGGACCCGGCGGCCTACCGCGCGAGCCTGGAGCACCTGCGCGACGAGGTCCGCCCGCGCCACCTCTACCTGGGACACCCCTACCGCCGCGCCGACGGCACCCCGTACGGCGTCGAACTCGACGCGACGCAGGCCCAGGAGGCCATCACCCAGAGTCTGGACATCGAGGCCCGGGTCGCCACGGCCGCCTGCGCATGCCTGGCCGAGGGCCTGCGACGGACGGACTCCCCGTACTCGCCGTTCGCCCCCGCCGCCGAGGAACTCGGCTACACCGGCGATCCCACGCTGGAACCGTCGCCGTTCTTCACCTCGATGCACGGCTACCGCCTGCGCAACCAGAATTCGTGACTCAGGAGCACCTCCTCATGACCGACCCCCAGACGATCCGCGCGGGCGCACAGAGCATCGCCGTCCGCAAGGACCTCCGTGTCCCGATGCGCGACGGCGTCACCCTCGCGGCCGACACCTACAGCGGCCTCGACGACGCCCCCCGGCCCGCTCTCGTGGCCCTGAGCCCGTACGGCAAGGAACTCCAGGCCCTCGCGCTGACCACCCCGCCGCAGCGTCGGCCCAGCCCCATGTGGGACGGCTGCATCGAGGCCGGCGACATCGCGCGCGTCGTCGAGGAGGGATACGTCCACGTCATCGGCGACCTGCGGGGCTCCGGCGCGTCCGAGGGCGAGCACATCGGCAACTACAACGCCGGCGGCCTCTCGCTGGGCCAGGACGCCTACGACTTCATCGAGTGGGTCGCGGCCCAGCCCTGGTGCGACGGCAACGTCGGCATGATCGGCATCTCCTACTTCGGCTCGATGCAGGTACTGGCCGCGGCCGAGCGCCCGCCGTCCCTCAAGGCCGTCTTCGTCAGCGGCGGCCACTACGACTTCTACGAGACCACGTACCACGGCGGCGTCATGTGGTTCATGCCGCGCGCAGCCCGCGAGGGCCGCGGGGGCGACTCCGGCTGGGCCTTCACCGACGGCGTCAAGTCCCGCATGCTGGAGACGTACTCGCCCGAGGAGATCAAGAGGCGCGTCGCCGAACGCCTGAAGGACCCGGACGTGGCTGCCTGGCCCAACCTGGTGCATGTCCTCAACTACCCGAAGAACCACGAAGCGTGGTTCGACATCGTGATGAACGACCTCGACGGCGAGTGGTACGAGGAGCGCAACCCGATCACCCTCGCGCCGAACATCGACATCCCGGTCTGGCTCCAGATCGACCAGGGCCGCGGCTGGACGATGGACGGCACCATCGAGCTCTTCCGCGCGCTCAAGGGCCCCAAGAAACTCGACATCGGCCCCTACCCGCCCATGCAGTCGCGGCCCTTCATCGAAGAGCACGACAAGATGTTCCGCTGGTACGAGTACTGGCTGAAGGGCGTCGACAACGGGATCATGGACGAGCCGGCGGTGACCGTGCACGTCGAGGGCTCCCGGCAGCACGTCACCGGCGACCAGTGGCCGCCGAAGGACGTCGAGCACCGCCCCCTCTACCTGCGCCCCAGGCACAAGCTGTCCTTCGAGCCCGAGGCGATGGGCGCCGAGCACGCCGTGCCCGACGGTTTCTACCAGGCACCGCTGACCGTCACCGACAAGGTGGAGATCCTCAGCTGGTCCACCGAGCCGTTCACCGAGCCCACCGAGATGATCGGCCAGGGCGCGGCACACCTGTTCGCCGAGATCGACCAGCCCGACACCAACTTCATCCTGCGCATGTGGGACGAGGCCCCCGGCGGCAAGCGGCAGCTCATCACGACCGCCTACCTCAAGGCGTCGCACCGCGAGCTGGACGAGGAGCGCACCACCGAGGGCGACCCGCACCACCCGCACACCCGCGCGGTGGCGGTCGAGCCGGGGAAGATCGAGGAGTACGTGCTGCGGGTCTACCCGTTCGCGGCGACCTTCCTGCCGGGGCACCGGCTGGTCGTGGAGCTGTCCAACGACGAGCCGTTGGCCGACGAGCACAACGCGCTGCTGCCGCCGGACGCCTTCCACCTGCCGGTGGGCCGGCCCGTCACCCACAAGATCTACCGGGACGCGGCACACCCCTCCCGCCTGGTGCTGCCGTTCACGACGACGACGGCGGCAGCACGGGACGCGAGTCGGTAGAGGGCGCGGCACGCAGCCGCCCAGACCGCGGCGGCCTCGGCGGCGCAGAAGACGGCGCCGACGCCCCGTGTCATCGCGTGCGGTGAACGCGTGTCACCCGCTTCCGGCTTTCAGCAGGCTCATCGAGCTGCCCGGCAGGCCCGGTTGGGGCGTCCGGTACGCCACCGCGCCCATCACGCCCGGCGGTAACTCCGCCCACTGGTGAGCCAGGTCGCCGTCCGCAGTACCCCAGCCACGACGACGCCGCAGAGGACCGACGGGCCATCCCGGCGCATCCGGCCGAGCGCTCAGTACACGGGCCCCCGTGACCCGCCTGCCCATGCGGAAGCGCCCCAGGATCCGCCCGCCCGGTCCCAGGCCGGCCCGTGGGACCGCCGGAGGCGCCCCGTTGGGGACAATGGGGGCGGTCAGGCGGCGGCGAGGTGGGAGACGGGTATGGCGGGCGAGAGTGGTCCGGTGACACTGCGGGGGATCGCGGAACGGCTCGGGCTGCACGTCTCGACGGTCTCCCGGGTCCTCAACGGCCCCTCCGGTGAGCAGGGCCGCGCGGCGTCGGGCGAGACGGCACGGCGGATCCGGGAGCTGGCCGACGAACTCGGCTACCGGCCCAACCCGCACGCCACCAGCCTGCGCACCCGGCGCAGCAACCTGGTCGGGGTGCTCTTCCCGCGGCTGTCGGAGATCGTGGTGGCCACCATCTACGAGGGCGTGGAGGAGGAGGCGACCCGGCGGGGGCTCTCCACCTTCGTCACCAACACCCACGACGACCCCGCCACCCAGCGCGAGCGGATCGGAATGGTCCTGGGCCGCCGGGTGGACGGCCTCATCATCGGCGACGCACACCTGGACGGGGCCGCCCTGGCCGACCCGGCCCTGGACGGCACGCCCTTCGTGCTCGTCAACCGCCGCACCGACACCGGCCACCCCGCGGTCACCTGCGACGACCGGCTGGGCGGGCGCCGTGTGGCCGAGCATTTCCTGGACCTGGGCCACCGCCGGGTGGCCGTCATCGCCGGTGAGCCCTTCGCCAGCACCGGAACCGACCGCACCACCGGCTTCACCGACCGCTACCGCGAGGCCGGTCTGCCGCTGCCCGCGCACTGGGTGCGGCACTGCGGATTCGACACGGCCGGCGGGCACCGGGCCGCCGCCGAGTTGCTGAGCGGCCCCGACCGGCCGACGGCGATCTTCGCCGTGAACGACCTCGCGGCGATCGGCACCATGGGCGCCGCCCGCGACCTGGGCCTGCGCCTCGGCGAAGACCTCGCGCTGGCCGGGTTCAACGACACGCCGCTCGCCGCCGAACTGCCCGTACCGCTCACCAGCGTTCGCTCGCCCATGGCCGAGCAGGGCAGACGCGCCGTGCGGCTGCTGCTGCGACGTATCGCGGGCGAGCCCGTCGCCTCGGAGATGCTCGGGCCCGAACTGGTGGTGCGGGCCTCCTCGGGCGCGCAGATCGGGCCGCCCCCGCGGTGAACGCGAAAGCGTAGAGCCGCCCCGAGCACCATCAGTTCGCTTCCTCACGAGGTCGGCGGGCTTCGCTGCCCAAACGATTGGCGCAAACGATTGGGTAGAGCATACTGGCCTCGGAACGCACGTCCGGCTACGGCGATGGGGGTGGGCTTGGTGGGGTGGTTCGGCAAGCTGCGCGGGGCGGCGTCAGGACCGCGCGCGGACTGGGCCGCGGCGCTGCGGGAGGGCAGCGCGGAGGCGGAGTTGACGGGCCGTCAGGGCAATGCCGGGGAGGCCGCCGAACGCTACGCGGACCTGGTCGCGCTGGCGGAACGCTTCCTGGGACCGCGGGAGGCCAACACACTGGCGTTGCGGCACCAACTGGCACACTGGACGGGGGAGTCCGGACAACCGGAGGCCGCGGTGCAGCTGTTCGGCCGGCTGATGGCCGACCGGGAGCGCATCCAGGGACCACGCCATCGGGACACCGAACTGGCCCGCCACCAACTGGCCCACTGGCACGGCCGGTCGGGCCGTCCCGAGGAAGCCGTGCGCCGCTACGAGGCCATGCGCCGGTCCGCCGAGGCGGAGAACCGCACCGAGACGGCCCTCACCCTGCTGTGCGAGGTGGGCTACTGGCAGCAGAAGAGCGGCGACAACGCGGCGGCGCTGCGCGCGTTCTCCCAGATGCTGCGGACCGCGCAACGGGAACTCGGCCCCGGCCACCAGCTCGTCACCATCGCCCGCCAGCGCTACGCCGAGGTCGCCGGCGTACTGCCGTTCGGCAACGAGGGCGGCGAGGACGGCCTGCGGGACCTTCGCGCGACCGCCGCCGCCGTCGAAGCCGAAGGAGACTTCCAGCGCGCGGGCCGGATGTACGGCCAGATAGCCGCGCGCTCCGAGGAACTTCACGGGGCGGACAGCCCCCAGACCCTCTCCGCGCGCGTCCAGCAGGCGAAGGCGGCGGTCGCGGCGGAGGACTACGAGACGGCCGTCGACTGCTTCGGAAAAGTACTCGCGTGCATGGAACTGCAAGGCCAGGGGCCGGGGTCGCCGGAGTACGACACCCTCCGCGGACAGCGCGACGAACTCGCCCGCATGGCCCGGCGCCCGGTGCTCCGCATCGACGAACCGACCGCGACGCTGTTGGGCGATGCCGTACGGGCGGCGCCGGAGGCGGCATGCGCGGTGCTGGCCCGCGAGGCAGGCGGCTCCGAAGCGCCCCGCCTCGCCCTCGTGAACGACGGCCCGGACGACGTGACATGGCGCGTGTGGGACGCGGAGCACTGGGCGGCCGTGCTGCAGGGCCTGTCCCGGCAGGGACATGAGGCAACGGCCCTCTGCTTCGCCCACGGCGACCCGCGACCGACCCCCGAAGAGGCCGCCGTCTGCGAGCGGTTGGGGCTGCCGGGCGTCTACGTGTCCTGCCCGAGCGACGAGAACGTACAGATCGAGGCCTACGTCTTCCAGGAGGGCGAACCGGTGCCGGCACGGGTCGTCGTGGTGCGGCACGAGCAGCCCGCGACGGGTGAACAGGCCGCGCGCAGGCGGGCGTCCACGGACGCCGCGGACGGCCGGACCGCGGTGCACCCGCAGGCGGCGGCCATCGGGACCTGGCGGGAGATGGAACGGGCCCGGCCCAACCCGGGCGTGGACCAGCCAGGAGCCTTCGGCACGTACGAGGTGCTGGAGTGCGTCGGCGAGGGCGGCTTCGGACGCGTCTACCTGTGCCAGGACCCCGACGGCCTGATGGTCGCCGTCAAGACGCTGCACGCCCACCTCGCGGCGGCTCCCGGGATCAAGCGGGGCTTCGCCCACGAGGTGCGGGCGGCCCAGCGGGTCGACGGGCGGTTCACCGTACCGGTGATCGCCGCGGACACCGACGGTCCGACGCCATGGATGGCGGTGCCGTACGTGGCCGCCCCCTCCTTGCAGGAACTCGTGGAGCGCTGCGGACGGTTGGAGACCGACCTGGTACGCACGCTGGGGGCGGGCATCGCCGTCGCCCTGAGCGCCATCCACGCCGAGGGCATCGTGCACCTCGACCTCAAGCCGGCCAACGTCCTGCTGTCCGAGGACGGCCCGCGCGTCATCGACTTCGGCATCGCCCAGATCGAACGGCTCACCGAGCCGCGACGCGGTTTCGCCGGGACCTACGCGTACGCCTCCCCGGAACAACTGCGCGAGCAGCCCACGTTCACGTCGGCCAGCGATGTGTTCTCCCTCGGCACCGTCCTCGCCCGCCTCGCACTGGGGCGCAGCCCCTGGGGCCGGGACGCGCCGTCCGTGGTCGCCGCCATCCGGGCCGGTACACCCGATCTCGCCGGCCTGCCCCAGGACCTCCAGAAGGTGATCCGGGCCTGCCTCCACCCCGACCCGGAACAGCGGCCGACGGCCCGCGACGTGGCCGAGACCCTGGTCCCCGGAGCCGCCGAGGGCAGGATCGCCCCGCCGCCCCTGTCCGAACAGGCACGCACCCTGGTCGCGGAACACGCCACCGTGCCCGCGACCCGCCGCTACCGGACACTCGCCCACACCCGAGCCCACGCCTCCGAAGACACCACATGGGCCGTGCCCCAGCCCTCCCACACGCCCGCCGCTCCCGGCGCGGTGACCCTTGCGGAGGCGACCGAGCGAGCCGTCGGCACCGCCACCACGCCGGCACAGGACGCCGCCCCTTCCGGCGCGCGGAGGCTGGACGAGGCGGCCGCGGGTACCGACCCCGCCGGTACCACGCACAGGGACGACGATGCCGCTCCCGGTACGGGGATGGCGGACGATGCGGCCGATGAGCTGGCGGCCCGAGTCCTTCGCTGGGAGCGTGGGCAGGAGGGGAAGTCCATGGCGGAGACGCGCCGTGGCTGCGGCACCTTCCTCAGCGAGGCTGAAGCGCGACTGGGCGCACGGCACCCACTGACCCTGCGCCTGCGGGTCTCCCACGCCATGCTCGGCTGCGACCAGCCCGGCGGGGTACGCGACGCCGAACAGGTGCTGAACGACGCCGCCGCCGACCTCGGCGAGACCCACCCCACCGTCCGGGACGCCCGCACACTGCTGGCGGTACTGAAGTCAACAGGCGTGGGCTGACCCGCGCGGTGTTGTGGTCCTGCATCCGTGGCACGTCCCGAACTGGCCCGACCAGACGCTGATACCCCTCATCTCGCGGTTGCCCCCGCGCCGACGGCCGGCCGTGCCGCCGCCCGTTGAGGCTGTCAGCAGGCCCCCAGCAGTCAGCGCTCGTGCCGCACAGAGGTCGTATCGATGTCCACGGGCCTGCCGTGCCCGTCGACGGGCCGGAGCTCCGGGAGCGGAAGACCGCTCTCATCAAGGATTGGACGTGGCGGTGGCCGTCCGCCCTTCTTCGGCCGCGAGAACTACAAGGTCCCGCACGCGGTCGAATGCGGGATCAACCGTCTCGGGCAGCACCGGGCCGTGGCGTCCGCACAGCAGGAAAGGACGGCCCTGCGCGCATTACGGGGGAAGGGCGCATGTCCTGGCACGGGTGCGGGGCGGTGCGTATGGGGTTGCACCTTCCGTAGCGGCATGTGGTCCGGTGGACTTACGCCCCGACCCCTTGATGAAAGATCCCTGCTCATGCATTCGTCCTTCATGCCACCCCGCCAGGTCAAGATCGGTGACGCGGCGGCCTTCGCCGGCACCACGCCGCGGGCGATCCGTCACTACCACGAGATCGGCCTGCTCCCCGAGCCTGAGCGAGGCGGCGACGACCGCCGCCGCTACGGCTACGAAGACATGATCCGGCTGCTGTGGATTCGCAAGATGACCGCCGCCGGAGTCGCCCTGGACGACATCCGTGAGGCCTTCACCACCGGCACGGCTTCCGCCGGTGCGGACAGCGGAGACGGCATCGCGGGCATCCTGGAGCGGTTGGAGGAGACCCTCGCCGAGCAGGAAGCAGAAGTGCGGCGGCAGCGGACCGCCGTGCAGCGGATGCGTACCGAAGGCAGCCGCACGGGTCTGCTCTCCGACTTCGTCACCGAACGCCTCAGGGGCCTGCCCGAGGGCTCCCTGCGTCAGGCGGACCTCGACAGTCTGCTGGTCACCGAGCGGATCCTCGGCCCGCTCGGCGCGGCCGTCCAGGCCACCCGCTTCGTCGTCCTGGCCACGCACCCCGCTCTGCGGGAGGACTCCGACCGCGTCGACGACGCCGAGGAGGCACTCGATGACGGCGTCGCCGTCGATGATCCGCGCGTGGCCCAGGTGGCCGCCGAACGGCACGCCTTCGAAAGCGCCCTGTACGCCGCCATCGAGAAGTTGGGTCTGGAACAGGACGACGATGCCCTCTTCGACGCCTGGGACGCTGCGCACCCTGCTCCCGCCCATGAGGGCGAGGAGGGGGCCGATCTCAGCTCCGGCGGACGGGGGACCGGCTCCATGGGCGTGTTCGAAGCCATGGGCAAGATGCCCTACGACTTCTCCCCAGCCCGCCTGCGCTGTATGGAACTGGCCGCAGAACTCTCCGCTCACGAGTCACCCGCTACCTAAGAAGCCACATGCCGGCCGCCATCATCTCCGTGGCCACCTCGGGTTGCACCTGGTAACCGACTGCCGCCAACCTCCATGACACCCAGGCCCTCAGAACTCGATGACCCTTCTGGTCGGCCGTCCGGGGAAGTTGCGGGCGGTCATCCAGATGGTGAGGTCGCGGGCGATGTCGTTGGCGCTGGTCGCCGTGGTGACCTCGTGCTCGTTGCGGGTGGTGTCACGGCGGACGATCTCGTAGGCCCCTTCGCTCAGGACGGTCACGGAGGCGAACCAGACGGCGTCGTCCTCGTCGGGCTGGACGACGACGAAGGTGTTGTCGGAGTCGTTGAGGCCACTGATCATCATGAACAGGGCGTCCTCGGAGGGCCCGTTCCCGAGGGGTGGCGGCGCGTTACCCGCCCGCCGCGGGGTCCGGACTTGCTGGGCTCACACGAAGAACAAGACTTTCCCCGATGGTTCTTCGCCCGACTGGTTGCTGTGGGCAGCGCGTGTGGCGGGCATCGTGGGCACCGCATACGTCATGGCAGGCCGGGTGACCACCAGATGGATCCCGGACCGGCGGGCGGCCGTCGCATGTTCGGTCCACGGACTCCCGCGTGGCGGGGGCCGGTCCCGTTCACTTCGCCCGGTGAGGTCAGCCGATCGCGGTCACCAGGACGGCCACCGTGGGACGGTCCGGCAGGGCGGCGGTCACCGCCGCCCGGACCGTGCGGGATACCTCCGCGGTCGGCCGGTCCGTGCCGACCGCCAGTTCCACCCGGACGTGGCGGCGCGTGAGGGCCGCCTCCCGCCCAGGATCCGGCTCCGTGACGAGCACCGGACGGCCCAGCGTGCTGGTCAGCCCCCGCACGCCGGGGACCGCCAGCGCGGCGCCCGCCGCGCGGCTCTCGTCCGTCCCGTCCGCCTCCACCCGGACCATCAGGCGGTCCGCGGCTCCGGCATCGGGCTCCGGCTCCGGTGCCGCACCGGGGGTCGGCTCCGACGCCGCGTCGAGCAGGTCCGTCGCCCGGAGATCGACCTCCGTCACCGTCAGGCCGACCCGGCGCGTCGCCGCCTCGGTCAGTGCCGCGCGCAGGCGGGCGGCCGCGGCCGGCAGCGGCTCGGACGCCGATGCCGCGAAGTCGGCCGTCACCCGCAGTGGGCCGGGCGGCAGCGCGCTCGGCGGCGCCGGCACGGCAGGCTCCCCGCCCTCCTCCGGGGCGACGTGTGTGATGCGCAGACGCCCGGGACGGACGCCCGGCACCTGCCGGGCCGCGGCCAGCAGCACCTCCCGGGCCGCGCGTTCGGCCACCCACGCGCCGTCCGTCGGTCCGCCCAGGGGCAGCAGCCTGCCGAGCCCCAGTTGCTCCCGTACCGTCCGCATCCACCGATCAGGCGTCGTCATTCCTTCAGCCTGCCGTACCCCCGGCGCGAGAGCGCGCAACCGTGCCTACGGTGGTGGAAGAACGACGACCGAAAGGACCTGCGGTCATCAGTGACGTGACGGAGAAGGACACGTCGGACACCGAAACGCCACAGGGGACGCAGCGCGGTGGCGACCCCGACAGCGTCGGCAGCCCCTCGGGGCCCGGCCCCCTCGGTGGGGGACACAGCCGCCTGGCCGCTCCCGACGGCAGTCGTCGGAGCCCTCGACGAGGAACCCGGACTGCTGGTCTTGCGTCGGCGGCCGGATCGCCCAGGACACGGGGCCCTGCGGATCCTGTGACGCGCGCGGAGGCGCGACGGTCAGGGGCACGCAACCGGCCACGCGGTACGGGGGAGGGGGCCTCCCACCGCATCGCCGGCGGACGTGGCTCAGCCCGTCCGCGGGCCCGGCGCCCCGAACCCGTAGCGGGCCCAGTTCTCGACGACGCGCCGGCGCACGTCCTCGGGGTAGGAGTTGTGGAACGAGGCGGTGATGCCCCGGGTCTCGCCGTGGAACTGCTCCGGCAGCAGGCAGCTGACGACGGTCTTCCCGCCACGGCCAGTGCGTACCTCGTCCGCCGTGAGGTACGGGACCATCGGGATGCCGGGCGCCTCGGGGTAGAGGTAGTGGCCCCTGGGCTGGTTTGGGGGAGAGGTCAGCGATCTCCCCCTACACGCAATCCAGGGGTCTCGTCTGTCGCGCACCCTCGGCCATTCCCCGATCGGTGGTCAGACTGAGGAAGCTCAGTGAGCGGGGCGGGGCAGTACGGCAAGGGCTGTCCGGGCTATGTCGGTCAGCGTCTCCTCGTCCGCTCCGGCCTTGCCCAGCGCTTCAATGCCGCGCAGCACGGCGAGCACCAGCGCTGCCAGCTTTCCGGGATCCGCGTCCGCGGCGATGTCGCCGTTGCGCTGGCAGGCCGCGATGGCGTCCTCCAGCAGGGCCCGCAGCGCCTCGATGGCCGCGTGCGCCCGCTGGGCCACCGTCTCGTCGTGTTCGGCCAGCTCGGCGGTGCCCTTGGCCAGCAGGCATCCGCGGTGGGCGGTGTCTGCGGCAGTCGCCGCCGCCACCGCGTACACGTGGGCGGACAGCCGTGCGTAGGCGTCCGCGTCGTTGCCGCACAGCTGCCGGCTCACGGCGTCGACGACGGAGCCGCAGTAAGCGTCGAACACGCGGTGGAACAGTTCCTGCTTTCCGCCGAACGCGCCGTACAGGCTGCCTTTGCCGAGCCCTGTTGCCCCGGCGATGTCTTCCATGCGTGTGGCGGCGTACCCACCCGACCAGAACTGCTCCCGGGCAGTGTCCAGTACCTGCTGCTCGTCGAACTTCCTGGGTCGTGCCATGGGGGCAGCCTAGCCATTCTTGACTGGTTCGTCCATAACGGTTAGCGTTATGGACGAACCAGTCAAGAACTGAGGGGTGGGCGCGTGATGACGGACGTACTCGCAGGCAAAGTGGCGGTGGTCACCGGAGCCAACAGCGGTATCGGGCTTGCCATCGCCAAGCGATTCGCCGCGGAGGGGGCACGGGTGTTCCTGGCGGGTCGCCGTCAGGAACCGCTCGACGCGGCCGTCGCGGAGATCGGGCCGGCGGCCACCGGTGTGAGGACCGACGTCTCGGTACAGGCGGACCTCGATGGCCTCTACTCGGTCGTGCGCGAGGAGGCGGGCCGCATCGACGTGCTGGTCGCCAACGCCGGCAGCGCTGTCCCCCAGCGTCTCGGTGAGATCACCGAGGAGGCCATCGACGCCACCTTCGGTACGAACGTGAAGGGCACGATCTTCACCGTCCAGAAGGCGCTGCCCCTGCTCTCGGACGGCGCCTCGGTCGTGGTGACAGGGTCGACCAGCACCCTCCGCCCCGGACCGGGCCTGGAAATCTACGGCGCATCGAAGGCAGCGGTGCGCAATCTGGTGCGCAGCTGGGCGCTCAGCGCGCAGGAGCGGAAGTTCCGGGTGAACGTGCTGAGCCCCGGCCCGACCGAGACCCCGGGCCTGATCGGCGCCGTGGGCCAGGACCATCGGCTCGCGTCGGAGGTGCCGCTCGGCAGGATCGGCCGTCCGGACGAGATCGCCGCCGTGGCGACGTTCCTGGCCTCGGACGCTTCCAGTTTCGTCAACGGCGTCGACTGGTTCGTCGACGGTGGCCAGGCGCAGGTCTGACCGCGCCCCTCCTACGGTGGGCATGCCGGGCCCCCTCGTTTCACCGGACGGCCTTGCCCAGGGGGGGGGCTGACGAGCGACCCGGTCATGGCCAGGTCCCGCAGGATCACGCCCTGGAGCCGTCGAGCAGGGAGGAGTTCCGCCGCGCGGACGAGCTCGCCCGCCTGTGTCCCTGACCGTGAGCGGCCCGCTCACGCGCCGTGCGAGCGGGACTCGCGGATCGGTTCGTTGACCGGATACCGCGCCGGTTCCCCGGTCAGCACCCGGACGGATTCTTCCGCCGCGATGGCGCGCACCGTCCCGATGGCTTCCTCCGAGTAGTAGGCGGCGTGCGGAGTGACGATCACATTGGGCAGTTCGAGGAGGGGGTTGCTGGGATGCCAGTCGCGTTGCTTCGCGGGCTCTTCCTCGATGTCGTCCAGCGCCGCGCCGGCGATCCATCCCTCGGTCAGCGCCTGGTACAGCGCCGCGTCCTCCACGATGGGCCCGCGCGCGGTGTTGACGAGAACGGCGGTGGGTTTCATACGACGGAGCGTCGCGTGGTCGAAGGTGTGGTACGTCTGAGGGGTGAGCGGCGCTTGGACCACCAAGTGGTCGGCCCCCTCCACCAGTTCGTCGAAGGAGACCGGCCGGACCCGGCAGGCGCGGATCTCGGACTCGTCGACGAACGGGTCGTGCGCCCACACCTCGACACCGAACGCGCGGGCCCGCTCGGCGACGAGCCGCGCGATGGCGCCGAAGGACAGGATGCCCAGCACCTGCCCCCTGAGCCTGCGGACGGGCCGCCCCGTCTTCCAGTGCCACTCGCCGCGACGCGTCGCCCGGTCGTACCGGCAGATCTTGCGCGCCGCCGCGAGCCAGAGCGCCACGGCGTGGTCGGCGACCTCGTCGGCGCACCAGTCGTTGGGCGCGTTCGTGACCTGGATGCCGTGCCGGGTCGCGGCGTCGACGTCGACGATGTCCACGCCGGTGCCGTAGCGGGCGATCACACGGCAGTGGGGCAGCGCGTCGATCGCGCGCGCACCGACGCGCACGTACTGGGTCAGGATGCCACCGGCCTCCCTGCCCGCCTCGATCACCTCGTCCCTCGCTCTTGCACTGCGCGGCGACGAGCCGAAGCCCGGCGCCTTCGATGATCGCGCGTTCGATGTCCTCGTCGCCGAAGTCCGAGTCGGCGATCAGGACCGTTCGGCCGGGGTCAGTGCGAGTCACGGGGAATCCCCTTGGTGTGGACGAGATCCTGGTAGGACACGGCGAGTTCGAGACAGCCGCCGCTGTCCAGCTGACCGACCGTGGCACGGTAGATCTCCTGCCACGGTGTCTGGTGTTCCAGTGCCGGAGGTTCGTGCCGGGCCATCCGCTCGGAGATCTCCTCGTCCGGCAGCAGAACGTCGACACGTGCCCGGTCCAGGTCGACGCGGATCCGGTCGCCGGTACGCAGGATGGCGAGGTCGCCGCCGACCGCCGCCTCGGGACTGGCGTTGAGGATGGACGGCGCGTCCGACGTGCCGCTCTGGCGGCCGTCACCGAGCGCGGGCAGCGAGGTGAGGCCCCGCCGGCTCAGCGAGGCGGGAAGCTCCATGTTCACGACCTCGGCCGAGCCCGGGTATCCGACCGGCCCGGTGTAGCGGATGACAAGCATGCAGTCCTGGTCGATGTCCAGCTCGGGATCCTCGATGCGGGCGTGGTAGTCCTCGGGGCCGTCGAAGACGATCGCGCGGAACTCGAAGACGGACGAGCCGTCGGGGCTCGGCAGGCGCCGGGACCGGAAGCCGTCGGTGATCACGGACGTCTTCATGATCGCGGAATCGAAAAGGTTCCCGCTCATGACGAGGAGCCCGCCGCGCGGGGTCACAGGGTCGTCGAGAGGGCGGATGACCGCCGGGTCGGCGGTCGGGGCATCCTCCAGATTCGCGGCTACCGTACGGCCCGAGACCGTCACCGCGTCACCGTGCAGGTGTCCCGCCGCCAGCAACGACCGCATGACCGTGGGGACCCCGCCGGCGCGGTGGAAGTCCTCGCCGAGGAACTCACCCGCAGGAGCGAGGTTCACCAGTACCGGGATGTCGCGGCCCACACGCTGCCAGTCCTCGTTGGACAGGTCCACCCCCACGTGACGGGCGATGGCGTTGACGTGGATGGGCGCGTTGGTCGACGCGGCGATGGCCGATGCCACGACGATCGCGTTCTCGAAGGCATGACGGGTCATGATCTTGCGCGGGGTCAGGTCCTCGCGCACCACGGCCACCGCACGGCGGCCGGTGTCGTAGGCCATCTGCGCCCGCTCGGCGTAGGGGGCCGGGATGGCGGCGCAGCCGGGGAGGGACATGCCCAGGGCCTCGGCCAGGCTGTTCATCGACAGCGCGGTGCCCATGGTGTTGCAGTGCCCCGTGCTGGGCGCGGACGCGGTCACGCGCGCCATGTACTCGTCGTAGTCGATTTCCCCGCTGGCGAGCAGGCGTTTCGACTGCCAGATCACCAGGCCCGAGCCGGTCCGCACACCGTTGTGGTAGCCGTTGAGCATGGGACCGCCGGACAGGACGATCGCCGGAAGGTTCACCGTCGCCGCCGCCATCAGGCACGCCGGGGTGGTTTTGTCACAGCCCGTCGTCAGGACCACTCCGTCGAGCGGGTAGCCGTAGAGGACCTCGACCAGTCCGAGATAGGCGAGGTTGCGGTCAAGGGCCGCGGTCGGGCGCTTTCCCGTCTCCTGCAACGGATGGACGGGAAACTCGAACGGGATCCCGCCGCCGTCCCTGATCCCGTCCTTGACCCGGTCGGCGAGACCGAGATGGTGCCGATTGCAGGGGACCAGGTCGTTGCCCGTCTGGGCGATGCCGATGATCGGCCGTCCCGACCGGAGTTCCGCCGAGGTGAGGCCGTAGTTCAGGAACCGCTCCAGGTACAGGGCGGTCATCTCCGGGTTGTCCGTGTTGTCCCACCAGGCCCGGCTGCGCAGCTGCCCCGGCATTGCGTCCGTCTGTGACATGCGGGGTCCTCAGCCGTCCTCGCCACGTACCACGAGGACCGGGCAGGGCGCGTGCTGAACGCAGTGCTGGGCCACCGATCCCAGCAGCAGCCCGGTGAAGCCCCCGAGCCCCCGGCTCCCGACCACGAGCAGCGCCGCGCCCTGGGCGGCGTGCAGCAGCACCCCGGCCGGGGTGCCGTAACGGGCCTAGGCACGTACCTCAGCCGGCGGCTGCGGCCCCACAGCCTCCTCGACGGTCCGGGTGAGTTCCTGGCGGGCCCGGGCCTTCAGGGCTCCTTCGTCGCTGCTGGACGGGGGCAGCCAGCCGAGGGCGCCGTGGAACTGCGGAAACTCCCACGCGGTCACCGCCTCGACCACACCGCCGGTGACCTCCGCCTGACGTACGGCCCAGCGGACGGCCTGCTTCGACGAGTCCGAACCGTCCACTCCGACCACGATGCGGCCCGTTTCCTCGCGCTGGTCAACCATGAACGCTTCTCCACTCGGCTGCGGCGCACGGCCTGCGGGCATCGGTGGCCCGGGGCCGGAGGATCAACCCCCCAGTATTCCCCGGCCGTGCCGTACGCGCAGTTCGGCGACGAGGCCCGGCCGGTACGGCGGACGCGTCCGGCCCGGTGGCCTGGTTTGCGGGCCCGGACGGCTTCGGTGACTCTGGATCATGAGCACCGTGCGCAGGTGGCTGCTGAGGAGCGAACGGTATGTACGATCCCGACCCGCCGTTCCGGCCGGTTCGCCGACCGGACGGCTACCTGCCCCTCGAGGACCTCGGCCTGATCGGGGACGGCACCACCTCGGCCTCGACGGCACCATCCCGTGGATGTGTCTGCCCCGGTTCGACTCCGACCCCGTGTTCTGCGCGCTGCTGGACCACGCACGGGGCGGCCACTTCACCGTGACGCCGGAGAACCTGCGCGAGGCCCGGCAATGGTACGAACCCGACACCGGAGTGCTGCACACGGAGCTGCGCAGTGACACGGGGCTGGTGCGCGTCACGGACGCGCTGGCCCTGCGCTCCGGGGCCGACCTGTCCGACGACGCGCCCTCCGGCCGCGGGGAACTCGTCCGCTCCGTACGGGTTCTGGACGGACGGGTACGCCTCAAGGTGCAGGTGGAACCGTACGGCGGCGCCGACGCCCACCACCTGTACAGCGGACTGGAGGTACGGCCCGCCCGCAACCAGGGACTGCGCCTCCACCTGCGCTCCAACCGCCCCCTGAGCGGCTTGCGGTCCGTGCAGGACCTGGAGCAGGGCGACCGGCTCGACCTCGTCCTGTCCTGGGGACGTTTCCACCGCCACCACCGCTTCGACCCGGAGGCCATGCTGTGCCAGACGGCGGACGCCTGGCGGCGGTGGATGCGCTCGTGCGACTACGCCGGTCCGCAGGAGGCACTCGTCAGGCGGGCCGCGATCACCCTGAAGCTCTGCGACGACTGGGCGAACGGGTCGCTCGTCGCCGCCCCCACCTCCTCGCTGCCGGCGCCCATCGGAGGCGTCCGCAACTGGGACTACCGCTACGCCTGGATCCGGGACGCCGCCTTCGCGGTCTTCGCGCTGCGCCGCATCGGCTTCGGCGGCGAGGCCGACGCCTTCCTCGGCTGGGTCCTCGACGCGTTCGAGCGCAGCCGCCGTCCACTCATCATGTACACCCTGGACGGCGACCGGGTACCGGACGAGATCGAGGACGCCGGGCTGGAGGGATACAGGGGCTCCTCGCCCGTCCGCTGGGGCAACGGCGCCGCCGACCAGCGCCAGCACGACGTGTACGGCGAGATCCTGGGCTGCGCCGACCAGTGGCTGCGCCGGGGCGGTGAGATCCAGCCCGCCATGTGGGCCAGCCTGTCCGGGCTCGCCGACACGGCCGCCCGCGCCTGGCGCCGGCCGGACCAGGGCCTGTGGGAGATCCGCGGCGAGGGCCGTCCGTTCACCTACTCCGTCGGCCTGTGCCAGGTGGCCCTGGACCGGGCGGCCCGGATCGCGGAACGCTACGGCCTGCCCGGCGACGTCGGCTCATGGCGCCGGGACGCGGACCGGTTGAGCGAACTCATCCTGGAGCGGTCCTGGGACGAGGACGCCCAGACGCTCAGCGTGTACATGGACGGCGGAGGCGTCCTCGACGCCAGCCTGCTGAACCTGCCGCTGCGCCAGGTCCTGCCGGTCGACCACCCGCGGATGGTCGCGACCACCAGGGCCGTCGCCGAACGCCTGTCGGCAGGCGGCGGACTGCTCTTCCGCTACCTGCACGACGAACACCCCGACGGCCTCCCCGGAGACGAGGGCGCCTTCGTCCTGTGCAGCTTCTGGATGGTCGACAACCTGATCGGCCAGGGCCGTCTCGACGAGGCCGAGGAACTGTACGACTCGCTGTGCTCGCGGGCGAGCCCCCTGGGGCTGCTCTCGGAGCAGATCGACCCCACCACAGGAGTATTCATGGGCAACGCACCCCAGGCGTTCAGCCATATCGGGACCATCGCCAGCGGGGTCAATCTCGAACGGGCGAGGAGCGCTTCGCGATGACCATCCGACGACTCGTCGTGTTTGGGGGGACGGGCGACCTCACGGGCCGCTACCTCCTGCCGGCACTGGCCGCCCTGTACGCGGCGGGACACCTCGACGAACGGTTCAGCCTGCGCGCAGCCAGCCGGGAGGACTGGGACGGTGCACGGTACCGCGAGTGGGCCGACGGTCAACTCGACCGCCACGGAGCCGACTTCCCGGCCGACGCCCGGCGAGCCGTCACGGCGTCGGCGGACTACCGCAGGGCCGACGTCACCGACCCCGCGGACGTGGCCGCGGCCGTCGCAGGTGACGACCCCGTCGCCGTCTACCTCGCCCTCCCGCCGGCGCTCTTCCCGGCGACGGTGACCGCGCTTCACCGGGCCGGACTGCCCCGGGGCAGCCGCATCGTCCTGGAGAAGCCCTTCGGGGAGAACCTCACCGACGCACAGGAACTCAACCGGCTGCTCTCCGAACTCGTGCCGGAGCGCGCCGTCTTCCGAGTCGACCACTTCCTGGCCATGACGACCGTCCAGAACGTCCTCGGCAGCCGGCTGGCCAACCGGATGCTCGAACCGATCTGGAACAGCACCCACATCGCCGAGATCGAGATCGTCTGGGACGAGACCCTCGCCCTGGAGGGGCGGGCCGGATACTACGACCAGGTGGGCGCGCTGAAGGACATGGTGCAGAACCACCTGCTGCAGCTGCTGTGCCTGGTCGCCATGGAACCCCCGCTCACCCTCGGCGAGCGGGACCTGCGCGACCGCAAGGTCGACGTCCTGCGATCGGTACGGCCGCTGACCGACTACGACGTCGTACAGCGCACGCGCCGCGCCCGCTACTCGGACGGACGGGGCGTCGGCCACGACGTGCCCGCCTACGTCGACGAGGCCGGCGTCGACCCGCGGCGCAGGACCGAGACCTTCGCCGAGATGGTGCTGGAACTCGACAGCTGGCGCTGGGCGGGGACCCAGTTCCGGCTGCGCAGCGGCAAGGCTCTCGGCAAGGACCGCAAGGAGGTCGCGGTGCGCTTCCGCTCGGTCCCGCACCTGCCGTTCGGCCAGGACCAGGACGTGCGTCCCAACGTGCTGCGCTTCGGACTGGAACCGGAGAGCCTGAGCATGGATCTGACCGCGACCGGCTCTCGTCCGGAAACCCTCACGCAACTCTCCTTGACCGCCCGCATGGACGCCCCCGACCTGCCGGCCTACGGCCGTCTGCTGCTGGACGTCCTCCGGGGCGACCCGGCCCTGTCCATCCGCGGCGACGAGGCCGAAGAGGCGTGGCGCGTCGTCGATCCGGTCCTGTCCGCCTGGGAGAGGGGACTGGTGCCGCTGGAGGAGTACCCGGCCGGCTCCGAGGGACCGCCGCCGCGCCACGCCACGCCCGAACGCCGGGACGACCTGCTGCACGAGGAATCCGTCATGCCGACCGAGTGAGCGTCCACCCCCGACGAGGCTGCCGCATCACCCGCGGCGGAGGCCCAGATCGCCACGTCCCGGTGAGAGCGGTCCGGTGCCGGTCACGGTGCTCGCGCGGCTGCCGAAACCCCGGCGTGTCCGCCGGCATCAGACTCCCGGCGTGGGAATCTGCGGCCCGGGTGGCATCGAGGCGGGGACGCTTCGACGGCACAGCGGCACCGTCCCGTGCGGTCTCGCACAGGCCGCTCCGCTCCTGGAGGCCGTGACCAGCCGCCGGGAGGCGGAGGCGGCCCGGCCGCCTCATCCCACGGAGAGCCGGATCAGCCCGTCGTGCGCGTGCGGTGTGCCCTGCACCGTCACCGCGACGTACCGGGCCGAGCCCGCACGGGTGAGCCGGCGGACGCGTCCGTGGGCGTCCAGGGTCCCGGCGCGCTGATAGCGCACCCCGTCGGTGCTGAACTCCACGCGGGCCGCGGGTGCCGCGCCGGTCCTCCACTGCAACTCCACCCAGCGCACCCCGGTGAGCGCCCCGAGGTCAACCACCATGCGGCCGTCCCGGCCGGGGTGCCACGCGGTGTCCGGGTCGCCGTCCACGGCGGCGTCCGGACGGGTCATTCCGGCCGGCAGCGGGCTCGTCGGGAAGGTGTTCCGGCCCAGGGCGTGGTCGCGGTGCGGGAAGGGCTGCGCACCACGCAGCGTCACCCGGGTCTCGCGTCCGCCCCGCACGGTCGCCTCGGTGCCGCGGCCCTGGCCCTCGATCCGCAGCCGGCAGTGGGCACCGGACAGGACCAGGGACGCCCCGTCGTCCACGCGGACCCGCAGCCCGGACGGCAGGGAGCTGCCGGACAGCGGGGTGAGGGTGAAGCGCGGCGCGAGCAGCGAAGCCGACGCCGCGTCCAGCCGCGCGTGGTAGTCGATGCCTTCCCCTGTCACGGTCTGCTCACCCTCGTAGACCTGCCGGCGTCGGCTCTCCTGCACCACCGCCACCCGGGTCTCCACCTCGTCCGCCGACAGGTTGAACAGACTCAGGTACCCGTCCACCCGCGCCGCGCGGACCCGGCCGTCCCCGCTGGCGGGCGCGGCACGACGTGCCAGCGCGGCCAGGTCCTCGGCGGACACACCGCAGTGCCCCTCGACCACCACCGGCTCCCGGGCCCCTTCGGCCGGGACGATCGTGTCGCCGTACACGGCCAGCGTGGGCTCGCCTCCGCCGCGCACGACCAGCCCGGCACGGCCGTCGACGTCGAGCCACCCGCCGCGGCTGCGCAGCGACGGCGCCGGGCCGGTCGCCAGGTCGGTCCACCGCTCACCGTCGGACGAGCCCTGGATCCGGTAGGAGCGACCGGCGGCCGCCTCCCAGCGCAGCGTGACCCGGTCCAGCGCACGCTCGGCGCCCAGATCCACGGCCCACCAGCTGTCCGCCCGCTTCCGGTCCTCGCGCGAGACCGCCCAGCGGCTCCGGGCGTCACCGTCCACGGCCAGCCCCGGGGCCATGCCGGCCGACTGCGAGGAGGCCGTCGCCGTGCCGCCTCGGGCGAGGTCGGGTCCCTCGGCCCCGTCCCGCACCTCGAACCCGTACAGCGAGTACCCGTACGTCGGGTGGGGCTGGACGCCCAGCATGCGTACGTGCCGCACCGTCGTCCGGGTGAAGGCCAGTTCGTCGACCCGCCCCGCAGCCGAGTCCGAGGCGTCCTGCGCGCGGACCGTGGCCGAACCCTCCGCGAACCGGTAGGTGCGGCCGCCGTCGAGGCCCGCCACACCGGGCATCGTGAGGTTGTGCACGTCTAGGCGCGAACCGCCCGCGATCGGCCCCTCGCACGCGTACACGACCCCGCCCGTGGGGAGCGTCACGTACCCGGCGAAGCTCTCGCCCAGACGTAGCACCGTGGCGCTGCCGTCGAACCCGTCCCGCAGCGCGGTGTGCACGCGCACCGTCCTGCCGGAGACCTCGGCGGCGGTCGACGGCAGGAACACCGGGGTGTCGCCGCCGAGCCGGAACAGCCAGTCGTCGTGCGCCGGCTGCCAGGCGAACTTCACGTACCCGGGTTTCGTCACCGCACCGGCCCAGGCCGCGGGGGACTGGTGGGACACCAGACCGGGGCCGGTCCCGAAATCGGTGACCCCCGACGCGTGCGCGAACAACTCCTCGCGCGACATGGGACGTACCCGCGGCCCCGCGTCCGGCCACACGTGCAGCAGATAGCTGATGGCGAGTTCCGCGCGCGCCTCGGGCTCGTACTTCGGCTCGCCCGAGAACTTCGCCAGCCGGTACTCCGGCGGGTACGCCTGGTAGGCCTCCAGACGCGAGGCCAGTTCCGCCTCCGCGCGCGCCGCCGCCCGGTCTCCTGCGACCCGGGAAAGGAAGGCCAGCGGTATGACGTCCCTGCCGTACAGGTGCTCGCGGTCGTCCACCATCGGCATCAGCGGCTCGCCCGCGTCCGACATGACGCCCAGCAGCGTCCGCCACAGCGGCTCCGCGTTGGGCTGCCTGGTCAGGACCTCGGGCAGCGGCCGGCCCGCCGCGAGGAAGTGCGCCGCGTTACGCCCTGAGGTGCGCCACATCTCCTCCTGGTAGTGCGGCCCGAACGAGCCGTGGTTCTCGACGATGAAGGTGTCGTACGTGTTGTGCGCGGTGTTGCGCGAGACCGGAACCCCGTCCACCCGTGCGGGATTGGCCAGGTCGGCGGGTGGCAGCCCGCCCTCGTTGCGCGACCAGGTGCCGTAGTCGGTCGCCCATTCGGCGTGGCGCCGGTCGTCCGGCGCCCAGGCCAGCGCCGGAGCGAGGGTCTGCGCGTAGAGACCCATCTCCTCCAGCTTGGTGTCGCCGACGTACCCGCCCTTGAGCCCGTTCGGCGTCCAGTCGCCGGAGGCCGGGTCGTCGCCCGTGCCCAGCGAGTGCGTGTACGCCGCCTGTTCACGGGTGATGGTGTCCACCGCGGAACGGGTGGCGGCGTCGAGCTCGTCCCACAAGAGGTGCGCCGCGAGGATGAAGTACGACTGGAAGGTGGTGTCGAAGAACAGTTTGCGGCCCCACTGGGTGCCGCCCGTGAGCCGGTTGGAGGCGGCGAAGCGACGCAGGGTCGCCAGGGTGCGGCGTCTGAGTGTCTCCCGGTCGACGCCGGCCGCGTCCTCGTCGAAGGTCCCGTGCGTCAGCAGCACGGCGTGCCCGAGGACGACGGCGAAGCCGAAGTCCCGGTCGGTGTACGTCCCCTTGGCCTCGTCCCACTGCGTCTCGGACCAGCGGGTGTGCCGCAGGAGCACGCGGTGGTACGTGGCGGCGACGTCGTCCGGCGGGTCAACGGTCCGGGCGGAGCCGGAGGGGGCGGCCGCGGAGGCCGAAGGGGACCCCAGCGCCGGTTGGAGGGCGACCGCGGCGCCGGTCGCGCCGAGGAGTTGCAGAAGGATCCTGCGGCCGAGAGGGGCGAATTTGGGGTTCATGATGGTCCTCTCCACCTGGCGACAACGTTGTCAACGGGGTCATCCTCGATCGTCCCCGAGCGGCGTGTCAATGGGCGCGGATCGAGAGGAGCCGCCCTCAGCCCCGCTGAAGCGTGCGGCCGTGTTCCCGGACGGCGATCCTGGCCAGCTTGGTCAGCATCATGCCGTTGCGGACCTCGACGAGGTAGTCCACGGGCAGTCCGTGCATCCGGATGCCGGGCCCGCGCAACGCGTGCCAGTCCAGCACGAAGAGCGTGGCGTCGCCCCAGGGCATCAGCTTCATGGCGATGCGGGCCGCGCCGAACGGTTCGGCCCGAGCCTCCAGTTCCAGGCGGCGCTCGGGTTCGCAGACGCGGACGACACAGGTGTCGTCGAGGACCAGCGGGCCCACACCGACCCTGACCCGCAGCCGGGCGCCCACCTGCGGCCAGTGCGCGTCGGCGGCAAGGACCTGCTGGGTGCCGGTCACCCACTCCCCGTAGCGGTGTCCGTCGGACAGCAGGCTCCAGACCTCGGACGGGGTACTGAGGATCAGGCGACGGTTGCGGGCCAACTGAACACACTCCCTCAGGGCGACGGAACGTCGACACTAGCCCGGTGTCCCGGCCGCTCCGGGGAGCGCGCCGGGACACGCGGCCGTCCGGGTGAGCACCGCAGGACCGCTCACGCAGGCCGGGTTTGCTTGAGCTGTGATGCCGGCAAACAGGTACGTCCGGTTCTGAGGGGAGCCGGGTCACGGCGACGCGACCCGGCTGCCCGACCAATGCCGTGGCCCGCACGCGCACCGACACGTTCGCCACCGCACCCTCTCCGAGTCGTCGGTCAGGTGATCGGAACATGGCTCCTGCGCCCTGACGGCGACGGGCCGGCGCTTTGTCAGGCCAAGGCGAAGTAGCGCAGCCAGACGTAGGCGGCCGCCACCGTCACGGTGACGGCGGTGACGACGAGTCCGTAGCGGCTGAACTGCCAGAACGAGATGTGGTGGCCTTCGCGTTCGGCGATGCCGACGACGACGACGTTGGCCGAGGACGCGATGATCGTGGCGTTGCCGCCGAGGTCGGCGCCCAGGGCGAAGGCCCACCAGAGCATCCCCGCTTCCTCCGGGCCGGCGGAGGACACGATCTCTGCGACGATCGGGGACACCGAGGCCACGAACGGGATGTTGTCGACGATGGCGGACGGTACGGCGGAGCCGAACACCAGGGCCATGGCCGTTCCCAAGAGGTTGTCGTCGGCCGCCTTCGCGGCGGCCTCGCCCAGGTCGCCCATGATTCCGGTCTGGACCATCGCGCCGACCATGACGAACAGGCCGGCGAAGAACGCCAGCGTCTCCCACTCCACGTCCTTGACGACCTCGCCGGCCGAGATCCGGGAAGCGGCCAGAAGCAGCAGTCCGCCGCTGACGGCGACCACGGACGGTTCCAGGTGGAGCGCGGTGTGCAGGACGAAGCAGGCCATCACGGCGGTGATCACCACACCGCTCACCACCAGCAGCCGTGTGTCCTTGATGGCGTCGCGGGGACGGAGTTCCATCACCGACGCGGCCCGTTCGGGGTCGTAGCAGAAGGCTCCCCGGAACATCACACGGCTCATCAGGACGAACACGATCATCAGCACGACGACGATCGGCGTCATGTGGAGCAGGAAGTCGTTGAAGGACAGACCCGCGCGGGATCCGATCATGATGTTGGGCGGGTCACCGATCAGGGTGGCCGCGCCACCGATGTTGCAGGCCATCACCTCGGCAATCAGATACGGGACGACAGGTACTCCGAGCCGCCGGCACACGGAGATCGTCACCGGCACGATCAGCAGCACGGTGGTGACGTTGTCCAGCCAGGGCGACAGGACCCCCGTCGCCACGATCAGCAGGACCATCAGCCGGTAGGGTCTGCCGTGGGCCTTGCGCGCGGCCCAGATCGCGATGAACTCGAAGATCCCGGTGCGTTTCAGCACGGCGACGATCAGCATCATGCCGAGCAGCAGGAAGATGACGTTCCAGTCGATGCCGGCGTGTTCGGAGAAGAAGGCGTGCTCGGCGTCGGTCGCGCCGATGAGCAGCATCACCACTGCGCCGCCCAGTGCGGCGGCGACCCGGTTCACCCACTCGGTCGCGATGAGCACGAAGACGACGGTGAAGACCGCCACGGCCATCCAGGTCGTGAGGCTCACCCGGTGTCCTCCCCCAAGCGGTACCGGCCTGGACGGACCCCCCGAGTGCTGGCCGGCTGCCCCGTCCGTCCTCCCTCCGGCTGCCGCGTCCGGCCCCCCGCCGGTCGGCGGGACGTGCGTGCCGGCGGTTCGGGGTCGTCGTACTCCTGAAACCAGCCCGATTTCTGCGGCCCTGAGGTCATGACTGCCGGGTTCCTCTCATCGTCGGTCGGCCAGCGGCGTCCCGCGCCCTCCGGTGCCCTGCGCCCGCCCCCGCCGCTCTGCGGCAGAGACCGGCACCAGCTGCTGTAGGGCCGTCGAGCACGGGGGCACCAGAGACGGGCACGTCACCGGCGGCACAGAGCCGCACGACACTCACTGGGCCGAAAAAACAAGGGGGTGCCCCGACCCTCGCTCACCTGACGGGGCGACGCCCATCGGGGACGCCACCCAATTGCGAACGTGTCCGACCTGTAGACACGCTGCTGAACAGGGGAAAAGAGTGTCAGCACGGATGGACGCCCACAACACGGGCTGCTCATGCCGAGGCTGACGGTAAGTCGGGCGACCGCCCCGGGAGCAGGGACGTCAGCACGACGGTCCAGGAGCCCTTGTTCCGGAGGAGGATCACTGTTCTCAAGGGCCGGGGTGCTCGTCATCGGCACCGTCACGCTGCTGGAACCGATCACCGTGTTGATGCCGACCCCGGTCACGGGGGAGACCGCATCGACGGCGGTTCCTCCCCCTTCACCCCGACTGCCACGACAGCGACAAGTTCGTTCTGTCCGGCGCCGACCGGCCCTACTGGCGGCACAAGCGCGAGCAGTGGCGGCTGCCGCCCGAGCGCGCCCCCGACGACACCACCGACGACGACCTCGACCGCTCCTTTGAGCCCACTGCACGTGCCATCGACGGCCTGAAGACGGCCCTGGCCGGCCTGGTGCCGCATCAGACAACGTTTGCCCTGTTCGAGGCCATGGTGAAAGTCGCGTGCAGGACGTCAGGTCCATGGCCATGATGTTGATCATGACTCGATACACCGATGTTCCTGCCCGGCTGGGTGAGAGTGCTCTGTCTGACGGGCGGGTGCTTGGCTGGGCGGAGTGGGGGCCGTCGGACGGGGCGCCTGTTCTGTTGTGTTCTGGTGCGGCTACGAGCCGGTGGCTCGGATTCGGCGCAGGCGTTGTGGAGGCGCTCGGAGTGCGTCTTGTCTCCGTGGATCGTCCGGGTCTTGGTGTCTCGACCCCAGACCCCGGCCGGACCTTCTCCGATTTCGCCGGAGACATGCGCCAACTCTGTGTCCAGCGGGGGCTGGGGCAACCTGGAGTGGTCGGGAATTCGCAAGGTGCACCATTCGCTCTTGCCTGCGCTGCGGAGGGGGTCGTCTCGGCACTGGCCGTCGTCTCCGGTGCGGACGAGGTCGCCGGGCCGGAGTTCGCTTCAGTTCTGGACGCGGACCTGCGTGGTCTCGTCGAGCGGACCGAGCGCGATCCGGCCGGCGCCGAGGAGTTTTTCGCCGGTTTCACCGCGGATGCGATGTGGGACATGGTCATGACCGGGAGCCCAGGGTGCGACCTTGCCGTGTACCGGGATCCCGACTTCGCGGCTGGTTACCGCAGGGCCTTGGACGAGGGATTTGCCCAAGGTGCCGCCGGCTACGCCCGGGACACGGTCCTGGCGATGGGGCGGTGGCCGTTCGCCCTCGACGAGATCGCTGTCCCCGTCGACATCTGGTACGGCGAGCAGGACCGCAGCCACTCGCCCGACAACGGAGCACTGCTTGCTGCCCGTGTGCCCGGTGCTCGTCATCACGTCGTGCCGGGGATCGGCGGTGCCCTGCTGTGGACTCATGCCGAGTCGATCCTCACAGGCCTCCTTGAAAAGACCATCACCGGCCAGTAGACGATCGGTTCGTCGCCGTGCCGTGCCGTGCCGTGCCGTGCCGGGGGGCGAGGCGTGCACGTGCCGGACAGCGATCTGCGTCAAGCTGTGCGGGTGGCTGAAGGTTTGCAGGTTGCAGGTCCATGCCAGAACCTTCAGCACCTGCGGGTGGATCGCCTCGGTGATCACCATGCCGACCGAGTGAGGACAGGCATGCCCCCGCTGAGCGAGCCAGGTGAAGAAGGTGTCCAGGCCGGCCTTGCGTACGGTGTCGACCAGCAGCACGCCCCCGGCCCGCGCGTCCACGGTCCGGCCGCCGCCCTCGATGCGGACACGCGGGTACGGCCCGATACGCTCAACGGTCGCCGGGCGCTGGTCACGGGCGGTTCGAAGGGCTCGGGCAAGGCCGTCGTAGAGAGACTGCGAGAGATGGGCGCCGACGTATGGACTACGGCACGCACTATGCCCGGCGGCTACGAGCACCCCGACCGGTTCATCGAGGCGGACACTTCTACGGTGGGCGGTGTAGAGGTTGTGGTGTCCAAGATCTCTGAGGGAGGTGCGCTGGACGTCTTGGTGCACGTTGTCGGAGGGTCGTCGACCCCGCCTGGCGGGTTCGCTGCAGCGACTGAGGAGCACTGGCTGGCGGAGCTCAACCTGAATTGCTTGGGAGCTGTCCGACTGGATCGAGCGCTGCTGCCGGCCATGGTGGAGGCCGGATCAGGAGTAGTTGTCCACGTCACGTCGATCCAGCGTCACATGCCCCTGCACGACGCGACGTTGCCGTACGCGTCGGCGAAGGGTGCCTTGTGTACGTACAGCAAGGGTCTCGCGAACGAACTGGCGCCACGAGGAGTCCGAGTAAACGCCGTCAGCCCCGGGGGGATTCGGACCGGAGCGTATGAGGGCTTCATCGATCAGCTCGCCGAAGGCAACGGACTGACCCGCGAGGAGGCGAAGCAGAGCCTGATGGATTCCCTCGGAGGGGTTCCACTCGGAAGATTCGCAACGACGGAAGAGGTCGCGGACCTGGTCGGCTTCCTTGTGTCGGACCGAGCCTCATCCATTGTGGGAGCGGAGTACGTCATTGACGGCGGCACTGTTCCAACTGTCTGAGCCAGGCACCGGCTTCGAGGAGCTTGCCGGATGGTTGCGCCAAGTGCCGATGCCTTACTCCGCCCGGCCCGGGACAGCCCCTCTCTCTGCCTCGTGGCACGGCCCGTCCGCCGTCCCGGTGGACGGGCCGTGCCACGAGACGTCAGAGACCGAAGGCTGTGGCCACCTGCTCACCGAGATCGTCTTCGGTCATGCTGGTGTCAACCTGAAGGGTGCGCAGTTGGAGACACTCAGCTTCTTGCTGAAGGCGTCTCGTGAACATGCGGTCACGTTCGGCGATGTTCCAGCCGGCCTTTGCCGGATCGCTGGTTTTCCATACGAACCCTTCCTCTGGTCTCGACCGACTGCGGATCGCGGCCTGGCGGAAATCAGGTGTGGGAAGGAGCCAGACGGCGTGCTCAGGAACAGCCAGTAGGGGCTTCACGAGGTGTGGCAGCAGCCGGAAGCCCTCAACAATGACGCACGGGTTCTGAGGCAGGTGGAGGAGGTCTTCGACGATCAAACCGAAGCCCTCGCCTCGAAACCAGTGGAATGTTTCAAGCATGGCTTCCGGGGATCGGTCCACCCATCGCTCGTCCATGTCCATGGCCATGAACTCGTGCAGGAAGGGGGCTTCCTCGGGCGTGGTCCGTCCAGCGTGATTCCGCATCACGTCGTCTGTCGCGTAGAGGTGCCAACCGTAGCGGTCGGCGAGTCGTCGGGCGATGGTCGACTTGCCTGCTCCACTCCCGCCGCCAATCCAGTAGACGTGCCGCAGCCGTGCCGGAAGCGCTGCGGCGTCGGCTACCTCTTCATGCTGTCCGTGCTGCATCCCTCTCCTGTCCAATGGGACGACCAAGGCGAGCCTTGTTGTGTACGTCGTTGTCGGCGACTGTGTTCTAAGATCGCCGCTTCTTTCAGCACATAGTCGGGTCCCCGGGGTTACCTTCTCTCTTCCCGGCGGTGTTGGTGAGGAACAGCAGCGGAACTCGTGTGGCGGGGCGCGGTCGAATTGGGCGAGCTTCTCCTCCGCTCGCGCCGGGAGACTGATCGACGGCATACGGTTCCGGCTCCGGGCCGGCGTACTGTCCCGCCTCATCTTCGACACACCCTCGCTGCACTCCCGCTACATCGAGAAGCGACTGCGCTGGCAGGCCGAACTCGTCCCTGTCATCCGGGCACGGCTGGGCAACGGCCCCGGTCGTCCGGCCCCTGACACGCAGGCCAAGGCGATCGTCGCGACGGTCTTCGCCTGCGTCGACACGGCAACCGAACTCTGGGCCGGACATGACGGACGGATCGACCTGGCCGACCTCTACGACCAGTGCCTCGCGGCGGTGCGGGACCACGGTTGAGGCACGTATGCCAGGCCAGGGCCTGCACGGCGGCGGAGGGGGGCGGCGCCCCTTCCGTCGGTCTGGTCGCCGTGGTGATGAAGTGTCCCGAGGGGGCCCGGACGATCCGACGTCCGGGCTCCCTCGGGGGGCGGGGGTGTCAGCGCTTCATGAGAGCGAAGACGCCCCAGCCCAGGTACTCACGCCCGTAACGGGCGTAGCGGGCGGGCTCGGTGGTGAGTTCTTCCCGTACTTCGGGGGCGAGTTCGTCGTCCGGGTTCTCGTCGAGCCAGCGGCGCATGCTGAGCCACTGGGCCGCGGTGTAGCGGTCCCAGCTGTTCTGGTCGGCCAGCATCATTTCCACGACGTCGTATCCGAGTTCCTGGAACTGCTCGATGAGAGCGGAGAGGGGCAGGAAGTCGGCGACGGCGGTGGCGTGGCATGCCTGGGCGGTCTCCTCGTCCGGCGGGGTCTGGCGCCAGAAGGGTTCGCCGATCAGCATCATTCCTCCCGGGCGGAGGCTGCGCTGGAGCAGCTGGACCGTTCCGGGGACGCCGTCGCCGATCCAGGTGGCGCCGACGCAGGCGGCCAGATCGACGGGCTGGTCGGAGACGTGGCCGGCGGCGTCACCGTGGAGGAACTCGACCTGGTCGGCGACACCGAGTTCGGCGACGCGGGCCCGGGCCTGTGCGGTGAAGAGCGTGCTGATGTCGACCCCGGTGCCCGTGAAGCCCAGGTCGCGGGCCCAGGTGCAGAGCATTTCGCCCGAGCCGCTGGCCAGGTCGAGCACCCGGGTCCCGGCGGGGAGGCGGAGGGATGCGCCCAGGGTGGCGAACTGGTCCGCGGTCAGCGGGTTGTGGATGCGGTGGTTGCTCTCGCGGATGGTGAAGATGCGGGGAAGGTCCATGACCGTGTTCCTTTCCGTCATGCCTTGAAGTGGGGGGACTGCTTGAGGGCGCGCACCTGTCGCGCAATCTGCTTCAGGGGCCGCTCCAGCTCGGCGCGCAGGCGCGCGTCGGTGCGGGCGGCGGCGTAGGTGTTCTCGCGCTGCAGCCGGTGGTAGCTGTCGAGACGCCGCTGGGTGAGACGGCCGTCCTCGACGGCGGCCAGCACGCCGCAGCCCGGCTCGGTGGTGTGGGCGCAGTCCGCGAAGCGGCAGTCGCGGGCCAGCTCGCCGATCTCGGCGAAGACCTGGTCCAGGCCGTCGTCGGCGTCGTGCAGGCCGACTCCGCGCAGGCCCGGGGTGTCCAGCAGGACCCCGCCGTGGGGAAGCGGCACCAGTTCGCGCCAGGCGGTGGTGTGCCGGCCCTTGCCGTCGCTGCCGCGTACCGTGCCGGTGGCCAGGAGGTCCTCGCCGAGCAGGCGGTTGCCGAGCGTGGACTTGCCCGCGCCCGAGGGCCCGAGCAGGACCACCGTGCCCGACAGGACGGCGGTCAGGACGTCCAGGCCCTCGCCGGTGGTGGCGCTGGTGACCAGCACCTCCACGCCCGGGGCCACCCCGGCCACCTCGGACGCCGCCGACGCGGGGTCGGCGCACCGGTCGGCCTTGGTGAGCACCACCACGGGCGTGGCGCCGCTCTCCCAGGCCAGGGCGAGCATCCGCTCGATCCGCCCGAGATTGAGCGGGTCGGCGAGGGAGACGGTCACCGCCACGGTGTCGACGTTCGCGGCCAGTACCTGGGCGTGGGAGGTGCGCGAGGAGGTGGAGCGGACCACGGCACTTTGGCGTTGAAGAACGGCCACCACGGTGGCGGAGGTCGCCGGGCCGGCCGGACGGACGGCCACCCAGTCGCCGGTGCACGGCGTCAGCCGGTCACCGGTGCCCGAGGAGGGGAGGACCATCGCGCGAACGGGGCCGGTCTCGGCGACGATGTCGCACAGACCGCGCTCGGCCCGCACGACACGGCCCGGGACCAGTCCCTCGTCCCTCGACGGGGCGAAGGACCGCTCACGCGCCGTGTCCCAGCCGTAGTCGGCCGGAGTCAGGACGCGCGAAGGACGGGAGAGAGCAGATGGGTGTGAAGCGCGTGGGTGAAACAATGGAAGAGACCCTTGAGAGGGGGCCTCGGCGGACGGCAGACGTGCAGGAACCACTCCCGCAGAGGGGAGGCCGGCAGCGGAAAGGTCAGGCCGAGACCCGAGAGATGCGAACGAGTCGGGCACCGCACACAGCGGTGGTCACCACGACCGTCATCGCGCATCTCCTCCGATCTCCAAGAGTGGCCTGGTCGCCACTTCCACAGGAACCGTAGCATCCTCTGTGAACCTCTGGTCGGCCCGAGCCGGGGCGGGTATCGCCCGCTCGGGCCCCACGCCGTCTGCGCAGTTCGCCGCGGTGGCGGGGCCGATAATCCGTTGACACCCGCTCAAGGGCCCTTGCTACTGTCGGGCCTTCAGTCGGAAGTGCTCGGACCTGCTGTGCCCCGGAAGGAGTGAGTTTTGTGCCCCGGCCCTTGCCGTGCGCGCCTCGCTGCACGGCTCCAGTCGCCCCGTCCTCCTGACCCCGTCCACTCGGACGGCCACCGGACGCGGCTTTCCGGTGCTGTGACCTGTCCACAGGCCCCGTAGTCCCCGCACTCCGCGGCATACGGGGGCGCGTTTTCGGCGAGGCCGCTCGGCCTGCTCTTGCTGTCATGACCGACTTCTCAGCAAGGAGCCCTCCGGGTGTCCAGTACCGACAAGACTCCCTCCCACACTTCCCGCACTCCCAACACCGTTCTGGCCGGCACGTTCACCTGTGCGTGGTGCGGCCTGACGGTGTCCGCCGCCACGGTCGACGGCACACGGCGAAACCACTGCCCGTCGTGTGTGCACTCCCAGCACGTCCTCGACCATGTCGAGGGAGGCCCCAGCGACTGCCGGGGCCGGATGTCGCCGATCTCCGTCGCCGTGCTGCGGACCGGCGACTGGATGGTCATCCACCGTTGCGTGCGCTGTGACGAGCTGACCTCCAGTCCCATCTGCGCCGACGACAACCAGCTCATCCTGATGCGCATGGCCGTGCGGCCGCTGGCACAACCACCGTTCCCGCTCGAAGCATTCGGCGACCTGTAGACCGGAAGGAGAAGACCCCCGTGCCGAGACGAGCGAAGAACTCGGGCAGACGTACGCAGAGGACGCGGCGACCACAGCGGCACAAGGATGTCCTGCACCGCCGGGGAGGGCACCGGCGGCACGACTTCAGGTGCGTGGGCTGCCGACTGGACGTGTCCTTGGACGCGCCCGGCACCACCCACCGCAATCACTGCCCGAACTGCCTGGTCAGCCTGCACGTCGACCGCCGGGTCCCGGGTGACCGGGCCGCGGCCTGCCGTGGACGGATGGAAGCACTGAGTATGTCCGCGCGACCCGACGGTGAGTGGATGATCATTCACGAGTGCCAGTCCTGCGGTGAGCTCAGCGCCAACCGGATCGCCGGCGACGACAACGCACTGGCTCTGGTGCGCCTCGCCCTGAAACCACTGCGGGACAGCAGCGTCGCCCACCGGATGCTGCTCCGGCTGTGATCTGATCCGCGTCTCGCGGCGTCGTGCCGCAAGAACCGGGGCGGGCGCCGCCTTACCAGGTGCGGCGTTGTGAACCCTGCTCTTGCTGGTGTGACATCGAGGCCGCATGAAGGGGCGAAGCGTACGAGGGCGGACGTGCTCGTACGCTTCGCCCCTTCTCCAGGGTTCGGAGCACTGCGAGTGTCGCCTGCTGCGGTCAACGCCCCGCCTTCTTCGCACTCCTCTACCACGGGCGATGGAGAGAGGCGTCCCCTTGCGGCCACTACGGAGCTGTCAGTGCTGCTCGGTCCTTCGCCGATCGAGGTGCCAACGGTCGCCGACCGTTTCGGTGAGGAGTTCCAAAGCCGGCGTCGGCTCGCCGCCGCTTTTGCATGGGCCGCAGTCGGTGCTTCGTGGTGTGACACCGTGCTGATGGGCCCGAGTGTGATCGTGCAGGACACTCCGGACGCAATGCGCTTCCTGAACGACCATCTCCGCGCCTGCGCTGCCGACCCCGACGACGTCACCACCTACTCATCGCCCTGACCGGTTATTTCCGCCGTCAGTCCATCCAGACTCCCGCCGCCGGGGCTGCCTACGGTGCGCGGCTTCCAGCGCGCTCAGGGGGAAGCCGCGCTGGACTGGGTGCGCGAGCGCGTCTCGCGGTCCCGGACGAGGGCGTCCGCAGCCGTACGGCTGCCGTTGCACCCCTCGGTTCCGCCGCGGAGGTGCCCGGAGCAGGCCAGTTCCGCGGCCTGGGGTCGGTCTCCTGCTCGCGACCGCGACAGTGCCTAGCGCTGGGGGCGCTTCATGGGGGACTTGGCCTTGTGCGCGGAGGTGTTGATGGTGTTGGTGATGTCGCCGACGTTGAAGTTGATCAGACCTCCGCAGGCGAGGAGGCAGAGTCCGGGGGTCGGGCCGGGGGGTGCCGGGGCGGCGGTGACCTGGACGGTCGTGGTGCTGTTTGAGGCGTCGCAGTCGTCGTTGCCGTTGTAGGCGGCGGTGATGGTGTGGGTGCCGGTGGTGGCGAAGGTGGCCGTGTAGGTGGCCTGGCCGTTGGCGTTGACGGGCACCGTGTCGAGCAGGTTACTGCCGTCGAAGAAGGTGACGCCCAGGCCGCCGGTGGGATCGGAAGGGCAGTCGACGGTGGCTGCGAGCTGTACGGGGGTGTTCACCTCGGTCGACTGAGGGCTGGCGGTCACCGTGGTGCTGGAGGGTACGGCCCAGGCGGGGGAGGCGAGCCCCAGTGTGGCGGCCAGGGCCGCGGCGACGACCAGTCGCGCTTTGCGTGGCGTGATGTGCACCGGTTCTGTTCCTTGTTCTCGTGTCCGGTCCGCAGGGTGCGGGTGCCGTGGAACCTCACGCTATGGCGGCCGCATCTACGCTCCTGGCACGCGACGCTGATGAGTAACCAGGTTGGATCAGCTGCCTGCACGGCTCGCCGGGCGACCGGGTGAGGGCATCGAGCGGGTGGTCGCGGGCGGCGGCGCGAGGTGCTCTCCCCGGTCGCCGGGTCAGATACCGGGCGCGGCGGTTCGTGTGTAGGGAAGCCCCGGGCTGGTACCGCCCGCGGTGGTGACGGACACCGTGACCGGACCCGGGGCGCCTGCGGGTGCGACCGCGGTGACCTGTGTGTCGGACACCACGGTGAACGAGGCGGCCGTGCTCCCGAAGGTGACAGCCGACGTAGTGGCCAGGTTCGCGCCGGTGAGAGTGACCACGGTGCCCGCTGACGCCGGACCGGTGCTGGGGACCAGTGCCGACAGCGTGGGCGGGGCGACGTAGACGAAGGCGACGGGGTTGCTCGTGCCGCCCGGCGTGACCACCGTGATCGGGGCGCTGCCCGTCCCGGGAGGTGCGGTGGCCGTGATCTGTGTTGCCGACACCACGGTGAAGGAGGCGGCGTTGGCGGCGGCGAAGAGTACGGCGCCCGCGTTGAGCAGGTTGCTTCCGTTGAGGGTGACTACGGTTCCACCGGTGGCCGGGCCCTGGGCGGGGCTGCCGCTCTGGAGAGCGGGCGGCGCCGCGTAGAAGAAGAACGCGTCCGGGGCGCTGCTGCCTCCTGGTGCGGTGACGGTCACCACGGCGGCTCCGGCGGCACCGGCCGGGGTGACGGCGGTGATCTGGGTGGCTGAGTTCACCAGGAACGACGTGGCCGGGAGGCCGGCGAAGGCGACCGACGTGGCCCCGGTGAAGCCGGTACCCGTGAGGATGACAGTGGTGCCGCCGGCCGTCGGGCCGCTGGCAGGCGTCACCGCCGTGATCTGGGGCACCTGCGCCACGACGTAGGTGAACGTCACCGAGTTGCTGTTCCCGGTCGGATGGACGAGCGTCACCGCTGCCGCACCCGCGGCGCGGGGAGGGCTCACGGCGGTGATCTGGGTGGCCGAGTTGACGGTGAAGGAGGTGGCGTTGGTACTGCCGAACCGTACGGCGGTGGTGCCTGTCATCCCCGTGCCGGTGAGGGTGACGACGGTGCCCCCAGTGGTGGGCCCCTGCGTGGGGTTGATGGTACTGATCGTGGGCGGCATGAAGGTTGCTCCAATGGCAGCCTGGGCGAAGCCCGGGCCGACGAGGGGGCCGGCCCGGGCCTGGGAGTCACCGCGCGGGAGAAGCCGGAGGCTGTCCGCCCGGCGCGGGTCACCCGGTCGAACGGCGGGCAGGGCTGCCGCCCGGTGGGAGGCCGGACGGCAGCGGGGCGCGGATCAGATACCGGGGCCGGCGACGTAGGTGAACGCGCCGGCGGCCGTGTCGGAACCGGCCGCGTTGGTCACCACCACGTCGACGGCACCGGCGGCGCCGGGCGGGGTCACCGCCGAGACCGTGGTGGTGTTCACCACGGAGAACGGTGCCGGGGTGCCGTCGAAGGTGACCGACTCGGTGGTGTCGAGGTTGGTGCCGGTGATGGTCACACCCGTGCCGCCCGACGTCGGCCCGGAGGCAGGTGCGACGGTGGTCACGGTGGGGACGTCCACGTAGGTGTAGGACAGGCCGTTGTTCGTCCCGCCCGCGGTGGTCACGCTCACCCCCACGGGGCCGGCCGCCGCTCCGGCCGGCACGGTGACGGTGAGCTGGGTGTCGGAGACGACCGTGGGCGTGGCGGCGTTGGCGCCGAAGGACACACTGGTGGCCGTCGCCAGTCCGACACCGTTGAGGGTGACGGTGTTGCCGCCGGCCAGCGGTCCGGAAGCCGGGCCGACCGACGACTTGAACGGTGCTCCGACGTAGAAGAACGGGACGGGGTTGCTGGTTCCGCCCGCGGTGGTCACGGTGACTCCGACGGTGCCGGTGCCCGACGGGGACACGGCCGTGACCTGGGTCGGAGAGACGTTGGTGATGCTGGTGGCCGGCCTGGTGCCGAAGGTGACGGCGGTCGTGCCGGACAGGTTCGTACCTGTGATCGTCACCAACGTACCGCCGCCGGTGGACCCCTGGTTCGGAGAGATGGGCATGGAGAGACTCCTCGCTGACGGGAAGAGACAGAGGGCGCAGCGGAACCGTGGGCTTTCAGAGCCGGCCTTCGCGGGGGAGTCGCACGCAGGAGCAGACGGCTGAAGTGTGCCGCGCCGTGCCGAGGGAGTTCCCTCGATGCCGCACAGGAGAAAACCGGCAGACGCCGCCCTTCGTCGTGATCCCCGGTCATGGGATGGGCGGCCCACCGGTTCGCTGTTTCAAGTACTCCACAGGACCTTCGCTTTGACAAGGCGTCCATCACGTGATTCGGACGGAAAGGGCGCACGCATGGGTCTGTGCGCCACCGGCGTACGCCTGGGCCTGGCCTTGCGGACAGAGAGTCAGCCGGCACCGCATGCGGTGCCGGCTGACCATCCAACCCCCTCCGGGGTGCCCATCGCGGTCCCAGCGGAGCCGCGCACCTCCCCACGTGTGAAGGGCTGCACCTCGCACCGTGGCCACGCTCCCCGAACGGAACGGGCTGCCCTGGTTGGATATGCCCAGTAATGCAGGATTACGGCATATGCCTCAAGTCCCGGAGGGCAGTGTCACCTGTTCGGAGTAGCGTTCGGCCGGTCATAAGGTCGTCACCGCCTGCGCCGGAACGTTCCTTGTCCAGTCGACAAAGCGGTTCCCGCGCACCTGCGGGGCCACCGGATCGTGGACAACCGCGGCAGGCACGGGGGCGACGCGATCAGCGCAGGGGGACAGCCCGCCCGTAGCCGTAGCCGTAGCCGTTCCCGGCAGGCCCTCGCCGACGCTCGGCGCCGTGCGCCCCGCCCACCTGCCCCGCCGACGGTGCTCGCCTCGCCCCCCCCACTTCTTTCCGGAGTCGCTGCCCTTCGGCCTGGACCAGCCGCACCCCCTCACCTGTGCCACGCTGCCGCAGATCCTCGGCCACGAATTCTCCGGCACCGTCGTGGAGGTCGGCGAGGGTGTGCCGGACGGCGTGGACCTGCGGATGGGGGCGCTCGTCGAACCGATGGCGGTGGGCTGGCACGCCGTGTCGCGCAGTGGCGTGCGGGCGGGCGGCACCGCGCTCGTCGCCGGGGCCGGGCCGGTCGGGATCGGTACCTGGTTCGCGATCGAGGTCCGCGGTGCGGAGAAGGTGCTGGTGTTGTCCGAGCCGAGCGCGGACCGTGGCGCCCTCATGGTCGCCGGCGAAGAGACCATCTCCTCCTGGACGAGTAGTGCCGGTTGTCATGGCCGGGTGACGAGCGAAGCCAGCGCGGTCGGCTGCACCGCGCCGGCGGCGGCCGAGCCGAGCAGCAGGCCGGCCAGTTCATGGGGGCGCGCCTGCTCAACAGTCGAAGCCGCCGCCGTGATTCGGTCCAGTCGGAAGCCTCGCCCCGCCTGCCGCGTGCGGCACCAGGCGATGAGGTACCACTTGCCGTCGGCGGTGAGCAGCCCGGCCGGTTCGACGTCGCGGTCGCTCTCCTGCCCCGCCGCGTCGACGTAGGACAGCCGCAGCACCGTGCCGTCGGTGAGAGCCTGCTCCACCGCGGTCCGGACCGACTCCGCTGTCCGCGTCGGCATCACGACGATCCGGGCGGCGAGTTCCTCGGCAGCCGTCGAGGCGGGGCCCGTCATCGAAGCCGCGATCTTCTGGGACGCCGTTCGGACCGCGTCGGCATAGAGGGCGGAGGCGTCCGCGACGGCGAGCGCGGCGACCAGCGCCGCGGCCTCTTCGGCAGTGAAACGGATCGGAGGCAGTGTCATCGCCGGGTCGATCGACCAGCCGCCGCCCCGCCCGGTCGTACTGCGCACCGGGACACCCGCCTCCATCAGCGCCTGGAGATCGCGCTGCACCGTGCGCGTGCTCACCTCGAACCGCGCGGCGAGCGCGGCGACCGTCAACGATCGCGGCGCCGCCGCGCGCAACTCTTCCACCAGTGCGTAGAGCCGAGGAGTGCGGTTCATGGGGCCGACGCTACCGTCACGCGCCGGCCAGGAAGTCCCGCTCCCGCCGCTGTTCGCGTGCGGTGATGGTCGACGGGAACAGGGTGAAGCCGTGCATCGCGCCTGCGACGACGTCGAGTTGCGCGGGCGCTCCGGCCGACTGCCACCGCTGGGCCAGGAAGAGCGAGTCGTCCAGCAGCGGGTCCTGGGTGCCGACGACGAACCGGGCGGGCGGCAGGCCGGTCAGACCGGCGTACAGGGGCGAGACCTCCGGGTCGCGTCGCTCCTCCGGACCCATGCCCGGCGTGAAGAGTTCATAACTTCCCCGCACCGATTCGGAGTTGCTCAGCAACCGCCGAGGGCCGAACAGCCGCTGGCTCGGTGTCATCGACAGGTCGTACGGACCGAAGGCCAGGTGGGCCGCACGGAACGTGCCGGTGATGCCGTGCCGATCGCGAAGCCGCAGCAGGGTCAGGACACTCAGGTGGGCACCGGCCGACTCACCACCGATCAACAGCCGCGCCGTACCGAACTCGGCCTCGGCGCGGTCCACCAGCCACCGGGCGGCCGCTTCGCAGTCGTCGGGGCCGGCGGGGAACGGGTGCTCCGGCGCCAGGCGGTAGTCCACGCTCAGCACGGCCAGCCGGGCTTCCACAGCAAGCCGCCACAGCTTCTCGTCCTGCCCGTCCGCCGAGCCGAACGCCCAGCCACCGCCGTGCAGGTGCAGATACACGCCGTCGACGCGATCAGGCACGAACGCCCGGACCTTCACCCCGCCCGCGACGACGCGGTCCTGGCCCTGCGGCAGTCGCACCGGCGGCGTGTCGCCACCGAGCCGGTTGCGCCGCAGAAGCGCCAGCACGTCTGCGTCCACCGCTTGCCCACGAGGCGGACGGCGCGCGGCAGCGGCCTCGAACCGGGCGTTGAGGGTCAGGGTCTCGGCGAGGCAGTCCTCATCTGTGAGCGTCATGCGTCGACCGTCGCAGCCGTCTGCGACAACACCCTGTCACCCTTTCCCCGTGAACTGCATCACGTCCCTCTCCCGCTGCTCTCCGCCCGGCGGTGGCTCAGTCGCTCCTGGGCTTCGGCCCCGACGCCCGCCGGCTGAGGGTCGTTCACACGCACCTCGGATTCGCTGTTCCCCCACCTGCGTTCCCCTACCTGCCCTACTCATCGAGGCCCCGGGGGGGCTCCGCCCCGCCGGTCACCGGCCCTGCAGGCCCGCGGGAAGGGGCCGCCGCACCCGTCCGGTTGACCCTCCCCCTACGTCAGGCTTGAAGCTGTGTGCCGACGAAAGGGCAGGTGGATGAGTTACTCCGTGGGGCAGGTCGCGGCCTTCGCCGGTGTCACGGTGCGTACGCTGCACCACTACGACAAGGCGGGGCTGCTCTCGCCCAGTGAGCGCAGCCCCGCCGGATACCGGCTCTACGGCGAGGCCGACCTGGTCCGCCTCCAGCAGATCCTCTTCTACCGCGAACTGGGTTTCCCCCTCGACGAGATCGCCGCCATCCTCGAGGACCCGGACGTCACCCCCCTGGAGCGACTCCGAGCACGCCAGCGGCAGTTGAGCGAGGAGATCGCCAGGCTGCAGCGACTGGCCGAGGTGGCGGAACGGGCCATAGAGGTCCAGCGGACCGGGGTGTCCATGAGCCCCCGGGAGCGTTTCGAGGTCTTCGGTGAGATCACCTTCGACCTGAGCTACGCCACCGAGGCGGAACTGAAGTGGGCGGAGTCGGAGGGGCGGCGCGAGGCGATGGCCCGCGCGACGGCCCACACCAAGGAGGACTGGCGCCGGCTCATGGGCGAGGCGTCCGCCTGGCGGGCCGAACTGCTCGACGCCTTCGACGAGGGGGAGCCGAGCGACGGCGAGCGGGCCATGGACCTGGCCGAGGAACACCGCCTGCACATCTCCCGCTGGTTCACCTCCTGCCCGCCCGACATGCACCGGCGCATCGCCGACGACTTCGTCGCCGACCCGAGGGCCTTCGCCCTCCTCGTGCCGCCGTCGCAGCAGCGCCCGGGCCTGGCCGCCTACACGCGCAGGGCGGTCCACGCCAACGCGGCCCGCCACGCCGGCGGCCGCGCCGACACCGAGGAGGACGCATGAGGATCCTGATCGCCGCGGCCGGATCGCGCGGCGACGTCGCGCCCTACACGGGCCTGGGCACCGCACTGCGCCGGGCCGGACACGACGTCGCCCTCGCCACCACGGAAGCCTTCGAGCCCCTCGTGCGCGCCGCGGGCCTGGAGTTCCGCGGCCTCACCGCAGGCACGCGGGTGCGCGGCGACGTGACGGGCAAGCGCGCACTGATGGGCACCGCCGCCGCCTTCGTCACCGAACTGGGGCAGGGCTTCGCCAACGCGGCGGACGACGGCACGGACCTGCTGCTGCTCTCGACCACCACGGCACCCCTCGGATGGCACCTCACGGAGGCCACGGGCACCCCGAGCCTCGGTGTCTACCTCCAACCCACCGCGCCGACGGGCGACTTCCCGCCCGTCGTCACGGGCGCCCGCTCGCTGGGCCGTCTCGCCAACCGGGCAACCGGACACTTCGCACTGCGGATGGCCGACCGCGTCTACGCACAGGCGGTCGCGAAGCTGCGCCACCGCCTCCACCTGCCCCCGCTCTCCCCGTCGCGGATGCGTCGCCGCCGGGAAGAGGCGAACTGGCCCGTCCTGCACGGCTTCAGCACCCTCCTGGTCCCCCGCCCCGCCGACTGGCGTTCGGGGCTGGAGGTCGTGGGGAACTGGTGGCCTCACCACGACACGTCGCAGCGGTTGCCGGCCGACGTCGAGGACTTCCTGGGCGCCGGGCCCGCGCCCGTGCTGGTCGGCTTCGGGAGCATGGCGTCCGGCGAGGGAGAACGGCTGAGCGGGATCGCGGTGCGGGCGCTGCGCCGCGCCGGGCTGCGCGGCATCCTCCAGGCCGGCAGTGCCGGGCTCGCCGCGGACGGGGACGACGTGCTCACCGTCGGAGACGTGCCGCACGCCCTGCTGTTCCCACGGCTGGCCGCGGTGGTCCATCACGCCGGTGCCGGCACCTCGGCCGCGGCCTTGCGCGCCGGAGTGCCCGCGGTCACGGTCCCGGTGACCGCGGACCAGCCGTTCTGGGCGCGGCGACTCGCCGCCCTGGGCGCCGCGGCCGACCCGATCCCCTTCCGGGACCTCACCGCCGAACGGCTCGCGGAATCCCTCGACCGGGTGGTGCGGCAGGAGGCACACGGCCGGGCCGCCGCGGGAGCGGCGCGGCATCTGGCGGCGGAGAACGGCGCAGACCGGGTGCTCCGGGCGATGGAGGGACTGACCGACGGCTGACGGCGGCCCAGGACTGCCGGGGCCGTGCACGGAGGTCCGCCCCTGGCCCGCGAGTGGCTCAGCGGCCCGGGCCCGAAGTGGCCCACACGGGGGAGGGTCAGGCGCATACGGTCGAGAGCACGGCGCATCGGGTGCCCGCGTGATGGCGCGGGGGGCACCGTGTGCTCGACGGTCTCCGTTCGACCCAGAGGAACGTTCATGCAAGCCATCACCGTCCACGACCGTGACGCGGGTGCCGGCGGGCTCGCCCTGACGGACCTGCCCCACCCGCACGCTGCCGAGAACGACGTCGTCGTGCGGGTGCACGCCGCCGGCTTCACCCGCGGGGAACTCGACTGGCCCGCCACGTGGACCGACCGTGCCGGCCGCGACCGCACACCGAGCGTGCCCGGGCACGAGCTGTCGGGAGTGGTGGAGGAACTGGGGTACGGCACCACCGGCCTCACCGTCGGCCAGCGGGTGTTCGGCCTGGCCGACTGGACGCGCAACGGGTCGCTGGCCGAGTACACCGCGGTGGAGGCCCGCAACCTGACCCCGCTCCCCGCCGACGTCGACCACACCGTGGCGGCCGCGCTGCCCGTCTCGGGGCTGACCGCGTGGCAGGGGCTCTTCGACCACGGGCGGCTCACGACCGGGCAGACGGTCGTGATCCACGGTGCCGCCGGCAGCGTCGGTTCGATCGCGGTCCAGCTCGCCCGGGAGGCCGGGGCCCGGGTGATCGCCACCGGTCGTGCCGCCGACCGGGACACCGCCCTCGCTCTGGGCGCCGACGCCTTCCTGGACCTGGAGTCGGACCGGCTCCAGGACGCGGGCGAGGCCGACGTCGTCCTCGACGTCATCGGCGGCGAGATCCTCGACCGCTCGGCCGCACTGGTGCGTCCCGGCGGCACCCTCGTCACCATCGCCGCACCACCCGTCGTCACTCCGGAGAACGGACGGGCCGTCTTCTTCGTCGTGGAGTCCGACCGGGTCCGGCTCGCCGACCTCGTGCAGCGAGTGAGGGACGGGCGGCTCAGGATCCCCGTCGGGGAGGTGCGCCCGCTCGCCGAGGCGCCCGCCGCCTTCGCGGCGGGCCGGGGCCGGCACGGGCGGACGATCATCCGCGTCGTGCCCGAGGGCGACGGGGCGGGTTCCCGGTGAGCCGGCTGTCGCTCGACGCCCTTCCCGTGCCCGACAGCGCGGCATCGGCCGCCGCCCTGGAAGTCGCGACGGCCTACCTCTCGCCCGCGCTGCTCCATCACTCGCTGCGCGCGTACGCGTGGGCGGCGGCCCGCGGCACGATGGACGGCATTCCCTTCGACCCGGAACTCCTCTACGTCGCCGCGCTCCACCACGACATCGGCCTGGTCCCGGAGTTCGACAGCCACACCGTCGCGTTCGAGGAGGCGAGCGGCCACGTCGCACGCGTCTTCGCGGCGGGGGCCGGATGGCCGGCGCGGCGCCGCGAACGCCTGGCGGACGTGATCGTCCGTCATATGGCGCCGGAGGTGGACGCCGCCGCGGACCCCGAGGGACACCTGCTGGCCCGCGCCACGGCGACCGAGATCGTCGGCAAGGAGGCGGACGACTACCCGGCCGGCTTCCGCGACGAGGTCCTCGAGCGCCATCCCCGGCTCGACCTCGCCGAGCAGTTCCTCGCGTGCTTCGAGGCCCAGGCCGCGCGCAAACCCGGCAGCTCCGCGGCCGGCGCGGTGCGGTCCGGGCTCGCCGGCCGGATGGCGTCCCACCCGTTCGGCCCCTGAGCCCGGTCCCGCGGTCCGTGGACCGCCGGCCCGAGGACCGCGCGGGGCCCGGCGCGACGACACGAGGTGGCGCGGCAGCAGGGCCTCGTCCTCGGCGAGCACGACGGCCGGGCACGGACCGGTGGACCGGACGGGCGACCCGGCGGCGATCCGGCCGCCCGGACCCGCGGTCAGCACCCGGGAGACGGTCAGGTCCGGTTCCGTCCGCGCCGGCCCCGGATGCTGGGCCGAGACCCGGCAGCCCGGGGCGGGCCGCAGTGCCGTGACCGCCGCCGTCCACCCGGCCGGGGGATCCCTGCGCGGGCTCCGGCGCGGCCGCGCCGCATCGGTGGGCGTGGGCGGCTGGGGTGCCGGCGCGGCCCGGCTCAGGCCAGCGCGTTGACCGCCGCCGAGAACACGCGGGGCAGACGGGCGGCCGTGGGCATGATGCGGGGAGCGAGTGCGGGCTGGAGGCGGGCTCGGAGCAGGAGTTCGGTCAGCAGCCGGTGCCGGCGGGTGGCCCGGCGCCAGTCGGTCTCGTAGCGGCCCGGCGTGCCCCGGCGCAGGTTGGCCACCAGGGCCTCGGCGCCGACGAGGGCGAGGGCGACGCCCTCACCGGTCAGGGCGTCGACGTATCCGGCGGCGTCGCCGACGAACAGGATCCTGCCGTGGGCCCGGGCGCGGGCACGCTGCCGCAGGGGCCCGGCGCCCCGGACCGGGGTGACGGCCCGGTCCCGCGACAGGCGGGCCACCAGACCCGGAAAGCCCTCCAGATGGGTGGCGAAGGAGGCGCGCCGGGTGGTCAGCACCGCGATGCCGACGAGCCGGGGCCCGACCGGAGTGACGTACACCTCCGCGTCCCTGCCCCAGTGCACTTCCACGTACGGCGACCAGGGCGTCACCGCGTAGTGCCGGCGCAGCCCGTAGCGGGGTGCGCCACGGGTCCGCACCTCCAGGCCGAGGGAACGCCGCACAGGGGAGTGCAGGCCGTCCGCCGCGACCAGCCACCGGGAGCGCAGCCCCGCGCCGGGCACGCTCACGCCCGTACCGTCCTGCCGCACGTCTGCCACGCGCAGCGGCAGCACGGGCACCCCGGCCGCGAGCACGGCGCGGTGCAGCACGCCGTGCAGGTCGGTGCGGCGCACGCCCATGCCGGGGCCGTGGCGGAACGCGGCCTGGACCCGGCGAGCACCCTGGACGTAACGGATGCCGCTGACGGGGACGCCGGGGACCTCCAGGCCGAGCGCGGCGAGCGAGCGGACCGCACCGGGCATCAGCCCCTCGCCGCAGGCCTTGTCGACCGGGGCGGGACGCGGCTCGACGACGACCGTGTCGAGGCCGGCGCGTGCGGCGTGCAGGGCGGTGGCGAGACCGGCGGGTCCGCCTCCGACGATCACCAGGTCGTGGTGGGCACTCACGCGGGCGCCGCCTGGGCGAGGGCCGTGTTCTCACAGCGCAGACGGACGGTGAGCAGCATCGCGTTGGCGGCGGTGAAGACGGTCGCGGTCAGCCACGCCGAGTGCACCAGGGGCAGGGCGGCCACCTCCACCACGACCGCGACGTAATTGGGGTGCCGCAGGAAGCGGTAGGGTCCGGCACCGACCAGACGCGCTCCCGGAACGACGATCACCCGGGTGTTCCAGTAGGGCCCGAGCGTCGCGATGCACCACCAGCGCAGGGCCTGCGCCAGGAGCGCGAGGGCCAGCGCGGGCCATCCCAGGGCGGGCAGGAACGGGCGGTCGGCGAGCAGCGGTTCGAGCAGACAGCACACGAGCAGCCCGGTGTGCAGGGCGACCATCACGGGGTAGTGGCCCCGGCCGTGCTCGACTCCGGCGCGGGCGAGCGTCCACGCCGCGTTGCGGCGGGCGACGACGAGTTCGGCCACGCGTTCGGCGGCGACGGCGAGGAGCAGAATCACGTACCACGGCATGAGAGCACCTCACCAGCGCAGGAGGACGAGTTCGGAGCAGAACCCCGGGCCCATCGCCAGGAGCAGGCCCCAGGTGCCGGGCTCCGGCTCACGACGCGCCCGGACGCCCTCCAGGATGTGCAGCACGGACACGGACGACATGTTCCCCACCGCCGCGAGGGAGCGCCGCGAGGAGTCCAGGGCGTCGTCGGACAGGCCCAGGCTCTCGCTCACCGCCGACAGGATCCGCGGACCACCGGGGTGGCAGATCCAGGTCCCGATGTCGTCGACGGTCAGCTCGTGCTCGGCCAGGAACGCGCGCAGATGCCGGCCGAAGTGGCCCCGGACGATGTCCGGGACACCGGCGTCGATCACGACGCGGAAGCCGGTGGCACCGACCTCCCAACCGAGGAGCTGCTCGGTCCCCGGGTACAGGTGACTGCGGGTGGCGACCACGCGGGGACCGGTCGCCGGTTCGACCGTGCCGCTGCCGCCGCTCCCGTCGCCGCCGCGGGCGACGAGGGCGGCCGCGCCGTCGCCGAAGAGCGCCCCGGCCACGAGGTTGGCACGCGAGCCGTCACCGCGCTGGAGCGTCAGCGAGCACAGCTCGACGGTGAGCAGCACGGCGGTGTCGTCGGGGTGCCCGCGCAGGTGGTCGTGCACCCGGGCGAGACCGGCGGCGCCCGCGACGCAGCCGAGCCCGAACAGCGGAAGCCGCTTGACGTCGGGCCGCAGCCCCATGCGTCCGGCCAGCCGGGCGTCGAGCGACGGCGTGGCCACGCCCGTGATCGAGGCGAACACCAGCAGGTCGACGTCGGCCGGTGTCAGCCCCGCCTCCCGCAGCGCGTCCGACAGGGCCTCCTCGCCCAGGTCGAGACCCGCCTCGATCCACGCGTCGTTGCTGCGTCCGAAGTCACCGAGCCGGGCGTACCGCTCGATCGGCAGGGCGAGGTGACGCGTACGCACCCCCGCGGACGCGTGCACACGGTGCAGCAGGGCACGGTCCGCCCCGGAGGGCAGGCACAGGTCGCCGATGGGCCCGGTGAGTTCGTCCTGGGCGTACCGGTGCGGGGGCAGCGCGCACCGCACGGCGGCGATACGGGGGCCCGCCGCGGACGGCGGCGTCGGGCGCCGCGCGACGGAAGGGGGAGCGGACGGGGCGGGAGCATGCTCGACGATCACGGGGACACGCATGTCGTCCATGCCTTCCTCGGCCGCCGGTCCCACTACCGTGCGTAGGTGTCACTCCACCCGTCCGGGGTTCTCCCGCGCTCGTCCGGCAGAGTCGTGGCGCTGCTGCGCGCCTGCCATCCGGAACCGGCGACCGCCGTCACCGTCTTCGTGGCGGTCCTGGCGGCCGGAGCCGGCCGCGGGCCGGGCCCGTCGGTGGCCGTGGCCCTCGCCGTACTGGCCGGCCAGCTCTCGATCGGCTGGTGCAACGACGCGGTCGACGCACGGCGCGACACGGCCTGCCGACGCGGTGACAAGCCGGTGGGCACCGGGGAGCTTCCGCGTGCTGCTGCCGCCGCCGCGGCGGGCGCGGCCCTTCTCCTGTGCGTACCGCTGTCCCTGTTCTGCGGGCTCGCCGCGGGAGCGGCCCACCTGGTGGGGGTGGCCGCCGGCTGGGCGTACAACCTGCGGCTGAAGCGGACGGTCCTCTCGCCGCTGCCGTACGCCGTGGGTTTCGCCTCCCTGCCGGCCTTCGTGACCCTCGGCCCTCCCCTGTCGGCCTGGCCCGCCTGGTGGGCCACGACCGCCGGGGCCCTGCTGGGCGTGGGCGCCCACCTCGCGAATGTGCTTCCGGACATCGAGGACGACCTCGCGACGGGGGTGCGCGGGCTGCCCCAGCGGCTGGGCCGGCCCGCCTGCCGCCGACTGGCGCCGGTCGTGATGGCGGCCGCCGTGGGCGTGCTCGTCGTGGGGCCGCCCGGCGCGACCGGGGTCTCGGCCTGGGTGCTCGCGGGGGCGGCCGTGGTCGCCGCCGTGGCGGGCACGGCCGTGCGGTCGGGACCCCGCAGCCGTTGGCCCTTCCGTACGGCCGTCCTGGTGGCCGGCATCGCGGTGGCGCACCTGCTGCTGCGCGCTCCCGACATGGCCTGAGCGGGGAACGGCTCCGGAGCCGTTCCCCGGCCGCTCTCGGACGGGCCTGCGGCACCCTGCGCCGCCGGCCGCACTCCGAACAGACGCGGTGCGATGGTCGGTTCGCCGGTCCTGGGGTGCACTGGGACCGGTGGCCCCAGAGCGGGGCCGCGTGCTGCCCGTGGGGCGGCCCGACGGTCGAGGAGACCCTCATGACACGCATCAGGACAGCCACCGCGCTGGCCGCGGCTCTGCTGGTCGCCGGCGCGGCGGCAGGTTGCTCGGACGACGGCGGCACGGGCGCCGGCGGCACGGAGACCCGTAACGCCGGTACGGAGACCCGCAACGCCGCGGACGCCCCGGACGCCGACGTCGTACCGGCCGCGACCTCGTCGAGCGCCCCCGCGGTCGACGTCAAGGACGGCACCTACGGCAAGACGCTCGTCGACGAGAAGGGCCGGACCCTCTACCTCTTCGAGAAGGACTCGAAGGACAAGTCGAAGTGCGACGGCGACTGTGCCAAGGCGTGGCCGCCGTTCACGGTCAAGTCGACCCCGAACGCGGGCAACGGGGTGAAGAAGGACCTGCTCAAGACCATCAAGCGGGACGACGGCTCCGAGCAGGTGGCGTACAACGGGCACCCGCTGTACCGGTTCGCCAACGACCAGAAGCCCGGCGACACCAACGGGCAGGACCTCGAGGCCTTCGGCGCCAAGTGGTACGTCGTCAACCCCAACGGCGACAAGGTCACCAGCAAGGCCAAGACCGGCGGCGGCGGTTACTGACCTCGGGCCTCACCGGCCCACCGGCGCTCCGAGACTCCATGCCGTTCCCGTTCCACGCCGGTGCCGTCCGACTCGCCGCGGCCGGCGCCTGCGCGCTCGCCCTGACCACGCTCCCCGGATGTTCCGACGGAGGAGGCGGGGGCGGCGACGGCGCGACCGAGCCGGCCTCCCGCTCGCCCGCGAGCGCCGGGACGCAGGTGACGATCAAGGACTTCACGTTCCAGCCCGCCTCCCTGACCGTCTCTCCCGGTGCGAAGGTCACCGTCGTCAACAAGGACTCGACCACCCACACCCTGACGGCGTCCAAGGGCGGATCCTTCGACACCGGAGACATCGCTCCCGGCAGGAGTGCCACCTTCACGGCACCCTCGACGGCGGGCGACTTCCCCTACACGTGCACGATCCACCCGTTCATGAAGGGCACGCTCACCGTCGAGTGAGCCCGGCCGGTGGCCCGTCGGCCGTGAGAACGGAGACCTGCCATGTCTTCCCAGCCCACTCCTGCACCCGCGCGCCGCGGCGGCGCCGGCCAGGTCGTACGGGGTGCCGTGCGGGTGCTCGCCGCGGCCGGTCTGGCCGTGGACGCGTACCTGCACGCGTACCTCGCCGACCGCTACGACGCCATCGCGTCGAGTGTCAGCCAGGGCACCCTCTTCCGCCTCGAGGCGGCCCTCGCGGCGCTGGCCGCCGTGCTCGTCCTCTTCTGGCGCCGCCTCCCCGGGGACCTCTTCGCCGCGCTGGTGGCGGCCGGCGGGCTCGCGCTCCTGCTCGTGTACCGCTACGTGAACGTCGGCGAACTGGGACCGATCCCGGACATGTACGAGCCGACCTGGTACGGCGAGAAGAAGGCCACCGTGGTCGCCGAGGCCGTCGCCGCGCTCGCCCTGCTGTACCTGTTGCTCTTCCGGCCCCGGGGCGGGCGCCGCCACTGACTCGGCGCGCGCCGCCGCGGCGCCCCGCCGCCCGTCGCCGGCCGCGAGGGCGCCGTCGCCGCCTCAGGGAGTGACGACGGGGAAACCGGGGTCCGGAGCGTCCAGGACCGACAGGAGCCTGGTCAGCCGGGAGGCGTCGCCCGTCATGGTGATGCCGTCGGTGCCCCGGCCGGCGAGCAGCGCGAGGAGCTGCGTCTTGGTCATCGTCATGGTCAGCGCGGCGTCGGGGTCGGGGCTCGCGTCGCTGGTCCAGGTGAGGACGCCGTTGGCGAGCCGAAGGTGCCAGTGGACGTCGCCGATGTGCCAGTCGATGGCCAGCCGCAGCGACCACGCCTCGGGTCCGTTGACGCGTACGGCCAGCCCGTCGATGAGCTGTCCGACCGTCAGGGCCCGGTGCAGGTCCGGGCCCGTGGTGGGCTTGGGGGCCGGTTCGGCTCCGTGCAGGAGCTCCTGGGCGCCGGTGAGGTAGAAGTTGCGCCACACGGCGTTCTCGGCGGCCCGGCCGAGGCGGACGTAGAGCGCGGCGAGTTGCCGCTTCGCCCGCGAGTCGGACGGATCGTTGAAGACGGCGTGGTTGAGGAGCGTCACCGCGAAGCGCAGGTCCCCCCGGTCGCTGTAGTACCGGGCCCGGGCCCGCACGGCGGCCTGTCCGCCGAGGGATTCGACCCACCGCCGGGCCTCCTCGGCCGGCGGGTGTTCCCACAGGTGCGCGGGGTTGGCGTCGAACCAGCCCATGTACCGCTGGTAGACGGCCTTGACGTTGTGGCTGAGGGAGCCGTAGTAGCCGCGGTTGGCCCACACGCGCTCCAACTGCGGCGGGAGGCGGAGGCTTTCCGCGATCTCGGTGCCGTTGAGCCCCTTGTTGATCAGACGGACGGTCTGGTCGTGCAGGTAGCCGTAGAGGTCCCGCTGCCGGGTGAGCAGGGCGACGACGGCGTCGTTGCCCCAGGTGGGCCAGTGGTGGGAGGCGAACGCCACGTCGGCCGTGTCCGTGCACAGGCCGATCGACTCCGTCAGGTATCCCGCCCAGGCGTGCGCGTCGCGGACCTGGGCGCCGCGCAGGGTCAGGATGTTGTGCATGGTGTGCGTGGCGTTCTCGGCCATGCACACCGCTCGCAGGTCGGGGAGGAGGAAGTTCATCTCCTCCTGGCACTCCGTACCCGGCGTCATCTGGAAGCGGAGCCTCACCCCGTCGAGGGTGACCTCCTCCCCGGTGGCCTCGACGTACCGGGTGGGCGGTATCAGCCCGACGGTGCCGGTGGAGACGGCAGGCCCGAGGCCGCAGCCGACCTGGCCGGTGGCGTCGGTGGGCAGGTTGGTGCCGTACACGTAGCCCGCGCGGCGGGACATGGCGGGACCGGCGTAGACGTTCTCGCTGACCGCGTGTTCCATGAAGCCCCGCGGCGCGAGAACGGGTGTGCCGTCGGTGTCGTCGGGCAGGACCCCCCGGCAGCCGCCGAAGTGGTCGACGTGGGGGTGGGTGTAGATCATGGCGCGGACCGGCCGGTCCCCGCGGTGGGCGCGGTAGAGCCGGAGTGCCGCGGCCGCGGTTTCGGCGGAGGTCAGGGGGTCGATGACGATGATGCCCGTGTCGCCCTCGACGACGGTCATGTTGGACAGGTCCAGGCCGCGGATCTGGTAGATCCGGTCCGTGACCCGGTAGAGCCCCTGGCGGGAGAGCAGGGTCGCCTGGCGCCACAGGCTCGGGTCGACGGTCGAGGGCGGGCTCCCGGCGGCCTCGGCGAGGAAGCGGTGGGCGTCCGGGTCCCAGGCGACGGCGCCCGAGGGCGTGGTGATCGGGCCGCCGGCGTACGCGGCGACGAAGCCGCGGTCGGCGTCGGCGAAGTCGGCGCGGTCGTCGTAGGGGAGATCGCCGGTGTGCGTCGGGGACGGCGTCGCGGCGGGCCGGGGTCCCGAACGCGCCTCGGACGCCCGGGCGTGGAGAGGGACGGTCGCCGCGGCGGCGCCCGCGGCGGCGGCGACGAAGCCGCGCCGGTCCATGGCATTCATACGTGTGCACCCTTCTCGGGATCGGTGGCGAGGCGGAACGTGGGGAGCGGGCAGGGGCGGAGACGCACACGGGGACGCGAAGCGGGACGGGAGCCCGTCCTCGCCCGTCAGTGCGAGGACGGAACCCGTTCCGTGCGCAGGCCGAGCCGGCGCGCGTCCCGTTCGGGACGGATGACGGCGACGGCCGAGGCACCCGCCGTCAGCATCACCGCGGCGGCGACGAGGAACGCGGTCGCGTACCCGGCGGACGCGGAGTCCGCCGCGTCGATGAGGTGGCCGGTGACGAAGGGGGCGATCAGGCCGGGGAGCGTGCCGGTCGCGGCGACGATGCCGAAGACGGCACCGCGCTGGGCCGCGGGGACCACCTCGGCGGCGGTCACGTAATGCAGGGGGATCGCGACGGCCACCGTGCCGAAGGCCACCCCGATCAGGACCAGGCGGACGACGCCGCCCTCGGTGAAGGGGAAGGCGGCCATGGCACAGCCCGCGACACACACCGCGACTCCCTGCGCGGCACCGCTGGACCAGCGGCTGGACACGCCGCGCGCCTTGAGGGCGTCCATGAGCGGCGAGACGGTCAGCAGCAGGACGAGGCTGAGGGCGGAGACGGCGCTGATCGCGGTCGCCACCGCCTGGGGGGCCAGGCCGAGCTGTGTCCTGAGGTAGGCCGGCAGCCAGGCGTGGGCCAGCGCGAGCGCCCAGGCGGCTCCGAAGGCGCTGGCGACGCTGCCGGCCATGGTTCCGGTGAGCAGCAGCCGGCGGTAGGGCAGAGGCTTCGGGGGCCGTGCGCCGTCCGCCCGTGGCGCACGTGCCTCGTCGTACGGTCCGTCGTGGCCCGTCCGCCACCACACCAGCGCCCACAGCAGGCTGACCACCGCCAGGGCGGCGTACGCCGACCGCCATCCGAAGTCGGTGATGAGCCAGGTGAGTACGGGCGCGGAGACCAGCGTGCCGATCGCGGCGCCACCGATCTGCACGGCCGAGGGCAGCCCGCGCCGCTCGGGCGGGAACCACTTGTACAGCGCGTGCATCGACATCGAGGCGGCGGGGCCCTCCGCGACTCCCAGCAGGACGCGGCCCGCGATCAGGGTCGGGACCGCCGCCACGGCCAGCACGGGCAGCTGGGCGACGGCCCACAGCAGCGCCATCACGAAGAGCATGGTCCTGCTGGAGACGCGGGAGGAGAAGAAGCCGACGACGAGTCCGGAGAGGCTGAACAGCAGGTAGAAGGAGCTCGAGATCAGCCCGTAGGTGCCGTTGCTGAGGCCCAGCTCGTCCATGATCGGGACGGCGGCGAGGCCCAGGACCGACTTGTCGGCGAAGTTGACGACCATGAAGGTGACGATCATGGCCGTCACCAGCCAGGCCCGGCGGCGGTCCGGCGGACGGACGGCGGGCCCGGGGGCCGAGAGGCCGGCGGACGCGGCGGAGGACGGGAGTGCCATGGGTGACTCCTGCGGGTGCGGGTCGAGCAGGGGCGGGGCGGACGACCGGGGGCGCCGGGGCGCCGCAGCGGGGACGCGCCGGGCACACGGGCGGTCCCCGGGGACGCCGTCCGGCCCTGAACCGTCCGGACGGCCGCCTCGGGTACCGATCAGACGAGTGCCTTGACGATGGCGTTCTTGTGGATCTCACTGGTGCCGGTGACGATCCGGTACATGCGCAGACTGCGGAAGATCTGCTCCACCTCGTGGCCACGGGTCAGACCGTCCTTGCCGTGGATCTGCACGGCCTGGTCCGCCGCGCGGAAGCACGCCTCGGCGGTGAACAGCTTGCACATGTTCGCCTCCACCGCGATGTTCTCGCCGCGGTCCGCCTTCGCCGCGGTGGCGAGCACCATCGACCGGGCGGCGTAGAGGTCGGTGGCCATGTCGGCGAGCTTGTGCTGGACGGCCTGGAGGGCGAGCAGCGGCTGTCCGAACGCGACGCGGTTCTTCGCGTGGGCGACGGACAGGTCCCAGGCGCGCCGGGCGGCCCCGATCAGGGAGGGGCAGTGCAGCAACCGGTTGAGGGTGATGCGGCCGATGCCGATGCGCAGCCCCTGTCCGGCCTCTCCGAGCAGGTTCGCGACGGGAACGCGGCAGTCCTCGAAGACGAGGTCGCCCTCCATCCGCTGGCCCGACATGGGTACGGCGCCTTCCAGGACACGGCAGCCGGGGGTGTCCAGGTCGACCAGGAAGGCGCTGTACGTCTCCTCGCTGTCCGCCATCCGGGCGACGACGACCGCGAAGTCGGCGAACGGGGCGGCGGAGCTGAACACCTTGTGCCCGTTGAGCACGTAGCTGTCGCCGTCCCGTGTCGCCGTGGTCCTCATACGGCGTACGTCCGAACCCGCGTCCTGCTCCGTGAGGGAGAAGCAGCAGGCGCGCTCGCCCCGGACCACCGGCAGGAGGTAGCGCTCCCGCTGCTCGTCGGTGGCGTACTTGAGGATCGCGCCGACGCGCAGCGGTCCGCCCATGTCGCCGAGGACCGAGTGGGACAAGGCGGCCCCGGAGGCGGTGAGTTCCTCCTTGAGGGCGCACAGCTCGGTGAAGTTCAGTCCCTGGCCGCCGAGTTCCGGGGGCAGGCTGATGCCGTAGAAGCCGAGTTCGGCGCTGCGCTTCCAGACGCCTTCCAGGGTGGTCCGGTCCAGCCTGCTCTCCGGGGTGATGCCGTGGTGCCGCTCGTAGGGGAGCAGTTCGTCGGTGAGGTAGGCGCGCAGCCGGCCGACCAGCTCCTGGAGGCGGGGGTTGTCGTCGTAGCGCGGGGTGAGGGTGTAGGGCATGGGGTGTTCCCTGTTCAGTGGACGCGGCGCTCGGCGCCGGACCAGTAGGTGTCGCGCAGAGCGCGGCGGTCGATCTTGCCGTTGGGGTTGTGGGGCAGCGCGGCGACGACGTCGACGGAGCGGGGCTTCTTCATGCGCGCCAGGCGCTCGGCGCAGAAGGCGATCAGTTCCTCCGGGTCGAGCGTGACGCCGGCCCGCGGGACGACGACGGCCTTGACCGCCTCGCCCCACTGCTCGTCGGGGACACCCACGACCGCGGCCTCGAAGACGCCGGGATGCTGGTGCAGGACGGATTCGACCTCCACGGCGTAGATGTTGAATCCGCCGGAGATGATCATGTCCTTCTTGCGGTCGACGATGAAGACGTATCCGTCCTCGCGCCGCCGTGCCAGATCGCCGGTGAGGAACCAGCCGTCGCGGAAGCTGCGCGCGGTCAGTTCCGGCTCGTTGTGGTAACCGGGGACGACGTCGGGCCCGCGGACGGCGATCTCGCCGATCTCGCCGGCCGCCACCGGGGCGCCGCCGTCGTCGACGATGCGTACCTCGGCCTCGGCCAGCGGGCGTCCGCAGGACAGCAGCAGTTCCTCGTCGTCGCCCTCGACTGCGCGGCGGTGGTCCTCCGTGGAGAGGAAGAGCACGCCCGAGGTCGTCTCGCCGCAGCCGTAGCCCTGGCCGAGCACGGGGCCGAAGAGGTCCCAGGCGGCCCGGACGCGGGCCGGTGACATGGGCGCCGCGCCGTAGAGCAGGTGGCGGAGACTGGAGAGGTCGTAGTCCCCCGCGTTCTCCAGGGCGAGGACCGTGTTGACCATCGTCGGGACCAGGAACGCGTGGGTCGCGCGTTCCCGTTCCACGGTGGCGAGGAACTCCGCGGCGTCCCAGCGCGGCAGCACCACGGCGCACCCGCCGGCGAAGAAGATGCCCATGAGCGGCATGCCGGAGGCATGGGTGACGGGCCCGGCGAGGATCTGCCGGTCGCCCCTGCCGACCCGGGTCGCCGCGTTCATCACCGACTTGCGCAGCAGGGCCAGCCGATTGCCGTACGTCTGCACGGCGGCCTTGAGCTTCCCGGTGGAGCCCGAGGTGAAGTGCAGGACGGCGACGTCGTCCTCGGCGCACTCCACGTCCACGGCCTCGCGGGGGGTGTCCGCGAGGAGGTGCGCATAGCCGGGGCCCAGGTCGGAGGGGCCGTCGTAGCCGATGACGTGTTTCACGCCCGAACCGGGCACCGCCCGGCGCGCCGTGTCCAGGTGTGCGGCGTCGGTGAGCAGGACCCGGGCGTCCGACTCCCGCAGCAGATGGGCGACTTCGCCGTCGCCCAGGCGGGCGTTGACCGGCGCCCGGGTCAGGCCCGCCTTGTAGAGGGCCACTTCCGTGACGACCAGCTCCGCCCGGTTGGCCGCGAGCGTGGCCACCCGCTCCCCGCGGCCCAGGCCCGTCCCGGTGAGCGCGGCCGCCAGCCGGTCGCTGTGGTCGTCGAGTTCCGCATAGGTCAGCCGGACCCCGCCGCAGACCAGCGCCTCGGCATCGGGATGGTGCTCGGCTGTCCGGCGTACGTAACGCCCGAGGTTCATCGCCGCCTCCAGAGTTTCAGAACAACATGTTCAGTACCAATCGCGTTGTCGGGCAACGTACGGGCAGCGCTAGGGTCGGGTCAACGGTCCGACGAGAAGGAATCGAAGTGGACATGAAGCCCGAAGACCGCCGTGTCCGGCGCACGCGCGCCGCGCTCCGCCAGGCCCTGGTCGAACTGGTGCTGGACAAGGGGTTCCAGGCCGTCACCGTCGAGGAGATCACCGAGCGGGCCGACATCGGCCGGGCCACCTTCTACGCGCACTACCGGGACAAGGAGGACCTGCTCGTCGGCATCGTCCGCGACCTCGCGCAGGACCGCGAGCGCCTGCTGCCGGCCGTGCGCCAGGCGCACGCCCAGGGCTTCACCGGTCTGCCGGTCAAGTACATCTTCGAGCACGCCACCCGGGAACGGGACGTCTACCGGGTGATCCTGCGGGGCGAGGGCGACGGCCGGGCGCTGCGGGAGTTCACCGAACTCATCCGCACCCACGCCGAGATGGCCTTCCGGGACCGGGTGGGGCAGCTCGGCGTGGAACCGAGGATCCCGCTCGGCATCGTCGCCCGCGCCTGGACCGGCGAACTCGTCTCCGTGCTGAGCTGGTGGGTCGAGAACGACACGGGGTACACCGCCGAGCAGATCACCGCCCACCTGCGGGACCTGTCCGTCTACGGAAGGGTCTGGGCCACGGGGCTGACCCCGGTGGACGCCCCCGGGGCCGTCGACCTTCCCGGGGCGCGGGGCGCGGCACCGCGGTAGTCGCGCCGGGCCGGTCGATCCCTTCCTCCGTTCCTGAACAACGTGTACGGTATCGAACTCACGATGAGCTGATTCCGAACGAGCGGAGCGACACGTGACCGGCACGGACTCCTTGGCCGACCTCGTCTGGGCACGAGGATTCACCGACCCGGCCTGGGCACGGCGGCACACGACGGCGGGCCGGGAGATCATGCCCAGCCGTCGCGTCTGGCGCGGCCGGCGCGGCCCCGGCGACCTGCCCGCGTCGCCGCCCGGCCCGCTCGACGGCCTGAGCGTCACCGGCTCCCACGGACGCACCCTCTCGCTGCCGGAACTGCTCGCCGAGGCCGAGACGGACGCCCTGCTCGTCCTGCACCGGGGCAGGCTCGTCCACGAGCAGTACCTGCACGGTTACGAGGCCCACGTCCCGCACTTCAACGCCTCGGCCGCCAAGTCCTACCTCGGTCTCCTGGCGGCGACCCTCGCCCACGAAGGACACCTCGACCGCACCGCCCGGGTCGCCGGGTACGTGCCCGAACTCTCAGGCACCGCCTTCGGAGACGCCCGGGTCGACGACCTGCTGCACATGGGCACGCGGATGAGCTACGCCGGCCGCCCGTACGACAAGGCCCTGGAGGCGCAGCGCTACTTCGCCGTCCTCGCCCCGCGACTGCGCCCCTACGGCTACTCGGGTCCCGGGACGATCCGCGAACACCTCGCCACCGCCAGGGCCACCGGCGAGCCGGGTGAGGAGTTCCGCTACGAGAACGGCAACGTCGAGGCGCTCGCCGAGGTGCTGCGCCGGATCACCGGGGTCAGCACCTCGGCGCTGATGTCGGAGATGATCTGGTCCCGGATCGGAACGGAGGAAGACGCCTACTACCTCGTCGACGCGGACGGTGCCGAGGCGGCCTGCGGCGGCTTCGCGGCCACCGCGCGCGACGTGGCCCGCCTGGGCGAACTCGTCCGCTGCGGCGGGGCCGTCGGCGGTCGCCAGATCCTGCCGGAAGCGGTGACCGCCCTCGTCGCCGGCGTCCCGGAAGGCTACCCGCGCCGTGTGCGCTTCCCCGCGGCACCGCCCGAGTCGCCGGCCACCCTCTCCTACCACGACCTGTGGTGGATCCTGAACGACCCCTACGGATCCTTCATGGCCAGCGGTATCCACGGGCAGCGGCTGTTCGTCTCACCCGGCCTGGAGCTGGTCGTCGTCCACTACGCCTCCCAAGTGGTCTCGCCGGCGGTCCCCCAGGTCCCCCTCGTGCAGGCGTTCCTGTCGATCGGCACGCACCTCAACCGGTAGGACCACCGTCGCCGCCCTCGCCGCCCTCGCCGCCCTCGCCGCCCTCGCCGCCCTCGCCGCCTGCCCACGGGTCCCACAGCGTGCGGACGCTCACGCCGGCCAACGCGGCCACGCGTCCCACGGTCCAGTGATCCTCCATGCCACCGACTGTGCAGCCTGACGCCACGTGAGGGTCAACAGCGGTGGAGTGCCTCGGCGGAGTTCACGAGCCCGGCGGCCCCGGGCGGGGCGAGGCGGCCGGCGGCTTCGCTCCTGGCACCGCCGCCCCGCGGCACGGCCGGCCCGCCCGGGGACCGGCGCCTAGGAGTCCGTGAAGACGGGGTCGTAGGGAGCGCTCGTGCGGCCACCCGACATGAAGGAGACGAAGTCGCCCACGAAGGCGCTCCGGCCGTATGCCGAGTCGCCGGTCGCGAGGTCGCGGTGGAAGGCGGTGCGGAAGAGCTCCCGGTACTCGTCCGCGTCGATGGTGCCGTTGCCGTCCTTGTCGGTGGCGTCGAACAGCACCTCGGCGACGCGGATCAGCGCGGGCCCGGCCATGGACGGTACGGCGGCGGCGTACTCGGCGGCGCTGACTCGGCCGTCGCCGTCGGTGTCGAGGGCGTCCTGCAGTTCGCGCCACCAGGCGGCGAAGGCGTCGTAGAGCCGGGTCTCCTCGGGCTCCTCCAGGTCCAGCCGGGTGGACAGTTCGCGCGCCATGGCCGCGAGGTCCGGCCAGTCGAGGTGGCCGTCACCGGTCTGGTCCAGGACCTGGCGGAAGAACTCCTCCGCGGGGCGTCGGCTCCCGCGGGCGCCTGCGGGAGCCGGGCCGGGGACGCCGCCCAGGGGAGTGATCAGCCGGAGCAGGGCCGCGGCCTGCTCCATACGGCCGCGCAGGGCGGCCACGGTCCGGGCGCGGGGGTCGTCGCCGGTGGGGGAGAGCGTCAGCAGCTCGACGACCTTCTCCGCGTCGAGCCAGCCCTCGGGCAGGAACCGGGCCAGTCCCGCGGCGAGGTAGGCGCCCCGCATGAGGGTCTCGGCGCCGGGCATCTCCGGCAGGCCGGCCCGCCGCCGGTACGGCTCGGGGAGCGAGGCGACCGTGATCGCGCCGAAGAGCGGTCCGGCGACGGCCCGGCCCGCCGCCCACAGGGTCGGCGCGCCGCCGAGCAGTGCCGGGGCGGGCAAGTGGTCGAAGAGCCGGTACAGGATGATGCGGGCCGCCTCGGTGTCCTCCAGTTCGTCTTCGACGACCCGGTCGAAGTACGTCCAGAAGTCCTGGACGCTTTCGGGGAGTTCTCCGGCGTCGCCGTCGAGGGCGGCGAGGAACGCGCGGTACTCGTCGTACATCCGCTCCATCGTGTCCTGTTCGAGGGGCTGGCCGCTCAGCCGGCACATCGTGACGGCACTCTCGAAGAGGGTGGCGACCACCCAGGCGCGGGTGGCGCGGTCCATCGCGTCGTAGGGCCGGCCACGGGAGTCCGCGCCGCTCATGCGCGCGTGCAGCCGGTTGAGCCGGGCGGCCTCCCGCTCTCGTACCGCGGGGTCGCCGCTGTACATGCGCCGCATGCTCAGGAAGGTGTTGCGGAGCCGGCGCCAGGGATGGGCGACGAAGGTGGAATTGTCGATGAGCGCCGCACCGATCTGGGGGTGCGCCGCCTCCAGCACGGTCGCACGGATGATGGCGAGGGCCCAGCGCGGGTCGTCGAAGAAGGAATGGAACCGTGAACCCTCCCCGAACAAGGGGGGTTCGTCGTCGGCCCGCCCGGTGTGCGTGCGGCTCGTGTCGGTCGTCATCGTGGGTCTCCGTTCGTCCGGGGCGGTACGGTGCCGAAGCGACGGTCGCGGCGCCGGTAGGTGTGCAGGCAGGCGAGGAAGTCGGGGGCCCGGAAGTCCGGCCAGAGCACGTCGGGGAACGTCCACTCGGCGTAGGCGACCTTCCAGAGCATGAAGTTGGAGATGCGCTGCTCGCCGGACGTCCGGATGACCAGGTCCACGTCGGGGGTGTCGGGGAACGGCAGGTGCTGGGCGAAGAGGTGCTCGGTCACCTCGTCCGCGCGCTTCCCGCTCCGGATGAGGGACCGCGCGGCCTCGACGATGTCCCTGCGCCCGCCGTGATCGAACGCCACGGTCAGCGTCATGCCCCGGTTGCCGTCGGTCAACGTCGTCAGGTCGTCGAAGTCCTGGGCCAGTTCGCGGGGGATGCGCGGGTCGGTGACCCCGAGGAAACGGCAGCGGATGCCGCGGGCGAGCAGGAGCGGTGCGTGCTTGCGCACCACCCGGCGGACCAGGCCCATCAGATAGTCGACTTCCGTCCCGGGCCGGTTCCAGTTCTCGGTGGAGAAGGCGTACAGGGTGAGCCACTCGACACCCGCGGACCGGGCCGTCTCGATGATCTCGATGACCGTGGCCTCGGCGGCCCGGTGACCCGCCGTACGGGGCAGTGAACGCCGTTGTGCCCACCGGCCGTTCCCGTCCATCACGCAGGCAACGTGCCGGGGCACGGCGCGTGCTCCGGCACCGTCGCCCCGCCCTCGGCCCGGCTCGGCCGCTGCCTCGCTCCGTCCGTCCCGGCCCCCGGGCGTTCCGGCTCCGGCGGACTGGCCGCTGCGGCCCGCCGTGCCCGGTGCCGCCGTACACGGAGCAGCACGTTGGGCAGTACCGTGCTCGTTCACACCCACCCCGCCTCACCCACGCCCCCACCGGCGCGTTCCCTGTCGGGATCCTGGCAGCGGCGAGGGCCCGGGCAGGCGGAAACGGGCGGCCGTCATCCTTGGCTCATTTGTCCGAACCCCTCCGCGGCGATGCGGCCCTGCCCTTCGGCGACAGCGCAGACTGTCGCGTCTGCCCGCCGTGCCACGGAACTAACGTGCGTTTCGGGGGCTTGCCCTGCGGAGGCAAGGGCATTCGGTGGTCTGGAGGTTGATAACTATGGTTCCCCTGCTTCTTGTACTTCTTCTGGCCCTGATCCTCTTCGGCGCGGGCTTCGCGTTGAAGGCGCTGTGGTGGATCGCGGTCGTCGTGCTCGTCGTGTGGCTGCTGGGCTTCCTGGTCCGGCCCGCCGGCAGCGGAGGCCGCAGGGGCCGCTGGTACCGCTGGTAGCCGGCACGCCCAGGTGCGTGCCGCACGAGGCTGCCCGAACGGCGGGCCCGGTCGAGCGACCGGGCCCGCCGTCGTGCCGGGACCCGCTGCCTCACCGGGTGCAGCCCCACACCGGAGCCGCGGCCGGGCGCGGCGACGGACCGGCGACCGCCGCGCTCGTACGCGGCATCCCGGTCAGACGGGCGACGCCGGGATGCCGAGCGCCCAGCAGAAGAAGCTCAGTTCGTCGACGTCCTGCTCGACGAGGGCCGACAGGGTGGTGCCGCCGCCGTGGCCGGAGTCACGCAGCAGCACCAGGAGGTAGGGGCCGCCGCGCGGCGCGCCGGACTGGAGGAGCGCGACCATCTTGAGCGGGTCGTGGGGCGGCGCGTTGCGGTCGTTCAGTGCCGGGGCGAACGCCATCACCGGGTAGGGCCGGTCGGGCCGCACATTGTGGTAGGGCGAGTAGCCGGCGAGGTAGGCGCCCTCGACGGGGTCGTCCGGCGAGCCGTACTCGACGGTGGCCGAGTCGAGGTGGCCGAAGGCCGGGAAGCGCAGCATGTCCAGGAGCGGCACCCGGGAGTAGACGGCACCGTACGCGTCGGGTGCCTGCAGCGCGGCGACGGTGACCAGCAGGCCGCCGTTGCTGTTGCCGCGCGAGGCGATCCCGGCTGGGGTCGTCCAGCCGTCGGCGACCAAGTGGCGGGCCGCGGCGACGTAGTCGTCGAAGGCGTTCTGCCGGCGCGTCCCCACGGCGGCCTCGTGCCAGGCGCGGCCGTACTCGCCGCCGCCGCGCACGTTGGCGTGGGCCAGCACCCCGCCGAGCTGGAGCCAGGCGGCGCCGGCCGCCGAGAAGCGGGGTTCCACGGAGATGTTGAAGCCGCCGTATCCGCTGAGCCGGACCGGCCGCCGGCCGTCGCGCGGCACATCGACGCCGTGGACGATGAACATCGACACCGGCGTGCCGTCGGCCGACTCGTACCAGACCTGCCGCGTCGTGTACGCGGACGGGTCGAGACCGGCGTCGGGCACGTGGTACGGCTCCAGCCGGTCCCGGGCGTAGTCGTACCGGTAGAGCGACGGTGGCTGCACGAACGAGGTGAAGGCCACCCACACGTCGTCACCGTGCCACGAGCCGGAGATCCCGCTGACGACGCCCGCTCCCTCGTTCCGGTTGACCGAGCCGAGGGACGGGAGCACCAGCTCCCTCAGACGTGTGCCGTCCAAGGCGTGGACGGACACCCGGTGCGAGGCCGCACGCGCGTGAACGGCGTAGAGGCGTCCGCCGACTCCGGTCACGGTCTGCAGGGTGTCCGGGCCTTCCGGGACGAGCGTGCGCCACGAGGCCGGGTCGCTGACGGGAGCGACGCACAGGCGTCCGCGCGGCGCGTCCAGGTCGGTTCGCACCAGGACCGAGTCCTCGATCACCTGCACCTGGTTGACCGACCGCATCCCGGTGGCGACCGGCAGCAGCGCGCCGTCGGCGAGCCGGAGCAGCGTGACGTCGTTGGCGTTCACGAAGTCCCACGAGGTCAGCACGGCGAAGCGGCCGCACTCGCTGGTCTCCACCGTGCACCAGCGGTCCTTGTCGTGATCGTCCCCGAAGACCCTGCGGGCCGGGGCCCCGGAGCCGATCCGGTGCTCGTAGACGGCGTGCCAGTAGGCCTCTTCGCCGGGGGGCGCCTCACCCGGCTCGGGACAGGCGGTGTAGAAGAACCCCGACGAGTCGGGACGCCAGGCGACGGAACCGTGGTCGGTGCCACGCAGCCGGTCGGGGAGCAGCGCGCCGGTCTCGACGTCGAGGACGCGGACCACCGCGCCGTGGCTGCCGCCGCGGGCCCGCCCGAACGCCACCAGCGTGCCGTCGGGCGACGGCACGGCGCACACCAGGACGTCACTGGCCGGCCAGGTGCCGGGGTCGAGCACCGTTTCGAGAGGGGCATCGGCCGAGCGGCGCATGACGAGCACGGGCTTCTCGGCGTCGGCACCGGCCCGCTGGAGGAAGGTGCGCCCGTCCGGGCCCGCGGGGACCGGCGGGGACGGCCGTGTGCAGCGGGCGGCACGGGCGACGGCGGCGCGGAGACCCGCCCGTCCCGGGACGCCGTCGAGCACGGCGCGGGTGACGGCCTCCTGGGCGGCCGTCCAGGCGGTCGTCTCGGCGTCGTCCGTCTGCTCCATCCAGACGTACGGGTCGTCGAAGCGCCGGCCGTGCAGGGTGAAGCCGCCGTCGGGGTCGCGGCGGGCCGGTGGCGGATTCTCCGGCAGGTCCGGGCGGTTCATCGGGCGGCTCTCCCCGGCTCCGCGCGGTCGGCGGACGTGCCCGGCGCCCCGGAGCGCAGGTCGAGGGTCCAGTTCTGGCCGACGAGGTCCTGGCCGTAACTGTGGTGGTGCTCCTCGTCGGTGAGGGTGAAGCCGAAGCCCTGGTAGATCCTGCGCGCCGCGGAGAGGACGTCGTTGGTCCACAGGGTCACCCGCTCGTAGCCCGCCTCACGGGCGAAGGCGAGGCACTCGCCGACCAGCCGCGTGCCGAGGCGGAGGCCCCTGCCCCGAGGGGTGACGAGCAGGATCCGCAGCCTGGCCACCTCCGGCCGGTCGCCCGCGACGAGGAAGACACAGCCCACGCGCCGGCCGTCGACCTCGGCGATCCAGCCCGCCTCGCGGGCCGGGTCGTGCCGGGTGGCGTAGTCGGCGACGATCGTGGCGACCAGGGCCTCGAAGTCGGTGTTCCAGCCGAACTCCCGGTCATAGGTCTCGCCGTGGGCCATCACGACCCACCCCAGGTCGCCGGGCCGGTCGGCGCGGCGTACGACGACGTTCTTCTCATCCTGCTGCGGCATGTGGCGCTCTCCGGGCCCCCGCGGTCGTCGACCTAACTGAAACGGTCGTTTCAGTTAGGCTAGCCGGTATGCCGCAGGAAGCGCCAGCCCCGTCCGCCCGGCGGGAGGTGCTGCTGGAGGCCGCCTACCAGTACGCCCTCACCCACGGACTGGCCGACCTGTCCCTGCGCCCCCTGGCCGGGGCCATCGGCTCCAGTCCGCGCGTCCTGCTGTTCCTCTTCGAGAGCAAGGACGGCCTGCTGCGGGCGCTGCTCGCACGGGCGCGCGCCGACCAGTTGGCGCTCCTGGAACGGGCCGGGCGGCCGGACCGTCCCGCCGGGCTGGCGGAGGCCGTCGAGCGGGTGTGGACGTGGCTCGCCGCGAAGGAGCACCGGCCGCTGCTACGGCTGTGGGCCGAGGCCTACGCGCGCTCCCTCGGCCGGCCCGAAGGGGCCTGGGCCGGGTTCGCCCGTGCGACGGTCGACGACTGGCTCGGCGTCCTGGCCGGTTTCCAGCCACCGTCCGAACGGGACGGCGGGGAGGGTCTCACCCGCCGCACGCTGGCCCTGGCCGTCCTGCGTGGCGCGCTGCTCGACCTCCTCGCCACGGACGACGAGGCACGGCTCACCGCGGCCGTGGCGCGCCAGCTCGACCTGCTGCGCGACGGGGACGGAGACAGGGACGGGGACGGCTGACCATCGTCGCGGAACGCGCCGGCAGCGGCCGGTGCGAGACCTCGCGCGACCGTTTGCGCCCCGCTGGCAGGACCGTCGAGACCCGCACCCGGCTTCACTCGTCATACTGGTGCAAATAGGGCGAAACCGCGAAGGGCGAGTTCCTGGAGGCGCAGCAATGCAGCAGCACGCCGAGGACGGAGGCGACCGCACGACGGACGCCGCGGAGGAGCCGGAGCCGTACGACGGCGAGGTGTACGACGAGGGGGCGTACGACGACGGGGCGGCACAGGAGGGCACTGCAGTCCAGGAGGGCACTGCGGTCCAGGGCGACGGTCCGACGGCGGGGCGCCCGGAGGGGCGCGGCCCCGACGTCTTTCTGGACGTCCCCCGGCTGAAGGTCGATGAGATCGACCTCGACGTGGAGGACCTGCGGGCCCGGGTGTCCCTCCAGGCCGAGGTGCTCGACCTGCTCAAGCTGAACGTGGGCGCCGACGTCGCGCTCGGCCAGGTCCACCTCGGCATCTCGGGGGTCGAGGCACAGGCCCGGCTCGAGGTCCGCCTGGACAACGTCGCGCTGATCATCAACCGGGTTCTCACCACGCTCGACCGCAATCCGCAGATCCTGGAGGACCTGGCCCGCGGCGTCGGGTCGGCCGCGCGCGACGTGGGCCGGGGTGCCGGGGGCGCCCTGCGGGACGTGGGGGAGGGTGCCGGGGGCGCTGTGCGGGACGTGGGAGAGGGGGCCGGGGGCGCGGTCGAGGGCATCGGTGGCACCGCTGGTGAAGCGGTGGGCGAGGTCGCGCAGGGCGTCGGCGACGCTGTCGAGGGCGTCGGGGGGAGGGCGGGGGAAGCCGTCGCCGAGGTGGGGGGCGTGGCGGACCGGGCCGGCGCGGATGCGGGCGACGCGGCGCGGGAGGCCGGACGGGCTGCCGGGGGAAGCGTTCGACGCACCTCGGGGGATGCCGGGGGCCGAGACTCCGCCCGTCGGCGCCGCATCCGCGACGACGGGTCGGGGGCGGCGCGACCCACCGCGCGCCGGAGTGTCAGGAAGCGCGAAGAGCCGCCGTGAACGGGGCCGTCGGGATCCCCGGCCGCCGAGGCCCCCGCCGGGCGTACCGCGGGTCCCGTCCCTGCCATCTCCTTCGACGCGGTCGTCGGCGCCGACCGGCTGCGTTTCGAGGAGTCGCCGCGGACCCGGGTCTCCTTCCCGGGGACCGGAGCGCGCACGTCGGTGTCCCGGACTGAGCGGACCCGCCTCCCCCGCCGGGTGGAGCCCGGGCGGGACTATCGCGACGTGACCGTGAGGTACCGCCTCGCCAGTCGCCTCACCGGGACCTCGCGGGACGGGCCGCCGCCGGACGAGGACGGTCGGTGACGGGTGCGGCCCCTGCGCGCGGACGGGGTGGCGCACCGGTGGGTCGTGCCTCCGTGCCGGACTGTCCGGCCGTCCGGGACCTCGATCGGGCGAACGATTCTTCCGGAGTCCGGAAAGCCAGATTCGAAGCAGTTGCCGTGGCAGAAAATCTGTAGCGCTCGGAGTAGACAATGGGGTCGGAGGAGGTTAGTGTCTTGGGTGTAGCCGAAAGTCAGTAAGGCGCGGCAGGGACGAACTGCCGCGCAAGCAGGCCGACGTAGGAGCGGCCCGGCGGTGGAGCGGTGGAGCCGGAAAGAGTGGGTTCTGTCGCTGGCCGCCGGGCCCGGCGGCCCAAGGGGTCGCACAGCAGTACCGTGTCGTCGGCCCGTACGGATGGATCGAAGAGGTAAGGAGCAGACGCCATCAGGATCGCCCGGGGTCGGGACGATGTCCCCCCGGGTACCGCAGACCCCGGATTGGAAGGTGGTCCCCGGTCACGCAGCCGCGATCCCCGCAGTACCGCCCCCGCGGGTGGCCCTGCGACAAGAGAAGGCCGGTACAGTCAGCCGGCAGATGGTGTTGAAAGCTCGGGGCCCGGGTGCCATGTGGCGCTCGGGCCCCTCGATGCGTTCCCGGAAGAAGAGGTCTATGCCCCCTCGCAGTACCCGCCCCACCGACAAGTTCGACGACGACGACTATCCCGCCTACACCATGGGCCGGGCTGCCGAGATGATCGGTGCCACGCCGGCCTTCCTGCGTGCCTTGGGTGAGCACCGTCTGATCACCCCGCTGCGGTCCGAAGGCGGGCACCGCCGCTACTCCCGTTATCAGTTGCGTATTGCCGGCCGGGCTCGCGAACTCGTCGACTCCGGCACACCCATCGAGGCCGCCTGCCGCATCATCATCCTCGAGGATCAGCTCGAGGAGGCCCAGCGCCTCAACGAAGAACTCCGCAGTCACGGTCGGCCCGCACCTTCGGCCTGACCCTCCTCGCCCGTCGAACCGGACGGACCCACGGGCCGGTGCGCGCCGTCGGGCGACGGCTCACGGCCGGTACCCGGTGCGCTGGTCGTGGGCGGCGGCGTCGTCCGGTCCGCGATCTTGAGCGAGCGGCCCATCGGGCGCCTCGGTCGGGCCGAGGAGGTCGCCGCCGCCGTCCTGTGGCCGTGCAGCCCCGGCCGCCAGTTTCGTCATCGGCGTCGCCCTGCCCGTCGACGGCGGATACACCACCCACTGAGCACGTCACGGAGGCGGTCGACGCCCGTGAAACCGACGTGCCCCGACGGACGTCGGTCGGGTACCGTGCGGGCCATGTCGAGTCCTGAGTCGGACACGGTGGGGGCTTCCGGTCACGCCGTCGGCCCCCTGAACCACTGAGTCCGCAGCCCTGCCGTCGCACCGCTTCCGCGGTGCGACGCGAGTGTGCCGTGCCCGGGGCCGGCCGCGGTGACGAGATGACCTCACGTGTTTCTCTCACCTCGGAGCCACTCGATGCCTCTCCCGCTGTACCTGCTTGCCCTGGCCGTCTTCGCCATGGGGACCTCGGAGTTCATGCTCGCCGGCCTCTTGCCGGACATCGCCTCGGATCTCGACGTCACGGTCGCCACGGCGGGCGCCCTCACCTCGGCCTTCGCGGTCGGCATGGTCGTCGGCGCCCCTCTTGTGGCCGCGCTCGCCCGCGACTGGCCCAGGCGCGCCGCCCTTCTCGTGTTTGTACTCGTCTTCGCGGCGGCGCACGTCGTGGGAGCCGTCACCACGAACTTCCCCACCCTGTTCGCCACCCGGGTCGTCGCCGCGCTCGCGAACGCGGGTTTCCTCGCCGTCGCCCTGACGGCCGCCGCCACGCTGGTGGCGCCCGACAGGAAGGGACGCGCGCTCGCCGTGCTGCTGTCGGGCACGACGGTGGCCACGGTCGCGGGTGTCCCCGGCGGCGCGGTGCTCGGCACATGGCTCGGCTGGCGGGCCGCCTTCTGGGCCGTCGCCGCCCTCTGCCTGCCCGCGGCCCTTGGCATCCTGAAGGGGATCCCGGCGGGCCGGGCAGGGGACGGGGCCGCCACCGGCAGGCCGGCATTGCGAGCGGAGCTGGCCCGGCTCGCACGGCCGCGGTTGGTCCTCGCGATGCTGCTCGGCGCGCTCGTGAACGCGGCCACCTTCGGGAGCCTCACCTTCCTCGCCCCCGTGGTGACCGACCGCGCCGGGCTCGGCGAGTTGTGGATCTCCGGCGCTCTGGTGCTCTTCGGCGCAGGTTCCTTTCTCGGCGTCACCGTCGCCGGCCGGCTGTCCGACCGGCGTCCCGGGACGGTCCTCGCGGCCGGCGGTCCGTTGCTGCTCGTCGGCTGGCCGGCCCTGGCGATGCTGGCCGACGAGCCGGTCGCTCTGTTCGTCCTCGTGTTCGTGCAGGGCGCGCTGTCGTTCGCGCTGGGCGGCACGCTGATCACGCGGGTCCTCTACGAGGCCGCGGAAGCCCCCACCATGGCCGGTTCGTACGCGACGGCGGCCCTCAACGTGGGCGCGGCCGTCGGCCCCGTCGTCGCCGCGGCCACCCTCGGTACCGAAGCCGGGAACCTCGGGCCGTTCTGGGCGAGCGGTGTCCTGGTCGCGGTGGCGCTGCTCCTCGCCTTCCCCAGCCGCGCCGGACGCGTGATCGCCTGACCTGCGCCCGCCGGCGGGGACCGAAGGCAGGCCCCGGTCCCCGCCCGGCCCCGGCCGGTCCCCGCCCTCGCCCGGCCCCGGACCCGGTCACGCCGCGTTCGCGTCCCCACCGGCCAGGAACGGGCGCAGCGGCCTGAGCAGGGTGCTCGGCCGGTGCAGCGGGATGATGCGGCCGCAGTCCTCGATGAGCCGCAGTCCTCGATGACGTGGGCGGTGAGATCGTCGGTGACCGGGCGGAGCCGGCGTTCCAGCGCGGCACCGACGGGCCGGGCGCCCCACGCCGGCGTCGGCACCGTCAGGCGGGTGGTGGATCACTCGTCGTCGGACGGAGCGGGCTGCAGGGCGATGGCGACGAGATCGTCGGTCAGGGCGGGGGCCCAGCGGGCGACGTCCTGCTCGAGGAAGGTGACGAGTTCGGTGGGGGAGACCCCGTCGGTGTGGGCGCAGTGGGCCTGGAGTCGTTCCCGTAGCGGGTAAAACGTTCCGGCGCTGTCACGTGCCTCGGTGACCCCGTCGGAGTAGGCGAGGAGGATGTCGCCGGGGTCCAGGGGGTGCGTCACGGTGCGTGGGGGAGAGGTCAGCAGGTCGCCCATGCCCAGCGGCAGGCTGTGGTCCATCTCCACGACGGACGCCGTGCCGTGCCGGACGGTGAGCAGGGGCTGATGGCCCCGGTCCAGGATGCGCACGGTGCGCGCGTCCGCGGAGAATTCGAGCAGGACGGCCGTGGCGAAGACCTCGTCCGCCGGCGCCGGTGCCTTCCCGGGGGCGTACGCGGGCCGGCCGCCCCCCATCGGCTCCGCCGGAGGGTTGTCGCGGTCCAGTTGGAGGGCCACGTCGATCCGCTCGGCCACCTGGTCCAGCGACGGTTGGAGCAGCGCCGCCTCCTGGAACGAGGAGATCACCGTGGCCACGGTCTGTGTCGCGCTGATGCCCTTGCCCTTGACGTCCCCGACGATCACCCGGATGCCGAACGGCGTCGGGCGGACGCTGTAGAGGTCTCCGCCGATGAGGGCCTCGTCGTCGGCCGCCCGGTAGAAGCCGGCCAGGCGCAACGGGCCGATCCGGGCGGGCAGCGGGCGCAGCAGGGCCAGTTGCACGGCCTCGGCGACCGCCTGCACGCGGCGGAAACGGCTCTCGATCCGTTGGCGCACCACGCACAGCGAGGTGGAGAGCACCGTGATCGTGGCCAGGACGGTCAGGGCCGCGATGGTCATCGGACCGACGTAGTCCTCGAGCGTCTCGGTGACCGCGAGCAGCACGCATCCGGCGGCGCCGACGGCGAGGACGCCGAGTGGCGGGTACGTGAAGAGGGCCAGCACCACCGAGGCCGTCAGCAGCGCGCCGAAGAAGTAGCGCGGCGGTGTCACTTGGTCGAGCACCATGGTCGCCACGACGAGGGCGGGCGGGACCCAGCGAAGCCATCGCGGCGGCCAGGGATGCCGCTCGTCCCGCTGCCTGTGCTCCGCGGCGGCCCGCCCGGCACCCACACTGTCACCCCGTTTCGCACGGCCCCGGTCCGAGGCCTCGCTGAGCATCATGCACGAATCGGTACGCAACGGACGGCAGCAACCCGCTGTGGCTGGCATGTTCACGGCGGGCAGTGGGTTTGGTGGAGCGTTGGTGGGCGCGTCCTACGTCTTCGTCAGCGCTCCGCCCTTGTGCATGGCGACATGGCCGGTCTTGTCGCTCTTGAGCTCGTACTGCGGGTCGTCCTCGGAGCAGCGGCGCGTACGGCCCTTGAACTCCACGTCGTGCGTGTGCTTGTCGACGACGACGCCTTCGACGTACCCGGCCTCGGAGTTCCAGCGCACATGGTCTCCCACGGAGAACTCGCTCGGCATGTGAGGTGCCTCCTCTTGGCTCCGGCCGGCGCGTTGTTCCTCGGCCGGCACGCCGACCGGCCCGGCGGGTGGGCCGGACCGGTCGGAGGTCTTCCATTGTCAGTGGTGGCCGTGCGGCCGCAGCCACTGCGGCCGGTGGGAGGCCGGACGGCGTTGCGCGGCCGGCTCGTGCGGGTCGCTCGTGCTGCCCCGGCCCTCCAGTCGGCCGGCCAGCGCGTCGCGTTCGGCGGCGGCCTGCCTGGCGGCCTCACGGTCCCCGCGGCGCTTGCGCCCGCGGTGGCGCGCCAGCACGGTCCCGGCCATGAGCATCCACATGCCCAGGCCGAAGATCAGCGTCAGGGCGATGCCGCCGAGGAACGCCCCGAGCGTACTGATCGTGAACGGCTGACTCCCCAGCAGTGTCACGGTGTAGTCCGGACCGCCGGACAGGTTGTACGCGATCAGCAGGCCTGCGAAGGCGGCGGCGCCCGCCATGAGCAGGAGACCCAGCACCAGCATGTTTCTCACCTCGTCGCACGTGGATGTCCTCCACCCGGGTCACCATGAGGAATGGCGCAAAACGCGCAACCTGGACATGTGTGGCTGCCCGACGCGCCGTCGCCGGTCCCCCCAGTCCCCCCGGCCGCCCCTTGCCGTCGGCGTCTGCGGGCCCCGGCCTGCGGACCAGCGACGACGGCCTTCTACCCTGGTCGCCGAGTGCCGCCCCGAGCCGGCCGACCCGCCCGCCCCCCCCGAACCCCCGCAGAAGGAGCCTCGCCCGTGGATCTGCGAGCCACCCTCGCCGCCCACCGTCTCGTCGCCATCGTGCGCGGCGACGACGCCGACGCCGCGCTGCGCACCGTACTGACCCTTGCCGAGGAGGGTCTGGAGCTCATCGAGGTGTCCCTGACCGGCAAGGACGCGCTCCAGGTCGTCGAACGGGCCAGAGCCGCCCTCGGGCCCGGCCGCCCCCTGGGCGCCGGCACGGTCCTCACCGCCGACGACGCACTGGCCGCCCACCGCGCCGGCGCCGACTTCGCGGTCACCCCGGGCCTGGGGGAGGGCGTCGTGGCCGCCCGCGAGCTGGGCATGCCCGTCCTGGCCGGCGTCATGACACCCACCGACGTCATCACCGCGCGCACCCTCGGTGCCGCCGCGCTGAAGATCTTCCCGGCGGCCCAGGCCGGCGGGCCCGCGTACGTCAAGGCGCTGCGCGGACCCTTCCCGCACGAGGTGTTCGTCCCCGTCGGCGGCGTCGACGAGGCGGCGGCCCGCGCCCACCTGGCGGCCGGTGCCACCGCCGTCGGGGTCGGCTCCCCGCTGATCGGTGACGCCGCCGACGGAGGCAGCCTCGACGCCCTCCGGGTCCGCGCCCGCGCCTTCCGCGCCGCCGTGGCGGAGGCCCGGCCGTGACCGGCGAGGGGGACGGCTCCCCGCCCGGGCGCGACGGCGAGGCCCCGGGCACCGGCCCGCGGGCCGCCGGCCCCTGGCTGCCGGAGCGGGGGCCCGTGGTGTGCCTCGGGGAGACCATGGCGGCCCTGGCCCCGGCGCCGCCCGCCTCGCTGGACGGCGCGGACTCCCTGCGCCTGTCGGTGGCCGGCGCCGAGTCGAACGTGGCCATGTACCTCGTCGACCTGGGTGTGCCCGCCTCCTGGCTCTCCGCGGTCGGCGACGACGCACTCGGCCGCCGGGTGCGGGCGGCCGTCGCCGGGGCGGGCGTGGACGTCTCGGGCGTGCGCACCGACCCGGCACGGCCGACCGGCCTGCTCCTGAAGGACCCGGGCGCCGCCGGGACCCGCGTGCACTACTACCGAGGGGGTTCGGCGGCCTCGGCGCTCGGCCCCGACGTCCTGGACGACGAACGGCTCCAAGGGGCCGCCCTCCTCCACCTGACCGGGGTGACCCCGGCCCTGTCCCCGTCCTGCCGGGCCCTGGTGGAACAGGCCCTGCACACCCCGCCGGCACGGCGCGCCCACGCCGTCAGCTTCGACGTCAACCACCGCCCCGCACTCTGGGCCCCGGGCGCGGCGGCCCAGGTGCTCCGGGACCTGGCCGACCGCGCCGACATCGTCTTCGTCGGCCTGGACGAGGCACAGGACCTGTGGGGCGCCGGACTGACCGAAGCGGACGTCCGCGGGCTGCTGAGCCGCCCGCGCGTCCTCGTCGTCAAGGACGGCGGGCGGGGCGCCACCGCCTTCACGGAGCAGGGTGTGTGCGGCGTGCCCGCCCTGGCCACGGAGGTCGTCGAGCCGGTCGGCGCGGGCGACGCGTTCGCCGCCGGATTCCTCGCCGGTCTCCGGCGGGGCACGGACCTCTCCCGTGCGCTGCGCCTGGGGCACATCACCGCCGCCTCCGCGCTGAAGGTCGTGGGGGACCACGGGCCCCTGCCCGGACCGGACGCCGTCGAGGCCATGCTGGCCCTCGCCGGGCCGGACTGGCGTCGGGCGCGGATGCCGTAGCGCGCTGGTCCGCCGGGCGGAGTGCGCCGTCGGCCCCGGACGGGCGCGGTCAGCAGGACCTGCTCGTGGCTCCGTCGACGACGAACCCGACGCCGATGCCGAGCATCCACGTGTCCTTCGCCAGGGCCGTTCCCTCCTGCGTCGGGCGCAGGCTGCCCTCCTCGCGCATTCCCGGAGTGCGCAGGTACAGGCCCACCAGGCCGGCCGAGAAGGCGGTCAGACCGGCGCCCGCCAGAGCCGTCGGTACGACCGGCAGGAGCAGCGCCGTGCCGAGCGCGATCTCACCGGCGGAGAGCATGCGGAGGAAGGTGGCGGGCCGCAGTCGGCCGAGGAACGGATAGGTGTTCTTCGCCATTCCGTGCATCATGGCGGCGGTCTGCTCGTCGGCCCTCCGCTTGGCCAGACCCGAGTTGAGAATGAAGGCCCCGGTGGCCAGTCGCGGGGCGACGTGCCTGAGCTCGATGGGCAGACGCATGGGAACTCCTAGCGGCGTTTCCGGAACACGGGGGAAGCACGTACGTGCGACGACACGAAGACGCGCCCACGCTACGGCGGGCGCGGGCCCTGCGCAGCGCGGGCGTCCGGGGGCTGCTCCGACCGGGGCACGGCGACCGGGGCACGGCGGCCGGGCGGTCCACCAGTGCGGCGGCACCGGGCGGTTCCTAGCATGAGGGCATGAACGGCACCGTCCCCGACATGATGCACGCGGCGTACATCGACGCCGTCGGACCGGCCGACGCCATCCGCTACGGCGAGCTTCCCGTGCCCCCGACGGGGCCCACGGACGTGCTCGTGCGGGTCCGGGCCGTCGCCGCCGACCCCGTGGACACCTTCGTGCGGTCCGGGGCGTACGCCACCCCGCTGCCCCTGCCCTTCGTCGTCGGCCGGGACCTGGTGGGCGAGGTGGCGGCGGCCGGCCCCGGCGCGGCCGGGTTCGCCCCCGGACAGCCGGTGTGGTGCAACAGCCTGGGGCACGCGGGCCGGCAGGGCTCCTTCGCCGAATACGCCACGGTCGCCGCCGACCGGCTCTACCCCGTTCCCGCCGGCATCGCCGCCGACCAACTCGTGGCCGCCGCGCACCCGGCGGCGTCGGCCTGGCTGGCGCTGTTCCGGCACGGCCGGCTGCGGGCGGGGGAGACCGTCTACGTCGGGGGCGGCGCAGGGAACGTGGGCGGTGCCGCCGTGGCCCTCGCCGCCCGGGCCGGCGCCCGCGTCGTCGCCACGGCCCGGGCCGAGGACGCCGCCGCGGTGCGCCGGCTGGGCGCGGCCGAGGTCCTCGACCACCGGTCGCCCGACCTCGGCGAGCAGGTGCGCCGGGCCGCTCCCGGTGGGTACGACGTGCACCTGGACACCTCCGGGCACGGGGTCCTCGCGGACGCGGTGGACCTGCTGGCCCACGGCGGGCGCCTGGTCGCGATGGTCGGACTCGGGCGGGAGGCCGCCGAACTGCCGCTCGGCCGGCTCTACACGCGGGACGCGAGCATCGTGGGCTTCGCCATCAGCAACGCCTCGGTCGCCGACCTCGCCGATGCGGCCCGGGGCGTCGTCGGCGTCCTGCGGGACACGCCGTGGCGCCCGCGCATCGCGGGTCGCCTGCCGCTGTCGCGGGCGGCCGAGGCGCACCGCGGGCTGGAGTCCGGGGAGGTGCGGGGACGCCTCGTCCTCACGCCCGCGGCTGGGGACGGACGGTGAGCATCTGCTGGGCGTGGCCCACGGGGCCGTCCACGTCGTGCAGCACCGTGCTGGTGATGCCCTGGCCGGTGGGTCCGAAGACGACGGTGGTGTCCAGGCCGGTCCAGCGGCCCCGCGGCGCGCGGTGCAGGTGCAGGGTCAGATCGACGTTCGGGAACATCCACTCCCGGGGCGACTGGCGCACGGCGATGCCGTTGGCCGTGTCGACCAGGGCGACGTAGGAGGCCAGCGGGCTCGCGGTCTCCCCGGCGACCAGGCCGAGTCCGGTGGAGACCCAGGCGGTGGTGCGGCCGGGGGAGGGCGGTGCGAGCGGGCGTACGTCCAGGGAAGCGATGTATCCGCCGGGCCACTCGGTCTCCATCGGCCAGCGGGCGAGCGTGTCCGGCGCCGTGAGCCGTTGCGCGCCCCCGCCGGCGACGGCGCTCGTGTCGCCGTCCGCCAGCAGCCAGGCCCGGGCCCGCGCCACCGACCGGTCCGCTATCAGCACCGTCGCCTCGACCAGCTCGATGGTGCGTCCCGGACGTACCGTCTCCACCCGTATCTCGCACTCGTCCAGCGCCGGGCGGCCCAGGATGTCGAAGCTGATCCGGCTCAGTGACATGTCCGCCGCGCCGGGACGGCCCGCGAGATGGCGGTCGACGGCGTGGACGATCAGACCCCCGAGCGGACTGAAGTGCTGCTCGTCCGCGCTCCACGCGCCGCCCGCGTGCGGGGTGGGCTTGTAGCGGTGCTCGTCGATCCGCTCGTAGTAGCTGTCCGGGGTCGCTGTGCTGGTGTTCAACGGGGCTGCTCCTGGAACGACGGCGGTGCGGGGCGGCGCGGGCGGGCCGGGAGGGCGGCGCCGGGGCCGCGACCAGGATAGTTCGGCGGCGCATCGGGTCCGGCCCGAGTGGGGTGCCCCCGGCCGGGAACCCGGGCCACCGTCGAGGACCGCTGCCGACGAAGGAGTGAGGAGTCGTGGACGGCGACGAGCAGGACGAGACCCGGGACGCGTTCCACGGGCTGGTGAACATGACACCGGCCGCACTGGACCGGTGGCTGGACAGCGACGAGTCCCGCGACGCCGGGCACCACCAGGACGGCGGCGAGTCCGTCGGGCACGCCTCCGGACGCCGGATCGTGGAGATCCTGCGGAAGAAGAAGGGCGACCTCTCCGACGAGGACTACGAGCACATGCGCAAGGTCGTCGGCTACGTCCGCCGGCACCTGGCCCAGCGCCCGTCCGGCGACGTCGAGGACACCCGGTGGCGGTACTCGCTCATGAACTGGGGCCACGACCCCCTGGAGCGCCATGGCTGACGACGCGCACCGGCGCCCCGAGGGCGTGAGCGACGCGACGGTCGAGGCCCTCGGGTCCCTGTCCAAGGCCCTGGAGACGACCGAGTGCGCCCGGGGCCACCTGTTCGCCTTCCACCAGTTCACCGGCTCGGCCGACTTCGAACTCGACCGGGCGGTCGAGCTGCTGCGGGCCGCCGGTCACGAGGACTGGGCGGAGCGCGTCCGCACGGAGATCCTGGGCCGCAACGTCATCCCGGGCCACTGGACGTTCCAGATCGTCGAGGCGTACGACCGGACGTACTACCAGGCCTTCCGGGACCTGGAGCGGGAGGCGGTGGCGCGTCTCGCCGGGGGCCGCCACCACCTGTACGAGGCGGAGCTGAAGGAGGCCCGCCGGACGCGGAACCACCCGGACCACACCTCCCGCCCCGACGACCCCGACTGACCGCGCGCCCGCGGCCCCGCCCGGGGGTCAGTCGCGTCCCCGGGCCCGCCGGAAGCGCTCCAGGCCCTCGGCGAGGTCGACGATCGGGTCCGGACAGGCGCCGTAGGCGGACCGCCGCGTCCCCGGCAGCCGCCAGGGCTCGTGCACGGCGCGGCCCTCCAGCCCCGCCAGCTCGGGCACCCACCGCCGGACGTACGTCCCGTCCGGGTCGAACCGCCGCGCCTGCGCCGTGGGGTTGAGGACACGGTGGGGGCGGGTGTCGGTGCCGGTGCCCGCGGCCCACTGCCAGTTGAGCTGGTTGTTGGCCACGTCGCCGTCGGCGAGCAGCTCCAGGAAGTGCCGGGCGCCGACGCGCCAGTCCACGTACAGCGTCTTGGTGAGGAAGCTCGCGACGAGCAGGCGGCCGCGGTTGTGCATCCAGCCCTCGTGCCGCAGCTGGCGCATCGCGGCGTCCACGACCGGGTAGCCCGTGCGTCCCTCCTTCCACGCGGCGACGTCCTCCTCGGCGTCGGCACCGGTGCGCCAGCGGTCGTGCCGGGTGCGATAGTCGGCGGCCGAGGCGTGCGGGCGGGCGGCCAGCACCTGGTGGTGGAAGTCGCGCCAGGCCAGTTGCCGTACGAAGGCCTGCGGGCCGGGGCCCTCCGCGCGCCGGGCCCGGTGGACCAGCTCGACGGGGGAGAGGGCGCCGAGGTGCAGGTCGGGGGAGAGCCGGGAGGTCGCGTCGGCGGCCAGGTCGTCGTGGTGGTCGGCGTATCCCGCGATGCCGGTGCGCAGCCACGCCGTCAGGCGCTTCCTGGCCGCCCGTTCCCCGCCGGCCGGCAGCCCCGGGGACAGACCGGTCAGGCCGTCGCGGGAGGGCAGCGGTCCGGAGGTGACGCCGTCCGGGACACGGACGCTGCGCGGGGCGGCCAGCGGCTCGCGGACGGAGCGCTCGCTCCACCGCCGGAAGAACGGTGTGAACACCGCGAAGTGGTCCGAGGCGGCCGGGGTGACGGCCCCCGGGGCCAGCACGGTCGTCACGGCGTCGTGGACGTGCAGCCGGCAGCCCCGCGCCCCGAGCGCCGACCGCAGGTGCTCCTCGCGCCGGTGCGCGTACGCGCTGACGTCGGCCGCCATGTGCACCTCGTCGGCGTCCGCCTCCCCGGCCACCGCGCACACCTGCGCGACCAGGTCCCCGGACCGGACGACGAGCCGCCCGCCCCGGTCGCGCAGGCCCGCGTCCAGGTCCCGCAGGCAGTCGGCGAGCAGGGCGAGCCGGTTGGGCGCGGCGAACCCGGCGGCGTCCACGGCCCGGTCGCGGACGAACAGCGGCACCACGGCCGCGGAGCGGCCGAGGGCGGCGCGCAGCGGCGGATGGTCGTGCAGCCGCAGGTCGCGGGTGAACAGGACGACCGACGTGACCATGGCGCTCCTCGCGGGGGTCCGGGCGACGCTACCGGAGCGGAGGGGGCCGGCCACGGGGACGCGCGGGGACGCTGCCGCGCCGGGGGAGGGGGGGCCGGCTTCCGGCCGGGTGCGGTGTGCTCGCCGGGCCGGGCCGGGGCACGGCCGGGTGGGTCACGGCGTGCTGTGCGGCCCCGGCGCCGGGGCGCGCGGTGGGGCCGCGGCGGTGGTCGTCGGCGCGGCTGTCCGCGGGCGTCGTCGGCGGACTCGGGAGCGCGTCCGGTGGAGCGACGTGGGGGGACCGGGGACGAGGCGCGTGCGGCCGGTGCGAGGCCGGCCCGGCCTCGCACCGGTGCGGGACAGGGGCTTCGGGCGAAAGCGGTACGACGACGCGTCTTCCTGGGGCGCCGGCGCCGGCCGTGGCAGGTGGGCACGGTCCGCAGGTGCGGTGGGCCGGTCTCACGGGGCGGGCGGGGTGCGGGTCCCGCCGGAGGCGTGCGCGGCCTGCTCGGCGGTGCGGGTGATGTTGCGGGCCATGCCGCCGAAGACCACGGCGTGGAAGGGCGCCACGCTCCACCAGTACGCCTGGCCCGCCAGCCCGTGGGGATGGAACAGCGCCCGCTGGCGGTACCGCGTCCGCCCGGCGTCGTCCGTCTCTGCGTGCATCTCCAGCCAGGCCAGCCCCGGCAGCCGCATCTCGGCACGCAGCCGCAGCATCCGGCCGGGGACGATCTCCTCCACCCGCCAGAAGTCCAGGGAGTCGCCGGCCCGCAGGTGCGCGGCGTCCCGGCGGCCCCGGCGCAGGCCGACCCCGCCGGCCAGGCGGTCCAGCCAGCCCCGTACCGCCCAGGCCAGCGGGAAGGAGTACCAGCCGTTGTCGCCGCCGATGCCCTCGATGACCCGCCACAGCGCCTCGGGCGGCGCGTCGACGAGCCGCCCGCGGTGGTCGGTGTAGAGGCTGCCGCCGGCCCAGTCGGGGTCGGTGGGCAGCGGATCGCTGGGCGCCCCCGGGACGGACGCGGACGACCAGCGCGTGGTGACCCGGGCCTCGCGCACCCGTTGCAGGGCCAGCCGCAGCGCGTCGTCGAAGCCGAGGGGGTATCCCGGGGGCGGCGGGACGTACCGGACGATGTCGTTCTCGCCGCACACCACCTCGTGCCGCAGCGACTCGGTGAGCGGGCGCGCGATGCTTGCCGGGACCGGCGTGACCAGTCCGACCCAGTGGCTGGACAGGCCCGGGGTCAGCATCGGCACCGGCAGGATCAGACGCTTGGGAAGCCCGGCGACCTCGGCGTAGCGGACCATCATCTCGCGGTAGGTGAGGATGTCCGGACCGCCGACGTCGAAGGTCCGGGAGACCTCGGGCGGCATGGTCGCGCCGCCGACCAGGGCACGCAGCACGTCGCGGACGGCCACCGGCTGGATGCGGGTGTGGACCCAGCTCGGCGTGACCATCACCGGCAGCCGCTCGGTGAGGTAGCGCAGCATCTCGAAGGAGGCCGACCCGGAGCCGATGACGACCGCCGCGCGCAGCACCGTCGTGGGCACGCCGGAGGCCAGCAGGATACGGCCGACCTCGGCGCGCGAGCGCAGGTGCGGCGACAGCTCGCGTTCCGGCACCCCGGACGGGGTGAGGCCGCCCAGGTACACGATGCGCCGCACACCGGCCGCCTCGGCGCGCTCGGCGAAGGTGCGCGCCGCCCGCCGGTCGGTCGCCTCGAAGTCGTCGCCGGTGCCGAGCGCGTGCACCAGGTAGTAGGCCACGTCGACGCCCTCCATCGCCGCGGCCACCGAGTCGGCGTCGGTCACGTCGCCGCGCACCACCTCGGCCCTCCCGGCCCACGGGTGGTCGCGCAGCTTGTGCGGGGAGCGGGCCAGGCACCGCACCCGGTGCCCGGCGTCGAGCAGTTCCGGCACGAGGCGGCCCCCGATGTACCCCGTCGCGCCGGTGACCAGGCAGCGCAGGCCCGCTCCGCCGCTCTCGTCGCTCGTCCGGTCGGATTCTGCGCTTTCCTGGCTCATGGGGCTCCGTCGCTCGCGGGACAGTCGTCACCGTGACCCCTTCCCCGGAGGGGGCCGGGCCGGACACGTCCCGGCCCCGGACGACCCCTTCTATACGCTGATCGCGTGGCGACAGCGAACCAGCGCGGACAAGACGCGCACGAGCGGAGGACCGGCCCCGGTCCCGAGGGGAGCGACCTGCACGCGCTCGCCGTCCAGTTGAGGCGGATGAACGGCGAGATCAACCGGGTCGTGCACGGGTTCGCCGGTGCCCACACGCTGCACGCCACCGACATCCAGGCCCTCGCGGCGATCCTGGACGCGCCCGAACCCATGACGCCGGGACGGCTGCGCCGGCACCTGGGGCTGACCTCGGGCGCGGTGACGGCGTGCGTGGACCGGCTGGAACGCGCGGGACACGTGCGCCGGGTCAGGGAGAGCGCCGACCGCCGGGTCGTCCACCTGCACTACGTGCCCGAGGCCCGGGAGGCGGCCCGCCGGTACTTCCGCCCGCTGGCCGAGGCCGCCGTCGCCGCCCGCACGCACTTCGACGACGGCGAACTGGCCGTCGTGGCCCGCTTCCTGGCGGCGCTGAACGAGGAGCTGAGCCACGTGGCGTCGGACGACCGCTGACCCGGCCGCCACCTTCGACCGGCGGCGCGTGCCGCCCGGTCGAGAGGTCCGTGGTCGGCCCGCGGCAGTCCTGCGGCACGCCCGCAGCAAGCCCGCAGCAGTCCTGCGACCCCAAAATAACTCGATCATTAAGATTGTTTATGATCGAGCTTCATTTGGTGCCCGTGCCCCCCGAGACTTGGAGACCCGACACCGATGTCCACCCCCTCCCACCCGCCCCGAAGCGCCCGGCGCGCCCGATGGCTCGTCCCGGTCCTGCTCCTCCTGGTCTGGCTCGTCGTCGGCGGGGCGCTCGGCCCCTACGCCGGCAGGCTCGGCGAGGTCGCCACCAACGACCAGGCCTCCTTCCTGCCCCGCAGCGCCGAGTCCACCCGGGTCGTCGAGGCGCAGAAGGCCTTCCAGCAGGACGAGACGCTCCCCGTGATCGTCGTCTGGACCGCCGACGGCGACGGCGACGCCGCGGTCACCGCGCACCAGCAGGCGGCCACCCGCTCGGTCGCGGGCCTCGAAGGCGACCCCGGCATCGTCGGGCCCGCGAGCCCCGCCCTGCCCTCGGACGACGGCCGGGCGCTCCAGGCCGTCGTCCAGGTCGAGCCGGATCTCGGCGAACGGCTCCCGGACGTGCTCGCGGACATCGGCGACGCCGCCGGGCAGGTCCCCGGCACCCGGGCCCAGCTCGCCGGCCCCGCGGCCTCCCAGGCCGACCTCTCCGACGCCTTCGCGGGCATCGACGGACTGCTGCTCGCCGTCGCGCTGATCACGGTCCTGGTGATCCTGCTGCTCGTCTACCGCAGCGTCCTGCTGCCCCTGGTCATCATCCTGAGCGCGGTCTTCGCACTGGCCCTGGCATGCGCCGTCGTCTACGCGCTCGCCGACCGCGACGTCGTACGCGTCGACGGACAGGTCCAGGGCATCCTCTCCATCCTGGTCATCGGCGCCGCCACCGACTACGCACTGCTGCTCACGGCCCGGTTCCGCGAGGAACTCGCCCGCCACCCGGACCGCTTCGGCGCCGTGCGCGCCGCGCTGCGCGACTCCTGGGGCGCCGTCGTCGCCAGCGCGGCCACCGTCGCGCTCGGCCTGCTGGCGCTGCTGCTCAGCGACCTGACCAACAACCGCGCGCTGGGTCCCGTCGGTGCCATCGGCATCGTCTGCTCGGTGCTGAGCACGCTCACCTTCCTGCCCGCCGTCCTGGTCCTGCTCGGCCGCGTCGCCTACTGGCCGGCCAAACCGGTGCGCACCGGCGACCCGGAGGCCGGGCACCGGCTGTGGCACCGTGTCGCCGCCCTCGTGGACCGCGCTCCGCGCCGCATCTGGGCCGTCTCACTGGCCGCGCTGCTCGCCTGCGCGGCCTTCGCGCCGACCCTCAGCTCCAAGGGCGTCCCGCTCGACGAGATCTTCGTGAACGACACCCCCTCGGTCGCCGCCCAGCAGACCCTGGCCGAGCACTTCCCCGGCGGCTCCGGCAACCCCGCCGTCGTCATCGCCGAGGCCGGCCGTCTCGACCCGGTCCTCCGGGCCGCCCGCGACACCCCCGGTGTCGCCTCGGCCGCCCCGGTGACCGCCTCGGGCCGCCCCGGCGGCGGGACGCCCCTGGTGGTCGACGGACGCGTGCGCATCGACGCGACGCTCCAGGCGCCCGCCGACAGCGACGCCGCCAAGAGCACGGTGGTCCGGCTCAGGGAGGCCGTCCACGACGTCCCCGGCGCGGACGCCCTCGTCGGCGGCTACACCGCCCAGCAGTACGACACCCAGGAGACCGCGGGCGCGGACCGCACCCTCATCGTGCCGGTGGTCCTCGCCATCATCCTGGTCATCCTGATCCTGCTGCTGCGCTCCCTGCTGATGCCCCTCCTGCTGGTCGCCACGGTGGGGCTGAACTTCCTGGCCACCCTGGGCATCTCCTCGCTCGTGTTCACCCATGTGTTCGGCTTCAGCGGCACCGACGCCTCCGTGCCGCTGTACGGGTTCGTCTTCCTGGTCGCCCTGGGCGTGGACTACAACATCTTCCTCATGTCCCGGGTGCGGGAGGAAGCGCTGCGCCACGGCGTGCGCGAGGGCACCCTGCGCGGGCTGACCGCCACCGGCGGCGTCATCACCTCGGCCGGCGTCGTCCTCGCCGCCACCTTCGCGGCGCTCGGGGTGATTCCGCTGGCCTTCCTGCTGCAGATCGCCTTCATCGTGGCCTTCGGCGTCCTGCTGGACACGCTGGTGGTGCGCTCGCTGCTGGTCCCGGCGCTCGCCCGCGACATCGGCGCCGTCGCCTGGTGGCCGGGGCGGCTCGGACGCCGGACGGGGACGGGGCAGGTGTGACGGGCCCCCGCCCCGCCGGGCGCCTCACGCCTCCGGGCGTCCCGCCGGGGGCCGCACCGTGCCGAGGAAGCGCCGTACGTCGATCTCGATGACGACCCGCTCCGGGTTCGCCCGGGGCTGCCGGTAACGGGCGGCGTACCGGGCCTCCGCGTCGCGGACCGCCCCGGCGTCGTCCCGTACGGTGGCGACGCCCTCCAGGGTGGACCAGCGCCTGCCCTCCACCTGGCCCACGGCGACGACGGCTCCGGCGGCCCGCCGCACGTTGCGGGCCTTCGTGGTGTCCCGGCTCGTGATGACCCGTGCCGTGCGGGTGGCGTGGTCGTACGTCACCCCGACGGGGACCAGGTGGGACGTTCCGTCGGCCCGTCGCGTCGCCAGGAAGCAGATCCGGCGCTCCTGCCAGAAGCGGACGAACTCGTCGTCCGCGTCGTGCCGTTCCCCGGTGTCCATCCGCTCTCCTCACCCGCGCCGCGTACGTCCCGTCCGCACCAGCATCGCCCGGCGGGCCGCACGCCCGCTCGGCGGGGTCCCGGTGACGGCGGGGAACCCGGTTCAGGCGGCGTCCCGTTCGGTCGCGTGGACCTGCGCCGGTTGGGGGCGCGGATCCGCGGAGCGGTGGCTCCGGCCGCCGGGAATCAGGCGCAGATGCCGCCGCCGCGCGTGGCGGGGCGGCCCGGGATCGCCGAACAGCCGGTCCTCCAGGTACGTCATGCTGAACAACAGCAGCCCCAGCCCGGGCAGCAGCAGGACGGCAACGGTAACCACGCCGCGGGTCCCCCTCCACTGTGGACGACGTCGTGCGGGTGCCCGGGGCGGCGCCGGTGATGGGCGCGCCGGAAGTGAAGATGACGCAACTTTCGGTCATACCGGGCATATGCCGGCATGGGTGGCGTGTGTCCCGGGCCGGATCATGTTCCCGCCGCGGGCGGGTAGGCGGCCCCGACGGCAGACCTGTCCCCCAGGAACGGAGCACCCGCGCCGATGTCGCACATCTCCCCGCCCGCCGAAGCGGCCACGACCCCGCGACTGGCGGCCTCGTGGTCGGACTGGACGGGCGACCACACCGCCGCCCTGATCGGGATACCCCTGCGCATCGCGCTCATCGTCGTGATCCTGCTCGTGCTGCGCGCGGTGGCGAAGCGGGCCATCACCCGGGTCGTCCAGCGGGTCCTGGAACCGCCGGCGGGCGAGGCCGAACGCAGCCGTCCCCGCAGGCCGGCCCGCGGCGCCGCCGTACTGCACCGCGACCGGTCCCGGGCCCGGCAGCGGCGCGAGCAGCGGGCCCGCACCATCGGCTCGGTGCTCAGCAGCGCCGTGACCATCGTGCTGTTCATGGTGGGCGTGGCCATGGTGCTCGACCAGGTCGGCATCGCCCTCGGCCCGCTGCTGGCCAGCGCCGGAGTGGTCGGCCTGGCCATCGGTTTCGGCGCCCAGAGCCTGGTCGCGGACTACCTGTCGGGACTGCTCATCATGGTCGAGGACCAGTACGGCGTCGGCGACTCCGTCGACCTCGGCGAGGCCGTCGGCGAGGTCGAGCACGTCGGCCTGCGCCTCACCCACGTGCGCGACCTCAACGGCGGTCTGTGGCACATCCGCAACGGCGAGATCCTGCGCGTGCGCAACGACAGCCAGGAATGGGCCCGCGCCGTCCTGGACGTCGCCGTGGCCCACGACGCCGACCTCGACACCGTCTACCGGGTCCTGGAGGACACCGGCCGCGCGCTGCGCGAGGACCCCGACTTCGCGGACGTCCTGCTCGAGGACCCCGCGGTGTGGGGCGTGCAGTCCCTGGACGCCGACGGCGTGCAGGTGCGCCTCGCCGTCCGGACCGTGCCGCTCCAGCAGTGGGGCGTCACCCGCGAACTGCGCCGCCGGGTCAAGGAGGCGCTGGACGACGCGGGCGTCGAGCTCCCCTTCCCGCGGCGGACGGTCCTGCTGCGGGCCGACGACCCGGAGGACGCGCCGCAGGCGCCGACGCGCTGACCCACCGGCCCGCCGGTCCACCGGCGCCGACGCGCTGACCCACCGGCCCGCCGGCGCCGGATTTGCCGGAACCGCAAACGCTTTTGGCGCCTCCCGCCCGGCCGGGGCAGCCTGCACACGGGGCGCGCGAGCGACGCGCGCCCCGTGTGCAGCTGCTCGCGCCCGCCTCAGGAGGCACCATGACCGACACCCCCGCGCCGCCGCCCGCCGCGGAGTTCTGGGAGGCCCGCTACCGCGACTCCGGCCGCGTCTGGAGCGGGCGCCCCAACGACCTGCTGGTCCAGGAGGCGTCCGGCCTCGTCCCCGGCGCCGCGCTCGACCTCGGCTGCGGCGAAGGGGCGGACGCCGTGTGGCTGGCCTCGCGCGGCTGGCGGGTCACCGGCGTGGACATCTCCGCCACCGCCCTGGAGCGCGCGGCCGGGCACGCGGCCGAGGCCGGGGTCGGCGACCGCGTCGCCTGGGAACGCCACGAGCTGGGACCCTCGTTCCCCGAGGGCTCCTTCGACCTGGTGAGTGCCCATTACCTGCAGTCCCCGGCCGCACTCGACCAACAGACGGTCCTGCGTGCCGCCGCACGGGCCGTGGCCCCCGGCGGCACCCTGCTCGTCGTCCTGCACGCCGGCTGGCCCTCCTGGCAGACGGAGCCCCCGTTCGACGCCGTCTTCCCCACCCTGGACGGCCTCCTCGGCGAACTCGCCCTGCCCGAGGGGGAGTGGAGCGTCGAGACCCGCCGGACCGCCCGTCGGCGCAGCGTCTCGCCCGACGGAGCCGAAGGATTCCGGGACGACCACGTATGGCGCCTGCGGCGGCGGCCGACCGATGTTGAATGAGTGACCTTCTGGGAATTTTGTGATGAAAGGCATGTTCTGAGACTTATCGGACACCCTGGGGTGTGAAGGCCATTTGGCTACCAGAGGGAGATGGTGAAATGCCTTCCAAGGACAAGGTGCTCGAGGAAGTCACCCGCACCGAGAACATCGACATCGACGCGGTACTCGACCCCGCCGAGCCCGACGGAGTCTTCCGCGACAGCCGCGAGTGCGCCGCGCTCGCCCTGCAGTCCGGAGGTACCAACCTCCTGCTCTCGCCCCCGACCCCGCGCCCGAAGAAGGGCTGACGGACCGACGGGAGAACGAGATGGAGCAGTCGAGCACATCGGCCCTCCTGCAGGGAACGGTGCTTGACCTCGCCTCCGACGTGGTCTCCGCTCTTCGGAGCGGAGACCACGTGCGAGCGGGGAGCACCCTGACGGGAGGCGGTGCCGGTGAGGGCGTCGCCCGCGCGGCGGTACGCGTCCTGGGCGCCGACACCCTGCTGCCCAGCCTGCTGCTGGGCGTTCCGCCCGAGCCCGGGCAACTCGCCGTGTTCAAGGACGCGGTGGCGGCCCACCCGCCACGCGCCGACGCGGCACCCACCGTCGTATGGAGCCACTGGGCCATGACCCGGGCCCTGCGCCGGACCGGACCACCCCTGGACGGCCCGCTCGCCGGCGGTCCGGGCGCCGAACCCGACGCCCGCTGGCTCGACGGCGCGTCCTGGCAGTTCCTGACCCACCAGCTCGCCGTTCTCGCCCCGCTGGCGCTCCCGGGCGAGGAGTGCGCCGTGACCCGCGTGGCGCGCGGCCGGCCCGTGGACGTCGCCCGCGGCTTCGTCCGGGCGGTGCGCCGCCGGGACTGGCAGCAGGCGGCCGGGGCCGGACGCTGGCTCACGCTCCTGGACGGAGTGCCCGACACCCTCGGCCTCGAAGCCGGGCTGGACTTCGTACGCCTCATGGGCGGTTCCGACCCGCGGGTGGCCCTGCAACTGGAGGCGGCGCGGCTGATGCCGGCCGTAGTCCTCCGGTGAGCGTGCGCGCCGTCGAGGAGGCCGCACTGGACTGGGTGTGGGCCCACCGCGACGACTTCGCGCTCGGCGACGACGCGCTGGCGGCGGACGGCCAGGTCAACCGGACGTGGAAGCCCCTGGGCGAGCTGACCCAGGTCTGCGCGTCCGTGTCCCGGTGCACCCCGCCCGGCGATCCGCTGCACACCCGCGTCTCGGAACTGCTGGACTTCGCCTGGCGGCAGACCCGCCAAGGCGAACTCTTCCTCCTCATGCAGTCGCTGGAGCCCTTCGCCACCTACCCGTTGGAGGTGTACGCGGCCTTCGCCTCGGCCGGACTGCGGCATCCCGGCTACGAGGCGTCCGCCGCCGTGGTGGCCCGCACCCGCGGCTGGCGGCTGACCGAGCAGTACCCCACCCGCCGCCTCGGCGTGCTGGAGGCCGAGCGGCGCAGCGGCCTCCAGCCGCACGGCGCCGTGCCCCCGGCGCTGGACCGCACCTGGCTGGGCGGCCTGCCGGAACCGTGGACCTTCGAACGCGCGGCCGGTTACGCGCTCACCCACGTCGTCTTCCACCTCACCGACTGGGGACGCGACCCCCGGGGCGTGCCGGCGGACCTGGCCGACTACCTGCTGCACTGGCTGCCGCCCTGGCTCGACACCTGCCTGGACGCCCGGATGTACGACCTGAGCTGCGAGTTGCTCGCGGTCGCGGCGAGCCTGCCGCGCCCGCCGGAGCCCGCCGTCCTGGCGGACGCCTGGCAGCGGGTCGCGGCGGCCCGGTCCGGCTCCGGCGCGATCCCCGAGGAGGGCGCCGCCCAGGACGCCGCCGGGCCCGACCCGGGACCGGACCCGTACGCCTTCACCGACTGCTACCACTCCACCCTCATGGCCGCGTTCGCGGCGGCCCTCACCACGGCGGCGACGGCACCCCCGGCCGCCGTGCGGCACGCCGCGCCCCGCACGGGACAGCACGCCGGACAAGGAGCGCCGCGATGACGGACACCCGCCTGATCCACCGCGTCGGAGCCGGTGCCCTGGAGTGGCTGTGGGCCCACCGCGACGGATTCCGCCTGGAACCGGACGTGGACCCGGAGATCGGCTTCCTGGAACGCTTCAAGCCGATCGGCGAACTCGCCCTCATCTGCAAGGTGCTCTTCCGCGAGGGCGTCGCCGGCTCCCGGCAGTCCCAGCTCGCGCGCCAACTGCTGGACCACACCTGGCGCGAGACCCTCGACGGAGGCCGGATGCTGGTGCGCGGCCAGCGCATCGAGCCCTTCTCGCCCGCCCCCTTCGAGGTCTACCTGCCGTTCAAGGAGCTGGGCTACAGCCAGCCCGAGATCGAGCGGGCCACCGTCCTCAACCACCGGCTGGACAGCTGGGCGCGGCTCCCGGTGACCCCCACCCGGCGCCTGGGCCTGTCCGCCTTCCAGCGCCGCTTCGGCCTGACCGCGCGGCCGCCCGAGGCCGGCTTGGCCGCCACCACCTGGCTGGCCGGCACGCCCGAGCCGTGGACGGTCGAGGGCCACACCGCGTACGACATCACGCACACCGTCTTCCACCTCACCGACTGGGGCGAGAACCCGGGCGGGCTGCCGCCCGACGTCGCCGACTACCTCGCCGTCTGGCTCCCGGTCTGGATCGACGACTGGCTGGACCTCGAACGCTGGGACCTGCTCGGCGAACTCCTCGTCGTGGACGCCTGTCTGCCCCGGCCCACCCTCGACGAGGCCGCCTGGCGGGGCTTCGCCGCCGCGCAGCAGCCCGACGGCGCCATGCCCGCCGTACGTACCATGCCCGAGGGCGAACCCGACGCGGTGTTCGACGTGGTCTACCACCCGACCCTGGTCGCCGCCTTCGCCTCCCTGCTGGCCACCTCACGCGCCCTCACCGAGCTGGCGCACTCCGCGTCGTGACGGCCCGCCGCACGCCCTGGCCGGGCCTGCCCGCCACCGACGAGCGGGCCCCGGAGGCGGACGCCCGCAACGGACCCGCACCGGCCGACGAGGCGGCACTGCGCGAGCGCCTGGCCGCGGCCGTGGACGCCGGCGACGCCCCCGACGTCGTCTTCGCCGTCTCCCGGCGCGGCCGGCGCATCCTGCACAGCGGCGGCACCGCCCCGCCCCCCGACGTCCCCCGCGAGAACCTGCGCTACGAGACCGGGTCGGCGTCCAAGACCTTCGCCGCGCTGCTGTTCACCCGCCTGGTCCGGCGCGGCGTGCTCACCGGCGGCGAGCCGGCCGCCACCTGCCTGGACCCCGGTGCGCGGACCGGCCCCCACCCCGTCACCCTCGCCCACCTCATCACCCACACGTCGGGCCTGCCCGCCCTGCCCGCCGACTTCGTGCGCCGGGGCCTGCCCGCCTGGCGCACCAACCCCTACGCCCGCTACTCCGCCGAGCGGCTGACCGACACCTTCCTGCGCCACCCGCCCAGGCACCGCCCCGGCACCCGCTGGCACTACTCCAACTACGGCGTCTCCGTGCTCGGCCACGCCGTCGCCGCGGCCGTCGGAACCCCCTGGGACCACCTGATCACCGAGCAGGTGCTGCGCGCCCTCGGCCTCAGCGGTACGGCCCTGCGCGCGGAGGGGCCCGGGACCGACGCCGTCGGCCACCGCAAGGACGGCCGCACCCCGGTGCCGGCCTTCGACGCGGGCGGCTTCCAGGCGGCCGGGGCCGTCCGGTCCACCCCGGGCGACCTGCTCACCTTCCTGGAGGCCCACCTGGAGCCGGACCGCTCACCGGCCGCCGGCGCGCTGCGTGCGGTGCGGGTGCCGGTGCTGCGCAGGGGGCTGGGCCACCGGCACGTGCACACCGTGGGCTGGTTCCGGCACCCCACGGACGGCGGGCCGATGTACTTCCACAGCGGTGCCACCCTGGGCCAGCAGGCCTTCCTCGGCTTCCGGCCCGACACGGACACCGCCCTGGCGGCGGTGTGCACCCGGCGGTTCCGCGCCCGGGACCCGTTCATCGCCACCGCCTACGCCCTCCTCGCGGAGGGATAGCGGAACGCGTGGGCGCGGGGCCGCGTCGAGCGGCCCCGCGCCGTGTCGGGTGCGCCGTGTCCGGTGCGCCGCGTCGGGTGTGCCGTGTCCGGTGCGCCGGGAGAAGCCTTCCGTCCGTCAGACCCGCTGCCACAGGGCCGGAGTGTCCACCGGCGACCCGGCGCCCTGCGCCTGGTGGCTCTGCAGGCACCGGTACCGCACGCCGTCGAAGGACACGGTGGTGCCGACCTCGTAGACCCGGCCCGCGGCCCACGCGTCCGCCGCCGCGTTGTCCTGCGGCGCGGGCGTCTGTGACGTGGAGGACGTGGTCTTCAGGGTGAGGCCGAACTCGCTGAGCAGCGGGTTGACCGGCTGGTAGAAGGTCGTCCCGCCGTTCGTGCAGTCGCCCGAGCCGCCCGACGTGGTGCCCTGCGCCTGGGTGCCCGAGACGAAGGGGCCGCCGGAGTCCCCGGGCTCCGCGCACACCGTCGTCCGGGTCAGCCCGTCGACCGTGCCCTCCGGGTAGGTGACGCTGGTGTCGTGCTGCTGGACCGTGCCGCAGTGCCAGCCCGTCGTGGATCCGGAACGGCACACGGAGGCCCCCACGAGCGCCTCCACCGAACCGGCGAGCTGGATCTTCTCGCCGTTCTGCGCCTTCACGTCCGGCGTCGCGGTCCAGCCGGAGTTGACCCCGACCCAGGCCATGTCCTTGCCGGGGAAGGTCGAGGCCTGGAAGGTGCCCTGGGCGGCCTCGTTGAAGCCGGTGGTGGTGGCGCCCGGGTTGCCGCAGTGCCCCGCCGTGGCGAAGCCCTGCTGGTCGTCCTTGGTGACGGAGAACCCGATGGAGCAGCGGGCCCGGTCGTCGATGTAGAAGGCGTCGCCGCCGACGAGGTCCTCCAGGACCCTCGGCTGGTCCGGCGAGACCTGGACCTTCACGTCCTGGGCCGGCACCCCGGCGGCCGTCAGGAAGGAGGCCGCCGCCGACTCGCTGGTGGCCTGGACGGTGACCCGGTTGGCCATCACGTCGACGTACCACACCGGGGTCTGCCGGGACCGGGTCCGCACGGCGGCGGTGTCGAGCTTCTCCTTCACGGCGCGCAGCTCGGCCAGGTTCCTGCCGACGACCGCCGCCTTGGCGCCCTGTGCCTCGATGGCCGCGGTGTCCGCGGCGTCGGTGGTGGCGACGGTCAGCTCGGCGGAGGTCGCGCCGCTCACCCAGGCCCCGGCGAAGCGGTCGCCCAGCGTGTTGCGCAGCATGCCCGCGCGGGTGCCCGCCTCCGCCTCGTTGACCAGCCGGGCCGCCGCCTGTCCGGGCGCCAGCTTCAGGTCGCGCTCCATCGCGCTCAGCATGCGCGCCGGGGCCACGGCGGCGTCGGGCGTGCGGGCCGCGGCGGGCCGCGGTGCCGGGGCGGGTGGCGGGGCTGCCGACGCGGCCGAGGGGAGTGCGGTCAGGACCAGGGCGCCGAGCGCAGTGAGGGCTGCGCGGCGGCTGCGCGCGGCATGTCTGCCGACCATGCGATGAGCCTCCTTCGAGTGCTGTGCGAGACAGCGGTGTTCGGTGGGCGACCGTGGGCCACGGTGCGCCTGCGGCGAAGTCACAGGCCTTGCCGCAAAGGCCCGCGGGGATGCCCGGCGCCGGTCGGTTTCGCGCTATGGGGGACGTGACGGGTGCCATGTGCAGTACGCGGGCCCGCTCCGCGTGGCCGAAGGGGGATCAGGCGGGCTTGAGTCCCGGCTCGCCCGCCTCGGTGACGAAGGACGCGGCGGTGGTGACGGCGGCGCCGGGCGTGCTGATGGCGGAGACCGTCCGGAAGTCGAGGTGGGTGGCCTGGCGGCCGAGTTCGGCCCGGACGTAACCGCGCTTGCCGTTGTAGAACTTCATGTGCGGATTGGCCTTCATGTACAGGTCCCAGTTGGCGGGCTTCTCCACGCCGTCCCGGCCGCTGGCCACCGAGGTGCAGGTGACTTCGGTGCCGACGGTGGCGGAGGCCGGGTCGTCGAAGTCCTCCTTGACGTCGAGGGCGTAGCCCACGTGCACGTCACCGGTGAGGATCAGCCAGTTGTCCACCCCGGCGGCCTTCGCCCCGGCGACCACCCGGTCGCGCGAGGCCCGGTAGCCGTCCCAGGCGTCCATGGAGAGCGCGGCGTCCGCGGTCACGTCGAACTTGCGCTGGGAGAAGCACACCTGCTGGGGCATCACGTTCCACAGCGCGGTCGAGCCCTTCCAGCCGTCGAGCAGCCACTGCTCCTGCGCGGCGCCGGTGATGGTGCGCGCCGGGTCGTCCGACTCGGCGCCGGGGGCGTGCGGCCGGTCGTCGTAGGCCTGGTCCGAGCGGTACTGGCGGGTGTCGAGGATGTCGAACTGGGCAAGCGTGCCCCAGTGCAGCCGGCGGTACAGGCGGGCGTCGGGACCCTGCGGCAACTGGGCCGCGCGCAGCGGCTGGTTCTCCCAGTACGCCCGGTAGGCGGCGGCCCGGCGCAGCAGGAACTCGGCCGGCGGGATGTCGTTCTCCGGGATGCTGCCCGCGTAGTTGTTCTCGGTCTCGTGGTCGTCCCAGGCGACGACGAAGGGGTGCGCGGCGTGCGCGGCCCGCAGGTCCCCGTCGGTCTTGTAGAGGGAGTAGCGCAGCCGGTAGTCCGCGAGGGTCATCGTCTCCCGGTTGAACACGTCGGGCAGCGTGACGTCGGTGTAGCGGCGCTGCCCGCCCTCGGAGTTCACCGCGTACTCGTACAGGTAGTCGCCGAGGTGGAACACCACGTCCACGTCGTCCTGGGCGACATGGCGGAGCACGGTGTAATAGCCGTCCATGTAGGCCTGGCAGGCGACCGCCGCGAGCTTCAGCGACGCCGCGGCGCTGCCCGCCGCCGGGGCGGTGCGGGTACGGCCGGCCGGGCTGAGCCAGGTGCCGGCGCGGAAGCGGTAGTAGTAGACGGTCCCGGGCGTGAGGCCCTTCACGTCCACGTGGACGCTGTGGTTGTACTCGGCGTGGGCGTCGGCGGTGCCCCGGAACAGGACACCCGCGAAGTGCTCGTCCAGGGCCACCTCCCACTCGACCGTGACCCGCTCCGTGCCCATCCCGCCGTCCTCCAGGAACGGCTCGGGCGCCAGCCGGGTCCACAGCAGCACCGAGTCGGGCAGCGGATCCCCGGAGGCGACACCGAGGGTGAAGGGGTCTTTGCTGATCCGGGCGGCGCGTTCGGGGGCGGCGACCGCGCCGCGGGCCGGCAGGTTGGTGGTGAAGGCGAGCGCGGCGGCGGCAGCGGTCACGGTGAGGAAACGCCGGCGGCCGAGGTGCCGGACGGCGGCGCCCAGTACGGCGTCGTGCGGGGAGAAGGCGTGCTCGGCCAGTGCGCGGGGACGGCCCGTGGGCGCCATCTGGTGTCCTCTCGTACAGCGGGGCGATGCGCGGACCCCGCATGCTAAGCAGATAAAACGCCCCAATCGGGCAGGGCTTGCGGAGTGATCACACAGGAGGAGGTACGCGCGTGTGGGCGCGGACCCCACGGGGCACCCGGGAGCCATGGCCAGGACACGGCGCTACGAGGTGGCGGCCTCCGGCCGCTGGTGGGACGAGGACGACGGCCGCTGGCTGCCGTCCGGCGAGGTGCACGCCTGGGAGCGGGGCAGGAACGAGACCGTGTGCGGACTGTCCCTTCACCGCTCCGGGCTCTCCCGTTTCCCGGCGGTCGTCTGGACGGACGTGCTGCCCGAGTCCGGCGGAGCGGCCGACGCCGTCCGCCGGGTCTGCCCGCGTTGCGCCGCCGCGGCCGGCCGCCGGGGCGCGGACTCGCGGCCCGCCTGGCGGCGCGTCAACCCGCGCCCGTAGGGGCCGGACGCGTGGTCCGGCCCCTCGGTGCGGGAGAGCGGGTGCCCCTTAGGACAGCGGCGAGCGGCTCACCCGGATCTTGGACTGGCCGTGCGGCCGCTTCTCCCAGTCGTCCATGAACCGCGCGTGCAGGTTGTGCTGGGCGGCGAGGGTGAGCAGGGTGTCCGTGCGGTAGTAGAAGTCCTCGCGGAGCACCTGGTGCTCGGTGCCCTCCGTCCGGTCGAAGGTGAAGTCGAAGAACCCCGTGCCGGTCAGGACACGGCCGACGTGCGCGAGGCACTCGTCGATGACGCTCAGCGGCGAGTGCGAGAAGACGCTGTGCGCGTGGATGACGTCGAAGTGGTCGTCGGGCAGGAACTCCAGCCGCAGGTCCCCGGTGATGGTCAGGTGGGGCAGCTTCGCCTGGAGCCCGCGCTCGGTCAGGGTCTTCTTGGCGGCGATCAGGATGTCCGGCGAGATGTCGATGCCGTAGTAGTGGCCGGTGTCGAGGTGGTCGATGAAGCGCCAGCCGCCGCGCAGGTTGCCGCAGCCGATGTCGAGCATGCGGTGCTCGGGGCGCAGCCCGTGCTCGACCAGGTAGTCGAACTGCATCTGCCCGAGCGCCAGCCAGCGGTCGTGGGTCCGGCTGCCGACCGCGGCCTCCGGGTTGCGCCGGGTGTCGGAGGCCATCACCGCCCGGTAGTAGCCGACGTGGTCGGGGTGCTTGACCCGCAGCCACGCGTCCCGGCCGGCCCGGCGGACGTAGGGGGCGACGCGCTCGGGGTGGCGTAGCGCGTACCCGACCTTGTGGGTGAGCGCGGCGCGGTTGCTGCGCAGCTTCTTCGGGGACTTGGCGTCCTTGGGCATGGGGACCTCCGTACGGATGGCTCGGAAGGTGGCTTCGTCGGGCAGTGGGACGGCGGACAGGGGCGGATCGGGCGGGCGGGGGCAGACCCGGCGAGCGGGGTCAGACCCGGCGGCGCAGCAGAAGGACGGTGACGAGGAGGAGGACGAGGGCGAGGCCGCCGAGCAGCGCCGTGTCGGCCCACTGGAAGGCCCAGTAGTCGCCGGCCGGATTGGCCTCGTAGTAGCGGGAGACATACCCGTGACCGGTCATGCACTCCCGCAGCTCCCGGCCGGAGGGGAAGGGGCACTCCGCCGCGGAGTCCCGGCGGCCGGAGCCGGTGATCAGGCCGTAGTGCCCCGTGGACCACTTGTCGCCCATCGGTTCCTTGGGCTGCCAGCCGTCGCTGACGTACCGGTGCGGCGGGACCAGCAGGCGGGCCCGGTGCGTCCACTGCACCAGCACCGCCACCGCGCCGGTGACCAGCAGCGTCCAGGCCGCCGCGGACAGCACCCGGCGCGTCAGCAGACCGGCGAGGGTGCCCACCGCCAGCCCGAACAGCGCGGCGGCCACCAGTGAAGGGCCCGAGCCGGTCAGCGCGGTGGCCTCGTACCAGAACACGCCGTAGCTGCGGTTGACGGCAGGCTCCCACCACCACCGGAACAGCAGGGCGAGCGCCCCGGACAGCACCGCCGTCCCCAGGGCCGCCAGGGCGAACCGGGAGGCGAACCACTGGGCGCGGCCGACGCCCTGGGACAGGACCATCTGGTGGGTGCCCAGTTCCCGGTCCCGGCCCAGCAGCGGGGCGCCCCAGAACACGCCGACCAGGACGGGCAGCACGAGATTGAGCGCGCCGAGCAGTCTGAGCGGCTCGACGTCCAGGAACTGGGGCAGCCCGTCCGGGGCCCGTGTGCAGTACAGCGGCCCCGGGTCGCAGTGGTCGAACAGCCCGCTGCGCAGATCGTCGAGCATGCCCGCGCGGAAGTACGCGGCGAGCGCGGCGGCGGCCAGCACGACCACGACGGCGCAGGCGACCAGTGCCCGTTGCTGGCGCCAGGCCAGCCACAGCGTCCCCTTCACGCCGCCGCCCCCTTCGCGCCACGGGTACCGTCCTGGAGGTGGCCGAGCAGGATCTCCTCCAGGCCCGGCCGCTCGACGTGCCAGGTGCCGCCGACCGGACCGCGCGGCCGGACCAGGGCGGTCAGCTGCCGTCCGTGCGTGCGGCGGTGCACCACGGTGTGCTCCCGCAGCGTCGGCTCCTCCTCGACGTGACCGGTGAGCAGGGCGTGGCCCTCGCGCAGCGCGTCGGCGTCCTCGCTCAGCTCCACCCGGCCGGCCCGCAGCAGCACCACCCAGTCGCAGGTCTGCTCCAGATCGGGCAGGACGTGCGAGGAGAGCACGATGCTCACCTCGCGCTCCGCCGCCTCGGCCATCAGCGTCGCCATGATCTCGCCGCGCACCACCGGGTCGAGGTCGGCGAGCGGCTCGTCCAGCAGGAGCAGTTCCGGCCGCTTGCCGAGCGCCAGGGCGAGCGCCACGCGGGTGCGCCGCCCCGGCGAGAGCTCGCCCACCCTGGCGGACAGGGCGATGCCGCCCTCGCGCACGACGCGCTCGGCGACCGGCTGGTCCCACGAGGCGTTCAGCCTGCCGCCCATGCGCAGGGTGTCGGCCACGGTGAAGCGCGGGTAGAGCGGCTTGTCCTGGGTCAGCAGGGCGACCCGCGAGCGGGCCGCGCCACCGCCCGGTGCGGCGCCCAGGACGCGTATCTCCCCGTGCGCGGGGCGCAGCAGCCCGCCGGCCAGGTGCAGCAGCGTGCTCTTGCCGGCGCCGTTGCGTCCGACCAGCGCGGTGATACGGCCGCGGGGCACCGTGAACCCGCACTCCCGCAGCGCCCACTCGCCACGCGCCCGGTAGCGGAACCCGAGTTCCGTGGCGTGCAGCGCGGCGGGCTCGTCAGGCCCGGTCATGCGTCCTCCTGTTTCCGTCCCCGGTCACCCGGGTCGTTCTCGTCCTGCCGGTGGTGCTCGTGCCCCCGGTCGTCCCGCCCGCTCCGCTCGTGCTCGTGCTCGTCGAGAGCCGCCGTGACCAGGGCGAGTACGTCGTCCCGCTCCAGCCCGGCAGCCAGGGCCCGTGCGACCCAGGCGGCGGCCTCCGTCCGCAGGGGCGAGTCGTCCTCCGCGCCGGGACGGGCCAGCGACCGCGTCACGAAGGTGCCGAGGCCGCGCCGGGAGCGGACCAGGCCGGCCTGCTCCATGTCGCGGTAGGCCCGGAACACGGTGTTGGGGTTGATGGCGGTGGCGGCGACGACCTCCTTGGCCGTCGGGAGTTTGTCCCCGACCCGCAGCACACCCATCCGGAGCGCCTGCTCCGTCTGCCGCACGATCTGCACGTAGGCCGGGATGCCGCTCTGCCGATCGATTCGGTACTCGACCACGTCACCTTCCATGCTTTCATTAATTCATTAGTAGAAGCATGATCACATCGCGTCCGGATGTCAAACGGCAAGGGTCCGCGGCAGCGGGATCTGTGACGGCGGGATCTGTGACGGCGGGCTCCGTGACGGCGAGATCCGCCGCGGTAGTGATTGGACTGTCTGTCCAGTCTCTGGACGTGTAGTCTGGGTCTTCCTTGGAGCCCGAGCCTGGAGGCACCGATGACCGACCCCGCCGCCCTGGACGCCGAACGCGACGCCGTCCTCGCCGCGCTGCGCCCCGTCGTCGAGGGGATCGCCGCGACGTTCGGACCGGTCTGCGAGGCCGTGCTCCACGACTACCGGACCCCCGAGCACTCGGTCGTGGCCGTCGCCGGGTCGGTCACCGGGCGGACCGTGGGCGGGGCGATGAGCGAGATCGGCATGCGCGTCCTGGCCCGCGGCGACGACGCGCGCGACGAGCTGAACTACGTCACGCGCACGCCCGACGGCACGCTGCTCAAGTCCTCCACCATGGTGCTGCGCGACTCCACGGACTCCGTCTTCGGCGCCCTGTGCGTCAACCTGGACGTCACCGCCGTCGACCGCGCGCACGCCCTCCTCGGCGCCCTCGCCGGCACCGCCGGCACCCCCGCCGAAGTACCGGCGACCACCTTCGGCGACGACATCGACGCCGTGGTCGAGGCCATCGTGGACGACCACCCGCTGCGCCGGGACACCAGCTGGGCGGCGCTGGACCGGGAACGGCGCCTGGAGCTGTTCCGCGACCTCGACGGGCGCGGCGTGTTCGCCGTGCGCCGCTCGGTCGAGCACGTCGCCGCCCGGCTCGGCATCTCCCGCGCCTCCGCCTACCACTACCTCTCCCAGGCCCGCGCCGCCCAGGGCCCGGCCGCCGACACCCCGTGAGGACACCCGTGACGCCCACCACCCCGCCGGTCACCCTCGACGACGTCCGCTCCGCCGCCGCCCGCATCGAGGGCGTCGCCCACCGCACCCCGGTGCTGCGCTCGCGCACCCTGGACGCCCTCGTCGGCGCCGAGGTCCGCCTCAAGTGCGAGAACCTCCAGCGGGTCGGCGCCTTCAAGTTCCGCGGCGCCTACAACGCGGCCTCACGTCTCGCGCCGGAGCAGCTCGCCCGGGGCGTCGCCGCCTACTCCTCGGGCAACCACGCCCAGGCCGTCGCCCTGGCCGCACGCGAGCTGGGCACCACCGCCGTGATCGTCATGCCCGAGGACGCCCCGCCCTCCAAACGGGACGCCACCACGGGCTACGGCGCCGAGATCGTCACCTACGACCGCTACACCGGCGACCGCGTGGCGATCGCCGAGGCGCTGGCCGCCGACCGGGGCCTGACCCTGATCCCGCCCTACGAGCACCCGCACGTCATCGCCGGCCAGGGCACCGCCGCCCTCGAACTGGTCGAGGAGACGGGGGAACTGGACGCGCTGGTCGCACCCGTCGGCGGCGGCGGCCTGATCGCCGGGAGCGCCACCGCCGTCAAGGGACTGCACCCCGGCACCCGGGTGATCGGCGTCGAGCCGGAGGCCGGTGACGACACCCGGCGCTCCCTGGCGGCGGGGCGTCGCGTCACCGTGCCCGTGCCGCGCACCATCGCCGACGGCCAGGCCCTGCCCACTCCCGGCGAGCTGACGTTCTCCGTCAACCGGCGCCTCCTCGACGGTGTCGTGCTGGTCTCCGACGACGAGATCAGGGACGCCATGCGGTTCGCCTTCGAACGGCTGAAGACCGTCCTGGAACCCAGCGGCGCCACCGCGCTGGCAGCCCTCCTCAGCGGCCGGATCGACGCCCTGCCCCGCCGCGTCGGCGTGATCCTCTCCGGCGGCAACGTGGACGCGGCCCGCTTCGCCGCACTCTGCGGCACGCCCCGCTGAGGCCGCGCGCTCCCCGGATGGCGCCGCCGAGTTGACAGGCGGACGATGGAGTGGTGGAGCCAGGGAAAGGAGAAGCGTCATGCTGGAGGCAAAGACGCTCGACAAGCCGGACGAGCGGCGCGACTTCCCGCGCGGCCACATCGAAGCCGTCCACATGGAAGGACTCGACTTCGCCGTCGCCACCTTCGAACCGGGCTGGCGCTGGTCGGAGTCCGTGGGGCCGATCGCCGGCACCGACAGTTGCATGATCCACCACAACTGCTACGTCGTGGAGGGACGCATGCACGTCCGCATGGACGACGGCACCGAGAGCGAGGTGGGCGCCGGCGACGTCTTCGTCTGCTCGCCCGGCCACGACGCATGGGTCGTGGGCGACGGAGCGTGCGTCGTGTACGACTTCGCGGGCAGCATGGCGAAGGAGTACGCCAAGGCCGACTGACGCGCCGACCGGCCGGAAAAAAGGAGGGGGCGACCGCCACGGCGGTCGCCCCCTCCCCTTCGCCCCGACCGGTCACGCGGCCAGCGTCACCGCCTCCGCCGCCGGTGTCCGCAGCACCCGCCGGGCCGTGCCCAGGCTCGTCCCCAGCGTCACCGCCGCCGCCAGCGCCACCATCGCGAGCCACACACCGAGGAACTGGTCGGGCAGCACCGCGTCGGTGCGGACCACCGTGAACGGCACCGCACCGGCCAGCGCGGCCACCGTGCCGAAGAACACCCCCGTCACCGTCAGGACCACTCCCTCGGCGGCCACCACGCCCAGCACCTGCGCCGGCGTCGCACCAGCCAGCCGCTGTTGACCGAATTCACGGGCGCGGTACGTCGTCGCCGCGTACAGCGAGTTGACCAGCATCACACAGACGAACACTGCGATGACGCCGACCACCGTGAGGTTCAGTGTCTCCAGGTTCTTGGCGTCGACCGACTTCACCAGGCCCGAGGCCTTCACCGCGTCGCTCTCCACCGCCTGCATCGTGACCGTCGCCGTCGACACGGCGGTGAACATGATCAGCGACACCAGGATCCCGGCCAACTGGTCCGTCCGCTCCCGCAGATTGCGCACGGCCAGCCAGCCGCTCGCACCGCTCAGCGGCAGCCGGTCCAGCACGCCCTTCAACAGCCGCGGCGACAGCAGCGCGAAACCCACCGACAGCAGGATCGCCCCGTAGGCCGGCGCCGCCATCAGCGTCTCGTCCGTCGCCGAGAACAGGAAGGTGGAGCAGGCCCCCGCGGCCCCGGTGGCCAGCGCCGCGTACGCCAGGTACCGCTTCGCCCCGGCCCGCTCCCGGCGGCCCCGCGTCACCCGCCGCACCGCCAGGAACGCGGCGCCCGCCGACGCGAGCAGGGTGACGGCCACGCCGCTCAGCAGTGCGACGGGCCCGAAGGAGTGGTCCACGGACCGTGCCACCTGGCCGCTGTCCTGGAACATCCCCAGCAGCGCCCGCCCGCCGAGCACGGCCGGCCCGATCGCCGACGCCGCGCCCACCAGGGCCACGACCGCCGCCTCGCCCACCACCATGCGTTTGATCTGCGCGGGCGTCGCGCCCGAGCAGCGCAGCAGCTCCAGCTCGGCGGTGCGCTGACGCACGTTGACCGTCAGCGTCGAGGCCACCGCGAAGAACACCAGCAGGGTTCCGTAGCCGCCCACGACCCCCGCCGTCGTGCCCAGCGTCTGCGAACTGACCGGGTCGACGCCGTCCTGCCCGGCCGTGTCGTGCATCGAGTTGAACGTCATGATGATCGCCGCCCCCAGAAAGGCGGACAGCAGCGTCGCGAGGAAGCGTCCCGGACGTCGCCGGATCGACCGGAGAGCCAGTGTGAACATCGCTCACACCCCCACCGGCATGTCGTCGCCCAGGTGCGCGAGGCGCTCCGCGACCGCGTCCGGGCTCGGCGACTCCATCCGCCCCGCCAGCCGGCCGTCGGCGAGGAAGACCACCGAGTCGGCGTACGACGCGGCGACCGGGTCGTGCGTCACCATCACCACGGTCCGCCCGTGCACCCGCACCGCCTCCTGGAGCAGGAGCAGCACCTGCCGCGCGCTGCGGGTGTCCAGCGCGCCCGTCGGCTCGTCCGCGAAGATCACCCGCGGTTCGGTGACGAGGGCCCGCGCGATCGCCACCCGCTGCCGCTGACCGCCCGAGAGCTGATCGGGCCGGTGGCCGAGCCGGTCCCCGAGACCGACCGACGTCAGGATCTCCCGTGCCCGATTCCGGTCGACGCGCCGCCCGGCCAGCTTCAGCGGAAGCACCGTGTTCTGCGCGACGGTCAGCGTCTCCAGGAGGTTGTACTGCTGGAACACGAACCCGACCCGGCCGCGCCGGAACCTCGTCAGTTCCGCCTCGCCGCCACCCGTCAGCTCCTTGCCGTCCACGCACACGATGCCGCCGTCCGGCCGGTCGAGGCCCGCCGCGCACTGCAGCAGCGTCGACTTGCCCGAGCCCGACGGCCCCATCACCGCCGTGAACGTGCCGCGCGCCAGGCTCAGGGTCACCCCGTCCAGCGCGGTCACGGCGTTCTCCGCCGAGCCGTAGGTCCGCCTCACCTTGACGAGCCGGAGGGCCTCGGGGGCGGGGCCCGGTCGCCGCGTGTCCCGCGCTCCGGAACGAAACATCGTCATCACCTTCCGTACGGCCCGCCCGGTGCGGTGCCTCGTGGAAGACGCTACGGAGCGCGGGCCTGGGCCACACGGGGCGCAGAGCCCGTATCCCGGGGTGTACTCAGCGACACCCCGGCGGTGCTACGAGCCGCCCAGCAGCACCACTTCCAGGGTGCGGGGCCCGTGCACCCCCTCGACCCGGTCCAGTTCGATGTCGCTGGTCGCCGACGGTCCGGAGATCCACGTCAACGGGCGGGCCGGGTCGAGGCGTTCGAGGGCCCGGGGGACCGACGGGACCACCTGGTCCGGCACGCGCACGACGCAGACGTGATGGTCAGGGACCAGGGTGATGCGGCGGCGGCCCTGGTCGGGGGAGCCGTCCAGGACGATCGTGCCGGTCTCGGCGACGGCCACGGCGCAGCCGGTGACCACACTGTCGACCTCGTCGAGTTCCGGAGCCGTGCTCGCCGCCAGGTCCTGGACCAGGGTCACGTCGGCGGCCGCCGTCCACTGCGCCGGCAGCCCCGGCGGCACCACCACGGTCCGCGACCCGTGCGCGGACAGGAGACGGGCGAGCAGCCCGGGCAGCTCCTCCTCCGCGCACCGGTGCACGATCGCCCGGTAGTCCGCCAGGTTCTCGGCGAGCAGGTCCACCGTCTCCGCGACGGACCGCTGCCCGTGCTCGCGCAGATAGTCCCGGGCGACGGCCTCCTCGTAGGGCCGTGCGTCGGCCGGCACGTCCGCCAGCGCCCGCCGTACCCGCCCCAGAACGCGTTCCCTGCTGCTCACTTCGCCCCGTCCTTTCCGCCGCGCGTGCGCTGCCACCAGTCCCGGAACGGCTCCGCGGGCACCGCCGGCAGGTCCCGGCTGCCGCTCCACGCCCGCCCGGGACCGGGCAGCGTGCGCGGATGCAGGCGCCGGGTGCGCGAGGCCAGGCGCTGCCCGGCCCGCAGCGCGCCCGGGCGGGTGAACGCCCACTGCGCCGCCCGCATCGCCGCCCGCTCGGCGGCGTGCCCCTTGGCGGGCTTGAGCACCACCCGGTTGCCGCCCCGGACGGCCGGGCCGCCCTGCACCACCCGCTCGCGCAGGTGCACCAGCACCTCGGGGATGTCGATGGCGACCGGGCACACCTCGTAGCAGGCCCCGCACAGCGAGGACGCGTACGGCAGCGAGGCGTCGATCTCACTGCCGGTGCCCCGCAGCTGGGGACTGAGGATGGCGCCGATCGGCCCCGGGTAGACCGAGCCGTAGGCGTGGCCGCCGGCCCGCTCGTACACCGGGCAGACGTTCAGGCAGGCCGAGCAGCGGATGCAGCGCAGCGCCTGGCGGCCGACCTCGTCCGCGAGGGTGTCGGTGCGTCCGTTGTCCAGCAGGACCAGGTGGAAGGTGCGCGGGCCGTCCTCGTCGGTGGTGCCGGTCCACATGGACGTGTACGGGTTCATCCGCTCGGCCGTCGAGGAGCGGGGGAGGGTCTGCAGGAAGACCTCCAGGTCCTGCCACCTCGGCACGATCTTCTCGATGCCGACGACCGAGATCAGCGTCTCGGGCAGGGTCAGGCACATCCGCCCGTTGCCCTCCGACTCCACGACCACCAGCGTGCCGGTCTCGGCGACGACGAAGTTGGCTCCGGAGATACCGACCTTGGCCCGCAGGAACTTCTCCCGCAGGTGCAGCCGGGCCGCCTCCGCCAGTTCGGCGGGCGTGTCCGTCAGGTTCTCGGGCGCGGGACGGCCCCACTCGCTCATCTCGGAGCGGAAGATGTCCCGGATCTCGCCCCGGTTGCGGTGGATGGCGGGCACCAGGATGTGCGAGGGCCGGTCCTTGCCCAACTGCACGATGAGTTCGGCGAGATCGGTCTCGTAGGCGTGGACGCCCCGCGCCTCCAGGGCCTCGTTGAGGGCGATCTCCTGCGTCGCCATCGACTTGACCTTGACCACCTCCGACTCGCCGGTCTCCTCGACCAGCCGGGCGACGATCTCGTTCGCCTCGTCCGCGTCGGCGGCCCAGTGCACCGTGCCGCCGGCGGCCGTGACCGCCTCCTCCACCTGCACCAGGTACCGGTCGAGGTGGCGCAGTGTGTGGTCCTTGATCTGCTTCCCGGCCTCGCGCAGCGCCGCCCAGTCGTCCAGTTCGGCGACCGCGCGGGCCCGCTTGTCCCGGATGGTGCGGGTGGCGTGGCGGAGGTTGCCGCGCAGCGTCGTGTCGCGCACCGCCTCCCGCGCCGCCCGCGGAAAGGCCGGCATCCCGACGAAGGTCCCGCTCATGCGGCCACCGCCTCCTCGGTGCTCGCCAGGATCTCCGCGATGTGCACCGGCCGCATGCCCGTGCGCAGCCGGGCCATGGTGCCGCCGATGTGCATCAGACAGGAGTTGTCGGCCGCGCACAGCACGTCCGCGCCGGTGGACTCGGCGTTGCGCACCTTGTCCGCGCCCATCGCCGCCGACACGTCGGAGTTCTTCACGGCGAAGGTGCCGCCGAAGCCGCAGCACTCCTCGGCGCCCGGCAGTTCCACCAGTTCCAGCCCCTTCACCGCCTCCAGCAGCCGCCGCGGCCGGTCGCCCAGGCCGAGGCTGCGCAGCCCGTGGCAGGTCGGGTGGTACGTCACCGTGTGCGGGTAGTACGCCCCCACGTCGGTCACCCCGAGCACGTCCACGAGGAACTCCGTCAGCTCGTACGTCTTCGGCACCACCGGCGCCAGCACGGCCGCGAGCGTGTCCCCACGCCCTTCCGCCCGCGCCCGCTCGCCCATGCGCGGGTACAGCTCCCGCACCATCGCGCCGCAGGAGCCCGAGGGCGTCACGATCGCCTCGTAGCCCGCGAAGACGTCGGCGAAGCGCCGGGCCAGCGGCTCGGCCTCGTGCCGGTAACCGGTGTTGTAGTGCGCCTGCCCGCAACACGTCTGGGCCGTCGGGAAGTCGACCTCGACGCCGAGGCGGGTGAGCAGCCTCACCACGGCGCGGCCGGTGTCCGGATAGAGCGTGTCGTTGACGCAGGTCAGGAACAGAGCGACACGCATCGCGGCTCCTTGTGGCTCGGTCGTCGGATGAATGATGAGTGCAGGCTAGTCGGCCGATCGGACTGTGGGGAGCCCCGGTTCACCGGTCGGCGAGTCGGGCCTCGGCCGCCCGCCAGCGCGCCGTGTCGCCGCGCGGTTCGTAGCGGGCCGGCGACTGGGTGCGGGCCAGCAGCCGGCGCATCCCGCCGAGGTCGCCGACCAGACCCTGGGCGCGGGCCTGCACCAGGACGTTGCCCAGCGCGGCGGCCTCGGTCGGCCCCGCCACCACCGGCAGCCCGCAGGCGTCGGCGGTCAACTGGCACAGCAGCGCGTTGCGGGTGCCGCCGCCGACCACGTGCACCACGTCGACGGGGTGCCCGGCCAGCCGCTGGGCGTCCGCCACGGCCCTGCGGTGGGCCAGCGCCAGCGAGTCGAGGATGCACCGGGTCACCTCGGCGGGCGTCCCGGGCACCGGCTGCCCCGAGTCGCGACAGGCCGCGGCGATCCGCTCCGGCATCCGCCCGGGCGCCAGGAAGGCCGCGTCCCCCGCGTCGACCACCGACCGCAGCGCCGGCACCCGCGCCGCCTGAGCGAGCAGCCCGCCGAGGTCCGGGTCGCCCCAGGCGCGTACGCACTCCTGGAGCAGCCACAGACCCATGATGTTGCGCAGGTAGCGGACGGTGCCGTCCAGACCGAGTTCGTTGGTGAAGTTGGCGGCCCGGCTCTCCTCCGTCAGCACCGGTGCGGTCAGTTCCAGGCCGGCCAGCGACCAGGTGCCGGTGCAGATGTAGGCGAACCGCTCGTCCACGGCCGGAACGGCGGCCACCGCGGAGGCGGTGTCGTGCGAACCGACCGCCGTCACCGGCACCGGACCCGTCAGCCCCGTCTCCTCCAGCACCTCGGGCCGCAACAGTCCCGCCGCGTCACCGGGCCTGCGCAGCGGCGCGAACAGGCCGAGGTCGATCCCCAGCCGGTCCGCCACCTCGCGCGACCAGTCCCGGGTGCGGGGGTCGACGAGCTGGGTGGTGGAGGCGTTGGTCAGCTCCGTGCCCTGCTCGCCGGTCAGCCAGTACGTCAGCAGGTCCGGGACGAGCAACAGCCGCCGGGCCGCCGCGAACTGGGCCGTGTCCCGGGCGGCGACGAGCTGGTACAGGGTGTTGAAGGGCGCGTACTGCAGCCCGGTCGCCGCGTACAGCTCCCCGGCGGGCAGCGAGGCCCACACCTGCTCGGGGACGCCCTCGGTGCGGGCGTCCCGGTAGTGCACGGGGTTGCCGAGCAGCGCCCCGTCCGCGTCCAGGAGGCCGTAGTCGACGGCCCAGCTGTCCACGCCCACCGAGTCCACCGGCCCGGCCGCCCGCAGCCCGTCCAGCACACCGGCGTACAGCGCGAGGACGTCCCAGCGCAGCCCCTCGGGCGTGCGGACGGGCCGGTTCGGGAAGCGGTGCGCCTCGGTCAGCTCCAGCCGGTCGGGGCCGACGCGGCCGACCATGACGCGCCCGCTGGACGCGCCGAGGTCGACCGCCGCGTACGACCCGGAGTCCCCGGTCCTCATCGCAGGAACGCGGCGGCGACGCCGGCGTCGACCGGGACGTGCAGGCCGGTGGTGTGGGTCAGGTCGCCCCCGGTCAGCGCGAACACGGCGTTCGCGACGTGCTCGGGCAGCACCTCGCGCTTGAGCAGCGTCCGCTGGGCGTAGAACTCGCCCAGCTTCTCCTCCGGCACCCCGTACACGGCGGCGCGCTGGGCGCCCCAGCCGCCCGCGAAGATCCCGGAACCGCGCACCACGCCGTCGGGGTTGACGCCGTTGACCCGGATGCCGTGCTCGCCCAGCTCGGCGGCGAGCAGGCGCACCTGGTGGGCCTGGTCGGCCTTGGTGGCGGAGTAGGCGATGTTGTTCGGACCGGCGAACACGGCGTTCTTCGACGCGATGTAGACGATGTCGCCGCCCAGCTCCTGCGCCGTCATCACCCGGGCCGCCTCGCGCGAGACGAGGAAGGAGCCCCGGGCCATGATGTCGTGCTGGAGGTCCCAGTCCTTCGCCGTGGTCTCCAGGAGCGGCTTGGAGACGGAGATGCCCGCGTTGTTGACCACCAGGTCGACCCCGCCGAAGGCGAGCACGGCCGCCTTGAAGGCGTCGGCGATCTGTTCCTCGGAGGTGACGTCGACGGTCACGGCGACGGCCTTGTCGTCCCCGCCCAGCTCTTCGGCGACCTCGGCCGCGTTCTCGGCGTTCAGGTCGGCGACGACGACGCACGCGCCCTCGTCGACCAGCCGGCGCGCGATCGCCCTGCCGATCCCGCTGCCCGCGCCGGTGACGAGCGCGACGCGGGTGGCCAGCGGCTTTGGCTTCGGCATCCGCTGGAGCTTGGCCTCCTCCAGCGCCCAGTACTCGATGCGGAACTTCTCCGACTCCTCGATCGGCGCGTACGTCGACACCGCCTCCGCGCCGCGCATCACGTTGATCGCGTTGACGTAGAACTCGCCGGCCACGCGCGCGGTCTGCTTGTCCTTGCCGAAGCTGAACATGCCCACGCCCGGCACCAGCACGATCGCCGGGTCCGCGCCGCGCATGGCGGGGGAGTCCGGCTCGGCGTGCCGCTCGTAGTAGGCGGCGTACTCCTCGCGGTAGGCCGCGTGCAGCTCCTTGAGCCGGGCGACGGCCTCGTCCAGCGGCGCCGTCGGCGCCACGTCCAGGACCAGCGGGCGCACCTTCGTCCGCAGGAAGTGGTCCGGGCAGGAGGTGCCGAGCGCGGCGAGCCGCGGGTGCTCGGCGCGCGCGAGGAAGTCGAGGACGACGTCCGCGTCCGTGAAGTGCCCGACCTGCGCCCGGTCCCGGGACGCCAGACCACGGACGTACGGTGCCAGCGCCGCCGCCCGCTCCCGGCGCTCGGCCTCGGGCAGGGCCGCGTACCCCTCGATCACCGGACCGAACGGCTCGGCCTTGCCGCGCTCGGCCAGGAAGTCCTCGGCGGTACGGATGATGTGCAGCGAATGGCGCTCGCACTCCTCGGAGGTGTCGCCCCAGGCGGTGATGCCGTGCCCGCCGAGGACGCAGCCGATCGCCTGCGGGTTGGCCTCCTTGACGGCCGCGATGTCCAGCCCGAGCTGGAACCCGGGCCGCCGCCACGGCACCCACACCACGGTGTCCCCGAAGCACTCGGCGGTCAGCTTCTCGCCGTCCGCCGCACAGGCCAGCGCGATCCCGGAGTCCGGGTGCAGGTGGTCCACGTGGGCGGCCTCGACCAGCCCGTGCATCGCCGTGTCGATCGAGGGCGCGGCACCGCCCTTGCCGTGCAGGCAGTAGTCGAAGGCGGCGACCATCTCGTCCTCGCGCCCGACGCCCGGGTAGACGTCCTTGAGCGCCCGCATCCGGTCCAGCCGCAGCACCGCGAGTCCCGCCTCGGTGAGCGTCCCGAGGTCCCCGCCGGACCCCTTGACCCACATCAGCTCCACATCACCCCCGGTGACGGGATCGGTCGCGGTGCCCTTGGCGGACGCGTTGCCGCCGGCGTAGTTGGTGTTGCGCGGATCGGCGCCGAGCCGATGGGAACGGGCGAGGAGGGCGGAGGCCTCGGGGTGGGATGTCATGACGGAGCCTTTTCGATCGAGGGCGGCGATGCGCCCCTGCGAGGGGCGTGGGGCGGTACTCATGTGCGGCTTCGCCGCGTGGGCGCGACCAGCCACGTGCGGTCCGCGGTCCGCGGACAACGGAAAACCGGCAGACGCCTACGCCCCCCACCCGGCCTGCTCGCCGCCCACCCGCTCGGCCACGACCCTCTCGGCCCAACCGGACGCCCGGTACGCCTTCATGGGCTCGGGGTCCAGCCCCGACTCCTCCCGCACCTCCCGGAGAAGCGGACGCACGTCCGAGTTGTACGCGTCCATCAACACCGCGTTCGCCTCCAGGACGTCCCCGGCGGCCTGCGCCTCGGCCAGGGCCGAAGCGTCGACCAGCAGCGCCTTGGCCGTGGCCTCCTGCACGTTCATCACGGACCGGATGATCGCCGGGATCTTCGCCTCGATGTTGTGGCACTGGTCGAGCATGAACGCCACGTCGGACGTGAACCCGCCCCCGCGCACCACCTCGTACATGATGCGGAACAGCTGGAACGGGTCGGCCGCCCCGACCATCAGGTCGTCGTCCGCGTAGAAGCGCGAGTTGAAGTCGAACCCGCCGAGCTTCCCCTCCCGCAGCAGCGTCGCCACGATGAACTCGATGTTGGTGCCGGGGGCGTGGTGCCCGGTGTCGACCACGACCTGCGCCTTCTCGCCCAGCTTCAGGCAGTGGGCGTACGCGGTGCCCCAGTCCGGCACGTCGGTCGTGTAGAACGCCGGCTCGAAGAGCTTGTACTCCAGGAGCATCCGCTGCCCCTCGCCGAGCCGCTCGTACACCTCGGCCAGCCCTTCGGCGAGTCGGTCCTGCCGGGAGCGGATGTCGTCCTGCCCGGGGTAGTTGGTGCCGTCGGCGAACCACAGTTTCAGGTCGCGCGACCCGGTTGCGTCCATGATGTCGACGCACTCCAGCAGGTGGTCGACGGCCTTGCGGCGCACCGCGGCGTCGGGGTGGCAGATGCTGCCCAGCTTGTAGTCGTCGTCCTGGAAGGTGTTGGAGTTGATCGCGCCGATCCGCACGCCCCGCTTCTCGGCGTGCGCCGCCAGCGCGCCGTAGTCCTCGACCCGGTCCCAGGGGATGTGCAGGGCCACGGTCGGGGCCACGCCGGTGAACTCGTGCACCTTCGCCGCGTCGTCCAGCTTCTCGAACGGGTCGCGCGGAACGCCGGCCTGGGCGAACACCTTGAAGCGGGTGCCCGAGTTGCCGTACGCCCACGACGGCGTCTCGACGGACTGGGTCTTGAGCGCGGCCTTCACCGCGGCGAGCTCGGTCACTTCGGCGCTCCTGTGGCATCGGGTCGTGGCCCGCTGTGAGCACGACCGTGGATGAAACGATTCAGAACGCGAAGTTATGAGCCCCATGAAGGGGTGTCAACCCTTCGCACGGCTCCGGCACTCCGTGACTCCGTCGTGACCTTTGGAGATCGAAATTTTTTCGACCCGGAACCATTGACGTGACATACCCTCGCTGCCTAACGTCCCCGGCAACCGAGTTGAAACCTTTCACGACGCCGTGAGGGCCGTCCCGCCGGCGTCGTCGAGGAGCCCCCAAATGACCCACCCGTCCGACACGGGTTCGGCCCCGGTCCTGGCGCTCAGGGACGTCTCCAAGTCCTTCGGCGCGGTCCGTGCGCTGCGGGACGTCTCCCTGGAGCTGTTCCCCGGCGAGGTGCACGCCCTCGCCGGCGAGAACGGCGCCGGAAAGTCGACCCTCATCAAGACGCTGGCCGGAGTGCACCGGCCGGACGCCGGCCAGGTGCTGCTCGACGGCGCACCGGTCGTCTTCCACGGCCCCGGCGACGCCCGCGACGCCGGCATCGCCGTGATCTACCAGGAGCCCACCCTCTTTCCCGACCTGTCGATCGCCGAGAACATCTTCATGGGCCGCCAGCCGCGCCGCGCCCTCGGCCGCATCGACCACAAGGCCACCCGGGCCGCCACCGCCGACCTGATGCTGCGCCTCGGCGTCGAACTCGACCCCGACCGGCCCGCGCGCGGACTGTCCATCGCGGACCAGCAGATCGTCGAGATCGCCAAGGCGCTCTCCTTCGACGCCCGCGTGCTGATCATGGACGAGCCCACCGCCGCCCTCACCGGCAGCGAGGTGGCCCGCCTCTTCGGCGTGGTGCGCACCCTGCGCGACCAGGGCGCCGCGGTGCTGTTCATCTCCCACCGCCTGGAGGAGATCTTCGGCATCTGCACGCGGGTCACCACCCTGCGCGACGGCGCCTGGATCGCCAGCGAACCCCTGGAGGGCATGACCGAGGACGACCTGGTGCGCCGCATGGTCGGCCGCGACCTCGACGAGCTGTACCCCAAGCAGGAGGTCGCGCCCGGCGAGACCGCCCTCAGCGTACGCAGGCTGACCCGCGAGGGCGTCTTCACCGACGTCTCCTTCGAGGTGCGGCGCGGCGAGATCGTCGCGCTGGCCGGACTGGTCGGCGCCGGACGCACCGAGGTCGCCCGCGCCGTCTTCGGCGTCGACCGCTGGGACGCCGGGGAGGTCGAGATCGACGGGAAGCCGCTCGTCAACGGCGCCCCCTCCACCGCGATGGCCGCCGGTCTCGCCCTCGTCCCGGAGGACCGCCGCGCCCAGGGTCTGGTGATGGACATGTCCATCGAGCGCAACATCGGCCTCACCGGCCTGCGCACGACCGTGCGGGCCGGTCTCGTGGACCGCGGCGCCGAGCGCAGCCGTTCCCTGGACTGGGCGGTCAAGCTCCAGGTCAAGTACGCCCGCATCGCCGACACCGTCGCGACCCTCTCCGGCGGCAACCAGCAGAAGGTCGTCCTGGCCAAGTGGCTGGCCACCGGCCCCAAGGTGCTGATCGTCGACGAGCCTACCCGCGGCATCGACGTCGGCACCAAGGCCGAGGTGCACCGGCTGCTGAGCCGGCTTGCCGCCGACGGCGTGGCCGTCCTGATGATCTCCTCCGACCTGCCCGAGGTCCTCGGCATGGCCGACCGCGTCCTGGTGATGCACGAGGGGCGCCTGACCGCCGAGATAGCCCGCACCGACGCCACCGAGGAGACCGTGATGGCCGCAGCCACGGGGAGGGCCGCCGCATGACGGTCACCGCACCCGAGAAGGCCCCCGCGGCCGACGTGCCGGGGGCCGGCGCCACCCGGCTGGTGGACCGCATCTTCAAGATGCGCGAACTGGCCATCCTGCTCGTCTTCCTGGTGATGATCGCCCTCACCCAGGCCGGCAACAGCGAGTTCCTGTCCGAGCAGGGCATCAAGGACCTGCTGCTCAACGCGACCATCCTGGTCCTGGTCGCCACCGGGCAGTCCCTGGTCGTCATCACCCGCAACGTGGACCTGTCCGTCGGTTCCACCCTCGGCATCAGCGCCTTCGCCGCCGGCGTCTACCTCCAGGACGGCGGCAACCCCGTCGTGGCCGTCGTGCTCGCCGTGCTCATGGGCGTCGGCTTCGGGCTCCTCAACGGCCTGCTGGTCAGCCTCGGCCAGGTGCCCGCCCTGGTGGTCACCCTCGGCACCCTCTACATCATCCGCGGCATCGACTCCATCTGGGTCGGCTCCCGGCAGATCACCGCGGCCGACCTGCCCGGCGGCTTCGTCGACTTCGGCTCCGGCGGCATCTCCGCCGTGCCCTGGCTGGCACTGATCGCGCTGGCGGTGCTCGTCGCCACGGCGTACTATCTCAAGCAGTTCGGCAGCGGACGCGAGCTGTACGCGCTCGGCTCCAACCCCGAGGCCGCCCGGCTGGCCGGCATCCCCGTGCGCAAGCGGATCCTGGCCGCCTACACCTTCTGCGGCGCCCTCGCCGGACTGGCCGGCGCCCTCTACCTCGCCCGGTTCGGCAACGTCGACTCCGGCACCGGCAACGGCTACGAACTGACCGTCGTCAGCGCCGTGGTGGTCGGCGGCGTCGTCTTCACCGGCGGCTCCGGCAGCGTCTACGGCGCGGCCCTCGGCGCGCTGCTGCTGACCTCCATCAACAGCGTGCTGCCCGCCCTCGGCGTCAGCTCCGTGTGGGTGCTGGCCATCAACGGCATCCTGCTCATCCTGGCCATCGCCGTCGACCGGATCGTCGCCCTGCGCGTGGCCGACGCCCTGAAGAAGAGGAACGCCCGCCATGGCTGACACCTCCCTGACGCGCGCCGTCCGCTGGGACACCGTGGTGGGCGCCCTCCTCGTGGTCGTCCTGCTGCTCTCCTTCGGCTTCGTCGACGGCTTCGGCAACTCCCTCAACCTGTCCTTCCTCATCGGCAACACCCTGCCGATCGCGCTCATCGCCCTGCCGATGACCCTGCTGGTCGTCTCCGGCGAGATCGACCTGTCGGTCGCCTCCACCGCGGGCCTGTCCGGCGCGGTGATGGGCGCCCTGTGGAACCAGGGCATGACCATCGAGACGATCATCCCGATCTGCCTGCTGCTCGGCGTGGTCTGCGGTCTGGTCAACGGACTGCTGGTCACCCGGCTCGGGCTGCCCTCCCTCGCCGTCACCATCGGCACCATGGCCGCCTACCGCGGCATCGCGCAGATCGTGCTCGGCTCCGACGCGGTGACCGACTTCCCCGCGCAGTACCTGGACTTCGCTGCCGGACACATCGAGGGCACCTTCGTCCCGTACGCCTTCCTGCCCTTCCTCGTGCTGCTGGCCCTCGCCGTCCTCGCCCTGCACGCCATGCCGTTCGGCCGGGCGCTGTTCGCCATCGGGGCCAGCGAGGAGGCCGCCCGCTTCGCCGGCATCCGGGTCAAGCGGCAGAAGCTGGTCCTGTTCACGCTGACCGGCCTGATGTCGTCCCTCACCGGTGTCTTCTGGGCCCTGCACTACGCCAGCGCCCGCTACGACAACGCGACCGGACTGGAACTGTCCGTCGTCGCCGCCGTCCTGCTGGGCGGCATCGACTTCGACGGCGGCAAGGGCACCCTCGGCGGGGCGATCGCGGGCGTGTTCCTGCTCGGCGCGCTGCAGAACGTGATGAGCCTCCAGGACGTCTCCGCCCAGTCCCAGATCGTCGTCACCGGCGTCCTGCTCGTCCTGTCCGTGCTCGGCCCCCGGGTCGCACGGCAGCTCTCCCTCGCGAGGGCCGGACGCAGGGCCGCCACGGCGCCCCCGTCCAAGGCGCCCGCCCCCACCCCGTAACCCCGTCACCGGCTCGTCCACCCTCAGAAGGAACCCACCATGCGCAAGTCGTCCATCCGCCGCACCTGCGCGGCCCTCGCCGCCGTCACCTCCCTCGCCCTGGCGGCCACCGCCTGCGGCGGCACCACGAAGGAGGACGTCAAGGACGAGGGCGGCAAGGCCGCCGCGGCGGGCAAGGCCGACCCGAACGCCGAGACGAAGAAGGGGCTGACCGTCGGCTTCCTGCCCAAGCAGGTCAACAACCCCTACTTCACCGTCGCCGACAAGGGCGGCGAGAAGGCCCTCAAGGAGCTGGGCTCCAGCTACAAGGAGGTCGGCACCTCCAGCGGCACCGACACCGCCGGCCAGGTCTCCTACGTCAACACGCTCACCCAGCAGCAGGTCGACGCCATGGCCGTCTCCGCACAGGACCCGGGCGCGCTGTGCACCGCGCTCAAGCAGGCCATGAAGAACGACATCAAGATCGTCACCTACGACTCGGACACCAACCCCGACTGCCGCAACGCCTTCATCTCCCAGGCCTCCGCCGACGACATCGGCCGCACCCAGGTGCAGCAGATGGCCGAGCAGATCGGCAACAAGGGCGAGATCGCGATCCTGTCCGCCGCGCAGACCGCGACGAACCAGAACGCCTGGATCGAGATCATGAAGGACGAGCTGAAGGACCCGAAGTACAAGGACGTCAAGCTGGTCAAGGTCGCCTACGGCGACGACGACGCCCAGAAGTCCTTCCAGCAGACCCAGGGCCTGCTCCAGGAGCACCCGAACCTGAAGGGGATCATCTCCCCGACCACCGTCGGCATCAAGGCCGCCGCCCAGTACCTGTCCGGCTCCAAGTACAAGGGCAAGGTCAAGCTGACCGGCCTCGGCACCCCCAACGACATGCGCAAGTACGTCAAGAACGGCACCGTCGAGGCGTTCGAGCTGTGGGACCCGGCCAAGCTCGGCGAGCTGGCCGCGCGCACCGCCGTCGCCCTGGCCTCCGGGCAGATCACCGGCAAGGAGGGCGAGACCTTCACGGCCGGCGCCATGGGCGAGTACACCATCGGCAAGGACGGCGTGATCAACCTCGGCAAGCCGACCGTCTTCACCGCCGACAACGTCGACCAGTTCAACTTCTAGTCCCCACCTGCGCACGGGAGCGGTACTTCATGCAGCGTGTCTGTTTCCTGCTCAAGGTCCGCCAGGACCGCATCGCGGAGTACCGCGAACGCCACGCCGCCGTGTGGCCGGAGATGTGCGAGGCGCTCTCCGCCACCGGCTGGCACAACTACTCGCTCTTCCTGCGTGACGACGGCCTGCTCGTCGGCTACCTGGAGACCGAGGACTTCGCCGCCGCCCGGGCCGGCATGGAGGCCACCGAGGTCAACGCACGCTGGCAGGCGGAGATGGGCCCGCTCTTCGAGTCCCTGGACGGGGCCCGCCCCGACGAGGCGATGAAGCCGCTGACCGAGGTGTTCCACCTCGCCTGACGGGGGCCCTCCGGGGCGGCCCGGGTACTGTGTGAAGGTCCTGCGGCCGCCCCCCACATCCACCCCGACCTCGGAGGTCCCTGCCCGATGGCCCATTCCGTGGGTATCAAGGATGTCGCCCGCGCCGCCGGAGTTTCCGTGGGCACGGTCTCCAACGTCATCAACCGCCCCGACACCGTCGCGACCGAGACCCGCGCGCGTGTGCTGTCCGCGATCGAGCGGCTGGGCTACGTCCGCAGCGAGTCCGCCCGCCAGCTGCGCGCGGGCCGCAGCCGGATCATGGGGCTGCTCGTCCTGGACATGGGCAACCCCTTCTTCGTCGACGTCGCACGCGGCGCCGAGCGGGCCGCCCGCGAGGCCGGGCTCGGCGTGATGGTCTGCAACAGCGCCCAGAACCCGTCCGAGGAGGCCGAGTACCTCTCGCTCTTCGCCGAGCAGCGGGTCCGCGGCGTCCTGCTCACCCCCGCCGACGCCACCGGCCGCACCATCGAGAGCTTCCGGCGCCACCACATCCCCTTCGTGCTCGTCGACCGGGTCGCCGAGGGCACCACCGAGTGCTCGGTCTCCGTCGACGACGTCGCCGGCGGGGCGCTGGCCGTGCGCCACCTCGTGGACGCCGGACACCGCTCCATCGCCTACGTCAGCGGCCCGCCCGGCCTCAACCAGGTCCGCGACCGCCGCACCGGCGCCCTCGCCGCGCTCGCCGAGGCCGGACTCGGCCCCGACGCGCTGCGGGAACTGCCCACCGAGCGCCTCGACGTCGCCGCCGGCCGCGACGCCGGCGCCCGCCTCCTGGGCCTCGCCGAGCGCCCCACCGCCGTCTTCTGCGCCAACGACCTGCTCGCCCTCGGCGTCCTGCAGGCCATGTACGCCGCCGGGGTCGGCGTCCCCGACGACCTCGCGATCGTGGGCTACGACGACATCGAGTTCGCCGCCGCCGCGGCCGTGCCGCTCACCTCCGTGCGCCAGCCCGCCGTCACCATGGGCGCCATGGCCGCCGAGCTGCTCCTGGAGGAGACCGAGCTGGAGGGCGCGGACGGGACCCACCCCCACCGGCGGGTCGTGCTCCAGCCGGAACTGGTGGTGCGGCGCTCCAGCCTCGCCGCCCGCTGACCGGCCGTTCAGCGGGCCCTTCGGCACGATTTCATGATCCCGGGGGTCGGCGGCCGCAGGACCGTGTGCTGAACTGGGACACGGCCGAAAGAATCGGCCGTCGCGTCCGTCCGCCCCGGGAGCCCCGTTGAGCGTCAGCTACCGCCAGCCAGGCGTCGTCCTCACCGACCGCCGTTTCACCGTGCCCCTCGACCACGCCGACCCCACCGGGGAGACGATCGAGCTGTACGCCCGCGAGGCCGTCGCGAGCGACAAGGCGGACAAGAACCTGCCGTGGCTGCTCTACCTCCAGGGCGGCCCCGGCGGCAAGGCGAACCGTTTCGTCGGCCGCCCCGCCTGGTTCGGCCGCGCCCTGGAGGAGTACCGCGTCCTGCTCCTGGACCAGCGCGGCACCGGCGCCTCCACCCCCGCCAACCGCCAGACCCTCCCGCTGCGCGGCGGCCCCGCCGAGCAGGCCGACTACCTCGCCCACTTCCGAGCCGACTCCATCGTCCGGGACTGCGAGGCCATCCGCCCCCAGGTCACCGGCGGCGCCCCCTGGACCGTGCTCGGCCAGAGCTTCGGCGGCTTCTGCACCGTCACCTACCTCTCGCTGGCCCCCGAGGGCCTGGACACCGCGCTGATCACCGGCGGCCTGCCCTCCCTCGACGCCCACGCCGACGACGTCTACCGGGCCGCCTACCCCCGCGTCGAGCGCAAGGTCGCCGCGCACTACGCCCGCTACCCGCAGGACGTCGAGCGCGCCCGCCGCATCGCCGACCACCTCCTCACCCACGACGTGGTCCTGCCCAACGGCTACCGCCTCACCGTGGAGGCCTTCCAGTCGCTGGGCATCATGCTCGGCAGCGGCGAGGGCAGCCACCAGCTGCACTTCCTCCTGGAGGACGCCTTCGTCCGCACCCCCGGCGGGCACGAGCTGTCCGACGCCTTCCAGGAACAGGCCCAGGGCCTGCTGTCGTACGCGGGCCGCCCGCTGTACGCCCTCGTCCACGAGGCCATCTACGGCCAGGACGCGCGCCCCACCGCCTGGTCCGCCGAGCGGGTCCGCGCCGAGTTCCCGCGCTTCGACGCGGCCAAGTCCCTCGCGGGCGACGAACCGCTGCTCTTCACCGGTGAGACCATCCACCCCTGGATGTTCGACTGCGACCCGGCCCTGCGCCCGCTGCGCGAGACGGCGGACCTGCTCGCCGCCCGCACCGACTGGACCCCGCTGTACGACGCCGCCCGCCTCGCCGCCAACGAGGTGCCGGCCGCCGCGGCCGTCTACCACGACGACATGTACGTCGACACCGCCCACGCGCTGACCACCGCCCGCGCGGTCCGGGGCCTGCGCACCTGGGTGACCGACGAGTTCGAGCACGACGGCGTGCGGACCGGCGGCCCGCGGGTCCTGGACCGGCTGCTGGCGCTCGCCCGCGACGAGGTCTGAAATCCCGGTGGGACGCCGGCGGGGCGGGTTAGTGTGCGGGGCATGACGCAGCCGACGCCCACGCAACTGGAGCCCATGCCGGGGGACTGGCGCCGCGCCCTCGCCGTCGTGGCCCACCCCGACGACCTGGAGTACGGCTGCTCGGCGGCGATCGCGGCCTGGACCGACGAGGGCCGCGACGTCGCCTACGTGCTCGCGACCCGGGGCGAGGCGGGCATCGACACGCTGGCGCCCGAGGAGTGCGCGCCGCTGCGGGAGCGGGAGCAGCGGGCGAGCGCCGCCGTCGTCGGGGTGAGCGAGGTGGAGTTCCTCGGCCACCGCGACGGTGTCGTCGAGTACGGCAGCGCGCTGCGCCGTGACATCGCCGCCGCGATCCGCCGGCACCGGCCCGAGCTGGTCGTCACCCTCAACCACCGGGACACCTGGGGCGGCGTCGCCTGGAACACCCCGGACCACGTCGCCGTCGGCCGTGCCACGCTCGACGCGGCGGCCGACGCGGGCAACCGGTGGATCTTCCCGGAGCTGACCGAGCAGGGCCTCGAACCGTGGAACGGGGTCCGCTGGGTCGCGGTCGCCGGCTCCTCCTCGCCCACCCACGCCGTGGACGCCGCCCCGGGCTTCGAGCGCGCGGTGCGCTCGCTGCTGGAACACCGCACGTACATCGAGGTGCTGACCGATCAGGACCCGGAGACGTACGTGCGCGGCTTCCTCACCGGCTTCACGCGGGCCGCGGGGGAGCGGTTCGGCGGGAAGCCGGCGGTGACCTTCGAACTCTTCGGACGGTAGCGGCATGACGACGGGGGAGCGGGACGTGCGGGGGACGCGGGACGTGCGGGGGGAACGGGACGTGCGGGGACAGCAGCGTCTGGCGGAGCGCTTCGAGGAGCACCGCGGACAGCTCAAGGCGGTGGCCTACCGCATGCTCGGCTCCCTGGCCGAGGCCGAGGACGCCGTTCAGGAGGCGTGGCTGCGGCTCGACCGCGCGGGCGGGGACGGTGTCGACAACCTCGGCGCCTGGCTGACCACCGTGACCGGCCGGATCTGCCTGGACCTGCTGCGCTCGCGCACCGCCCGCCGCGAGGAGCCCATGTCCGAGGGTTTCGACACCTTCGTGCCGGACCCCGTGGTGAGTGCCCTGCCCCGGACCGACCCGGAGCAGGAGGCCCTGCACACCGACTCGGTGGGCATCGCCCTGCTGGTCGTCCTGGAGACCCTGGAGCCGGCCGAGCGGCTGGCGTTCGTCCTGCACGACATGTTCGCCGTCCCCTTCGACGACATCGCACCGGTCGTCGAGCGCAGCCCGGCCGCGACCAGACAGCTCGCCAGTCGGGCCCGCCGCCGGGTGCGCGAGGCGACCCCCGCCGCCGAACCGGACCTCGGCCGCCAGCGCCAGGCGGTCGAGGCGTTCCTGGCCGCGAGCCGCGCCGGTGACTTCGAGGCCCTGGTGGCCGTCCTCCACCCGGACGTGGTGCTGCGGGCCGACGCCGGCGCCCTCGCCCGGGGCGTGGCGGCGTCGAAGGTGGTGCGGGGAGCACGGACGGTCGCCACCGGGGCGTTCCACTTCCGCCATCTGGCCGGGCTCGCCCGCGTCGTCCTGGTCAACGGGGCGGTCGGCACCGTCGCCGTCTCCGGGGGGCAACCGCGGTCGGTCACCTGCGTCACCGTCGCCGACGGCCTCATCACGGGTCTGTACATCCTGTCCGACCCGGAGCGGCTGGCCCGGCTCGACCTGTCCGCGCTGGAGGTCTGACCGCGCGCGGGACCGCCCCCGGGTCCGCGCGCCGGGGCCCGTATCCTCGACGCCATGCGAGAACACACGGCGGACCGGGCGGGCCTCCCGGCCCCCGAGGACCTGCGCGGCGACTGCGGGAGCTGCTTCGGCCTGTGCTGCGTGGCCCTGCCGTTCGCCCGCTCGGCGGACTTCGCGCTCGACAAGGACGCCGGCACTCCCTGCGCCAACCTGCGCACCGACCACCGGTGCGGCATCCACGCGACGCTGCGGGAACGCGGCTTCACCGGCTGCACGGTCTACGACTGCTTCGGCGCCGGGCAGCGGGTGTCGCAGGTCACCTTCGCGGGCGAGGACTGGCGCGGCCGCCCGCCGGAGCACGGGCGCCGCATGTTCGAGGTGTTCCCGGTCGTCCGCCACCTGCACGAGCTGCTCCGGTACCTGACCGAGGCACTGGCCCTGCCCGCCGCCCGCCCGGTCCACGCCGACCTGCGCCGGGCCCTCGACGAGACCGAACGCCTCGCCGGGGGCACCCCCGAGGAACTGGCCGCCCTCGACGTGGGGCCGCACCGGCAGCACGTCAACGCGCTCCTGCTGCGCACCAGCGAGCTGGCCCGGTCGGGCACCCGCGGCCGGAAGAAGAACCGCCGCAACGCCGACCTGATGGGTGCCCGCCTGAAGGGCGCCGACCTCGCGGGCGCCGACCTGCGCGGGGCCTACCTCATCGCCGCCGACCTCACCGGCGCCGACCTGCGGGGCGCCGACCTGATCGGTGCGGACCTGCGCGACGCCGACCTGAGCGACGCGGACCTGACGGGCGCCCTCTTCCTGACCCAGCTCCAGGTCAACGCGGCCCGGGGCGGCCCCGGAACCCGGCTGCCGGACTCAGTCACCCGCCCGGTGCACTGGACAGCGGGGCGCTGACACGCCGTTCCGGTCGCCTTCCTCCCGCGCCTGCCCGGCGTCGGCCGCCGGCCCCGGGGCCGACGGCGGCGGGGTCCGCCGGTCCAGGTGGAGACGCAGTCCCTGGGGCATCAGCGTCAGCCGCTCGGTCACCCGCAGCCGGTAGCCGGGGTCCGGCCGCAGTGCGTAGCGGCGCAGGAGCAGTCCGAGGACCAGCGTGGCCTCGTGCAGCGCGAACTGCCGCCCGATGCACGCCCGTGCCCCCGTCCCGAACGGCTTGTAGGTGTGCGGGGCGCGCGACCGCACGGCCTTCGCGTCGAAGCGGTCCGGGTCGAAGCGCTCCGCGTCCGGCCCCCAGACCTGTGGATCGCGGTGCAGCATGCCGGTGAGCACCAGCGCCCAGGCCCCGCGCCGCATCGGATGCGTGCCGCCGAGCACCGTGTCCTCCCGTGCCTCCCGCGCGAAACCGGGCGCGGTCGGCCACAGCCGCAGCGACTCGTCGAGCACCCGGCGCACGTAACGCAGCTTGGCCACTTGGTCGTAGCCGGGCCGTTCGGTGTCGCCCCACACGCGGTCCACCTCGGCGCGCGCCCGGGCCGCGACCTCGGGATGCTGGGCGAGGTAGTGCAGGGCGAAGGAGAGCGCGCCCGAGGTGGTCTCGTGCCCGGCGACCAGGAAGGTGATGACCTGGCGGCGCACGTTCTGCGCGGACAGCCGCTCACCGGTCTGCGGGTGGGCCGTCTCCAGCATCCGGTCGAGCAGGTCGCCGTCACCGCCCCCGCCGCCGGCCCTGCGGTCCCGTACGAGGTCGTCGACCGTGCGGTTGAGGTGGGCGATGTCGGCGGCGTTGCGGCGGGTCGCGTCGCGCAGCAGCCAGGGGGCGAGCGGCGCGGGCACCGTGTTCAGGCGCTGCGCGTAGCCGAGCGTGCCCACCATCGCGGTGACGAAGGGGTGGGGACGGGAACGTTCGAACGAGCCGAAGTCGTGCCCGAAACCGGTGCGCGCGATGGTCTCCAGCGTCAGCTTGGTCATGTCGCCGGGCACGTCCACCGCCCGCCCCGACGCCTCGGCCCGGTCCCAGTGGCCGGTGAGCCGCGCGGCGACGTCCAGCATCATCACGTGGTACCCGGCCATGGCCTCGCGGCTGAACCCGGGCGCCAGCACGTCGTGGGCGAGCTGCCAGTTGGGCTCGTGGTTGTACGCCGTGAACAGCCCGTCCCCGGCGACCGGCCGCAGGTTGGCCACGCCCAGGCCCACGTGCTTGGCGAACCGCGTCTCGTCCGCCAGATCGGCGGCGAGCGACCCGCCCCACACGAACACGAACTCCTTGCCGAAGGCCCGCCGCCGGAATATCGGCCCCAGCCTGCGCGCGTAGCGCAGGGAGTCCTGCATGGGGGTGCTCCTGCTCGCCCCCACCACGTCTCCGAGCAGGGGCAGCCGGTACGGGGGGTGCGGGATGCGGTGCAGTGCGGGCCAGCCCTGCTCGGCGCTGCGGAAGCCCTTGGGCAGTCCGTCCGGGGCCGTTGTCCTCGCAGTCCGGGCCATGACGCGATCTCCCTTGACACAGCGGCGTGTTGCACGAGCCGGGGCGGGTGTGTTGTACATGGATTCAATAACGCGCCCAGTCTCGTCCCGTTGTTGAACCGGCGTCAAGTAAGGTGCGGGCATGGCCGCGAACCAGGGCGCACGCACCCGCCGCCGGCTCGGCACCGCCGAGCGCAGGGAGCAGTTGCTCTCGGTGGGCGCGCGGCTCTTCTCGGACAGTCCCTACGACGAGGTCTGGATCGAGCAGGTCGCCGAGATCGCCGGGGTCTCCCGCGGGCTGCTCTACCACTACTTCCCGAACAAGCGGGACTTCTTCGCCGCGGTCGTCGAGCGGGAGAGCGCGCGCATGCTGCGGATGACGGCGGCCGTGCCCGGCGTCCCGGTCCGCGAGCAGCTCACCGCGGGCCTCGACGCGTACCTGGAGTACGTCCGGGCCCACGCCCACGGCTACCGCGCCTTCCACCGCGCCGACGCGGCCGGCGACCGGGCGGTGCGCCGCGTGTACCAGAAGGCGCTCGCGGCGCAGGAGCGGCAGATCCTCGCCGCCCTGGCCGCCGACCCGGAGTTCGGCCCGGCCTTCGAGGAGCGCGGCGACGTACGGCTGGCGGTGCGCGGGTGGCTGGCCTTCACCACCGCGGTCTGCCTGGAGTGGCTGCGGGACCCGGAGCTTGCCCGTGAGCAGGTCCGCGACCTGTGCGCACGGGCGCTGCTGGGAGCCATCGCGCGCTGAGGGCGCGCTGCCGGACCACGCGTCGTGGTTGGCGCACTCCCCGAACTCCGCTAAGTTAGGTGAGCCTTACCTAATGAATTGCCGAACGGAGGTTGGGATGGGTGACAGCCACGCCTGGACGGCCGCGCCGGCCGCGGCGGAACGGGCCCGGTCCGTGCTCGCCGCCGCCTGGTCCTGCGCGGTGACCGCGGAGGGCGGCCGCGAGGAGTTCGTCGGCGCGCACACCGTGGCCGACGACGGCCGGGTGCTCCTGCACGTGCCAGAGGACAGCGGCCTGCTCGCGGCGGCCGTGTGCGCGCCCCGCGGGGAGCCGTCCGCCGTGCTGGAGTTCGCCGACGTGGCGCCCGTCCCGGTACGGGGCCGGATCAGGGCCCGGCTCTGGCTGGCCGGATGGATGGCCGTGGAGGACGGGCACCTGGCCTTCCGTCCCACCCGCGTGGTGCTGCGGCGGCCGTCCGGGGCCGTGGCGGTCGACGTCGACGAGTTCACCGCCGCCGCGCCCGACCCGCTGGCCCTGGCCGAGGCGCGGCTGCTGACCCACCTCGCCGACTGCCACGACGACGCCGTCCAGCGGCTGACCCGGCTCGTGGACCCGGACAGCCTGCACGGAGCGGTCCGGGTGCGGCCGCTCGCCGTGGACCGGCACGGACTGACCCTGCGCATCGAACGCGTCCGCGACCACGGCGACGTACGCCTGCCCTTCCACGCGCCCGCCGACGAGATCGCGCAGCTCACCGAGCGGGTGCACGTGCTGCTCGCGCAGGCGGGATCCGCCTTGCGCCCCCGGGCCCTGCAGCGGCAGCGCGCAGACGGCGACGGGTGAGGGCGAGCGGCTCTCCCGTCGCCTTCCGCGGCCCGCCCGCCGCGCCGCCGCCCGGCCCCGACGCGAGGACCGTGGCGGTCCGGCCGTGGCGGTCCGGCCGTTGCGGTCCGGGAGGAATCCGGCGGACCGGCGTCCGCCGCTACCAGTTCCCGTCCTGCACCGGGTGGCCCGGGGCGTCCTTGAGGGGCTGGACCTGGTGGGGCGCGGGCGCCTGCCACGGCTCGTGGTCGTCGCCGATCCACTCCCCGACCGGCTTGACGTCCTGGAGCGGCCCGGCGGGGGCCAGGTCCTGGGCGTCCTGGTCGTAGTAGTCGTACCAGGGCAGCCCGGCCCGGGTGTACGCGGCCCGGTCCACCGGGGAGGGCGGCGGTGCCTCGCCGGTGATGCGGCGCCACTCCGGCGGCGTCACCAGGTGCACGAAGACCCGGCCGGCCGGCTGCTCCGCCCAGTCCGTCAGCGGCCGTTCGTCGCGGTAGACCTCCTGGCGCATCGAGCCGCCGGCGCCGAGCCCCATCGCGGGTGCGGACCGGCGCCGCACCGCCCCGCCGTAGCCCGGGGCCGCCCCCGGGGCGGCGGGGGCCGACGCGGGCGCGGGGGCTCCGAGGGCCCCGGCCGAAAGGGCTCCCCGGCGTGCCGGCTCCCTGCGGCGCCGCTCCTCCTCGCGCCAGCGCAGCAACGCGGCGGGAGTCAGGGTGAACGCCTGCAACTGGACGCCTCCCCAGACCTCCTCGCCGGTGACCTGGCCCTCGACGGTCGCACCCATGCCGAGCGGCACCGCCACGAACTGACGGACCGTGCCCGTCCCGGAGTTGATGCCGTCCAGCCAGGGCTGGCGGGGCAGGACCACGTAGTTCTGCGGATCGCGCGACAGCCGGTCGCTCCACGGCCTGCCCGAGACCGCGCACACCTTGCCCGCTCCCACCTGGAGGGCGGCGGGCTCCCTCGTGCCCGCGAAACTCAGCCACATGGCCTCACGCAGGTACACCGGCAGCATCACTCCGCCGCGCGCACGCCACTGCTCGGGCACGGTGTCGGCGTAGTCGGCGACCCGGCGGAGCGGGAACTCGCCGAGCCCCGGCGGCAGCGGATGCGTCCCCGTCTCGGGCAGCCGCAGGGTGCGGACGAAACGCACCGTCGCACCGCCCGGCAACGACAGCCGGTTCCCGTCGATCCGCACACTGGTGTCGGTCATCCGAACGCCCCCTCATCCGCCGTGAACTCTTCCTCGTCCCTCAGGAGGAACGCCGGGCGGTGGTGCCGCGGTTCCGCCGGCGCAGCGCGGCCCGCGCCCGGTCCCGCAGGCGGGTCAGCCGCGGCATGCGTTCGCGCTGCTCGCGCGTGTGGCGGTCCAGCTCCTCCAGGAGCCGGCGGGAGCGGTGCTCGGTGTCCATCTCGTCGATGATCCGGTTCACCTCGGTGAGCACCGCGCCCCGCAGCTGCCACTGTCTCGCGTCCCGCCGGACCTCCTCCAGCAGCAGGTCGGCCAGCCTGTCCCGGGTGGCGGCGGCCTGGCGCAGCTCGGCGGTCAGCCGCTCCTCCGCTGACTCGGCGTTCTCGCTCACGCTGCTGGTGACCAGGACCGAGAAGCTCACCACGGCGTCGGCGATCTCGGACAGGAGCTGCTGGACGGCGGCACCCGTCTCCGGCGCGAACAGGGGCTCCGGTTCCCGCTCCTTGGCCAGGTCGGTGAAGCTGCGCGCGAGGACCCGCATGACCACCGTGCAGATCTCCAGGGTGTCCAGGCCGGTGCGCAGCACGACCCGGTGCAGCAGCCCCTCGCGCACCCGGGGGTTGAGCCGCAGGCTGTCCTCGGCCTGGCGCAGGTCCTCGTCCACCTCGCCGATGTCGTGGTCGAGCCGGCGTGCCTCGTGCAGCCGGGCCGCCGCCTCGTGGAACGGTGTGCTGCCGGCGGCCTCCTCGCCCATGCGCAGCATTAGTTGGCGCACCTGCCGGGCCAGCCCCACGACGGACTCGCCGGCCTGCTCCACCCACACCGGGGGCGCGAGGATCAGGTTGAAGACGAGGCCGACGATCGCCCCGATCAGCGTCTCCACCACCCGTGCCCACGCCAGGCTCCCGTGCGAGGTCACGCCGAGCACGAGCATCGCGCTGATCGCCACCTCGGCGGTGAACTCCTCGGCGCGCACCAGGTGCCCGACGCCCAGCGCCGCCACGATGATCAGCGCCAGGCTCCACCAGCTCAGCCCCACCAGCTGGCTGAAGGCGATGGCGACCAGGACACCGGCGACCACCGCGTTGACCCGGCGGAAGCTCATCTTCAGCGTGGCGTACAGGGTGACCTGCACCACCAGCAGGGCGGTCAGGGGCGCGGTGAGCGGCGCCGCCGACTTGTCGGGCGTCAGCCGGACCGCGATGACGTAGGCGATCGAAGCCGCGGCGGCGGAGCGCAGGGCCTGCACGACCACAGGGTCCTTCAGCCACTTCACCCGACGCAGAGCCGTCCTCGCGGCCTCCAGCACATCCCGCATCCTCGGGCTGTTCCCTTCCGCAGGCGCCTCGAACGTGTCCGATCAGGACGGTAGCCGGAGGCGGGCGGCCGGGCCCCTCTCACGCGCCGGGCGCCGCCGGACGGGTCAGCCGGTCACCTTGGCCACGAACGCGGACAGATTGCCCAGCGTACGGGCGATCTGTTCCTCCAGGGTGAGGCTCTCCTCGAACCGCCCGCCGCTCTCCGGCACCTTCTTGCCCCGCAGGTAGAGGGAGCACGCCAGATCGGTGCACATGTACAGGCCGACCGAGTTGCCCTCGCGTCCGGCAGCCCCCGCCCTGCGCGCCGTCATCAGCGACACCCCGCCCCGGGGATGGGTGGTCAGGCACAGCCCGCACATGCTGCGCTGGAAGAAGCCGCCCCGGGACTGCTGGAACCGCAGCGCCACACCGGTGAGGCGGCCGTCGTGCTCGGCGACCAGGTAGCTGCGGTCGGGCGCCCCGGGATCCCGCCAGCCGAAGAAGTCGAGGTCGTCCCACGGCCGCTCGTCGAGGTCGCGGGGCACGGTCAGGCGCTTGGCCTCGCCCTTCGAGCAGTTGATGAAGGAGGCGCGGACGGTCCGCTCGTCGAGTGCTCTCATGGGAGCCTCTCCTTGGTTCGAAGAAAGGTGTCCTAGGTGTGACCTAGGGGTTCTAGGTTTACGCCTAGCGTAAATAGCCCACGGGGCGGGTCGCCAACGAATTTCGCGGAGCGGGCGCCGCGCCGAGGTTTCCCCGGTCGCGGGGGAGGTACCCGACGCCGCTCCGACGGCCGTCGGACGCGTGACGGGCGGCCTCGGGCGAACGGAGAACCACGGGAAGGAGCGCGCCGTGTCCGACCACCGCCACGAAGGGCCGGGGGAGAACGGTGCCCCCGTTCCGCGCGACATGCCGGACCAGCAGGCCGGGGACCACGAGGACCCGTGGGAGGCCGCCTCGCCCACCCGCGAGCAGCGCGAGCACCGTCAGGGCTTGGGGAAGGACCGGCCCGAGGACGACGAGGAAGCCGCCGGCGACGCGGAGACCGGGCCCGCGACCGACGTGCCCGACACCGACGTGCCCGACACCGACGTGCCCGACACGGACGAGGCGGGCACGGGCCGGCGGGGCGCACCGCACTCGGGCGCCGTCCACCCCGAACACCCGGTGCCCGACGAGTCCTCCGGCTGAACGAGGCGGCTGACGCAAGAGTCGGCTGAACCAAGCGGCTCAACGACCCGTCTGAACGACGCCTCTGAACGACCCCTCTGAACGAGGCGGCTGAACGAGGCGACTGACCAGGCGGCCGAGCGAACAGGCCGATCGGCCGGCGCCGGCGCGGGCCCGAGGACGGTGGGGGCCCGAGGAGGGCCCCGTCCTCAGCCGACCTTCCGTCCGCGCATCGGCTCCGTGTCCGCCCCCGCGCCCTGCCGGAGCCCCCGCAGGAACTCCTCCAGCACCTCGGTCGCCGTACGCGTCGCGTGCCAGCCCAGTTCCACCCGTGCCCGCGTGCAGTCCATGAGCGGCAGCCGCAGGACCGCGTCGAACAGGTGCGGCGAGGCGGGCAGCAGCCGCAGCCCCCAGGCGGCGGCGATCGCCGAGCGGGCCGCGGTGCGCGGCAGCCGCACGGGACGCGCCCCGGTCAGCTCGCCCAGCAGCCCGGCGTCCACCGGCGGGTCGGCCGCGAGGTTGAACGCGCCCCGGGCGTCCTCGGAGCGGGCCGCCAGCCGGTAGGCGTGCGCCGCGTCGTCGGTGTGCAGCGCCTGCACGCGCAGGCCGGGGACATCCGGCAGGAAGGGCAGCAGCTCGGGACGTGCCGCCGGGCCCGGCAGGAACCGGCCGCCGAAGATCCGGCGCTGCTCGCTCGCCGACTCCCGCTTGAACAGGAAGGCGGGCCGCATCCGCACCACCCGGATCCCCGGGTGGTCGCGTTCGAAGACGTCCAGGGCCCGTTCCAGATAGGCCTTCTCCCGGCAGTACGCGGCGTCCGGCCAGCCGTGCGTCGGCCACGACTCGTCCACGGCGTGGTTCTTCGGCCCCGGCGAGTACGCGCCGACCGACGAGGCGTGCACCACCGCCGGCACCCCGGCCGTGGCCACCGCCTCGAAGACCCGGAGCGAACCGAGCACGTTCGTGCGCCAGGTCGTCGCCGGATCGTGCGTCGGCTGGAAGGCCCAGGCGAGATGGATCACGGCGTCCGCGCCGGTGAAATGGCCGGTCAGGTCGGTCTGCTCCGAGGCGAGGTCGACCGCGGCCCACTCCGTCTTCGCGGGCGACCACGCGGGGACCCGCCGGGCCAGCCCCAGGACGGACCCCACCTCCGGGTCCTCGGAAAGGAGCCGCACCACGCTGGTGCCCACGTTGCCCGTGGCGCCGGTGACGACGATCCTGCTGCCCGTTGCGCTGCTCACCCTGTGCTCCTCTCGGCCGCCCGGCCCGTACGGAGAGCACCGGGTACCCGTACCGGGGGAAAGGCACGCGCGCGGGAAGGGAAGCGCCGGAGAGAGGAGGGCGCGCAAGGGGAAGCCCCGACCGCGACGGGGGAATCACGGCCGGGGCGGCTCTTGGGCGGATACGGATGGCGGTCGCCTCTCGGCGGGGGGCTCCACAGGGCTTCAGCCGAACGATCGTCCCTGTGGGCAATAGGTGAGGCCCGGGGACACTGTTCCATCCGTACCCACGGTCTCTTCAACGGAGAACCGCCTGCCGGTGTTCCACCGTCTGTCGTGGTTTGGGGTGATGTGCGTCACTGCTCGTGCGGGTCGGCGGTCTTGTCCGCCTCCGGCACGAGCTCGGCCCACAGGTTCTCCGCCTGCAGGAGCAGCGTGCCGAGGACGGCGGTCCGTGCGGCCTCCTGCCCGGCGTGCTCCCGCAGCCCTTCCTGCAGCCGCCGGTGCAGTTCCTCCATCGTCTCCTCGGTGGCCGCCTCCGTGTCGCCGTCGGCCCGCTCGCCCACCAGCCGGTGCGCCTCGGCGTGGCAGGCGTCGCCGATCAGCCGCAGCAGGCGCGCGTACAGGTCCAGGACCTGCCCCTGGGGCGGCGCGGGTGTCCGGTGCTCGTCGGCGGCCACGGCCAGCGTCCGGGTCAGGGCGCCGACGTTCGCGGTGACGCGGCTCCACCGCCGGTCCTCGTCCTCCGGCGGTGCCACCGTGGGGCCGCGGCGCAGCAGCCGCAGCGGGCCCGAGGTCAGGCGCAGGCTCTCCCGGCTCCACGACCGGGCCGAGTACAACGCCTCCAGGCGCCGTTCGAGCCGGGCGGCGCCGTCGGACCAGCCGGCCGCGCTCTGCGCGTCCCACTGCTCCTCCCGCAGGCCGCCGGCGACGGTGCACAGCAGGTCGCCCGCCTCCCGGGCCAGCGCCGCGAGGTTCTCCCGCACGTCCCTCAGGTGGATCGGCGGCAGCACCAGCGCGTTGACGGCCACGCCGACGACCGCGCCCAGCGCCGCCTGCCCCACCCGGTGGCCGACCGCGACGGCGGACACCGGTGTGCCGGAGGCCAGGACGAACACCGCCGTGGTGGCCGCGTAGATGCCCTGCCGGCCGAACCGGGACCAGTTCGCCACCAGCATCAGCAGCGGCAGGGACAGCGCCAGCGCACCCGTGTTGTCGTCGGTGATCGCCTGGGCCGCCGACGCCACCAGCGCCCCGGCACAGATCGCCGTGAACTGCTGCCCGGCCTGCCGCACCGAGCTGTACACGGTGGCCTGCACGAGCACCAGTGCCACCCAGGGCGCCATCAGCGCCATGGGGTCGTCCATCCAGAGTCCGGCCACGGCCCAGGCGATCAGCGCCGCGCCCGCGGCCTTCAGCGACTGCACGATCAGGTCGCGCTCGCGTCCGGGCCCCCGCCATGCGGCCCGGACGGCCCGTCCGACGGCACACGCCTCCCACCACACGGCGGCCAGGGGCCGCCTGCCCCGGAGTGCTTCCCGGAGATCGTGGAACAAAGCGGTCATGCGGGCCCGGCCGTCCGCGCCGGGGACCTGCGGCTCATGCGAACGGGCTCTCGTCGAGGGAGGCCAGCAGGCCGGCCGGGTCGGCGTACACCTCCCGGGCGCCCGCCTCCTCCAGATCGGCGCGGGGCAGACCGCCGCACAGGACGCCCACGCAGCGCACCCCGGCCCGGCTGCCCGCGCGCATGTCCCACACGGTGTCGCCGACGAACACGGCCCGCTCGGCCGGCACCCCGGCCAGTTCCAGCGCGTGCTCGACCGGCTCCGGCGCCGGCTTGCCCGCGTCCACGTCGTCGGCGCCGGCGGTGGCGGCGATGGCGTCGTCCGCGTCGATCGCGCGCCGCAGCGCGCCCAGCTCCGAGCCGCCCGCGGAGGTGGCGAGGACCACCGTCCAGCCGTCACCGGCGAGGCGGCGCAGCAGGTCCCCGGCGCCCGGGAGCGCGGGCAGCCGGTCGAAGTACTGGCCGTACAGCGCCTTGTGGGCGGCGCTCAGCGCGGCGTCCTGGCCGGTGTCCCGGTCCTCGCCCAGCAGGTGGGCGATCAGGTCGGTGGAGGCGAGCCCCACCGCCCGGTGCACCGCGTGCATCGGCACCTGGTGGCCCGCCTGCCGGAACGCCTCCCACCAGGTGGTCACGTGCAGGTGATTGGTGTCGACGAGGGTCCCGTCGACGTCGAACACGGCCGCCCGTTGCATGCACTGTCCCTTTCCCGTCCGTGGAGCGTGGATCGGGGACCGGGTACCACGTCAGCGCCGCGCCACTCCGGCCGGCGTACGGCCCTCGCGCGTCCAGGCCAGCAGCTCCTCCAGGGACCACGTGGTGACCACGCGCTCCGGAGGCACCCCGCACTCCTCGGCCCGCGCGCACCCGTGGATCTGCCAGTCGAGCTGTCCGGGCGCGTGCGCGTCGGTGTCGACCGAGAACAGCACCCCGGCCGCCACCGCCCGGCGCAGCAGCCGCCGGGGCGGGTCGAGCCGCTCCGGACGGCTGTTGATCTCCACGGCCGTACCGGACTCCGCACAGGCGGCGAACACCTCGTCGGCGTCGAACTCCGACTCCGGCCGCCCCCGCCCGGTCAGCAGCCGGCCGGTGCAGTGCCCGAGGACGTCGGCGTGCGGGTCACGGACGGCGGTGACCATCCGGCGGGTCATCGAGCGGGCGTCCATGCGCAGCTTGGAGTGCACGGACACGACCACCACGTCGAGCCGCTCCAGCAGCTCCGGCTCCTGGTCGAGCGAGCCGTCGTCGAGGATGTCGCACTCGATGGCGGTCAGCAGGCGGAAGGGGGCCCAGGTCTCGTTGAGCTCCGCCACCACGTCGAGCTGCTCGCGCAGCCGCGCGGGGGAGAGCCCGCGGGCCACCGTCAGCCGCGGCGAGTGGTCGGTCAGGGCGGCCCACTCGTGTCCGAGCGCCGCGGCCGTCCGGCCCATCTCCTCGACCGGGCTGCCACCGTCGGACCAGTCCGAGTGCAGATGGCAGTCGCCGCGCAGCAGCGCCCGCAGTCCCTCGCCGCCCCGGGTGAGCGGAGTGTCCGCCTCGTCCTCCAGTTTCGCGAGGTAGCCGGGCACCTGCCCGTCCAGCGCCTCGCGCGCCACCTGCGCGGTCCTGGGCCCGACCCCCTTGAGCGACTCCAGCGACCCCGCCCGCTCGCGCAGCTCGGCGGCCGGGAGCCCGCCGAGCACGCCCGCCGCGGTGCGGAACGCACGGACGCGGTACGTCGGTGCCTGGGCCCGCTCCAGGAGGAACGCGATCCGCTCCAGCGCCTCGACGGGGTCCATCGCCGCCTCCTCGTCCCACCTCGGCCGGCCCTCCCGCCGGCCTTCACCGGCACGTCCAGGGTTCCCCAGGGCGCCGGGACCCGCACCACGAACCGGGTGCCCGCGGGCCCCGCCCGGTTCCTCCCTTCCCCGGGTTCCGGCCTACCCTCGATGCATGACCGAGATCGACAGCCCGCACATCGGTAATCCGCGGATCCTCGTCTTCGGGGTGCAGGCGGGTCCGCCTCCGTTCCGGATCGTGGAGATCGACGGCCAGGTGGTCGGCGAGGCCAGGACCGTCACCGACGTGCTGGAGGCGGCCGCCGCCTACGGCATCACCGTGCACGACCTGGACGACCCGGCAGTCGTCCGCTGGGTGGGCGGGGACAAGTTCACCTGGACCGCGCACTAGGACGGCACCGGGCCGCCCCGCACGCGGTGCGCGGGGACCCCCGGCGTCGCGGTACCGGATGTCCCGGTCTCACGTGCGTGCCCGCCGCGCGTGCACCGCGCGGCTCATCCGCCGGCCGAGGAGCAGGTAACCGGCCAGCGCCCCCACCGTGTTGAGGATGACGTCGTCGACGTCGAAGGCCCGCCCGGTGACCAGGGCGCCCTGCGCCAGCTCCACCAGCAGCATCACGCCCGCCGTCAGCAGCAGGACGCGCAGCACGCCGCGCGTGCGCGGGGCGACGACCGGCACCAGCACACCGAACGGCACGCCGAGCAGGATGTTCCCGCCGATCTGCTTGACGGCGTCGCGCAGCGCGGGCTGGTCCAGATAGGCCTTCAGGGAGCGCCCGGGGCGCAGGTTGCTGTGCACGAGAGCCTCGGAGGCGGGGGAGGGGTGCAGGGTCAGCCGCGCCAGCACCACCGCGAACGCCACCATGAAGACGAACGCGCACGCCGTCGCCAGCAGCCGCAACGGCCAGGCGAGCGCGTGCCGTTCGTGAGGCCGCGTCTCGGTCTCCCGCGTCTTGGCGGCGCGGGGGCGCGGCCACAGCCGCAGCCCTGAGGCGGCACGAGCCATGTCGGTCCTCCAGTCGTCAACTTCCCCGCGTGGTAGGGCGGTTACCCGCCGAACCGCCGAGGATGCCCGGCGCGCGGCCCGGCGGGCCCGCGTTCCTGTCCCGGCCCGCCGTGCGGCGTTCCCGCTCCCGGTTTCCGCCCGCCCGGCCGGGGCACTCCGGCCGGTGGTGCCACCGCGCGCCGCCGTCGGCCGTCCCCCACGCGGTGCTTGGATGGCGGCGAAGCCGGAACGAACCGCGACAACAGCGGCATGCCGGGCATGCGGGATGCGAAGCGCCGGACTGCCCTGCCGGTAAGGGGCCGTCAAAGGCCGTGGAGGTGGCGTGTGAAGGGCCGTAGGACACTCCTCGCCCTGGCCGAGGTGGCCGCGTGGTGGGTCCCGCTCGCGGCGCTCTGGCTGGTCCTCATCAGCACCGTCGATCCCCTGGAACTCGCCGTGGGCGCCGGGGCGTCGGCGCTGACGGCGTTCGTGGCGCGCGGCGCGCGGCGGGCGGTGAGCGGGCGGTGAACGGCTGGATCCTCGCCGCCGTCCTCGTCCTCGTCACCGGAGTCGGCGCCACCCTGTGGGGCGTGGCGGGCGGGCCCCTGCGCCGCCGCGCCACCGCCCAGAACCTCTGCACCGCCCTGGCCTGCCCGGTCCTCCTCCTGCTCGCCCAGGGATACGGCCGCCCCGCGTACGTCGACCTCGCCCTGGTGCTCGCCGTCCTCGGCCCGGTCGGCACGCTCGTGTTCGCCCGGCTGCTCGCCGACGAACTGGCCGACGACCCGCCGCACGCCCGCGGCCCGACCTGGACGGCCGCGGCCCTCGGCGCCGCGGTCGTGGGGGCGGTCGCCGTGGCCACCGGGCCGGGCAGGGCCCTGGTCAAGCTGCTGGTGATCGGGGTGCTGCTGGTCGGCGGCAACCTGATCGCCTCCCGGGCGCTCGCCGGCGGCATGCAGGAGGGCCGCGGTGACTGAGACCGTGATCGTCGTCGCGCTGCTGCTGGTCGCCGTGGCCGCCACGGCGGCGGTGGCCGTCCGCGACCCCGTGCGCCAGTCCCTGGTCCTGGCCGTCCTCGGCGTCGTCCTCGCCGTGCTCTTCACCGTGCTCCAGGCGCCCGACGTCGGCCTGTCGCAACTGGCGGTGGGCTCCGCCCTGACGCCGCTGTTGCTGCTGCTGACGGTCCGCAAGGCGAAGCGGCGCGGCCGGCGTGCCGAGCGCGGGCGGAGCGCGGGGGGAGACGGTCCGTGAGCTCACGCATGCGGCTGTGGCTGGTGGCCGTGGGCGGCGCCGGACTCGCCGCGCTGCTCGTGGCCGCCTGTCTGCGGCTGCCCGGCTTCGGCGGCGACCGGCACCCCTACGGCGACCGGGCCGTCGAGGCGGCCCTGAGTCGGCACACCGCCAACACCGTCTCCTCCGTCACCTTCGACCAGCGGGCCTTCGACACGCTCGGTGAGATGAGCATCCTGTTCGCGGCGGTCCTCGGCAGCGTGGTCCTGCTGCGCCAGACCCGCGACGAGCACCGGGCCCGCCCGGAACCGGCCGCCGTCTCCCGGCCCGTGCGGCGCTACGCCCTGCTCGTCCTGCCCGTGGCCCTGCTGACCGGCCTGTACGTCATCGCCCACGGCCAGGTCAGCCCCGGCGGCGGCTTCCAGGGCGGTGTCGTCGCCGCCACGGCCCTGCACCTGCTGTACCTGGGCGCCGACTACCGGGCCCTCGAACGCCTGCGGCCCCTCGCCCCCTACGAGGCGGCCGACGCGCTCGCCGCCTCCTCCTACCTCGTCACCGGCCTCGCCGCCCTGCTCGCGGGCTCCGCCTTCCTCGCCAACACCCTGCTGCCGTACGGCACGTTCAACACGCTCGCCTCCGCGGGCACCGTCCCGCTGCTGAACGCCGCGATCGGCATGGAGGTGGCCTGCGCGGTCGTCGTGCTGCTCGCGGGTTTCCTGGACCAGGCCGTGGAGATCGTGGACGAGGGCGAGCACGACGAGCACGCCGAGCACGACGGGGGCGGCAAGACCGGCGGGAACGCCGCGGACGGCGGGGACCACGACGACTCCGGCAAGCGCGGGAAGTGAGAGCGCCATGACCGCCCTGACACACGTACTGCCCTACCTGGTGGCCGTCTGGGTCTTCCTGGCCGGCTGCTACGGCCTGGCCACCAGCCGCGACCTCATCCACGCCGTCGGCTGCCTGTCCGTGTGCCAGGCCGCCACCTACGTCCTGCTGCTGGCCGTCGGCTACCGCGACGGGGGCACCGCGCCGGTCTTCTCCGACGTCACGCCGGGCTCCCGGCCGGTGGTGGACCCCGTCGTCCAGGCCCTCGCCCTGACCGACGTCGTCGTCGGCGCCACCGTCACCGCCCTCCTGCTCGCCCTGGTCGTGCAGGTCGCCAAGCGGCACGGCACCGTGGACCCCGACGAGCTGAGCGAGCTGCGCGGCTGATGCACCACCTGCTGCCCCTCCTCGTCGCCGTACCGCTGCTCGGCGCCGCCCTGCTCGCCGCCACGGGCCGGCACCTGCCCCGCACCGTCGCGGACGGCGCCGCCTGCGCGGTCTCGGCCGGCAGCGCGGCGCTCGCCCTCCTCCTGCTGGCGCACTCCTCGCCGCCGCTGACCGAATGGGCGGGCGGCTGGGAGCCCGTGGCAGGACACAGCGTCGGCATCCTCCTGACCGGCGACGGCCCCGGCCTCGGCATGGCCGCGCTCGTCTGCGTGCTCACCCTCGCCGCCCTCGCCTACTCCCGGCGCTCCCTCGACGAGCCGCCGCACGGCCACGCCGGGGCCTTCCCGGCGCTCGTGCTGGTCTTCCAGGCGGGCATGTGCGGCTTCGCGATCGCCGGCGACCTGTTCAACGCCTTCGTCTGGTTCGAGCTGATGAGCGTCGTCGCCTACGCCCTGACCGGACACCGCGTCGAGGAGGCCCGGGCCGTGCAGGGCGCGCTCGCCTTCGCCGTGGTCAACTCGCTGGGCGCCTACGCGCTGCTGATGGGCATCGCCCTGCTCTACGCCCGTACCGGCGAACTCGCCCTGGCACGCATCGGCGACGCGCTCGACGCCCACGGGCCGCCCGACGCGCTGGTGCTGGCCGGGTTCGTCCTCGTCCTGACCGGGCTGCTGGTCAAGGCGGCGGCGGTGCCCTTCCAGTTCTGGCTGCCGGACGCACACGCGGTCGCCCCCACCCCGGTGTGCATGCTGCTGTCCGGCGTCATGGTCGAGCTGGGCGTCTTCGGCGTCTGGCGCGTCTACGACACCGTCTTCTCCGGCCCCGGCGGCCTGCCCGCCGCCGACGCGGAGCGGGTCCTGACGGTGCTGGGCGCGGCGACGGCGGTGACCGGTGCGGTGATGTGCTGGCACCAGCGGCACATCAAGCGGCTCCTCGCGTACTCGACGATCGCCCACACCGGCCTGTTCCTGATCGGTCTCGGCACCCTCACGCCCGAGGGCGACGACGGCGTCGCGCTGTACGTCGTCGGACACGCCGGGGTGAAGGCCGCGCTGTTCGCCTGCGCGGGCATCCTCCTGGACCGGTACGGCAGCGTCGACGAACACGTCCTGCACGGACGCGCCCGCCCGCTGCGCGGCGTCGCCGTGATGGTCGTCGCCGGCGCGCTGGGCCTCGCCGGACTGCCGCCGTTCGGCACGGCGCTCGGCAAGTCGTTCGCCGAGGAGGCGGCGGGCGGCCCGTTCACGGTGCTCTACGTCCTGACGAGTGCCGTGACCGCGGCGGCCGTACTGCGCGTCGCGGCAAGGGTCTTCCTGGGCCTGGGCCCGACTCCGCGGGAGGCGGGCGGGGAGGGTGCCGAGGACGCGTACGAGACGACCGGCTCGGGGGAGGAGCCCGAGAGCGGGCGGCGAATGGCCCGGGTCCCCGACACCATGACGGCGGTCCCGGCCCTGCTGCTCGCCGGGGCCCTCGCCGCCGGTGCCGTCCCCGGCTTCGGCACCGCGGTGGCCCGTGCCGTGAGCGGGGCCACCACGGCCGGTCTGGTCCACACCTCCGTGCACTGGACGCCCCTGGGCGTGGGCCTCGGCCTGCTCTCCAGCCTCCTGGCCGTGGCCCTGGCCGCCGTCGCCGTGGCCCGGCCGGGGCGGCTCGCCGTGCCGGGCCGGGCACTGCCGCTGCGCAGGCTGCAGTCCGGGCACATCGGCGACTACGTGGCGTGGCTGCTGGTGGGCACCACCGTGCTGGGGGTGCTGGCGCTCCCGGCGGTCCTGTCCGGGTGACGGACGGTGCCCACGCGCGGGCCTCAGGTCCCGTACGTCACCCGGACCTCCTCGAAGCCGAGGGACGTCAGCAGACCCCGGAGCATGGCGGTGGTGTTGCTCTCGGCGCGGGCCCTCAGCCCACTGTCCTGCGCGGCGTCGCCGATGTGCCGGGCGGCGAGCTTGCGCACGGCCTGCTCGCTGTTCGGGTTGTCGGAGAACAGGTCGCCGAGCCGGTCGAGCAGACCGCGCTGCTTGGAGACGGCGTAGGAGCGGTCGGGGTCGAGGGCCGGCTCGCCCAGCGCGGCGTGCGGCAGCCGCAGCGTGGCCGACGTCCGGTCCTCGTCGACCCTCACGTCGTCCTCGCCCACCTTCCCGAGGTCGACGTAGGCGTCGACGGTGCCGGCCCCGACGTACAGGGTGCGGGTGCCGCGGATCGCGTCCGGCAGGAATTTGGCGTCCTTCTCCAGGTCCACGACGACCTGGAAGTTGCCGGACGCGGCCTCGTAACGGCTGAGGTCCTGGACGGACTCGAGCAGCGCGGGACCCGAACGGTCCCGGGTCTCGGACCCGAAGAGGTCCTTCAGCCCCGGCAGGACACTGAGCCGCAGCCCCGCGAAGAGCACGACGAGCACCAGCACCAGCGCGGTCAGCGCCTTCGCCCAGCCGGGCATGCGCCGCGCGGGGCTCTCGACGGAATGGGTGGGCTTCCTGACGGGAGTCGTCATGGCGAGGGCCCTCCTTCCTACTGACCCGGATGCCCGCCATCTCCCCGGCCAGACAGGCGAGTTGACGCCCGACGCGGAGAGCGGGACACCGTGGACGCGCGGGGTGCGCGGGGTGCGCGGGGTGCGCGGGGTGCGCGGGGCGGGCGGCGGCTCAGCGTCCCGGCACGACCGGCCGGTCGGCGGCCGGACGCGAGGACCAGACCGCCTCCCCGCGCGTGATCCCCGGCAGCCGCAGCTCGGCCTCCCGGGCCCGCCGGGCCGGCAGCTCGCCGGTGACGATCCACGCCGGGTCGCCGCCCGTCGTACCGGTGAACCCCGCGCCCAGTGAGCCCAGCAGGGCCGTCACGGCCGCCGGCGCGTCCGCAGGGATCTCCGCCTCGAAGGCCAGGTACGGCTCGTACAGGACGGTCCCCGCCCGGGCGAGGGCGCGGCGCAGCACGATGGGCGTCAGCCCGCGGAAGTCGGCGGCGGTGCTGAGCGGCGCGCTGTAGCCGGAGCGGGTCAGCGTCACCCGGCAGTCGGTGACCGGGACTCCGGCGGGCCCGTCCGGCAGCGTGGCGTGGACCGTCTCCTCGATGGCCTGGTGGACGGGCGCGGTGCAACCGGATTTCCGTAAGCTGGGGCTTCCGGCCGGACAGGATCACGCGAGGAGCGGTCCGTGCGAGACATCGCCGTGTTCAGCGGTAGTGCCCACCCCGAGCTGGCCGAGGAGGTCTGCGCCCACCTGGGCGTGCCGCTCAGCCCCACCCGGGTCAGCCGGTTCGCCAACGACTGCCTCGAGGTGCAGCTCATGGCCAACTGCCGGCAGCGGGACGTGTTCCTCGTCCAGCCGCTGGTCAAGCCGGTCCAGGAGCACCTCGTCGAGCTGCTGCTGATGTGCGACGCGGCCCGCGGGGCGTCGGCGGGACGCATCACCGTGGTCATGCCGCACTACTCCTACGCCCGCTCCGACAAGAAGGACGCCCCGCGCATCTCCCTGGGCGGGCGCCTGGTGGCCGACCTGCTGGTGGCGGCGGGCACGAGCCGGGTCCTCGCCATGACCCTGCACTCGCCCCAGGTGCACGGCTTCTTCTCCGTCCCGGTCGACCACCTGCACGCCCTGCGCGAACTCGCCGCGCACTTCCGGCAGTACGACCTCTCCCGCGCCACCGTCGTCTCGCCGGACCTGGGCAACGCCAAGGAGGCCGCGGCGTTCGCCCGGATGCTCGGCGCCCAGGTGGCGGCCGGTGCGAAGCAGCGCTACGCCGACGACCGGGTCAGCATCAGCTCGGTGATCGGGGAGGTGGCGGGGCGGGACGTCATCGTGCTGGACGACGAGATCGCCAAGGGGAGCACGGTGCTGGAACTGCTCGACCGGCTGCGCGAGGCGGGCCCGCGCACCATCCGCCTCGCCTGTACGCACGGACTGTTCGCGGCCGGTGCGCTGGGCCGGCTCGGCGAGCAGCCGGACGTGCTGGAGATCGTGTGCACCAACACCGTGCCGGTGCCGGTGGACGACCGCCCGGACAAGCTGCGGGTCCTGTCCATCGCCCCGGCGCTGGCCGAGGCGGTGCGCCGCATCCACAACGGCGAGTCGGTCAGCGCCCTGTTCGACGCCCGGCCGGCGGGCTGACGCCGACGGCCTCGTCCAGGGTCGGCCACGGGGGCAGCAGCCGCCCCAGGCCGGTGATCCGCAGCATGCGCAGGGTCAGCGGGTGGGCGCACACCAGGTGGAGCTGCCCGCCCTGTTCCAGTACCTGGCTGCGGGCCCGGTACAGCAGGCGCAGCCCGGAGCAGTCGAAGAACTCGATGCCGCCGAGGTCCAGGACCACCCGGGCGCCGGGGCGCCGTGTCTCCCGGTCCAGGTGCGGGGCGATCTCCGCCGCCGAGGCGATGTCGATCTCACCCCGGAACTCCAGCACCGTGTGCCCCTGGTGCCGGCGCACACGGAGGTGCCGGGTGGGCGACGCCGATTCCTGCCGCACGAACCTTGCCTCCAGCCTGTCCCGGCCGCTCAGGGCCTGCTTCCGGGGGCTCAACTACCCACTTGGCGCGGAAAGTTACCCTCATCGAGCGAGTTTGAGCATGTTCGATTGACATATGTCGTCGGAATCTCAGTCGATCACGAGGACGAGCTTGCCCGTCGTACGGCCCGTCTCACCCTGCGTGTGCGCCCGCGCGGCCTCCGCCAGCGGAAACGTCCCCGCGATCTCGGCCCGCAGCTTCCCCGACTCGGCCAGACGGGCGATCTCCTTCATGTCCGCCCGGTCCGCGTCGACCAGCATCCGCACCGCCCGGACGCCCAGCCGGCCGGCCTCCTCGAAGAACTCGTCCGACCCGACCGGCAGGATCGACACCACCACCCCGCCCGGCCGCAGCACGCGCAGGGACCGCAGGGACGTGTCGCCGCCGATCGTGTCCAGGACGACGTCGACGTCCTTCACCGCCTCGGCGAAGTCCGTCTCCCGGTAGTCCACCGTCTCGTCCGCACCCAGCGAGCGCAGGAAGGCGTGCTTGCCCGCGCTGGCCGTACCGATCACGTGGGCGCCCCGGGCCTTGGCGATCTGCACCGCCGCGTGGCCCACCCCGCCGGCCGCCGCATGGACGAGCACCCTCTGCCCCGGCTGTACGTCCGCCCGCTCCACCAGGGCCTGCCACGCCGTCAGCGACACCAGCGGGAGCGCGCCCGCCTGGACGTGGTCGATCCCGGCCGGCTTGTGGGTGAACACGCGCGCCGGAGCGGTGACGTACTCCGCGTGGGAACCGTGGCCGAAGGGATAGGACAGCATGCCGAAGACCTCGTCGCCGGGCCGGAACGCCGCCACGCCGATCCCCACCGACTCCACCACGCCCGACACGTCCCAGCCCAGCACGAAGGGAGGCTCGCCGAGGAAGCCGCCGTTCGCCCGGTGCTTCCAGTCGGTCGGATTCACCCCGGCGGCACGCACCCGTACCAGCACCTCGTTGGGACGCGGCTCGGGGCGCTCCAGCCGCACCTCCTTCAGGACCTCGGGACCGCCGAGGACGTCCTGGCCTACTGCGCGCATGGTGTTCATCGGGACCTCGCAACTCAGGGAGGGGACGGGGGACACGGTTGGCAACCTCCGACGTGATCGTGCCATTCCCCGCGCCGCCCGGCACCGTGAGCCGGGTGCCCCCGACGGGTGAGGGCCGGGCGGGGCGTTCGCCGACTGATTCGGCCGGGCGGGGATATGCGCAAGGCAGGGGGCACGGGGCACGGCGTCCCACGCCCGGAACCTTCGGAGGAGACATGGCACTGGTCAACGCGGGCGTCGTGGTGCTCGACTGCGCCGAACCCGAGCGGCTCGCCGAGTTCTACAAGGGCCTGCTGGGCGCGCAGGAGAGTGACGTGAGCGCCAACCGGATCGAGATCGAGGGCCCGGGCGGCTTCCGCATGGCCTTCCGGCGGGACGTGAACGCCACCCCGCCGAGCTGGCCCCGCCCGGAGAACTCCCTCCAGGTCCACCTGGACTTCGTGGTGGCGGACCTGGACGAGGCCGAGCGCGCGATCGTGGGGCTCGGCGGACGCCCGGTGGAGGCGAAGGACCCGGTCGGCCCGCACGAGGAGCGCGGCTTCTCCGACCCGGCCGGCCACTCCTTCACCCTCCGCCACGCCCTCGCGCCCACGGCACCCAAGCAGGGATAGCACCCGTCCGCCGGATCAGTCCCGGCCGCCCTTGCCGGCGACCGGCCAGGTCCCCGTGGAGCGCTGGATGGCCTTGGCGCCCGTGCGGTCCACGGCGCTGCGCACCGCGGCGAAGATGGCGCCCTGGATCGCCGCGGCCAGCAGGATCTCGCCCCATCCGCGGTCCGGGTCCAGGGCGTCGGGTGCGTCGTCCTCGTGCCGGAGCAGCTTCCAGGTCTTCTGGAACGTCATCCCGGCCAGCGTGCCGCCCAGCCAGCCGAGCGCGAACCCGACGGGCTTGTAGGCGAGGGGCAGCTTCTGCTTCTTCTTCGCCTTCTTCGCCATGGGAATCTCTCCTTGTCCTCGTGTGCGGACTCGTGTGCGGACTCGTGTGCGGCCTCGTGTGCGCCGATCGGTCGTGCGCGTCGGACGGTCGTGCGCGTCGCGGTCAGGGCCTGCCGCGCACCGGTACCTCCTCGTCGGCCGGGACCGGCCCCGGCGGGGTGCCGTCGCCGAACGGACGGCCGCCCAGCTCCTGCCGGTGGTGGGGCGTCAGCCAGCCGGCCAGGTCCGGGCCGAGGGGGACGATGCGCGTCGGATTGATGCCGGTGTGCACCTGGTAGTAGTGGCGTTTGATGTGGTCGAAGTCGACCGTGTCCCCGAATCCCGGCGTCTGGAACAGGTCGCGGGCGTACCCCCACAGCACCGGGTTCTCCGTCAGCTTCCAGCGGTTGCACTTGAAGTGACCGTGGTAGACCGCGTCGAAGCGGACCAGCGTAGTGAACAGCCGGATGTCCGCCTCCGTGATCGTGTCGCCGACCAGGTAGCGCTGCCGCTCCAGCCGGGGCGTCAGTTGCTCCAGCCGCCGGAACACCCCGGCGCACGCGGCCTCGTACTCCTCCTGGCCGGTGGCGAAACCCGCCCGGTACACCCCGTTGTTGACGTCCTCGTAGACCCCGGCCATCACCTCGTCGATCTCGTCGCGCAGGGCCTGCGGATACAGGTCGGGCGCGCCCGGCCGGTGCAGGGCGGTCCACTCGGTCGCGAGGTCGAGGGTGATCTGCTGGTAGTCGTTGGTGACGAGTGCCCCGCTGGGCACGTCCACGACCGCCGGTACGCTCACCCCGCCCGGGTAGCCGGTCTCCCGCCGGTCGTAGGCCTCGCTGAGGTAGCGGATGCCGAGGACGGGGTCCCGGCCGTCCGGGTCGAGCGTGAACCGCCAGCTCCGGTCGTCCTGGACCGGGTCGGCGACCGCCAGGGACAGGGCGTCCTCCAGACCGAGCAGCCGCCGGGACACCAGGGCCCGGCTCGCCCACGGACAGGCGCGGCTCACCACCAGCCGGTAGCGGCCGGCCTCCACCGGCCAGCCGTCCCGGCCGTCCGCCGTGATCCGGTCCGCGAAATGGCTGCGGGACCGTTTGAACGCCTTCTTCCCGTAGCCGCTGTTGCCCGGGGTGCCGTCGTCACCGCTCATGGCCCTGCCCTTCCGCCGTCCTGTGTCTGTGTGCGGGCGCTCCCCGTCGTTCCTGTGCCCCTGTGTAGGCGTTCCCCGTTTTCGCCCGTCGGCACGGGCGGCCACCCGCAAGGCGGGTGTGAGCCGCGCCGGCCGGGGCAGTCGGGGCTTCGTGAGCGGGACAGCAGGAGAAGAGGAGCGGGGCCGCAGGGCCGACCGCAGGACACGCGTCACCGTGCTCGTGGCCCTCGCGGCCAACCTGGTGATCGCGGTGGCCAAGGCCGTCGGCGGGTTCGTCGCGGGGTCGCCCGCGCTGCTGTCGGAGGCGGCACACTCCGTCGCGGACAGCATGAACGAGATCTTCCTCCTCGCCGCACTGCGCCGCAGCCGCCGCCCCGCCGACCGCAAGCACCCCTTCGGCTACGGCAAGGAACGCTTCTTCTGGTCGCTGCTCGCGGCCGTCGGCATCTTCGTCATGGGCGGCTGCTTCTCCTTCTTCCAGGGCGCCGAGGCCCTGCGCGACGGGGCGGACGAGAGCCTCGGCGGCTACGTGGCCGGGCTGATCGTGCTCGGCATCGCCCTGCTCGCGGAGGGCGGCTCCCTGCTGCGGGCCCTGCACCAGGTACGCGGCCAGGGCGGGCTCGCCGAGGGGCTGCGGGACCCGGCGCTGCGCACGGTCGTCGCCGAGGACGGCACCGCGGTGCTCGGCGTCACCCTCGCCATGGCCGGCATGGCGCTGCACATGGTCACCGGGCAGGTGGTGTGGGAGGCCTGCGCCTCGCTCGCCATCGGCGCACTGCTCGTCCACGTGGCCTACCGGCTGGGCCGCGAGGCCCGCGACCAGCTCATCGGCGAGGCGGCCGACCCCGAGGCCAGCGGACGGATCCGGGCGCTGCTGGCGGCCCAGCCGGAGATCGACAGCGTCGAGGCGCTGTTCACCATGAAGACCGGCCTCGACTCCACCCTGGTGGCCGCACGCGTCGACCTCGTGCCGGGCCTGGACAGCGAACAGGTGGAGGAGGTCGCCGTGCGCATCAAGAGGTCGATCAGGCGCACCGTCCCCGAGGCCCGGCAGGTCTTCCTCGACGTCACGGACCGGCCCGCGCGGGAGGCGGCGGGAAGCCCCGCCGCGACGACGGCGGAAGGCCCCGCCGCGACGGGGGAACGCGGCGGGGCCTGAACGACGTCTTCCCGGCACCCGCCGCTCCATGCACGCCGATCCGGGAAACCTTCGCGCGCCCGGTTCAGCCCGCGTCGGCCGGCTCCAGGACGAAGACCGGGATCTCCCGGTCCGTCTTCTCCTGGTAGTCCGCGTACGACGGGAACGCCGCGACGGCGCGCTCCCACCACTGCGCCTTCTCCGCGCCCGTGACCTCACGGGCCGTCATGTCCCGCTTCACCGGCCCGTCCTGGAGCTCCACGTGGGGATCGGCGAGCACGTTGAAGTACCAGACCGGGTGCTTGGGCGCCCCGCCCAGGGAGGCGACCGCGGCGTAGCGGCCCTCGTGCTCGACGCGCATCAGCGGCGTCTTGCGCAGCTTGCCGCTCCGCGCGCCCCGGGTGGTCAGCACGATCACGGGCAGGCCGGTGTCCCGCAGGGTCGTGCCCTTGGTGCCGCCCGAGCTCTCGTACAGCTCGACCTGTTCGCGCACCCACTGCGTGGGGCTGGGTTCGTACTCGCCGTCAAGAGGCATGTGTGTCCGTCCGTATTCGTCGTGGCGTGAGGCCGGCCGGGTGGGCACCGACGACCGGCGCTTGAGCATCCTTACCGCATCCTGCCCCTCGTACCCCTGTGGTCGCGAGAACATCCGGACGGCATCGCTCCGGCCGCCGTCCCGCACACCGTGCCGCTCGGCCAGTTCCCGGGCGCGCCCGGGGGCGCCGGAGGTCCCGATCGCGCCACTCGCGCCGCCGGTGCGAGCGGTGCGGCGGGGTTCCCGCCGTCCCCGGCCGGTGGTCCCCGGCCACTCTGCCGCCGCCGGCGATCTGGCCGAACTTGCCGTCGCTCCATAGATGCCTGAGGCATCTAATGAAGATCGGCAGGACGCACTCTTCGTCTGCGAGGTCTTCCATGACGGACACCGACACCGGCAAGACGACGGACACCGATACGACGACGGCCACCCCCGCGACTGACCCGGCCCCGGCGGACCGGACCCCGGCGGCCCCCGTCGCCTTCCCGCAGGACCGGACCTGTCCCTACCACCCGCCCGCCGCCTACGCCCCGCTGCGCGCCACCCGGCCGCTGACCCGGGTCACCCTCTTCGACGGCCGCCAGGCCTGGCTGGTGACGGGGCACACCGCCGCCCGCCGGCTGCTGGCCGACCAGCGCCTGTCGAGCGACCGCTCCCGCGACGGCTTCCCCGTCACGTCGGCGCGCCTGGCGGGCGTACGCGGTCGCAAGGCCGCCCTGGTCGGTGTCGACGACCCCGAACACCGAACCCAACGCAGAATGGTGCTCCCCGAGTTCACCTTGCGGCGCGCCGCCGCTCTGCGCCCGCACATCCGGCGGATCGTCGGCGAACGGCTCGACACGATGATCGCGGGGGGCCCGCCCGCCGATCTGGTGTCGGCCTTCGCGCTGCCCGTGCCCTCAATGGTGATCTGCGCACTGCTCGGGGTGCCCTACGCCGACCACGAGTTCTTCGAGGAACAGTCCCGCCGGCTGCTGCGCGGCCCGCTGCCCGCCGACACCGTCGACGCCCGGGACCGGCTGGAGGCGTACCTGGGGGAGCTGATCGACCGCAAGCGGAGGGAGCCCGGCGACGGCCTGCTGGACGACCTGGTGCGGAGGCAGCGGAACGAGGGGAGGACCGACCGCGAACAGCTCGTCGCCTTCGCGGTGATCCTGCTGGTCGCGGGCCACGAGACCACCGCCAACATGATCTCGCTGGGCACCTACACCCTCCTGACCAACCCCGGCAGGCTGGCCGAACTGCGTGCGGAGCCCGGGCTGCTGCCCGACGCCGTGGAGGAGCTGATGCGGGTCCTGTCGATCGCGGACGGGCTGCTGCGCATGGCCGTCGAGGACATCGAGGTGGACGGGCAGATCATCCGGGCCGGCGAGGGGGTCGTCTTCTCGACCTCGGTCATCAACCGCGACGAGTCCGTCTACCCCGACCCGGACGCCCTCGACTGGCACCGTCCCGCCCGCCACCACGTCGCCTTCGGGTTCGGCATCCACCAGTGCCTCGGCCAGAACCTGGCCCGCGCCGAACTGGAGATCGCCCTGCACGCCCTCTTCGAGCGGCTGCCCACGCTGCGCCTGGCCGCCCCGGCGGACGAGATCCCCTTCAAGCCCGGCGACACCGTCCAGGGGATGCTGGAACTCCCCGTGACCTGGTAGGAGTGTGCGGACATGCGGATCGGCATCGACAAGGACACCTGCATCGGCGCGGGACAGTGCGCCCTGACCGCCCCCGACGTCTTCACCCAGGACGACGACGGCTGCGGCACGCTCCGGCCCGGCCGGGAGGACGGCGGCGGCAGCGCGCTGGTACGGGAGGCGGCCCGTGCCTGTCCCGTGGGCGCGATCACCGTGTCGGAACGGGTGGGCTGAGCCCCGCACCCGCGCCCGCCCGCGTCCGGAGGCCGCCCACTAGGGTCTCGGGGATGAGCGAACACGCGGGGAGCGACAGGACCGCACGGCCCTTCCTCTACGTCGTCGTCTGCGCCGCGGGCGTGGCCGACGGCGTGGACGGGCTGATCGACGCGGCGCGGGAACGCGGCTGGGAGGTCGGGGTCGTGGCGACACCGGTCGCCATGGGCGGCTTCTTCGACGTGGCAGCCGTCGAGGACCGCACCGGCCGCCCGGTCCGCTCGGCCTGGCGCACACCGGACGATCCGCGGCCCTTCCCGGCGCCCGACGCCGTCGTGGTCGCGCCCGCGACCTTCAACACGATCAACAAGTGGGCCGCGGGCCTTGCCGACACCCTCGCCGTGGCCACCCTGTGCGAGGCGTCCGGTCTGGGCGTCCCCCTGGCCGTCCTGCCGTGCGTCGCCGACGCGCTGGCCTCCCACCCCGCCTACCGGGAGAGCCTGGCCCGGCTGCGGGGCATGGGCGTGCGCTTCGGCGACCGGTACACCGGGGACCCGGGGGAGGACGGCAGGCGTCCGGAGTTCGGCTGGGAACGGGCGCTGGACCTGGTCGAACGGCGCTGACCCGCACGGAGTCCGCGCCCGCCCGAGGACGTACGCTCGCCCTCGTACCGATGACCGGCGAAGACAGGAGCGGCAACGATGCAGTATGTGAAGCTCGGTTCGACGGGCCTGGACGTGTCGCGGATCTGCCTGGGCTGCATGACCTACGGCGTTCCCGACCGCGGCACGCACGAGTGGACCCTCGACGAGGAGGCCTCGCGCCCGCTGATCCGTCAGGCGCTGGAGGCCGGGATCACCTTCTTCGACACGGCCAACGTCTACTCCGACGGCACCAGCGAGGAGATCGTCGGCAGGGCGCTGGCCGACTTCGCCCGCCGGGACGACATCGTGCTCGCGACCAAGGTGCACGGACGAATGCGGCCCGGACCCAACGGCGGGGGACTGTCCCGCAAGGCGGTCATGACCGAGATCGATCACAGTCTGCGGCGCCTGGGCACCGACTACGTCGACCTCTACCAGATCCACCGCTTCGACCCGCACACCCCGGTCGAGGAGACGATGGAGGCGCTGCACGACCTGGTGAAGGCGGGCAAGGTCCGCTACATCGGGGCCAGTTCGATGTACGCCTGGCAGTTCTCCAAGATGCAGTACACCGCCGAGCGGCACGGCTGGACCAGATTCGTGTCCATGCAGAACCACTACAACCTCGTCTACCGCGAGGAGGAGCGCGAGATGCTCCCCCTCTGCGCGGACCAGGGCGTCGGAGTGCTGCCCTGGAGCCCGCTCGCCCGCGGCCGCCTCACCCGCGACTGGGACACCGCCACCGGGCGCAGCGCCACCGACGACTTCGGCAGCACCCTCTACCAGGAGGGCGACCGGGCCGTGGTCGAGGCCGTCACCCGCATCGCCGCCGAGCGCGGCGTCCCGCGCGCCCAGGTGGCCCTGGCCTGGCTGCTGCACCAGGACACCGTGACGGCCCCCGTCGTCGGCGCCTCCAGGCCGGGGCACCTCCAGGACGCCGTGGCGGCGGTGGAACTGACGCTCGGTGAGAAGGAGATCGAGGAACTGGAGCGCCCCTACGCCCCGCACCCGATCGCCGGTCACTGAGCGGGGGACCGGTACGGCGGGGCGCCGGTGCCTCAGGGGCCGGTGCCCGCCTCCAGGGCGGTCAGGGACACCGACGACGCGTTGCCGCCGACCGGCACCTCACCGGCCGTCCACCGCACCTTCAGGGGCTCCCGCTCGTCCGGCGGGGTGACGAGCAGCGTGGTCGGAGTGGTCGTACGGGCGCCGCTGATCTGCGGGCTGGAGAACGACAGCCCGGCCCACGCGCTGCTGCCCGGCGCCAGCGTCACCGTCCGGGGGGAGCCGGGGGCGCGCTCGGGATCCGGGCCGAGCTGCTTGCCGGAGGCGTCCACGAAGGCGGCGCCGGGATAGCCGTGCACCGTGCAGGTGCGGCCGGAGGTGTTGGTCAGCACGACGGGGAAGTTGCGCTGGCCCGCCCCCGGGTCCACGCGGCCCACCGAGGCCCGCAGTTCACCGGTGTGGCAGCGGCCGTCGGTACGGGCCGAGGCGGAGGCCGAGCCCGCCGTGCCGCTGGGCACGGCACCGGCCGCCGTGGTGGTGTCGTCGGGCGCCGCGGTACCGGCGCCCGGCTCCGCGCTGCTGCTGCGGGCGGAGCCGGGCGGCGGCACGGAGCCGAGCTCCGGCGTGCCGCTCGACGTGGCGCTCTCGCTGCCGCAGGCGGTCAGCAGACCGAGCAACGCGACCCCGCTCGCGAACAGGGCCGCCCGGCGCACCGGCTGGGACGTGTCAGCCATCGCTACTCCACACTCCCGTCAGGATCCCGCACCCGGCCCCTTTCGGACCGGAACCGGGTGCTCCGTCCTGTCGAGTGTCCCGCCGCGGGCCCCGGGAAACGAGGGGGCGCACTGGGCGCGGAAGGTGGCATGCGGAAGCGGGGTGGTGAAGCCGGGCGCCGCAGCGAGGTGCGCGCGGGGGCGCCCACGCCCGCTCACTCCGCGTCGTCGAGCAGCCCCAGTTCGGCCCAGATGGTCTTGCCCTCGGCCGTGTGCCGGCTGCCCCAGCGCTGGGTGAGCTGGGCCACCAGCAGCAGACCGCGCCCGCCCTCGTCCCAGGTCCTGGCCCGGCGCAGATGCGGCGCGGTGTGACTGGTGTCGGAGACCTCGCAGATCAGCGTGGCCGTGTCGTGGATCAGCCGGAGCCGGATCGGCGGGGAGCCGTACCGGATGGCGTTGGTGACCAGCTCGCTCACGACCAGCTCGGCGGTGAAGGTGGCCTCCATCAGGCCCCAGTCGGCGAGCCGGTCGAGGACCTGCTTGCGCACCGGCGCGACCAGGGCCGGGTCGGCGGGGATGTCCCAGGTGGCGACCTGACCGGCGGGCAGCCCCCGGGTCCGCGCCAGCAGCAGGGCCACGTCGTCGGCGGCGTTGCCCGAGGGGAGGAGGGTGGCCAGAACCCGGTCGCAGGCGGCGTCCAGGGAGTCGGCGGGGGCGGCGAGCGCCTCGCGCAGCAGCGCCTGGCCCGCGTCGGTGTCCCGCTCCCGGCTCTCGACCAGGCCGTCGGTGTAGAGGGCCAGCACGCTGCCCTCACGCAGCTCCATCTCGGCCGACTCGAACGGCAGCCCGCCCACGCCCAGGGGCGGTCCGGAGGGGAGCCGGACCTGCTCGGGCGGTCCGTCCGGCGGGACCAGCACGGGCGCCGGGTGTCCGGCGCGGGCCATGGAGCAGTGCCGCGACACCGGGTCGTAGACCACGTACAGGCACGTCGCGCCGACCTCGCCCGCCCGGTCGTCGCCGGACTCCTCGGACAGCCGTACCACCAGGTCGTCGAGGTGGGTGAGCAGTTCCTCCGGCGTCAGGTCGATGTCCGCGAGGGTGCGCACGGCGGTGCGCAGCCGGCCCATGGTGGCCGAGGCCGGGATGCCGTGCCCGACGACGTCCCCGGCGACCATGGCGACGCGCATCCCGGACAGCGGGATGACGTCGAACCAGTCGCCGCCGACGCCCGAACGGGCCGCCGGAAGGTAGCGGGAGGCCGCCTGCACCGCGGCCGTGGGCGGCAGCCACCGGGGCAGCAGGCTGCGCTGCAGGGTCAGGGTGGCCTCGCGCTCGCGCGAGTAGCGGCGGGCGTTGTCGATGCAGACGGCGGCGCGCGCGCTGACCTCCTCGGCCAGCAGCACGTCGTCGTGGGTGAAGGGGTCGGGCCGCCGGAAGCGGGTGAAGACGGCGACGCCGAGGGTGGTGCCGCGGGCCTGCAGGGGCACCGACATCGTGGAGTGGATGCCGTACTCCGCCACCCGGCGCAGGCGCTCGGGGTCCCACCGCAGCCAGCGTTCGAGATCGCCGTAGGCCACCGAGGCCACGATCGCCTGCCCCGAGAGCAGGCACTCGGCCTGGGGCGACCCGGCGGGGTAGACGTCCAGGCGGCCGAGCTCGGACACGGACTGCGGGCATTCCTCCGTGACCGACTGGTGTGCCGTGCGGCGCAGGTCGAACGGCGGCTCGGCCACGGCGGCGGGCTCCCCGCCGTGGTCCCGCGGATCCAGCAGGTCGACGCTGACGAAGTCGGCGAGCGCGGGCACGCACACGTCGGCCAGTTCCTGCGCCGTACGGGTGACGTCGAGGGTGGTGCCGATGCGGACACTGGCCTCGTTGACCAGTTGCAGCCGCTCCCGGGCGCGGTGCTGCTCCGTGAAGTCGTGGACGCTCACACACACCCCGCACACCCGGCCGTCGGGGTCGGTGAGCGGTGCGATCCGGGCGTTCCACGCGTGGGCGCGGCTCTCGCCGTCGGCCTTGAAGCGGCTCTGCATGTCGTGCCGGCGGCCGGTGGCGAGCACGCGCCGCATCAGCCGTTCCAGCTCCGCGTTCTGGGGCCGGCCGCTGAAGTCGGTGGCCCGCAGGCCGCGCACCCGGTCCGGCGGCAGACCGATCAGCCGCGCCATGGCGTCGTTGGCCCCGCGCAGCAGGAGCCGGTCGTCGAAGACCATCATGGCGCAGGGCGACTGGGTCAGAGCCGCTCTGACCAGGGGGTCGTCCTCCGGTTCGGGACCGGATTCCAGCGGGGTGACGGCGAGCCACGTGGCGGAGGCGCCGTCCTCCTCCGGCCGGCGGTGCGCGAGCACCCACACCGACACGGTGTGCCCGTCGCGGTGCCGCAGTGCCAGGGTGCCGCTCCAGCGGTCGTCGTCGTGCCGGGGAGGTGTGCCGTCACCGCGGTGCGCGAGCAGGTCGGCGGCGGGGCGTCCGACGACGTCGGCGGCCGGGTGGCCGAGGAGCAGGCGGGCGCCCTCGTTCCACTCGCGCAGGGTGCCGGAGCCGTCGACGACGGCGCGGGCCGTGGCGGCATCGTCGAACGGGTTGACCGGACTCATCGTCGCCACTCCATTGCGCACACTCACAGTGATCAGCGCGTCACCTTCTTCCCAGCCTAGTGGGTCCGGGCCCCGCGCGGACCCGAACCCACCGGGCGCATCGGGCCGGGCCGCCGCGCCCCCGACCGGGGCGGTCCGGGCGGCGCCGGGCAGAAAGTGCTTTCCGTGCCCTTGACGGGCGCGCGGGGCTCGACGTCAGAATCTGTTTGTTCGCGATCAGTTGTGAGTACTTCTGAGTTCTGCTGTGCCTCGATGAGTTCTGATGAGTCCTGCTGAGGCCTGGCCTGATGAGTCCCGGTGAGGGAAAGATGAGGGAGACCCGCCATGACGGTCACGCGTAGATCGGTCCTGATCGCCTCCGCCGCCACCCCGGCGGCCGGAATGGCGTTCGCCGCCCCGTCGGCGTGGGCCGCCGACGCGACCGGCGGCTCCGCGGGCCGCGGCACGGTCGCCCTGCGCGACGGCTGGCGCTTCCGGCTGGTCGACCCCGACGGGGCGGCCGAGGACGCCGCGGACGCCGCCGATCCCGCCCACGACGACTCGGCCTGGCGCGAGGTCGCCGTCCCGCACGACTGGAGCATCGAGCAGACGCCCACCACCGAGCACGGCACCACCAGCGGCACCGGCTTCCTGCCGGGCGGCCTCGGCTGGTACCGCCTCGCCTTCACGCTGCCGCGCGAGTGCGCGGGGAAGCGGATATCGGTGGAGTTCGACGGCGTCTACATGGACGCCCGCGTCCACTGCAACGGCCGGGAGGTGGGTCACCACCCCTACGGCTACACCGGTTTCGCCCTCGACCTCACCGACCTGGTGCACACCGACGGCCGCACCGAGAACGTCCTCGCGGTCCAGGTGCGCAACCGACTGCCCAGCAGCCGCTGGTACTCGGGCAGCGGCATCTACCGCGAGGCCCGCCTCGTCGTCACCGAGCCGGTGCACGTACGGCGCTGGGGCACGTACATCACCACGCCCCGGGTCGGCGAGGACAGCGCCGTCGTCCGGGTGGAGACGTCGGTGGTCAACGCCTCGGGCACCGCGTGCGAGGTGGAGGTCCGCTCGACCGTGAAGGACGCCGACGGACACACCGTGGCCCGCGCCGCCTCCACGGTGGACGTCGCCGACGCGGCGGCCGGGACCCACGAACTCACCGTCCGGCGCCCGCGGCTGTGGGACTTCGCGAGCCCGCACCGCTACACCCTGCACACCGAACTGCGCGTCGGCGGGCGCACCGTCGACACGTACCGCACGCCCTTCGGCATCCGCACCTTCCACGTCGACCCGGAGGAGGGCTTCCACCTCAACGGCGAGTACGCCAAGATCAAGGGCGTCGACCTGCACCACGACCTCGGCGCGCTCGGCGCCGCCGTCAGCGTCGACGCGATCCGCCGCCAGATGACGCTCATGAAGTCGATGGGAGTCAACGCCCTTCGCACCGCGCACAACCCGCCCTCGCCCGAGATGATCGAGGTCTGCGAGGAACTGGGCATCGTCATGCTGGTCGAGGCCTTCGACTGCTGGCGCACCGGCAAGAACCGCTACGACTACGGCCGGTTCTTCGACGAGTGGTGCGAGAAGGACGCCACCGAGATGGTGCTCGCGGCCCGCAACTCGCCCGCCGTCGTCATGTGGTCCATCGGCAACGAGATCCCCGACTCCACCGCCACCGCCGGACTCGCCATGGCCGACCGGATCATCGACGCCGTCCGCGCCGCCGACGCCACCCGCCCGCTGGTCATCGGCTCCGACAAGTACCGCCGGCTGCCCGCCAAGGGCTCGGCGGCCGACCTGATGCTGGCCAGGCTGGACGGGCTCGGCCTCAACTACAACACCGCCAAGTCGGTGGACGACCTGCACGCGGCCTATCCGCACCTGTTCCTCTTCGAGTCCGAGTCGTCCTCCGAGACCTCCACGCGCGGCACCTACCAGGAGCCCGAGCACCTGAACACCGGTGAGAACCACACGCCGGGCGGTCGGGCCACCTCCTCCTACGACAACAACCTCGCCTCCTGGACGATGAGCGGCGAGTACGGCCACAAGAAGGACCGCGACCGCAAGTGGTTCGCCGGGCAGTTCCTGTGGTCCGGCATCGACTACCTCGGGGAGCCCACGCCGTACGACGTCTTCCCGGTGAAGGCCTCGTTCTTCGGCGCGGTCGACACGGCCGGGTTCCCCAAGGACATGTACCACCTCTTCCGCAGCCAGTGGACGGACGAGCCGATGGTCCACCTGCTGCCGGCGACCTGGAACCACCGTGAGGGCGACACCGTCGAGGTCTGGGCCTACGCCAACGTCGACACCGTCGAGCTGTACCTGAACGGGACGTCGCTCGGCACCCGCCGCTTCGACCGGAAGCAGACCGCCGACGGCCGGAGCTACCTGGAGACCACCGAGGCGACCGGCGACGACAAGACCTTCACCGACGGGCCCTACCCCGGCAGTTACACCAGCCCCAACGGCAGCGCGGGCAAGCTCCACCTGACCTGGAAGGTGCCCTTCGAGGCGGGCGAGCTGAAGGCCGTCGCCCGGCGGGACGGCAAGGCGGTCGCCACCGACGTCCTGCGCACCGCCGGGACCCCGCACGCCCTGCGCCTCACCCCGGACCGGGGGAGCGTCGACGCGGACGGCCGCGCCCTGGTCTTCGTGACCGCCGAGGTGGTCGACCGGCACGGGGTGGTGGTGCCCGACGCCGAGCACCTGATCTCCTTCGACGTCGCGGGCGGCTCGCTCGCCGGACTCGACAACGGCCGCCAGGAGAGCGCCGAGCGCTACCAGGCGAGCACCCGCACCGCCTTCCACGGCAAGGCGCTCGCGATCGTCCGGTCCGGCACCCGGCCGGGCACGCTACGGGTGACGGCCCGCGCGGAGGGGCTGCGCACCGGCACGGCGGCCGTCCGGGCCCGGCAGGCCACGGACCGGGCGACCACACCGGCCCCGGTCTTCCGCCCCGAGCACCCGGCGCCCGTGGACCACCCGCACGCGGACGCCGGCTATTCCGGGCGGCCCGACACCCTGCCCGCCGCCGTGCTCGACGGCGACCCGGCCACCGGCTGGTCCAACGCCTTCCACAAGGACGCCACCGCCCTGCTGCCCGCCTTCGAGGGCGCCCGTGCCGAGGACTGGATCTCCGTCGACCACGGACGCACGCGCACCTACGACCGGGTCGAGGTCTCCTTCACCGTGGACGAGGGCCACAGCCTGCCCGCGTCCGTCGAGGTCGCCGTCTGGGACGGCCGTGCCTGGCGCACGGCGAAGAGGGTCCGGACCGACTGGGCCACCGCCTCCGACGCGCCCACGGTCGTCACCTTCGAGCGGCTGCGCGGCTCCCGCGTCCGCCTCACCCTCACCAGCCGCCACCCCGGCGAGGCCCGGGGAGCGGTCCGCGTCAGCCGCCTGGAGGCGCCCGCCGCCTGAGCCGCCCCACCACGCTCCGGACGGGACCGGCCCGGGAAACCGGTCCCGTCCGGACCGTTGACGGCATGTCATGTCTGCCACAAGCATGGCTCGCGACCGCATTTGGGAGCGCTCCCATTCCCGTGGGGCGCCACCTCCCCGAGGAGCCCGGACGTGAAAAGACGCAGAACCGCGCTCGTCTCCCTGACGGCCCTGCTGGCGACGGCCGTCATCGCGCTGCCCGCCGCCCCGGCCGGCGCCGAGGAGACCGAGCAGGTCAGGAACGGCACCTTCGACAACGGCACCGACTCCTGGTGGGCGAGCAGCAACGTCACCGCGGCCGTGACCGACGGCCGGCTGTGCGCCGACGCCCCCGGCGGCACCGCCAACCGCTGGGACGCCGCCCTCGGCCAGAACGACGTCACCCTGGTCGCGGGGGAGTCGTACAGGTTCTCCTTCACCGCCACCGGCACGCCCGCCGACCACGTGGTCCGCGCGATCGTCGGCCTCTCGGTGTCCCCGTACGACACCTACTTCGAGGTCAGCCCGCAGCTCAGCGTCTCCGGCAACACCTACTCGTACACCTTCACCTCGCCCGTCGACACCGCGCAGGGACAGGTCGGCTTCCAGCTCGGCGGTACGCCCGACGCCTGGCGGTTCTGCGTGGACGACGTGTCCCTGCTGGGCGGCGTGGCGCCCGAGCCGTACGTGCCGGACACCGGGCCGCGGGTGCGGGTCAACCAGGTCGGCTACCTGCCGGCGGGGCCGAAGAACGCCACCCTCGTCACCGACGCGACCTCCCGGCTGCGCTGGCAGCTGAAGAACGACGCCGGACGGGTCGTCGCCCACGGCTGGAGCGTGCCGCGCGGCGTCGACGCCTCCTCCGGGCAGAACGTCCACTCGATCGACTTCGGCCGCTACAAGAAGCGGGGCGAGGGCTACACGCTCGTCGCCGACGCCGAGACCAGCCGCCCCTTCGACATCGGCACGGCCGCCTACGAGCGGCTGCGCCTGGACTCGGCGAAGTACTACTACACACAGCGCAGCGGCACCGCCATCAGCGACGGACTCCGGCCGGGCTACGGCCGCCCCGCCGGGCACGTCGGCACGGCCCCCAACCAGGGCGACACCGAGGTGCCCTGCCAACCCGGCGTGTGCGACTACACGCTCGACGTCTCCGGGGGCTGGTACGACGCCGGCGACCACGGCAAGTACGTGGTCAACGGCGGCATCTCGGCCTGGGAGCTGCTGAGCACCTACGAGCGCTCGCTGCACGCCCGCACCGGGGAACCCGCGAAGCTCGGCGACGGGTCGCTCGCCATCCCCGAGAGCGGCAACAAGGTGCCGGACATCCTCGACGAGGCCCGCTGGGAGCTGGAGTTCCTGCTGAAGATGCAGGTGCCGCAGGGACAGCCGCTGGCCGGAATGGCGCACCACAAGATCCACGACGAGCAGTGGACCGGGCTGCCGCTGCTGCCGAGCGACGACCCGCAAAAGCGCGAGCTGCACCCGCCGACCACCGCGGCGACCCTCAACCTGGCGGCCACGGCCGCGCAGGCCGCCCGCCTGTACCGGCCCTACGACCGCCAGTTCGCCGCAAGGGCGCTGGACGCGGCCCGCACCGCCTGGCGGGCGGCGCTCGCCCACCCCGGCCTGCTCGCCGACGAGAGCGACGGCATCGGCGGCGGTGCCTACCCCGACGGGGAGGTGGCCGACGAGTTCTACTGGGCCGCAGCCGAGCTGTATCTCACCACGGGGGAGCGGGACTTCGAGGAGTACGTGCTGAACTCCCCGGTCCACACCGCCGACATCTTCGGGCCGACCGGCTTCGACTGGGCGCGCACCGCCGCCGCGGCCCGGCTCGACCTGGCCACCGTGCCCAGCAGGCTCCCCGGCCGGGACCGGGTCCGCCGCTCCGTCGTCCGGGGCGCCGACGGCTACCTGGCCACGCTCAAGGCCCACCCGTACGGCATGCCCTACGCCCCCGAGGGCAACGTGTACGACTGGGGTTCCAGCCACCAGGTCCTGAACAACGCGGTCGTGCTCGCCTCCGCCTACGACATCACCGGCGGCGCCACCTACCGTGACGGCGCCGTGCAGAGCATGGACTACATCCTCGGCCGCAACGCCCTCAACATGTCGTACGTCACCGGATACGGCGAGGTCAACGCGCACCAGCAGCACAGCCGCTGGTACGCCCACCAGCTCGACCCGGCGCTGCCGGCGCCGCCCGACGGAACCCTGTCCGGCGGCCCGAACTCGAGCATCCAGGACCCCTACGCGCAGAGTAAACTCCAGGGCTGCGTCGGCCAGTTCTGCTTCATCGACGACATCCAGTCCTGGTCGACCAACGAGCACACCATCAACTGGAACGCGGCACTGGCCCGGATGGCCTCCTTCGTGGCGGACCAGGGCTGACCGCAAGCCCCCCCCCGCCCGGCCGAGGGCCGCACCGCATCCGTCGAGGAAAAACGCAAAGCGGTGCGGCCCTCTCGGCATGCCGGGGATTCTGACCTTCTTTCAAAGGCGGCCCGGGTTGCCCGGTCGCCTTGTTGGCCATGAGGGTTTGTGCGAGAGTGAAGCACCCGTGCGGGGGGTAAAGGCCGGGTCTCGCACGCGCTTTGACGGGCCGGGTCCGATTTCGCCATGGCGAATTCACGCCTTCCGCGCCATGCCCGAGAGGTACACACCAATCCGTGGGTCCTTTCCGGCATCCGAACGTCTGAGCCGCCTGCGCGTGGGAAGGAAAGATCTCAGTGCCCACCCCCCACCCTCCCCGGCCCGTCCACCCGCCTTCCGGCGGGGGCCCCGGGGAGTCCGACGAGTTGCTGGCCGCTCGGCTGCGGGACGGTCCCCAGAGCGAGGCGGGCCGCAGCGCCGCGCTGCTGATGGCTCGTCACTGGCGGCCCGCGCACGACTACGCCACCCTGTGCCTGGCCACGTCGGACGAGGTCGCCGGCATGGTCACCGCCGCCGCCTGGCACCGGGTGCTGGCCCGTCTCGCCCAGGGCGAACCGGCCACCGCGCTGCGCCCGCGCCTGCTGGTGGCCGTGCGGGACACGGTCCGGCAGTGGTCCGGGGACGAGGCGACGTCCGGCGTCCTGCCGCAGTTGCTCAAACCCGCCGGCGGGCGCGGTATGCGGGCGGCGAAGTCCCTGACTCCGGAAAACCGCACGCTGGCCGCGCGGGCATTCGCCTCACTTCCCGGACCGGCCCGTTGTTTGCTGTGGCACACGGAGGTTGAAGGGGAGTCCATAAGTGTGCCGGCCGGTCTGCTCGGCATGGATACCGACACCGCGTCGGCCACCCTGGAACAAGCGCGGGAGAAATTCCGCGAGGCTTGTCTGCACGCCCACAGGCAGCTCGCGCCGAGTCCGGAGTGCCGCTTCCAGAGCCGGCTGCTCGACGTCCCGATCCGCCGGGGCGGCGCCCTGCTGCCGGACGTCCGCAAGCACCTGGCGGACTGCCGGCACTGCCGGCACGCCGCCGAGCAGCTCGGCCACTTCGAGCGGACGCTGGGCACGCTGATCGCCGAAGCGGTGCTCGGCTGGGGTGCCCGGCGCTACCTCGACTCCCGGCCGGCGCGTGCGACGCGGGGCGGGCCGGCCGGGGGCACCGCCCGGCACCGCGGGTCACGCCCCGGGCTGCTGGGCCGCATCCCGCTGCCCGTGACCGTGCGCAGGCCGTCGGGCGGGCCGCGCTCGGGCCGGTCGCCGCTCAGGCAGTTCGGCGCGGCCTCGGCCGGTGTGCTGGCCGTCGTGCTGGTGGTGAGCGTGTGGTCCTACGACGGCGGGAGCGCCGATCCCGCCGCCTCCACCAGCGCCGTCGACGGCAAGGGGCAGACGTCCGCGACGAGCCGCCCGAAACCGCCCGGCGCGGCCGGGATGCCCACGTCCCCGGACCGCACGCGGCTGCGCAACGTCGCCGCCCACCTGTGCCTCGACGTGCGGGGCGAGCCCAAAGCCGGAGCGGGTGCCCGGCTGGCGAAGTGCTCCGAGGCGTGGACCCAGCAGTGGACCCACGAGGAGGACGGGCTGCTGCGCAGTGTCGCCGACCCGGGACTGTGCCTGGACTCGCGGGCGGACGCCGGAGTCGTCGTCCTCGGCACCTGCGTCGACCGGGGCGCCGAGCGGAGCGACGACGTGCGCTACGACCTCACCGCGCAGGGGGAGTTGGTGCCGCGCGGGCAGAGACTGCTCGCGCTCGCCGCCACCACCCGCGCCCCGGACGCCGACGTCGTCGTCAAGGTGCACGACGGCTCCGACGACCAGCACTGGCGCACCGAACCGGTACCGGCGGCGGAGGACTCCCCGACGATCGGGCGCACCGACGCCCCCGACGCGCGGGCCGTGGACCTGTCCGGCGGCTGAGGAGACCGCAGTCTCCCGGTGGGGTGTGAGGGGACGGCGCCGCCGTCCCCTCACACCGGGCCCTCGACGAGGTCGGCGGGGCCCGGCGTGGCCGGTGAGGCGTGACCGGACAGGGCCAGCGTGAGGTCGAGTTCGGCGAGCAGGCAGCGGATCACGTGCTCGACGCCCGCCTGCCCGTCCAGGCCGAGCCCGTAGACGTAGGGGCGGCCCAGGAGTACCGCCCGCGCGCCGAGGGCGAGGGCCTTGAAGACGTCGTCGCCGGTGCGCACACCGCTGTCGAACAGCACGGTGAGCCGGTCGCCGGCCGCCTCCACCACGCGCGGCAGCGCGTCGGCCGCGGCGAGGGAGCCGGCCACCTGGCGGCCTCCGTGGTTGGAGACGACCACGCCGTCCATCCCGGCGTCGGCGGCGAGCCGTGCGTCGTCCGGGTGCAGGACGCCCTTGAGGACGATCGGACCGTCCCAGTTCTCCCGCAGGAACGCCAGGTCGGGCCACGACTTGGCGGGGTCGGAGAACATGCCGACGAAATGCATCACCGCCGCGTCGGGATCCTCGTGCACCGGCTTGGCCAGACCCGCCCGGAAGGCCGGGTCCGAGAAGTAGTTGGCGGTGCCCACCCCGTGCAGGAAGGGCAGGTACGCCTGGTCCAGGTCACGCGGGCGCCAGGACAGCAGGGGCGTGTCCAGCGTGACGAACAGCGCCGTGTACCCGGCCGCCCCGGCCCGGTCCAGGAAACTGCGCGCCACCTCACGGTCCTTGGGCCAGTACAGCTGGAACCAGCGCTCGGCGTCGCCCATCGCCTCGGCGACCTGCTCCATGGGCGTGCTGGAGGCGGAGGACAGGATGTACGGAACGCCCTGCGCGGCCGCGGCCCGGGCGGCGGCCGGCTCCGCGTCCGGATGCATGATCGACAGGACGCCGACCGGGGCCAGCGCCAGCGGGGCGGGCAGGGCGCGGCCCAGCACCTCGACGCTCAGGTCCCGCTCGTGCACGTCGCGGAGCATGCGCGGCACGATCCGGCGCCTGTCCAGCGCCGCCCGGTTGGCGCGGGCGGTGCTGCCGTCGCCCGCGCTGCCCGCGACGTACCCGAAGGGGCCGGGGGCCAGGCGCCGTTCGGTCAGTTCCTCCAGTCGGGTCAGATCGGTGGGCAGCCGCGGCACCGCGCCCGTCATGCCGTTCAGGTAGATCTCGTACTGGAAGTCCGCCCAGTGCTTCGGCATCCCACGTCCGCCTCTCGTCGTCGAGCTCGCGCTGCCGGCACCATACCCGTCGGTATGCCGGGGGCGGACGCCGGGGCGGCGGGGCTGTTCCAGGGATGTTTCAGGCCTATTGGCGAAGGCGTGGATCACGCCATTCGGCCTGTTCCGGACCCCGTATTCGATCAAGAAGTGCCCTGTTCCGGACTTGGAACGTTCCAACTCCGTTACTTCACGCCACTGATTCAATACGCAAGGTTACCGAAACCCGTGGGGTCGAGATGAGTTTCGGCGCCGGACTCGGCAGACTCGCGCTCGCCGCCCCGGCACCCACCGGGCCGGGCCGGCACCACCCTCGACACGAGCGGAAGGATGCACACGATGCGGAACACCGCGCGCCGGGCAGCGACTCTGGGCCTGACGGCCACCGCCGTCTGCGGGCCCCTCGCCGGGGCCTCCCTCGCCTCCCCGGCCACCGCCCCCGCGTCGCTCCACGCCCCCTCGGCCCTGGTGCTGACCGTGGGGCGCGGAGAGAGCGCTGCCACCACCGCGCCCCTGCGCGCGGTCACCCTGACCTGCGCCCCGACCGCCTCCGGCAGCCACCCGGCGCCCGCCGCGGCCTGCGCCGAACTGCGCGCCGCACACGGCGACCCGGGCGCCCTGAGCGCCGACGAGCCGGTGACGTGCACCCGGGAGTACGCCCCCGTGGTCGTCACCGTCGACGGGGTCTGGCAGGGCCCGCGCCTCTCCTACGAACGCACCTTCGCCAACGAGTGCGTGAAGAACGCGGCCAGTACGAGCGTCTTCACGTTCTGAGGGACCGGGCCCGCCGGGACCGTGCGGCATGACCGGCTGCTCGCCGCTGGGGAGTGCGAGCGCCGCCGCACCGGTCCCGCGGGCCCGCACCGGGGACGGCGGACGGAGTGGGGCCGTCCGCCGTCCTCCGGTACCGGGAACCCGGGCCGCGTCAGTCCTTCGTGGCCGGCCCGTCGCCGGGCCCCGCCGACCGGGCCCGGTGGCTCGTGTCGCACCAGGGGAAGCGCCGGCTGCGACGGCACGTGCACAGCGCCACCCGGAAGCGGTCGGAGGACACCGTCGTGCCGTCCTCCAGTTCCACCTCCACCGGGCCCTCCACCAGCAGCGGGCCCCGGCGCTGCACCTTGATCCGGCGGGGCGCGGCGGGCGGGCGGGGCGGCTCAGACGGGGAGTTCGGCACGGACCACCACCAGCTCCTCCTCGTACTCGGCCACGGACAGCAGACCGCGCTGCCGCAGCCAGCGCTCCCGGCCGCGCACCACGGGACCGAACGCGATCCGCCGCCGCCGGGTGACCGCGGCCTTCAGCCCCGCCTCACGCAGCAGCGCCTCGGTGCGCGCGGGGTCGCTGAGCGCGGACTGCACGAGCAGCAGCACCCCGCCGGGGCGCAGCAGCCCGGGCGCCTGTCGGCAGATCCGGTCCAGGACCATGCGGCCGTCGTGGCCCGCGTCCCAGGCCCGGGCGGCACCCCGCGGCCGGCGGCCGCCGGCGGGCGCCGGCACGTACGGCGGGTTGGCCAGCACCAGGTCGAACGACTCACCGCGTACGGGCGTGAAGAGGTTGCCGTGGCGGACGCGGATGCGCACCCCGGCCCGGGCCGCGTTGAGCCGCGCGGCGCACACCGCGCGCCAGGACACGTCCACCGCGGTCACCCGGCCGCCGCGCAGCGCCGCGGCCAGGGCGAGGGCGCCCGTGCCGGTGCCCACGTCGAGCACCGCCGCGCCCGGCGGGAGCGACTCGTCGGACAGCGCCCCGGCCAGCAGGGCGGTGTCATCCTGTGGGGCGTAGACGCCCGGAAGCACCGTGAAATTCACGGACCCCAAGTACCCCGGCCGTCACGAAGTATGGGAGGTTTCCGCAGGCACGCGCGGTGCGGCCGGCAGCGGCGTGCGCAGCGAGGACCGCCCCGCCCGCCAGTGGGCCAGCAGCTCGGCGCCGAAACGGTCCTCGAGGTGGCCGGTGGCGTCGATGCCGAAGACGACGTCCGCCGCCAGGTGCGGCTCCTGCTCCAGCAGACCGTCGATCACCTCGTGCCGCACGATCTGCTCGTGCACGGCGTCGGCCTCCACGTGCTCGTCGTAGAAATGCTCGGCGGCCGGTCCGGCACCGGTGCGGCGCATCGCCTCGGCGAGCCGCCGGGAACCGGGCGACGACGTGATCTCCACCGCCGCGAAGTGCCCCACCAGCGCGCCGCGCAGCGACCGGTGCAGGCCGAACAGGGACATCATGTTCACCGTCGCCAGGCAGGCGGCCGAGGCCGCGTCGAGATGGGCCCCGTACGTCGTGTCCAGGCCCAGGTCCGTCATCAGGTCGGCGAACAGACGGGCGTGCACGCGGTCGGCACGGCCGCCGCCGTACTCGTCGAACTCCACCGCCGCCATCGCCGCCTTCGAGCGGCCCCACAGCCGCGGCAGCACCCAGGCGTGCGGGTCGGCCTCCTTGAGGTGGTACAGGGAGCGCTGGGCCGCGTACTCGCGCAGGTGCCAGAGCTCTCCCTCGTCGCGCAGGAAGTGGCTCACGCCCTCGCCGTGCACGGGTTCGACGAGCAGCGCGCCGACCGCGTCCGCCACGCTCTCGTGGACCGGGGTGCCGGCCCGCAGGGCCTCCAGGAACCGCCGCTCCAGTGCGGCCCGCACCCTCAGCAGGTCCGGGTCCCACTCCAGTCCGGGCGAGACGCCCGCGAAGCCGCGGTAGTGCAGCTCGTAGCACTGGTACAGCGCGAGCTGCAGGTCGTCGCCGTACGCCGATGCGGCGGCGACGGCCTCGGGGTCCGGCAGCGGGCCCGTCCCGCGCAGACGGGCGCCGACGGCCCCGGAGAGCGGTCCCCGGGGCGTCGGCAGCGGTGGTCCTTCACGGTCGTACTCCATGCGCCGCGAGTACCCGGACGCCGCCGCGGCACCCCCGGTCGCGCGAAGCGGTGTCTCACTCGCCCTCGGCGTCCCGCTGGGCGCCGGTGTTGGGGGAGGTGGCGTCGCCCGCCTCGCCCCGGTGTGCGCCCTGGTCGGACTCCGCGTCGCGGGGCCTGGCCTCCTCGATCTCGCGCAGGACCTCCTCGACCGCGGTCTCGGGCTTCTTGTCGTCGTGCTCGCCGTTCCGGGACACGAAGTCCTCCTTCTCGCTCGTGGCGTACGGTGCGTACGCCGGGTCGGTTCAGTGGGACGTTCAGTTCGACGCGGACGCCAGGCGCAGCGGCACCGGCGCCCGCACCGCGGCCTCGTCGCTGCGCCGGACCACGTCGGCCCACCAGGACGGGCCGTCCTCGATGTGGCGCAGCAGGACCCCCTCCCGGATCGCCCAGGGGCAGAGCGTCACCGACTCCAGACCGGTCAGCTTCATCGCCGTGTGCCCCACGACGGCGCCGGCCAGACTCTGCGCCGAGCGCGGCGCGGAGATGCCGGGCAGCCGGGCCCGTTCGGCGGCGGGCAGGGCGGCGAGCCGGCCCACCGCCTCCCCGAGGTCGCGGCGGCGCATCCGGCGCTCCGTGAACGGCCCGTGGCGCCCGGGCGGGGCACCGCACAGCCGCCCGAGCTGCTGGAAGGTCCGCGAGGTGGCCACGGCGGTCCGCGGCCCCTCCCAGCGGATCCGCGCCGCCACGTCCCGCAGTTGGTGGCGGACCCTGCGGCGCAGTGCCCTGATCTGGTCCCGCGACGCCGGGTCCCGGCCGCCCGCCAGGAACTCGTGGGTCAGCCGGGCCGCTCCCAGGGGCAGCGAGGCCACGAAGCCGGGCAGCCGGCCGCGCCCGAACGCGACCTCCAGGGAGCCGCCGCCTATGTCGAGCAGCGCGAGCGGCCCGGACCGCCAGCCCATCCAGCGCCGGGCCCCGAGGAACGTCAGCTCCGCCTCCACCTCGCCCGGCAGCGTGCACAGCGGCACACCGGTGCGGGCGTGGACGGTGCGCAGCACCTCGCACCGGTTCGGCGCGGCGCGCACCACGGCGGTCGCGAAGGCCGGCGGCCCCGGCGCGCCCCACCGCTCCGCGGTCCGGCTCGCGTCGGCGACCGCCTCGACGAGCCGCTCCACGGCCTCCTCCGGGACCGGGCCGCCCGGCCGGACCTGTTCCGACAGCCGCAGCCGCCACTTGGCGGTGTGCACCGGCAGCGGGACCCCGCCCTCGGCGTCCGCCACCATGAGCCGGACCGTGTTCGACCCCACGTCCACCACGCTGATCCGCATGAGGGCAACAGGTACCCGTTCGAGCGCCGGTCAGGCCAGCTGGCGCCGCACCAGCTCGTGCAGCCGGCCTCCCGTGTCGGCGAGCAGCTCGGCCGGCGGCCCCTGCTGGGCGACCCTGCCGTCCTCCATCACGATCACACGGTCGGCGTCCAGCACCGTGGACAGCCGGTGCGCGATCACGACGCGGGTGGCGTTGAGCGCCTTGGTCGACTCGATCACCGTGCGCTGCGTCGCGTTGTCCAGGGCGCTGGTCGCCTCGTCGAAGAAGAGGATGCGCGGGCGGCGGATCAGCGCCTGCGCGATCATCAGCCGCTGCCGCTGGCCCCCGGAGACCGCGCCGCTGCCCGACACGATGGTGTGCAGGCCCATCGGCATCCGCCTGATGTCCTCCGCGAGCCCCGCCATCTCGGCCGCCGCCATGGCCTCCTCGGGCGTGTACGGCTCGGTGCCGCAGATGACGTCCAGGATCGACCCCGTGAACGGCTGCGCGTGCTGGAGCACCACCCCGCACTGCCGGCGCACCGCCGACTGGTCCAGCGCGGCCAGGTCCTGGCCGTCGTACAGGACGCTGCCCGACAACGGCCGGTCGAAGCCGATCAGCAGCCGCAGCAGCGTCGACTTGCCGCAGCCGCTGGGGCCGACGACCGCGACGAACTCGCCCGGACGCGCCTCGAAGGAGACGTCGTCCAGGACCAGCGGACCGTCGTCGGTGTACCGGAACGACAGCCGGCGCGCCTCGACCGCCCCCGACAGCGGCCCCGGCCGGGTGCTCGCCGTCCGCACCTCCGGCGTCGCCTCCAGCACCGGCCTGATCTCCTCGAACAGCGGCAGCGCAGCCACCCCCGACACGAACGCGCCGGTCACCTGGGTGACCGAGGTCAGCAGCATCGTCACCGAGGCGTTGAAGGTGAGGAACTCCGCCGCCGACATCGAACCGCGCGCCGGGCCGGCGAGCAGCATGAACATCAGCAGCGTGCACAGCGGCAGGTACACCGCGCCCAGCACCGCGTTCAGGTTCTTGATCCGCCCCGCCCGCCGCTGCAGCTCACGGCTGTGCGCGAACCGCTCCGCCCACGCGGCGTAGGCGTAGTTCTCGGCCGCCGCCACCCGCAGCTTGGGCAGCCCGCGCAAGGTCTGGAACGCCTGGTTGTTCAGCTTGTTGGTGAGCTTGACCAGCCGCCGCTGCCAGCGCACCTGCCACAGCCCGAGCCCCAGGAACACCCCGGCGACGACCACCAGCATGCCGATCGCCGCCAGCGCCATCGGCACGCTGAACCAGAGCAGCAGCGCCAGGTTCACCGCCCCCACGGTCACCGACTGGGCCACCGTCGGGCCGACCCCCGCGAGGAGACGGCGGATCGCGCTGACGCCCATGGCGGCGCTGGCCAGTTCGCCGGTGGAGCGTTCGGTGAAGAACCTCGTCGGCAGCCGCAGCAGCCGGTCCCACACGGCGGGCTGCAGCGTCGCCTCGATCCGGCCCTCCAGACGCAGGATGGTGAGGTTCTGCAGCAGCATGAAGGCCGCCGCGACGACGCCGCTCAGCATCACCGCGAGACACACCTGCACGATCAGCCCCGTCTGCGCCTTCGGCACGAACTCGCCGAGCACCTTTCCCGTCGCGACCGGCACCAGCGCGCCGAGACCCACCGTCACCAGACCGGCGAGCAGCAGACCGGCCAGGTCCCGGCGCGTGCCCGCCAGACAGAACCGCAGCAGCCGCAGCGGACCGAGCCGGCGTTCGGGCAGCGGCCGGTAGAACATCACCGCCCGCGGCTCGAACTCCCCGGCGTTCGCCTTCTCCACCGGCGTCTCACGACCGGTCGCCGGATGCACGGCCACATAGCCGCCGCGCCGCCACAGCAACGCCACCGGCGCCCCCGACAGGGTGCGGTGCCCGACCAGCGGCCCCACATCGTCCCGCCACCAGCGCTCCTCCAGCCGCACCGACCTGGTCCGCACGCGCGAGGCCAGCGCGATCCGCTCCACCGGGTCGAGCCGGTCGCTCTCCGTACGGTCGCGGGCCGGCTCCGCGAGCGGGATCCCGGCCGCGCGGGCGACCAGGCGGCAGGCCGCGTACGTCGCGTCCGCGTCGGCGGCCGTGGTGCGCCGCGCCTTCCGCCTGCCGAGGGAGGCCAGCAGCGTCCGGTCCGCCTGCGCGCGCACCGCCTCACCGGCCTCGATGCCGGCCGCGGTCCGCGTCTCATGGGTCCGTTCGAGCTGCTCGATCCAGCGGTCCAGGGTGGTCAGCAGCCGGTACTGCTGGTCGACCACGCCCTGCCACAGCGCCGGGTCCATCAGCAGGTCGGCGGACGCCTCCTCGCCGTACACCGCCCCGTACTGCACGCTGCCCGGCGGCACCTGGATCCAGAACACGTCGTCGTCGGTGGGGGCGCCGGCCCGCTCGCCGGCCATCGGCGCCTGGAAGAGGACGGTCAGACCCCGGCCCACGCCGAGGGCCAGGGCGTACTCCAGCGGGCTCGTCGCCGGCGGCACGTACTGCGGATTGCCGTACGCGTCGTACGACCACGTCTGGGTGGGCGCCTGCTGGTACAGCTCGCGCAGCCCGATGCGGTGCACGACGCAGTCCCGCAGCGGACGCGCCACCAGCGTGTGCCGCGGTCCCGCGACCGGACCCAGCAGCGCCGAGCCCGCCTCCAGACGCCCCAGGTGGTGCCAGTGGCCCTGCTCCGCGGCGTCGACGGCGAACAGGTCCACCGCGCCGGAGACCACGAGCCACAGCACCTGCGGCCCCTCCAGGTCGAGCCGGCTGGACCCGGCGCAGTCGACGCGCGTGCCCAGCGCGCCCAGCGCCCCGAGGACCAGGTCGCCGTGTTCTTCCCGCACGGTCGTCACCTCAGCGCTCCCCGACCAGCGCGGCGTACGCGCCACCGTGTGCCACCAGCTCCGCGTGCCGCCCGCGCTCCACGACCGTGCCGTGCTCCAGGACGACGATCTCGTCGCTGTCCCGCACGGTGCTCAGCCGGTGCGCGATCACCACGCAGGCGCAGCCGCGCCGGCGCAGGTTGTCCATGACCACCAGCTCGGTCTCCGCGTCCAGGGCGCTGGTCACCTCGTCCAGGACCAGGATGCTGGGCCGGCGCACCAGCGCCCGCGCGATCTCCAGACGCTGGCGCTGCCCGCCGGAGAAGTTGCGGCCGTCCTGCTCGACCGGGCTGTGGATGCCGCCCGGCCTGCGCGTCACCACGTCGTACAGCGCGGCGTCCTTGAGCGCCTCCACCACGGCGTCGTCGGGGATCGAGGGGTCCCACAGCGCCACGTTGTCGCGCACCGAGCCCTCGAACAGGAACACGTCCTGGTCGACGAAGGACACGGAGGACGCCAGCGCCCCGCGCGGGATGTCGTCGAGCCGCTGCCCGTCCACGCGGATCACCCCGTCCCACGGCGCGTACAGGCCCGAGATCAGCCGCGACACCGTCGACTTGCCGCTGCCCGAACCGCCCACCAGGGCCACCTGCTGCCCGGGGCCGACGGTCAGGTCGAAACCGCTCAGCAGCGGCTTGTCGAGCGGGTTGTAGCCGAAGGAGACGTTCTGCAGCTCGACGTGCCCGTGCAGCCGGCGCGTCGAACCGGTGCCGCCGGGACGGTCGTAGAGCGGGTCGGCGCGGAAGTTCTCCACGTCCTTCAGCCGCGCCACGTCGGCCGCGAAGTCCTGGATGCGGCCCGCGACGCCGTTCAGCCGGGTCAGCGGGGCCGTGAAGCGGACCACCAGCGCCTGGAAGGCGACCAGCAGGCCGACCGAGATGTGGCCCTCGACCGCGCGCATGCCGCCGATCCACAGGATCAGCGCGCTGTTCAGCGTCGCCAGCGTGGGCGCGACCACGCCCAGCCAGGCGCTCGGCACCCCGAGCCGCTGCTGCTCCTCCAGGGTGGTCGCGTGCTGCCCGGCCCACTTGCGGAAGTAGCCGTCCTCGCCACCGGTCGCCTTCATCGTCTCGATCAGCTGCAGACCGGTGTACGCGGTGTTGGTCAGCCGCGCCGTGTCCGCCCGCAGCTTCGCCGTACGGGTCGCGCGCAGCCGGATCACGACCCGCATCGCGACGATGTTGAGCAGCGCCACCCCGATGCCGACGAAGGTGAGCTGGGGGTCGTAGGTGTACAGCAGCACGGCGTACAGGACGACCACGATCGCGTCCACGCCCGCCGCGGCGAGGTCGCGGGCCAGCGTCTCGGCGACGGCGTCGTTGGACTGCAGCCGCTGCACGAGGTCGGCGGGGCTGCGCTGGGAGAAGAAGGTCACCGGCAGCCGCAGCAGGTGCCGCAGGAACCGGGCGCTGGAGAGGGTCGAGGAGATGATGCGGCCGTGCAGCAGGTTGGCCTGCTGGAGCCAGGTCAGCACCACGGTGAGCAGCACACAGGCACCCATCGACGCGAACAGCACGCCGAGCAGCGAGGTCTGCCCCCCGATCAGGAACATGTCGATGTAGGTACGGCTCAGCGCGGGCACCGCCGCCCCGACCGCCACCAGGAGCAGGCTCGCCAGCAGGGCGGCGGGCAGCGTGCCGGCGGTGCCGCGCAGCCGGGCCGGCATCGCGCCGAGCACACCGGGCCGGCGACCGCCGCGGGTGAAGTCCTCGCCGGGCTCCATGGTCAGGACGACACCGGTGAAGCTGCCGTCGAACTCCTCCAGGGACACGAAACGGCGTCCCTTGCCCGGGTCGTTGACGAACACCCCGCGCCGTCCGAACCGGCGGCCCATGCCGTCGTAGACGACGTAGTGGTTGAACTCCCAGAACAGGATCGCCGGTGCCGCCACCTCGGCGAGCGCGGCCAGGTCCATCTGCATGCCCTTGGCGGTGAGCCCGTAACTCCGGGCCGCCTTCAGCAGGTTGCTGGCGCGCGAACCGTCGCGGGAGACCCCGCAGGCGATCCGCAGCTCCTCCAGCGGGACATGGCGGCCGTAGTGCCCGAGCACCATCGCGAGGGAGGCCGCGCCGCACTCCACGGCCTCCATCTGGAGCACGGTGGGCGTACGGACGGTCTTCGCGCGGCTCTTGGGCACGCCGCGCCTCGGCGGGGCGGCACGGCGCCGGCCGCGGGTCTCCCGGGTCTCCTGTGCGGTGCTCACGGCAGCAGCCAATCGACGGGACGCTGGTCGGCCAGCCGGATCGAGCCGGAGGCCAGGGTCATGGAGGTGAGCCCGAACGGCGGCCCCTCGGCGGAGGACCACGCGTAGCCGCTCTTCGTGGACGCCGAGGTCTCCAGCCGCACGGTGACGGCGACGGGCCTGCCGTCCTTGGCGAACTGCTCGCCGAGCGTGTCGTCCCCGAGGAAGGCGCCGATCGTCTGCGCCGACTGGGCCGAGCGGTCCACGGACTTCACCTCGCCGTGCAGGACGCCGTACCGCTGGGCCGGCACCGACTGCACGGTCAGGTCGACGGAGGCGTGGGCGGGGATGGCGGCGGCGTTCTCGGCCGGGACGTAGACGGTGGCGTAGAGGGGGTCGTCGGCGTGGGCGACCTTCTCGACGGCGGCGACGTTCGCGCCGGTCCGGATGATCTGCCCGACGGTGGCCGCGAGCGCGCTGACCCGGCCCGCGTCGACCGTGCGGACCACGCTCTCGCCCTCGGACGTGCGGACCTTCAGTACCGGGGCGTCGGCGGCCAGCCGCTGTCCCGGCCGCGCCAGGACCGCGGTGACCTGGCCCGAGACGGGACTCTGCAGGAGGTAGCTGCCCTGCCCGTGGGTGAGGACGGCAGGGGCGTCGACCGTGGAGGTCACCGAGCCGCTCACGGCCCACACGGACGCGGCGGCCATGGCGACCACGGTCACGGACAGCACCAGCCAGCCCTGGGGACGGGCGAAACGCACCGGGAGATCGAGCTCGTCCGGCGACTGGAGTTTGGAGAGGGCCTGTTGGCGGAACTGCACGGCTGACGTGTCCCGGGCTCGAGGAGAACGGCCGAAGAACGACAACGGCCGAAGAGTCCCGGAGCCTGGCGGGCTCCGGGACTCAGCGACACAAGGCGCGATCAGAGACCGGCGACCAGGTTGGTGACCGGGGCCGTGTTCAGGCCGGTGACACCCTCGACGGTGCCGACGGCGGTGTTGAGCAGGCCCGAGACCGGGGCGACGCCGTCCACCAGGCCGGTGACGGTGCCGACGGCGTTCACGTTCAGGCCGCCGGAGACGTTGTCGAGGTCGGCGTCGGAGATCTCGACGGTCTCGACCTGGGGGGTGGAGTTCATGATGGAACTTCCCTTCGTATAGCCATTTCACAAGGGGGGAGCGGCCCCCTCTGGGGACAGATGACGGCCGCGGCCGCAGGCGCCGGACGCCCGTTTCCCGAGCTCTCCGCGGCCCCCGCGGTGCGATGGATCAAAGCACGCGGCCGGTTCGGGCTTCCAATCAATCACCCCTCCGACCAGCGCACTTGCGACGGACGGGCACCCAAGCGTGCAGGAGTGCGCACCCCTTCGCGCAGACTTCTTCACACGCTGCGCGAGATCGGCTCGTGCGGCCCCTTGCCCGCGCCCGGGCGATTGGGACACTCCGGGCCCAAAGGCGTACGGGCCCCCGCGGGCTGTGCAGATGCTCCAACGGGGGTGACCGGGTTGAGCATTCGATGTGCAGATTCACTGAAGCGGTCATTCCGCTCCCCGCCCGTCACGTTGCGTCTCCGGATGGACGCGGAGGGTGCCTGATCGGTCTCAAGCGACGTAGGTCCGGTGCGACTTCGGGACCTGACGTCGCGGTGCGACTTTCGGGGGAGGTGAGGAGGGGCGCCCCGGGGGCCCGGCGGTCCGGCTGAACGCCCCGCCCGGCCCGTGCGTACCAACAGCCGTCCAGGCGCCCCCAACAGTTGCCGGACCGGTGGGCACGGGCCCCGGTCCCAGGAGGTCGAGCAGGTTGAGTCACAAGCGAATTCCCAAGCGCAGGGCCGCGATGGCGGCGGGCGGTGTGATCGCGCTCGGCGCGGCCGCCCTCCTGCTCCCGCACGCCAACGCCGCGCAGGACGGCGGCTCGGCGGACGAGGCGGCGGCGCCCCGGACCCTCAAGGCCGCCGACGCGCCGGATCTCGCCGCACGCCTCGCCGGCCTGCTCGGCGACACCTTCGCCGGCTCCTACTACGACTCCGGCGCGCGGCGGCTCGTCGTCAACGTCGTCCCCGGGGACGACGACGAAGCCGTCGTGCGGGCGAAGCGGGCGGGCGCGGAGGTCCGCGAGGTGGACAACAGCATGGGCGAACTGCGCAGCGGCGCGCGGACCCTGGAGTCCGAGGCGAGCATCCCGGGCACCTCGTGGGCGATCGACCCGCGCACCAACAGGATCCTGGTGACCGCCGACAGCACCGTCACCGGCGACCGGTGGGACCGCCTGGAGTCCACCGTCGAGGGGCTCGGCTCCGGCATGGCGACGATCAGGAGGTCCGCCGGCACCTTCACCACCTTCGTGTCGGGCGGCGACGCGGTCTTCGGCGGCGGAGCGCGGTGCTCGCTCGGTTTCAACGTCACCGCGGGCGACGGCTCGCCCGCCTTCCTGACGGCCGGTCACTGCGGGGTCGCGGCCGCCCAGTGGTCCGACGCACAGGGCGGACGGCCGATCGCCACCGTCGACCGCGCGGTCTTCCCCGGCCAGGGCGACTTCGCGCTCGTCAGGTACGACGACCCGGCGACGGACGCCCCGAGCGAGGTGAACCTCGGCGACCAGACCCTGCCGATCAGCGGGGCCGCCGAGGCGACGGTCGGCCAGGAGGTCTTCCGCATGGGCAGTACGACCGGCCTGGCCGACGGCCGGGTGCTCGGCCTGGACGCCACCGTCAACTACCCCGAGGGCACCGTCACCGGCCTCATACAGACCGATGTCTGCGCCGAGCCCGGCGACAGCGGCGGCTCCCTCTTCACCCGGGACGGTCTCGCGATCGGCCTGACCTCCGGCGGCAGCGGCGACTGCACGACCGGCGGCGAGACCTTCTTCCAGCCGGTCACCACGGCCCTGAACGCGGTCGGCGCGACCCTCGGGGACGAGGGCGCGGGCGCGGGCGCGGGCGAGGCGGCCGACGACGGGGAGGCGAGTGCCGGTGGCGGTGGCGGTGGCGGTGGCGGTGCCGGTGAGGGCGCGGGTGCCGGTGCGGGGCACGCGGGTGCCGGTGGGGTGGCCGGGGACGGCTCGGGGGCCGGGGAATGACGGGCTGACGCCGTGTCCGCCGCCCGCTGGTGGGACCCGGCCTCCCGGGTGGGCGGCCCCCGGCGGGACCGGCCCCGGTGGGACCGGCCCTGTCTCCGGCGGGGTGGGGCGGGGTGGGATGCCGGCTCCCGGCGGGGACCGGCGGTGTCCCAGGTGCCCGGCGGACGCGCTCCGTACCGGCGGGCACGGTGGCCGGTGGGGCAGGCGCGGCGCCCTGCACACCCGCTCGGCTGTGCTCCGGGCCCGGTCCGTCGCCCCAGGCCCGGAGCGTCGCCGGCCGACGACCACGGTGCGGTTGGGGTGCAGCCCTTGCGCAGAGGTGCGTGCCCTGTGCCCTAGGCCCTCCTTCGCGCCCACCGGCAGGCCCGCCTCCGCCCGTACCCGCCCTGCCCCCGCCGCCCCGACGCGCAGCACCCGTCCCTGAGCCCCCGGCGTGTGTCCGGCCCGCCGATGCCCGAGTCGCAGGGGCTGCGCAGATGTCCCGTAAGCGCTGTAATGGGCGACGTGGTCGACGAGGGCACTGCGGAACGCGGATCGAGGGTGCTGCGTGCCGAGGGCGCCCTGCGGGCGGTCGCGGCCGGACCGGCGCCGCGGGACCGGCAGCGCCGGTTCCTCGAACAGGCCCTGGTGTTCGCGGGCGCGTCCTTCGCCGCCCTGTACATGCCCGGGGACGACCGTGAGCTGCTGTGTCTGGCCGAGGCGGTCGGCGTGCCGCGCACCCTGTACGGCGTACGCGACAGCTACCCCGCGTCCGGCGGCTCCCCGGTGGCGGACGCCCGCCGTGCCGGCGAGCCGGTGTGGATCGGGCCGGAGGAGTTCGCCGGATCGGCGGAGTCGCGGCACGTGCCGTCGAGCGGCTTCTCGCTGGCCGTGCTGCCCGTGCGCGGGGACGGCGGCGGCTGCCTCTTCGCCCTGACCGAGCACCCCGGAGGGTTCGACGCGGAGGACCGCGCGTGCCTGGAGGCGATCGCCGAGGCGATGACCTGCCCCGCCCCGGCCGGGACCCCCGAGCCCGGCGTCCTCCGGCCGGACGCCTTCACCCTGGCCATGGACACCGGCCGTGCGGAGGTCGGCGGCGCCGTGCTGGGCCTGTTCGGCCTCACGCCGGAGGAGTTCGACGGCAAGGTGGAGACGCTGCTCGGCCTCACCGTGCCGGAGGACCTGCCGTCGCTGATGTCGGTGACCGAGTCCGACCACATGACCATCGGGGAGCGCGAGCTGGAGTTCCGGGTGCTGCAGCCCACCGGGCCGCCGAAGTGGCTCCGGCTCAGCGGACGCCTGCTGCCCGGCGGGGACGGCCGGCCGGCCCGCCTGGTCGGCACCGTCGCCGACGCCTCCACCCTGCGTCCGGACGTCACCGACGTCGCCCGCGTCCAGCGGCTCGCCGCCGCGCTGGCCACCGCCGGGACCGTCCGCGAGGTCAGTCAGGCCGTCGTCGCCGCCCTGCGCAGACCGCTGCGCGCCGACCGGATCGCGCTGGCCGAACTGGAGCACGACCGGCTCGTCGTCACCGTCCTCGATCCCCCCGACTCCGAGTCCTGGCCCGAGCTGTGGCGCCTGGAATGGCGCACCGAGTGGCCCGACGCGCCGGTACGGGCCATGCCCACCCTCGCCGCCGCACTGCGCGAGGGACGCGCCCGGATCTGGCCCGCCGGCACCGGCGACCTGGAGCCCGCCCTCGCCGACGTGGGCCCGGGCGGCCTGGCCGTACTGCCGCTGCCCGCGGGCGGCCGCATGGCCGGTGCCTGCCTCATCGGCTGGGACGCCCCGCACGACTTCGGCCCCGACGAGCGCGCCCTGCTCACCGCGTCCGCGGGCCTCGCGGGGCAGGCCCTCATGCGCGCCCACGCCTTCGACGCCGAGCACGAACTGGTCGGCATGCTCCAGCGCCAGCTCCTGCCGCGCCGCCTGCCCAAGCTGCCCGGCGCGGTCGCCGTCGCCCGCTACCTGCCCAGCACGGCCGGGCTCGAACTGGGCGGCGACTGGTACGACGTGATTCCGCTGCCCGACCACCACGTCGCCCTCGTCATCGGCGACGTCCAGGGCCACAGCACCGGCGCGGCCACCCTCATGGGCCAGATGCGCACCGCCCTGCGCGCCTACGCCGTCGAGGGCCACCCGCCGGACGTGGTGGTCTCCCACGCCAACCGGCTGCTGACCGGCATGGGGACCGACCTCTTCGCCACCTGCGTCTACGTCGACCTCGACATGGAGGAGGGCTCCGCGTGGTGCGTGCGGGCGGGGCACCTGCCGCCGGTGCTGCGCCATCCCGACGGCAGCACCGAGATCGCGGAGGCCGAGGGCGGCCCGCCGCTCGGCGTGGTGACGCAGGCCGACTTCCCGATGAGCCCGCTGCGGCTGCGCCCCGGCACGCTGATCGCCCTCACCACGGACGGCCTCGTGGAGTCGCCCGACTCCGACATCGACGAGGGCATGGGCCGCTTCGCGCACGCGCTGGCCGTCTCCGACCCCGCCCACCTCGGACTCGTCGCCGACGCCCTGCTCGGCAACGCCCGCCGCAACGACGACGTCGCCCTGCTGCTCGTGCGCTACGACGGCATGGCGCTGCGCCCGCTGCGGGAGAGCTGGTCGGTGTGGCGGCTGCCCGAGGCCGTGCGGCACGCCCGCCGCTTCACCCGGCGGACGCTGCGTTCCTGGGGCGTCCCCGGCGACGACGTCGACGGCGTCCTGCTCGTCGTCTCCGAGCTGGTCACCAACGCCCTCGTGCACACCGACGGACAGGTGCGGCTCGACCTCACCCTGATCGGCGGCCGGCTGCGCGTCGCGGTCGCCGACGCCTCCCCGCGTACGCCGGCCCGGCCGACCGGCATCGGCTGGGAGGCCACGGGCGGACGCGGCATCCTCCTGGTCGAGGCCTTGTCGGCGGCCTGGGGGACGCTCCCGGTCGGCGGGGGCAAGCAGGTGTGGAGCGAGATGTCCGTGGGCGTGCACACCCCGTAGGCCCCTCGCGGCCCCCTGCGTCCCGGGTTTCACGGCGCCCCGCGAGGGGACCCGGACGGGCGAGCGCCACCGGGCGCAGGACGCGCAAGAGGCGCGAAACGTCGCGCGAGGCGCGAAACGTCGCAACCCCCAGAAGGCCGGAAGGCCAGAAGGAAGATGATGCCCGTGACCACGGACACCAGCGGCAAGACCGCCGTCCGTCGGCTGGAGACCGGCTGGTCCAAGGCCCGCCGACTGCGGAGCAAGGGCGTGCCGCGCACCTGCGTGCCGGCCGTCGAGGACGGCAGCACCACCCGCACACCGCAACCGGGCCAGGAGTCGAACATCGTCCGGGGCGAGGACTGAACCAGCCAGGACCGAACCAGCCCCGAGGGCGGCGACACCGCCCAGCGCGCCGGCCCCGTGCCGGCGCGGTGCGCGTTCCGGGCCGCTCGCGGCGGACGAAGGGCACGCGGGTAGCGTCACAGGCACCCCGCCCGCCCCCGACCGCAGCAAGGCACGGAACCGCTCATGAACATCCTGGTCACCGGCGGCGCCGGCTTCATCGGCTCCCGGTACGTGCGCGGCCTCCTGGCCGCCGAGGGGCCCGGCGCACCGCGGATCACCGTCCTGGACGCCCTCACCTACGCCGGCACCACCGCCAACCTCGACATCGGCCATCCCCGGCTGGAGTTCGTGCACGGCGACATCCGCGACGCGGTGCTCGTCGACCGGCTGACGGCCGGGGCGGACCAGGTCGTGCACTTCGCCGCCGAGTCCCACGTGGACCGCTCGATCCACGCCGCGTCCGACTTCGTCCTCACCAACGTCGTCGGCACCCAGACCCTGCTGGACGCCGCCCTGCGCCACGGGGTGGGCCCCTTCGTGCACGTCTCCACCGACGAGGTGTACGGCTCCCTGGCGTCGGGCGCGGCGACCGAGGAGCATCCGCTGCGGCCGAGTTCCCCGTACTCCGCGTCGAAGGCGTCGGGCGACCTGCTGGCCCTGTCGTACCACCGCACCCACGGCCTCGACGTACGGGTGACCCGGTGCTCCAACAACTACGGCCCGCACCAGTTCCCCGAGAAGCTCGTGCCGCTGTTCGTCACCCACCTCCTGGACGGCCGCCGGGTCCCGCTGTACGGCGACGGGCGCAACGTCCGCGACTGGCTGCACGTCGACGACCACTGCCGGGGCGTCGACCTCGTCCGTACCCGGGGCCGGGCGGGCGAGGTCTACAACATCGGCGGCGGCACGGAGCTGACCAACCGCGAGCTCACCGGCCTGCTCCTCGACGCCTGCGGGGCGGGCCCCGACCGGGTGGTCCACGTCGAGGACCGCAAGGGCCACGACCTGCGCTACGCGGTCGACTGGAGCAAGGCCCGCGAGGAACTGGGCTACCGGCCCCGGCGCGACTTCGCGGCCGGACTGGCCGAGACCGTCGCCTGGTACCGGGACAACAGGGCCTGGTGGGAACCGCTCAAGCGGCGCACGGAGGCCGGCTGACGGGCGGCGTCCGGCCGGTCGGCCCGGTCAGCCGTGCGTCTTGGCGAGCAGGTCCAGGATCTCCCGCGTCGTACCGGTCTCGCCCAGGCGCGGGAAGATCCGCTCGACGCTGCCGCGGTGCGCCTCGGCGCTCATGTCGCTCATCGCGTCGGTGGCGAGCGTGACGTGGTAGCCGTGCTCGTGGGCGGCGCGGGCGGTGGACTCCACGCCGATGCTGGTGGCGATGCCGGTCAGCACGATCTGGGTGACGCCGCGGCGGCGCAGCTGGACGTCGAGCCCGGTGCCGTGGAAGGCGCCCCAGTTGCGCTTGGTGACGGTGATGTCGCCGGGGTGCCCGGCCAGTTCGCCGACGAGGACGTCCCAGCCCTCGGGCCGGGGGCCGGCGGCGCCGGCCTCCGTGCGGCCGGGCACGGCGTCCGCGCCGTCGGCGGCGAAGGAGACCCGGACCAGCACCACCGGCAGGCCGCGGGCCCGGAAGGCCTCGGCCAGTCCGGCGCTGCGGGCGACGACCTCGGCGCCGGAGTACGGCTCGGTCGGCGCGGCGACGATCCCGGCCTGGAGATCGATGACGACGAGGGCGGTGCGGGGGTCGAGGGCGGTGACGGCCATGGGGTGGTGCCTCTCAGATGGTGCTCGGACGGTGCGGGGACCGCCGGCCGGCGCCCGCTCCCACCGTAAATTCGACAGGTAAGACTGTCCAGGTGAGGCTGCACAGTTTTACCTGTCGATTAAACTGGACGGCGTGCGTCTGCTGATCACGTCCGACACCCACCTGCCCAAGCGGGCCAGGGAACTGCCGGCGCCGCTGCTGGCGGAGCTGCCGCGCGCCGACGTCGTCCTGCACGCCGGGGACTGGGTCGACACGGCCACCCTGGACCTGCTGGAGAGCCGCAGCCGCCGGCTCGTCGGGGTGTACGGCAACAACGACGGCCCCGCCCTGCGCGCCAGGCTGCCCGAGGTGGCCCGCGCGGACCTCGGCGGCCTGCGCTTCGGCGTCGTCCACGAGACCGGCGCCGCGCAGGGACGCGAGGCCCGCTGCGCCGCCCGCTTCCCCGACCTCGACGTCCTGGTCTTCGGACACAGCCACATCCCCTGGGACACCACCACCGCCACCGGCCTGCGCCTGCTCAACCCGGGCTCGCCCACCGACCGCCGCCGTCAGCCGCACCACACGTACATGACCGCCACGGTCACCGACGGCCGCCTCGGGGACGTCGAACTGCACCGACTGCCACCGCGCTGAGGCGACGCGCCGGCTACCCCCGTGCCAGGACCAGCACACCCACGCACCCGAGCACCGCACACGCCCCCAGCAGACAGCCGGCCAGCAGCCGCCGCCGCAGCGCCCGGTAGCGCGCCTCGTAGTCCCCGCGCAGTTGCCCGGCGCGCTCGGCGGTGCGCTGCCAGGAGTTCCGGGCGAGGGCGAGGTACTCGGCCTCGAAGCGTTCCTCCACCTCCCGGCGCCGGTCGCCGCTCAGCCAGTCGAACGGCGCGGTGAAGCGCGCGGCGGCCGTACGCCCCTCCTCGCGGGCGGCGGCGACGAGAAGATGGCCCTCGATCTCGTGGATCAGCCCCCGGACGGCCGTGGGACGGCGCTCCCCGCCGGTCACCGGAGGGTCAGCTCCCGCTCCGGGCCGGCCGCGGGGGAGTGGTGCAGGTCGAAGGCGGGGGATTCACTGCGGATGCGCGGCAGCGTGCGGAAGTTGTGCCGCGGCGGCGGGCAGGAGGTCGCCCACTCCAGCGAACGGCCGTAGCCCCACGGGTCGTCCACCTCGATCTTCTCGCCGTACTTGGCGGTCTTCCAGATGTTGTAGAAGAACGGCAGGAGCGACATGCCGAGCAGGAAGGAGAACACGCTCGACACGGTGTTGAGGGCCGTCAGCCCCTCCACCGCCAGATAGTCCGGGATCCGCCGCTGCATGCCGTTCGTACCCAGCCAGTGCTGGACCAGGAACGTGCCGTGGAAGCCGGTGAACAGCGTCCAGAAGGTGATCTTGCCGAGGCGTTCGTCCAGCATCTTGCCGGTGAACTTCGGCCACCAGAAGTGGAAGCCGGCGAACATCGCGAACACCACGGTGCCGAACACCACGTAGTGGAAGTGCGCCACCACGAAGTACGAGTCCGAGACGTGGAAGTCCAGCGGCGGCGAGGCCAGGATGACACCGGTCAGACCGCCGAAGAGGAAGGTGACCAGGAAGCCGGTGGACCACAGCATCGGTGTCTCGAAGGACAGCGACCCCTTCCACATGGTGCCGATCCAGTTGAAGAACTTCACACCGGTCGGGACCGCGATCAGGAAGGTCATGAAGGAGAAGAACGGCAGCAGCACGCCGCCCGTGACGTACATGTGGTGGGCCCACACCGTCACCGACAGACCCGCGATGGCGATCGTCGCGCCGATCAGGCCCATGTAGCCGAAGATCGGCTTGCGGGAGAAGACCGGGATGATCTCACTGACGATGCCGAAGAACGGCAGCGCGATGATGTACACCTCCGGATGCCCGAAGAACCAGAACAGGTGCTGCCACAGCAGGGCCCCGCCGTTGGACGAGTCGAAGATGTGGGCACCGAACTTGCGGTCGGCCTCCAGCGCGAACAGGGCCGCGGCCAGCACCGGGAAGGCCAGCAGGACCAGCACACCGGTCAGCAGCACGTTCCAGGTGAAGATCGGCATGCGGAACATGGTCATGCCCGGCGCGCGCATGCAGATGATCGTGGTGATGAAGTTGACCGAGCCGAGGATGGTGCCGAAGCCGGAGAAGGCCAGACCCATGATCCACAGGTCACCGCCGATACCCGGCGAGTGCACCGCGTCCGACAGCGGCGAGTACGCGAACCAGCCGAAGTCGGCCGCGCCCTGCGGGGTCAGGAACCCGCCCACCGCGATGGTCGAGCCGAACAGGTACAGCCAGTAGGCGAACATGTTCAGCCGCGGGAACGCCACGTCCGGCGCACCGATCTGCAGCGGCATGATCCAGTTCGCGAAGCCCGCGAACAGCGGCGTCGCGAACATCAGCAGCATGATCGTGCCGTGCATCGTGAACGCCTGGTTGAACTGCTCGTTCGACATGATCTGCAGACCCGGCCGGGCCAGCTCGGCGCGCATGAAGAGCGCCATCACCCCGCCGATGCAGAAGAAGGCGAACGATGTCACCAGATACAGCGTGCCGATCGTCTTGTGGTCCGTGGTCGTCAGCCACTTGATGCTTTTGAGGTTCCTCACGCCCCGCCTGTGTCCGCGCCCGGCCCGCACGTCACACTCGACGGACGAGACGAGCGTCACGAAAACGGCCGTGACGATCACGAGGGTGCCGGACAGAAACGGGGCATGAGCAACGACGAGATCTTCGCCGCTGCCTACCGGGAGCACTACTGGGCGGTCAGCCGCTATGTGGCGCGCCGGCTGGCCGGGCACACGGGCGAGGTCGAGGAAGTGGTGGCGGAGGTCTTCACGGTGGCCTGGCGCCGCCGTGCCGAGCTGCCGCACGCCCCGCTGCCCTGGCTGTACGGGGTGGCACGCAACTGCCTGGCCAACGCGGTACGCGGCCAGGGGCGCCGGCGCCGGCTCCTCGCGCGGCTGGGCAACGACGACGCGGCCCACGGGCGGCACATCACCTCGGGACCCGAGGCGGAGCCGCCCGGCGACTGGGTGCACGAGGCCCTCGCCCGGCTCTCCGCCAAGGACCAGGAAGTGCTGCGGCTGACGGCCTGGGAGGAGCTCGGCGTGGACGAGCTGGCCGTCGCCCTCGGCTGCGGCAGCCGGGCCGCGTCGATGCGGCTGCACCGCGCCCGCGCCCGGCTGAGATCGGAGATCGACCGCATGGGCCCGCCCACCGCCGAGGCCCCGCACGCACCGCGTCCGGCGGCCACCGTCGACGCCACCCCCGCGAAGGAACACGGCCATGGCTGACGAACTCGACCTCCTGCGCCGCGCCAATCCGGCGCCGGCCGACGCCCCGCCCTTCGCCGACAGGCCGCTCGACCCCCACGGCGAGCGTCACCTGCACCGGCTGCTGCACGGGCCGACCCCCTCTCCGGGACGGCCGGCCCGCCCGCGGCCCGCCCGCCGCGGCGTCCGCCTGGCCTGGGGCCTCGCCGCCGGCGCCGTGGTCGCCGTGACCGCCGTGGCCCTGCTGCTCGGCGGCCCGGGCACGCCGCCCGCCGTCGCCGCACCCCGTCCGCTCGTCGTACGCGCCGACGCCACCCCCGTGTCGCTGGACCGGCTCGCCGAGCGGGCCGAAGCGGCCGCGGCGGACGGCGGGCCCGCACTGCGCAGGGGCACGCACGTGCAGTCCTGGAGCCTCGGCATGTCGGACGACGCGCCCCCGATCACCCTGCCCGAGGAGCGCATCGTGCGCTGGACGGCCGACGGCCGGCACACCGAACTGGTGGTGGCCACCGACCCGCGCCACCCCGGCCGCCCGGTGCTCGGCGAGGACGAGGACGGCAACCCCCGCCAGGTCGAGGACGGTCACGTCATCACCGACGCGACGTACCCGCCGAGCTGGAGCGACGCCCCGCCCGCGTCCCGCCCGCCGCACGAGGCCGGCCGGCTGCGCGCCTACCTGGAGGAGGCGCAGCGCACCCCCTCCCTGGACACCTCCCGACTGCTGGACGCGGCCGCCCTGCTCCTCGACAACTGGACCCTGGGCGCCCGCGAGTCGGCGGCGCTCGCCCGGCTCCTGGCCGACACCGGCGGCCTGCGGCCCGCCGGGGAGGTCACCGACCGCCTCGGCCGGCCGGGCCAGGCCTACGTCTACGAGACGACCGGCGTGCGCCGCATGCTGATCATGGACCCGGCCACCGGCGCCGTTCTCGGTCTGGAGACCACGTTCACCGAGGCACAGCCGGAGTACGGCGTCACGGCGGGCGACGTCATGGAGTACAGCGCCTGGACGCGCTGACGCGCTGCCCCGCTGACCCGCCGGCCCCTGGTCCCGGAGTCCCGGTCTACTCGTCCCAGGCCTGGATCATGGTCTGCTCGACGATCTCGCCGTCCCGCAGGGACAGCATCGACTCGGCGAAGACCCGCACGCCGTCGGGATAGGTGCACTCCTCGGCGAACGCGGCCCGGTCGCCCTGGACGACGCAGCGGGTCATCCGGTGGGTCATGTCACGGCTGTAGACGTCGTCGAGCATCTCGGCGATCTCGTCCCGGCCGTGCAGGACCTTGGGCCGGCTCGGCTGGTCGTAGCGGTCGACGACGCGGACCTCCGCGTCCCGTGCGTACAGCGACAACAACGGTGCCGCCGACTCTCCTTCGATGCCCCGGCGCAGTGCTTCGGTGTCGAAGCCGGGGCCTGCGGTGGTACTCATGACGACCTCCTTCGTACGCGAAGGCCGCGGCCCGCAGCGGGAACGGGCCGTCTCGGCCCTCTCCCTTCGAGCTTCCTCCCTTCCGGCGCCCGGGGCAACGCCCGCCGGGGCACTGCTCCACCCGGGTGACCGGCATCGCCGTCCCGTGTCCGCCCCCGGCCCGTCGGAGTTGCGCAGCACATGATCACAACACGACGTATCGTCGCCGTCGTCGGGCTCGCCGCCGGGGTCACCGGCCTTGCCGCCCCGATGGCGAGCGCGGCCGGCGGCCCGCTGGGCGCGGAGAAGCTCAGCGTGACCAACACCCTCGACTCGCTCGCGGTCGGTGACATGCCCGCCGAGGACCGGGCGCGGATGCCGCTCCCGTCCCAGCAGCTCAACCGGCTGCACGACCTGGAGCAGCTCCAGCAGGTCACCGGCTTGGTCTCGCCCCTCTTCGGCGCCGTCCCCGCCCTGGGCTGACGCTCCGGTCAGCCGCCCGCCGTCAGGAACTGGGTGGCCGCCAGCTCCGCGTACAGCGGATCGGCGGTCACCAGCTCCCGGTGCGTGCCGACCGCGCGGACACGGCCCGCGTCCATCACCACGATCCGGTCGGCCGTCGTCACCGTCGACAGCCGGTGCGCGACGACCAGCACCGTCGTCGTGCGGGCCACGTCGGTGACGGTGTCGCGCAGCGCGGCCTCGTTGACCGCGTCCAACTGCGAGGTCGCCTCGTCGAGCAGCAGCAGCCGGGGGCGGCGCAGCAGCGCCCGTGCGACGGCCACCCGCTGGCGCTCGCCGCCCGACAGCTTGGTGCCGCGATGCCCGACCAGCGTCTCCAGGCCGTTCGGCAACCGCTCCACCAGACCGTCCAGCCGCGTCGTCTTCAGCACGGCGGCGAGGCTCGACCCGTCCGCCTCCGGGTTGCCCAGCAGCAGGTTGTCCCGCAGGGAACCCGACAGCACCGGGGCGTCCTGCTCCACGTACCCGATCGCGGCCCGCAGCGAGGCCAGGTCCCACTCCCCGAGGCTCCGGCCGTCCAGCGTGATCTCCCCGGAGTCCGGGTCGTAGAACCGCTCGATCAGGGAGAAGACGGTGGTCTTGCCGGCGCCGGACGGGCCGACGAACGCCGTCATGCCCCGGGGCGGCACCTCGAAGCTCACCCCGTGGTGGATGTACGGCGCGTCCTCGGAGTAGCGGAAGCGGACGTCGTGGAAGGCGACGGACGCCGGCCGCTCGCCCGGCGACGGCAGCGGAACCGGCCGGGTCGGCGGCTCCGCGGGCAGGCGCAGCGCGTCCTCGATCCGGCCCAGCGCCGCCCGGCCCGTCTGGTACTGCGTGATCGCGCCGACGACCTGCTGGATCGGTGACAGCAGGTAGAAGACGAACAGCAGGAACGCGACCAGCGTGCCCACATCGATCGCTCCGGTCGCGACCCGCGCGCCACCCACCGCGAGCACCGTCAGGAAGGCGATCTGCATCGCGAGGCCGGCCGTGTGGCCCGCGGCGGCCGACCACTTGGCGGCGCGCACGCTCTGGCGCCAGGAGTCCTCGGCGGCCCGGTGCAGCACCCGCTCCTCCCGCGGCTCGGCACCCGAGGCCTTCACCGTGCGCAGCGCGCCGAGGGTGCGCTCCAGCGCGGCGCCCATCACACCCACCGCGTCCTGTGCCCGCCGGCTCGCCCGGTTGATGCGCGGCACGATCAGGCCCAGCACCGTGCCCGCGCCCACCACCACCGCCAGCGTGACCCCGAGGAGCACCGCGTCGACCACGCCCATCATCACCAGCGTCGCCACCAGCGTCAGCCCGCCGGTGCCCAGGCCGATGAGGGAGTCGGTGGTGACCTGGCGCAGCAGCGTCGTGTCGGAGGTGATCCGGGCCATCAGGTCGCCGGGCTCGGTCCGGTCCACCGCCGTGATCCGCAGCCGCAGCAGATACGACGACAGGGTCCGCCGCGCCCCGAGGACCACCGACTCCGCGGTGCGCCGCAGCACGTACGAACCCAGCGCGCCCAGCACCGTGTTGGCGACCACGAGCCCCGACATGGCCAGCAGCGCCCCGGTGATGGGCCGGTCGTGCGCCAGGTCGTCGATCAGCTCCCGCGCCACCAGCGGCAGCAACAGCCCCGTGCCCCCGGTGACCAGGGAGAGCAGGGCGCCCGTGAACAGGGCCGTGCGGTGCGGCCGTACGTAGGTCAGGAGCAGCCGCCAGGCGGGCGCGGAGGTCTCCGGCGGTGCGGTGGTCACGTCGCTCCTTCGGCACGCGGACGGGGCCCTCAGGCTACGTCGGCGCCCGGCGCCGCCCTCCGGCGGTCCGCCCGCGACCGGCCGCACCCCGTGAACCGCCCCGTCACCTGCCCTTTTCCGATCACTTGCGCGTAGGGTCTGGGAGAACGCTGAACGGCCGAGGAAGGGGTCAGGAGCATGGCGCAGGAAGTACGCGGTGTGATCGCGCCGGGCAAGGACGAGCCGGTACGGATCGAGACGATCGTCGTGCCGGACCCCGGTCCGGGCGAGGCCGTGGTGAAGATCCAGGCCTGTGGGGTGTGCCACACCGACCTGCACTACAAGCAGGGCGGCATCAGTGACGACTACCCCTTCCTGCTCGGTCACGAGGCCGCGGGCGTCGTGGAGTCGGTCGGCGACGGAGTCACCGACGTGGCCCCCGGGGACTTCGTGATCCTCAACTGGCGTGCCGTGTGCGGCACGTGCCGGGCCTGTCTGCGCGGGCGGCCCTGGTACTGCTTCGACACCCACAACGCCGAGCAGAAGATGACCCTCGCCTCGACCGGTCAGGAACTCTCCCCGGCCCTCGGCATCGGCGCCTTCGCCGAGAAGACCCTGGTCGCCGCCGGACAGTGCACCAAGGTCGACCCGGCCGCCTCCGCCGAGGTGGCGGGGCTGCTGGGCTGCGGGGTGATGGCCGGCATCGGCGCCGCCATCAACACCGGCAACGTCGGCCGCGGTGACACCGTCGCCGTCATCGGCTGCGGCGGCGTCGGCGACGCGGCGATCGCCGGGGCGTACCTGGCGGGCGCGTCCAAGGTCATCGCCGTGGACATCGACGACCGCAAGCTGGAGACCGCGCGGGGGATGGGCGCCACCCACACCGTCAACTCCCGCGAGACCGACCCCGTCGAGGCGATCCGCGAACTGACCGGCGGCTTCGGCGCCGACGTCGTCATCGAGGCCGTCGGCCGCCCCGAGACCTACCGGCAGGCCTTCTACGCCCGCGACCTGGCCGGCACCGTCGTCCTCGTCGGCGTCCCGACCCCCGAGATGAAGCTGGAGCTGCCCCTGCTCGACGTGTTCGGGCGCGGCGGCTCCCTCAAGTCCTCCTGGTACGGCGACTGCCTGCCCTCCCGGGACTTCCCGATGCTCATCGACCTGCACCTCCAGGGCCGCCTCGACCTCGGCAAGTTCGTCACCGAGACCATCCGCCTCGACGAGGTCGAGCAGGCCTTCGACCGGATGCACGCCGGTGACGTGCTGCGTTCGGTGGTGGTGCTCTGATGGCCCCCCGCATCGAACGCCTCGTCACCTCCGGGCAGTTCAGCCTCGACGGCGGCACCTGGGACGTCGACAACAACGTCTGGCTCGTCGGCGACGACCACGAGGTCGTCGTCATCGACGCCGCCCACGACGCCGACGCGATCGCCGAGGCCGTCGGGGACCGCCGGCTGACCGCCATCGTGTGCACCCACGCCCACAACGACCACGTCAACGCGGCGCCCGCGCTCGCCGAACGCACCGGCGCCACGATCTGGCTGCACCGCGACGACCTGCCGCTGTGGCAGCAGACCCACCCGGACCGCGACCCGGACGCCTGGCTGACCGACGGCCTGGTCATCGAGGCCGCGGGCGCCGACCTGACCGTCCTGCACACCCCGGGCCACGCGCCCGGCGCGGTCTGCCTCCACGACCCCGGCCTCGGCACCGTCTTCACCGGCGACACCCTCTTCCAGGGCGGACCGGGCGCCACCGGGCGCTCCTACTCCCACTTCCCGACCATCATCGACTCCATCCGCGACAAGCTGCTCGTCCTCCCGCCCGAGACGGAGGTCCGCACCGGCCACGGCGACTCCACGACCATCGGCGCCGAGGCCCCGCACCTGGAGGAGTGGATCAAGCGGGGACACTGACCGCCCGGGACACGCGGCAAAGGTGACAGAAGATGTCCGGCTTTCCCGGCACCCTCGAACCCGACACCACCCGTGCGCGAGCGCGTGCGGGACGCGAGGGAGAGGAACGGGAGCCGGACATGACAGGGTCACCGAAGGGTCCGCAGGCGGGCAGGGTCGCACTGGTCGCCGGGGCGACCCGCGGCGCCGGACGCGGCATCGCCGTCGAACTGGGCGCGGCCGGCGCCACCGTCTACGTCACCGGACGCAGCACCCGCGCCCGGCGCTCGGAGTACGGCCGCCCCGAGACCGTCGAGGGCACCGCCGACCTGGTCACCGAGGCGGGCGGCCACGGCATCGCCGTACCCGTCGACCACCTCGACGCGGCGCAGGTCGCCGGCCTCGTCGACCGCATCGCCCGCGAACAGGGCCGGCTCGACGTCCTGGTCAACGACATCTGGGGCGGCGAGCAGCTCTTCGAGTGGGACACCCCCGTCTGGGAGCACGACCTCGACAACGGGCTCAGACTGCTGCGGCTCGCCGTCGAGACCCACGCGATCACCAGTCACCACGCCCTGCCGCTGCTGCTGCGCCGCCCGGGCGGACTGGTCGTCGAGGTCACCGACGGCACCGACGCCTACAACCGCGACCACTACCGCAACTCGTTCTTCTACGACCTCGCCAAGACGTCCGTCCTGCGCATGGCCTTCTCCCTCGGGCACGAACTGGGGCCCCGCGGTGCCACGGCGGTCGCGCTGACGCCCGGCTGGCTGCGCTCGGAGATGATGCTCGACCACTTCGGCGTGCGCGAGGAGAACTGGCGCGACGCCCTCGACCGCGTGCCGCACTTCGCCATCTCCGAGACCCCCCGTTACGTCGGCCGCGCGGTCGCCGCCCTGGCCGCCGACCCCGACGTGGCCCGCTTCAACGGGCAGTCCCTCTCCAGCGGCGCGCTCGCCCGGGAGTACGGCTTCACCGACCTCGACGGCAGCCGCCCGGACGCCTGGCGCTACATCGTCGAGGTCCAGGACCCGGGCAAGCCGGCCGACGTCACGGGGTATCGCTGACGGGCGGCTGCGGCCGGCGGGCGCCGTGCCCCGGCGGCAGCGCCGGATCCTCCCGCACGGCCGTGCAGCAGCCCTCACGCGCGGTGCGTTGCCTCTCCAGCAGGGCCCGAGCGGGGAGTTGCTGCAGGAACGCGGACATGGCCGCACGGTGTCTGCCCCTGTGATCGTCGCGGTACTACCGTCTGGCCCATGACGGACACCACGCGTTTCACCGACCACACGGCACTCGTGACGGGCGCGGCCCGGGGCATCGGCGCGGCCACCGCGCGGCGGCTCGCCACGGAGGGGGCACGGGTGCTGCTGACCGACGTGGACCCCGACGCGGCGCGGGGCACGGCGGCGCGGCTGACGGAACAGGGGCTCACCGTCGAGGCGTTCGCCTGCGACGTGGGGGACCGGGCGTCCGTCGAGGCCGCGGTGGCCCGTGCCGTGGACGTCTTCGGCGGACTCGACGTGCTGGTCAACAACGCCTACTCCTGTGCGCCCGACGCCCCGCTCTTCGAGGACGAGCCGGACGAGACCTGGGCCCGCGACCTCGACGTCACCCTCACGGGCGCCTACCGCTGCTGCCGGGCCGCGCTGCCCCACCTCGCCGCCTCGGGACGCGGCGCGATCGTGAGCATCGGTTCGGTCAACGGCGTCCAGGACTTCGGCAACCACGCCTACAGCGCCGCCAAGGCAGGGCTCGCGTCGCTGACCCGTACCCTCGCCGGGCACGCGGCACCGCGCGGTGTCCGGGTGAACCTCGTGACGCCGGGCACGGTGCGCACCACGGCCTGGGAGGGCCGGGACGAGGACCTGGCGGCCGTACAGGGGCTGTATCCGCTGGGGCGCGTCGGCGAACCCGGGGACATCGCCGCGGCCGTCGCCTTCCTCGCCTCGCGCGACGCCTCCTGGATCACGGGGACCACCCTCGTGGTCGACGGCGGCCTGACCGCGGTCAACACCGGCTTCCGGCGGGCCGTGGCGGAGCGGGACGGCACGGACTGACGGGTAAGGGCCGTCCGATGGCCTTTGTCACTGTTTCGTCGCGGTGCCCGGCGGCACGCAACCAAAGCCGCCGGGCGGCGGTCTAGCAGGCGGGGATCGCACCAAGGCGACCTTCCGCCCAGCGCACCGCCTCGACGCGAAAGGCATGACCGGCCATGGGGGACACACGCCGACGGGGAGCCGTCGCACTCGGGATCACCGCACTGGTGGCACCGCTCACACTCGCACTCACGGCGGCACCGGCCCAGGCCGCGAGCTGCACCGCGAAGGCGGGCCCGTACCAGAAGAAGGTGGAGAAGTTCGTCGGCCGCACGGCCGACGGCAAGCAGTCCACCGCCGACTGCCAGGCCATCCGCGCCTTCCAGACCAAGCACGGCATCACGCCCAACGCCGGCTACGCGGGTCCCGTCACCTGGGGGGTGATGGACCTGATGACGAAGCAGAAGGCGGTCGGGAAGAACCCGAACAAATCCGGCAAGTGCCCGACCAACAAGGGCCGTATCGCCTGTGTGAACCTCACGCTCCAGCTGAGCTGGATCCAGGACGGCAAGAAGCTCGTGTACGGGCCGGTCCCGGTCCGCACCGGCCGCGACGGCTACGAGACCCGCACCGGTCTGAAGAAGGTCTACTGGCGCCACATCGACCACGTCTCGACGATCTACCACGTGGCGATGCCCTACAGCCAGTTCTTCGACGGCGGCCAGGCCTTCCACTCCGTCGGCGTCAGCATGTGGAACCCGCCGGGCTCGCACGGCTGCGTCAACATGACGAAGACCGACGCCAAGAAGTACTGGTCGCTGCTGAAGAAGGGCGACGACGTCTACGTGTACGGCCGCAAGCCGGGCACCTGATCCCGGCGCGTGTGCCGCAGGACACAGGAGAGGGGAACGAACTCGCCCGCAGGTCTTGACAGATGAGAAGATCGACGTGATCAGTAACACGGTCCGATATGTCCGGTTGGCTCGCGATTACTCACATCGTCTTCACGCCGGGCGCCGTATGCTTCACAGCATGTCCACTGTTGAACCCTCCTCCGAGCGATCGGCTGCCGAGGTCAACGAGGAGATCCGGGCCCTGTGGCTCCGGTCGGGCGGGACACTGAGCGTCGAGCAGCGCGCGGAGTACCAGCGGCTCGTCATGGAGTGGGCCAGCGCGGCCCCGGAGTCCGCGAACGCCGCCTGACCGGCGCCCGGAGGATCCTCGCCCCGGCCCGTCGGCAGCAGTCACGGGCCGGTCCTCGCACCGGCCCGGATCAGCCCCACATCGCCGAGTACCGCCGCCGGTACGCCTTGCGGTCCTGCTCCGTGCGGATCCGCCGCGTGGCCACCAGCGCCACGAGGCTGCCCGCCACGACCAGCAGGCCCGGACCGAGGTGGCGACGGTCCGTGAGCCGGGCGAGCAGGGGCGTGCCCCCGGCGCCCGGCACCGGGGCCCCCGTCACCGGGCCGCCCGCCACCGCGCCGCCCGGCGCCGAGGTGCCGGCCGCGGCACCCTCCCGGCCGGAGACGATCAGGCGGACCCCGAGCGACTCCATGGCCTCCGGCAGCGGCTGGAAGAACGTCGTACCGCCCCGGGCGCAGTCACCGCTGCCTCCCGAGGTCACGCCGAGTGCCAGGCCCTCGGAGAACAGCGGCCCGCCGCTGTCCCCGGGTTCGGCGCACACGTCCGTCTCGATGAGACCGGTGACCCTGCCCTCCGGGTAGTTGACCGTCGCGTCCAGCGCCGTCACCCGTCCGCCCCGCAGTCCGCTGGTGCTCCCGCTGCGGAACACCCGCTGCCCGACCGCCGGTTCACCGGTCCCCGTGATCCGCACGCCCTTGCCGTCGCCGACTGCCACCACGTCGGCGCCGTCGCCCGCCTCGCCGTCCGCGTACGCCACCAGGGAGAAGTCGTCCCCGGGGAAGCTCCCGGCGACCGTTGTGCCGATCTGCCGGTCCCCCGCGCCGTCACCGAACCAGACCGAACCCGTCGGCCCGCAGTGGCCCGCGGTCAGCACGAAGTCTCTCGTGCCGTCGGTCACGTTGAACCCGGCCGAGCAGCGGCCCGCCGTGGACAGGATCGGCTCCGCCCCGTTCAGACGGGTGGTGAAGGTGCCCCCGGTGCGCTCCGTGCGGACGAACCCGCCGATGCTCTCCGCCACGCCCGTCAGCCGCGACCAGTCGGACCCGGAGACCGTGCGGTCGCCGCGCACGACCACCTCGTTCGCCCGGTAGTCCAGCGCCCAGGCCGTACCGGGCACTTGGGGTGCCGCGCGCAGCGCCGAGGCCGCCGACCTCAGCTCGGACATGCTGTGCCGGACCGTCTTCGCCGTGGCACCGGCCCGCCGCACCGCGTCGGCCGCGGACTCGTCCGTGACCGCCACGACCGGCCGCCCGTCCGGGTCCACCCAGTGACCCGCCGTACGGGCGCCGCCCAGCCGGGCCACGAGAGCGGCGCCCGTGCCGGGCGCGCTCTGCGCGAGGGTGCGCGGCGCGGCGGAGGGGCCCGGGGGCTCACCCGCCACGGCCCGGGTGACCATCGTGGCGCCGAGCAGCAGCCCGCCGACGGCCGCCAGCCGTGCCACTCGCCGGACGATGCGTCGTCGTGCGTGCCTCATGCGTGCGCTCCCGAACCCGACCGCGCGGCGTCAGCGCCGCGGGGGCCCCCGGACGACGAGCACCCTCCTCCCATACGGCCTCGGAACGCGCGGTGTTCACCCCACCCGTCACGGCGTCCTATCTTGGGCGCATGACCAGCATCCCGCAGGACCAGTCCGGAGAACCGAACCCCCTGCACGCGCTCACCCTGGACGAGCTTCGCCGCCGCACGAGCATGAAGTGGTGCACCCACCCGGCGGACGTCCTGCCGCTGTGGGTGGCCGAGATGGACGTGCCGCTCGCCGGATCCGTGGTCCGCGCCGTCACCGGCGCCATGGAACTCGGGGACACCGGCTACCCCGCCGGCACCGCCTACGCCGAGGCCCTGGCCGCGTTCGCGGGCAAGCGGTGGGGCTGGGACGACCTGGCCGCGGAGCGCACGGCACTCGTGCCCGACGTGATGCTGGGCGTCGTCGAGATGCTCAAGCTGGTCACCGGGCCCGGCGATCCGGTGATCGTCAACCCGCCGGTGTACCCGCCGTTCTACGCGTTCGTCGCCCACCTGGACCGGCGGGTGGTCGAGGCACCGCTCGGCCCCGGCCTCCGGATCGACCTCGGCGTGCTGGAGGAGGCGTTCCGGCGGGCCGTCGCGGGCGGCGGCCGGGCGGCCTACCTGCTGTGCAACCCGCACAACCCGACCGGCACCGTGCACACCGCCGAGGAACTGGCCGCCGTCGCCGCCCTCGCCGAGCGCCACGGCGTCCGGGTCGTCGCCGACGAGATCCACGCCCCCGTCGTCACCGCACCCGACGCGCGCTTCGTGCCCTACCTGAGCGTGCCCGGCGCCGAACGCGGCCTCGCGCTGATGTCCGCGTCCAAGGGATGGAACCTGGCCGGCCTCAAGGCGGCCCTGGCCCTCGCGGGACCCGGTGCCGCCGCCGACCTGGCCCGGATGCCCGAGGAGGTCGGCCACGGGGCGAGCCACGTCGGCGTCCTCGCCCACACGGCAGCCCTGCGGGACGGCACGGCCTGGCTGGACGCCGTGCTCGCCGGGCTCGACGAGAACCGGCGGCTGCTCACCGGCCTGCTCGCGGAGCACGTGCCCGGGGTCGTCCACCGTCCCGGGGAGGCGACCTACCTCGCCTGGCTCGACTGCCGCGCCCTGGGCCTCGGCGACGACCCGGCGCAGGTCTTCCTCGACGAGGGCCGGGTGGCCCTCAGCTCCGGCGTCCCCTTCGGCAGCGGCGGGGCGGGACACGTACGCCTCAACCTCGCGACCTCGCCGGAGGTGCTCACGGAGGCGGTGCGGAGGATGGCGACGGCCCTGCGGTGAGGCGCGAGGGTCCGGGCGCCTTGTGCGCCGCGGGCCCGTCCGCGTCCGGGTCTAGACTCCCGGACCATGGACGACGCTTCACTGGACCGGCTCGGCACCGGCAAGTACCTGCTGGTCACGACCTACCGCAAGAACGGCACCCCGGTCGCCACCCCGGTGTGGGTCGTGCGCGACGGGGACGCGCTCGGGATCTGGACGGTGGCCGACTCCTGGAAGGTCACACGCGTCCGCAACCGCGCCGACGTCCTGGTGGGCCCCTGCGACGTGCGCGGCAGGCCGACCGGCGACCAGGTCCCGGGGACGGCGGAGATCTGCGACCCGGCCACCACGGCCCGCTACCGCAAGCTGCTGATCCGCAAGTACGGCGTCCTCGGCCTGCTCACCCTCCTCGGCAGCCGGCTGCGCCGGGGCCTCGACGGCACCGTGGGGATCCGCATCACGCCGGCACCCGGACCGGCGGCCGGGGACTGACCCGCCACCGACCCGCCCTCAGGTCCAGGCCCGGTAGGGCTCGTCGACCAGCTGGAAGACCGGCTCGCCCCGCACCGGGTCCTGGGCCGTGGACAGCCGCACCCGGTCTCCGCTGTGAATGCCGATGAGCGGGCCCATGACCCGGCCGCGCAGCACGAAGCCCTCGGCCATCTCGATGAGGGAGACGTTGCGCGCGGCAGGGGTGTTGCGGTGCACCACGGTGGCGTGGCGCACCGTGCCCGTGCCCTCGCTCCGTTCGGTCCGCAGCTCGCTGCCGCGGCAGACCGGACACAGGACCCGGTGGTACATGGCGGTGCCGCACCAGGTGCAGCGCTGGTAGAAGACGGCCTCGGTGTCCTGGGTGCGGCCACCGGCCGCGGGGTCGAGCAGGCCGGTGGCGGGGCCGGCCGTCTGCTGAGCGACGTTTCCTGAGTGGTACACGCTGGTCAACTCCCTGCACTCGGGCCGGAATCCCGCATGCGCGGTCACCGGGCACGCGGGTGCGCGGCTCATGTGCCGCCGTGCACGCAGCACAGCGTATGGCACTCAGTGTCACCCGTAAAGGCACTCGGTACCCCCGATTCAGAGGGCCGTCTCGATCTCCCGCAGCACCTGCCACAGGGGCGTGCCCCGGCGCGCGGCCACGACCACCACGTCCTCGGGCGCGACGCCGCGCGGCGGCACGGCCACGTCGCCGAACACGGACTGCGCGTACGCCAGCGCGTGGTCCACCGCGGCGCCCGCGTCGTCGCGGCCGTCGGAACGCAGCCAGGACCGCAGGGCGTTGTTGTGCGCGGCGACCACCGCGGCCGCGATCACGTCGGCGCGCAGGATCCCGTCCGGGCGCCCGCCCAGCCGCCCGCGCAGGTACGCGGCCAGCGCGCGCTCGTAGCGCCACACCACCGACAACTCGTAGGCGCGCAGCCCGGGGACCTTCTTCGTCAGGTGGTAACGCTGTACGGAGAACGCCGGGTTCTCGGCGTACATGCGGTGCACGAGCCGGGCCGCGTCGCACACCCGCCGCACCGGGTCGGCGTCCTCGGGGGAGCGGGCCAGGAACGCCTCCATGTCGGCCAGGCACCGTTCGTGGTCGGGGAAGACCACGTCCTCCTTCGACGGGAAGTACCGGAAGAACGACCGCCGTCCGACGCCGGCGAGGGCGACGATGTCGTCCACGGTGGTCTGTTCGTACCCCCGCTCGATGAACAGCCGGAACGCCGCCGCGACCAGCGCCTCCCGCATCGGCGGCCGGACCTCCGCCGCCTCCGTCCCGTCCTCGCGGCGGGGCGCCGCACTGCTGGTGCTCATGGAGGGGAACGTAGCAGTCCGGCCTGATCCGTGGCACTGGGTGCAGCGAACGGAGGGAACTGAGTGCACCCTCGCCGGTGCGCCGGACCGGTCGCATACGATCACTTCCGGTCAGCCCCGGAGGAGCCCCGCATGCCGTTCACCCGCCCCCGCATCCTGTACGTCACCGACCTGGCCTACCCGGCGCGCGGGCGGCGGTACTGCGACGAGGACATCTTCCTGACCGCGCGGCTGCGCGAGGAGTTCGACCTGGCCCTGTGCCATCCCCGGGACGCCGCCGCGCTCCTGGACGGCTTCGACGCCGTCGTCGTGCGCAACAGCGGTCCCGTGCAGGGGTACAAAGCCGCCTACGACGCCTTCCGCGAGCGCGCGGCCGAGCGCGGGACGCGGGTGTACAACCAGCTCACCGGCCGGGCGGACATGCGCGGCAAGCAGTACCTGCTCGACCTGACCGCGGCGGGATTCCCGGTCATCCCGACGGTCGGCCGCGCGGAGGACCTGCACCTGCTGCCCGCGGCGGACGCCTACGTCGTCAAGCCCAGGCTCGGCGCGGACTCGGCCGGACTGCGGATCGTTCCCGCGGCGCGCGTGGCGGAGGCGGTCGAAGGTGCGGGGGACCTCCTCGTCCAGCCGCGGGTCGACTTCTCCTACGAGGTCTCCTTCTACTTCGTCGACCACGACTACCAGTACGCCCTCCACGCCCCGCACCCCGGCCGCCGCTGGCAACTGGAGCCGTACGACGCCACCGTGGCCGACCTCGACTTCGCGCGGCGGTTCATCGAGTGGAACGCCGTCGACCACGGCATCCAGCGGGTCGACGCCTGCCGCGCGCCCGGCGGTGAGCTGCTGCTGGTCGAACTGGAGGACCTCAATCCCTACCTGTCCCTGGACGCCCTGGACGACCCGGCCCGCGACGCCTTCGTCGCCGCCCTGCGCACGGCCCTGCGCCGGCTGCTCGCCGCCTGAGCCGCGCCCCGTGTCTAGCATGGCCGTCATGGACGTGTTCCTGGACCGGCTCGACCCGGACATGTGCGTCGTCACGGCCGCCGCGGGCGGGGAACGGGCCGGCTGCCTGGTCGGCTTCTCCTCCCAGTGCTCCATCCGGCCCGTGCGGTACGTCGTGTGGATCTCCGACGTCAACCGGACCTTCCGCGTCGCCCGGTTGGCCGACGTGCTCGCGGTCCATCTCCTGGCCCGCGACCGGCGCGGGACGGCCGAGCTGTTCGGCGGGCGCAGCGGCGACGACGTGGACAAGTTCCGGCGGGTCCGCTGGCGGGAGGCGTACGGCGGGGCCGCCGTGCTGGAGGACGCCGAGGCGTGGTTCGTCGGGCGGGTCCTGGAACGGATCGCGGGCGGCGACCACGTCGGTTTCGTCCTCGAACCGGTCGAGTGGGGCGGGCACGGGAAGACGGGCGGCCCGCTGCTGCGGCTCGCCGACGCGCGCACCATCGCGCCGGGGCATCCGGTGGACTGAGGCGCGGCCGGCGGTCAGCGGCCGGCGGTGCCCCGCTCGGCCAGCGCCTCCGTGACCGCCCGCACGGCACGCGCGATGTGCTGCAACTGGAGGACCTCCGCCGCGTACAGCTTGATGGTGTGCTCGATGGCCGCCTCGTGCAGGCCGAGCCGCGGCAGGTCCGCCCGGGCGGTCTGCAGCGCGGTGCGGGCCACCCGGATCTCCTGCTGGACCTGGATCTGGGCGTGCCGGGCGAGCAGCACCGGGTGCCGGATCAGGGCCGGGTAGCCGGCGTAGCGCGCCGGCACCAGTTCGCGCAGCCACCTGGTGGCCGAGCGTTCCCAGTCGTAGCTGCCGGGGGTCTTGACCTGGCAGGGCCAGTCCGGGCTGATGCGCGTGGTCGTGAGGGGCATGGTCATCGCTTCCGGGGGTGCGGCGTCGACGGGTCGCCAACCGTGAGCAGTATTTATATATGCCATCTGCTTTTCAAGACGCATGAAAACATTCATTCCTGCTGGGACCGGGCAGGGTCAGTCCCGCAGGAAGAACTGGTGCTCGTCCGCGACCCTTTCGTACTCCTCCAGTCGGGCCTGCGTCCGCTCGGGGTCCGCGTCCGTCATGGCCTGGAGCAGCGCCGCGCCCATCACGCCCGGCGCCGCGTAGGAGTCGAAGACCAGCCGGGACCCCGTGCCCGTCGCGAAGGTGACGTCGGCCTCGTCCACGACCGGGCCGAGCGCCAGGTCGGTGATCAGCGCCACCTTCAGACCGGCCCCGCGTGCCACCCGCACGGCACCCAGCGTCTCGTGGGCGTGCCGGGGCATCGAGAAGGCCAGCACCCAGGTGCCGCCCGCCTCCCGGGACTGCAGCAGGGCGTCGTAGGCGACGGTGCCGCCCCGGGTCACCAGGCGCACGTCGGGGTGGATCCGGCGGGCCGCGTAGGCGAAGTACTCGGCGAGCGAGACGGAGATGCGCAGCCCGAGGACGGTCAGCGGCGCGGAGGCGGCCAGTTCGCGGCCGACGCCGATCACCCGGTCCGCGTCCGCGAGGTCGCGCCGCAGGTTCTCCAGGTTCTCGATCTCGGCGTCCACGGCCGCCTGGAGTTCGTTGCCCCGGTGCTCCTCGGCCGCGAAGCCGCCCCGGCCGCCCAGTGCGATCGCCTGGAGCCGCTCCCGCAGCGCCGGGTAGCCGCTGAAGCCGACCGCCGAGGCGAACCGCGTCACCGACGGCTGGCTCACGCCCACCCGGTCGGCCAGGTCGGTGATCGACAGGAACGCCGCCTCGGTGAGGTTCTCGATGAGGTACTGCGCGATGCGCCGCTGTCCGGGGGAGAGGCGGGGCCGGTCGAAGAGCGTCCGGAGCCGGGAGGTGGGGGAGATCTCCGCCTCGGGGGCCGCCCGGCCCGAGGTGATCGCCGACGCCCGGGCACGTGCCTGCTGCGGCGATGGCACGGGTGCGCCTCCCTTGTCTGCCGGGTCTCCCACGGGGGTCAACATAGCTCACCCCCCGCGCCGGGCAGGGCGGACGGCCGCGCACGGCACCGCGGCACCGGACCGCCCGGACGGCAACCGCACGGCCGGGACGGGGATAGCCCCGCGTCGCCCGGGAACCCGCCGCCGCACAAGGACCCGCAGACACGGACGAGGAGCCGACGTCATGACCGTCCCGGAAGAGAACCGGCCCAAGACCGACACCACCGACGACGTTCTCGAGCAGCCCGCGGGCCGGCGCGAGGACGGGCCCCGCCCGCCCGGAGGCACCGGCCGGACCCTGCGCGAGGCCCTGGAGGAGGCGGACGTCCGCCCCGACGACTTCGACGAGAAGTGACCGCCTCAGACGGACGCTGAGGACGCGGACCCCCGCCCGCCCGGCGTCCGCCCGCCCTGCGCCCGCCCGCCCTGCGCCCGGCCCGTCACCGCGTCCGCCGGCACCACCAGGTCGGCCCGGTGCCGGGTCGCGGCGACCAGCTCGGCGTTGCGCCGGTCGGGCCCGAGCGCCCACGCGGCCGCGTCCGCCGGGGACTTGCCGAAGCGCTCGTGCCGCGCCACGAGCCGCCGCACGCGCTCGGTCTCCTCCAGCGCGCAGAACCACACCTCGTCGAGGCGGGACCGCACCCGGGCCCAGGCCCCGCTCTCCAGCAGCAGGTAGTTGCCCTCCGTCACGACGAGCCGTGCCGTCGGCGGCACCGGTACGGCCCCGGCGACCGGCTGCTCCAGCACCCGCTCGAAACCGGGTGCGTAGACGGTGTCGCCGTCCGGTTCCGCGCCCTGCTCGCGCAGCCGCTCCAGCAGGGCCGCGTACCCGGCCGCGTCGAAGGTGTCCGGCGCGCCCTTGCGGTCCCTGCGGCCCAGTCGCTCCAGTTCGGCGTCGGCGAGGTGGAAGCCGTCCATCGGCACGTGCGCCACCCAGGGCTCGCCCGTGCCGTTCAGCTCCCGCACCAGACGCGCGGCGAGCGTCGACTTGCCCGCGCCGGGAGCGCCCGCGATTCCCAGGATCGCGCGCCGCCCGTCCCGGGGGAGACGGCGGGCACGGGCGAGCAGGTCCTCGAAGGTCACAGGCACAACCCACAGTGTGTCACCTGATCGGACCCGCCCCTACGGGGAACTGTGGGATGTATGACGCAGCTAGGACTTCCCGACGACATCCGGGCCTGCCTCTTCGACCTCGACGGGGTCGTCACCCGCACGGCGGTGGTGCACGCCGCCGCCTGGAAGGCGACCTTCGACGCCTTCCTGCGCGAGCGGGACGGCGCGGACTTCCGCCCCTTCACCGACGCCGACTACGACCAGTACGTCGACGGCCGTCCCCGCGCCGACGGCGTGCGCTCCTTCCTCGCCTCCCGCGGCGTCGAACTGCCCGAGGGCACCCCCGACGACCCCCCGGACGCGCAGACCGTCAACGGCGTCGGCAACCGCAAGAACGCACTCCTGCTGGAGAAGATCCGCACCGACGGCGTGGAACCCTACGAGGGCACGCTGCACTACATCGACGCCGTGCGCGCCGCCGGCCTCGCCACCGCGATCGTCTCCTCCAGCGCCAACACCCGCGACGTGCTGCGCTCCATCGACGCCGAGCGGCTGTTCGACGTACGGATCGACGGCGTGGTGGCCCGGGAGCGCGGACTGCCCGGCAAACCGCGTCCCGACACCTTCCTCGCCGCCGCCCGCGACCTCGGGGTGGAGGCGTCCCGCGCCGCCGTCTTCGAGGACGCGCTGGCCGGCATGGACGCGGGCCGCTCCGGACACTTCGGCTACGTCGTCGGCGTCGACCGCGTCGGCCAGAGGGACGCCCTGTACGCCCACGGGGCCGACCGCGTCGTCAAGGACCTCGCCGAGCTGGGGGGCCACGCGTGATCACCAACCGGACGTACACCGTCGAGCCCTGGCGGGTGCGCGAGACCGCCCTCAACCTCGACCTCCTCGCGCAGAGCGAGTCCGTCTTCGCCCTGTCCAACGGGCACGTCGGCTGGCGCGGCAACCTCGACGAGGGCGAACCGCACGGCCTGCCCGGCAGCTACCTCAACGGCGTCTACGAACTCCACCCGCTGCCCTACGCCGAAGCGGGCTACGGCTACCCGGAGTCCGGCCAGACCATCATCAACGTCACCAACGGCAAGCTGCTGCGGCTGCTGGTCGACGACGAGCCCTTCGACCTGCGCTACGGGCGGCTCCGCAAGCACGAACGCACCCTCGACTTCAGGCGCGGGGTGCTGGAGCGGACCTGCGAGTGGACCTCCCCGGCCGGCACGACCGTCCGGGTGCGCTCCACCCGCCTGGTCTCCCTCACCCAGCGGGCCATCGCCGCCGTGGAGTACGAGGTCGAGCCCGTCGACAGCCGCGCCCGGGTGGTCATCCAGTCGGAGCTGGTCGCCAACGAGAGCCTGCCCTCCTCCGACGGCGACCCGCGCACGGCCAAGGCGCTGCGGTCCCCGCTGGAGCCGGAGGAGGACCTGGCCGACGGCTCACGGCTGCGGCTGGTCCACCGCACCCGGCGCAGCGGCCTCAGGGTCGCCGTGGCCGCCGACCACGTCGTCGACGCCCCCGGGGAGATCAGCGCCAGCAGCGAGAGCAACACGGACGTGTCCCGCCTGACCGTCACCTCGGTCCTCGACCCGGGCCAGCGGCTGCGGGTGCAGAAGACCGTCGCCCACGGCTGGTCGGGCGCCCGCTCCCGCCCCGCGATGAGCGACCAGGTCGAGGCCGCGCTGGCCGCCGCCGCACACGGCGGCTGGGACGGGCTGGTGGCCGAACAGCGGGAGTACCTCGACGACTTCTGGGCCCGCGCGGACGTCGAGGTGCACGGCGACGAGGAGATCCAGCAGGCCGTCCGCTTCGCCCTGTTCCACGTGCTGCAGGCCGGGGCCCGCGCCGAGCAGCGGGCGATTCCGGCCAAGGGGCTGACCGGTTCCGGATACGACGGCCACGCGTTCTGGGACACCGAGATGTTCGTGCTGCCGCTGCTGACGTACACCGCGCCCCGGGCCGTCGCCGAGGCACTGCGCTGGCGGCAGGACACCCTGCCCGCCGCCCGGGACCGCGCCGCCCAGCTCGGGCTGCGCGGTGCCGCGTTCCCGTGGCGGACCATCGACGGCTCGGAGGGCTCCGCGTACTGGCCCGCCGGCACCGCCGCCTTCCACGTGGCCGCCGACATCGCGCACGCGGCGGTGCGCTACACCGCGGCGACCGGAGACACCGCCTTCGAACGCGAGACCGCCCTGGAACTCCTGGTGGAGACGGCCCGGCTGTGGCGCTCGCTGGGCCACCACGACCCCCACGGCGTCTTCCACATCGACGGCGTCACCGGGCCGGACGAGTACAGCGCCGTCGTCGACGACAACACGTACACCAACCTCATGGCGCGCGCCAACCTCCTCGCCGCGGCCGACGCGTGCGAGCGCCACCCCGCCGAAGCGGCCCGGCTCGGCGTGGACGAGGAGGAGAGCGCGGCCTGGCGGGACGCCGCCGAGGCCGTGCACATCCCGTACAACGAGGAGATCGGCGTCCACGAGCAGCACGCGGGCTTCACCCGGCACCAGCGGTGGGACTTCGCGAACACGGGGGCCGACCAGTACCCGCTGATGCTGCACTTCCCCTACTTCGACATCTACCGCAAACAGGTGATCAAGCAGTCCGACCTCGTGCTGGCCATGTACACCTGCGGCAGCTGGTTCGACGCCCACTGCGACGAGGAGCAGATGGCCGCCAACTTCGCCTACTACGAGCCGCTGACCGTACGGGACTCCTCCCTGTCCGCGTGCTGCCAGGCCGTCGTCGCCGCCCAGACGGGACACCTGCGGCTCGCCTACGACTACGCCACCGAGGCCGCCCTGATGGACCTGGCCGACCTGGAGCACAACACCCGCGACGGGCTGCACATCGCCTCGCTGGCCGGTACGTGGATGGCGCTGGTCGTCGGGTTCGGCGGCACCCGACGGGACGGCGACGCCCTGCGCTTCGCGCCCTGCCTGCCCGAGAAGTTCAGCCGCCTCGCCTTCCGGCTGCAGTTCCGCGGCCGGTGCCTGCAGGTGGAGATCGGTCCCGACCGGGCGTCGTACGCGCTGCTGGGCGGCCCGCCGCTGACGATCCGTCACTACGGCACCGAGGTGCACGTGAAGGGGGAGGAGCCGGTCACCCTCGGCATCTCCGCGCCCAAGTGGCGGCCCACCCCGGAACAGCCCCTGCACCGCCGCCCCGGCGGCGCCGACCGGCCGGGAACGAATGAGGAGTGAGCGCGCGAGTGGCCGAGTTCCACCCTGCACGCCGCGGACACGCGGGTTAGTTTGACCATGTTTTCCGGGATTCCGGCCCCCGGCACGGGCGGCGGGAGGTGAGGAACGAGCGGCCCCGCCACGCGCGGGGGTGAGGGGTGCGCGATGGCCGACGGCGTGAACGCCCTTGTCGTCGAAGGCCGCCGGGGTGCGGACCCGACCGGGTCCCGCACTGCGCGGCGGCTGCGCGGCCGGGCGCCGGTCGCGGCGGTGGCCGCCGTCTTCGCCCTGGTCCAACTGGTCTTCGTCCACCCCGCGATGGGGCTCGGCTGGGACGAGATCGTGTACGTCAGCCAGGTCACCACCCACCACCCCGCCGCCTTCTTCAGCGCGCCCCGCTCCCGCGGCGTCCCCCTGCTGGTGGCGCCCGTCGCCTCCTGGTCGGCCTCCACCGAACTGCTCCGCGTCTACCTCGCCCTGCTCTCGGGCCTGGGCCTGTACCTCGCCCTGCGCGCATGGCGGGGCCTGTTCCCGGACCGGGTCCTCGCCACGGCCGGCGCCTTCTTCGCCACCCTCTGGGTGACCCTCTTCTACGGCCCGCAGGCCATGCCCAACTACTGGGTCGCGATCGGCGCCCTGATCACCGTGGGCTGCGCGGTGCGCGCCCTGGGCGACCGGCGGGCCGGACGGAGGCCCGCCCGGGGCGTGCTGTGCGCGGCGGCCGCCGGGGCCCTGCTGATGGCGCTGATGCGCCCCACCGACGCGGTCTGGGTCTGCGCACCCCTGCTGCTCCTGGTCCTCGTACGCCGCCACTGGCCGCTGCTGCTCGCCGTCGCGGGCGGCCTGGCGGCCGGGGGCGGGGAGTGGGTGATCGAGGCGTACGCCTGGTACGGCGGCCTCGGGGAGCGCCTGCACCGGGCCTCCGAGATCCAGGGCGGCCTCGGCTGGAACATCGCCGTCGGCGACCAGATGCGCAGCCTCGGCGGCCGGGGCCTGTGCCGCCCGTGCACCGGCGCCATGCCGCACCCGGTCGTCACCCTGTGGTGGCTGCTGCTGCCGGCCGTCGCCGCGCTCGGCGCGGTCGTCGCGGTCCGGGCCCGGCGCGCCACCGCGACGCTGCTCCCGCTGGCCTGTGCCGTCACGGCAGCGGTGCCTTACCTGTTCCTGATCGGCTACGCGGCGCCCCGCTTCCTGCAGCCCGCCTACGCCCTGCTCGCCCTTCCGGTCGCCGACGCCCTGTGGCACCTGGTCAGGACGGGACGCGACCGGTGGCGGCCGGTGGCCGCGACGCTGGTGGCGCTCGCGGTGGCCGGACACCTGGCGGTCCAGTTCTCGGTCCTGGTGGGCACGGTGAACCGCAACGTCGACAGCCGCGAGGCATGGGCCCGCGTCGCCGACGAACTGCACCGGCTCGGCGTCCGGCCGCCCTGCCTGCTCACGGAGCACGACTCCATCCCGGTCGGCTACTACACCGGCTGCTCCTCCGGCAACACCGGCGGCAGCAACGAGAACACCACCCCCGCCGAGATCGAGGACACCGCCCGGCGGATCCCGGTCGCCGCCCTCACCGGCCCCGGCGGCACCCCGCCCGCCTACGCCCGCCACTGGGCCCCGCACCCCTTCGCCGGCCTGGAGATCCGCGTCGCGCCGCCGGGTTAGAGATCGCGTATCGGGAAACGCGAACCGGACAGCGAGACCACCGAGCCGACGCGAGCGCGAAAGGGAGGCAGCGATGGGCACGGACCCGATGGCGGACGACGCCTACCAGCCCACCGGCAGCAACGAGGAGCAGGAGGACGCCGCGCCCCTCGACCTCCAGGACGCCCTCGACGAGCGGACCTACGACGACACGCTCGACGAGGGCTACTCCCCGCCGGAGAAGCCCCTGGGGGTGACCAAGCACGGCACCACCGCCGCCGAGCAGCTCGACGGCGAGAGCCTCGACGAACGGCTGGCCGAGGAGGTCCCCGACGAGCCGGTGCCCGACGGGGACGGCGTGGGCGACGCACCCGGGGGCGAGGGCGAACCGGTCGACCCGGAGGCGGGCACCGACCGCTCGGGCCGCCTGGTCGCCCCCGACGAGGGCGTACGCACCGACACGACCAAGGAGACGGTCGCGCAGGACGTCGGCGTCGACGGCGGGGCCGCGGGCGCCGAGGAGGCCGCGGTGCACGTGGTGGAGGACGAGACGGAACTGCCGGAGTCCTAGGACCGTCACGACTGCGGGGAGCCCCCGGCCGGACCTGCCTCCGGCCGGGGGCTCCCCGCGGTCAGGGCAGCAGTTTGTCGATGGCCGAAGGGCCCTCCTCGGCCAGCTTCCGCCTGGCCCGCTCCAGGGTCTCGGGGGTGACGTCCTGGCCGGCCGCCAGGACGAGGTCCTCCGGGGACACCTCCGTGCCGGTGCGGGCGTGGAGCAGGTCGTCCGGAGTGGCGCGGTCGTCGTCCGCGCGGCTTTCGGAGGGTCGGGAGGCGTCGGGCTGTGGCGTCGACATGATCAGTGCTCCTCGGATCCGGATCGCTGCTTCGGTGCCGTGCTGTTGTTCGGTTCCGAATGTCCCGTTACCACCATTCCCCGCGGAACCGGCCCGCGCATCCGGAGTGCCGGCGCGGGCGGGTCCGGCGTGCCGCCCGCACCGCCCCGGCGTGTAATGGAGCGATCGAGCGTTCGCCCGGCAGAAGGACCACGGTCATGGCACGAAGGCGCACCGGCGCCGGGGGACGGGGAGCCGCGGGAACGGGGGGCCTGCGGCGGTGGGGAGAGTGGTGCGCCCGGCACGGTGTGGTCGTGGTCGTCGCCTGGCTGGCCGCCCTGGTGGCGCTGACCCTCACCAACCGCTCCTTCGGCGGGACCTACTCCGACGACTTCACCCTGCCCTCCTCCCAGTCCCAGCAGGGCCTGGACGTCCTGCAACGGCACGATCCGGCGGCCGGCGGCTACAGCGCCCAGATCGTCGTGCACGACGGCGACCAGACGCTGACCTCCCTGGACTCGCCGATGGCCACCGCGGTGGGCGCACTGCAGAAACTGCCGCACGTCCTGGCCGTCCAGAACCCGCTCACCGCCGGCCCCGCCTCCGGTTCCCCGGACGGGCACGACGAGGGCCCCCTGTCGGCGGACGGCCGCACCGGCTACCTCACCGTCCGCTTCGACATCCAGCCCGCCCGGCTGGGCGACGGCTACCTGGACGGAGTCGACGACGCCGTCCGGCCGCTGCGCTCGGCGGGCGCCGAGGTCGAGTACGGCGGCCCGCTCGGCGAACTGGCCCGCCCCGCCGCCAACGACCGGGCGAGCGAGCTCATCGGCTTCGGCGTCGCGATCGTCGTCCTGCTGACCGGCTTCGGCAGCGTCCTGGCCGCCGTCGCCCCCCTGGTGACCGCGCTGATCGCGGTGGTGGGCGGCCTGGCCGCGCTCGGCCTGCTCGCCGCGGCGTTCACCTTCGCCACCGTCTCCCCGACCCTGGCCACCATGATCGGGCTGGGCGTCGGCATCGACTACGCCCTCTTCCTGATCACCCGGCACCGGCAGAACCTCATGAACGGCGCCGATCCGGTCCGGGCGGCCGGCCACGCCACCGGCACCAGCGGCCGTGCGGTCCTCGTCTCCGGCTGCACGGTGATCGTCGCGCTCCTCGGCCTCTACGCCTCAGGGGTGTCCTTCATCGGCAAGCTCGGCATCGCCGCGGCCGTCACGGTCGTCGCGGCCGTCCTGGGCGCGCTGACCCTCGTGCCCGCCCTGCTGGGGCTCGCCGGCCGGCACCTCGACCGCCTGCGGGTCCGCCGCCCCGTCGCCGAGACCGACGCGGAGCCGGGCGCCGAGCCGCACGGCACCTGGCACCGCTACGCGCGGCGCGTGGAACGGCGGCCCTGGTCCTTCCTGGCCGGCGGCGTGGCGGTCCTCGCCCTGCTCGCCGTGCCCGTGTTCTCGATCCAGCTCGGCCACATCGGCGACGGCGCCGACCCCACCTCCTTCACCGACCGGCGGGCCTACGACCTGATGACGGACGCCTTCGGGCCCGGCTCCAACGGCCCGCTGACCGTGGTCGTCGACCAGAGCGGGGTGCCCCAGTCGCAGCGCCAGGACCTCGCCTCGCGGGTCGCCCAGGGGCTCGACGGGGTGTCCGGCACGGCCGCGGTGACCCCGGTCGGCGCGACCCAGGACGGCGACGTGCTGCTCGCCACGGTCTACCCGGCCCACTCCCCGCAGAGCGCCGCCACCACCGGCCTCACCAACCGCCTCGTGGACAGCACCCTGCCGCACGCGGTCGCCGGCACCGACGCCCGGGGCTACGTCACCGGCACCACCGCCGCCCAGGTCGACTTCCGCGACATCGTCGCCGGCCGGCTGCCGCTCATCATCGCGGTCGTCGTCGGCCTGGCGTTCCTGATCATCCTCGCCGTCTTCCGCGGCCCCCTGGTCGCCCTCAAGGCCGCCGTCCTCAACGTGCTGTCGATCGCCGCGTCCTACGGCGTCGTCGTGGCCGTCTTCCAGTGGGGCTGGGGCGGGCCCGCGCTCGGCGTGTCCGGCACCGTGCCCGTCGAGAGCTACGTCCCGATGATGATGTTCGCGATCGTCTTCGGCCTGAGCATGGACTACGAGATCTTCCTGCTGTCCCGGGTCCACGAGGCGTGGCTGCGCACCGGCGACGCCAAGGGTGCGGTGGCCCACGCCCTGGAGATCACCGCGCGGGTCATCACCTGCGCGGCCCTGATCATGGTGAGTGTCTTCGCGGCGTTCGTCATCAGCGACAACATCGTGGTCAAGATGCTGGGGCTCGGCCTCGCCGTGAGCGTCCTCGTCGACGCCACCGTCGTACGGCTGCTCCTGGTGCCGGCCGTGATGACGCTGCTGGGGCGGCACGCCTGGTGGACACCGCGGTGGCTGGACCGGATCCTGCCGCGCATCGACGCCGAGGGGGAGGGCGAGGGGACGGTCACCGCACGGGCGGCGGCGAAGGAGTGAGGACGAGCATCGTCACGTCGTCCTGCACGTCCGGGCAGAAGCGCACCAGGTCCGCCCAGAGCAGGCCCGGAAGCGCGGCGGAGTCCTCGCCCGCGAGGGCGGCCAGCCGCTCGGCCAGCGGATAGAAGGCGCCGCTGCCGTCCCTCGCCTCGACCACGCCGTCGGAGGCGAGGAAGAGCCGGTCGCCGGGGCGCAGCGACACCGCGCCCGCCTCGATCGCCCCGGAGTCCGCGAGGCCGAGCCCGAGCGGCGTCCACGGCGTCACCTCCAGCTCCGTGGCGTGCGCGCCCCGCAGCAGCAGGGGCGGCGGGTTGCCGCACACGACGACCCGCACCTCCAGCGCGTCGGCGGAGAACTCCAGCAGCGCGGCCGTCGCGAACAACTCGGCGTGCCGCGCGTCCGCCGAGTCCACCAGCAGCCTGCGGTCCAGCCGCCTCGCCACCGACGCCAGGTCCGGCTGGTCGAGCACCGCCTCCCGGTACGCCCCCAGCAGCGAGGCGACCGTCGACACCGCCGCCAGGCCGTGCCCCTGCACGTCCCCCATCACCGCCCGGACGCCGAAGGGGCCGTCCCGCACGTCGAAGAAGTCGCCCCCGACCAGCGTGCCGCGCTGCGCCGCCCGGTACAGCCCCGTGCAGCGCACCGCCCCCACCCGCTCCGGCAGCGGGGGAACGACGGCACGCTGCGCGGCCTCGGCGACCGTGCGCTCCCGGCCCAACTGGACGTCACGGCGGCTGCGCACGAAGGACAGCAGGACGCTCAGGGCGGCGACGAAGGAGACGGTCACCAGATCGGCGTTGCCCGGATGGCCGAGGTGGAGCGCCGGGACGTGCAGCAGCGCGACCACCGCACCGCCCAGCACCGCCGTCGCCAGCGGGCCGTACGACAGGACGGCCAGCGGCGGGACGGCGCCCAGCAGGAAGCCGACGTCCTGCGGCCGGCTGCTGAGCACCGTGGCCGCGCAGATCGCCACGACGAGGGCCGGCGGGAGCACCCGGACCCAGCGGGGCGGCGGCGCCCCGCTCAGCCAGCTCCGCCGGTCCTCGCCCCGGCGCGGGGACAGAGCGGGCACCTTGCGCACACCCCCACGCTCCTACGCCCGCGCACCGCGCGCACGCGGAGGCCGGAGCCGTACGCCTGCCCTCCTCGGCGGCCCCGCGCACCCGCCCGCCCCCGGAAACCGGTGGACGGGCCCGTGAGGCGTCTCCTAAGCTCTGCCCGACGCCCCGAGACCGACGGAAGGAGGGCAGAGCCGTGCAGTCCATCCCACTTCCGCGCTCCCTCCCCGTTGTCCCGGCGTACCTCGACTGACCCGGGAGCGCACCACGCGTACACCTCCCGGAGGAACCGTGACCGATCTGGTCATCCGCGCGCTCGACGCGAGCGACGCCCGTCTCTTCGACACCCTGCCCGACCCGCTGGACGCCCGTGCGGGCCACCGGCTCACCCGCCACCGCCCCGAGTGGAAGCGCGTCGCCCTGCGCGACGGCACCGTCGTCGCCCGGGCCGCCTGGTGGGGCGGCCCCGACGACACCGAACCCGTCGACGTCAACTGGTTCGACGTGGCCGAGGGCGAGGAGGAGGCCGGAGCCGAGCTCCTGCGCTCCGCGCCCTGGCAGGTCGAACTCGAACTGAACCCTCCCGGCACCTGGCGCGAGGACCCCGCCGCGCGCACCGCCACCGAGGCCCGCATGGCCGCCGCACGGGCCGCCGGGTACGAGCTGCTGGTCGAACGCTTCCTGTACCGGTGGACACCCGAGTGCGGACTCCCCGAACGGCCCGGGCGACTGGACTTCCGTCCGGAGCCCGACGACGCGGTGTTCTTCGAGGCGCTGCGCCGCATCCACTCCGCGACCCTCGACGCCCACGCGCTCAAGGACGTCGAGGAGGGCGGGCTCGACCTGGCGGCGCAGTCGGAGCTCGACTTCTTCCACTGGTGCCCGTCGCCGCGGGAGTGGTGGCAGGTGGCGTACACCCCGCAGGGCGAACTCGCGGGGATGCACATCCCCGTGCACAACATGTCCGGTCCGTGCGTCGGCTTCATCGGCGTCCTGCCGGAACACCGCGGGCACGGATACGCCTACGACCTGCTGACCGAGTGCACCCGCTTCCTGGTGGAGCACGGCGCGGAGTCCGTCACCGCGGCGACGGACCGGGGGAACCACCCCATGGCCGCCGCCTTCGCCCGGGCCGGCTACCCGGTCGTGCGGGAACGGATCAACCTCAGTCCGGGGAATGCCGTGCGCTGACGGACCGGGCAGGAGCGGGCCGGGCGGGTGACTCCGGCCCGTGTCGGCGGCGGGTGGCATGCTGACCCCGCAAGGCGATGACCAGCGAGGGTTCCGGCGGAGGCGACATGGGGTTCGAGGGCGAGACCTGGTACGTGCGCGGGGCACCGGATGCGGGGGAGCCCGCGGCGGCCGGCGCGGAGATCGGGGAGATCTCGATCGACGACGCCGACTTCCCCTGGCTCTCCGGGCGCTTCCGCGCCGGTCCGGCCTACGGCGCCGTCCGGGACCTCTTCGCCCGCGAATTCGCCCTCGTGGAACAGGACGACGACGAGCACCGGGCGGAGTGGGAGACCGTCCACCGGGAGATCGGGCGCCGGGTGCGGCTGGTGTCGCCCGACGGTCCGGTCGCCGAGTTCCTGCTGCACGTCGACGGCGACCGGGCCTGGTTCCGGTGGAGCGAGAAACCCTTCGGGCAGGAGCCGGCCGGGGGCTGACCGCGGTCACCCCCGGTCGGTCAGCAGGGCCTCGGCCCCGGCGAGGATCTCGGTGACCCGCAGTCCGAACGCGGCGTCGCACGGATGCGGGCGCCCGCCGCCGGCGGCGGCCAGCAGGGCGTCGGCGGCACGCCGCAGCGCGGGCACCGGGCCCTCCGGGGCCTGGGGGAGCAGCGCCACGCCGGCCGTGCCGCGCAGCTCCACGGCGGCACCCGCCGCGGCGGGCGGCGCCGTCAGACTGAGCGTGAGCGTGCTGGACGCCCCGCCCGCGTGGTCGAGCACCAGATGAACGGTGTCCCCGGGGCCCGGCGCGGCGGCCGCCACCCTCCGGACGTCACCGAGGACCGGCAGCAGCACGGACAGGGCGTGCGGCCCCACGTCCCACAGGGCGCCCTTCTCCCGCCGCCACGGCGAGTCGGCGAACGCGCTCCCGCCGTCGCCGAACACCGCGCCGAGCCACTGCGCCCGCGCGGTGAACCAGCCTTCCTCGGCGGCCTGTTCGGTGATCCACGCCTCGGTCTCCGGCTGGAACCGGGTGGTGAAGAAGACCACCGAGGCGACGCCCGCCGCCCGCACCGCCTCCGTCACCGCCCGTCCCTGGGCCACCGTCGGCGCGAGCGGCTTGTCGAGCAGCAGATGGCGCCCGGCCCGCGCCGCGCGCACCGCCAGGTCCGCTTGCACGGCCGGGGGCAGCGCGACGGCGACGGCCTCCACGTCGGCCAGCAGCGCGTCGACGTCGTCGTAGGCGCGGGTGCCGTGCCGCCCGGCCAGTTCCTTCGCGGCGTCCGGACGGCGCCCCCACACGCCCACGAAGTCCAGCCCGCCGTGTCCGGCCAGCGCGGGGGCGTGCGCCATGTCCGCCCAGGGGCCGGTGCCGAGCAGTCCGATGCGCATGCCGTCGCCTCTCCACGGTGCCGGACCCGGTACGGGCTCGCCGACGTTCCCTGCTGCCGGCCGGAGCGCCACGGCCCCGGCCGCTGCCGAGCGTGCCACACCGACCGGGTGTCCGGACAGGGCGGTGCGCGCCGGGGCCGGCGGACCCGGCGCACGAGACCGGTGATTCTGCCGATCCCCCCGCCCGCCCCGCCCGTCGACAGTGGCATCGCCAACTCACCGGCGAGACCCGTTCGGCGGACGGCCCGGGACGCGACCCCGCGTGTCCCCGGGCCGGGTGCGACCGCCGGGCGGGCCGCTCGCCACGACCGAGAGGACGACCCCTCGTGCAGAACCCCCACACCCCCGCCGCCCCACGCCCCGCCTCCAGGGGCGCCCGGCGGCGCCTCGCCGGCATGACGGCCGCCGTGGCCGCGGTCGTCGCGTTCACCACCCTCACCGGCCCGGGCGCCCAGGCCGCCGACAACCCCTACGAGCGCGGTCCGGCGCCGACCGAGGCCTCGATCGAGGCGCTGCGCGGCCCCTACTCCGTGGCCGACACCAGCGTTTCCCGGCTCGGCGTGAGCGGGTTCGGCGGCGGCACCATCTACTACCCGACCAGCACGAGCGAGGGCACCTTCGGCGCCGTCGTGGTCGCGCCCGGGTTCACCGCCTACCAGTCCTCCATGGCCTGGCTCGGTCCGCGCCTGGCCTCCCAGGGCTTCGTCGTGTTCACCATCGACACCAACACCACCCTGGACCAGCCCGACTCGCGCGGCCGGCAGCTGCTGGCCGCGCTGGACTACCTCACCGAACGCAGCTCCGTCCGCGGCCGGATCGACAGCAGCAGGCTCGGCGTCATGGGCCACTCCATGGGCGGGGGCGGCACCCTGGAGGCCGCCAAGTCCCGGCCCTCGCTCCAGGCGGCGATCCCCCTCACGCCCTGGAACCTGGACAAGACCTGGCCGGAGGTCAGCACCCCGACGCTGATCGTGGGGGCCGACGGCGACACCGTCGCCCCGGTGCTCACCCACGCCGAACCGTTCTACTCCAGCCTGCCGTCGAGCACCGACCGCGCCTATCTGGAGCTGAACAACGCGACCCACTTCTCGCCCAACACGTCGAACACGACGATCGCGAAGTACAGCATCTCCTGGCTCAAGCGGTTCATCGACAACGACACCCGCTACGAGCAGTTCCTGTGCCCGCTGCCCCGGCCGAGCCTGACCATCGAGGAGTACCGGGGCAACTGCCCGCACGGCTCCTGAGCCTCCCCTCGATCCACACGCCCCACACGCCTCGTGGGCACCGGCCGGCGGCGGCCGCGGACACCTCACGGCCGCCGCCGGTCCGCTGTGCGGCCGCACGGCCCCGGCGGGATCCGCCTGGGCGGCGGCACAGGCCGCGGACCGGGCCCACGGCCCACCACCGCAGGTGGCGGCGCCGAACCACGGCGCGGTCGGCCGGACGGACGCCTTCCACCCGGGGTTACGCGCGCGTAACCTCCCCGGGATGACCGGAGAGACGACCGTACCCACGGCCGTGCGGATCCACGGCCGCGGCGCGCAACGCAAGGCGCTGAGCGCCCTGTTGGACGGGCTGCCGGCCCACGGCGGCCGGCTCCTGCTGGCCGGCGAACCCGGACTGGGCCGCACCACGCTGCTCCAGTGGGCCGCCCGCTCCTTCCGGCAGGGGCCCGTGCTCCACCTGCGTCCGGAACCGGCACCGGAGGCGCCCGGTACCGCCCGGCGCCTGCTCGACACCCTGCGGTCCACGGCCGGCGGGGCACCCCTGCTCGTGTGCGTGGACGACGCGCACCGGTGGGACGCCCCGGCCCGGAACGCGCTCGGCCGCGCGGTGGAACGCCTGAGCGGCCCCGGACGGGCCGGGCTGCTCCTCACCGCCGCCTCGGACCGCGCCCTCGCCCCGGACCTCGCCCGCCTGCCCGTCGTCCGCCTGGACCCGCTGTCACCGGCACGGGCCGCCGCCCTGCTGGACGACCTGACCGACGGCGCCGCCGCCCCGGCCGTCCGCGAGTGGCTCCTGGCCGAGGCGGAGGGCAACCCGGCCCTCCTCGTCGCCCTCCTGCGCAGGCTGTCACCGGCCGAACTGCGCGGACACCGGCCCCTGCCCGGCCCGCCGGCGGACCCGGCGGCCCTCGTCGAGGCGGCGGGCGGCGTGCCGGCCTGCCCGTCCGCGCATGCCCGGGACCTGCTGCTGACGGTGGCGGCTGCCGTACGGGCCTCGGACGGGCCGGACGTCGACGCCGGCGCGGTCCGTGACGCGCTCGGGCGCCTGCGCCCGGCACGGGAGGCCGGTGCCCGGCTCGAACCGCTGCCCGCCCAGCTCGCCCCGTCCGGTGACCGGCTCCGCTTCCGCAGTCCGCTGGTCGGCCGCACGGTGTACGCCACCGCCGCGCCGGACCGACGCCGCGCCGTGCACGCGGCGTTGGCCGACGTGCTGGAGAGCGGCGGCGACCGGCTCCCGGGGCTGCTGCACCGCTCCTGGGCCCGCGGCGGTCCGGCGCCCGCCCCGGCACACGCGGACCGGCTCGCGGCGGCGGCCGCCGACGGCACCGTGCCCGCCTCGTACCGGCTGCGCGCGACGGCGTACGCCCGCGCCGCCGAGCTGACGGCCGACGGAGCGCGGCGGGCGGAGCGGTACACCGCCGCGGCCGAACAGGCCCTGCACGCGGGGCGCCCCGACCAGGCCCGCCCGCTGCTCGACGCGGCCCGCGACCGCGCCGCACCCGCCGCCGCACGGGGCCGGGCGGAGCTGGTGCGCGGCCTCGTGGAACTCGGGGACGGACCGGTCGGCGACGCCCACCAGTCCCTGCTGCTGGCCGCCTCCCTGCTCGCCGCGGACGCGCCCGCCGACGCCGCGAGCGCCGCCCTGGCCGCCGCCGGCGCGGCCTGGGCGGCGGGCGACCTGCCCGGCTGCCTGGCCACACTCGCCCCCGGACCGGCCCACCGCGCCGCCGAGGCGCCCGGCGTGCGCGACCACCGCGCCGGCATGCGGGCGCTCCTCGAAGGGCGGCTCGACCGGGCGGGGGCGCCGCTCGCGCACGTGGTGCGGCGGGGCAGGACCGAGGACCGGCCCGAGCCGCTGCTGCGGTCGGCGGCGGCCGCGCTGCTGCTCGGGGACGTGGACGCGGCCCGCCGCGCCGGCGCCCGCGCCCTGGCCGCCACCCGGCAGCTCGGGTCCGACGCGCTGGAACCGCAGGCACTGGAGTACCTCGCCTACGCCGAACTGCGCGCCGGCCGGCACCCGCAGGCCCGCGCCCACGCGGAGGAGGGGCTGCGCACCGCACTGCGGGCCGGGCAGCGCAACAGGGCGGCGCACCACCGGGCCGTACTGGCCCTCGCGGCGTCGATCGAGGAGGAACCCGACGTCGTCGCCGGGCACGTCGCGGCGGCCCTGGACACGGCCCGGCGGCACGGGCTCGCCCAGGCGGCCACCCTCGCCCAGTGGGCGGCGGCCCGCACCGACCTCGGGCGCGGACGCCCCTTCGACGCCGCCGACCGGCTCGGACTCCTCGTCCTGCCGGGCCCGGGGCGGGGCCACTTCGCCGTCTGGCGGCTGGCCGTGCCCTGCTTCGTGGAGGCCGCGGTCCTCGCCGGACGCCAGGACGACGCCCGTGCGGTCCTCACGGACTTCGCGGGCTGGGCGGCGTTCGGCGCCGACCCCCAGGCCGCCGCCCAACTCTCCCGCTGCCACGCGCTCCTCGCCCCGCCGGACCGCGCCGACGGCCTCTACCGGCGCGCGCTCGCCCAGCACGACGAGACGGGCGGCGACTTCGAACGGGCCCGCACCGCGCTGCTGTACGGCAAGTGGCTGCGCCGGCGCCGCAGACCGCGCGAGGCCCGCGGCCGCCTCGGCGCCGCGCTGGCCGGCTTCGAGCGCTGCGGCGCCGGCGTCTGGGCCGCGCAGGCACACGACGAACTGCGCGCCCTCGGGGCGGCTCCGCAGGCAAGCGGTGCCGCGGCACCGGCCCGCCTCGGCCGCCTGACCCCGCAGCAACTGCGCATCGCGCGGCACGTCGCCGAGGGCGCCACCAACCGGGAGGTCGCGCTGACCCTCGCGGTGAGCACCCGCACCGTCGACTACCACCTGCGCAAGGTGTTCGCCGCCCTCGGGGTCCGTTCCCGCCTGGAGCTGGCCCGGGTGATCGGGCAGGCGGAGCGGGGCCAGGAGACCCGCCGGACGGCCGGTCAGCAGGAAAAGACCGGTGCACAACCCTAGGGACCGACCGGACGGTATGCCATCCTTCGGGGCAGGACGAGTCAGGGGGCGGGCCCGGCGCGGCGGGACGGCCCGTCGCGCGGCGGAGCCTTTGCGAGCCCTGCCCCGGGAAGGACCGCGATGCAGCACGCCGTACGGTCACGAGCAGCGATCCGCACCGGGCTGACGCCCGTTCCACGCCCGCGGACACCCGGCGTCACGTCGTTGATCGACGCCGACGCCCTGCGTGTTTTGCACCGGGCCGCCCGCGGCCTGCTGGACGACCTGCCGGACCTGACCGACCGCCTGATGGTCCTGCTGCAGGAGCAGGAGCCCGCCTACCGGGCCGCCGTCGCCCAGGACCCCACCGCCACCTGGCAGGAGGCCCACCGCTCCCTGCGGCACAGCGTGACCTCACTGCTCGACCCGCGCGGCACCCGCGACGCGGCCCGCCGCTGCTCCTGGCGGATCGGCGCCGCCCGCGCCGAGCAGGGACTCCCGCTGGACGCCCTGCTGCACGCCTTCCGCCTGGGCGGCTCGCTGGTGTGGCAGCGGCTGATCGAGGAGACCTCCAGGGCCGCCCCCGAAGACGTGCGGCTCCTCGTGCACGTGGCCGCCGACGTGTGGAACTTCGTCGACGAGCACTGCACCCTCGTCGCGGACGCCTACCGGCAGACCGAGTGGAGGATCGGCCGGCGCCGCGAGAACCGCGCCCGGCTGCTGGCGGCCGGTCTGCTCGACGGCACCGGCCGCATCGCCGACCTGCCCGAGGCCGCCCGCGTCCTGGACCTGCCGGAACAGGGCCGGTACGTCGTCGTCGCCGTCACCGGCGTCCCCCCGGGCCGGTCCGACGCCGCCCGCGCCGCCGCCGTACCGCCCGGCTCCCGCGTCCACTGGCACGCCGGTCCCGGGACGGACTACGGCATCGTCCTCGTCGGCGCCCCCGAAGCACCCACGGACCCGGGGCCGACCGGCGCGCAGCCCCACGCCCCCGTTCCGGGCCTGCGGATCGGCGTCGGCATCCCGGTCGACGGACTCGCCTGCGTCGGCGACGCGCGCAGGCTCGCGGACACGGCGCTGGAGATCTGCCCCGCGTCCGGCGGCGCGGTGCGCCTGGCCGACCAGCTCCCCGCCGCCCTGGTCGTCTCCAGCCCCGAGCTGGGGAGCACCCTCGCCGAGAGCGTGCTCGGCCCCCTGCTCCGCCTCGAACCCGCCGACCGCGAGGTGCTGCTGGACACCCTCACCACGTGGCTGGAGTGCGACGGTTCGGCCCAGCGCGCCGGTGAGCGCCTCTACTGCCACCGCAACACGGTCCTCAACCGCCTCCGCCGCTGCGAACAGCTCACCGGCCGCTCCCTGGCCCGTCCGGCCGACGTCGTCGAGTTCAGCCTGGCCCTCACCGCCCGCCGGGTCCTGCCGGACTGAGACACGGGGCGGGGACGGCCGCCGGCGAGCGCCCCCGCCCCGCCCGCCTGGGCATCCGCACAGACTCGCCCGCCCCGGACTGGGACCCCGCAGCGATCCCGCCCGGTCCCCCTGTACCGCCCCCCGCGCCCGTGCTGTCGTGAGCTCTCCCCGACCACCGTCACCGTGCCCTCCCGGCCCGGTTCCAAGGAGCCGCGATGCCCGCAGCACCATCGGACGGCGCGCCCGCGCTGCACGTCGAGAGCCTCGACGTGACGTACGGGCGCGCTCTGTCCGCCCTCCGCTCCGTGTCCCTGACCGTCCCGCCCGGTGCCGTCGTCGCCCTGCTCGGTGCCAACGGCGCCGGCAAGACCACCCTGCTGCGGGCCGTCTCGGGCACCCTGCGCCTGCACCGCGGTGCCGTCACGGCCGGCCGCGTCCGCTACGGCGACACGGTGCTCGACGGCCGCGACCCGGTGGCCGCCGTACGCGCCGGGGTCGTCCAAGTTCCCGAGGGCAGGCGGGTGTTCGCCGGACTCACCGTCGACGAAAATCTGCGGGCCGGGGGACTCGGCCTCAACCGGCGGGCCCCGGACCAGGTCCGCGAGGCCCGGGAGCGGGTCTTCACCCTCTTCCCGAGGCTCGCCGAGCGCACCCGACAGGCCGCCGGCCTGCTGTCCGGCGGCGAGCAGCAGATGCTCGCCATCGGCCGCGCCCTGATGGCCGCCCCCCGCCTGCTCCTCCTCGACGAGCCCTCCCTCGGACTCGCCCCGATGATGGTCGACCGCATCGCCGGGGTCGTGCGCGAGATCAACGCCCAGGGCACCGCCGTCCTCCTCGTCGAGCAGAACGCCGGGATGGCCCTGTCGCTCGCCGCGCACGCATACGTCCTGGAGGTCGGCGAGATCGGACTGTCCGGCTCCGCCGCCGAACTCGCCCGCACGGACGCCGTGCGCCGCCTCTACCTGGGCGAGACCACCGACGCCGCCGACGGCAAGGGGGCCGCGTGACCGCCCCCGCCGCGCCGCCCGCGCTCGACGTGCGCGGCGTGACCGTGCGCTTCGCCGGTCTCCTCGCCCTCGACGACGTCTCCTTCACCGTCGCCCCCGGCACCGTGCACGCCGTCATCGGACCCAACGGCGCCGGCAAGTCCACCTGCTTCAACGTCCTGTCCGGGCTCTACCGTCCCACCGCCGGTTCCGTACGGCTCGGCGCCGCGGAACTGACCCGGCTCGCCCCGCACCGGATCGCCGCCCTCGGCGTCGCCCGCACCTTCCAGAACATCGTCACCACCCGGGGCACCGTCGCCGACAACCTGATGCTCGGCCGGCACGCCCTGTCCCGCGCCGGTTTCGCCGCGGGCGCCCTGCGCCTGCCGGGTGCCCGGCGCGAACAGCGCGCCCACCTCGCCAGGGCCCGCGAGATCGCCGAACTCACCGGCCTCGGTGCCCACTTCGACGCCCCCGTCGCGCTGCTGTCCTACGGCGACCGCAAACGTGTCGAACTCGCCCGCGCCCTGTGTCTGGAGCCCCGTGTCCTGCTGCTCGACGAACCCGTGGCCGGCATGAACGCGGCCGAACGCCTGCGCACGGCCGAGGTCGTCCGCGAGATCCGCGCCGAACTCGGCCTCTCCGTCGTGCTGGTGGAGCACGACATGGGCCTGGTCATGCGGCTCGCCGACGAGGTCACCGTCCTCGACTTCGGCCGGGCCGTGGCCCACGGCACCCCCGACGAGGTCCGGCGCGACCCCGAGGTGCTCCGCGCCTACCTCGGCACCGCCACGGGGGAGGACGCGGCATGACCGGCTTCCTCGACAGCCTGTTCAACGGCCTCGCCCTGGGCTCCGTGTACGCCCTGATCGCCCTCGGCTTCGTCACCGTCTTCAAGGCGTCCGGCGTCCTGAGCTTCACCCACGGCTCCCTGCTGCTGCTCGGCGGCTACCTCGTCGCCGTCCTCCACGACGACCTCGGCTTCGCCGGGGCGCTCGCCCTCGCGGTCCTGGTGACGGCGGCGGCGGCCGGGGTGCTGGACCGGCTCGTGCTGCAACGCGTCGGCGGGAGCGACCCGCACGCCGCGCACGTGCAGACCATCGTGACCATCGGCGTCGACATCGTCCTGGTCACCGACCTCGCCCGGCGCATCGGCGGTGACCTGCTGCCGCTCGGCGACCCCTGGGGCTCCGCCGTGAGCGACCTCGGACCGGTGACCGTGGCCGACAGCCGCGTCGCCGCGATCCTCGTGTCCGCCGCCGCCATCGGCGGCGCCTTCGCCCTCTTCCGGTTCACGCCCTGGGGCCTGGCGCTGCGCGCCGCCGCCGAGGACCGCGAGGCCGCCGCCCTCATGGGCGTACGGCTCACCCGCGTCCGCACCGCCGCCTGGTGCCTGGCCGGCGGCCTCGCCGCACTCGCCGCCGTCTTCCTGGTCGCCTTCCCGGCGCCCGGCCTCGAACGCACCACGGGGCAACTCGCCCTGAAGGCCTTCCCGGCCGCCATCCTCGGCGGCATGGCCTCCCCGGTCGGCGCCCTGGTCGGCAGCCTGCTGATCGGTCTCACCGAGGCCTTCGTCGCCGGCTACCAGACGGACCTGCACGTCCTCGGCGAGGGATTCGGCGACGTCGCGCCGTACGCCGTGATGGTGCTCGTCCTGCTGGTGCGCCCCGCCGGACTCTTCGCCGCGAAGGGAGCGGTCCGTGTCTGACCTGCGCTCCCTCCTCCTGCGGCGCGGCCCGCTCCTGGCGGCCGCCCTGCTCCTGTGTGCCCTGCCCTTCTACCTCGACGCCTTCTGGCTGCGCATCGGCCTGTTCTCCATGGCCGCCGCCATCGGTGCCGTCGGGCTCGGCCTGCTCAGCGGCACCGCCGGGCAGCTCTCCCTCGGGCACGCCTTCTTCCTCGCCGTGGGCGCCTACGGCTACGTGTGGCTGGCGGGCGAGCCGGGCCCCGGGCTGCCGCCCGCCGTGGCCCTCGTCCTCGCCGTTCTCCTGGCCGGTGCGGCGGGCGGGCTGTTCAGTCCCGTCGCCGGGCGCGTGAAGGGCATCTACCTGGGCGTGGCCACCCTCGCCCTGGTCTTCCTCGGCCACCACGTCCTGCTCACCGCGGACTCCGTCACCGGCGGCTTCAACGGCCGCTCGGTGCCGCCGCTGGAGCTGGGCGGCTTCGCCTTCGACGGGTCCGGTCCCGGACTCACCGTCCTGGGCGTGCCGTTCGGCGCCGAGGAGCGGCTCTGGTACCTGGGCCTTACCCTGTTCGCCGTCACCTGGTTCACGGCGCGCGGACTGCTGCGCGGACGGCCCGGACGGGCCCTGGTGGCGCTGCGGGACAGCGAGACGGCGGCCTCCGTGATGGGCGTGCACGTGGCCCGCTACCGCTCGGCCGCGTTCGTCGTCTCGTCGATGTACGCGGGCCTCGCCGGCGTCCTGCTCGCGCTCTCCTTCCGCCGCGTGGTCCCCGACTACTTCTCCCTCGCGCTCTCCGTCGACTACCTCGCCATGATCGTCATCGGGGGCCTCGGCTCGGTGGCCGGAGCCACCGCGGGGGCCGTCTTCGTCACCGCGCTGCCCCTGCTGATGACCCGCTACGCCGACCAACTGCCCCTGGTGGCGGCTCCGGGCTCCGGCGACGGCTCGATCGGCCCGACCGAGGCGTCCCGCTACCTCTACGGCGCGGCGATCGTGGCCGTCCTCCTCTTCGCCCCCGACGGCCTGCACGGACTGGCCCGCCGCGCGCGGGCCCGCCTGCGCCGCCGGGCGCCCGCCCCCGGAGCCCCCGGCGCCGGACCGGTGCCCTCCGCCGCCGCCTCACCCGTCACCACCGACACCACCGCACGAGCCAAGGAGCACACCCCGTGAACGTCACGCACCCCAGACCCCGCGCCGCCCGCACCCCCGCCCGGACCGCCGCCCTGGCCGCGGCACTGGCCGCCGTGCTGCTCGCGGGCACCGCCTGCAGCTCCAAGGCGGACGGCGGGAGCACCGGCGACGCCGCCGACGGCGTCAGGACCGGTCCCGGAGTCGGCGAGAAGACCATCAGACTCGGCGCGCTGACCGACCTCACCGGCCCCTACGCCACCCTCGGCAAGAGCATCGTGCAGGCCCAGCAGATGTGGGCCGACGAGACCAACGCCGCGGGCGGCATCTGCGGACGCCGGGTCGAGATCGTCGTCAAGGACCACGGCTACGACGTGCAGAAGGCCGTCACCGCCTACGCCGACATCGCGCCGGACGTCGTCGCCCTGCCCCAGGTCATCGGCTCGCCGGTGGTCTCCGCCCTGCTCGACGACATCGAGCGGGACCACATGCTGACCTTCCCGCAGGCCTGGGCGGCCTCCCTGCTCGGCCGGGACTCCGTCCAGGTACTCGGCACCACCTACGACATCGACATGATCGCCGCCGTCGACTTCCTGACCCGCACCAAGAAGCTCGCCAAGGGCGACACGATCGGCCACGTCTACTTCGAGGGCGACTACGGCGCCAACGCGCTGGAGGGCTCCGAATGGGCCGCCGAGCAGGCGGGGATGAAGATCGCCGGGCAGAAGATCAAGGCCACGGACACCGACCTGACGGCGCAGGTGGCCGCGCTGAGCAAGGCCGGGGCCAAGGCGATCCTGATCAGCGCGGGCCCCGCCCAGACGGCCTCCCTGGCCGGCGTGGCCGCCGCCCGTGGCCTGAAGGTGCCGATCGTCACCAGCGCCCCCGGCTACGCGCCCCAGCTGCTCAAGACGCCCGCCGCGGCGGCGCTGGAGGCCATGGTCCACGTGGTCAGCGCCGCCCCGGCGGTCAGCTCCGACCTGCCGGGGGTCAAGAAGATGGCCGCCTCCTACCAGAAGGCGTACCCGGGCGAGCCCGTCGACTCCGGCGTGCTCTCCGGGTACAACGCCGCCCAGTTGATCGGCACCGATCTGAAGAAGGCCTGCCAGGGCGGCAGCCTGGCACGGCAGGACGTGGTCAAGGCGCACCGCTCCCAGAAGGACGCGGACACCGGACTGGGCACCCCGCAGGACTTCACCTACGTGACCGCGCCGGCCAGCCGGTCCACCTATGTGCTCAAGCCCGACGCCAAGGCCCTCGGCGGCCTGGCCGGAGTGGAGGACGCCCACGAGCCGGCCGGAGTGGACGCGTACCTGGCCGGGCGCGGCTGAGAGGGGACGGTGGCCGCCAACTCCGCCGCAGCGCAACAGGGTTGGCGGCCATTCCTGCCGCCCTCTGGATTGGCTGACCACCGGGTCCCTAGGATGTACTGTCTGTCATGCCAGTCCAGTTGGCCCCGTACGGAGCTGGGGGAACGATGCAAGCCGACAAGCAGTTGTCCACGGAGATCGACGCCAACGTGCCAACGGCGGCACGTATGTACGACTTCTATCTGGGCGGCAAGGACAACTACGCGGCCGACCGGGAGGCCGTCGGCGAGCTGGACAAGGTCGTTCCCAGTACGCGCCGGCTGGCGCTGAACAACCGCCGCTTCCTCCAGCGGGTCGTCCGCGTCCTCGCCGAGGACTACGGCGTCCGCCAGTTCCTGGACCACGGCTCCGGTCTGCCCACCCAGGACAACGTGCACCAGGTCGCCCAGCGCGTGGCCCCCGAGTCCCGCGTCGTCTACGTCGACAACGACCCGATGGTGCTGGTCCACGGCCGGGCGCTGCTCGACCAGAACGACCAGACCGCCGTCATACACGCCGACATGCGTGCGACGGAGGAGATCTTCTCCCACCCGGAGACCCAGCGCCTGATCGACTTCTCACAGCCGGTCGCCGTGCTGTTCAACTCGGTGTTCCACTGCATCCCGGACAGCGACACGGACGGACCCAAGGCGGTCGTGCGCCGGGTGACCGAGCGGCTCGCGCCCGGCAGCTTCGCCGTGATGTGCCAGCTGGTCAGCGAGGACCCCGGGGTGCGCAAGTTCGTCACCGACTTCATGGACCAGGCGACCCAGGGCCACTGGGGCCGGGTGCGTGAGCCGAAGGACGTCGAGGACCTGTTCGAGGGCATGGAGATCCTTGACCCGGGTCTCGTGGAGGTCTCCACCTGGCGCCCGGACACGGAGGTGGCCCCGCGTCAGCTCACCGACGAGTGGATCGAGTTCGGCGGGCTGGGCCGCCTGCGCTGAGCCGCCCGGGCTCCGTACGGCCGACGGCAGTCAGGAAAGAGGGGGCCGCGCGCATCGCGTGCGGCCCCCTCTTTCCTGCGGCGGCTCGCTACCTGTCGGCGGCGTAACGCGTCGCCATCGTCTCGCGCAGCCGGTTCAGCGACTCGCGGGGAGTCAGCGCCTCGTCGGCCAGCCGGTCCAGCGCGACCCGGTACTCCTCGGTCTCGTCCCGGTCCTCGAGGAAGTTGGCGCTCCTGATGTGCTCCAGGTAGACCACGTCGGGCAGGTCGGCGCCGCCGAAACGCAGATAGGTGACCGGGATCGCGGGCGCCGACGCGTTCGTCACGTCCAGCGGCACGATCTGCAGCGTCACATGGGGCTTCTTCGCCATCTCGACGAGGTGCTCCAGCTGCTCCCGCATGATCTCGCGGCTGCCCAGCACCCGCAGCAGCACGGACTCGTCGATGATCGCCCACAGTTGCGGCGCGTCGGCGCGCTCCAGCAACTCCGTGCGGCGCTTGCGCAGTTCGACGCGGCGCCGGACCTCGCCCGGAGCGGCGTTCGGCAGGCCGCGCTGGACGACGGCCTCGGTGTAGGCCCCGGTCTGGAGCAGACCGGGGACGTACTGGATCTCGAAGGTGCGGATGGTCGACGCGGCCTCCTGGAGACCGACCAGGCGGTCGAACCACTCGGGCATCAGGCGCTTGTCGTAGCGCTGCCACCAACCCGGTTCGCCCGCGCGCCGCAACAGCTTGAGCAGCACCGAAGCCTCGTAGGCATCGGTGCCGTACCGGTCGAGGAGGGCGCGGACGTCGTTCTCCGCAGGGGGCTTGCGGCCCTTGCCCGACTCGATGCGCGAGAGCTTCGCGCCGCTGAACCCCACGTCGCGGGCGGCCTGGTCCTGGGAGAGGCCGGCGTCCTCGCGGAAGCCCGCCAGCTGCACGCCGACGAGCATCTTCAGCAGGGTCGGGGCGGGCTCGGCCCGGTCGAGATAGGGCTCGAGACGGGAGATGCGATGCGACGCGGCGGACATCCTGACTCCCAGCAGACCGGCAGACTTGAGGGAAAGACTATCTCATCCCGCCGGCGCCCGGTGCATCCGCCCGTAGAAATCGGGTAGTTGGGCTCCGTTTCGCCGTCGCCGCGGGCCGGGTGGGCGCGTCGCCCCGCCGTCACGTCCCGCTGTGGCCGACTCGCCGCCCGGCCCTACAGCAGGTGGTCGAACTCGCCGTCCTTCGCGCCGGCGAGGAAGGCGGCCACCTCCGCCGGCGTGTAGACGAGCGCGGGACCGTCCGGATAGCGGGAGTTGCGCATCGCGATGCCCCCGTCCACGAGGGCGACCTCGACGCAGTTGCCCTCGGCGTTGCTGTGCCGGCTCTTCTTCCAGCAGACGTCCAACAGACTGGCCTGCACTCCGTTGCGCACTGGTGGCACCGCGGTCTCCTTGCTGTTCGGGGGAGCGGACCGGGCCGTACCGGTCCCCGAGCGCCCCCATCCGACTTTTTTCGCGCAATTTCTCGTGCAATTGCACGCGAGCGCTCTCAGCGTGGATAATAGCCGTGGCGTCAACCCCCCGGTTGAGGCCCCGTCTTGACGTCGCATCAGGGAGATGCTGTGCCGTCACCTGCGCATCCAACGCTCCGGTCGCCCGGCGAACCCGTGTCGGAGGCAGGCGCGACGAGCCACCCGGGAGGCCTCCCGTACCCGTTGTGGGAAGCCGCCCGCCGGACCGACCTGCCGCTGCCCCCTCCGTACGCGGGGCGTCCCGTCCTCGGCGGTGGACCGGCCCCCGCCGTACTGCACGTCGCGTGCGACGGGGAGGGATTCGCCCGGGCCCGGGGCTTCACCCGGGACACACTGCGGGGGTGGTCGCTCGACCACTGCGGCGACGACGCGGTCCTCGTGGTCACCGAACTCGTCTCCAACGCCGTGAAGCACGCGGTGCCGTCCGCCCCGGCCGGAGCGCCGGAGGTCAGGCTCGGGCTCGCCCTGGGCCGGGCCCGGCTGACGCTGACCGTCTCCGACCCCGGGGACAACGCGCCCGTGTTCCAGCCGTCCGACGGCTGCGCACTCCGGGAGCACGGACGCGGCCTGGGCATCGTCGACGCCCTCGCGGAGGAGTGGGGCTGGGCCCCGCGTCCTCCGGCGGGCAAGACGGTCTGGGCCACGTTGTCGACCCGCACCCTGACCTGACACCGACTGCCGCGGAAGGGCCCCACACCATGCGCAGCGCTCCGACACCCGAGCCGAGCATCCAGCGCACCGACCGTCACCAGCAGCCGTCCGGCCCGCCCCGTACCACCGCCCTGCTGGCGGGCCTGGACGGGGTGCCCTGGAGCGACATCCAGGACTCCACCGGTTCGGCCGCGGCCATCCCCCGGCTGCTGCGCAAGGTCGCCCGGGGAGACGCCGAGACCGCCCGCGCCGCCCTGGGCGACCTGCGCAGGCGCATCTGCCAGTACGGCTTCGTCGTCGAACAGGCGACGGCCGCGACCGTCCCCTTCCTGTGGGAGCTGGCGCAGCGGCCCCAGGTGAGCTGCCGGGCGCAGATCATCCAGCTGCTCAAGAACATCGCCGACGCCCGGCAGTGGGAGACCACCGCCACCGCCTACCCCAAGCTGCTCAACCACCGTGAGAACCCGGTGGCCTGGGAGCGCGCGGCACGCCAGGCCGTCCGCGCCCGGCGGGACGGACTGGAGCGACTGCTGGCCGAGGACGACACCGAGATCACGCGCGCCACCACCGAACTCGCCCGCACCCTCGGGGACTGAGCCCGCACGCCGCCCGAAGACCGGGGAGACCGGGGCCCGCGCCCTCCACGGGGGAGAAGGCGCGGGTCCCCTTCCACGGTGCGGAACGGTGTGGCGCACTCCTGGCCGACGGGGTAGGAAGGCGCGGGAAGCAAGCGCTTTCCCTGCTGTCCCCACCCGGTCACTCAGGAGGACCACGCCGATGGCGTCGCCGTTGGAGAAACCGCTCGACCACCGTTACCGGGGCGAGCACCCGATACGCACCCTCGTCTACCTGTTCCGCGCCGACCGCCGCCGGCTGGCCGCCGCGGTCGTCGTCTTCACCGTCAAGCACAGCCCCGTCTGGCTGCTGCCCCTGGTCACCGCCGCCATCATCGACACCGTCGTCCAGCACGGGCCGATCGAGGACCTGTGGACCAGCACCGGGATCATCATGTTCATCCTGGTCGTCAACTACCCGCTGCACCTGCTGTACGTCCGCCTCCTGTACGGCAGCGTGCGCCGCATGGGAACCGCCCTGCGCTCCGCGCTGTGCACGCGCATGCAGCAACTCTCCATCGGCTACCACTCGCGGGTCAGCGCGGGCGTCCTGCAGGCCAAGGTCGTCCGGGACGTGGAGACGGTGGAACAGATGGTGCAGCAGACCGCCGAAACCGGCCTCGGCGCCTTCACCGTGCTCACCGGGGGCCTCGTCATCATCGCCGTGCGCACCCCCGAGTTCCTGCCCGTCTTCCTCGTCGTCGTCCCCGCCGCGTCCCTCCTCGTGGCCCGGCTCCGCGCCCGGCTGCGCACCCACAACGAGCACTTCCGCCACGAGGTCGAGACCCTGTCCTCCCGGGTGACCGAGATGACCCGCCTCATCCCGGTCACCCGGGCCCACGGCCTGGAGGGCAAGGCCCTGCGCCGCATGGACGGCACCCTGGACCGGCTGCTCACCTCCGGCATGCGCCTGGACCTCGTCAACGGCCGCTTCGGTTCGCTGTCCTGGGTGGTCCTCAACGTGGTCGGGGTGCTGGTGCTCGCGGGAGCCGCGCTCATCTCCTACTACGGCGTGTGGGGCGTCACCGCCGGCGACGTCGTCATGCTCAGCGCCTTCCTGACCACCCTCACCAACTCCACGACGACGCTGGCGGGCCTCGCCCCGGTCATCACCAAGGGCCTGGAGTCCGTCCGTTCGGTCGGCGAGGTGCTCCAGGCCCCCGAGCTGGAGGACAACGCGGGCAAGGCGGAGGTGACCTCGCTGCGCGGAGCCGTCACCTTCGAGGGCGTCGGGCACCTCTACGAGAGCGACGGGCGGCCCGCGGTCAGCGACTTCACCCTCCGCGTCGAACCCGGTGAGACCATCGCCCTGGTGGGCGCGTCCGGCGCCGGCAAATCCACCGTGCTCAACCTGGTGATCGGCTTCCTGCGGCCGACCTCGGGCCGGCTGCTGCTCGACGGCACCGACATGAACACCCTCGACCTGCGCACCTACCGGCGGTTCGTCTCGGTGGTGCCCCAGGAGTCGATCCTGTTCGACGGCACGATCCGGGAGAACGTCGCCTACGGCATGGACGACGCCGACGAGGAGACGGTGCGCCGCGCCCTGCGCGACGCCAACGCCCTGGAGTTCGTCGACCGGCTCCCGCGCGGGCTGGACACCCTGGTCGGGGAGCACGGGGCCAGGCTGTCCGGCGGCCAGCGCCAGCGCCTCGCCATCGCCCGCGCCCTGATCCGCGACCCCCGGGTGCTGATCCTGGACGAGGCCACCTCGGCGCTGGACACGCGCTCGGAGGCGCTGGTCCAGCAGGCGCTGGCCCGGCTGCTGCGCGGCCGCACCACGTTCGTCGTCGCGCACCGGCTCTCCACCGTGCGGGGCGCCGACCGGATCGTGGTGATGGGTGAGGGCCGGATCCTGGAGACGGGCACCCACGAGGAACTCCTGGCCGGGGGAGGGGCGTACACGGCACTCCACAGCGGTCAGGTCGCCTGACCGCGCCGGTGACGGTCGGTCCGTCCGTTTTCCACCGGCTCGTCGCCCGCTCGCGGTGGCGTTCGGACAGGAAAGGACAGGATCTGGTCAATTGCGAAGGCGGACGGGCGTGATGTGACTGTTCCGGCGGGGTTCGGGCATACGCAGCGAAAACCGAGAGAGGGGCGCTTCGTGCTCGAACCGGACCCGAAGGTCGTCAGGAAGCTGCTGACGCGGTACGCGTCGCTGCGGATCGCTCAGGCGGAGAGGGAAAGGCCGGAGACGGCGCGGGAGCTGGCGGACGTCAGTTACACCCTGTGCGTGATGATGGCGACGACCGCCGTCCACGACGCGGTGGCGAAGGCGGACGCGCTGCTGCTCGCCAAGGGGCGTGCGCAGGAAGCCGGTTCGCCGGCCCCGGACGGGGAGAGCGGCCTGTCGCTGGCCGTGTGACACCGCCGCCCCGGGCGGCCCGCACCGTGGACCGGACCGGCTCGGCAGCCGGTCCGGTCCTGTCGTTCACGGCACGTGCTGCGGGGACGGCCCGGTGCCGGGACCGTCGCCGGTCCCGGCACCGCCCGCAGGACCGTTCACATCCTGGTGGAATGCACACCCCGGCGTGAACGGAGGCCTAGACTGCTCAGTCGCGCCTCCGTACGGGGGCGGACGACACGAAAGGCACGTTGACGGGTGTTCCAGGATTCCCCCATCTACGACCGACTCGTCGCCGAACGCGGTGACGTCCCCGAGCAGGTGCGGCGGGACGCCGAGCGTGTGAGCAGGGAACTGGAGGTGGTCATGCGTCCGTTGCGCACCCCCGGGCACCTGCCCGGTGCCGAACGCCAGCCGTCCCCCGGCGCCGGCTGGCAGCGCACCGCCCTGCTGCCCGGCCCGCGCTGACGGCGGCACCGCGAGGCAACGGCCGCGCCGAGAGGCCGGCGCAGGGAACCGGGGCGGCGGGCACACCCGGTCTCACCCGGCCGCCGCCGTGCCCGGACCGCCACCCGCCTCCGCGGGATCCGCAGCGCCGGGCCGGGCCAGCCACGCGGCGATGGTGCGGGCGATCGGCTGGCCCGTGTCCACCTCCACGAAGCCGAACTGCCCGGACTGGTTGCACTCGAGGAACCACCAGGTGCCGTCGCCGTCCTCGGCGAAGTCGAGGGCCCCGTAGGCGAGTCCGGCCTCCCGCAGGTAGGCCCGCACCCCCTCGGCCACGCGCGGGGGCACCTCGGCCGGCCGCCACGGTTCGCCCGACTTCGTGAAACGCACGTCCACCTCGTCGGGATCCAGGTGCGCGAGCGTCGTCTTGCGCGCCGCCAGCAGCACGTCGCCGACGGCCGTCAGCCGGATGTCGGCACGCTTGGCGACCCGGCGTTGCAGCAGCGTCGGACCGTGGGCGACGGCGGAGAAGTCGGCCTCGGGCGGAACCCTGCTGGTCGGCACCGCCAGGGGCGGATCCTGCGGATGCGCGCCCGACACCGGCTTGACCACCAGGTCCGGATAGCGCTCGGCGAACTCGCGGGCCGCCCGGGGAAACGTCGTGATCAGCGTCGCCGGCACCGGAAGCCCGCACTGCTGGGCGAGACGCAGTTGCCAGGGCTTGTACCGGGCCCGGTGCGCGGCGTCGGGCTGGTTCATCCAGCGTGCCCCCGAGCCGCGGAGCATGCCGTACAGCGCCTGGCCGGCCTCCTCGGTCAGCCACGCGGACGGCTCGGCGGCCCGGGTGGCCGCGCCGCCCGGCCTGCGCACCCAGACCGACCGCAGCCCGCCGATGCTCACCAGACGTCCCCCCGAGGACAGATGGCCCCGGAAGGAGCCGTGCACGAACTCGCCGGACAGGGCGACGGAGTCGGTGAGGTCGGCGGGGTCCAGGCGGACCACCGGCACTCCCGACGCGTTCAGGTGCACCACCACCATGTCCGCGGTGACGTCCTCTTCACTGGTCAGGATCAGCACGGTCATTCTCGACGGCCCGTGTTCAGTCGTCGAAGTGGGTCTTCGACCCCGCGGTGGAGGTCGTGGTCCCCAGCTCTCTCAGCAACGCGTGGTCGCAGGCGGCGACCCGTCCGTCGAGGAGCACGTTCAACTGCAGCCCGGAATCGTAGACGTACGGAGTGGTGGCTTCCAACTCCACTGCGGGCCGTGCGTAGTTGAGCGCGAACGGTTGCATCGTCTCTCCCTAGTCGGTGCTGCGCCGATCAGACGACGGGCCCCTGTGCGCCCCCGCCTGGTCCGCCGACTTCCTTCGGCTTCCAGAGACTTATACGAATCGAACGGGTGATTGGTTTCCTTACGCTGCGTAATCACCGGGCGGGCCGGTGGACCGCCGCCGGTCCCCGGCCTCCTCCCGGGAGCCCGTCCGGCCGCGCATGGAGCGCAGCGCGAGCAGCAGGACGCCGATGTCGTCCAGGTAGACCGGATCGGGCAACAGGTCCGCCGGGAGCACCAAGTAGAGGACGGCCCCCCAGAAGACCCAGCGCGGACCCGTGGGAAGACCGGCCCGCCTGAGGTCCCGTCGAGTGCGGACCAGGCGCACCAGCACGGCGAGCGCCGCCGCGAGCACGACCGCCGCGAGCAGCACCGCCACGACGATCACCGTGGTCGTGTCCACACCGCCCCTCCTCCGGCGCGCGGCACGCGCCTCCCTACCCGGATGCCCGCTCGCGACGGCCGCAAGTCCGCGGCCGGGGGTCTCTCATCCCTGTGGCCCACCGGAGTGGCACGGCGCGGTGGGCGTGCCTAGTAATGGGCAGCACACAGCGCGAGTCGCATGTCGGGGACGCAGGGCGGCCGCACCCCCACCACACGGAGAGATCATGACCACCGGCTCTTCCTCATCCCGCTCGCCCGAGTACGCCATATCCTCCCTGGACGTTCCCACCGGGGAGACGACCACGACCACCGGTACGGCGAGACCGCCCGGCAGGGGCACCGGTCCCGACGCCCGGGACACCGAACGTCCGTCGCCCGAGCCGGACGGCGACCTGTGGGACGTCGACCTCGACGACGACCTCCCCGAACTCGATCCCGACCCCGACCAGCCCGCGCCCGGCCCGGACACCGCCGCCGACGCCCACGAGGCGGCGCCGCCGACGCACGGCGATCCCGTCGGCGACCTGGTGCGCGCCGCCGTCGCCGACCGGCCTCTGGAGGAGGTCGTCGACCTGATCACGATGCTGGAGCGGTCGCCGCAGTACGCGCAGGCCACCGTCGACGCGCTCCGCGCGGTCGGTGTGCACCGCTCCGTCGAGGACGTCACCCGGCTGGTCGGCCTGCTGACCCGGCCGCCGCGCCCGTCGGACAGCGCGGACGAGGCGATCCGCGCCGCCGCGGAGTGCCGCTCCGTGGAGGACGTGACCCGGCTGATGGCGCTGCTGCACCGCACGCCGCTGGAAGCGCACTGCGGACAGGAGGCCGTGCGGGCCGCGGCCACCGGCCGGCCCGTCGAGGAACTGGTCGAACTGATCGGCCGGCTCGCCGAGGACGGACACGTACGTCCCGAGCAGCCCGACGCCCGGCAGCTGCGCGCGGCGCGGGAAGCGGCCGGTCAGGACGACGGACAGGGGCCGGATGGGCCGGACACCCGGCGGCCCGTGGCACGCGACGGCGCGTTCGCCGGAGCGGACCGCCGCGAACGGCGCAGGCCGCCGCTCCGGATCCGCCGGGGACGCGACCGGGACGAGGCCCGCGCGGCGCGCGGCCGGGACGGGACTCGCGGAGTTCGCGACCGCGACGAGGCCCGTGCCGCACGGGACCGGGACGACACCCGCGGCGCTCACGACCGGGACGAGGCCCGTGCCGCACGTGACCGCGACGAGGCCCGCGCGGCTCGCGACCGGGACAGGGCCCGCGCCACGCGTGAGCGTGCCGAGGCCCGCGCGGCGCGACGTGCCGTGCGGGGACCGGCCTGGCCGGCCTGGCTCGCCGTCGCCGTCCTGGCCGGGTGCGGCGTGGCCTACTTCCCGCTGCACCGCGCCGACGCCTCGGCACCGGCCTACGGAGTGGCCCTCGGCCTGTCGGCCCTCTGCCTGGTGCTGGCCCTGCTGCTGACCGTCAGTCCGGCCGTACCGCTGCTCGCCGCCGCGGTCGTGGCACCGGCGGCGCTGGCCGCGGCCAAGCTCTACGGCAGCGCCACCCCCTCCGCGCGGGTGTCCCCGGTAACGGACCTCACGCTGGCCCCCACCTGGGTCGCGGTCGCGGTGGCCGTGGCCGCCTCGCTCGTGGCGCTGACGGCGCTGTGCGTGCGGGTGGCCGTGCCGGCCTCCGCGCGGCGCAGGCCGCCCCGCCGCGTGGCCGTGGCGAGCCGGGCCGCCGCGGACTGAGGGCCGGCCGGGCGCGTACGCGTACGGGCAGACGGAAGGGGGCCGCGCCGGGAGAGTCCCGGCGCGGCCCCCTTCCGCGCTCCCGCTCAGACCCCCAGCATGCCCGCGGGATGCCCGTGTTCGAGCAGGGCGGTGAGCACCCGGTCCGGAGTGAGCGGCAGTTCGCGGAAGCGGATACCGGTGGCGTGGTGGACGGCGTTGCCCACGGCCGCCGCCGAGCCCACGATGCCGATCTCCCCGATCCCCTTGCTGCCCATGGGGTTGAGATGGTCGTCCGTCTCGTCGACCCAGTGCGCCTCCACGTCCCCGACGTCCGCGTGCGCGGGCACGTGGTACGACGCCAGGTCGCGCTCGACGAAGTCGCCGAAGACCGGGTCCATCGTGCTGTCCTCGGTCAGCGCCATGCCCAGGCCCATCGTCATGCCCCCGATGAACTGCGAGCGGGCCGTACGGGCGTTGAGGATGCGCCCGGCGGCGAAGACGCCCAGCAGCCGGGTCACCCGCACCTCCCCGGAGACGGTGTCCACGCTCACCTCGGCGAAATGGGCGCCGAACGCGTGCCGGGCGTACGGGCTCTCGGCGTCCGCCTTCCCGGAGGTGTCGGCCTCGGCGGAGATCCCCTCGTCGGGCAGCGGCCCCGAGTGCTCCGCCAGCCGGCCGGCCAGGCGCGTGCACGCCTCGTGCACGGCCGACCCCCAGGACGCGGTGCCCGAGGAACCGCCGGCCATCGGGGCGAACCCGATGCCGCTGTCGGCCACGTCGATCCTCACCCGGTCCAGCGGGGCGCCCAGCGCATCGGCCGCGATCTGGGCGAGCACCGTACGGGCGCCCGTGCCGATGTCGGTGGCGTTGACCCGCACCAGGAATCCGCCGTCCGGCACCGCCCGCGCCGAGGCGACGCACGGGGAGACCAGCACCGGGTAGGTGGCCGAGGCCACCCCGCTGCCGATCAGCACGGACCCCTCGGAACGGGAACGGGGGCGGGGGTCGCGGCCCTCCCACCCGAACCGCCGGGCACCCTCGCGCAGACACTCCACCACGTTCCGGCTGCTGAAGGGCTTCCCGCTGTCCGGCTCGGTCTCCGGTTCGTTGCGGATCCTCAGCTCCACCGGGTCGACACCGAGTTCGGCGGCCAGTTCGTCCATGGCGGACTCGAGGGCGTACATGCCGGGGCACTCGCCCGGGGCGCGCATCCAGGAGGGCGTGGGCACGTCCAGCGCCGCCACGCGGTGGGACGTGCGCAGTGCCGGGGTGCCGTACATGACGCGGGCGGGGACCGCGGCCTGCTCCACGAACTCCTTCACCCGCGAGGTGTACGTCGTCACCTCGTGCACCAGGGCGGTGAGCCGGCCGCCGGAGTCCGCGCCCAGGCGCAGCCGGTGCAGGGTCGGCGCCCGGTGTCCGACCACGGCGGGCAGGTAGCGGCGCGGCAGGGCGACGGTCACCCGCCGCCCCGTCTCGCGGGCCGCCATCGCGGCCAGCACCACCTCGGGGCGCGGCGTGCCCTTCGAGCCGAAGCCGCCGCCCACGTGCTCGGCGTGCACCGTGATCCGGTCCTCGGGCAGGTCGAACAGGCGGGCCAGTTCCTTCTGCACCGCCGAGGTGCCCTGGCTGGAGCAGTGCACGGTCAGCCGGTCGCCGTCCCACTGTGCCGTGCTGGCGTGCGGCTCCATCGGGTGGTTGTGCAGCGGCGGCACGGTGTACGCGACGTCCACCCGGGCCGCCGAGGAGGCGAGGGCGCCGTCCGGGTCGCCGTACCCGGTGACGGCCGGGAAACCCCCGTTGGCCGACTCGGGGACGTACGCCTCGGGATGCGAGGCGGTGAGCACCACGTCGTGGGGCTCGGCCTCGTAGGTGATCCGGACGGCGGCGGCGCCCGCGCGGGCCGCCTCCAGCGTCTCGGCCACCACCACGCCCACGAACCAGCCCCGGTGCGGGACGTGCGGGCCCTGCAGCACGGCAAGGGTCGGGTCGTCGGGAGCGCCGAGGCGGGGCGCGTTCTCGTGCGTGAGCACCGCGAGCACACCGGGCAGCGCGAGCGCCGGCGCGGTGTCGACGCCGGTCACCCGGCCGCGCGGGACCGTCGCCGGCACGGGCCAGGCCTGCGCGCGTCCCGGCGCGTCGAACTCGGCGGCGTACCGGGCGGTGCCGGTGACCTTCTCCCGCCCCTCCCGGCGCTCGACGGGAGCGCCCAGGACGGCATCGGTGGCGGTCATGAAGTCCTCCTCGTGGACGCCGGGTCCGTCAGGTCGTGGCCGGCGGGGCGAGCCGGCCCAGTACGTCCAGGGCCAGCCGGCGGGCCAGCGGCACCTTGTAGGCGTTGTCCCGCAGCGGTTCGGCCGCGGCCAGTTCCAGGTCGATCGCGTGCTCGAAGGCCGCCGTGGTGGGCGCCGCGCCCACCAGCGCGTCCTCGGCCCGCCGGGCCCGCCAGGGCCGGTGCGCCACCGCGCCGAAGGCGATCCCGGCGCGCGCCACCACGCCGTCCGCCAGGTGCAGCACCACGGCGACGGAGGCCAGCGCGAAGGCGTACGACGCCCGGTCGCGGGCCTTGCGGTAGGCCGAGGGCAGTCCGGCGGTGGCCGCGGGCAGGACCACGCCGGTGATCAGCTCGCCCGGGTGGATCTCCGTGTCCCGCTCGGGGTGCATGCCGGGCAGCCGGTGGAAGTCGGCGGCGGGCACGCTCCGGGTGCCCTCGGGGCCGTGCAGCTCCACGCGCGCGTCGAGGGCGGCCAGCGCCACCGCCATGTCCGAGGGGTGGGTGGCGACGCACTGGTCGGAGTGGCCGAGCACCGCGTGGTCCCGGTGCACGCCCTGCAGCGCGCCGCAGCCGGTGCCTGGCTCGCGCTTGTTGCAGGGCTTGGAGACGTCCTGGAAGTACGGGCAGCGGGTGCGCTGCAGCAGGTTGCCGCCGGTGGTGGCGGCGTTGCGCAACTGCCCGGAGGCGCCGGCCAGCAGCGCCTGGGACAGCGCCGGGTAGCGGTCGCGCACGGCGGGGTGGGCGGCGAGGTCGCTGTTGCGGACCGTCGCGCCGGCCCGTAGCGAGCCGTCGGGCAGCTCCTCCACGGTGTCCAGCGGCAGCCGGGTGACGTCGACGAGCGCGGCGGGCGTCTCCACGCCGAGCTTCATCAGGTCGACGAGGTTGGTGCCGCCGCCGAGGTAGCGGGCGCCCGGGTGGGCCGCGAACGCGTCGGTGGCCTCCTCGACGCTGCCCGCGCGTACGTAGGCGAAGGACTTCACGGGATCACGTCCTCGACCGCGTCGGCGATGCGGGGGTAGGCACCGCACCGGCACAGGTTGCCGCTCAGCCGCTCCCGGATCTCCTCCCGGTCCAGCGCGACCGGCTCCCCGGAGGGCACCGCCGGGCCGGTGACGTGGGACGGGTGCCCGGCCGCGGCCTCGGCGAGCGCGCCGACCGCGGAGCAGATCTGGCCCGGGGTGCAGTACCCGCACTGGAAGGCGTCGCGGTCCAGGAAGGCCCGCTGCACCGGGTGCAGTTCCTCGCCGTCACCGGCGAGACCCTCGACGGTGGTGACCTCGCAGCCGTCCAGGGCGACCGCGAACAGCAGGCAGCTGTTGACGCGCCGCCCGTCGACCAGGACGGTGCAGGCACCGCACTGCCCGTGGTCGCAGCCCTTCTTGGCGCCCGCGAGACCGAGATCCTCCCGCAGGAGGTCCAGCAGGACGCGGCGGTGGTCGACGGTGAGCGTGTGCGGTTTGCCGTTGACGCGGAGCGTGGTCTCCGAGCGGGAGGACTCCGGTGGGCGGGAAGCGGGGGCGCTCTCGTGCTGGCTGTCCATGGCGTCGCTGACCTTCCGGGACGGGCCTGGCTCCTGTGCCGTCCGCGTATCCACCACACGCCGGATGACACGTGAGGGTGCCCTCAGCGGAGCCCCCGCCCGTCGGCGGGCGGGGGCCGAGGCGGCCGGGGCACCGTCTGTGCCCGGGCGTCGCCCTCCCCGCCCGTCAGTCCTCCGCCGGGGGCGGCTCGGACCCGGGGCGGGGGGTGCGGGCGCTGCCGCGGAAGCGTTCCAGGGTGCGGGTCAGTCCGCGCAGCGGGGACGCCGGGGGTTCGGCCGGTGGCGGTGCGGCCGGTGCGGTGCCCGCCGACTCGCGGTACACGGCGAGGGCCTCGGCCGCCCGTTCCGCCGCCTCCCGGTACAGGTCGCGGGACTGTGTCATGGCCTCGAGCGCCTCGGCGTACATCGCCACCAGCTTGCGCTCGCGCTCCAGCTCCTCCCGCAGCGTCAGCAGCCGCCAGTCCTCCCGCAGCGAGCCGAGCGCCGCCACCCCGTCCTCCGGCAACGGCCTGGCCAGGGCCGCGAAGGACGTCACCGCCGCGATCAGCGCGGTGGGCTCCGAGCCGTCCAGGAAGACGGTGCGGACCGAGAAGTCACCGGCCGCGTACTCCTCCGGGGCGGGCGTGCCGGGCAGCACCACCGCACCGCCGCGCGGCACCTGCACGCCGAAGTCCTCCAGGGCCCAGTTCACCACCCGCAACTGCTGCGGCGCGGCACGGTGCTCGACCACCCGGTGCCGCAGACCGGGCGGCAGCCACCGCACCAGCGGCACCCTGCCGCGGTGGTCCGGGGTCATCGCCTCGTGCACCACCACGTGGATGTTCCACGGGCTGCGTCCCGCCTCCTTGAGCAGCCTGCGGACGGCCTTGTCGTCGTCCGGGAGGGTGTTGATCCCCCGCAGCCGCAGCCCCGTGGCGATGTCCCGGTCCCACGTGACGTCGGGGTCGTCCGGCCAGAACACGGTGGCCGGGGAGGGCCAGGCCGGGTCCCAGGCCTCCTCGGCCTCCGCGAGCAGCGTCCACTCCTGCCCGCCCGCCGAGGCCGGCTCCAGGATCAGCCTGGCCCGCACGGTCACGTCCCCGGGAGCCCGCCAGCGCGCCTCGAAGATCCGCGGGCCGGGCGCCCCGGCGATGCCGGGTTCGGCCGCCGGCTCGTCGGGAGGCTCCAGGAAGTCGTCGACGACGTGGTCGTCCTTGAGCCGTTCCAGCGTGTGCCGGACGGTGTCCTCGGCCGCGGAGCCGACATGGCGGCCGCGAGCGGCCCACAGCGTGGGCGGATACGTGGGGCGGGCGGTGGGAGAGGTCGGCATGGGTCCATCGGGCAGCAGGGGCACGGACGTAGGCAAGTATTGTCGCCGCAGGTCAGCCGAGAGCACAGGGGGTGCGCCGACCGGGCGTGCCGCGGCGCGGCGCACCGTGCGGCCGACCGGGCCACGGGTGCGGGGTGGGCGAGGGTGGGCAGGAAGCAACCCGACCGACCGTACGGCACGACAAGGAGCGACCTGATGAACATCGACCTCGGCGGACGCACCGCACTGGTGACGGGATCCTCGCAGGGCATCGGGGCGGCGATCGCCGCCGGGCTGGCCCGGGCCGGCGCCACCGTGGGCGTCAACGGGCGGGACGCCGGCCGCCTGGAGGAGAGCCTCGGGAAGCTGCGGGCCGAGGTGCCGGACGGCGCGTTCGTGCCGGTCGCGGCCGACCTCGGCACCGCGGAGGGCGCCGAGCGGGCCCTGCGGGCGCTGCCCGACGTGGACATCCTCGTCAACAACCTCGGCGTCTTCGGCGCCGCGCCCGCGCTGGAGATCGACGACGACGAGTGGCGCCGCTACTTCGAGATCAACGTCCTCGCGGGCGTCAGGCTGACGCGCGCCCATCTCCCCCGGATGAGGGACCGCGGCTGGGGACGGGTGCTCTACATCGCGAGCGACTCGGCCGTCGTGATCCCGGCCGAGATGATCCACTACGGCGTCTCCAAGACGGCCCTGCTCGGGGTCGGCCGCGGCTTCGCCAAGGAGGCGGCGGGCAGCGGGGTCACGGTGAACTGCGTGATCGCGGGACCCACCCACACCGAGGGCGTCGAGGACTTCGTGTACCAGCTCGTCGACCGCGACCTGCCCTGGGACGAGGCACAGCGCGTCTTCATGCGCGAGCACCGGCCGCAGTCGCTCCTCCAGCGGCTGATCGAGCCCGAGGAGATCGCCAACCTGGTGGTCTATCTCAGCTCACCCCTCGCGTCCGCCACCACCGGCGCCGCGGTCCGGGTGGACGGCGGCTACGTCGACTCGATCCTCCCGTAGTCCTCAGTCCTCAGTCCTAGGTTTCAGCCGTCAGTCCGCCCCCTCGTCCTTGCCTCCGCCCTCGCCCTCGCTCCCGTTCCCGTCCCCGCCCTCGTCCCCGGCCGCGCGCCGCCGGTCCGCCTCGTTCCAGGCCCGGGTGTCGCGCGGCTCCACGTACGGCTCCTCCCCGGGCGGGAACCCGCCGTCGATGACCCGCTGCCGGGCCAGCTCCGCGTCGAACTCCAGGCCGAGCAGGACGGCCAGGTTGGTGACCCACAGCCAGACGAGGAAGACGATGACGCCGGCCAGGGTGCCGTAGGTCTTGTTGTACGAGCCGAAGTTGGCCACGTAGACGGCGAACCCGCCGGAGGCGACCAGCCAGATCAGCAGCGCGACCAGGCTGCCCGGGGAGACCCACCTGAAGCCCCTGACCCGGGCGTTCGGCGCGGCCCAGTACAGGATCGCGATCATGAAGGCGACCAGCAGGACCAGCACCGGCCACTTGGCGATCGACCACGCGGTCAGGGCCGTGTCGCCGATTCCCAGCGCGGTGCCCGCCTGCCGGGCCAGGCTCCCGGTGAAGACCACGATGAGCGCGCTGACCACCGCGAGCACGAGCAGCACCACGGTCAGGGCCACCCGCAGCGGCAGCACCTTCCACACCGGGCGCCCCTCGGGGACGTCGTAGACCGCGTTGGCGGCCCGGATGAACGCGGCGACGTAGCCGGACGCCGACCAGACGGCACCCAGCAGACCGACGACCGCCAGCGCGGATCCCAGACCCGCCTTGGCCCGCAGCTGCTCCACCGCGTTCGTGAGCACGTCCCGCGCGGAACCCGGCGCGAGCTTCTGGATGTTGTCCAGCACCTCCTGGGTGGCGGACGCCCCGGCGATGCCCAGCAGCGACACCAGCACCAGCAGGGCCGGGAACAGCGCCAGGATCCCGTAGTAGGTCAGGGCCGCGGCCCGGTCGGTCAGCTCGTCGTCCTTGAACTCGGCCAGCACGCGCCGCAGCAGCGCGGACCAGGAACGCTTCGGCAGTTCGGCGGGGGAGTCCGGGGCGGCGTCCTCGGTGGCGGCGTCCGGGCCGAAGTCCCCGTCCGGCCGCCCGGAGACCGGCGGGTGTGCGGACTCGTCCGGCGGTGCGTGCTTCGGGTGCTTCCCGTGACGGGAGAAGTGCAGTCGGGCCATGCCCCCCGGGTTGCCCGTCCCGGCGCGGGCACGCTCGGCCACTCGTGCGGGGCCGCGGCCGAACCACGCAGTATGCCGCACCGCGGGCACGTTCCTCTGGAAAATGCCAAAGGTCTCACCGGATGCGTGCACCTTCCGTAGTGTCGTCGTCACGTTCGCGGTACAGCCGTGCAGGGGAGGGGATCCGGCGTGCCCGGAATCGACGAGAGTCTGCTGGAAGCCATGAGGCTGCCCGGCGCGCGCGGCGCGTCGCTGGTCGACTGGATCAGCGGGCTCGCCCTCGGCGCCGTCGGTGAGGCCCCGGGCGGCGACTGGGAGGCGACGGCCGCGGAGACGGCGGAGCTGGGCCGGCACGTGACGGAGAGCGGGTCCCTGGCGGCGGCCGGCACGGCGGGCGGCGGTGCCGAGCCGGGGAAGGAACCACCGGTGGAGGACCTGATCGCCACCACCGGCGACGCCTACCACCTGCTCAGGTTCGTCAGCACCCCGTTCGACAGCACCGTCTTCCTGCACCTGTGGCTCGACCGCAACGACGGGAACCTCGCCCTGGCCCGCATCAGGCTGGCCGAGCTGGCCGACCGGCTGGTGCTCGGATGACCCGGGTGACGACCACCTGGACCGCGTACGAGACCACCGCCGAGGCCCTCGCCGCCCTCGCGGCCGAAGGGGCCACCGGCGCCCTGTCGGGCGAGCGGGGCATCGTCTACCTCAAGGCGGGCCGCGTCGTGCACGTGGAGTCGGCCTTCGCCCCCGACCTCGGCGCGCTGCTCACCCGCAGCGGCGCCGTGCCGCCGGACGGCTGGTGGGAGGCGGTCGACCGGGGCGGCACCCAGCACCGGGTCGGCCACCGGCTCGTCGACAGTGGCAGGCTTGCCGCCGGCGCGCTGGAGGTCTGCCACCTGGGCGCCCTGTTCGACGCCGCCTACTTCGTCCTGGCCCACGACGGCCGCGCGCAGCGCTTCCGGCCCGGCGCGGCGCACTGGCTCGGTGCGGTCCGCTCGGTGCCGGTGGACGTCGTCGTGCGCGAGTCCGGGCGCCGGCGCGCCCTGCTGGACCGCATCTGGCCCGACCCCGCCATCGACACCCTCCCGCTGACCCGGGTGCCGGGCACCGGGTCCGCCGCGCTGCCCGTGCGGCGCGGCCGCACCCTGACCCAGGTCGACGGCGTCCGCACCGCCGCGCAGATCGCCTCGGCGCTCGCCTGCCGCACGTACCACACCCTCGTGGAACTGCGCCGACTGGCCGCCGACGGGCTCGTGCGCGCGGCACCGCCCGCCGCTCCGCCCCTGCCGCCCGGGCCGCCACCGCGGGCGGTGGTGTGGGACGACCCCGACACGGCCCTGCTGCGACGGCTTCGAGACGCCTTGGAGGCCCTGTGATCCGCGCGCGCCGCAGGCGCGACGAAAGGAGACTGCTCATGGCCGTCGAGAGCGACGTCCTGGAGGAACTGCACCGGCTGCGCAACCGCGTTCCCCGGATGACCGGGTCGCTCGCGGCCACCGTGGACGGGCTCGTCCTGGCCCACGACGCGCCGGGCACCGAGCCCGAGGGGCTCGCCGCGCTCACCGCAGCCGCCCTCGGCGTCGCGCACCGCATGGCGGAGGCCACCGCGCGCGGCGACTTCCGCGAGCTGCTGCTGCGCGGGGCCGACGGCTACGTGGCCACCTACGCCGCCGGTCCGGCCGCCGTGCTCACCCTGCTCGCCGACGGCCGGGTCAACGTGGGCCGGCTGCACCTGGAGGGCCGGCGCAGCGGCGCGCGGATCGGGGAACTGGTCGCCGCCGGCCTCGGGCCGGAACGCGGCCGCGCCCCGGCCGCCGAAGCCGTCACGGCGCCCGTCGAGGGGACGGCCCGCCCCATCGGCACCCTGCCGGTGCGCGCCCCGCAGCGGCCCACCCACCAGCCCACCCCCCAGGCCGGCGGCCACCACCGGCCGACCTGAAGCACCGACCGCACACCGAACACGTCCGGAAAGGGAACACCATGGCCAACCTGGAGACCTCGCTCAAGGAATGCCTCAGCTCCATCGACGGATCGACCGCCGTCGCGCTGGTCGACTACACCAGCGGCATGGCGCTCGGCACCCTGGGCGGCGGCAAGGACTTCAACCTGGAGGTCGCCGCCGCGGGGAACACCGACGTCGTGCGGTCCAAGCTGCGCACGATGGAGCACCTCGGGCTCAAGGACGAGATCGAGGACATCCTGATCACGCTCAACACCCAGTACCACATGATCCGCCTGCTCAAGGGGCGCGGCGGCAACGGTCTCTTCCTCTACCTGGTGCTGGACGCGAACCGCGCCAACCTGGCGATGGCCCGCCACCAGCTGCGCCGGATCGAGGGCGAACTGGAGGTCTGAACCCCTCCCCGCGTCAGCCCGTCCCGATCCGGCGGGACACGTCCGGCACCGGCCACCCCTTGGGAGGGCCGGTGCCGGACGTGCACGGCTCAGGCGCCGCTCTCCCGGAGCATGTCCTCGCGCTCGACGTACTTCACGCGCTCACGGCCCTGCGGCTCGCCCTGCGCCTTCTCCGCGGCGTCGAGCTTGTACCAGCCGTCCCAGGTGGTGAAGCGGATGTTCCGCTCGGCGAGGAAGGCGTCCACCGCTTCCGGCTCGGGCGAGGCGGGCGTCTGGAGACGGCCGCCCGCGTAGTCCTCCAGCAGGTTGGACACCGTCTCGTTGGCGTCGCCCTTGGTGTGGCCGATCAGGCCGACCGGGCCGCGCCGGATCCAGCCGGTGACGTACGTCGACTGCAGGTGCTCGCCGGACTCCTGGACCACCCGGCCGCCCACGTCCGGGACCGTGCCCGTCTCCAGGTCCCAGGGCAGCTTGGGGAGCCGGTCGGAGAGGTAGCCGACGGCCCGGTAGACCGCCTGGACGTCCCAGTCCTTGAACGTGCCGGTGCCCTTGACGTTGCCCGTGCCGTCCAGCTCGGTGCGCTCGGTGCGCAGGCCGACGACCTTTCCGTCCTTGCCGAGGATCTCCGAGGGCGACTCGAAGAAGTGCAGGAAGAGCTTGTGCGGCCGGTCGCCGACGTCGCGGATCGCCCAGTTCTCCAGGGTCTTGGCGACCATGTCGGCCTGCTTGTTGCCGCGCCGGGTCGCGATCGAGCCCTCGTCGTAGTCGATGTCCTCGGGGTCGACGATCACCTCGATGTTGGGGGAGTGGTCCAGCTCCCGCAGCTCCATCGGGCTGAACTTCGCCTGCGCCGGGCCGCGGCGGCCGAAGACGTGGACCTCCAGCGCCTTGTTGGCCTTGAGACCCTCGTACACGTTCGGCGGGATCTCGGTGGGCAGCAGCTCGTCCGCCGTCTTGGCGAGGACCCGGGCGATGTCCAGGGCGACGTTGCCGACGCCGAGGACGGCGACCTTCTCCGCCTCCAGCGGCCAGGTGCGCGGGAAGTCGGGGTGGCCGTCGTACCAGGCGACGAAGTCGGCCGCGCCGTACGAGCCGTCGAGGTCGATGCCGGGGACCGGCAGGTCACGGTCGGCCGTGGCGCCGGTGGCGAAGATCACACCGTCGTAGAAGGCGCGCAGGTCGTCCAGGCTGATGTCGCTCGGGTAGTCGACGTTGCCGAAGAGGCGGATCTGCGGCTTGTCGAGGACCTGGTGCAGGGCCGTGATGATGCCCTTGATCCGCGGGTGGTCGGGTGCCACGCCGTACCGGATGAGTCCGAACGGGGCGGGCATCCGCTCGAAGATGTCGATGGAAACACCGGGGTCGGCGGCCACTTCGGACTTGAGCAGGGCGTCAGCGGCGTAGATCCCGGCCGGGCCGGATCCGACGATGGCCACCCGCAGTGGGCGGGGCATGTTCAGGTTCCCTTCGAGCGGTAACAGATCGACTCTCGGGGAAGCCTAAGCTAAGGCAAGCCTAAGTCGGTACGCGGGTCCGGTCTATGAGGTCATAAGCACACCTTATGGGATCTCATGGTTGAGGTTGGGGGTCGCCGGTCGAGCAGGTCGTTGAGCACGGTGTTTGAAGGGCCCGCCACGGGTGACGCAGGCGTGGGGCGAAGTGGCGCGTCCCGTGCAGCCTCACGAGGGGAGCCCGTGTGCAGGATACGGAGGACGAACCCGACCCCCGCCGGTGGCGGGCCCTGTGGGTGACCCTGGTCGCCGGTTTCATGACCCTGCTGGACGTGACGATCGTCGCCGTGGCCCTGCCTTCCATGCAACGGGAGCTGCACGCCTCGCCGACGTCCGTGCAGTGGGTCGTGTCCGGATACGCGCTGGCGTTCGCCCTGACCCTGGTGACCGCGGGCCGGATCGGCGACGCGTTCGGCAGGCGGCGCGTCTTCCTCGCGGCCCTGGCCGCCTTCGTGCTCTTCAGCGCCGCCTCGGGGGCCGCGCCCGGCATCGAACTGCTGGTCGCCGCCCGGCTCGCCCAGGGAGTCGCCGCGGGCAGCCTGGCCCCGCAGAACTCGGCACTCATCCAGCAGCTGTTCCGGGGTGCGGAACGCGGGCGCGCGTTCGGGCTCTTCGGCGCCACCGTGGGCGTGTCCAGCGCCGTGGGCCCGGTGGTCGGCGGTCTGATCCTCGCGCTGGCGGGAGCCGGGGGCTGGCGGTGGATCTTCTACGTGAACGTGCCGGTCGGCCTGGTCGCCCTGTTCCTCGGCTTCCGTCTGCTGCCCCGGGTGGCGCCCGGCGGCCGGGGACGGCTCGACCCCGTGGGCGTGGCGCTGCTCGGGGCGGGGATCCTGGCCCTGATGCTGCCGCTGGTGCTCGCCGAGGGCGGCGGCCTGACCCGGGTGTGGTGGCTGTTCCCGGCGGGTGCCGTCGTCCTCCTCGCCTTCGCGCGCTGGGAGCGCCGCGTCGCCCGCCGGGGCGGCCAGCCGCTCCTGGAGCCGGGACTGCTCACCGAGACCCGCGGCTACGCCACCGGCGCGGGACTGGGAGCCCTGTACTTCGTCGGGTTCAGCGGGGTCTGGCTCGTCTTCGCGCTCTTCTTCCAGAACGGACTGGGCTACTCGCCCCTCATGTCCGGCCTGGCGGTGACCCCGTTCGCCGCGGGCTCGGCCGTCGCCGCGGCCGTGGCGGGCCGGCTGGTGGAGCGGCTGGGGCGGCTGCTGACCGTCTGGGGACTGGTCGCGGTCATGGTGGGTCTGGGCACCACCGCGCTGCTGCTCTGGCTCGTCCCCTCCGACACGGGCGCCTGGCTCGCCGCGCCCGCCCTGCTCCTCGGTGGACTGGGCAGCGGCTGCGTGATCTCCCCGAACATCACGATGACCCTGCGCGACGTGCCGGTGCGGATGGCGGGCGCGGCCGGCGGCGCCCTGCAGACCGGCCAGCGGCTGGGCGGCGCCGTGGGCACCGCCGCGCTGCCGGGGCTCTTCTACCTGACGCTGAACGCCACCCACGACGACTACCACCGGGCGGTGGGCCTGTCGGTGGGCACCGGCGTCGCCGCCATGCTGTGCGCGCTGACCGTCGCGGTCCGCGACTGGCACCGGGACCGTGCCGGCGGCGACCGGAGCTGCCCGCCGGAGACCTCCCACAGCCACACGCACGCCGGGCAGAACTGACCGCCCCGCCCGAACCGGCACGTTTGGAACCGCCGTACCGGGCGACCCGCCGGGCAGACAGCGCAAGCCAACGCCGAGAGGTGAACCACTGTGGCCGGCAATCAGAAGTCCAAGGCCAAGATGGAGCAGGCCAAGGGGAAGGCCAAGGAAGCGGTCGGCCGGGCCGTCGGCAACGAGAGGATGACGGCCGAGGGCCGCGCCGCCCAGTCCAAGGGCGACGCCCGGCAGGCCAAGGAGAAGGGCAAGGACGCGTTCCGGCACTGACACCGGTACCGTCCTGGCGGCACACGGGCCGCGGAATCCGGCACACGGCCGGTTCCGCGGCCCGCCCCGTGCCCGGGGTCAGCCGATGTGGTAGGCGTCCCCGTAGACGTGCCAGTCCAGCGGCGGTTCGAGGTCCAGGTTGCCCTCGTCCAGGAAGACGCGCTGGGCCGTGTCGACCCGGCTGGTGTCGCTGTGCGCCTCCTCCTGCTTCATGGCCCGTACCCGCTCGTCGAGGAAGGCGTGCAGGTAGGCGACCTCGTCGCCGCCCCGGGCCGGCGGCCGGGCCCGGCCCAGGGCACGCTCGCGGATGCTGCCGAAGCCGAGGGCACCGCCGTCGCCGTGCATGACGATCGCGTCGTAGTACGCGAACTGCCCCAGCGTCCGCAGCCCGTCCTCCTGGGCGCGCCGCACGGCCGGGTCGAAGTAGACGCGGTCGCGCTCGTCGTCCTGGGCCCGGCGGAAGACGGGGTCCTCGTCGGCGGCCCGGCGCCAGTCCCGAGGGAACCCGGGGTCGAGCCCCTCGTGCGAGTCGGATCCGTCCACCCGGCGCAGCGCCGGCAGATAGGGCGCGAGGACGTTGCCGGGGCTGCGCTCGGCGTACGACTCCACCAGGTCGAGCATGTCGCCGGTGCCGGAGCAGAAGCCGATGATGCCCGCGGTGTAGCCGCGGCCGTCGCCGATGTCCTCGATGTAGCGGTACTGCGCCTTCCAGTCGAGCGTGGAGTTCTCCGCGCTCGACACCAGTTGCATGGCGATCTCCTTCTTCGCCGGGTCGTCTAGTCCCGCCGGGCGCGCGGACGCAGCCGCGGCGTGCGAGGGGGTGAGGAAGGGAACCGTCGCCGGAACAGCCATGGCGAGCACGGTACGGCGCGAGGGGCCTGCGGGGCGCGCCGGGTCGGGGAACGGGTGCCTCACGGAAACTCCAGGTGTGTGGGGGGAGTGCGGGCACTGACAGGAAAGTTTCCTACCAGACAATCCGCGTGCTGCACACCCGTCCGGCACCGGATCGGTACGGACCCAGCGCGCCGGACCCCGCGCCCCTCGCGGCGCGACCGCCCCCGCGAGCCCGTCAGGGCACCGGCTGCTCCGCCCAGATGACCTTGCCGGCCGGTGTGTAGCGGGTGCCCCAGCGCTCGGCGAGCTGAGCGACCAGGAACAGACCGCGCCCGCCCTCGTCCGTCATGGCGGCGTAGCGCAGGTGCGGGGAGGTACTGCTGCTGTCGAACACCTCGCAGATCAGGCTGCGGTCGCGCAGCACCCGCACGTGGACGGTCTCGCCGCCGTACCGGATCGCGTTGGTGACCAGCTCGCTGAGGATCAGCTCCGTGGTGAACACCAGCTCGTCCAGGCCCCACTCGCCCAGCCGCCGGGTGACCTGGGAACGCACCTCGCCGACCGCCTCCGGATCGTTCGGGACGTCCCACTCGGCGACCTGGTCCGGGCCCAGCGTCCGGGTGCGGGCGACCAGCAGGGCGATGTCGTCGCCCGGCCGGTCCGGAAGCCGGGCGTCCAGGACGGTCCGGCAGGTCTCCTCGGGCGTCTCGCCGGACGTCTCCAGCGCCCGGCGGAGGTGCTCCAGGCCGACGTCGATGTCGTGCGCGCGGTCCTCGACCAGCCCGTCGGTGTACAGCACGAGCCGGCTGCCCTCCGCCAGCCGCAGCTCCGTCGTCTCGAACGGGAGGCCGCCCAGGCCCAGCGGGGGCCCCGGGGGAACCTCGGGGAACTCCACGGTGCCGTCGGGCCCAATCAGCGCCGGCGGCGGGTGGCCCGCCCGGGCGATCACACAGGAGCCCGCGACCGGGTCGTAGATCGCGTAGAGGCAGGTCGCGCCGGTCACCGGGGCGGTGCCGTCGTCGGCCGTCTCGTCCTGGTCGATCCGGCCGACCAGTTCGTCCAGCAGTCCGAGCAGTTCGTCGGGCGGCAGGTCGAGGGCGGTGAAGTTGTGCACCGCCGTCCGCAGCCGCCCCATGGTGGCCGCGGCGTGCAGACCGTGCCCGACGACGTCGCCGACGACGAGCGCGACCCGGGCCCCGGACAGCGGGAGCACGTCGAACCAGTCGCCGCCCACTCCCGCCTGTGCGGGCAGGTAGCGGTAGGCGACGTCCAGGGCGTTCTGGTCGGGCAGCCTGCGAGGCAGCAGACTGCGCTGGAGGGTCACCGCCATGCTGTGCTCGCGGGTGTAGCGGCGCGCGTTGTCGATGGAGACCGCGGCCCGTGCGACCAGTTCCTCGCCGAGCGCCAGCTCGTCCTCGTCGAACGGCTCGGGCTTGACCGAACGCCAGAAGCTCACCACTCCGAGCACCAGGCTGCCCGCGCGCAGCGGGACGGTGATCAGGGAGTGGACGCCGTACGCCACCACCTGCGCGGAGCGCTCGTAGTCCTGCGCCTGCCAGCCCGGGGCCTCGCCGAGGCGGGGCTCCAGGACGGCCCGGCCCTCGCGGAGCGTGCGGCCCTGCGGGGAGGAGTCCACGTAGCGGATCTGTCCGCCCACGGGGTAGAGCGGGACGTCCTCGCTGATGCCGCTGCGCGCGGTCCGGCGCAGCGGCATCGCGCGGTCCGGCTGACCGCCGGCCATCACGGGGTCGAACAGGTCCACGGTGACGTAGTCGGCGAACCGGGGCACGGCCAGCTCGGCCAGTTCCTCGGCGGTGCGGGTGACGTCCAGGCTGGTGCCGATGCCCACCCCGGCCGCGTACAGGATGTCCAGGCGTTCCCGGGCGGTCTCGGCCCGGCCGGACAGGGCCCGCAGCTCGGTGGAGTCGCGCAGCGTCGCGACGCTGCCGGCCGGGCCGCCCCGCACGTCCGTGGGCCGCTGGTTGATGGCCAGCAGCCGGTCCTCGACCAGGTGCACCTCGTCGGTGGCGGCCTGGCCCGAGGCCAGCAGTCCGGCCAGGTCGGAGGGCAGGCCGAGGGCGCCGACGTGCCGGCCCTCGGCGTCGGCCGGCAGGTTGAGCAGCCGCCGCGCCTCGTCGTTGGCCAGCAGCAGCCTGCCCTCCCCGCCGACGATGAGCACGCCCTCCCGGACGCTGTGCAGGACGGCGTCGTGGTGTTCGTACATCCGGGTCATCTCGTGCGGCCCCAGGCCGTGCGTCTGCCGCATCAGCCGTCGGCTCACCAGGGCCGTGCCCCCGGTCGCCAGGGCCAGCCCGACGGCCGCCGCGCTCAGGACGAGGGGGAGCTGACGGTCGGCGACCCCGCCCACGTTCTCCGTCGTGATGCCGGCCGAGACCAGGCCCACCACCTTCCCGTCGGGGGCCTTGACGGGCACGATGGCCTGGACCAGCGGGCCGATGGTGCCCTCGATCTCCTCGGTCACCGTCTTCCCGGCCAGCGCCGGGGCGATGTTCCCCACGAAGGTCTTGCCGATGCGGTTCGTCCTCGGGTGGGTGTAGCGGACGCCCTGCGGGTTGGTGACGACCACGAAGTCCACGTCCGTGGCCTTGCGCACCGCCTCGGCCCGGGGCTGGAGCACCGCCGTGGGGTCGGGGCCGCGCAGCGCCTCGACGATGCCGGGGGAGTTGGCGAACGTCGCGGCCACGGAGACCGACCGGTTGCGGGCCTCCGTGTCGCTGTCGTGGCGTACCTGGAGCACCAGTGCGACCGCCGCGGCGACCACGAGCAGCAGCACGATGACCACGTTCATCACGAAGACCTGGCCGGCCACGCTGCGTCCGGACAGCGCCGAGCGCAGCGCCGAGGCGGACCGCGCGTCCGCCCCCCGCCGTGACCGGTCCGCGTCCTGCCGGTGTCGGGCGTGCGGGCCGCCGGGACGACGGGGTGACCGTTCTCCCGATCGACCCATCAGTCGGACCATGTGCTCATGTCTACACTGCCGGGCCCCAGGAGGCGAGGGGCGCCCCCTGTGACCCGGCGGACCGCCGCACGGGACCCGCGGGGCCCGCCGGGTCCACCCCGGCGGGCAGGCCGAGGGTCCCGGTGCGTCCGTCCGGGTGGCGCGGCAGCGGCGGCGATCCCTCACCGCCGGTCGTCGTGACGTCACCGTCACGGGCCGTTGACCCCGCGGACGGGAGTCCGTAATCTCGCTCCGCGACATTCGGAAAGCCGTCCGAAACTTTCGACCCCTCGGGGTGAAGTCCGGCGGCTGCCCGCCCTTCCGAACGGCCTCCGCACACCGATTCAGGGAACGGGATGACATGAACATGATATTGAGACGCCTGTCGAGGGCGGCCATCGCCGGTCTCGTGGCCGCGGCCGCGCTGACGGCCGCGGCCCACTCCGCCGAAGCCGCCGACACCCTCGGGTCCGCGGCGGCCGGACAGGGCCGCTACTTCGGCGCCGCCGTCGCGGCGGGCCACCTCGGCGAGGCCGACTACACCGCCACGCTGGACCGGGAGTTCGGCTCGGTGACGCCCGAGAACGAGATGAAGTGGGACGCCACCGAGCCCAGTCGGGGCACCTTCACCTTCACCTCGGCCGACCGGATCGTCGACCACGCGCAGAGCCGGGGCATGGACGTGCGCGGCCACACTCTCGTCTGGCACTCCCAACTGCCCTCCTGGGTGGGCACGCTGGGCGCCTCCGACCTGCGCACGGCCATGAAGGACCACATCAGCGGCCTGATGGGCCACTACAAGGGCGAGATCCACAGCTGGGACGTCGTCAACGAGGCGTTCCAGGACGGCGGCAGCGGCGCCCGGCGCAGCTCGCCCTTCCAGGACAAGCTGGGCGACGGCTTCATCGAGGAGGCGTTCCGCGCCGCACGCGCCGCCGACCCGGCCGCCAAGCTCTGCTACAACGACTACAACACCGACGGCGTCAACGCGAAGTCCACCGCCGTCTACAACATGGTCAAGGACTTCACGTCCCGCGGCGTGCCCATCGACTGCGTCGGCTTCCAGTCCCACTTCAACAGCAACTCGCCGGTCCCGTCGGACTACCGGCAGAACCTCCAGCGCTTCGCCGACCTCGGCGTGGACGTGCAGATCACGGAGCTGGACATCGAGGGCTCCGGCTCGGCGCAGGCGGCCGACTACACCAAGGTCGTCCAGGCCTGCCTCGCGGTGGAGCGCTGCACCGGCATGACCGTGTGGGGCGTCACCGACAAGTACTCGTGGCGCAGCGGCGGCACCCCGCTGCTGTTCGACGGCAACTACGCCGAGAAGCCCGCCTACGACGCCGTGCTGTCCGCCCTCGGCGGCTCGGGCGGCCCGGGCGAGCCCGGCGGTCCGGGAGAGGGCACCGCGACCTGCACGGCCACGTACACCAGGACCGCGGACTGGGACGGCGGGTACAACGGCGAGGTCACCGTCACCGCGGGCAGCGAGCCGATCGGTTCCTGGACGGCGACGGTCACCCTGCCCGCGCGGCAGTCCGTCTCCGCCCTCTGGAACGGAACGGCCGCCTTCAACGGCAACGTCATGACCGTACGGCCGAGTTGGAACGGCGCCCTGGCGGCCGGCACATCGACCACCTTCGGGTTCACCGTGACCAAGAACGGCAGTGACGCCGCGCCCGCGGTCGGCGCCTGCACCGCCTCCTGACCCGCCGGTCCGGCCGGCCGCTTGCGCGCAGTCGGCCGGGTCCGGTCAGAAAACGGCGCGTCCGGCGGAAGTTGGGGCAAAGGGATCGTGGTGGGCGCCCTGGTGCGTATCGTGGGAACCGGGGACCTCCGCTCCTCCACTCGGCCCCGGACCGGACGGTGAGGCTCGGCATGACTCCGGCGCACGGACCCGACACCGCCGACGGCTCCGTCGTGTCCGCGGTGGTGGAGTTCAGGGGCGGATCCGCGATGATCCCCGCCTCCAGGGATGTCGTCCACGGCTTCGTCGCACGCCTCGCCGAGCGGGGCGTGCAGCTTGCGGACGCGTTCCTGGACGCCGCTCGTCTGGTCGCGAGCGAGCTGGTGACGAACGCGCTGCGCCACGCGCCCGGCCCCTGCCGGCTGGAGCTGACCCTCGTGGACGACGGTGTGGAGATCGCGGTGACGGACACGGGGGAGGCGTTTCCCACCTTCCTGCCCCGCGACCCCGCGCGGGTCGGCCGGCACGGGCTGGAGATCGTCACGCGGCTGTGCGACGAGGTCATCACCAAGCCGCACGCGCGGGGCAAGACGGTGTACGCGCGCCTGCCGCTGACCTGAGCGGGTCAGGCGGCGAGGGCCTCCTCCACGCTCGGGTAGCAGGGGATCAGCGCGTCGACGCCCACCAGCCGCAGTACGCGCTCCACGGCGTCACGCGGGGCGGCGAGCCGCAGCCAGACGCCGCGGGACTCGGCGGCCCGGTGCGCGGAGATGAGGACGTTGATGCCGCTGGAGTCCAGGAAGCCCACCTCACCGAAGTCCACCACCGTGCCCGGCGCCGACTCCACCGACGCCAGCAGGACCTCGCGCAGGTGGCCGCTGCCGTCGAGGTCGACCTCTCCGGCGAGGACCACGACGTCGACGCCGTCACCCGTGGTGGTACGGGTGATCAGCAGCCGTCCCGGTACCGCCGCTCCCTCGATCTCCGTCACGCCGCCCTCAGCTCTCGTGTCGCCGCTTGTGCCCGGCCCCGTCGTCGGTGGCTTGATGTTAAGGCTCTTCGCCGTCCGCGTGGACCACTTGGGCCGGCCGGAGCGCATGGGCCGGGCCCCCGCCCCCCGGCCGCCGCGGGCTCGACGCGCGCCGAGGCGTTCCACTGGCTACGGTCGAGGTGTGGTGGCACACACATTCGAGGAGCTCGTGCACAAGCGCCGCGCGGCGGACCTGGCACAGCACCGGGTCGAGGAGCTGCGCGACTCGTACGGGCCACCGACACAGCACGAGTGGACCCCGCGGCAGTCCCACACCTACGAGACGGCCGTACGGGCCTGGCGCGACCTCGACCGGGACGCGCGGACCGCGATGACGGAGTACGTCAAGGAGGGAGGCCAGTCCCAGCACAAGATCGAGGCGAAACTGCGCAAGGCCGTCCGGGAGGACGACCGGGACATCTGATCGGGCAGGCGGCGCCCGTTCCCGGGCCGCCTGCCGACCGGCCGACGCCGTCGGCCCGCCCCGTCCGGCTCGGCGCCCCAGCCCGCCGAGCCGGGCGGGCGCCGTGCCGGCGGGCCGCCGCGGGGTCTCAGCCCCGCTCCGCCGAGAACTCGCCGGTTCCGCCGGTTCCGCCGAATCCGCCGATCGCGCCGCTCCCGCCGACCTCGCCGACGAGTTCGCGCACGGCGGCCAGGGCCGCCGCGCGGTCCTCGGGGACCAGGCCGACCCGGGTGCGCCGGTCGAGCACGTCGGCCTCGTCCAGGGCACCCTCGTGACGCAGGGCCCACACCAGTTCGGCCCCGGTGACGGGGTGGCCCGGCAGGATCCGCTCGGCGAGGCGGGGGTCGCGGGCGGCCAGGGCCTGGACCGCCGGCGCCTCGGTGCCGTAGTGCCGCACCAGGCGACCCGGCGCCCGGACCCGCGCCAGGGCCTGCGGAGCGGCCGCTCCGACCAGCGGCAGCGCGGCCGTGGGGGAGGGCCCGGCGACGAGACCCCTGGCGGCGACGGCGGTGTCCACGGCGTCCTCGGCCATGCGCCGGTACGTGGTGAGCTTGCCGCCGACCACGGTGACGACGCCCTCGGACGAGGTGAGCACGGCGTGCCGGCGCGAGACGTCCGCCGTGCGCGGCCCCGCACCGTGGCGGTCCGGCGCGGTGGTGTCGAGCAGGGGGCGCAGGCCCGCGAAGGCACCGACCACGTCCTCGCGGTGGACCGGGGCGTCCAGCACCGAGCCGAGCACGTCGAGCAGGAAGCCCACGTCCGTCTCCGGCACCTCGGGCACGTCCGGGACGTCCCCGTCCACGGGCTCGTCGGTCAGGCCGACGTAGACGCGGCCGTCGCCCTGGGGCAGGACGAGGACGAAGCGGTTGGTCTCGCCGGGGACCGGCACGTGCAGACCGGCCGGGAGCGGGCCGAGGCGCTCGGAGCGCAGGACGAGGTGGGTGCCGCGGGAGGGGCGGATCCGGATGCCGTCCACGAGGGCACCGGCCCACACCCCGGAGGCGTTGACCACCGCGCGGGCCCGTATCACCCCCTCCTCGCCGGTCAGCTCGTCCCGCACGCGGGCGCCGGACCCGGTCAGCTCCAGGGCCCTGACCCGGGTCAGGATCCGGGCTCCGCGGGCCGCGGCGGTCCGGGCCAGCGCCGTCACCAGCCGGGCGTCGTCGGTGAGCCGGCCGTCCCAGGAGAGCAGCCCGCCGCGCAGCCCGTCCGGGCGCAGCACCGGGGCGAGGTGGCGGGTCTCCACGGCGGACAGGCGCCGCGGCGCGGGCAGCGTGGCCCGCGCGGTGCGCGCCGCCAGCCGCAGGGCGTCGCCGGCCCGGAACCCCGCCCAGGCCAGCGCACCCTGACCGCGGGAGACCAGGGGTGTGAGCGGCAGGACGAAGGGCTGTGCGCGCACCAGGTGGGGGGCCGTGCGCTCCATCAGCACGCCGCGCTCCACCGCGCTCTCGTGGGCGACGTCCACCTGCGCGGAGGCGAGGTAGCGCAGGCCCCCGTGGACGAGCTTGGAGCTCCAGCGGGAGGTGCCGAAGGCCAGGTCGTGGGCGTCCACGGCGGCGACGCTCAGGCCCCGGGCGGCGGCGTCCAGGGCGGCACCGGCACCGGTCGCGCCGAGGCCCACGACGAGGACGTCCACTTCGGGGCCGCCGACGGTGTCGGCCACCTCGCGCGAGCGCCGCGCGGCGGACAGGGAGGCCCCGGCTGCGGGGCGGTCGGCGGGGCTCATGGCGTCAGGGTCCTCTCCAGGATGGTGCGCAGTTCCGCGAGGAGGGCCGCGGGGCTCAGTCCGGCGTCGTCCTCGTCGGTCATGGTCCGCAGCGACAGGGCGAAGGACTGGACGACCAGCAGCACCGACCGGGCCTGCGCCCCGGTGTGCGTCCGGCGCACCGACCCGTCGGCGTGGCCCTCCTCCAGCGCGTCGGCCAGCAGCTCCAGCAGGGCCTCCTGGCTCGCCCCGCGCCGGTCGAGGACGTAGGGCAGGAGCAGTTCGGGGTCGACGTCGACGATCTTGCGGAAGAGCGGGTGGGCGCGGAACGCCTCCACCCCCGCCACCAGGCCCTCGACGATGCGCGAGTGGGTGCCGGTGCCCTCGCCGGGCGCCGGGATCGCGCCGGTGGCGACCGCGATCCACTCCCGGGTCATCAGGTCGCCGACCAGGGAGCGCACGTCCGGCCAGCGCCGGTACAGCGTCATCCGGGAGACGCCGGCGCGGCGGGCGACGTCGGTCATCGTCGTACGGCGCACGCCGACGGCCATCACGCAGTCGCGCACGGCGTCCAGCACCGTGTCGTTGTCCGCGGGGGTCTGTCTGCTCGCATGGTTGTGACGGTTGGGCGTCATGTGTCACAGTGTAACGCCCCGCGGGGCGGTGCGGACGGCATCCCTCGACACGACCGTGAGGACGACAGGCCATGGACATGCTGTGGAACGGCTGGGGCGACCCGGACAGGGCGACGCCGCTGCCCGACACGGTGACCGGACTGCTGCGCGAACTGCTCGGCGTCGCACCCCGCGAGGACACCGCGCTCCCCCTGGCAGAGATCGAGGTGCCCGGGCCGCCGCTGGGCGAGGACGCCCGCCGTGCGCTGGAGGCGGCCGTCGGCGGCCGTGCCGGGGACGTGCGCACGGACGCCGAGGGCCGCATCCGGCACACCCGCGGCAAGTCCACCCCCGACCTGCTGCGGATGCGGGCCGGCGACACCGCCGACGCCCCGGCCGCCGTCGTCCTGCCGGACGGCCACGACGAGGTCCTCGCCGTACTGGCCGCCTGCGCGGAACACCGCCTGGCCCTCGTCCCCTTCGGCGGCGGCACCTCCGTCGTCGGCGGCCTCGCCCCCGGACGCGACGGCGCGTTCGTCGCCCTCGACCTGCGCCGCATGAACCGCCTGCTCGACCTCGACGAGGTCTCCCGCACCGCCACGCTCCAGCCCGGCCTGCGCGCCCCCGAGGCCGAGGCGCTGCTCGCCGAACACGGGTACACCCTCGGCCACTTCCCCCAGTCCTACGAGTGGGCCACCCTCGGCGGCTTCGCCGCGACCCGCTCCAGCGGACAGGCCTCCGCCGGGTACGGCCGCTTCGACGAGATGGTCCTCGCCCTCACCCTCGCCACCCCCGAGGGCACCCTCGAGACGGGCCGCGCCCCCCGCTCGGCCGCCGGACCCGACCTGCGCCAGCTCGTCCTGGGCTCCGAGGGAGCCTTCGGTGTCATCACCTCCGTCACCGTGCGCGTACGGCCCCGGCCGGCGGTCCGCCGCTACGAGGGCTGGCGCTTCGCCTCCTTCGACGAGGGCGCCGCCGCCCTGCGCCGCCTCGCCCAGGACGGTCCCCGGCCCACGGTGCTGCGCCTGTCCGACGAGACCGAGACCCTGATCGGCCTCGCGCAGCCCGACGCCATCGGCGCCTCCCTGGAACAGCCGGACGCCGGCTGCCTCGCGGTCGTCGGTTTCGAGGGCACCGAGGAGGACACCGCCCACCGCCGCGAGGGCGCCGCCGCCGTCCTGCGCGCGTGCGGCGGCACCTTCGCCGGTGACGGACCCGGGGAGCGCTGGGCCCACGGCCGTTACGCGGCGCCGTACCTGCGCGACTCCCTGCTGGACGCCGGCGCGCTGGCCGAGACCCTGGAGACGGCGGCCTACTGGTCCCGCCTGCCCGCCCTCTACGCCGCCGTCCGCGAGGCGCTCACCGCCACCCTCACCGAGTCCGGCACCCCGCCCCTGGTCATGTGCCACATCTCGCACGTCTACGAGAACGGCGCCTCCCTCTACTTCACGGTCGTCTCCGCCCAGGGCGAGGACGCCGTGGCGCACTGGACCCGGGCCAAGCACGCCGCCAACGACGCGATCCTCGCCGCGGGCGGCACCATCACCCACCACCACGCCGTCGGCACCGACCACCGCGACTGGTACGCCCGGGAGGCGGGCCCCCTGGGCGTCGGGGCCCTGCGCGCCGTCAAGCGCACCTTGGACCCCGACGGACTGCTCAACCCGGGCGTCCTGCTGCCCGCGGACTGACCCCGCCCGGCCGACAGCCGCCACCCCGTGAGACAACAGTCCGGCACCATCCGTCAGCCCGGAGGCACCTCGATGCGACAGTTCACCGCCGTCGTCAACCCCACCGCGGGCGGCGCCACCTCGGCCGCCGCGCTCCTCGGGGTGGCCCGGCTGCTGCGGGAGGCCGGGGCGGAACTGGAGACCGAGTACAGCCACAGCCTCGCCCACGCCCGCGAACTCGCCCGGCGGGCCGGGCAGTCGGGGCGGGTGGTGCTCGCCGTGGGCGGCGACGGCATGGCGGGCGGGATCGGCGGCGCCCTCAGCGGCACCGCGGCCGTGCTCGGGCTCGTCCCGGCCGGGCGCGGCAACGATTTCGCCCGCGCCCTGAACCTGCCCGCCGAACCGGCCGCGCTGGCCGAGGTGCTGTTGCACGGCGAGCCCCGCCCCGTGGACACCGTCGAGGTCACCTCCGCCGTCCACGACCGCACCGTCGTCCTCGGCAGCGTGTACGCCGGTGTCGACGCGCTGGCCAACCGGCACGCCAACGCCACGCGCCTGCTGCGCGGGGCCGCCTCGTACTACGTGGGCGCGGTCCGGGCCGTCGCGGGCTGGCGCGCGACGCGCTACCGCGTCACGGTCGACGGCGAGGAGCACGCCTTCACCGGCTACACGGTGGTCGCCGCCAACTCCGGCTACTACGGCTTCAACCGCCTCATCGCCCCCTCCGCCCGCGTGGACGACGGGCTGCTCGACGTGGTGATGATCCACCGGGCACCGCGACGGCTGTTCTTCGCCCTGATGAACGAACTGGCGACGGGCGCCCACGTCCACCGGCCCCAAGTACGGGTCCTGCGCGGCCGGGAGGTCCGCATCGAGGCCGACCGGGCGATACCCTACGGCGCCGACGGCGAGGTCGAGGCCGTCGTGCCCGTCACGGCCCGGGTGCTGCCCGGCGCGCTGCGCGTCCTGTGCTGAACCCCTGAATCCCTGAATCTCCGAGCCCCTGAGCCCCTGAGCCCGGTCACCCGGCCCCCGAACGCGGCCCGCGCACCCGGCCCTTGGACACGGCCCTTGGACACGGCAGGGGCCGGGCACCGGCACCGGTGCCCGGCCCCGCGGTCCGGGGATCAGCCCCGCGGCGTGGTGAAGCGTTCCCACACCCGGTGCGAGCCCATCAGCTCCGTCACCTGTTCCAGGGCGGCGGTGCCGGAGTCGGCGACGATCACACCCGGCGCGTCGGTGGGCACCCCGGACGCCTCCAGCGCGGGAGTGCCGCCGGCCCACACCCCGATCGCCTTGCCGTGCCGGAACGCCTCCGACAGCAGCAGGCTCACCCGCGGGTCGACCGTCCCCGGACCCGCGGGCGCCGGGCCCGCCTTGTAGTCGCGCGGGGTGTAGGCGTCGCCGCCCATGTCGGGCGTCCCCGCGACCAGCACCGCGTCGAACTCGACCGACCGCGCGGTGACATAGCTGCGCTGCACGGTCAGCGCGGCCTCGCCGGAACCGAGGGTGCCGCCGGTCGGCGCCACCACCAGCGGCACCATCCCGGCGTTCAGCACCGCCTCCCGCACGGCCGCCACGCCCTCCAGGTCCGCCCCGCCGGTCACGATGCCGACGACCCTGCCGTCCAGCGGCCAAGTGCCGCCCACCTGGGACAGCGCCGGGCTGGGCCGGACGTCGGCCAGGGGAACCGTCGGCTCCGGGGCGGGCAGGCCGAGGCCCTCGGCGACGCCCGCGCACAGCTCGGGGTCGATGTTGGCCAGGACCTGCAGCGTCCGCTCCCGGATCGCCTGCTCGTAGCACTTGCCCAGTTCGAAGGTGTAGGCGCCGATGATGTGCTCGCGCTCCACCGGGCTCATGCTCAGCCAGAAGCGGCGCGGCTGGCTGAAGTGGTCCGCGAACGACTCGGGGGCCTCACGGACCTTGCGCCCCTCCGGCACCCGCACCGGCGCCTCGACGAAGGCGTTCGTGTCCGCGCCCGCGGTGAACGGGCAGCCGCCGTCGAGGGAGTTGGGCCGGTAGGGCGCCACACCCCGGTGCACGGCCGTCTGGTGCATGCCGTCGCGCAGCATGTCGTTGACCGGCGCCTGCGGCCGGTTGATCGGCAACTGCGGGAAGTTGGGGCCGCCCAGACGCGTGATCTGCGTGTCCAGGTACGAGAACAGCCGCCCCGCCAGCAGCGGATCGTCGGTGATGTCGATGCCGGGCACCAGGTGGCCGACGTGGAAGGCGACCTGCTCGGTCTCGGCGAAGAAGTTGGACGGGTTGCGGTTCAGGGTGAGCAGCCCGACCGGCTGCACCGGCGCCATCTCCTCCGGCACGATGTTGGTCGGGTCCAGCAGGTCGATGCCCTCGAAGGTCTGCTCCGGGGTGTCGGGGAAGGTCTGGATGCCCAGCTCCCACTGCGGGTACGCGCCCGCCTCGATGGCGTCCGCGAGGTCGCGGCGGTGGAAGTCGGGGTCGACGCCGTTGATGATCTGCGCCTCGTCCCAGACCAGCGAGTGCACGCCCAGCTTGGGCTTCCAGTGGAACTTCACCAGCGTCGTGGCGCCCTCCGCGTTCACCAGCCGGAAGGTGTGGACGCCGAAGCCCTCCATCATCCGGTACGAGCGCGGGATGCCCCGGTCGCCCATGAAGAAGAGGGTGTGGTGGGTCGCCTCGGTGTGCAGAGAGACGAAGTCCCAGAAGGTGTCGTGGGCGCTCTGCGCCTGCGGGATCTCCCGGTCCGGGTGCGGCTTGGCCGCGTGCACCACGTCCGGGAACTTGATGGCGTCCTGGATGAAGAAGACCGGGATGTTGTTGCCGACCAGGTCGAAGACGCCCTCGCTGGTGTAGAACTTCGTCGCGAACCCGCGGGTGTCGCGCACGGTGTCCGACGACCCGCGCGAGCCGACCACCGTCGAGAACCGCGTGAACACCGGCGTCTCCACGTCGGCGGCCAGGAACGCCGCCTTGGTCACCGAGGCGGCCGTGCCGTAGCTCTGGAAGACACCGTGCGCCCCGGCGCCCCGGGCGTGGACCACGCGCTCCGGGATGCGCTCGTGGTCGAAGTGCATGACCTTCTCGCGCAGGTGATGGTCCTGCAGCAGGACGGGACCGCGCGGTCCGGCCTTCAGCGAGTGGTCCGTGTCGTACAGCCGGGTTCCCTGGGCGTCCGTGAGGTAGCTGCCGGACTGCGCCACCCGGGCCTGGTCCGCTCCCGTGGGCTGCCCGGTCGGCGACACCGTGTCCGGCCCGCTCTGGTCCGGCTTCGGGGGCAGCGGCTCGCGGAGTTCGGTCGGCTCGGCGACGGGAGGCGACTCGGGCCCGGGCCTGCCGGGGATCCCGTCCGGCGGTCCACCGGCCTCGCCGTGCAGGCCCTCGGTCACCTTGCGTACTGCTCGCTTGAGGGGATTGGCCTCGCTCATCGGCCTTTCTCCGTTTCTGGGCGGGCCGCTGCACGCGCCCGTTCGTGTTCGAGTACCGACTGCCGTGGTGGGCCGTGACCGCGTACCCAGCGTGCGGAACTCAAGGCATGGGCGGGAGGAACGGAGGCGGCGGCACTCAGGTGATGGTCCGTCCGTCGTGGACGCCGCCCCGGCAGAGCTGCGTGAAGGAGCCGCTCCCGTCCCCGTCCGCCGAAATGACGATCACTCCGCCGCCCCCGACGCACTCGGCCGCCGTCACGTCGCCCGGCAGGCCCGGGACACGGGGCACCGCGGCCTGGGCCCCGGCGGCGCCCAGGACCCACAGGGCCGCGGCCGCGATCACGGTGCACGACGACTTGCGCATGGAGACGGCTCCTTCTCACGGGTGCCGTCCCAGCGTCACCGGCCCGGGCACGGCCCGCCACCGGGGACGTGCGTGCGGGGGAGCGGGCACGCCGGAGGGCCCCGGCCGCGGCCGGGGCCCTCGAAAGCGCGGTGACGGGCCGGGGGCGGATCCGAACGGCCCCTAGCCCTGCGTGTGCGTCACCCCCACCGGCCCGAACGAGACCCGGGTGCGGGCGCCGTCGGCCGCCCAGACCACCTCCACGGCGTCCTCTCCGGCCACCACCTCCGCGACCGCGTCGGCCACCGAAACGCTCGCCGGCTCGCCCGCCAGCGCGGCCAGGCAGACGTGCACGGAGGTGCCGCCCGCCGCGCCGGACAACCGGGGCAGCTCCGCCCACGGCACGTACGCGGTGCCCTGCGGGGCGCGCACGGTCTCCGTCCCGGGCTCCCAGCCGTACAGCCCGTGCAGGGCCGAGGTCAGCGGCTCCTCGGGTCCGGTGGCCCACCCGGTGTGGGTGACGCGGGCCCCGGCCGGCGCCCCGGCCACCCGGTGCACCCGCAGCTCGTACGGCCCCCTGGCCACCGTCACGCTCTCCACCCGCAGTCCCGGCACCATCGGCGCCCCGGCCGCGAACACCGGCCGGTGCCAGGACGCCGCCCAGCCCCAGCCCTCGCCGCCGCCCGCGCCCAGCGGGTGGATACGGCGCCGCACGCTGGACCGGCCGTTCACCTCGACCGACAGGTGGTTGTCGGCCACGTTCTCCCGAGCAGTGGGCCCCGTCCGGGTCGAGTAGGCCTGCCGGCCGTAGTGCGGGTCGTCCTCGGCCGCCGACTCGCCCTCGTGCGGGCGGACATGGTCACTGCCGTGGTTGTGCAGCCGTACGATCCCGTCGGCGCGGGTCGCCTGCACCAGCAGCCCGGGTGCCGTGAGCGCCAGCACCCGGTCCGCCTCCTCCACCGGCGCGGGCTCCTCCGTCGCCGTCCACAGCGGGTGCTCCGGCGCGGCGAGGAGCGACACGAACGCCTTCGACGCCCAGTAGGGGGAGGCCGGGCCCGAGTACGGCTGCAGGGTCGCCTCGTGCGGCCCGTACCAGCCCAGGCTCAGCAGCCCCTCCTCCGTCAGCGCCCCCCGGTCCACGAAGTACCGCAGGCTGCCGCTGGCCAGCCGCCGGGAGGCGCCCGGGGTCAGCGGCGAGTGCCCGGTCAGCGCGCCGAGGCCCACGGCCGCCGACGCGGCGAAGCGGTAGGCGAGCGAGCGGCCGAAGTGCAGCGGAGCACCGTCGGCCCCGAACATCAGGGCGAAGCCGTCGAGATGGGCGCGCAACCGCTCCCCGTACCGGGCGAGGGCGTCGCCGTCGCCGCCGAGACGGGCGTCGAGCACCGGATAGAGGTGCAGCGCCCAGCCGTTGTAGTGGTCGAAGGCGCGCCCGTCGCCGTCGGCGTACCAGCCCTCGCCCCGGTACCAGCCCTCCATCAGCTCCAGCGCCCGCTGCCGGGCCGCGGCCGTCTCGGCGTCGCCGCGGCCGACCGACTCCAGGAACCCGGCGACCGTGTACGGGAACAGGTACCAGTTGTTCGGCGCCGGCACGTGCCGCAGCGCCCCGCGCAGCCACTCCTCCACCCGGTCCTGCACCCCGGAGTCGAGGTTCTTCCACAGCCACGGCGCGGTCAGCCGCAGCCCGAGCGCCACCGAGGCCGACTCGACCATGGGCTGGCCCTGGACGTCGTGGTCGAGGATCAGCGGCCAGGACTCGGTGTCGTCCCGGCCGGGGGTACGGGTGCCCGAGGCGAGGCCCTCGGCGTAGCGGTCCAGCCAGCCGTGGGGATCCGCGCCGCCCGCACCGGCGACGCGGAAGCCCGCCGCCAGGAACGTCCGCGCGAAGCCCTCCAGCCCGTCGGAGCGCACGCCCGAGCGCGAGGGGCGGCCCGGCAGGTCGAGCAGGGCGCGGCCCGGGCTGCTCCAGCGCCACGCGGCCCACAGCAGCCCGTCCGCGACGGCCTCCCAGTGGGCGCGGGTGTAACCGGTGAAGGGGCTCGACGCACGGTCCTCGGTGGGCAGTTCGAACGGGATGCTCATGCCAGGAACGCCAGCCTTTCGCGTCGTACGGGGTGGAGGAAGCCGGACCCGAGGGCCCAGCGGCTCGTCTCGGCGAGGGCGAGGTCGGCCAGCCGGCGCCACTCGTTGCCCTCGGAACCGGCCAGGTGCGGGGTGATCAGGGCGTTTTCGCAGTCCCACAGCGGGTGGTCCGGCGCCAGCGCCTCGGGGTCGGTGACGTCGAGGACGGCCCGGATCCGGCCCGCCAGCACCGCGTCGGTGAGCGCGTCCTGGTCGATCACCGCCCCCCGGGAGGTGTTGATCAGCACCGCGTCGGCGGGCATCGCCTCGATCAGCGCACGGCCGACCAGGTGCCGGGTCTCCGGCAGCAGCGGCGTGTGCACGCTGACGGTGTCGCAGCGCGCGAACAGCTCCGCCAGTCCCACGTTCTCGACGCCCAGCGAGGCGGCCTCCGCGTCGCTCACGTACGGGTCGTGCAGCAGCACCTCCACGTCGTGCGGGCGCAGCAGCTCCACGACCCGGCGGCCGATCAGCGAGGCCGACAGGATGCCGACCGTGCGCCGGTAGTTGCCGACGCCGCGCGGGGTGCGCAGCCAGTTCCCGCGCACCCGGGAGGCCCGGTAGTCACGGGCCCGCTCCAGCACCCGCTTGCCGCTCAGCAGGATCATGCCGAGGGTGTACTCCGCCACCGGCAGCGCGTTGGCCGCGGCGGCCGAGGAGACCTCGACGCCCCGCTCCCAGCAGGCGTCGGTGACGTGCCCGCGGACGCTGCCCGCCGTGTGCACCACGGCCCGCAGCCGGGGCGCCGCACGCAGCACCTCCGCGTCCAGCGGCGGACAGCCCCACCCGGTGATCAGCAGCTCCACGTCCGCCAGCACGGATCTCGCCCGCGCCGTGGTCAGGTCGTCGAGCACCGGGAACGGCGCCAGGTCGCAGACCTCGCGGAACGCGGCGAGGGACTCGGGGTCGAGGACGGCCGAGGCGGCGTCCGGGGACATGGCCACGGCGGCACGGGGCCGGCGGCCGGGTCCGGGGGCGTGCACGGTCACTTGACGGCTCCGGCGGTCAGGCCGCTGCGCCAGAAACGCTGGAGCAGCACGAAGGCGAGGATGAGCGGCAGCACGGCGAGCAGCGAGCCCATGATGACCACGGGGTAGTACTCGGGCGACACGGACGCCGAACTGTTCCACTGGTACAGGCCGAGGCTGACGGGATACAGGTCCTGGTCGGACAGCATCACCATGGGCAGGAAGAAGTTGTTCCAGATCGCGGTCAGCTGGAAGAGGAAGACGGTGACCAGGCCGGGCCCGAGCATCCTGAGCGCCACCCGCACGTACGTGGTCAGCTCCCCGGCCCCGTCCACGCGCGCCGCCTCCAGCACCTCGTCGGGCACGTAGCCCCGCGCGAAGATCCGGCCGAGGTAGACGCCGAACGGATTGAACAGCACCGGGATGAACACCGCCCAGAAGGTGTTGACCAGGCCGGCCTCGGACGCCATCAGGTACAGCGGCAGCGCCAGCACCGTCTGCGGCACCATCACCGCCGCCAGCACCAGGCCGAACAGCTTCTCCTTGTGCCGGAAGCGGTACTTGTCGAAGGCGTAGCCGCAGGCCACGCTCACCAGCGCGCCGAGCGCCGCGCCGAGCACCGCGTACAGCAGGCTGTTGACGTACCAGCGGCCGTACAGCCCGTCGTCCATGGCGAACAGGTCCTTCAGGTTCTGCAGGAAGGAGAAGTCGCTCAGGGAGAGCAGGTCGCTGCTGAAGAGGGCGTCGCGGTTCTTCGCGGAGGCGAGCACCAGCCACAGCACCGGCAGCAGCGTGTAGAGGACGGAGAGGGCGACGACCACGTTGACGGTGGCGCGGCCCAGCAGCTTCGGGCGGAGCAGGGAGGTGTCGGCGGCGCTCATCGGGCCTCCTCGGAGTCGGTGCGGCTGGTGAAGCGGGTGACGCCGTAGGACAGGGCGATGGTGCACACCAGCAGGACCACCGAAGCGGCCGCCGCGAGGCTGTAGTTGTTGCGGGTGAAGGCCGCGTCGTAGATGTACATGCTGGGCGAGAAACGCGAGCTGATCATGGGGGAGGACTGGCTGAGCAGCATCGGCTCGGTGAAGAGCTGGAGCGCCCAGATCAGGGTGAAGATCGAGACCGTCACGATGGAGGCCCGCACCAGCGGTGTCTTGACCTGGAGCGCCGTGCGCACCGGCCCGGCGCCGTCCACGACGGACGCCTCGATCACCTCGCGCGGCACGGCCTGGAGGGCGGCGTAGAAGATCACCATGTTGTAGCCGAGGTTGCTCCACAGGGCGATGTTCACGATGGACGGGACCACCGTGTGCACGCCGAGGAAGTCGATCGTGATGTCGCCCTTGGCGAACAGCTCGATGACCGGGCTGATGCCGGGGGTGTACAGGTACAGCCAGATCAGCGCCGCGATGATGCCGGGCACCGCGTGCGGCAGGAACAGGCCGAGCTGGGCGAAGGCGCGCAGCCGCACCACGCCGGAGTCCAGCAGCAGGGCGAGGGCGAGTGCGCCGACGACCATCAGCGGGATGTAGATGAGGCAGTACAGGGCGACCGTGCCGAGCCCGCCGAGGAAGGTGGGGTCGGTCAGGACGGCCGCGTAGGAGCGCAGTCCGACGAAGACCGTGCGCTCGGGGCCGAAGCCGAGACCGGGCTGGTCGTCGCTGAAGAAGCTCAGGTAGACGGCGGTGCCGACGGGAATCAGGAAGACGGTGACCAGCAGGGCGAAGAACGGCGTCATGAGGACGCCGGCCGCGGTCAGTTGACGGCGCTTGGCCGCTCGGCGGGCGCGCGGGCCCGAGGCGGAGGGTGCCGGGGAGGCGGCGCGGTCGGCGCCGGCCGGCACCCGTGCGGGGGTGGTCGTGGTCATGGGTGTGTCACCTGCCTTTCGTCGGCTCAGGTGCTGTGCTGGGTGGTGGACAGGCCGAGGGCCTTGAGGTCGGGCATGGTGCCCTCCTGCGCGGTGCGCAGCGACTCGACGAGGCTGCCCTGGCCGCCGCCGACGCGGGCGAAGGAGTCCTGCATGACCTTCTGGGTGGCGCTCATCCGCGGGCCCCAGAGCCACTGGTCGCCGATCTTCTCGGCCTCCTGCTCGAACAGGGAGTAGATGTCCTGGCCGCCGTAGTACGAGCGGTCGAAGGCGTCGCGGCCCACCGCGACCAGGCCGGGAGCGGCAGGGTACTGGCTGCTGGTGCCGCTGGAGAGCCGGGCGCGCAGGGCGTCGGGGTGGGAGACCTGCCATTCGATGAACTCCATGGCGGCCTCCGGGTGCCTGCTGTCCGCGGTGACCGCGAAGGTCGAGCCGCCGTGCGTGCCGGCCGAGGGGCTGCCGGTGTCCCACTGCGGCAGCGGCGCGATCCGCCACTGGCCCTTCTGCCCGGGCCGCGCGTTCATCTGGGCGCCGGCGTCCCAGGCGCCGCTGAGCCGGGTCAGGACCAGGCCGTTGCCGATCTGCGCGTCGGACTGCCTGCTCTCGACGGCGTTCATGAAGACGTCGTCCCGGTCGATCAGCCCCTGCCAGTACTCCGCGACCCGCCGCGAGGGCGCGTCGGCGAGCGAGACGTTCCAGGCGCCCTTCGAGGTGTCGAACCACTGGGCGCCCGCCTGCCAGGCGTAGCAGGCGAACTGCGTCATCCCGTCGGTGGGGAAGAGCACCAGCCGGCGGCCGGGCGCCCTGCGGCGCACCGTCGCGGCCTGCTCGGCGAACTCGTCCCAGGTACGGGCGGGTCGCAGTCCGTACCGCTCGAACAGGTCTGCGCGGTAGTGCATCACCATGGGTTCGACGTCCAGCGGCACGGCGAACACCCGGCGTTCGAAGGTGGTCAGGCCGAGCGCCTGCGGCAGCAGCTTGCGGCGCAGAGCGTCGCTCATCAGGTCGGTGATGTCACGGGCGACACCGTCGATGGCGAACCCCGGTACCTGCGGATACTCGAGGGTGGCGACATCGGGCGCGTTGCCCGCCCGGGCGGCGTTGCTGAGCTTGGCGTAGCCGCCCTGCCCGCCGGAGGGGATCTGCTGGAACTCCACCTGGACGTTCCGGTGCGTGCGGTTGAACGCGTCGACCACTTCCTGGCTGCCGCGCAGGGCGGACCAGAAGGTGATGCGGGTGGTGCTGCCCGTGCGGGCCGACGATGCTCCGTTCCCCCCGCTGCAGGCGCTCACGGCTCCTGCCAGGGGGAGGGCGGTCATCGCGGCGAGCACGGAGCGACGGCTGGGTCGTCCGGGCATGGCGCCTCCGCGGCTCCTGCGGGTCCGCGCGGGGCGGACGCGACTCTTCGAGACACCGGAATCCTGAACGCCCCAGCCCAAACGGTCAATAGATCGATCAGAAGAAAATGAAACGCTCAAACGCTCATTCGGCAACCGGTCCGGTCCACCGGTCCGTCGACCCGCGCACCATCAGCCGCGGCAGCAGCTCGACCCGCCGGCCCGGCTGCCGGCTCCCGGGCGCCTCGGACAGCCGCTGGAGCAGCAGCTCCGCCGCCGCGTGACCGACCTCCGCCTTGGGCGGCGACACGGCCGTCAGCGGCGGCGCGGCCAGACCGGCCACCACGTCGTCGTACGCGACCACCGAGCAGTCCTCCGGCACCCGCACGCCCTCCTCCGCGAGCCGCTGGACGACCATCAGGGCGTCCACGTCACCGTGCAGCACCATCGCGGTGGCGCCGACCTTGCGCATCAGCGCGGGCAACTCCGCCGTCTCGTCCGCGGAGTACGGCCCGTCGGCCCCGGCCTCCGGCGCGATCAGCGTCCACGCCCACTGCTCCACCAGCGGATGCGACCCGGCGATCCCGGTGAGGGCGTCCCGCAGCGAGCGGGCGGTGGGGCTGTCGTGCCGGGTGGCGAAGACGATGCGCCGGTGACCGAGCCCGACCAGGTGCTCCACCGCCAGGTGCGCGCCGTACCAGTGGTCCGAGCAGACCGAGTCCAGGGCGTGCAGCGCGCTGCCGCGCCACGGGCGGCGTTCCATCAGCACGGTCGGCACGCCGATCCCGGCGAGCCACTCGTGGTCGGCCTCCTCGTCGGCCCGGCCGCGCCAGCGCGGGGCGATCAGCAGCCCGTCCGCCCCGGCCGCCAACGCCCGTTCCACCAGCGGGCGTTCGGCCCCCGACGCCTGGGGCGCCAGGTGCAGGGCCATGCGCACCCCGGCCCGCTCCAGGACCGTGCGCGCCCCGTGCAGGGTCTCGGTCAGGTACGAGTGCCGTACGGGAACCACCACGGCCACCCGGTCCCCGCCCGCCGGGGCCGGCTCGTGGACCGTCTCCTGGGCCGGCACCGTCGAGCGCACGACGCCGTGCCCGCGGCTCAGCCTGCCCTCGCGCGTCAGCTCCTCCACGTCGCGGCGCACGGTGACCACCGAGACCTGCAACTCGTCGGCGAGGTCGCGCACCCGCGCGGTCCCGCGCGCCTGGACCGCCGCCAGTATCCGCTGGCGCCTGAGATCGACCGGCTCCCGCATCAGGTCTCCCCACCCGAGAATGTTCGTTTGAGCGATTCCGCGTCATCATAACGATCGCTCGCGCCGGGTGCCGGTTTCCCTAAGGTTCCGGATCGGCGAGGAGGGGGCCCAGCGGACCCAGGTCGAGGTTCAGGTCGGAGCGCCTGAGACCGTGCTGGGCGCACAGGTCGTCCATCCGCTCGTCGAGCAGCATCAGCGCCGTGCCGAGCCGGTCCTCCTGCTCCGCGCTCAGCGTGCCCGCGTCGAAGCGGCGCACGGCCTGGCGCTCCATGAGCTGGCGCAGCAGCTCCACCACCGTGAGGACGAGCGCGGCCAGGTCGTTGGTGACCCGCTCGGGATCCAGGTCGAGGGCGTGCGCGGCACGGGCGGCACCGGCCCGGGGCGCGGTCACAGCGGCCCGCTGTCCGGCCAGGGGGCGGGCACCCGCTCGTTCACCGAGGACAGCAGCGCGTGCAGGGAGATCCGCACCAGCGGCACGTCCGCGATGGCCAGGACCAGGTCGCCGCTGACCACGACACCGGTCGCCAGCACCCGGTCCAGCAGGTCCACCAAAGGGACGCCGACCGGTGCGTACGGCTCGGCGCCGCCCCAGGGCACGGGGGCCGGACCGGGCGTCCTGGCGTCCGGGACGGTCATGAACGCACCTCCTCCCGGTCCGGTGCGGCCGGCGCTTCGGGGCCGAACCGCGGGTCCTCGTCCCAGCGGGCGAAGGAGTACGGGATCCACGGGCCCGAGGCGTCGATCCGTACGGCCGGGCGCCGGCCGGCGGCGGCGATCCGCGCCAGCGCCCCGGTGAAGGCGGCCCGCCGCGCGTCCTCCACCAGGTAGGCGACGTTCAGGAGTTGCGGTGCGCGGTGGCCCGTCAGCCGCTCGCTCTGGGGTCGGTGCCGGGTCGCGGCGACCGCGTACCGGCGCAGCTCGGCGTCGACCGCCTCCGCCTCGGCCAGCGCCCGGTCGTGGGCGCCCTGCCGGTCACGCCGTCGCGCGCTCACCCTGCTGAGGTAGGCACGCCCACCGGCGCCGGCGCCGGTGCCGGCCTGCGCGCCGGCCTCCGCGGCCGGCTCGGGCGGGGCCTCGGCGGCATGCACCTTCACCGCCCACTCCGTACGGTCGCGGAGCCGGTCGAGCAGCGCCTCCAGCGCCTCCCGCCGGTCGGTGACGGCCCGCGCCGCGGTCGGGTCGCCGCGGTACAGGGTCGCCATGGGCAGCGGTACGACGGGGCCCCGCCCGGCCGCGGCCTCGACGCCCCGGTGGTGGGCGCGGGCGCAGCGCTCCAGGTCGCCGGGCCGGTTGAGGCGCTCGGTGAGCGCCTCCTGGTCGAACAGGGCGGCGGGAACGTCCTGCACGACCAGGCACAGGCCGCCCGCGCGCACCAGGCGCAGCGGTCCGCCCTCCTCATGACCCCGCGCCGCCGCCAGGGCGGCCGCGTCCGGCGGCGTGCGGGTGACGGCGAAGGCGCAGACGATGCCGGGGACCTCGGGCCCGGCGCCGGTCGTGCCGCTCACGAGGCGGCTCCCGCCGTCTGCGCGCCGGCCCGCTCCAGGGCATCGAGGCGTTGCCGCAACTGCGCGTTCTCCTCGGCGAGCGCGTCCCGCGCGGCCCGGGAGGACAGCGCGGGGTCGGTCTCCCACCAGTCGATGCCGGCCTTCTTCGCGGTGTCCACCGAGGCGATGAACAACCGCAGCCGGATCGTCAGCAGTTCGATGTCGAGCAGATCGATCTTGATGTCGCCGGCGATGACGATGCCCTTGTCGAGGACGCGTTCGAGGAGGTCGGCGAGGCTGCCGGAGGGCGGCCCGTAGGGCTCTGTCTCCAGGCCCGGGTACCCGTGGTCCAGATCGGTCACCGCGCGCTCCCGGCGGCGGCCTGGTCAGCGACGGGGGCGGGCACGTCGGTCGTCCTGGTCGTCGTCCTCGTCCGCATACGGCTCCTCCTCCTCGTCGTACTCACCTTCCTCGTCGTCCTCGTCCTCGTACTCGTCCTCGCCGTCGCCTTCGTCGCCGTCCTCGTACTCGTCGGACTCGGACTCGTCGGGTTCCCCGGCGTTCTCCTCCTCCAGCGCTTCCTCGTGGCTCTTGACGACCTCGCCGTCGCGGATCTCGCCGCGCCAGCCCTCGAGGTCCTCGCCGTTCGTCAGCGTCACGTGCCGCGCGAAGTGCTTCAGGTCCAGCCGCAGCCGACGCCCCTGGGCGCGCCAGAGGTTGCCCGTCTTCTCGAAGAAGCCCGACGGGTAGTACTCGACGACCACGACGACCCGGGTCAGCCGGGGCGCCAGTTCGTGGAAGGTGACCACCCCGTTGGTGCTGCCCTTGGCGCCCTCCGAGGTCCAGGCGATCCGCTCGTCGGGGATCTGTTCCTGGACGGTCGCCTTCCAGCCGCGGGTCGAGAAGGCGATCTTGGCGGTCCAGTCCGAGGTCACCTCGTCGTGGGGGCTGACGCTCTGGACGCCCTTGGTGAAGCCGCTGAAGTCCTGGAGCTGCGTCCACTGGTCGTAGACGGTGCGCAGGGGAACGCCGATGTCGACGCTCTCCATGATGTGCGTCGCCTTGACGCTGCCGCCGGCGGTCCCGGAACCGCCCCCGCCGCCTTTGGAACCGCCTCCGCCGCCTTGGGAACCGCCTCCGCCGCCGTTCTCGGAGCCGCCCCCGCCGACCGAGTCGGTCAGGCGGTCGGTGAGGGACCCGACCCGCTGCCCCGCCTTGCCGACCAGGCCGTGTCCTGCCGCGGAGAGGTAGCCGCCCAGGGCGTCCTTGAGGTCGCCGAGCGGGGACGGCCCGCCGTCGTCCTTCCGGTCGGGGGTCATGCGCGCCCACCTCCACGTCCGGCACCCGGGCCGGCCTGTCGCTTGGCCGGTGCGGTCTTCTTGGCGGCCGTCTTCCTCGCGGCCTTCTTCGCGGGCGGCGCGGCCTTGCGCGGCGGAGCCTTCCTGGCCGGCTTCCGGGGCGGTGCCGGCGCGGGCCGCCGGTCCTCCTCCCGGTCCTCCTCGTCGAAGTAGGCATCCTCGTCCGGGGCGTCCTCGTACCGGTCGCCTCCGCGGTCGCGGTCACGGCCACGGTCGCCCCGGCCGTCGTCGCGGCCGCCCTCGCCGGTGAGGGCCTCGCCGGTGAGGGCCTCGGTACGGTCCCGGAGGGTGTCCGCGAGGCCGGTGAGGCGGCGGTTCGCGGCGGCGGTGACGGCCGCCCGTCCGGCGGTCAGCAACTCGCCCCGGACCTGCTCGGTCAACTCCTGGAACTGCGGCGCCCGCTGCAGGCCGCCCAGCCCCTGCCCGAGGAGTTGCCCGGGGGAGAGGCCGACGCGTTTGCCCACCAGGTAGGAGCCGACCGCGAAGGCGAGTTTGGCCTTCTTGGTGCGCCCCAGGAGATATCCGCCCGCCACGGCCGCCGCCATGGCCGTCCTGTTCTCGTTCATACGTGTCGTCTCCGTGCTGGGTTCGTGGTGGTCGTAGGGCCGTTGGTCCGGGACCGGCGTTCCAGGAGGGTGAGCAGCCGCTCCTCCTCCCGTTCGAAGGCCGCCTCGTCGACGGTGCCCTCGTCCAGGGCCCGGTTGAGTGCGGCCAGCCGCGCCTGTACGGCGCGTGGGTCGTGGGCCTGGCGCCGGGCCTCCTGGAGCAGGTGGTCGGCGATCCACGCCGTGCCGCGCACCGGCGCGAGGGGCAGCAGGAGCAGACCGCTCACGAGGCCCACGGGGTCACCGCCCGGCCGGTGACGCGGGGCGGGGGTCGACGAAGCTGTAGCAGGGCAGGGGCCCGGTCACACTGAGGGCCAGCCGGTCGCCGCAGGCCCTGGCCCGCTCGGCCACCGCCTCCCTGAACCGCCCTTCGTCCTCCGAACGCACCAGGAACGACGCGCTGAGCACCTGCTCGTCGTCGGTCGTGCCCTGGACCGTCCGCTCGGCGAGCGGGGCCAGCCGGTCGACGACCTCCCGGGCCGCGCGCCGTGCCTCGCGGCGCACCCCGAGCGCGATCGCCTCGCCCAGCCGGACGTTGGCCTCGTAGTCCGGCCGGCGCCGGGTCCGCAGGGCCAGGGTCCGCAGTCTGTCGTCCCGGCGCACCAGATCGGCGAAGTGGCCGGGCACCGCCGTTCCCTTGACGTTGAGCTCCACGCAGCCGCGTACGCCGTCGAGCTGCCGTGACAAGTGGGCCGCGTCGGAGCGCAGTTGGGCGAGCAGGGTGTCGGTGCGGGGGCTGAGCACCGCGAACCGCATGGGCAGCACCGGTCCCTGCGCCGCCAGTTCGTCCAGGACGGCCTGGTGGGCCAGCAGATCACGGCGCCGGGGCCGGAGCCGCCGGGGCGCGGCCGACACCGCGGCGCACAGCCCGGAGCCGGTCAGCAGCCGCACGGCGGCGCCGTCGACGCCCGGGGCCCGGGGGGTGCGAATCCCGGCGGGGGCGATGCCGTAGACGTAGAGGGCCTTGGGTGCCGCCGCCGTCTCGGGAGCCGTCGTGGGGGCGGTTTCGGGGGCGGCTTCGGGGGAGGTGGTGGCGGGCGCGGTCATTCGTCCTCCGTCTCGGTGCGCCGGCGGGGGCGGGAACGGGGCCGGTCGTCCTCGTCGCGGCGGCGTGCGGCGGGCCGGCCGCGGGGCCGCTCCGCACGTCCACGGGGACGGGTCTCCGTCTCCTCCGTCTCCTCCGCCGGTTCGTGCTCGGGCTCGGGCGTGAGGACGTCGCGCACCTTGTCGGTCAGGGAGCGCGCGGTCCTCCTGGCGCCGGCCCTGCCCACGGTCTTGGCGACCGGGCTGCCGAACATCTCGGGCACGGTCTTGGAGCGCACGTCGTGCTCCAGGTCCAGGCGGTTGCAGGCCTCGGCGAAGCGCAGGTAGGTGTCCACGCTCGCCACGACGATGCGCGCGTCCACCTTGAGGATCTCGATGCCGACCAGGGAGACGCGCACGAAGACGTCGATGACCATGCCGCGGTCGAGGATGAGTTCGAGGACGTCGTAGAGGGTTCCGGCGCGGGGCGCGCAGACGACCTCGTCGTCGTAGGTGATCATGCGGTGGTCCTTCCGGGTGCGGTCCTCACGGTCCGCTCACTGGTCCTGGGCACCGCGCCGGTAGCGCGCGATCCTGCGGTACTGGACCAGCTCGCCCGCCGGGTCCAGTTCGACCTCGTAGGTGGCGAGCAGGCTGGTGGTGTCGGGGATCCGCGCCACCTCCAGCACGTCCACGTTGACGACCCAGCCGCCGTCCTCGCCCCGGCACACCGCGGAGACCCCTTCGAGGTGGTGCCGGATCAGCTCCGACAGGGCGTCGGCGGCGTGCCGGGCGGCGTCACGGGCGTCGCGCACGCCACGCTCGCGCGTGGCCGTGGAAGCCGTGGAAGTGGTGCGGCGCCGTCGCCCGGCAGGTTCTGTCATGCTGCCCACTCTGACCGCGGACGCCGGTCCGCGCGTGCGCAGTTACCCCATCCGGGGCTGCTCCGGGCGCCGGCAGTGCAGGAAGAGGTGCGGCTCCGGCCGGGCGTCCGGGTGGGCCGGGGTGAACATCGACGCCTCCTGCGCCAGCACCTCCAGGCCCGCCTCCTCGGTGAGGGCGACGAGGTCCTGCGCGGGGAAGCTGGTCACGCGCACCGGCTGGCCCATGAAGGCGGCGTCGACGCCGTCCACGTCCAGCGGCACGGTGGCCAGCACCAGGTACCCCTCCGGCCGCACCAGCCGCGCCAGGTGCCGGACGAGGTCCTTCTGCTCCCGCCGGTCCAGTTGGAGCAGCGAGAAGTACACGCAGACCGCGTCGAACGAGCCCTCCGCGAGCGGTACGTCACGGATGTCGGCGCACTGGAAGGTGGCGGCCGGCACCTGCCGTGCGGCCAGCTCCACCATGACCGGCGAGACGTCGATGCCCAGCACCGTGTGCCCGGCGTTCGCGAGGGTCTCGGCGGTGGGACGGCCCGTGCCGCTGCCCACGTCCAGCACCCGGCTGCCCGGCGCGAGGCGCGCCAGCAGCCACTCCAGCGAGCGACGGTGCGTCCTCGACCCGGCGAACGCCTTCTCGTACTCGGCGCCCAGCGCGTCGAACGCGGCGGCGGCCCGCGGGCGGTCCCGGTCGTCGGTCACGGCGTCCCCTTCGGTGCGGTGGGCCGGTGTCCCGGCATCGTTCCACCGGCAACGAGCCCCCGACAAGGGGCCCTACGGGCGACACGCCGCACGGAGCACACAGGTGGCCGCCTTGGCCCCCGCCGTCCGGACGCCCCCGGGGCCGGTCCGCCCCGGCCCTTCACGACGACGTCGCACGCCGGCCGGGCCGGGCACCGGCGTGTGCGCTCACCGCGGACGGGCGCCGTCCAGGGCCAGGTCCACCAGCCCCGCCACGAGCGCGTCGTCCAGCGGCGCCCCGCTGAGCAGCACCCGCACGAACAGCGGACCGCTCACCGCCTCGATCAGCAGCCCGGGATCGGCGTCCGCGGCCAGTTCGCCCCGTTCGACGCCCCGCCGGACCATCACCACGGCGCGGTCGAGACGCTCGCTCCAGTAGGGCCCGCGGCGGTCCTCCAGGGTGTCGTCGTGCTCGACGCTCAGCCGCAGCAGCGCCCGGCCCTGCGGGGTGGCGAGCAGCCGGGCCAGTGCGGAGAAGAACGCCAGCAGGTCCTCGCGGACCCGGCCGGTGTCCGGGACCGGCAGCGCGGCGTCCAGCTCCGTGGTCAGCGCGTCCAGGATCAGGTTCTCGCGCGTGCCCCACCGCCGGTAGACGGAGGTCTCGTGGACCCCGGCCGCGCGGGCCACGGCGCCGACCGTCGCACCGGCCAGCCCCTGGCTCGACAGCAGGTCCACGGCGGCGGCCAGCACCGCCCGCCGCATCCGCTCCCCGCGGCGGCGCAAGGGCGGGGCGACGGGTTCCGGTGAGCTCATCGGACCAGCCTAAAGCAAGCCGTCCTGCGTTGGGTGTACGGTTAACGCAAGTCGACCTGCGATGGACCGCTGGGGGCCGTCCGGGGTCGCCGCACCGAGGAGGTCCTGTCATGGCGCAGATGCTCGCCGCCCGCCTGCACGTCCCGAGCCGCACCCTGCGACTCGAAGAGGTGCCCCGCCCGCAGCCCGGCCCGGGGGAGGTGCTGGTCAAGGTCGAGGCGGCCGGGGTGTGCCTGTCCGACGTGCACCTCATCGACGGCACCCTCTCCCCGCTGCTCCTCCAGGGCGACACGGTCACCCTCGGCCACGAGGTCTCCGGCACGGTCGCCGAGACCGGGGCGGGCGTCACCGCGTGGTCGCCCGGGCAGCGGGTCGTGCTGCACGCCGGTGAGGCGAGGGACGGCGTCACCTACACCCGTGGCGTCGACTACGACGGCGGCTGGGCCGAGTACGCCCTCTCCGCCGCCGACGCCATGACGCCGCTGCCCGACGCCATCCCCTTCGAGCAGGGCGCGATCATCCCGGACGCCGTGTCCACCCCGTGGGGCGCGATCACCGAGACCGGCCAGGTCCGGCCCGGCGAGGCGGTCGGCGTGTGGGGCGTCGGCGGCCTCGGCGTCCATGCCGTGCAGCTGCTCCGGGCGATCGGCGCCTGCCCGGTCGTCGCCGTCGACCCGAACCCGGTGGCCCGCGAGCGCGCCCTGGCCGCGGGTGCCGACCTCGCCCTGGACTCCGCCGACCCCGGCCTGCGCGACGCGGTGGGTGCGGCGACCGGTGGCGCGGGGCTCGCCGCAGCCTTCGACTTCGCGGGTGTGCCGCCCGTGCGGGAGCAGGCGGTCTCCGTCCTCGCGCCCAAGGGGCGGCTGGTCCTGGTGGGCCTGACCGACAAGCCGCTCACCGTCACGGACGGGACCCGCTTCAGCTACCTCCAGCAGCGCATCGTCGGCCACTACGGCTCCGACATGCCGGTGGCCCTGCCGCAGCTCCTGCGGCTGATCCAGGGCGGGCGGCTGGACTTCTCCGGCTCCGTCAGCGGGGTGCTGCCGCTCGCCGAGGCGGCCGAGGCGGTCGCCCGGCTGGAGAAGAAGGAGGGCGACCCCATCCGGCTGGTCCTGCGCCCGTGAGGTGAGGAGACCTGAACCCCCGAAGGCGGCTGAGCGCCCCGCCGCGGGTTCCGCCCCGCCACCGGTTCCGCCCCGCCACCGGTTCCGCATGGAGCCGGGGACGGGGCGCAGTGCCGTGGGTCCCTGGCAGACCACGGACGTCACCGACGGCTTCACGGTCAAGCTCCACGCCCGGGCCGGCCACGGCGCCGACTACGTCCTGGTCTACGTCGCCAAGCAGGGGCTTCGACCCCCTCCCCCCGCCCCCGCCGGGCGCGGTGCGTCCGGCGGGGTCCGTTGGGGTCCGTTGGGGTCCGGATCAGACGTTGACGCCGAAGTCCGCGGCGATGCCCGCGAGCCCCGAGGCGTAGCCCTGCCCGACCGCCCGGAACTTCCACTCGGCGCCGTGCCGGTACAGCTCGCCGAAGACCATCGCGGTCTCGGTCGAGGCGTCCTCGGACAGGTCGTAGCGGGCGAGTTCCTGGTCGTTCGCCTGGTTGACGACCCGGATGAAGGCGTTGCGGACCTGGCCGAAGCTCTGGCCCCGGTTCTCCGCGTCGTGGATGGAGACTGGGAAGACGATGCGGTCCACCTCGCCCGGGACCGCGGCCAGGTTCACCTTGACCGCCTCGTCGTCGCCCTCGCCCTCGCCGGTGAGGTTGTCACCGGTGTGCTCGACCGAGCCGTCGGGGCTGGTGAGGTTGTTGTAGAAGACGAAGTGCCGGTCCGAGAGCACCTTGCCCGACGCGTCCAGGAGCAGCGCGGAGGCGTCCAGGTCGTAGTCGGTGCCGGTCGTGGTGCGCACGTCCCAGCCCAGACCGACCAGGACGGCGGTCAGGCCGGGCGCCTCCTTGCTGAGCGAGACGTTGCCGCCCTTGGCCAGGGAAACTCCCACTGTGTTCTCCTTCGTCGCGTTCGCTGCGTTCCGTACCTGCCGTCAATCTACAACACTGTAGAAGTAAGCCTTCTATACGATGGCGCCCGGGAAGACGACGACCGGCAGGCGGAAGGAGGGCGGGCCGTGACGGATGACCGGCGTCCGCGGCGGCGGGGGCAGGGCGAACTCGAGGCGCTGGTGCTGTCCGCGCTGCGCGGGGCGGACGGGCCCGCGACGGCCGGCTGGGTGCAGGAACGCCTCGGCGACGACCTCGCCTACACCACCGTGATCACGATCCTGACCCGGCTCCTGGAGAAGGGCGCCGTCAGCCGCGAGCGCGCGGGCCGCTCCTTCGCCTGGACGCCCGCCTCTGACCAGGCGGGACTGGCCGCGCGCAAGATGCGCAAGGTCCTGGACGCGGAGAGCGACCGCGAAGCGGTGCTGGCCAGCTTCGTCACGGGCCTCGACCCGGACGACGAGCGGCTGCTGCGCGAACTGCTGGGGCACGCCCGTGCCGCGGAGGACGGCTGACACCGGATGGGGGTCTTCGTCTTCCTGCCCCTGGTCCTGCCGCTGACGGCGTGGCCGATCGCCAGGCTGGCCGAGCAGCACCTGCACCCGCGGACCGCGACCAGGCTGCTCAGCGCCGTCGCCGCCGTGATGGCCCTGTGCAGCACCCTGTGCCTGGCCCTGGTGATGGTGGTCGGCACCGCCCAACTGCCGGGCAACCCGCTGCCGGATGCCTGGTCCGACCCCGAGGTGCGGGCGGCGGTGCCCTACGACGAAGTCGTCGGCAAGGCGGCGATCCCCGCCCTGTGCGCCGTCGTCGCGGCCTCGGCGCGGGCCCTGTGGCGACACGGCAGGGTGCGCCGCCGCGCCCACCGCGCACTGGCCGGAATGCCGGGCACCGGGGTGGCCGTACTGCCGGACGACGTGCCCTACGCCTACGCGCTGCCCGGCGGACGCCGGGACCGCGTGGTGGTGAGCACGGCCCTGCTCGACTGCCTCGAACCGGGTGAACGGCGCGCGCTGTTCGCCCACGAGCGCGCCCATCTCGCCGCCCGGCACCACCGCTTCCTGCTCGCCGTCCGGCTCGCCGCGCTGGCCAACCCGTTCCTGCGCCCCCTGCGCACGGCCGTCGCCTACACGACGGAGCGGTGGGCGGACGAGGCGGCCGCGCGGGCGGTCGGCGACCGCCGTGCGGTGGCGACCGCGATCGGGAAGGCGGCCCTCGTCTCCCGCGGCACCCCCGTCGCCACCCTCGCCGGTCTCGCGGCGCCCGGCCCGGTGCCCCGCCGGGTGGCAGCCCTGCTGGGCCCCGCCCCCGCCGTCCGCCCCTGGCCCCCGGTGTCCACCTCGGCGGGCCTGGCGGCGTGGGCGGCGGCCGCCGGCACCGCCGTCTCGGCGATGTCGTCCGCCAACGCCGCCGTCACGATGTTCCTCATCCTGCGGACCGCGACGCCGTTCTGAACGCCCGGACGGCCCCGCCCGCGCCGTCGGCACCGTCCGCCGGCCGGAGAACCGGGGCACGGCGGTGCGGTGCCCCTGTGGTAGCTTGCGCAAGCCAGTCGAACCCACCTGGTGGGTCAGGGAATCCGGTGCGAATCCGGAACTGACGCGCAGCGGTGAGGGGGACGGGCGGAACACGGGCCACTGGGCGGCGTACGCCGTCCGGGAAGGCGTTCCGTCCGGTCGAACCCGAGTCCGAAGACCTGCTGGCACCCGTGCCGCGTGCGGCGCGGGCCGCATCGTACGGACGGGCTCCGCGCATGAGCCCTCGACGCCAGAGGATCACCTTGTCCGCAGCAGGTCCCGCCGGCCTCCGGCGCCCTCTCCTTCCCCGCCGCCTCCGCGGTCCCGTACTGCTCCTGTCCGGCGCCCTGCTGGCCTCAGGCTGCGGTTCCGGTGCGCCCGACGACCCGGCCGCGCGGTCCGGCGCGCCCGGCTACCCGCGCACCGTCCGTGACTGCGGGCACGAGGTCCGGGTCACCGCACCGCCGCGGCGGGCGGTCTCCCTCAACCAGGGCACCACGGAGATCCTGCTCTCCCTCGGCCTCGCCGACCGCATGGCGGGCACCGCCACCTGGACCGACCCGGTCATGAAGGGACTGGAGAAGGCGAACGCGGGCGTCCCCCGGCTCGCCGACGACACCCCGTCCTTCGAGACGGTCCTCGACGCGGAACCCGACTTCGTCGCCGCCTCCTTCGCCTCCACGCTCGGCACCGGAGGGGTGGCCACCCGCGAACAGTTCACCCGGCTCGGCGTGCCGGCCTACCTCTCGCCGTCCGACTGCGCCGGCAAGGACAACAGCGGCGACGGCGACGGCGTCCGGGACAAGACCCTGACGATGGACACCGTCTACGGCGAAGTCCGCGACCTGGCCCGCCTCTTCGGCGTCGAGCAGCGCGGCGAGAAGCTCGTCGACGACCTCAAGGCACGCGTCGACAGGGCGACGTCCGGCATCGACGCCTCCGGCGTCACCCTCATGTACTGGTTCGCCAACTCCGCCTCGCCCTACCTGGCGGGCTGCTGCGGCGCCCCCGGCGTCATCACCCGGGCCGTCGGCGCGCACAACGCCATGGACGACACCCACGAGGAGTGGCCGCAGGCCGGCTGGGAGACCGTCGCCGACCGGGACCCCGACGTCCTGGTCCTCGGCGACCTCACCCGCGACTCGCAGACCGCCGAAACGGCCGCGAAGAAGATCGAGTTCCTGGAGTCCGACCCCGTGACCAGGAACATGACCGCCGTCCGCGAGAAGCGCTACGTGCTGCTCAGCGGGCAGGCCATGAACCCCACCATCCGCACCGTCGAGGGCGTGGAACAAGTGGCGGCGGCGCTCCGCGAGTTCGGGCTCGCCAGGTGACGTCCGCCGGCCGGACGTCCGCCGCCCCCGGCATACGCGCGCCGCGGCACGCCCCCCTCGTGTGGGCGGCGGCCGGGACCGTCGCCCTGTGCGCATCCGTCGCCGTCGCCGTCACCGTCGGCCCGGCGGACATCGGCGTCGCCGACGTGTGGTCAGTGATCGCCGCCCACCTCGGCGCCGGCACCACCGCCGGGGCGGTGTCCCCGATCCGCGACGGCATCGTCTGGGACCTGCGGCTGCCCCGCACCCTGCTGGCCGCGGTGTGCGGCGCCGGGCTCGCCGTGTGCGGGGCCGTGCTCCAGTCCCTGCTGCGCAATCCGCTCGCCGACCCCTTCGTCCTCGGCGTCTCCTCCGGCGCCTCGACCGGCGCCGTCCTGGTCGTCGTGCTCGGCGTGGGAGGCGGCGCCCTGTCGGTCCCGGGCGGGGCGTTCGTCGGCGCGGTCTGCTCCTTCGCGCTGGTGCTGCTGCTCAGCCACAGCCTCGGCGGCACCACGGACCGGGTGGTCCTCGCGGGCGTGGCGGCGATGCAGCTGTTCTCCGCGCTCACCTCCTTCGTGGTCATGACCGCCGCCGACGCCGAGACCACCCGCGGCGTGCTGTTCTGGCTGCTCGGCTCGCTCGGCGGCGCCGGCTGGAGCGACGTGCGGACCACCGCCGCGGTCCTGGTCCTGGTCCTCGCCGTGTGCCTCGGGCACGCCAGGACCCTGGACGCCTTCGCCTTCGGCCAGGACGCCGCGGCCGCGCTCGGCGTCCACGTGGCCCGTACGCGGCTGGTGCTGCTGTGCGCCACCGCCCTGCTCACCGCCGCCCTGGTCGCCTCGGCCGGCGCCATCGGCTTCGTCGGGCTGGTGCTGCCGCACGCGGTCCGGGCGCTCACCGGTCCCGGACACGCACGGCTGCTGCCGGTCTGCGCGCTCGCCGGTGCCGTGTTCCTGGTGTGGGCCGACACCCTGGCCCGTACCGTCCTCGAACCCCAGGAGGTCCCGGTGGGCGTGGTGACCTCACTGATCGGTGTGCCCGCCTTCGTGCTCGTGCTCCACCGCACCCGGAGGGCACGGTGACGCTGAGGGCCGAGCGGGTCTCCCGCACCACCGGAGGCCGGCTGATCCTCGACGGGGTCGACCTGAGCCCGCGCACCGGCGCCATGACGGGGCTGCTCGGCCCCAACGGCTCCGGCAAGTCCACCCTCTTGCGCCTGCTCGCCGGCGTCCTGGCCCCGACCGCCGGCCTCGTCACCCTCGACGGACGCTCCCTGGACCGGGTGGGCCGCCGCGAGGTCGCCCGGCGCGTGGCCGTCGTGGAGCAGCACACGGACACCCAGGTGGAGCTGACGGTCGGGGACGTCGTCCGGCTCGGCCGCATCCCGCACCGCCGCGCCTGGACGCCGGCGTCGGCGGCCGACGAGGAGGCGGTGGCGGACGCCCTGGACCGCACCGGTCTGACGCGCCAGGCCGACCGCCTGTGGCACACGCTCTCCGGCGGCGAACGCCAGCGCGTGCAGATCGCCCGTGCCCTCGCCCAGCGGCCCCGCGAACTCCTGCTCGACGAACCGACCAACCACCTCGACGTCCAGCACCAACTGGACGTGCTGGCCCTGGTCGCCGCCCTGCCCGTCACCAGCGTGGTCGCCCTGCACGACCTCAACCTCGCCGCCATGTACTGCGACCACCTAGTCGTCCTCTCCGAGGGCGGCGTCGTCGCCCACGGCGAGCCGGCCGAGGTGCTGACGGCGGACCTGGTCGCGAAGGTCTACCGGGTCGACGCCGAGATCACCCGCCCCGGCCCGGCCGACCGCCCGCACGTCCGCTTCCTGGGCACACGTCCGGGTTAGGGGTGCCGATCGGGCCCTGCCCGCGTCGCGGGGTCCGGCACTCGGCCCCCACTGGCTCAAGGGCGTGGCATCCGCAACGGCGTCGTCGTCGGTTGCCGGGCGGGTTCAGCCGTCCGTCAGACCGGCGGCGAGCGTGGCACCCAGCTCCCAGCAGGCGTCCAGGTCGGCCTTGCCGGGTTCACCGGCCACGCTCACCGCGGGCGCGGCCCGCCGCCAGCCGAGGCCGGTCGTCACCGACTCGATGCCGCGCACCGCCCCCGTGGTGTCGCTGCCCCCGTGCACCCAGTAGCCGAAGGGGCGACCGCGCGTCTCGTCCAGGCAGGGGTAGTAGACCTGGTCGAAGAAGTGCTTGAGCGCCCCCGACATGTAGCCCAGGTTGGCCGGGGTGCCCAGCAGGAAGCCGTCCGCCTCCAGCACGTCGACGGCCGTCGCCGCCAGGGCCGCCCGCCGGACGACCCGTACCCCTTCGATCTCGGGCGCGCTCGCCCCGGACACGACGGACTCCAGCATCGCCTGGCAGTTCGGCGACGGCGTGTGATGCACGATCAGCAAAGTGGCCACCCCGGCAGCCTGCGCCCGGCACCCTCCGGCCGCAAACGGACACCACGGCGACCGGCGCCACGACCGACCCGCCCCGCCCGGCTCCCGCCGGCGGCTCACGCCTCGGGCGCCCCGGTCTCCGCCAGCCCGCCGTCGGCCAGCCGCAGCCAGCGGCCGACGCCGATCTCGCGCAGGAACCGCCGGTCGTGGCTGACGACCACGAACGCTCCCCGGTAGGAGTTCAGGGCGCTCTCCAACTGGCCCACGCCGACGAGGTCGAGGTTGTTCGTCGGCTCGTCCAGGAGCAACAGGTGCGGGGCCGGTTCGGCGCACAGGACGCAGGCCAGCGTGGCCCGCAGCCGCTCGCCGCCGGAGAGCACGCCGACGGGCAGATGGGCGCGGGCACCCCGGAAGAGGAAGCGGGCGAGGAGGTTCATCCGCTCCGCCTCCGGCCGGTGCGGGGCGTAGGCGGCGAAGTTCTCGGCGACGGTGCGCTCCTCGTCCAGCAGGTCGAGCCGCTGGGAGAGGTAGGCGACCCGTCCGTCGGCGCGCCTGATGTCGCCGCCCTCCGCGTCCAGGTCGCCGTTGAGCAGGCGCAGCAGCGTGCTCTTGCCCGCGCCGTTGGCCCCGGTCAGCGCGATCCGCTCGGGTCCCCGGACGGTCAGGTCGGCGCCTTCGCCCGTGAACACGTCCTTCCCGCCGAGCCGGATCCGCAGGCCCCGGCCGTGGAAGAGGGTGCGTCCCGCGGGGACGTCGGTCTCCGGCAGGTCCAGCGTGATGCGCTGTTCCTCGCGCAGCGACCGCTCCGCCTCGTCCAGCCGCGCCTTCGCCTCGCCGACCCGGCCGGCGTGGGTCTGGCCCGCCCGGCCCGCGGACTCCTGCGCCCCGCGCTTCATGGTGCCCGCGAAGATGCGGGGGAGCCCGGCGTTCTTGAGGTTGCGGGCGGCGTTGCTCGCCCGGCGGTCGGCGCGCTCGCGGGCCTGCTGCATCTCCCGCTTCTCCCGCTTCAGCTCCTGCTCGGCGTTGCGGACGTTCTTCTCGGCGACCTCCTGCTCGGCGCGGACGGCCTCCTCGTAGGCGGTGAAGTTCCCGCCGTACAGGCGCAGTTCGCCGCGGTCCAGTTCGGCGATGCGCTCCATGCGGTCGAGCAGCTCCCGGTCGTGGCTGACCAGCAGCAGGCAGCCGTGGTAGTCGGTGAGCACGTCGTGGAGTCTGCTCCGGGCGTCCGTGTCGAGGTTGTTGGTGGGCTCGTCGAGCAGGAGCACGTCGGGCCGCTTCAGCAGTTGGGCGGCGAGCCCGAGGGAGACGACCTGACCGCCGCTGAGCGTGCCCAGCCGCCGGTCCAGGGCGAGGCCGCCCAGGCCCAGGCGGTCGAGCTGGGCGCGGGTGCGCTCCTCGATGTCCCAGTCGTCGCCGATGGCCGCGAAGTGCTCCTCGGCCACGTCCCCGGACTCGACCGCGTCGATGGCCCGGATCACGGAGTCGACACCGAGGACCTCGGCCACGGTGAGGCCGCCCGTCAGGGGGAGCGACTGCGGCAGGTGGCCGAGGACGCCGGAGACCGTCACGGAGCCCGCGGTGGGCCGCAGCTCCCCGGCGATCAGCTTGAGCAGGGTGGACTTGCCGGCCCCGTTGGGGGCGACGAGACCCGTACGGCCCGGGCCCACGGTGAACGAGAGGTCCTCGAAGACGGGGGTGTCGTCGGGCCAGGAGAAGGACAGGTGGGAACAGCGAAGGACGGCGTCGGACATGGAGACGACCTCGTGGCGGTCAGGGGCGGGCGACAGGGCTCCGCCCGGGAGGGGAGGACAGGAAGAAGGGAACGACGACGGGGCCACTGCGACGGCGCTCGAAAACGCCCGCTGCGGCCTGCCGGAACCGGGTCTCACCCGGAGATGTCGTCGTCACCCACCATGTCCGCGACTCCTCGCTGCACGATCAACGTCTTCACCAGCGTAACAGCCGTAATCCAGCCGCCGGGCCCGCTTCTGCCGGTACAGTGGCCACCGTTCGCGTTCGTTGGGGCTCCACTGGAGCGGGAGGTCAGGGAGGTGAGGTCGATGACCGTGCTCGACGCCGCCCTTCGCGGCGCCCGGATCCGCCTCGCGGTCTCCCTCGCGTCCCGAGCGGCGGCCTGACCCCGCCGTCCCACGCACGCACACCGGAAAAGGACTCCTGTTCCGCCATGTCTTCTTCTCGTTCCGCTTCTCCTTCCGCCTCTCCTTCCTGGGCCACCCGCGCCGAGACCCGCGCGGACGTCCCCGCCGTCCGTGACCTCGTCCGCGCCGCCTTCCCCACGCCGGAGGAGGCCGACCTCGTCGACGCGCTGCGTGCCGACCCCGGGGCGTGGATCGAGGGCCTGTCCCTCGTCGCCGTGGACGACGCCGACCGTCCGGTCGGGCACGCGCTGCTGACCCGCTGCCACATCGGGGACGCCCCCGCGCTGTGCCTGGCACCCGTCGCCGTCCGCCCCGAGCACCAGAACACGGGCGCGGGCACGGCCGCCGTCCGGGCCGCGCTCCTCGCCGCCGAGCGCCTCGGCGAGCACCACGTGGTGGTCCTCGGACACCCCCGGTACTACCCGCGCTTCGGCTTCACCCGGGCCTCCGCCCACGGCATCGGGCTCACCGTCGACGTCCCGGACGAGGCCCTGATGGCCCTCACCCTGGACGCCGCCCACCCGCTGCCCGCCGGCACCGTGCGGTACGCGGCACCGTTCGGCATCTGACCCGGCGCCGCGGGGGCGGCGGGAGAACCTCCCGCCGCCCCCGCGGCACTTTTCCTCGGCGCAAACCCTTGACCCGTCGCCCGCGGTCCCTCACATTACTGGTTAATGCGCATGAGGTAATGCGCATTAACAGCAGTGCGCGAGGGAGAGGAGCAGCGGTGGCGAAGGAAGCCGCAGGGCGGGCGAGGCCGGGGAGGGCCCCCGCGCCGGCCGGCCGGCGGGCCCGGCCGAGGCAGGCGGAGGTGGCCGGACTCGCCGGTGTCTCGCAGGCGACGGTGTCCCTGGTGCTGTCCGGGCGCGACATCGCGACGGGGCGGCCGATCTCGGCGGAGACCCGGGCCAAGGTCCTGGACGCCGCCCGCAGCCTCGGCTACGTGCCCGACCCGGCCGCCAGCCGCCTCGCCGCCGCCCGCAACAACCTGCTCGGCGTCTTCAGCTTCACCGCGACCTTCCCGACCGACGTACGGCACTCCTACTACCCCTTCCTCGTCGGCGTGGAGCAGGAGGCCGCCGCGCAGGGCTACGACCTGGTGCTCTTCACCGGGTCCAGCACCGGGGGAGCGGGCGCCCGTGGAGCCGGCGCCCTCAACCGCGTACGGCTGGCGGACGGCTGCCTCTTCCTGGGCCGCCACGCCCCCGCGGACGAGCTGAGCCGCCTGGTGGCCGACGGCTTCCCCGTCGTCCACGTCGGCCGGAGCGACGAGCCGGAGGGACTGGCCTGGGTCGGTGCCGACTACGTCAGCGCCAGCCGGGAGGTCGTCGCCGCCCTGGCCGGGCTCGGTCACCGCAGGGTGCTCCTGGTCCGCGAGGACGACGACGCGCCCGCCTCCGCCGACCGTGAACGCGGCTTCCTGGACGGGCTCGCGGCGAGCGGACTGCCCGGCGGTCCCGGCGCCGTGTTCCGCTCCGGAGACCCGCGCCGCGAGCTGACCGCCGACCGGGTCCGGGCCTGGCTCGCCGAGGGCGTCACCGCCTTCGTCGCCGAGGAGACCGACACCGGCGCCGCCTGGCGTGCCCTGCGCGCCGCCGTCGACGGGGCCGGCCTCGACTGCCCCGGCCAGGTGTCCCTGGCGCTGCTCGGCAGCCCGCCCGCCGACCTCGCCGACGGTCCGGTGCCGATGGGCTTCGACATCCCGCGCCCCGCACTGGGCGCCGAGGCCGTACGGCTGCTCGCCGCCCGCATCGCGGGCGGGCCCGCCGAGGGCACCCTCGTCGCGTGCGCCTTCCGGCCGGGCGCGACCGCCGGCCCGCCGGCCACCCCCTGAACCCACCGCACCACCGCACCTCCCAGCACACCACCGCACCACCTAAGGAGCAGCAGCGTGATACCGGAACCCGACATCCTCGTCGTCGGCGGCGGACTCGGCGGCGTCGCCGCGGCCCTCGCCGCCTGCCGGGCCGGCCGCAGTGTCGTCCTGACCGAGGAGACGGACTGGATCGGCGGCCAGCTCACCAGCCAGGCCGTACCGCCCGACGAACACCCGTGGGTCGAACAGTTCGGCACCACCGCCTCCTACCGGCGACTGCGCGAGGGCATCCGCCAGTACTACCGCCAGTGGTACCCGCTGCGCGCCGAGGCCGCCGCCCTCACCGACCTCAACCCGGGCGCCGGACGGGTCAGCAAGCTCTGCCACGAGCCGCGCGTCGCCCTCGCCGTCCTGGAGGGCATGCTCGCCCCCCACCGGGCGGCCGGACGGCTCACCGTCCTCACCGAGCACCGCCCCGTGGCCGCCGAGACCGACAACGATGTCGTGCGCGCCGTCACCCTGGAGGACCTCCGCGACGGCACCCGCCGCACGGTCCCCGCCCGCTACGTCCTGGACGCCACCGAGACCGGCGAACTGCTCGGCCTCGCCGGCGTCGAGCACGTCAACGGCGCCGAGTCCCGGGCCGAGTTCGACGAGCCGCACGCCCCCGACGAGGCCCAGCCGGGCAACCAGCAGGGCATCACCGTCTGCTTCGCCCTCTCCCACCACGAGGGCGAGGACCACACGATCGACCGGCCCGCCGACTACGGCTTCTGGCGCGACTACAAGCCCGACTTCTGGCCCGGCCCGCTGCTCGGCTTCGAGGCCCCCGACCCGCGCACCCTGGAACCGGTGCCGCGCACCTTCGTCCCCAACCCCGACCTCGACCCGCTCGCCGTCAACGCCGACCAGAGCGCCGACGCGGGCGACAAGGAACTGTGGGGCTTCCGCCGCATCCTCGCCCGCAAGCTGCACACCGACGGCGCCTTCGACTCCGACATCACCCTCGTCAACTGGCCGCTCAACGACTACTGGCTCAAGCCCTACATCGGCCAGGAGGCCGAAGCCCTGCGCGAGGCACGGCAGTTGTCCCTGTCGGTGCTGTACTGGCTGCAGACCGAGGCACCCCGCACCGACGGCGGCACCGGCTTCCCGGGGCTGCGCCCGCGCCCCGACGTGACCGGCACCCGCGACGGTCTCGCCAAGGCCGCCTACGTCCGCGAGTCCCGCCGTATCAAGGCCGTCACCACCGTCACCGAGCACGACGTCTCCATCGACCTGCTCGGCCCCTACGGCCGCACCCGTCACCGCGACTCCGTGGGCGTCGGCAACTACCGCATCGACCTGCACCCCTCCACCGGCGGCGACGGCTACGTCGACATCGGCTCCGTCCCCTTCGAGATCCCGCTCGGCGCCCTCGTGCCGCGCCGGGTGCGCAACCTGCTGCCGGCCGGCAAGAACCTCGGCACCACCCACATCACCAACGGCTGCTACCGGCTGCACCCGGTGGAGTGGAACGTGGGCGAGGTCGCCGGAGCCCTCGCCGCCCACTGTCTCGCCGAGGACGTCGAGCCGCACCAGGTGCAGGCCGAGGACAAGAGGTTCGAGGAGTTCGCCGGGGTGCTCGACCGCGACGGCGTGCAGCGTCACTGGCCCGACGTCAGGGGCTACTGAACGACCCCGCACGGGAGGCGAGTTCGGGCGGGGCAGCACCACCTGCCCCGCCCGGTGACCGCCCGCGTGCGGACCGACCCAGCACAAGGAGGTGCCCGGACATGACCACCCACCGCATCCGCGTCGGCATCGACGTGGGCGGAACCTTCACCGACGCCGTGGCGGTCGACGCCACGACGCTCCGGCTCGTGGGCCAGGTGAAGGTCCCCACGAGCCACCATCACGAGGACGGTGTCGCGCACGGCATCGTCGAGGCACTCGACCGGCTGCTCACACAGACCGGACACGCACCCGCCGACGTGGCCTTCCTGGCGCACGGCACGACCCAGGCTACCAACGCCCTGCTGGAGGGCGACGTCGCCGCCGTCGGCCTGCTCGGCATAGGCACCGGCGGCGGGGCGTACTTCACCCGCAGGCTCGCCACCCTCGCCAAGCTCGAACTCACCCCCGGCAAACGGCTGCCGCTGCACTACGCGCACGTGCCCGACCCCGAGGACGCCCCCGCCCTGCGGGCCGCCGTCGAACGGCTCACCGCCGCCGGCGCCCAGGCCCTGGTGGCCAGCGAACCCTTCGGCGTCGACCGGCCCGAGGGCGAGGAGGCCGTCGCCGACGCCGCCCGCACCACCGGGCTGCCCACCACCGCCGCACACGAGATCACGTCCCTGTACGGGCTGCGCAAGCGCACCCGCACCGCCGTCGTCAACGCGGCGATCCTGCCGCGCATGCTTGCCACCGCCGACCTCGTCGACGCCTCCATCACCAAGGCCGGCGTCACCGCGCCGCTGATGGTGATGCGCTGCGACGGGGGAGTGATGTCCCTGGACGAGATGCGTCGCAGGCCCCTGCTGACCGTGCTGTCGGGCCCGGCCGCCGGGGTCGCCGGCGCGCTGATGCAGGAACGCGTCAGCGAGGGTGTGTTCCTGGAGACCGGCGGCACCTCCACCGACATCAGCGTCGTCAAGCGCGGCAAGGTCGCGGTGCGGCACGCCGTCCTGCTCGGTCAGGCCTCCTACCTCAACGCACTCGACGTCCGCACCGTCGGCGTCGGCGGCGGTTCCATGGTCCGCGTCTCGGGCGGCCGCATCACCGGCACCGGACCGCGCAGCGCGCACATCGCCGGGCTGCCGTACGCCTGTTACGCCGATCCGGCCGACCTGCGGGACGCGAAACTGACCACGATCAGTCCGCTGCCCGGCGACCCCGCCGACTACGCCGTCCTCGACGCGGCCGGCGGGCGGTTCGCGCTCACCATGACCTGCGCCGCCAACGCGCTGGGCCGGGTCCCCGAGGGCGACTTCGCCCACGCCGACCCCGACACCGCCCGCGCCGCGCTGGCCCCGCTCGCCGCAGCGCTCGGCACCGACGTGCCCACCGCCGCCGCCCGGTTCCTGGACGCGGGCACCGATCAGGTGAAGTCCGTCGTGGACGACCTCGTGCGGGAGTACCGCCTCGACACCGGCACCGCCGTCCTGGTCGGCGGGGGCGGCGGCGCGGCCTCGGTCACCCCGCACCTGGCCGCCCGCACCGAGATGACCGGCCGCATCGCCCGGCACAGCGAGGTCATCAGCCCCATCGGCGTCGCCCTCGCCCTGGTCCGCGAGCAGGTCGAGCGGATCGTCCCCGGCGCCACCCAGGAGCAGATCCTCGCCGTCCGCGCCGAGGCCGAGCGCGCCGTCGTCGAACAGGGCGCCGCCGCCGACGGCGTCGAGGTCGAGGTCACCGTCGACCCGCAGACCAACGTCGTCCGCGCGATCGCCACCGGCGCCACCGAACTGCGCACCCAGGACCGGTCCCACCGCGCCGACGACGCCGAACGCCTGCGGCTGGCCGCCACCAGCCTCAAAACCGACCCGTCGAAGGTGCACGTCCTCGCGGGCACCCCCGCGCACACCGTCTACGGCACCGAGGTCCACCGCCGCCTCCGGCCCGTCCGACGGCCGGTGCGGGTCGTCGACGCGGACGGCGTCGTCCGCCACCACGCCCCCGACGCCCGGGTCGAGGCCACCACGGTCGCCGCCGCCCCCGAGGTGCTGGCCAAGCTGGTCGCCGAGCACACCTCCTACGGCGACGGAGGCGTCCGCGCCCCCGCCGTACGGCTGCTGCTCGGCTCCCGCATCGCCGACCTCTCCGGCGTCCTGGACCCGCAGCCGCTGCTCGCCCTCGCCCGCAGTGAACTGCGCTCCCGCGCCGCCGACGAACCGGTGGTCGCCGTACTGGAGGTGCGCGAATGAGCCGGGCACGGACCCCGGTGACGGACGGCCTCGCCGCCACCGACGACATCGGCTGGGCCGTACGGCTGCTGGCCGCCACCCCGACCCACGAGCACCGCGACCCGGACCTGCTGCGCCGGTGGGCGCGGGCGGCCGACGCGTTCGGCGCCGCGCTCGCGCCCGTCGAGTGCACCGCGCGGACCGTGGAGCGTGAGGGCGGGCTGGAACTCGGACTGCTCGCCCGCTACACATCCCGACCGCCCACGGTGGAGCTGTTCACCGACACCCTCGCGCTCGCCGAACGGGTCGTCGACGCCCGTGGCTGGCGCGACTGGTACCCGCCCGGCTCCGTACGGGCCGCCGCCCTCGCCCACGAGGCCGTGCACGTCCACCTCCACCACGGCCCGGCGAAGGCCGCCCTCAAGCGCGCCCTCGGCCACAGCGCCCTGCGCCTGGGCCGGCTGCGCGTTCCGGGCCACGTCGCCGGCGCGGAGGAGGTGGCCGCGCACGCCTACGCCCGCACCGTCTGCGGACTCGGCCGCAGCCCTCTGCTGCTGACCGCCGCCCTGGCCGCCGAGACCGGGGACACCCCACCGCCCGCACGTCCCGCAAGAAGAGAGAACTGACCCATGGGTGTCGTCATCCTCCTCGTCATGGCGGCCGGCGTCGCCGCGATGCTCACCCGCAAGCTCCCCACCGCCTTCGCGCTGGTCCTGCTCGCGGTGGTCATCGCCTTCCTCTCCGGCGCGCCCCTGACCGGCGAGAACAGCGTCCTGGACACGGTGCTCCAGGAGGGCGCCCCGGCGCTCGCGGCGACGATGGTCGCCATCATCCTCGGCTCCTGGCTCGGCAAACTGCTCGACGAGACCGGCATCGCCGGGACCCTCGTCCGCAAGATCGTCGAGTTCGGCGGCGACCGGCCCACCGTCGTCGCGCTCGGCGTCCTCGCCGTCTCCGCGCTCGTCGGCACCGTCACCGGATCGGCGCCCGCCGCCATGCTGGCCGGCATCATCGGCATCCCCGCGATGGTCGCCGTCGGCGTGCCGAAGGTGACGGCCGCGGGCACGGTGCTGATGGGCATCGCGGTCGGCGTCCCCTTCGAACTGCCCGTCTGGCAGTTCTTCTCCACCGCCCTCGACCTGCCGGTCGACACCGTGCGCGGCTTCATGGTGAAGCTGTTCCCGTTCGCGCTGGTCGCCGCCGTCGCCTACGTCGTCATCGAGAACCGGCGGCGCGGCACCGAGCACGCCTGGTCGCTCAGGTCGGTCTCCGCCCGCCCGGCCCCGCGACGCGAACGCCTCGGCGACGCCCCCTGGTACGCGCTGCTCGCCCCCGTGGTCCCGCTCGTCCTGGCCCTCGGCCTCGACGTGGCCATCATCCCCTCGATGCTGGCCGGCGTGCTCTACGCGCTGGTCACCACCACCCGGCCCGGCGAGATGAACAAGCGGCTGCTGCGCACCCTGTACGGCGGCTTCGAGGTGGCGGCGCCGCCGCTCGCCCTGTTCGTGGCGATCGGCATCCTGCTCGCGGCCGTCAAACTCCCCGGCGCGGTGGACGCGCTGGAGCCTCTGATGAAGGCGGTCAGCCCGCAGAACCCGGTGCTGTTCGTCCTCGTCTTCACCCTGCTGGTGCCGCTGTGCCTGTACCGGGGCCCGCTCAACGTGTTCGGACTCGGCGCCGGCATCGCGGGCGTCCTCATCGCCACCGGCATCTACCCGGCCGTCGCCGTCCTCGGCATGGCCACCTCGTACAACCAGGTCTTCGGCGTCGCCGACCCGACCAGCACGCAGACCGTGTGGGCCGCGCAGTACGCGGGTGTCGGCCCGCAGCAGGTCATGGTCCGCACCCTGCCCTACGTGTGGCTGGTCGCCCTGGGCGGCCTGTGCGTCACCGCCGCCCAGTACCTGTGACATCCCCCCTCTCCCAGGAGTCGACATGCACGAGCCGCACCTCGACCGCCGTCTGTTCCTGAAGGGCACGGCCGCCACCGGCGCCGCCCTCGCCCTGGGCGCCACCGCCGCGCCCGCCGCCTCCGCCGCACCCGGCGGTTTCCCCGACTACACCTACGTGCGCACCCTGCTGACCCCGTCCAAGCTCGCCTACAACCCCACCGGCGAGATCATCTTCCCGACCGTCCGGGGCGTCTACGACCGGCTGCCCGCGAGCGGCCGGCTCGGCCGCTACTACCTGTACTACGCCCCGCACGACGCTCCCGGCGGCATCTGCCTGGCCTACGGCGACTCGCTGGAGGGCCCCTTCACGGAGTACGCGCACAACCCGATCGTCTCCAGGACGTGGTCGCCGCACTACTCCGTCAGCCACGTCTCCTCGCCGCACGTGATGTGGCACGCGGGGCGCAAGGAGATGTGGCTGTACTTCCACGGGGAGAACACCACGACCAGGCTCGCCCGGTCCGCCGACGGCATCCACTTCACCTACGACAAGGTCGTGCTGAACACCTCGATGCTGCCGTCCGGCACCACCGAGACCTCCTACGCGCGGGTCTTCCCGCACGAACTGCCCTCGCGCGGCGCCCACTACGTCATGGTCTTCATGATCAACAACACCACCAACCACCGCGACATCGGCTGGGGCTGGTCCGCCGACGGCCGCACCTGGACGTTCTCCCAGGAGCCGCTGGTGCGCCACGGCGACGTGGGCGCGGTCAACGTGGGCGGTCCGCACCTGCTGTACCGGAACAACAGCACGTACGTCGTCTACAACAAGGACAAGGAGAGCGGCGGCGACCTGATGATCACCGAGGTCGGCAACGACTTCTCCCGCCGCGACCACCTCGGTGTCTTCTACGACTCCCGGGCATCGGCACCGGAGAACGGCCGCGCGGCGGCACCGTCCTTCGGCACCGACCACGGGGTGCCGTACATGATCTACGAGGCGGGGGAGCGGCTGGCCGGTTCGATCGCGGTGGCCCGGGGCTGACCGGGGGCCGCCGCCGCACCTACGGCAGCGGGGCCGCCCGTCCGGATCGGACGGGCGGCCCCGCTGTCTGGCGGCCGGATGCCTCAGGCGACCGGCGCCGCGTCCTTGTCGGTCGGCGCGGCCGGGCCCTCGCCGGACTCCTCGGCCAGGCGCTCCATGCCGCTGGTGGTCTTCAGCGGCTTCTCCTTGATGAACACGACGGCGACCAGCGCGAGCACCGCGAACGGCGTGGCGATCAGGAACAGGTCCGCCGTGGCGACGGCGTAGGCGTGCTCCACGATCGCCCGCATCGGGCCGGGCAGCGTGGACATGTCGGGGACACTGCCCTCGCCCGAGCCCCCGCCGCCCGGCACGGTGACGCCCGCGCTGCTGAGCCCCTTGGCCGTCTCGGTGGCGACCCGGTTGGCCAGGATCGCGCCGAGGACGCTGACGCCGATGGTGCCGCCCATGCTGCGGAAGAAGGACAGCACGGAGGTCGCGGCGCCCAGGTCGGCGGCGGCCACGTCGTTCTGGGCGGCCAGCACCAGGTTCTGCATCAGCATGCCGACGCCGACGCCCAGAACCGCCATGTAGAGGCTGAGCAGGGCGAAGTCGGTCTTGGCGTCGATCGTGGCCAGCAGCGCGAGGCCGACGGCCATGATCACCGCACCCGCCACCAGGTACCGCTTCCACTTGCCGGTCCGGCTGATCACCTGTCCGGCGACGGTGGAGGAGACCAGCAGGCCCAGGATCATCGGCAGGCTCATCAGACCGGCGACGGTCGGCGACTTGCCCAGGGAGATCTGGAAGTACTGCGAGAGGAAGACGGTCCCGCCGAACATGGCGACACCGACCAGGAGGCTGGCGACCGTGGTCAGGGTGACCGTGCGGTTCCTGAAGATGTCGAGCGGGATGACCGGCTCTGCGGTGCGGGCCTCGACGAACACCGCCGCGACCAGCAGCAGGACGCCGCCGACCGTGAGCGCGGCGGTCTGCCAGGACGCCCAGTCGAACTCGTTGCCGGCCAGCGACACCCAGATGAGCAGCGCGCAGACACCGGCGACGATCAGGAGGGCGCCGAGCCAGTCGATGCGCACCTCGCGCTTCACGGTGGGCAGGCGCAGGGTGCGCTGCAGCAGGGCGATGGCGAGCAGCGCGAACGGCACGCCGATGAAGAAGCACCAGCGCCAGCCCAGCCACGAGGTGTCCACCAGGACGCCGCCGACCAGCGGTCCGGCCACGGTGCCCACGGCGAAGACGGCACCGAAGATGCCGGCGTACTTGCCGAGCTGGCGGGGCGGGATGACGGAGGCCATCACGACCTGCGCGAGGGCGGTCAGGCCGCCCGCGCCGATGCCCTGCACGACCCGGCTGAAGATCAGCAGCTCGACGCCGTGCGAGAAGCCGGCCAGCAGCGAGCCGACCACGAACAGGCTCAGCGAGAGCTGGAGCAGCAGCTTCTTGTTGAAGAGGTCGGACAGCTTGCCCCACAGGGGCACCGTCGCGGTCATCGCGAGCAGCTCGGAGGTGACGACCCACGTGTAGGACGACTGGCTGGCTCCCAGGTCGGCGATGATCGTGGGCAGCGCGTTGGCCACGACCGTGCCGGCCAGGATCGCGACGAACATGCCGGCCATCAGGCCCGACATCGCCTGGAGTATCTGCCGGTGGTTCATGGAGGTGGGCGGCGCGTCGGCGGGCGCCTGGGTAGCGGTCACGGAATCTCTTTCGGTTCAGGTCCTGTTGGGTCGCGAGCCCGGCGCGGAGGCTACGCGGAGGGTGCCGGGAGACCGGCGGCGAGGAGGGTGAACACCTCGTGGAAGACGTCGAGGAAGGCGGCTTCCTCCTGGTGGGCGGACCAGTGGTCCATGCTGGTGCGCACCGCGGCGCCCGCCACCGCGGCCAGCAGCCGCGGATAGAGCCCGGACCCGGCGCCGGTCACGGACCCCGATCCGGTTCCGGAACCCGGCCCGCCCGTGTCGCCGGTCCTGCGCAGGCGTTCGGCGAGGGCGTCGGCCAGGTCCGCCTCGGCCGCCATGTGGGCCCCCACGCCCCGCGCCAGGAGATGCGGCGAGGCGTGCAGGACCTTGGCGTGCAGCCGCCACAGTTCGTGCTGTGCTTCGGCCTCGGCCAGCTCCGCCGCCATGGCCTCGCGCAGGGCTGCCAGCGGGGAGAGATCGGCCGGTGCTTCCAGGACGGCGCGTCGCATGCGCTCGCCCGCGTCCGCGTCGACCACCACGAAGGCGTCGTCACGGCTGTCGAAGTAGTTGAAGAAGGTACGCACGGACACACCGGCCTCGGCGCTGATCGCCTCGACGGTGACCTTCTCCGCCCCGTGCTCGGCGGCGAGCCGTACCGCGGCCTCGGCCAGAGCGGCACGCGTGGCCCGCTTCTTCCGCTCCCGCAGACCGCCCCCCGCGGCACTCTTCTCCGACATAAGTTGCATGGTATGCAAAGATGCACGTCATGCAAAATTGACGGGCGCCGACCCCGGGAAGGGATCGGCGCCCGCTGGGGCAGGTGGGCCTCAGGCCGCCAGGCGTGCCAGCGTCTCCTCGAAGGGGACGGCGTCCCCGGCGGGGCGGTTGTGCGGCAGCCGGGCCAGCACCGCGGCCATGCCGCAGGTGTTGGTCACCCCGGAGAAGACCAGCCCCGCGCCTATCGCGCCGGACAGCCAGTGCGCGGGGCGCCAGAACCGGCCCGCCAGGAACCCGGCGGCGACGAGGGACCCGGCGGCGAGGCGCACCTGCCGGTCCATGGGCCACGGCGCACGCGTCCCGGCCGGCCGCTCGACGGGGTGGCCGGCCGCCGCCCAGGCGCTGGTGCCGCCCTCGAGCGTGGCCGCCTCGACGCCCCGCGCCGCCAGGCGCGCGCAGCCCTTGGCGGACCGGTTCCCGGAGGCGCACACGAGCAGGAGGGGGCCGCGCGCGGCGGCCGCCGCCAGGGCGTCGGCGGCCTCGTCGAGGCGCTCCAGCGGAACGTTGTGGGCGCCGGGCAGGTGTCCGCCCGCGTACTCGCCCGCGGAGCGGACGTCGACGACGGTGAACTCGCCGAGACGGGCCGCGGCCTGCGCGGTGGTGGTGGTGGTGGGGTCCGTGGGAATGGCCGGACCGATGGGGGTGCTCACGTACGGAAACCTTTCTCGTTGCTGTCCCCCCACGCGGTAGGATACCCGTGGGGGTATGTGGGGATCGGTGAGGTAACGGGTGGAGGAGAGGGAGAAGCGTGGAACTCGACATGTCGGCCGACGAACTGAAGTCGGCGCTGAACCGGCTGCGGCGCGCCCAGGGGCAGCTCGCGGGGGTCATCCGGATGATCGAGGAGGGCCGCGACTGCGAGGACGTGGTCACCCAGCTCGCCGCCGTCTCCCGGGCCCTGGACCGGGCCGGTTTCTCGATCATCGCCACGGGACTGCAGCAGTGCATGACCAGTGACGATCCGCAGGTGCGGGACTCGGTGCAGATGCGGGCGCGGCTGGAGAAGCTCTTCCTCTCCCTGGCCTGACGGGCTCCGGGCGGGACGGCGGGTCACAGCACCGCCGTCGCGCCCATCGCCACGGCCACCACGAGCAGCACGGCACCGAAGACGCGCCGCAGCGTTGCCGCGGAGACCTTCGCGGCCAGCCGCCTGCCGTCCCACGCGCCGAGGACGGCGGTGGCCAGGAACGGCAGGAGCAGCGCGAGGTCCAGGTGCACGGCGGTGTACGCCCGGCCCGCGAGGGCCACCAGCGCGTTGGCGGTGACCACCAGCAGGCTCGTGCCCACCGCCGCGCTCATCGGCACCGCCAGCACCGTCACCAGCGCGGGCACCGCCAGGAAGCCGCCGCCGACCCCGAGGAACCCGGTCACCGCGCCGAGGCCCGCCCCGGCCCCGGCCGCCCGCGTGCCCGACACGGTGCCGTTCCCCCCGGGTGCGCGCCGGCGCAGCATGTGCAGGCCGGCCAGGGCGGCCAGCGCCGCGAACAGCGCCGTCAGGACCGCCTCCGGGACCCGCGCCGACAGGGCCCCGGCCGCGGCGGCCGGCAGCAGTCCCGCCGCCGCGAACAGCAGCCCGGCCCGCCACCGCACGGCCCCCGCCCTGGCGTGCGCCACCAGCGCGGTGACCGATGTGACGATCACGACGACCAGGCTCGCGGTGGTCGCCGCCGCGGGGGTGAAGCCGAGCAGGTAGATGAGCGCGGGCACGGTGAGGATGCTGCCGCCCGCCCCCAGTGCGCCCAGGGACACGCCGGCCGCGGCACCGGCGATCAGGGCGAGGATCAGCGGCGTCATGCGGCGACGTCGTCCGAGGGCTGCACGAGGGGCAGACCGGCCTCGGCCGCCGCGGCGAAGGCGTCGTCCACCGCCACGACCTCGCGGCCGGCGGCGTCCAGCACGGAGGCGGCGACCGCCGCGCGCATCCCGCCCGCGCAGTGCACCCACACCGTGCCCGGGGGCACCTCGTCCAGGCGCCGGTGCAGCTCGTGGACGGGCACGTGCGCGCTGCCCCCGATCCAGCCGTGGGCGCGTTCGGTGTCCCGGCGCACGTCGAGGACCACCACGTCCGCGCCGTCCCGCCGCGCCGCGGCCAGTTCGGCGAAGGTCGCGCGGCGGAACGAGGCGGGCCGGTCCCCGTCCGCGACCCAGTCGGCCGGCGAGCCCACCGCCGCCGCGGCCGGGCGGTCGATGCCCACCCGGGCCAGTTCCCGCTGGGCGCGGGCCAGGTCGTCCGCGCTGTGCGCGAGCAGCGTCACCGGCCGGCCCCACGGAATCATCCAGGCCAGATAGGTCGCGAGCTGCCCGTCGACCTCGAAGTTGACCGACCCGGCGACGTGACCGGCGGCGAAGGCCACCCGGGAGCGCAGGTCCACGACCCACTCGCCGGCGGCCAGACGCCGGGCTATCTCCTCCGCGTCGGCCCGCCGGGGCTCGGTGAGGTCCAGGGGAGCGGGCCCCCCGGTGTTCACCGGCGCCATGTGGGCGTAGTAGGCGGGCACGTCGTCCAGTCCCGCCAGCAGCTCCCGGACGAAGGTCTCCACGTCCTGGACGAGCGCCGGATTGGCGGCCTTCTCGGCGCCGATGGTGCTGTGCTCGCCGCCGGAGGCGGTGGAGGAGCAGAAGCTGCCGAACCCGTGGGTGGGCAGCACGCTCACGCCGTCCTCCAGCTCGTCGGCGAGACGGTGGGCGGAGGCGTGCTGCGCGCGGGCCAGTTCCTCGGTCAGCCGGGGTTCCACGAGGTCGGGCCGGCCCACGGTGCCGATCAGCAGCGAACCGCCGGTGAAGGCGGCCACGGCCCGGCCCGCCTCCTGGAGGACGTACGAGGTGTGGTGCGGGGTGTGGCCCGGCGTGGCCACCGCGCGCAGCTCCAGCCCCTCGTCGACCGGTTCCGCGTCGCCGTCGGCCACCGCCACCCGTGCGTAGGCCACCTCGGCGCCGGCCGGCACCAGGTAGCGCGCCCCGGTGAGGCGGGCCAGCTCCAGGCCGCCGGTGACGTAGTCGTTGTGCACATGGGTCTCGGCGACGGCGGTGATCCGCACCCCGCGCCGGGCGGCCGCGGCGATGACGCGGTCGATGTCCCGCGGCGGGTCCACGACCACGGCCGAGCGGGGACCGCCCGCCAGGTAGCTGCGGTTGCCCAGCCCCTCGGTCTCCAGGACGTCGACAAAGAACACGGCACGCTCTCCTTTCGTTTCCGAATTACCCCCGGGGGTATCTGTTCCGTCCACCGTAACAGAGATACCCAGGGGGGTATCCAGAGGTCTGCGGGCCGCGAAGCCGCGGGCCCACCGCGCCGCCGTCCGGCAGTCCCGTCCCGGAACTCGGACGGCTCCCGTGTACGAAGCGGAAGTCGGGGTATCCGCCGGACCAGCACGGTCGGCACCGGGGTCGGCGCCGGTGGCGGCCGTGCTTTCTGCGTCGCCCACCGGCGCTCCGTGACCCGTTCGGGACACCACGTGACCCGAACGGCCCTCTCGGGTACCCGCCCCGTCGGCGCAGGGATGGGATGTGCACGGGCACCCCGTGCCCGTGCGCCCCGACCGGCTGTCCCGACACGGAAGGACCACCGATGTCCGCCGACACGCAGCAGGCGCCCCCCGAGCTCACCGACGAGGAACTCGCCGGCCTGGACGCCCACTGGCGCGCCGCGAACTACCTCTCCGTCGGCCAGATCTACCTGATGGCCAACCCCCTGCTCGCCGAACCCCTGCGCCCCGAACACGTCAAACCGCGGCTGCTCGGCCACTGGGGGACCTCACCCGGCCTCAACCTGGTCCACACCCACCTCAACCGCGTGATCAAGGCGCGCGACCTCGACGCCCTGTGCGTCTGGGGCCCCGGCCACGGCGGCCCCGCCGTCCTGGCCAACGCGTGGCTGGAGGGCTCGTACACCGAGACCTACCCGGACATCACCCGGGACGCGGCCGGCATGGCCCGCCTCTTCAAGCAGTTCTCGTTCCCCGGCGGCGTACCGAGCCACGTGGCACCGGAGACGCCGGGCTCCATCCACGAGGGCGGCGAACTCGGCTACGCGCTCTCGCACGCCTACGGCGCCGCCTTCGACCACCCGGACCTGGTGGTCGCCTGCGTGATCGGCGACGGCGAGGCGGAGACCGGGCCGCTGGCGACGTCCTGGCACTCCAACAAGTTCCTCGACCCGGTGCACGACGGCGCCGTGCTGCCGGTCCTGCACCTCAACGGCTACAAGATCGCCAATCCGACGGTGCTCGCCCGTCTCCCCGAGACCGAGCTGGACGACCTCCTGCGCGGCTACGGCCACGACCCCATCCACGTCACCGGCGACGAACCCGCCGCCGTCCACCGCGCGACCGCCCGCGCCCTGGACACGGCCCTCGACCGCATCGCCGCGATCCAGCGCGCCGCCCGCGAGGAGGGCGCCACCGGCCGCCCCCGCTGGCCCATGATCGTCCTGCGCACCCCCAAGGGCTGGACCGGCCCCGCCGAGGTCGACGGACTGCCCGTCGAGAACACCTGGCGCGCCCACCAGGTGCCCCTGTCCGCCGTGCGCACCAACCCCGAGCACCTGGCGCAACTGGAGCAGTGGCTGCGCTCCTACCGCCCCGAGGAGCTGTTCGACGACGCCGGGGCCCCGCGGCCCGCCGTCCTCGCCGCCGTCCCCGAGGGGCACCGCCGCCTCGGCGCCACCCCCTTCGCCAACGGCGGCCTCCTCCTGCGCGAGCTGCCCCTGCCCGCGCTGGAGAAGTACGCCGTGCCCGTCGAGAAGCCCGGCGCGAGCATGCACGAGCCCACCCGGGTCCTCGGCGACCTGCTCCGGGACGTCATGGAGGCCACCGCCGACCGGCGCGACTTCCGCCTCGTCGGCCCCGACGAGACCGCCTCCAACCGCCTCCAGGCCGTCTACGCCGCCAGCGGCAAGGCCTGGCAGGAGCCGACGCTGCCCGTCGACGAGGACCTGGACCGGCACGGCCGCGTGATGGAGATCCTGTCCGAACACACCTGCCAGGGCTGGCTGGAGGGCTACCTCCTCACCGGCCGGCACGGACTGTTCTCCTGCTACGAGGCCTTCGTCCACATCGTCGACTCGATGGTCAACCAGCACGTCAAATGGCTGCGCGTCACCCGCCGCCTGTCCTGGCGGGCGCCCATCGCCTCCCTCAACTACCTGCTCACCTCGCACGTGTGGCGCCAGGACCACAATGGCTTCTCCCACCAGGACCCCGGCTTCGTCGACCACATCCTCAACAAGAGCCCCGAAGCCGTACGGGTCTACCTGCCGCCGGACGCCAACACCCTGCTCTCCGTCGCCGACCACGCCCTGCGCAGCCGCGACTACGTCAACGTGATCGTCGCCGGCAAGCAGCCCTGCTTCGACTGGCTGACCATGGAACAGGCCCGGGCGCACTGCGCGCGCGGCGCCGGCATCTGGGACTGGGCCGGCACCGAGGACGGCAGCCGCGAACCCGACGTGGTGCTCGCCTGCGCGGGAGACGTCCCCACCCAGGAGATCCTGGCCGCCGCCCAGCTCGTCCGCCGCCACCTTCCGGAACTCGCCGTGCGCGTGGTGAACGTCGTCGACATCGCCCGCCTGCTGCCCAGCGGCGAACACCCGCACGGTATGAGCGACTTCGAGTACGACGGCCTGTTCACCGCCGACAAGCCGGTGATCTTCGCCTATCACGGCTACCCCTGGCTGATCCACCGGCTCGCCTACCGGCGCACCGGCCACGCCCACCTCCACGTGCGCGGCTACAAGGAGATCGGGACCACCACCACACCGTTCGACATGGTCGTCGGCAACGACATGGACCGCTACCGCCTCGTCATGGACGTCATCGACCGGGTGCCCGGCCTCGCCGTGCGCGCGGCGGCCGTACGGCAGCGGATGGAGGACGCCCGGCTGCGGCACCACGACTGGATCCGCGAGCACGGCGTGGACCTGCCCGAGGTCGCCGACTGGGCCTGGGACGGCCCGCGGTGACAGCGACCCCTTCGACCTGGGACTACGACCACTACGACCCGGCGGAGGAACGGCTGCGCGAGTCCCTGTGCACCCTCGGCAACGGCTACTTCGCCACCCGCGGCGCGCTGCCCGAGTGCGCCGCGGACGACACGCACTACCCGGGCACCTACGTGGCCGGCTGCTACAACCGGCTCACCTCCGCCGTCGCCGGGCGGGAGGTGGAGAACGAGGACATGGTCAACCTCCCCAACTGGCTGCCGCTGCGCTTCAGGACCGCCGGGGGAGACTGGCTCACGCCGGACACCGCCGAGGTGCTCGACCACCGCCAGACCGTGCACCTGGACTCGGGGGTGCTGGAGCGCCGCACCAGCTTCGGGATCGGCGCGGAACGCGTGCTGTCCGTGCGCCAACTGCGCCTGGTGCACATGTCCGATCCCCACCTCGCCGCCCTGCGCACCGAGTTCACCGTCGAGGGCGGGCCGGCCGACCTGGAGGTGGAGGCGAGCCTCGACGGGGGCGTCATCAACGGCGGGGTGGCGCGCTACCGGGACCTCGACGGCCGCCACCTCACGCACGTGCACACCGCGAGCGCCGACGCCGCCGACACCGTGTGGCTGCGCTGCCGCACCCGCACCTCGGACACCCGGATCGGCATGGCGGCCCGCCTCACCGCCGACGCGCCGGTCACCGCGGCGCGCGAGCACCTGTGCGTCACCCAGCGGGTCGCCCTGCGCGCCGAACCGGGCCGCACCGCCACCGTCGACAAGGTCGTCGCCCTGCACACCTCGCGCGACCCGGCGATCAGCGACCCGCTCCAGGCCGCCGTCGACCGGGTGGCCGAGGCACCCGGCTTCGACGGCCTGCTGATGACCCACCGCACCGCCTGGGCCCAGTTGTGGCGCCGGGCCGAACTGGAGGTCCCCGGCGAGGCGGGCAGCATCCTGCGCCTGCACCTCTTCCACGTGCTGCAGACCCTCTCCCCGCACACCGCCGACCTCGACGTGGGCGTACCGGCGCGCGGGCTGCACGGGGAGGCCTACCGCGGCCACGTCTTCTGGGACGAGCTGTTCGTCCTGCCGTACCTGAACCTGCACTTCCCCGAGGTGTCCCGGGCCCTGCTGCACTACCGGCACCGCCGCCTGGACAAGGCCCGCTCCGCGGCCCGCGCGATCGGCCGGCGCGGCGCGATGTACCCCTGGCAGAGCGGCAGCGACGGCCGCGAGGAGACCCAGCAACTGCACCTCAACCCGCGCTCGGGCCGCTGGCTCCCCGACCACTCGCGCCTCCAGCACCACGTGGGCTCCGCCATCGCGTACAACGTGTGGCAGTACTGCGAGGCCAGCGGCGACGCCGAGTTCCTGCACACCAAGGGCGCCGAGATGCTGCTGCAGATCGCGCGCTTCTGGGCCGACTCCGCCACCTGGGACGAGCGGCTGGGACGGTACCGCATCCGCGGCGTCGTCGGCCCCGACGAGTACCACGACGCCTACCCCGGCGCCGACCGGCCGGGCCTCGACGACAACGCGTACACCAACGTGACCGCCGCCTGGGTCCTCTCCCGCACCCTCGACGTCCTCGACGCCCTGCCCGAACCCCGCCGCCGCGAACTCGTCGAGCGCACCGCCCTGGACGACACGGAACTGGAGCAGTGGGACAGCGTCTCGCGCACCCTCCACGTCCCCTTCCACGAGGGCGTCGTCAGCCAGTTCGAGGGATACGGCGAACTCGCCGAACTGGACTGGGCGGGCTACCGCGAACGGTACGGCGACATCCGGCGCCTCGACCGCGTCCTGGAGGCCGAGAACGACAGCGTCAACAACTACCAGGCGTCCAAACAGGCCGACGTCCTCATGCTGGGCTACCTGTTCTCCCCGGCCGAACTCCGCGCCCTCTTCGGCCGCCTGGGGTACCGCCTCACCGAGGAGACCTGGCAGCGCACCGTCGACCACTACCTGGCCCGCACCAGCCACGGCTCCACCCTCAGCGGACTCGTCCACGGCTGGATCCTGGCCCGCGCCCGCCGCGCCGAGGCCTGGGCCTACGTCCAGGAGGCGCTCAAGGGCGACGTCGCCGACCTCCAGGGCGGCACCACCGGCGAGGGCATCCACCTCGGCGCCATGGCGGGCACCCTCGACCTGGTCCAGCGGGGTCTGACCGGCCTGGAGACCCGTGCGGGCGTGCTGTGGCTGGACCCGGTGCCGCTGCCGGAGCTGTCGTCGTACGGCTTCTCCGTCCGCTACCAGGGCCACTGGGGCGTGCGGTTCCGGCTGGAGCACGGCCGGCTGGAGATCGCCGTGCCCGCGGCCGGACCGCTGCCCATCGACGTGCGGCTGCCGGACCGCGAGGTGCGCCTCCAGCCGGGCGACACGTGCCGGCTGGTGCTGCCGGACGGACCGGCGGTCCCCTCGGACCGCCGGATGCGTCAGCCGGGCAGCGGGTAGGACACCGTGCGCGGCGACCCGTCCGGCCTGCCGTCGGTGTAGGTGAGGGTGATCCGGGTGAAGTGCGGCCGGCCCGTGCCCTGCCCCGCGGCCGTCGGCTGGTCGAGCCGCACGGTCACGGGGTACGAGTGGAAGGCGCCGGCGGCGCAGTAGGGGTCGCAGTCGTTGACGGCGTTCGTGCCCCGCCCCACGGCGGCCTGCGGGTCCCAGCGGAACCAGCGCAGGGAGACCAGGCGGCTGTTCGCGTCGCCGCAGGCGAGCACATACGCATCGGGTCCGATCTGCGGCTGCCCGGAGCAGTCGACCAGTACCGGGTCCTGCGTCTGCTGGGTCCGCGCCGCGGACGGTGCCGACGGTGCGGCGGAGGCCGTGCTCAGGGGTACGGCCAGCGCGGCGGCGGCACAGAGTGTGACCGCTGCCCTCATCGGGTTCCTGCCCATGTCTGCTCCCGCCGTCTCGGGGTCGCTTGTCTCCGCTTTCCCCTTTTCCCCGTTTCCCGTTTCCCGTTTTCCCGTTTTCCCGTTTTCCCGTTTTCCCGTTTTCCCGTTTCCTGTTTTCCCGTTTTCCCTGTTTCTTCGTTCCGACGGTACGACCGGCTCCGGGAACGCACCACTCGTACGGACCAGCGGACGGGACGCCGGGGCCGCCCGCCTGCGGATCTGCCCGGCGGACGGGTTCGTGCGACAAGACGCCGATTGCATCCCCCGTGTGGTCCTCGCGCCGGCCCGCAACCGCCGCCGGCGCCGCGGTGTCTCATGCCGTCGAGAACGGCGACCCGACCGGGCGACCCATCCAGTGGAGGACCGCGGTATGCACACGACGACTGCTCCGAACGCCGCCGCCCCGACGCGCTCGCGCGCCTGCGACACCCGGGGCGACTTCCTGCTCCAGCCGCCCGACCCCGCCGAGCGCGTCCCCTGCCGCGTCGACCCCGTGGACCTGCGCCGCCTGGACCTGCTCGCCCTGCTGACCGCAGCGGGCATCGCGCCCTCCGCAGGCGACCGGGCCGCCATCGACCAGCTCAGCGTGCTCCCCGGCAGCGTCCACACGGCACTGCGCCGGTGGCTGGAGCAGGCGTACGGATTCTGCCGCTGAGGCCGGCGGCCGACGGCGTCAGAAGTCCACGGGGTCCCGCACCAGCGGACACGTCATGCAGTGCCCGCCGCCGCGTCCCCGGCCCAGCTCCGCACCGACGATGGTGTGGACCTCCACCCGGGCCTCGCGCAGCAGCGCGTTGGTGAGCGTGTTGCGGTCGTAGGTGAACACCACGCCCGGTTCCACCGCCACGGCGTTGTTGCCGCCGTCCCACTGCTGGCGCTCGGAGGCGTAGGCGTCGCCGCCCGTCTCCACCACCCGCAGCTTCGGCACCCCGAGGGCCTTGGCGACGACGTCGACGAAGGGCGTCGTGCCCTCGTCGACGACGTCGAAACCCGGGGCCCGGTCGCCGGGGCGCAGCGAGAAGGTGCGCACCGCATCCATGATGCGCGGGTAGAGGGTCACCACGTCGCGGTCGGCGAAGGTGAAGACGGTGTCCAGGTGCATGGCGGAGCGCAGCTTCGGCAGCCCGGCGACGACGACGTGCTCGGCGGCCCCGCCGCGGAACAACGCGGCGGCGACCTGGGTGACGGCCTGCCGGGAGGTGCGCTCGCTCATGCCCATGAGGACGACCCCGTTGCCCACGGGCATGAGGTCGCCGCCCTCCAGGGTGGCCTGGCCCCAGTCCCGTTCGGGATCGCCCCACCACACCGTCGAGCCCTTGAAGTCGGGGTGGAAGGTGTAGATCGCCTTCATCAGCAGCGTCTCGTCGTGGCGTGCGGACCAGTACAGCGGGTTGAGGGTGAGGCCCCCGTACAGCCAGCAGGTGGTGTCCCGCGTGTACAGGGTGTTGGGCAGGGGCGGCATCAGGTACTCGCGGGCGCCGGTGGCCTCCCGGGCCAGGGCGAGGTGCGGGGAGCGGAAGTCCTCGGGCAGGTCGCCGGTGGCGAGCCCGCCGACGAGGTACTCGGCGAGTTCCCTCGGCGAGAGGGTCTCCAGATAGGCGCGCGTCGCGTCGACGAGCCCGGTGCCGACCTGGTTGGCGGTGATCTTCCGGTCCAGGAGCCACGCCTTCGCCTCCGGCACCGCCATGATCTGCGCCAGCAGGTCGTGCAGCTCCACCACCTCCACCCCGCGCCGGCGCAGCTCACCGACGAAGGCCGCGTGGTCGCGCTGGGCGTTCTCCACCCACATGACGTCGTCGAAGAGCAGTTCGTCGGAGTTGGTGGGCGTCAGCCGCCGGTGCGCCAGCCCGGGGGAGCACACCAGGACCTTGCGCAGCCTGCCGACCTCGGAATGGACGCCGAGCGCCGGCTTCACTGCGCTCTCGTTGCTGGTCACACGGCCTCCTTGAAGGATGCGGTACGAGGCGGGAAGGAGCGGGGGACACGACGCACAGGCTGATCCACCCCGGCCACCGGGGCGACGAGGCCGAGCACCGCGCCGGTCACGGGGAGGGCCGGGGCGCCGGGTTCACCGGCGGAGAACAGCCGACGGCCCCTGCTCCCGGCAGGCCGTCGCGGTCGGGGCGGAACCCCGCCTTCGCGAGGGGCGGGGCCGCGCCGTCGACGTCTGGAGCAGCGGCCTGCGACATGCCGTCCCTCCGGCCGGCCGGCCGATGGTGACCACTGTGCACCAGGTGGTCGCCGCGGGCATCTCGGTCAGCCGTGCAGGGCGAGATACGGGGCGAGCGCGAACAACGTCGTGATCAGGGCGTACTTCAGGTGGCGCGTGGGCAGCGCGTGCGCGATCCGCCAGCCCAGCAGCACGCCCGCCAGCTCGGGGACGCCGACCAGTACCGCCAGCGGCCAGTCGACCGCCCCCTGGGCCACGTAACCCACCGTCCCGACACCGGCGATGACGACGGACTGCGCCTGGGCCGAGGCGAGGGACTCCAGCACGGGCACGCCCAGGGCGACGAGGAGGGGGACGGTGAGCATCGGCCCGCCGATGCCGACGACCCCGGCCGCGACGGCCACCGCGAAACCCATCCCCGCCACCACCGCCGTCGGCGGGTGCGCCCGAGGCGCGGCCGGGCGGCGACGCTCCCGGAACCAGACCAGGGCCGCCACGCCCGCCACGAACACGCCGAGCACCAGCCCGAACATCCGCTCGGACACGGACGAGTTGACCAGGACGCCCAGCGGGGTGCCGACGACCGCGCTCACGGCCAGGACCAGCGCCGTGCGCCGGGTGGCGGGCTCGCGCAACTGCCCGGAACGGGTGAAGGCGGCCGTCGCGAGCAGCCCCGTGGCGACATGGGTGACGATCGCGGTGCCGGCCACCTGTGCCGGCGTCAGGCCGGTCAGGGCGAACAGGCCGATCGTGGGCAGGACCCCGCCCGGTCCGACCGCCGTGATGCCCACCCCGCCGGCCAGCCCCAGCAGCGCCAGGGCCACCAGCACGGGCACACTCGAACCGGCCATCGCCGGCCTCCTCTCACGTCGTCGGCGGGCCGCCACGGCGCAGCGTGGCCCGCAGGGTCATCCGGTCCGCACGGATCCGGATGCACTCCACGTCCACCGGCCGGCCGTCCGCCGAGCGGGTCAGGCGCTCCAGGGCGAACACCGCCGCCCCCGGCTCGATCCCCAGCAGCCGGGCCGTGCCGGGGTCCGCGCTGACGGCGTGCACGGCCACCTCGGCCCGTCCGAGCGGAACGCCCGCGGCCTCCTCGATCAGCCCGAACACGTCCCGCTCCCGCAGGTCCCCGGCGAGCACGGCACGGCCGACGCCGGCCGTCAGCCAACTGGTGTCCAGCGACAACGGCAGCCCGTCCAGCCACCGCAGCCGCTCCACGTACACACCGCCCGCCCCGGCCGGCACCTCCAGCCGGGTGGCGACCGCGGCGGGCAGGACGGACACCTCGGCCGCCACCCGCACCTCGTTGGTGACGGTGCCGCGCCCGGCCAGTTCCTCGGCCAGACCGGCCAGCCGGTCGAGACCGTGCCCGTACTTCGGCAGCAGCACCGTCGTGCCGATCCCGCGCCGCCGGGTGATCAGGCCTTCCTCGCGCAGCAGGGCGAGGGCGTCCCGCACGGCGTTGCGCGAGGCGCCGAACCGGCGGCCCAGCTCCCGCTCGTCGGGCAGCGTGCCGTCGGCGAAGGCGCCGTCCGTGATCTGCTGCCGCAGCCCGTCGGCCAGGTGCCGGGCCCGCTCGGCGCGCGGCCGTCCCACGTGCTGGTCCATGCCGCTCACGGTAACCCGGGCCATGTTTCGCCGATGTTACGCCACCCTCATTGACCTGCGGAAACGACTGACCTGCGGATTCCCGGGAGGCGCGGCGCCCTTCGCCACCCGGCCCGCGGGACGCTCACCGGGCGGCGCGCAGATCCACGCCGCGCCGGGCCAGCTCGACGACTCCCACGACGACGAGTGCCACGCCGAGCAACTGCGGCAGGACCCACCAGTCGCCGCGCAGGTCCTCCTCGTACAGGATCACGCCGAGCAGCAGACTCACCGTCGCGTCGCCCAGGGTGAGCGCGGGCTGGGAGGCGACGAGCGGACCGCCCTGCATGGCGTGCTCCAGCAGGAGGACGGCGCACACCCCGGCGAGGGCGAAGCCGTAGGTCTGCCAGGCGGTGAAGAAGCCGACGACGCCGTCCAGCTCCAGGGCGCGCATGGACTCCTTCATCAGGGCGGCCGTCAGCGCGTAGCAGACCGCCGTGGCCGCGCCGAGGCACCCGGCGCGGGCCTTGCCGACGGGCCGCTTGAGACCCACCGCCGCCAGCAGTACGGCCGCCCCGGCGCAGGCCACCAGCGCCGGAACCCAGCGGGCCAGCGGCACGTCGTCGCTGCCGCCGCCCGGCGAGGCCGAGGCCAGTGCGACGCCCAGCCCCACGACCACCCCGCCCACGGCGAGCCACAGGGTCTCCGGCATCCGATTGCCGGTCAGCAGCGAGGCCAGCAACAGGGCCAGCGGAAGTTCCAGCACGAACAGGGGCTGGACGAGTGACATCGGCCCCGTCGCCAGGGCCACCGCCTGCCCCGCGCCGGCCGCCACCACGGCCAGCATGCCGCCGAGCCACACCGGCCGCCGCAGCAGATCGAGGACGAGCCCGGGACGGAAGCCCTGGGACTGCGGCACGCTCAACGCGGCGCGTCGCTGGAGCACGGTGGCCAGCGCGTTGCTGAACGCGGCGAGGAGTGCGAAGAGCACCGGCAGGACAACACCCATCCACCGATACTCACCCGGTTCTCCTCCGGCCGCGTGTCGCGTGCCGCCGCGAGGCGGGGCGGCGGAGGCAGGTCAGGTGCCGCTCGGCACGGACGGGGCCTCCGCCGCGGTCTCCTTCTGCTGCGCGGGCGCGGGCGCGGGCGCGGGCGCCGGTGCCGGTGCCTCGGTGGCGGTGTAGTAGACCGAGGTGCCCTGCTTGGTGCGCTGGGCCTGGTTCCTGGCGACGAGCCCCTCGAGCGTGGTGCGCACGACCGTGGTCTTGACGGTACGCCCGGTGTGGGCCTCGCCCAGCGCCGTGGCGACCTCGGCGGCGGAGCGCGGTTCCCGCTGCCCGGCGAGGTGCTCGCGCACCAGCTCCACCAGCGTGGGCCGGGCGGGCGCCTTCTTCGCCGCGGACTTCGCGGCGGACTTGGCGCCGGACTTGGCGGCGGGCTTGGTGCCCGACTTGGCGGTCGTCTTCGTGGACGCCTTGGTGGGGGCCTTGGCGGGTGCGCCCGCGGGTGCCCCGGTGGCCGCCTTGGCCTGGGTCTTGGCGGCCGGTCCGGCGGCCTTCTTGGCGGCCGGCTTCGCGGCGGGCCCGGCACCCGTCTTCGACGCGGTGGCCCGCTTGGGGGAGGATGCGGCCTTCTTGCCCCGCGTCCGCCGGCCCGCGCCCGGCCCGGCCGCCGTACCGCCCCTCGGTGCGGGCACGGTGGCCGCCCCGGCCGCGGGCTCCGCCGCGGCGGGCGACTGGGCCGGCGAGGTGATGCCGAGGGCCTGCTGCATGTTCACCAGCAGGGCGTGGTCGTGCTGCAGCGCGGCCAGTTGCTGCTGGAGAGCCGTGATCTCCGCGCTGACACGTTCCTGCTCCTTGACGTTGCGCTCCAGGTCGTCGTTGACCTGGACGCTGTACTGCGAGGCGAGTTCCGTGGCGGACTGCATCGTGCTCTCGGACATGGTGTGGACTCTCCTTGGTTCACGGCCGTGAAGGCTGACGCGCAGCCCCGGTTGGTGCCCTGTGCGCTGCCGAGTCGGTATACCACGTATGGCCGCTGTCGTGGTATGTGCCGCCGCAACCTCGCCCACGTGTTCGGGCCGTGGAGAGCGGCGGTCACCCGCCCTGGGGCACCTCCACGATCTCGCCGTTCTCGTCGACGGTGTGCGTCTGCCAGTAGGTGTCCCACTTGTCACCCACGTGTTCGGGGACCTTGCCCTCGGGGTAGCGGGTGTAACCCTTGGGCGGCTCCTCGCCGTTGGGCACACAGGCCCCGCCGGTGCCGCCGACGGTCATGACCGGGTACTCGCCACCGCCGCAGGTGGCGTCCTCCATGGAACAGCCCGTCAGGACCGCCGCGCCGACGGCACACACCAGGAGGAGGCCGCGGGCGGACCGCGCGGAGCGGCCGGCACGCGCGGCCGAAGGGTGGTGGACTCGGTTGCTGATACGCACGGTTGACTCCCTGTCGGTGACTCGTGCGGCAAGCGTCCCCCGGGGGAGGGAAGCACCTCATGAGTACGAGTACTCAATCGGACGAGTCCTCCTACCTGACCGGGCCGCCCGAACGGTCCACCCGGCGCGCGCTCGCCCGTGCCTCCCGCTCGGCCTCGGTCACGGCGTGCGCGGCCGCACGGTCCCGCTCCTCGGCCTCCCGCCGGTCCCGTGCGGCACGGTCGAGGTCCTCGCGTGCCGCGCGCAGCCGCTCCTCGGCGGCTTCCAACGCCGCCTGGGCCCCGGCGAGTCGGTCGTCGGCCGCGTGGAGAGACGTCTCGGCGTCCGCCTGCTCCGCGCGCGCCGCGCGCAGGCGTTGCCGGGCCCGCTCGGCCTCCTGCTCGGCCCGCTCGCGTTCCTCCCGCCGTCTGCGGCGCCGCTCGGCGAGTTCGTCCTTCGCGCGGGTCCCGGACGCGGCGCGGGACGACTTCGGGCGCGGTGCCGGCTCCGGGCCGGGCCGGGCGGGCGGGGCCGCGGCGGTCCCCGAGGGGAAGGCCGAGGGCGGGGTCAGGGAGACCTCCAGACGTGCCCCGGCCCACTGGCCGGCCGCGTCGGAGTCCGCGAGGACCGCGCGCAGCGTCGACTCGACCTCCCGCTGAGCCGCCTGGGAGAGCCGGTGCCCCGCCTCGTCGGCGAGCTGCGCGGCCTGCCGGGAGAGGGCGGCGACGATGCGCCGGCGCTGCGCGGAGAGTTCCTTGAGCCCGTCGGCGTCCAGGGTGCGGTGTGCCTCACGCAGCGCCTGCCCCAGCGCCAGGAACCGCCGGGTCTCCTCCGGCCGGGAGCGTGCCAGCAGGTTCGCCGCCCAGGCCGCGAGCGTGGGCCGGCGGGCGGCGTGGATGCGGCGGGCGTCCTCCTTGCGGCCGGCCGTTCTGGAGGCCGCGGCGCGTTCCTCGCGGTGGGCGACGAAGGCGGGCGGGGGCGTGACGTAGAGCTCGTCCAGAACCTGCTCGACCTGCTCGCCCTGGTCGGCCTGCTCGCCCTGGCCGGCCTGCTCGCCCTGGTCGGCCTGCTCGGCCGCTCCCGCGTCCCGGCCGCCCTTCCGGCCGTTACGCCCGCCCTTGCGCTGCATGGCCCGTTGCCTCCGACTCCGCCGCCTCGTCGTCGCCACCTGCGTCCATGCGTCCTGTCTACGGTCGCCCCGGCCGTGCCGCGACCCGGACGGGGCCCCCGGGCTTCTCCTCTCAGCCATTTGCCTAATGCGGTTAGGTTTATGCATAATCGACGAAGGAAAGAGCGACCGGGCACGACGCACCACAGCCGGAGGCGACATGAGCACCACGGACGACTGGATCACCACGCCGATCACGGCCGACCTCCTGCGGGGTGCGCTCGACCTGGAGCGCACCGAGCGCGGTCTGCTGCCCCACCGGCTGCCCGCCCGGGCCCGCGCGCAGAACAACGACGGCCAGTTGGCCATGGCCGAGTCCCAGCCCTCCGGCGTACGCCTGGCCCTGCGCACCCGCGCCACCGCCCTCGAACTGGACACGCTGCCCACCAAGCGGGTCTACGCGGGCGCCCCGCCACGCCCGGACGGCGTGTACGAACTGCTCGTCGACGGCCGTCCGGCGGGCCGGGGCAGCGTCGCGGGCGGCAACACCCTCACCATCGACATGACGACCGGCACGGTGGATCTCGAACCCGGCCCGGCCGGCACCCTCCGGTTCACGGACCTGCCCGGGGGCAGCAAGGACATCGAGATCTGGCTGCCGCACAACGAGACCACCGAACTCGTCGCCCTGCGCACCAACGCCCCCGTCGAGCCCGGCCGGGACCCCGGCCGCCGGGTCTGGCTGCACCACGGCAGCTCGATCAGCCACGGCTCCGACGCCGCGGGCCCCACCACCACCTGGCCCGCCCTCGCCGCCTCCCTCGGCGGCGTGGAACTCGTCAACCTGGGCTTCGGCGGCGGCGCCCTGCTCGATCCGTTCACCGCGCGGGCCATGCGCGACACCCCCGCCGACCTGATCAGCGTGAAGATCGGCATCAACGTCGTCAACGCCGACCTCATGCGGCTGCGTGCCTTCGGCCCCGCCGTGCACGGCTTCCTCGACACCGTCCGCGAGGGTCACCCCACCGCCCCGCTGCTGGTCGTCTCACCCATCCTGTGCCCCGTCCAGGAGGACACCCCCGGTCCCCTCGCCCCCGACTTCAGCGGGGGCGGGGTGCGGTTCGTCGCCACGGGCGACCCGGCGGAACGCGCGAGCGGGAAGCTGACCCTGAACGTCATCCGGGACGAGCTGTCCCGGATCGTGCGGGAGCGGGCCGCCGAGGACGAGAACCTCCACCACCTCGACGGCCGCGAGCTCTACGGAGCGGCCGACGCGGTGGACCTGCCGCTGCCCGACGGCATCCACCCGGACGCCGCGACCCACCGCCTCATCGGGGAACGCTTCGCCGAACTGGCCTTCGCCGGCCGGGGCGCCTTCGCCTGACCGACGTGGGTCCGGGCCCCCACGTGCCGCATCCGTACGCACGAGCCCGTTCTCACGCCCCGGCGACGACCGAGGCGAAGCGCCTGGCCACCTCGTGCCAGACGGCCTCGGACGCGGGCTCGTCCAGCTCCGCCCGGCGGCACAGCTCCACCGGGTCCAGCCCCTGGGCGCGGAGCCGGCCGGCGTCCCACGCCCTGACCCGGTCCGCCCCCGCCTCGGGATGGAACTGCACGCCCCACGCCCGCTCGCCGACCCGGAACGCCTGGTACGGGCACCGCTCGCTCGCCATGAGCCACACGGCGCCCGGCGGCAGCGCCGTGATGGCGTCCACATGGCGCTCGATGGCCGTCACCCGCTCCGGCAGCCCCCGCAGGAGCGGGTCGTCCCCGGCCTCCCGCCGCAGCGTCAACGGCGTGCTGCCCATCTCGGGCTCACCGTGCGCGCCCCGCACCGTGCCGCCCGCGACCTGGGCGAGGAGTTGCCCGCCCAGGCAGATGCCGAAGACCGGCGCACCCCGCTCCAGCGCCTTTGCGACCAGCGCCCGGGTGGCGGCGAGCCAAGGGGCGCGTGCGTCGTCGTCGGGCAGGTAGCCGCCGCCGAGCACCACGACGCCGTCGTGGTCCGGACGCCGGGGGAGCGGCGCACCGGCGTACGCGTGCACCACGTCCAGGGCCACCCCTTCCGCGGTCAGCCAGTCGCCGAACCGGCCCGGCCCGCCGCCGCGGTGGTTCTGCACCACCAGGAGCCGTGACATCTCCCACCCCCTCGCCGCGCGCCCCTCAGCGGCGCGCCAGATACAGGGCCACCGCCCTGTGCAGCACCCTGTTCAGCGGATAGTCCCACTCACCCAGGTACTCGACGGCCTGCCCGCCCGCGCCGACCTTGAACCGGAGCAGTCCGAGCAGGTGGTTGTCCTCGTCCAGTGTGTCGGTGATGCCGCGGAAGTCGTAGACGGCCGCGCCCAGTTCACGGGCGTCGCACATCATGCGCCACTGAAGGGCGTTGTTCGGCTGCACCTCGCGCCGGCGGCTGGTGGAGGCGCCGTAGGAGTACCAGACGTGTTCGCCCACCGTCAGCATCGTGGCCGCGGCCAGCACCTCGCCGTCGTGGTGGGCGAGGTACAGGCGCATGCGGTCCGGGTCCTCGGCCGTCAGCGCGGTCCACATGCGCCGGAAGTAGGCGAGGGGGCGCGGCACGAACCGGTCCCGCTCCGCGGTCTCCACGTACAGGTCGTAGAAGGTGGCCAGGTCCTCCTGGTCGCCCCGGACGACCTTGACGCCGGCCTTCTCGGCCTTCTTGACGTTCCGGCGCCACTGCTGGTTGAAGCCGTTCCGCAGGTCCTCCTGCGAGCGTCCCGCGAGCGGCACCTGGCACACGTACCGGGGCTGGCCCGCGGCGAAGCCGTCCTCGCCGCCCGCCGCGGTGCGCCGCCAGCCCATCCGCAGCAGCCGCTCGGCGACGTCCGCCGTCCCGGGCTCGCGCACCGTCGCCTCCACGTCGCCCAGCCGCCGGGCCCCCGGGTCGGCGATCGCCGCCTTCACGGTCTCGGCGCTCCAGCGCCGCGTCACCACCGGCGGCCCCATCCGCACGGTGAACGCGCCGCGCTCCCGCAGGTGCGCGAGCATCGGCTCCAGCCACCGCTCCAGGGTGTCCGCCGACCAGTCGACGACCGGCCCCTCGGGCAGGTAGGCCAGGTACCGCTTGAGCCGTGGCAGCGGCCGCAGCAGCACGAGCCCGGCACCCACCAGTTCACCGTCCTCGTCGAACCAGCCGAGGCTCTCCGCCCGCCAGTCCGGCTTCACGTCGCCCCAGGAGGGGACCTGCAGGTGACTCACGGAAGGCCGGGCCGTGACGAAGCGCAGGTGCTCCTCGCGGGTGATCGGCTTCAGACGAAAGCTCATGGGGCGTTCCCCTGTCCCTCTGTTCGGCTGTGGTGCGGTTCCGCGTCGGCGTCGTTCGACGGTGCGACGGGGAGACGGCCGGGGCGCCGGGCGCGGTCGCCGTCCCGCACCTCACAGGGAACAACGGGCGCCGCCGATCCGCGCGCTGTCGCCCGGCCGCCCACCCGTGTGCTCCGTCCGGCGCGCGGGGGCCCGTGCCGGATGGCAGCGTGACAGGGCCCGCCGGTGCGGGCAGGACCGGGCGGTGCGGGCGGCACACAGGGAGCGCAGGCCATGGCACGGGCGATCTGGACGGGGGTGATCACCTTCGGGCTGGTCTCGGTGCCCGTCGGTCTGTTCACGGCGACCGAGGACCACACGGTCCACTTCCACCAGTTGCAGCGCGGCACCTCGGACCGGATCCGCAACCGCCGGGTCAACGAACGCACCGGCAAGGAGGTCGGCCCCGACGACATCGTCAAGGGCTACGAGGTGAGCGAGGGCGAGTACGTCGTCGTGGAACCCGAGGAGCTCGACGAGGTCGCGCCGGGACGCTCCCGCACCCTCGAGATCACCGACTTCGTGGACCTGGACCGGATCGAGCCGGTCTACTTCGGCCGCACCTACTACCTGGCCCCGCGCGGCAAGGAGTACCTCAAGGTCTACGCACTGCTGCGCACCGCCCTCGCCGAGGCCGGCAAGGTGGGGGTCGCCACCTTCGTCCTGCGCAACCGGCAGTACCTGACCGCCCTGCGCGCCGAGGACGAGGTGCTGCTGCTCCAGACGCTGCACTGGGCCGACGAGGTGCGCGACCCCGTCGAGGAACTGCCGGAACTGCCGTCGGAGCGGGTGGGCCGCGGCAAGGAGCTGGACATGGCGCTGCGTCTCGTCGACGCCCTCAGCGGCGACTGGGAGCCCGCCCGTTACCGGGACACCTACCAGGAGAAGGTCCGTGAGCTGGTCCGGGCCAAGGCCGAGGGCGAGGAGGTCGCCGTCGCCGAGGAGGCGCCCGGGGCCACCAACGTCGTCGACCTGATGGAGGCGCTGCGCGGCAGCCTGGAACAGGCGCAGGACACCGGCGGCAAGCGGGCCGCCGGTGGGCGGAACAAGACCACCGCACCCGCCCGCTCCTCCCGCCGGGCCGGTTCCGAGTCGTCGGAGCGGGAGGAACTGGGGGAGTTGAGCAAGGCGGAGCTCTACCGGCGGGCCACCGAACAGGACGTCGCCGGCCGGTCGAGGATGAGCCGCCGCCAGCTCGTGGACGCGCTCAGCGGCAGTGGCAGCGGCGGCAGCAGCGGCAGCGGCGGCACGCGCGGCCGCCGCAAGAAGAAGACGACCGCCGCCTGAACCGCCCCGCCGGGGAGCCGGGCCCCGCCTCAGGCAGTGGTGAGCATGCCCTCGCGCAGCCTGGTCAGCAGCCGCGAGATCAGCCGGGACACGTGCATCTGGGAGACGCCGAGGCGCTCGCCGATGTCCTTCTGGGTCAGTTCCTCCACGAACCGCCAGTGGATGATCTGCCGGTCGCGTTCGTCCAGTTCGGCGATCATCGGGGCCAGGGCGTGGAAGTCGTCCACCAGGGCGAGGGCGGCGTCGTCGGTGCCGATGAAGTCGGCGAGCGCGGACTCGCCGTCCTCGCTGCCGTTGATGGTCGCGTCCAGGGAGGAGGAGTTGTAGCCGTTGGCCGCCAGCCGGGCCTCGACGACCTCGTCCTCCGGGAGGCTCATCAGCTCCGACAGCTCCTGGGTGGTGGGGTTGCGGCCGAGCCGGCTGCGCAGTTCCTCGGTAGCGCGGGCGAGCTGGACGCGGGCTTCCTGGAGGCGGCGGGGCACGTGCACGGCCCAGGAGGTGTCCCGGAAGAACCGCTTGATCTCGCCGACGATGTAGGGCACGGCGAAGGAGGTGAACTCGACCTCGCGGGTCAGCTCGAACCGGTCGATGGCCTTGATGAGACCGATCATGCCGACCTGGACGATGTCCTCCATCTCCTCCGGCCCGCGGCTGCGGAAGCGGCCGGCCGCGAAGCGGACCAGGGACATGTTCATCTCGATCAGCGTGTTACGGGCGTACTGGTACTCGGGCGTGCCCTCCTCCAGCACCGTCAGCTGCTCGAAGAACAGCTTCGACAACTCCCGCGCGTCCCTGGGCGCCACCTTGGACGGGTCCGCGATCTCCGGCATGCCCGTCGTCGTGGCGTGCTCGGTGGTCCCTGCGGTCGTCGTCGTCATGATGTGCCCTCCCGGTTGATCGGTCGTCGTGTCACCTTGTCGGCCGACGTCCGGTCGCCTACCCCCGGTCAGGCGGCGCACACATGGCGATACGCGGAAACGTCGGACGACGGCTCAGATGCCCAGCCAGAAGCGGATCGCCGTGCCCTCCTCGCCCGTGTGCACCCGCACCAGATCGGCGACGTAGTGGACGAGCAGCAGTCCGCGGCCCCCGATCTGACCGGGCTGCGCGGGCCGTCGGCCGGCGAGCGGATCCGTGAGCCGCCCGGCGTCGCGGACCTCGCACACCACCTGTCCCGCCTCGGCCCACACCGCCAGCGTTCCGCTGCCGCCGCCGTGGACCACGCTGTTGGTGGTCAGCTCGGACACCGCCAGTTCGGCGTCCTGCAGCCGCCGCCCGGCCAGCCCGAGCGAGGCGGCCCGGTCGACCGCGTAGCGGCGCGCCTGCGGAAGCTCCCCGGCCGCGAAGGCGAGGACGTCGGTGCCGGGCGGCCGGACGAGCGGCTCGTTGTAGCGGGCGACCACGGCCCGCCAGTCGTACGCCTCGCTGGCCCGCCTACGCCCCTGGGCGATGACCGTCGGGTGGGTGACCAGCGCGTCGGCCAGGACGCCCGCGGCCAGCCGGGTCTCGTCGTACGGGCACAGGATCGTCGCGGGGCGGTCCGCGAACGCGGCGTTGATCAGTGCCTCGTGCTGGGCGCACGCCGGGTACTCCGCGTCGCTGCGGCCGGCCCAGACCGGCTCGCCGACGATCCGCACCCGGGTCCCGGCGTGCGCGTCGGCGAAGGCGCGCAGCACGCCCGGGATGATCCGCCCCGGGTTGCGCCCGGCCTCGGTCATGTCGAGGAGGGTGACGTCCCCGGCGTCCGGCCCGAGCCCCTCCCGCACCAGCTCCAGGCGGGGGCCGGGGACGGCCACCGCCACCGGCTCGCCCGCGGCCAGTCCCTCCCGTACGAACGCCACCGTCCGGTCGGTGTACTCGGCCTCCGAGCGGTAGAACAGCGCCGGATGGGCGAAGGTCTCCTCGGTGGTCACCGTGCTCATCGCGGCGTCACCTCGATCCGGTGCAGGGACGGCCAGAAGAGGTCCAGCACTCGCGGCAGTTGCGGGGGCGGCCGTTCCACCACGACCCGTCCGACCGGCAGGTTCATGGCCGTGAGGGCCAGCGCGGACACCCCGGCCACGTCGACGAACCGCAGGCCGGACAGCTCCACGTAGGACACGTCGGTGTGCCGCCGGGACAGCTCGGTCAGCGCGTTCTCCCAGGGCAGCCGGGTGCTCACGCCGATCTCACCGCTGGCACGGATGCCGGGGCGGCCGGACAGCGGGCCCACGTCCAGCACCGCACCGGTCCGTACCCGGGCCGATCCGCCCGGAATGCCTGCGCCGTCCACACTCGAACCCCCTTCGGAACCTGCCGGGCGCGCCGCCGGGGCGCTCCGTCCGGCCAGGCAGCCTATCCCGGACCGCCCTCCGTACGCCGGTGAGGGGACAAACAGGCGACAGCCGGGCGAAGCGGGGAACACGACAGTGAGCGCGTCCCCGGAAGGTCGGAAGGGAAGACTGGACATGTTCGAAGCCGAAAACATTCGTGACTGGCGCGGCCTGGACGTCGTGGACTACGACGGCCGCAAGATCGGGTCCCTGGAGTCCATCTACTTCGACACCCTCACCGACCGGCCCGCGTTCGCCACGGTCACGATCGGCCTGCCGACCCGACGGCGGCTCGTCTTCGTGCCCGTGGACAAGGCCACCGTGGGGCCGTCGTACCTGAAGGTGACCTACGACAAGTCCACGGTCAAGGACGCTCCCGGGATCGACCCGGACGGCGAGCTGGCCGCCGAGGACGAGGGCGCGGTCTTCGGCCACTACCACCTGCCCTACGAGCCGGGCAGCCGCGGCGAACGCCGCCTCGGCCGGCGCTGAGCGGGCCCGGGGGCTGTGTTCTCGGCGTTCTCGGTGTTCTCGGTGCTCTCGGTGTTCTCGCCGTTTCGCCGTTCTCGCCGTGCGGCCGGGACACGGCCCCCGGAAGCCCGCGCGCACCGTTACGAGACGTCCGCGCCGCGTTCCGCCGCCTCCGTCTCGGACGTCGCACCACCGGTCGCCAGGGCGCCGCCCGCGCTCTCCAGGTGCGCCCGCACGAACCACTGGAACTGCTCCAGGTCCCTGAGCTGTCCGATCAGCAGGTCCTCCGTGGCCGTGTCGATCTTTCCGGCCTCCTCGACCGCCGCGCGCATGCCCTCGACCACGCCGGTGTACACCACGTCGAGCGCGCCGAGGTGGGCGATGGCGTCCGCCCGTCCGATGGAGTAGTCGTCCCACTTCCGCTCGGCCACCAGCGCCCCGGGCGTGCCCTGGGCCACCCCGCCGAGCGCGGCGATGCGCTCGGCGACGTCGTCGGCCATGTCGCGCACCTGGTCGACCTGGGGGTCGATCATCTCGTGCACGGCGATGAAGTGCGGACCCACCACGTTCCAGTGCACGTGCTTCAGGGTCAGGTGCAGGTCGTTGAGGGCGTGCAGGCGCAGGCGCAGCACACCGATGAGCCGTCCGGCGGCCTCGCGCTCGATACCGGGGACCGTGTACTTCGGGGTCAGGTCGTGCGTCATGGCGGACCTCAGCTCCTCATGCGTTTCGTACGTCGTTGCTCGTGCTCGAATGCCCCGTATCCGCCCCGGCAGACATGCCCGGCCGGGCGCGGCGGTCAGGACGGCGGGGCGGGCAGCGGCATGGCGGCGAGGGCGCGGGCCGCGTGCACGAGGTTGGACGCCATGGCCCGGCCGGTGGACACCGACCAGTCGTGGCCGCGCTCGTCGTCGAGGAAGTCCGGACCGGGTCCGGGGCCGAGGTGCCAGTAGGTCCAGGCCTGGCCGGGAATGGTGTAGCCGATGTCCGCGAGCCCGCCGCTGATCTCGCTGATGACGTGGTGGGCGCCGTCCTCGTTCCCGGTGACCAGGACGCCCGCGACCCGGTTGTAGGCGACCGGGCGGCCCTCGTCGTCGGTCTCCCCGAGCATGGCGTCCATGCGCTCCAGGACCCGCTGGGCGACGGACGAGGGCCGTCCGAGCCAGGTCGGCGACGCGACGACCAGGATCTGCGCGGCGAGCAGCTTCTCGTGCACGCCCGGCCAGTCGTCCCCGTCGCCCATGTCGGTCGCGACCCCCGGTTTCAGGTTCAGGTCGACGGCCCGTACGACGTCCACCTCCGCCCCGTGGCCTTTGAGTGCCGCGATGACCGTGGCGGCGAGGGCCTCGGTGTTGGACGGCTGGGGTGAGGGCTTGAGGGTGCAGTTGATGACGAGTGCGCGCATGCCTCCCCCTGTTCCCCGGCGGGCCCGGCGCTATCGTCGGCCGTATGGCTGACGAGTGCTTCCGGCATCCGCGGCTCGCCGCGCTCTACGACGTGTTCGACACCGACCGCGGCGACCTCGGCCCCTACCTGGACATGGCCGGCGAGTTCGGCGCCCGCAGCGCGCTGGACATCGGCTGCGGGACCGGGGTGTTCGCCCTGCTGCTGGCGGGCCGGGGCCTGGAGACCGTCGGTGTGGACCCGGCCGGAGCCTGCCTCGACGTGGCCCGGGGGAAGGCGGGGGCCGGCCGGGTGCGCTGGATCCTGGGCGACGCCACCTCGCTCCCCGCCCTGCGCGTCGACCTCGCGACCATGACGGCGAACGTCGCCCAGGAGATCACCGGCCGGTCCGCCTGGCGGGGAACGCTGCGCGGCGCGTACGAGGCCCTGCGGCCCGGCGGGCACCTGGTGTTCGAGACCCGGGACCCGGCCCGGCGGGCCTGGGAGGAGTGGACCCGCGCCCACACGCACAAGGTGGCGGAGTACCCCGGCACCGGCACCGTCGAGAGCTGGTGCCACCTCCTGGACGTGAGCGGACCGCTCGTCACCTTCCGGTGGACCTACGTCTTCGGCGCGGACGGCGAGGTGCTGACCTCCGACTCCACGCTGCGCTTCCGCGAGCGGGACGAGGTGGCGGCCGACCTGGCCGACCAGGGGTACGTGGTGCGGGAGGTGCGGGAGGCCCCCGACCGCCCGGGCAGGGAGTTCGTGTTCGTCGCGCGGCGCCCGCAGACGGCCTGACGCCGACCGCGTCTCCGGCGGGGCGGCGTCCGGAACCCGGCAGCCAACGCGGCCCCCTCACTGCCCGGCCGTACCCCTGACGCGGCACGCGACGGGACGCCATCCTCGCCGCATGGCCCGTTTCGAGCACACCGTCACCCTCGCCCCCGTGCCGCGCCGCTGGCTGGAGTCGTGCGTCGCCATGCTGCACGACCTCGCGCAGGACACGGAGGCCGAGGCAGGGCGGTTGCTGCTGCCCGACGGCCGCCCGCTGCCCGGCCTGGTGCTGGAGGAGGGGCGGCATCTGCGGCCGGGCGCGCGGTACCGGTCCGTGCCCGCCGAGGACGGGGAACCGGAGGCGGACCAGTGCGTGACCGTGCTCGCCTGGGACCGCCGCCGGAAGACCGCGCTGGAGATCGTCACCGTCGAGGACGACCGGGGCCACCCCGTCCGGATCGACTGCGCCCTCGGGCTCACGAGCGCCGAACGGCCGCGCGAGGCGTCGCTGTCGGCGACGCTGAGCACGAGCGGCCGCAAGCGGGCGAAGTACCTGGGCGGCACCGGACGCGTCGACCTCGACCTCGCGGGCTGGTGGCAGGCGAGCGGAACCGGCCGTCGCCCGTCCCGCGCGCCCCTGCGCGGGACCCTGACCCACGCGCTCGCCCGCGTCACCGTCACCGTCGTACCGCGCCCCGCCCCGGACGGACACTGGCGGGTGACCGTGAAGGCACGAGTGAGGGGCCGCTCCTTCGCCCGCCCGCTCCTGCCCCTCGCCGCGGCGGTGCTGGGGCGGCACGCCCGGCGGGAGGCCGCCGCGGCCCTGGACCGTGCCGCGGCGGCGTGGAACACCCACGTCCCCGCACTGGTCCGCAAGGACGCCGGCCGGCTGCGTGCCGAAGTGGCCGACGCGCTGCTCGACCCGTAGGACGCGGCCCGCGAGACAGGGCCCGGAGACGTGACCCGCGGCGCGGCACCGCGGAGGACGGCGCGTGGAAGGCGCACGGGAGAAACAAGTGAGCCCTGTACGCGCCCCCTGCGCGGTACGGACAATCCCAGTGACCGTGATCACCCGGCGGTGGACGCGGTGCGTCCGGCCGCCGACTCCCGGGAAGCAGGTCGATCGCCATGCTGCTGCGTCAGCCCACATCCGTGTCCGAAGCACAGGAGTGCATGGCGCAGGGGGCGGTGCCCATCGGCGGGGCCACGCTCGTGTGGGCCACCTGGCAGCGCGACGGCTTCCCCGAACTGGCCATGTCCCTGCGCTCGCTGCCGGAGGCGACCGTCGTCGCCCCCGAGGCGCTGGGCGCGGCCGTGGTGCTGCAGCGGGTGGACGACCGGGTGCCGGAGGTGCTGCGCCGGGCGGCGGCCTCCGTGGGCACCGGAGCGGTACGCCGGACGGCCACCGTCGGCGGCAACCTGGTCGGCAGCAGCCTGCGCTGCCTGCTGCCCGCGGCCCTCGTGCTGGACGCCCGCGCCACGGTGCTGGGCCCCGACCGTCCCTACGAGACCGACCTGGCCGAGGTGATGGCGAAGCGTCACCTGCTGCTGGGGCTGCGCTGGCGCACCCCGCTGGCCAGCGGCTACCGCAAGCTCCCCGCCGAAGCCGGCGGCCCGCCGCCCCTGGTGGTCGCCACCGCCGTGCACGCCGACGGCCCGGGCCGGAACCTGCTGCGCGTCGCCGTGCGCGACGGCTACGACGTGCTCAGCGGGACGGCCCCGTGCGACACGGGTGCCGACGGGGCACTGGACACCCTGGCGGGAACGGACGTCGGCGCCCTGCCCGCCGCGGCCCGGGACGTGGTCCGCGAGCAGGTCGCCGGTCTCATGGACACCCTCGCCGGCCGCTGAGCCCGCGGCCGGCGCCCCTCCGGTGCGCGTCAGCCGTTGGCCAGGGCCTTGACGCGGTCCAGCGAACCGTTGAACTTGTCGTGGTCCCCGACGGTCGGCCCGGACGAGGTGTACTGCCACATGGTGTGGAAGCCCCAGCCGGCCGGGAGCGCCCCGACGGTCGAGGCGTAGCGGGCGACCCACAGCGGGTTGCTCGCGCCGAAACCGCTGTAGTTCCCGGTGCACTGCGTCCACCAGTTGGTGGACGTGTAGATGACGGCATGGCGGCCGGTGCGCGCCTTGTACCGGTCCAGGAAGGCCCGGATCCAGCTCACCATCTGACTGTGCGTCCGGCCGTAGCAGGTGGCCCCGTACGGGTTGTACTCGATGTCCAGGACGCCCGGCAGCGTCTTGCCGTCCTTGGACCAGGCCCCGCCGTGGTCGACGAAGTAGTCGGCCTGGGCGGCGCCGCCGGCGGTGTCCGGGGTCGCGAAGTGGTACGCGCCGCGGACCATGCCGGCGTCGTACGAACCGCCGTACTGCTGGGCGAAGTACGGGTTCCGGTAGGAGGTCCCCTCGGTGGCCTTCACATAGGCCCACTTCACGCCGCTCTTCCACAGGGTCGGCCACGCGACGTTGCCCTGGTGGCTGGAGACGTCCACCCCCTCGGTCTGGGCGACGCGGGTGCCGACGGGACGGCCCTGGACCCCTTCGTGGGCCAGGACGCCCGTGCCCATGTGGGCGGTGCCGCGGGCGGGGGTCCGCGTGTCGTCGGCCGAGGCCGTGGCCGGGACCGCGGAGAGGGTCAGGAGGAGTGACTGGGCGGCGAGGATGACGCCCGAGGCGATCAGGCGTGAGTGGCGTTGCGCCACGGCTATGGGTCTGCGCATGGCACCCATCCGAACCGGAGTCGGGCCGCACCGCATCCCACACTCGTCCAGACGGAGCTGTCGGGCTGTCAGCCCGGAACCGTCCACCCCGACAGGAACGCCAGTACCACATCGCTGCGTTCGATGGGCGAGATGTCGGGAGAGTTCGCTCCTCGGTGGGGTCTGCGGTCGGTCCGGCCTGCGTGGCCGACGCGCTGACTAGCATGAACCGCACGCCCGCCGGAGTGATCACCATTCACCCGGTGGTACGGCTCCGGCCCGCGGCCGCTCCAGGTCGACCGGCCTTCTCCCCGCTCTCAAGGACCCGAGGGACCGCGGAATGTCAGTGTCTGCACCCCCCACCCCGCCCCGGACGCAGAAACCCGGCCGCTCCACCCCGGCCGTCCCGCTGCTCGTGCTGCCGGCCGCCGCCGCGGCCGCCGGCGCCGCCTGGGCGGCCGCCCCCGAGACCGCCCGGAGCTGGACCGCGACCCTCGCCGTCACGTCCTGGCTGTGCGTCGCCGTGTCCGTGTGCCTCGGCTCCTACCTGGTCGGCCGGGCCCGCCGGACGGCGGCGGTCCGGCGGGCCGAGATCAGCGCCCTCAAGGCCCAGCTCGCCCAGGAGAACGCCGGGCTCGTGCACCTGGTCAACGTCGCCCTGCCCGGCATCGCGCAGCAAGTCCGCGACGGCACCGGCGCGGACGAGGCCGTCGCCAACACCGCTCCCTCCTCCGGCCCCCACCTGCGACAGGTCGCCCAGAGCTTCGCCGTTCTGGTGGAGGACGCCGTACGGCACGCCGCGGACGCCGAGTCCCGGCGGCAGCAGGCCGTGCGGGAGGCCCGCGCGGGCACCGCCGAGCTGGAACACCTCACGGACAGCACCCTGCCCGCGGCGGTGGAGAAGCTGCGGGACGGCACCTCGGCGGAGATCGTCCTGTCCGAACTGGACTGGCCCCGGGGGAGCGCGGCGCGCGCCTGCGCCGAGCTGTTCGTGCGGGAACTGGCCCACAGCGAACGGCGCACCGCCGCCGCGCAGGCCGCCTCCGCCAAGTCCCTCAGCCGCGTCCAGGCCAAGGCCGTCAGCATGCTCGCCGACCTGAGGGAGATGCAGGACCGGCACGGCGAGGAGGTCCTCGGCGACCTGCTGCGCCTGGACCACAGCACCTCGCAGCTCGGCCTCATCACCGACCGGCTGGCCCTCCTGATGGGCGGGCGCTCCAGCCGGGCCTGGAACAGGCCCATCGTGATGGAGAGCATCCTGCGCGGCGCCGTCGGCCGGATCGCCGCCTACCAGCGGGTCCGCATGCACTGCTCCACCAACGCCGCGATCTCCGGCTACGCGGCCGAGGGCGTCATGCACCTGCTGGCCGAACTCATGGACAACGCCGCCAACTTCTCGCCGCCCATCGACGAGGTCCACGTCTACGTGGAGGAACGTACCGCCGGAATCGTCGTCACCATCGAGGACAGCGGGCTGAAGATGGCCGACGCGGCCATGCGCCACGCCGAACAGGCCGTGTCGGGGCGGATGAACGACCTGGCCTCGCTGCAGGGCACCCGCCTCGGCCTCGCCGTGGTGGGACGACTGGCAGCCAAGTACGGCGTCGGGGTCAGCTACCGGCCCTCCTCGCGCGGCGGCACGGGCGTCGTCGTCCTGGTGCCGCCCCAGCTGCTCGCCCAGCAACGGGAGCCGGCGCCCGCCCTGGCCGGCCGCACCTTCGGAGGTGCCGGCACCTCCGCCGTCCCCGGTCCCGCCCCCGCCGCGGAGGTCCCGGCCTTCGCGCGGCGCGTCCCGGACGTCCGGCCGGCGGAGCCGGCCCGGCTGCCCGCACAGACGGCGCGGCCCGGCCCCGCGGCGGCCACGTCGGGCGGCCTGCCCGTGCGCTCCCCGGGGCGCACCATGGCCGAGGCCGACGCGGAGCGCGAACGGCGGGACGACCACCGGCGGCCCGCCGAACCGGCGGCGTCCGCCCCCCGCGACGCCGGGGCCAGCTTCGGCGCCTTCCACCGCGGACGGCGGTCCGCAGCGGCGGGCGGGGCACCGGAGTCCGAACCGCCCGCCCCCTAGGTGCCGGACCGACGCCCTACCGGCACACCGCCCGGCACGGTACGGCGCAGCCCGGTACCCCCACCCCGCCTCTCGCCCCCCTCGCTCGTGCCGCTCCTGAGATTGGAGGAACGGGCCGGTGACCGCAGCACCAGGAACCACCGTCCCCGCACCCACCATGCAGACCACCGACAACAGCCTCACCTGGCTCCTGCAGAACCTCCTGGACCGCACCCCCGGTACCCGCCACGCCCTCGTCCTGTCCCGCGACGGTCTCAAGCTCTGCTGGACCGAGCACCTCACCCTCGACCGCGCCGACCAGCTCGCCGCGATCTGTTCGGGCATCCAGGCCCTCGCCCAGGGCGCCTCCGTCGAATTCGGCAACGGCACCGGCGGCGTCCGGCACTCCATGACCGAGTTCCACGGCGGCCTGCTGTTCATCGTGGAGGCGGGCCAGGGCGCCCACCTGGCCGTCGTCGCGGTGGAGGACGCCGACCCCGGCGTGGTCGGCCACCAGATGACCGAGATGGTCGAGCAGATCGGCGACCACCTGAGGGCCGAGCCCCGCCACGCCGTCCCCGGGAGCAGCTCGTCGTGACCCGCAGGCCCGTGGACACCGGCGCACCCGACCGGCTCTACACGGTCACGGGCGGGCGCAGCCGGGCCGACGACTCCTTCGACCTCGTCACCCTGGTGGTCGCCGAGTGCGGGCCGACGGCCGGCATGCAGTCGGAACACGTCCGCATCCTCGACCTGTGCCGGCACCCCACGGCCGTGGTGGAACTCGCCGCCGAGCTGGCCCTGCCGATCACGGTGGTCCGCATCCTGCTCGGCGACCTGCTCGCCACCGGGACCATCACCGCCCGCCATCCGCGCCTGGGGCAGACCGCCGCGTCGCACCCCGATACCGCCCTTCTCCAGGAGGTGCTCCATGGGCTCCGCAACCTCTGACCCGCCGGCCGCCGCGCCCCCGGACGCCACCGCGCCCTCCGGCCGCAAGCCCCTGACCGACGCCGCGGAGACCGGGCTGAAGATCGTCGTCGTGGGAGGCTTCGGAGTCGGCAAGACCACCCTCGTCCGCTCGGTGAGCGAGATCCGGCCGCTCAACACCGAAGAGGTCATGACCCAGGCCGGGGTCGGCGTCGACGAGACGGGCTCGGTCACCGCGAAGACCACCACCACGGTGGCCTTCGACTTCGGCCGCATCAGCCTCAACGACCGCATGGTGCTGTACCTGTTCGGCGCCCCCGGCCAGGAGCGCTTCTGGTTCCTGTGGGACCGGCTGTTCTCCGGCACCCTCGGCGCGGTCGTCCTGGTGGACACCCGCCGGATGGACGACTCCTGGTACGCGATAGACCGGCTGGAGCATCACCGCACCCCGTTCGTGGTGGCCGTGAACCGCTTCGACGACGACACCGCCCGGCACTCCCTGGACGAGATCCGGCAGGCCCTCGCGCTGCCCGACCACGTGCCGCTGATCGACTGCGACGCGCGGGTGCGGACGTCGGGCAAGACCGTGCTGGTCACCCTCGTGGACCACCTCTACCAACTGGCCCTGGCCCAGGAGAGCGCATCGTGACCGACCTCGACCCCTCGCCCCACCCCGTCCCCGCACCGGGCTGCCCCGCGCACCCCGACGCCGTGCCGCTGGCCGGACTGGAGTACCAGCAGACGCCGTCGGAGCTGTACCGCGGACTGCGCGGCGCGCACGGCCCCGTCGCCCCCGTGCTCCTCGACGGCGGCATCCCCGCCTGGCTGGTCCTCGGCTACCCCGAGGTCAGCTACGTGACCAGCCACGACGAGCTGTTCGCCCGGGACTCGCGCCGCTGGAACCAGTGGGGCAGCATCCCGCCCGACTGGCCCCTGCTGCCCTACGTGGGCCACCAGCCGTCCGTCCTGTTCGCCGAGGGCGAGGAACACCGGCGGCGGGCCGGGGTCATCACCCAGGCACTGGCCGGCATCGACCAGTTCGAGCTGGCCCGGGACTGCCGGCACCTCGCCGGCCGGCTCATCGCCTCCTTCGCGGGCAGCGGCCGGGCCGAGCTGATGAGCGGCTACGCGCACCCGCTGCCGATGATCGCCGCCGTGCGGATGTGCGGGATGCCGCACGGCGGCGGCGAGACCCAGCAGCTCGTCGAGGACCTGCGCGTCTCCCTCGACGCGGCCGAGGGAGACGACCCGGTCGCCGCGTACACCCGCGTGGGCGAGCGCATCCACCGGCTGGTGCGCCACAAGCGGGAACGCCCCGGCCCCGACGTCACCTCCCGGATGCTGACCCACCCGGCCGGACTGACCGACGAGGAGATCGTCCAGGACCTGATCTCCGTCATCGCCGCCGCCCAGCAGCCCACCGCCAACTGGATCGGCAACACCCTGCGGCTGCTGCTCACCGACGAACGCTTCGCGCTCAACGTCTCCGGCGGCCGCCTCAGCGTGGGGGAGGCCCTCAACGAGGTGCTGTGGCTGGACACCCCCACGCAGAACTTCATCGGCCGCTGGGCCGTCAACGACACCCAGCTGGGCGGCCGCCAGATCCGGGCCGGAGACTGCCTCGTCCTCGGCCTCGCCGCAGCCAACACCGACCCGCAGCTCTGGCCCGAGGCACACGTCGGCGCCGAGAACTCCGCGCACCTGTCCTTCAGCAACGGCGAACACCGGTGCCCCTACCCGGCGCCCCTGCTCGCCGACGTCATCGCCCGCACCGCGGTCGAAACGCTGCTCGAACGCCTTCCCGACCTCGTACTCGCCGTAGAACCGGGGGAGTTGACCTGGCGCCCGTCCATCTGGATGCGCGGCCTGACGACGCTGCCCGCCGTCTTCACCCCCGTCGTCGCCTGAGGCGTACGGCCCGTCAGGCCGCGGGGGTGAACCGCACCGGCAGCGACTGCGGTCCCCGGGTGAACACACCCTGCTCCACCACCTCGAACCCGTCCTCCGTCCGCAGGTCGGGCAGGGCGTCCAGGAGCTGTCCGACCCCGGTCTCCACCTCCGCCTTCGCCAGCAGCGCCCCGACGCAGAAGTGCCGGCCGAGCGCGAAGGCGAGATGGTCGGCGGCGGCCGAGAAGGCCGTCGTGGTGGTCAGGTCGTCGCGCATGATGTCGAAGCGGTCCGGGTCGCGGTAGCGGCTCTCGTCCCGGTTGGCCGCGCCTATCAGGCAGGTGACGGTGGCACCGGCGGGTATCGTGCCGCCGCTGAGCGTGACCTCCGTCGCCGTCTGACGCATGATCATGTGGACCGGCGGGGTGTAGCGGAGCGTCTCGGCGAAGGCGCGCGGGATCAGCCCGCGGTCCTCGCGCACGGCCGCCAACTGCTCCGGATGGGCCAGCAGGTTGGCGAAGATCCCGGCGATCGCCTTGTCGGTGGTCTCGCCCCCCGCCGCGAGCAGCAGACTGCAGAACGCCTTGATGTCCTCGTCGCTCATCCGCACCCCGTCCACCTCGGCGGCGCACAGCGTGGACAACAGGTCGTCGCCCGGCTTCTCACGGCGCTCCCGGATGATCGGGATCATGTACTCGGCGAACTCCACCCGGGTGCGCGCACCGGCGGCGGCCACCTCCTGGTCCCCCGACAGGTTGCCCAGGAACGCGATGACCGACGTGTACCAGCCGTGGAACCGGTCGTGGTCGGCCTTGTCCAGGCCCAGCATGTCCGCGATGACGTTGACGGGGAACCGGGTGGCGTAGTCGGCGACCAGGTCGGCGCGGCCCGTGCGGCGGAACGCGTGGATCAGCTCACGGGAGTTGCGCTCGATCACCGGCAGGAACCGCTCCTGGAGGTCGGCCCCGCGGAAGGCCGGGGCGACCAGCGCGCGCCGGACCGCGTGCTCCCGGCCGCTGAGCTGGAGGATCGTCCGGCCGTGCACGGGTTCGAGCTGCCAGTCGTAGTTCTCCGTCGTGAACTGCCCCTCCCGGTCCTTGAAGACGCGTTCCACGTCCTCGTAGCGCGAGACGATCCAGCTCTGGGTGGCCTCGTGCCGGATGAGGGGCGCGCTGTCCCGCATCGTCCGGTAGACCGGGTAAGGGTTCGCGGCGAACTCGGGGGAGAGGATGTCGGGGACCTGCTGCGCGGTGGACATGAGGCTCCTCGCTCGACAACGGCCTTGTTCCCCCAGGCTATTGACGGCGCGACATCTCCGACAGACCGCCCGACGGGCTGACGCCTCGTCAGGCCTCGCCGTCCACCGAGCCGTCCGCTGAGCCGTCCGCCGAGCCGTCTGCGGAGCCGTCCACCGAGGCGCGCAGCCGTGCGCTGGCCATCCGCATGTGCTCGGCCATCGCCCGGTCCGCCGCCTCCGGGTCGCGGTCGCGGATCGCCTGGAGCACCGCGTCGTGCTCGCACAGCGTGCCGCTGACCGTGCCCTCGATGTCGCTGACGCGCTCCATCCAGACCTGGAGCAGCGCGCGGATGCTGTGCAGGATGTCGCTGAGCACGGTGTTGCGGGCGATGCGGGCCGTCTCCAGGTGGAAGGCGATGTCGGCGTCGATGAACGCCGTGACGTCCCCGCCGGCGTCGCGCATGTGCCGCAGGTGCTCCTCCAGCCGCGCCACGTCCTCGTCGCTCGCGCGCTCGGCCGCCAGCCGGGCCGAGACGCCCTCCATGTACGTGCGGACCTCGACCAGGTCCTGGGTGCGGCGCTGGCCCAGCATCAGCCCCCAGTTGATCGCCCGGGGCAGGAACTCCGAGGTGCCCTCGCGCACGTAGGAGCCGGAACCGGGACGGATCTCGATGATCCCGAGGACGTCCAGGGCCGAGAGCGCGCCGCGCACGCTGGACCGGGCGACGCCGAGGGCCTCGGCGAGCTGCCGCTCGGCGGGCAGCCGGGTACCGGGCCGGATGTCGCCGGCCGAGAGGTGGTCGAGGAGGCGCTTGGCGACCTCGCTGACGGACGACTCGCGCACCACGGGGCGCAGCAGCTGCGCGAGGTCGGGCGCGGCGGCGGAGCTGTGCTGATCAGGCTGACTGGTCACGGTCACCAGTCAACCAGATGCCGCGCGTGCACGGCTGACCAGGCAGTTCATCGCGTTTTCGGGTGTGGTTTGTCAAGAGTTGGGTCATGGGAAGATCTATGACCCTCGCCACACTGGTAAATTGGTGACCAATTTGGTTCCGGAGGCTTAGCGTGAATCCGAACCGGTCGGCCGCCCTCGTGGCGGACCACCCGGAGTGACCCAACCCGGACGGAGTTGTCCGGGCGAGCCGAGGAGTCGCCCATGGGTGCCCAAGCGCCATCCACGGCAGTCGAGAGAACTGCCATCAAGAAGGTCTCAGTCCGTCTCGTGCCGTTCGTGGCGCTGATGTTCTTCGTGAACTACCTGGACCGCACGGCCGTCTCGTTCGCCGAACCGAACGGCATGGGACAGGACCTCGCCCTGACCGCCGCCCAGTTCGGCTTCGCGTCCGGGATCTTCTTCCTCGGCTACATCGTGCTCGAGGTCCCCAGCAACATGGCCCTGCACCGCTTCGGAGCCCGCCGCTGGCTGGCCCGGATCATGGTGACCTGGGGCATCGTCTCCCTGCTCTTCACGTGGGTCAGCAGCAGCGGCCAGCTCTACACGCTCCGTTTCCTGCTCGGCGTCGCCGAGGCGGGTTTCTTCCCCGGCGCGATCCTCTTCCTCAGCCAGTGGGTGCCCTCGCGTCACCGCACCAAGATCCTCGGCCTGTTCTACCTGGCCCAGCCGCTGACCACGGTCTTCGGCGCCCCGCTCGCGGGCTGGCTGATCGGCCGGCACGGGCTGTTCGGTCTCGAGGGCTGGCGCGTGATGTTCCTGTTCGTGTCGCTGCCCGCGATCATCCTGGGCGTCGTCGCCTGGTTCTACCTGATCGACAAGCCCGCCGACGCCAAGTGGCTCACCCCCGCCGAGCGCGACTGGCTGACCACCGAACTCGCCGCCGAGAACGCCCAGAAGACCGGCCACGAGAGCAAGCACGCCAAGGGCGACCTCAAGAAGGCCTTCACCAGCGGACGCGTGTGGATCCTCGCCGCCGTCTACTTCGGCTTCGTCTACGGCCTGTACGCCCTCGCCTTCTTCCTGCCGACGATCATCAACGGCTTCCAGGACCAGTACGACACCACGTTCAGCGTCATGGACAAGGCCTGGATCACCGCCATCCCGTACCTGCCCGCCGCCGTCGTCCTCTTCTTCTGGTCCCGGCACGCCACCCGCCACGGCACCCGCACCTGGCACGTGGCCGGCCCGGCCGTCGTCGGCGGAGTGTCCATCCCGCTCGCCCTCTACATGGGCTCCCCGACCGCCACGGTCGCCGTCATCACCGTGACCGCCTGCGCCATCTTCGCCGCCCTGCCGGTCTTCTGGTCGGTGCCCTCCCGCTTCCTGACCGGAGCCGCCGCCGCGGCCGGCATCGCCCTGATCAACACCGCGGGCAACATCGCCGGGTTCGCGTCCAGCTACATCACCGGCTGGCTCAAGGACTGGACCGGCGCCTACTACGTACCGCTCTACCTCGTCGGCTTCTTCATGCTGCTCTCCGCGGCCCTGATGATCCTGCTCGCCGTGCGCCACAGCACCGACGAACCGGCCGCCGCCGAGCACCAGGCCAAGGAGGCCATAGGATGACCCGCCTGTTCAACGACCCCGCCGCCTTCGCCGACGAGGCGCTGGAGGGCTTCGCCGCCGCGCACCGGCGCTGGGTGCGGCCGGTCACCGGCGGAGTCGTCCGGGCCGCGGCCACCCCGGCCGGCCAGGTCGCCGTGGTCATCGGCGGCGGCTCCGGCCACTACCCCGCCTTCTCCGGCCTGGTCGGCCGGGGGCTCGCCCACGGCGCGGCCGTCGGCAACGTCTTCGCCTCGCCCTCCGCCCGGCAGATCCACTCGGTGGCCGAGGCCGCGCACGGCGGCGCCGGAGTGCTGCTGATGTACGGCAACTACGCCGGTGACGTCCTGCACTTCGGACAGGCCGCCGAGCGGCTGGCCGCCGACGGCATCGACACCCGGACCTTCGCCGTCGCCGACGACATCTCCAGCGCGGGCCCCGACGATTCCGCGAAGCGGCGTGGCATAGCCGGCGACCTGCCCGTCTTCAAGGCGGCCGCCGTCGCGGCCGAGCAGGGACTGCCCCTGGACGAGGTGCTGGGCGTCGCCGAACGGGCCGGCGCCCGCACCCGCTCCTTCGGCATCGCCTTCTCCGGCTGCACCCTGCCCGGCGCCGACCACCCCCTGTTCACCGTCCCCGAGGCCCGCATGGCCGTGGGCCTCGGCATCCACGGCGAGCCCGGCATCGGCGAGGAGGCGCTGCCCACCGCCGACGAGGCCGCCCGGCTGCTGGTCGAGACCCTCCTCGGGGAACTCCCCGAGGACGTCGCGGGTCCCGGGGGACAGCGCGCCGCCGTGATCCTCAACGGCCTCGGCTCGGTCAAGTACGAGGAACTGTTCGTCGTCTACCGCAAGGTCGCGGCGCTCCTCGGCGAGGCCGGCGTGGAGATCGTCGACCCCGAGGTCGGCGAACTGGTCACCAGCTTCGACATGGCCGGCGTCTCGCTGACCCTGACCTGGCTGGACGACCGCCTGGAGGAGCTGTGGCGGGCCCCCGCCGACACCCCCGCCTACCGCAAGGGCGCCCTCGGCACCCCGGAGCCGGAGCAGGCGCCCGTGACCACGCGGGCCCAGGACACCGCCGTACCCGACACGGCCGCCCTACCCCCCGCCTCCGACGCCTCCCGCGAGGCCGCCGGCACCGTCCTCGCCGCGCTGGACGCGGTGGCCCGTGTCGTCGACACCCACGCCGACGAACTCGGCCGCATCGACGCGGTGGCCGGCGACGGGGACCACGGCATCGGCATGCGGCGCGGCTCCACCGCCGCCCAGCGGGCCGCCACCGACGCCCACGGGCTCGGCGCGGGCGCCGGTACGGTCCTCGCCCGGGCCGCCGACGCCTGGGCCGACAAGGCGGGCGGCACCTCCGGCGCCCTGTGGGGCACGATCCTGCGCTCGCTCGGCACGGCGCTCGGCGACCAGGAGGCCCCGGACGCCCCACGGGTCGCCGACGGGGTCACGGAGGCCTCCGCCGCCGTGCGCCGGCTGGGCGGGGCCGAGGTCGGCGACAAGACCATGGTCGACGTCCTCGTGCCCTTCGCCGACACGCTGGCCGCCGCCACGGCCGAGGGCCTGCCGCTGTCCGACGCCTGGGACCGCGCCGCCACCGCCGCCACCGAGGCCGCCGCCGGCACCGCCGGCCTGCTGCCCCGCCGGGGCCGGGCCCGCCCGCACGCCGAGAAGTCCCTCGGCACCCCCGACGCGGGCGCCCACTCGCTCGCCCTGATCACCCGCGCCGTCCACGGCGTACTGCTCAACCACTGAGGAAAGCCGCCATGACCGACAAGCTCCGCATCGTCGTCGGCTCCGACGACGCAGGCCACCAGTACAAGGAAGCCCTCAAGCAGGACCTGCTCGACAGCGCCCTGGTCGCCGAGGTCACCGACGTCGGCGTCGACGCCGACGGCCACACCGCCTACCCCAAGGTGGCCATCGCCGCCGCCGAGATGGTCGCGCGCGGCGAGGCCGACCGCGCCCTGCTGGTGTGCGGCACCGGCCTCGGCGTCGCCATCGCCGCCAACAAGGTCAAGGGCATCAGGGCCGTGACCGCCCACGACTCCTTCTCCGTCGAGCGGGCGATCCTCTCCAACAACGCGCAGGTCCTCACCTTCGGCCAGCGCGTCGTCGGCCTCGAACTCGCCCGCCGCCTGGCCGCCGAGTGGCTCACCTACCGCTTCGACGAGAGCTCGGCGTCGGCCGCCAAGGTCCAGCTGATGAGCGACTACGAGACCGCCGACGACGCCGGTGCGGCGAACGGCAGCGCGGCCGACGGCGGGGCGGCCGCCTGATGCCCGCCCCCGCACCGTCACCCGTGCTGCTGGGGGTGAGCCTGAAGATGTACTTCGGCCACCACCAGACGCTCAACTGGTCCCGCAGGATCGCCGCCCTGGCCGAGCGCCACCCCGCCACGGCCTCCGGCGCCGCGCGCCTCTTCGTCCTCCCCGCCTTCCCGGCCCTGGTCCCCGCCACCGGCATCCTCGCCCCCTACGGCGTCGCCCTCGGCGCCCAGGACATCGCCACCGAGGACAGCGGCCCCTACACCGGCGAGGTCGGCGGGCCCCTCCTCAAGGAGATCGGCTGCCGCTACGCCGAGGTCGGCCACGCCGAGCGCCGCCGCCTGTACGGCGAGGGCGACACCGTGGTCGCCGCCAAGACCGCCGCCGCCCTGCGCAACGGCCTCACGCCCGTCCTGTGCGTCGGCGAACGCGACGAGGCCGACCCGGCCGACGCCGCCGCCCGCACGGTCGCCGAGGCGGAGCGCCTGCTCGCCGGTCTGGAGGGCACCGTCGTCCTCGCCTACGAGCCGCAGTGGGCCATCGGCGCCCCCGAGCCCGCCTCCGCCGACCACATCGCCGCCGTCTGCACCGCCCTGCGCGGCTGGCTCGGCTCCCGGCCCCAGCACGCCGGTTCCACCGTCATCTACGGCGGCAGCGCCGGCCCCGGCCTGCTGACCCGCCTGGCCGGAACCGTCGAGGGCCTCTTCCTCGGCCGCTTCGCCCACGACCCGGCGAACGTCGAGGCGATCCTCGACGAGATCCGCTCCCCGGCCACGACCCCGGCGGCGGTGGCGTGATGGCGTACGGCATCAGCACCTACGCGTACTTCTGGCGCATCTCGTCCCGGGCACCCGAGCCGATGTCCCTGCCGGACATGCTCCGCGACACGGCGGAACTGGGCGGCGAGGTCTTCCAGATCTGCGACTACGCGCCCGTCGAGTCCTGTGACCGCGCGGAACTCGCCGACCTCCGGGCCACCGCCGGCGACCTCGGCCTGACCCTGGAACTGGGCACCCGGGGCATCCGCCCCGGGCACCTGCTGAAGTACCTCGACACGGCGGGCGAGCTGGGCGTGACCCTGGTCCGCTCCATGCTCAACACGGCCGACCACCGGCCCGGCACCGCCGAGGCGGTGGCCCTCCTGAAGGAGGCCGTGCCCCGCTACGCGGCCGCCGGCGTCACCCTCGGCCTGGAGACCTACGAACAGGTCGCCACCGACGACCTCGTGGACGTCGTGCGCGCCGTCGACGACCCGCACCTCGGCATCGTCCTGGATCCGGGCAACAGCGTCGCCCGGCTGGAACGCCCCGCCGACGTCGTGGCCGCCACCGCGCCCCACGTGGTCAACATCCACGTCAAGGACTTCGCCTTCACCCGCCGCGACGGCTGGGTCGGCTTCACCTACGCCGGCTGCCCGCTCGGCGAGGGCCTCCTGGACTACGACGCCATGATCGCCGCGGTGGGGCCCGAAGAACGCGGCGTCAACCAGATCGTGGAGCACTGGCTCCCGTGGCAGGACGAGGGCTACGACGCCACCGCCCGGCTCGAACACCAGTGGACGCAACACAGCATCAACACCCTCCTGAGGAGCGAGTAATGGCCACCGAGATCCAGACCCGGGCCGACGTGAAGACCGTCGCCGTCATCGGGGCCGCCGGCAAGATGGGCCAGCGTGTCTCCAACAACCTGGTCGAGAGCGACTTCCGGGTGCTCTTCAGCGAGGCGTCGCCCAAGGGGCAGGAGCTGATCCGCGGCCTGGGCCGCGAGCTGACCGAGTCCGAGGACGCCGCCGCCGAGGCCGACGTCGTCATCCTCGCCGTGCCCGACGTGGTCCTCGGCAAGGTCTCCGAGGAACTGGTGCCGCTCATGAAGCCGGGCACCGTCGTCCTCACCCTCGACCCGGCCGCCGCCTACGCCGGTCTGCTCTTCGCCCGCGAGGACGTCCACTACGCCTGCGCCCACCCCTGCCACCCCTCGGTGTTCCTGGAGCGCACCACCAAGGAGGAGTGGCAGGACACCTTCGGCGGCATCGCCGCCCCGCAGGAGGTCGTCGCCGCCTACGAGGGCGGGGACGCCGCCAAGCAGGAACTGGCGGACTCCGTCATCCGCGTCATGTACGCCCCGGTCGTCGACGTCCACTGGGTCACCGTCAAGCAGCTCGCCGTGCTGGAGCCGACCCTGGTCGAGACCATCGCCTGCATGGTCGGCGCCCTGCTGACCGAGGCCCTGCACGAGACCGTCCACACCGTCGGCGTCCCCGAGAAGGCCGCCCGCGCCATGCTGCTCGGCCACACCCAGGTCGCCCTCGCCAACACGCTCAAGGGCTCCAACCCGTTCTCCGACGCCTGCCTGATCGCCATGGACTACGGCCGTGAGTCCATCGTGCGGGAGGACTGGAAGAAGGTCTTCGACGACGAGGAACTGGACAAGGTCATCACGCGCATGCTGAAGATCAAGGAGATCAAGCGCTGACCCGGCCGGGAACGCGACGCCGGAGACCCGCACGGGTCTCCGGCGTCGTCGTGCTCAGGCGCGGGCGTCGAACTCGGCCCGGGTCCGCAGGAGCCCGGACAGGTCCGAGCCCACCAGCAGCTCCTGCGGGTCCGTGCCCCGCCGGAACAGCCGGGCGTCGCGCTCGCCGCCGAGCACGGCCCGCCCGCCCTCGACCCGCAGCCAGGAGCCCTCGCGCAGGCCCAGTACCGGCACGTCGTTCTCCTCCAGGAACTCCCTCAGCCGCTCCTCGCGGGTCTCGCCCTTGTGCGTCGAGGCGGGGTCCGCATCGAGGTAGTGCGGGTTGATCTGGAAGGGGACCAGCCCGAGCGCCTCGAAGGACGGCGGCTCGACGATCGGCATGTCGTTGGTGGTCCGCAGCGAGGGCGCCGCCATGTTGGTCCCGGCGCTCGCCCCCATGTACGGCAGCCCGCCGCGCACGGCCTCGGTCAGCGCCTCCCGCAGCCCCGTGCGGTACAGCGCGGAGAGCAGCCGGAAGGAGTTGCCGCCGCCCACGAACACGGCGTCCGCCTCCCCGAGCCGGGCGAGCGGGTCGCCGCCCTCGTGCACGCCCCGCACCCCGATCCCCGCGCCGGTGAGCGCGTCGCGCACCCGGGCGGTGTAGCCGTCGTGGTCGGCGAGCGCGTACGGGACGAACGCCAGCCGCGCCCCGGCGGGCAGGAAGCCGGTCACGGTGTCGAGGGCGTGTTCCAGGTAGCCGCGGCCGTGCTGGGTGGAGTTGGACAGGAGCAGGAGATTCACGGGGTCGGTCCTCGCAGAAGGGTGGATCGGTGGGGCGTGGAACGGGCAGTTTGCTGGGGCGGCGGGGCCGGGGTCAGCCGGTGGTCGCGGTACGGGGCGGGCGCGGGCGCCGGTGGTGCTGGGGCGGGTGCGTCAGGCGCTGCTCCAGCAGCCGGGCGGCGCGGGTCAGCACCTCCAGCCGGTCCTCGGGCCCCTGCGGGAAGCGCTCCTTGGCTGCGCCGAGGCTGAGGCTGCCGTAGGGCTCCGAGCCGAGGAACACCGGCATGGCGACCGTGCCGATGCCGGCGTCGTACTCGCCGACCGTCCAGGCGTAACCCCGGGCGCGGACCTGGCGGAACTCGCGCTCCAGCTGGTCGGGGTCGGTGACCGTGCGCTCGGTGAAGCGGGCCATGGGGCGGCCGCGGAAGAGCCGGTGGCGCTGCTCGTCGGGCAGGAAGGCGTAGAACGACTTGCTGGTGGCGCCCGCGTGCGCCGGGTACAGCTCGCCGACCAGCGGGTAGTAGCGCAGCGGCCCCTCCTCGCCCTCGACGGCGGCGACGCAGCGCATGTGGAAGCTGTCGGGCAGGCAGAAGAGGACCGTGTCACCGGTCGCCGCCCGCAGCTCCTGGAGGACCGGCTCCGCGAGCAGCTCCAACGAGCCCGACCGCTCCCACAGACGCCCGAGGCGCAGGGCGGCCGGGCCGATGCGGTAGCGCCGGGTCGCCGGGTCGGAGACCAGGAAGCCGCGGCCCGCGAGGGTGGACAGCAGGCGCTGGGCGACCGAGGTGTCCCAGCCGAACTCGGCGGCGATCTCGGTGACGCCCCAGTCCGGCCGGGTGCGTTCGAACGCCAGCAGCACCAGCAGGGCCCGGTCGACGGTCTGCAGCGCCCCTGCGGGCGTCCTGCGGTCGGCGGGCTGCACGGGGCGCCCGGCCATGGCGGCTCCTCTCCTCGCATCTCACCATGCAGACCCGTATTGCAGATAACGGGAAACAGTTGCGGACAACGCTAGTCGATCCCGAACCTGCTGTCAGCACCGCCCCGGTGCGGATCAGGAGAACTGCCCATGTTGAAGTACGTCCTGGACCTCGTGGATCTGCTCGACGATCCCGACGTCGACGGCAAGCGCGTCGCCGCCCACCTCGACTCCGTGGCGGGTCCCGGCGGCTCCGGCGCCGAGGTCACCACCGTCACCGGCGAGCGCGGCTCGACGGACTTCGTGCTCGTGCGGATACCGGGCCGGGCGGGCCGTACCCGTGGCGGTACGGCGCGGACGCTCGGCGTGGTGGGGCGGCTCGGCGGCGTCGGGGCGCGCCCGGAGGCGGTCGGCCTGGTCTCCGACGCGGACGGCGCCGTCGCGGCGCTCGCCACCGCCGCCAAGCTGCTCGACATGCGGCGCCGGGGCGACGTGCTCGACGGCGACGTGGTCGTGGCCACCCACATCTGTCCGAACGCCCCGACCGCGCCGCACGACCCGGTGCCCTTCATGGACTCGCCCGTCGACATCGCGACCATGAACCGGCACGAGGTCACCGGCGAGATGGAGGCCGTGCTCTCCATCGACACCACCAAGGGCAACCGGATCATCAACCACAAGGGCCTCGCCCTGTCGCCCACCGTCAAGGAGGGCTGGGTGCTCAAGGTGAGCGAGCGGCTCGGCGAACTGCTGGCCGTCGTGACCGGTGAGCCCTTGGTCACGTACCCCGTGACCACGCAGGACATCACCCCGTACGGTAACGGTGTACACCACATCAATTCGATCCTGCAGCCGGCCACGGCGACGGCGGCTCCCGTCGTCGGCCTCGCGATCACCTCCGCGGCGGCGGTGCCCGGCTGCCAGACGGGCGCCAGCCACGAGACCGACATCGCGGCCGCCGCCCGGTTCGCCGTCGAGACCGCCAAGGCCTTCGGCGGCGGACAGCTCGACTTCCACGACGACCAGGAGTTCGACGCCCTCGTGTCCCGCTACGGCTCGCTGACCCGGCTGCAGACCCTCGGCCGCGAACCCGGAGGGTCGTGATCATGACCATGGACAAGAACCCCGCCGGGGACACGGCCACGGGAGCCGTCGGCAGCGACGACTACGCGCTCTCCCGCGTCCCGCGCGACAAGCGGCTCGGCTTCTGGACCATGCTGCTGCAGTGGCTCGCGCAGTCGGGCTCCATCTCGCAGTTCACCCTCGGCGCCACCATCGGCGTCGGCATGACCTTCGGCGACGCCTTCCTGGCGTTCACCCTCGGCGCGGTGATCCTCGAGGTCGTCATCTTCGCCATCGGCCTGGCCGGCATGCGCGAGGGGCTGGCCACGCCGCTGCTCACCCGCTGGGCGGGCTTCGGCCGCAACGGCTCCGCGCTGGTCAGCCTGGTCATCTCGGTCAGCCTCGTCGGCTGGTTCGGCGTACAGAACACGATCTTCGGCGACAGCGTCTCCGCGCTCGTCGGCGGCCCCTCCTGGCTGTGGTGCACGGCCGCCGGCATCGCCATCACCGTCCTGGTCATCTTCGGCTTCCGGTACATGGCCGTCTTCGCGAAGATCGTCACGCCGCTGTTCTTCGCCATGGTCGCCTGGTCGGTCACCGACGCGCTGAGCGACCACTCCTTCTCCGAGCTGATCCACTCCCCGGCGCCCGGCCAGAGCATCCCGCTCGCCGTCGCCGCGACCGCCATCGCGGGCGGCTTCATGACCGGCGCGATCGTCTCCCCGGAGATGACCCGCTACAACCGCAAGGGCAGCCACGTCTTCCTGCAGAGCGCCTCGTCGATGATCCTCTCCGAGTACATCGTCGGCCTGACCGGCGTCCTGCTCGGCCACATGGTCGGCAGCGGCCAGGTCTCCCAGATCGTGCTCTCCACCTCCGGCGTCTTCGGCGTCCTCGTCGTCCTGATGTCCACCGCGAAGATCAACGACTGGAACCTGTACGGCTCCTCGCTCGGCGTCGTCAACTTCTTCCAGGTCGTCTTCGGCAAGCGCGTGCACCGCGGCGCGGTCACCATCGTCCTCGGCATCGCGGGCACCCTTCTCTCCGCCGTCGGGATCATGACCCACTTCACCGACTTCCTGTCCGTGCTGGGCGTGGCCATCCCGCCGGTCGGCGGCATCATCGTCGCCGAGTACTGGGTGGTGCGCCGCATGCGGGCACCCCTGGACGCCACCCGGGACGCGGAGACCCTGCCCGCCACCTCGCCGACCTGGGTGCCGATGTCCCTGGTCATCTGGGCCGCCGCCTTCTGCGTCGGCAAGTTCTACGACGGCGGCATCCCCGCCCTGAACTCCCTGCTGACCGCCTTCGTCCTCTACTGCGTCCTCGGCCTCGCCGGCTGGATCAAGACGTACGGCACCACGGCCCTGGACGACACCACCGAACCCACCCCGGCCGCCTCCGGCACGGCCACCGTAGGAGCACCGTGAGCACCACCGTCCCCGGCCCCGTTCCGGCCGTTCCGGCCTCCGAGGAGGCCCAGCGGGAGGTCGTCGACCTCTGCGCGGAGCTGATCCGCTTCGACACCTCCAACCCCACCAGCGACGAGCGCGCCTGCGCCGACTGGGTCGTGGCCCGCCTCGCCGAGGCCGGCCTCGCCTCGGAGCTGGTGGAAAGCGCCCCGGGCCGCGCCAACGTCGTCGCCCGCATCCCCGGCACCGACCCCTCCCGGGGCGCCCTGCTGGTCCACGGCCACCTGGACGTCGTACCGGCCGACGCCGCCGAGTGGCGGGTGCCGCCGTTCTCCGGCGAGATCCGGGACGGCTACCTGTGGGGCCGCGGCGCCATCGACATGAAGGACACGGTGGCCGTGATGCTGGCCACCGCCCGGCACTTCGCCCGCACCGGCACCCGGCCCGCCCGCGAGATCGTCCTCGCCTTCCTCGCCGACGAGGAGGCCGGCGGCACGTACGGCGCCCACTGGCTGGTCGAGCACCGGCCGGAGCTGTTCGCCGGGGTCACCGAGGCGATCGGCGAGGGCGGCGGCTTCAGCTACGCCCTGGACGACACCCGGCGCCTCTACCCGATCGAGAACGCCCAGCGCGGCATGGCGTGGATGGAGCTGACGGCGTCGGGCCGCGCCGGACACGGTTCGTCCCCGAACGACGAGAACGCCGTCACCGACCTCGCCGAGTCCCTCACCCGCATCGGCCGGCACACCTTCCCCGTCCGGCTGATCGAGCCGGTGCGCGCCCTGCTCGCCGAGGCCGCCCGTCTCCAGGGGGTCGACCTCGACCTCGACGCCGAGGACCTCGACGCCGAACTGGCCAAGCTCGGACACGTGGCCGACTTCATGCAGGTCGTGCTCCGCAATTCGGCCAACCCCACCATGTTCACGGCCGGCTACCAGACCAACGTCATCCCGGGCCGGGCCACCGCCCGCGTCGACGGCCGCTTCCTGCCGGGCCACGAGCAGGAGCTGATCGACACGATCGACGCCCTGCTGCTGCCCTCGGTCTCCCGGGAGTGGGTCAACCACGACATCGCGATGGAGACCTCCTTCGACGGCCCGCTCGTCGACGCCATGTGCGCCGCCGTGCGCGCCGAGGACCCCGACGGGCACCCGGTGCCGTACTGCAATCCCGGCGGCACCGACGCCAAGGCCTTCACCAAGCTCGACATCCGCTGCTTCGGCTTCAAGGGGCTCAAGCTGCCCCACGACCTCGACTACGGCCGGCTCTTCCACGGCGTGGACGAGCGCGTGCCGCTGGAGGGCCTGCGCTTCGGCGTGCGGGTGATGACCCGGCTCTGGCAGGAGTGCTGACCGGCACGGCCGCGGGGAATGTCCCGGCGGCCGTCCGCGTTGTGCCGCGTGACTGACATGCGCGGGACAGAACCGCAGCCCGCGCCGCGGTCGGAAGGAGCACCATGGCACGCAGCACCGCACGCCCGGTCGTCAGGCTGAAGTCCACCGCCGGGACCGGCGTCACCTACGTCACCCGCAAGAACCGCCTCAACGACCCCGACCGCCTCGTCCTGCGCAAGTACGACCCGGTGGCGGGGGAGCACGTGCCGTTCCGCGAGGAACGCTGAACGGCGTCGAGGAGCAAGAGGAACGCCGAACGGCTCCGAGCAGCATGAGGAGGCAGTCGTGAAGGTCCGCAACTCCCTGCGCGCCCTCAAGGCACGCCCCGGCGCCCAGGTGGTGCGCCGCCGGGGCGTGACCTACGTCATCAACAAGAAGGACCCGCGCTTCAAGGCCCGCCAGGGCTGAACGGACGCGCCTGCGACGGCCCGGCCCCGCGACCCGCGGGGCCGGGCCGCGGCATGCCCGCGCCCGCGCCCGCGCAGGACCGGGATCAGTCGTCCACGTCGATCCCGTAGCTCCGGGCGAGGGCGTCGAGGCCGTGGTCGTAGCCCTGACCCACGGCCCGCAGCCGCCAGCTCTGCCCGCGCCGGTAGATCTCCGCCAGCAGCATCGTGCGCTCGGTGGTGGCCGCGTCCAGCGTCGCCTGGACGAGGGGCGCCGCGCTGGTGCCGGGCCCCGAGACGATGTGCAGGGCGCCCACGTCGCCGAAGGCGGGGGAACCGTCGATCGCGGCGGCGACGACGACCTTGCGGGCCGAGGGCGGCAGCGCCGCGAGGTCCACGCCGACGGTCTGCTCGGTCGGGCCGTCGCTCAGCAGCCGCACCGTGCCACCCGGGTTCTCCGGGGCGCCGTAGAAGACGAAGTCCTCGTCGAAGGAGACCTGTTCGTCCTCGTCCAGCACGAACGCCACCACGTCGATCTCGCACGCCGTCTGCTGCGCCCACGACGCGGTGACCGTCCACGGGCGCGCCGCGCCGCGTCCCGTCGGCAGGGGCAGGTCGACGACGCCGCCGCGCGGCAGTACGTGGGCGGCCCCGCGCCGGACGCCGGCCCCGGGCGCCTCCGTCACCACCGGCGCGACGAGCCAGGCGGCGTCGTGGACGGGCAGGAGCAGCGCGGTGATCCGGGGCAGCCGGCGGTCCGCGCGCCCGCCGTCGAGGACGACCACGTCGGTGACGCCGGCGGAGAGGTTGATGGCCGCGGCCCCGCCGAGTTCGACGACGCGGGTGCGGGCGGCCACCGCGTCGGGGTGGGTGCCGCCGAGCACGAGGACCCGCCGCCCGGAGAGCGGCCCGCGGGGCTTCGCCGGGCGCCTGCCGGCGGGCTTCGGAGCGGCGGCGGCCTCGCCCGGACCGGGCGCCCGCGGGGCCGGGACGGCGGGCAGCACGGGCGCGGGCCCCTCGGCCGGCCCGGGGTCCGCCGGCGGTGCGGGTTCCTGAACCGGCACGGCCTCCGGGGGCACAGCCCCCTCGTGCGGTGTGCCGGGCCGGACGTCGCCGAGGAGCCGCAGGAAGGCCGACTCGTCGATCACCGGAACGCCCTCCGCGCGCGCCCGGCGCGCCTTGGCCGAGCCCCCGGCCGAGTCGTTGGTGACCAGGACGCTGGTGTGCCTGCTCACGGAGGTCATCATGTTGAGCCCCGCCGCGACGCCCCGCAGTACCAGGTCCGCACGGGCGGTGCGGGTCTCCCCGGTGACGGCGACCTTCATGCCCTGCACCAGCGGCCCGTCCGCGTCGAGCCGCCCCGGGTTGCGGAAGGCGCACGGCGTCTTCGGCGGCTTGGGCGCGAACCGCGGGTCCTGACGCGGCGGACACGCCACCAGGGGCAGTGGCAGGCCGAGCCGCGCCGCCTGGTGCAGCGAGGCGCGCAGCACCCCCGCCAGCACCCGTGTGTCGTCCAGCGCGTCGTGGGCCTTGAGCTGCGGCACGCCGTAGTGCTCGGCGAGTGTGCCGAGCCTCAAGTCGTCGGTCGGCGGGTCGACGCGCCGGTTCAGCGCCAGGGTGCACAGCCGCCGGGCCACGGGCAGGCGCAGCCGCGCCCGCGCGAACTCGTGGGCGAGGAAGTCGTAGTCGAACTGGGCGTTGTGGGCGACCAGCACCCGGCCCTCCAGGAGCGCGCCGACGCGCTCCGCCACCTGCTCGAAGACCGGCGCCCCGCGCAGCCGGTCGGCCGTCAGCCCGTGCACGTGCACCGGCCCCGGATCGCAGCCCGGGTCGAGCAGGGTCGAGAACTCCCCGGTCTGCCGGCCGTCCGGACCCAGGGTCACCACGGCCAGGGACAGCACCCGGTCGCGGCGCGGTACGAGACCGGAGGTCTCCACGTCGACCAACGCCCATTCGAAGGCGTAGTCGCGCAGGTCGGACAGATCGGAGGCGGCGGACGCGAGAGACATGAAGGAAGGATGGAGGCATGTTCACACCTTCTTCAACTCGGATGACCATTGATCCCGTTTTGTCCCTCCCTCCTCTCCGCTCCCCCCTTCCCCGCTCCCCGCTCTCCGGCTCGGATCCTGCGGCACCCGCGCCGCCTGACACACTGCGTGCGTGTCATCCGCCCCCACCCCAGGAGGACTTCGTGAGCGTCGCGCGGCTGCCGGACCGGCTCGTCGGGCATCAGCGGAGGTTCGAGAAGCGATTCGCCGAGTACTTCGACGGACTGGGGTCGGTGCTCGACGTGCCGGCGTTCAGCCGCTTCACCCCGGAATGCCTCCAGCTGCTGCGCGAGTTGTCGATGCGGGGCGGCAAACGGATGCGGGTGGTGCTGCTGTACGAGGCCGCCCGCCTCGTGACGGAGGAGCCCGTCGAAGGGCTGGACGCCGCCGCGCTGAGCGTCGAACTGCTGCAGACCCACGGCCTGGTGCACGACGACCTCATCGACGACAGCGCGACCCGCCGGGGCGGTCCCACCACCTACTACGCCTACCGGGAGCGCTACCCCGCGCACCCGCGCGCGGCACTGGGGCTCACCGTGCTGGCGGGCGACCTCGCGCTCGCCCTGAGCCTGCGGGTGCTGCTGGACGCAGGGCTGCCGGCCGGGGTGCGGCAGGCCATGGTCGAGGTCCAGACGCGGGCCGCGGCCGACACCTTCGTCGGACAGATCGTCGACCTGGAACGGGACTTCGCCGCCTCGGCCCCGGACGTCGAGGTCCTGCACGACGTCGCCGACCGCAAGACCGCCCGCTACTCGGTGCTCGCCCCGATGCGGCTGGGACTCCTGGCGGCAGGCGTCGAACCGGGCGCCCACGAGGACGAGTTGCGCCGCTACGCACGGCTGACCGGCATCTGCGGGCAGATGCGGGACGACTGGCTGGACCTCTTCGGCGACGAGGCGGCCACGGGCAAACCGACGGGCGGCGACCTGCGTGAGGGCCGGCGCAGCTACGCCGTCACGCGCCTGCTCGCCGCCGTGACCGGCTCCGAGCGTGCGACGGTCGAGGCCGCCCTCGGGGACCGCTCCTGCACACCGGACGCCGTTGCCGAGATCCGGGCGATCGGCGAACGGCACGGTGTGGACGCCCTGATGGAGGACGACATGCGGCGCCACGCGGAGCAGGCCCGCCGGGTGGCGGAGGGCTGGCGCGGCCGCTGGCGGGCGGAGGCGGTCGACTTCTTCGCGCGGGTGCCGCGGTGGAGCGTCGAGCGGACCGGCTGACCGGCAGCGGCGTCGCGGACGCACGGCCACTGCGCCCCGGGGAGGACGGCCCCGGGGCGCAGGTGGCGCGGTCAGACGGTCAGACGGTCAGGCGGTCAGGCGGTCGTGCCGTCGGACGGTCGTGCGGTCACGGCACGAGCCGCAGCAGGCGGTTGGGCGAGCCCGTGCCCGGGCTGGTCACCTTTCCGCTGGTCGCGCCGTTGACCAGGGCGGTGCCGACCTGGCTCGGGGTGGCCGAGGTGTGCCCGGCGAGGTAGACGGCCGCCGCTCCGGCGACGTGCGGGGTCGCCATCGAGGTGCCCGAGATGGTGTTGGTCGCCGTGTCGCCGGTGTTCCAGCCCGCCGTGATGGAGGAGCCGGGGGCGAAGAGGTCCAGTACGGAACCGTAGTTCGAGTAGCTCGCCCTGGCGTCCGTGCTCGTGGTGGCGCCGACGGTGATGGCCTCCGTGACCCGGGCGGGGGAGTAGGAGGAGGCGTTGGCGCTGCTGTTGCCCGCGGCGATCGCGTAGGTGACGCCGCTGGCTATGGACGTGCGCACGGCGTTGTCCAGGGTGGTGGAGGCGCCGCCGCCCAGGGACAGGTTGGCGACCGAGGGGCCCGAGTGGTTGGCGGTCACCCAGTCGATGCCGGCGATCACCCCGGCCGTGGTGCCGGACCCGTTGTCGTCCAGCACGCGCACGGCCACGACCTTCGCCTTCTTGGCGACGCCGTAGGTCGTGCCCGCGATCGTGGTGGCCACGTGGGTGCCGTGGCCGTTGCCGTCGGAGGCGGTGGTGTCGCCGTCGACGGCGTCGTAGCCGTAGGAGGCCCGGCCGCTGATCTGCTGGTGGGTGATGCGCACGCCGGTGTCGATCACGTACGCCGTGACGCCGCTGCCCGCGCTGTCCGGGTAGGTGTACGTGCCGGACAGCGGCAGTGCGGCCTGGTCGATGCGGTCCAGGCCCCAGGGCGCGCTGGACTGCGTGGTGTCGGTCAGGCGGACGCGCTGGTCCTGCTCGACCGAGGCCACCGCGGGGTCGGCGGCGAGCCGCCTGGCCCCGGCGGCGGAGAGCGTGGCGGTGTAGCCGTCGAGCGCGCTGTGGAACGTCCGGCGCACCGTGCCGCCGTACTCCTCGACGAGGTCCTTGCCCGCGCCCGAGGACGCCTTGAGCCCGCTGTCCTTCCTGAGCGTGACGATGTAGCTGTCCTTGACGGCCGTGGGGGACCCGGCGGCCAGGACGGTGCCCTCGGCCGGGGCGGCCTGGGCGGGCAGGGCGGTGAGCCCGCCGGTGAGGGCGAGGGCCGCCGCACCGGTCAGCGCGGCGAACCGGATTCTCTTGCTACGCAGTCGTGCCATGACGAGGGAGTCCTCCTAGGCGGCGCACGCCCGGGTGGGGCGCGCGACTGTGGGGGCGTGCGCGGGATCGCGCACCCGGCCGGGGAGCGTTGCGTTCCGCACCCGGCCGTTGATCAGCCTCGGGCGTCCGCCGGTGCCGTACAAGGGAGTTGACGAGCTGTCAACAAACCTGTCATGTACGTGCAATGAGCGGTGCGGGGGCCGCCCGCCCGGCCGTTGTCAGTGGCTGCCCCTACGGTTCGGACAGTGGAACCCGCGGAAGACGCCGCGGGTCCGACCGGGGAGAGGTCTGCCATGTCGAGGACGTACCTGGAGCTGTCGCAGGACGGCGGGGGCGCGCACAAGTTCTACGAAGTCACCGTCCAGGGACAGGTCGTGTCGGTGCGCTACGGCAGGATCGGCGCCGCCGGACAGACCCAGACGTCGTCCTTCCCCACCGCCGCGAAGGCCGAGGCCGCCGCGGCCAGGAAGATAGCCGAGAAGATCCGCAAGGGGTACGAGCCCGCCGTCCAGGGACGGCGCGCGCCCCGCGCGGTCACCCGCCGGCAGGTGGCCTCCGCACCCTCCACGGCCCGCGCGGTCGCCCCGGTCCTGTGGCGGTTCCGCACCGGCTCGGCGGCGTTCGGCATCCACATCGACGAGGACAAGTGCTGGGTGGGCAATCAGGCGGGCGACGTCTACACCCTCGCCCACGGCGGCGAGGTCCTCGCCCGCTACCAACTCCCGGACGGCGTCAAGTGCCTGGTCGCCGACGACTTCTGGATCTACGCGGGCTGTGACGACGGCCGGGTCTACGACCTGTCGTCCAAACTGCCCTTCGCCGCCTACGACATCGCCGCCGACGTGGACATTTTCTGGCTCGACATCCACGAGGGCGTGCTGAACGTCGCGGACCGCGCCGGACGGCTCACCGTCATCGACCACGAGGACGAGCACCAGTGGTCGCGCGGCGGGCGCGGCGAGCACGCCTGGATGGTGCGCGCCGACGACCGCGCCGTCTACCACGGGCACTCGCGCGGCGTGACGGCCCACGCCCCGGACGGCACCACCGAGCTGTGGCACACCCCCACCCAGGGCGCCGTGCTCTTCGGCTGGCAGGAGGACGACGCGGTGTACGCGGGCACCGCGCGCCACACCGTCCAGCGGCTGTCCAAGGCGACCGGCGCCATCGAGGCGACCTACCACTGCGACAGCCCCGTCTACTCCTGCGCCACCTCGCCCCGCGGCCGGTTCGTCTTCGCCGGGGACTCCGCGTCCTCGGTGTACTGCTTCGACCGGGACGGCACCCGGCTGTGGAAGCTCGGCACGGGCGGCGGCTCCGCACTGTCCATGCAGTACCGCGACGAGCGGCTCTTCCTCGTCACCACGGACGGCTCCCTGGTGTGCGTGGACGCGAGCGGGACGGCGGTCGACGCCGCGCAGCAGGGCTCGGTGCCCGTCGCCCGCGACGTCAAGCTGGCGGCCACCACGCCGACGTACGCGCCGGCCACCGCGGCCGCCGCCGTGGCGAGCGTGGCCGCGGTTCCCGCGGGCTCGGTGGTGGTCGAGTGCGTCCAGGAGAACGGCCGTACCCGGATCCACGTGGTGTCCGAGGGGTACGACCACACGTGGAACGTGCAGTTCCCGAGGGCCATCAGGGAACCCGGCGCGCGGTACGTCGTCGACGCGCTGCACGCCGCGTCGGGCGGCTTCTACCGGGTGCGCGGGGACATCAGGCGCCTGCAGTGACGGTGGCCGCGCCGCTCAGGAGGCGCTCTGCAGCGCGCGGTTGCGGCGCACGGAGGACCAGAAGGACCAGGCGATGAGGACGACGCCGACGAGGCCGGTGACGATCTCGTTGATCTCGTGCTGGATGGTGACCAGCAGGATGACGGAGAGGGCGCCGATGGCGTAGTGGGCGCCGTGCTCCAGGTAGACGTAGTCGTCCAGGGTGCCCTGGCGCACCAGGTAGACGGTCAGGGAGCGGACGTACATGGCGCCGATGCCGAGGCCGAGGGCCATCAGGACGATGTCGTTGGTGATGGCGAAGGCGCCGATGACGCCGTCGAAGGAGAACGACGCGTCCAGGACCTCCAGGTAGAGGAACATGAAGAACGCGGCCCTGCCCGCCAGTTTCACGGGGGACCGGGACCCGCCCGCCCGTTCGGCCTGCTCCTCCGCCTCCTGCTCGCGCTCCTCCTCGTCCTCGATCCGCTGCTCGAAGAAGCCGGAGAGACCGCCGACGACCAGGTAGGTGACCAGACCGGCGACACCCGCCAGCAGGACCGTCTCCGTCTTGTCGGCGTGCGTGCCGCCGTGCTGGTGGGCGTGGGCTCCGAAGGTCGTCGCGGAGACCAGCAGCACCACCAGGGCGATGCAGACCGACAGCATGTCCACCCGCCCGAGCCGGGCCAGCGGACGCTCCACCCACCCCAGCCACTTGATGTCCCGGTCCTCGAAGAGGAAGTCCAGGAAGATCATCAGCAGGAACATGCCGCCGAAGGCGGCGATCGACGGATGCGCGTCCGTCACCAGCTCCTGGTAGCGGTTCTTGTCGGTGAGCGCCAGGTGCACCGCGTTCCACGGACTCAGCCGGGCACTGATCGCCACGATCATCACGGGGAAGACCAGCCGCATCCCGAAGACCGCGATCACGATGCCCACGGTGAGGAAGATCTTCTGCCAGAAGGCGTTCATCTTCTTCAGGATCCCGGCGTTGATCACCGCGTTGTCGAAGGACAGCGAGATCTCCAGGACGGCGAGGATCGCCACCAGGCCGAGGGCGGTCCAGCCGTCGTAGAGCACTCCCGCGGCCAGACCGACGGCGGTGACAACGAACGCCCAGCGGAACGTCTTCACAAGCACCGGCAACTCATTCCTGTCGTCGCACTGTACGGGGCGGCCTTCCATGCCGGTGCCCGCCACGCAGGTTTCCTACCACGATCGTCCGGCGGCACCCGGACAGGCGTTCCGCACGACGCCCGGGAGCGGCGACCTCACAGAGACGACTCGCTCGTTTCCTTGAGTCGTTCGTGTTCCAGGGAGTAGGTTCGCCGCCATGACGGCATCCCGGAACTCCCGGAATCCGGCCACCGCCGACGAACTGCGCCGGGCGGGACTGCGGGTCACCGCCGCCCGCGTCGCGCTGCTCGACACCGTCCGCGAGGGCGACCACCTCGACGCCGAGGCACTCACCCGCGGGGTGCGCCGACGCGTGGGGCACGTCTCCCTCCAGGCCGTGTACGACGCCCTGCACGCCCTCACCGCGGCACGGCTCGTGCGCCGTATCCAACCCCCCGGCGGACCGGCGCGGTTCGAGGGACGGGTCGGTGACAACCACCACCACGTCCTGTGCCGTTCCTGCGGCGTGCTCGCCGACGTCGACTGCGCCGTCGGCGACGCGCCCTGCCTGACCGCCTCCGACGACCACGGTTTCGTGATAGACGAGGCCGAGGTCATCTACCGGGGCCTGTGCCCCGACTGCTCCACCCTCAGCAGTTCTCCAGCACCTTGATCCGCCCCGTTCGGAAGGATTCCCATGTCCGAGAACCACGACGCCATCGTGACCGACGCGAAGGCCGAGGAGACGGGCGGCTGCCCGGTCCCTCACGGACGCGCCCCGCACCCCACGCAGGGCGGCGGAAACCGTCAGTGGTGGCCGGAACGGCTCAACCTGAAGATCCTCGCCAAGAACCCCGCCGTCGCCAACCCGATGGGTGAGGAGTTCGACTACGCGGCGGCCTTCAACGCCCTCGACCTGCCCGCCGTGAAACGGGACATCGCCGAGGTGCTGACCACCTCCCAGGACTGGTGGCCCGCAGACTTCGGCCACTACGGCCCGCTGATGATCCGGATGGCCTGGCACAGCGCCGGCACCTACCGCATCAGCGACGGCCGCGGCGGCGCGGGCGCCGGCCAGCAGCGCTTCGCCCCGCTCAACAGCTGGCCCGACAACGGCAACCTCGACAAGGCCCGCCGCCTGCTGTGGCCGGTCAAGAAGAAGTACGGCCGGAACCTCTCCTGGGCCGACCTGCTCGTCCTCACCGGCAACGTCGCGCTGGAGACGATGGGCTTCGAGACCTTCGGCTTCGCCGGCGGCCGGGCCGACGTCTGGGAGGCCGAGGAGGACGTCTACTGGGGCCCCGAGACCACCTGGCTCGACGACCGGCGCTACACCGGCGACCGCGAGCTGGAGAACCCGCTCGGCGCCGTCCAGATGGGCCTGATCTACGTCAACCCCGAGGGCCCCAACGGCAACCCGGACCCGATCGCCGCCGCCCGCGACATCCGTGAGACCTTCCGCCGCATGGCGATGAACGACGAGGAGACCGTCGCGCTGATCGCCGGCGGCCACACCTTCGGCAAGACCCACGGCGCCGGTCCCGCCGACGCCGTCGGCGACGATCCCGAGGCCGCCCCCATGGAGCAGATGGGCCTCGGCTGGAAGAGCACCCACGGCACGGGCAAGGGCGGCGACGCCATCACCTCCGGCCTCGAGGTCACCTGGACCAGCACGCCCACCCAGTGGGGCAACGGCTTCTTCAAGAACCTCTTCGAGTTCGAGTACGAGCTGGAGCAGAGCCCGGCCGGCGCCCACCAGTGGGTGGCCAAGGACGCCCCGGAGATCATCCCCGACGCGCACGACCCGTCGAAGAAGCACCGGCCCAGGATGCTCACCACCGACCTGTCGCTGCGCCTCGACCCGGTCTACGGACCGATCTCCCGCCGGTTCTACGAGAACCCGGAGGAGTTCGCCGACGCCTTCGCCCGCGCCTGGTTCAAGCTGACCCACCGCGACATGGGTCCGAAGTCCCTGTACCTCGGCCCGGAGGTCCCCGAGGAGACCCTGCTCTGGCAGGACCCGCTGCCCGAGCCCGAGGGCGAGACCGTCGACGCCGGGGACGTCGCCACCCTCAAGACCAAGCTCCTGGAGTCCGGCCTGTCCGTGGCCCAACTGGTCTCCACCGCATGGGCCTCCGCGTCCACCTTCCGCGGCAGCGACAAGCGCGGCGGCGCCAACGGTGCCCGCATCCGCCTGGAGCCGCAGCGCGGCTGGGAGGTCAACGAACCCGACGAGCTGGCCCAGGTCCTGCGCGTCCTGGAAGGCGTCCGGGAGGAGTTCAACTCCGGCGCGGGCGCCCGGAAGGTCTCCCTGGCCGACCTGATCGTCCTCGGTGGCTGCGCCGCCGTCGAGAAGGCCGCCAAGGAAGCGGGCTTCGAGGTGGAGGTCCCCTTCACCGCGGGCCGCGTCGACGCGACGGAGGAGCACACCGACGCCGAGTCCTTCGAGGCCCTGGAGCCGACCGCCGACGGGTTCCGCAACTACCTCGGCAAGGGCAACCGGCTGCCCGCCGAGTACCTCCTCCTCGACCGGGCCAACCTGCTCACCCTGAGCGCCCCCGAGATGACCGTCCTGGTCGGCGGCCTGCGTGTGCTGGGAGCCAACCACCAGCGGTCCCAGCTCGGCGCCTTCACCCGGACGCCCGGTTCGCTGACCAACGACTTCTTCGTCAACCTGCTCGACCTCGGCACCACCTGGACGGCGACCTCCGAGGACCGGACCACCTTCGAGGGCCGCGACGCCGCCACGGGCGAGGTCAAGTGGGCCGGCAGCCGGGCCGACCTGGTCTTCGGCTCCAACGCCGAACTGCGGGCGCTCGCCGAGGTCTACGCGAGCGACGACGCCAAGGAGAAGTTCGTGCACGACTTCGTCGCCGCCTGGGTCAAGGTCATGAACCTCGACCGCTTCGACCTGGTCTGATCCGCAGCCCCGACCGGGCGAGAGCCGCCCTCGGGCCCGCCGGTACCGGCACCCTCCGGTACCGGCGGGCCCGGGCGGCCGTCCCCGCGCGCGACATCGGGTGGCCGCGCGCGGCGCGCGGTGCTGGGACGGTCCGATGCTCAGTGACACGCCGGTGGCCGTGGACCGGGGAGGGTACCGGGACACCGTCACACCCTGGGCGGAACCGGCCCGGCGCGCCGAGGTGCTCGCCCGGGTGCGGGCCGGGTTCACCGCCCACGGCCTGCGGCCGACGGGGCGGTGGCGGGTGCGGCCGCGGCCGTGGTGGGTCCTGCTGCGGCTGGACGTGGAGGAACACGGCGCGGTCTGGTTCAAGGCGAACCCGCCGGCCGGCGCCTTCGAAGGCGGCCTGACCGCGGCACTGGCCCGGTGGGTCCCCGGGCACGTACTCGAACCGCTGGCGGTGGACACCGGCCGGGGCTGGTCGCTGCTGCCCGACGGCGGACCGCTCCTCAGGGACGTCCTCCCACGGGAGGCGGTCGCTCCGGGCGCGTGGGAGGAACTCGCGCGCCAGTCCGCGGCCGTGCAGCACGCCTGGCGCCGCACGCCGGAGACCTCGCGCGCCTCGGCGTCCCCGCCGTGCCCACCGCCGCGCTGCCCGGCGTCCTCGACCGGTTCGACGACACCCCGCCGGCGCGCCGGGAGCGGGCCGCGCTGCGGGAACTGCGCCTGCGCCCCCGCCTGACGGACTGGTACGCGGAACTCGACGCGCTGGGCGTCCCCGACTCCCTGGACCACGCCGACCTGCACGACGGTCAGGTCTTCCACCCGGCGCCCGGCAGGTTCACCTTCGTCGACTGGGGCGACGCCGTCGTCGCCCACCCCTTCTCCAGCCTCGCCGTCCCCCCGCCGGGCCGCCGGGCACCACGGCCCGGGAGTACTCCCGGGCCTGCGCGACGCCTATCTCGAACCCTGGACGGACACCGGCCGTACGACGGCGGAACTGCGGCGCGCGGTGAGCCTCGCCCGGCGGCTCGGCGCGCTGCACCGCGCCGCCGCCTACGGCAGGGTCTTCCCCGCCGCGCCCGGCGCCGCCGGTGCCGCGACGGCCGGGGCGGGCGCCCGCTGTCTGCTGGAACTCCTCGACGGACCACCGCTGTGGCGACGGCCCGCCGCCCGGCGCGGGAGCCGTTGTCAGTGGCGGATGCGAGGCTTCGCACCATGGATGAGGTGGAGTTCATGCGCGGCAGGGTCTACGGCGCCGACCACGACAACCCCGGCCCGCGCGCCGGTCGCGCCTACGCGCACCTGGTGGGCGGGCCCCTGGACGGCCTGCTGCTGGACGTCACGGACCTCACGGCACAGGAGCGCGAGCGCGGAGTGGTCCTGGCGACGGAGATAGGCCGCTACGGCCCGGGCGGCCACGCCTCCTACACCCCGAGGCCGGGCGACGCGCGCCGCTTCGACTGGCGGGGCGACGTGCCCTGACGCGACACCCCGCGGGGGGTCCCGGGGGCAAGCGTTTTCTGTCCGACGTCTTGACGTGTACGCGGCGTAATGAGTTACATGGGGTCAGTGTGGGAGCGCTCCCACGCCTCTTTCCGTCATCGCCCTTGTCCGCACTACCCCCTCCTGGAGTCGCCGTGCGCACAGCAAGACGCGATACACCCGCACCCCGGGCACTCTCCGCCCGCCTGCTGACCGGGCTCGCCCTGATCGGGCTGGTGGTCGCCGGCGCCCTCCTCCCGGGGGCGGCCGTGGCCCAGTCGCCCGGAGCCCGGGCCGGCGTCCAGTCGCCCGGCGCGCAGGCGGTGGGCCTGCACATCGGCGGGGGCCGGCTGCTGGAGGGCAACGGCAACGACTTCGTCATGCGCGGGGTCAACCACGCGCACACCTGGTACCCCGGCGAAACGCAGTCGCTCGCGGACATCAAGGCGTTGGGTGCCAACAGCGTCAGGGTCGTCCTGTCGGACGGACACCGCTGGAGCGAGAACGGCCCCGAGGACGTGGCCGCCGTCATCGAGCAGTGCAAGGCCAACCGGCTGATCTGCGTCCTGGAGGTGCACGACACCACCGGATACGGCGAGGACGCCGCGGCCGGCACCCTCGACCACGCCGCCGACTACTGGATCGGCCTCAAGGACGTGCTGGCCGGCCAGGAGGACTACGTCGTCGTCAACATCGGCAACGAGCCCTGGGGCAACACCGACCCCGCCGGCTGGACCGAACCGACCGTCGCCGCGGTCAAGAAGCTGCGCGCCGCCGGACTCCAGCACACGCTCATGGTGGACGCGCCCAACTGGGGCCAGGACTGGCAGGGCGTCATGCGCGCCAACGCCCGGACCGTCCACGACGCGGACCCCACCGGCAACCTGATCTTCTCCATCCACATGTACAGCGTCTTCGACACCGCCCAGGAGATCACCGACTACCTGAACGCGTTCGTCGACGCCGGACTGCCCATTGTCGTCGGCGAGTTCGGCGGCCCCGCCGACCAGTACGGCGACCCCGACGAGGACACCGTGACGGCCACCGCCGAGCAGCTCGGACTCGGCTACCTGGCCTGGTCCTGGAGCGGCAACACCGACCCGGTCCTCGACCTGGCGATCGACTTCGACCCGAGCCGGCTCAGCGACTGGGGCGAACGCATCTTCCACGGCGTCAACGGCATCGCCCAGACCTCGAAGGAGGCCACCGTCTACGGCGACGGTGCCCCGGACGACACCCAGGCCCCCACGGCCCCCGGCACCCCGGCCGTCACCGCGGTCACGGACACCTCCGTCACACTCGGCTGGACCGCCGCCACCGACGACACCGCGGTCACCGGTTACGACGTCGTCCGGCTCCGCGACGGCACCGAGACCCAGGTCGCCTCCTCGACGACCACTACCGCCACCGTGAGCGGTCTCACCGCCGCCACCCCGTACACCTTCGCCGTCTACGCCCGTGACGCCGCGGGCAACCGCTCCGCCCGCTCCGCCGCCGTGGAGGTCACCACCGAGGAGGGCGGCGGCACTCCGGGCGGTGCCTGCGCCGTCGGGTACCGCGTCGTGGGGGAGTGGCCCGGCGGCTTCCAGGGCGAGATCGCCGTCCGCAACACCGCGGGCACCGCCGTCGGCCCGTGGACGCTCGCCTTCGCCTTCGCCGACGGCCAGACCCTCACGAACATGTGGGGCGGCACCGCCACCCAGAACGCCGGCGCGGTGAGCGTCGCCCCGGCCTCCTACACCTCCACCATCCCCGCCGGCGGCACGGTCACCCTCGGCTTCACGGCGCACAAGGGTGCCGTCAACACCGCCCCGAGCGCGTTCAGCCTCAACGGCACCTCCTGCGCCACGACGTAGGGCCGGGGGCGGGGGTGAGGAACGTCACCACGACACCTCGCGGACGTCGGCCCGGCTCTGCGGCTGGGTCGTCGCGGTGATCTCCGAGCGGTGACGGCTCGCGGCGAAGGTCACCTTCAGCGTCTGCGGCGCGCTCTGCTCCGTACTCACCGTGAAGCCCTGGTTGGGCACCGCCGAGATCAGGCACACCCCGCCGCCGCCGAACCGCACGGTCGCCTTGCCGCCCTCGGACGGCACCGTGTACACACCCGCCCCGCCCTCCTCGCACCCCGGGTCGCCCCCGGCCGCGGGGGGCCGCGGGGCGGTGGTGCGGGGGCTCGGCGTCGGTGTGGGAGCCGGTGGCGACGCGGACGGCTCCCGGCTGGTGCGGGCCGGCGCCGGGCTCGGCGCCCGGCGGGTGGGCGACGGGCCGGGCGTGGCCGTCACGGTCTTGGACACGGTCGGCCGGGGCGGGTCCGGCAGCTCCTTCGGCGCCGTCTGCGCGACCGGCGCGGTCGGCCGGGTCGAGCCCACCACGAAGTGGATCGTGATGATGACGGCCGTGACACTGGCCGCCGTGCAGGACAGCCAGATGAGCAGGTAGCGCAGGAGGCGGGACACGACACCATAGTGACGGACCGGCTAACGTGCCTGCCCATGGCCTCCGTACTTGTCGTCGAGGACGACCCTGTGATCCGGGCCGCGCTGATCGAGGTCCTCACCGGACACGGCTACGCGGTGAAGACCGCACACCAGGGTTTCGAGGCGCTGCGCGACATCACCCAGAGCCCGCCCGACATCGTCGTGCTCGACCTCGGGCTGCCCGACCTCGACGGGCTCGACGTGCTGCGGATGATCCGCGGCATATCCCGCGTCCCGGTGCTGGTCGCCACCGCCCGGGACGAGGAGACCGAGATCATCAGGCTGCTCAACGCCGGGGCCGACGACTACCTGGTGAAGCCGTTCTCCGGCGGCCAGCTCGCGGCCCGGCTCGCCGCCGTACTGCGCCGTTCCGCGCCCGCCGGCCCGCGGACCGCGCGCCCGCCCGTCCTCCAGGTCGCCGACCTGCGCATCGACCCCACCGCGCGCACCGCCCACCTCGCCGGCCGCGAACTTCCCCTCACCCGGCGCGAGTTCGACCTCCTCGCCTACCTGGCCGCCCACGCCGACCAGGTCATCTCGCGCCGGCGCATCCTCACCGAGGTGTGGCAGCAGCCGTACGTGGAGGACCAGACGGTGGACGTCCACCTCTCCGCGCTCCGCCGCAAGATGGGGGAGAAGGCGCGCAAGTCCCGCTACCTCCACACCGTGCGGGGCATCGGCATCAAGCTGGTCAGCGCGCCGTGAGACGTGCCCTCGCCGGGATCGCCCTGGCCGTCACCTCCATGGTGGCGCTCTCGTTCCTCATCCCGCTCGCCCTCCTCGTCCGCGAACAGGCCCGCGACCGGGTCACCACCGCCGCCGAGCAGCGCGCCGCGGCCCTCTCCCCGGTGCTCGCCCTCACCACCCGGCGCGCCGACGTCCAGCAGGCCGTCGCGGAACTCGGCTCCATGGACCAGCTGGCCGTGCGGCTGCCCGACGGCGGTCTCGTCGGCAGCCCGCACGCCCCCGACGAGGCGCTCGACCGGGCCGTACGGGGGCGCGAGACCCTCGCCGTCGACACCCCGGACGGCTGGGCGTACCTCCAGCCCGTCGTCCTGCGGGGCGAGCGGGTCGCGGTCGTCGAGGCGTACGTGCCCGCCGCCGACCTCACCCGGGGCGTCGCGGCCTCGTGGGGCGTGATGGCCCTGCTCGCCGTCGGCCTGGTGAGCGGCTCGGTGCTGGTCGCCGACCGGCTCGGCGCCCGGGTGGTGCGCTCCTCCCGGAGCCTCAAGCGCGCCTCGCTCGCCCTCGGCTCCGGCGACCTCGGCGTCCGGGTGGCACCGGACGGCCCGCCCGAGCTGCAGGAGGCCGGAGCGGCGTTCAACACCATGGCGGACCGGGTCGTCGACCTGCTGGCCGTCGAACGCGAACTGGTCGCCGACCTCTCGCACCGGCTGCGCACCCCGCTGACCGCCCTCTACCTGGAGGCCGACCGGATGGGCGCGACGCCCAGCGCGCGCCGGGTCACGGAGGCGGCGGGGCAGCTCGAACGCGAGCTGGACTCGATCATCGCGGCGGCGCGCACCCCGTTGGCGTCGGCGCAGCTCGCCGGGGCCGGGGCGGGCACGGCGAAGCCCTGCGACGTCGCCGAGGTGGTCGCCATGCGCCTCGACTTCTGGTCGGTCCTCGCCACCCAGCAGGAGCGGCCCTTCGAGCGCTCCCTCACCCCGCGCCCGACCCCCGTGGCCTTCCCCGAGGACGACCTCGCGGCCGTCGTCGACGCCCTGATCGGCAACGTCTTCCGGCACACCCCGCAGGGCACCCGCTTCCTCGTCCGCGTGGAGCGGCGGGAGAGGCACGTGCTCCTCACGGTCGACGACGCCGGGCCGGGCGTGGCGGATCCCGGGGCGGCCCTCACCCGGGGCGTCAGCGTCGGCGGATCCACCGGGCTCGGCCTGGACATCGTGGCCCGGGCGGCCCGTACGGCGGACGGCGAACTGGTGATCACCCGTGCGCCGCTCGGGGGCGCGCGGGTGGCGGTGTCGTTCGCGCTGGCGGACACGGGCGGCGCCGCGCAGCGGTGAGGGGCCGACGAGGACTCAGCGGCCGGTGCCGAAGTCCTGGGTCCACCAGGGGCCGCCGTCGCCGAAGTGCACGCCGACGCCCAGTTCCTTGAAGGAGCAGTTGAGTATGTTCGCGCGGTGGCCGGGACTGTTCATCCAGGAGTCCATCACCGAGGCGGCGTCCGCCTGGCCCCGCGCTATGTTCTCGCCCAACGTCGACCACTGGTAGCCGGCGGCCTCGACCCGGCTCGCCATGGTGGAGCCGTCGGGGCCCGTGTGGGACATCACGCCGCTGCTCGCCATGACGTCGCTGTAGTCGTCCGCGGCCCGCGTGAGCCTGTCGTTCGCGGTGACCGGAGAGCAGCCCGCCGCGGCCCGCTCCTCGTTCACCAGCGCGAGGACCTGGGCCTCCGCCCCGCCGCTCGCACCGGAGCCCGAGCCGGATCCGGAACCCGAGCCCGATCCGGAACCCGCCCCGGAGCCCGAGTCCGCCCCCGAGCCGCCGCCACTGCCCGACCGGCTGCCGCCCGAGCCGCCGGCGCTCTTCCTGGTGGCCTCGACCGGGGCCTTGGAGACCGGTGCCGGGGCCTCGGCGGTGCCGGCCGTCGGGCTCGCCGACTTCTCCGGCTCCTTCTTCGGCCCCGTACTCCCGCTCGGGGACGCGCTCGCCGTGACGCTCGGGCTCGCCGACGCGGACGCGAGCGGCGCCGCACCGCCCGCCGCGTCCTCGGCGTTCGGCGCCCGGTCGGCCGCGGACGCGACCCGGTCCGAGGCACCGCCGTCGTCGTCGCCGTCGGTGACGGCCAGCGTGATCCCGACGCCCGCCGTCAGGGCGACGGCGCCGAGGGCCAGCGCACCGCCGCGGGTCCTGAGCCCGCCACGGGGACGGGCGTGGGAGCGGGACGGGCGAGCGGCTCGGCGGGAACCCATGGGCAGGACACCTCGGCTTGTCGGTCGGCTGACGGAGCCCCCCGTACCCGGTGGACGCGAGCGCGCCCACCGGGACCGTGGGGGGTGTGCGAGAGCCTAGGACCCGCCCGGCGGGGAAACGGCCGTTCGAAGGTCATCTTCAGAAAGCCTTAAAGGAGCCGCCAAAGTCCGTTGAGGAACCGCGGCGCCCCCACCCGCCCCTTACGCACCCGCCGCCCGCCACCCTCGGTCCGCGACGGGGCGCTTCACAGTGAAAGGCGGACACGGGTGTCCACCGGCCCCCCTGGCGTGCCCCCGACGCTCCGCCGTCACTCCCGGCCCGGCGATTGCCGCGCCGGACGGCCGGACAGCCTGTCGGCGTGCAACCGGCAGGTCGCCGGGCACCGCAGGCGCGCCCGGGCCACCGGGTCCTCCCGCCCACCCCGGGCGCGCCGTGCACGGACCGAGGAGGAACCGGACATGCCGTCCACCGCTGACGAACGACAGTTGCTCGACGAAGTGCGGGACCTGCTGGCCGCCACGGTCGAGGACCTGGCCGTGGAGGAGATCGACCCCGACTCCTCCCTCCAGGACGACCTGGGCGTCGACTCGCTGGCCAGACTGGAGCTGGTCGCCGCGATCGAGGACCGCTGGCAGATCGAGGTGCCGCAGGAACAGGCGGAGCGGCTCACGACGGTGCGGCAGATCGCGGCCCACCTCGCCGAAGCCGTCGACGTCCCCGCGGGCGGCACCGCGTGAGCCCACGGCACGCGGCCGACCCCGCCCCCGAGGACCGGGCCGCCGTCGTCACGGGACTGGGTCTGACCACCGCGCTGGGCGGCGACGTGCCCACCACCTGGCGGGCCCTGCTGGACGGCGTGTGCGGTGTCGAGCGGGTCGACTTCGCGGAGCCGGACGGGCCCGCGCAGGTGTACCTCGCCGCCCCCGCCGCGGTCGACCCCGCGACCGCGCTGCCGTCGGCCAAGGCCGCGCACTGCGACCGCGCGGCGCAGTTCGCCCTCGTCGCCGCCCGGGAGGCCGTCCACGACGCCGGGTTCCCCGACGTGGCGGCGCTCTCGGCGGACGGCTCGCGGGTGGCCGTGATCGTCGGGGTCGGACTGGGCGGGCTCACCAGCATCCTGGAGCAGAACCGCAGGCTGGAGACCCGGGGCCCGGGGCGGGTGAGCCCGCGCACCATCCCGGTCATGCTGCCCAACCACCCGGCCGCCGAGGTGGGACTGATGGTGGGCGCGAAGGCCGGGGTGCACACCCCGGTCAGCGCCTGCGCCTCGGGGGCCGAGGCCCTCGCCCAGGCCCTCGGCATGATCCGGGACGGCCGTGCCGACATCGTGGTCGCCGGGGGTGCCGAGGCCGCGCTGCACCCGCTGGCCCTGGCTGGGTTCGCCCGGCTGAGGGCCCTCTCCCGGCGTCACGACGACCCCAAGGGGGCGTCCAGGCCCTTCGACGCCGACCGGGACGGCTTCGTGATGGGGGAGGGCGCCGGCATGCTCGTCGTCGAGAGCGCCCGGCACGCCGCGGCCCGCGGTGCCCGCGTCCACGGCCGGCTGACCGGAGCGGGCATCACCAACGACAGCCACCACGTGGCGCAGCCCGCGCCCGGCGGCACGGGCTGCGCCGCCGCCGTCGACGCAGCGCTCCACGACGCCGGACTCCGCCCGGGGCAGATCCGGCACGTCAACGCCCATGCCACCTCCACGCCGCTCGGCGACCTCGGTGAGGCCCAGGCCCTGCACAGCGTCTTCGCCGAAGGACTCGACGACATCGCGGTCAGCGCCACCAAGGCCGCCTTCGGGCACACCCTCGGCGCCGCCGGAGCCATCGAGGCCGTCCTCACCGTCCTCGCCCTGCGGGAGAGAACCGCGCCGCCCGCCTGCAGCCTCGAACGGGTGGACCCCGAGATCGGCCTGAACGTCGTCGGCCGCAGCCCCGCGGCGCTGGCCCCGGGGCCCCTCGCGGCCGTCACCACCAGCATGGGGTTCGGCGGGCACAACGTCGCGCTCGCCTTCGCCGACGCCTCATGAGCAACGACCCGGCGGCCCCGGCCGGCGGCACACCGCGCACCGTGCTGATGTGCCCCGGCCAGGGGGCCTACCTTCCCGGCGCCCTGCGACACCTCGGCGAAGTCCCCTGCGTCGCACGGGTGCTGCGGGCGGTGGACACCCACAGCACCGCGCTCGGCGGCCCCCGCACCCCCGTCGGCCGCCTCCTCACCGACCCCGCGGCACCCGACCCCGACCGGCTCGTGCGCACCGACCCCCTCGGCTTCGACCTGGCCACCTACGCCGCCGTGGTCGCCTCCGCCACCCTCCTGCTCGACCTCGCCGCCTCACCCGTCCACGCGGTGCTCGGCCACAGCGTGGGCGACCTCGCCGCGCTCACCGTGGCCGAGGTCATCACCCTCGAACAAGGGGTCCGGCTGCTGCACGTCCGCGACCGGATGCTGCGCGAGGCCGCGCTGCCCGCGGCGGGCCTGCTGGCCACCGACCTGACCGACGAGCAGGCGACGGACCTGCTGCGCGCCGAGAACCTGCCGCAGGTGCGCATCGCCGCCCGCAACGCCCCCGGCCAGACCGTCCTGGCCGGTCCCGACGAGCAGTTGGCCGCCCTGAGGAGCACCATTCGGGCGCTCGGCCGCCGTGCCACCCCGCTCACCAGCCGCACCGCCTACCACCACCCCCTGCTCACCGGGGTCCACCGGGTCTTCCGGCGCCTCCTGCGCGCCCAGCGCGTCGCCCCGCCCACGCTCGCCGTCTACAGCGCCACCACGGCCGGACCCGCCCGCACCCCGGCCCACCTGCGCACCGTGGCCGCCGCCCACCTCACCGAGCCCCTCGCCCTCCACCGCACCCTGCACGCGCTGCGCCGGGCCGGTTTCACCACCTACCTCGACAGCGGCCCCCGGGCACTGCTGAGCACCCTCGCCCGGGCCGGCCTGCCCGGCTGCACCACCGCCGCGCCCGCCCGCACCCCGGCCGGACTCGACCGCATCCGCCACCGCCTCGCCGCGGCGCTGCGCTGAGCGGAAGGCGTCCTTCGCCGCACGCGACCCCTTGACCCGACGGCCGCGGCACGGGTTCATGACGGAACCGGGAGTGGCCCGGCTCACATGGCGTACCGAGGGCGGCGCCGACACCATGGTCTCGTCACCCGGCAGGCTGAAGGGATCAAGAATGTTCCGCAAGGTGCTGGTCGCCAACCGCGGTGAGATCGCGATCCGTGCGTTTCGGGCGGGCTACGAGCTCGGCGCGCGCACCGTCGCCGTCTTCCCGCACGAGGACCGCAACTCGCTGCACCGGCTCAAGGCCGACGAGGCCTACGAGATCGGGGAGCAGGGGCATCCCGTGCGCGCGTACCTCTCCGTCGAGGAGATCGTCCGCGCCGCTCGCCGGGCGGGAGCCGACGCCGTCTACCCGGGCTACGGGTTCCTGTCCGAGAACCCCGCGCTCGCCCGGGCCTGCGAAGAGGCCGGCATCACCTTCGTCGGACCCAGCGCCCGGATCCTCGAACTGACCGGCAACAAGGCCCGCGCGGTGGCCGCCGCCCGCGAGGCGGGCGTACCGGTGCTCGGCTCCTCCGCGCCCTCCACCGACGTGGACGAACTCGTGCGCGCCGCCGACGACGTCGGCTTCCCCGTCTTCGTCAAGGCGGTCGCGGGCGGCGGCGGGCGCGGCATGCGCCGCGTCGAGGACCCCGCCCAGCTGCGCGAGGCCGTCGAGGCCGCCTCCCGCGAGGCCGCCTCCGCCTTCGGCGACCCCACGGTCTTCCTGGAGAAGGCGGTGGTCGAACCCCGTCACATCGAGGTGCAGATCCTCGCCGACGGCCAGGGCGGCGTCGTCCACCTCTTCGAGCGGGACTGCTCGGTCCAGCGCCGCCACCAGAAGGTGATCGAGCTGGCGCCCGCCCCCAACCTCGACCCGGACCTGCGGACACGCATCTGCGCCGACGCCGTGAACTTCGCCCGGCAGATCGGCTACCGCAACGCGGGAACCGTGGAGTTCCTCGTCGACCGCGACGGCAACCACGTCTTCATCGAGATGAACCCGCGCATCCAGGTCGAGCACACGGTCACCGAGGAGGTCACCGACGTCGACCTGGTCCAGTCCCAGCTGCGCATCGCCGCCGGCGAGACGCTGGCCGACCTCGGCCTCGCCCAGGAGAACATCACCCTGCGCGGAGCCGCCCTGCAGTGCCGCATCACCACCGAGGACCCGGCCAACGGCTTCCGCCCGGACACCGGCCGCATCAGCGCCTACCGCTCGCCCGGCGGCTCCGGCATCCGCCTCGACGGCGGCACCACCCACGCCGGTACGGAGATCAGCGCCCACTTCGACTCCATGCTGGTCAAACTCTCCTGCCGGGGACGGGACTTCAGCACCGCCGTGAACCGGGCCCGGCGCGCGGTCGCCGAGTTCCGCATCCGCGGCGTCGCCACCAACATCCCCTTCCTCCAGGCGGTCCTGGACGACCCCGACTTCCAGGCGGGCCGGGTCACCACGTCGTTCATCGAGCAACGCCCGCACCTGCTCACCGCCCGGCACTCCGCCGACCGCGGCACCAAGCTGCTCACCTACCTCGCCGACGTCACCGTGAACAAGCCGCACGGCGAACGCCCCGAACTGATCGACCCGCTGACCAAGCTGCCGACGGTGCCGAGCGGTGAACCCCCGGCCGGATCCCGGCAGTTGCTGGCCGAACTGGGCCCGGAGGGCTTCGCCCGCAGGCTGCGCGAGTCGGCCACCATCGGCGTCACCGACACCACCTTCCGCGACGCCCACCAGTCGCTGCTCGCCACCCGCGTGCGCACCAAGGACATGCTCGCCGTGGCGCCCGCCGTCGCCCACACCCTGCCCCAGCTGCTCTCCCTGGAGTGCTGGGGCGGCGCCACCTACGACGTCGCCCTGCGCTTCCTCGCCGAGGACCCCTGGGAGCGGCTGGCCGCGCTGCGCGAGGCGGTACCCAACATCTGCCTCCAGATGCTGCTGCGCGGCCGCAACACCGTGGGCTACACCCCGTACCCGACCGAGGTGACCGACGCCTTCGTGCAGGAGGCCGCCGCCACCGGCATCGACGTCTTCCGCATCTTCGACGCCCTCAACGACGTCGAGCAGATGCGCCCCGCCATCGAGGCCGTACGGCAGACCGGCACCGCCGTCGCCGAGGTCGCCCTGTGCTACACCGCGGACCTCTCCGACCCCGCCGAGCGGCTCTACACCCTCGACTACTACCTGCGGCTCGCCGAGCAGATCGTGAACGCCGGGGCCCACGTCCTGGCCGTCAAGGACATGGCCGGCCTGCTGCGCGCCCCGGCCGCGGAGACCCTGGTGGCCGCGCTGCGCCGGGAGTTCGACCTGCCGGTGCACCTGCACACCCACGACACCACCGGCGGCCAGCTCGCCACCTACCTGGCCGCGATCCGGGCCGGCGCCGACGCCGTCGACGGAGCGGTGGCGTCCATGGCCGGGACCACCTCGCAGCCCTCCCTGTCGGCGATCGTCGCCGCCACCGACCACACCGAGCGGCCCACCGGCCTCGACCTCCAGGCCGTCGGCGACCTGGAGCCGTACTGGGAGAGCGTCCGCAAGGTCTACGCCCCCTTCGAGGCGGGCCTCGCCTCCCCGACCGGCCGCGTCTACCACCACGAGATCCCCGGAGGCCAGCTCTCCAACCTGCGCACCCAGGCCGTCGCGCTCGGCCTCGGCGACCGCTTCGAGGACATCGAGGCGATGTACGCCGCCGCCGACCGGATGCTGGGCCGCCTGGTCAAGGTCACCCCGTCCTCCAAGGTCGTCGGCGACCTCGCCCTGCACCTGGTGGGCGCCGGGGTCTCCCCGGCCGACTTCGAGCAGGACCCCGACCGGTTCGACATCCCCGACTCCGTGGTCGGCTTCCTCCGCGGCGAGCTGGGCACCCCGCCCGGCGGCTGGCCCGAGCCGTTCCGCACCAGGGCGCTGCGGGGCCGCGCCGAGGCCAAGCCGCTCGCCGAGCTGGCCGAGGAGGACCGCCACGGCCTGGAGAAGGACCGCCGGGCCACGCTCAACCGGCTCCTCTTCCCCGGCCCGGCCCGGGAGTTCGACACCCACCGGGCCTCGTTCGGCGACACCAGCGTCCTCGACAGCAAGGACTTCTTCTACGGGCTGCGCCCGGGCAAGGAGTACACGGTCGACCTCGACCCGGGCGTCCGGCTGCTCATCGAACTGCAGGCCGTCGGCGACGCCGACGAGCGCGGCATGCGCACCGTGATGTCCACCCTCAACGGCCAGCTCCGTCCGATCCAGGTCCGCGACCGGTCGGCCGCCACCGACGTCCCGGTGACGGAGAAGGCCGACCGGGCCGACCCCGGTCACGTCGCGGCGCCGTTCGCGGGGGTGGTGACCCTCGCCGTCGCCGAGGGCGACGAGGTGGAGGCCGGGGCCACCGTGGCCACCATCGAGGCGATGAAGATGGAGGCGTCCATCACCGCGCCGAAGTCCGGCACGGTGACCCGGCTCGCCATCAACCGCATCCAGCAGGTCGAGGGCGGCGACCTGCTCGTCCAACTCGCCTGAGGAAACGGGCCCCTTCGGTCCGGACGGTGCCGCGCCCCGCACCGGCGCGGGCGCGTCACCCCTCCGCCGGGCGCCCCTGTCGGGGTGCCCGGCGGGGCCGTTGTCAGTGCCGTACTGAAGAATGCGGTTCCGTCGAGATCAACTCCGGCCGGACCGGGTAGGCGTTCTCGAGTCACTGACCTGGAAAGGCCACCGCCGATGCCGCTCACCGTCGCCGCCCGTCCGCAGACCCCCGGCCTCCGTGGCGCCGGGCGCCCCGCCCGGCCCGGTGCGGCCGAGACCGAGGTCCTGCGCGTCGTCACCGACGCGCGCACACCCGTCTTCGTCACCGTGCGGGCGGACGGACGCCGCAGATACAGCTACTGGCGTCCCCTGGACTCCGCCACCGGCCGGGGCGGCTGCTACGTCGCGCTGCCCACCGCCGAGTGCGACGCGCTGCACGCCGCGGGCCGGATCACGCTGGGCGAACCGCTCGCCGACCCGGACCGGATCACCTACCGGGTCAGTGCCGCCCGCACCCCGGCGGCGCCGCTGCGCGCGCTGCCGGACCGGGCGCGCGCGGCGTGAGGGCCGGCCCTCACGCACGGCGTGCGCGAGGGCGGCCGGCGGGCCCGGAGCGTACCGTTCAGCGGTCGAGGGGCGCCCGCAGCGCGGGGTCCGACGCCGCCCGCCACACCTCGGCCAGCTCCCGCCGCCGGGCCTCGGCGCCCGCCCGTTCCAGGCCGTGCAGCAGTCCCCACGTGAACGCCTGCTCGCCCGCCGCGTGAGCGGCCACCGCCAGCCCCCGCAGGGTCTCCTGGGCGACCACGGCGTCCTGGTGCTCGCCGAGCAGTTGCTGCACCGCCTTGGCACGCCCGCCGAGCCGGGCGACCGGCTCCCCGAGCACGGGACGCGCCACCTCGGCCGCGTAGCGGAGCCCCTTGGCCGCCTTGCGCGCCTCGTGCAGCCCCGTCCCCCGCGACCGGCCGGACGGCCGCCCCGACGCCCGGTCCATCCGTGTTGCGAGCCGGGCGTACTCCTTGAGCACCGCCCGGGCCATCGTCCGGGCGGGCTTCCCCGCCGCCTTCGCCCGCAGGGGCGGTTGCCCGGCCAGGGCGTCCAGCGCGTCCAGGAGGCGCAGATAGCGGGGCGCGGCCAGGGCCTCCCGGACACGGGAACGGGCCTCGCCGCCCCGGGAGACCTCCCACACGCGCAGCCGGGCGGCGACGGGGCCCAGCACGAGTTCGTCCGGCAGTCCGGCCAGCGCGGCGCCGATCCGTTCGCCCAGCACCTCGTGATCGCGCGCCACGCCCAACTCGCCCGCCAGCCACCGCAGTTCCGCGCGCAGGGGATCGGTGGCCCGCCGGTCGAGCACCGAGCGGTAGGAGCGCAGGCAACCGCGCAGCCGCCGGCACGTGACGCGCATCTGGTGCACGGCGTCGGGCAGGTCGCGGCGGACCGCCGGGTCCAGCGACACCAGCCTGCCGGCCTGTTCGGCGACGTACGCGAGCACGTACGCGCCGGCCGACCCGGCCACCACTCCTGGAGCACGTGCCGGCTCCGGGGCCGTGCCCGTCTCCCGCAGCGCCCGGGCGAGCTTGGACGGGCTGGCGGCGCGCACGGCCCCCTTCTTCCGGAGCTTCTTCTCGATCGCGTCCAGCAGCCCGGCGTGGACCCCGTCCGCGAGCTCGACCTCCAGCTCGGCCCACGCGGCGCGTCCGCCGCCGGACACCGCCGCGTCCGCGCGCACCTCGTCGAGGCTCAGCTCGGCGAGCACCCGGCCCTCCGCGTCGCGCAGCCGCCGCACGGTCCGGGTGGACCGGACGCGTACGACCGGACGCAGCCCGGCGCCCCGCGTGCGGGACAGGGTCAGCTCGTGCAGGGAGCCGGGCACGTCGTCCGACAGCGGGGCCCACACCTCCTCCCGGCTGTCCCCGGTGAGCGGCAGCTTCAGGTGCCAGCCCGCGTCCGGACCGCCCGTGCGGCGGCGCAGCGTGACCGAGGACCGGGCGAGCCGCAGGTCTGCGGTGTCGTGGTACACCGCGTCGAGTTCCTCGGGCCCGCCCGCGGTGACCGAGGCGACGGGCCCCACGCCGGTCAGGTCGGGCAGCCCGGCGGCGCCGCCCGGCGGCGGCTCGTACTTCCGTTCTGTCTCGCGCTTCGACTGGGTCATGCTCAGTCCTTCGACACGATCCGGCGGATCAAACCCCGTCCGGCAGGACCCAGGGCCGCGGATCGGTGTAGTACCCGTCCAGGACGACCTCGAAGTGCAGGTGCGGGCCGGTGGACAGGCCGGTGGAGCCGACCCGCCCGATCGGTGCCCCGGCCTCCACGGTCTGCCCCACGGTCACACCCAGGGCGGAGAGGTGACTGTAGGTCGTCTCCACGCGCTTGCCCTGGATGGTCCCGTGGTCGATCACGATGCGGTTGCCGTACGCGCTGGTGAGCGCGGCGAACACGACACGCCCCCGCCGTGCCGCCACGACCTGCGTGCCCTGCGGCGCGGCGAAGTCCACACCGGTGTGCAGCTTCGTCACGCCGGTCAGCGGGTGCTCCCGCGAACCGAAGGGCGAGGTGATGGTGAGCGGGCTCACCGGCGCGGTCAGCAGCGCGCCGGCCGCCCCGCCCGCGCCGCTGCCGGAGTCCTCCCGGTCGAGTGCCTCGTACCGGGGCAGCAGGGCCTGGACCTCGGCGAGGTACGTCTTCGCCGCCGCGGGCACCCGTCCCGCCTCCGTCACGGCGTCCGGTCCCACGGCGTACGCGGCCAGCGTCAGCTCCACGAGGTCGCCGTTGATCCGGCCCTCGGTGCGCAGTTCGGTCACCTTCCCGGCCAGCGAGCAGTCGCGCCGGCCCAGCGCCATGATGGCGTCCGCCGGATCGCGCGGCGAGGACGTCCCGTTGCCGTCGTCGTCCTTGCCCCAGGTGCGCCACTCGTCGTCGGTGAAGGCGGCGATGCCCTTCTGGCCGGAGAGGTCGTCCGAGTCGTCGCTCCAGCCCGAGAGCTGGTCGATCTGCGCGGCGAGCACGGACGGCTCGAGGACGGTGCAGGCCGAGGCCGCCTTGCGCAGCCAGGGGAGGTACGAGGGGTCGACGCCGACGGCGGCGGACGGGTCGGCGCCGGAGTCGTCGTCGGGCCAGGGATTCGGCAGTCCGCCCAGCGCGAGGAAGGCGGCCACGCCGGTGACGGTCACGAGTGCCGGCAGCAGCAACAGGGTGACCGGTCCCGGACCTCGGCGCCTGCGCCTGCGGGGTTGATCCGGTTGATCCGGCGGGGCCGGCTGGTCCGGTCGGCCGGGCGGGTACGGTGCCGGCCCCGGTCCGTTCGCCTCGTCGGCCGGCTGCGCCACGGTCAGCCGCTCGTCGTTCACCTGGCCGCTCGCCGGGACGTGATGCTCACGAGGGAACGCTATCCCGCCCCGCGGCGCACGTCAGGAGCCGCCGAGGCAGAAGGCGCTGCCCGAACGGGCAGGGCCGGCGGGGCCCGGCGCCCGGTCCTCAGGGGGGCGTGGGGCGGACGGCGAGGACCGCGATGTCGTCCGTGCTGTCCGCCCCCAGACCGATCAGCAGCTCGTCGCAGAACGTGTCGAGGGGCTCGTGGGCCAGACCGGCGGCGTGCAGGCGCAGCCGTTCCAGTGCGTCGTCGATGTGCTCGTGGCGGCGCTCGACGAGGCCGTCGGTGTACAGCACGAGCGTCGAGTGGGCGGGCAGCATGTGCCGCGCCGTCTCCCGGGTCACGTCGGGGTCCATGCCGAGCAGCAGCCCGGCGCCGCCGCCGAGGTACCGGGCCCGGCCGTCCCGCGTGGTGAGCAGGGGCGGCGGATGGCCGGCGGAGGAGTGCTTCAGCTCCCAGGGGCCCCGCGCGGACCCTTTGAGCACCCCGTAGACACAGGTGGCGGTCGCCTCCCGGTGGAGACTGTGGTTCGCCAGGTCCAGCCGGCGCAGCACCTCCGCGGGCGGCTCCTCGCGGTCCACGGCGATGCCGCGGAACATGCTGCGCAACTGGCTCATCGCGATGGCCGCGTCGAGGTCGTGCCCCGTGACGTCGCCGATGACCAGCCCGGTGTCCCCGTGGGGCAGCAAGAAGCTGTCGTACCAGTCCCCGCCGACCTGCGCGGTGGCCGAGGAGGCGGCGTAGCGGGCGGCCAGTTGCAGCCCCTCGACCTGCGGCAAGACCGGCAGCAGGGAGCGCTGGAGCCGTTCGGCGATGGAACGGGTGTCCTGGTAGAGACGGGCGTTGTCCACGCCCAGCGCGAGGCTGTGGACCAGGTCGTCGACGAGCGCCAGGTCCTCTTCCGTGAACGCCCGCCCGCCCGGCGCGCGGGCCAGGGTGAGGGCGCCGAAGATCCTGCGGCGGGCGCGCAGCGGCGCGATGACGGCGCTGCCCGCCCCCAGCCGCCGGAACAGTTCGACGTACGCCCTGTCCAGCGGGCTCTCGTCCGGGCCGGACCGCGGGGCTTCGGCGAGCAGCAGCGGCCCGGCGCCGCGCAGCACCCGGGCCAGCGGCCCCCGCGACTCCTCGGTGAAAACCGGGAGCGTGCCCTCGTACGTCCCGGGGCGCAGGGCCCGTGGATCCCGGTGGACGACGCAGACCCGGTCCAGCCGGGCGTCGGCGGTGAACAGGTCCACCACGCACCAGTCGGCCAGCCGCCGCGTCAGCAGCCGTCCGGCGCGCTGCAGCCCCTCGTCCAGGTCCAGGGTGTCGTTGAGCCGCGCCGCGAGGTCGGCCAGCAGGGCGAGCCGGTCCATCGTGGACATGGCACCCCGGGCATCGGTGGTACCGGTTCCGGCCTCCGGCGCGGCCGGGGGCGGGCGGCCGCCGGGCTCCCCGAGCGCCGGTTCGCGGACACTGCCGGGGGTCCTGGACACGTCGAGGGCCGCCGTCGCCCTCGGGATGAGCTGCGCGACGAAGACGGTGCGGCCGTCGGCCGTCTCCTGCGTCTGGATGAAGAGCCGGACGGGGACCAGCCCGCCGTCGCGGTGGAGCGCCGGCAGCGGCACGGAACGCCCGATGATGCGGGTGCGGCCGGTGAGCAGCAACGAGGTGAACGCCGCCGTGTGCCGCTCGCGCAGGTGCTCGGGGATGAGGGTGACGAGCCGGTGTCCGACCAGGTCGCCCGGCTCCCAGCCCAGCAGGTCGGCCGCCGCCCGGTTGGCCGCGACGATCCGGTTGCCCTCGTCGGCGGCGATGGTCGGCATCCTGCTGGCCCGCACCTGGCCGACGTCCCACGGCACGAGCTCGGCCGAGCTGATCTCCGGCTCGCGCGGGACCACGGTCCAGGCGGTGGGCGGGTCCCCGGCGAGCTGTCCGGTGATCTCGTCGAAGAGCCAGTCCTGGAAGGCACGGCCGCGGGGCAGGGCCGGCAGGGCGAGCAGCCGCTCCTCCCGGGCCCGCTCCTCGGCCAGGTCGAGCACGCGGCGCAGGGCGCTCACCGCGGGTCCCGCGTCGGCCGGCAGCGGCAGGGGGAGGCTGCGCAGGCCGGGCTCGGCGCCCGGCTCCTCCAGCGCGGCCGTCACCCCGGCGCTGATCATGTTGTTGACGTCGTTGGCCGCCGCGAGGTCCTCCGGCGGCACCCCGAGGGGGTCTCCCGCGGACGCGGCGAAGGTCAGCTCGCGCAGCACCGCGTGCCGGTGCTGCCGGCACGTCGTCTCCAGGGCGGTCGGCACGTCGACGAGCGTCACCGTCCGGTCGGCGGGCCACGGCGGTACGGCGGTCTCCCACCCGGACGACGGCGGCGGCGGACCGGCGTGCCACAGCTCGAACCACACCGTCTTGCCCGCGTCGCCGCCGTCCGCCCCGTACCGGGAGGCCAACCGCTCCACCATCGCCAGCCCCTGTCCGGTACCGGCGTACGGGGAGCAGCGCCGCGGCACCAGCGGGCGGCCCGGGCGCCGGTCGCGGACCCGTACCCGCAGCCGGCCGTCCAGGCGTACCAGGCCCACCTCGACCTCGGTGCGCGCGTGCAGCACCGCGTTGGTGACCAGCTCGCTCACCAGCAGTTCGGCCGTGCCCACCAGGTCCGCGGCGGCACCGGCCAGTGCGGTGCGCACGAACCGGCGGGCCGCCGCCGCACTCGTCGGCCTGTCGGGAAAACGCCGTGACACCGCCTCCGGCGGATCGGAGCAAGCCATGACCACAGTGTGTGCCCCGCACGGCTCGCCGCGCAGCGCGCGCCCTCCCGGCGCGTCCCGCTCCCGCCGACGCTCCTGTCCGCCGGTCGGGTGACGGCGCCCGCCCGACGGCCGGGCGCGTTCCCCGAGTCGCGGCCGGGGGAGGGAGGTTCGGGCCGGCCGGGGCGGCGCCGGGTCCGGCAGGCGGCCGGTTACTCCGATAGTTTGCTGGTGCGGCCCCGCGTTTTCCCCCGTACGCGGGGCCGCACCAGCAGGGCCGCCGCCGGCCGCCTCAGAGGGCGAGTGTGCCGCGCAGCCCGGGCTGCAGCCGGTCCCCGTGGGCGCGGACCATGTCGTCGCACAGCTTCCAGATCTCCTCGACCCTCAGGGTCGCCGCCGTCGCCGGGTCGGCCATCGCCGCGTGGCGGATGTGCCGGGGATCGTCCTGGAGGGCCGCCCGCACCACCAGGTCGGTGGTGCTCAGGTAGGCCCGGTTGAGGGCCGCCAGCTGCGGGGGCAGCGCGCCGATGCGGGTGGGCTGGATGCCGGCGGAGTCCACCAGGCACGGCACCTCCACGGCCCCCCGGGCGGGCAGGTTCTCGATCAGACCGTGGTTCGGCACGTTGCCGTAGACCGTGCGGGGCGTGCCGGTCACGATGCTGTGGATGATCTGCGGGGCGTACTCCATGGTGCCCTCGACGGTGAGCGGCGCTCCGCAGGCCAGCGCGTCGCGGGTCCGCTCGTACTCGGCCACGTTCTCGTCCACGATGCCCAGGTAGGCGCCGACGGGCAGCCGCAGCCGGTCGATCTCGCTGTCGTGGTGCAGGTACCAGGGGACGTACTCGGACGAGTGCTCGCTGGTCTCCGTCGGGTAGTGGCCCAGGCGCCGGTACATGTCCATGCGGACCCGGCGGCGCAGCTGCGGGTCCCCGGCGATCAGGGCGTCCAGGCGCGGGTGGAGGTCCTCGCCCCCGTGCTCCAGGCGCAGCACCCAGGCCTGGTGGTTGACGCCCGCGGCCCGGTAGGTGACCTCCTCGTAGGGGACCTCCAGCAGCTCGCACAGGCCCTGGACCGTCCAGTAGACCGAGTGGCACAGTCCCACCACCCGCGTCAGGCCGGTCGCCTCGGCGAGGTACTGGACGTTCATCGCCATCGGGTTGGTGTAGTTCAGCAGCCAGGCGTCCGGGCAGACCTCGGCGATGTCCTGCCCGAGCGCCTTGAGCAGCGGGAAGGTGCGCAGCGCGCGGAAGATGCCGCCGACGCCGAGGGTGTCGCCGATGGTCTGGCGCAGCCCGTACCGGGCCGGGACCTCGAAGTCGGTCCGGGTCGCCTCGCCCATGCCGACCTGCACGATGTTGATGACGAAGTCGGCGCCGGCCAGCGCCTCCCGGCGGTCGGCGTGCGCGGTGACGCGCGGCCGGGCGCCGCGCTCGGCGGCGATGTACTCGGCGGCGGCCCGGGCGGTGGCCAGCCGCTCCGCGTCGATGTCGTGCAGCGAGATGTGCGCCGACTTCAGCTCGTCGAAGGCGAAGAGGTCGGCGAGCAGACCCTGCGTGAAGACGACGCTGCCGGCTCCGACGAAGGCGATCTTGGGAGCGGTCGGGTGGGCGGTGCTCATGCGGGGCTCTCTCCGTTGCGGGTGAGCTGGGCGAACGCTTCGTCCCAGGTGGGCTGTGCGGTGGTGCCGCCGTGGGCGCGGGTGGACAGCGCGCCGCAGACGGCGGCGAGTTCGAGGGCCTCGGGCAGGGCGAGCCCGGTGAGCAGCCCGGCGACGAAACCGGCGTCGAAACTGTCACCGGCGCCCACCGTGTCCACCGGCCGGGCCGGGATGCCGGGCGTGCTGAACAGGGTCTTTCCGTCGTGGCACAGGGCGCCCTCGGCCCCGTTCTTGACGGCGACCGTCGGCCCCCGGCCGGCGAGCGCGGCGGCGGCCTCCCCGAGGTCCGCGGCGCCGGGCCCGGCCAGCCGCCGGGCCTCGGCCGCGTTGGGCAGCAGGTAGTCGGTGTGCGGCAGGACGGCGTCCAGCCCGGCCGGGTCCCAGCGGCCCGCCGGGTCGTCGTTGGTGTCCAGCGACGTCGTCGCACCGTGGGAGCGCGCCGTGCGCAGCAGCCCGGGCAGCCCGGCGGCGAGAGCGGGCAGCAGGAAGTACGACGCGGCGTGCACGTGCCGGGCGGCGGAGAGCAGCGCGGCCGGTACGTCCGCGGCCGTCGTGGCCGGCAGGGTGCCCGGGGCCGTGACGATGGCACGGTCCTCGCCCCGGGTGAGGACGACGGTGAGAGGCGTGGGCAGTCCGGGATCGACGAGCAGGGCACCGGTGTCGACCCCGTGCGCGTCGAGGGCGTCGCGGACGTAGCGGCCCGCGTCGTCGTCGCCCACGCGGCCGGCGAACGCCACCCGCAGACCGAGGCGGGCCGCGCCGCACGCCATGATCGCGGCCGAGCCGCCGAGGGTGAGGGCGCCGTCGGGGACGAGCTGTTCGCGTTGCCCGAAGGCGAGGGGGGCGTCGAGGGGACCCACGACGACGTCGGGATTGGCGTCTCCGACGACGAGCAGGTCGAGGCTGTGCGGCATGGGTCTTCCCTGGAAGTGACGGCGGGCGGAGGGCGGGCGGTCAGCCCTTGAGCCCGCTGGAGGTGATCGACTGGATGAAGGTCTTCTGCGCGCCGAGGAAGGCCAGCAGGACCGGCAGCACGGTGATGACGTTGCCCGCCATCACGGCCGCCCACCGGGTGTGGTGCTGCCCCTGGAAGGTGGTCAGGCCCAGTTGCAGCGTGTACTGCGTGTCGTGGTTGATGGCGATCAGCGGCCAGGTCAGGTCGTTCCACGTGGTCAGGAAGGTGAGCACGGCCACCGTGGCCAGCGCCGGACGCGACAGCGGCAGCACGATCCGCCACAGCACCCGCAGACGGGAACAGCCGTCGATCCAGGCGGCCTCCTCCAGCTCCCTGGGCAGCGAGAGGAAGAACTGCCGCAGCAGGAACACCGCGAACGGCGTGACCAGCGACGGCACGATCAGCGCGCCCAGGGTGTCGATGAGGCCGAGCTTCTTCATCACCAGGAACGTCGGGATCATCGTCAGCTGGAACGGCACCGCCATGGTGGCCAGCATCAGCCCCATCAGCACCCGGGAGCCGGCGAACCGCATCCGGGCGAACGCGTACCCGGCCAGCGAGCCGAAGACGAGGTTGGCGGCGACCGTGACGGCGGAGACGATCAGCGAGTTGACGAACCAGCGGGGGAACATCGCGTTGCCCAGCACGTACCGGTAGCCGCCGAGGTCGATGCCGGACGGCCACAGGGCCGGGGGGAACCGGTTGATCTCCGCGTTGCTCATGACCGAGCTGAGCACCAGCCACACCAGCGGCACGGCGAAGACCAGGGCGAGCGGCGCGAGCAGCAGGTGCCAAGGGCTGAACGGGAGCCGCCGACGGCGCCGTTCGGCCTCGGCGGGCTGTGCCGCCACGGCGTTCGCGGTGGCCGGGCGGGCGGAGGTCGCCGTCATGACCGGGCTCCTTCGAGACGGTGGCGTCCGCGACGCCGGACCAGACGGACGGCCCCCGCGACCAGACCGAGAGCGACGGCCAGGACGTAGGCGGCCGAGGCCCCGTACCCGGCGGTGGCGTTCTTGAAGGCCTGTTCCCAGATGAAGTAGACGATCACCGTGGTCGAGCCGAGCGGACCGCCCTTGGTGGTGACGTACACGAGGTCGAAGACCTGGAGGGACTGGATGGCCTGCCACAGCAGCAGGAAGACGGTGACCGGGGTGAGGGTGGGCAGCGTGACGTGGCGCAGCAGGTGCCGGCGCCCGGCGCCGTCGAGACGGGCCGCCTCGATCAGGGACTGCGGCACGTCCTGGAGGGCGGCGAGGTAGACGACGACGCAGAAGCCGGTGCCGCTCCACAGCGTGATCGCCACCAGCACGAGCAGCGCCTGGGAGGGATCGGACAGGAACCCCTGGGAGGAGACGCCGAGTCGGTGCAGCACCGAGTTGGCCGCGCCGAACTCCGGGTCCAGGATGAAGGAGAACAGCACGCCCTGCGCGGTCGCCGACAGCACGAACGGCACGAAGATCAGGGTGCGGTAGAGGCCGACGAGGCGGATGCGCCGGTTGAGCACGAGGGCGAGGGCCAGGCCGAACAGCAGGCTCAGCGGCACGTACAGGACCGTGTAGAGCAGCGTGTTGCGGACCGCCTGGCTGAAGTGGGGGTCCTGGGCGAGGGCGCGGTAGTTGTCCACGCCCACCCAGCGGCTGGGCGTGACCAGGTCGCTGGCCTGGAAGGACAGCAGCAGCGACCAGATCACCGGGACGATGCTCAGGCCGAGGACGATCAGGACGGCCGGCGAGACGAACACCCAGGCGGCGGAGGTCTCGCGGCGGCGCTTGCGGCGCAGGGGCCGAGGGTCGGGCGGCGGCCCCTCGACGGTGAGGGGGCGGGGGAGGCGCGGCATGGCGGTGTGGCTCCTCAACGCGGTATGAGCAGGGCGGCGTTGGCGTCGTCGGCGCAGGCACGCAGCGCCTTCTCGGGGGTGCTGCGCCCCAGGAGCACGGCGACGATCGCCTGCCCGAGCGCCTGCGAGACCTCCGGGTACGCCGGGTGGACGGGGCGTACGCGCGCCGTCTCCAGGGCTTGGGTGAACACGGCCAGGCCCTCGGTGCGGGCGACCTTGTCCTGCCAGGCGGGCAGGGCCTCGGTGCGGCGGCTCAGCGGCAGGCTGCCGGCCTCGATGTCCCAGCGCACGTCCTGCTCGGGCCGGGCCAGCCAGGTCAGGAAGGTACGGGCGGCCTCGGAGCGGGCCTCGCCGTTGTCGAACACAGTCCAGGTGTCGGGCCCCGAGATGGTGACGGGGCGTCCGCTGAAGGAGGGCAGGGGCGCGACGTGGTAGTCGATCCCGGCGGTCTCGATGTCGGGCAACTGCCACGGCCCGGTGACCGCCATGCCCATGCGGCCGGACTGGAACACCTGGTACATCTGCTCGCTGCCGGGCTTGGGATCGACGTAGACGCTCTTGTCCCGGGCCAGGTCGGCCACCACCTGGAGCGCCCGGGCGCCGGTGCCGGCGAAGCCGATGCTCTTGCCGTCGTCGTCGACGACGTCGCCGCCCAGGTCCCAGATGAGCGGCCACAGGCGCCACACGGTGTCCTCGTCGCCGGTGCCCGGCCAGCCGGTGCCGAACCGGCCCCGGCCCGACTGGGTGAGCGTGCGCGCGCAGGAGACGAAGTCCGCCCAGGTCCAGCCGGCCTCGGGAAGGGGCAGACCGGCCTCGCGGAACAGCTTCTTGTTGCACACCACGGCGAGTGAGTCGAGCACCGCGGGTGCTGCCCTGACCCTGCCGTTGAGGGTGACGGCGTCCCTGGAGGCGGCCCAGTAGTTCTTCCACGGCACGGGACCGGTGGCGACCATGTCCGTGAGGTCGACGACCTGCGGGCTGCGGGCCACGCGGGCCAGGTCGGAGCCGAAGACGTACGCGATGTCCGGGTACGAGCCGGCGGCGAGGGCGGCCGTCACCTTCTGGAGCATCACGTCGGCGAGCACACCGCCGCCCAGCTTCACCCTGATCTTCGGGTGCGACCGTTCGAAGTCGGCGACGAGCCCTTCCAGGACCTTCTTCGCCGTGTCGGCCTGGCCGTGCCACATCTCGACGGTGACCGTGCCGTCGGCCGCGACGCCGTCGTCCGCACCGGTCCCGCAGCCGCTCACCGCGGTGCCGGCCACCGCCGCGAGGGCGGCGCCCCCGCCGGCCCGCAGCACGCCCCTGCGCGAGGGACGCGCGGCACGTCGGACCGCATCCATCTGTACCTCCAAGGACTGGACTGGCCGTCGCGCGGTGTCAGCAGGTCTCACGGACGTAGCCGTTGCTGCCCTTCGGCGACACGTCCAGGTCGCGCCGGACGATGCTCAGCTCGTCGCCGAAGCCCGCGCACGCCTTCGACAGTCCCTTGGCGGTGTACTCGACGACGATCACGCGGTCGCCGAACTCGGCCGTGTAGTCGCCGCACTCGTCCCACTCGCCGCACTCCTCGGCGACGGCGAAGTCCAGCCCGTTCGCCTCGCGGTTCGGGGCCAGTTCGACGGTGTTCTTCTGCCCGATCGCCAGCCCGTCGGAGTGCGCGCGCTCCGCCAGCAGCCTGATGAGACCCTGGGCGTCGGCGGCGTCCAGCAGGTCGCCCGCGCGGGTGTAGCTGTCGTAGTTGTCCGGCTCGACGGCCTGGAAGCCCTTGTCCGCGCAGCCGTCGATCCAGGTGCCGACCTTCTCGGCGACGCGCTCGCGCTTGTCGGCGGTGCGGATGTCGAGGAAGGCCTCGCCCCAGTCGGTGTCGTAGACGACGTCGCCGTTGGCGTCGCGCAGCAGCAGGTCGTCGTCCCAGTCGTCCTCGGCGCCGGGCTGGGCCTGGAAGGCGTTGACGTAACAGATGTTGTACAGGCCCGGGGCGGGGGAGGCCGTGTGGTCGCGGCTGACCACCTCCACCCCCGCCGGCGGGGTGTAGGCGCCGCCGATCTGGTAGTCGAAGCCCGCGTGCGCGGGCGGCGGGGAGTAGGCGGCCGCCTCGGCCCGGGCGCCGCCGGGGACGAGTGCGGCTGCGGTGACGAGGACGGCGGTGGCCCCGATGCCGGCCAGTACCGGCTTCCTGCGGGTGTGCGCCTGCGTACGGCTCATGGTTCGAGCTCCGGAGGGTGGTGGGCACGTCCCCGCCTCGGACGCGCGTGGCCGTCCTGGCGACTCAGTCCGGGCTCCTGGCGCGGGGCCAGCTACCGGCTGGGCGTACCTCTGTCGCCGATCACACGGCATCGGCGTTGATCGGGAGTAAATCGACCGGATCCAGGCCCTGTCAAGGGTGCGAAGGGAGAGAAGTGATGCGCGAAGCTGATTGGAACGTGCTTGTTCCATGCAGGAACAAGCATGAGGCGTCGACCTTCGACCGTCCGGGAACGATGAAGGCGTGCCAGGTGGCAGCCGTGATCACACGGCTGTCGCGGGGCTGGTAGCGTCGCGTGGTCGCGGCGGGCGGCGCGAGAGAGGTGTCGGTGCGTGGGAGAGCGGCAGGGCCGTGAGTGGGCGGCGATGACGCCGGGCGACTTCGACCGGGACGCCCCCCTGGTCCTCAACGTGAGCACCGGCCCCGCCACCGTCCCGGCCGAGCCGGACGAGTACGGCACCGCACCCCTGTTCGGCGAGAGCATGCCCGTTCCCCCGGCCCCGCGCCGCAAGGGCCGCGGACGGCCCCCGGCCGCCCAGGAGCGGCTTTTCTGACTGCCCCGCAGGTGTGCCGTTCCCGCCTCCGGGTGCGCGGACGTGCTCGGAACGGGCGCGCATCGAGCACATATTGACATGTCACGGCAGAGCCCGCAGAGTCATGCCCCGACAGTGTTCGACCGTTCGACAGCTCGACGTTGCCCGACAACGCCCGACCGCGCCCCGACCGTGATGCGTATGCCACGAGGAGTGTTGCCGTCATGTCCGAAACGCCCGCTGTCTCCCGCCGACTGCTCCTGGGCTCCGCCGCCGCCACCGGCGCCCTCGCGACCGGGATCGGGGCCGCCGCCCCCTCCGCCTCGGCGGCCGAGCAGGCGCCCCGCCGCAAGCCCGGCCAGAAGTCGATGACCGGGGTGCCCTTCGCCGCCCACCGCACCGTACGCGTCGGCGTCATCGGCCTCGGCAACCGAGGCTCCGGCATGATCACCGGCTGGGCGGCCGTGCCCGGCTGCACCGTGACCGCCGTCTGCGACATCCGCGCCGACCGGGCCAAGCGCGCCGCCGACCGGCTGGAGAGCAAGGGCAGCCCGCGCCCCGCCGAGTACGGCGGCTCCGCCGACTCCTACGCCCGGATGCTCCGCCGCGACGACATCGACCTCGTGTACGTCGCCACGCCCTGGGAGTTCCACTACGAGCACGGCCGGGCCGCGCTGCTCAGCGGCCGGCACGCCCTCGTGGAACTCCCCGTCGCCACGGAACTGCGCCAGCTGTGGGACCTCGTCGACACCTCGGAACGCACCCGCAGGCACCTGATGCTGTCCGAGAACTGCAGCTACGGCCGCAACGAACTGGCCATGCTGAGGGCGGCGCACGACGGCCTGTTCGGAGACCTCACCAACGGCCACGGCGGCTACCTGCACGACCTGCGCGAACTCCTCTTCTCCGACACCTACTACACCGACTCCTGGCGGCGCCTGTGGCACACCCGCAGCACCGCCTCCTTCTACGCCATGCACGGGCTGGCCCCGATCGCGGCGGCGATGGACGTCAACCGAGGCGACCGCATGACCACCCTGCGCGCCACCGCGACGGCCCCCAAGGGCCTGGCCGACTACCGGGCCCGGTTCGTCCCGCGCGACCACCCGTCCTGGAAGGAGACCTACGTCAACGGTGACCTGGTCACCTGCCTGATCGAAACGGCGCGGGGCAGGACCATCCGCGCGGAGCACGACGTGAGTTCGCCCCGGCCCTACAGCAGGATCAACACCCTCGCCGGCAGCCGCGGCATCGTCGAGGACTACGCCGGATCCGGCCCGACCGGCGCCCGCGTCTACGTCGAACCGGACCACGACGGCCACACCTGGCGCGACTTCGAGACCTACCGCAAGGAGTACGACCACTGGCTGTGGCGGAAGGTCGGCGACGACGCCGCGAACAACGGCGGCCACGGCGGCATGGACTACGTCCTGCAGTGGCGCACCGTCCAGTCGATGCGCGCGGGCCTGGTTCCGGACATCGACGTCTACGACTCGGCCGCCTGGTGCTCGTCCGTGCCCCTGAGCGTCATGTCGCTGGCCCGGGGCGGCCGGCCCGTGGAGATACCGGACTTCACCCGCGGCGCCTGGCGGCAGCGCAGGGCGGGGCTCGACTCGGAGCCCGCCGACATGCCGCCCGTCGGCTGAGCACGGCACACCGGTCGTGGCCTCCCGCGGGGCGTCCTACCGGGCCAGGACGTCCCGCGGGCCCATGACGACGACCGGCTCCTTGCCCGGGTCCAGTGCGGTCAGCAACGCCCGCATGTGCTCCTCGCTCAGGGACACGCAGGCGTTGGTCGGCCCGTCGTGGTCCACGTGGATCCACACGCCGCCGCCCTTCTCCTCGCCCAGGGGGCGGGCCTTGTCCAGCGGGGAGGTGCCGGGCACCCGGTTGTAGTCGATGGCGACCACGTAGTCGAAGGACCCTTCCAGAGGCTCGCCCAGGTACCCGGTGCCCGACACGGAGAACTCCGGGTCCTCGTCGTAGGGGAGCAGGGTGCCCGGGTCGGGCAGCCGGCCCCCCGCGTCGCTGAGCCCGAAGACACCGATGGGCGTGTGCAGGTCGCCCGCCTCGTGGTCCTCGGTCCAGCCGCGCAGGCCGTTGTGGGCGGGCCACGGACCGGCGACCGCGCGCCAGCCCTCGGCCGGGTACTGCTCGTAGAGCACCACCCGGGCCCGCGACGAGTCCTCGGTCTCGCCGGTGACCACCAGGGCCTGCCGGGTGCCGTCCGGGAGCCGCTCCCGCATGAGCGGCCCGACCCCGGGCAGCGGCCGGGGGAAGGAACGCGGGGGAGCGGGGCGCGGGGCCGCGGAACTCGCGGGTGCGTGCGCGTCCTGGGAGGTGGCGCCCGTGCGCTCCCGGGCGCAGCCGGTGGCCAGCACGCCGGCGCACATGACAGCGCCGGTCACCAGAGCCAGCGCTTTCCTGACGGTCATATCGATCTCCGACTCCGTGAGTGGTCTCTTCATAGCTAGACCACGGGGGGAACCGGGTTGTGCGGCCGCCTCGCCCTCTCCCCCGGATGGCGCAGCGGGGACCCGTACGGCGGTCGCCCGAGGGCTCCGCCGGGCAACATGGTTGCCGCTCACACCCCTTACTCACTGGTGGGGCTCGGACATGCCGTGTAGCGTCAGCAGCAGATGTCGTGGTTCGCCCAGACCGCCCGCGCCGGAGTGCGGGCGGTTTGCTGTGCAATGCCGGAGGACCAGGACGACCACCTCCGGGTTCGCGCGGTGCGGATCCGATCACGGCTGAAAGGCAAAAGGCATGGCCAGCGGAACCGTCAAGTGGTTCAACTCTGAAAAGGGCTTCGGCTTCATCGCGCAGGACGGCGGCGGCCCCGACGTCTTCGCGCACTACTCCAACATCAACGCCACGGGCTACCGCGAGCTGCAGGAAGGCCAGGCCGTCACCTTCGACATCACCCAGGGCCAGAAGGGCCCGCAGGCGGAGAACATCACCCCCGCCTGACCGGAAGGTCGCCGAGCAGGGCGGGGTCCCGGGAGCCGCAGGTTTCCCGGGGCCCCGCCCTGTGGCATGCGGCCCCGCGGCACGCGCGCGGGGCGGGTCGTCACGGCTTGCGGGCGAGTCCGCCGTGCTCGCCGATGGGCTCCGGGTCCCCGGCGCCCGCCTCCGGACGCCACAGGGTCACCGGGACCACGCCGGGCTCCAGCAGCTCCAGACCGTCGAAGAACGCGGTGATCCGGTCGACGGTGCGCAGGACGTACGGTGCCGCGCCGCTCTCGTTGTAGGCGTCCTGGGCCCGTTCGAAATCCGGGTCGACGCCCCGCGAGCCGTCGTTGACCGACAGGAAGCTGCCGGACGGCAGCGCGTCGACCAGCCGCGAGACGACGGAGCGCGCCCGGTCGTAGTCGGGGACGTGGCCCAGGACGTTGCTCAGGACCAGGGCGACGGGCCGGTCGAAGTCCAGCGTGCGGGCGGCGGCCGCCAGGACGGTGTCGGGGTCGAGCACGTCGGCGTCGACGTAGGCGGTCGCGCCCTCGGGAGTGGAGTACAGCAGCGCGCGGGCGTGGGCGAGGACCATCGGGTCGTTGTCGACGTAGACGATCCGCGCCTCGGGCGCCAGGCGCTGGGCGACCTCGTGGGTGTTGTCGGCGGTCGGCAGTCCGGTGCCGATGTCGAGGAACTGCCGGATGCCCTCCTCGGCGACCAGATGGGTGATGGTGCGGCGCAGGAAGGCGCGGCTGCCGCGGGCGATGGTGACGATGCCGGGGAAGACGGCGGTGTACGCGTCACCGGCCCGCTCGTCGACCGGGTAGTTGTCCTTCCCGCCCAGCCAGTAGTTCCAGATCCGGGCCGAGTGCGGCACGGACGTGTCGATCTTCTGCTGCACGGCGCTGCCGGGGGTCGTCGAGGGGTCGCTCATGGGTGGGGTCCGTCTTTCGGCCGAGGCGTGGGTGCTTGATGCCAACCTACGACGCAAGGGCCCGTCACCGTAGGGCGGTTGAAGGGCAGGACCGGGCGGCCGTCCTCAGCCGGAGACGCTCCCCGCAGCGCCCGGACCGCGGGCGACCGCGGTGCCGAGGGAGTCGACGCACTCGCCCAGGAGATGCCGCAGCGTCTGCTCGCCGGACCCGTGGATCCAGTGCTCGAAGGCCACCTTGAGCACGGCGACGGCCGCCTCGGCGGTCAGCCGCGCGGTCAGGTCGTCCGTCCCGCGGTCGCGCAGCGCCTCGGCCAGCGCACCGGAGAGGGTCGCGAGCTTGGTCAGCTCCCGCTCCTGCAGCTCCGCGTTGGCGTCGATGACGCTCTGCCGCAGGCGCACCAGATCACCGCGCTCCTCGAAGACACCCGCGGCGGCGTAGAGGGCGGCCACCGCCGCGTCCATCGGCGTCGCCGCCGCGGGTGCCGCGGCGACGGCGCCCGCGCACAGCTCCGCCAGCCTGCCGGAGCCCGCGAAGAGGACCTCCCGCTTGTCGGCGAAGTGCCGGAAGAACGTCCGCTCCGTCAGTCCCGCGCGCCGGGTGATCTCGGCCACCGGGGTCTGCTCGTAGCCGCGCTCCGCGTACAGCTCCAGCGCCGCCTGCTCCAGGCGGCCGCGCGCGTTCGGCTCCCATCGACCCATGGCGCGGAGTCTACGCGAGGACAGCCACTGTCATGCTCGCCGTTCCGTCGCGGGGCCCGGGGCCGACAGGGCCAGCTCGTCACCGTGGCGGACGCCGTCGAGGAGCAGGTGGGAGACCTCGGACGTGCTCGTGCGCGATGCGCTCCGGCACGCGGACTCTACGGAGGGCATGGAACCTCCCGTGAAGGATGGGGCGCGAGGAATCGTGATACAGGGAGCCGTCTACGTATCTCCGTATCACCGGGCAGCCCGTATTCCGGCCGAGTGGTGCCGCAGGCGGTGGACGGGGGACCGGCGCTCGGTCAGAGCAGTCCGCCGCTGCCGTACGGTCCGTACAGGTCGAGGAGCCGGATCCGGGCGGCCTGCAGGCGGTGGGCGACCACCTTGCCGACCCAGACGGCGACCGCGCGCCCGAACTCGGCGTCGCGGGCGCACATCTCCCGCGTGGCGCCCGCGTCGAACTCCCAGGCCCGCACCGGGGTGCTGGCCTCGCCGCCCAGTTGCCACAGGTGCGGCGGGAAGTGCCAGGACCAGCCGACGAGTTCCCCGTGGCCGAGCGTCTCGATGACGGGGGGCCTGCGGCCCGGGACGCGCAGGTCGAGACTGACCGTGCCGGTCCGGACGATCCAGAACCGGTCGGCGCGCCGTCCTTCCTCGAAGAGGCGGGTGCCCTGCGCGAGGGAGACCTCCCGCGCGATCCGCATGAGTCGTTCGCGGTGGTCGCCGTGGAGGGCCGCGGACAGGGTGGTGGCAGAGGTCATCGCTCCGGCTCCTTTCGCGCGGGTCACCGCGGACGGACGGCGAGGGAACCGCTCGGCGGGGCGGACGGCCCGGCGGTCCTGGACCGCGGACCGGCCACCGCTCGCCGTTCCCTTCGGGTGCACGCCGGGGGCTGTCCCTTCCAGGGTCCCGCCGACCGGCGCGGGACACCAGGGGCCGCTCGGCCCCGGCCCCGGGCCGGTCGGCTCCGGTGGGCTCACGCCCGGCGCGGCGCCCCCTCGCCGAGGACCGCGACGGCCAGCGGGCGCTCGCCCACCGGCAGCCGGGTCACCCCGCCGGAGCCGAGGTCGACGACGCTCAGGCCGTCCCAGGAGCCGGCGCGGGTGAAGCCGCCCGTGACGTAGGCGGTGCGGCCGTCGGCCGACAGGGCGACGGTCTCGTGCGGGCCGTCCAGGGGGATGATCCGTTCGTCGCCGTCGGGCGTGCGGACGGTCAGGGACGGGCCGTCGTCCCGGGACGGGTCGATCGGACCGGTGCCCACGACGTAGAGCGTGCCGTCGGCGCCCGCCGTGACGCCGTGCTGGTGGGTGTTGGCGGTCATGTCCTCGATCCGGACGCGTCCGGTGCCGGGGTCGACCACCGCCAGGCGCTCGCCCTCGAACGGCAGCAGCAGGGCGCCGTCGGAGGGGCGTACGGCGGTGTAGTGCGGCTTGAGCCAGGAGCCGAGGCCGCCCTCGGTGCCGTACGGGGCGACCTCGATGCGGCGCGTCGTCCAGTCCCCGGTGCCGACGACGGTCACGTCGAACGAGTCGTGGTTGGTGGCGTAGACCTGCCGGCCGTCGTGCGAGACGTCGACGTCGAAGGGGCGGCGGCCGACCGGGACGACCCGCGTCACCTCCCGCCGCCGGGTGTCGACGACCTCCAGGGTGCCGTTGCCGCCGGGGACGTTGACGCCGACGTAGACCCGGCCGCCGTCGGGGGAGAGGGCGATGCCCATGCCGCCGCCCCGGTACTCGCCGGTCGTCACGGGGCCCGTGTCCGTCCGGTAGGGGATGAGGGCGGTGCGCTCGCGGGTGCGGGTGTCCACGGCGGCCACACCCTCCGCGGTCGCCACCCACGCCGTGCCGTCCGCGCCGAGGGCGATCCCGTACGGCGCCGTCCCGACCCGTACCGAGCCGAGGCCGGCCGCACCGTCCCGCGCGGCGGGGTCGACGAAGGTGACGGTGTCGGCGCCGAAGTCGGTGACCAGCAGGGTGCCGTCCGGCGTGCGTGCCGGGGTGCCGCCGGAGCCGGGCGGGCGCGAGGACGCGGTGGAGGGCGCGGCGGACGCAGGGGGCGCGGCATCGTCGCCGTCGTCCGACGCGCATCCGGCCAGGGCCGCGGTGACGGCGGCCAGCGCGGCCAGGCGGCTCCCGAGGGAACGCCGGTTCACCGCCGCCCGCCCTCCGGGCGGGGACCGACGCCGTCGTGCGGCTCGGCCCCCCGCAGCAGGTCCGCGATGGCGCAAAACCCCCTGCGCTCCGCGTGGGCCCGGGCCGTGACGCCGTCGCCGTCGGGCAGCGACGGGTCGGCGCCCGCGTCGAGCAGGGCCGCCACGACGTCCAGGTGCGTGCGGTCGCCGTCCCCGAGGACCACCGCCTCCAGGAGCGCCGTCCAGCCGAGCCGGTTGACGTGGTCGACGTCCATGTCGGTCTCCGCGAGCACGGCCCGTACGTAGGCCGTGTGGCCGCGCTCGCTCGCCGGGATCACCGCGACGCCGCCGAAGCGGTTGGTCAGCGTGACGTCCGGCCCGCCGGGCAGCAGCGTCCGCATCATCGCGACGCTGCCCGTGACCCCGGTGACCAGCCACGCGCTGTCGTCACGCGCGTCCTGGGCGTTGACGTCGGCACCGGCCGCGACCAGCACCCCGGCGACCGCGACCCGGTCGGCCAGGGCCGCCAGCAGCAGCGGTGTGCGGCCCTGTTCGTCGCGTCGTTCCCGGTCGGCACCGGCCCGCAGCGCGGCCCGGGCGGCGTCGGCGTCACCGCGGCGAACGGCGTCCGACAGGGCGAGGTCGGCGGGGGTGGGTGGCTTGGCGGTCATGAGGGGACAGCTCCGCGGGGGTCGGGGACGTGTACCTCCAGCTTGGAGCACCGTCGCACCGGTGCGGGTCGACGCTCCGGCTCCCCCATCCCTGCCGGACGGACGACGCCGAGGTCGTCCGATCGGACGACCCACTGAGCCTCCGACGGGCCCGCCCGGCCTCCTGGCCCGCCCTCCCGGCCTCCCGGCTTCCCGGTCGCCCGTTGTTCTGCTGTCCCATGTGGACACCGGCCCCTGACCCCTGGCCTCCGCCCTCCGCCCCTGGCCTCCGGCCGACCGCCCGACCCCTCGGCCCCAACCCCTCGTCCCCGGCCGGTCACCCCCGCCCGTCCGCCCGCCCCACACCGGCCCCGTCGGCTCCACCCGCCCCCCGCTCACCCCCGCCCCCGTCGGGCGGCCCCGGTCACCCGACCGGGAACGGGAGTCGCGTCGCCAAGTCGCCCAGGGTGGTCGTCTCCGCCGGGGTCGGGGTTCGGCGGCCCGTGCCGGTCAGCAGGGCGTCCTGGTCGGTGAACGACGGGGGGAACCTCGCCGCGACGACGCCCTCCAGCAGTTCCCGCGAGTGCCTCAGCCCCTCCGCCGGCGGGGGCGCCGCCTCCGGGACGTGGGCGATCAGGTCGAGGTGGTGCAGGGTCCACTCCAGGACGTACGCCGAGAGGTAGTCGCCCGCCGTGAGCGTCTGACCCTGGGTGGCGACCCGGCCCGCGGGATCCGCGAGCGCGGCGGCACGGCCCGCGGCGGAGCCGACGTCGTCGAGGTGGAACCGGAGCAGCTCCGGCTGCTCGTAGGCGGCTGCCAGCCGGACGGTCAGCGCGTCGAGCGGGTCGTCCCCCGTGGGTGGCTCGACGACCCGCCAGTAGGTGACCGCGTCCCGGGTCGCTTCCCCGGCGGTCGGGGTGGCGAGGGTGATCAGGACGTCCTGGGCGTCGACGACCAGGTGGCACACGAGGTCCCGGACGAGCCAGCCGGTGCAGCCGGACGGCCGGGCGAAGTCCTCGTCGGAGAGGCCGGCGACCGCGGCGAGCAGAGCGGACCAGGAACGGGAGAAGGCATCCATGCCCGACAGCCAAACACCGCCGCCCGCCCGGCCGCGACCGGTTTCGGGATCAGCTCTCGGGGACCTTGACCCAGTCCAGCGTGCGCTCCACCGCCATCTTCCAGCCGGCGTACCCCTGCGCCCGCTGCTCCTCGGACCACTGCGGCTCCCAGCGCCTGGACTCGCTCCAGTGGGTGCGCAGTTCGTCGGTGTCCCGCCAGAAGCCCGTGGCGAGCCCCGCCGCGTAGGCGGCGCCCAGCGCGGTGGTCTCCGCGACGACGGGGCGGCTGACCGGGACGCCCAGGACGTCGGCCTGGATCTGCATGCACAGGTCGTTGGCGGTCACCCCGCCGTCGACGCGGAGCACGTCCAGGTGGACCGAGGAGTCCTGCTCCATGGCCTCGACCACGTCACGGCTCTGGTAGCAGATCGACTCCAGCGTCGCCCGGGCCAGGTGCGCGTTGTCGTTGTACCGGGCGAGGCCGACGATCGCGCCCCGGGCGTCGGAGCGCCAGTACGGCGCGAACAGGCCGGAGAAGGCGGGGACGAAGTACATGCCGCCGCTGTCCTCGACCGTGCGGGCGAGTTCCTCGCTCTCGGCCGCCGTCTTGATGATCTTCATCTGGTCGCGCAGCCACTGCACGGCGGACCCGGTCACCGCGATGGAGCCCTCCAGCGCGTAGACCGGCGGGTTGTCGCCGAACTGGTAGGCCACGGTGGTCAGGAGGCCGTGCTGGGAGCGGACCAGTTCGGTGCCGGTGTTGAGGACCAGGAAGTTGCCGGTGCCGTAGGTGTTCTTGGCCTCGCCGGGGGAGAAGCAGACCTGGCCGACGGTGGCCGCGTGCTGGTCGCCCAGGACCCCGGTGATGGGGACGGCGGCGCGCAGCGGGCGGGAGGTCCGGGTCGTGCCGTACGCCTCCGGGTGCGAGGAGGGGTTGATGGTGGGCAGCATGCTGCGCGGGATGCCGAAGAAGCCGAGCAGCTCGTCGTCCCAGTCGAGCGTCTCCAGGTCCATGAGCATGGTGCGGCTGGCGTTGGTCACGTCGGTGGCGTGGATGCCGCCCTCGGGACCGCCGGTCAGGTTCCACAGGACCCAGGCGTCCGTGTTGCCGAAGACCGCGTTGCCCTGCTCGGCCGCCTCACGGACACCGTCGACGTTCTCCAGGATCCACTGGATCTTCCCGCCGGAGAAGTACGTCGCGGGCGGCAGCCCGGCCTTGCGGCGGATGACGTCGCCCCGGCCGGTGCGCTCCAGGTTCGCCGCGATGGCGTCGGTGCGGGTGTCCTGCCAGACGATGGCGTTGTAGTAGGGGCGGCCCGTGCGCGGGTCCCAGACCACGGTGGTCTCGCGCTGGTTGGTGATGCCGATGGCCGCCAGGTCCGTCCCCGACAGGCCGCCGTTGCGCAGGGCGTTCTGCATCACCGAGTTGGTGCGCTCCCAGATCTCCACCGGGTCGTGCTCCACCCATCCGGAGCGCGGAAGGATCTGCTCGTGCTCCAGTTGGTGCTTCGCGACCTCGTTGCCCCCGTGGTCGAAGATCATGAACCGGGTGCTGGTGGTCCCCTGATCCACCGCGCCGATGAAGTCCGCCATGTCCGCTCCGCCTCTCCGGCCGGTGTGGGTCCTGGTTCGGGCACCCCTCGGCCAGACTAAGACGGCTTCCGGCAAACCGCACATAATGGGCATGCTTGCCGCCGTGGCCGCCGGTGGCGGCGTGGGCCGCCACCGGCGCGAGGTCAGGGGGCGATCGGCAGGCGGCGCTTGTGGTCGGTCTGCCGGTAGCGCGTGACGATCGTCCGGAAGGTCTCCTCCTTCACGGGCTTGCCCTCCAGGAAGTCGTCGATCTCGTCGTAGGTGACTCCGAGGGCGTCCTCGTCGGCCTTGCCGGGGTCGAGGGTCTCCAGATCGGCCGTCGGCACCTTCCGCACCAGCTCGGCGGGGGCACCCAGCACGTCCGCGACGGCGCGCACCCGGCGCTTGGTGAGGCCCGTCAGCGGCACGACGTCGGCGGCGCCGTCGCCGAACTTGGTGAAGAAGCCGGAGACCGCCTCGGCCGCGTGGTCGGTGCCGACGACCAGGCCGCCGTGCGCACCGGCCACGGCGTACTGGGCGATCATGCGCTGCCGGGCCTTGATGTTGCCGAGCACGAAGTCCTGGTGGCCGGCGTCGCGGAAGGCCACGTCGGCCGCGAGCAGGGCGGCCAGCGACGCGTCGCTGGCGGGCTTGACGTCCACGGTCAGCACCTCGTCGGGCCGGATGAAGGACAGCGCCCGCTGGGCGTCGTGCTCGTCCGCCTGGACCCCGTGCGGCAGCCGCATCGCGTAGAAACGGGCCTCGTGGCCCGCGGCGCGGGCCCGCTCCACGGCGAGCTGGCACAGGCGGCCCGCGGTGGTCGAGTCGACACCGCCGCTGATGCCGAGCACGAGGGCACGCAGCCCGGTGGAGGTCAGGCGCTCGGCGAGGAAGGCCACTCGGCGCTCGATCTCCCGTTCGGCGTCGAAGGTCTCCGCGACCTCCAGCTCCCGGGCGATCTCCTTCTGCAGGGCGATGGACGCCGGCTCGCTCAATTCCGCTCCTTGTTCGACGGGCAGGGGGTTTCCCTTTTCAGCCTACCCAGAGGCACCCGCGGCACCGGCCTGCCCGCCCGATCCGTGGACGGGCGGTGCGGGGCGGCGTTCAGGACCGTCCCGCACCGCCCCGGGTCACCCGAGCGGTTCTATCCGGATGTCGCGGAACCGGACCTTGTTGCCGTGGTCCTGGAGCCGGATCGCACCGGCGGCAGGCGTCTCCGCCCGGCCCGCCGCGGTGGGCCCGTCGAGGGCGACGTCGTCGTGGACCGTCCTTCCGTTCCACACCACCGTCACCCGCGCGTCGGCGGTCTTGGCACCCTTCTCGTCGAAGCGGGCGGCACGGAAGACGACGTCGTACGTCTGCCAGGTCTCCGGGGCCGTCGCCGCGTTGAGGTCGGGCGCCTTCTTCAGATAGATCGCCCCGGCCTCGTCCGTGCCGGGGGTGGTGTCGCCGTAGGAGTCGAGGATCTGCAGCTCGTAGCGGTCCTGGAGGTAGATGCCGCTGTTGCCGCGGTCCTGCCCCGTCACGTCGTCCGGCAGCAGGGGCACGCGGAACTCCACGTGGAGCCTGAAGTCCTGGTAGGCGTCCTTGGTGCGGATGTCGCCGCAGCACACCTCCATCGACCTCTCCGCGGCGAGCGGCCACGCCACCGGCCGTCCGTCCGTGTGCTGCCACTGCTCCTGCGAGGCGGCGGTGCCGTCGAACAGGGTGACCTCGGCGCCGTGCGGGTGCACGGTGATCAGGTCGAGGTTGACGTGTCCGGTGTCGCCGGGGTCGTACCGGTAGGCGACCGTGTTGTGCCCCGCGCGCAGCTTCACCCTCTCGGTCCGGGTGGACCAGGTGTCCCAGTCCCCGGTGGAGGGGAGCAGGGTTTGGCGCACCTTCTCCCCATTGGCGTACAGGGAGAGCGACTTGGTGCCCTGGAAGGGGTTCGGGCCGTTGGAGTAGCGCAGGCCGACGTCGTAGGTGCCCGGCTTCGGGACGGCCACGTCGAAGGTCGTGGTGGCCTTGCCCTCGGTGGCGTAACGGTCGACGAAACCGCTGCCGGAGTAGCCGGTGTGGTCGGTGTTGATGCCCGCCGTCCCGGTCAGTCGCGCCTCCTCGGCCTCGTACGAAGTGGCCGGCGGCGGCTGCTTGCCGGGCATCTCGTTGAGCGTGTACCAGGCCTCCGTGCTCCACAGCGTCTCGCCGGAGGCGGAGGTGAACGGGCGGGGGGAGCGCACGTGCACCACGCGGTCGGGCTTCAGGCCGTCCAGTCGCAGCCGGACGGTGCGGCCGTCCTGCGAGAGCGTCGCGGACCGCACGGCCAGCCTCTCCTCGGCGATCTTCGGGCCGCCGTAGGCGGAGGTGGGTGTGTAGCGCCACTGCTCGGCCTCGTAGGCGGCCGCGAGAGCGGCGGCCGTCTCCTCGGACACCGGCTGGGTGTACGTCAGGTCGAAGCCGCCCGGCACGGCCCGCATCTTCTGCACGTCGAAGGTGTTGCCGCCGTTCGGCGTGAGCTTTTGCAGGCCGAACTTCAGCTTGCCCTCCTGGCCCCAGTTCCCGTCGGCCCCCAGACCGCCGGTGTAGATCGCGCCGTCGGGGCCGAGGGAGACCCGGTTGACGCCCGCCTCCAGGCCCTGCGTGTAGCGGAAGACGGCGCCCTGGTACTGGCCCTTCACCTTTTCGAGGTAGGCGCGCTGCAGGCCGCCGTAGGTGACGTCGCCGATCAGCATCTGGCCGGCGAAGGTGCCCTTGGTCAGGTACAGCGGGGTGGAGGGCGAGTTGCCGATCTCGTTCTGCGGCAGCCACACCACCGGCCGGGTGACCGGGGAGCCCTCGAAGGGGCCGGCGGGTTCGGTGTAGTGGTTGAAGAAGCGGTCCTGCTTGATCTGGACCAGCTTCGAGGCGGGCAGCCAGCCGCCCTGGTTGTCGGTGGCGAACAGGTCGCCGCCCGGCCCCCAGCCGATGCCGTTCGGGGTGCGCAGCCCGCCCGCGACCGGGCTGATCTTCCCCGTCTTCTTGCTGATCCTGTACGTCGTCCCGCGGTTCGGCGCGGGCTGCGGGACGGTGGTCGCGCCGCCGAAGTCGATGGCGACGGAGAGGTTCACGTAGAAGAAGCCGTCGCGGTAGAGCAGACCGAAGGCGAACTCGTGGAAGTTGCCGCCGTAGGGCCAGGTGGCGACCGTGCGGTACTCGTCGGTCACGTCGTCGCCGTCGCTGTCGACCAGTCGGGTCAGCTCGTGCTTCTGGGAGACGTAGAGCGAGCCGTCCACGTACCTGATGCCCATGGGCTCGCGCAGCCCGCTCGCCACCTTCTCGACCGTCACCTTGTCGCGGCTGGTGTCACCGGTGACGTGGTCCAGGAGGTACACCTCTCCGGCAACGTTGTCGGTGCCGCCCCAGGTGCTGATCGCCAGGCGGCCGTCGGGCAGCCAGTCCATGCCGGTGACCTGCGGTTCGAAACCGTCGGGGCGCAGGTCGGTGAGGTCGAGGTCGGGGCGTACGGAGGTCAGCGGCAGACCGTCGCCGGGGGAGTCGCGCCCGGCCTCGCACTCCTTGCGGCCCGGTGCCGTCACCCGGACGACCCCGGCGTCGGTGCTCAGCGCCTCGGTGGGGACGACGGTGAACGCGCTCTCGCCCGGCGGCATCCAGGAGAGCTGCAACTGCTGGCCGCCGCCGCGGTCGAAGTGCTCGATGCGCAGCGCGTGCGCCCCCGCGGTGAGCTCGACCGTGCCGTCCTTGGGCTCCGCACCGTGCAGCCCGTCGTGGTCGATCACCGTGGAGCCGTCGAGGGTCAGCCGGGAGCCGTCGTCGCTGACCAGCCGGAACACATAGGTGCCGGCCCGGGGGGCGATCAGGTGACCGGACGCCTCGGAGACGAAGTTGTCGGCGATGCCGCCGAAGTCGTCGGTGGTGGACCAGTCGACCGTCGGCATCAGCTTGTCGTGGTTGGGGGTCTGGCCCGGTTTGAGGGTGCACAGCTCGTTCAGGGGCGTCTGCACGTCGAACACGCGCAGCGTGACGCCGGGTTCCTGCGGCGGGAGGCCGGCCGGGGCCGCCGAGGACGCCGGGGCGGTCCAGGCACCGCCGACCGCGACGGCCGACGTCAGCAGGAGGATGAGGTGTCTTCGGGCACGCGATAACAGCCGTTGGCGCATTGGTCCTCCGAAAGGTGGGGACCGGACCGTGCCGGAAATCGCTCCGGTCTTGTGCGGTGTGACGGTTGTTCCGCCGCCAAGGTAGGAGACTTCCGCTTGACATGTCCATACTTTGTCATCGGTGTGTTCAAAGTTCCCGGGCGCCGGGGAGGGCCCCTGCTCCTGACGCACGGCCGGAGCCGGACGCCCGCGGTCAGCGGCCCCGGCGCACCCGGGCCGCCGCGCGGGCCTCCGCGGCCTTGCGCGCCTCGGCGGCCTTGCGCGATCCCTTCGCGGGGCGGCCCGGGCGGGTGCCCATCCCGCGGAACGGCGCGTTGCCGCCCTCCTTGCCGGACCCCGACGGCGGGCGCCTGGCGCCGGTGAGGTCCGTCAGCTTCTGCTCCCCCGAGCGCACCGGCGTCACCGTCGGCCGGATCCCGGCCTCGGACGTCGTCCGGTTCAGGTCGCGCCGCTCCTCGGGGGTGACGAGCGTGACCACCGTCCCCGCCCGGCCGGCGCGCGCCGTGCGCCCGCCGCGGTGCAGGTACTCCTTGGCACCGGCCGGCGGGTCGACGTTGACGACGAGATCGAGGTCGTCGACGTGGATGCCCCGCGCCGCGACGTCGGTGGCCACCAGCACGGAGACCTCGCCCTCAGCGAACCTCGCGAGGGTGTGGGTGCGCTGCGGCTGCGACTTCCCGCTGTGCAGGGCGCCCGCACGCACCCCGGCGGCGCGCAGATGCCGGGTGAAGCGGTCGACCCCGGCCCTGGTGTCGAGGAACATCAGCACCCGGCCCTCGCGGGCGGCGATCTCGGTCGCGGTCGCGTACTTGTCGGCGGGGTGGACCACCAGCACGTGGTGCTCCATCGCCGTCACCGAGGCCGACGCCGGATCGACCGACGCGAGCACCGGGTCGTGGAGGCGCTCCCGCACCAGCTGGTCGACGTCGTGGTCGAGGGTGGCCGAGAACAGCAGCCGCTGCCCGTCGGAGGGCACCTGGTCGAGGATGCCGGAGACCTGGGGCAGGAACCCCATGTCGCACATCTGGTCCGCCTCGTCCAGCACCGTGATCCGCACCTGGTCCAGCCGGCAGTCCCGGCGGGCCACCAGATCGGCCAGGCGTCCGGGCGTCGCGACCACCACCTCGGCGCCGTCGCGCAGCGCCTGGGCCTGCCGGTTGACCGACAGCCCGCCCACGACCGTCGTCAGGCGCAGGTCCAGCGCCCGCGCGTACGGCGTCAGCGCGTCGCTCACCTGCTGGGCCAGTTCCCGGGTCGACACCAGGACGAGGGCGAGCGGACGCCTCGCGTCCGCGCGCCGGCCGGCGGTCCTGGCGAGCAGGGCGAGCCCGAAGGCCAGTGTCTTGCCCGATCCGGTGCGTGCCCGGCCCAGCACGTCCCGCCCGGCCAGCGCGTCGGGCAGGGTCGCCGCCTGGATCGGGAAGGGTTCCCTCACCCCGAGGCCGGTCATCGTCTCCACCAGCGCCGGCGGCAGCCCGAGGGCGTCGAAGGAAGGGGTCGGCTGCGCGTTCATGGGGGGACCTTTCTGATCAGGCGCCCGGAAACGCGCCCGGGTCCGTACCCCTCGGTACGGACCCGGGCGCCTCAAAGCGTGGGCCCATCCTACCCGCGGACGCGCCGCCCCCGGCCGGGTGCGCGAAGCGCCCTCCCGCCGGCTCAGCCCGCCCGTCCCGCATCCGGCGGTGAGTCGCGCCGGGCCGCCAGGACACGGCGTCGGCTCCACACGAGCAGGGCGAACAGCACCAGGCCGGAGACGATCAGGCTCGCCCCCGCGGCCCAGCCGGAGTACGGCACCTCGGGAACGAGGCCCCACACCACCCCGGCGGTGAGGAGGCACAGCCCCACCAGCACCGAACCGGCGGTCCGCCATCCGGAGGAGACGCTCTCCTGCGCCGCACGCATCGCCCGGACGCGGACCGGGGCGACGAACCGGTCCAGGGCGGGAACGGCCCGCGCGAGCAGCGCCACCCCGGCGAAGACGAGCAGCAGGCCCGGACCGGGCAGCACCAGCAGCGCGACGCCGACCAGCAGCAGGACGGCCCCGAGCACGCCCAGGGCGGTCCGCCGGATCGAGTCGACACCCAGCGCCATGGCGCCCCACTCTCCTGCGGTCGCGAAGACCTCCGGTTCCGTCGGCCCGCCCCACCTTAGGCAGCGATCGGCGCACGGGCGATTTCGGCGACGAGCCGCCGACCGGCGCCCCGCGCCGCGCGGGCGGGCCGGTCCGTCCCGTCCTGTCCCCAATGCCCGCTGTCGGGCGGGCAGTTGCAGGCACGCCCCATCGACGCGCGCGGACTTGGCTGCTAGACCTGCACCACCCGTACCACCTGCACCCGCCGTTCAAGGAGGAGCATGTGAGACCCCGTCGCGCGGTCGTCCGGACCGCTTCGGCGCTCGTCGCCGCCCTCGCCCTGACCGCCGGACTCGGCGGTCCCGCCGTCGCGGCCGGCGAGACGGAGGCCGGGCCGGCCACCACCGGGACCGGACCCGTCACGCACGAGGAGAACGACCGCGTCCCCGAGGGCTCGGTCTGGACCCAGCACTACTTCCCGTCCTCCGACCGCTCCGGCACCCGCCTCCACGCCGACGTCCTGCTCCCCGAGGGACTCGGGCGCAAGGAGAAGGTGCCGGTCATCCTGTCGATCGGCCCCTACTTCGCCCACGCGGGCCAGACCGGACCCGAGGGCTGGACCCGCACCGGCCCCTCCGCCCGGTTCCAGGACTTCATCGAGGGCACCGACCTGTTCGACCGGGGCTACGCCTTCGTCATGGTGGACCTGCGCGGCTTCGGCGGCTCCACCGGCTGCCTGGACTGGGGCGGACCGGGCGAGCAGGCCGACGTGAAGGCCGCGATCGACTGGGCCGCGAAGCAGCCGTGGTCCACCGGCGCCGTGGGCATGTACGGCAAGTCGTACGACGCCGTCACGGGCCTCATCGGCAACAACCTGGACCAGCGCGCGCTCAAGGCCGTCGTCGCCCAGGAACCCGTGTGGGACATGTACCAGTACATCTACTCCAACGGCGTGCCCCGCCCGAACGTGACCGGCACCGCCGGTGCCTACAACTCCATCGCCACGATGCCCCCGATGGCGGACGACGACCCCGAGTACCAGGCCGCGGCCCGCTACGAGGACAGCCACCCGGAGTGCCTGACGGAGAACTCGGCCGGCTACCGGATATCCGACCAGCGGGACGAGCACTGGACCTCACGCGACCTGGCGAGGATGGCCAAGGGGAGCGACACCCCGCTCTTCGTGACGCAGGGCTTCATCGAGAACAACACCAAGCCCGAGGAGATGCAGGAGTACCTCGACAACCACCGGGGCCCCGAGCGCGGCTGGCTCGGCCAGTGGGACCACGTGCGCGGCGGCGACCGCGTCGGGGACGGACGCCTGGCCATGGGCCGCGAGGGCTGGTACGAGGAGACCCTCTCCTTCTACGACCAGTACCTGAAGGGCATCAGGCCGACGGTGCGCTACCCGGCCTACGCCGTCGAGGACTCCACCGGTGCCTGGCGGGCCCAGCGCACCTGGCCGGTCACCGAGCGGTCGGTCACCGTCCCGCTCGGCGGCGGCTCCTACGTGGACGACGGCGGCGCCTCCGCCCGCGCGGCGCTGACCGCGTCCGGCCGCCCGGCTCCGAAGGCGCCGCAGCCGGCCGGGAAGTGGGACATGGAGAACGCGCCCGCCACCGAGCAGCCGGCCCCGGCCGGGCTGGCCGCGGAACTGGCGAGGCGTCAGCACGCCGGTGAGGTCGCCTCCAGCTTCTTCGTCTGGTCGAAGCCGCTGCGCGAGGACACCCGCGTCACCGGCACCCCGCAGGTGTCCCTGACCGCCCGCGGCGAGGGCAACGTCATGCTCAAGCTGTACGACGTCGCCCCCGACGGCACCGCCGTCATGTTCGACGAGCAGGTCTCCCTGGTGAAGTCCGGCCGGATGAGCGTCGATCTGAAGGCGACCGACTGGACCCTCGCCGCCGGGCACGTCCTCGCCGTGGAGATCGGGTCCATCCAGACCGGCTCCTGGCGCGACACGCCGTCCGGCGAGACCGTCCAGGTCAGGGGCGCCCAGCTGCGGCTCGCCCTGGACGACCCGGCCGACGACGTCGCCACCCCCGGCGACCGGTCGCCGTACCTGGACACGTACCTGCGCCAGTACACGGTGGACCTGCCGGCCGGCCCCGGCACATTCTCGGTGGTTCCGGGCGGCCGGGCGTGACAAGCTGTGCTCCTGTTGTCCGAGCCCAGGAGGTCGTCATGACGGAAGAGTCTTCAGCGCAGGCAGGTTCGGAACCGGCACAGGAGGAGGGCTCCGCCCTGACGCCCGACGCCGACGGTCAGTACGACCTGAAGGACAAGTTCCGCCAGGCCCTGGAGCGCAAGCGCGGCAAACAGGCGGAGGCCGCGGCCCAGGCCGCGCATGCCGACACGGCGAAGATCCGCGGCGCGCACGGTCCCGCCGCCAGTCAGCGCTCGTTCCGGCGCAAGAGCGGCTGAGGCCGCGCACGCACGAGCGCGCCGCGCGGGGCCCGGCCGTGGCAGCACGGCCGGGCCCCGCCCGTCTCCCCTGCGCGCCGGGGGAGTTCAGGGGCGTGCGGTCAGATAGCCGCCCATGGAGGTGAAGTACTCCGTCGCGGCCAGCTCCCGCCCGTCCTCCGTGCGTACGCGCGTGAGGGCGAGGCCGTGGTTGCGTCCCCGGCGGGCGTCGGCCCCGGCGACGATCACCACGCCCTCGCCCTCGCGGTAGAAGATCCGGCCGGGCGTACCGCCGTAGCGCCCCTCGGAGACCACGGCGGCGAGGACTTCGAGCCGCCTGCCCCGGTGGAAGGTGAAGGCGCTGGGGTAGGGCTCCGACTGGGCCCGGACCAGGCGCTCCAGGTCCTCGGCGGGCCAGTTCCAGTCGATGCGGATGTCCTCCTCGGACCGCTTGTGGAAGAAACTCGCCCGGGAGCGGTCCTGTTTGGTGAACTCCGTCTGCCCGGCAGCGATGAGTCCGAGGGCGCCGACGGTGACCGGGGCGATGAGGTCCACGGTCTTGTGGAACAGGTCGGTGGCGGTGTCGGTGGGGCCCACCGGCACGGCCTCCTGCCGGACGATGTCGCCGGCGTCCAGCTCGTCGTTCATCATGTGCGCGGTGACGCCCACCTCCGGCTCGCCGTTGATCAGCGCCCAGATCAGCGGGGAGAACCCGGCGTACTTCGGCAGCAGGGAGTCGTGCACGTTGAGCGTGCCGTGGCGCGGCAGATTGAAGATGCGCGGGGGGATCCAGGTGCGCCAGTTGTTGGCCACGATGATGTCCGGGTCGGCGGCCCTGAGGCGCTCGAACAGCTCGTCGTCGTCCGGCCGGTTGCGGATCAGGACCGGGACGCCGTGCTCCTCGGCGAGGTCGGCGACGGAGTCGCTCCAGATCTTCTCGTACGCGTGATCGCTTCTGGGATGCGTCACCACCAGGACCACGTCGTGTTCGGACTCCAGCAGGGCGCGCAGGGTGCGGTGCCCCCAGGTCTGGTAACCGAACATGACGACCCGCATGGGCGTTCCTCCTCGACACAGGGGACCGGACCCGGGCAGTTAAGCAAGGCTTACCTTAGTGCGCAACACCCCCGTGTCGTACCCAAGTTGGCCGGAAACGCCCCCCGCGCCGCCCTATCGACAGTCGCACCTCATTAGCTTAGGCTCACCTAAGTTTCCGGCGCATGAGGGGAGTGACATGTCACAGGTTCATCCTGGTGACACCACGCTGGTCCACGACCTCATTGGAATCGGCTTCGGGCCGTCCAATGTCGCCATGGCGATCGCGATCCGCGAACACAACGCACGGGCCGGCGGGCAGGAGGCGTTCGACGCCCGCTTCTTCGAGCAGCAACCACGCTTCGGCTGGCACCGCGGCATGCTGATCGACGACGCGACCATGCAGGTGTCCTTCCTCAAGGACCTGGTGACCCTGCGGAATCCGGCCAGCGAATACAGCTTCCTGTGCTATTTGCAGAGCAAGGGACGGCTGATCGACTTCATCAACCACAAGAACCTCTTCCCGCTGCGGGTCGAGTTCCACGACTACTTCGAGTGGGCCGCGGCCAAGGTCGACGACCTGGTCTCCTACGGCCACGAGGTCGTCGGAGTCGCACCCGTCGCGCGGGACGGAGCCGTGGACCACCTGGAGGTGACGGTCCGTTCGGGGGAGGGGCTGGAGATCCACCGGGCGCGCAACCTCGTCATCGGCACCGGGCTGCGCCCCCTCGTCCCGGACGGCGTGGAGCGCGGCGAGCGGGTCTGGCACAACTCCGAACTGCTCTCCCGGGTCGACGCGTTGGAAGGCACCTCGCCTTCCCGGTTCATCGTCGTCGGCGCCGGGCAGAGCGCCGCCGAGAACGTCGCCTACCTGCACCGCCGCTTCCCCCGGGCGGAGGTCTGCGCGGTCTTCGCCCGCTACGGCTACAGCCCCGCCGACGACAGCGCGTTCGCCAACCGGATCTTCGACCCGGCGGCGGTGGACGAATACTTCACCGCGCCCGGCAGCGTCAAGCGCCGGCTGATGGACTACCACGGCAACACCAACTACTCGGTGGTGGACATCGACCTGATCGACGACCTGTACCGGCAGATGTACCGGGAGAAGGTCCTCGGCACCGAGCGGCTGCGCTTCCTCAACGTCTCCCGGCTCAGCGAGGTCAAGGAGACGCCGGACCGGGTGCGCGCCACCGTGACCTCCCTGGTCACCGGCGAGGAGACCGCCCTGGACGCGGACGTCCTGGTCCTCGCCACCGGCTACGGCCCGGCCGACCCCCTCGGCCTGCTCGGCGAGGCCGCCGACCGCTGCCTGCGCGACGACGAGGGCAGGGTGCGCGTCGAGCGGGACTACCGCGTCGCCACCGATCCCGCCCTGCGCTGCGGCATCTACCTCCAGGGCGGCACCGAGCACACCCACGGCATCACGTCGTCGCTGCTCTCCAACACCGCCGTCCGGGTCGGCGAGATCCTCGAATCCCTCCTCGACCGGGGCCTCAAGTCCGCGTCCGACGAGGCCCGTACGGTCGCCGACGGGACCGGCACCGGCGCGCGTTAGTGTACGACGCCATGACCACGACTGCCGTCCAGCGCCCCGCGCCCGCGCCGAGGGGCACAACAGGGGCCCGGGGACGCCGCGTTGCCGGACTGGGCCTGCTCGCGGCGCTCCTCGTGGTCGCGGCGGCGGCGTCGCTGGCCGTGGGCGCGCGTGCGCTCAGTCCCGCCGAGGTCTGGCACGGGCTGTTCGCGGCGCCCGAGCCCGACCAGCGGCTCACCGAGATCCGGCTCATCGTGCAGACCGTGCGGGTCCCCCGCACGGTGCTCGCGGTCGTGGCCGGCGTCGCGCTGGGCGTCGGCGGGGCCCTGATCCAGGGGTACACGCGCAACCCCATCGCCGACACGGGGCTGCTGGGGGTGAACTCCGGCGCCTCGTTCGCCGTGGTGTCGGGGATCGCCGCCTTCGGGTTCACCAGCCCGTTCCAGTACGTCTGGTTCGGCTTCGCGGGTGCGGCGGTCGCCGGTGCCGTCGTCTTCGGGCTGTCGAGCATCGGCCGGGGCGCGGGCAACCCCTTGACGCTCGCGCTGGCCGGACAGGGCGTCACGGTGTTCCTCGCCGCGATGACCACGGCGGTCGCGCTGACGGACAAGGCCTCGCTGAACGCGCTGCGGTTCTGGAACGCGGGCTCGCTGACCGGTGTCGGGTTCGACGTCATCGGGCCCGTGTCCGTCTTCGTCGCCGCCGGGCTGCTGCTGGCGCTGACGACGCTGCCGTCCGTCAACCTGCTCAACCTCGGCGACGACGTCGCGCGGGGGCTCGGTGTGCACATCGCGCGGACCCGCACCGTCGGCGTCGTCGCCATCACGCTGCTGGCCGGGGCGGCGACGGCGGCCTGCGGCCCCATCGCCTTCCTCGGGCTCATGGTGGCCCACGTGGCCCGGTACCTCACCGGCCCGGACTACCGCTGGCTGGTGCCGTACGCCGGTCTGCTCGGGGCCGTCGTGCTGCTGGTCTGCGACATCGTGGGGCGCCTGGTCGTGCGGCCGGGGGAACTGGACGCCGGAGTCGTCGTCTCGCTGCTGGGCGCGCCGTTCTTCGCCGTCCTGGTGTGGCGCGGAAAGTTCAAGAACGCGTGAACGGGGCGGACATGAAGGCGGACGGGGCGCAAGCGGCAGGGGACGTGAAGGCGCGGGCGCGGGCGTCCGTGGCGCCCGGGGTGCGGTTCGGCGGCATGTCGTTCGTCTGGCGGCCCTGGGTCGCGGGCGTCACGCTGCTCCTGGCGGTGGCGGGCTTCCTGCTGTTCTGCCTGTCCATCGGCGTCGGGGACTTCCCCATCGCCCTGCCCCGGGTCGTCGCCACCGTCTTCGGCGGGGGCGAGCAGGTCGACCAGTTCGTGATCATGGACCTGCGGATGCCCCGTGCCCTCGCCGGGCTCGTCGTGGGCGTCGCGCTCGGCGTCTCCGGCGCCCTCACCCAGTCGATCGCCCGCAACCCGCTGGCCAGCCCGGACGTCCTCGGCATCACCAGTGGTGCCGGGGCCGTCGCGGTGTTCCTGGTGACCGTCTCGGGCGGTGCCGCGACGGCCGTGACCGACGCCGTGGGCCTGTCGGCGGCGGCGCTCGCGGGCGGGCTCGGCACCGGTCTGCTGGTGTACTTCATGGCGTGGCGCCGGGGCATCGACGGCTTCCGGCTCATCCTCATCGGCATCTCGGTCAACGCCGTGATGCAGGCGCTCACCACCTGGCTGCTGGTCACCGCCGACATCAGGGACGTGGCCCGGGCCCAGGCGTGGCTGGTCGGCTCCCTGGACGGCCGGTCGTGGGACGAGGTCCGCGTCGCCCTGTGGTGCACGCTCGCCCTGCTGGCCGTCGTCGCCTGCGTCGCCTTCCAGTTCAAACCGCTGCACTTCGGCGACGAGGTCGCCGCGGGGCTCGGCGTCCGGTACGGGGCGGTGCGCGCGGTGCTGCTGCTGTGCGCGGTCCTGCTGGCCGGCGTGGCGGTGAGCGCGGCGGGACCGGTGCCGTTCGTCGCGCTGGTGGCGCCGCAGGTGGCGATGCGGCTGGCGCGGTGTCCGACGCCGCCGCTGGTCGCCTCGGGCCTGGTGGGCGCGGTGCTGCTGACCGGTTCGGACCTCCTCGCGCGCACCGCGCTGCCCGTCTCGCTGCCGGTCGGCGTGGTCACCGCGGCGATCGGCGGACCCTTCCTCGTCCATCTCCTGGTGCGGGCGAACCGCAGATAGCTGGTACAAAGTAAGGCGAGCCTAATCGAGGGGGCCCTGTGGTCGTTCAGTCCATCACCGCCACCGGAACGGGAGTTGACGGCGCCGCACGGCTGGCGGCCCGCGGCGTCAGCGTCGGGTACGGCACCCGGTCCGTCATCGACGGCCTCGACGTGGCGATCCCGCCCGGCGTGATCACCACCATCATCGGGCCGAACGGCTGCGGCAAGTCGACCCTGCTGCGCACCTTGTCGCGGCTGCTCAGGCCGACCGGCGGCACGGTCGTGCTGGACGGCGAGGACATCGCCGCGCTCAGGACCCGCGACGTGGCGAAGAAGCTCGGCCTGCTGCCCCAGGCACCCGTGGCGCCCGAGGGACTGACGGTGTCCGACCTGGTCGCCCGGGGCCGCCATCCGCACCAGAGCTGGCTGCGGCAGTGGTCGTCGGACGACGCCGACGTCGTACGACGCGCGCTGGCCATGACCGGTGTGGCCGACCTCGCGGACCGCCCGGTCGACTCGCTGTCCGGCGGGCAGCGCCAGCGGGTCTGGATCTCGATGACCCTGGCCCAGGGCACCGACCTGCTCCTGCTGGACGAGCCGACCACCTACCTGGACCTGGCGCACGCGGTCGACGTGCTCGACCTCGTCGACGACCTGCACGAGTCCGGGCGCACCGTGGTCATGGTGCTGCACGACCTGAATCTGGCCACGCGCTACAGCGACAACCTCGTCGTCATGCGGGAGGGCGCGGTCCTGGCCCAGGGGCACCCGCGCGACGTGATCACGGCCGACCTGCTGCACGAGGCGTTCGGGCTGCGGGCCAAGGTGATCGACGACCCGGTCGGGGACCGTCCGCTGATCGTGCCGATCGGTCGCACGCACGTCGAACTCGACCGAAGGGAACCGGAGTTGTCGCGGTGAGGATAGGCTAACCTCACATGGGTGGCGGGCTCCCCGCCCTCGGACGGGCGCAGTGGACGGCGCGACAGCAAAGGGATCTCCGGATGCTCCTCAGAACGACGCGTATGAAGCCCTGGCGACGACTCGCGGCGGCCCTGTCCGCCGCCGCACTCGGCGTCGGACTCCTCGCGGGATGCGGTTCCGACTCCGACGACGCGAAGGACCGGGCCGGCGACGGCACCCCGGCCGCCGCCGGCGCCTTCCCGGTCACCGTGGAGCACGCGTTCGGAACGACGAAGGTCGAGAAGGCGCCCGAGCGGGTCGTCACCGTCGGCTACACCGACGACCAGACCGTCCTGGCCTTCGGCATCAAGCCCGTCGGCATGGTCGACCAGTACCCGAACCCGGCCGGCCAGAGCCCCGACGTCAACACCCAGTGGCCCTGGGTGAAGGACAAGTGGGGCGACACCGAGCCCGAGGTCGTCATGAAGAACGGCGACTCCGGGCCCAACTACGAGAAGATCGCCGCCCTGCGCCCCGACCTGATCGTCGCGGTCTACTCCGAGATCGACCGGGCCGCCTACGACAAGCTCTCCAGGATCGCGCCCACGGTGGCCCGCACCAAGGGCGAGAAGGAGCCGTTCAGCGCGCCCTGGCAGGACAACGCGCTGCACATCGCCAAGGCGCTCGGCAAGGCCGGGGAGGGCGAGGAGAGGGTGGCCGGCATCCAGGGCAAGCTGGACGCCGCCAAGCAGGCCCACCCCGAGTTCGCGGACCAGACCGCGGTCGTCCTGTCCTGGTACAAGGACTCCGTGGCGCCCTTCACCTCGACCGACGTACGCGGACGGCTCGTGACCGGCATCGGCTTCGCGTACCAGACCGAGATCGACAAGGTCGCCGGCGGTGACTTCTACACCACGCTCTCGCCCGAGCGCGTCGACCTGGTCGACGTCGACCGCGTCTTCGTCGTCAACGACAAGGCCGATCAGGACGCGCTGAAGAAGTTCGAACTCTTCACCAACCTGGACGCCGTCAAGAACGGCAAGGTGTCGTACCTGCTGGACAGCGAGGGCCCGGCGGTCGGCGCGGCCATCTCCCAGGGCACCCTGCTGTCCATGCCGTACGCCGTCGACGAACTCGTCAAGGCGGCCGGGCAGGGGTGACCGTCACCGACACGCGCGTCGCCGCCGCCCCGGCCGTCCTGCGCACCGCGACCGGCCGCGAGGCCGGCCGCTGGGTCGCGGCCCACTGCCGCGAGGTGCCGTGGCTGACCGCCGCCACGGTCCTCGGCACGGTGGCCGGAGCGGCGCTCCAGGTGCTCCCGGTGCTGCTGCTCGGCCGCGTGGTCGACGCGGTGGCCGCGGGCGAGTCGCAGTCGGTCCTGGTCGTGACCGGGGCCCTGATGGTCGCCGCCGCGCTGCTCGGCGCGGCGGCGACCGCCGTGTCCACCTACCTGGTCGGACGGCTGGGCGCCGATCTGCTCGCCCGGCTGCGGGAGGGCGCCGTCCGCGCGGTGCTCGGCATGCCCAGCGCACGCGTCGAGCAGGTCGGGCGCGGCGACGTGCTGTCCCGGGTCGGCGACGACGTCGCCGTGATCTCCTCGGGCATCCGCACGGCCGTCCCCACCGTGTTCTCCGCGGGCGTCCTCGTCGCCATCGCCACGGCCGGCATGTTCGGCCTCGACTGGCGGCTCGGACTCGCGGGCGCCGGGGCCCTGCCCGCGTACGCGCTGGCGCTGCGCTGGTACCTGCCGAGGTCCGCGCCGCTGTACCGCAAACAGCGGGTGGCCCAGGCCGACCGCGCGCAGGCCCTCATCAGCGGGCTGAACGGCATCGACACGGTCCGGGCCTACCGGCTCGAGGAGTCCTTCCGCGAGCGGGTCGACCGGGAGTCCTGGCGGGTGCGCGACCTCGGCATCGAGGTGTTCCGTTTCTTCGGCCGCTTCGTCGGCCGGGAGAACCGCGCCGAGTTCATCGGACTCACCCTCATCATCGTGGTCGGGTACGCGCTGCTGGAGGCGGACGCGGCCACCCTGGGCGAGGTGGCGGCGGCCCCGCTGCTGTTCCACCGGCTGTTCACCCCGCTGGGCGCCATCATGTTCACCTTCGACGAGGCGCAGAAGTCCGGCGCGAGCCTGACCCGCCTGGTCGGCGTGCTGGGGGAGGACGCGGCAGACCGGCTGGTGGGCGACGCCTCCGCCCCGGCGTCGGCCGGACCGTACCCGGTGACGGTGCGCGGACTGACGTTCACCTACCCGGGGGCCGCCGAACCGGTCCTCAGGGACGTCGACCTGACGATCCCGGCGGGAGGCTCGCTCGCCCTGGTGGGGGCGACGGGCGCGGGCAAGACCACCCTGGCCGCGCTGGTCGCGGGCATCGGGACCCCGCAGGCGGGATCGGTGTGCGTCGGGCCGGCCGATCTGGCGGACCTGGACGAGGCCGGGGCGCGGGCCCTGGTGAGCATCCTGACCCAGGAGACCCACGTGTTCTCCGGACCGCTCGCCGAGGACCTGCGGCTGGCCGCGCCGGAGGCGACCGACGCCGAACTCCTGGACGCGCTGCGCACCGTCGGTGCGGCCGGGTGGGTCGAGGCCCTGCCCGACGGACTGGCCACCCCGGTCGGGGAGGGCGGTGAACGCCTGGACGGGACCAAGGTCGCGCAGATCGCGCTGGCGCGGCTGGTGCTGGGCCGGGCGCCGGTGGTGGTGCTCGACGAATCGACCGCGGAGGCCGGCAGCGAGGGCGCCGCCGAGCTGGAACGGGCCGTGCTGGCCGCCTGCGCGGGCCGCACCACGCTGTTCGTGGCGCACCGCCTGACCCAGGCGGTGGCGGCGGACCGGATCGCCGTCCTGGACGCCGGACGGGTGGTCGAGGAGGGCACGCACGAGGAGTTGGTGGCCCTGGGCGGCCGCTACGCACGGCTGTGGCGGGCCTGGCGGGAGGGCGGCCGGGCGGGGTAGTTAGGCATGCCTTAGTTAGGCTAGCCTGCCTTCATTCCTTGGAAGGGGCGTTGAGTCTTCGATGATGGAACCGACCGCTTCTCTCGTCCGGCTCTCTCCTGGACACCTGACCGGCATACGCCGGCGCACCGGCGACTTCTCCGACCGGGCCGTCGCCGAGGCGTGCGCCATCGGACTGGCCTACTGGTCCTCGGGCCACAGCCCCGCCGGCCTCGACCTCACCGCGGGCACCCTCTTCACCGACGTCCTCGCCTGGGCCGACAACGGCGGTACGGCGCCCGGCGGTTGGGCCGTCGCGGCGGACGGCCGGAGCATCACCCTCCCGGCCGGGACCGCGGCGGACGAGGCACAGCTCGCCCTCGACGACCTGGCCGACTTCCCGGACCGGCCGCTCGGCACCATCGGCCCGTCCGGCCCGGCGCAGCGGCTGGAGGACCTCGCCCGGTGGAACGACACCGGCGCCGACCGGGACCGCCCGACCCTGGTGGAGATGTTCCGCGAGCAGGTCCGCGCCCGGCCGGACGCCGTGGCCGTCGTCGACGCACACCGCACGCTGACCTACCGTCAGGCCGACGAGTTGTCCGCCCAGTTGGCCCATCACCTGATCGCCCGCGGCCTCACCGCCGAGGACGTGGTCGGCATCTCCCTGGAGCGCTCCGCCGAGATGGTCGTCGGCCTGCTCGGGGTGCTCCGGGCGGGCGGCGCCTTCGTCCCGCTCGACCCCCACTGGCCCGCCGAGCGCCGGGCGGTCGTCGTCGAGGACGCCCGGGTCGTCGTCCAGCTCAACTCCTCGGGCGAGCACGCCCCGGACGAGCCGGACGCGGTGGCCGTGGACCTCGACGACTGGCGGTTCGGCTCCCACCCCACCGGGGACACCGGAGTCACCGCTCCCGGTGACGCGCTCGCCTACGTCATCTTCACCTCCGGATCCACCGGACGGCCCAAGGGCGCCATGATCCGGCACGAGGCGATCAGCGAGCGCCTGCTGTGGCAGATCCACGAGATCCTCGGCTTCGGCCACGACGACGCGGCACTGTTCAAGGCGCCGCTGTCCTTCGACATCTCCATCAACGAGATCTTCCTGCCCCTCGTCAGCGGCGGCAGGCTCGTGGTCCTGCGGCCCGGCGGCGAACGCGACCCGCACCACCTGCTGAGCGTCATCGCCGAACAGCGCGTCACCTTCACCTACCTGGTCTCCTCCATGCTGGACGTGCTGCTGGAGATGGCGGGCGACTCGGGGCGCCTCGACAGCCTCCGGCACGTCTGGTGCGGCGGCGAGGTCCTCACGCCCGAGCTGTACGAACGCTTCCGCACCCGGCTCGACATCCCCCTCTACCACGGCTACGGCCCCGCCGAGACGACGATCGGCGTCTCGCACGTCGTCTACCGGGGCGCGGCCGAGCGCCTGTCGACGTCGATCGGCCGGGCCAACCCCAACACCCAGTTGTACGTCCTGGACGACGAACTGCGCCCGGTCCCGGTCGGGGTCGGCGGGGAACTGTACGCGGGAGGACTGCTGCTCGGGCGCGGCTATGTGAACGCGCCCGGACTGACCGCCTCCCGGTTCGTGGCGAACCCGTTCGCGAACGACGGCTCCCGGCTGTACCGGACCGGCGACCTCGCGCGCTTCGCCCCCGACGGCACGCTCGACTTCCTCGGCCGCGCGGACAACCAGGTCAAGATCCGCGGCATGCGCCTGGAGATCGAGGACGTCGAGGTCGGCCTCGCCGAGCATCCCGGCGTGCGCCACACCTGCGTCGTCGCCAGGAAGAACGCGGCGGGCGGCACCTACCTGGTGGGGTACGTGATTCCGGCCGCCGGGCACGAGGACCTGCGCGCGGACGAGGTCAGGGCGTGGGCCGGCGAGCACATGGTGGAGTACATGGTGCCCGCGCACGTCGTCGTGACGGCCGAGTTCCCGCTCACCGCGAACGGCAAGATCGACCGGAACGCGCTGCCCGAGCCGGTCGTGGGCACGGCCGCGCTGGTCCCGCCCGCCACCGACGAGGAGCGGGCGGTGTGCGCGGCGGTCGCGGAGCTGCTCCACCTCGACCAGGTCGGCGTCGACCAGGACTTCTTCCGGCTCGGCGGCGACAGCATCCTCGCGATCTCGCTGCTGAGCGCCCTGCGCGACGCCGGGCTCTACGTGAGCGCCGGGCAGATCTTCGCCCACAGCACGCTGGGCGCCCTGGCGGCGGTGGCGAGCCGCGAGGACACCACGAGGACGGACCACCGCGACGTCCCCACCGGGACCGTCGTGGGATCGCCGGTGGTGCAGTGGCTCGGCGAGACCACCGACGCCGTCGACGGCTTCGTCCAGTCCGTTGTGCTCAACACCCCCGCCGGTCTGACCGCCGACGCGCTCGACGCGATCCTGGCCGCCCTCGTGCGCCGTCATCCCATGCTGCGGGCCCGGCTGGTGCGCGGCGAGCGCTGGGGATTCGACATCCCGGAGGCGGACGCGGCTCCCGACGCGGCCCGCTGGCAGGAGAGCGACCAGCCCCTCGACGCCTGCGTCGCCCTCGCCACCGCCCAACTCGACCCGGCGGGCGGCGCGATGCTGCACGCCGTCTGGCGCCGTGCGGCACGCCACCTGGTCGTCGTCGTCCACCACGTGGTGATCGACGGTGTGTCCTGGCGGGTGCTGATGGACGACCTGGCCACGGCGTGGCGGCAGCTGGCCTCGGGGGCGGCGATCGAACTCCCGCCGACGGGGACCTCGTTCCGGCGCTGGACCCAGCTCCTGGAGCGCGCGGCCTTCGACGCGGACAGCACCTGCTTCCGCCGCCCGCTGCCGGGGCCGGACGCGCCCCTGGGCAGACGTGCCCCGGCCCCGGACGACACCGTGGCACACGAGCGCATCCGGACCGTCGCGGTCGACGCCGGGACCACGGCCGCGCTCCTCGGTGACACACCCGCGAGGTTCCACGCGGGCGTCAACGACGTCCTGGTGACCGCCCTCGCCGTCGCCCTCGCCCGATGGCGCCGCGACCTCGGCCAGGACCAGACCTTCGCCCACATCGAACTCGAGGGCCACGGCCGCGAACCGGGCTTCGTCGCCCCCTCCGCCGGCTTCGAGCCGGAACTCTCCCGGACCGTCGGCTGGTTCACCACCCTCTTCCCGGTCACCGTCGATCCCGGCCCGGCCACCGACCCCACCGCACCCGCGTACCTGGCCGCCGCCCTGAAGGCCGTCAAGGAAGACCTCGCGCGAGTCCCGGACAACGGCGTGTCCTACGGCGCCCTGCGCCACCTGGCCCGGGTCGCCTTCGACGCCCCCGCGCCCCAGGTGCTCTTCAACTACCTGGGCCGCTTCGACGCGGGCTCGTCGGCCGACTGGCAACTCGCCCGTACCACGGGGCAACTGGGGGAGAAGCGCGACCCGCGCATGCGCCTGCCCCGCGCCCTGGAATTCAACGCGATCGCCGAACCCGGCCCCACCGGCTCCTACGAGCTGGTCACCACCGTCTCCTGGCCCGACGGCGTGTTCACCGACGCCGACGTCGCGACCCTCGGCACCTACTACCGGGAGGCGCTCACCGGCCTGGCCGCGCTGGAGACCGGCGGCCACACGCCCAGCGACTTCCGCCCGCTCACCCTCACCCAGTCCGACGTCGACGCCCTGGACGGCCCGAGGCTGCTGGACGTCCTCCCGTTGACCCCGTTGCAGGAGGGCCTGTACTTCCACTCGGTCTACGACGGCGAGGCCACCGGCAGCTACGTCGAACAGCAACTGCTCACCCTGGAGGGCGACGTGGACGCCGGCCGGCTCGCCGCGGCCGCCACCCGTCTGCTCACCCTCCACCCGAACCTGGCCGCCCGCTTCGTGCCCCTCGCCGACGGCCGCCTGGTCTCGGTCCTGGAGAGCGGGACCGAGGCACCCTTCACCACGCTGGACCGCCCCGGCATCACCGAGGACGAGATCCGCGCCCTGGCCGAGCGCGACCGCCGCGCCGGATTCGACCTGGCCACCGGTCCACTGATGCGGTACACACTGATCCGCACCGGATCCGGCCGCCACGTCCTGGTGCAGACCGTGCACCACATCGTCGCCGACGGCTGGTCGGTGCCGCCCATGCTGCGCACCCTGCTGGCCGAGTACCACGCGCCGGGCACCGGGTACGCGCGCGGCGGCTTCGCCGACCACGTACGCCGTCTCGCGGCCCGCGACGACGGGACGAGCGACCGGGTGTGGGCCGCACAACTGGACTCACTGCCCGGCCCGTCGCTGATCGCCGAAGGGCACACCCCCTCGGAGCACTTCGCCGACACCGCCGTCACGGCCGACACCGACGTCGACGCAGCGGCCCGGTCGGCCGGTGTGCCGCTGAGCGTCGCCGTGCACAGCGCCTGGGCGCTCACACTGGGCGGCATCCTGCACAGCGACGACGTCGTGTTCGGCTCCACCGTGTCCGGACGCGACGCGGACGTGCCCGGCATCGAGGACATGGTGGGCCTGCTCATCAACACCGTGCCCCTGCGCGCCCGCTGGTCCGCCGACACCACCGCCCGCGACCTCCTCGCCTCCGTCAGGGCACACCAGAGCGCGGTGCTGGAGCACCAGCACGTCCCGCTCGCGCGGACCACCCGCCGCGCCGGTGCCGGTGCCCTCTTCGACACCCTGGTGGTCTTCGACGTGGCCACCGACGTGCACGCACTGCGGCGGCCCGGCGACACCCTCCTCGTCACCGGCCTCGTCAACGAGGGCGCCCCGCACTATCCGCTCACCCTGGTGGTGGAGCGCACACCGCAGGACACCGCCCGCTTCAACCTGATCCACGACACCGGACTGCTGCGGGAGACCGACGCCCGCGAGATCCTGCGCACGTTCACCCGCAACCTCACCGGCCTGCTCACCCGGCCCGACGCCCCGGTCACCGGCCTGGCCTCCGACGGCACCGGACACCTCGAACCGGTCGCCCCCGCCACCCTGGGGGAACTCTTCGACGAGGCAGCGCGCTGTGACCCGGCGGCCACCGCCGTCACCCAGTGCGCCCTCGACGGCGGCACCCGGTCCCTGACCTACGGCGAACTCGCCCGCCGCACGAACGAGTTGGCGGCCGACCTGAGCGCGGCCGGGGTCGGGCCCGGCAAGCGGGCCGCCGTCGCCGTGCCCCCCTCCGTGGAGCAGGTCGTCGCCCTGGTCGCCGTGGTCGGCGCGGGCGGCGCCTACGTACCGCTCGACCCGGCGTACCCGGACGAGCGCCTGGAGTACGTCCTCGCCGACTCCGCCCCGCAGGTCGTCCTCGTCGCACCGGAGCAGCGCGACCGGTTCACGCGGCTGCTGGCCCGCGCGGGCGTACCGGCCCGCGTGCTCGTGCCGGGGGAGGAGCACCCGCCCGCCCCCGGCAGGCCCGGGCCCGCACCACGCCCGCACGACCCGGCGTACGTCATCTACACGTCCGGCTCGACCGGCCGGCCCAAGGGCGTCGTCGTCCCGCACTCCAGTGTCGTGACGCTGCTCGCCCGCACCCGGCCCGCGATGGGCTTCGGCCCGGACGACGTGTGGGTCCAGTTCCACTCCTTCTCCTTCGACTTCGCCGTCTGGGAGCTGTGGGGCGCGCTCGTGCACGGCGGTGAGCTGCTGGTGCCGGAGTACGCGCTGACCCGCTCCCCCGTCGACTTCCACCGCCTGGTCCGCGAGCGCGGGGTGACGGTGCTCAACCAGACCCCGTCGGCCTTCCACCGCTTCGCCGAGGCCGACCGGCACGCGGGCGAACCGCTGCCCGCGCTGCGCCGGATCATCTTCGGCGGCGAGCCGCTGGACCTCGGACGGCTGCGCGACTGGGTCGAGCGCCACGGCACCGGCTCGCCCGAGCTGGTCAACATGTACGGCATCACCGAGACCACCGTCCACGTCACCCGACGAGTGCTGACCGACGCCGACTTCGCGCCCGGCTCCGTCACCGCCAGCCCGGTCGGGGGCCCGGTCCCCGGCCTTGTCACGCACCTGCTCGACGACCGGCTGCGCCCGGTGCCGCCCGGCCGGGTGGGCGCCGTCTACGTCGCCGGCGACCAGGTGTCGCTCGGCTACCTGGGCAGGCCCGGGCTGACCGCGGGCAGGTTCGTGGCGGACCCCTTCCGGACCGACGGCTCCCGCATGTACCACACCGGCGACCTCGCCCGCCGCACGTTCGACGGCGGGCTGGAGTTCGTCGGCCGCGCCGACGACCAGGTGCAGCTCAAGGGATTCCGCATCGAACCGGGCGAGGTGGAGTCCGCGATCCGCGCCCTCGACGGCGTGGTCGACGCCGCCGTCACCGTGGCGGACACCGAGGACCACCTGGTCGCCCACGTCGTGGGCCGGGTGCCCGCGGACATCGCCGAGCGCCTGTCGGCGACCCTGCCCGCGCACATGGTCCCGGGCCGCGTGCTGCCGGTGGACGCCCTGCCGCTGACGGTCAACGGCAAACTGGACCGCAGGGCGCTGACCGAACGCGCGGCCTCGGCACCGCCCGCGCGCAGGGCCCCGGACACCGTGGACGGCTCCGCCCTCGCCTTGCTCGTCGCCCTCTTCGCCGAGGCACTGCCCGGCTCCGACCCGGATGCCGACACCGACTTCTTCGCCGCCGGGGGCGACAGCATCGTCGCCATCACCGTGATCAACCGGGCCCGGGCGGCCGGCCTGCCGATCGCACCCCGCGACGTGTTCCTGCTCCGCACCCCCCGCGCGCTCGCCGAGCACCTGGACACCCGCGCACCCCGGGCCGCGGCACCCATACCCGCCCGTCACGAGGACGGCCCGGTGCCGCCCACGCCGATCATCCTGCGCCAGCGGGGACTCGGCGGCTCGCTCGCCCGGTTCGCCCAGGCCAGGACGCTGGCGGCCCCCGAGGGCACCGACTTCGCCGACGCGGAGCGCGCCGCGCGGGCCGTCGTGGCCACCCACCCGGCGCTGCGGCTGCGGCTGCGCGCCGACCACGGCGTGTGGTCCCTGCGCACGGAGCCCGGCCGCGAGATCACGGTCGTCCGCGCGAGCGGCGGCGACGCGGCGGCCGCGGCCGACGAGGCGGCCGGCCGCCTCGACCCCGAGACCGGCGACCTCGTCGCCTTCACGTGGCTGGAGACGAGCCGGACCCTCGTCGTCACCGTGCACCACTTCGCCGTCGACGCCGTGTCCTGGCTGATCCTGCTGGACGACCTCGCCGACGCGATGCGCGGCGCGGCCCCGGCGCCGCCCACCACGTCCTATGCCGAGTACGCCGCAGCACTCACCCACCGCGCCGCCCAGGAGACCGGCGACGTCGGCCGCTGGATCACCACCCTCCAGGCTCCCGCACCGCTGCCCGCCGCGGGGAAGCGGCGCGAGCGGACGGCCGTCCTCGCACCCGGCGCGAGCGACCTCGTCACGCGGACCGCGCCCGCCGCACTGGGCCTCGGCCTCACCGAGCTGCTGTGCGGGGCGCTGCGCACCGCGCTGACCCGCGTCCAGCCGACGCCCACCGACCTGGCGGTCGACCTGGAGCGGCACGGCAGGGTCCCGGCCCTCGACCACCACGACTACACCCGCACCGTCGGCTGGTTCACCGCCGTCGCGCCCGTGCGGCTCACCGCGCACACCGATCCCGTCGCGGCCGCGCGCGAGGTCGCCGAACGCCAGCCGGACGACCGCGCGCACGCCGCCTACGGCGGGCTCAGGTACCTGAACCCGCAGACCGCGCCACTGCTCGGCACCGCCCACCCGCAGGTCCTGTTCAACTACCTGGGCCGGGGCGCCGAGTCACAGGCACCGCGGATCACCGGCGCCGACCCGGGCAGCCCGTACGCCGTCGAGGTGAACGCCTGGACCGACGCCGCCACCGGCAGCCTGCACGCGGCCTTCACCCTCGCCGAGGGCGTCCCCGACGAGATCACCGAGCACTGGCACCGCGCGCTGGCACACCTCGCCGAGGCCGCGTCGACGGCCGAGCGCACCGCGCCGGTCACCCCCCTCCAGCGGGGCCTGTACTTCCAGGCCCAGTTGACCGGACCGGCCGGGCACTACGTCGCCCAGAGCTGGTTCACCTTCGAACGGCGCCTGGACACCGACGCGTTGTCGCGGGCGGCGGAATACCTCCTCGCCCGGCACCCGGCCGTGGGCGCGGGCTTCACCACGGACGAGGACGGGAACCCCGTCCAGGTGCTCGCCGCCGGCCGGCGGGTCGAGATCCGCACGGCCGAGGCGGCGACCGAGGCGGAGGCCGACGCCCTGCGGCTCGGCGACCGGGAGGCGGGATTCGACCCCGGCCGGCCCCCGCTGATCCGGCTCACCGTGGTCCGCCTGCCCGACGACCGCGACGGCCTGCTGCTCAGCTACCACCTGCTGCTGTGGGACGGCTGGTCGCGGGAGATCGTGCTGCGCGACCTGTTCGCCGCCTACGAGGCCGCCCTCCGGGGCACCCCCCTGGACGCGGTAGCGGCCACCCCCCGCTTCGAGGACCACGCCCGGGCCCTCGCCGCCAAGGACCCCGCCGCTTCGGAACGGTTCTGGGCCGAGCACCTCGCCGGCCTGCCCGGCCCGACGCTGCTCGCCGGACCGTCGCCCGCCTTCCCCGACGGCCTGCCGCGCGCCCTCGTGCACACGCTGACCGCCGCACGGTCGGACGCCCTGCGCGCGGCGGCACGGACCCACGGCGTCACGCTGAACACCGTGCTGACCGGGGCCTTCGGCCTCCTCCTCGGCGCCCGCACCGGGCGCGCCGACGCCGTCTTCGGCGTGACCGTCTCCGGCCGGGACGGCGAAGGGCTGGCCGACGTCGTCGGCGTCCTGCTCAACACCGTCCCCATGTGGACCCGCGCCCGGCCGCACGACACGGTCGGCGGCTACCTGACGGCCGTACAGGCGGCCCGGGTCGAGGCCATGGAACACGAGCACCTGGGACTGGGCGAGATCCAGCGGGCGGGCGGCCACGACACGCTCTTCGACAACCTTTTCGTCCTCCAGAACTTCCTGGACCCGGACGCCTTCGCCGAGATGAACGCCCGGCACGGCATCACCTCGGTGCGGGCCGACGACTCCACCCACTACCCGTTCACGTGGGTGGTCACCCCCGGCGACCGGCTCACCGTCAAACTGGAGTACCGCGACCAGGACACGGCAGGCGCCCGGCGCCTCCTCGACGACTACCTGCGCGTCCTCGACGACCTCACCGCGCGCACCGGGACCGCCGGGCCGGCCGTCCCGATCGGTGCCCTCCCCGGCCTCGCCCCCGCGCCCGAGCCGGCGCCGCGCACCGACATCGGCACGGACACCGTCGTGGACCGCTTCGACCGGGCGGCCGACCGCGACCCGCGACGGACGGCGCTGGTCGCCCACGGCGCGAGCATGACCTTCGCCGAACTGCGGGACCGCAGCCGGGCGCTGGCCGGTGTCCTCACCGGGCGCGGCATCCGCCCGGGGTCGACGGTGGGCCTGGCACTCCCGCGCTCCCTCGACTCGATCGTGGCGCTCTTCGCCGTACTGCGCACCGGCGCCGCCTACGTGCCGCTGGAACTGGACCACCCGGACGAACGCATCGCCGCCGTCCTCGCGGACGCCCGCCCGGAGGCCGTACTCACCGTGAGCACGGTGGCGCACCGGCTAGGGGGCGCCGCCGGTGCCGTCGAGCTGGACCGCCCGCTGCCCGAGGCCGAGCCGTTCGTGACGTTCGCGCCCGACGACCCCGACCGGCTGCGGCACCCCGCGTACACGATCTACACCTCCGGCTCGACCGGCCGGCCCAAGGGGGTGGTGACCGAGTACGCCGGACTCACCAACATGCTGCTCAACCACCGGCGCCGGATCTTCGAACCGGTGCTGGCACAGCACGGCCACCGGACCTTCCGCATCGCCCACACCGTGTCCTTCGCCTTCGACATGTCGTGGGAGGAACTGCTGTGGCTCGCCGACGGCCACGAGGTCCACATCTGCGACGAAGAACTGCGCCGCGACGCCCCCGGGCTGGTCTCCTACTGCCGGGAGCACGGGATCGACGTCGTCAACGTCACCCCGACCTACGCGCAGCAACTCGTGGCCGAGGGACTGCTCGACGACCCCGCCCGCCGGCCCGCGCTGGTGCTGCTCGGCGGCGAGGCCGTCACTCCGGCGCTGTGGACGCGGCTGGCCGGGACCGAGGGCACCGTCGGCTACAACCTCTACGGGCCCACCGAGTACACCATCAACACCCTCGGTGTCGGCACCTTCGAGTGCGCCGACCCCGTGGTGGGCGTGGCGATCGACAACACGGACGTGTACGTGCTGGACCCCTGGCTGCGACCCCTGCCCGACGGGGTTCCCGGCGAGCTGTACGTCGCGGGCGTCGGCATCGCGCGCGGCTACCTCGGTCAGCCCGCCCAGACCGCCCACCGCTTCGTCGCCTGCCCGTTCGGCGCACCCGGCGAGCGCATGTACCGCACCGGGGACCTGGTGGTGCGGCGCCCCGACGGGAATCTGGCCTACCTCGGCCGCACCGACCAGCAGGTCAAGATCCGCGGGCACCGGGTCGAACTCGGCGAGGTCGAGGCGGCGTTCGCCGCCCACCCGGCGGTGCGGTTCGTCGCCGCCGTCGCCCAGCCCGACCCGCAGGTCGACGGCGCGCACCGGCTCGCCGCCTACCTCGTGCTGGACGGCGCCGACCTGGCCCGGGTCGCCGCCGACGTCGGCGCCACGCTGCCGGACTTCCTCCGCCCCACGCACTACGCCCAGGTCGACGGCATCCCGCTGACCGTCAACGGGAAGGCCGACACCAAGGCACTCCCGGAGGCCAGGCCGCTGGGCGCGCTGACCACGGCGGGGGAGCGCGGACCGGAGACGGAGACGGAGACGACGGTGTGCGAACTCTTCGCCGAGGCCATGGATCTGGACGACGACGAGGTGAGCGCGGTGAGCGACTTCGTGGCCCTCGGCGGCCACTCCATGCTGGCCGTGCGGCTGACCGGACTGCTCCGCCGGGAGTACGGTCCAGTGATCACGATCCGCGACCTGTTCACCCTGCGCACCCCGGAAGCGATTGCCCGCCACCTCGATGACCACTCCTGACACCCAGCGGCCCCGCACGGGGTCCGGCATCCTCCGTACCGCCCTGCGGCGCAACGTCGGCGCGATGGCGTGGGGCACCCTCCTCATGGGCCTCTACCAGGCCGGCGAGACCGCCTTTCCCATCGCGCTCGGCCTGATCGTCGAACACACCATGCGCCACCGGAGCCTCGAGGCGCTCGGCCTCTCCGTCGCGGCGCTGGCCGTCATCATCACGACCGTGTCGCTGTCCTGGCGGTTCGGGATGCGGATCCTGCAGAAGGCCAACACGACCGAGGCGCACCGCTGGCGGGTCCGGGTCGCGGGCGCGGGCCTCCAGCCGGTCGCCCGGGACGTCGACCTCAAGTCCGGCGAGGTGCTGACCGTCGCCACCGAGGACGCCGACCAGACCGCCGACATCATCGAGGTGGTGCCGCTGCTGATCAGCTCGCTGGTGGCGGTGCTGATCGCGGCTGTCGCCCTGGGCCTGGCCGACCTCAGGCTCGGCCTGCTCGTCATCGTGGGAACCGTCGCGATCCTGTCCGTGCTGAGCGTGATGTCCCGGCGCATCGGCACCAGCACGCGGGAGCAGCAGGCCAGGGTGGCGCGGGCGGGCGCCAAGGTCGCCGACCTCATCACCGGCCTGCGCCCGCTGCACGGCTTCGGCGGCAACCACGCGGCGTTCCGGTCCTACCGCCGGGTCAGCACCGACGCCAGGCGGCAGGCGGTCACCGTCGCCCGCGTCAACGGCGTCTACGCGGGCACCGCGCTCGCCCTCAACGCGGTGCTCGCCGCCGCCGTGACCCTGACGGCGGGGTGGCTGGCCTTCGAGGGGCGGATCACCATCGGTGAACTCGTCACGGCCGTGGGCCTCGCGCAGTTCATCATGGAGCCGCTGAAGCTGTTCTCGGAGATGCCGAAGTACGTGATGATGGCGCGCGCCTCGGCCGAGCGGATGGCCCTCGTGCTCACCGCCGCGCCGGTGACGACACCGGGCCGCGCCCGGCCGGCCGGGGGCGCGGACCTGGAGGTCGACTGCGTCCGCCACGGGGCGCTGCGCGAGGTGCGGTTCAAGGTGGCGGCCGGCGAGTTCGTGGCCGTCGCCGCGTACCAGCCCCGCGCGGCGGCCGACCTCGCCGCGGTCCTCGCCCTGAACGTCCCGCCCGACGCGTACGGGGGGACGGTGCGCCTGGGCGGACGGGACCTCGCGGACCTGGCGGTGGAGGCGGTCCGTGAACGTCTGCTGGTCAATCCGTACGACGGCGAGATCTTCGCGGGCACCCTGCGCTCCAACATCGACCCGTCGGGCACCAGCCGGACGGTTCCCGAAGCCGTCGAGGCCTCGATGCTGACCGACGTCGTCGCCCTGCACCGGGAAGGGCTCGACCACGCCGTCCGCGACCGCGGCGCCAACCTCTCCGGGGGCCAGCGCCAGCGGCTCTCCCTGGCCCGCGCCCTGGCCGCCGACGCCGACGTCCTGGTGCTGCGCGACCCCACCACGGCCGTCGACGCCGTGACCGAGCAGCTCATCGCGCGGGGCGTCGCCGAGCTGCGCCGGGGCCGTACCACCCTGGTGATCACCAGCAGCCCCGCGCTGCTGGACGTCGCCGACCGCGTGCTCGTCCTGGACGACGGCGTCGTCACCGCGGAGGACACCCACCGCCGGCTCCTGGCCACCGACGAGGAGTACCGGCTGGCAGTGACCAGATGACCGGCCGGCCGTTGACCAAGTGCCCCGCGCCGGATGTTTGGTCCGGCGCCGAAGGGAAAGGGGCTCCGTGATCACCGGAGGCGACCGTCCGGTGCGAAGCGCGTGGAAACACAACCGCAAGGAGGTACCGATGTCCTCGAAACGACGTCGCAAGAAGAAGGCCCGCCGCAAGAACGGCGCGAACCACGGCAAGCGTCCCCAGAGCTGAGGACACCCCGGCGCTGACGGGTGGGCGGCGGCCGAGCCGCCCACCCTCACGTTCCGCGGGCCCGGTTCCGTTCCAGTGCCCAGGCCACGTCCCGCAGGAGCGCGTGCCGCCAGCCCGCCCGGTCGTGACCGGACGCCGAACGGGAGACCCGCACGGTCGCCCCGGCCCGCTCGGTCAGCTCCTCCACCAGGCCGCAGTGCGGCAGCATCCGCCGCTCGTGCTCACCCACGTCGAAGGCCACCCGCAGCCCGGACAGGTCCGGCCGCCCGCGCAGCCGGGCCGCGAGCGCACCGCCGAGCGGGCCGCCCAGCGGGTCCGCCAGGTCCGGGGCACCGGGCGTCCACCACACCGACGGCGACTGACAGGCCACCCGCGACACCAGACCGGGGAACTCCAGGGCGGCGTACAGCGCGCTCAGCCCGCCCAGGCTCTGCCCCGCGACCACGAGCCGGTCCGGGTCGGCGGGCACACCGCTCTGGGCGACGAGGGGCAGCAGCTCGTCCCGCACCGCCTCCCACAGCTCGGGCCGGCAGCCGAACTCGGCCGCACGGTCCTTGGCGGGCAGGAACACGAGCGTGACCGGTGGCACGTCACCGCTCGCGACGGCCGAGTCGAACGCGGTCGTGGCCGGGTGCAGGTACAGCCAGTCGTCCCCGTCGAGCAGCAGCACCATGGGCCCGCCGCCGCCCGCCGGGTGGACCCGCACGGTCCGCCGGCCGCCGAGCCGCCGGCTCGTCCAGCGCAGCCGGGTGCGGGGCAGGGGCAGGACGTCGTCGGCGCCGACCGCGGGCCAGTGCGGCTGGGGCGGCGCGTCCGGGGTCGCGGCCACGGACCGGTCGCCGCCCGCACCGGCCGGGTTGCACGGGTCGGCGTACGCCGCCTCGCCCACCAGGAACCGGTAGGTCACCCGCAGCCGCGCCGGCATGCGCACCAGCGCGTACCAGCAGTCCGTGGCACGCCACCGGCGCAGCGGCACCGGCTCCGACCAACTCTCGAAGCCGATGACCGCCGCCTCGGAACCGCGGCGCAGGAACAGGGTCGTCCAGCCGTCGCCGTCCGCCACCGGCGCGGGGGTGCGTACGGCGGCCCAGAAGGCGTCGGTGCCAGGGGCGCCGGGCAGCCCGAACCCGGCGAACGGCTCTTCCCCCGCCAACTCCATGAAGGTCTCCTTGTGGAGCGCGAAGCCCGAGGACTAAGCTCATCGAGCATTAGGCGAGCCTAACCTAATCTCCCGGGAGGTATCGGGTATGAGCACCAACCCGTTCGACGACGCCGACGGCCGCTTCCTCGTCCTCGTCAACCAGGAGGGACAGCACTCGCTCTGGCCCTCCTTCGCCGAGGTGCCCGGCGGTTGGACCGTCGCCTTCGAGGAGAACACCCGGGACGCCTGCCTGGAGTACGTCGAGACCAACTGGACGGACCTGCGCCCCCGTTCCCTGGCCGAGTCCGCCGACGCTAACAGCTGAGGTTGTCGCCGGGCTCCACGCCGAGGAGCCGGGTGAAGCGCTCGTAGTTCTCGATCCGGCTCTGGACCTGCGCGGGGTTGCCCCCGTCGCACTCCAGGCTGCCGTTGATGGCGCGGATGGTCTCCCCGAAGCCGGCGCCGTCGACCATCGCGTCGTGCGGGGTCATGGTGCCGGGGCCGGACTGGGTGTTCCAGTACCACAGGCCCGTCTTCCAGGCCACGGCCGCGTCGTTCTGCACCAGGTCGGGGTTGTTGAGCAGGTCGATGCCGAGGGCGTCCCCGGCGGCCTTGTAGTTGAAGTTCCAGCTCAACTGGACGGGCCCGCGCCCGTAGTACTTGTCGTTGCCCGCCGGGCAGCCGTAGGGCTGGGAGGCGTCGCAGTAGTGCGGGTAGTTGGCGGTGTTCTGCTCGACGACGTACACCAGCCCGCCCGTCTCGTGACTGACGTTGGCGAGGAAGGCGGCGGCCTCCTGCTTCTGCAGCGTCTCGCTGCCGGTGTGGGTGAAGCCCGGGTAGGCGCTGAGCGCGGCGGTGAGGCCGCTGTAGCTGTAGAAGGAGTTCCGGTCCGGGAACATCTCGTTGAACTGGCTCTCGCTCACCACGAATTCGGCGGCGCTGGCCCGGCCCGCGGGCTCCTCGGACTTCTGGGCGACGGCCGACGGGGCCGCGGTCAGGGTGCACAGGGCGGCCGCCGCGGCGGTGGCGGCCAGCAGTGCGAGTGTGCGGTGCTGCACGATGTCGACTCCTGTTCGACGGGAACGACGGAGGGGGGAACGCGCGGCGGCCGGGGGAGGGGAAGCGACGGCCGGCCCCGCAAGGGCGCGCCGCCGCTCCCGTGCTCCCCCGACCGGCCGGTCAGCCGCCGACGTTGACGTCGATGCAGGCGTAGAACGCGTTGTCGGTGTCGGCGACGTTCCACACGGCGAGCACCTTCTGCTGGCCGGTGAGCCCGCCGAAGTCGACCTGGTGGTTCACCACGGCGCCCGGCTTGGCGCCGCCGTCGTCGAACAGCGCGATCCGCTGACCGCCGACGTAGTACTCCCAGGTGCTGGTGGCGTGCTGCGCGGTGAGCCGCCACGAGAACGTCGTGTTCTTCGACACCGGGGTGACCTGCCAGCCCCTGCTGTCGTCGTCCAGGTCCGCGAAGCGGCTGTTGCCGCCGCTGCAACTGGTCAGCCCCTTGGGGCCCTCGACGCTCTGGGGCTCGTACTTGATGTCGCCGCAGGACACCGTGCCCGCCGCGCACTGGGCCTGGCGGCTGGGCGGATCGGAGATGTAGCCGTGGGCGCTCGCCGAGGCGGCGGGGAGGCTCACGGCGACGACGGGGGCCAGGGCCGCGCCGATCAGGGCAGCGGTCTTCCGGCGTACGTTCATGGGAACTCCTTCACATCCGGCCGTCCCTGGGCACGCGCGGTCATGTGTGGGGGTGACCGCGCACGCCGGGTACGGCCTCTCGTGGGTGGGGCCAGGAGGCGCGAAGGTGACGCGCGCTCACCGTCCTCGCGGGGGAGTGGGACCCCCGGCAAGGCTCAACTCCGCAAGCGGAGCGGCGAGTTCTGTTGGACTAGACCATACAAGCGCTCGACGTGACCGTGTCAAGAGTGTGTCGGCGACGCGTCCGGGGACCGTGCCGGGGAGGTGATCGCCGGCCCCCGCCGGTAGGGCCGACCGGGTACAGGATGCCCCGCTCCGCGCCGCCCGCCCGGGAATCGGCCTCGACGCTGCTAGTTTCGCCAGCCGTCGGACAAACGCGGACGCCTCGGTCGGAGGCGGGCATCGCTTGCAGAGGGAGTACGGGTGACTGGAGTGCGCGAGGAATCGTCGGGGACGGGCGCCCCGTTCGGGCGAAGGACCTTCATGGCGTCGGCCGTCCTGACGGCCGCCGCTCCCGTCGCGGCCGCCGCACCCGCACGGGCGGCCGCCGGGACCGAGGGCACCGTGCCCGGCTGCCGGTCCGTGGCGGGACTGCTCGCCGTCCCGCACGCCGGCCGCGGCGTGGAGTGGCTGCGGGAGGCCCTCCAGGTCGCCGTGGCCCTCGAACTCGCCACCATTCCGCCCTACCTGTGCGGCTGGTGGTCCGTGGGGGACCGCACCAGCCACGTCGCACGGCTCGTGCGGCGCATCGTCGGCGACGAGATGTACCACATGGGCGTCGTCTGCAACCTGCTGGTGGCCGTGGGCGGCCGGCCGCGGATCCCGGACGCGGCCCTCGCCTACCCGGGCCCCCTGCCCGGCGGGGTGCGCGAGGAGGTGAACGTCTACCTCTCGGGTCTCAACAGGCCCTTCGTGCGCGACGTGATGATGGCGATCGAAGCCCCCGAGGCCCCGCTCGCCCGCGGCCTGAACAGCTCGCCCAGCATCGGCCACTTCTACGACGACCTCATGAACGCCTTCCGGGCCACGGCGCCCGAGCTGTCGTCCCACGGGCAGCTGTCCGAGCGCATCGGCGCCGACGTCCTGGAACCCGTGACGGACCTCGACGGCGTCGAGCGGGCCATCGAGATCATCAAGGAGCAGGGCGAGGGCACCACCAGCTCCCCCGACGACGCCTTCGGGGACGACTACCCGGCCCACTACTACGCCTTCGGCGAGATCTACCACGGCCGGCAACTGCGCCAGGAGGCCGACGGCTGGCGGTTCACCGGCGCTCCCGTGCCCTTCCCCGACGCACGCCCCATGGCCCGGGTTCCGGCCGGTGGCTGGCGCGGCGCGCCGCAGCGCGTCCAGGACCTGCTCGACCGCTTCGACACCGCCTACGCCAAGGTGCTCAGCACCCTCGAAGCGGCCTGGACCGACGGCGACGCCCGCACCCTGCGCTCGGCCGTCCGGACCATGGGGTCGTTGGAAGCCCCCGCGCTGGAGCTGATGGAAATCCCCGTCCGGGGCGGCTCCGGCACCTACGGTCCCCAGTTCCGGCCGCCCCGCGCCTGACCCCGGCCGGGCGGGTCAGTGGCTCCCGGTGAGGGTGCCGGCGAGCCTTTCGCGCAGGACGGTGCTGTGCTCGTCCGGGCCGACGATCTCGACCCGCTTGCCGCGCTGCGCGTACTTGGGGCCACCGACCGCCTGGACCGCGGCGACGACCCCCTGCCGGCCGGCCGGCCGGCGAGCGCGAGCGGCTCCTGGAGCGCGTCCGCGTCTTCGAACGGGCGGCCCGGCAGCGGGTCGCCGACCTGCGGACGCAGCTGGCGCGCGCGGAGGAGTTCGCCGCGACCCTGGCCGACCGCCTCGGCGGCGCGACGGCCGGGCAGGGCCGGGACGCGCCGCCGGAGGCGCCCGCGCCTACCCCACCTGCATGATCTGGATCAGATTGCCGCAGGTGTCGTCCAGGACGGCGGTGGTGACCGGGCCCATCTCCATCGGCTCCTGGGTGAAGTGCACGCCGAGCCCGCGCAGCCGGTCGTACTCCGCGCGCACGTCGTCCACGGAGAACGAGGCGGCCGGGATGCCGTCCTGGGCCAGCGCCGTCCGGTACGGCCCCACGGCGGGATGACCGGCGGGCTCCAGCAGCAGCTCGGTCCCGTCCGGGGCCTGGGGCGAGACCACGGTCAGCCACCGGTCCCCTCCCGCCCCCACGGGCACGTCGTGCTTCTTCGCGAAGCCCAGCGTCTCGGTGTAGAAGCGCAGGGCGTGGGCCTGGTCGTCGACGAAGACGCTGGTCAGGTGGATCTTCATGGTGATCTCTCCGGTGCGTGGGTCCGGGCCGTGCGGCCACGAGTGCTCGGCGGGTCGGAACCCTCCGGGCCACCACCTGCCTATCAAGTGCCCTCGTGTCCGGCAACGGCCGGGCCCGCGTCGCCGAAGCCCGGCGCCGGGCCGGCCAGGGCGGCGACCAGGGCGTCCACCGGCAGCGCCGGCACCGTCCGGCCGCCGGGGCCGGTCGTCGGGACCGCCGCCAGCAGGGAGTTGAGCACCGCCTCCTCCACACCGTCCAGGACGGCCTCGAACAGGGGGTCCAGATCCGCGTCGGCCACCGGGAGGCCGGCATCCGGGCGCGTGCCGAACGCGACGGCGTAGTCACCACTGCCGTGGCCGTACGCCGCGCCCGTGCGGGCCAGCGCGAACACGGCGCGCCGTGCGACACGAGTGAGCTGCCGGGCGTCGAGGGGCGCGTCGGTGGCCACCACGATCATGCAGGAACCGACGTCCGTGTCCGGCCCCGTACCGCCCGGCCCGGCGGCCGGGGAGCGCGGGGCGAGGGGCCGGCCGAGCACCCGCAGCGTGCCGCCGAAGTTCGCCTGCACCAGCACGCCCACCGTCCGGCGCCGGTCCCCCACCGTCGGCACGCGGGAGGCGGTGCCGACACCGGCCTTGAACCCCAGCGCGACGGTGCCGGTCCCGGCGCCGACGCACCCCTCGGCCACCGGTCCGCCCGAGGCCGTGTCGAGGGCGCCCCGCACGTGCTCCTCGTGGACGGGCCGGGCCCGGATGTCGGACAGGAAGCCGTCGTTGCACTCGCCCACGACCGGGTTGAGGCTCCGCACCTCCTCGCACCCGGGCCGCTCCAGCACCCAGCCGACCAGGGCGTCGGCCACCCGGAACGCCGACAGCGTCGAGGTGAGCAGCACCGGGGTCTCCAGTGCGCCGAGTTCGGTGAGCTGGGTGGTGCCGATCAGCTTGCCGTAGCCGTTGCCCGTGAACACCCCGGCGGGCAGCGGCGTGCCGGGACCGGCGAGGTCGGGCACCACGGCGGTGACCCCGGTGTGCACGTCCGGCGGCCGGCGCACGGTCGTGTGCCCGACGCGGACGCCCGGCACGTCGGTGATGGCGTTCAGGGGCCCGGTGCCGCAGGACCCGACGACGACACCGAGGTCACGCGCCCGGGGCCGGGTGGGGCCGGACGCGGAAGGCGGACGAGGTGGTGATCCCATGGTCCGGACGCTACGCCCCGGGCGACGGGCCCCGCCACGGCCGCGGGGTGTCGGCGGCGAACGCCCCGGCCGGCGGTCAGGCGCGCGAGGGGCCGCGCACCGGGTGCTTGCTCAGGACGGAGACCCGGTTGAAGGCGTTGATGCTGATGGCCACCCAGATCACGGCGGAGATCTCGTCGTCCGACAGCACGCCCCGGGCCGCGGAGTACGCGGCGCTCTGCGCGCCCGCGTCGGCTGGGTGTGTGGTGGCCTCGGCGAGGGCCAGCGCCGCGCGTTCCCCGGGCGAGAACAGCTCGGTGTCGCGCCAGGCCGGCAGCACCCCGAGCCGCTGGGTCGTCTCGCCGGCCCGCAGCGCCGCCCTGGTGTGCGCGTTGAGGCAGTAGGCACAGGCGTTGAGCTGGGAGACGCGGATGTTGACCAGTTCCACGAGGGTCCGGTCGAGTCCCGCCGCTTCGGCGACGCCCCGGACCGCCTCTGCCGTGGCGCGCAGGGCCGCGTAGGCGTCGGGGCTCTGCTTGTCGACGAACACGCGTCGCTCGTCGGTGCCTCCAGGGGTCCCTGCATCGGGGCGTACAGGCGTCTGTGTCACGGGGTGCCCTCCGTCGCGCGGTCGCGTTCGTCACGTCCTATCATCGAACCATAGAAGTTGAAATTGAAACTTTCAGGGTCGAGTGGGAGGGCCGAGCGGTGAGCAACACGGAGACGCGCCCCGCCGAAGTCAGGTGCGGGGCACCGGAGAACGGGACGCCCGCGGCCGGCGTGGAGATCCTCACCGCGCGGGACGTCCCGCTCGGCGGGCCGCGGGCGATGACGGTGCGCCGGACGCTGCCCCAGCGGGCCCGGACCCTGATCGGGGCCTGGTGCTTCGCCGACCACTACGGTCCCGACGAGGTCTCGCGGTCGGGCGGCATGAACGTGGCCCCCCACCCGCACATCGGTCTGCAGACCGTCAGTTGGCTGTTCAGCGGGACGATCGAGCACCGGGACAGCGTGGGCAGCCACGCGCTGGTCAGGCCGGGCGAGGTGAACCTCATGACGGGCGGCCTCGGCATCAGCCACTCGGAGGTGTCCACGCCGGACACCACGATCCTGCACGGCGTGCAGCTCTGGGTGGCGCTGCCCTCGGAGCACCGCGACACCGCCCCGGCCTTCGAGCACCACGTGCCCGCCCCGGTCCCCCTGGACGGCGGCGAGGTGCGCGTCTTCCTCGGCTCGCTCGCCGGGGACACCTCGCCGGTCGGCACCTTCACGCCCCTGCTCGGTGCCGAGGTGACCCTCGCCCCGGGCGCCGCCGTGACCCTGGACGTCGACCCCGGCTTCGAGCACGGCGTCCTCGTCGACAGCGGCGACGTCCGCCTGGAGGGGACGGCCGTACGCCCCGCCGAACTGGCGTACACCGCACCGGGACGCGGCACCCTCGCCCTCACGAACGAGGCTCCCGCGCCCGCCCGGCTGCTGGTCCTGGGCGGGCCCCCCTTCCCGGAGGAGATCGTCATGTGGTGGAACTTCGTGGGGCGCTCGCACGAGGAGATCGTCCGGGCCCGCGAGGACTGGACGAAGGGCGACCGCTTCGGCGAGGTCCACGGTTACGACGGCGCTCCGCTGCCCGCACCCGAGCTGCCGAACACGCCTCTCAAGCCGCGGCGCAGGGCGCGCTGACCGTGCCGGGAGGGCCTGGCCGGCCGTGAGTCCGAAGCGGCCGGGCCCGCCGGAAAATGAGGTATGCCGGTTATCGGCGTAACGTGGCTGACGCGGATCAGTGCCCCACGCGGAAGGATCAGCCATGGCCACGGTCACCACCTCCGACGGCACCACCCTCTTCTACAAGGACTGGGGCCCGCGCGACGCGCAGCCGGTCGTCTTCCATCACGGATGGCCGCTCAGCGCCGACGACTGGGACAACCAGATGTTGTTCTTCCTCTCCCACGGCTTTCGCGTCATCGCCCACGACCGGCGTGGCCACGGACGCTCGGACCAGCCCGCCACCGGCCACGACATGGACACCTACGCCGCCGACGTCGCGGCGCTGACCGAGGCCCTCGACCTGCGGGACGCGGTGCACATCGGCCACTCCACCGGCGGCGGCGAGGTCGCGCGCTACGTGGCGCGCGCCGAGCCGGGCCGGGTGGCGAAGGCCGTCCTCGTCAGTGCCGTCCCGCCGGTGATGGTGAGGTCCGAGTCCAACCCCGAGGGCCTGCCGATCGAGGTCTTCGACGAGTTCCGCACGGCCCTCGCCGCCAATCGCGCGCAGTTCTTCATCGACGTGCCGTCCGGTCCCTTCTACGGCTTCAACCGGGAGGGCGCGACGGTGTCCCAGGGGCTGATCGACCGCTGGTGGCTCCAGGGCATGGCGGGCGCGGCCAACGCGCACTACGAGTGCATCGCCGCGTTCTCGGAGACCGACTTCACCGAGGACCTCAAGCGGATCGAGGTCCCGGTCCTCGTCGCGCACGGAACGGACGACCAGGTCGTGCCCTACGCCGACGCCGCTCCGAAGTCGGTGGAACTCCTGGCGAACGGCACCCTCAAGGCGTACGAAGGACTTCCGCACGGGATGCTCTCGACCCACCCGGAGGTCGTCAACCCCGACCTCCTGGCCTTCGTGAAGTCGTAAGCCGGGCCACGGCGCCCCCGGGGGGAGGCGGGCGGCCGGGCGGGCGGCCGCCCCGGGCGCGTCAGGCCGCCGCCATCGCCTCGTGCTTCCAGAACCCCGAGAAGGTGATGCGCTCCTTCGGCAGGCCCAGGCGGTGCAGGTGCCTGCGCCCCTCGGTGGCCAGGGTCGACTCGCCGACGACGAAGGCGTATCCGGCCGCGTCGGCGCGGGTCAGCCGGCGCAGCTCACGCAGCGCGGCGGCGCCGGGGACCGAGGCGCCGGCCCGGCGCACGACCCAGGAGACGGTCACCCCGGCCGGGGCGTCCAGTGCGCGGCGGTCGGCGTCGGTGGGGATCTCCTGGATGAGGCGTCCCACGGTGCCCTCGGGGAGCGAACGCATGATGCTCGCCGTGGCGGGCAGTCCGGTCTCGTCGGCCACCACGGTGACCTCGGAGGCGCCCGGCGGGCAGTCGAAGAGGACGCCCTGGTCGAGCAGGGCGAGCGCGTCGCCGGGGCGGGCGGCGCAGGCCCAGATCGCGGCCCTGCCCTCGATCTCGCCCGTGGGGCCGCGGTGGACGACGAAGTCGATGTCCAGCTCGGCCGCCTCGCTGCGGTAGTCGGCCACCGAGTAGTTGGCGCAGTGCGGACGCTCCTCCTCGGGGATCGCCAGATACGGCTGCCACCACTGGGAACCGCGGAACTCCGGCAGCCGCAGGCCGCGTTGGTGGGAGAGCGGGAAGAACAGACGGAACCAGTGGTCGTACCCCAGCCACGGGAAGCCGCCCAGATCGGGACCGGTGACCGTGACGCGCTGCATGGACGGGGAGATCCGCTCGGTCCGCACGACGTGGGCGCGGAACATCTGCGGGTGCTGGGGCGTGAGCCGTCGAACCTTTGCCATGAAGGTAAGGCTAGCCTAAGTTGCGTGCGATGCCGAGTCCGTGATCTCCAGGCGGACACCCCGGGTCCGGTCGGACGCCGGGCCCGTCTCCAGTTCCACCACCCCGGGCTCGACCGCGAGCCGCAGGTCGCGCCCCACCGACGCCAGCGTGTCCGGCCCCACCTCGAAGACCGCGTCCGCCTCGGCGCCGGGCGCGATGCTCAGGCGGACGAAACCGCGCAGTTCGCGCACGCGCGGCCAGGACGTGCCCCCGGACAGACGGCGCACATAGAGCTGGACCGTCTCCTCGGCCCGGCGGGGCCCGGTGTTGCGGACCGTGACCCGGCAGGTCGCGAGCGGCGCCCGGGCGCCGACACGCGTGTGCGACAGGCGCGGCTCCCCGTACTCCACGCTCGTGTACGACAGACCGTGCCCGAAGGCGTGGAGAGGCCCGGCGCTCTGGTCGACGTACCCGCGATAGCGGTGGTCCTTGCCGTTGTAGAAGACGGGCAGTTGGGCCGCCGACCGGGGCACGGAGACCGGCAGCCGGCCGCGCGGCTCGGCGTCGCCGAACAGCACCTCGGCCACGGCGCGCCCACCGCGCGGGCCCGGGTACCAGGCGCTCAGCACCGCCGCCGGCGCGTCCGCCTCCGGCAGGGCGTGCGGGCGGCCCTGGACCAGCACCACCACGACCGGGGTCCCGGTCGCCGACACCGCCGCCAGCAGCGCCCGTTGCGCCGACGGCAGCGCCAGGTCCGCCAGGTCGACGCCCTCCCCGCAGGTCATCCCGGTCGCCGGTGCGGACCCCGTGACGGCCGCGCCGTTGGCGTCGAAGACCGTGTCCGGGGAGCGGGCGCTGGACCCGCCCAGCACGAGCACCGCCACGTCGGATCCGGCCGCCAGCGCGACCGCCGCCGGGACCTGTGACACGTCCTCGCCCACGAGGTCGCACCCGCGGCCGTGCACCACCTCGGTTCCCGGCGCGGCCGCCGCGCGGACGCCCTCCAGAACGGTGATGCCGGAGCCCGGCCGCTGCGGTGCCGTGTAGTCGCCGATCTGCTGGGCCAGGGAGTCGGCGTTCGGCCCGAGGACCGCGATCCGCCGCAGCCCGCGGGACAGGGGCAGCACGCCGCCCTCGTGGGAGAGCAGCGTCACCGAGGCACGGGCGACACGCTCGCTCAACTCCCCAGGATCGGGTAGGACTTCGGCGTCGGCCGACGGCACGGGTGCCTCGAACAGGCCCAGGCGGAACTTCAGGGCGAGGACCCGGGCCACCGCGGCGTCCAGCGCCGGCTCGGACACCAGACCGCGCTCCACCGCCTCGCCGAGCCGGGTGAAGGAGTCGTCCCACAGGCTCAGATCGCATCCCGCGTCCAGGGCCAGCGCCCCGGCCGCCACCGGATCGCCGGTCAGCCGGACCAGCCGGTCCACCGCCGTGCCGTCCGCCATGACGACGCCCTCGAAGCCCCACTGGGTGCGCAGCAGGTCGGTCAGCAGGTACCGGCTGGCGACGCAGGGCAGGCCGTCGAACTCGTTGTAGGCGGCCATCACCCCGGCCGCGCCCGCGGCCACCCCCGCCCGGGCCGCCGCGAGATGCACCTCGTGCAGTTCGCGCGTCCCCAGCTCCGTCGCCGCGCTGTTGCGGCCGCCGACCGTGGCGCCCTGCCCGGCGAAGTGCTTGAGGACCACGGCCACCCCCGCCCGTCCCGCGCCCTCGACCAGCGCCTCGGTCATCCGCGCCGCCAGGTACGGGTCCTCCGCGAAGCACTCCTCGCTGCGTCCCCAGCGCGGGTCGCGCACCAGGTCGAGCGCCGACACCAGCGCGATGTGCGCACCGCGGGCCCGCAGTTCGCCCGCGGCCCCGGCCACGGCATCGGCGTACAGCCGCGGGTCCCAGGTGGCACCGGCCGCGAGGTTCACCGGCAGCACCGTGCCGTCCAGCGCCTGGTGGCCGTGCGGCATCTCCTCCACCAGCAGGGCCGGGATGCCGAGCCGGGTGTGGTCCACGAGGTACCGCTGCACGGCCGCCGCCGCCCGGGCCCCGTCCCGCGCGTCGAGGCCGTCCGCGAAGCCGACGCCGGACCAGGCGTCGGCCCGCTGCAGCCCGTACAGCGCGCCCATGCCGTCGAAGGCGGCGACCTCCGCGCGGAAGGCGTCGGTGAGGCGGTGTCCGTCCCCGGCGCGCTCGTAGGCGTCCCAGCCGTACATGCGCTGGTTGAGCTGGCCGACCTTCTCCGGCAGCGTCATGCGGTCCAGCAGGTCACGGACGCGGTCCGGCACGGGGGCCGCCGGATCGCGGTAGCGGGGGAGGGTCATCGCAGCTCCAGCACGACCACGCCGTACGCGTCGAGCGCCACGTCCCGCACCGGGGCGCCGTCGAACAGGCCGTGCAGCGTGCCCTCGGCGGCCGGACGGACCACGAGCGGGTCGGGACTCTGGCTGACCAGCCACACGAAACGGCGGCCGTCGGCGTGGACGAGGACGTCCGCCGAGACGTGCGGGTCCTCGACCGTGACGGGCCGCCGCACGCCCGCCACCCGGGCCAGCGCCGCGTAGAGACGGTGCGTGACATCGGGGTTGACACGCGCGGTGCGGGCCGCCATGTGCTCCAGCGGATAGGTGGCCAGCACCGTGCGGCCGACGCCGGTCTCGTGCACGATCAGCGCCGGCCGGCCGTGCGCGTCCACGGCCACGACGCGTCCGGCACGCGGTACGACGGGCAGGTAGGCGCGGCTGTCCTCGTTCCCGGCGACCGGGAAGCGCAGCACCTCGCCGGCGCGCAGGCCGCCGAAGTCCTCGGTGAACGTCATCTCCAGCTCGTCGTCCTCGATCGGCTCGGCGACGCCGTACGACAACTGCAGCTCCACGCCGAAGAGCCCGTCGAGGTCGTCGAACCACGGGCCCCGGGTGACCGGGTGCTCGCCGGAGCAGAACGACAGGTACACGGTGGCGCCCTCGGCGGCCCGGCGGGCCAGCTCCCTGCGGGTGCGGGTGGTGAGCTGCCGGGTGGCCGGGAGGAGGTAGAGCGACGCCTCGCCCGGCAGTCCGTCGGCCTCGCGGGTGAGGGCCACCGGCAGGTCGGCGGCGCGCGCCGTCACGTAACCCTGGTGCAGGGACGTGAAGATCAGCGGCCGGTCGGCGGGGCGGCTGTAGGGGTAGCCGCGTTCGAGGAAGGCGGGCACGACCAGGGCCGCGCCGGCGTCCGCGCGGACGCAGCGGGTGAAGTCCACCGCCTTCAACACCTCGGCGAAGGACGCCAGTTCCCGCAACGGAGCCTTGGGTGCCCCGGCGGAGTCGGTGATGCCGAAGTGCATCTCGAAGGGGTGGTGGTCGTAGGGGGACCGGTCCCACAGGTCGTCGTAGTCGGTGTTGTTCCAGGCGAGCCAGCCCGTGGCCCCGCCCAGCAGCGAGTTGTGCAGGGTCTGCCGGTAGAAGACGCCCGCGTTGGCGGCCGAGACGGTGTCGGTCGACAGCCCGAACTCCTCCAGCACGACGGGCTGCCCGGTCACCGAGGCCAGCTCGCACTCGAACGCGGCACGGTAGTGCTGGCGCGGCCGGTCGGTGTCGGAGCGGTACACGTGCGGGCCGACGAAGTCGACGTACTCGGCCGTCTCCCGCAGCGAGAAGCCGTTGTCGCGGCCGGTGACCTCGATGCCCCACGCCCCGTCGCCCAGCGACACCGGCTGCGTCGCGCCCGTCGCCCGCACCGCGTTGCACATGGCCTGCGCCCACGCGGTCACCACGTCGGAGGACGGCGGGTCCACCTGGTAGATCCGGCCGTACCCGGGCATCTCGTTGGTGATCAGCCAGCCCGTGACCGCCGGGTGGTCCTTGAAGCGGCGGGCCATGCGGGAGACGAACCAGGCCTGGCGGCCGACCATCCACACGTCCTCGTACAGGTCCCGGTTGCCGCGCCAGGCGGGGTCCCAGTTCTCGCCCGACATGTGGCCGACGATGAAGGTCGGTATGGTCCCCATGCCGGCCTGCGCGTGGGCGTCGAGGAAGTCCTCGAACCGCGCGCACAGTTCCTCGTCGATCCGGTCCGGCTCCGGGTGGAAGTCCGGCCAGTAGAAGAAGGAACGGGTCGTGTTCAGGCCGTGCTCGGCGAGCACACGCAGTTCGTCACGGACGACGGCCGGGTCGTAGTTCCGCCACATCAGCGGACCGCCGGTGCGGGACCAGAAGTTGGCGCCGAGCCAGGGCAGGACGTCGGGCTGGTGGGTGAGCTGGGCGCTGTGGCGTCGCATGGTCCTTCTCGGGTGGTGGGGGTGCGGAGGGTGCGTGGCCGCGGTCCGCCGCGGCCCGGTGGTGGTCAGGTGGGGGCGGGCCCCGTGGACTCGCGTACGACCAGGCGGGGCCGTGCGGCGAGGGCGGTGTCCTCGACCTCCTCGCCGCACAGGGCGAGGAGCATGCGGGCGGCGGCCGCGCCGACCCGCTGCACCTGCTGGTCGACGGTGGTCAGCCGGGGATGGAGCCAGGAGCCGAGCGGCAGGTTGTCGTAGCCGACGACGGACAGGTCGCGGGGCACGGTCAGCCCCGCCCGCTGGGCGGTGCCGATGCCGCAGACCGCCATCGAGTCGTTGGCGTACACGATCGCCGTGGGCCGGTCGGCGGCGTCGAGGAGTGCCTCCGTGGCGCCCACGGCACGCCGTTCGCTGAAGTCGGTGGGCAGGACCGCGAACGGGCGCAGGCCCGCCTCGCGCAGGGCCTGCTCGAAGGCCGCCCTGCGGACGCGGGTGTGCTGGAGCTCGGGCGGCCCGCTGACGTAGGCGACGCGCCGGTGTCCGCGGTCCAGCAGGTGCGCGACCGCCTCGGCGATCCCCGCGCCCTGGTCGCGCAGCCCGATGCGCGGCACGACTGCCGTGTCGTCGGGCGACCCGAGCAGCACCGCCGGCAGTCCCAGACGGGCGAGCAGCGCGGGCCGGGCGTCGTCGTCGCGGGCGTCGGTGAGCACGGCGCCGTCCACCCGGCCCTCGGCCGCGAGCCGCTCGTACAGCGCGTTCTCCTCGCGGTGACCGCTGACCAGGTGCAGCAGCAGACCGTAGCCGCGCGGCGCCAGTTCGCCCTCTATGCCGGTGATCAGCTCGCTGAAGTGCGGGTCGGAGCCGAGGACGTCCGTGGGGCGCCGCACCACCAGGGCGAGGCTGCGGGTGCGCGCGTTGCGCAGTGCCGCGGCGGAGGCGCTGGGCGACCAGCCCAGCTCCAGCGCGGTGTCGAGGATCCGGCGGCGGGTCGCCTCGGAGAGGCGGCCCTTGTTGTTGAAGGCCTGGGACACGGCGGCCGTGGACACCCCGGCCGCCGCCGCGACCGCCTTGATCGTGGGCCGGCGGCCGGCCCGCCCGGTGGTCACGCTCACATCTTCACCGCCCCGCTGACCAGGGCCTGCTGCATGCGCTTCTGGAGCAGGGTGTAGACGAGCCACACCGGCACCAGGGTCAGCACCGTGCCCGCCGTCAGCACGCCGTAGTCCGTGCCGGTGATCGACTTCAGCGTCGGCAGCGCCACCTGCACCGTCCGCTGCGCCGGGTCCGGACCGATGATGACCAGGGAGTACAGGTACTCGTTCCAGAAGGTCAGGAAGTTCAGCAGCAGCACTGTGGCGATGCCCGGCAGGCACATCGGCGTGTAGACGTGCCGCAGCACCGCGAAGGTGGACGCCCCGTCCAGCCGGGCGGCCTCCTCCATCTCCGGCGGGATGGTGCGCATGAACTGCACCAGGATCACCACCGACAGAGGCAGCGCCGTGGCCGGCAGGAACAGCACCATGAAGATCCGGGTGTGGAACAGCCCGGTGGCCGCCGCGAGGAGGAAGGTGGGGAAGAGCGCCGCGAAGGTCGGGATCAGGAAGCCCAGCGAGAAGACCTTCTCGACCACGCCCGCCAGCCGCCCGGTCGAACGCGCCAGCGCGAACGCGGCCGGGATCGCCAGCAGCAGTGTCAGCGCCAGCGAGAACAGCGTCACCAGCGCCGAGTTGACGACCGCGAGACCGAGGTCGGCGCTCTCGAAGGCCGTACGGAAGTTGCCGAACCCCAGCGAGGTGGGCGGGGCGAAGGGGTGCGCGAAAATCTCGTCGTTCGACTTGAAGGCCGACGCGAGGAAGTAGTACAGCGGGACGACGAGCAGCACCGCGTACGTCCACACCAGGATGTGGGCCGGGAGCCAGCGCTTGCCGAGCTTCATCAGTGCTGCTCCGATCAGTAGTTCTGGCGGAAGACGCGGCGGATCGTCAGCAGCCCGACGAGTCCGGCCAGGAAGAGGAGGACCCCGACGGTCTGGCTGTAGCCGAGGTCGGCGGCGATGAACGCCTTCTGGTAGACGAGGAAGGACAGCGTGGTGGACGAGGTGCCCGGACCGCCCTGCGTGAGCAGCAGCACGTGCTGTGCCGAGCCGAACAGCGTCCACAGGAACTGGAGCATCGTCACGACGCCCACGTAGTCGCGGACGACGGGGAAGTGGACCGACCACATCGTCCGCCAGTGCCCCGCCCCGTCCAACTGGGCGGCCTCACCCAGCTCGTCCGGCACACTGCCCAGCCGGGCGGCGAACAGTACGGCGGTGAAACCGATGCCGGCCCAGATGTCCAGGGCGATCAGACAGGCCAGGGCCGTCGACGGCGAGGCCAGCCAGGCGTCGGCGAGGGAGCCGAGGCCGACGCTCTCCAGCCCTCCGTTGAGCAGACCGTCCGGGGACAGGGCCGCGTAGAAGACCATCGCCTTCGCGGGCGTGGAGATCAGCCCGGGGATGAAGAGCAGATAGCGGATGACCCTGTGTCCGGGCGGCCGTTGGGCGACGTAGTACCCCAGCATGAACGCGCAGACGATCATCACCGGGACGGCGACGGCCAGTTGGACCGCGGTGTTGCGGACCGCGTCCCAGAACACCGGGTCGTCCAGCACCGTCCGGACGTTGTCGAGCCCGGCGAAGGACACCGGCTGGAGCATGCCCGGCCAGTGCAGGGCCGCGATCACGAAGATGGCGAGCAGCGGCCCGACCATGAAGACCAGGTACCACACCAGCGCGGGCACCGCGAGGACGGTGCCGCCCTGCCGGGGCCGGCGCCCGGCCGGGGCGGGGGAGGCGGGCGGGGCGGACCTGCGGGCCGCGCTCCCGTCCGGCGTCGTCGTGAGCGTCGTCATGCGGTGACTCCCGGAGTACGGGGGGAACGGGGGAGGGGGACGAGGGCGAAGCGGGCGGCGCCGCCGGCGCGGCGGGGGCGGCGGCTCATGCCGACCGGTACGCCGACTCCAGCGCGGCGCGCACGCGGGCCGCGCTGGTGCCCCGGGTGAACGAGGTGCTGGTCGCGGTGATCAGCGGCTGCGCGGCGGCGGGCGGCACGTACACGTCGGGCAGGAGCACCTGGCTCACCTCGGAGCCGAGCCGCTGGGCCGCCCCCACCAGCGGGAAGCCGGTGGAGACGGCGTCCGTGCGCAGGGCCATGTCCCGTCCGCTCTCCGTCACGAACCGGGCCACCGTGTCCTCGCGGTACATGAACCGCAGGAACTTCTCGACGTGCTCGATCTTGCGGACGCCGTTGGGGCTGATCCAGAAACCGATGAGGGTGTAGGCGCGGATGACGGTCGGACCGTCGTGCGCCGCACCGTCCGCGAGCGGCCAGCCGCCCACCTCCGTGTGCCGGGCCACCTTCTCGGGCACCTTGGCCAGGGCCGAGGACATCGCCGACTGCACGGCCGCCTCCTCGGTGTTGAACTGCGTCGTCATCGAGTCGGAGGTCAGCCCCTGGGCCTTGTCCGCGAAGACACCCGCGTCCCGCAGGTGCGTGAAGTACTCGATGCCCCGGCGCGCGCCGCGTCCCGAGAAGTCGCCCGTGGTGTAGACGTGCCGGGCCTCCTCCTGGGACAGGAACGTCTGGATGATCTGCGCCATCAGCTTCTGCCCGGTCCAGTCGTTGCCGCCCACGGTCACCGGGGCGATGCCCTTGGCGCGCAGTCTGCGGGCCGCGGCGATCAGCGCGTCCCCGGTCGTGGGGACCGCGTCGACCCCGGCCCGGTCGAGCAGGGCGCGGTTGTAGGCCACGGGCCAGTTGGTGGCGAAGTAGGGGAAGGCCCGGAGCCGGCCCTCGTCGTCGGTCCAGTCGGCCAGCGCGGCGGGCAGGACGCGCCCGCGCAGCCCCCAGTCGTCGAGGTAGGGCCGGACGTCGACGGTCGCGCCCACGTCCGTCCAGGCCAGCGTCTTGTCGTAGAGGTTGACCATCACGACGTCGGCCTCCTTGCGGGCCAGCCGCGAGGTCTCGTAGACCTGCGCGAGGTCGTCGCCGTTGACCAGGTTCTTGACCTTCACTCCCGGATTCTCCTCGCGGAAACGGTCCACGGCCGCGAGGTAGGTGGGGGAGCCCGGCGCGGTGGTGCCGAGCTGGGTGTGGACGACGAGGGTGTCCGGGTCGGAGTCCGCCGACGCCAGCGACGAGCAGCCGGACAGAGCGGGCAGGGCCGCGGCCGCGGCCAGACCGGAACCGGCGGCGAGCAGGTCGCGCCGTGTCAGCGATGAGCGCACAGGGGTGGTCTCCAACCAAGCGGTTAACGATTGGTTAATCGATGTACCTCGTGAGGTGCGAGGACCATATGGAGTGCGGGGACCACGGTCAAGGGGGTGGAGCGGGGAGATTGCGGACCCGGCGGGGGGCGCGAGCCGCCTGGTCAGGCCGTCGCGGCGGCCGGGACGGCCAGGCCCAGCCGGTCCGCCACGGCGGTGAGGGCCGGTCCCAGCGGGAGTGCGACCCGGGTGAGGGCCAGGCGGTCGCCGCGGGTGGCGTCGCGGTTGACGATCAGGACCGGCTTGCCCGCGTCGGCCGCCTGGCGGACGAAACGGAGGCCGGACATCACCGTCAGCGAGGAGCCCAGGACCAGCAGCGAGGACGCCGCCCGCACCAGCTCGCGGCAGTGCTCGACGCGCCGCGGCGGCACGTTCTCGCCGAAGAAGACCACGTCCGGCTTGAGGACGCCGCCGCAGACCGCGCAGGGCACCACCTGGAAGTCCCCGACCTGCTCGTCGGTGAGGTCCGCGTCGCCGTCCGGGTTGATCCCGGCGGCCACCGGCGCGAAGCCCGCGTTGACCTCCTCCAGGCGCCGGGCGAGTTCGCCGCGCGGGCTGAAGGCGCCGCAGGACAGGCAGACGACCCGGTCCAGGCTGCCGTGGAGCTCCACGGCACCCTCGCTGCCCGCCGCCTGGTGCAGACCGTCGACGTTCTGGGTGATCACACCGGTCAGCAGACCGTGCCGCCCGAACGCCGCCACCGACCGGTGCCCCGCGTTGGGCCGGGCGCGGCCGAAGGTGCGCCAGCCGAGGTGACTGCGCGCCCAGTACCGGCGGCGGGCCTCGGGCGAACCGGTGAAGTCCTGGTAGGTCATCGGCGTGTGGCGGCTCAGGCTGCCGCCCTCGCCCCGGTAGTCGGGGATGCCCGACTCCGTGGAGATGCCCGCCCCGCTGAGCACCAGCACCCCGCCGGCCCGCAGCGCCTCGGTGACGGGCGCGAGGTCCGTGGTGCCCGGCGGCAGATCGTCTCCCGGGGTCCAGCTCAGAGTGGGACGCATGCGCATGCGGCAAGGGTACGGAACGCGCCGCCGGACGGGACGGGGGCGGGGACGGGGGACGGGACGAGGGCCCGGACGGCTCGGCATGACCTTTTCGGTCCCGGGTGACAGACTTGCACTGTCCAGGGGCCGCAAGGCCCCGCCGGGAAGGCGGCCTGGCGGGAGTGGCCGATGTTCCGCAAGCGTCCCGCACCTGACGGTGAAGAACTGCTCGCCCGGCTGGCCACGCTGACCACGCAGGCCAGGGAGCTGGCCGAGCTGCGGCGGTCCCAGGTGGAGCTGGCGATCGCCCTGCAGCGCGACATGCTCCCGGCGGACCTGCCCGCCATCCCCGGCGTCCGCCTGGCCGCGTGCTACTCGCCCGCGTACGCCGGGCTCAACGTCGGCGGCGACTGGTACGACGCCTTCACCCTCCCCGACGGCCGCATCGGTCTCTCGGTCGGCGACGTCCAGGGCCACGCCATCGACGCGGCCGCCTTCATGGGCCAGGTGCGGGTCGGCCTGCGGGCGCTCGCCTCCGTGACCAGCGAACCCGGCGACCTCCTGGCCTGCACCAACGAACTGCTCCTCGCCCTCAACAAGGACCTGTTCGCCACCTGCACCTTCATGCGCTACGACCCGGCGAGCGGCCTGCTGGAGAGCGCCCGGGCCGGACACGTCCCGTGCGTCCGGGCCACCGCGGACGGCCGGGCCGAGGTCTGCCGGGACGAGGGCGGGCCTCCCCTGGGCGTCCTGGAGGGCGCCGACTACCCGGTGACCCGGTACCGGCTCGCCAGCGGGGGAGTCTTCGTCCTGGTCACGGACGGCGTGGTGGAGGGGCCGTCCCTGAGCGTCGACGACGGCCTGGAGCGGGTGGTGCGGCTGGCCGGTCTCGCCACCGCGGTCGGCATGGAGGCGCACGCCCTGGCGGCCGCCGTGCTCAAGAACGCCGAGCTGATCGGACACGAGGACGACGCGGCCGTGCTCGTCGTCGGCCACGACGGGCGCACCGTTACGCCGTAGGGCGGGACGCGGGGTCTCCTGCCTCGCCGACCCGGCGCCACCGGTGTCTGATGGCTCCCGTGGTGGGTATCCGTGCATGGCCGCGACCGGTCCTCCTCGCCTGCGCGACGCTGCTGGTGGCCGGCGTCTACTACGCGGCGGGGCGGCTGGGGCTGTCGCAGCAGCTGACGGCCGACGGAGCGGTGGTCACGCCCATCTGGCCGCCCACCGGACTGGCGCTCGCCTGCCTGCTCCTGTTCGGGCCGTGGTGCGTGCCGGGCATCGCCCTCGGCGCGCTGCTGGTCGTCCTCTCCCTCGGCAACGCCGGACCCGAGACCGTCGGGATCGTGGCCGGCAACACCGCCGCCCCGGTCTGCGCGTGGCTGATGCTGCGCGCCGTGGGGTTCCGCCTGAGCCTGAGCCGCCTGCGGGACGGACTGGCGCTCGTCTTCCTCGGCGCCCTGGTGGCGATGCTGATCAGCTCGGGAACCGGCGTCGGCATGCTCCTGGTGTCGGGCAAACTCCCCATGGAGCATCTGGGGATCGTCTGGCTGGCCTGGTGGGTCGGCGACGCCGTGGGCGTCGTGCTCGTCACCCCGCTGCTGCTCCTGCTGTACCGCGCCCGGCTGCCGCCCCCGTCCGCGCGCTGGGCCGAGGCCGCCGGGCTCACCGTCGTCGTGGGCGTCCTGGTGCCGCTGATCATGTACAGCTCGGTCAGCGTGATGTTCCTGACCTTTCCGATCCTCATCCTGACGGCGCTGCGCTTCCAGCTGGCGGGCGGCATCCCGTGCGCCCTGTTCGCCTCGGTGATGGCCACCGTCACGGCCCGGCAGGGCGCGGGCTCCTTCGGCAGGCTGACCGAGATCGAGACGATGGTGAAGCTCCAGGCGTTCAACGGGACGCTGGGGCTGACCGCGCTCCTGCTGTCCTCGGTGATCAGCGAACAGCTCAACACCAGACGGTCGGTGGAGCGGGCCTGCCAGGAACTGGTCGAGGCGCTCCAGCACCTGAACGCGGGCGGCCCCGGGACGCCCGGAGCGGACGCCCGGTGATTCCGGCGGCGGGGGCCACCGCCGCCGGAGACGGACGTCAGAAGTCGTAGTCGTCGATGTTGCGGGAGTTGAAGACCGTCGGGTCGCCGAGGGTGATGACGCCGTTCTCGCCGAGCTTGAACCAGCCCATGTCGCCGGCCAGGAACATCTGCCCCTCCCGCCCGGTGATCTGCCCGGAGGCGAGGGCCACGGCGGCGTGACCGGCCAGCTCCCCGAGCTTGGCCGGGTCCCACAGCAGGAACGCCTCCACCGTGCCGTCCTCGATGTAGGGACGCATGTCGTTGGGCGCGCCGAGCCCCGTGAGCTTCACCTTGCCCTTGTACGACGACTGGGACAGGTACTTCGCGGCGGCCTTGATCCCGTTGGTGGTGGGGGAGATGATCCCCTTCAGCTTCCCGTGCTTGCCGAGCAGCTTCTCGGCCTCCTGGTACGACTTCTCGGCCTCGTCGTCGCCGTAGGCGACCTCGACCAGCCGCATGTCCTTGTAGCGCGGGTCGGCCAGCTCCTCCTTGATGCTGCTGATCCAGGCGTTCTGGTTCGTCGCCGTCCGGGCGGCGGACAGGATCGCGATGTCGCCCTGGTAGCCGATCTGCTCACCGAGCAGTTCCAGCTGCCGTACGGCGATGTCCTCGGCGCTCGCGGGCGAGACGAAGGCGTAGCGGCACTCCGGCTTCGTGTCGGAGTCGTAGGTGACGACCTTGACGCCCTCCTCCATGGCCTGCTTCAGGGCGTCGCACAGCGCGTCCGGGTCCAGGGCCGAGACGGCGATGGCGTCGACCTCCTGCTTGGTGAGGTCGTTGATGTGGGACACCTGCCCGGTGGCGTCGGCACCCTGGTCCGTGCCGACTTCCTTGAAGGTCGAGCCGAGGGACTTGACGGCGCGCTCCCCGCCCTGGTCGGCGACCGAGAAGTACGGCGTGTTGACCTGCTTGGGAAGGAAGCCGACGGTGAGGCCCGTCCTGGTGGGGGCGTTGGGGGAGGCCTCGGCGTTCTTGGCGTTCGTCGCCGTGTCGCCGTCCGCCGGTGCGTCGCCCTCACCGCACCCGGCGGTGAGGAGACTGAGGGAGGACACGGCGGCTACGAGTACGGAGGCACGGCGTGCGGGGGTTCTGAGCATGTGCTTCTTTCGCTGGGTCGACGTGCGGCGGTCGAAGACCGTTCACCAGGTGCGTTCAGCCGTGGCGGTCTTGCGGTTGCGCGCACGCGTGGGGCCGCCCGGGCGTGGGGCCGGGCACTGAAAGGATTCAATGGAGCTTGACGGGACGTTAGGCACAAACGCCGTTGTGGTCAATGCACTTGCGGGAAACAGTTGTTGGGGTCCGGCCCCGCGGACCTGCCCCTTCGGGGGTTGCTCAGGCCGGAGTGCGCGTGTCCGGCTCCGCCGCCCTGCCGAGCGTGCGGTCGAAGAGGGTGAGCAGCAGACCGAGCACGGCGGCGGCCAGCATCACCCAGGCGAGCCGGTGCAGGCCGCCGGTGTCCGCACGCTGCCCGAAGGAGGCGGCGGTCGCGGAGGAGGCGACCATCGAGCCGATGTAGGCGAAGGTGCGCAGCAGCCCGGCCGAGGAGGCGGTGCGCCCCGGATCGGCCTGGAAGTAGACGGAGTTCTGCAGGGCCAGGTTGTTCAGCCCCTGCGGGACGCCGAAGACCAGGGCCACCAGGAGCAGCGTCCACAGCGGGCTGTCCCCGCTCAGCGTGAGGATCAGCAGGCAGGCGACGATCTGCCCGGCCGCGCCGAGCAGCAGCTTCCCCCGCACACGCGTGCTGCGCCCCGACACGATCGAGACCGCGATCGCCAGCACGAACATGGGGATCTGCGCCAGACCGGCGTGGAAGGGCGTCAGGCCGAAGCCCTCCTCGGTCCACTGGGTGAAGCCGTAGAGGAAGGCGTACGCGACGGTGTAGGCGACCAGAGCCCGGCCGAAGGTGGCCAGCAGCGGGGTGTTGCCGCCGAGCACGCGCAGGTCGACGAAGGGGGTGGCGGCCCGCAGTTCCCGGACCGCGAACGCGGCCGCGGCGGCGGCCGACAGCAGGAGCAGGTACCAGTCGCGCAGGTGGAGGTTCATCAGGAAGAGCAGCAGCGAGACGAGCATCGCGGCGAACAGGGCCATGCCGGGCAGGTCGAGGCGGGAGGCCAGGCCCCCGTGCCGGACGGGTCCGCCCGCCGGCCGTGTCCTGGGCAGCCGCAGCAGCCCCAGCAGTAAGGCCGCGAGGGCCAGGGGCACGTTCAGCGCGAAGGTGGCGCGCCAGCCGCCCACCGCGATCAGCAGGCCGCCCAGCAGCGGTCCGACGACGGCGATGGTCTGGTTGGCGACCGCCAGCGCGGTGAGCACCCCGCCGGGGCCGTCCCGCCCGGTGCGCTCGGCCTCGCTGCGGACCAGGGCCATCGCCGCGGGGTAGCCGGCGCAGGTGCCGAACCCGAGCAGGACGCGGGCGCCGATCAGGACCCCCAGGCCGGGGGCGAGGGCGCCGACGGCGCCGGCGACGCCCACGAGGCCGGTGGCCAGGAGGAAGAGCCGGCGCGGCCCGAAGACGTCGATGAGCCGGCCGACGACGGGCTGGCCGAGCGACGTGGCCAGATAGAGCGCGGAGACGAGCCAGGCGGTCTGCGAGGCGGGCGCGCCCAGCGCCCTGCCGATCGGGACGAGGGCGACCGCGATGATCGTCGAGTTGACCGGGTTGAGCACCGAACCGAGCAGCATCGGCGGCAGCAGGCGGCGGTCGAAGGCGGGCTCCGCCGCGCCGGCCGCCGCGCCCGCCTTCGCCTCAGTCACGGGTCAGTCGCTCCAGTACGGCCATGGTGGCGATCACCGCGCGGCGCTCCTCCTCCGTGCACCTGGCCTGCAGGCGGTCGGCGAGCCACTCCGTCCGGGCCTGCCGGCCCTCCTCCACTCGGCGCACGCCCTCCGCGGTCAGCGTGATCAGCAGGCGGCGTCCGTCGTCCGGGTCGGGACGGCGCTCCACCAGCCCCCTGGCGGCGAGTGCCGCGACCGTCGCCGTCATCGACTGGTGCCGGACCCCCTCGGTGGCGGCGAGTTCGCTGGCCGTGACATCCCCCTTGTCCGACAGCCGGGCCAGGACCGAGGACTGACCGAGGGTGAGGTCCTCGACCTCGGACGCCTTCAGGATGCGCCGGCGCAGCCGGCTGATGACCGCACGGACCTCGCGCGAGGCCTGGACGGCCGAGGCGGAGGGGCTCTCGTTCTCGCTCATGCCCCCAGGCTAATGTCCACAGGGCGAGCTGTACAGGTTGGACTGTATATATGGTGCACGAGGTCGCGCCGAGGACCGACTCCGCACGGGTGGCGAGTCCGGCCGGACCGGCGACCGTCCGCGTGGCCTGCCGGGCCTCCGGCGCTCCCGTCGAGTACGACGTCTACAGCAACGACGCCCGGTCTTACCCCGGCCACGGCGGTTGCGCCCCCGTCCCCTCGTCGACGCCGACGACGCCCGGCTCCCAGGAGTGCCCCCATGCCGACCCCTTCGCCCCGCCGTCGCGGGCCCCGCACCACGCGCGCCCTGAACGGCACGGTGTGCCTGCTCGCCCTCGCCGGTACGGCCCTCGCCTCCGCGCCGGCAGCGCCCGCCGCTCCCGCCCCGGCCACCGGCGCCGCGGAACCGCCCGCCCCGGTCTCCTGGCGCGCGGACCTGTCCCGGACCGGCGCCGACGACGTGAACGTCCGGTACGACGCGGGCGCGCTGCGGGTGCGCGACGGCTCCGTCAGCCCCGCCTCCCTCGGCCGCGACCGGGGCTACGCCTCCGCGGTGCTGGAGACGCACCACGTGGACCGGCCCGTGAACCGGGTCGCCGTGGACCTGGACGCGACGGTGCCCGACGCGGCGAGCGTCGAGACCGACGTGCGCGGACGCACGGCCGGCGGAACCTGGACCGAGTGGCGGCGGGCGGCGCCCGGCGCACCGGCCGAGCTGCCCCGCGACGTCGTGGACGTCCAGGCCCGGCTCACCCTGTGGAACGCCGCGGGCGAGCCCACCGCGACCGTACGGGCGGTGACCCTGACGGCGGACGACGCGGGCACCGCCCCCGCCGAACCCGCACCGTCGACCAGGGCCTCCGCCTTCTCCGCCCGCGTCTACGCCACCCGCGAGGGCCTCGTCGGACACACCACCGCCAACGGGCACGTCATCCAGACCAACGACCACTTCGTGGCCCTCCCCTCCCGCCGCGCCCTGTCGCCCAACGGCAGTGCGCAGTACTCGGTGCAGGTGTGCGGGCCCGTCCGCTGCGAGACCGCGCCGGTGTGGGACGTCGGCCCGTGGAACACGCACGACGACCACTGGAACCCCTCGGCGCAGCGCGAGCAGTGGAAGGACCTGCCGCAGGGCCGTCCCCAGGCGCAGGCCGCCTACGAGGACGGCTACAACGGCGGGCGCGACGAGTTCAACCGGCAGGTCGCCAACCCGGCCGGCATCGACCTGGCCGACGGCACCTTCTACAACGTCGGCCTCGACGACAACGGCTGGGTGACCGTCACCTACCTGTGGACCGAGGGCGGCGGCGACACCACGTCGTTCTCGACCTGGGGCACCGACGTGAGCGTCCGGCAGCAGGCGACGACCGCGTCCACGCGCGTGGCGAGCCTGCCCGGGCCCACCACCGTGCGGGTGCGGTGCCAGGTCCACGGCCAGCTCGTGGACTACGACGGCTACAGCAACGACGCCTGGTCCTACCTGCCGGACTACGGCGGCTACGTCTCCAACGTCTTCCTCGACGTGGCCGACGCCTGGCTCCCGGACGTGCCCACCTGCTGACGACTCGTCGGCGGCGCCGGTGGCGACCGTCGGCGCCGGTGGCCACACCCGTCAGGGCCGCGGCGCCGGCGCTCGCGGTGAGCCGGGGAGGGGAGTTCCGCCGGCTCACCGACGTGCCGGAGCACCTCGCCCGGGAGAGCGCGGCGGCCCGGCTCGTCCCCGGCTCCGCCCGCGACCGGCCGGATCCGTCAGGGTGCTTCGTCGGCGAGGTGACCGGCCCGCCGGCCGTCAGGCGAGGGTGAAACGCACCGGGGTTCCGGCCGTGGCCTGGGCCGCCGCAGCGAGCGCCGGCTCGGGGACGACCGCGACGACGGGGTAGCCCCCCGTCGTCGGGTGGTCGTGCAGGAAGATCACCGGGCGCCCGTCCGGCGGAACCTGCACGGCGCCCAGCACCATGCCCTCACTGGGCAGTTCCCCGGTGGAGGTGCGCTGCAGCGGCGGCCCCTCGGTGCGCAGGCCTATGCGGTTGCTGTGCGGCGAGACACGGTAGGCGGCCGAGGTGAGCGTGCGCAGCGCGGCCGGGGAGAACCAGTCGGCGCGGGGGCCCAGGCGCACCGGCAGGACCAGTTCGGCGGGCGGTCCGGGCCAGGGTGCGGCGGCGGACGCCGGCACCGGCCGCCGCGGAGAACCCACCGGCACGATGTCCCCGTCCCGCAGGGGGGCCGGGCCCAGCCCCGACAGCAGGTCCGTCGAGCGGCTGCCCAGAACGGGCTCGGCGGCCACGCCGCCCGCGACGGCGACGTACGAGCGGACTCCCGCGGTCGCCGCGCCGACGTCCAGGACGGAACCCGCCGGCACCCGCACCGGGGTGCCCCAGGCGGCCGGCCCGCCGTCGACCGTCACCGGGCAGGGCGCCCCGCCGACGACCACGGTGACGTCCCGGTCGGGCCGCAGGGCGCAGCCGGTCAGGGTCGTCTCCAGGACGGCGGCGTCCGGGTCGTTGCCGAGGAGGCGGTTGGCGAGCCGCATCGCGGGCGCGTCCAGCGCGCCGGAGCGGGGGACGCCCAGGTGGGCGTGGCCGGGCCGGCCCGCGTCCTGCACGGTCGTGAGCGCGCCGGAGCGCGCGACCGTCAGCCCGGCCGTCATGCCCCGGCCTCCGGGCTCGTCGCCTGCGCCGCCGCGGAGCCGGTCCCGGTGCCGTCCGCCGCCGCGTCCGCTGTGACAAACCGCACACGCGTCCCCGGTGTGAGCAGCGCCGCACGCTCCCGTGCGGGATCCCACAGCGGCCGCGGGTCGGGCATGGTGCCGATGAGCTGCCAGCCGCCCGGGGTGGCCCGCGGGTAGACGGCGCTGTAGGGACCGGCGAGGGCGACCGCGCCGGCCGGTACGCGGGTCCTGGGCGTGGACCGGCGGGGGACGTGCAGGCGGGGCGGCAGCCCGGTGAGGTAGCCGAACCCGGGAGCGAAGCCGCAGAACGCCACCCGGTAGGTGTGCGCCCGGTGCAGGGCGCCGACCTCCTCCGGCGCGACTCCCCACAGGGCCGCCACGTCGGCCAGGTCCGGCCCGTCGTAGCGCACGGGGATCTCCACCGCCTCGCCCGTGTCGTCGGCGACCGGCGGCACCTCCCAGCCGTCCACCGCGCGGGCCAGCGCCTCCGGGTCCGCCACCCCGTCCAGCAGGACGGTCCGCGCCCCCGGCACCACCTCCGTGACCGGCGGCAGCGTCCCGGCGGCGCGCCGGCGCAGCACCTCGGCGTGGAAGGCCGCGGTGTGCTCGGCGTCGGGCAACTCGACCAGGAGGGCATGGCGGCCGGCCGGACGCGCGGCGAGGGACCGCCCGCCGCTCACGCGAACGCCCCGATCCCGACCCCGGCCGTCTCCAGGGCCGCACGCACCCGGGCGGCGATCCGGGCGGCGTTCGGGGTGTCGCCGTGCACGCACAGGGAGCGGGCGGCGACCGTGACCGCCGTACCGTCCACCGCCTCGACGGAGCCGTCCACGGCGAACGCCACCGCACGGCGCACCACCGCGTCCGCGTCGGTCACCACCGAGCCCGGCTCGCGGCGGGGGACCAGGGTGCCCCCGGCGGTGTAGGCGCGGTCGGCGAAGGCCTCCGGGACACCGGTGAGCCCCGCCTCGGCGGCGGCCACGAGCAGCCGCGAGCCGGGCAGGCCGAGCACGGGCAGCGCGCCGCCCGCCAGTCGCACCCCGGCCACGACGGCACGGGCCTGGTCGTCGTCGTGGACGGTGCGGTTGTAGAGCGCGCCGTGCGGCTTGACGTAGGCGACGGTGGCCCCGGCGGCCTCGGCGAAGACCCGGAGCGCGCCGATCTGGTACGCCACCTCGGCGGCCAGTTCGCCGGCCGGGACGTCCATGGCGCGCCGTCCGAAGCCCGCCAGGTCGCGGTAGGAGACCTGGGCCCCGATCCGCACCCCGCGCTCCGCGGCGAGGTCGCAGACGCGACGCATCACCGAGGGGTCGCCCGCGTGGAAGCCGCAGGCGACGTTGGCGCTGGTGACGACGGAGAGCAGGGCGTCGTCGTCGGTGAGGGTCCAGCGGCCGAAGCCTTCACCGAGATCTGCGTTGAGGTCGATCACCCTCCGAAAGTAGACGATCGTTGAACGATCCGACAAGAGATGCGTGGCTCGTCGTCTTCCGTGAACGGTGAGGATTCACCTCTTGTTAGATCGTTGAACGATCGCTAGTGTCCGTGCATCTGCCACGTATCCGGAGCTATGGTCCCCGGGACCGATGAGTCACGTTCCGAAGCTCCGGATCCGTGCCCTGCCCCCTCATGCCTGAAGAAGGCCACCGAATGATCGTTCTCCTCGGTGTGGTCGTGGTGATCCTCGGATTCGTCACGCGCCGCAACCCCGTCCTCGTGGTGGGCGTAGCCGGTATCGTCACCGGACTGCTCGGCAAGATGAACCCGCTGGAGGTCCTCGCGGCCTTCGGCCGGTCCTTCGCCGACAGCCGCTCGGTCACCGTCTACGCCATCGTGCTCCCGGTGATCGGGCTGCTCGAGCGCTACGGCCTGCGCGAGCAGGCCCGCCGTCTCATCGGCCGCCTGGGCAAGCTCAGCGCCGGCCGGTTCCTCACCGTCTACCTGCTGGTCCGGCAGGTCACCGCGGCCTTCGGCCTCAACAGCATCGGCGGCCCGGCGCAGACCGTGCGGCCCCTGGTGGCACCCATGGCCGAGGCCGCCGCCGAACGCTCCACCGGGGCCAGGCTGCCCGACAAGCTGCGTGAGAAGGTGCGCTCCTACTCGGCCTCGGCCGACACGGTGGGCGTCTTCTTCGGCGAGGACTGCTTCATCGCCATCGGCTCCATCCTGCTGATCACCGGCTTCGTGAACTCCACGTACCACCAGGACATCGAGCCGACCCAGCTCGCCCTGTGGGCGATCCCGCTGGCCGTCTGCGCCTTCCTCATCCACGGTGCCCGGCTGCTGCTCATGGACAAGCAGCTCGAACGCGAGATGGCACAGGCCGCCGCCGAGCACGACCTGCCGCTTCCCGAGGGGGCCGACAAGTGATCAAGGTCGAATGGCTGTACTGGCTGATAGGCCTCGTCTTCGTGGTCATGGCCGTGCAAATGGCCACGGACCGCAGCAACCCCAAGCGGTGGACGTCCGCCGCGTTCTGGGGCCTGCTCGGGCTCACCTTCCCCTACGGCACCGGCGTCGCCAACGCCACCGCGGACAACGGCGGCTGGACCCTGCCCGCCGAACCGCTCGGCGTCGCCGTCCTCGCCCTGATCGTGCTGGCCGGCTTCAACTTCCTCGGCAAGGGCGTTCCGGTCACCACCACCGGCGAGCAGCGCGAGGCCGCCGCGGGCCGGCTCGGCAACAAGATCTTCATCCCCGCGCTGACCATCCCGCTCGTCGCCATCGTCTGCGCCTCCGTGCTGGACGAGTCCGGGCTCTTCGAGTCGGGCAAGGCCACCCTCCTCGGGCTCGGCCTCGGCTGCATCGCGGCGCTCGTCGTCGGCATGTTCGTCACCGGCGAGAAGAAGGTCTCCGTCCCGATCCACTCCGGCCGCTCCATGCTGGAGGCGATGGGCTCCGCCCTGCTGCTGCCCCAGCTCCTGGCCGTGCTCGGCTCGATCTTCGCCGCCGCCGGAGTCGGCGACCAGGTCGGCGACATCATGAACAAGGTCCTGCCCGACGACTCGAAGTACCTCGCCGTCCTCGCCTACTGCGTCGGCATGTTCCTGTTCACCGTCATCATGGGCAACGCCTTCGCCGCCTTCCCCGTGATGACCGCGGCGATCGGCTGGCCGGTGCTCATCCAGCAGATGCACGGCAACGAGCCCGCCGTCCTCGCGATCGGCATGCTGGCCGGTTTCGCCGGCACGCTGTGCACGCCGATGGCCGCCAACTTCAACATCGTCCCGGCCACCCTGCTCGAACTGAAGGACCAGTACGGGCCGATCAAGGCACAGCTCCCGACGGGCATCGCCCTGCTCGGCTGCTGCACGGTCATCATGGCGCTCTTCGCCTTCTGACCGCCCCGCCCCCGACCGCCGGCGCGGGCCCCGCCCGGCCGGCCCCCGTACGACCCGAACCGCAAGGCAAGGAACGCCCATGACCCGTGTCCTCATCACCGGCTTCGCCCCCTTCGGCGGCGAACGCGTGAACCCGTCCTGGCAGGCGGCGTCCCTGGTGGCCGCCGAACCGCCCGCCGGGCTCACGGTCACCGCCGTCGAACTGCCCTGCGTCTTCGGCGCGTCCCTCGACGCCCTGCGCGAGGCCGTCCGGGCGGTCGGCCCCGAGCTGGTGCTCTGCCTGGGACAGGCGGGCGGACGCCCCGGCGTCACCGTCGAGCGCGTCGGCATCAACATCGACGACGCCCGCATCCCCGACAACGCCGGCGCGCAGCCCATCGACGAACCGGTGGTCCCGGGCGGCCCCGCCGCCTACTTCTCCACCCTGCCCGTCAAGGCGTGCGTCGCCGCGATGCGCGAGGCCGGGGTCCCGGCCGCCGTCTCCCACACGGCCGGCACCTTCGTCTGCAACCACGTCGCCTACGGTCTCGGCCACCTCATCGCCACCGAGTTCCCGCACCTGCGCGGCGGGTTCGCGCACGTGCCCTGGGCGCCGGAACAGGTCCCCGACGGCACCGCGCCCGCCCTGCCGCCCGCCACCGTCGCCCACGGCCTGCGCGCCCTGCTGGCCACCGCCGCCCGCACCCCCGCCGAGCAGGACCTGAAGGTCACCGAAGGAGCCACCCACTGATGCCGCTCAGCGCCCACGCGGCCGCCTTCGCCCAGCTCGCCCTGGCGAACGTCACCCGCGAGTACCCCAACTTCCCCGCCCACCTGGTCACGTCGGCAGACGAGCAGCTCGAACCCCGCCTGCTGCACCCCGCCTTCTACGGCGCCTACGACTGGCACTCCTCGGTGCACATGCACTGGCTGCTCGTCCGCCTGCTCCGCCGCCACGGCGGCACCCCCGCGCTCCCGGACACCGAGACGGTCGTCGCCGTGCTCGACCGGCACCTCACCCCCGCCAACCTCGCGGCCGAGGCCGCCTACCTGCGCGACCGGCCGTCCTTCGAGCGGCCCTACGGCTGGGCGTGGCTGCTCGCCCTCGCCGCCGAGTGCCGGGCGCACGGCGGCGCGGAGGGCGAACGCTGGACCACGGCACTGCGGCCGGCCGTGGACGCCGTCGACGGTCTGCTGGCCGGCTGGCTGCCCAGGGCCACTTATCCCGTACGCCACGGCAACCACCCCAACAGCGCCTTCGCGCTGAGCCTCGCCCTGGACTCGGGCGAACTGTCGGACGGGACCGGCCGGGCCGTGCGGGAGCGGCTGCTGAGCTGGTTCGCCGACGACCACGACGCGCCCGCGCACTGGGAACCGTCGGGACAGGACTTCCTGTCCCCGGCGCTCACCGAGGCCGACGCGATGCGCCGGGTCCTCGCCCCGGAACGGCTCGCGGCATGGCTCGACCGCTTCCTGCCCGGGCTCGGGGCGGGTGCGCCGTGCGCGCTGCTGGAGGTGCCGGTGGTCTCCGACCACGCCGACCCCCAGATCGGCCACCTGCTCGGCCTGACGCTCAGCAGGGCCGCGGCACTGCGCTCCCTCGCCGAGGCCCTGCCCGACGGCGCGGTCCGCACCCGCCTGGCCGAGGCGGCGGCCGCGCACCTCACGGCGGGCATGCCGGCGGTGGAGCGCGGTGACTTCACCACCGACCACTGGCTGGCGACCTTCGCCGCCCTCGCCCTCGACCCGCCCGCCCCGGCCCAGCCGCGCCACTGACACCGCGACACCCGGGAAGCACGAGGCCGCCCCCGGTCAGGGCCGGTCCGGGCCGTCCAGTCGCCGCAACGCCCGCACCAGGGCCGCGACACCGGCCTCGGCCTTCGACCGGGGGCAGCCGACGTTGAGCCGCACCCGTCCCGGGGACCCGTACGCCGACCCGGGCATGATCGCCACCTTCTCCACCCGCACCAGCTCGCGCTGCAACTCCTCGTCGTCGACGCCCAGCGGACGCAGGTCGATCCACGCCAGGTAACCCGCCTGCGGCGGCCGCCACTCCAGGTGCGGGAACGCCTCGCGGAGACGGCCGGCGACCAGCGCGAGGTTGCCCGCGAGATAGTCCCGCAGCGCGTCCAGCCAGGGCGCTCCCTCGCGGTACGCCGCGATGTGGCCGACCAGCGACAGCACCGCGGGGGAGGAGAGCCCGTCGGCCTCCTTCAGCTCCCGCAGATACGCCTCGCGTGAGCCCGGGTCGCCGATGATGCCGTAACTCCCGGTCAGTGCCGGGATGTTGAAGGACTTGGACGCCGAAGTCACCACGGCCCAGCGGCCGTCGCCGCCGTGCCGGGCCCAGGGCCGGTGGACGTACGGGGCGTGCGCCAGGTCGGAGTGGATCTCGTCGCTGACGACCGCGACGTCGTACCGCGCGCACAGCCGGGCCATCCGGTCCAGTTCACCGGCCGACCACACCCGGCCCGTCGGGTTGTGCGGCGAGCACAACAGCAGCACGGCCGTGTCCGGCAGCGCCAGCAGCCGTTCCAGCTCCGCCCAGTCGTCGAGGGGGCAGGCCAGGAGTCGCCGGCCGCTCGCGGCAACGGTCTTGGGGAACGCGTCGTACATCGGGGTGTGGGCGACGACGCCGTCGCCCGGCCGCGACCACAGGCGCAGCAACCGCGAGATCTGGTAGACGACGGACGGCGCGTACACGACCGTGGCGGGGTCCACCTCCGTGCCGTGCCGCGACGCGTACCAGTGGACGACCGCCGAGAGGAAGTCGTCCTGGCGCCAGCGCGAGTAGCCGAGCACCCCGTGGTCCAGACGGCGGCGCAGCGCCGCCAGCACCTCCGGGGCGGTCTCGAAGTCCATGTCGGAGATCGTGAACGGCAGCAGGTCCGGCACCCCGAAACGGTCCTGGACGTAGTCCCACTGCGTGCACCAGGTGCCGTGCCGGTCCACGGGCGTGTCGAAGTCGTACGGCGCGATTGCGGGCGCCGGCGGGGCGGGGGAGGAGCGCTCGGTCATGGTCAGCCCACCGGGAGCATCGTCGCGATGGCGTCCTTCACGGACTGGACCTGCGGGCCGACGACGACCTGCACGGTGTGCCCGTCGAGCTTGATGACACCCACCGCCCCGAGCTTCTTCAGCCGTGCCTCGTCGACCTGCCCGGCGTCGACCACCGTCATCCGCAGGCGGGTGATGCAGTTGTCCAGCGACCGGATGTTGCCCGCGCCGCCGAGCGCTTCGAGCATCGCGACCGCGTCGTACTTCCCCGCGACCAACTCCCGCGCGGGCTCGGGAATCCCGCCGCCCGGCGTCCCGTCCGGGTCCTCCTTCCGCTCCCCGCCGTGCTCGGGTGCGTCCCCGTCCTCGGCGGGCGGGTCCTCGCGGCCGGGCGTCTTGAGGTCGAAGCGGGTGATGGCCCAGCGGAACAGGAAGTAGTACCCGGCGAACCACACCGCCGCGATCACCGGCACCAGATACCACTTGGTCGACGAGCCCTGGAGCACACCGAAGACGAGCCAGTCGATGACGTTGCCGTCCGTGTTGCCGATGAAGACGCCGAGGACGGCCGCCGTGAGGAAGCCGAGACCCACGAGGACCGCGTGGACGGCGTACAGCCACGGGGCGACGAAGAGGAACAGGAACTCCAGCGGCTCCGTGATGCCGCCGACCACACAGGCGACCACGCCGGACACGAGCAGGGCCTTGATCTCGGGGCGCATCCGGCGGTTCGCGCAGTGGTACATCGCGAGCGCGGCACCCGGGAGTCCGCCCAGGTAGACGGCCATCTTGCCCTGGGAGAGGAAGTGCGTCGCATCCGTGACCGCGGCGTCGGGAGCGGCCGAGCAGTCCAGTTGGGCGTAGAACAGGTTCAGGGCGCCGGAGACGTGGTCGCCGCACACCGTTCCCGAACCGCCGACGTCCGTGAAGCGGAACATGGCGACGAGGATGTGGTGCAGGCCGATCGGGCGCAGCAGGACCTCGCCCATGCCGAAGAAGAACGGTCCGAAGACGCCGGTGTGCCCGATGCCGCGGCCGACGGCGTTGATCCAGCCGTTGAAGGTCGGCCACACCAGCGGAATGAGCAGTCCGAGCACGCTCAACACCAGGGCGGACACGATGGGAACGAAGCGCAGCCCGCCGAAGAAGGCCAGCGCGTCCGGCATCCGCTGGGTGCGAAAACGCCGGTGGAGCAGGCTGACGACGATGCCGACGGCCACGGCGCCGAGCAGCCCGGTGTCGATGGACTGCACGCCCAGCACGTCGGCGATGCCGTAGTGCTCGACCGCCTTCTCGTCCTCGAAGTCGACGCCCTTGGCGGTGAGGTAGAAGTTCACCGCGAGGTTCATGGCGACGAAGCCGACGAAACCGGAGAAGGCGGCCACGCCCTTGTCCTCGCGGGCGAGACCGAGCGGGATCGCCATGGCGAACAGGACGGGCAGGAAGGTGAAGGCGACCAGACCCGTGTTGGCCATCCAGGTGAAGACGAGGTGGAAGCCCTCGCCCTTCAGGAAGGCAACGTTGTCAGTGACCGCCTCGCTGGACAGGGAGGAGCCGATGCCCAGCATGATCCCGCAGAACGCGAGCAGGGCCACCGGGAGCATGAACGTCTTGCCGAGCCCCTGGAGGAATTCCCAGAGGGCGGCCTTGGTCTTCTGCATGTGTTCGGGTCTTTCGGGCCTGGGGGGACGGACCCGTCCGCTCGCCGTGGCGAGGCGGAGCGGGCCGGCGGGCATACCGGCGGCGGAGGCACGTCGAGGGGGCGGCCCAAGCCGTGGGCGCTGCCCGGGGATCACCCGGTGACCGCGCCCAGCAGGGCCGTTCCGCCGCGGGGATCACATCACAGCGGGTCGGTGGCTGTCCATGGCCTCCTTCGCCGCCCGCCCCCGGCACGGCACCGGCGCCCGTCCCCGGCACGGCACCGGCGCCCAGTACCGGCGCCCGGCGTGAGGCGGGACGGCCACGGGGAGGATCCAGCCGCACCCCACCACTCACGTCGGAAAGGCAGGCACCGATGCGCCGTCTCCTCGCCCGATCACTCGCCACCGCCCGGGCCCCCCTGGCCAGAGGCGTCGCGGCCGCCCTGGCCCTCGCCGTGGCGTCCTCCGTCCTCGCCGCGTCCACGAGCACGGCCGCCGCTCCCGCCACAGCGGGGGCGGAGCATCACCCCGGGCGCGACGCCTGGTTCACGTCCTGGGCCGCCTCGCAGCAGGGCCTCGCGCCCACCCCGCTGCGGGACCAGTCGCTGCGCATGATCACCCACCTGAGCCAGGGCGGTGACGCGGTGCGGATACGCGTCCAGAACACCTTCGGCCGGACGCCGCTCACCGTCGACGCGGCGACGGTGGCCCACAGCGACGGCAAGGACGCCGCGACCCGGGGACGCCCGAGCGCCGTCACGTTCGACGGCAGCCGCCGGGTCGTCGTCCCGGCGGGCGGCGAGGTGTGGAGCGACACCACCGCGCTCAGGACCGCCGCGCAGGACGACCTCGCGGTGTCGCTCTCCGTCTCGGGCACGGTGGCTCCGGGGCGGCACGAGAGCGCCTTCCGCACCAACTACCTGACCCCGCCCGGATCGGGCGACCACACCGCCGATCCGGCCGGCACCGCGTACACCGCGACGACCGGCTCGACCCTCCTGGTCAGCGCGGTCGACGTGCGCAACCCGCGCCTGCGCGGCAGCCTCGTCGCCTACGGCAGTTCGGTCGTCGACGGAACGGGGTCGACCAACTGCGGGCCGGACTGCAGCCGCCCGGGTGCCGACCTGCGCTGGACCGACGTCCTCGCCCGGCGGATCGCCTCGGAACTGCCGCCCACCCGGCAGTTCGCCCTCGCCAACGCGGGCATCGGCGGCACCACCAGCGCCGCGACCTGCCCGGGCATCGGTGAACCGGTCCGGGGCCTGGACGCCGCCGCCCGGCTGGAGCGCGACGTCCTGGCCCTGCACGGGGTCACGGGCGTCCTCTACTACTACGGGACCAACGACCTCCCGGCCGGCTGCGACGCCGCCCAGATCGAGGCGAGTTACCGCGCGGTCTTCGGACGCCTGAGGGCCGCCGGCATCAAGGTGTACGTCACGCCCATCACCCCGCGCCCGGGCTACACGGACCAGCACAACCGCGACCGGCACGCCGTCGGCAGGTTCGTCGCGCAGTGGAACAACTGCGGCGGCACCTGTGACGGCGTCCTCCCCTTCGACCGGGTGCTCGAAGACCCCGTGCGGCCGAACAGCATCCACCCGCCCTACGACACCGGTGACGGGGTCCACGCCAACATCGCCGGCCAGCAGGCCCTCGCCGACATCGTCTCGCTCCCGATGCTGGCGGCGTCGGCCCGCCGGTGAGCCACCGGCCCGGGTCATGAACTCCCGGGCGGGCGGAGGGCGTCGACGACGAGGTCGAGCAGGCGGCGGGTGCGCTCGGCCTCGTCGTCGGCGGCCGTCGACAGGAACACGCCGAGGAGCATCGCGGTGACGTCGTCGGGGGCCACGTCCGCCCGGAGGGTGCCCGCCCGCGCACCCTCGGCGAGCATGGTGCCGATCGCGGCGGTGATGCGCTCGCGGGTGGCCGGCGTCGCCAGGCGGCCCGAGGCCCAGGCGCTGTGCAGGGTGTTGAGCATGGAGCGCTTCGTCGCGACGAAGGCCGCGTAGCGCTCCATCCACGCGCGCAGGGCCCGGTCGGGGGGCAACTCCTCCAGCAGCGCGGCGGCGCCGGCCGTGACGTCGTCCAGTTCGGCGGCGTAGACGGCCTCCACCAGGGCCTCGCGGGTGGGGAAGTGGCGGTAGAGCGTGCCGATGCCGACCCCCGCCTCGCGGGCGATGCCGTCCAGGGGGACGGTGTCGTCCGCGGCCGTGAAGGCGGCCCGCGCGGCGGCGACGAGCTTCTCGCGGTTGCGCCGTGCGTGGGCGCGCAACGGCCGTTCGGCGCCGGTGCCCCGGTCGGGCCGGTCCGCGGCGGCGCGCGGATCCTGGTCGGGAGTCAAAGCGGAGGATCCTCCGGTAGTGCTACAGTCGCAGAAGCGGAGGGTCCTCCGCTTCTGTCATCTTCTCACGAGGACGGACTTCCCATGACCTCGACCGGTTCCTCCTCCTCTTCCCGTGCCACCGGCTCCGGCACCCCTCGCCCCGGCGGGGCGGCACCGCTCGCCGGCCGCACCGTCTCGCGGATCGGCTACGGCGCCATGCAGCTCGAACGCCTGCGCTCCGACCGCGCCGCCGCCGTCGCCCTCGTGCGCCGTGCGGTGGACCGCGGCGTCGACCACCTCGACACCGCCCAGTTCTACGGCGACGGCTTCGTCAACGGGATCATCCGGGAGGCGCTCGGCCCCTCCGACGACGTGGTCGTCGTGAGCAAGGTCGGCGCCGACTCCGACCCCGGCGGCCCCCGGCCGCTGCGCCCCGCCCAGCGGCCGGAGGAACTGCGGGCGAGCGTGGAGGACAACCTCAGGAGCCTCGGCACCGACCGGATCGCGGTCGTGAACCTGCGCCGCCTGGACGCCGGCCCCGGCCTGCGCGCCGAGGGGGACCAGCGGGTGGGCCTCGACGACCAGCTCGCCGAGCTGACACGGCTGCGCGACGAGGGCAAGATCGGCGCGATCGGTCTGAGCAGCGTGACCCCGGACGGACTGCGCCGGGCCCTTCCGGCGGGCGTCGTCTGCGTGCAGAACGCCTACAGCGTGGTGAGCCGCGACGACGAGGACATGCTCGCGCTCTGCTCCGCCGAGGGCATCGCCTGGGTGCCGTACTTCCCGCTCGGCGGCGCCTTCCCCGCCCTGCCCAAGGTCGTCGACGAACCCGCGGTGCGCACCGTCGCCGCGGCGCTCGGCGTGACGCCGGCCCAGGTGGGTCTCGCCTGGCTGCTCCACCACGCCCCGAACGTGCTGCTCATCCCGGGCACCGCCGACCCCGGCCACCTGGACGCGAACCTCGCCGTGGGCGGGATCGCCCTGGACGCGTCGTCCCTCGCGGCGCTCGACGCCGTGCGCAGCCGGTCCGCGGACGTGCGGCTCTGACCGGGGGACCCGCGCGGCCCCGGCGGTGTCACAGGGTGCGCAGGCCCCGGTCGGCGAAGGCGACGAGCCACTCGAAGCTCTCGTCGACGTCGGTGCTCCACTGGAAGCCGTCCGAGGCCTGCAGTGTGGCGAAGCCGTGGAAGAGGCTGCGGAGCAGGCGCAGGGCGTGGTTCACGTCGCGGTCGGGGATGTCGTAAGCGCGCAGGACCGCGTTGAACGCATCGAGCAGCCGCTGTCCCGCGGCGGCCAGGGGGTCGTCCGGCCCCGACGGCTCCTGGCCGAGTGTCGCCGCGTACCGGCCGGGGTGGGCCAGGACGAAGGCCCGGAAGGCGCGCGCCGCGGCCGCCAGGGCGTCACGGCCCGCGTACCCCCGGACCGCGCCGCCGACGGCCTCGGCGGCCTCCTGAAGCGCGAGGACCGCGATCCGCCGGACGAGGTCGTCCTGACCGCCGACGTGCTTGTACAGGGACGGTGTGCGTACGCCGAGCCGCCCGGCGAGCAGGCCCATCGTCAGGCCGGCGAGGCCCACCTCGTCGGCCAGTGCGGCACCGGCCGCCACCACGGCCGCCGGATCCAGGCCCGCCCTAGGCACGGGCGGCGTCCGAGCGCAGGAAGGCCAGCACCAGGGAGGCCACCTGGTCGGGGAACTGGTCGTGCGGGTAGTGACCGGCGCCCTCGATCATCTCCAGGCGCCCGAGGCCGGACGGCAGCGCGCCGACGACCGCCGCGCCCTCGGCGTACGGGTCCGCCCAGTCCGGGTCGAGGGTGCCCATCACGACCAGCACCGGGCAGCGCACGTTGCCGAGCTGTTCGCCCGCGTCGGTCGGCGCGCTGCGGCCCATGTTCTGCAGGGCCTTCATCCGGCCCGGCTCGCGCAGCCGTGACTCGACGAGGCCGAGCCGCTCGGCCCAGTCGGCGGGCCTCACGCCCGGGTACGCCACGTCCAGGTACGAGCGCCACAGGCGCAGGCTGCCGAACAGGCCCGCGCCGAGCAGCCGCACCATGCCCCGCCGAAACCGCCGCACCCGCAGGTCGCCGAGGCGCACCGACTGCTTGCGGGTGAACGGCGCCAGCTCGACGACCGCCGTGACCAGCGCGGGTTCCCGTGCCGCGGCGATGGTGGCGGCGCCGCCCGAGATCGAGTGGCCGACCAGGACGGCCGGGCCGCCCAGGTGCCGGATCAGGGCGAGCAGGTCACCGGCGAGGGCGGTGCGGCTCCACTCCGCCCAGTCGACGCCGGACTCGCCGCAGCCGCGCAGATCCACCGAGGCGACCCGGTGACCGGCCGCCACCAGCCGCGGGACCACGGCGCGGTACGCGGCACGGCTGTCGCCCATGCCGTGGGCGAGCACGATCAGCGGGCCCGATCCCGCCACCTCGTACGCGATCGTGCCGCCGTCGACGGCGAGGTACTCGGTCATGTCGCACTCCCAGGGGTGGCCGATGGCGCTGGCTAATGACATTAACTAAAAGCTACTGCCATTAGCCAAGGCTGTCAACGGCCCGCCCCCGGCCCCCGGTCGGCGGGGGCGGGCCGTCCTGTCGCGCGCCGGACGGCCGACTCCACCTCGCGGTGCGGGAGGCCGGTCTCGGCGGCGTAGTCGGCGATGCCCCGGGCGAGGGCCGCGGTGGCGTCGGACCAGACGGCCAGGGCGACCGTGGCGTTCTCACCCCTGTTGTTGCGGTAGCGGTCGTCCGCGGCCTCGACGGCACGCCTGAGTTCGATGAGTCGTCTCGGGATTTCCATGGTCGGAAAGCGTAGGGCGGCAGGGCGTGCGACCAGGTGTCTTGCCGAGCGGGAGTGCTCTCGACGGGGGCAGTCGTCGTTGCCCCCGCCGGTGCCCGTGCGGCCCGGTGGTGTCGCGGGGCCCGGGGGTGCGCCGCCCGGCGACGGGCTTGACCCTGTGGGTGCGCGCCGGTTAGAACGTGGGCACGCCCGGATGGTAAGCGGTTTCTACAACGAAGAGGACCACGCATGACGCTCTCACTCACCCATGTGCACGGCGACCGCGTCACCGTGGCCCACGGGGCGGCCGGGACCGAGCTGTTCTCCTACGTGTACCGCCCCGAGGCCGGCTGGGAGGCGCCCAAGCCGTACCTCCACCCGGTCCGGACCCTGTCCGGCGCGCCCGTCACCGACTACCGGCCCCACGACCACCGCTGGCACAAGGGCCTGCAGTTGACCGCCTCCCACCTCTCCGGACAGAACCTGTGGGGCGGCAACACCTACGTCCACGGCCAGGGGTACCTCGCGCTGCCGGACAGGGTCGGCTCGATGGCCCACGTCTCCTTCGAGGAGGTCGGCGCCGAGGGGGACCGCGCCGTCGTCGCCGAGAAGCTGACCTGGCACCCGCACGACGGTGACCTGTGGGCCGAGGAGGAGCGCCGGATCGAGGTCGGCGACATCGACCCGGACAGCGGCAGTTGGACGCTCACCTGGACCTCGGCGGTGACCAACCGGCGTGCCGAACCACTGCGGTTCGGCAGCCCGACCACCCACGGGCGCCCCGCCGCCGGATACACCGGACTGTTCTGGCGCGGCCCGCGCGCCTTCCGCGGCGGCCGGGTCTTCACCGCCGACGGGGCCGGGTCCGGCGAGGCCCCTCCGATGGGCTCCCAGTCCCCCTGGCTGGCCTATGTGGGCGAGCACGACGGACGGGACGGCCACGCCACGCTCGTCTTCGAACACGCCCCGTCCAACGACCACTTGGGAGAGAAGGGTGCCCACCCGGCGCACTGGTTCGTGCGCAGCGACCCCTTCGCCGCGGTCGCACCCTCCTGGGCCTTCCACGAGGAACTGGTCCTGCCGCCGGGCGAGACCCTGGCCCGGACCTACCGCGTGCTCGTCGCCGACGGCGCCTGGGACCGTGCACGGGTCGCCGCGCACCTCGAGCAACTGGGGTGGTGAGCCCGGCGCACGACGGCCCACCGGCGGCGGGCCGGACGGTGTGACAGGATCCCGGGTCCATGAGGGAAGCGACTGAAGCGACTCGGGCCGCCGTGGTCCTCGCCGGGTACGGCCCGGTGGGGCAGGCGTTCGCCGACTGGCTGCAACGGGACTCGGCGGCGCTCGCACACCGTCACGGCGTACGGCCGCGGGTCGCCGCCGTACGCGCGAGTACGGCCCAGTGCGCCACCGGCGCCGACGGGTCGGTGCCGCCGCGCCCGCAGTGGGGTCCCCTGCGACCGCTGGGCGAGACGTTCGAGCGCACCGGCGCGCGCGTGTTCGTCCAGGCCGTCCCCTCCACGCCCGGAGTGCGGCAGCGCGCGGCGGAGGAGGCCGTCGCCGCACTGCGCCGGGGCATCCACGTGGTGACGGCCACCAAGAGCCACCTGCTGACCCACTGGCGGGAACTGGCCGAGGCCGCCCGGGCGGGCGGCAGCACGATCAGGATCTCCGGGGCCACCGGCGCGGCGCTCCCGGCGGGCGACCTGGCGCGCACCTCCCTGCGCGGCCTGGACTGCCGGACGGTCCGTGCCTGTCCCAACGGCACCGTCACCTTCGTGCTCGACCGCCTCGCCGAAGGCGGCACCCTGGCCGACGCGGTCCGTGCCGCGCAGCTACGGGGCATCGCGGAGGCGGACCCCTCGGCGGACCTGTCGGGCGAGGACGCCGCCACCAAGGTGCGCCTGCTGGCCGCGCTGCTCTGGGGCTGGGACCCGGCGGAGGTACGGGTGCGGGCGCAGCCGGTCGACGCGGCCGCCGCGGCCCGGGCCCGGGACGCCGCTGCCCGGTCCCGCCGGCTGCGGGCGGTCGCCGGCGCCTCGGCGGACGAACCGGGTGTCGTACGCGTACGGCTGGAGGAGACGGAGCCCGGGGATCCGCTGCACGCGCTGAGCGGACCCGAGAAGGCCGTTGTCTTCGGCTGCCCCGACGCGGGCGACGTGACCGTGAGCGGCGGCCGGTCGAGTCCGGTGGGAGCGGCACTGGCCCTGGTGAAGGACACCGTCGAGGTCACGGCCCCGCGCACCGGCTTCCAGTGAGGCGCGGGCCCGGCGGCCGGGGACGACCGCCGCCGGTTCCCGGGTGCGCGGACCCGTGCACAGCAGGCGTACAACGTTTCGAAAGCGTCGCGAGTCTCCCTGTTCAGCCACGCTCAATCCACGCTTCACCTGGAGTTGTCCGCATGCCTCGGTTCAGCATTGTCATTCCGGTGTTCAAGGTGCAGGGGTACCTTCGCGAGTGCCTGGACTCGGTCGTGGGACAGTCGTACCGGGACATCGAGGTGATCGCCGTGGACGACTGCTCACCGGACTCCTGCGGCGCGATCATCGACGAGTACGCCGCCCGCGACGACCGCGTCAAGGCCGTCCACCTGCCGGAGAACGTCGGCCTGGGCCGGGCGCGCAACGCCGGGCTCCGGCACGCGCGGGGCGACTACGTCCTGTTCCTCGACAGCGACGACACCTACACCCCCGGCCTGCTGGAGGCGCTGGCCGGCCGGCTCGACGCCGTCGGGGAGCTGGACATCCTCGTCTTCGACCACGTGCGCACCTACTGGTGGGGCAGGGGCGGCCGCAGCCAGACCGCGGGCCTGTTCGAGAAGGCGGGCACGGACGTCTTCCGCCTCCAGGACCGGCCGGAGTACGTGGAACTCTTCCTGGTGGCCTGGAACAAGGCGTTCCGCCGCGAGTTCTTCCTCGAACAGGGCCTGCAGTACGCCCCCGGTCTGTACGAGGACGCGCCGGTCACCCACATGGCGATGGTCACGGCCGAGCGCATCGGCTGCCTGAACCGGGTCGGTGTCGAGTACCGCCAGCGCCGCCAGGGCGCGATCACCAAGACGCCGGGACGCAAGCACTTCGACATCTTCGCGCAGTACGAGGGGCTGTTCGCGTTCCTCGCCGAGCGGCCCGAGCTGGCCTGGGCCACCCCCATGCTGTTCGAACGGGCCGTGTTCCACATGCTGTTCGCGCTCAAGCGCCCCGAGCGGGTCCGGGCCGCCGACCGCAAGGAGTTCTTCGAGCGCACCGCCGACTTCTACGCCGCCCACGTCCCGGACGGCTTCACGGTGCCCGACGGGCCGACCGGGGTGTACATGCGGGCCGTGGCCAAACGGCTCTACCGCGCCTACCGGGCAACCCAGTTCGCGGCCCGCGCCAAGGCGGCGGGGCCCACCAGGGTCCTCAAGGCCAAGACCAAGGTCGGCAGACGGGCCTACGCGGGCCTGTACACCCTCCAGCGCAGACGTTCCCCCGACCCCCGCCTCGCCGTCTACTCCTCGTACTGGGACCGGTTGCCGTCCTGCAACCCGCTCGCCGTCTACGAGAAGGCCAGGGAACTCGTCCCCGACGTGCACGGCGTCTGGGTGGTGCGCAAGGAAGTGGCCGGGCGGGTGCCCGAGGGCATCGACCACGTGGTGCGCGGCTCGCGCCGCTACTGGGAAGTGATGGCCCGCGCGCGGTACTTCGTGAACAACGTCAACTTCCCCGACCACATCGTCAAGCGCCCCGGACAGCTCCACCTCCAGACCCACCACGGAACCCCGCTCAAGCGCATGGGCCTCGACCAGAGGGCCTACCCCGCGGCCGCCCGGGGCATGGACTTCGACCGCCTCCTGGACCGCGTGGACCGGTGGGACGTCAGCGTCTCCTCCAACCCGCACTCCACCAAGCAGTGGGAGCGCGTCTACCCCGGCTCCTACGAGTCCCTCGACGTGGGCTACCCGCGCAACGACCGCTACTACCGCGCCGGCGCCGAGGAGGTCGCCGCCGTCCGCGCCCGGCTCGGCATAGCCCCGGGCCGGACCGCGCTGCTGTACGCGCCGACCCACCGCGACTACCGGACGGACTGGACCCCCTCCTTCGACCTGGCCCGCCTGGCCGGCGCTCTGGGCGACGAGTTCGTCCTGCTGGTGCGCACCCACTACTTCTACGACCGCAGTCCGGAGCTGAGCGACCTCGCCGCACGGGGCGCGGTCATCGACGTGTCCGGCCACCCCTGCGTCGAGGACCTCTGCCTGGCCGCGGACGCGCTCGTCACCGACTACTCCTCCCTCACCTTCGACTACGCCAACCTCGACCGGCCCATCGTCGTCCACGCCGACGACTGGGAGATCTACTCCCAGGTCCGCGGCGTCACCTTCGACCTCCTCTCCGGCCGCCCCGGCGACACCCCGGGCGCGGTGGCCACCACCGAGGACGAGCTCATCGACACCTTCCGCAGCGGCCGCTGGCGCGACACCGAGACCGCCGGCCTGCGCGCGGCCTTCCGCGAGCGCTTCTGCCCGTACGACGACGGACACGCCGCGGAGCGCGTGGTGCGCCACTTCTTCCTCGGTCAGGAGACAGCTCCCGGGATAATCCCGCTCGCGCAGCGCACCCCGGCCCCCGCCCCCGCCGCGGCACCGGCCCTCGGCTGACCGGGACCCGACGCGCCCCGGAACGGCCGCTTCCGGCCGATTCCGGGGCGGTGCGCGGCGTTTCCCGCCCGGCGCGGACGGCCGGCGCGCACAGTGGTGGCCATGACGACACCCGCACAGTCCCTCCGCTCCCTCGCCCGCACCCGGGCCTCCCTGGACGGCGAGGAGGTCACCTACTGGTGGTCCGGAAGCGTGTACTCCTGGGCGCCGGACGAGCCCTACGAGCGCCTCTTCGGCTTCGAGGGCGTCAACGTCGCCCGCCTGGTCCACGACGCCGAGGACGGCCCGGACTCCTACCGGCTGCTCAGCCGGGAGGCCGCCTTCTACCTCGACCCGGTCACCGGCGAGATCCTGGAGACCTGGCGGGACCTGCCGGTGGTGCACGTCTGGAACGATCCGGCGAACCAGAGGTGGCGCCCCTTCCCGGTCCCGACGACCGACCTCGGCGGGCAGGTCTGCTTCAGCCTGGAGATCCCGCTCTCCTACCCCTCGCCCCTGCCGCCGGCCCAGTACCCCCTGCACTCGGCCGGCGACACGTACCGGGCGCTCGAACTCTTCCAGTTCTTCGCCCACCGCGCGGACCTGGACGGACCGGCGCCCGGTGTCCCGGCCACCATGTCGTGGACCCGGATGTCGCCGTGGGTCCCGTGGATGGCCCCCGGCGGGCGGCCCGGCGGCCTCGCCTACCACTGCCGGGGCCGCAAGCTCGGCGCGTACACCGAGGTCCCCGGCCGCACCCGCGCCCACATCGCCGGCCACCACCCGGAATTCGCCCGGGCCCCGGAGCGGTGGAGCGAGCCGAACGAGACGAGCTGGACGTACTTCCGCAGGCTCAACCCGCCCGTGTGAGGAGCATGAGTCCGGCCGCACAGCGGTGAGCGTTTTATGGTGTATTGATGCGATACGTCCCCAGGTGGGTCCTGCTCTCGTCGGGATGCGCCCCCGTCCTGCTGACCGCGGGCTGGGCCGGCGCGGCGCGGTTCGAAGGGTCCTCCTACGACCCGGTCACCGAGACGATCAGCGTCCTGGGGTCCTACGGCGCCGCCGGGTTCTGGGTGATGACGGCCGGGTTCCTGGCGCTGGGCGTCTGCCATCTGCTGACCGCGTGGGGGCTGCGGGTGGCAGCCCTCGCCGGACGCCTCGCGCTGGGCGGCGGCGGCCTGGCCGCGCTGGTTCTGGTGGCGCTCCCCGCGCCCAGCAGCGGGGGCTCCCTGCGTCACGGAGCCGTGGTGGTGGTCGGGTTCACGCTCCTCGCGGTGTGGCCGGTGCTGGCCGCCCACGGGGGATCGGCCGTTCCCTGGGCGCTGCGCCTCGCGCCCTCGCTCCTCGCCACCGCCCTGATGGCCGCCGGCGGCGTGTGGTTCCTGATCGAGATGCAAGGGCACGGTCACGCCGGCGTCGCCGAACGGGTCGTCACCTCCTTCCAGTCGGTGTGGCCCTTCGTGGTGGCCGCCTCCTGCCTCCACCACGCCCGCCGCCGGGCCTGACCTCCGTTCCGCGCGCGCTCAGCGCCGCGCCAGCACCAGCAGACTCAGCCCGAACATCAGGACGCCCAGGGGGAGATGGACCGACGGGACGTGCGCGATGCCGAGCACCACCTGGACCGAGGCGAGGGCGAGGAAGCCGCAGGCCTGCCACACGGGCGTGACCGGGCCGCCGCCCGGCTTCCACGCCAGTACCGCCGCGAGCACGTACAGCATCGACGCCCCGTACATCACCCGCGCTCCGGCACTGTGCAGCGTCTCTCCGTAGGACGCGGTCAGCAGCAGTCCGGCGGAGACGGCCTGGAGGAGGATGGTGAGTGTCTGCAGGGCCATCGCGATCCGCAGGAAAGAGAAGCGGCGCTGTGCCGTCACCTGGGTCGTCGTCATGCCACGGTCCCCTTTTCTACCCCCGTGGGGCAGTAGATCGATACGCTCTCACCAGCCCGACGACACGGGCCTGCGAAAGGTAAGGCGAGGAGGCGGTCGGGCATGGGCACGGCGGGGGCGGATACCGACGCGGCGGTCGGTGAAAGACGCCAACTGATCAACGTCGCCTACCGGTTGCTCGGCTCGCTGGCCGAGGCCGAGGACGCCGTGCAGGAGGCGTACGCGCGCTGGTACGCGCTGCCCCCCGAGCGGCAGGACGGGATCGCGTCCCCCGGAGCCTGGCTGACGACCGTGACCGGCCGCATCTGCCTGGACGTGCTCGGCTCCGCGCGGGCCCGGCGCGAACGCTACGTCGGAGCCTGGCTGCCCGAGCCGCTCCCCGACCACGCCGGGCGGGAGAACGGCCCCGGGGCCGATCCCGCCGACCAGATGGTCCTGGACGAATCCGTGTCCATGGCCTTCCTCGTCGTCCTGGAGTCGATGACCCCCGCCGAGCGGGTGGCGTTCGTGCTGCACGACGTCTTCCGCTACCCGTTCGCCGAGATCGCCGGCATCCTCGGGCGGACTCCCGCGGCCTGCAAGCAGCTCGCGGCGTCGGCCCGGCGCCGGGTGCGTGCCGCGCGGGCTCCGGCGACGGCGCAGGCCGTGCGGGCCGATGTGGTGCGGCAGGTCAAGGAGGCGTGGCAGACCCAGGACATCGCGGCCCTGGTCGACCTCCTCGACCCGGCCGCCGTCATGACCGCCGACGGAGGGGGCGTGGCCGGTGCCGCACTGCGCCCCGTCGAGGGCGCCGCGCGCATCGCCCGGTACATGGCGGCCATGGCCGAGAGGGCCCCGGGACTCGAACTGCTGGAGCGGTCGGTCAACGGCGCACCGGGCCTGGTGGCCCGGAGGGACGGTGCCGTGGCGACCGTGGCCGCGTTCGAGGTGGCCGGGGACCGCGTCACCCGGATCTGGGCGGTCCGCAATCCCGAGAAGCTGCGGCCGTGGGGCCGGCGGTGACCCGCCGCGCCGGTCAGATGCGCCAGGAACGGAGCGCTTCGGCGACGTCGTAGATGCTCAGCCGCGTCTCGCGGACCTTCTTGATCAGTTCGGACAGGGCCCCGTAGGGAGGGTCGATTCCCTCACCGGACTGGTCCATGTACTGACCGGTGACGAAGGCCGCGAAGAGGCTGTTGCGGTGGGGGAGCGGTTCGAGGCGCACGATGGTGTGCAGCAGGGCCGCCGCCCGCCAGGCGCTGTCGGGGTTGGAGGCGGCCAGCGTCGGCATGCGGGTCTTGTGCCGTGCCACGGCCGCGACCAGGGCCGAGTAGTCCGTGACCGACACGTCCTCGGTGTCGAGGGCGGCGTCCTGGACGTCCAGGAGCCACGGGACGTCGATGTACAGGGGTTCGCTCATCAGGCGGCGCTGGCTCCCTCGCCGCGCTGGGACGGCGGGATCTCGTCCGGGAAGGCCTCGTCGAACTCGGCGCGCAGCCGGTCCGCCCACGAGGCGGCGCCGGCGACGAACCGCTTGCGCTGCATCTCGCGGACGCCGAGGTCGTGCATGTACTGCTTGAGGCTCTTGCCCTCGGCCGCCGCGGCCGCGCGCACGCCTTCCATTTCTTCCTCGGTGAAGGTCACGTTCAGTGATGGCATACGGGCATGGTACCTACTCGGTACCTGAAGTGCGACTCGCCCGTGGCGACGGCCCCGCCGGGGCGCTCCGGCCCCCACGCCGCCGATCTTCTTCGCGAACGGCCGTAAACAACTGTCAAAGGCGTACAACCCCCCAAGGGGTGCAAAGGTCTCAACGGGTGGCTTCAGCAACACCATGGCGAAGCCGGGCGATTCACGGATCGAGGTGCCATGAAGCGTTCCATCCAGGCCGTAGGGGCGACGTTGACCGCCGTCGGAGCCATCGGGGCGGGGCTGTTGGTGACGGCTCCCACCGCCGGCGCGGCGACCACCGGGGCGACCGCGGCGTACAACGGAGTCTGCGGCTCCGGCTACAAGGTGGTGAACTCCATGCCGATCGGCAGTACCGGCACGGTGTACCTCACCTACAACTCGACCACGGGCAAGAACTGCACCGTGACCATCCGCAACACGACGGGCACGGCGACGTACATGGTGGCCTACGTGCGCAACGTCGACAGCAGCGAGGACCAGACCGACGCGGGGAACTACCGCTCGTACGCCGGACCGGTGTACGCGTTCGCACGCGGCGCCTGCGTGGAGTGGGGCGGCGTCATCGGCAACCAGCAGGCCTGGAACTACGGCTCCAACTGCGGCGCCCTGGCGGCCAAGGCGACAGGGCGGGACTGGTTCGCCGGCCGGAACTGAGCCGGCACCGCCGGCGGACCGGGGACGCCACCGTGCGGCGGGGTCCCCGGTCCGTGCGCGGGCCGGGAGGGGCGCCGCGACGCGCCTCAGGACGGCTTGCGCCACACCGAGACGTGCTTGGCGGAGTCCTGGGTGAACGGCGACCCGTCCCAGTCCCCGACGCGGCGCTCCAGTGCGAGACCGGCGATGCGGGCCATCAGGTCCAGCTCGGCCGGCCAGGCGTACCGGTGCCGGGAGTAGTCGCGGCGGTAGCGGCCGTCCTCCCCGTCGCGGGTGAAGTGGTGGGAGACGAGCATCTGCTCGACCAGGTCGAAGGTGTCGAGGCCCACATGCGGCTCGGAGACGTCGAACGGCACCGCGACCTGCCCGGGCGGCAGGAACCGCAGCGGTGGCACGCCCAGCTCGATGACGAACCGGCCGCCGGGGCTCAAGTGCCGTGCCGCGTTGCGGAAGCACTCGACCTGCTCGTCCTGTGTGAGCAGGTTGGTGATGGTGTTGTAGACGAGGTACACCAGGGTGAACTCGCCGGGGACGACCGTCGTGGCCATGTCCCCGAGGGAGACCGGCAGCGTCTCCTCGTCCACCTTGCGGCGCAGCACCGCCGCCATGTGCGCGGACAGTTCGATGCCCGCCACCGGCACGCCCCGCTTCCGCAGCGGGACGCCCACGCGTCCGGTCCCGATGGCGAACTCCAGTGCCCGGCCGTCTCCGGCGAGCCCGGTCAGGAAATCGAGGGCCGGTGCGAGGGCGGCGGCCGAGGAGTGCCCGGCCTCCTCGGCGTCGTAGCGGTCGGCGGTCTCTCGGGTCCACACTTCGCTGCTGGTCACGGACGGGCATTCTTCCGGGCGCGCGGCGCGGCTGTCGACGTCTTTTCGGCGGGCCGCGCCCGGTCCCCGCGCAGTCCGAGCAGGTAGGTCGCGGTCAGTGCCACGGCACGGTCCGTGTCCTCGGCCAGCTCTGCCAGGGCGGCGGACGCCCCGGGGCCGGGAATGCCCGCCAGCGCCTGGGTCAGCCGGCCGCGGGCGGCCGGTGGGGCGTCGCCGAGACGGCCGACGAGCAGCGCCGCGATCCGGTCGGCCGCCGCGGTGTCGCCCGCCAGCACGCTCAGGGCGTCGGCCGCGTCCGTGTCGTTCCTCCCCTCCACGACCATGTCGACGAGCGTCGGCACCGCCTCGGCCACGCCGCGCGCCCCCAGCGCCAGCGCGGCATACCCGCGCACCACGGTGTCGGGGCCTTCGAGGGCGTGCCGCAGCCGCGCCGCGGCCTCGTCGCCGGGCAGCTCGGCCAGGGCCTGCGCGGCGCGCCGGCGCACCGCGGCCACCGGCGAGCCGAGCCCCTCCGCCAGCAGGGCCGTGCCGTCGTCGCCCGAGCGCGCCAGCGCCCAGCGGAGGGCCCCGGCGACGTGGGGATCCGTCTCGCTCAGCACGGCCTCGACCAGGGCCGCCACCGGCACCGCCGCCTCGTGCACCGAGGAGAGGGCCGCCCGCTGGCGCGCGTCCGGGCTCTTCGAGCCCAGCGCCTGGAGGAGGGCGACCACCTGGAGGACGTCCTCCCAGTCGGCCGGACCGGCCGCGTCGATCCGGCCGAGCCGGGTGAGCAACTCGGTCTCGGCCGCGATGCGTTCGCGGGTCCGCCGGACCAGGTCGTCGACGAGCGCCGAGGGCGCGAAGCCCGGTTCGTCGAGCGCGCGCCCGATCTCGCGCAGCGACAGCCCCAGCGAGCGCAGGCTCTCGATGTGGAAGATCCGCCGGACGTCGTCCCGGGAGTACTCCCGATAGCCCGAGCCCGTACGGCCCGAGGGCCGTACCAGGCCGAGCGACTCGTAGTGCCTGAGCATGCGGGCACTGACCCCGGACCGTCGCGCCACCTCACCGATCAACACGCTCTATCGTCCCCCGCTGCCCGGTCCGCCGAGCGCCACGACGCGCTTCGCCTCCTCGATCGCCGACTCGAACCCGGCCTCGGGGTCGCGCAGCAGGCGCTGCGTGGCGAGGGCGTGGGCACCGACCAGCGGGTCCGACGCGCCCGCCGCCTCCTCCAGCACCGCCTCGCTCGCCCCGCCCAGGGCGACCAGGGCCCGGCTGAGACTCAACTGCGTCTGTCTCCCGCCGCGGCCCAGCTGGGTCGCCAGCGCCGCGGCCAGGGCGGCCTCCTCGCCCTCGGGGACGAGCACGACCGCGGTCCGCCAGGCGCTGCGCGCCACCTCGTCGTCCGCGTCGGACAGCACCGCCGGCGTGATCGCCGGCCACGCCGCCCGGTCCCCGATCTTGGACAGCGTGTGCAGCGCCTGGCTCCGCGCCTGCGGCCGTTGCGAGCGGACCTCGCGGACCAGCCGGGGGAGCGTCAAGGACACCGGGTGCCGGGTGAGCGCCCAGGTCAGCATGTCGCGGACGAAGAACTCCGGTTCGACGGCGGACCGCTCGACGAGCGTGTCCACGAAGCGCGGGTCCGGTGCCGTGCCGACGGCCAGGGCCGCCCGCAGCCGCACGGACGCGTTCCCGTCCTCCAGACCGCGAGCCGCCCGCACCGGGTCCGTCGTGTGTCCCTCCATGGTCATCGGGACCACCTCCTCGCAGCCGAGTGAAGACCCTGTCACCGTGTCAAGGTCAAAGAAGTGGTGGCCGGGGCGGCTCGTCGGGGGAGAAGATGGGTGCCATGACGGGAGAGAGTTCCGCGATCGACAGCACCAGGCCCAGCATCGCCCGCGTCTACGACTACCTGCTCGGCGGCAAGGACAACTACGCCGTGGACCGGGAGATCGGTGACGTGTTCAAACGCGACCTTCCCGGTTCGGTGGCGATCGCCTTCGCCAACCGCGCCGCGCTGGTCCGGGCCGTGGGGGAGATCGTGGCCACCACCGAGGTGCGGCAGTTCATCGACCTCGGCAGCGGCCTGCCCACCGCCGACAACGTGCACCAGGTCGCGCAGCGGCAGGCGCCGGACGCCCGGGTGGTGTACGTCGACACCGACCCCCAAGTACTGGTCCACGGGCGGGCGTTGCTGGAGGAGAACGACCGGACCCGGGTCGTGCCCCTGGACGTGCGCGACCCCGAGGGGATCAGGAACCACCCGGACACCCGTGAACTGATCGACTTCGACCGCCCCGTCGCCGTCATGTTCAGCGCCGTCCTCCACCACGTCAACGACGACGAGGACCCCGCCGGGATCGTCCGCTACTGGCGCGACCACGTGCCCTCCGGAAGCTGCTTCTTCGTCAGCCACTTTCGTTCCGGGAACAACCCGGAGACCACGGAGGCCGAGAAGGTCCTCCAGGCGACGTTCGGCCGCGGCCGGTGGCGGACCGACGAGGAGATCGAGGCCCTGCTCGACGGCCTGGAGATCCTGGAGCCCGGGATAGTGCCGGCGCCCCGGTGGCGTGCCGGGGCGGCCGGCACCGCGTGGAACGACGGCGGGGTGCGGGAGCTGACCGTGTGGGAGCGTCTCATCGCCGCCGGAATGGCCCGCAAGCCGTGATCCGGCGGAGGCGAGGCTCAGTCGAGGCAGAACTCGTTGCCCTCGACGTCCTGCATCACGATGCACGACTCGTTCTCCTCGTCGGCGAGCAGGACCCGCTGCTGCACCGCACCGAGCGCGACCAGCCGCGCGCACTCGGCCTCGAGCGCGGCGAGGCGCTCCTCACCCACCAGCCCGGTGCCGGCCCGCACATCGAGGTGGACCCGGTTCTTGACGGTCTTCCCCTCGGGCACGCGCTGGAAGTACAGGCGCGGGCCCACCCCTGAGGGGTCACTGCACGCGAACCAGGCGTCCCGTTCCCCGGGAGGCAGGGAGCGGTTGAACTCGTCCCACGTGGCGAACCCCTCGGGCGCGGACGGCGCGACGTATCCGAGTACCTCGCACCAGAAGCGGCCGACGCGCTCGGGCTGCGCACAGTCGAAGGTGATCTGGACCTGTCTGATCGACGACATCCGCGCACCTTAGCAGGGATGCCGCGTCGACCGGTGCCCCTTTGTCCGGGCCCGAACCCCCTTGCGGCGGGCGGATTTCGGGACACCGCCGAACAATTCACGGCACCCTTGGTCCCATGGCTCGAATCGGCTTCTGTCAGCCGAGCGGCAGCGACTACGGTGGCCCAGGCCCGGGTGATCGGTGGGACCGCCCGTGCGCCGGGCGACCCGGGGGAGTGGACGAGAACGTGGGAGAGTACGACAGGTCCCCCGGGGGTGGCGGACGTGCGACGGGCCCGCGCGAGCCGGTGCTGCCGCCGTCGCTGCGCGGCCTGCTCGGGATCGTCGCGTCCGTCGCCGCGCTGGTGGTCCTCGTCCTCGGGGCCACGTACGCGGGCGACCGCGAACCCGGCCCGACGGACGCGCGGATCTTCGCCGCGGTGGACGGGGTGGGCGCGCCGTGGCGGCACGTCGCCGTGGCCACGGACTTCCTCGGCGAGCCCGTGGGAGCCGTGCTGCTGGTCACGGCCCTGGTGACCGGCTGCCTGCTGCTGCGGCACCCGCGCGCCGCGGTGTTCCTCGTGACCGGCTCCGGTCTGACCGTGGGGACGACGGCCCTGCTCAAACCCGTGGTGGGACGCACCATCCACGGCGACAACCTGTCCTTTCCGAGCGGACACACCGCCTTCCTCACGGCCCTCGCCCTCATGGTGTCGCTGCTCGCGGCCGACCGGCTCGGTCTCGGCAGGGCGGCGGGCACGTCCCTCGTGTGCGCCGCGGGGCTGGTGGCCGGCGCGGTCATGGGCTGGGCGCAGGTCGCGCTGGGCTCCCACTACGCGACCGACACCCTCGGCGGCTGCTGCACCGCGCTCGCGGTGCTGCCGGTGAGCGCGTGGCTGGTCGACCGGACCGGTGACCGGCTGGCCCTCCGCAGGGCCGCCGGACCGGCCGGCCCCGAGGACGAGCGGAGCGTCGACGCCGGCGGGCAGCGGCTGCGCTGACACCGCGTCCGGTCACGTCGTCCCCCTCCGCCGTCCCCCTCACGTCACGCCAGGCGCCGGAAGACGGGCTTCACCGCCCGTCCGCCCATCCACGGCGCCGGGTCGGCGGCGTCCAGCGCCTTCCGGTACACCGCGCAGGCCTGCGCCACCACGTCGACCGTCCGGTCGATGTCGGCCTCGGTGAGCGCGCTGCTCACCACGAACGACGGGGCCAGCACCCCGCCGGCGAGGAGCCGGCGCAAGAACAGGGTGCGGTACTCCTGCGACGGCCGCCGGTGCTCGTCGAGGGTGGCGAAGACCAGATTGCTGGCCCGGCCCCGGACCACGACGTGGTCGCCCACGCCCATTCCGGCCGCCGCCTCGCGGACACCTGCCGCCAGCCGCTCCCCGAGGGCGTGCAGCCGCGCGGTGACGCCCTCCTCGGCATAGGTGGCCTGCACCGCCATCGCGGCCGCCAGCGCGTGCGTCTCCGCACCGTGCGTCGTGGACAGCAGGAACACCCGCTCGTCCGAGTGACGCAGCCCGCCCCGTTCCATCAGCTCGCGGCGCCCGGCCAGCGCCGAGACGGCGAACCCGTTGCCCAGCGCCTTGCCGAACGTGGACAGGTCCGGGACCACGCCGTACAGGCTCTGCGCTCCCGCCTCCGACCAGCGGAAACCGGTGATCATCTCGTCGAAGACGAGGACGCAGCCGTACCGGTCGGCCAGGGCGCGCAGACCGGCGAGGTAACCGGGCGGCGGCTCCGTGTGGGTGGCCGGTTCGAGGACCAGGCAGGCCACCTCGTCCCGGTACCGGGTGAGCACCTCCTCCGTGGCGGCCAGGTCGCCGTACGGGAACGCCACGGTGAGCCGGTCGGTCTCCGCCGGGACACCCGCGGACATCGGCGTGGTGCCGATGAACCAGTCGTCGACGGAGAAGAACGGATGGTCGGCGCAGACGGCCACCCGGGGCCGTCCGGTGGCGGCACGGGCCAGGCGGACCGCGGCGGTGGTGGCGTCGGAGCCGTTCTTCGCGAACTTCACCATCTCGGCGGTCGGCACCGTCGCCAGGAACCGCTCCGCCGCCTCCACCTCCACGACCGAGGGCCGGACGAAGTTGCTGCCCCGGTCGAGCTGGCGCCGCACGGCCTCGGTCACCCGGGGATGGGCGTGGCCGAGACTGACCGACCGCAGGCCCGAGCCGTACTCGATGTACCGGTTGCCGTCGACGTCCCACACGTGGGCGCCGCTGCCGTGGCTGATCACCGGGGCCAGGTCCTGCGGGTACTGGTCGTCGCCCTTGGCGTAGGTGTGCGCACCCCCCGGGACCAGGGCGTGCAGCCGCTCGTTCGCCTGCCGCGACCGGGGCAGACCCGGCTCCTGCGCGTTCACTTCGGGCTTCCCTCCTCCCTCTGCTTGAGGACCTCCGCCAGGCTCGGCGCCCGCCGGTCCCGCTCCGACACCGAGGTGACCGGCAGCGGCCAGTCGATGGCGAGGTCCGGGTCGTCGAAGGCGATCGTCACGTCCTCGGCGGGATCGTGCGGGCGGTCGATCCGGTACGACACGTCCGAGACGTCCGTCAGCGACTGGAAGCCGTGCGCACACCCCGCGGGGACGTAGAGGGTCGCCTGCGTCTCGCCGGACAGTTCGAAGAAGGCCCGGCCCAGGTAGGTGGGCGAGTCGGGGCGCAGGTCCACGACGACGTCGAAGATCCTGCCGTACGAGCACCGCACCAGCTTGGCCTCGCCCGCCCCGGAGCGCAGGTGCAGGCCGCGCAGCACGCCCCGGACCGAGCGGGAGACGCTGTCCTGGACGAAGGCGGCCGGGTCGAGACCCACCGAGCGGACCACGTCGGCGTCGAAGGTGCGGCAGAAGAAGCCGCGTGCGTCGGCGTGCGGCGTCGGCTCGAACAGGTGGGCGCCGGCGATCTGGGGAACTTCTTTCGCCTTCATGGTGTCTCCCGCGGGGCATCGGTACGGCCGGCCGCCGGGAACAGCGCCGCGGCCAGGTCGGTGAACTGCTGCTCGACGCGCCGGGCGACGGCCAGATTGCGCTCGGCCAGCGTCCGCCGCAGCCGGGCCGAGTCCCGCTCCAGCTCGCGGAACTGTGCGAGCAGCCGGTCCGCGTCGGCCTCGCGGACCGGGTGGCAGTACGCGCCCAGCCCCATCTCGGCCATGACCGCGTCGCTCTTCGCCGAGTAGCTGAGGGCGAGCGTCGGTGTGCCGGTCTTCAGGGCGCAGACGATGTTGTGGTAGCGGGTCGCCACCACACTGTCGGCACACGCCGTCTCCTTCATCAGGTCGGCCAGCGAGGCGGCCTCGGCGACGGTGACCAGCGGCGAGCCCACCGCGTCGACGATCGCGGCCGCCACCGGCCGGTCGAGTTCGTCGCCGGTGAGCAGCCGCACCGGCCGGCCCTCCGCGACCAGCGCGCGCACGAACCGCGTGGTCCCGTCGAGGTAGCGCCGGTGGATCTCCTCGGCCCGGTCGCGTTCGTCGTTGCTCCCGTGGAAGTCCATGACACCGACGCAGACCGGCCCCGGCAGGCCCGCGGACTCGTTCGCCGACGGCGACGGCAGGGCGAACACGAGGTCCGCGTAGACCTCGTTGCGCCCGGTGTCCACCCCCATCGCCCGCATCGCCTCGCGCGACTGGACGTCCCGGTAGGAGCAGTAGGCGGCCAGCCGCGTCGACCAGCGGGTCAGGAACCGGGTCGGCCGGTTGCCGATGCGGCCCGCCCCCACGCTGACCAGGGCGACCCGGGTGCCGAACAGCCGGCCCGTCAGGCAGAGCAGGAACAGTGAGTACGGAAAGCCCCACGGCCGCAGGGGCAGCGTGGTCTCCAGGACACCCGTGCCCGGCACGATCACCGCGTCGTGCCGGCGCACCCAGGCGGCGGTGCGGACGACGTCGACGAGCTTGCCGAGCCCCTTGCCCGCGACCGCGCTCGCACGGGAGGCGGTCCGGTACTCCCCGCGGTACCAGTTCAGCCGCGTCGCCGGTATCCCGTACCGGGTGGCGACGGTCTCGGGACCGCCGCACATCGCGTCCACCGCCGCCCCGGGGCGCGTGGCACGAAGGTGGTCGAGCACGGCCTCCAGCGACCCGTCGTTACCACTGTTGCCGGCGCCGAACAGGCCGAACAGGCCCACGCGCAGCGGAGTTTCGTCGGAAGTCATGCCTGCCTCTTCTCGCGGCCGGCGACGAGGGCGTCGACGGAGACGGTGAGCCGGCCGGGGCCGACGGGGGTACGGTCCTCGACCCGCTCGCCGGCGCCCGGCCGGACCCGGCTGGTCATCCACGCGGCCAGATGCCGGTGGCACGCGCGCCGGTCGGCCGAGGACAGCGGGGCCCGCCCGATCGCGGAGACGAAGCCCCAGACGTACTCGGCGAGCAGGCGCGGCGTCGGGTGCAGCGGACCCGCCCGGCGCGGATCCAGGTTGACGCACCGGGAGCGCTTGGAGGGGTTGGCCCGCTCCGCACGGGTGGGGTGGTCGCGGCGGAAGTACAGCAGCTCCGGAACCTGGTGGAAGCGCCCGTGCAGGGTGATCTCGGCGACGAAGGTGCGGTCCGCGTGGTGGTAGCTGTCGTGCGGCTTGACCCGGCGCAGCACGTCGGCCCGCATCACCCCGTAGAAGTCGTCGCCCCCGGGCTCGAACAGCAGGCTGCGGAAGCGCTCGGGAGCGCGCGGCGAGTCGGTGGCGAGGCCGTACTCGTAGGGGACCTTCACCTTGCCGTCGCCGTCGATGACCGCCTGGCCGCTGTGCGCCAGCACCACGTCCGGCCGCTCGTCCAGGGCTTCTACGCAACGGCGCAGCAGGTCCCGGGCGTAGAGGTCGTCGTGCGAGGCCCATTTGAACAGCTCCCCGCGGCACTGGGTGAACACGTAGTTGTGGTTGGGGGCGGCGCCGACGTTCCGGGGCAGCCGGATGTACCGGATGCGGGAGTCCTGTGCTGCGTACCGGCGGCAGACGTCCTCGGTGCCGTCGGTCGACGCGTTGTCGGAGATCACCAGTTCGAAGTCCTCGTAGGTCTGCCCGAGGAGAGCGTCCAGCGACTCGGCCAGGTACTCCTCGCCGTTGTAGACGGGAAGGCCGACGCTCAGCCGGGGGTGGGGGGTCATGTGGTCCTCACTTCGGGAAGGGGATGGTGGTCGCGCTCGCGCAGGGCGGCCCGCAGGTGCAGCCACCACGCGACCGAGCCGCAGACGGACGCGGCGGCGGCACCCCAGGCCGAGCCCACGGTGCCGCCCGCGACCGCGCCGCCGAGCCCGCCGGCGACGTAGCAGGCGGAGGCGAACAACTGGCAGCGCAGACTGCGCCGGGCCGCGGCGAGCGCCCGCAGTCCGGCCGCCGCGCCGGTGCCCAGCCCGGCGCCCGCGACGCTGAGCGTGACCGGCACGATCAGCTGCGAGGAGGCGCTCCAGACGTCGCCGAGGACGAGCTCGCCGAGCCGGTCCGGCACCAGCAGCAGCGCCGCGCCCCACAGCAGCGCGGCGACGGTCTGCCCGGCACCGAGCAGGAAGCAGAACTTGCCCAGCCGCTCCGGGGCCTGCCGCAGCACCCGCGCCGACTCCGCCACGGTGACCAGCGACAGCCCCATCAGCAGCGCGAGGAACGGGCCGAGCAGCAGCTCCGCGCCCCGGATCACGCCCACCGCGCCGACCCCGACGATCGCGCCGAGCCCGTACGCCCGTATCTGGCTCGCACCGCTGACGCCGACGTTCTCGACCAGGTACCGGTAGCCCAGGTCGCGGTGGTCGCGGTGCCACTCGCGTGCCCCGGTCACCCTGGGGCGGACGCCCGACTGGAGGCAGCCGTACAGCGCGGCCACCGCGGCGGAGCCGCCCCAGGCGAGGAGGAAGGCCGTCACGCTGCCCACCTGGGCCGCCACCACCATCGCCGGGACGAGCGCCACCGCCCACACGACGTCGTTGACGAACGCCTTGCGCCCGACACCGGCGGCGAAGAACGAGTACCGCCAGGCGTCCTGCAGCAGCAGCCCCGGCAGGACGACGCCGAGGGCGGCGAACGCGGCGCCCACCTGGCCGCCGATGCTCAGACCGGCGACCAGGGACACCGTGCCGATACAGGTGCCGACGAGGAGCGCGGCGCCCGAGGAGCGGGCCACCGCACCGCGCCAGGAGGCCTCCGGCACGGCGCTGAAGCGGACCACGAGCGGGTCGGTGGCCAGCCCCCGGGAGACGTTGAGCACCACGCCGTACGTCACCCAGGCCAGGCTGAACACGCCGAACGCGGTCAGCCCCAGCGAGCGGGCCACGTAGATGCCCACCAGGAAGTTGGACAGGCTGGAGGCCGCCTGGTCGGCCAGCCCCCAGGACAGCCTGCCGACGACGCCCCGCCGGGCGGATCCCGCCGCTGCCGTGGACTTCTCCCCCTCGACGGTCATCTGCGTCACGCCTTGATCAGCCCGGCGCCGTGCAGGGCGTCGGCGGCGGCGGCGACGGTGTCGAACGGCAGGCCGGAGCGCTCGGCGACGTCCAGCAGCGCGTGCGTGCCGTCGGAGAGGCTGAGCACCCACAGCATGGCCATCTGGGCCTCCTTCGCGTCGCTGCGGCCGCCGAGCGAGCCGTACAGCCCGCGCCTGCCCAACTGCGGTTCCCCGTACGGACTGAGGTTGACGTACCGCCGGTTGCGGTCGAGCAGGGAGAACGCCTCGCGGCACACGGCGAGGGTGTCCGCCATCGCCGCCGGGGAGACGAAGTCCAGGTCGTCCGCCGAGGTGTGGTACTCGGGGTAGCCCGCGTACGGGGTCCGGGTGAGCGAACCCACGCCGAGGTCGAAGCCGGGCGAGCAGTACTGCCGCTCGTCGTAGCCGTACGGGGTGAACTCCGTGATCCGGTGCGGGCGTCCGGAGGCGTCGAGCACGTGCCGCAGCACCCGGTCGATCTCCGCGTCCCCGCGCCTGCTCTGCTTGTAGGTGAGGTCGCCGGGGTCGCCCGCGCAGGCCAGCACGAGGCCGTGCTTGACGCGTTCCACCCGCTCCCTGTTGCGGGCCAGCCAGGTGATCGCCCCGATGGTCCCGGGCGCGAAGACGAACCGGTAGGTGTAGTACGGGTTCTGCTCGGCCAGCGCCCGCGCCAGGAACACCGCCACCGCGATGCCGGCCAGGTTGTCGTTGGCCAGCGACGGGTGGCAGACGTGGCAGGAGACGAGCACCTCGTCGGGCACCCGCCCCGGGACCACGTGCTCGGCGTAGGTGAGGTGGCCGTCGGCCAGCGTGGAGTCGATGCGGACCTCGTAGTCGCCCTCCGCCATCGCGTCCAGCGTCCGCTGGGCCAGGCAGAAACCCCACCGCTCCTCGTAGTAGCTCGTGCGGTACGGCACCAGGGACGGCTGCTCCGGCAGGGTGTGCAGGTGCTCGCGCAGCTCGGCCAGCGACATGGTCGCCGACACCGGGACGCTGTAGCCCAGCACATGGAGGCTGGACGCGGCGAAGTCGACGACCCGGCGGCCGGCCGCGTCGGCGACGTACGCGTCCCGGACGTTCCACTCCTTGGGCACCGTCCAGTCCAGCACCTGGGTGCCGGTCGGTACCTCGTGCACGTGCAGAGGGATGTACTCGTCGACGATCCGCAGGGTGGCACGCACACCGTCGCCCGTGATGCTCCGGCACAGCGGGTACATCCGCTCCACCAGCGCGTACATCTCCTCCCCGGACTCGGTCATCGGCGCCACCGCAGGGTGTCGTCGACGACGCCGGCCTCCGAGGCCCCGCGCAGCACGGCCAGGCGGGTGAAGCGCCGCTCGAAGTCCTCCCGGGTCAGCCCGTGCTCGCGGTAGGCGTCGGCGAGCTCCAGCGCGCCCTGCTTCACCGTCCACGCGCAGTCGAAGCCGGGGACCGCGGCCCGGAACCGGGAGAAGTCCACCCGGTAGGAGCGCGGATCGGCACCCGTCTCCCCGGTGATCACCACCTTCGAACCGGACACCGCGGCGGCGACCTCCTCCGCGATCTCGGCGACCGTGACGTTGTTGACCTCGCTGCCGATGTTGAACGCCCGGTCGTGCACGGCCTCCCGCGGCGCGACCAGCGCGGCGGCGAAGGCCCGCGCGATGTCGGCGGCGTGCACCAGCGGACGCCACGGAGTGCCGTCGGAGAGCACCAGCACCTCGCCGGACAGCAGCGCGTGACCCACCAGGTTGTTCAGCACGATGTCCGCGCGCAGCCGGGGCGAGTAGCCGAAGGCGGTGGCGTTGCGCATGTACACCGGGCTGAAGTCGCCGTCGGACAGCGCGTGCAGGTCGTCCTCCACCCGCACCTTGGACTCCGCGTACGGCGTCACCGGGCGCAGCGGCGCGTCCTCGGTCACCAGCTCGTCGCCGCCCGCGGCACCGTAGACCGAGCACGTGGACGCGTACAGGAAACGCTGCACGCCCGCGTCCCGGGCCAGGCGGGCCAGGCGCACGGACGCGTGGTGATTGATGTCGTAGGTGAGCTCGGGCGCCAGCGAGCCCAGCGGGTCGTTGGAGAGCGCGGCCAGGTGGATCACCGCGTCCACCCCGGCCACGTGCTCGGCCGTGACGTCCCGCAGGTCCACCCGCCGCCCGGGCGGGTCGTCGGGCACCGGGCCCAGGACGCAGTCGGCGAACAGACCGGCGTCGAGGCCGACCACCTCGTGTCCGGCGGCCGTGAGGACCGGGGCCATCACGGTGCCCAGGTACCCCTGGTGTCCGGTGAGCAGTACGCGCAAGGTTCAACCCCCCAGGTTGAGAGTGAGTTTGGCGACGTCGAACGCCTCGGCGTAGCGGGCGTGGCACTCGATGCCGCGGATCCGGGCCAGCCCGAGGAAGGCCTCCCGGTCGTACCAGGGACGGTGCCGCTGCGAGGGGTAGTGCTCCTGCAGCAGCCGCACCTTCCGTTCGGCGATCTGTGGCGTCAGCGGCTGGTACGCCGACGGACGGCCGAGGTCGCCGTCCCACTTGACGATCTCGTAGCGCAGCACGAGATGGTCGCGGAACGCGGTGGTCATCAGCTTCGCCAGGCCGCGGTGGTCCTGGTGCGCGTCGTCGGTGCGCGGGGCCAGCACGAGGTCCGGATCGGTCCGCCCGCGCAGCTCCTCGACGGCGGCCTTGGCCTCCTCCCAGTGCGCCGGCACCCGGCCGTCCGGCAGCTTCAGCACGGTCAGCCGCAGGTCGGCGCCCGGACAGAAGGCGGCCAGCGCCGCCCGCTCCTCCCGCTCCCGGTCGCCGCCACCGCCGGAGAGCACCAGCGCGTCCACGCGCACCCCCGGCCGTGCCAGGCAGAGCGTCAGCAGGGTGCCGCCGGCGCCGATGGCGATGTCGTCGCAGTGCGCGCCCACCGCGACGACCCGGTCCGGGCGCCCGGCGCTGAGGTGCCTCACGCGCTCACCCCGGCGGCCGCACCCGCGCCGACCCGCTCCCACACGGCCCACGGACGCTCGCCCCGGGCATAGGCGGCGTCGAGCGCGGCCCGCTCCTTGACCGTGTCGGTCGGCTTCCAGAAACCCCGGTGCTGGTGCGCCACCAGCCGTCCGCGCTTGGCCAGTTGGGTGCAGCCGTCGGCGACCAGGTCCCCGTTCTCCGGTATGTGGTCGAAGACCTCCTGGCGGAGCACGAAGTAGCCGCCGTTCTCCCACAGCGGCAGATCGCTCACCGCCGTGATGCCCCCCACCAGGCCGTCCTCACCGAGGTCCACGCAGTGGAAGGAGGACTGCGGCGGCACGACCATCATCGACGCACCGGCGTCCCGGCGCGCGAAGGAGTCGATCATCTCGGGCAGCGGCGCGTCGGTGAGCACGTCGGCGTAGTTGGCGAGGAACATCTCGTCGCCGTCCAGGTGGTGCCGCACCCGGCGCAGCCGCTCCCCGATCGGCGACTCGATGCCGGTCTGGGCGAACGTGATCGTCCAGTCGGCTATGTCGGTGGACAGCAGCTCGGTCCGCCCGCCCCGCAGCACGAAGTCGTTGGACGTCGTCTCCTCGTAGTTGAGGAAGAAGTCCTTGATGTGATGCGCCCCGTAGCCCAGGCACAGGATGAACTCCTTGTGCCCGAAGTGCGCGTAGTAGCGCATCACGTGCCAGATCAGCGGCCGCGGGCCCACCATCGCCATCGGCTTGGGCACGTCGTCGAAGGCGCCCTCGCGCATCCGCATCCCGTAACCGCCGCAGAACAGTACGACCTTCATGCTGTGACCTTTCGGGACGGGCCCTCGACGACGCTCAGTTCCGGGACGGGGAAGACCAGCCGGCCGCCCCACTCGTGCACGAAGGCGAGCTGCTCGACCAGCTCGGCCCGCAGGTTCCACGGCAGGACCAGGACGTAGTCCGGCCGGTCGGCGGCGATCCGCTCGGGCGGCAGGACCGGAATGCGGGTGCCGGGGGTGAACCTGCCGTGCTTGTACGGGTTGCGGTCGACGGTGTACGGGAGCAGGTCGGGCCGGATGCCGCAGTGGTTGAGCAGCGTGTTGCCCTTGCCCGGCGCGCCGTAGCCCACCACCGTCTCGCCCCGCTCGGCCGCCTCGATCAGGAACCGCAGCAGGTCCCGGCGCACCTTGGCCACCCGGGCGGAGAACTCGGTGTACCCGGACAGTTCCCGCAGCCCGGCCGCCTTCTCCCGGTCCAGCACGTCCGCCACCCGACGGCCGGGCTCACCGGCCACCTCGGCCGGCCGCGCCCACAGCCGGATCGAACCCCCGTGCGTGGGCAGCAGCTCGACGTCCACGAGGGCGAGGCCGCCGCTGGCCAGCGCCCTGATCGCGGAAGCGACCGTGTAGTACTGGAAGTGCTCGTGGTAGATCGTGTCGTACTGGTTCTCCTCGATCAGCGTCAGCAGGTGCTGCACCTCGATCGAGACCCAGCCGTCGTCGGCGACCAGGGCGCGCAGCCCCTTGGTGAAGCCGATGACGTCCGGGATGTGCGCGTACACGTTGTTGGCCACGACCAGGTCCGCCGGTCCGTGCTCGGCGCGCACCCCCGCGCCGGTGTCCGGGCTCAGGAACTCCGTGAGCGTGGGCACGCCCGCCTCCCGCGCCGCCGCCCCGACGTTCACCGACGGCTCGATGCCCAGGCAGCGGATCCCGCGGTCCACCATGTGCCTGAGCAGGTACCCGTCGTTGCTCGCCACCTCCACCACGAAGGAGTCGGGACCGAGTCCCAGCCGCTCCGCGGCGCCGGTGACGAACGTCCGCGCGTGCTCCACCCAGGAGGTCGAGTACGACGAGAAGTACGCGTACTGCGTGAACGTGTCCTCCGGCGTGATCAGCGCGGGAATCTGCGCGAGCCAGCAGTCGGTGCACACCCGCAGGTGCAGCGGGTACGCCGGCTCCGGCCGGTCCAGTTCGTCCGCGGCGAGGAAGCTCTCGCACGGCGGTGTCGCTCCCAGATCGACGACGCTCTCCATCGCCGCCGAGCCGCAGAGTCGGCATCGTGTCATCTTCTGCCCCCATCCCCCCTGCCCGCGGGGGTGTCCCCGCCGCGAGCCGTTGCCGACCGCCCCGCGATCGCGGTGCGGTACCCCTCCAGCAGGCGCTCCAGCCCGACGGCCGGGCTGAAGCCCTGTTCGTAACGGCGCCGGGCCGCCAGGCCCATCTGCCGGTTGCGGCCGGGCTCGGCCGTGATCCGGCGCAGGCACGCGGCGAGCGAGGCGCTGTCGTCCGGCCGGTGCAGCAGCCCGGTCACCCCGTCCTCGACGAGCTCGACGAAGGCACCGTGCCCCGCGGCGACGGTCGGAACCCCCGCCGCCATGGCCTCCACGACCACCAGCCCGAACGCCTCCAGCCACGTCGAGGGCGCGACCACGGCCACCGACCGCGCCACCGCCCGACGGCACTGCTCCGGGTCGTACAGGCCGACGTACCGCACGTCGTCCCGGCCCGCCGCCCACGCGGTCACCTCGCGCTCCAGCGGACCGGCCCCGGCGACGACCAGCGGCACCCCGACGCCTTGGCCGGCGGCGATCTCGTCCCACGCCGCCATCAGCAGCCGCACCCCCTTGGCCTCCGCCAGCCGGCCCAGGTACAGCACGTGCTCGCCGGTGTCCGAGCGGCGGGCGTCCGGGTCGGGCACGAAGTTGTGCTTCACCGTCAGCCGCCCGGCCGGCATGCCCGCCGCGACCAGGATGTCGCGCTGCGCCGCCGAGATGCAGAAGAACCGCTCCACCCCCGACCACCAGCGCCGCCGGTTGGCCGACAGACTGACCGCGAGCGGCACCGTCGCCAGCCGCGAGTTCCGGTAGCAGCCGTGCCGCACGGCGGGCAGCGGCGTGCCCCCGACGCACTCGGTGCACGGCCGGCCCTCGCGCCGCAGCGTGCCGGGCGGGCAGACCTGCGTGTAGTTGTGCAGCGTGGCGACGGCCGGCACCCCCGCGTCGGCGCAGGCGGCCAGCACCGCGGGCGACAGGAGCGGGAAGACGTTGTGGACGTGCACCACGTCCGGCCGCTCGGCACGCAGCCGGGCCGCCAGCTCCCTGCGGACCGCCGGGTTCCACGGCACCAGGAGCGGCACCGCGGCCTTGCCGGGCAGGGACCGGCCGGCGATGTCGTCACTGCGCCGCTCGAACACCCCGACCCGGTGGCCGGCGCCGCGCAGCAGCTCCACCTCCTGGTCGACGACGTTGTTCTCGCCGCTCGGCTGGGCCGAGTTGTAGCGGTTGTGCACCACGACGACGTGCATGCTCAGGCCACCTCCGAGGTACGGGCCCAGCGCGGGACGCGGCGCCGAGGGGGTGCGGGGGCCGTCGGGAGTACGGCCGGGGCCGGTGGCGCCAGCAGGGAGGCGGCCACGGCCAGGTGCAGCAGGTACGGCGAGGCGTCGCCGAGACCCGCCTCCGTGTACGAGGCGAGGGCGCAGTAGCCGATCAGGAAGATCGCGCAGGCCCTCGCCGGCGACGGCGGCCGCAGCAGCGCGACGCCGCCCAGCACGGCGAGGACCGCGGCCACCAGCGCGACGCCGATCAGGCCCTGCTCGTGGTAGACGGCCAGCCAGCTGTTGTCGATCGGCAGGCCGTCGAACGACTTGTCGCCCAGACCCGTGCCGAACACCTTCTCCCCGGCCGTCCGGGGTGCCGCCAGCAGCGCGTCCCAGACCTTGGCCCGGCCGGTGAGATTGCTGAAGTTCTCCTCGCTCTGCCCCCGCAGGAACCACGCCTGCAGCGCCGAGGCGAACACCACGGCGGCCACCGCGGCGCACAGCACCGCCCAGGAGAAGAACCGCCGGGCGGCGGCACTGGTCAGGGTGAGCGAGCCGATCGCCAGCGCCAGGCCGACGAGCAGCCCCAGCGTGGCCGTACGGGTGTGCGTCAGCAGCAGCAGGACGAGCGAGGGCACGATCACCAGGGCCGCGCTGCGCCGGTCGGTACGGCCGCCGAGCAGGAGCAGCACCGACAGCCCGATGATCACCGCGGCGTACTGACCGATCTGCGGCGGGGTCAGCGGCCACAACGCGCCGACCAGCCGCCCGCCGTACAGGTCCGGCATGGCCGCCCCCGGAGAGACGAGCGCACCGGCGGCCACCGAGCACAGGACCACGAAGTACCACCGGATGTGGTGCCGTACGAACGTCGTGCCACCGTCCCACCAGCGGCTGAGCAGCCACAGGGTGCCGGCGAAGAGGGCCAGCCGGGCGCAGCGGAACAGCGCGCCGAGCCCGGACTGCAGGTCGGCACTGGAGATCACGCTCGGCACCAGCAGCAGGGTGAGCAGGAGCAGGTAGGCGCTGGGACGCACGCGCAGCCGGAGATTGAGCGCGAGCGCCAGCGTGAACGCGAGCGCCAGCGCGCCCATGGTCACCATCTGGATCAGCGAGCGGGGCAGCGGGACGACGGTCTCCGCCCCCGTGGAGCCCAGCGTGTTGAGGACCAGCAGTCCCCAGGCGGTCCCGACCAGCTTCGGCGTGCGGTCCCCGGCCATCTCAACCACCCTCCCCGGCACGGAAGGTGCTGCCCGCGTCCTGCCGGTAGGGCGCGGCCCGCCACGCCTCGGAGCCGAGGACCCGGCTCGGGTCGTGGGCGACGAACCGCCACGGTCCGACGTAGACGTTGTCGTGCCAGCGGTTGTCCTGCCGAAGCGTGACGGCCTTCGCCACCCGCTCGCCCTGATACGGGGACCAGTCGGGATAGGTGCCGTAGTTGGCCAGCAGCGCCATGCGGTCGCAGTTCTCCGCGCACTCGACGACGGTCTTGTCCAGCACGAAGCGGTTGTCGTGGATGTCCACCCGCTGGGTCTTCCACCGGCAGTCCGCGTACAGGGGCGCCTTGGCGATCCCCGGCCGTGCGCAGCGGTCGGTGTCCTCGACCAGCAGCGTGCAGTCACCGGAGGAGGTGTTGGCCGGGCTGTTGCAGAACCGGTCGGCGTTCTCCCACAGGGTGATCCCGGACCAGTTGTCCTCCAGCACGTTCCGGTAGATCTCGATGCGGTCGGTGCGGGCCTCGACCCTCGGTTCGCCGCCGGACTCGGAGATGTAGACGGTCGCGTAGGGGAAGGTGTCGCCGCCGTCGGTGTTCTCGCGGCCCTCCACCCAGTTGTTGCGCCGGATCGTGTTGTTCCGGACGACCGCGTTGTAGCTGGTCTCGTAGATCAGCGCGGCGCCGTCGTTGGACTCCAGCACGTTGTCCTCGACGAGGAAGTCGTTGTTGTTGGTGTCCGCCCACAGGCCGGTCCCGCGGTTGTCGTGCACCCAGTTGCCCCGCACGTCGGCACCCTGGACGGCCCAGAACTTGACGCCTCCCGTGCAGCCGCAGCCCGGCCGCCTGCGTTCCCAGTCGCCGGTGTTGTTGCCCGTGATCTCGTTGCCCTCGACCACCAGGTCGTGGATGACGCCGTCGCCCTTGTACGCGTTCATGCCGTACTGGCCGTTGCCGCGCAGGCAACTGGCGCGGACCTCCTGCCGGTCGCCGGCCATCAGCCCCGCGCCGGAGTTGTTCTGGATCGTGGCGTGCTCGATCACCCATCCGTCGGCGGAGTCGTGGTTGACGACGCCCTCGTCGTGCGGTGCGGCGAAATCCTGCACGGTGACGTGGCTGAGGGTGACGTCGCGCGCGGTGCCGCCGAACGCGTACTGGTTGGTGCCGCGGCCGTCGAGCACCGCGCCCGGCGCGCCGACGTACCGGTTCCCCTCCTTGGGGACGACCTGCGAGAAGCGGTCGGACTCCAGCCGGTGCCTGCCCGGCATGAGCCAGAAGGTGGTGTGCGCGGGGCTGTTGCGGGTCTTGGCGGCCAGGTCGCCGACGACCCCCGGGTCGACGCTCACCGCTCCCTCGGGCGCCCGGTCCGGTCCGGGCTCCGGCTTCGCGCACACCCGGGCCGCGGACTGCGCGCCGGACGAGGAGGAGGACGCGGAGGGTCTCGGCGCCGGGCCGTCGTCCGGCGTGCCGTCGCAGCCGGTCGCCAGCAGCGCCAGCGCCAGTACCAGCACCGCCGGCACCGAGGCCGGCCGTTCCCGGCCACGCCAGGTGATCCCCATGTGTCCTCCCCCCTCCCTGTTCCTGGTTTCTGCTACTGGCCGCGAAACGTGAGCACGGTCGTGAACTGCCGCCTGCCGTCGGTGAATCCGGTGCCGACCAGCGTGGTGGCGGGCTGCTTGCGTCCGAAGCCGGGGGAGTACCAGCCCAGCGGCGGGTCGGTCTCCCCGCGGTGCGCCCGCCACGACAGCCCGCCGGGCAGGTCGAGCACCGCCGAGCGCTCCTGTCCGTCCCGGGACCAGGTGAGCAGGGCACGGTTGCCCTCCAGGCCGGCAGAGACGGCCGGGCCGAGGTGGAACGCCAGCCGTACGGTCCGGCGCGGGCCGCTCACCTCGTCCACCACCCGCAGCTCACGGCTCGCGGCCGTCAGCTCAACCCGGCGGCGGTGCGTGGACGGCCCGTACCCGTCGTGCTCGGCGCACCAGCGCGACACCCCCTCCTCGGAGGCGTCCACGGCCAGGACGCGGCTGCGCGCGTGCCGGGTCCACAGGAACGGGCCGCCCGAGACGGACTGGTCGGTGCCGTCCAGCTCCAGCGTGTTGTGGCCGAGGGTCGAGCGGAAGTACCGCCGCCACGCGGGCTGCCCGTGGTAGCAGTAGGTACCCGGGTCGGCGAGCACGTCGACGCCCTCGTGCCGCACCTCCACCGACAGCGCGTCCGCGTGGGCGTGCGCCGCGATGGACAGGAAGCCGTGGGGCCCGCCGTCGCAGCGGCACCAGATCCCCGCGGGCCCGCGCAGGACGGTGAGTCCCGCGTCCGCGAAGTGGGCCGGGCGGCTCTTCGGCCGGGCCACGGCCGGGCCCGTCCCCTCCTTCGCGTACGGCTGGAGCAGCGCGGCCAGCAGCGGGGTGCGCACGTCGGTGCCGGTCACCGGCGGCCACCAGGGCAGCGCGCCGAACACGGCCTCCCCGGTGGCCAGCAGCGAGGCCCAGCGGTCGGTGCCGGCGCCGTCCACCACCAGTCCGTGGCCGTCGTCCGCGTCCCCCTGGCGCGGCGGCCGCAGCCGGTCGTCCACGACGGCGGCGAGCGCGTCGGTCATCCGCAGCAGCACCAGCCGGACCGTCCGGGGGACCGGCACCCCGGCGGCGTCCGCCTCGGCCACCGCGGCCAGACCGAGTTCCAGCACCAGCCCGTGGTACTCGGTGGCCAGCTCGCGGTTGAGGCCGGAGGGGAAGGTGTTGGCGCGCAGATGCCGCTCCAGGGACCGCAGCGCCTGGTCCCGCCAGCGCGCCGAGGAGGGGAACCAGCCGAAGGCGCAGGCGGCGGCGAGCTGCCCGGCGGCCTCGGCGACGACGTGGTTGTTGGCCGACGAGCCCCGGCTGGGGAAGGCGGCCAGCCAGCGCTGGTGGTGCCAGATCTGCCTGACCGCCACCGGATTGCCCTCGAACAGGTCGGCGGCGCCCTCCCAGCCGTCGAGGAGCCGGCGGATCCACACCCAGGACAGCAGCCGGATGCCCAGCTCGATGCCGCTGATCCAGTGCACCCCGCGCAGCGGAGCGTTGGCCGACCACCACGACCGCAGGTGCCCGGCGACCCGCTCGGCGTACCGCTCGTCGCCGGTGAGCGCGTAGGCGGCGGCGAGCACGGTGAGGTACTGGTGCCGGGACGGCTCCCAGATCTGCTTGATGTCCCCGGCCGCCTCCTCGTCGCGGTACGGCACGTCGAAGGCGTAGCCCCCCGGCGCGCGGCGCCCGGTCTTCGGGTCGTACCACCAGTCCGGATCGGCCAGGTCCTCGCGCGGCACGCCGAAGTAATCGACGTGCCCGGCCATCAGCCGGTCCGCCTCGGCGACCAGACGCTTGGCGGCGTCCGGTGCCACCGCGGCGAGCGCGCGGTCGGGCAGTACGGCGGTGAACCGGCCGCCCGCCACTGCCGGGGCGAGGGGCGGCGCCGACCGCCACCGGCGCCGGCGCAGCGTGTCGCCCACCCGTCCGCCGACCTCGCGCGGCCCCATCCGGGACAGCCGCCGCAGGTACCAGCCCGTGCCCAGGGTCACGGCGCCTCCGCCAGGGTCACGGGAGCGCCGGCGGCCAGCGAGGCCCCCACGGCGAACGTGGCGGCCGTGGTGGCGGCCAGCGACCCGAGCGGCACCGGCATCGGGCCGCCGGTGCGCACGGCCCTGACGAACGCGGCCAGTTCGGCCGACTGGCCCTTGTTCCGGGCCTTGGGCAGCCGCGAACTGACCCACCGCTTGCGGCCGTCGTAGACGGAGGCGCGGACGAAGTCGTCGAGCTGCAGCACCTTGCCGTCCGCGACCAGGTCCAGCGTCTCCTTGGGGAAGCCGGCCGCCCCCGTGGTCACGTAACTGATCGTGGCGGTGGACCCGTCCGGGTAGCCGAGCACGACCTGGAGGTCCTCATTGCCCGAGGCGGCGAGGGCGTACACCGACACCGGGTCGGCCCCGAGCAGCCAGCTCGCCGTGTCGACGAAGTGCCCTCCCTCGCCCGCGAACCGCGAGCCCTCGGTGTCCTGGCGCAGGTACCAGCTGCCGTGGTCGAGGCGCCCCGCGTTGACCAGGTAGCGCAGGCTCGCCGGGCCGGTGCGGGCGCCGAGCCGGTCGCGGGCCTCCCGCAGCAGCGGCGCGAACCGGCGGTTGAAGCCCACCTGCACGCGGTCGTTGCCGGACTCCTCCACCGCCGCGAGCACCCCCGCCAGCTCCTCCGAGGTGAGCGCCAGCGGCTTCTCCACGAACACCGCCTTGCCGGCCCGCAGCGCCTTTTGGGTCAGGTCCGCGTGCGAGCTGTGCCGGGTGACCACGAACACCGCGTCGACGGTCTTGTCGCCGAGCACCGCGTCCAGGTCGGTGGTCGCCTCGGCGAAGCCGAACTTGCGCTGCGCGTTGGCCGCGGACAGCGCCGTGGTGGTGACGACCGTCGACAGCTCGACGCCCTCGCGGGCGGCCAGGTGCGGCAGCAGCATCGAACTCGCGTAGTTCCCCGCGCCGACGAAGGCGAGCCGCACCGGCGTCCTCACCGCCCGTGCCGGTCCCCGCCGCACGGGCGCGGCCGGCACGGTCACCGCCGGGACCCGGGCCGTGCCCTGCTCCCCGTCGGCCCGTTCGGGGTACCGGAAGAGCACGGCCACGGCCTTCAGTTCGCCGTCTTCCAGGCGCCGGTACGTCTCCACGGCGTCGTCGAAGGCGGCCGTGTGGGAGATCAGCGGCCCCACGTCGACCCGGCCCCGGGCGACGAGGTCGAGGAAGCACGCCAGGTTGCGGCGCTCGGTCCAGCGCACGTACCCGATCGGATAGTCCCGCCCCTCCAGCTCGTACGCCGGGTCGTAGCGCCCGGGGCCGTAGGAGCGGGAGAACCGGACGTCGAGCTCCTTCTCGTAGTACGCGTTCCAGGGCAGGTCCAGGCGGCACTTGCCGATGTCGACGACCCGGCCCCGGTCCCGGCACAGCCGCGCGGCCAGCTCGACGGGCTGATTGCTGCCGCCGCCGGCGGCCAGGTACACCTGGTCCACGCCGTGGCCGTCGGTCAGCTCGGCCACGGCGTTCTCCACGGCCGGGGAAGCCGGGTCGCCGCAGGCCGCCGCGCCCAGGCGCTCGGCCAGCTCGCAGCGTGCCGGGTCGGGGTCGGCCCCCACCACCCGGACGCCCGAGGCGGTCAGCAACTGCGCCACCAACTGCCCGATCAGCCCCAGCCCGACGACGAGCGCCACCTCGCCGAGGCGCGACTCGCCCTGGCGCACCCCCTGCAACGCGATCGAACCGACGGTCCCGAAGGCCGCGTCCTGCGGCGCCAGACCGTCCGGCACCGGGGCGTAGAGGTTCTTGGGCACCCAGTTCACCTCGGCGTGCAACGCGTGCTCGTTGCCCGCGCAGGCCACGAGGTCGCCCACCTTCACGTCGTCGATCCCGGCGCCGACCTGCTCGACCACCCCGCACAGCGAATAGCCCAGCGGCGTGTAGGAGTCGAGCTTGCCCATCACCTTGCGGTAGGTCGCCGGCACCCCGTTGGTGGCCACGCTCTGCACCACCTTGGCCACCTGGTCCGGCCGGGAACGGGCCTTGCCCAGCATCGACATGCCGGCCTCGGACACCTTCATCAGCTCGGTGCCCGTGGAGATCAGCGAGTAGGCGGTCCGCACCAGCACCCCGCCCGGCTTGCAGCCGGGCACCGGCACGTCGAGCAGCGCGAGTTCGCCGCTCTTGTAGTTCTGCACTACCTGTTTCACCCGAAGTCCTCTTGTCTCTGTGCCGGTTGCCCGAGCCGTTGTCTGTCCTGCCGTCCTCGTGCCAGGAGGCCCTACGCCGTCGGTGACGTGGCCGCGACGGCCCCGGAGGTCGCGCCGCGATACCAGTACTCCAGGGTCAGTACGTGCCACAGGTGCTTGGAGAAGTCCCGCTGCCCGGCGGCGTCCTCGGCGACGAGCCGGCGCAGCGCGTCGCGGCGCAGGATTCCGGACCGGACGAGTTCGCCGTCGTTGACCACCTCGCGCACCAGCGGTGCCAGGTCCCGGCTCATCCAGGCCCGCAGCGGGGCGCTGAACAGGCCCTTGGGCCGGTACACGACCTCCCGGGGCAGGACCGAGGCGGCCGCCTCCTTGAGGGCGACCTTGCCCTGCCGTCCGACGATCTTGCGGTCACCGGGCACCGCGAACGCCGCCCTCACCACCTCGACGTCCACGAACGGCACCCGCACCTCGGTCGACGCGGCCATGCTGGAGCGGTCCGTGTAGGCGAGGTTGAGGCCCGGCAGGAACATCCGGGCGTCGGCCAGGCACATGCGGTTCACGAAGTCGTCGAGGCCGTTGTCCCCGTAGACGTCCGCGTGCTCGGTCAGCACGTCGTCGACCGTCCCCGCCAGGTCCGGGTCGATCAGTCCGAGCAGCTCCCGCCGGTCGTACATGGTGTAACTGCGCCGGAAGGCGGTCTCCTCCGGCAGGTCGGCGAAGGACAGGAACCGCTTGGCGAAGCGCACCGACCTCAGCCCCCGGCGGCTCGTCGCCACCGGCAGCCGGTCCACGGCCGCGGACACCCCGCGCCGCAGCGGCCGCGGGACGCGCTGGTAGCGCAGCGCCAGCAGGTTGGCCAGGTGCTTGCGGTACCCGGCGAACAGCTCGTCGGCTCCCATCCCCGAGAGCATCACCTTGACCCCGGCCTCCCGGGCGGCCGAGCAGATCAGGAACGTGTTGATCGCGGCCGGGTCGCCGATCGGCTCGTCCAGGTGGTACGTCATCCGCGGCAACAGGTCGAGCACGTCCGGGGCGATCTCGATCTCGTGCAGGTCGACGCCGAACCGCGCGGCGACCTGCCGGGCGTAGCGCAGGTCGTCCGGCATCGCCTCGAACCGGGCGTCCTCGGCGCGGAACCCGATCGTGTAGGCGGAGATCCCCGGCCGGTGACGGGCCGCCAGCGCGGTCAGGTAGCTGGAGTCGAGCCCCCCGGACAGGAAGGTCGCCACCGGCACGTCGGCCAGCAGGTGGCTGCGGGTCGACTCCTCGACGGCGGCGGCCAGGTCCGGCCGCTCGCCGGCGCGGGCCCGCTCCTGGCCCTCGGCGGCGACGTCCTTCAGGTTCCAGTACCGGCCGCGCTCCACCCGGCCGTCGGGCCGGCACCGCAGCCAGCTGCCCGGCGGCAGCTTCTCCGCCTCGCGGAACGCGCACCGCGAGTCCGGCACCCAGTAGTACAGCAGCGAGGCCACCAGCGCCGCGTGGTCCACCTCCAGCTTCCCGCCGGTCACCGCGGCGAGCGCCTTCAGCTCGGAGGCGAAGACCAGACCCTCGCCGCGCCGCAGCAGGAACAGGGGCTTGATGCCGAGCTGGTCGCGGGCGAGCACCAGTTCACCGGTGCGCTCGTCGAACACGGCGAAGGCGAACATGCCGCGCAGCCGGGGCAGGCAGTCCGTGCCCCAGCGCCGCCAGGCCTCCAGCACCACCTCGGTGTCGGAGGTGCCGCGGAAGCGCACCCCCGCCGCCTCCAGCTCGCCGCGGAGCCGGGGCGCGTTGTACAGCTCCCCGTTGTAGGTCAGGGCGAGGCCGTCCGACACCATCGGCTGGGCGCCCGTACCGGACAGGTCGACGATCGCCAGCCGGCGGTGCCCGAGGTGCACCTCGCCGTCCCCGGCGGGGTGGCTGTAGCGGCCCGCCCCGTCCGGACCGCGGTGGGCGAGCACGTCGGTGAGCCGGTCGGTCACGGCCTTCCCGTCCGGCCAGTGGAACGTCCCTGCGATGCCACACATGCGCTACCGCACCTCCTGGTCGCTGTCCGGGACCCGCGCGGCCGGCATCGACGGCCGTTCCGCCCTCGGCCGCCCCGTGCCGTTGTGCCGCTTCGGCCGTTCGGCGAGGCCGCGCGGCGCGCTGCGCGGGCCGTCCCACAGGGTGCCGTCGGTCCGGTCGCGGGGATCGGGGTCGATCAGCACCACACCGATCACCTCGACGCGCTGGTCCGCGAGCTGCCTGGCCACCGTGTGCAGCCACGCGGTGCTGCCGTGCCCGGCCCGTACGACGAGCACCGTCCGGCTGCCGAGGTAGTGCAGGTCGGTCCACGCCGTCCCCGGCCCGACCGAGCCGACGCCGATCCGGCGCCCCTGCGACGGCTCGGCCGCGGCGCGTTCACCGCTGAGCACGACCGGCCCCGCCGGGGACGTGCGCCTCCCGTCGGCCAGCTCCGTGCCGGGCAGGCCGTCGACGACGGCCACGGGCCCGTCCGCCTCCAGTGCCCCGGCGAGGTCCAGGGCGATCACGGCGGCGGCCCGCGCACACCCCAGTTCCAGCAGTGACACCGGTTCCGGGGAGCGGCGCACGATGCGGGCCAGGGTGGTGGTGAGCCGTTCGCGCGCCGCATGGGAGCGGCGGCGCTGCCACCGCCCCGCCGTCCGGCGGGGGGCGCGGCGCAGCTCCGCGAGGACCGAGGCCCCCAGGTGTGCCGCGATGTCCCGGCGCAGCACGGGGCGGTCCGCCACCACCGAGCCGACCGCGGCCAAAACCAGCCCGACGACGAGTCCGAGGACGAGCCCGATCGCTGCGTCGGTGCCCACCGCCCTGGGCAGTGAGTGCCGTACCGCGTGCGGGGCGTCCACGATCTGCGTGCCGGCGACGACCTCGGGCGTGCCGGTGCGCGCCTCCGCGGCCCGCTGGTCGAACTCGGCGATCCGCGAGTCCAGTTCGGCCCGGCGGGCGTAGAGGGATTCGATGCTCGCCGACGCCTTCGGGTCGTCGTCCGGCGAACGGTCCCCGATCGCCTTGTTGACCTGGGCGAGCTCCTTGCGCATGCGGTCGCGCTGGTCGAGCAGGGACTCGGCCTCGGCATCGGCGGACTCCCGCATCCGCCGCACGTGGTCCGCGACGAACGCGTCGGCCAGCGCCTTGGCCCGGGCCACCGCCTCGGCGTCGCTGTCGCCCGTCACATCGATCCGCATCAGGTTGTTGGTGAGTCCGGTGCCCCGGTAGTCCCGCATGAAGTCCTCCGGGTCCTGACCGGAGCCGAGCGAGCGCAGGGCCTGCCGCGCGATCCGCGTGGTGGCGAGCAGTTCGACATCGGTGCTGATCAGCGTTCCGGTGTCGTTGGGCTGGTCCTCCTTGTGCGCGACCAGCACCTTGACCACCGCGGCGGGCCGGGGCGGCAGCAGCACCGCCACGGCGGCACCGGCCAGCAGCCCCAGCAGGGCCAGGGCGCCCCACAGCCGGCGCCGCCTGCGCACCGCCACCACCAGTGCCTGCAGGTCGAGCAGCGGAGCGGAGGCCGGGGACTGCGCGTCCGTGGCCGTCGTCATGCGGAACCTCCCGTCGCGTGCTCGTGCTCCGCGGCCACCGCGGCGGCAGGCTCCGGGGGCCGGCCGGCCGACCCCGACGAAGGGGCCCGGACGGCGCCGGCCACGACGACGCCGACGACCTCGTGGCCGCCGTCCGCACACGCCTCGGCCACCCCGGCGAGCTCCTCGGCCGTCCGGGCGCCCGCGCTGAGCACGACCAGGGCACCGGACTCGGTGCCGCGGTCAGGCACCAGCGGCCGGGACACCTGCACCTCCACCACCCGCAGCAGCGGGTCGCCCTCCGCCTCGGCCGCGAGCTGCCCGGCCGCCCGGCGGGCGACCTCGTCGTCGTCGGGTACGACGACCAGCAGCCGGCGCGCGTTCGGCACCCGGTCCCGCAGGCGGGCGCACACCCGCCGGTAGCGGATCCGCCGCCCCGCCTCGTCGCCGGACGACCGCGGGGCCGGCAGGTCCCACCGCGTGTCGACGCCCAGCAGCCGCCGGAGGCGGTCCCGCACCCCGCGCGCCTTCGGCCGGAGCGCGCGCCGCCGCCCGGGGACGTCGACGGTCCCCAGCAGCGCCGAGCCCAGCGCCGCGGCGATCTCCGGCTCGGAGCGCGGGCGCCGGTTCACCCGTGCGGCGGCGAGATGGCCGGCGACCGACAGCACGAAGAACAGCAGCGCACCGCCGCCGACGAGCTGCCACCGGGTCGGGGGCGCCTCGCCGGCCGGCCGGGGGGCCGCCCCCATCACGACCAGGCCGGCCTTGCTGCTCGCGGGGTCGGTCTCCTCGAGCTTCTGCATCGCCTCCTGCAGCGCGGAGCGCAGCTTCTCCAGCTCGGTGCGGGCCTGCACGCTCTCCACGGTCTGCCCGGGGTCGGCCGCGTCGGCCAGGTCGGTGATGCGCTGGTTGGTCCGCGTCACCTGCTGCCGCAGGGCCTCCGGTCCCGTCGCGCCGCCGGGACCGGTGGTGCCGCCGGCGATCTGTGCCGCGTACGCCACGAACTGCTGGGCCATCTCGTCGGAGAGCCGCTGCGCGCGCTCGGGGGTGTCGGCCGTCCCCGAGATCTTGACGATGTTGCCGTCGGAGATCCTGGCACTCACCCGCTCGCGCAGCTCCTTGCTGCCGACGCCGCTCCAGCGGAGCGTGTCCGCCGCCCTGTCGACCACCGACGAGCTGGTCGCGATCTCCACCTGGGTGCGCAGCTCGCGCTCCTCCCACTGCCCCGGCAGCAGGACGGAGGCCGTCGCCGTGTACCGCGGCGGGAACAGCACCGAGACGCCGTAGCCGACGAGGGCGCCCAGCACGACGAGGACGGCGAGCAGCCGTCGCCGCCGGCGGAGAATCCGCCCGACCGTGACCAGGCGTATCGTGTCCTCACTCAACGGCGCTGCCTTCTCCCTGCTTCGATCCCCGCACGGCAGGCCGCGGCGTACGCGGCGAGCAGCGACGCCTGCGAGTTGCGCCAGGCCAGCGGCCCGTTGACCCGTTCCTCGCCGATCTTGCCCATCCGTGCCCGCTTCTCCGGGTCGTCCAGCAACTGCGCGACGAGAAAAGCGAATTCGGCCTCGTCGTCCGCGGCCGCGTAGACGGCGGCGTCACCGGCGGAGACCCGCGCCTCCCGCAGGTCGAACGACACGATGGGACGGCCCATCGCCATGTACTCCAGGACCTTGTTCATGGTCGACACGTCGTTGAGCGGATTGCGCGGGTCCGGCGAGAGGCACACGTCCGCGGTGGACAGGTAGCGCACCAGGTCGGCGTCCGGGACGCGTCCGGTGAACTGCACCTGATCGGCGAGCCCCAGCGACCGGGACAGCTCCACCATCGCGTCGAAGGCGTCGCCGGAGCCGACGAAGACCGCGTGCCAGTCGGTCCGCCCGAGCTCGTCGCGCAGCTTCGCCAGGGCCCGCAGGGCGTAGTCGACACCGTCCTGGGGCCCCATGACGCCCAGATAGCACAGCAGATGGGGCTTGCCCCGCTTCAGTTCGGGTTCGGGCGGCACCTGCTGGAACCGGTCGGTGGCGGGCGCGCTGCGCACCACGAAGACGTCCTCGGGCCGCCGGCCGCCCCGGCGGACCGCGACGTCCTTGTAGCTCTCGTTGGTGGCGAGCACGATGTCCGCGCTCCGGTAGGTCAGCCGTTCCAGCGCGCACACGGCGCGGTACAGCAGGTCCTTGCCGCGGCCGAACCGGGACAGGTACAGCTCGGGGATCAGGTCGTGCTGGTCGAAGACGAACCGCGCGCCGCGCCGCTTGAGCCACAGGGCCGGCAGGAACAGCAGGTCGGGCGGGTTGCAGGCGTGGACCACGTGCACCGGCCCCACCCTGCGGGCCAGCCGGGCCGTGTGCCAGAGCGCCGCCCCGTACTCGCGCAGGTAGCCGGCCGGTCCGCCGGTGGCCGCGCGCAACGGGTAGCGGTGGATGCGCACCCCGTCGATCTCCGTCTCCGCCTCCGTGTCCCGCCCGGTCCCCCGGGGACAGATGACGTGCACCTTCCAGCCCGCGTCGCGCAGCGTCGTGCACTCCTGCCACACCCGCCGGTCGAAGGGCACCGACAGGTTCTCCACCAGGATCAGCGCGCGCCGCCCCGGCCGGCCGCCGGCGCCGCCACCGTGGGGCGCGGCACCCGAGGCCGCGTCACCTGACGTCGTGTCACCAAGCAAGGCCCACGTACCCCGGTTCGGCCCGGCGCGTGTCGGCGTCGGGAAGGCGGACGAGGTCGATCAGCAGCGGGTCGCCGCCGTGGGGGAGCGCCGACAGCACGGCCGGGTCCCTGGTGCCCACCAGGCACACCTCGGCGTGGTCGAGGACCTCGTCGACGGAGTCCGCGAGCAGTTGCGCGAGGTGCGGCAGCCGGGTCTCGACGTACTCGCGGTTGGCACCCAGCAGCCGGGACAGGCTCACGTTGGCGTCGTGGATCCTGAGGTCGTAGCCCTTGCCGAAGAGCCGCTCCGCCAGCTCGACGAGCGGGCTCTCGCGCAGGTCGTCGGTGCCGGGCTTGAAGGAGAGCCCGAACAGCCCCACCCGGCGCTTCCCGGCCCGCTCCACCAGCTCCACCGCGCGCTCCAGATGCGCGGAGTTGGAGGGCAGCACGTGCGAGAGGAGGGGCACCGACACGTCGGCCCGCTGGGCGGCGTGGACCAGGCTGCGCAGGTCCTTGGGGAGGCAGGAGCCGCCGAAGGCGAAGCCGGGGCGCAGGTAGGCCGGGCTGATGTTCAGCTTGCGGTCGGCCAGGAACACGTCCATCACCTGGTGCGAGTCCACCCCGAGCGCCCGGCACACCGCGCCCAGCTCGTTCGCGAAGCCGATCTTGAGGCCGTGGAAGGCGTTGTCCGCGTACTTGATCGCCTCGGCCGTCGCCACCGGCACCCGGAACACCTCGCCGGGCAGACCCTCGTACAGTCCCAGCACGGCGTCGCCGCTGGCCGGGTCGAGTTCGCCGACGACGGTCTTGGGCGGGTCGAAGAAGTCGCGCACGCTGGTGCCCTCGCGCAGGAACTCCGGATTGACCGCCACTCCGAAGTCGACCCCGGCGGTGCCGCCGACGTACTTCTCCAGGATCGGTATCAGCAGGTTGGCGCAGGTGCCGGGGAGCATGGTGCTGCGGAACACCACGGTGTGCCGCCCGCCGTGCCCGGCACGGTCCGCCAGCGCGGCGCCGATCTCCTCGGTGACCCGCTCCAAGTACGTCGTGCACAGGCTGCCGTTGGGCTCCGACGGCGTGCCCACGCAGACCAGGGAGATGTCGCTGCCCGTGATCGCCTCGCGGACGTCACGGGTGGCGCGCAGCGCTCCGCTGCCCACGACCTCGCCGACCAGTTCGCCGATCCGCTCCTCGACCACCGGGGCCTTGCCGTCGTTGACCAGGTCGACCTTCACCTGGTTCACGTCGACCCCGATGACCTCGTGCCCCTTGCCGGCCAGGCACGCGGCCGACACGCAGCCCACATAGCCCAGGCCGAAAACGCTGACCCTCATGACCCGTTCCTCCCCCCAGGCAGGCCCTGACGGCCTGCGGTCCGCGCGCCGGTCGGACGACCGCCGCGCATCAATAGGCCCCCTGCCCGTGCACGACCGCACGGAGCGTCTTCCACAAGATCACCGTGTCCAGGGCGAGCGACCAGTCCTCCACGTACCGCAGGTCCAGCCGGACCGCCTCGTCCCACGGCAGGTCGCTGCGTCCGCTGATCTGCCACAGGCCGGTGAGCCCGGGCTTGACCAGCAGCCGTCTTCGGATGTCCGGGCCGTACGCCGCGGACTCCTCCGGCAGCGGCGGCCGCGGACCGACGAGCGACATCGAACCGGTGAGCACGTTGAAGAGCTGCGGCAGCTCGTCGATCGAGTACCGGCGCAGCACCGTGCCCACCCGCGTCACCCGCGGGTCCCGGCGCAGCTTGAACAACAGGCCCGCGCCCTCGTTGCGGTCGGCCAGCGCGGCCCGCGCCCGGTCGGCCCCGGCGACCATGGTGCGGAACTTGACGATGGTGAACTCGCGGCCGTCCTTGCCCACCCTGCGCTGGCGGTAGAAGACACCGCCCCGGCTGTCCACCAGGACGAGCAGGGCGACGAACAGCATCAGCGGGGCGAACAGCGTCAGCAGGACCGCCGCGCCCAACCGGTCGACGACCGCCTTGATCGCCCGGCGGCCGCCGGTGAAGGCCGGCATGCTGACCCGCAGCAGCGGTATCCCGAGCACCGCGTCGACGTGCAGCCGGGGACCGGCCACCTCCATCAGCACCGGGGCCACGACCATCTCGGCGTCGCTGCCCTCCAGGTTCCAGGCCAGCCGCTGCAACCGGTGCGGCGTCCAGTGCGGGTCCGGAGTGATGGCGACGACCCGGTAGCCGTCGCGGCGGACGTGGTCGGCCACGTCCGACAGCGGGCCGACGACCGGCACGCCGTCCAGTCGGCCACCGCCGTCCAGTCCCGGACTGTCCGTCGTGCACACCGCGTCCACGCGCCAGCCGAGGTGCGGGAAGCGCCGGGTGCGGGTGATCAGGTCGCGTACGGTGGCCGGGCTGCCCGCGGCGAGCACCGGCCTCAGGCACCGTCCCTCCTTGCGCTGCCGGTGCAGCCACAGCCGCAGCACATACCGCGCGACCATGGTGACGATCGCGATCGCGGGAACGGCGACGAAGATCCACAATTTGATGTTGCGCGAGGTCAGGGCGATTCCGCCGAGCGCCAGTACGACGGTCGCCATGAAAAGCGAGCGCCCGAGCCGGCGGAATTCCTCGGCTCCCTGTCCGAGTACCGCCGGGGACCACGACCGGCTGACCGCGAGTGCCCCCAGCACCAGCAGTTCGGTGCCGAACGCGAGAATTCCCCACTTCTCGTGCCAGTTGGCCGCGTCCCGGACCCCGAAGAAATTCCCTATGCCCGCCACCACGACGGCCGTGGTCACGGTGTCGCTGGTGATCACGGTACGGCGGTACCGCTGCTCCCAGTCGATCGCCGGCCGGCCGACCGCCCCCTCCGCCAGTTGGCCGCGGGCCGACGGAAACGCGCTGACCAATCCCCCTTGCCGCACAGAACCCCCCAGGTCCCCAGTGGTTCGACGTGTTCGCCTAGCACTGTTCCTCCCCCTCGGGAGGCCCCCGCCTCCCGCGCCGTGCCGTTCCTCCCCGCGGGCGGCCCCCGCCTGCCCGCGCACGACGGATTGGCTGTGTCACAGAAAAGTGCACAGCTCACCGTGGTATCAGCAGACCCCCCTGCCCCCGACCTAAAGATCGTTATCGGTCGCCCCGTGCCTGAACAGCCGAAGCACGGTCAATCTAGACCATCGGGGCCACCGTGTAGAGGGGATGTGTGCAATTCATGGTCAAGCTTTGGGAGTTGATCAATGAATCGGTGAAACCCCACGGATGTGTTTGCGCCACCGCGCTTTCTGCAGTATCGGGTTCGGCGCCCGATTCACGCGTGTGGCACGTGCGCGCACCGCCGGATCGAGCCACCGGCGGCCTCACGTCGTGCGAGGGCCGGGCGCCCGGCTTTCTGCGCCGCTCGTGACGTCACCGCCGAGCGACGCCAGCAGGCGCAGCCCGTCCTCGGTCGCACTCCCGGGCGCCGCGGTCAGTACCAGCAGCTCCATGCCCGACTTGTCCGGCAGCGCGAAGTTCTCCTGGTGCAGTTCCAGCAGACCGACCAGCGGGTGCCGGTACGCCTTGCGCCCGTGAGTGCGGGCGCGTACGTCCGCACGGGCCCACAGCCGGCGGAAGCGCTCGCTGCCCATCGCCAACTCGCCGATGAGCGAGGCCAGTCGAGGATCGTCCGGATACTTGCCGGCCGCCAGCCGCAGGTGCCCGACGGCGTCCAGGGTGCAGGTCTCCCAGTCGGCGTACAGGCCGCGCTCGGTCTCCTCCAGGAAGATGTGCCGCGCGGTGTTCAGACCCCGCGGCTGCCGGCCGTAGAGGAGCCCGGCGAGGCGGTTCCCGGCGACGACGTCCAGCCGGTGGTCCATGATCAGGGCGGGTGCGTCGCCGACGAGGTCGAGCACGCGCAGCAGCTCCGGGCGCAGGCGCCCGCCCGGCGACTTCGCCCGGCGGCGGCGCTGCCGCGCGAGCCGGCCCAGGTGGCCGCGCTCGGTCTCGTCGAGGCCGAGGACCCGGGCGAGGGAGTCGAGGACCTGCTCGGAGGGCTGCGTGGCGCGGCCCTGCTCCAGGCGCACGTAGTAGTCGACGCTGACCCCGGACAGGTGCGCGACCTCCTCACGGCGCAGCCCCTCCACACGGCGGCGGCTGGCGGCGGGGATGCCGACGGAGGAGGGATCGACCCGGGAGCGCCGGGTGCGCAGGAAGCCCGCGAGATCGTCCATGGCCCCCAGTATGGCTTCGGCCCCGTGCGCCAGGGTGGTCCTGCCGGTACCAGGAAGTCCCGTCCGACGGAAGCGGCGCCCCTGCACAACGGGACCGGACCGGCCCAGCATCGGTGACGACCGGCCCCGTCGTCGAAGGGAACCGCCATGAAGGCGCTCATCGTCCACGCCCACCCCGAGCCGCGCTCGCTGAACGGTGCGCTGAAGGACCTCGCCGTCGCCACCCTGACGGCCGCCGGGCACGAGGTGCGGGTGAGCGACCTGTACGCGATGGACTGGAAGGCCACCGCGGACGCGGCGGACTACGGCGAGTACGCCACGAGCCCGCTGCGGGTGGTGCCGAACTCGGGCCGGGCCCACGAGGCCGGAGCGCTCACGCCCGACGTGGTGGCCGAGCAGGAGAAACTGCTGTGGGCCGACACGGTGGTCCTCCAGTTCCCGCTGTGGTGGTACACGATGCCGGCGATCCTCAAGGGGTGGGTCGACCGCGTGTTCACCCACCGCTTCGCCTACGGCGTCGGCGTGCACGACGGGACCCGGTACGGCGAGCGTTACGGGGAGGGGACGCTGCGCGGACGGCGGGCGATCCTGTCGGTGACCGTCGGAGGCGCCGAGTCCCACTACAGCGACCGGGGGATCAACGGCCCGATCGAGGACCTGCTCTTCCCGATCCACCACGGGATCCTGTACTACCCCGGCCTCGAGGTCCTGCCGCCTTTCGTCCTCCACGGCGCCGACCGGCTCGGCGAGGACGGCTTCGAGGACGCCGCCAAGGCGTGGCGGGAGCGGCTGCTGTCGTTGGAGACGACCGAGCCGATCGCCTTCCGGCCTCAGAACCACGGCGACTACGAGATCCCGTCACTGCGCCTGAAGCAGGGCCTGGAGGAACCGGGCCGCAGCGGCTTCGGCCTGCACGTGCGCGGCCGGTAGGCGCCCGGGCCGGGTCAGCCCGCGAGCAGGTGGTCCCGGCCGAACATGGAGGCGGCGGCCCGCGCGGTGGGCGTACCGGAGTCGAGGTCCGCGCCGGCCTCCCGCAGTACGGCCACCACGTCGTCGGCGCCCTTGAACAGGGCACCGGCGATGGGGGACTGATCCCGGTCGTTGCGCAGGTCGGGGTCGGCGCCGTGCTGGACCAGGGCCCGGACGGTGCCGGCGTGACCGTGGTAGGCGGCGAGCATGAGGAGGGTGTTGCCGGCCGGGTCGCGTACGTCCACGGGCAGCCCGTGCGTGACGAACTCCACCAGCTGCCCGGTGTCGCCCTCCCGGGCCAGGTCCATGGCGATGGCCACGACGCGCTCGGTCTGCTCGGGTGTCAGTCCGGCGCTGTTGTGCGTGTTCATGAAGTCTCCGTGGCGGTACGGCCGCACCGGCGCGGGCCCCCGTGAGGTGCCCGCGCCGGTGCGGTGCCGCGTACCGCGCGTCTGTCCGACCGGACGGTCAGAGGGTGTCGGCGGCCAGGGCCTCGATCGCCTTGCGGACGCCTTCGCCGTAGGCCGGGTCGGCCTTGGTGCAGTTGGCGATGTGCCGCGCGACGGTCTGCTCCGAGGCGCCGTTGATCGCGCGCGCCGTGTTCTCGAAGAGAACCTGCTGCTGCTCCGGGGTCATCTGCCGGAACAGGTTGCCGGGCTGCTCGAAGTAGTTGTCGTCGTCCTCGCGGTAGTTGAACCGGTCGGCGACGGCACCCACGGCCAGCGCGGGCTCGCGGTAGGCGGGCTGCTCCTGCCAGCGCCCGTAGGAGTTGGGCTCGATGCCCGGGGTGGCACCCTGGTTGCCGTCGACGCGCATGGCGCCGTCGCGGTGGAAGGAGTTCACCGGGCTCTTCGGGGCGTTGACCGGGATCTGGTGGTGGTTGACGCCGAGACGGTAGCGCTGGGCGTCGCCGTAGGAGAAGAGGCGGCCCTGCAGCATCCGGTCGGGGGAGAAGCCGATGCCCGGGACCACGTTGGCCGGGCTGAAGGCGGCCTGCTCGACGTCCGCGAAGTAGTTGTCGGGGTTGCGGTTCAGCTCCCACTCGCCGACCTCGATCAGCGGGTAGTCCTTCTTCGACCAGACCTTGGTGAGGTCGAAGGGGTGGAAGCGGTAGGTCTCCGCGTCGGCCTCCGGCATGATCTGCACGAACAGCTTCCACTTCGGGAAGTCGCCGTTCTCGATCGCGTCGAAGAGGTCGCGCTGGTGCGACTCGCGGTCCTTGCCGACCAGGGCCTCGGCCTCGGCGTCGGTGAGGTTCTTGATGCCCTGCTGGGTGCGGTGGTGGAACTTGACCCAGAACCGCTCGCCCTCGGCGTTGACGAAGCTGTAGGTGTGCGAGCCGAACCCGTGCATGTGCCGGTACGAGGCCGGGATGCCGCGCTCGGACATCACGATGGTGACCTGGTGCAGGGCCTCGGGGAGGTTGGTCCAGAAGTCCCAGTTGTTCTCGGCGTTGCGCAGGTTGGTGCGCGGGTCGCGCTTCACCGCGTGGTTGAGGTCCGGGAACTTCAGCGGGTCACGGAAGAAGAAGACGGGGGTGTTGTTGCCGACGAGGTCCCAGTTGCCCTCCTCGGTGTAGAACTTCACGGCGAAACCGCGGATGTCGCGCTCGGCGTCGGCGGCACCGCGCTCACCGGCGACCGTGGAGAACCGGGCGAACAGCTCGGTCTTCTTGCCGACCTCGGAGAAGATCTTCGCGCTCGTGTAGCGCGTGATGTCGTGGGTCACCGTGAAGGTGCCGAAGGCGCCCGAGCCCTTGGCGTGCATCCGGCGCTCCGGAATGACCTCGCGGTCGAAGTGGGCGAGCTTCTCCAGGAACCACACGTCCTGCAGCAGCATCGGCCCACGCGGACCCGACGTCAGGGAGTTCTGGTTGTCGGGAACCGGTGCACCGGCAACCGTGGTCAGCGGCTTCTGGTTGTTCTCAGGCAAGGCTTGCTCCTCGGAGTGGTTCTTCGCATGACGCTCAAGGCCTGACGGTCCCGGCCGGCCGGCGGTCCGGGGCAAGCTGCCCCGCGCGTTCATGGACACACCCTACCTTGGACAGGATCTAAGGCAAGGCGCTATCCAGAGCGATATCGGCTCTTGAGTTGGCGCCGTTCCCTGCTAGGGTGCTGCCCATGAGTGATCTCCTGGAGAGGCTTCGCGAACGCGGCTGGCGCCTGACGGCCCAGCGCCGCGTCGTCGCCGAGGTCCTCGACGGAGACCACGTGCACCTGACCGCCGACGAGGTGCACGCCCGCGCCGCGGAGCGACTGCCCGAGATCTCCCGGGCGACGGTGTACAACACGCTGCGCGAACTGGTCCACCGGGGAGAGGTCCTCGAGGTCGCGACCGACGGCCGCGCCAAGCGCTACGACCCGAACGCCCACCGCCCCCACCACCATCTGCTCTGCTCGCGCTGCGGCTCGATGCGGGACGTACGGCCGACGGGCGACCCCCTCGCCGACCTCCCGGCGTCCCAGTCCTTCGGTTTCACCGTCTCCGAGGTCGAGGTCACGTACCGCGGCGTCTGCCCGGACTGCGCGGCCTGAGGCCACTCATCCCTTCGGGGCGCCCAGAGCGCCGTCCTCCCCGTCCGCCGACACAGTGGTGACTGAGCCACCAGGCTCCGGGAGGAAGAGAGGCGCGGCATGGGAATCGGGATCCTCGGCGGTACGGGGCCGACCGGCTCGCCCGGATGAACGCGCACGCCGGTGCCGCAGCCGGGAGCCCGGCGCCCAGGGGCATCCTCCGGGGCCGGCCCGAGCAGTGGCTGTTCAAGGGCATCTACGGCCTGGTGCTGGCGAGTGCCCTGGTGGCCGCGCTGGACGTGCCGGGGGAGAAGGCCAACCCGGGTCAGGACGCGCTGTGGGTGCTGCTCACCGCGCTGGTCTCCGCCGTGGCCCACGGGTACGCCCACGTCATCGCCCGGCGTGCGTCCGGCGACGGCGCGGCCCGGCCGGGCAGGGTGCGCGCCGTGCTCGACGAGTGGCCGCTGGTCGCCGCCGCGCTGCCGACCGTCGTACTGGTGCTCGCGGCCTCGGCCGGGTGGTGGGCGGAGGAGACGGCCGTCGACACGGCCCTGGGGCTGAACACCGTCTCCCTCTTCTGCCTGGGTGTCACGGCCGCCCGCGCCGCCGGGCTCGGCCGCCTGGCCTCCTGCCGGGCGGGCGCCCTCGACATGCTGCTCGGCCTGGCGATCATCGCCGCGGACGCACTGATCGACTAGCGCCTGCCGCCCGGTCAGTCGCCGAGCGCCTCCGTCATGGCGTCGAGGTCGGACAGCAGTGCCGCGAGACGGTCCGCGGGGACACCGCTGATCATGCGCACCTCGATCGCGTAGACCGCCCGGCGGGCGGCGTGCAGGCGTTCCCTCCCGGCCGCCGTGAGGTGCACGGGCAGGGCGCGGCCGTGTTCGGCGGACTGCGGCCGTGTGATCAGCTCCGCGTCCTTGAGCCCGCGCAGGACGACGTTGGCCGACTGCCGGGTGACGAAGGTGCCGCGGGCGAGGTCGGCGTTGGACAGGCCGGGCTGCTCGTCGAGGAGCTCGAGGCAGGAGTACTGCGGGACGGTCAGCCCGTGCTCCCGCAGTGCTCGGTCCATGGCGGTGCGCAGGGCGGCCGAGGCGCGCTTGAGGCGGTACCCCACGTGCTCGGTGACGTCCTTGGCGGCGTGCGGCGGGGGAACGGGCGTCGGAGTCTCCATGTCAGCATTTTGACATGCGAGCGCGCGCCCGCCTATCGTCCCCATGTCAAAGCCCTGACATCGAGGTCCTGGCATCACAGTCCTGGGCCCAACATCTCCGGAGGACACCATGACCGCCGCCGTCGAAGGTCCCGACTTCATCGCCCTGCAGGTCACGGACGTGCCCGCCGCCGCGGCCTTCTTCGAGGAGCACCTCGGCCTGCGCCGCGCCCCCGCGTCTCCGCCCGGCGCGGTGGTCTTCGCCACCAGCCCGGTCCCCTTCGCCGTCCGGGAACCGCTCCCGGGCACCGACCTGACCGGCGACGCCGTCCCCGGCCTGGGCGTGGCCCTGTGGCTGCGCACCGACGACGCCCCCGCGCTGCACGCACGGCTCGTCGACGCCGGTGTCGAGGTCGCGGGTCCGGTGCAGGACAGCCCCTTCGGGCCGATGTTCACCTTCACCGGGCCCGGGGGCTACCGGCTCACCGTCCACGGAGGCTGAGGCCGCTCGCGGCGGCCGGGCGCGGCCTCAGTCCTCGACCCAGCCGTGGCCCTCGCTGAACTTCAGGAGGGCGCCGCGGATGGTGAGGACCTGTTCCGCGGTCAGCTGCGGACTCGAGGTCAGCAGCAGTTCCGTCACGTCGCGCCGGTACTCGTCGGAACTCAGCACGTCGCACAGCGGCTGGCCGTTCTCGTCGGACATCGGGGCCCGGGGCGCGGACTCCTGCCGGCGCCGCGGGGGCCCGGCCACCTCGCCCTCGGGGAGGCGGATGCCCGACGCCTTGAGCCCGCGCTCGCCGCGCTCCACGTCGAACTCCACGACCAGACCGGAGCGGACGTACTCCTCGGGGATGAGCAGATCATTCACGTGCAGGAAGATGTCCTCGCCGCCGTCCTCCGGCGCGATGAACCCGTAACCCCGCGTAGCGTCGAAGCGCACCACACGACCCGCGACCATACCGACCCCCAGCCCACTGGAAACCACACGGCTCCGAGGCCCTTCCCCGAAGCCGTGTGCATGCTATCGGGCCGGGTCGCGGCGAGTGCGCCGGGACCCGGCCCGGACGGCGCCTCGCGGGGTCCGGCTCAGCGCAGGACGCGCCAGCGGTTGTCGGCCGTGCCGTCGTCCGCGTCCTGGACGACGAAGGCGCCGACGGCGGGGGAGCCGTTCCGGACGGCGAGCAGCTTCCCGCTGTGGGCGTTGCGGATGGTGCAGGTGCCGTCGCCCAGGTCCTGGAGCGTCCACCGGTGGTCGGCGGTGCCGTTGTCCGACCACTGCAGCACGGCGGCGCCGTCGGCCGTGGACATGTCGAGCACGCCCAGCACCTTCCCGCTGTGGACGTTGCGCAGGCGGTGCGTGCCACCCGCGTCGGGCACCAGCTCCCAGTCGTGGTCGGCGGTCCCGGAGTCGGTCCACAGCAGGGCCCGGCCGCCGTCGGCCGTGGACATGTCCTGGATGCCCAGCACCAGACCGCCGACGGCGTTGGCGATGCGGACGGAGGCCAGGCCACCGGTGTTCCAGTAGACGGTGTAGTTGTGCCCGTGGGCGTCGTGGAACGGGCCGAGGTCCACGGCGGCACCGTTCGCCGTCGCGGTGAAGGCGAGCGCGGCCGAACCGGTCCGCCTGACCGAGCCGACGTCCAGGGAGGGCAGGGAGGACAGCGCGGTGTCGCCGTAGTCGCCGGACAGGACGACCGGGCCGTGGGTGACGGCACCGACGTTCGGATTGTCGGGGGCGGGCCGTACGACGGTGCGCATCGGCAGCCGGACGGTGACGGTGTCCCCGGAGGCCCAGGCGCGTTCCACGGTGGCGTAGGTCCCGGGCGTGGCGGTGATGTCCTGCGCGACGCCGTTGACGCCGACGACGGCACCGTCGGTCCAGCCCGGGATGCGCACGCGCAGCGCCCAGGTGCCGCCCGCGTCGCCGGTGATGCGGAGGGTGGTCGTGTCGCTCACCGGGTACGAGGTGGTCTGGGTGACGGTGATGCCGCGCGCGGCCCAGGTGAGGACCGAGGGGACGAACAGGTTCACGGTCAGGGTGGTGCCGCCGTCGTGGAAGTAGACGGAGTCCATCAGCCGGGTGTGCATCTCCAGACCGGTGCCCTGGCAGCACCAGAACGTGGTGTAGTCGGTGCTCCAGGTGCCGCCGCCCCACGCCGGACCCACGCCGCGCCGTCCGCCCGGCCTCAGCGGGGTGAAGTAGGTGACGTGGCCGTGCGGGTCGGCCGGGTTCTGCTGGCCGGTCATGTGGTTGAGCCACGCCTGCTCGTAGAAGTCGAACAGCTCGGCCCGGTCCGGCGTCAGCGTGAACAGCTCCCGGGTGAGGGTGAGCATGTTGACGGTGTTGCAGCTCTCGCAGGTGTCGTTCGCCAGGTGCGCGGCGATGGCGTTCGGGGCGCGGAAGTGCTCCGCCTGGCTGTTGCCGCCGATGGCGTAGGTGTGGGCGCCGACGCACATGTTCCAGGCGTTGGCGGCGATGTCCCGGTAGCGCGTCGTGCCGGTGGCCTTGTACGCGCGCACGGCCCCGATCCACTTGGGCACCTGCGTGTTGGCGTGCAGCCCCGCCAGCCGGTCCTGGTTCGCCGCCAGCGGGTCGAACACCGCGGCGTGGTCGAAGCGTTGGGCGACGGCCTGCCACCGGGCGTCGCCGGTCTGCCGGCCGAGGTCGGTCAGGACGGCGTTCATGCCGCCGAACTCGGTCTCCAGGACGGCCTGCATCCGTGCGGTGCTCAGCCGGCCGGTGCGCCGGTCGACCCAGTCCGCCAGGGCGAGCAGGACGTCACGGGCCCGGGCGCTGCCGAGGAGCCGCCACACCTCCAGCAGACCGGCGAGGGTCTTGTGGACCGTGTAGTACGGCACGTTGCCGTTGACCGGCGCCCCGGACTCCAGGGCGTCGAAGTCCGACTCGGGGTAGCCGCAGAGGTACCCGGCGCCGAAGCCCGCGGCGCCGTTGTTGGCCTGGCACTTGGCCAGTTCGGCCACCATGTACAGGGCCTTGTCCCGGCAGACGGTGTCGCCGGTCGCGGCGTACGCCTGCGCCCACGCGGTGAGGAAGTGGCCCTGCACGTGGCTGCGGAAGGGGAAGTCGGGGGCCTCCCAGCCGCCGGTCGCGGCGGCTCCCCCGGTGGACAGGCGGTGGTTGGCGCGGAAGTTGTACAGCAGCCGGTCCACGTCGACGAACCGCAGATAGTTCAGGGTGCGGTTCTGGTTGTCCAGCCACCTGCTCGCGGTCAGCCTGACCCGGCCGAGGTCGAAGGGGAAGGCCAGCGCCCCGACGTCGGGCCGGACCGGCGCAGGGGCCGCTCCGTGGGCGGGGGAGCCGGCGGCGGGGGAGCCGGCGGCGAGGGGGCCGACGGCGGTGGCGGCGGCCGTCGTTCCGGCGGCCTGGAGGAGGCGCCTTCTGCTGAGGGGAGCGGGCATGGAACCACCTTTGCGTGCGCCGTGCGGGGACAGGGGACGGAGGACCGTGGTTCGTCTGTCGCTGCGTTCGTCATGTCGAACGTCGTTCGTGAAATCGTCGCGACCTTAGTTCCGGCATCCACGGCCGTCAATGCATCCGGCACGCACGGCCGTCCATGCGTCCAGCACGCACGGCCGTCCATGCGTCCGGCACCCTCCGGCCCCTCGCCGTGGCCCCGGGCCCGGCTGTCGGCCGGCTGTCGGCGGCGCGTGCGCGCTGTCGGTGATCTGTCGGCGAGCGGTGCGACCTTGAGCGGGCCGGTGCTCTCCAGGAGCACGCCGTCCGCAAGCCAAGGAGCCTGTCATCGTGTCCTCCCCATCCCAGAACCGACCGTGGGACGTGCACCGGCTGCCGTCCGCCGAGGGGAAGAACGTCCTCGTCACCGGCGGGAACGCCGGAATCGGCTACTTCGCCGCCGAGCAGCTCGCCACCACCGGGGCCCTCGTCGTCATCGGCAGCCGGGACCCCGGCCGGGCCGAGACCGCCCTGGCCTCGATCCGCTCGCGCGTCCCCGGAGCGCGCGTACGGCACCTGCGCCTGGACCTCGCCGACCTGCCGTCCCTGAAGACCGCCGCGGACGGACTCGGCCTCGACCGTCTCGACGCGGTGGTCCACAACGCGGGCGTCGCGCTCGACGACCCGCCGCGCCGGCAGACCGGGGACGGCCACGAGCTGATGTTCGCCACCAACCACCTCGGCCACTTCGCGCTGACCCGGTGGCTGGCCCCCCTCCTGTCCGCCGCACCGGCGGGCCGCGTCGTGACGGTCGGAAGCTTCGCGGCGCGGTCCGAGCGACTGGACCTCGACGATCTGCAGTCGCTGCGGGACTACCGCCCCAAGCGCACCTACGGACGGTCGAAGCTGGCGCAGATGAGCTTCGGTTTCGAACTCGACCGCCGGCTGCGCGCCCTCGACAGCACGGTCCTCAGCGTGGTGGCCCACCCCGGCGGCGCCCTGGACTCCCTCACTCCCTCCCGTCCGCCGCTCAGCGTGGCGACCCCCGGCGAGCGGCTGCGCGGGCTGCCCGCGGGGCTCCTCGTGCAGGGCAAGTACGCCGGAGCGTGGCCGCTCGTCCGTGCCGTCCTCGACCCCGGCGTACAAGGAGGGCAGCTCTGGGGGCCGAGGGTCTTCGGGCTGCGCGGCCGGCCGCGACGCGAGCCCGTCCCCGCGCACATGGCCGACCCGTCCGTCGCCGCGCGCCTGTGGGCCGCCGGCACGGAACTGACCGGGGTCGATCCGGACCTCGGCTTCCGGCGGGCGCGGACCGCTCCCCACGGCCGATGTGGCTAATGTGAGCGGCATGAGCGAACAAACGGAACGTTCCGTAGTCGTCGAACGCACGGGCGGCGGCCGGTTCGTCGCCACCAACGCCCGCGGCGGATCGATCAGTTTCGGTACGTCCCCGGAGAGCGGCCAGGACACCGGGTTCACCCCCGTCGAGCTGTTCCTGGCCGCGATCGGCGGCTGCACGGCCGTGGACGTCGACATCGCCACCGCCCGTCACGCGGAGCCCGCCCGCTTCTCCGTGACGGTCAGGGGGGACAAGGTCAGCGACGACCTGGGCAACCGCCTCACGAACCTTGAAGTCGCGTTCACCGTGGACTTCCCGGACGGCGAGGGAGCCGAACGCGCCCGTGCGATCCTGCCCCGCGCGGTCAAGGCCTCCCACGACCGTCTCTGCACCGTGAGCAGGACCGTCGAGACCGGCACACCGGTGACCACCACGGTCACCGAGGCCTGACCCGCACGCCGGGTCCGCGCACCGCCGTCTCCCGGCGGGAGCCCGGCGCCTCCGTGCGGGTGGCCGCCCGTGGTGCCTGCCCCGCCCCGGAGCAGCCGCCCGCTGTGATGGCGGCATGACTTTCGAACGGCCGATGTATCGCGTCAAGCGGCGGCTCCTCGGCAGGCCCCTCACGACCGAGCGCGTCAGTGAGGAGAAGCTGGGCAAGCCGGCGGCGCTCGGGGTACTCGCATCCGACTGCATCAGTTCCTCGGCCTACGGCTCGGAGGAGATGCTCCGGGTCCTCGTGCCGGTCGTCGGAGCGGCCGCCTTCACCATGGTCATGCCGGTGACCGGTGCGATCCTGCTGGTGCTGCTGCTCCTGACGCTCTGCTACAGCGACGTCGTGACGATCTACACCCGGGCCGGCGGGTCCTACGTGGTGGCGCGGGAGAACTTCGGGCCGAACGTCGCCCAGGTCGCCGCCGTGGCCCTGCTCGTCGACTACGTCGTCACGGTGGCCGTCCAGGTGTCGGCCGGCACGAACGCGCTGATCTCCCTCGCCCACCTGGCCGGCCACGGCTGGACGGGGCTGGACCACCTCCAGCTCCCGGTGTCGGTGGGGGTGATCGTGCTGCTGTGCTACGGAAACCTGCGCGGAGTGCGCGAAGCGGGCCGGACCTTCGCGCTGCCCGCCTATCTCTTCATGGCGGCGATGGGCCTGGTCTTCCTCGTCGCGGCGGTGCGGGCGGTGACGGGCGGACTGCCGCACGCCGACCTCCATGCTCCGGGTGTCGTGCCGCTCGGAACCCCCGGCGACGGCTGGCTCTACGGCGCCTCGGTCTTCATCGTGCTGCGTTCCTTCGCCAACGGCGGTTCGTCGCTCACCGGGCTCGAAGCCATCTCGAACGGCATCTCCGCCTTCCGCGAACCGCAGGGCCGCAACGCCCGGGTGACCCTGATCACCATGAGTTGTGTGCTCGCCGTCCTGGTCCTGGGCGTCTCCACCCTCGCCCACGTCACCCACGCCGTCCCCTACACCGACGGGACGCCCACCGTCATCGCCCAGGAGGCGAGGCTCGCCTTCGGCACCGGAACGGTGGGAACGGCCGGGCTGGTCTTCGTCCAGTTGGCGACCGCGCTGGTCCTCTACACCGGCGCCAACACCCCCTTCACCGGCTTCCCGTTCCTCGCCAGCTTCGTCGCCCAGGACCGGTTCCTGCCCCGGATGCTCACCCGGCGCGGACACCGGCTGGCCTTCTCCAACGGCATCCTCACGCTCTCCGCCCTCTCGCTCGCTCTGCTGCTCGTCACGGGCGCCAGCGTCGACAAGCTGGTGGCCCTGTACGCGATCGGCGTCTTCACCGCCTTCACCATGGCCGGCAGCGGCCTCACCGCCTACCACCTGCGCAGACGTGAGTCACGGCGCCGGGCGAAGATCACGGTGAACGCGCTCGCGGCGGCCGTCTCCGCCGCCGTCGTGCTGATCTTCGCCGTCACGAAGTTCACGGAAGGCGCCTGGCTGGTCGTCGTGGTCTTCCCGCTCGGGGTCTGGGCGCTGATCCGCATCAACCGCGAGTACCGGCGCGAGGCCGCCGCCCTGGAGCAGCTCCCCGCGGGAGCGGACCGGCCGCGTACCCGCCGCCACCGGGTGTTCGTCCTCGTCGAGACGCTGGACCTGGCCACGCTGAAGGCCTTGCGCTACGCCCACGAGCTGCGGCCCGACAGCGTCCGTGCCGTGCACTTCGCCATCGACGAGGCGCACGCGCGCCGCCTGTCCGCCCGCTGGGCGTCGACGTCCGCGACCTCGGTCGAGCTGGAACTGGTGGCCTGCCCCGACCGCCGTCTGCGGCACGCGATGCGGGAACTGGCCGCGCGCACCACGCAGGACGGCGACACGTCCCTGACGGTGCTCGTGCCCCGGCGGATGTACGCCAACGCCCTCGGCAAGCTCCTCCACCGGGGGACCGGCGAGAAGATGTCGAGGGCCCTGGAGCAACTGCCGCACATCGCGGTCACGATCCTGCCGTTCAACGCGTCACGCGCCATGCAGGCACTGGAGTCGCACCGCTCGCCCGACCTGGACTGACCGGGTTGCGGCAGCGGCATAGAGTATTGCTCATGAAGCACGAAGGGGCAGGGGTGGAAGACGGGCAGCTGGACAGCCTGGTACGCACACGGATCCGGGCGCTGCGCGTCGCCCAGGGCTGGTCGCTGGAGGAGCTGGCCGGCCGCGCCAACCTCAGCCAGTCCTCGCTGAGCCGCATCGAGAACGGCCGGCGCCGCCTCGCCCTGGACCAGCTCGTCACTCTCGCCCGCGCCCTGGACACCACCCTGGACCAGCTCGTCGAGAACGCCTCCGCCGACGTCGTCGTCAGCCCGATGATCGACGCCGCGCACGGTCTGCTGCGCTGGCCGGTCAAGGGCGATCCCGGCATGAGCGTGATGCGTCAGCGGCTGACCGATCCGCCGCCCGGCAACCCGGCGCAGATGCGCGCCCACCCCGGCCACGAGTGGCTGGTGGTCCTGTCCGGCACCGCCGTCCTCATGCTCGGCCACCGGCGCTTTCGCGTCGAGACCAACCAGGCCGCGGAGTTCCCCACCATGACGCCGCACGCGATCGGCGCCGAGGGCGGGCCGTGCGAGATCCTCGGCATCTTCGACCGCGACGCCCGCCGCGGCCACCAGAAGACCCCGGGCGCCGGCGGCTCGGAAGCCGACTGCACGGACACCCAGGGGTACATCGGATAGCGGACCACAGTCCGCCGGACCCACCGGGGGGGCGGGCCGTCTTGCGCGGCGGGCAGCAAACCGAGCCATCTGTTTGCGCATCGCGCAAGGTCTTGCCCGAACGGCGCATGGCGGACTTACGGTGATGCCATGACCCCGACGCACCGGCACACCTCCCACCACGACGCGCCCGCTCACCACCCCGGCCACGGCCACGGCGGCGACCACGAGCACGACGATCCCGGTCAGGCGGAGATCCTCGATCTGGACGCCGAGGTGCTCGCCGAGCACCTCGCGTCCGTCACCGCCTGGCTGCCGCTGACCAGCGAGCCGCGTCTGATCGTGGACCTGGGCTGCGGCACCGGCACGGGCACCTTCGCGCTCCTCGAACGCTTCCCCGACGCGCACGTCACCGCCGTCGACAACTCGGCCGGACACCTCCGGATCCTGAGCGAGAAGGCACGCGCCCGCGGAGTCGAAGAGCGCGTACGGACCGTGCGGGCCGACCTGGACAGCGACCATTGGCCCGACCTCGGCACGCCCGGCCTGGTGTGGGCGTCCGCCTCGATGCACCACATGGCCCGCCCCGAACGCGCCCTGCGCAGCGTCCGTGAACTGCTCGCCCCCGGCGGCCTGTTCGCCGTCGTCGAGCTCGCCGGCTTCCCCCGCTTCCTGCCCGCCGACGCCCCGGAGGACCGGCCCGGCCTCGAAGAGCGCGCCCACGCCGCGACCGACAGCTTCCACGCCGAGCACGTTCCGCACCGCGGCGCCGACTGGGGGCCGATGCTGGCCGCCGCCGGCTTCACCGTCGAGGACGAGCGCACCCTCACCGTCGACATCGAGGGCGGGCGCAGCGAAGCGATCGGCCGCTACGCCCATGGCAGCCTGCAGCGCCTGCGCGGCGTGGCCGCGCCCGTCCTCGACCCCCAGGACCTCGCCGCACTCGACGAACTCCTGGACACCGACGGCCCGAACAGCATCCTGCGCCGTACGGACCTCGCCGTACGCACCGAACGCACCGTCTGGGCCGCTCGCCGAGCCGCCGCAGGAGGGTGAGGAGACGCGGGCCGACACGCAGGCGATCCGGTGCGGGGGCGCGGACGCCCCCGCACCGGTGGGACGGCCGGTCAGGCCTTCAGCGTGTCCGGGGCGGTGTGCGGCTCGGCGGCGAGCAGCGCGGTGATCTCGTCGGCGAGGCGCGGTCCGAGTTCGCCCCAGCCGTCCTTGTAGCCGTAGACCGCGGCCAGGGTGCGGGCGTCGTAGTCGCCGTTGAGGATCTCGATGTCCGTGGCCGTGATGAGCCCCGGGTGGGCCACGCCGACGGCCGCCGAGATCTTCGTCAACTCCTTGCGCAGCGTCCGCAGATACACGGCGGCCCGGGTGGCCTTCGACTCCGGGTCGAGACCGCGGGCCAGCCACGCGTTCTGGGTGGCGACGCCCGTGGGGCACTTGTCCGTGTGGCACTTCTGCGACTGGATGCAGCCGATGGACAGCATCGCCTCCCGGCCCACGTTGACCATGTCGGCGCCGAGGGCGAAGGCGACCGCTGCGTTGTCGGGCAGCCCGAGCTTGCCGGAGCCGATGAACGTCAGGTCGTCGGTCAGCCCCTGCTCGGCGAAGGTGCCGTAGACCCGGGAGAAGCCCATCCGGAAGGGCAGCGACACGGAGTCCGTGAAGGTGAGGGGCGCCGCACCGGTGCCGCCCTCGCCGCCGTCGACGGTCACGAAGTCGACCCCGCGGTCGCCCCGCGCCATCAGCGTGGCCAGCTCGCGCCAGAAGTCCATCTCGCCCACCGCGCTCTTGATGCCGACCGGCACACCGGTCTCGGTGGCGATCAGCTCCACGAAGTCCAGCATCGAGTCGACGTCGCCGAACGCGGTGTGGCGCGACGGCGAGGCGCAGTCCTTGCCCTCGGGGATGCCGCGGATCGCGGCGATCTCCGGCGTCACCTTGGCCCCGGGCAGCATCCCGCCCAGCCCCGGCTTGGCGCCCTGGGAGAGCTTGATCTCTATCGCCCTGACCGGGGCGCCCGCGACCACTTCCTTGAGCTTGCCGAGATGGAAGCTGCCGTCCTCGTTGCGGCAGCCGAAGTACGCGGTGCCGATCTGGAGGACGAGGTCGGCACCGTTGCGGTGGTAGGGGGACAGCCCGCCCTCGCCCGTGTTGTGCATCGTCCCGGCCAGCGCGGCGCCCTTGTTGAGAGCCGTGACCGCGGCGCCGGAGAGCGAGCCGAAGCTCATCGCCGAGATGTTCACGACGCTGTCGGGCCTGAACGCCTTGGCCCGGCCGCGGGGGCCGCCCAGCACCTTGGCGGACGGCACGGCGGCGGGCAGGTCGGGCCGGCCGTGCGACTCGGGCAGGCTCCGGGCGAAGGTGCGCTGCTTCACGTACGCGCGTCCCTGCACGTGTTCGACGTCGACGTCGGTGCCGAATCCGAAGTAGTTGTTCTCCTCCTTCGCCGACGCGTAGATCCACGTGCGCTGATCCCGGCTGAAGGGCCGTTCCTCCTCGTTGGACGTCACGATGTACTGCCGCAGCTCCGGACCGATGGTCTCCAGCAGGTACCGGGCGTGCCCGACCAACGGGAAGTTCCGCAGCAGCGCGTGCTTCTTCTGGAGGAGGTCGCGGGCGGCCACCACGGCCAGTGCCGCTGCGGTCGCCGTGCCGATGCTCCGGGCGCGCATGAGTCTTCCCCTTCTCGTCGGCCGGCCCCGTCGCCCCGTCGGTGGACATCTGGTCGTGCGGGCGGCGGGCACGGCCGAACCGGTGTCGGTGTCCGCCAAAGAACGCAGTGCGATCGTAGGGGGAGCCGGCCGGGCGGCGTGCGGCCGGGTACGACCGCGGGCGCACACCCTGCCAAAGCGCCCCGGTCCGGCGGCCGGCCGGAGGGCTGCGGTGCCGCAGCCTCAGGAACGGGCCCGCTCCTCCTGGGCGTCGGTGAGCGCACGGACCATGAACGCGCAGGCCACCGCGGCGCCGACGATCGCGACGTCCGCCACCAGCAGCGGGGTGACACCGCTGTAGGCACGGGCGATGACCTCGTCCGTCGTGTCGGCGTACATCAGGCCCACCCCGCTCACAAGACCGACCAGCCACAAGACCCACCACACGGTGACGACGCGGGGCAGGCGGGCGTCCGGGGCGCCGGCACGGTGCACGTCGGCGACGACCCCGCGAGGCACCCAGAGGTTGGCCAGGGGGACGATCCAGCCGAGGTACACCCAGGGCGAGGAGTAGTTCAGCCGTCCTCCGGACAGCAGGCGCGCGTTGTCACGGGCCCGTGACAGCCATGCCAGGAAAGCCACCGCGCAGAGCACCGTGGTGACGTCACCCGCCCTGCTGACGAGATGGTAGGCGTCCTCCAGGGCGGTCAGCGGGCGGTGCTGCCCGCCGCCCTGGTCCGGTGGGCCGGAGAGCGGCTGCCCGGCGACGGCGAGCCGAATCTGCCACACCCCTCTGGCAGTCCAGGCCACGCCCGCCAGGGCGAGGGCCACGGTCACGCAGCGGGCGGCCCCCGTGAGGGGTTGCAGGGCAGATGTCTTGCCGTCGTCGTTCATCCGGTCATCCTCCAGCATGAGGGAAGACCACGCCGACCACCCCTGCCCGCACCGGGTCCGGTGGCCGGCTCGGACGCCCGGCCTCAGCGCAGGGTGAGCGGGGGCGCGGAAGAGACGTGGGACAGGTCCGACGGCAGGGGAGGGCCTAGGCGGCCGGCCGGGTGGTCGCCCGGACCGGTGCCTGCTGTGCGTCCAGGGCCTTCTGGCGCGAGGTGTTCCCCTTCATGCGGTGCAGACGGTACCCGCCGGGCCGGTGTGCCTCGTCGGACAGGTGCTTGAGAATGCCCTTGCACACGGCCTCCTTCATCCTCGCGCCGAGGCGGCCGTCGACGTGCAGCCACACCGCGACGTCGGACCGGTTGCCGAACTGGAAGATGCCGGTGCGCCGGCCCAGGCTGATGCACTGTGCGCCGAAGGACTGCTTGAGGGGCTCGGGCCGTTCGCCCGCGATCAGGCTGAGCACCGTGTCGGCGGCGCGTGCGCCCAGGGGCATCGCGGCCTGGCAGCTCATCCGCAGCGGCAGGCCCGACGGCGCCGCCGAGTCGCCGGCCGCGACGATGCGGTCGTCGTCGACACTCGTCAGCGTCTCGTCCGTGAGCAGCCGGCCCACGGCGTCGGTACTCAGCCCGCTGCGCGCGGCCAGGTCCGGCACACCGAAGCCGGCGGTCCAGACGGTCACGTCGCTCGGCACCTCGCGGCCGTCGGCGAGCCGCACGGCACGGCGGGTCACCGCCGTCACCGTGGCGCGGGAGCCGTCGAGGACGCTCACGCCGAGTGCCGCGAGCCGCCCGGCCACCGAACGCCGGCCCCGCGTGTGGAGGTAGGGGCCGAGCACTCCGCCGCAGACCAGGGTGACGGCACGGCCCTGTTCGGCCAGTTCGGCGGCGGTCTCGATGCCGGTGGGCCCGGCTCCGACCACCGTCACCGCGGCCGTCTTCGGCGCGGCGTCGAGGACCGGCCGTAGCCGCCGGGCCTCCTCCAGGGTGGCGATCGGGTGGGCGAACTCGGCCGCCCCGGGGACATCGGGGTCGGCGCTGCCGCTGCCCACGGCGTAGACCAGGTAGTCGTAGCCGACCGTGCCGCCCGACGCCAGCGTGACCCTGCGGGCGCCCGGGTCGATCCGCGCCACGGTGCCGGCCACCAGCCGCACGCCCTCGGCGAGGACCTCCCGGTAGTCCACGACCGCGGCGTCGGACCCGCCCACCAACTGGTGCAGCCGGACGCGGTGCACAAAGGCGGTACGCGGGTTGACCAGGGTCACGGCCACGTCGTCGCGCTGCGTCAGCCGGTTCGCCGCCATGACGCCGGCGTACCCGCCGCCGACCACCACCACGTGTGTGTTCTCAGCCATGATGCCTCCCTCGTTTCGAGCGGTTCGCACACAAGACACCGCGTCCTCGGAGGGTGTGACAGGCTGTGAGCCGGATCACGTCAGCCGCCGCACCACGATGCACCGACCGTGCACGACCCAGGAGCGACACCATGAGATGGGACGATCGCCGCGTCGTCATCACGGCCGCGGGCCGCGACTTCGGGCGCACCCTGGCCATCGCCCTCGCGGACCTCGGCGCCGAGGTCTTCCTCTCGGCCCGCGAACTCACGGCCGCTCGGCGCGTCCGCGACGAGATCCGCCGCGGCGGCCGTCAACGGGTGCACGCCTTCGCCTGCGACCTGACCAGCCCCGCGTCGATCCGCGCCTTCGCCTCGGACGTCGCGGAACACACGGACCGAGTCGACCTGCTCGTCAACAACGGCTCCCGCTACCTCGCGGGGCCGGACCTGCTGTCCGCCGCCGACGACGACGTCGTCGACACCATCGCCTCCGGCGCCACCGGCACGGTCCTGACCACGAAGAGCTTCCTCCCCCTCCTCATCAACTCCCCGGCGCCCGACGTCGTGACGATGGTCTCCGCCTGCGGAACACCGGGCCACCACCGCTCGGACGCGCACGACGCCTTCTACGCGGCCAAGAGCGCCCAGGCCGGGTTCGTCGAGATCCTCTCCAAGCGGCTGCGCCCTCAAGGGGTCCGGGTGATCTCGCTCTACCCGCCCGACTTCGACAACGCCGACCCGCTCTCCGAGGAGTGGCACACCACCTCGCGCCAAGCCGGGGACGCCCTGTCCGCGCACTCGCTGGTGGAGTGCGTCCTCTTCGCCGTCGCCCAGCCCCGCGACTGCTTCATCAAGGCCTTCCACTTCGAACAGGCATAGGCGCGCGAGGAGTCGGCCCCGCTCGCAGGGCGGCGTCGGTCCGCAGGCCCGCACCGCCCGGCCCCGGCCACGGGCGGTGCGGGCCGCTCACGGCCGCTCCCGGCTGCGCCTTCGGCCGGTCGGCAGGGGCACGGGCTCCGGGCCGGGGACCACGGTGTTCGTCAGCGTGCCGATGCCCTCGACGGTGAGGGCGACGGTGTCGCCGGGCTTCAGCGGCGGCGGGGTCCGCTCGCCGCGCCGGCCCCACAGCTCGGCCAGGCAGCCGCCGTTGCCGCAGGTGCCCGACCCGAGGACGTCACCCGGCACGACGCGCGTGCCGCGCGAGGCGTAGGCGGTCATCTCCTCGAAGGTCCAGCTCATGTGGGAGAGCAGGTCCTCGCCGATCCTCTCGCCGTTGACCTCGGCGGTCAGCGCCAGGCGCAGGAACCCCTCGGTGTCGCGGTACGGCTCCAGTTCGTCGGCGGTGACGAGGCAGGGGCCGAGGGAGGTGGCGGTGTCCTTGCCCTTGCAGGGGCCGAGCCCCACCTTCATCTCCGCGCCCTGGAGGTCGCGTGCGGACCAGTCGTTGAACACGGTGTAGCCCACGATGTGCTCGCGGGCCTGCCCGGGGGTGAGGTCGCGGCCCTCCCGCCCGATCACGGCGCCCACCTCCAACTCGAAGTCCAGCACGGCGGACCCGGGCGGTACCGGGATGTCGTCCCGGTGGCCGTAGACCGCGTGCGGGTTGGTGAAGTAGAAGGTCGGCGCCGCGTACCACTGCTCGGGGACCCCGGCGACGCCGTCCACCGAGCGGCGTACGCCCTCGACGTGCTCCTCGAACGTGACGAAGTCCCGTACCGAAGCGGGCCGCAGCGGGGGCAGCAGCCGAACCTGGGACACGTGGGGGCCGGGTGGGACGTCCAGGGCGGCCCGTCCGGCGGCGAGCAGTCCGGGCAGGCCGTCGGTCCGGGCGAGGAGGCCGGTGAGCGAGGTGACGCCGGGCAGCGGGTGGAGGGTGCCGTCGTCCTCCACGACGGCCACCCGGTGACGGTGACGGTGTTCGTAGGCGGCGAAACGCATGTGCGGCTCCTGGGGCAAAGGGCTCGGCCGAGGCGGGGGTCAGACCGGCGGGGCGACGAAGACGCCGCGGTCGGGGTCGTTGAAGGACTCCTTGGCGACGAGTTCGTTCATGGGGTTGGCGGTGCCCCACTGGTCGGTGACCTCGGGCTGGGAGAAGTCGTAGACGTGGGGGTGCCAGGTGTCCTCGTCCAGGTTCTCCAGCTCGGTGGTGTACTCGACGGTGTTGCCGTGCGGGTCGAGGAAGTACGTGAAGGTGTTGTCCCCGGCCAGGTGCCGTCCGGGGCCCCAGATCTTGCGGAAGCCGGCCCGCATGACCCGGCCCGAGCCGCGCATGTACTCGTCGAGGCCGCGCATCTCGAAGGAGACATGGTGCAGGGAGGTGTGCGGGCCCTTGGCCAGGGCCATGGAGTGGTGCTGGTTGCTGATCCGCATGAAGTGCATGACCTCGCCCATGTGCGGCGAGCCGAGCGTGTCGGAGAGGGCGAAGCCGAGGTGGCGCTCGTACCACTCCCGGGTGCGGTTCAGGTCGGGGGAGTTGAGGACGACGTGGGAGAGCTTGACCGGGATGGACTCCTTCTCCTCGATCCTGCGGTGCTGCCTGACCTCGACGTCGGCGGAGACCTCGACGGTGCGGCCGTCGACGTCGAAGAAGCGGAAACCGTATCCGCCGCCGGGGGTGTCGACCCTGCCCGGCCGGGAGACCAACTGCACGCCGCCCGCCAGCAGCCGCTCGGCGAGGGTGTCGACGTCGGCCGTGTTCGCGGCACCGTAGGAGACGAGGTCAAGGCGCTTCTCCTCGGCCTTGCGCAGCCGGACGACGTACTGCTCGGGGGAGCCCTCGGCGGCGAGGAAGGAGAGGCCGGAGTCCTCGGCGACCTTGGTCAGGCCCCAGACGCCCGCGTAGAAGTCGAGTTGCTTGTCGTAGTCGGGCACGGCGAGGTCGACGTGCCTCAGGTGGGTGAGCAGACGCATGGTGTCAGTCCTTCCTCAGGAGGGTGGCCGCGTTGCCGCCGCGGACGGCGTGGAAGTCGGCGTCGGACAGGCGCGCGGCACGCAGGGCGCCGACGGGGTCCTCGGTGCCCATGTCGAAGGGGAAGTCGGAGCCGAGCAGCACCCGGTCCGGGCCGGCCACGCGGACCAACTCCCGCAGCACGTGCGGGTCGTGGACGAGGGAGTCGAAGTACAGCCGCTTCAGATAGCTGCTGGGCGGGTGCGCGCACCCGGCGCCCGCGTCGGAGCGGGCGGACCAGGCGTGGTCGGAGCGGCCGAGGTGGGTGGGCAGGTAGCCGCCGCCGTGCGCGGCGATCACCTTCAGCCGGGGATGCCGGTCGAGGGCCCCGGAGAAGATGAGGTGGGACAGCGCGACGGCGTTCTCCGTGGGCTGACCGACCGTGTTGGACAGGTACCACTGGTCCAGCCGTTCGTCCAGGGTGCAGCCGAAGGGATGGAGGAAGACGAGTGCGCCGGTCTCCTCGGCCCGCGCCCAGAAGGGCTCGTACGCCGGGTCGGACAGCTCGCGTCCCGGGGCGTGGCTGGAGATCTCCACCCCGGCCAGGCCCTGCTCCAGGGCGTGGTCCAGGGCCGGGACCGCCTGCTCCGGATGCTGGAGGGGGACCAGTCCCAGCCCGCGCAGCCGCTCGGGGGCGGCCGCACAGTGCGCGGCCGTGGCCTCGTTGGCGAGCCGGTACAGCTTCTCGGCCGTGTCCCGGTCGGCCCAGTAGTGGTAGTGCGAGGGGGAGGGGCTGACCAGTTGGACGTCCACGCCCTGCGCGTCCATCGCCGCGAGGCGCACCGTCACGTCCGTCAGGCGGGGGATGCGCTCGCGCACCATGGGGCCGCTGACGGCGAGGGCGGCGGGGCCGTTGCGGCGGGCGTCCAGCTCCCTGGCCCCGGCGTGTCCGGGCAGTCCGGCGACGAGCGCATCGGCCTCGGGCAGCAGGAGATGGGCGTGCACGTCCACGGTGGGCGCGCTCACGGCGGTCACGGCAGCTCCCGGAGCAGGGTCATCGTGCGGCCCATCAGGCCGGGCACGTCGGCGTCGCGCACCCCGTCGAGCTGCCACTGCCCGATCTGCACGGAAGCCTCCACCACCGGGCGGACACGGCCGATCCGCCGGTCGTGGTACGCCTGGAAGAGGACGTCGTCCCACGCGTCGGCCCCGGCCAGCATCTGCGAGAGCACCCAGGCGTCCTCGAGGGACATTGCGGCCCCCTGGGCGAGGGTGGGCGGGCAGCAGTGCGCGGCGTCGCCGACGAGGACGACCCGGCCGCGGTGCCAGGAGCCCTCGACCAGCATCCGGTCGAACCAGGTGTAGTTCACCAGCGCCGGATCGGTGATGTGTTCGGTGATCTCCGGCCAGAAGCCGCCGTAGTGCCGGGTCAGGCGGCGCATCTCCCGCGCGTACGACTCGGGCGGTATCCCGGCGCGGTCGCGGTTGGCCTCGACGACGTAGGCGTACAGGGTGGTCTCGCTGGTCGGGCAGTAGCCGGCGATGTAGGCCGGGCCGCCGTAGGCGAGGTCGGTGCGGGTCACGCCCGTGGGCCGCGGAGCGGCGATGCGCCAGATGGCCATGCCGGTCGGCTCGGGCTTGTCCGTGATGCCGATCGCGGCGCGGGTGGCGGAACCGAGGCCGTCGGCGGCCACCACCAGGTCGTAGCGGCCCTCGGTGCCGTCGCTGAAGCGTACCGAGACACCGTCCGCGTCCTGGTCCAGTGTCCCGGCGGTGGTGCCCAGACGGACCGACGCGCCGCTCGCCCGTACCGCCTCGATGAGGATCCGCTGGAGCCGCGACCGCTGCATGCCGACGGTGGCGGGCAGGTCGTCCCCGCCGGTGCGCAGGTCGTCCTGGACGTGCAGGACGGTGCCGTCGGGGGCGGTGATCCCGACCGAGCCGAAGCCGAAGCCGGACGCCTGCACCTGGTCCCAGACGCCGAGTGCACGCAGGACGCGCAGCGCGTTGCCCTGGAGGGTGATGCCGGAGCCCGCGGTGGCGTTCCAGTCCTCCCTGGCCTCGATCAGGTCCACCGCGATCCCGGCGCGGCGCAGCAGGATCGTGACGGCGTTGCCGGCCGCGCCGCCGCCGACGACGAGAACCGTGCGGGGTTGGGTCATGAAGAACTCCCTTGTTCCCTCGGTCTACTTGACCGCGATCGGATTGACGGGCGAGCCGACCGCGCCGGTGATGGGCAGGGGGGCGGCGGTGAGCCAGAACTCGTAGCGGCCGTCGTCGGCGCAGTCGTCGGCGAGGGCTTCCAGGTCCCACATCTCGCCGATGAGCAGACCGAGGTGGGGGATGGCGACCTGGTGAAGGGGCTGGAAGGCGTGCTCGAACTCGTTCGGGCGGACCTCGAAGCCCCAGGTGTCGGTGGCGATCGCGGCGATCTCCGTGCCGTGCAGCCAGCCCGCCGTGGTGAACGACAGACCGGGCGCGGGACCGCCCGCGTAGTCGCCCCAGCCCTCGCGGCGGACCCGGGCGAGCTGCCCGGTGCGCACCAGGACGAGGTCCCCGCGGCCGACCGTGACGCCGTGGGCCTCGGCGGTCGCGGTCAGGTGCTCCTCGGTGACCGCGAAACCGTCCGGCAGTTCGCCGCCCTCGCCGGCCACGCGTCCGACGTCCAGCAGCACACCGCGTCCGGCGACGTGCGGGGCCATGTGCTCGATGCCGGTGACCAGGTCGCCGTCGGAGGTGACGACCTGTTCCGAGGGGCGGCCGTTCCATGCCTTGCCGTGGTCGAAGATGTGCCCGAGGCCGTCCCACTGGGTGGAGCACTGCAGCGGCATCGCGATGACGTCGTCGGCGCCGCCGATGCCGTGCGGCAGGCCCTGGTTGCCGAGGGCCGCGTCGGTGCCGGTGTCCAGCATCGTGTGCACCGGGTTGGTGCGCCTGCGCCAGCCCTTCTGCGGTCCGTCGATGTCGAAACGCTGCGACAGGGAGAAGCTGACGCCCCGCCGGATCAGCGCGGCGCCCTCGCGCCGTTTCGCCTCGTCGAGGAAGTTGAGCGTGCCGAGCACGTCGTCCTCGCCCCAACGGCCCCAGTTGGAGTACGCCTTCGCGGCGCGCGCTATGGCTCCCTCGGGGTCGGTGCGGTCCGGGGTCACCGGGACACCTCCGTCACGCAGCGGGTGCGCTGGGCGCCGAGGCCGGTGATGGAGGCGTCCATGACGTCGCCGTCGCGCAGCAGCCGGCCCCAGTGCATGCCGTTGCCGGCGGGGGAGCCGGTGAGCACGAGGTCGCCGGGGAGGAGCCGGGCGGTCTGCGAGGCGTGGGAGACCACGCGCGCGACGCCGAAGATCATGTCCCGGGTGGACTCGTCCTGCATCGTCTCGCCGTTCAGCTTCAGCGTCAGGCGCAGGTCGCCCGGGTCCGCGACCGAGGAGGCGGGCACGATCCACGGGCCCAGCGGAGTGAAGCCCGGCGCGTTCTTGCTGCGCAGCCAGTCGGTTCCGATCTGCGGCATGTCCCGGCGGAAGACGGTGGCCCGGTCGGTCAGGTCGTTGGCGATGGTGTACCCGGCGACGTGCTCCAGGGCCTGCGCCACGGACACCCGGTGGGCGGGCCGGCCGATCACCGCGGCCAACTCCAGCTCCCAGTCGGGCTTCTCGGCCCACGCGGGCAGTACGACGTCGTCGTAGGCCCCGGTGACCGCGCTCGGCAGGCCGATGAACACGTACGGCAGGTCCTCGGCGGCCCGCCGGTCCATGATCTCCGCGGCCTCCGCACGCCGCTGAGCCTCCGGCCGCTCGTCACCCGGGGCCCGGTGCGCGACGTGCAGGTCGATGACGTGCTGCCGGTAGTTGGCGCCGGACTGGAACACCTGGAGCGGCTCGACGGGGGCGTGCACGCGGAACTCCGTCAACGGCCTGCGCACGAGGGAACGGTCGCCGGCCAGGACGGCCAGCCGCGGCGCCACCGAGTCCCACGCCTCCAGGATCCCGCGCACGGTCGGGACGGTGCCGCCGAGGGCGGGGCGCAGGTCGAGCACCTGGGCGTCGGGTGTGACGAGGGCGGGGAAGGCGGGGCCCTCGGGAGCGGACAGAGTGGCCAGCGCGAAGGGTCCGGCGAAGAGTGCGGACGCGGCTTCAGGTTTCACGGACATGTCCTCCTGATTGCGATGGCACTAATGTGGACCGCCCTTCGTGATCAGGGAAATCAATTCCGTGGATGACGGTCATCCACGGAGCGAATTCCCGCAGGTCGCCGCCGCACAGCCAGGGAAACCGCCGTGAATCTCAGTAGCCTGGACCTCAACCTCGTCGTCGCCCTGCGCGCCCTCCTGGAGGAGCGCAACGTGACCCGTGCCGGGCAGCGCGTCGGCCTCAGCCAGCCGGCGATGAGTGCGGCGCTCTCCCGCCTGCGCCGTCACTTCGACGACGACCTGCTGGCCCGCGTCGGCGGCCACTACGAACTCACCGCCCTCGGCCAGGTGCTCCTCGACCGCGTGTCCACCGCCTACGACCTGCTGGAGCGGCTCTTCGCCAGCCAGGCGGACTTCGACCCGGCCAAGGAGAGCCGCGAGTTCAAACTCCTGGCGTCCGACTACGCCGTCGCCGTCTTCGGCGCCGAACTCGCCCGGGTCGTGCACCAGGAGGCCCCCGGTATCCGGCTGCGCTTCGCCCAGACGCCGACCACCGTCGTGGACGCCACGGACACCCTGCTGAGCGCCACCGACGGCCTGCTCATGCCCCACGGCGTCATCAGCGACTTCCCCGCAACCGATCTCTACGAGGACCGGTGGGTCTTCCTCGTCGCCGAGGACCACCCGAGCGTCGGGGACCGGCTCACCCGCGAAGACCTGGCGCGGCTGCCCTGGGTCACCTACCAGCGCACCTACGACGCCCCGGCCGTCCGCCAGCTCGGCATGCTGGGCATCGAGCCCCGGGTGGAGGTCTCCGTCGACGTCTTCCAGATCATGCCCCTGCTGGTCAGCGGCACCCGGCGCATCGCCCTGATCCAGGCCCGCCTGGCCCGGCTCCTGGCTCCGCTCGCCGCCGTTCGCGTACTGGAGCCGCCCTACGAGGCCGTGCCCCTGCGGGAGGCCATGTGGTGGCACCCGGTGCACACCCATGACGCGGCCCACATCTGGCTGCGCGAGACCGCCGCCCGCGTCGGCAGGCGGATGGCCGACGAGCCCCGACGCTGAGCGGGCGGCCGCCGAACCGTGCGACACCTGCGCCGAATGCGTCTGAATCAGGGCATAGTTTTATACGTTGTGCCGCAAATCGCGCCAAGTGAGAGGAAGCGGCATGACCTATGACGAACTGGCCACGACGGGGTCGGGACTGTCCTTGTTCGGCGTCGCACTGGGCCAGACCTGGCTGGTCGCGCTCGCCTTCGCCCTGACGCTGGGCGGCGCGCTGCTGGTCCGGTCCACGTTCCGGCGGGGCAAGGACGCGCATGAGGCGTAGACCCGGAGCGCCGCGCACCCCGAGCGGGCGGCACGCACACCACCTCCCCGGTGCGCGGTACGTTCCCGTGGGCGCGCGAGGGGCGCTCGGCGTCCTGCCCTTCGCCGCCACCGTCGGCTGGGCCGCCTGGCACCTGCTGCAGCTCACCGTGTGGCGGGACCACGCCGATCCGGGGATGAGTGTCGTCTGGCTGGTGTCGTTCTGCCTGCTGTGGTGGCTTCCTGTGTGCTGGCTGGAGCGCCCGGCCACCGTCACGGAGGCGGAACAGCGGAGCGTGGACGCGCTGCGGGTGACCATCCAGATCCCCGTCTACAACGAGGACCCCGAGGCGCTCCACGCCTGCCTGCGGTCCGTCTTCGCCCAGTCCCGCCGCGTGCAGCGGGTGCGTGTCGTCGACGACGGTTCCGTCGACACGGCGACGGGCGAACCGCTGCTCTACGACGCCGAGCGCGCCTACTTCCTGCGGGAGGCCGACAGCCTCGGCATCGAGGCGACCTGGGACCGCACGCCCAACCGCGGCAAGCGGTGGGCCCAGATGCACGTGCTCGCCGAGGACGACGCCGACGTCTTCGTCACCCTCGACAGCGACTCCGTCATGGACGAGCACGCCGTGGCCGAGGGCCTCAAACCGTTCGCCGACCCGCGGGTGAAGTCGGTGGCGGGACTCGTCGTCCCCCTCAACGTGAGGACCAACGCGCTGACCCGGCTCACCACGCTGCTCTACGTCCCCTTCACCCGGGGCCTGCGCAGCGCACAGTCCGTACTCGGCTCCGTCCTCATCAACTCCGGCACGCTGGCCCTCTACCGGGCCGACGTCGTGCGGGGGCACGCCGGCGTCTACGAGCGGGAGACCTTCCGCGGCGTCCCGATGCAGATGAACGACGACTCCATGCTGACCATGTACGCGCGCCTGGAGGGCCGGACGGTGCACCAGCCCTCCGCCGTGTGCTTCACCCTGGTGCCGGACCGGCCACTCCACTACCTCCGCCAGCAACTGCGCTGGATGCGCGGCACCACCGTGCGGCACCTGTGGTGGCTGCGCCACATGCCGCTGCGCTCACTGGCCTTCTGGATGCCGGTGGTCGAGTACGCCCACCTCGTCCTGGCCCTCCTGGTGCCCGTGGCGGTTCTCGCCACCCCGGAACTGCGCGAGCAGGCCGGCTCGCTGCTCCAGTACACGCTCGTCCTGGCCTGTGCGATGAACTACCTCATCAGCCTGCGCCTGTTCGCCGTCCGGAGGACCGACGAGACACTGCGGCACCAGGTGATGATGTTCCTGCTCTCCCCCCTGGCCGGCCTCTGGCGGCTGGTGGTGCTCCGCCCCCTGTACCTGTACGCCGTGGCGACCTGCTGGCAGATCGGCAGCTGGGGCACCCGGGCCAGGGTGGAGGTGCGTGCGTCTCCCGCCGCGTGACCGCTCGGGCGCGACCGGTGGGGCGGGGCCGCTCGGGCCGGGCCGCGGTCCGGTGCCTCGGGTCAGCTGCGGCGGGACGACCAGAGCCAAGCCGACGTCCCGGCCACGACGGCGAGCGCCACCAGGTTGGCCACCAGGGCCGGGGCGTCGCCGGCCGGGGCGACGGTGGTCTCCCGCCAGACGATCCCGGCGACGGTCGGCGCGACGACCGTCAGCACCACGCCGACGATCTTGCGGACCGCGGTCCAGTGCACCGAGGTGCACAGCAGCACCCCGCCGGCGATGCGGATCAGGCCGCTGCACAACGCCAGGCCGGGAACGTCCCAGAGGAACGTCGTGACGAGGTAGGGAACGGTGAGCATGAGCAGCGGCACCAGCGGGTGCACCCTGCCCCGCCGCACGGGTGCGCCCGCGCTGCCGAAGGCCCCGGCCGGTGCCCCGCCCTCCCCGGCCTCGGCCAGCGCCGTCGCGGCGATCGTGCGGGGGTCGCCCAGCTCGGCGAGAATCTCGCCGGGCGTCGCGTCGGGGCGTTCGGCGCGCGTCACCTCGATGTGTTCGGCGAGGTCGGCGAGGAGTTCCTGGCGGCGCTCGGCGGGAAGCGCGGAGGCCTCGCGTTCCACGGCGGCGAGGTAGTCGCGAGTGGGGTCGGTCGGTGTCTTCATGTGGGGTCTCCGGCGCAGGGGTGCGGGACGGTCAGGAACGTGTCGACGGCGTCGCGGAAACCGGGCCAGACGTGGCTGAACTCGTCCAGCGCGGCCCGACCGCTCGCGGTGAGCGCGTAGTAGCGACGGGGCGGGCCGGAGGCGGACTCCTGCCAGGTGGTGGTGACCAGGTTCTCCCGGCGGAGCCGGGAGAGTAGGGGGTAGACCGTGCCCTGACTGGTGGCCAGGGCTCCCGACTCCTCCAGGGCGTGCAGGAGTTCCACGCCGTAGCGGGGGCGGTCCCGCATCAGGGCGAGGACGCAGTACTCCAGCACGCCCTTGCGCAGTTGGGCGGCTGCGCGGGCCTGCTTGGTCGAATCGCCAGGTTCCATGCAAAGCAAGATACCAGGCCGGGCAAGGCGTAAGCCGTTCCAGGCGTTGCGCGAGGGCGGACCTTGCCGACTGTAGGCCTCCAAATGTTCGTGTGCATGATTAGCAATCACATACTTGACTATTGACCTGTCCATGTCGGCTGGTTACGGTCCAGACAGAGAGCGCTTTCCCCCGGCGCCAAGGTCGGCGCTCCGGTCATCGAACCGCCCCCACACTTGGAGATCGCACGATGGAACTGAGACCTCTCGTCGCCTCCCTCGGCCTCCTCGCCGGCACGCTTGCCGCGGTTGCCTCCGGCACCACCGCGCAGGCCGCGACGCAGGCCGCGACGCAGGCCGCGACGACGGTGTACGTCGCGCCGTCCGGCACCGAGGACGCCGCCGGCACCCTGGCCGATCCCACGACGCTCGCCTCTGCGATCAGCCGGGTCGCCGCGGGCGGCACGATCTATCTGCGCGGCGGGACGTATGCGTACGGCCAGACCGTCACCGTGCCCCAGGGTGCGAACGGCACCGCGTCCGCGCGCACCACCATCACCCCCTACGCGAGCGAGAAGCCGGTGCTCAACTTCGCGGCCCAGAGCGAGAATTCGTCGAACCGCGGGCTGCAGGTGAACGGCTCGTACTGGCACATCAAGGGCATCGTCGTCGAGCACGCCGGGGACAACGGCATCTACATCGGCGGCAGCAACAACATCGTCGAGCGCACCGTCACCCGCTTCAACCGGGACACCGGCCTGCAGCTCGGCCGGATCTCCTCCAGCACGCCCGCGAGCCAGTGGCCGGCGAACAACCTGATCCTGAGCGCCGAGTCGCACGACAACGCCGACTCCGACGGCGAGGACGCGGACGGGTTCGCCGCCAAGCTCACCACCGGCACGGGCAACGTCTTCCGCTACGCCGTCTCCCACCACAACATCGACGACGGCTGGGACCTGTACACCAAGACCGAGACCGGAGCGATCGGCCCGGTCACCGTCGAGGACTCGCTGGCGTACGGCAACGGCACGCTCAGCGACGGCACCGTGAACGACAACGGAGACCGCAACGGGTACAAGCTCGGCGGCGACGGCATCGCCGTCGACCACGTCGTCCGCCGCAGCATCGCCTTCAAGAACGGCCACCACGGGTTCACGTACAACAGCAACCCGGGCACCATGGCGATCTCCAGCAACCTGAGCGTCGACAACGCCGAGCGCAACTACTCGTTCGACAAGGGCACGTCGGTGTTCCGTTCCAACACCTCGTGCCGGTTCACGGTGTCGGGCTCCAACGACAAGACCGTCGGGAACGCGGACAGCTCCAACCAGTTCTGGACGGGCACGAACGGGTCCCGCTGCTCCTCCTACAGCGGCGCCCTCGGCTGGTCGTTCGCCTCGGACGGCAAGCTCGCCGTCACCCTTGGCGGCAAGGCCGTGACCTTGTAAGGCACCCGACGACCGCACCTGCCCGGCGGATGCGCACCGCCGGGCAGGTCCGTGCGGGGGTGGAGAGGCCGGGCTGCGGCAGGTCGAGGCTCGCTGGAGACGTTCTCAAAATCGTCTCCGCCTCGCCGCCGAGGACGGCCCCTTCCCGGCCTCCGAGGGGTGCTTGGGCGGGTGGCGGGTCGGGGTCCGGAGGGGAGTCCTTCCCCGTCCGCTTCCGGACCGCAGCAGGGCGCTCCAGCCATCGCCCCATGTCGGCCGACCTGGTCCTTCGTCCTCGCCGTTCCTATCATCGGGTTCGGTCGAAAGGGGGGCCGGATGGACCGGACCGTACGCACCGTCGAGGACGTCCTCGCGCTCCTGGACGGGCTCTTCGCCTCCGAGGCCGAGACGGAAGCCCAAGCCGGAGCCGAACCCGAGCGCGGTCGGGTGGCGACCGGCGACGGCAGGGACTTCTGGGACCGCTTCTACGCCGACCGGTCGCGGCCCGTCCCGTTCTTCGCGGCGAAGCCGGACGAGAACCTGGCGGCCTACCTCGACCAGTGCCTGATCGCTCCCGGCCGCGCCCTGGACCTGGGATGCGGACCCGGCCGCAACGCCCTGTACCTCGCCGCACACGGCTTCGAGGTGGACGCCGTCGACCTCTCGCCCGTGGCCGTGGCCTGGGGCGAGGACCGGGCCCAGGAGGCTGGAGCCGATGTCCGTTTCCTGTGCGGCGACGCCTTCACGCTCCCCGCCACCGAGCTGAGCGGCCCGTACGACCTGGTCGTCGACTCAGGGTGCTTCCACCACCTGCCGCCGCACCGTCGCATCAGCTACCTGGCGCTCCTTGACCGCGTCCTCGCACCAGGCGGCCACCTCGCGCTCACCTGCTTCGCCGCAGGAGAGGCGGGCGCGGGGTCGGAACTGACCGACGCCGACCTCTACCGTGAACGCCGGCTGCAGGGCGGCCTCGCCTACACGCCCGAAGCGCTGCGCTGGATCTTCTCCGACCTGACCGAGGTCGAACTGCGCCGCATGCGGGAGGAGGCGCCCGAGTCGGCACTGTTCGGCGTGGGCTTCCTGTGGACGGCGCTGTTCCGCCGGGGTGAGGCCTCCTCGGGCGACGTTCACGCGCTTCACGACCATACGTAGGCCCGCGCCCTGTGCGTGCTTGTTCCGCCGGACGGCACAGTGGGCGGAACCGCCCTGGAGTCACTCCCCGGCTGCCCGACCCCCGTCCTGGTCCGGCTGGTCACGGCCCCCTGAGCACGGGCGGGCCCGCGCGTGCGGGCACCTAGACTGGTCGGCGCAGAGCACGGAGCTGATGATCAGGCCGGAAGGGAGAAGGACCGTGGCGTCAGACGTCGGTGGGTCCGAGGATCCGCCCGCCGAGGTGCTGACGGAGGCGGCCGCCGCGTTCGGGCTGCTGGCGTCGTCCGCCCGGCTGCACATCGTGTGGGCGTTGTCGCAGGGCGAGAGTGACGTGAGTCACCTCGCGGACCGGGTGGGCGGGGCGTTGCCCGCGGTCAGCCAGCACTTGGCGAAGCTCAAGCTGGCCGGTCTGGTGCGCTCCCGCAGGGAAGGCCGACGGGTCGTCTACTTCGTCGACGACTCCGACGTAGTGACGGTGGTGCGCCTGATGGTCGGCCAGCTCACCGCCCGCGCCCAGGGCGCATCCGCCCCGGTCCGCCGGCTGCGCGGGTCCGGTGCGTGAGCCGTCCCCGGCGTCGCAGCCCGGCGGTGAAGGGCCGGCTCAGGGTGCCGCGTCGGCGCGGGGGGACTTCGCGGCCGCCGGCGTCCCCGTCGCCGGCCCGCGTGTTCCGACCGTGCTGCAGGTGCTGCGGCGACTCGACAGCACCCCGCGCGGACTGACCGAGGCCCAGGCCCAGGAGCGGCTGGCACGGGTCGGGCCGAACACGCTCCCCGTGCACCGCGGAGCCTCGTGGCCGCGGCTTTTCGCCCGCAGCCTGCGGGACCCGTTCACGGCGGTCCTGGGATGCCTCGGCCTGGTGTCGGCGGCCGTCGCCTCGTGGGGCACGGCCTGCGTGATCCTGCTGCTCGTCGGAGTCAGCTGCGTCCTGCGCGCGACCCCGGAGCATCGGGCCGACCGTTCCATGGCCACGCTGCGCAAGATGGTCGCCACGACCGCCGCGACCCAGCGCCGCACGGAGGACGACGCGGCTCCCGTGCCGCGTGAGATACCGGTGGACGAACTGGTGCCAGGTGACGTGGTCCGCCTCGGTCCGGGGGATCCGGTCCCGGCCGACGTACGGCTCCTGCGCGCCCGCGGGCTGACGGTGTATCAGGCCGCGCTCACCGGGGAGTCGGCCCCCGTGGCCAAGGACGCCGGCGACACGCCGGTCGTGGCCGGTTCCCACACGGGTTCCCCCGTGCGGCGCGCGCATCTTGGACTGGGGGGATTCGACGACCCCCGCCTCTGTTTCCAGGGCAGCAGCGTCGCCTCCGGCAGCGGCACGGCGGTCGTCGTGGCGACCGGTGCGGGGACCCGGTTCGCCGAGGCCCACGGCCGCCTCTCCGCGCAGCGGGAGACGAGCGCCTTCGACCGCTCCGTGCGCGGCGTCTCCTGGATCCTGATCCGGTTCATGCTGCTGACACCGCCGCTGGTCCTGATGGCGAATGCCGCGCTGCGCGGGCGCGGCCTGGAAACGGTGCCGTTCGCCGTCGCGGTGGCGGTCGGGCTGACCCCGGAGATGCTGCCGGTCATCGTCTCCACCTGCATGGCCCGCGCGGCGGCGCTGCTGGCCCGTACCCACGGGGTGATCGTCAAACGGCTGACGGCCCTGCACGACCTCGGCGCCGTCGACGTTCTCTGCCTGGACAAGACCGGCACCCTCACCCAGGACCGTCCCGTCGTCCACCGCGCCCTCGGCCCGGACGGCACCGAGGACTCCGGGGCGCTGCGCTGGGCAGCGGTGAACGCCTGGTCGACCCTTCATCTGGCCGATCTGCCCGCCCCCGACGCCCTCGACGAGGCGGTCCTGGACGCCGTGGACGAAGACGCCCTCATGGCGCACGACGCGGTGGCGGTCCTGCCCTTCGACCCGGTGCGGCGCCTTGCCACCGCGGTCGTCCGCACGCCGGGCCGGCTGGGCACGCACACGCTGGTCGTCAAGGGCGCCGTCGAGGCCGTTCTGGAGCGTTGCGCGCTGGCGGAGGACGAGCGGGACGGCCTGCTCGCCCGCGCCACCGCGCAGGCGGAGGACGGCCTGCGCGTGCTGGCGGTCGCCACCGTCGAACGCCCCGCTCGCACCCGCGACTACACCCCGGCCGACGAACGCGGCCTGGTCTTCCGGGGCTTCGTCACCTTCCGGGACGCGCCGGCGCCCACCGCCGCCGACACGCTGGCCGCCCTCGCGGACCGAGGCGTCACGGTCAAGCTGTTGACCGGCGACCACCCGGGGACCGCTGTTCGGACCTGCCGCGACCTGGGCGTCCAGGTCGGCCCGGAGGCCGTCCTCACCGCCGAGGACGTCGACGGGCTCGGCGACGACGAACTCGCCGCTGCCGCACGGCGTGCCACCGTCTTCGCGCGCTGCACTCCCGACCACAAGGCCCGGATCGCCGCCGCCCTCCGCTCCGGCGGGCACACCGTCGGCTTCCTCGGCGACGGTGTCAACGACCTGCCGGCCCTGCACGCGGCCGACGTCGGCATCGTCCACCGCGACGCCGTGGCCGTCGCCCGGGAGAGTGCCGACGTGGTCCTCGCGGACAAGGACCTCACCGCGATCGACCACGCCATCACGGCGGGGCGTCACTCCGGCGCCAACATCGCCACCTATCTGCGCATCATCCTGTCCTCGAACCTGGGCAACGTGATCGCGATGCTCGCCGCGGGGCTCCTGCTCCCCTTCCTGCCGATGCTCCCGGCCCAGGTCCTCGCCCAGAACCTCTGCTTCGACGCGGCCCAGCTCGCCTTCGCCCACGACCGGCCCGATCCGCGGACGCTGCGCCGCCCCACCCTGCTGCGTCCGCGCGAGCTCCTGCGCTTCATCACCGGCTTCGGCCTGCTCAACGCCGTCGCCGACCTGGCCACCTTCGGTGTCCTCGCCCTCGCCCTGTACGGGCCCGACGGCCTGGACGACGAGGCGGTCTTCCACTCCGGTTGGTTCACCGAGAACCTGGTCACCCAGGCCCTGGTGATGCTGATCCTGCGCGGCGCGGGGCGCGTCCCGGGCCCGGTCGCCTGGGCGGCGGTCGCGCTGACCGCCGTGGGACTGCTGCTACCGGTCTCGCCGCTCGGCTCCATGCTCGGCCTCACGGCCCTGCCGGTCCTGTACTACGTGCTGCTCGCCGTCGTCCTCGTGCTCTACGCGGCCGGGCTGACGGCGGCGAGGACGCGTTACGACGACCGGCGAGGGCCCGGCTCCGGGCGCATCCGTCCGGTGCGCGGCCCGCGTCACCCGTAGGACAGGTCCGAGCACAGGTCGTCGTCGGCGGAGCGGGCCCCGTCCGCGACGGAGGAGGGCACGGTGGACGGTTCGGGCGCGGCGGAGCTGCCGCTGGTGGCGTAGGACGCTCCCAGGACCACACGGACGCCGGACCCACCGGCGGGCCGGAGCTGAGCGCCGGAGAAGACCGCGGCGACCGTCCGGGCCTGGGTTTCGAGGCCCGCGCCGTACTCGATCACCGTGGTGGCGTGGTCCTGGCTGTTCGCGTTGGCGGTGCCGGTGACCGTGAAGCCGTGTTCGGTGAGCGTCGCCGCGGCGTTCGAGGCCAGGCCGGGCACGGTGGTGCCGTTGTAGACCGCGACCTCGATGCCGTCGCCGGACACCCGCTCCTCCGCCTTCGGCGAGGCGGAGGCTGAAGCGGCGGCTGAGGCGGAGCCCTGTGCCGTGCTCCTGCCGCTGGCATCGGTGCCGTCGACGGTGCGGTCGGCCCTGAGCGCGGCCCACAACCGCTCGGCGTCCGGCTCGACGATCGCGACGCGGCTGCCCTCGTACCGCCAGGGTATGGTGACGAACTTCGTGCTGTGCAGGTCGATGTCCTTCAACGACATCGCGAAGGAGATCAGCTTGTCGGCCGTGCCCAGGCCCGGGTCGACGGTCATCGACTTGGTGGCCGCGTCGGCGAGGGGGAGCAGCTTGGCCGGCGTGAGCCCGTTGCTCTTGATCTTGCCGATGAGGCTGGCGACGAAGGCCTGTTGGCGTTTGATGCGGCCGATGTCCGAGCCGTCGCCGATGCCGTGCCGGAGGCGTACGTAGTCGAGGGCCTGCTGCCCGGCAACGGTCTGCTCGCCCTTCTTGAAGAGCAGGCGGCCCTGTGTGGTGCGGTGGGGGTTGAGGTCCTTCTCGTGCACGTCGCCGGGGAGGCACACGTCCACCCCGCCCACGACGTCCGTCAGTGCCGCGAAGCCCTTGAAGTCGACGACGACGGTGTGGTCCACGCGCAGACCGGTGAGCTTCTCGACCGTGTTCTGGGTGCAGGCGGGGTTGCCCTTCGCCGTCTGGCCCACCGAGAACGCCGAGTTGAACATCGCGTTGGTCCGCGTCGTCGTCCAGGTGCCGTCGGGGAGCTTGCACGGCGGGATGGTCAGCAGGGTGTCGCGCGGGATGGAGACGGCTGTCGCGTGTTTGCGGTCGGCGTGGATGTGCAGCAGGAACGCCGTGTCGGAGCGGCCGACGTCGTCCTTGCTGCCGCCTCCCAGCGCGCTGTTGCCGTCCGTGCGCGCGTCCGAGCCGATGACGAGGACGTTCCCGCCCTTGGAGGAGCCGGCCTCGGGACGGTTCTTGGACAGGCCGTCGCCGTCGAAGGTGTCGATGTTGCCGCTGAGCTTCAGATAGATCCACCCCAGGCCAGCCGTGCCCAGCACCGTCACGGCCAGTGCGGTCAGGAGCGTGATCCGCAGCGGGCTGCGCCTGCGGCGCCGCGCTGTCGCGGCGCGGCGCCGGGGGGATTTACCGCGGCGGGGCGGATCCGCCCGGCGCCGACGGCGGGAAGGGCTGGTGCGATCGTGCGTGGTGGTCACTGGCGCGTCCTCATACGTCCTCGTCCATACGGCTCATACGGAGGGGACGACTGACCCCACCCCCATGGTTGTACAGTTGCGCAATATAGCAATTATTGGCTCCGTGCCGTCCGGTGCGGGCCGCCAACCGGCGACAAGGAGAGTGGACGGGATGCTCCGCAACGGACTGGAACCCTGGCACCTGCTGATCGTGGCGATCGTGACCATCGTGCTGTTCGGGTCGAAGAAGCTGCCCGAGACCGCCCGCGCCCTGGGCAAGTCGATGCGCATCCTCAAGAGCGAGGCCAAGGCCATGAAGGGCGACGACGCCACGCGTCCCACTGCGACCGGCGACGCGCCCACCCCCACCGCCGCGGTGCCGCGAGTGGGCGGCACCGCGCCGGGGGAGACCCTGCCGGCCGCCGGGGACGACTCGGCCCGCTGAGGCCCGGGCGTCCCCGGATCAGGGGCTGGCCGCGTCGAATCCGTACCGCAGGGGCTGGTCCTTCACCCGGGCGTCGCGCCGGTAGACGTACACGGCCTCCACCCGCACTCCGTCGGGCACGCCGTCCGGTGCGCAGGGGCGGGTCACCTGGATCACCCAGGGTCGCCCCGTCACCCTCATGTGTGCCCCGTCGACCGGCCCCCCGGTGAGCAGCGCGGTCTCCCAGTTTGTCGCGTCGGTAGTGTCCATGGTGACAGTTTAGAGGTTGCGCAACTTTAGGAGTGTCATGAGGTGGATCACGGGGGACCGGACGCCCGCCTCCGGCGAACCCTGCCGGCGGTGAACTCCACCTCCACCGCGACGACCTGGCCGTCGAGGACGTCGTCCCCGCCGTCTACCGCCCCGACAAGGACACCGGCAGCAGGGGCACCGCATCGGCGACGAGCGCATCGGCCACCTGCCCGACGGTGAGTCCTTCGGTGTCGACGCACAGATCACCGATCGCAAAGGGTCGCCCGGTTGTGCCCAACTGCCGCCTCGTCCACGGCAGATGATGCGTACCGTCAGATGCTGTCGTCCGGCGTTCGGCAGGCCCTGCACGCCCGGTGAACAGCTGCCGGAGCACCTCCCGGTCGGCAGACCGTCACCGCGGCCCGCGGAATCTCCTCGACGGAACCGTCACCTGGAGGGAGGCGCCTCCGGGTCGCCGGGCGTTCGGTTCACGAAGGGTCACTGACGGGGCCGTGCACGGTTGACCGCCCCCGGTGCCCCGGGTGCCCCCGCGTGAACCGGGACGGTGGGACGCCGAAGGTGCGGGTGAAGGCGGCGGTGAACGCGGCGGGGGATGCGTAGCCGAGCCGTCCGGCGACCTCGCTGACCGAACCGGACCGCAGCAGCGGCACCGCCGCGAGCAGGCGCGCCCGGCCCCGCCAGACGGCGGGACTGTCGCCCGTCTCGGCCCGGAAGCGCCGCGTGAACGCCCGCTCGCTCAGGTGCGCCCGCGCCGCCCAGGCGGCATTGGAGACCCCGGTGTCCGGGGCGGCCAGATACTCCCGGCACAGCGCCGCCAGGTCCGCGGACGCGGGGACGCGGACGTGGAACGGGAGCGGGGCACGCGCGGCGATCTCGTGCAGCAGGAGGTCGGCCACGCTGCCGTCGCGTCCGGCCAGGCTGTAGTCGGCCTCGAACTCCACGGCCGCCAGCAGCAGTTCACGCAGGAGCGGCGGCACGTCCACCACCGTGCAGGTGTCCGGCCACCACGGCACGGCGTCCGGCTCGATGTACAGACTGCGGGTGCTCACGCCCAGCATCCGCACCCGGTGCCGGGTGCCGGACGGGATCAGGACGGCCCGCTCGGGCGGCACGGTCCAGGTGCCGTCGCCGGTGTCGACCACCATGACTCCGGTGGCGCCGTACAGGAACTGCGCGCGCCGGTGCTCGTGCCAGTCCAGAAGGTGTCCGGGCGGGTAGTCGGTGCCGATCGGCAGCACGGCCCGGTCCACGTCGTCGACATCGGCCAGGGGGACGTTCTTCACCCGGCCAGCCTACGGCCGTCGTGGCCGGGTCGCGAAAGTATGGTGCCGGACATCGAATGCGGGCACCGCCGCCGGACTGGTGAAGTGGCCGGTGTGGAATTCGTGGCTCTGCTCGGAATCGGGCTCCTGACCGGTGTGACCACCGTCCTGTTCGGGTTCGGCGGCGGTTTCGTCACCGTCCCCGTCGTGGTGTGGGCGGACTCCGCGCTCGGCGCGGACGCGATACGGGTGGCGACGGCCACCTCGGCCCTGGTCATGGTGGCCAACGCCGCCTTCGCCACCGTCGTCACGCCCCGCCGGGTGCTGGGCGTCCTCCGCGGCGGCGGCCCGCTGCTCCTCCTGCTCGGCGCCGGCGCCTCGGCCGGGGCACTGGCCGCGCGTCACGCCCCGGCCGGGCTGATCCGCTGGGCGTTCGTCGCGTACGTCGTCCTCACCGTCGTCGACCTGCTGCTCCGCCCCGGCTTCCTGCGCCCGCGCGCCCGGGCCGCGGTGGCCCCGGGCGCGCCGCGCCCCTTGCCGGCCGCCGTCGGCGCACCCGTCGGCGCGGTCGCCGCCTTCCTCGGCGTGGGGGGCAGTGTCATGACCGTTCCCGCGATGCGCCGGGCCGGGCACACGATGCACGTCGCGACCGCGCTGGCCAACCCGCTGACCCTCGCGATCGCGCTCCCGGCCGCCGCCGTCTTCCTGGGCGGCTCCGGGGGCCTTGTCGGCACCCAGGCCGACGTGACCCTGGTGGGCCTCGTCGACCCGCGCGCGGCCGGAGCACTGCTGCTGGGCGCCCTGCCGGTGATCGCGGTGCTGCGCCGACGTCCGCCGAGCATCCCCGACCGCCTGCACGCCTGGACGTACGTCGGGCTGCTGGCCGCGGTGGCCCTCGCGATGGTGCGGTGAACGCTTGACGGCTGCTGTGCGGGGCCGGGGTGCCGGTCGCCGGGAAGGGACCGGGCCGCACCTTCGGCTTCACGCCCTGATCGGCCGTTCGAGCCGTGCGCGGGTGAGATCATGAGCACCTGACTACTACAGCCCTGTAGAAGGGGGACGGTTCATGTTCGACAGCCTGAAGCACCTCAAGGACAAGCTGGAGGATGTCGCCGAGGAGCACGGTGACAAGATCACCAGTGGTCTGGAGAAGGCCGGCGACCTCATCGACGACAAGACCGGCGGCAAGCACAGTGACAAGATCGACGCCGCCGTCGACAAGGCCCAGGACTACATCGAGAAACTGGGCGACAAGAAGGACTGACGACACGCCGTCGCGTACGAGCCCGTGTCCTGTCCGTGCCGAACCGTTCGGCTCCGCCCGGCCCCTCTCCCGGGGCCGGGCGGAGGGAAGCACCGGCCCGCCGGGGCCCCGGGCAGCCGGGCCGACAGCAACAGGTCCAGGGACGAGTCGTTCAGCTCAGGTCCAGTTCGGGCCGGTAGAGGTCCAGCCAGAGGGCGAGGTCCAGGGTCCGTTCCAGGCCGCGCCGGCCCGCCTGACTGCTCATCGGCTCCTCCCGCTCGGCGGCCCGCCGCAGGCGAGCGGGGTCGACGAGGTCGAAGACGGGGTGGCCGGTGCGGGTCAGCAGATCCCTGGCCTGGTCCTGGAGGGCTGCCGCGTACTTGGGGTCCTGCGTGGACGGGTAGGGGCTCTTGACCCGGTCGTACACGGACTTCGGCAACACGTCCGCGGTCGCCTCGCGCAGCAGGGTCTTCTCCCGGCCGTCGAAGGACTTCAGCGCCCAGGGAGTGTTGTACACGTACTCGACGAGCCGGTGGTCGCAGAAGGGGACGCGGACCTCCAGGCCGACGGCCATGCTCGCGCGGTCCTTGCGGTCGAGCAGGATGCGCACGAAGCGGGTCAGGTGCAGATGGCAGATCCGCCGCATCCGGTACTCGACGTCGCTCTCACCGTCCAGGCGCCGGATGCCGGCCACGGCGTCGCGGTAGCCGTCGGCCACGTACGTGGGCAGATCCAGCTTCGCCGCCAGGTCGGGGCGCAGCACATCCGTGTCCTCTCCCATGTGACGGCTCATCGACACCAGCCAGGGGAACGTGTCGGCGCGGCGGGCCTCCTCGTCGAAGAACTGCAGGTATCCGCCGAAGACCTCGTCGGCGGACTCGCCGGACAGGGCCACGACGGAGTGGTCGCGGATCGCCCGGAAGAGCAGGTACAGGGAGGCGTCCATGTCGCCGAGGCCGGCCGGCAGGTCCCGGGCGCGGACGACCTCGGCGCGGATCTCGGGATCGGCGAGGGCCCGGGCGTCCAGCACGATGTCCTGGTGGTCGGTGCCCGCGGCGCGGGCGACGTCGTGGGCGAAGGGGGTGTCGGGGGTGCCCCGGAGTTCGTCGGCGACGAAGTTCTCGGTCTGCCCCGTGAAGTCCACGGCGAAGCTGCGGACCTTCTCACCGCGTTCACCCAGCTGCCGGGCGGCGAGCGCGGTCATCGCGGAGGAGTCCAGCCCGCCGGAGAGCAGGGTGCAGCGGGGCACGTCGGCGACGAGCTGGCGGCGCACGATGTCGTCGAGGAGCGAGCGGACGTGCTCGACCGTGGCGTCCCTGCCGTCGGTGTGCGCACGGGTCTCCAGCTCCCAGTAGCGGCGCCGGCGCAGGCCCGAGCGGTCGACCGTGACGACGGTGCCGGGTTCGACCTCACGGATGCCGTCCCAGACGGCGTGACCGGGCGTCTTGACCATGGTGAGAAGTTCCCTCAGTCCGTCGAGCCGGACCCGGCGGCGGGCCAACGGATGGGCAAGGATCGCCTTGGGCTCGGAGCCGAACAGCACGCCGTCCGCGGTCGGATGGTAGTGGAGCGGCTTGATGCCCATGCGGTCGCGGACCATGACGAGCTTGTTCTCGCGGCCGTCCCACAGCGCGAAGGCGTACATGCCGTTGAGGCGCTCGGGGAGCGCGTCACCCCATTCGAGGTAGCCGCGCAACACCACCTCCGTGTCGGATCCGGTGGCGAAACGATGCCCCCGGTCCGCGAGTTCACGGCGGAGTTCGGTGAAGTTGTAGGTCTCTCCCGAGTAGACGAGCGCGACCGTGCCGTGGGGGGTTTCGGCGCTCATCGGCTGCCGGCCGCCGGGCAGGTCGATGACGGCGAGCCTGCGGTGGCCGAGCGCCGCGGGCCCCTGCGTCCAGACGCCGCGGTCGTCCGGCCCACGGCAGGCCATCGTCTCGGTCATCGCATCCAAGGCCGCCCTCTCGGTGCCGAGATCACGGGCGAAGGAGACCCAGCCGGTGATGCCGCACATACGCAACCTCCTGAGTCCGGCCCGCCGGGCGACCCCGCCACGACCAGTCGTTTTGCGACTGCGAGCGCGTCGACGGCGAACCAGTTGTAGGTCCCATCTACATTTCGAGCGTGCGACATGGAAGCAAGTGAGGTCAACGTGGCCGTCACGGAAGGGCCGCGGAGCATCTTTCGTTTTCAGCCAGCCTTTGCGAGCGCGATACCGTCGGCCGCCCTCAGGCAGGGCAAGGCTCGCGTGGAATCGGCCACGCGCAAAGTCTTCCCCAACCGTCCGGTCCGGGCGCATCCCGGATCGGGTGCATCCCGGTCCGGGCGGCAGCGGAGGGCACTTGGGTTCGCGTCACAGGGTTGCGGGTGCGGTCGCCGGTTGCCCTGTGACGCGGCCAGAGCGACGACGGCGGCTGCGTCACCCCGCCAGGTCACGTGTGCAGTCGTACGAGTTCGTCTGCCCGGCGGTGGTCCTTGGGGCGACCGAGGGCTCGCCGCATGCGGATCAGATCGTCAAGTGCGGCGTAGCGGATGGTGAAGCCCGCGGGGTCGCGCGTGGTCTCGGCGCCGGTCAGGCAGGGCGTGACATCCATGTCGCCCCAGGGAAGGGCGGGGGTGCACAGGTCTCCGCCGGCACCGGTGACCCGGTACCCCACCTGTTCGCGGCCGAGATCGGGTAGTTCGGTGCAGCCGCCCAGGGCGAGGGCGTCGCGCAAGGCACGTGCCTCGTCAGGGGTTCCGTCCCACAGCAGGTCGAGGTCCCCGGTCAGTTCGGTGGAGCCGTGCATGATGCCGGCGACCTGGCCGATGACCACCGCGCGGGAGCCCGCGTCATGGAGTGCTCGGAGGAAGGGGAAGGGATCGAAGCCGAGTGCCCCGTCCGTGGCGAAGGTGCCCAGCAGATCGTCTGCCTCCTCTGGGCGGCGCCCGACGGGGCTACGGTCCCGCGTGGCGTCCCTGGTCCGGGCGATCGCCTGCCGCAGGCGCAGGGCGGCTGTCTGGCTCATGCGCCCATTCAACACACTCCGGCCCGAATGTGATCGCCTGTACCCAGGGAGCGGACAACGAAAGACCCCTCAGCAGGACATCGTCTCAGTCGCGGCGGTACCGGGCGGCCATCGCGTGGAACACCTTCTTCGGTTCCCAACGGGTCTCGTCGAGCATGCGAACCACGCCGTAGGAACCCAGATCGGCCCTTCCGGGCCTGCTGTAGCCGGCGAAGGTGAACCAGAGCGCGGTGTCCACCCCTTCCTCTTCGAAGGCGTCCAGCAGTTCGGTGAAGTAGCGGACCTGCTCGTCCTCGTCCGGAACCGCGTCGTGGGGGACCTGCCAGGCCGAACCACCGCGGTCGCCCGCGCCCCGGTAGGCGCAGGTTCCGTACTCGGTCACCGCGACGGGCTTGCCGTGTGCGTGGTGTCCCCGCAGCTCGGACCGGAAGGTGTCGGCGTTGTACGCGGCGCGGTAGGCGTCGATGCCGACGAGGTCGAACGGACGCCAGTCGACGAACTCCCAGGGAGCCGAGGCGTAGGTGACGCGCCCGCCGAAGTGGGCACGCACCGCTTCGGCGACCTGTGGGAGGAAGGCGTTGAGGCGCTCCTGTACCGGGCCGAGGCCTTTCCACCATTCCATGTCCGCCTCGGCCATGGTCCGCAGACGGTCGCCGTAGGTGTCGCCCGGGATGAAGCCGCCGCAGAACGCGGTCATTTCACAGCCCGCGACGAACACCACTTCGGCGCCGCCGCGTCGTACGGCTTCGGCCCGGCGGGCACAGTCGGCGAAGAACGGCAGCAGCCGGCCGGCGGGAAGGTCGACGGGGAACGGGGCGAACCACACCTCGAGCCCCGCGGCCGCGGCACAGCGGGCGGCGATGCTCAGCCGTTCGGGATCACGGCCGGAGACGCGTACGGCATCGCAGTGGAGCTCGTCCGAGATGACCGCCATGTCATGCCGGACCGTTTCAGGGGTGAAGGTCTTGCGGGAGAGATCCTGTCCGGGAAGGAACCCGGTGTCGTAGTTGATGCCCCGTGCGCGCACGTCACTGCTCCTTCAGGTGGTGGACGCCGTGCTCCAGCAGGGCGAAGGCGAATTCGGCGTCCAACACGGCGGCGAACGCCCGCTGTTGCCGACGGAGCAGGGCGTTCGTCTGCTCCTTCTTGCGCTCGCGAAGCCCTGTCATACGGTGACTGTAGACATACCCGGTTCAGAATGGCACCGGGTCTGGAGACGGAGTGGACCGCGGCCGCGGTGAGGAGCGATCAGGAGCCAGGAGAAAGTGCCCGTTGTGGGGCGCGGACTGGTGTGAGCGGGTGGTCGGCCGGCCAACGGTTCCGTCTTCCCGGCCGTCTCCGACGGACTTGCCCCACTTGGGGCGCGTGTCTGGCCGACCACCACGGGGGATGCGGAGGCGGGCGCCGGCGGCCCGGGGCGCGCGGTGGAACTCCTGGAGCAGGCCCGCCGTGCTGTACGCCGACGCGGCGGCTCCGCACGAGGACGCGAACCGGCCGGCCGCCGTGGCTCCCGGACCGGCGGCGGACCTGTACCGCACCACGGAAGCCCCGCGGACCGAGCGCGACCCGGGCCGACCCCACCGGCTCCCCGGTCGTAGCAGCAGGATGGGCTGTGACTCCGGCTGCGGCAGGGGCGTTGCAGGTCGGCCGACGCCAGGTGGGTGGGGCACGGGCCGGGACACTCGCGGGGCGGGTCGACCATCAAGCGACGTCGAGCCGGCCGTCCGCAACGAGGCGGCCGTGCCGGTCGCAGGCGTGGACGCGTGGCTGCGACCGGCACCATGGCAACGGCCCTCAGACGACGTCGAACTCGTTCCCCTCCGGATCACGCATGGCCGCGGCGTAGAGCCCCATCTCCGGCTCGTCCTTGAGCCTCAGCAGGGTGGCGCCGGCTTCGACCAGCCGGTCCACGGCGGCTCCCACCCGCTGTGCGCGCACGTCCAGCGGGACGTCACGGCCTCCACCGACCTTGAGGTCGAAGTGCCACCGGTTCTTGGTGGTCTTCGGCTCCGGAACCTGCTGGAACCACACGCGCGGTCCCCGGCCCTCCGGATCGACGATCGACTCCGGAACGTCGCCGGCCCCGGGCGGCAGCTCGTCCGCGGGTACTCCCCTCGCCTCTCAGTAGGCACGCCACGTGGCGTGCCCGTCCGGCGCGGGCTCGGGCACATAGTTCAGGGCCCGGGCCCAGAACGTCACCATTCTCTGCGGATCGGAGCAGTCGATCGTCAGCTGCAGTGTCATCTCCATGCGGGGAGCCTCCCAGACGGGTCTGACAGACGGCCCCCTTCCCCAACCCCCTTGAGGGTGCGGTCTTTTCCGGGCCGACGATCCCAGAGGGGCGGGTGGCTACTGGGTCGACGACGACGGGCACGGCGCTGCAGCACCGTGGCCTCTGCGCCGGAAGCCGGACCGGACGGGCCCTCCCTTCACCCGCCCGGCCCTCGTCCATCGAGAGGACCCGGCGGGACCTGCTTGCGCACGTGGAAGCGCAGCATGGTGACCCCGTCCGACTGGACGGTGCTGAACGGTTCCAGATCGATCCGGTCGAGACCCGGCGGTACGAAGCGGACGCCGTCGCCGAGGAGCACGGGCAGCACGTACACCAGGATCTCGTCGACGAGGCCGCGCGCCAGGCACTGGGCGGCCACGTCGGCGCCGAGGATCTCCAGGTTCTTGTCGCCCGCGGCGCGGCGTGCCGTGGACACGGCTTCCTCGATGTCGCACGTGAGGAAGGTGACGTCGGGGTCCGGCTCGTCGGGCGGACGGTGGGTGAGGACGAACTGCGCGCCGCCGTCGTAGCCGGTGTTCTCCGCGGACATGCGCTTGCCGACCTCGTACGTGCCGCGGCCGATCAGCATGGCGCCCGTGGCCGCCATGACCTCCGGGAACATCGCCGACGTCATGTGCTCGAAGACCCAGTCCATGGTGTGGCCGGGACCGGCGATGAACCCGTCGAGGGACATCGCCCTGTTCACGACCACCTTGCCGGTGCTCGCATCCGTCATGGTCTTCTCCAGGCAGGTGGAGGGCCGGGATCGCATCATAGGGCGATGAGCAAGATCTTCTCCGGCGACACCCACGACCTGGACCTGCCCGATGGCGCCACCGCGGTGTCCATAGACGTGCTGATGCCGGCCGTGTCCGATCTGGCGTCCGACGACTGGGACTTCAGGTCGAGCGCTCGCCACACGGCCTCGTGCCACGGGGGAGGGGGGGAGTACGCGGTGGCCGGCTGTGGCGTTACATCACGTAGTGACTGGCCTGTGTCCCCAGGACGTTCAGTAGGTTCAGGGCCTCGGCGCTGGGAGACCCCGGCGGCGCGGTGTAGAGCACGAGGTACTGGTCCCGGTCGGTGAGCGCGAGGACGTCGCAGTCGACGGTGACTTCCCCGACGGCCGGGTGGCGGAAGGTCTTTGTGAGCATCGGCGTGTTCTGCACGTCGTGCCGTTCCCAGAGGCGGGCGAAGTCGGTACTGACATCGCGGAGTTCGCCGATGAGGCCGGTCACCGCGGAGTCGCAGGGATAGCGGGCGAGGGTGGCGCGGAGCTGCTTCACCACGCCCAGCCGGAACTCGGCGGCGTCGGAGAGCCCGTAGAGCGTCTCATTGGCGCGCTGCGGCCCGGGGAAGGCCCGGCGCGCGAGGTTGCGGTCCTCGGGGGCGAGCGGGGTGAAGTCCCCCATGAGGGCGGCCGCGAGGTCGTTCCATGCGAGGACCTCGAACGCGGCGGACATCACGAAGCCGGCCGTCTGCGGCAGTCGTTCCAGCAGCGCGAGGATGCTCGGGCGGACGTCGCGCCGGTGCAGTCCGCTGCGGTTCGGCGCGGTGCCCGCGAGGACGTGGAGGTGGTCGGACTCTGCGTCGGTGAGCCGCAGTGCGCCGGCGATTGCGGCCAGGACGTCGCCCGACGGACGGGGCGCCCTGCCCTGTTCGAGGCGGATGTAGTACTCGGTGGAGATGTGCGCGAGAACTGCTACTTCCTCGCGGCGAAGACCTGGTGTGCGCCGGCGCGGACCGGAGGGGAGGCCGACGTCCTGTGGCCTGAGCCGCTCACGGCGGCTGCGGAGGAATGCCCCGAGTTCCTGCTTGTCCATACGGCAAGTGTGCACGCAGCCCGGCGGCGGATCCTGGTACAGCCTGTGCCTGTATCCGGTCGGCGGCCGGCCGGACGCTGTTGCCATGAAGGACACCACGAACAGCATGAACACCACGAACGACACGAACACCACGAACGACACGAACACCACCAACGCCACCGGCAACGCACCCATCGGCATGCTCGCCGGCAAGATCATCTTCATCACCGGCGCCAGCCGCGGCATCGGAGCGGCTGCGGCCCGGCTCTTCGCCTCCGAGGGCGCCGCCGTCGTGCTCGCCGCCCGCAGCACCGACGCCCTCGACCGCATCGTGCATGAGATCCGCGCCGACGGCGGCGTCGCCGACGCCGTCACCTTGGACCTCGCCGAGGCCGCGAGTGTCCGCGCCGCTGTTGACCAAGTCGAATCGCTTCACGGACGGCTGGATGGCGCCTTCAACAACGGCGCGGCTCCCCAGCGGCAGTTCGGCCCGGTCGAGACCACCAGCGACGAGGACATCGACGAGCAGTTCGCCGTGAACTTCCGTTCGCACTGGACTGCCATGACCGCGGAGGCAGCGCTCATGCGGCGGGGCGGGGGCGGGGCGATCGTCAACACCTCCAGCATCGGCAGCCGCCGCGCGAACCCCGCTCTGCCCGCCTACGGCGCCATGAAGCGCGCGCTCAACAGCCTTACCGAGACCGCCGCGGTGAACTGGGCCGGTGACCGTATCCGGGTCAACGGCATCACCCCCGGTGGCACCTCCACGGAGATGATCGACACTTGGGAGGCAGCGTCTCCCGGCATCGTCAAGCGGATGACCGCGACGATCCCGCTCGGTCAGATGGCCGAGCCCCGTCAGATCGCCGAGGCAGCGGCGTGGCTGCTCAGCGACCGCGCCTCGTACGTGACCGGCGCGATCCTGCCGGTCGATGGCGGCGCCGGCGCCTAGACAAGAGTGGCTCGGGTCCGAAAGCCGCCGGAACCGTGTCTCAGCGGCTATGAAGGTGCAGGTCAAAGGGTCTGCGCCCCACACTCGCGAGGATGCCCCCCCGACCCAATTGCCCGGTGGACGTCAGCCGGGGAGCGGCACCGCAAAGTCGTCAGCCGCCCCTGCCCTGCCCCGCCGCCGGGCCCCGCCGCCGACGATGAGTGGGAGCTGTACCTGGCAACCTCCACCGACACCACCGCCCCGGCTTCGCACCCGGCCGAGGCGGAGGCGGCGGATGGCCGCCGAACGGGATCCGCTGCTGGAGCGGGCCGAAGACCGTCGCCCGGCCGGACTGGGGTCCGACCGGGCGACGAGGGGTTCACGGCTCCGGAAGCGCTCCCGGGGCCGCGGGTGCATCAGTAGTAGGTGATGTCCCAGTGGTTCGCCCAGCGCTCGTCGGCGTAGTCGACGACCGTCTTGCCACCGGACGTCACGCGCCACACCCAGGCTCCGTCGCCGCGCTTGTGGTGCTTCGTGGCGTGCCCCTGGATGTAGCTGGTGACGCAGGAGGTCCGGCTGATGTCGACCTTGTAGCCGTTCCAGTGGCTGTACGTACCGCCCGCGTGGTTGGTCTCCGTGCCGCCGGTGACGGTGATCTTGCAGCCGCTCTTCTTCTTCAGCGCGATGACGCCGTCGACCGTACCGACCCGGATGCCCTCCAGGCTGGTGCAGTTCTTGCGGTTGCGGTCGGTGCAGTTCCCGCTGGAGACGCGGCTGATACCTGCCGCCTTCAGCTTGGCCGCCGCCTGAGCGTCGCTGAGCTTCGCACCGCCTCCGGGCGTGCCGCCCCCGCCCCCGCTGCCCCCGCCACGGACCAGGGCGGCCCAGGTGTTGGTCCCGGCGATGCCGTCGGCGGTGAGGCGGTGCGCCGTCTGGAAGGCCTTGACCTTGGTGGTGGTGGCGGGGCCGTAGACGCCGTCGGTCTTGACGGTGTGGCCGTTGGCGGTGAGCTGGTGCTGCAGGGCGGTGACGGCGGTGCCCTTGGTGCCGGGCTTGAGGGTGGTGACGAGGCGGGTCCAGGTCTGGGGGCCGACGATGCCGTCGGTGGGGAGGTGCTGGGTCTTCTGGAAGGCCTTGACCTTGGCCACGGTGCCGGTTCCGTAGACGCCGTCGGCCTTGACGGCGTGGCCACGGGCGGTGAGCAGGAGCTGAACGGTCGTCACGTCGACGCCTCGCTGCCCCGACTTCACCGTCGGCCAGGACGCCTGAGCGGCTGCTGCGGCCGCTGTGGGTGCCGCGGCCGTCGCGGACACGGGTGCGGCGGCGGGAGCCGGCATATGGGGTGCGGCCGTCGCCGCGGCACCGGTCGAGAGGGCGGTGGCGAGCAGTGCCGCCGAAGCGATGAGACGGACCCGGTGGGCTGCGGTACGCATGGTGCGATTCCTTACGTGGTGGATACGGGTGTTCCGGTCACTTGCGGGAGAGGGCTTCATCGGGACACCAGGGCGGTCCAGGTGTTGGTCCCGGCGATGCCGTCGGCGGTGAGGCGGTGCGCCGTCTGGAAGGCCTTGACCTTGGTGGTGGTGGCGGGGCCGTAGACGCCGTCGGTCTTGACGGTGTGGCCGTTGGCGGTGAGCTGGTGCTGCAGGGCGGTGACGGCGGTGCCCTTGGTGCCGGGCTTGAGGGTGGTGACGAGGCGGGTCCAGGTGTCGGGGCCGACGATGCCGTCGGTGGGGAGGTGCTGGGTCTTCTGGAAGGCCTTGACCTTGGCCACGGTGCCGGTTCCGTAGACGCCGTCGGCCTTGACGGCGTGGCCACGGGCGGTGAGCAGGAGCTGAACGGTCGTCACGTCGACGCCTCGCTGCCCCGACTTCACCGTCGGCCAGGACGTCCCGGGCCGAGGAGGAGCCGGCGTGCCGCCGAGGTTGGCCAGGGCCCGCAGCTGGGCGAGCGTGCCGCGGTAGACGTTCCGGTCGGCTTTGCCGACGGTGTTCTTGGCGCCGGGCACACCGGGGACGCGCTCGGTCTCGGTGTACTGCCAGAACGTCCAGGAACCGGCCCCCGGCACGGACTGCGGCTCACGGGAGCCGCTGCCGTAGCGGGCGAGCCACAGCGGATAGTCCTTGAAGACCTGCCCCTTGCCCGCCATGCAGCCGTTCACGAAGGAGGCCCGGGTGTAGACGATCGGCGTCACCTTGAACGCCGCCTTTACCCGCTTCAGGAAGACGTCCAGCTGGCCGGCGCGCAGCGCCTTGGGGCAGACCTCCTTCCCGTTCACCCACACGCTCTCGACGTCGAGCACCGGAGGCAGCTCGCCCGGCTTCGTCCCGCTGTACCCGGCGGCGCGTGCGGTGCGGACGAAGTGGTCGGCCTGGGCGGCACCGTCCCCCGTGCCCTTCGGGTCGAAGAAGTGGTACGGGGCCCTCAGGAGCGACGTCGCCGAGACGGCCTTGAAGTCGCGGGCGAACCAGGGGTCCTGGTAGCGGGCGCCCTGCGTCGCCTTCAGGAAGGTGAATGCGTTCTTCTGGGCGACACGTTTCCAGTCAATGGGCTGCCCGGTCGCGTCGTGGTTGTGGTGGCTGGTGTCGATCCCCTTGACCGCGTACGAACTCGGCGGCGCGGCCGCGCTCTCGGGCGCCGTGGACAGCAGCGCGCCGCCTGTGAGGGAGGCGGTGGCAACGCCGAGGGCTGCCAGGCGCAGGGCGTGCGAGGGACGCATGGGCATGACGGATCTCCTTGGTCAGGGCCGTGAAGGCGTGAAGAACGTGGTCGGACGACCGAGTGGGGGGATGGCTCAACCCTGCCCCGACTTCCGGGGTGGTTCCTACACTTCCGGCGGGTCAGCTGATTCATTCACGGGTGACGCCTGATGCACGCCGCTGACCTGCGGCTATGCGCGGGCAGGCAGGGGAAGGTGCATCAATGGGCGTTGAGCGCGACCAGCACGCGGACGCGGCACGGCACGAACTCGCGCAGCTGTTGCGCACCTGGTGGAAGGACGACCCGAAGAAGATCACGCAGGAGTCGCTGGCCCGTCAGATCACCGAGCGCGGTGTGAAGATCAGCCAGGAGATGCTGTCGCGCTATCTGAAGCAGTCCCGGCCCACGCTCGCCCGGCCCGACGTGATCCGGACGATGCACCAGGTACTGGGCCGCCCGCCCCAGGAGCTCACCACCGCGCTGGACCTGCACGCGCGGGCCGCCTCCCCGACGAACCGGCCACGGCTCACGACGGTCACCGCGGCCGCCACCCAGGGCGAGTCATCCGCGCGGGAGCCGGTGAACGCACCGGCGGCGGCCAGGCGCAGGAGGTGGCCCTGGGCGGCCGCCGCGATCGCCGCCGTCGTCGCCGGAATCGTCGCCGTCACCGCCGCCATGACGGACGGGGACGACGACACCTCGGCCAAGGGCGGCCCCGACTCGCCCACCGCCTCCTCGTCGTTCTTCGCCGGGCACCCTTCGCCCACGCCCTCGACGGTGAAGTGCTGGCGGAAGTCCTGCTACGGCGTCGACCCCAAGTACGCCACCTGCGGCGAGGACGCCGCCACGTACTACACCGGCAAGGGACACGGAATCCTCGTCGAGCTGCGGTTCAGCCCGTCCTGCCAGGCCGCCTGGGCGAAGATGACCGGCACCACGCAGGGAGACGTCGTCCGGGTCACCAACAACGCCGGAGACACCCGCCACTACACCCAGCAGTGGGGCCACGACGCCCACTCCCCGATGGTCGAGGCACTCAACCCCGACACCGCCAAGGCCTGCGCCGGCACGTCCCGCGGCCGAGTCTGCGCGACCACTCCGGCCGATCCAAACCCCACCCCCACTCCTACTGCCGCCCCGAGCGGAAGCTGAGCCAGGCGCTCCCGCTTACTGGGGGAGTGGGGCACTCGGCCACGTGTGCGTGCCGCCTCGAGCCGTGCCCGTCCGTGTGGCTCTCCTGCGGCCGTCCGCCGCGTCCAGGGCACCGGCGATTGCGAAGTGGTGTCCGCCTTGTGAGCGTGGGCGGCCAATCGGTGCAAGGCACAAGGGGCAGAGAAGTGACAACCACCAACCACCCCCGGCGCTCCTGGGCAGGTCAACCTTACGGAAGGCTCGCCACGTCCCGCGGGGCAACGTAGGGACGGGTGACTTGAGGTCGGGGCTGCTGCACCGTGGGCCTCGATCGAGCGGACCGCCTGTCCGCGGTTCGAGCGGCCTGTCACCGCGCGGGAGCCGCCTCTGCTCCTGGACGAGTATCTGCCGGCCCCGATGCTCGCGCCCCGCAAGGATGCCGCGGCGGGGAGCACCGCCACCGGGCTCACCGCCGGACGGCACGCAGTCCGTCCAGGAGCAGCCGCAGCCCGAACTCGAAGTGTGCCGTGAAGTCCGTACTGGTGAGCACCGGCAGGGTGGCGGCGAGGTGCGGATACGTCCCTGCCTCCACCACCGCCTCGCGCAGGACTCCCGCGTTGGCCGGCCCCCCGTCGTCCGGCCGGAGGGCGGCCTGTTCCTCCAGGGTGTGGCCGACGGTGAAGTGGGACACCGTGTAGAGCGCCCGCGCCGCCTCACTGTCGCTGAAGCCCGCCGCACGCAGCACCCCGATGAGGCCGTCGGCGAAGCCCAGGGTGTTCGGGCCGGTCGAGTGCGTACCGGCGTAGACGCGGGCGCCGTCGCGATGGGCGAGCAGGGCTGTGCGCAGTGCTCGGGCCAGGCGCGCCACTTCCTCGCTCCAGTCGTCGTCCCCGGCCGGGCCGGTGGCGTCGGCGACGCCACCGACCATGTGCTCGGCCATGGCGGTGAGCAGGTCCTGTTTGGTCGCGAAGTAGCGGTACAGCGCACCGGCCTGGACACCCATCGCATCGGCGAGCCTGCGCATGGTCAGCGCGTCGAGCCCGGACTCGTTCAGCAGGTCGAGGGCGGTCCGGACGGTGCGGGCCTGGTTGAGCCGGGCGGGCCGGCCCCTGGCAGGACTTGACGGTGTGCTCATGGACCCCACTATAGTGAACGCCGTTCACGTGAACACTGTTCACTAAATAGAGGAGGCCATCTCTGATGGACACCGATGTAATCGTCGTAGGCGCCGGCCCGACCGGGCTGATGCTCGCCTGCGAGCTGGCACTGGCGGGCGTACGGACCCGGGTCCTGGAGCGCCGCACCGCACCGCAGCGCCATTCGCGGGCGCTGAGCCTGCACCCGCGCAGCGTGGAACTGATGGACCAGCGGGGACTGCTCGACCGGTTCCTCCCGCTCGGCCGGACCGTGCCGGGCTGGCACTTCGCGGGGTTGCCCACGCAGCTGGACTTCGGTGCCCTCGACTCCCGGCACGGCTACACCCTCTTCCTGGCCCAGGCGCGCACCGAGGCGATCCTCCAGGAGCGGGCGTACGAGCTGGGAGTGGAGATCAGCCGGGGACACGAGATCCTCGGCGTGAGCCAGGACGGCGACGGGGTCGAGGTGGAGACCTGCGTCCCCGGCGGCGGCACCGAGACCGTACGTGCCCTGTACGCGGTCGGATGCGACGGCGGGCGCAGCCTCGTACGGCGGACCGCGGGGATCGGCTTCCCCGGCGCCGACGAGACCCTGACCGGGATACTCGGGGACTTCGCGGTCGTCGACCCCCGGCCCGGCGCCCTCGATGCGGCACGGGCCCGTGGCGTGATCGTCGCGCCGCTGGAGGGAGGGCTCACCCGGTTCGTCTGCCTGGATCCGGAGCGGATGCGGGTCCCGTCCCGGGAGCCGGTGACCCTGGAGGAGTTCCGTACGTCGCTCACCCGGATCACCGGCTCCGACTGCGGGGTCGCCGAGCCCGACTGGCTGTCGCGTTTCGGCAATGCCACGCGGCTCGCGGAGAGCTACCGCTCGGGACGGATCCTGCTGGCGGGCGACGCCGCCCACATCCACTTCCCCGCGGCGGGTCAGGGGCTCAACACCGGGCTCCAGGACGCCATGAACCTGGGGTGGAAACTGGCCGCCGCGGTGCACGGCTGGGCCCCGCCCGGGCTACTGGACAGTTACGACGCGGAGCGCCGGCCGGCCGGCCGGTCGGTGACCGAGAACACCGAGGTCCAGACACTGCTGGCGGAGCTGACGCTGATCTCGGAGTACCAGCGCCCGGCCGCGGCCCTGCGGTCGCTCCTCGACCAGCTGCTGGGCATCGCGGAGGTCAACCGCCGGCTCGCCGATCAGGTCTCCGCGCTCGACACCCACTACCCGCCGGCGGACCCGGGCGCCGACCCGCTGGTGGGGCGGCGTATGCCCGATGTGGGACTGACCGCCGCCGGTTCGGCGGCGACACGGGTGTACGAACTCCTCACTCAGGGCCGCTTCGTTCTGCTCGCTCTGACGAAGGACCCCTCCCCGGGGAAGGCCGTCGACACGGACCGGGCCTCCCGGGTCACGGCCGTATCCGTCGACACGTACGACGAGCACGCCGAACTCGACGGGGTCACCGAAGTGCTCGTACGCCCCGACGGACACGTCGCGTGGGCCACCCGTACCGCCGACCACGCCACGCGCCGCGACGAGCGGGTCCAGGCGCTGACCGCCTGGGCGGGTACGTCCTCCTCGAGGAGCTGATCATGTCGGTGACCCGCGTCAGTCCACCGTCCGTGCACAACCCGTCCGACCAGATCACCCAGGTCGTCACCGTCGACGGAAGGCGGCTCGTGCATCTCTCCGGGCAGGTCGCCTGGGATGAGCGAGGACGGCCCGTGGGACTCGGTGACCACGGGGCCCAGGCGGCACAGATCGCCCGTAACCTCGACGCCGCACTCGCCGCGGTCGGCGCCACCCGTGACGACATCGTCGACGAGACGGTCTACGTCGTCGACTACACCCCGGAGCTGCTGCCCGCGATCTTCGGGCCGCTGCGGGCCGGTGTCGCGGAAGCACCCGCGAGCACGCTGGTGGGCGTGTCCGCGCTCTGCGCACCGGGGCTCCTCCTGGAGGTCAAGGTGGTCGCCGTGCTCCCCGGATCAGGGAGCCAGGACCGGGCCGTACCGGCCGACGCCGGCACCGAGGCGGGCGAGCCCGCCAGGGCACACAAGACGGACGGTGACCAGGATCTCGAAACGGCACTCACCCGCCGGGCCTGGGAGGACCCGTCCTTCGCCGCACGACTGGAACGCGAGCCCCTGGAGGCCCTGGCGTCGATGGGGGTGGCGGTGCCCCCGGGGCTCAAGGTGCAGGTCAGGCTGCAGAGACGCGACACGCTGTACTACGTCCTCCCCCCCGCTAAACGACCGGACGAGCCGGACCGCAGGGAGCCCGTGGACCTCATGGACCTGTGGCGCAGCGGGGACAACTTCGTCTGGCTGCTGCCCGAACGGCTCAAGACCGAACTGCTGGCCATGCGCCGCGGTTTCCACGAGGCCCGCACCGCCACCGAGACGACACGGAGCAGCACATGAAACACGACGCCGGCACTCGCCATACCCTCCGGCTCGTCAACGACAACTCCTACCGGGAGAGGCTCGTCGCCGACCCGAAAGCCGTGCTGTGCGAGGAGTCGGGCCACCACCCGCACGAGGACTTCGCCGTCGAAGCAGTGGAACAGCGTCAGGACACCGTCGTCATCCTGCTCCCCGCGGAACCGGAGCACGGCGAGGACTTCGAGGAGCGGCTCGCCGAGGTGTCCCAGCGCGTCTACGACGTGCTGTTCTCGTCCGGGGTCGGCGGCTTCCTGATCCCCGACGACCGTCTGAAGTGGGTGCTGCGGGACATCCGCTCCGCCTGGGCGGCCAAGGCCGGAACGGAGGGGTGATGACCACCTTCGTTCTCGTACACGGTTCGTGGCTCGGCGGCTGGGCCTGGGAGCGGGTCGCCCCCGGACTGCGGGCGTCCGGCCACACCGTCCTGTGCCCCTCGCTCGCCCCGGCCGAACCCGGCGTCGGGCTGCGCACCCACATCACCGAGATCGTCGGTCTGATCGACCGCCACGAACTCACCGACGTGACCCTCGTGGGCCACAGCTACGGAGGCATGGTCATCACCGGCGCCGGACACGAGCGACCGCGGCGCGTCCGGCAACTCGTCTACCTGGACGCGTTCTTCCCCTCGCCGGGCCAGTCGGCCTTCGGCCTCCAGCCTCGCCTGCGCGACGCGTGCGATGCCGCTGCCGCTCTGCGGCCGGAGAAGGAGGCGTGGCTGATCCCTCCCTTCGGTTTCGAGACCATGGGTCTCACGGGGGCCGACCTGGAGTGGGTGACCGCGCGGGCCAAGCCGATGAGCCGGGCCACCCACGAGGAACCCCTCCCGGACCCGGTGTCCGGCCGGCCTCGACCACCGGCGACGTACATAGGGTGCGGAGGCTCACCCTTCTTCGCCGGCACTGCGAAGACCGCGCGCCGGCGCGGGGCCCGGCTCCTGACCATCGAAGGCGCCGCCCATATGGCATCCGTCACCGACCCCGAGCGCGTATGCGCCGTGCTCGGCCGGACCGGCTGAGGCGTCAGCCCCTCGTCAGGGGCCGGGCGCGGGGGAGGGGGGAGTACACGGCCACCATCCCGGCGGTGCGCTGTAGAGCGCGAGGTGCAGGTCGAGGAGCCGCGCTTGTGGGCTCAGTGCCCTGCGTGCGTGGCGTGGGGTGACAGGCCGAGCAGGGGTAGCCACACCGTGTCCACGATGTCGACGATCGTCTCGTCCGGCACCGCGCCCATGGTCATCAGCATGTCGTGGCGCACCAAGTCGAAGGGCAGGTTCACCACGCGTGCGGAGCGCGGCACATCCGTGAGTTCGCCGCGCGCGGCGGCCCGGTCGACGAGCTGCGCGAAGGGCGGCGTCCGGTCCGCGGGGAGGAGCCGGTCGCGCAGATCGCTGAAGTCGGTGCCCGTCTCGCGGAAGTAGTCCGCCAGATGGATGCGCAGGAGTATCACCGTACGGCCCCGCTCAGCGTTGACCGTACGCAGGAGGGTGAGGGCGTCTTGGCGCAGGCTGCCGGTGTCCGGGATGCCGAGGGGGTGCCAGTACCGGGTGAGTGTGGCGATGAGGAGGTCCTCGCGCTGCGGCCAGCGCCGGTAGAGCACTGGTTTGCTGGTTCCGGCGCGGGCTGCGATGGCCTCATAGGTGAAGCCGTTGTAGCCGTGCTCGAGGAGTACGTCCCAGGCGGCACCGGTGATCGCGTTCTCCAGGGCGGCGCCCCTGCGCCGGGTGGGGGCGCCTTCTTCATGGCGGTCACTCACTGGTACCCCCCTATGTCGATTTTCATAGCACTGGCCTGCGATTGGATCCGCTTGCGTATCTTAACCTGCGGCCGTAGGGTCGAGGCGAAAAGAAACGCGCCCGTATCTTATTGGTGCTGTGTGTCAAGCAAGGGAAACGCACATGTCCATGATCAATGCCGCGCTGGTGGAGTCATTCGACGAGCCGCCGCACTTCCGCTCCATCCCTGCCCCCGAGGCTGCCCCCGGCCAGGAAGTGGTGGACGTCCTCGCCGTCGGCGTGCACCGTGCCACCAAGGGAATCGCCGCGGGCAAGCACTACACCAGCCCCAAGAAGCTGCCTGCCCTGGCCGGTGCCGACGCCGTAGTCCGCCGGGCCGACGGCACCCTCGCTTTCATCATGCCCATGGGCGCGGGCTCGCTGGCCGAGCGCATCGCCATCGACCCGGCCACCGCCATCCCCGTCCCGGACGGAACCGACCCCGCGCTCCTGGTCGCCACCATGAATCCGGCTCTGTCCTCGTGGGCCGCACTGCGCACGCGCGTCCCGTTCCAGGCCGGGCAGTCGGTCCTGGTGCACGGCGCGACCGGCAACGCGGGATCGATGGCCGTCAAGGTCGCCAAGCATCTTGGAGCCGAGCGCGTGATCGCCGCCGGGCGCAACCGCGCCCGCCTCGACGAACTCGCCGCCGAAGGCGCGGACGACATCGTCCAACTCACCCCGGACCAGGAGGTCACCGCGGCCACGCTCGCCGAGACCGCCGCAGAGGTCGACGTGGTCCTCGACTATGTATGGGGACCTCCCACCGAACTCGCCATGCAAGCCGTCCTTGAGGCACGTACCCAGCACACCCGCCTGCTCGACTGGGTGCAGATCGGCGGCATGGGCGGAGACACCATCACGCTGTCCGGACACGCCATGCGCTCCAACGCATTCCGCGTCCTGGGCAGCGGCATCGGAGCGGTCCCCATGGACGTCATGCAACGGGAGTTCACCGAGCTTATCGCCGCGATCGCCGCGGGAGGCATGGCCGTGCGCCCCCACCCCTTCCCGCTCGACCAGGTCGAGACGGCCTGGGCCCACCAGGACGCACCCGGCGAACGCACCGTCATCCTCCTGTGAGACGCCCGCCGCCGGCTCGGGTACGGCGAGCGGCTGGTGCATCAGCAGTCGCCCCCTGTCGGACTCTTTGCAGTGTGAGCGCACGGTGGCGAGGCCCGTGCCTTCGAGGTCGGCAATGTCAGGGAGGGAGCAGCGGTCGTGTTCGTACCAGCCGTGCCACTGACCGATGCGAACGGCCGTGTGCTGGGTGCGGCGAAATCGCGGCGCTCCATTTCGTCACTCTCGTGGCTTGGCGGATGGCAGAAGCCCTCAGTCAGCAGTAGGGGTAGGGGGCGGTGATGAACTCGGTCAGAACCGTGCCGCCGGGATCGAGTGCATAGACCCCGCGTCCGCCGAACAGATGGTTTATCTCGCCCTCTTCGGTCTTCTGCGGATCTGCCCAGTACCTGATTCCCTGACCTTTCAGACGCGCCAGGATGCCGTCGAACTCGTCGTCCGTCACGAGAAAAGCGAGGTGGCTCTCGTTGATGCGGTCCGACGGGACCAAGGCGTCGGCGAAGTCGATGCCGACGTTGTTCGCTGTATCCACTTGGGTGAACAGACCCCAGTCACACGGGGCCGGCCCTCCCAACAGCTCCGCCAGGAAGGCGGCGGACTCCCGCCGGTCGCGGCAGTGGACGATGATGTGGTTGAGCTCATTGGCCATGGTGCTTCCTTGGGGAACGTGAGCGGCTCAGCGCCCTTGATGATCTTTCCGGTGGGCCGGTGCGCAGATTGCTTCCCGGCTGGTTACGCGGGGCGATGCCGGAACTCGGCATCGTTGGGGCGGTTGCCGAGCAAATCGGCGTCGCGTCGGCGATGTTCGAGTGAACCGCTACTGTCCCCCCCCCACCCGGAGCCTGGTTGGTGGGCCTTCGCCCTCCCACGGGAGCGGTGCGCTGGTGGCGAAGGCCCGCACGGCGACGCAGTGGGAGAAACCGGGGCAGGGACGATGCGGTTCCGGGTCACAGGTTCCGGGCGACGGCCCAGGTGCGAGCGCGGTCCTGGGCGTCGAAGAGGTCGGTATGAGTGACCATGATTTCAGTGGCCCCGGCGTCGAAGTAGCGGCGCAGACCAGCAGTGACAGTGTTCTCGTCGCCGGCGATCAGCAGGTCCGCCGCACTGGACAGTCCTTCGGTTGCGATGACCTTTTGGTAGGACGGGATGCTGTCGTAGAAGCCGAGGGCGGCCGAGACGTGGCTGCGGGCGGCCGCGGCGTCGTCGGTGACCACCGCTGGTACCCCGGCCACGATGTGCGGGGCCGGCCGCCCGGCCGCGGCGGCGGCTTCGGTGATGGCCGGCACGATCTGTTCGGCCAGGGTGCGAGGCCCGGCGAGGAAGGGAATCGTTCCCTCGGCCAGCTCGCCCGCCGCCGCGAGGGCCCGCGGCCCCATCGCGGCCACCAGGACCGGGACTTGCGGCGCGGCTCCGGGCACGGCCGTCGGGCCGGCCGGGCGCGACGACAGCGTCTGTCCCTCGAAGGCAGCGTCGTCGCCGTCCAGCAGCGGACGCAGCGCGACGAGGTACTCGCGCAGGTGCTGGATCTGCGGCGGATACGGCAGGCCGAACTGCGGCTCGAGTACCGAGCGCGCGCCGAGCCCGACACCCAGCCGAAAACGCCCCGCGGTAGCCGCCTGCGCGGTCTTCGCCGCCGCCGCGAGCAGCAGCGGGTGGCGAGGGTACATCGGCACGACCGAGGTGCCTACGCCGATTCTGGGTTCCGCCCGGCCCACCAGCGCGGCGAGCTGGGACGCGTCGTAATCCGCCGCCTGCCCGAACCACACCGTGCGCATCCCGGCGTCGGCCACCTCGTGCGCGAGTTCCACAGCCCGGTCCACGAGGTTGGTCATGCCGGGGTCCTGGGCGAACGTGCCTCCCAGAAACACTCCCGTCCTCTTCCCGACAGGGTTCATCACGAGCTCCTTCGCCTGATCGGGGCCGCAGGGATGCGTCGTCCTCACCACCGCGGCCTGCATCGTGCCGCGCAGCAACTGATTACAGGTTCTGCAATCACTGTACAGCTTGATTGCAGGCTCTGCAGTCCCTACTCTGCGTGTCATGGCACGATGGCCGGGCGGCACGCCGGAACGACTGCAGGAAGCCGCGATCGAGTTGTTCACCGAGCGCGGCTACGAACGCACGACCGTCGCCGAGATCGCGACGCGCGCCGGCCTGACCGAGCGCACCTTCTACAACCACTTCGCCGACAAGCGCGAAGTGCTCTTCCCAGGACAGGACTCGTTCATCGCCGGGGTGCAGGACGCGCTCGGCAGGGCACCCACCGAGCAGTCTCCGCTCGAAGCGGTCCGCGCGGTCTTCACTGCTGGCAGTGACTGGCTCGACCAGCGCCGGAACGCGGCAGAGCGCCGCAGACACATCCTCGACGCACACCCTGACCTGCGGGAACGCGAATGGGCGAAACTGGCGGCCCTCGCCGCTGCGATCGCGGACGCGCTGCGCGGACGGGGCGTTCCCGAGCCTGCTGCCACGCTGACAGCAGGCGTCTCCGTCACCGCGTACCACTGTGCCGCAGCCCGGTGGCTGGCCGATCCGCAGCACGGCACGTTCGGGCAACACCTCCACGCAAGCTTTGACGAGCTGCACCGTACCGCCCGCAACTGGTGACGTCGCCGAATGCGCGGACATGGCGGCGGCTTACTGACGTCGGTTCGACCTGGGACTCACGGTGCCCCGTGCCCGTTGCGCGACAGACCCCGTCGGTCGATCCCGTGCGGAGACGCGACGACGAACTTCCGGCAACCCGCAATCCGCAGCCCGGCAGGCAGGATGGTGTGTCCGAGCAACGGCTGATCGGCCCCGTCACGTCAGACGGCGGTGAAGCCGCCGTCTGCGGGTACTACGGCTCCGGTGACGAAGCTGGAGCGTGGTGAGGCGAGGAAGCAGAGAACCTCGGCGATCTCTTCGGGCTGTGCGACTCGGCCCAGGGGCTGGGCGTCGGCGAACGATGCGAGGTAGGCACGGCTGTCGGGGCGGATCGTGTCGAGGAAGTCGGTCTCGATGACGCCCGCGGCGACGAGGTTGGCGCGGATGCCCCATGGCCCGCCTTCGACGGCGAGCACCTTGGTCAGCTGGGTCAGGGCGCCTTTGGACGCGCTGTAGGCGGTGCCTTCGGGCAGGGCGACCGTGCCGGCGTAGGACCCGGTGCTGACGATGCTTCCGCCGCCCCGGCTCCGCATGGCCCGGAAGGCTTCTCGGGCGCAGAGGAAGGATCCGCGGGCGTTGACGGCCATCACGGTGTCCCAGTCTTCGGCGGTGGTTTCGGTGACGGGTTTGTTCAGGGTGCGTCCGGCGTTGTTCACCAGGATGTCCAGTCCTCCGAAGGTGTCCAGCGCCGAGCGGACCGCGTGGACGGCGGTCTCCTCCCGTGTGATGTCGCCCCGCATCGCGAGCACACCGGGGAATTCTTCCTGCAGGGTCGTGACGTCGGGACGCAGGTCGACGGCGACCACGTGGGCGCCGCGGGCATGGAGCAGTGCCACGGTCTCCCTGCCGACGCCGCGCGCGGCCCCGGTGACCAGCGCGGTCTTCCCGGCGAACTCGGATGCTTCGGCAGAAGCGGCGGTGGGCGTCATGATGAGGCCCTCTCGTAAGGATCGGGGTCGCGCGCGGTTTCCCGCGCCGACTGTCTGGGCTGCTGTCGGTCACGCACTCACGAGGCAGACGACACAGGAGATGAGCGCGCTTGCCGGGCGTGCGCACCGGTGGCGTCGTGGACGCTCGGCGGGCGGGTTGTTCAGTGTGCGGTGAGGCCGCCGTCGACGACGATTTCCGAGCCGGTGACGAAGGAGGAGTCGTCGCTGGCGAGGAAGAGGATCGCGGGAGCGATCTCATCGGCGCGGCCGGCTCGGCGCATGGGGGTGCGCTGGATGTCCGCTTGCTGGTCGCCCTGCTCCTCCAGGAGATCCTGGATCATCGGTGTGGCGATCACTCCGGGATGGATCGAGTTGACCCGTACGCCCTGCCTGGCGTACTCGACCGCGGCCGTCTTGCTCAGCAGGCGCACCGCGCCCTTCGACGCTTGGTAGGCCGCGGCCGCGCCGCTGCCCACCAGGCCGAGCACGGACGAGGTGTTGATCACCGACGCGTTGCCGCTCGCTCGCAGCAGCGGCATCGCCGCCTTCATACCCAGCCAGGTGCCTTTCTGGTTCACATCGATCACGCGGTCCCACACCTCCTCCCGCGTGTCCTCGATACCCGGCCAGTCCAGGATTCCAGCGACGTTGACCAGCACGTCCAGCACGCCGAAACGATCGCGTACGAGGGCCGTCACCTCCTCCCAGTTCCGGGCGGAGGAGACATCGAGGAGGGCGGTCGCCACCTCCGCGCCACCCGCCTCGATGCGCCGCGCCAGCTTCTGGAGGGGCTCCTGGGCCACATCGGTGATCACCAGCCGGGCACCCTCCTGGGCGAAGAGTTCCGCGGTCGCCGCACCGATCCCCCCGGTCGCTCCCGTGATCAGGGCCACCTTGCCCTCAAGACGTCGTCCGGTCATGAATACGGTCCTTCTCTTGCGTTTGATACGTCTGTCACTGACTGCTGACTGCTGACTGCTGACTGGTACCGGCCTCGGCAGTCGGTCCCCTCCCAGGAGGAGTCGGTCTCCCCGACCGGAGCGACTGCCGCCCGAACCCCGTTGTCCCGCTGGGCTCGCCGCCCCGCTACGACGGGCGCGACTCCCGGTACAGGACGAGGTGTTCGTGGTAGAGCACTCCGTCGCGGATGTCCCCTGTGGCGGTGAACCCGGTGTCGTCGACGTAGTCCAGGTGACTACCGGTGACGGTGTAACGGCCGGTGTACGCACTGGCCCGCTCGCCGCGAGCCTCGTCGTAACGGCCGTCCGGCAGCAGCTCCTGCCGGATGTGCCCGTCCTCGGTCACCCACATACCGACCACATCCACGTGGCCGTCCTCGATCTCGGCCATGGCGGCCCCCTCTCCTCGAACGGTGCGGTCTCTTCCGTTCCACCGAGTCTGCGCAGGTCAGCGGCGGCCAACCAGGACGCATGCTGCCTGGGTGCACCACACCCAGGCAGCCCGGCGGCGCGCCGCCTAGCCTGAAGGCATGGACGACAACCGCATGGGGGACTTCCTGCGCGCACGCCGCGCCGCCCTGCGCCCGCACGACGTCGGGATGCCGAGCCACGGGACCCGCAGAGTCGCCGGGCTGCGCCGCGAGGAGGTCGCCGTCCTGGCCGGAGTGAACGCCGACTACTACACCCGTCTGGAACAGGGCCGCGAAGGCAACCCCTCGCCCCAGGTGATCGACGCTCTCAGTCAAGCGCTGCACCTCGACGAGGACGCCAGGGCGCACCTGTACCGGCTGGCCGGGGCCACGCCCGGCGACCGACTTTCGCCTCACTCCACCGGGCGCGTCAGCCCCGCCCTGCGACAGCTGATGGACGGCTACCCCAACACCCCGGCGTTCGTCATGAACCGCACCCTCGACCTCCTCGCGGTCAACGCGCTGGCCCAGGCCCTCTACTCGGCGTTCACCCCGGCGGACAACCTCGCCCGCATGACCTTCCTCGACCCCGCCGGCCCCACCTTCTACACGGACTGGAACCGGGCGGCACAAGCCACCGTCGCCAACCTCCGCGAGGCGACCGGCTTCGAGCCGGACAACCCGCGGCTGCGTGAACTCGTCGGCACCCTCACCGAGTACAGCGCGGACTTCGCGCGCCTGTGGCAGTCCCACACCGTGCGAGGCAAGACGCAGGACGCCAAACACTTCCTCCACCCGGACGTCGGTCCGCTCACACTCACCTACCAGGCGTTCGACGTACGCGAGACACCCGGCCAGCAGCTCGTCATCTACCATGCCGAACCGGGCAGCCCCAGCGCCCACTCCCTCCACCTGCTCGGCGCCCTGCACGCCACCCGGCGCCAAGACCACTCCCAGCAGACCGCTGATCACCCAACACGGCCCGGAGACCCGCGCCGATAGTGCGGCTTCGCCTCGGGGCCTTTCACAGGTGTGCTCGTGAAACGCCCGACCGCCCGGCGGTCCGCCTGCGGCAGTCATGGTTCATGAGTTACTGCAAGAAGACGTTCCTCCTGAAACACCCCCATGGAACACACCGAGGTGTGAGCGACGACTCCAAGCGAGGAGGACCGGCGGGCGCCGGCGGAGCTGGCCCGCGAGGTGCTCCTCCGGACCAGCTCCAGCCCTGGCGCCCGCTCAGCCGCGGTGCAGGATGCGGCGCGCGCCGTAGGCGGCGGCGCCGAGCGCGAGCACGACCGAGCCCCACAGCACCGAGGCGCCGGGCAGGGCGAAGGCCAGCACGAGGCAGCCGGCGGCGCCGAGCACGGGCACGACGCGCGGCGGGCGGCCCTCGGCCGGGGTGAGGGTCCAGGCGGAGGCGTTGGCGACCGCGTAGTAGGCGAGGACGCCGAAGGAGGAGAAGCCGATCGAGCCTCGCACGTCCGTGGTGGCGGCCAGGACCGCCACGATGGCGCCGACGGCGAGTTCGGCGCGGTGCGGGACCTGGAAGCGCGGGTGGACGGCGGCCAGGGCGTGGGGGAGGTGGCGGTCGCGGGCCATGGCCAGGGTGGTGCGGGAGACGCCGAGGATCAGCGCGAGCAGCGAGCCGGCGGCCGCGACCGCCGCGCCGACGCGCACCACCGGGGCCAGACCGGGCACGCCGGCGGCGCGGACCGCGTCGGCCAGTGGCGCGGTGGTACGGGCGAGCTGGTCGGGGCCGAGTACCGCGAGCACGGCGAGCGCGACGACGGCGTAGACGACCAGGGTGATGCCGAGCGCGGTCGAGATCGCGCGGGGGATGGTGCGGGCCGGGTCTCGGACCTCCTCGCCGAGGGTGGCGATCCGCGCGTAGCCGGCAAAGGCGAAGAACAGGAAGGCGGCGGCCTGGAGCACGCCGTGCCAGCCGTTGCCGGTGCCGATGGTCCAGCGGCCGGTGTCGGCGGTCGAGCCGGTGAGGCAGGCGGTGACTACGGCGGCGAGCACCGCCAGGACCACGGCGACGACCGCACGGGTGAGCCAGGCGGCCTTCTGCACGCCGACGTAGTTCACCGCGGTCAGCGCGACCACGGCGGCGACCGCGACGGCGTGGGCCTGGGCGGGCCAGACGTAGGAGCCGACGGTGAGGGCCATCGCCGCGCAGGAGGCGGTCTTGCCGACCACGAAGCCCCAGCCGGCCAGGTAGCCCCAGAAGTCGCCGAGGCGTTCGCGGCCGTAGACGTAGGTGCCGCCGGACCGCGGGTAGCGGGCGGCGAGCCGGGCGGAGGAGAGGGCGTTGCAGTAGGCCACCACGGCCGCGAGCGTCAGGCCGAGCAGCAGCCCGGAGCCACCGGCCGCCGCGGCGGGGGCGAGGGCGGCGAAGATGCCCGCGCCGATCATCGAGCCGAGGCCGATCACCACGGCGTCGAACACGCCCAGGTGCCGCTTCAGTTCTCCCGGTCCGGCCGGTGGAGCCGACGTGTCCATGCCCTTGCCTCTCAATGACGAGCATCGATATCGGCGCACGGTATCTGAGTCGGAGAACGGGCAGGTGAACGAAGCCGCCGTGCGTGACGGCGGTGACGGTGCGCTGCTCGCGGAAATGGTTGACTCCTCAACGGCCATTTCCCCTTCAGGGCCCAGGCGGTGGCCGGTGGTCTCGGCCAAGCGATGGAAGTGGGCGGCGGCGTCGGCCTGGCTGGTTTGGCCGGCTTGGCCGAGGCTCGCGCCGGTGCGGAGGAGCACATCGTGAGGGTCGAGGACGTGGCCCGCCTCTCACCGTTTGTACGGCGTCACATCACCATGCTGGGCCGGTACTCCTTCCCGCTTCGTGCTCTGCCCGGCGGCCTGCGACCTCTGCGTGACCCGGGCACCCTGACGAGGAATGACCGTGTGGACATCGCTGCGTCCTGCTAACGTCTGCGACATGAAGCGCGCCGCTGTGACGACGACGCCGGAGAGTGTCCCGGCGCGCTGACAGATGATCTGATCCGAAGCCCCGGGGCAAGTGCCCCGGGGCTTCGTCGTAGGCCCGGTCACTTGCTCCGCAACCAGCAGGGAGACCGCAATGACCGCCGTGCACGACCACCGCAGGCTCGGCCGTGAACTGGGCCTGTTCGACACCGATCCGCTGATCGGCGCCGGCCTGCCGTACTGGCTGCCCGACGGCGCGGCCGTGAGGCACACCCTGGAGGAGTACATCCGTGCGGCCGAGCGCCGGGCAGGCTACCAGCACGTGTACTCACCGGTCCTCGGCAAGCGGGAGCTGTACGAGATCTCGGGGCACTGGGCGCACTACAGCGACGACATGTTCCCCTCGATGGACCTCGGCGGAGAGCAGGTCGTCCTGCGGCCGAGCCTGTGCCCCCATCACGCGCTGATCTACCGCTCCCGCTCCCACAGCTACCGCGAACTGCCCCTGCGGATGGCCGAACTGGGCGGCATGTACCGCTCCGAACTCTCTGGCGTGCTCGGCGGGCTGACCCGGGTGCGGGCCATCCAGCTCAACGACGCGCACATCTTCTGCACCCTGGACCAGGTCGCCGAGGAGGCGCAGGCGGCGCTGGGGATGATCCGCCAGGCGTACGAGGCGCTCGGCATCACCCCCACTCGGTACCGGCTCTCCCTCCCGGGGCCCGGCGGCAAGTACGTCGCCGCGCCCGAGAAGTGGCAGCGCTCCACCGCCCTGTTGACCGACGTCCTCGACCGTTCAGGCCTGCCCTACGAGGCAGCCGAGGGAGAGGCCGCGTTCTACGGCCCCAAGATCGATGTGCAGGTCACCGACGGCGCCGGCCGGGAGTCCACTCTGTCCACCGTTCAGGTCGACTTCCACCAGCCCGAGCAGTTCGACCTGCACTACATCGGCGCGGACGGCGCCAAACACCGCCCGGTCATGGTCCACCGCAGCATCATCGGCAGCGTGGAACGAGCCGTCGCCCATCTCATCGAACAGCACGGCGGTGCCTTCCCCGCCTGGCTCGCCCCCACTCAGCTGGTGATCCTCCCGATCTCCGACACCGAACTGCCGAACGCCGCAGCCCTCGCCCAACGCTGCACCCGCCTCGGACTGCGCGCCCAGATCGCGGGACCGGACCGCGGCAGCCTGGGCGCCCGCATCCGAGAGGCCCGCCTGGTTCCCTACCAAGCCGTCATCGGTGCCAAGGAGGCCGCCGACGATCACGTCGCACTGCGCTTGCGTGACGGACGTCGCCTCGCACCGCGGCCGGTCAGTGACGCACTCGCCCACATCAGCGCACTCATCGGGGCCCACAGCACCGATCTGTGGGCCGAGCCCACCTCATGGCAGGCGCCGCGATGAGCGCCTGCCGGCGCCCGGCGCGAGGCAACTGCTGTTTTCCGCAAGGGCGTTCGGGCGAGGGCTTGACGTAGCGGCGGACGCTTCCCGGCTTCTTGTGTCTTGACTCGGCCATCAGCATCAGCATCAGCAGGCTGGCCCCGGCCTCACCTCGGAGCAGGGTCGCTTCGAGCAACTGCCGGAGGCAGGTGTGTGAAGCGCGGATCAGGCCCTCACCAGGCTTGTGGCGCGCTTCCGGAGAACCTGTACCCGGCGAAGTCGGCGACGTGGACATACCCCATGCGCTGGTAGAGGGCGTTGCTGGTGGGGTTGTCCGGGTCCGTGAACAGGACGACGTCCGTCGCGCCCGCGGCCAGCGCGGCCCGGCTCGCCTCGGCCGTCACGGCGCCTGCGTAGCCGCGGCCCCGGAGGTGGACCGGGGTGTAGACGGGGTCGATCCGGACCATGCCGCCTATGACCGAGGTCGCGGCTGCCATCGAGACGGGGATGCCGTCCGGGGTCTCCCAAAGGGTGAAGTGCCGGTCGCCGAAGCGTGAGTCGTCCCAGGAGCCGGCGTCGATCAAGTCGATGGAGGACTGCTCCCCGACAATGACGCAGAACTCACGGCACCAGCGCACGACCTGTTCGCGGTCTGTCCCGTCCGTGAGACGGCCCCGGCCCTCCGGGGGCGGCTGTGGCGGGGTGAGTGTGCCGAGACGGTAGAGGTGGGTCCGCCAGAAGAGTGCCGGCGCCGCACCTGTGTGCCGCTGCCAGGAGTCGGCGAATGCGGTGGCGGTGTCGTGGTCCGCGATGACGTTGGCGGGCGAGTGGCCGAGAACAGTCAGATGGGCGGCGAGGGCGTCGGTCTGCTCGACAGAGAGGGGAGTGAGGCCCAGGCGGCCGCGTGAAGTGAGATAGAAGACCGCGTGGACCTCGCCCCCGGCCTCCAGTCGGCCGAAGACGGCGCTGACGGGGCCGTGTGCGTCCGGCCTGCCCATCCGCAGTTTCTCGATGTCCGTCAGCGGGGTGTTGTGGAGGGCGGGGCGCGAGCGCAGGAATCCCCCGGCTCGGGTGAGGAAGTCGTCAACGTCTTGGGTGAGGTGCCAGTCGTCCGGGAGCATGCTTCATGATCCCGAGCCTCCTCGACTCGGGGAGCACTTGCTCGATGCCTTTCAGTCAACGTGACAAGTACCTGCGGTCAGCGATGCAGGATGCCGGGCTGGGCGCCGGGGGCGAGGGTGGGTTCGGTGACGGGGACGTCACCGAGGGCCTGGTCGACGGCCGTGAGGAGGTCGTCCGACAGGTGGACGCCGGAGGCGGCGGCGTTGGCGTGAACCTGCTCGGGGCGGGAGGCACCGGTGATCGCGGAGGCGACCTCGCTACGGCGCAGGACCCAGGCGAGGGCCAGCGTGGGCATGCTCATCCCGGCCTGTTCGGCGATCGGGACGAGGCGCTGGACCGCTTCAAGAGCGGCGTCGCTGTAGACGAGGTCCTGGGAGACCGCCATGTCCGCGGAGGCGAAGCGGCTGCCCTCGGGGACGGGCTGGCCGGGCTTGTACTTACCGGTCAACACGCCCTGGGCGAGCGGGGACCAGACGATCTGGGAGATGCCGTTCGCGGCGCACAGACCGAAGACCTGGGCCTCGGGGGCCTGCCACAGCATGGAGTACTGCGGCTGGGAGGAGACGAACAGGTCGGCTCCGGCGATGTCGATCGCGGCCTGGATCTGTTCGGGGGTCCACTCGCTGAAGCCGACGCAGCGGGCCTTGCCCTGCTCGACGACCTTCTGGAACGCCTCGACGATGTCCTCGACCGGAACCGCCGGATCGAAGCGGTGCGCCTGATAGAGGTCGACGTAGTCGGTGTTCAGCCGGGTGAGGGAGGCGTCGATCTGCTTGGCGATCTGCGTCGGGGACAATCCCTGGTCGGCCGGGTCGTCGGACATCGGGCCCCAGACCTTGGTGGCCAGGACGTAGGAGTCCCGGGGGTGGGCGGAGAGGATCTCGCCCCAGGCCGTCTCGGCTGCGCCCTGGCCGTAGACGTTGGCGGTGTCGAAGAAGTTGATGCCGGCGTCGAACGCCGCTTCGGTGCAGGCGCGGGTGCGGTCGGCATCGATGCCGCCGGAGTAGGTCAGCCAGGAGCCGAGGGAGATCTCCGAGACTTCCAGGTCCGAGCTGCCGAGCTTGCGGTATCGCATGAGTGCTCCTTCGGGAGAGAGGGGTGTGGTCAGCGTCGGCGGGACGACGGTCCAGGGGCGGGAGCAACGCCGCGGGTGTCGGCCGGATCGGTGACGGACCGAGGTGCCGACTGGCCGGAAGCGAGGTCCTGGCCTGCCTGTTCGTTCGGCCGGTCCGGTGCGGGTGCCCGTGCCGGTGCCGGTGCCGGTGCCGCCGTACGGTGCGTGGCGGCCGGCAGGCCGAGCGGTACCAGGGCAGGCAGAGCGAGGACCGTGCCGGTCAGCGGCGGTCCCTGCAGGTGCGGGGTGGAGGCGAGGGCGGCGCCGCCGGTCCGGGAGCCGAGGGCGATGCCGGCCTGGAACGCGGACGTGGCCAGCGCCATGGGCAGAGCTCGGCCGGCTCCGGCGACGTGGACCACTTGACCGACCACGACCGGGTTGGTCGCGAAGCCGGTGGTGCCGAGGAGCACGACCAGGACCACGTCCACGACGCCGTTGGTCGCCCACAGGATGAAGCGCGGCCATGACCACGGCGGTGACCGCGGTGGCGGGCAGGAGGGTGCCGTAGGGCTTGCCGCCCCCGCGGCGTCCACCGAGCGCGGTGCCGGCCCACCCGCCGGTGCACCGCGTCCACCTCGTCGCTCACCGATCGAGCCTTCGACGTCCACTGTTGTGTGGAGGCCGGACCCGGGCGGTACCTGTCGTCCTCTATCCGAGCGTGAGCATCGCCTCGGCGACCGCGCCGACCGCCGCGTCGGGGATCGCGGTGGCGGCCTCCTTGAGGACGAGCAGCCGTGCACCGGGGATCTCGCGCGCGATGGCCTCGCCATTGCCGACGGGGAAGAACCGGTCGCGGCGGCCGTGGACGACGAGCGTGGGGACGTCGATCTCGGGCAGGCGCTCGCGCCAGCGGGGTGTGCAGTCGAGCCTGGAAAACACCATGCCCATCTGGTTGGCCATGTGGACCGGGGGCGCGGTGCCGGGCGTGCGGTCCCAGACGCGCGCAGCGATGTCACGCGCGGCGACGGGGTCGTCGCCGAGGATCTCCGCGGAGGCGGCGGCGAACTCCGCGACGGCCTCGCGGTCGGTCCAATCGGGCATCGGACACGCGAACAGCCGGCTCATCGTCGACTCGTCATGGTCGGGGAGGTCGTCGTCGGGCGGTCCAGGGGCAACCGCGCGGGTGCCGACCAGGGTGAGCGCCGAGAACGCACTCGGATGGTCGAGCACGGCCACTTGGGCGACCATCCCGCCGACGCCGATCCCCGCGAGGTGCGCAGGTCCCCCGCCGAGCGCGTCAGCAAGGGCCGCCGCGTCGGCGGCGAGGTCACGCAGGGTGTAGGCGGGCGCCTCCGGATCCGTCGTCGACGACTCCCCGCTGTCACGCAGGTCGTAGCGCACCACACGGCGCCCGCCGGCGGCGAGGCGCTCGCAGAGCGCGTCCGGCCAGGAGAGCATCGTCGTCCCGCCCACGAGCAGGACGAGCGGCGCCTTGTCGTCACCGAACGACTCGATGCCCAGGGTGATCTCATGGATGTTGACAGTATTCATCGGCTCACCGGAAGACGTCGTAGGTCAGATGCGTACAGGTCGATGTCGGGCTCACGCTCCGCTGCACCAGCGTGCGCGGCGCCGCACCGGCGAACAGTGGGGTCCCGGCGCCCAGCACGATGGGCGCGAGGTGCAGCGTCAGCGTGTCGACCAGCCCGGCCTCCAGCGCCGAGCCGATCGTGGAGCCGCCGCCCATGAGGATGACGTCGAGGTCCTTGCCGCTGTGCGATGACGCCGCCGCGGCTCGCTCCTGCGCGGCGGCGACGGCGTCGCGCAGACCGGTGGTGACGAACGTCCAGTCGAGGTTGGTGGTCCGCACCGACTCCGGCGGTGAGCTCGTCACGACGACGAACGCGGGTTTGCCGACCTCGCCGGCGCCGTAGCCGGACGTGTCGTCCCAGCCTTTCGGCCCGTCGACAACGTCAAAGAGGTGGCGGCCGAGGACGACGGCGCCCGAGCGGGCGGTTCCCTCGCGCAGGACCCGGCGGTCGTCGGGGTCGTCGGAGAACGCCCACGTGTGCAGGGCCTCGCCGCCGGTACCCAGACCGTTGTCCGGGCCGGGGTCGGGCCCGGTGACGAAGCCGTCGAGAGAGACCGAGATGTCAGCGATGATTCGACTCATGCCAGGGCAGACCCCAACCGCCGCCCAAACTCATCGCTTACGCACGAAGCGTGTGACGGATGCGAGCGATGCAGTGAGTCGAGGGGGCGCTCGGCAATGCGTGCGCACTGAGCAGGAAGACGCCACTCAACGAGGTTGCCGAGACATCCTCGGTGAGTTCGTCGAGCGGGTACGGCTTGGTGTCGGCCGGGATGCCCTCGCGCTGTGGCCGGGAAGGTGTGCCGGGTTGCTCGTTGTGCTGGTCGGATGTGACGACTTGTGCGCCGTCCACTCGAGTCCACCGGCACGGAGGGCATCCTCGACCTCGCCGAGCTTCGCTGACGACAAGACTCCCACCTGCTCGGTCAGATCTTCCTCGGCCAGCGTGACCAGCCAAGTGCACGGGACAAGACCGGGACGTGGCAGCGCCACCCGAAGGACACCCTCGAGTGGCAGCCCCTCGGGCGCCCCCACTGCCACCTCGACGGCCACACCGCTGATCTCGGTCCCCGCAGGAGCGACGACCTGCATCGCTCGGAACCCGGACGCTTCGTCTCCCGACAGCAGTACTACCGGCCGCCGCTCGTCCACGTCCGCCAACCAGACCTCGCCGCGCGGCATGTGCCCTCCCGACGCAGGATCGCGGGGAACGCTGCACGCCCCGGACCGAATCACCTCATTGTCGGGCTGCAATCCAACCAGACCTTCCTTCTGCGCGTCCGTCGAGAGGTGGACGCCGTTCAGGCGTGCTGCTAGTTGAATATGGAAGTCATTACCGACTACTGTCTGACTGCCGAACAGGTGGCCGCGTGGGCGGCGGCAGGGGAGGGGTCCTCATGACCGTGGCAGGCCGGGCGTCCGAAGCCCGGAAGATCAGTGTCGAGCGGGACCGGTGTGTCGGGGCGGGGCAGTGTGTGCTCGCCGCGCCGGCCGTCTTCGACCAGGACGACGAGGAAGGACTCGTGCTGGTCCTGGACGGGGAACCGCCCGCGGCCCAGTCGGACGCGGTGCGTGAGGCCGTGTGGGCCTGCCCGTCCGGCGCCCTGGCCCTGCGGTAGTCCGCGAGAGCGCGGCAGTCCACGAGCGCTGCGGGACGGTCCAGCACCCAGACGTGACGGAAGCGGTACGTCTTGCCGCCGAACGCGCTGCTGACCTGCTGGTCACCGGATCCCGTTGGGCCCTCTTTCACACGCCGTGCATGTGCCACGGCTTCTTGATCAGCTCAGCAGAACGTCGAGGAGAAGCATGTCCAGACAGATCGATCGCCGCGCCTTCCTCCGTCGCGGTGCCGCGGGGGCCGCGGCTCTGGCGGTGGGCCCCGGCCTGCTGGCGGCGTGCTCCACCGAGGAGCCCGCGTCCGACCGCAAGTCCGGGCCGGGTTCGTCGCCCCGCTCGGGCGGCACGCTGCGGGCCGCCTTCGTCGGAGGCGGCGCCTCGGAGACCCTCGATTTCTTCAACGGCCCGTCCGCTCTCGACCTGGTGCGTGCCCGAGCCTGGCACGGCACCCTGGGCAACCTGGACCCCAGCGGGCCCGACGGGGTGCGATACGGCGTGCTCAAGGGCATCGACATCGCCGACGATCTGTCCGCCTACACCCTGCACGTGCGGCCCGGCGTCCGCTTCACCGACGGCTCCGAGCTGACCGCGGCCGACGTCCTGCACTCCCTCAGCTCCCTCGCGGCCACCAGCAAACTGCCCGTGTACCGGCTCGCCGCCGCCAACTTCGACCTCGCGCACGCCAGGGCCGAAGGCGACCTGAAGGTCGTCCTGCCCACCCTGCGGCCCATCGCCGACGGCCGCATGATTCTCTGCCAGGGCAACTTCCTGGTCGTCAAGGACGGCACCAAGCGCTTCCGCAAGGGCATGCCCAGTTGCGGCCCCTTCCGGCTGACCGAGTTCACGGCCGGCCAGGGTGCGGCGTTCGAACGCTACGACGACCACTACGGCCACGTGCCCCACCTGGACGGACTGGAGCTGCGGGCGATCGCCGACTCGACCGCCAGGGCAGGAGCGCTCACCGGCGGTGAGATCGACTTCGCGCACGACCTCTCACCCGTCACCGCGCGCACACTCGGGGACAACGGCAACGTCGAACTCGTCCCCACGAAGAGTCCGTACCTGGTCGGCCTGTCCTTCCAGATGAACATGAAGGCCAAACCTTTCGACGACCCCAGGGTGCGCGAGGCGTTCAAGCTCGCGGTCGACCGGCGGGCCATGGTGGACACGGTGTTCTACGGCAACGCCGAAGTCGGCAACGACCTGCCCTCCCTCGGCTTCCCCGACTACGCGGAGGGCCTGCCCCAGCGCGCCCACGACCCGGAGCGCGCTCGGGCGCTGCTCAAGGAGGCCGGGGCCGAGGGGATGAAGGTCACGCTGACGACCGGCCCGGAGACGCCGGGCATGGTCGAGATGGCCACCCTCTTCGTCGAGGACCTGAAGAAGGCCGGTGTCCGGGCGTCGGTGCGGGAACTGCCGGCGGGACAGCTTTACGCGGACTTCCCCGCCTACACGGCTCTGCCGCTGGTGGGCTCGTACCAGATGCCCGTCCCCGCACTCTCGACCTACCAGATGAGCACGGCGGGCGGATCGCCGTCGGCGTTCGGCTGGAAGGAGTCCGCGACCGACACCCTCGTGGCGAAGGCCCGCGCCGAGAGCGACCGGGCCGAGGCCAGGAAGCTGGGAACGCGGGCCCAGCGCACGCGCTGGGAGGACGGCAACCAGGTACTGCCGGTCTTCAAGCCGAACCTGAACGCCCAGTCCAAGGGGGTCCGTGGGATACGTGACGATCTCTTCGAGCAGTTCCCCGGCTTCTCGCAGGCGTCGCTGGCGTGAGCCTGATCGTGTTCGTCGGCCGTCGTCTCGTGGGGGCGGCCGTCCTGCTCGTCGTGTTGTCGGCCGTGATCTTCGCGGCCACGGCGGTCCTTCCGGGCGACGCGGTCAGCGCGGTCGCCGGGGTGGACGCCTCCGAGGCGCAGCGCGCCGAGGTCCGCGCCGAACTCGGGCTGGACCGGCCGGCCGCGGCACGGTACGCGGCCTGGGCGGCAGGCGCCGTCCGGGGGGATCTGGGCCATGGCTTCGTGGGGGACCGGCCGGTCACCGACGTCCTCGCCACCCGCCTGCCCAACAGCCTGCTCCTCGCCGGGCTGACGCTCGCGGTCACCGCACCACTGGCCGCGCTCCTGGGCCTGTGGACCGGGCTGCGCGGGGGCGGCGCCGACCGCTTCGTCTCGACGGCCGCCCAGATCCTGGCGGCCGTACCGGAGTTCGTCGTCGCCGCGCTGCTCGTGGCGGTACTGGCGGTGTGGCTGGAGCTGCTGCCGCGTGTTTCCGTCATTCCCCTGGGCGGTACGCCCCTCGACGTGCCGCACGCGCTGATCCTGCCCGTGCTGACGCTCGGCGCCGTAGGGCTCGCGGTGGCCACCAGGCTCCTGCGGGTCTCCGTCGCGGACGCGGCGGCCACCCCCTACTGCGAAGCCGCACGGCTCAACGGAGTACGCGGAGTGCGGCTCGCCGTCCGCCACATCCTGCCCAACGCAGCGGGTCCCGCCGTCCACGCGCTCGCACTCACCACGGGGGCGCTGGTCGGCTCGGCGGTGGTGGTGGAGAACGTCTTCGACTACCCGGGCATCGGCAGGGAACTCCAACTGGCCGTCGCGGCACGGGACATACCCATGGTGCAGGGCATCGCCACGGTACTCGCCGGGGTGATGCTCGCGGTGCTGCTGACCGGCGACATCTGCGCACGCCTGCTGGGCGCACGGGAAGGACACGGCCGATGACGACCGCCCTCACACCACCGGGGAGGCGGTCACGCACCCCACGGAGGGGCACCCTCCACCGCCGCCGGCCACCACTGCTCACCGGGGCGGGCACCCTGCTCGTCCTCCTGCTCGCCCTGCTGGGCCCGCTGGCCGCGCCGCACAGTCCCACCTCACAGCTCGCCGCGCCCTTCCACCAGCCCGACGGCCGGTTCCTCCTCGGCACGGACGTGCTGGGCCGGGACGTACTGAGCCGGGTGCTCAGCGGCGGCCGCACCATCGTGCTCACCGCGCTGGCGGGTACGGCCGCGGCCGGAGCCATCGGGACGGCCGTCGGCGTTCTGGCGGCCATGGTCTCCCGCCGGCTGGGTGACCTGCTGCTCCGCTGCATCGACGCCCTGGCCGTCCTCCCCGCCCTCCTCATCGTCCTCGTCCTGGCCGCCGGGTTCCCCGGCAGCGACGCGGCCCTGGTGGCCGCGATCGCCCTCGCCACCGCCCCGTTCTCGACCCGCGTGCTGCGCGCCGCGGCGGACACGGTACTCAGCAGCGGGTACGTCGAGGCCGCCCTGGCCCGGGGCGACACGCGGCGGGCCGTACTGCGCCACGACGTGCTGCCCAACATCGCCGGACCGGCGCTGACGGACACCGCGCTGCGCTTGGTCGCTTCCCTGCACCTCACCGCCACGGCGGGATTCCTGGGCCTGGGACCGGGCGGGGCGACGCCGGACTGGGGGCGCATGGTGAGTGAGAATGTCCCGGGTGCGACGCTGGCCGTCACACCGTTCCTCGCCCCGGCGCTGCTGCTGGTGCTGCTGTCCGTCTGTGTCGGCCTGCTGGCCGGGCGGCTGGCGGACACCGTGGGGAGGGGAGCCGCATGACCGGTCGCCGTGCCACCGCTCCCCTCCCCGGCACCGGTCGGCTCGCGGAGATCAACGCCCTGACGCTCGGCCCCACGGCCGGCGGGCCGCCCGTCGTGCGCGACGTCGGCCTCTCGGTGTCGCACGGGCAGGTGCTGGGAGTTGTCGGCAGGTCGGGGTCGGGCAAGAGCAGTCTGGCGCACAGTCTGCTCGGACACGTGCGCCCCGGCCTGCGGATCCGCGGCGGGACCGTCCGGGTGGCCGGCCTGGATCCCTTCGACCGGGCGGGTGCCCGTCGGCTGCGCGGCCGGGTGGTGTCGTTCCTCGGGCAGGACCCGGCCTCGTCGCTCAACCCCGCGCTCCGGATCGGCACGCAGATCGCCGAGGCGGTGCGGCTGCGCTCGTCCGTGACGGGGAGAGCCGACGTCTCCGCGAGGGTCGGGGAGTTGCTGTCGTCCGTGCGACTGCCGGCCGACCGGGCGTTCCGGCGTCGGCTGCCCCGGCAACTGTCCGGGGGACAGGCCCAACGGGTCGCCCTCGCCGTGGCGCTGGCGGGCCGGCCCCGCCTGCTGGTCCTCGACGAGCCCACCAGCGGCCTGGACCCGGTCCTGGCGGACGGCATGCGCGGCCTGCTGGCCGAGGCCCTCTCCGAGGGGGACCGCGCCGCGTTGCTGGTCAGCCACGATCCGGCGTGGATCGCGTCCGTGGCGGACGACGTGATCCGTCTGGAACAGGGCCGGATCGTCGCCCGCCGGAAGCCCGGGGTGGTGCCGGCCGCCCGGCCTTCCAGAATTCCCCCGGCCACCGGACTCCGCTCCGAGACTCCCCGTGACGCTGCCGCCGACTTCGCCGCCTCGGGAGGGCTTTCCGCACGGGGTCTGCACGCCGTCCACGGGCGGGTCTGCGTGCTGCACGATGTCTCCCTCACCGTTCCGGCGGGTTCCTGCACCGCCGTCGTGGGTGCGTCGGGATCGGGGAAGACCACCCTCGCCCGATGTCTTGTGGGACTGCACCCGCCGGTACGGGGGAGCGTCGAGTGGCGTGAGGGCGGCGCGCCGCGCGGACGCGGGGCTGCGGTGCAGCTCGTCGCACAGGACTCCCGCGGGGCCCTCAATCCGCGCGAGTCCGTGGCCGACGCGCTCACGCGCCCACTCAGGGGGCTGCGCAGCCGGTCGGCCTGGGAGGCGTCCGGTGAAGCCGAACGGCTCCTGGGACTGGTCGGGTTGCGAGCCGACGTACTGACGCGCCGGCCCGGGGAGTTGTCCGGCGGGCAGCGTCAACGCGTCGCGCTGGCCAGGACGCTGGCCGCCGAGCCGCGTGCTCTCGTCTGTGACGAGACCACCTCGGCGCTCGATCCGGAGACCGCGGACCAGGTCCTGGACCTGCTGGACTCGCTGCGGCGCACGCTGGGCCTGACGGTCGTCATGGTGACGCACGACCTGACCGCCGTAGCCCCCCGCGCGGATCAGGTCGTCGTCCTGGACGGGGGCCGGGTCGTCGAAGCCGGTCCTGCGGACCGTGTCCTGGTGGACCCCGAGCATCCCGTCACCCGAGGACTGCTCGCCCGCGAGGAGGGCCCCGCCCTCGCCGTGCCGGAGTAGCCGAGGGTGAGAGGCGTCCCACGGGCGTCGGGAGGAGCGCCCCGCCTCGTGGGCGCTCCTCCGCGAGACGCCTTACGGCCGGAGCAGTGTCTGCGCCAGCGTGGCCTTGTCGACCTTTCCGACCGCGGTCAGCGGGAGGCCGGCCACCTGGACCACCTCGTCCGGGCTCTTGTATCCGGCCAGCCCGCGCACCCTCAGGTGAGCGGCCAGCTCCCGCGCGCCGGGAGCCTCGCCGTCGCACACCACGAAGGCGACGGTCCGCTCGCCCCGGCGCTCGTCCGGCACACCCACCAACGCCGCGGCAGTGATCGCCGGATGCGTGAGCAACTGCTCCTCCACCTCGACGGCGGCGATCTTCTCACCGCCGCGGTTGATCTGGTCCTTGATCCGGCCCACCACCACGAGGTGCCCGCTCGGCAGCCGACGCACCACGTCGCCGGTCCGGTAGTAGCCGTCCGGGGTGAACGCGGTGCGGTTGTGCTCCTCGGCGCGGTAGTAGCCACGCAGCGTGTACGGGCCCCGGGTGAGCAGTTCGCCCGCCGCCCCGTCCGGCACGGGCCTGCCGTCGGCGTCCACCACCAGGATCTCGTCGTCGGGGGAGACGGGCCGGCCCTGGGTGGCGCAGACGAGGTCCTCGGGGTCGTCGAGCCGGGTGAGGTTGATCAGCCCCTCCGCCATGCCGAAGACCTGCTGCACGGTGGCCCCGAGCGCCGGACCGAGCTCGCGGGCGTGCTCCTCCGGCAGCCGCGCCCCGCCGACCTGCACCACCGAGAGGCTGCCGAGGTCCCACGCACCGGAGGCGGCCTCGGCCACCCAGTGGGTGACGAGCGGCGGGGTCAGGGAGGTCAGGGTCACGCCCTCCCGCTCGACGAGCGCGAACGCCGTCTGCGGGCTGGGATCCGGGGCGATCACGACGGTCCCCCCGGCCATGAGGGTGCCCAGCACACCGGGGCAGGCGAAGGTGAAGTTGAATCCGACCGGCAGCACCGCCAGGTAGACGGTCCGCTCGTCGAGGGCGCAGATCCCGGCACAGGCGCGGGCGTTGTAGGCGTAGTCGTCGTGCGTCCGCGGGATGAGCTTGGGCAGGCCGGTGGTGCCGCCGGACAGCAACAGCAGGGCGACGTCGGCGGAGTCCGCTCCGCCGTCGTCGGCGCCCGGCGTCGGCGGGGCGGCCCGCAGTGCGTCGAACGGGACGAAGCCGTGCTCCGAACCCGGATCGCCGACCACGACGACCGTCCGGAGCGAGCCGTCCCGCCCCTGCTCCGCCCGTACCTCGCGCATCAACTGCCGGTGATCGAACCTGGCGTGCCGGTCGGGCACCACACAGGCCACCGCACCCGACACGCGCACCAGATGACCGACCTCCCGGCGCCGGTGGCCGGGCATGGCGTGCACCGGGACCGCCCCGAGGCGCTGCAGTCCGAACCAGGTGAGGACGAACTCGGCGCAGTTGGGGAGCTGGACGACGACGCGGTCACCCCGCTCGATGCCGAGCCCCCGCAGTCCGTGGGCGACGCGGTCGGCCTCGGTGTCCAGATCGGCATAGGTCCACCGCCGGTCCCCGTCGACCAGGGCGACACGGTCTCCATGGTCGGTGCCCGCCTCACGCAGGCGAGCACCGAAGGTGACCCCCTCCCAGTGGCCGACGGCCCGGTAGCGCGCCGATTCCACCTCCGACCAGCCGGTCAGCTTCTCGGTCATGTGGTTCTGCCCTCTCTCCGTCGATCTCGGGCCCTGGTGCCGCAGCCCGCGGTGTGACTACGATGTGAAGTCTAGAAATGATAATCATTTCAATCTAGAGTGGCGTTCGGCCCGGCGGGAGAGAGACCCGTTTCGGACGCCGGCCCCCAACTGGCCACCCCATATGACCGGAAGGCCCCCTCAGTGAGCGATGAAGCAGTCGTCCAGGCGCGGACAGCGGACGGTGACGGAACCCTTCACACGTCGGCCACGGTGCGCGAAGCGGTCGCACACGCACTGCAGATGGCGCCCCATGAGCTGGACGACGACCGGGACCTCTTCGAAGTCGGTCTCGACTCACTGATGTTGATGTCTCTGGTCGGCACCTGGCGGCGCGAAGGCAGTACGGTCACCTTCCAGGACCTCACCCGGACCCCGACCCTGGCCGCCTGGACGGACCTGCTGGGGCAGGCGCATCGCGCCGAGGCATCCGCCACCGCGCCACCCGTCCCGCTCGACGCGGTGCCGGCCGGAGAGCGGACGGAGACGTTCCCACTGGCGACGATGCAGCACGCCTACTGGATCGGCCGCCAGGACGGACAGCCCCTCGGCGGCGTCGCCGCGCACTTCTACGTCGAACTCGACGGCCACGAGGTCGACCCCGCCCGGCTCGACACCGCCGTGCGGGCGCTCGTGCTGCGGCACGGCATGCTCAGGGCGGTCTTCGACGAGGAGGGACGGCAGCGCTTCGGCCCTCCGGCCAGTTCCCTCACCGTCCACGACCTGCGCGAGCACCCCGCCGCCGATGCCGAGGCCCAGCTGGAGCTCCTGCGCGAGCGCCACACCCACGCCCGTCCCGACATCACCTCCGGTGACGTCTTCCGCGTGGCCCTCTGTCTGCTCCCCGACGGCAGGACCCGGCTGCAGATCGACCTGGACATGATGGCCGGAGACGCGCTGAGCCTGCGGGTCCTCCTGGCCGACCTGCGCCGCTTCTACGAGTCTCCCGACGACCAGCCCCGTGAACTCGCCCTCGACTACCGCGGTTACCTGGCGGAGCACGAGGCCCGACGAAAGGCGGAACGCGAACAGCACGCCGCCTGGTGGCGCGAGCGGCTGCCGGACCTGCCCCGCGCTCCGCGCCTGCCGACGACCGTCGACCCGCTGACGCCGGTGAGCGCCGACGACACCGCGCTCACCCACTCCCGCCGCCTGCACCACTGGCTGGGCCCCGCCGACAAGGCGGCGCTGATCAGCGCGGCGCGCCGGCACGGCATCACCCCCGCCGCAGCGCTCGCCACCGCCTTCGCCGAGGTCGTCGCCGCCTGGAGCGACAGCCGACGCTTCCTCCTCAACCTCCCTCTGTTCGACCGGGAGATGTTCACCCCGGACGTCGCCGGTCTGGTCGGCGACTTCAGCAGCTCGGTCCTGCTCGACGCGGACATGCGCGCGTCCCTGCCCTTCTCCCGGCAGGCCCGCGGCGTGCAGGAACGCCTGCAGGAAGGCATCTCCCACGGCGCGTACGGCGGAGTGGAGGTGCTGCGCGACCTCGCGCGCGTCGAGGGGGCCCCGGTGCTGGCCCCCGTCGTGTACACCAGTGCCGTCGGGCTGGGGGAGATCTTCGAGCAGGACGTGCAGAAATCCTTCGGCCGCCCTGCCTGGATCATCTCGCAGGGGCCGCAGGTCTACCTGGACGCGCAGGTCACCGAACTCGACGGCGGTCTCCTCCTCAACTGGGACGTCCGGGACGGAGTGTTCGAGGCCGGCGTGCCCGACGCCGCCTTCGACGCCTACCGTCGCCTCATCACCCGTCTCGTGACGGACCCCGGCGCCTGGGACCGTCCGGTGGACGGCCTGCTCGCCCCCGACGTCCTGCCCCGGCGCGCGGTGGCAGCCCTGCCCCCCACGCCGGTCCCGGACCGCGCCCTGCACACCCGCTTCTTCCGGCTCGCCGAGACCGAACCGGACCGCACCGCGGTCGTCCGCACGACGGGTGACACGCTCACCTACGGCGAACTCGGCCGCACGGCACGGAAGATCGCCGCGCTGCTGCGCGCCCAGGGGGTACGAGAGGGAGACACGGTCGCCGTCACCCTGCCCAAGGGCGCCGACCAGATCACCGCGGTCCTCGGCATCCTGGCCGCCGGCGCGGCCTACGCCCCCGTCGGCGTGGAACAGCCCGCCGTGCGCCGGGCACGCATCCACTCCGTGGCCGCCGCGTCCGCCGTGCTCACCGACCGGGACCACGCCCACCTGTGCGAGGACGTCTCCTCGGCTCCGGTGCTGCTCGTGGAGGACGCGTCGCAGGCGGAACCCGCGGCGGTCGTCCAGCCGGATCCCGCCCTGCCCGCCTACGTGCTGTTCACCTCCGGCTCGACAGGACTGCCCAAGGGCGTCGAGGTGTCGCACCGGGCGGTCGTCAACACCGTCGAGGCGATGGAGGAGCAGCTCCAACTCGGCCCCTCGGACCGTACGCTCGCGGTCTCCGCGCTGGACTTCGACCTCGCCGCCTGGGACATCTTCACCCCGCTGTCCCTCGGCGGCCAGGTGGTGGCCGTGGGACAGGAGCACCGCCGCGACGCCCACCACTGGGCGCGGCTGGTACGCACGTACGGGGTGACGCTGGTGCAGTGCGCCCCCGCCCTGCTGGACCTGCTGATGGCCGCGGGCGAGGACGACGGCCTCGGCGACTCCCTGCGCATGGTGCTGCTCGGCGGGGACTGGGTCGGACTCGACCAGCCCCGCAGGCTGCGGGCCCTCGTCCCGGGCTGCCGTTTCGTCGCGCTCGGCGGCATGACGGAGGCCGCGGTCCACTCCACGGTGTTCGAGGTGGAGGAGACCGACCCGGCCTGGAAGTCCGTGCCCTACGGCGTTCCTCTGCGCAACATGCGGGCCCGAGTCGTCGACGGACGCGGGCGCGACTGCCCCGACCTGGTCCCCGGCGAGCTGTGGATCGGCGGTCCCGGTGTGGCGAACGGCTACCGTGCGGACCCCGCGCGCACGGCGGAACGCTTCGTCGAGCACGACGGCGAACGCTGGTACCGCAGCGGCGACCTGGCCCGCTACCGGCCCGACGGGGTGATCGAGTTCCTCGGCCGCGCCGACCACCAGGTGAAGATCGGCGGTCATCGCATCGAACTCGGCGAGGTCGAGTCCGCGCTGGAGGACGACCCCGCCGTCCTGCACGCGGTCGCCACCGTCCTCGACACACCGGCACGGCACCTCGCCGCGGCCGTGTCCCCCCGAGCCGAGGCACCCGACCCGGAGAAGGTCCGTCTCCGGGCGGCGGACCGCCTGCCCGCCTACATGGTCCCCGAGCGCGTGCTCGTCCTGCCCGACCTGCCGCTGACCGCCAACGGCAAACTCGACCGGGCCGCCGTCCGCCAGGCGCTGACCGAGGCCGCCGGACAGGACGGACCGCGCACCTCCGCGCCGGTCGGTCCCGTGGAGACGGCTGTGGCGGCCGAGTGGGCCGACCTGCTCGACGCGGCCGACGTGGGACGCGAGAGCAGCTTCTTCCTCCTGGGCGGCGACTCGCTCGTCGCGACCCGTATGATCGGCCGGCTGCGCGCCGCCGGATTCCCCCGAGCTCGCGTGGCCGACCTCTTCGGCCGTCCCGTGCTCCAGCACTTCTGCGAGACGCTGCGTCCCGCGACGACCGCCGACGACGAGCAGGCACCGGCCACCGCCACCCTCCTCGTGCCCGACCCGGACCACGCCCACGAGCCCTTCCCGCTGACGGACGTCCAGGCGGCCTACCACACCGGCCGCGATCCCCGTTTCACCCTCGGCGGCGTCGGCACCTGGCACTACACCGAGTTCGACGGCACAGACGTCGACCTGGACCGGCTGGAGCGCGCCTGGAACACCCTCGTCCGACGCCACGGCATGCTCCGCGCCGTCGTCGAGGACGGGCACCAGCGGGTCCTGCCCGAGGTACCGCCGGTGCGCATCCCGGTGGAGGAGGCCCGTGCCGGCGACACGGCCGAGGCCCTGGCCGACCTGCGCGCGCGCCTGTCCCGCCAGGTCCGCGATCCCGCCCGGTGGCCGCTCTTCGCGATCGAGGCGGTGCGCTACCGCGAGGACGAGCACGCCGAGGGGGAGGACGGTGAGGTACGCACCCGTGTCGGCGTCGGCCTGGACTACCTCGTGCTCGACGCGCTCTCCCTCACCACGCTCTACGCCGAACTGAACGCGCTCTACGCCGACCCGGAACACGAACTGCCGCCCGTCGACGTGACGTTCCGCGACTATCTGACCCGCCTCCCGGCGGACCCGGAGTCACAGGCGCGAGCCCGCGCCCACTGGCAGACCCGCCTGTCGGAACTGCCGCCGCCCCCCGCCCTGCCCTTCGCCCGGCACCCGGCGACGCTCGACGCGCCCGTCTTCACCCGGCGCCGGACGAGCCTGCCCGCCGAGGACTGGCAGGCCGTCAAGCGGGACGCGGCCCGGCACGGCCTCACCCCCTCCACCGTCCTGCTCGCCCTGTACGCGGAAGTCCTGGCCACCTGGAGCGGGACCGACGCCCTGACCGTCACGCTCACCCTCTTCAACCGGCGTGACGTCCATCCCCACATCCACCGCGTGCTGGGCGACTTCACCTCCCTGTCCCTCGCCGGTCACCGGCGCGAGGGCACGTCCTGGCCGGCGGCGGCCGCGGCGCTGCAACGCCGTCAGGCCGAGGACCTCGACCACGCCGACGTGCCGGTCGACTGGCTGCTGCGGGAGTTCGGCCGGCGCACGGGCACGGTGGACGCCGCCGCACCCGTGGTGTTCACCAGCGCCCTCGGCGTCGGCGACGCGACGCTGGCCGCACCGGGCTCCGGCTTCCCCGCCAAGGTCTGGGGCATCTCCCAGTCCCCGCAGGTCTGCCTGGACAACCAGGTCACCGAGGAGTCCGGCAACCTGGTCGTCACCTGGGACGCCGTCGAGGAGCTGTTCGCCGAGGGCGTGCTCGACGCGATGTTCGCAGCCTACGAACGGCTGCTGCGGCACGTCGTCGCCGGCGACTGGGAGGCACCGCTCCCCGACCTGCTGCCCGCCTCCCAGTACGAACGGCGGACCGCCGAGGCGCGGGAGGCCGCCCTGGAACCGGTGGCCCCACGCCTGCTGCACGAGGCGTTCTTCACCCACGCGACCGCCACCCCCGAGCGCACCGCCCTCGTCACGACGGCAGGCCAGGAGGTGACCTACGGATCCCTCGCCCGGCAGGCGCTGCGCGTCGCCGCGGCACTGGGTGACGCGGGCGTACGGCCGGGGGACCTGGTCGCGGTCACCCTGCCCAAGGGCCCCGAACAGATCGCGGCGGTCCTGGGCGTCCTCGCGGCCGGTGCCGCCTACGTTCCCCTGAGCCTCGACCAGCCTGCCGCGCGGCTGGCACGGGTGCACGACACCGCCGGATTCGAGGTGGCCCTGGGGGGCTGGCCCACCCAGGCGGGAACCGGTCCCCGCGGCCTGTCCTTCGCGCACACGCAGGACCACGAGCCGCTGCCCGCACCCTGCGAGGCATCCCCGCGGACGCTCGCCTACGTGATCTTCACGTCCGGCTCCACGGGTGAGCCCAAGGGCGTGGAGATCACCCACGCAGCGGCCTGGAACACGATCGCCGACATCAACGCCCGGCACGGCATCACCGACGACGACCGCGCCTTCGCCCTGTCGGCGCTGGACTTCGACCTGTCCGTGTACGACGTCTTCGGGCTCCTCGCCGCAGCAGGGTCCCTCGTGCTGCCCACCGAGGACCAGCGCCGCGAACCGGCCCGCTGGCCGAGCCTGGTGGGGCGTTGCGGCGTGACTGTCTGGAACACCGTGCCCGCCCTGCTCGACCTGCTGCTGGACGCCGACGAACAGGGCGGGGAGGACGGCCGGATCGCAGGGCTGCGGACCGTACTGGTCTCCGGCGACTGGATCGGCCTCGACCTGCCCGCCCGGCTGCGGGCCCGGACCACGCGGCCCTGCTCCTTCGTCGCCATGGGCGGAGCCACGGAAGCCGCCATCTGGTCCAACACGCTCACCGTCACCGAGCTGGACCCCCGGTGGGTCTCCATCCCCTACGGCCGTCCCCTCACCGGGCAGCACTACCGCGTGGTCGACCGGGACGGCCGGGACTGCCCCGACTGGACGCCCGGCGAACTGTGGATCGGCGGCGCCGGACTGGCCCGCGGCTACCTCGGCGACCCGCACCGCACCGCCGAGAAGTTCGTCGAGCAGAACGGGCAGCGCTGGTACCGGACCGGTGACCTGGGCCGATTCCGGGGCGACGGACTGCTGGAGTTCCTCGGCCGGCTCGACAGCCAACTGAAGATCGCCGGTCACCGTATCGAGGCGGGAGAGATCGAGGCCGCCTTGGAAGCGCACCCGGCCGTCGCGCGAGCCGCTGTCGTGGCCGTGGGGGAGCGCACCGCCAAGCGCCTGGTCGCGTTCGCCGTACCGCACGAACCCACCACGGGCGGCACGCCCGCCGCCGAGCCGGTACTCGCCGGACCCGGCACACCGGCTCCCGAGGACCGCGCACTCACCGAGGAACTCTTCGCCCTGCTGGCGGAACGGGTGCCGGTCTACGCCGTCCCGTCCCGCATCCTCCTCCTGCCCGCCCTGCCCCTCACCGCGAACGGCAAGGTCGACCGGGGAGCCCTGGCCGCCACGGCGGGCCCGCAGGCGGCGTCCGCCGGCGCCCAACCGCCACGGGGCGCGACCGAAGAGGCCCTCGCCGCCCTCTGGCACGAGCACCTGCCGCACTGGTCCCCGGACCGCAACGCCAACTTCTTCACCGCCGGCGGCGACAGTCTCACCGCACTGCGCCTGCTGACCGCGATCGAGCGCCGCCTCGGGGCCGCCGTGCCCGTCCGCCGCTTCTTCGCCGCACCGACCATCGCCGCGCTCGCCGCGGACATCAACCGAACGCTCGCGGCCCACGAGACCGCCTACGAGACCGGAGAGCTGTGAACATCGCTGAACTGCTGGCCCGCTACGCCGACGAAGGCGTGGTGCTGTGGGCCCAGGACGGACAACTGCGTTTCCGGGCCCCTCAGGGCCGGCTCACCGACACGCACCGCGCCGAACTGCGCACACACAAGGACGCCGTCCTGCGCCACCTGCAGGCCGGGGAACCGGCCCTGCGTGCCGACCCCGGCAACCGCCACGAACCCTTCCCGCTGACGGACGTCCAGGCGGCCTACCTCATCGGCCGCACCGATGCCTACGCCTATGGGGGCGTCGGCTGCCACGCCTATGTCGAGCTGGAATACCCCTCCCTGGACGTGGACCGTGTCACCGCCGTGTGGCGCGAGCTGGTCCGGCGCCACGACATGCTCCGCGCCGTCGTCCACCACGACGGCTACCAGCGGGTCCTGTCCGACGTGCCCGCCCTCGTGCTCGGGACCGACGACCTGACCGCGCTCCCGGCAAGCGCCGCCGAGACGGAGCTGGAGCGCACCCGAAGGCGTCTGGCCACCCGCGAGGCACCCACCGACCAGTGGCCGCTCTTCGACGTGCACGTGAGCCGGACCGCCGAACGGGCCGTACTCCACCTGGCCTTCGACATGCTCGTCGTCGACCACGCCAGCCTGCGCATCCTGCTGGCCGAGTTCCAGCGCGGCTACGACGGCGCCGCCCTCTCCGACGCGCCGCGGATCACCTTCCGCGACTACGTCCTGGCCCGACGTGCCCTCACCGACGGCGACGCGCACACCCGCGACCGCGCCTACTGGACCGGACGCCTCGACACCCTGCCGCCCGCCCCCGAACTGCCCCTGGCCGAAGCCTGGGAAGCCGCGGTGAGCGCTTCCGGAGAGCCGGGCCGCACTCCGGCTCCCGACGCCCCGGTGTCGTTCCGCCGGCTGGAGATCCTGCTGCCCGCGGAAGACCGGCACCGCCTCACCGAGCGGGCCGCGCGGCGCGGACTGACCGTGTCGGCCGCACTGCTCACGGCGTACGCCGAGACCGTCGGCGCCTGGTCGCGGACCAGCCGCTTCACGCTCAACGTACCCACCGTCGACCGGCCCGCCCTGCACGAGGACATCGACCGTCTCGTCGGAGACTTCACCTCGCTCGAACTCCTCGCCGTCGACCTCGACGCCCCGGCCGCCTTCGCCGAACGGACCAGGGCCGTGGGGGAGCAGCTCCTCGAGGACCTGGCGCATCCGCTGTTCACCGGCACGGAGGTGCTCGCCGAGCTCTCCCGCAGGGCCGGCGCGCCGGTACTGATGCCGGTCGTCTTCACCAGCGCACTGGGCACCGGCGCCACCTCCGAGGGCGTACCCCCCGAAGTGACGTACGCCGTGACCCGGACGCCGCAGGTGTGGCTCGACTGCCAGGTCATGCACCGCGGCGACGCGCTGAGCCTGTCCTGGGACATCCGCGAGGGCGCGCTCGCCCACGGGGTGGCCGACGCCATGTTCGAGGCGTACACGGCACTCGTGCGGTCCCTGTCGGCCGAGGGCGAAGCCGGTGAGGACGCCTGGGACGCCCCGGCCCGCATCCCCCTGCCCGAGGCACAGGCGGTACGCCGGCGCGCGGTCAACGCGACCGAGGGCCCCCTGCCGGACGCCCTGCTCCACGAACCCGTACTCGCCCAGGCACGGGCCACACCGGACGCGATCGCCGTCCGGACCCCGGAACTCGCTCTCACCTACCGACAGCTCGTGGCCCGCGCGAGCGCTCTGGCCGAGGCACTGACGGCAGCCGGGCTGCGTCCCGGAGAACCCGTGGCCATCTGGGCGGACAAGGGCTGGGAGCAGGTCGTCGCGGTTCTCGGCACCCTCATGGCGGGCGGTGCCTACCTGCCCGTCGACACCGCTCAGCCACCGGCCCGCCGGGACACGATCATCGCGGACGCGGGCGCACGCACCGTCCTCACCCAGTCCTGGCTCGCCGAGACCGACGACCTGCCGGAGAACGTCACGGCCGTCGCCGTCGACCTCCTCGCCGAAGGCACGGCGGCCACGCCGGACGCGGCGGGAGCCCGGCGCGACCCGGACGACCTCGCCTACGTCATCTACACCTCGGGCTCCACCGGCACGCCCAAGGGCGTGATGATCAGTCACCGCGCCGCCCTCAACACCGTCGAGGACATCAACCGCCGCTATGCCGTCACCGGACGCGACCGCGTCCTCGGCATCGCGGGACTCGGCTTCGACCTGTCCGTCTACGACCTGTTCGGGCCGCTCGCGGTGGGCGCCACCCTCGTCCTGCCCGCGGCCGACCGGCGCGGCGACCCCTCCCACTGGGCCGAGCTGGTCCGCGACCACGGGGTGACCGTGTGGAACTCGGTCCCCGGTCAGCTCCACATGCTGTGCGACTGGCTCCGCTCCGAGCCGTCCGCGGACGACACCCCGCTTCGGCTCGCGCTGATATCCGGCGACTGGATACCCGTCTCGCTGCCCGACCAGGCCCGCGCACTCCTGCCGGGGCTGGAGATCATCTCGCTCGGCGGCGCCACCGAGGGCTCCATCTGGTCCATCGCCCACCCGATCGGCGACGTGGACACGGCCCGCCCGAGCATCCCGTACGGCAAGCCCCTGACCAATCAGACGTTCGCCGTACTCGACCGGCACCTGCGCCCCCGCCCCGAATGGGTGCCGGGCGAGCTGTACATCGGCGGCGCCGGCGTCGCCCTGGGCTACTTCGGCGACGAGGAGCGTACGGCACAGCGGTTCCTCACCGACCCGGTCACCGGAGGGCGGCTGTATCGCACGGGTGACCTCGGGCGGTACCTGCCCGACGGGACCGTCGAGTTCCTGGGCCGCGAGGACGCCCAGATCAAGATCCGCGGCTACCGGGTCGAACTCGCCGAGGTGGAGGCCGCCGTACAGGCCCACCCGGCGGTCGCCGCGGGCGCGGTCGTCGTCGACGACTCCGCGGCGGGTGGACGGCGTCTGGCCGCTTTCGTGGAGACGGCCCGCAAGGACGGTGGGGCGGCCGGTCGTTCCGGGGCGGCCACCGGGGACGGCGACGAGCCCGCCGCGGCGAGGCGGGCCCAGGCGCGCACGCTTGCCGCCGACGCCGTACGGGAAGCCTCCGCGGCCGTCGACGCCCAGCGGCTCACCGACTTCCTGGCCGCCCTCGACGAAGTGGCGATCGCCGAGATGACGCACGTCCTCGCCGCCAGCGGAGTGTTCGACGGGGGAGCGCCCCGCACGGCGGACGACGTGGGCACGGCCCTGCGCGCCACGCCCCGGCACCGGCACATCGTCCGGCGATGGCTGCGCGCCCTGGCCGCCCGCGACCGGCTCACCCACCGGAACGCGGACGGCACCTACACCGGCCTCGTCCCCGTCTCCGACACCGAGAGGGAACAACGCTGGCAGCGGGCCGCGGCGCTGGAGCACGAGATCGGCTGGAGCACGGAGCTGCTCACCGTCATGCGCACCTGTGCCGAGCGGCTGCCCGAGCTGGTCTCCGGCGAGCGGGGCATCCAGGAACTGCTCTTCCCCGGCGCGGCCACGGAGGCCGCGGACGCCGCCTACCGCGACAACCTCGCCATCCGCCACCTCAACCGCGCGGTGGTCGCCGCGCTGCGCGAGATCGCCGCCGGTCACACCGGCGAGGAGCGGCTGCGCGTCCTCGAAGTGGGCGGCGGTGTCGGCGGCACCACCGGAGAACTGGTGCCCGTACTCGCCGAGTACGGCGTCGACTACCTGTTCACCGACGCCTCCGCGTTCTTCCTGAACGAAGCACGCGAGCGCTTCGCCGACCACGCGTGGGTCCGCTACCAGCGGTTCGACGTCGACGAGGACCCGCGCGTCCAGCAACTGCTGCCGAACACCTTCGACGTCGTGATCTGTGCCAACACGCTGCACGCCGCCGCCGACGCGGACGCCGCCGTGGGCCGGCTGCGGGAACTGCTCGTTCCCGGAGGACAGCTCGTGTTCGTGGAGAACACCCGCGACGAGAACCTGCCGCTGCTCGTCTCCATGGAGTTCCTGGAGGTCGCCGGCCGGACCTGGACCGACGTGCGCGAGCACACCGGACAGTCCTTCCTCACCCACACCCAATGGCGCGAACTCCTCGACGCACACGGGGCGTCCGAGGTCACCTCGCTGCCCGACGCCCGAGACGCCCTGGCGCTCACCGGCCAGGAAGTCTTCTTCGCCACGCTGAAGGACGACCGGTACCACGTCCCCGTGGGCGAGCTGGCCCGCACGGCGGCCACCCGGCTCCCGGAGTACATGCTCCCCTCGGTGTGGCAGGTCGTCGACACCCTGCCCCGCACGGCCAACGGCAAGACCGACCGCTCCCGTCTGCGGACCTGGCTGCCCCGCGAGAGCGCCCCCGTCGTCGTGGCCGAGCAGCCGAGGGACGAGCTGGAGAACAGCCTCGCCGAGCTGTGGACGGAACTCCTCGCGGTCGAACGCGTCACCCGCAACGACGACTTCTTCGACCTCGGCGGCGACTCGCTCCTCGTCGCACGCATGGTGGGCCGGCTGCGCGAACGCGTCCCCCGGGCGGCCGACCTGGAGTGGGAGGTCGTCCTGCGCCACATGCTGCGCCGCCCCACGGTCGCCGGTCTCGCCGGGTTCCTGCGCGGCCTCGCCGGTGCCGAGGACGCCCCCGCGACGGAGGCCGTGCGCACGGACCCGGTGATCCACCTGCACGGCGCCCGCTCCGACGACGAGCCGACGACCGTCCTGGTGCACGCGGGAACGGCGACGATCATGCCGTACCGGGCGCTGATCACCGAGATCAGGCGCCGCTCACCGGGTCTCGCCGAGGTCGTGGGCATCGAGGTCCCGGACCTGAACGGGTTCCTCACCGCGCCACCGGAGGGACTCATCGAGCAGATGGCGGCCGACTACGCGCGGGCCCTGACGGCGGACGGCCGCAGCCGGTTCCACGTCGTCGGCTACTGCCTGGGCGGCCTGATCGCCACCGAGGTGGCCCGCAACCTGGCCGAGTCCGGGGCGGAGGTCGAGAGCCTCACCGTCATCAGCAGCCACAGCCCCCGCTTCCGGCTGGACGACGAACTCCTCGCCGAGTACTCCTTCGCCGTCATGATGGGCATCGATCCGGCCGACCTCGGCTTCCCGGACGACCAGTACCGGGTGGCCGCGGCGGCCGACGCCGTCCTGGCCGCCAGTCCCGGCGTACTGCCGGACGGCGGACTCGCCGCGCTGCCCGAGGAGTTCGAGGACGTCGCGAGCCGCTTCCGGCGACTCGCCGACGTGCCCCGGGCCACCCGTATCGCCCGGATGTGCGAGGCGGTGCCCGCCTCGGCCGGCACCTACGAGCCCGACCACATGACACGGCTCTTCCTCGCCTTCCGGCAGAGCGTCTTCGCCATCACCCGCTACGACGCCGAGCCCTACGCGGGCGACATCACCTTCCTGCGCCACGACGGCGCCTACCCCTTCCCCGGCAGCAAGGACGCCGTCACCACCTACTGGGAGGAACTGACCCTGGGAGACCTGGACATCGTCGACATCGGCGGCGACCACTACAGCTGCCTGTCCGTCGAACACGCACCCGGCATCCTCAAGACCCTCGACGGGCTGACCCAGGGGGCGATCACCCGATGACCAAACCCGTGATCGGGGTCCTCGGTGCCTCCGGGGCGGTCGGCCGGGCCGCCGTACGGGAGCTGCGCACGCTCGGCCACACCGGGCTCCGCCTGGGAGGGCGCACCGCGTCCGCCCTGTGCGCGGTCGCCGAGGAGGGCCCCGCCGGCCACGACGAGACGGTCTGGGCCGACGCCACCGCACCGGACGGCCTGCGCCCCTTCACCGAGGGCTGCGACATCGTCCTCAACTGCGTCGGCCCCACCTACCGGCTCCGCGCCACGGTGGCCTCCGCGGCACTCGCCGCCGGCGCCCACTGCGTCGACGTGGCCGGGGACGACCCGGCCGCCGAAGACCTCCTCAAGGGCGGCGACCCCGCCCGCGACGGCCGCACCGTCGTCCTTTCGGCGGGAGCGCTGCCCGGACTGTCGAGCCTGCTGCCGCGCTGGCTGGCCGGGCACGGACCGGACGGCGCCACCGCTCTGACCGCGTACTGCGGTGGTCTGGAAACCTGCTCGCCCACGGTGGCGCACGATCTCATGCTGTCCCTCACCTCCGGCGGCGCGGACGGTGCGGCCTACGGCGAGGCGCTGGCGGCCGTCCGCGGGGGGCGCCGCGTGCCGCGCGTCCTGCGCACGGCCGAGGACACGGAACACGAGGCGTTCCCCGGCCGGGTCGCCGTGCAGCCCTACCTCAGCGGGGAGAGCGAACGCCTCGCCACCGTCCTGGGCCTGGACCGGCTCGACTGGTACACCGTCCACCCCGGCCCCGCCGTACGTGCGCTGCTCACCCTCCTGCCGGGCCGTCTCGCGGCCGGAGACGACCCGGACCGGCTCGCGGAGCGGCTGATCCTCGCCGCCGACCTCGACCTGGCCGGACGCAAGCCCTACTACGTCATGGACTTCGCCCTGGCGGGCACCGCGTCCGGGCGACCCGCCGCCGCGGGACTGACCCTGCGCGCGGCCAGCAGCTACCGCCTCACGGCGGCCGTGGGCGCACTCGCGGTGGACGCGGTACTGCGGGGCGGGATCCCGGCGGGCGTGCACTTCGCCTGCGACGTGCTGGACCCCGACACCGTGGTGCGGCACCTGAGGTCGCACGGGGCGGCCGACCTCCGGCTCACCGGCGCGGCGGCCGGCGCCGACCAGCTGGAAGAAGGTGTGCTGTGAGCGAACCGTCGCCGCTGCGCGTACTGGTCTGCGGCACCAACTTCGGGCGCTTCTACGCGGAGGCGGTACGCCGGCGCCCCGGATACGTCCTGGCCGGCATCCTGAGCCGGGGCTCGGCAGCCTCCCGTGCGTACGCCCAGAGCCTCGGCGTTCCGTTCCTCACGGATGCCGACGACCTCCCGGCGGGCATCGACGCCGCCTGCGTCGCGGTGAGTTCCTCCATATCGGGAGGTCGGGGAACCGAGCTGGCCCGGGCACTCATGGACCGCGGCATTCACGTCCTCCAGGAGCATCCCGTCCACCTCACCGAGCTGACGGGCAACCTCACACACGCCCGCAGGCGGGGAGTGCAGTACCGGCTCAACACCCACTATCCGCACGTCGCCCCGGTCCGGGCCTTCGTCGAGGCGACCCGCCGGCTCGTCGCGGAGCAGCGGCCGCTCTTCGTGGACGCGGCCACCCCCGTCCACCTGATGCACCCCCTGGTCGACATCCTCGGCCAGGCGATGGGCACGCTGAGGCCCTGGCGGTTCGCGGACCCCGCGCCGCTGCCCGCCGAGATCGGACCGCAGCCGTTCCGCTCCCTGCACGGCGTGTTCGCGGGCGTGCCCCTCACCCTGCGGGTGCACCACCAGCTCGACCCGTCCGACCGGGACAACCACGCCCTGCACTGGCACCGGATCTCCGTCGGAACCGAGGGCGGCGTGCTCACCCTGGCCGACACCCACGGCCCCGTGCTGTGGAGCCCCCGGCTGCACATCGGGCGTGACGCGCACCGGCGGTTCGTCCTGGAGGGTCCGGGCACCGGCCGGCTCGGGCTGGGGACCACGGCCGTGGTCGGCACCACGGGGTCCTTCCGTACGGTCTTCTCCGACCTGTGGCCCGAAGCGATCGGCACCGCCCTCGACGGACTCCGCGCGGCTGTCCTGCAGGGCGGCGACGCCTTGCGCGCGGGCCAGTACGACCTGGCCGTGTGCCGTATCTGGACCGACCTCGCGGCCCGGCTGGGACCACCCGAGATCATCCGGCCGGCCACGCCCCGGCCCTTGGCGGTCAGTGACGTCTTCCCTGCGCCCGGGGGACTCCCGGGCGACACCACGCCCCGCCCGGAACCGGCCCCGCCTCCCGCGGGCCGGGCCGCCGTACGCCCGGCCCTCGCCGGGGAGCCGGCCGGGCCCTCACCGGAAACGGCTTCGGCCCGACCCGCGGACGCCGCTGCGTACTCTCCGTCGGCCGAGTTCTTCGACCTCGTGGCCGCCGAGCACACCGCGACCTCCAGCGCCCCCGCGGTCGCCGCGCTCCTCGCCGACGCCGATCTGAGCACCGGGCCGGTCGTCGACATCGGTGCGGGCACCGGCCTGGTGACCGAGGCCGTCGCCCGGGCCCGGCCGGACGCGGAGATCATCGCCTGCGAACCGTCGGTCGGCATGCGCGCCGTGCTCACCAGCCGGGTCTTCAGCGACGAGGACCTGCGTGCCCGGGTGACCGTCACCGCGGACTCCGCCCCGGACCTTGATCTCCCCGACCGGATCAGCGTCGTCCTGCTCTGCGGAGTCCTCGGCCACCTCGACGCCGAAGGGCGGGCCCGGCTGTGGCGGCGGCTGACCCGGCGGCTGGCCCCCGACGGGCTCGTGATCGTCGAACTCATGCAGTTCGCACGGCCCTTGGTCCTCCCCGAGACCCGGCTCGCCACCGCCAGAGCCGGACGCCATCGGTACGAGTGGTCCTTCGGCGGAGCACCGGACGGGACGCAGGACGCGGTGATGCGCCTGCACTCCACCTGGCGGGTCTACCGGGACGGCGCCGCACAGGCGGAACGCGAGGTGCGCGACTCCTACCGCTGGACGCCTTTCGGACTGAGTGACGTGGCGGCCGAGTCCGGCATGACGGCACGAACCCTGCCCACCCGCCCCGGAGCACCCCCGCTGGCCGTGCTCACCCGGACACCGGGAAGCCCCGACACCGCCGCCGGACCACAGCTGCCGCACACACGCCCCGCGTCCGACGACCCGGACGCCTCACCCAGCGCCCCCTCACTCGTCTCCTTCTCCACCGACGGCCAGGACACCCCATGAACACACCCGAGACCTCGACGGCGTCCCACGTCGCCGACCCACTTCGCACGGACGCCGCGCCGGAGGCCGCCGCCCCGCCCCGGGACTTCCCGATCCAACGCGGATGCCCCTTCGCCGCGCCCCCGGAGTACGACGCCCTGCGCACCCACGACCCCGTCGCCCGCGTCACCCTGCCGACCAAGAAGGAAGCCTGGGCGGTCACCCGCTACGACGACGTCCGCGAACTGCTCTCCGACCCCCGCGTCAGCGCTGACATCCGCCGCCCCAACTTTCCGGCCCTCGGCGAGGGCGAACAGGAGGCCGGGGCCAGGTTCCGTCCCTTCATCCGGACCGACGCCCCCGAGCACACCAAGTACCGGCGGATGCTCCTGCCGGTGTTCACGGTGCGCCGGGTCCGGGCGATGCGCCCCGCCGTACAGGCACGGGTGGACGAGATCCTGGACGCCATGCTCGCCGCCGGCGGCCCCGCGGACCTCGTCTCCGCGTACGCCAACGCCGTCTCCACCTCGGTGATCTGCGAACTGCTCGGAATCCCGGGCGAGAACCTGGAGTTCTTCCGGGACGTCACCCGGATCTCCGGCTCTCGGAACAGCACCGCCGAACAGGTCGCCGAAGCCCTCGGCGGGCTCTTCGGCCTCCTCGCCGACCTGGTCGGCAAGCGGCGGGAGGAGCCCCGCGACGACCTGATCTCCAAGCTCGTGACCGAGCAGCTCGTCCCCGGCCACGTGACCATGGACCAGCTCCTCTCCACCCTCGGCATCACCATCAACGCCGGCCGCGAGACCACCACCAGCATGATCGCCCTGAGCACCCTGCTCCTCCTGGACCAGCCGGAGCTGAGGGAGGAACTGCGCCGCGACCCCTCCCTCATGCCCGCGGCCGTCGACGAACTCCTGCGCGTCCTGTCCGTCGCTGACTCCATTCCCCTGCGCGTGGCCGCCGAGGACATCGACCTGTCCGGCCGGACGATCCCCGCCGACGACGGTGTCATCGCCCTCCTGGCCGGGGCCAACCACGATCCCGAGCAGTTCGACGAGCCGGAGCGGGTCGACTTCCACCGCACCGACAACCACCACGTCGCGTTCGGCTACGGCGTCCACCAGTGCATCGGACAGCACCTGGCCCGGCTGGAGCTGGAGGTCGCCCTGGAGACACTCGTCCGCCGCGTCCCCACCCTCCGCCTCGCCGGGGACCGGGACGACGTCGTCGTCGTCAAGCACGACTCGGCCACCTTCGGCCTCGAAGAACTGAAGGTGACCTGGTGACCGCGCCCTCTTCCCCGAACCTGCCCTTCCAGGACTCCGCCCGGCACCCCACCCGGCCCTCCCCACGCGACGCCCGGGCCGACAGCCCGTGGCTCAGGCGGTGGAGCGGCGGGCCCGCCCCCCGGTTCACACTCGTCTGCCTGCCGCACGCGGGCGGCACCGCGGGCTTCTACCGGCCCTGGGCGGCGCTGACGCCCCCAGAGGTCGAACTCCTCGCCGTCCAGTACCCCGGCCGCGAGGACCGCCTCGAGGACCCCGGGGCGGCCGACATGGGCGAGTTGGTCCGCGCGGTGGCGGACGCCCTCCAACCGCTGCTCGACCGGCCGTACGCCCTCTTCGGGCACAGCATGGGCTCCGCCGTGGCCTGGGAGCTGACCCACGAGCTCGCCGGCCGCCGAGCCCCGGGCCCACGCCGGCTGTTCGCGTCGGGCCGCGTCGCTCCCGGCACGGCTGTGACCGGGCAACTGCACCGCCAGAGCGACGACGTCCTGAGCTCCGAACTGGCGCGCCTCGGCGGCACCAGCCGCGAGATCCTGGACGACCCCGGGCTGCGGTCCCTGGTCCTCACGGCCGTGCGCCACGACTACCGGATCATCGAGACCTACCGGCCGGCGGACCGGCCGCCCCTGTCCTGCCCCCTGCACGTCCTGACCGGCAGCGCGGACCCCGAACTCGGCGAGGAACGCAGCCGTGACCGGGCAGGCGGCTGGGCGGACCTCACCACCGCCCGCACCGAGGTACGGGTCTTCCCCGGCGACCACTTCTACCTCACCCCCCGACGCCGCGAGGTCGTCGCCACCGTCCTGCGCCGGCTGGACCCCTCGCTGACCACCGGCGGCGCGCACACCTGGCCGAGCACCCCGTGAACCGTGACCACGTGGTCGGCCCCGTCCCGTGCCGCACGCCCCCCCGGTGCGCCCGCCCGCACACGACCCGCACCGCACGTCCCCACCGGGAGAACCTCGTGATCGACTACTACTCGACCTCGGCCGAGTTCTACGAGCTGGTCGCCACCCGGCACACCGCCAGCAGCGGTCCGCCGCTGACTCGCGTCCTCACGGGCCTGGACGTGTCCCACGGTCCCGTCCTGGAGATCGGCGCGGGCACCGGACGCGTGACGGAGGTCATCGCCTCCGCGCTGCCCGACGCGGAGATCCTCGCGGCCGAGCCGTCGGCCACCATGCGCGCCATGCTCACCTCCCGGATCGCCCGCGACCCGGACCTGCGCAGACGCGTGACCGTCGTCGACGGGGCCGCCCAGGACCTCGCCCTGCCCGAACGGCTCTCCGCCGTCGTCGTCTTCGGTGTGGCCGGGCATCTCACCGTCCCCGAACGCGTCGCCCTGTGGAAGCGGCTCGCGGACCGTCTCCCGGACGGCGCGCCCATCGTCGTGGAGCTGATGGGCGTGTCCTCGCCCCGCGTCATCCCACCCGTGATGTCTCTCAGGGAGACCATCGGGCGTCAGACGTACGAGTGGTGGATCGGCGGCGAACCCACCGAGGGCGACGGCATGCGGTTCACCACCACCTGGAAGGTGCTGCGCGACGGCCGCACCGTGCGCGAGGTCTCCGACACCTACGACTGGCACACCTTCGACGTTGCCCGACTGGCCCGCGAGGCCGGCATGACGAGCCGCCGCATCACCGAGGCGGGCGGCAGGCCCATCCCCGAAATTGGAGTACTCGTCAAGTGAAGTCACAACCGTCCGAGCCCGGCCCGGACCCGGCCGCCCCGGCCGCCGCTGCGGGCGACACGGGCGCTCGCGTCCCCCCTCCTCCGCTGCGCGCGCTCGCCGAGCCCGTTCGCGGGCGGCTGGCGTTCGCCGTCATCCTCCAGGCCGTCGCCGCCCTGGCCGGAGTGGTGCCCTTCATCGCCGTCTCCCGCATCGCCGAGAGGCTCACCGGCGAGTCCCGGGCCGACGGTGGCGCCCTGTGGCCGCTGGTGGTGCTGGCCTGCTCGTCGGGCTTCGTCGCTCTGGTGTGCGGCACGGCGGCCGGCGCCCTCGCCCACATCGCCGACAACGACCTCCAGCTCACCCTCCGACGGCGGCTCGCCCGGCACATCGGGCGGCTGCCGCTCGGGCGGCTCGTCGACCGCGGCACCGGCGAGGTCAAGCAGGCCGTGCAGGACGACGTGGGCGCGCTGCACACGCTGTTCGCCCACACGCTGCTCGATGTCGTCGCGGTCCTCACCGCCCCGCTTCTGGCACTGGCTTACCTGTTCACGGTCGACTGGCGTCTCGCCTGCCTCAGCGTGGTGCCCCTGCTGTTGGGCGTGTTCCTGTTCAGCCGGGCCATGGCGGGCGCGGCGGCACAGATGGCAGAGTTCGGTGCGGCGGTGGGCCGGATCTCCGCTGCCGCCGTGGAGTTCGCGTCCGGCATCGCCGTGTTCAAGAGCTTCGGGCGTGGGCGCAAGGCCCATGAGCGTTTCGTCCGCGCGACCGAGGGCTTCGCCGACTTCTTCTCCGGCTGGGTCCGGTCCACCCTGGTCAGCTCCACCGCCGCGATCCTGGTGGTCGCACCGGCCGTGGTCCTGCTGCTCCTGTGCGTGCCGGGCACGGTGTTCGTCACCCAGGACTGGATGACCGGCGCCGAACTCGTCCCCTTCCTGCTGCTCGGCCCGGCCGTCGCCGCGCCCATGGGTGTCGTGGGGCCCCGCATCCAGCAGATCCGGGCCGGTCAGGCCGCCGCCGTACGCATCACGGAGCTGCTGCACGCCCCCACCCTCCCCGAGCCCACCGACCCCGCCGTGCCCGACGGTCACCACATCTCGATGCGCGGAGTGTCCTTCTCCTACGACGGGAAGACCGACGTCCTCAGCGGCGTCGACCTCGACCTGTCCCCCGGAACGGTCACGGCACTGGTGGGCCCCTCCGGCTCCGGCAAGTCCACCCTGGCGTCACTGCTGCCTCGCTTCCACGACGTCACGGCCGGCACGGTGACCCTCGGCGGCGTCGACCTCCGCGACATCCCCGCGACCGAGCTGTACCGCCGGGTCGGCTTCGTCCTCCAGGACGTACGGCTCCTGCGGGCGAGCGTCGCCGACAACATCCGCCTCGGCCGCCCCGACGCCACCGACGAGGAGGTCGAGCGGTGCGCCCGCGCCGCCCGCATCCACGACCGGATCACGCGGCTGCCCGACGGCTACGCGACCGAACTCGGCGGGAGCGTCACCCTCTCCGGCGGAGAGGCACAGCGCCTGTCCATCGCACGGGCGTTGCTCGCCGACGCCCCGGTCCTCGTCCTCGACGAGGCGACGGCCTACGCCGACCCGCACTCCGAGGCACAGATCCAGGACGCGCTGTCCGCGCTCGCGGCCGGCCGCACCCTCCTCGTCATCGCCCACCGTCTGCCGACCGTCCGCTCCGCCGACCGGATCGTGGTCCTGGAGGACGGACGCGTCACCGAACAGGGCCGACACGACGACCTGCTGGCCGCCCAGGGCCGGTACGCCGCGCTGTGGGAGGCCCAGCTCACCACGGTCCCGGACGAGAGCGAACGCACACCGCACCACCGGCCCGCACCTGCCGGGGCCGACCGCGCCACGGACGACATCCGGGAAGGAAGCGCACGATGATCCGTCAGCTCTACCGCGTCCTGGGAGCGGAGGGCTCCCGCCCCCTGAACCGGCTGCTGCTCCTCCAGTCCGGCGCGGCCGTCCTCCAGGGCGTCGCCTTCGCCCTGCTCGTGCCCGTCCTCAAGGCCCTGCTCGGCACGGACCCCGACGGCGTCTGGCCCTGGCTGACGGCGTTCACCGGCTGCGTACTCGCCTACGCGGTGCTCCAGGGTGCCGCCCTCGGCGGCGGATTCTCCGTCGGTTCCCAGCTCTCCCGGGTGCTGCACCGCCGATTGGCCGACCACGCGCTGAGGCTGCCGCTGGGGTGGTTCACCGCAGGCCGCACGGCCGAGTTCAGCAGGCTGGCCGGCCAGAACGTCATCCAGGTGATGAGCACGCCGGCCCATCTGCTGCGCCCGTTCATCACCTCCCTCCTCACCCCGGCGACGCTGGTCGTCGCCACCTTCTTCTTCGACGTCCGCACCGCCTCGGTGCTCCTGGTCTGCGCGCCCGTGCTGTTCGCCGTCCAGCGGGCGAGCACGTCGCTGATGCGCCGACTCGACCTCGGCCGCGACGCCGCGATCGGCGAATCCGCCGACCGGGTGCTGGAGTACACCCGCAACCAGCCGGTCCTGCGGGCGTTCGGACGGACCGCGGAGGGGTACGGAGCACTGGACGACGCCCTGGCGGCCGAGGCGCGCGCCGATCGGCGGCTCATCGCGCGCGGCCTGCCCGGCCTGGTCTCCTTCACGTTCGCCACCCGGCTCGTGTTCGCCCTGCTGCTCGCACTCGGGGTTTCCTGGCAGCTCGACGGAACGCTCACCGTGCCCACCCTGCTGGCGCTCCTGGTCCTGCTCGTGCGCCTCATCGACAGCGTCTCGTCCGCCGCCGAGGCCGGCGCGGGCATGCGCATCGCCCGCAACACCCTGGAACGCCTCGGCGCCGTCCTCGACGAACCGCCGTTCCCCCAGCCCGCCGAGCCGAAGACACCCCGCGACGCCGGCGTGGAGTTCACCGGGGTCGGCTTCCGCTACGACGACGGGGCGGCCGACGGAGGTCCGGCACGCCCGGTCCTGAATGACGTGACCTTCCGTCTGCCCGAGCGCAGCATGACCGCCCTGGTGGGGCCCTCCGGCGCCGGCAAGACCACGGTCGCCGGCCTGATCGCCCGCTTCCGGGACACCACGGAGGGCACCGTCCGCATCGGCGGCGTCGACGTGCGCGAGATCGCGGCCGACGACCTGGCCGCCCATGTCTCCCTCGTTTTCCAGGACGTCTACCTCTTCGACGGAACCGTCGAGGAGAACGTCAGGACCGCGGCCCCGGACGCCACCCCGGACGAACTGGCCACGGCCGCGGCCCTGTCCGGACTCGACCGGGTGATCGCGGAGTTGCCCGACGGCTGGGACACCAGGGTGGGGGAGGGCGGCGCGCGGCTGTCCGGGGGGCAGCGCCAGCGCGTGTCCATCGCCCGCGCACTGCTGAAGGACGCTCCGATCCTCGTCCTCGACGAGGCCACCGCCGCGCTCGACCAGGAGAACGAGGCGTTGTTCGCCGAGGTTGTGCGTGCCCTGGCCGACCGCAAGACGCTGCTGGTCATCGCGCACCGGCTCAGCACCGTCGTGCACGCGGACCAGATCCTGGTCCTGGAGGACGGCCGGATCACCGAGCGGGGCACGCACCACGACCTGGTCACGGCAGGCGGAACCTACGCGTCCTTCTGGCAGCGGCGGGCACGGGCCCACGGCTGGCGGCTGGAGGCGGCACGGACGTGACCCCACACCCCGCACCAGCGACCCACCGGACACAGCCGCAGCGTCAGAAGGAAGGCACGACACGATGAGCACCCGTTCGAGGAACATGTGGGACTCGTGGACGAGTTCCGTCCCGGCACTCCTGCACTCGAGCACCCTGGAGCCGTGCCGTGACCTCGCGGCCGCCGCCACCCACCTGGCCCGAGCCGCTCTCGCCGACCAGTACATGGTCTACGAGGCAGCGGGCGGTGTCTGGCACTTCGCGGCCGGCTCCGCCGTGAGCCTCACCGCGCACCCGGCCACCCTCACCGCGCGGGCGGCGGGACGCACCTGGACCGCCCCCACCGACGGCAGGCCACTGACGGTGTTCTCCGACGCACTGAGCGCCCTGTCGGCCGCGCACGGTGCGCACGACGGCGGACGTCACTTCTACGGCTGGGCGGCCTTCGAACTGGCCCACCTCCTCCACGCCGACCCCGCGGCCACCGGTGACGCTCCTGTGCTGCACGCACTGATTCCGTCCGTCGAGGTGACCCTCACCGGCGACCGGACCGTGGTCCGCGCGGCGGACGAGGCGTGGCTCCGCAAGGTCGCCGACCTGCTGGCGGAGCCGACGCCCCGGCAACGCCCACCGGAGGAGACCCCTTGGGACGTGACCGAGCGCATCGTCGCGGCCGGCGCCGCCGCCTACGGCGACGCGGTGTCCCGGACGGTCGAGGACATCCGTGCCGGGCTCCTGGAGAAGGCCGTCGTCTCCCGGAAGGTCCCGCTGCCCGCCGGACCACCCGTGGACTTCACCGCGACGTACCTCGCCGGCCGCCGGGCCAACACACCGGCCCGTTCCTACCTGTTGGATCTCGGCGGCTACCGGGCCGCCGGGTTCAGCCCGGAGACGGTCCTGGAGGTCGGGGAGAACGGCCGCGTCAGCACCCAGCCGCTCGCCGGCACCCGCGCCCGCGGTACGGACCCGGCGGAGAACGAGCGCCTGCGCGCGGAACTGCTCACCGATCCCAAGGAGATACACGAGCACGCCGTGTCCGTGCGCCTGGCCTGGGACGAGATGGCGGCCGTGTGTCAGCCCGGGTCCGTCGCCGTGGAGGAGTTCATGACGGTCCGGCCGCGCGGTTCGGTGCAACACCTCGCGTCGCGGCTGACAGGCCGGCTGCGGCCCGATGCCGGAACTTGGGACGCCTTCGCCTCCCTCTTCCCCGCGATCACCGCCACCGGCGTCTCCAAACGCTCCGCCCTCCAGGCACTGGCCCGCCACGAAGAGGGACCCCGCGGTCTGTACGCCGGCGCGGTCTTCCGGGGGAGTACCGGCGGTGCCCTCGACGCCGCCCTCGTCCTGCGCACACTCATCGGTGAGGGCAACGAGACGTGGCTGCGCGCGGGCGCGGGCGTCACCGCTCAGTCCAGCCCCGAACGCGAGATCGAGGAGACCTGCGAGAAGCTCCGCAGCGTCGCCCCGCACCTGAGGTACGCCACGGGCTGACCGCGTCCGCGTGAGCCAGGCGCCCCTCTGCGGCGGCGCCTCGGCCGCCGCCACGGTCTGGCCCGTAAGGACCCACACCTCCCACCCCGGACGAGGTCCTCGCCGACATGGGCCTGTCCACCACTGAATGGGGCAGTCGAAAGGGCCTGCGCGTGAGACCGCCGATTCCATGACGTGGCAGGGAAAATCGTTGTCGATAAAATGCCGCGTCATTGGCCTGTTTGCCCGGAGGGGCCTCCCGTGGCAGCCTCTTTACGCGAAGGTGGAAAAGAGAAACGGTGATGGAAGCCGCCGTCGTGCATGAGCGGTGGTCTGCATTCATGGAGATGAGTGAAGTGGCGACATCCTTGCAGCATCAGCCGCATCCCGCGCACGACCATGCGCATGGTGAGGGCTGCGGGCACGTGGCAGTCCCTCACGAGGGTCACATCGACTACGTCCACGACGGCCATCTGCACCGCGAGCACGACGGCCACGTGGATGAGTGCGAGGCGGGCGAACACCGGGAGCATGGCGAACACGCCCACGTGCACGGCGAGGGCTGTGGGCATGTCGCGGTTCCCCACGGCGACCACATGGACTACGTGCACGACGGTCACCGGCACGCCGCTCACGACGACCACTGGGACGACCACTGACAGACCGCTCTACGCGCACCCCTCCAGCGACAAACGAAATGCACCCCTTCTTCAAGGGGTGCATTTTCGTGTGCTTCCGCGTCGTCTGGGGAAAAGGCTGGTGCAGAACCAAAGAAGTCGCTTCTCATCGAGACAGCGCCGGCATGCAGCGGTATGAGGAGAGTCTCCCGCACCGTCCCGGGCCGGGCGGTGCCGTGGCTGCGACCACCGCCCGGCCCGGAGTTTCAGCGCCCCGTCACGGTGGTGAGGGGGTCGTGCTCGTGCGCGCAGCTCTCGTCGAAGCCGTAGGTGTCCCAGGCAGGGAAGGGGTCGGAAGCGGGCGGGGCTTCGCCTTCCCGCATGAGGCAGTCGGTCAGGGCCGCCCGCAGCGGCTCCGCGTCCACATGCGTTCCGATGAAGACGAGTTCCTGGGCGTACGGGCTGTCGGCGTCACGGGCGGAGGAGGGCTCGAAGCGGGCCACCGAGCCGGCCTGCGACCACAGTCCCGTCACCAGGGGTCGGCTGGCGAGGGTGAAGAAGCCCTTGGACCGGAGGACTTCCCCGTAGGCGCCGCTGTCCAGCGCCTGGGTCACGAACGTCCACAGCCGTCCCGGGTGGAAGGGCGTTGAGGAGCGGAAGACGGTCGACGAGATGCCGTACTCCTCCGTCTCGGGAACGTGGTCGCCGTTGAGTTCCCGAACCCAGCCCGGAGCCTGCTGCGCCCGTTCCAGGTCGAAGCGGCCGGTGCCCAGAATGTCGCCCACCGGTATGCGCCCCCGCACGGCCGGCACCACGCGGGCGGCGGGGTTGAGGCGGGCGAGGGTGGCCCGCAGCCGGTCGGCGGACGCGGCGTCGACGAGGTCGAGCTTGTTGAGGACGATGACGTCGGCGAACTCGATCTGGTCCATCAGCAGGTCGCTGACCGTGCGTTCGTCGTTCTCGTACTGGTCCAGGCCGCGTTCGGTCAGTTCGTCGCCGCCGGCCAGCTCGGGCAGGAAGTTGGCGGCGTCCACGACCGTGACCATCGTGTCCAGCCGGGCCAGGTCGCCGAGGGTGGCGCCGTCGTCGCGGGCGAAGGCGAAGGTGGCGGCCACCGGCATGGGCTCGGAAATGCCGGAGGACTCGATGAGGAGGTAGTCGAAACGCCCCTCGCGTGCCAACCCGTCGACTTCCTCCAGCAGATCGTCGCGCAGGGTGCAGCAGATGCACCCGTTGGTCATCTCGACCAGGCGTTCCTCGGTGCGGGACAGGGCGGCCTCGCCGCCGCGCACCAGGGCGGCGTCGATGTTGACCTCGCTCATGTCATTGACGACGACCGCGACGCGCAGCCCTTCACGGTTACGGAGGACGTGATTGAGCAGAGTGGTCTTTCCGGCGCCCAGGAACCCGGACAGGACGGTGACGGGAAGGCGCCGCGAGGGGGCGTGGGCCATGCCGGGTTCAGCCTTCCGGACGGAGGAGGCCGCGCTCGTACGCCTTGGCGAGCCGCTGCGGAACGAGGTACGGCACGCCGTCCACCGTGACGGTCACCAACTGCGGCGTCGTGGCCTTCCACTGCGCGCGACGGTGCCGTGTGTTGCTGCGCGACATTTTGCGTTTGGGTACGGCCATGAGGACCTCCGGGTGCGATCGGTGAGCGGGACAGACGATACATGAAAATGGATGTCATTACGATCGGCGCTGTCGCGTCCCTTCGCACCGTGACGCTGAACGCTCGTGTGATGCTCCGGGGGTCAACCGCAGCTCAGCCATGCTGACTTGGCCGGCCCAAGGCGTGGTCGTGGACGGCGGCCCAGCAGTTCCCGAAGCGACTCGCGTACCAGGATGAGGAACGTGCGCCGATCCATGCCGAACGGGAGGAACTCAGCGTCCGGGCCGCTGGCGGGTTGCTCGCCCACGGAGTGGGCCGCGGTGACCGGGTGGGGCCGAGGTGGGTGGGTCGGCTCGGAAGGCGATGAGAGCGATGTCGTCGCGGTTGTCGGAGAGACTGCGCTGGAGGGAACCGAGAAGATCGGACAGGGAAGCGCCGCGTTGGTGTGCGGCCGCGGTCAGGAGTCTGTGCTGGCCGTCGTCGAGGGATGCGGTGGGGGTTTCGATGAGGCCGTCGGTGTAAAGCAGGAGGGTGTCTCCGGGGGCGAGGATGTGGGTGTGGCTGGTACGGGGGAGGACCGGGGCGACGCAGAGTGGGGGGTCCGTGTCCGCGCCGGTGAGGAAGTAGGGATCAGCCCGGGCGGGGATGAGCAGCGGCGGCGGGTGTCCGGCGTTGGACCAGGTCATGTGCCATGCGCCTTCGGGGCGACGTTGCAGGCGGGCGTGGACGGCGGTCGTGAAGGAGGCGATGTCGAGCCCTTCGGCGGCGTCCTCCAGCATGGTCAGGACGGCCGAGGGCAGGCATTCTGGGCCGTTGTTCCAGGCAAGGCCCCTGAGCATGCTGCGCAGCTGTCCCATGGCGGTGGCTGCTGTGAGGTCGTGTCCGGAGACGTCTCCGATGTCGAGTACGAGGGTGTCCTCGGCGTGGATGACGGCGTCGTACCAGTCGCCGCCGATCTCGTTCGCGGAGCTGGCCGGCTCGTAGCAGGCGGCCAGGCTCGCACCGGGAACGGCCGGCGGGCTGGTGAGATGGGCATGCTGGAGGCGCAGAGCGGTGCGGCGGGCCCGCTGCAGGTCGAGGGCCTTGCGGATGGGTCGTTCCGAGGCACGGAAGATCCCTTGTATCAGCGTGGTGTCGGCGGGGCCGGGAGCGGGGGAGTTCCCGTTCGCGCTGGTGGCGGCATAGCCGAGAACGACGTCCTCCGCCACCAGCGGGTACAGGGTCAGGCTGGTGGCGTCCGCGCTCCTCAGCCATTGCTCGGTGACTGTCGGGACAATGCCTGGTGGCATCCCCTTGCCTGCCGACAGATCGAAGGTGCAGGGAGCGCGTCTCGCCAGCACGTCTCGGACCGTGCCGCTGATGACGACTGTCTGGTCCTGCAGCGGAGGCCGAGCCGGCAAGCCGTGGCGGGTGGCGGAGGCGGCCCGTCTGGCCGTGACAGGTACGTGTTCGGGCGGGGGCCACTCCTCGTGGTCCAGGAGCATGATCACGCAGGCGTCCGCGAGCTCCGGGACGATTGCCTTCGCCACCGCGGCGAAGGACTCGTCCAGGCCCCCACCGGACACTTGTGCGATCTCTGCGAGAAGGCGTTCGCGCAGTGTGGCGCTCCATGTGTCCTGGACGTCGTCGGTCGCGGCGATCCATTCCTCGGCGCGGCCGTTGCGAAGGATGGGCACACACCGCGTCGACATATGACGGTACGAGCCGTCGGAAGCCCGCACCCGGAACGTTGTCTCGAACAGCCCGGGGGACTCCTTGGCGAGGGCGGCATACCACTCCTGCCGAAGGCGCGCCCGGTCATGGGGATGGATATGCGCACCCCACTGCTCGTCCATCCGGTCGCGCCAAGGGCTCCCGGTCAACTGCTGCCAGCCGGGGACGAGTTCCTGCGCGGATCCGTCCGCACGCAGCACCCACACCATCTGCGAGACGGCCGTCACGACCGCCTCGTACCGCTCGAGTGCCATCGTCTCGGCCGTGGTATCCAGCGCGACGACCATCGCGCCGCGCCCTTCGGACATCGTGACGGGCGTACAGGAGTACACGAAGTACCGGGCCTGCTCCGGGGCACCAGGGTCGGGCTCGCGCGCCTCGGGAAGCTGACGCGGCCGCCCGGTGGCGACCACCTCGTCCAGCACCGTCAGGAACTCTCCGGCATCCGGTTCGGGGAACGCCTCCCTCGCGGGCAGTCCGACCGGCCGGGCTCCGAGCAGCCTGGCACATGCCTCGTTCTGATAGACCAACCGGTGCTCAGCGCCCGCGAACAACGCGACCGCCGCCACCGTCTCATCGAAGAGCCGCACGTCGAGCGCTCTCCTCGAGCTCATGCCCGCCCTCCGCGCCGTGCGTCTGCCGGGCTCGGCTCAGACCGGAAGGCCGCCGGAGCACTGCCATCACCTCGCGCCCCTCCCCAGCCGGCATCAGGGCTACCGCTCGGCACGCCTGGACTCGGACGCCCCGCCCCGCACCGGTGACGCATGGTTCTTCGGCCCCGCCAGGCCCGGTCGGCGGGCCCGCGCTCCTTTGCGGTCATGAGTACCATCCAATGACGAGCACACCGGCCGCGCCCGTGGCCCTACGCCAAACAGGGCCACCTCCTCCCGCATCAGCGTCCCGCGGAAGGGTTGATCCAGTGTGTACCCGGTGTGAGGACAGCCGTGGTGACCCGCTTCGGCGCGGGCGTCCGCCGGGGCGTGATGGCGATGATCAGTTCAGACGTCGCCCTCCTCCTGCACAGCCACCCGGCACCGTTGGAGAGGGGCTCCCTGGCCGAATCATCGCGACATGAGTGGCGTGGGTGGTGGGGCTCGCCTCAGGCGAGGATGCCGGTACCGACCCGGCGCGTCGGGCGGAGTCACGCGCTCCTGCGACTCGGTCGGCGACCGGCGCCGCGCGGACGGCGCGCACTGGTGAAGTACTCGGACCGGCCCCTCGTTTCCTCGATGACGGACTGGTCATCGGGGCCCCAGTCGGGCGCCAGGAAGAGGTTCCGCCACTGTGGTGCCGGGATGTCGCCGGCCGGCCTGCTGCTCGTCCCGGTACGTCGCCGAAGCCCGGTGTCGCCCATGTCTGTCTCACTTCCTCATGTGCTCGGGTCCGCCGCCGTTCCGGCAGGGGCGGCGGACCCGCCGTTGCCTGCAGGGAATTCCTCCCCTCGACCCGGACCGCGGGCCCCGGCCGGGGGAGGAGCCTGGTGGCCGCCCTCGTCTCAGGCAGCCAAAGTCTCGTCCTTCACGGAGACGTTGGCGCGTCCGGCGTACTGTTCGAGCAGGGTGTCCGCCGTGCGCAGGGCCTGTTCGGCGGTGCGGGCCCCGGTCAACACGCACAGGGTGTACGTGGCGTCTTCGAGGAGCCTGCTCGTGAAGCCGGTGGGACGCACCTCGTGGTCGATGCGCGCCTGGGCGAACCGGGCCAGTACGGCCCGCAGTTCCTGTTCGGCCGGAAGGATCACGGATGTCTTTCCTCTCCCGTCGCAAGTCCTTCCCCCCTGGCACGGCCGACCGTGCCAGGGGGAATCGACCGTCTTCATGGCGCCTGACGGCCACGGTCCACATCCGGGAGCGTCAGGCAGAACGTCGGATGCCCCTTGTCCGCGTCTCCAAGCGACACGGCTCGCGTTCAGGCGGGGCCTTGTCACTGGTCGATGGCGGCCTCCTCCACCGTCGCCAGCACCTTCAGGACGGTGTCGACGCCGGTGATGTGCAGAAGCCGCTGCACTTGGGGCGTCGGTGAGGCCACTCTGAAGTCGGTCGCCCGGTGGGTGAGGATCAGTAGATTCAGCAGGGTGGAGTCGGCGAAGGCGATGCCGGAGGCGTCCAGGACCACCCTCGGGGATTCCTTGGCCGCGGCTTCCAGTGCGACGGCCAACGGCTCGATCGAGTGCATGTCGTACGAGCCTTGGGCGCTGACGACCCGGGCTCCGTGCAGTTCGTACTGCGTCTGCGTGGGTGGGTCCGTGACCGGGAGCCGGCTCTGGCCGGTGTGCGAGCACGCTGCGACCGCTTCATCCGAAAACACTCTCGGTCCCTCCTCCGTCTCCCCCTGGACGGAACACGTTACCTTTAGCGCGAAAAGTATGTCATGTATTTGGTGTCACGCAAAGACGGTCTCATGGTTGCGTGTGCGGGTCGCCGGCGGAGCGCGGCCCGGACGGCGGAGGCAGGCGCCCCGTCACGGCCTGCGACACCTTTGCTGCAAACCGACGTCATTGCGCGACACGTATGTCACGTATAGGATGTCGGGCAAAAGTAGTCCCTAGGATGCTGCGCATGGTTGAACTGCCTGAATCTCACTCCGGATGGACGTTCGTCACCAACCACGCACGTGTACTCGCGGCCATCGCGGACAATCCAAACGTGCGGATTCGCGACATCGCCGCCCACTGCAGACTCACCGAACGCGCCGTCCAGCGGATCATCTCCGACCTGGAACAGGACGGCTACCTCTCCCACACCCGCGACGGACGCAGCAACACCTACCGCATCGAACCGGACAAGGTTCTTCGCCACCCGGCGGAAGCGGGCCTGACCGTGGCCGCGCTGCTGTCGCTGCTCGTGCAGGACGAGACGGACCACGGACGGTCCGCCGGCACCTCCCCTGCGGCCCGCTTCAGCGCCGCGCGATAGAAGGGCTGGGCGGTCCGATCACGCGGGAGGTCATGAGGTGGCCTGGTGCGTGGGGGCCGGGGCGGGGACGCCGAGTGCGAGGAGAGCGGTGTCGTCGTCGAGGCCGTCACCGAAGCCGTCCAGCAGTGCCGCCAGAGCTTCCACCACGGCCTGGGGCGACTCGCCGGCGTGTGAGGCCGCCAGGGCACGCAGGGCCTCGTCTCCGTACAAAGCGCTACGGTCCTCCCCCGTACGGGCTTCGGTCAGGCCGTCGGTGTACAGGAGGAGGGTGTCCCCGGCTCCCAGGACCGTCGTGGCGGTGGCGAACGAGGCCGTGGGCAGGATGCCGACGAGGAGGCCGCCCGGCGTGGGCAGGAAGTCGGCCGTGCCGTCGGCGCGCAGGACCAGGGCCGGCGGGTGGCCGCCCGAGGCGAGTCGGACGGTGACCTTCCCGGATGCTGTGTCCGGCTCCAACGTGCCGAAGATCACGGTGCAGTAGCGCGGGTCACTCCCGTTGTAGCGCTCGTGGAGTGCCTGGTTGAGGGTTGTCAGCGCGGCGACCGGGTCCGGGTCGTGCGCGGCCGCGGCGCGCAGGGTGTAGCGGGTCAGCGAGGTGACCGCGGCGGCCTCGGGACCCTTGCCGCACACGTCACCGAGGAAGAAGGCGAAGCTCTTTCCGTCACTGGGGAAGAGGTCGTAGAAGTCGCCGCCGAGGCGGTCGGGGGAAGCGGTGCGGTAGTGCGCGGCCGCTTCCATCCCCGGTACGGACGGCAGATCCGCCGGCAGCAGCGACTGCTGGAGAACGGCCAGGGCGTCCTGGAGCCTGGCCCGGTCCGCTTCCGCCTGCTCACGCGCTCGTTCCGCGGCCTTCCGGGCGCGGAGCAGTTCCTCTTCGTAGGAGCGGCGGTCGCGGGCGTCGAAGACGGTGGTGCGGATCAGCAGGGGCTCGCCGGAGCTGCCGTGTTTCACGACGGACGAGACCAGGACCGGAATGCGGCCGCCGTCGGCCTGCTTCACCTCCAGCGCGATCCCGCTGATCCGGCCCTGCATCCGAAGCAGAGGCGCGAAGTGCGTCTCGTGGTAGAGCTTGCCCCCCACGGTGAGCAGGTCGGTGAAGCGCAGCCTGCCGACCACGCTCGCCCGCTCAAGGCCCAGCCACCCGAGCAGCGTGGCGTTGATCTTGCAAATGGTGCCGTCCATCAGCGTGGACAGATACCCGCAGGGCGCGCTCTCGTAGAGTTCCTCCGCGCTGTCCTCCAGCAGGGAGGCGAAAGCCGCGCTCGACGCCTCGCCGTTGTCCGGGTCGGAGGGGTCGGGCTCGTGCCCGGTGCGGCACATCACCGCAGACGCGCCAGGAAGTCGGTGATCGCCGCATTGGTCGCCTCGGGCGCGGACAGCTGCGGACAGTGCCCGGTGGCGTCCAGCGTGATCAGGGTCGAGCCCGCGATGGCCTGGTGCACGAACGCCCCGACCTCCCGGGGGGCGATGACGTCCTGCGTGCACTCCAGTATGAGCGTCGGCACCCCGACGCCCTTGAGGTCCTGCCTCGAGTCGGAGAGGAAGGTGGTCCGGGCGAAGATCCGGGCGATGTCCGGGTCCGTGGCGCAGAAGCTGTTCTTCAGCTCCTCGCCCAGCTCCGGCCGGTCGGCGTTGCCCATGATGACCGGTGCCATCGTCGCCGACCAGCCCAGATAGTTCGACTCCAGGGAGGTGAGCAGCTCGTCGATGTCCTCGGCGCTGAAGCCGCCGCGGTAACCTTCCTCGTCGATGTAGCAGGGGGACGGCGCGACCATCACCAGAGCGCCGATCCGCGACGGAACCCTTCCGGCGGCCAGCACGCCGATCATCGCGCTCACCGAGTGACCGACGAAGACCGCGTCGCGCAGGTCGAGCGCCTCACAGATCTCCACCACGTCCGTGGCGTAGCCGTCCAAGGACGTGTAGCGGTCTTCGGAGAAGGCGGACAGGTCCGAACGTCCCGAACCCACGTAGTCGAAGAGCACCACCCGGTAGTCGTCGACCAGAGCCGGCAGGGTGTGCCGCCACATGTTCTGGTCACAGCCGAACCCGTGGGCGAGCAGCACCGTACGCCCCAGCGGGTTGCCCGTGACCGTGACGTTGTTCCTGCGCTTGACGTCCATGCATCCACCTTCTCAGGTTCCCCCGCCTTCCCGGCAACGGGACCGCTCTTCCCCATGTCCCAGCCGCCGTCTTTCCTGCTCAGGCACATGCGTACGCCATGCAGAGACGGAACGGGCAGGGTCCGCGTACCCAGGAGTGCCGGACGCTATCTCCCCGTCGCTCGATATCTCGGCGGACCCCAGCCCTGGTCCTCGGTGAGCTCCGCGTCGTGCGGCAGTTCCAGGACGCTGCCGCAGCGCTGGCACAGCTAGCTCGTGCACCTGCAGGCCTGCCCTTCAGCTGCGTGGCTCTTCGGGGAGGAACGTCACCTGCGGGGCGCCCGTACGCGGGTGGGTGGCGACTTCCGCCGTCACTCCGTAGACCTCGGCCAGGAGTTGCGGGGTGAGGATGTCGGCGGGCCGTCCGGAGGCGGTGACCCTGCCGTCGTGGAGGACGTAGAGGCGGTCGCAGTAGTAGGCGGCCAGGTTGAGGTCGTGCAGGGCGAGCAGCACGGTGGTGGGGAGGCGGCGCAGGGTGCTGAGCACGGACAGTTGGTGGCGGATGTCGAGGTGGTTGGTGGGTTCGTCGAGGACCAGGAGGGTGGGCTGTTGAGCGAGGGCGCGGGCGATGAGGACGCGCTGGCGCTCACCGCCGGAGAGACGGTCGAAGGGGCGGTCGGCCAGATGGACGGCGTCGACCGCGAGGAGTGCGCGGTCGACGAGGTCGGCGTCCTCGGGGGTGTCACCGGCGAGGAGTCCTTTGTGCGGGGTGCGGCCCATGGCGACGACCTCGCGGACGGCGAGATCGAAGTCGGCGGCCGAGGTCTGGACCACCGCCGCCACGGTGCGGGCCAGTTGCCGTACCGGCAGCGCCCAGGCGTCGTCCCCGTCGACCCGGACCTGGCCGGCGTCGGGACGCAGGACGCGGTAGACGGTGCGCAGGAGGCTGGACTTGCCGCTGCCGTTGGGGCCGACGAGGCCGACGGTCTCGCCCGGGCGGGCGGTCAGGGAGACGTCGCGCACCAGGTGGCGGGCTCCGGCGGTGAGTGTGACGCCGTCGACGCGCAGTTCCGTCGGGGTGGTGCCGGTCGCGGTCATGCCACTCCTCGGTCGGTGCCGCGTCGGGCGTCCCGGCGCATCAGCCACAGGAAGAAGGGCCCGCCGCACAGGGCGGTGAGCACGCCGACGGGTATCTCCATCGGTGCGGCGATCGTCCGTGCGGCGATGTCGGCCCAGATGAGGAAGACCGCTCCGCCGAGTGCCGCCGTCGGCAGGACCCGGCGGTGGTCGCCGCCGACGAACAGGCGCACGATGTGCGGCATCATCAGGCCGACGAAGCCGATCGGTCCGGCCGCCGCGACCAGCACGCCCGTGACGAGGGAGAGCAGGACGAACAGCCGGGCGCGGAAGCGGGCGACGTCCAGGCCCATGGTGGTGGCCGCCTCCTCACCGGCCAGCAGCAGGTTCAGGTTGCGGGCCTGGACCATGAGGACGCCGACGCCGAGCAGCAGGGCCGTGCTCGGCAGCCACAGCGTTCCCCAGTTGACGCCGCCGAGACCACCCAGGGTCCAGGCGAGGACCGCGCGGGCCTCGTTGCCCCGGCCGGTGGTGAGCAGCAGCAGATCGAGGACCGCGGTGAGCACCGCCGCGATCGCCACTCCGGACAGCACCAGCCGCGACGAGGTGATGCGTCCGCCGGTGCGGGCGGTGGCGTACACGAGGACGAGCGCGCCCAGGGCGCCCACGAAGGCGGCCACCGACAGGGAGGCCGGTCCGAAGAGGGTGAACCCGAACACGATGACCGAGACCGCGCCGAGCGACGCCCCGGAGGAGACGCCGAGCAGGTACGGCTCGGCGAGCGGGTTGCGCACCAGGGCCTGCAGGGCGGTGCCGATCACCGCCAGGCCGGCGCCGGTGACCGCACCGAGCAGCACCCGCGGCGCCCGCACGTCCACCACGATGGTCTCCCGGGCCCGCGACCAGTCCGGCTGCTGCCAGTCGGCACCCAGCGCGTGCGTCACGATGCCCCACACCTGGCCCGGCGGTACGCGCACGGAGCCGATCGCGAGGCCCGCCGTTGCGGAGACCGTGAGCAAGGCGGTGAGTACCAGCAGTGTGACGGCCCACTTTGTACGGCCCACCCCCGACTCGTCGGCCTTTCGCCGTCGAACCGTCCGCTCGGCGGGCGTGCCGGTGACGGACGGGATCACCGGAAGCTCTCGGGGTGCAGTCCGCGGGCCAGGTCCTCGACCGCGTAGGCCGAGCGGATGCCGACCAGCGTGGCGGTCAGCGGCAGGACGACGAACCGCTTGTTCCTGATGGCGGGTACGTCGGCGAGCGCGGGCTGGGAGAGCAGGAACCTTTTCTTCTCCTCGACGCTACCGGCACCGGCGTAGTCGTAGACGGCGATGACCTCGGGTTTGCGCTCGACGACCTGCTCCCAGGAGACGTCGCCGAAGACGTCGTCCAGGTCGGCGAAGACGTTCTCGCCGCCGGCCAGCCGGATCAGTTCGGTACCGAGGCCCTTGCCGCCCGCGGTGAAGGCGCTCTTGTCGCCGCTGTCGTAGACGAAGACGGGCACCCGGGGCTCGCCCTCGACGGCGGTGGTGGCCTTGTCGACCCGTGCCCGGAGGCCGGCGACCAGCTCGTCCGCCCGGTCGGGCACGCCGAAGATCTTGCCGATGGTGCGGATCTCGTCGTAGGTGTCCTTCATCGTCACGCGCTTCTTGCCGCAGTACTCGCGGTTGAGGTGGGTGTCGATGCCGGCGTCGGCGAACGCCTTGCGGGAGCGGCCCTCGTTCTCGGCGAAGGCGCTTCCGTAGCCGCCGTAGACGAGGTCCGGCTCGGCGTCCAGGATCTTCTCGAACGACGGTTCCTTCTTCGCCAGTTCGGGGATCGACTCGTAGTCCTGCTTCAGCTCGGGCAGGACGGCGGAGTCGGGGAAGGCCGTGCCGACCATGCGGTCCTTCAGGCCGAGGGCGAGCATGAGTTCCGCCGGGTGCTGGTGGATGGTGACCACCCGCGACGGCGGCTCTTCGTACGTCGTCCTCACGCCGCAGTTGTCGACGGTGACCGGGAAGCCCGCCGGCACGGCAGCCGTGGCCTTCGCGTCGCCGCCGCCCACGCCGGACGCATCGCAGCCGGTGGCCAGCAGCACGGAGGAGAGAGCCAGGGCAGTGGCCGCGGCACGGAGAAACCCGCATGTGCGGGCAGGGGTGAACGAAGGGGACACGTGAAGCCTCCTGGAGTCCGCGCTCCTTGGGACGGGCCCGCGACGGACCAGTGTCCTGACTCCCGGATCGACGTTCCCTCCGCCTTCCCGCGCTCGGCGCAGTGGCATGTCGGAGGGGCGCTCCCCGGTCACAGTGGCGGGACCGTGCCGGATTCGCACCGGCTTCCTGTCTCCCGTCGCGGCGATGACCAGATGATCCTACGACCCCTTGAGTCGGAGGTGAAAGGGCGTGCGGACCCGGCCGCACGCCCCGCCTTCCTCACGCTTCGCGGACCGCCCGGAGGACGAGCCGCTCGGCGTTCTCGTCGTAGGGGCGTCCGTCGAACCCGCCGAAGACCTCCACGCGGCCGAATCCGGCCTCCTCGGCCATCCGCCGCAGCTCCACCGCGCTGTACACGAACCACGTCAAGGTGGCCCGCGTCACCCGCTCGCCCCGGACCAGCACCCACTCGCTGCGCAGCCGCGCCCACTCGTCCAGCACGGTGTCGGTCTGCACCATCAGGTCGTCGCCCCGCCGCACGACCTTGGGCGGGGTGACCCTGCGGGCCAGAAGCTCCTTCCCGGCGAGGTCCAGGACGAGCGTGCCGCCGGGCGCCAGACAGGCGTACATGGTGCGCAGTGCACGCGCGTTGTCTGCGGGATCCTCGAAGTACCCGAAGGAGGTGAACATGTTGAGGACGACGTCGAAGCCGCCCGGTGCCTCGTACTCGCGGGCGTCGGCCCGCACGTACGTCACCTCGGCACCGGCGTCGGCCGACCGCTTGCGTGCCCGGTCCAGCATGGCCGGGCTCAGGTCCACTCCGGTCACGCGGTGGCCGCGGCGGGCGAGCGGCACGGTGAACACTCCCGGCCCGCAGCACAGGTCCAGCACGCGCGACCCCTGCGGGAAGGCCAGTAGGGGAGAGGTGTCCAGCAGCTCCTCGGCCTGCTCGTGGCGCTGCTCGGAGAAGAGGAAGTCGTGGAACTCGGTCCAGAAGTCATCGTCCTGGAATCCGCCCGTCCGTGTCATCGCGCGTCAGTGCTCCTTCGTGGTCGCCGTCGGGGACAGGGCGCCGCGCCGTGCGACGGCGCAGCGTGAGCAGAAGCGGGGGAAGCAGCAGACACTGGGCGGCGGCCAGCAGCCAGAACCAGCCGGTGTGCCCGGCCCGTTCGCCGAGGCCGTACACCTGCCCGCCCAGCACGCCGCTCGCGCAGGCGCCCAGGCCCGCCGCCAGCCGCTGCTGGCCGAAGACCACGGCGTCGGAGCGGGGGCTGCGGCGCAGCGCCTCCAGGTCGTTCTTCAGGAACAGCACGATGTCGCCCAGGGTGATCAGCGCGCCGCCCGTCAGCAGTGCTGCCCGGGTACCGGCCGCCAGTACGGCCAGGCCCGCCGCCAGGCCTGCGAAGCCGATCGCCAGGGCGAGGGCGTACGGCATGCGCCGGATCAGGCCGGACGCCAGTGGCTGTACGACGATGACCAGCGTGAAGCAGAGCAGCAGCACCACGCTGTAGAACGCGCTGGAGGCGCGCTCGACGGCGTACACCGCCAGGAAGTGCTGGAAGTGGAAGTAGAGGTAGAAGGCCAGGGCGTTGGCGGCGAACGGCAGGAGTGCCACGCCGGCCAGGAGACCCGAGGAAACCGTCTCCTGTGATCCGGTGGGGAGTTCCGCGGGGGTCCCCGGCAGCCGTGCGTGTCCCGCCGTGACCGCGAGGAACAGCGCCGTGACGGCCGCGAACAGCCAGCCGGGCGACGACAGGACGAACGGTCCGGCGATCAACGGGCCCACGGCCATGCCCGCGTTGAGTGCCGCGTTGCCCGCCGACAGGAACGCCGGGCGGCGCTCGTCGTCGACGCCGTGCACCAGGTACGCCTTGTTCGCGGGCAGGTAGAGCGCGGCACCGCAGCACGTCAGGACCAGCGCCCAGATCGCGAGGGGCGGCCAGCGCAGGGCCAGCAGGAGCCCGGCGAAACCGGCGGTGCGTACGACCAGGGCCCACAGCATCGTGCGGCGCAGCCCGATCCGGTCCGCGAGGGCTCCGCCGACGATGCCGCCGGAGAACTGCACGAGCGACGCCACGGCCAGGACGACGCCGACCGTGCCGAGCCCCATCCCGAGCCGTTCGTGCAGGAACACCGACATGAACGGCAGGACCATGAAGCTGCCGAGCGGAATGAGGAACGAGCTGAGCAGGAGGAACCGCAGCGGGCCGGTGAGCGGGAGCAGCGAGGCCCGCAGACTCGCTCCTCGGGTGGTTCGCTCACCCACCGGGCGCCTCCCGGCCGGCCGGGTCGGTGAGTACCCGCAGGGCGCCCGCGGCGGCCACCGCGCGGTGGGTGGCGAGTTCGGCGGTCTCCGCCTCGGCGTACACGATGCCCGCGTAGCCGCGGCTGTCCTCCAGATGCTCGATGAGGTCACCGGCCTGCTTGACCGGGTACCAGGCGGGCGTCCCCGGCATGTCGGTGAGCCGGTCGAGCCCGGCGACCCCGGAGAAGACGCCGGGCGCGGCCGGATAGCCCAGGACGAAGGCGACGGCCGGACCACCGGGCAGGTCCCCCTCCATGAGCCGGGGGCGGCGGCCGAGCGCGGCCTCGATCATCGCCTCGTAGACGTTGACGCCGAGCGCCCGGCACATGCCCTCCCCGACCAGGGCGCCCCCGATCCGGGGGTTGACCTCCACCACCTCCGGGCCGTCGGCGGTCAGCACGAACTCCACGTGGGCGAACCGGTCGGTGTAGCCGATGGCGGCGAGCACCCGGTCGAGCCGGCGCTCCAGCGACGTCCGCTGCGGGGCCGGGAAGGCGACGGGGAACGCGGTGATCTCCTCCCGGAAGTGCGGCTCCGGGGACATGAGCCGACTGGAGACGCCCAGCAGCCTGGTGCGACCGTCCCAGGTGAGCGTCTCGGCGCTGTACACCGGACCGCTGAAGTACGGCTCGGCGAACAACCGCCCCTTCAGGTCCCGACCGGACGCCTCCGCCAGCGCCGCGTCGAGTTCGCCCGTGTCACGGACCAGCCACACGTTCTGACTCCCGGTGCCCGCCGTGTCCTTGAGTACGAGCGGCAGTCCCGCCTCCTTGAGCAGCAGCCCGCGTGCCTCACGGTCCGGCTCGGCGACGTCGACGGCCCTTCCGCGGGTGAGGCCCGCGTCGTGCAGTCTGTTGCGGACGGCGGCCTTGTCCCGGGTCAGTCGCAGGACGGCCGGATCGAGACCGGGCAGGCCGAGGCGTTCGGTGAGGGCGGCGCCGGCCAGGGTCCAGGTGTCGGTGGAACTGATCAGACCGCGCAGCCCCGGGACGCGCCGGAGCAGATCGGCGGTTCGTTCCACGTCGAAGGTGTCGGTCACGACCACGTCGAGGGCGTCGTCGGGCAGCCGGTCCAGCTCGTAGGCGTAGTAGGCGGGGTCCCGGGTGAGGAGCAGCAGGCGCTCGCCGAGCCGGCCGGCGGCGCGGACCAGATGGCCGAGGCCGAAGGTCAGTGACTCCAGGCAGGCCACGGTCATGCCGCCCGCTCCTTCCAGGGGGCCGGACAGGGTGTGCGCTGCCACGTCATCCTCGACCAGGGCATGGTCATCTCCTCCGGAGTGCGGACCTCGAGGGGTTTCAGCGCGGCCGGGTCCAGGGCCTCGGCGTGCCGGGCGAACACGCGCTCCACGTAGCGGTGTCCGGTGTCGGCCCCTATCACCAGGTGCAGCCGGTCGGGGTGGCGACGGGCCTCGTACGTCGCCGTCAGGTAGCCGGCACCGGTGGACAGCCCGGCGAACACCGCGTGTTCGCGCAGCAGGCTGACCGCACCGGACATGGCGTGGGTGAAGTCCAGCCAGTGCACGGTGTCGTAGAGGTGGTGACGGACGTTGTCGAAGATGATCGATGAGCCGATGCCGGCGATGATCGCTTCGGGATCGTGATGGTCCTGGCTGCCGAAGGTGACGCTCCCGAAGGGCTGGACGCCGACCAGACGTACCGAGGGGTCGGTGACGCGCAGGCGTTCCACGATGCCTCCGGTCGAGGCTCCGGAACCCACCCCGCCGACGACGGTCAGCGGTACGGCCGGGAATTCCGCCGTGATCCGGTCGGCGACTTCCTGGTAGCCGAGGTAGTGGACGTCGTCGTGGTACTGGCGCATCCAGTGGTGCCCGGGATGCTCGGCGAGTATCTCGCGCACCCGCCGCACCCTCAGTTCCTGGTCGAGTTCGAGAGTGCGCGAGGGTCTCACCTGTTCCACCGTGGCGCCGAGGATCTCCAGTTGGGCGAGGGTGGTGGCATCGACGGTGGTGGACGCGACGATGTGGCACCGCATGCCGTACCGGTGGCAGGCCAGGGCGAGGGCGTAGGCGTAGATGCCGCTGGAGCTGTCGATCAGGGTCTGACCCGGACGGACCGTGCCCCGCTCCAGCAGATGACGGACGGCGGCAAGGGCCGAGTAGATCTTCATCGACTCGAACCGCAGCAGGACCAGGCCGTCGGTGAGCCGGACGAGGTCCGGGACTTTCAGGGCGTCGGCGATGTGGGGGTGGATCACCCGTAGCCTCCTTGGGCGAAGGTGCACTGGTGGCCGAGCGAGTGGAAGAACGCGGAGAGCTCGGACTTGGCCCCGGCCCCTGGGCGCGAGGCGAAGAGATAGCCGGCCAGGCAGCCGGTGTGGGCGACGAAGACGCCGTCGGCGCCGAACCGCTCACGATGGGCGCGCAGGCTGGCGAAGGTCGCCTTGGGCAACACCTCCTGGGACAACGCGGCGCTGGTCGTCGCGGCCCGGGCGACGGCGGCCGGGTCACCCGAGTCGAAGCCCTTCAGCAGATCGGTGAGGCACCGCTGGTACTCCTCGCCGCGGCGCCGGTAGTGGTCCAGCAGCAGGGGAGCGACGGCGGCGGTGTCCACCGTGCCGGGTTCCGTGACGTAGGCGGTGTGGAAGCCGATGTCCGTGCCCAGCCGCCGCACCACCCGGTGCCGGCCACTGAGGTACAGGGCGAACTCGTCGAGGAAGACGCTGTCGGCGCGCTCGATGTCCGCCAGGACACCGCGGACCACGTCCGTCTCGTACGGCAGGGAGAAGACGCGGAACAGACAGCGCAGCGTCGCCACGATGTCCGCCGTGGAACTGGACATCCCCACGCCCACCGGCAGTTCGGAGCGGGTGTGCCAGTCGCCCGGGGGCAGGGCGAGGCGGTAGTGGTCGAGGAAGAGCCGGGCCGCTGTCGCCGACTTCTCACCCAGGGCCGGCGAACGCGGCGGGCCGGCCGTCGTCCTCGGGCTGAAGTACACCCAGGAGTGACGGTCCACGGGGAAGGACACCACCGCGATCTCAGGATCGGTGCCCGCTCGCAACGGGCCTTGGTACAGCTCGCCGAGAGTGCCGTGGCAGACACCGGACACCGTGCCGCCGGGCCCGTCCGGTCCCTGGAGAACGCCCGCGCGGGGCCCGGGCATCCTCGGCCCCGGTCCGTCGGACGACACGTCGGCCCAAGGACGGTAGGGCCGACGCGAACCGGCTGGGTCCCGCACAGCATCCTCCTCCGTACCGGGCCTTGCACACCGACAGGGAAGGAGGCGCGGTCACACGCACGACGTACGACCGCTCATACCGCCGACCCAGTCCACGAGGTCACGTGCACAGCCCGCGCGCAACGCGGGCGCAGTGGCAGGTCTTCGGACTCGCGGGCTCGTCCGCCGAAAGGGCGGACACCTACCGGCCGTCTCTTCCCCGGCCCTGACGCGGGCCCAGTGACATCGACGGCTTTCGTTCCCACTCACCGCTGCGGGACAGCCCCGGATTCGCACCGGGTTCCCTCTTGCGTCGCGCCGCCGGCGTCCGGGCGGACGGGAGGCGCGAACCGACTGCGTGCATCAGCGTAGAGGCGCGTCCATCCCTGCGACAGTGGGGCTTCGGCTGTTGTCTTGAATGTGGAGGGGCGGCAGAAACCAGGTGTGCCCCGTGCAGTCCTCGTGGCGGCTCTGGCCGGATAAGGCCTCTGGAGATCACTCCCTCATCGGCCAGACTTGTTGCCCCACGCCACATGACGCCACATGAGCACCGCTGCTGCTGCGGTGACCCGTGACCGGGAGGCCCCTGATGACGTCAGACACGAGGCCGGACGAAGACGGGGCAGTGGCCCCGCCCGGACGGCTACGGCCTCCCGGGGACCGTGTCGCTCTGCGCGGCGATCTGCGGTCCGCCCTTCCCGACGCCACTGCGGCGGTGGTGGTCACCGCGCTCGTGTTCGCCCTCCTGTGGGCGCGCATGGAGTCGGGTGCTTCGGACACCGTCGCGGTCATGCCGTTCATGGACGATGCCGGCACCTATTGGATGTACTTGCTCAGCCAGGCGTTCGGCTGGTCCGGGCTGCTGTGGGCGTGGGGCACGGTCATGCTCGGCCTGCTGTTGTCGGGGCCGCGACCCGTCCGGCTGCCGGTCTCCCGGCAGGTGCTGGAGCGCTGGCACCGCACCACGAGCCTGACGACCATGGCGCTGATGTTCGCCCACGCGCTGATGTTCGCGGCGGAACTCGTACGCTACGAGACCAAGGTGGACTGGGCGGAACGGCTCTGGGTGGCCTTCGCCGACAGCTTCGTGCCCGGCTGGTACGACTCCGGAACCGGCCGGATCGCCATCCCCATCGGCCAGGGGGCCCTCTACCTGGCGATTCCGCTGGGGCTGCTCTTCTACGTCCGGCACCGCATCGGTGCGAACACCTGGCGACGGCTCCACCGGTTCGTGATCGTCGTCTACGTGCTGAGCGTGTGGCACACGCTGCTCTACGGAACCAACGTCTGGTACGGGGAGTGGCCGCGCACCGTCCTCTGGCTGCTGCAACTCCCGGTCGCCGTACTCCTGTTGGTCCGTCTGCTGCGGCCCGCCCGGCGGGCCGAACGACTGGGTCCACCCGGCGGGGGTGTGGCCCGGCCGGGGTGGTGGGTGCGGGTGGCGGGACGGGTCGTGGTCGGGGCCGTTGTCGTCGGGCTGGTCGTCGTGGTGGTGTCCGGCCGCGACGGCGGACGGGACCGGCCGACCCATCCGCCCGCGACGGCCCCGCACGCCCAGGAGACGGACTGACGGCCGGCACCGGGCGGGCCGGAGGACGTACCGGGATGGGAGGATGACGGACGACAGGGCGACGGCGGAACGAGGAAGCCGGTGTGAATCCGGCGCGGTCCCGCCACTGTGATCGGCGAGCGAGTCCCGACAGGCCACTACCCCGCAACGGGTGGGAAGGCCGGGACGAGCATCGACCCGAGAGCCAGGAGACTCACGCGGTCGCCTCCTCGACGGACCACCGGGGCGGATCTCCCCGGAGAGAGGGACGGCACCGCATGCCCGCAACGCCGACGGGACCTACGACGGATCCGACCGGACCAACGACGGACTCAACCGGACCTACGACGGACCCGACCGGACCAACGACGGACGACGAGAGGTCCGCGACGGTCACCGGCCCCGTGCCGTGCCGCATCGTCGTGTGCCGCGACTGCTGCTGCGGCAGCCCCAAGGTGACCGGCGTCGACCACGCATCTCAGACCGAACGCCTGCGTGCCGCCGCACCGGTACGCGTCTCCGACTGCCTCGACGCCTGCGACCACGCCAACGTCATCGTCGTTCAGCCCTCCGCCGAAGGCCGCGCCGCGGGCGCCCGGCCCGTCTGGCTCGGGCTGGTCAACGACCCGGACGCGACCGAGGACATCGCCGCCTGGGCACGCGCCGGCGGCCCGGGCGCCGCGCCCCGGCCGGACATCCTCGACCTGTACGCCATCACGCCGCCGCGACGGCGTACGGCGTCCTGACCGTACGGACGGAGAGCTGGAGGGAGGACAGGAAGCGTGCACGAAGCCCGCGCCTCAACCGTGTCCGTCACCGCCGCCCTGCACGACGTGGCCGGCCTCGGCGGCTTCTTCGCCCTGCGGGTCGGGGGCCGGGACGACGGCTGGCATCCGGTCGCCCGCTCCTACGCGGCTGGTTTCACCGACCTCGCCGAAGCCGTCGCCCGCCGCCACCGCACCCCGGAACCGCGCATCGACGTCTCCCTCGCCCATCTCGGTCACGCCGCCCGCCTCTGGTCACCGGCCCTGGCCTGCGTCGTCCTGCACGGGATCGTCCCCGACCTGGAGGGACTGCAGCGGGCCGACGACGGACCGGCCCTCCGGGTGCCCCGCCCGGCCGGCTGGTACGCCGACCGGCTCGACGGCGACCCCGCACGCGCCGTGTACCAGCAGGTGACACGCCACCTGTCGGCACTGGCCGACGGACTGCGCGTCAAGGTCGCCCCGCGTCTGCTGGACGGCAACTCGGCCTCGGCGCTCGCCGGGGCGGCCCACGCCCTGCTCGCACTCCGGCCCGCCGTACGCCGACCGCTCACCGACCTCACGACCGCGCTGCTGGACACCGGACACCTGGCGGGCACCGGAGTGCTCACCGGCCCCGACCTCGCGTTCCGCCGCCGAAGCTGCTGCCTCTACTACCGCGCACCGGACGGCTCGAAGTGCGGTGACTGCGGGCTGGCCCAGGGTGTGCCCCGCCGAGCCCCGCGATGAGGTGCGTCCGTTCCGGGCTGCGCCGCTCACGGGGCCCGAAATTGGTGCGTCAGGCCCGGTGAGCCGGGGGTCGGGAGCGGGAGAGCACGTCACGGACGGTGCGGGCGGCGGCCCCCCAGATACTCGAACGAGGCCCGGGTCTCGGGTCAGACGCGGGTTCCGGACCAGGCGCGGGGTCTTCGGCCGCGGCCGGGGTCGCCCCAAAGCCGTTCGGCGGGGATGGCCTTGAGGTCGGTGCCCAGGAGTTCCGCGGCCTCGGCGGCAATCGGCACGCGCGGGGAGTGGATGTGCTACACGCCGGGTCCGGCCTCGCGACACGATCTACGGCCGCGACTGACGGCCTTCGCCAGCCTGCGGGCCGTCCGAGCACTTCGTGCGGGCTGCCGCCGACTGGGGGGGGGGGGAGGGCCTGGCGCACCAACCCGTCCGTCTCTGTCAGGGGAGGATTTTGATGGCGCTCTGCCAGTTCAGCTCCAGAGGTTGCTGGACGGAGATGTGCAGGAACCCCAACGCCTCGAGTTCTCGGGCGCGGCGCAGTGGACCGACGTCCAGGGGACGCATCGCGCCGGAGGAGATGAGCTCCGTGACCTTGGCCTTGGCAGCGGAGTCGTCGCCGGCGATCAGTACGTCGAGCGGGAAACCGTGGCCTTCACCCGTAGTGAGCAGTCCGGCGAACGTGGTGTTGAACGCCTTGACGACCTTTGCGTCCGTGCCGACGACCTGTTGGATCTGCTCGGCGGCCGACGTGTCGGCGGGCGTAACGCGCGAGTCCATGGTGGCGAAGTCGACGGGATTGCAGATGTCCACCACGACCTGTCCGGACAGCGCGCCACGGGCGGACCCGGCGACCTCCAGCGTTGCGTCGTAGGGCAGGGCCAGCACAGTCATGTCGGCCGCCTGCGCCGCAGTGGCCGAGCCGGTTTCGCCGTCCGGGAAGCGCTGCTCGAGCTCGGCGGCTGCCGCTCGGCCGCGGTCGGCGTCGGGGTGGACGAGGCACACGCTGTGGCCGCCGGTGAGTGCGCGGGCGGCGATGGCTCGGCCCATGTTGCCGGGACCCACAATGTTGATCTTCAAGTGGCTGCCTTCCGATTGCGCTGGGGTGAGCGGCAGTGCCCCGGCTGTCTGTCCAGGAAGCGAGCGGAGGCCGGGCGAAGGCCCTCGCGGCCCGTCCGGTCGCTGCCTGCCGCAGCTGCATGTCTGCCCGGTCTGACGCCGCTTGTAAGCGCCGGAGGCCTGCGCGTCACCCTTGCGTCCGAGCGTGTCGCGACGTCTCTCTCGGCGTCGCCCTGTCCGGTCCGTGTTCGGCCAGAGGAGCGAACGCCTACCGGCGGCGGCCGTCGATGGCCGAGCCGGTCCTGGAGGCTGACCAGGTCGAGGCCGGCCCTCTTGGAGGTCTGGGCCAGCTCGACCGGCGCCTGAGGCGGGCGGGCGGTGCGGGTGACGAAGCTGCCGAACCACAGTTCGCGGCCGTAGTCGCTCACGGGGTGCTTCCTCCGGGGTGGTTCGCGGCGGGCGTGAGGGCGAAGTTGTCGTCGAACACGCCCTCGGGGTCGTAGACGTCACCTGCGGTGACGTTCTCCGAGCCGTACGCGAAGCGGCCCTGTCTCGCCGCCTGTATCCCGCACGGCTTCACGCTGCCGTCCCCGGGGTCCGTCTTCAAAGGGATCTTGCCTGGAGCAGAAGTGACGCGACCGCTGCTTCGTGGTGCTCCTGGGCACATTGCTTGGTCACGGCATCGGCAGCATCCAGGGCCCGGACGTAAAGGCAGCGCCGGCCTGAGCCTCTGCGAGGTCGCCGGCGGACTGCGACCATCCTCCGGTCTGGATCGGCGTCGGTCGGCCCGGCCCGGCCCGGCAGCACTGCATGTCACAGCCGGTCCCGAGTCGGCCAAGCACTACCAGTAACCTGCCCGTATGTCGGGTTCTGAGATGGCAGATGTGCTGGTGGGCGGCAAGCATGTGCGCGAGGCTGTGGCGCACTGTGTCAAGACGCTTTCCGGTGTTCCGTCCTCCCGGTGGGGTGCCCGTGCCGGCGATCTGGAGTGGACGTGCTGGGAGAGCTTGGAGCACCTCGCGGACGACTTGCTCACTTACGCGTTGCGGTTCGGGCTTGAGAATCCCATGGACGTCCCCCGAGTTCCTCTGCGTTTGTCCAGCGACCGGGCCGCGGGGCCGGTGAACGTCATTTTCGGTGACACAGCGGCGGGTCCTGAGGGGCTGCTCACCGCTGTCGAGGCGTGCGGTGGTCTGCTCGCGTCGGTTGTGGACAGCACTGCTCCCGATGTGCTGGCCCCGCATGTCTTCGGCGCTTCCGATCCGGAGGGCTTCGCGGCCATGGGAGTCGCCGAGACCCTTGTCCACACGTACGACATCGCGTCGGGGCTCGAACGCGACGGAGTCCCGCCGGATGACTTGAGCCGCCGGGCCCTGGTCCGGCTGTTCCCCGACGTACCCCTCACCGACGACGCCTCGTCCACCCTGTTGTGGGCCACCGGGCGCATCGGGAGCCCCGAGCGGCCGCGTCGCACGAGCTGGCGCTGGTACGGCGCGCCTCGCCCGTCCCGGTGACCGGACTGGGGGGAAGGGCGGCCGTGCGGAAGGGCCGTGTCTCCCGTTGAGGAACCTACGAGTCGGCCCGGGACGACCACCCCAGAACCCGCCAACCGGCTCGTGGCAGGCCATCACACGACCATGCTCCTGCGGGCCGTGCTCGTCCTCGCGAACATCGAGATCGCCCGATGACGGATGATCTACAGCCCGAGTGGGCCTTCGCCCCAGCCACGGCCGGCACTCTCAGGTGAACGGGCTCGCTGTTCAGGTATCTCCTTGACAGGCGACGTATCGTTTATCGATAGTATCGAAAAACGATACACATGCAGTGGGTGAGGGAAAACATGGGTGCCAAGTCCTGGTGGAGCCAGACCGACAGCCGGCTGCTGGAGGCAGCTCTGGGCCTGGCTGCTCTGGTGGTCGGCGTCTTCGGGGTACTGTTTCCGGCCCTCGGAGTGGCCGGTCTGATGGATCCGACGTACACCCGCGAGGTTGAGGCCGCGACGGCGACCCAGGTACCGGAAATCGTGACTGATGCGGTGGCGGGGCACGATGTGACTCTCGCAGGCACCCACCAGGCGGATCTCGTCTTCGCCGACCCCGACCTGGGTCAGCGCCTGCTGCTGGCCCTGCCCGAAATCGTCGCTGGCCTACTCCTGTTCCTCATCCTCGCCCTCCTTTTCAAGATGGCCCGGACCCTGCGCGGCGGCGACGTCTTCGTGCCCGTGAACGCGCGACGCCTGAGCGTCATAGGACTCGTGGTGCTGGTGTACGCCGTCCTCGCCCCGGTACTGCCGTCCCTCACCACAGGAATGCTGGTGAGCGGTACCCCCATGGCCGAGCAGGTTCCGTTCTCGGTCACCTTCACCGGCGAGTACGTGCTACTGGCCTTCCTCATCCTTGCGCTGGGGGAAGTCTTCCGACGCGGAACCAAGCTGCGCGCTGATATGGAGGGGCTGGTCTGATGCCTCCAGAAGAGGAGCACCGGGTTCAGGTCCACCTGGACCGACTGCTGGCCGAGCGCGGCATGACCCTGTCCGAACTGGCGGCCAGGGTCGGGGTGACAGTGGTCAACCTCTCCATCCTCAAGAACGACAGGGCGAAGGCGATCCGCTTCTCCACCCTCACCGCGATCTGCCGCGAACTGAACTGCCAACCCGGCGACCTGCTCAGCATCCGCAAGGACCGACCCCGTCCGCAAGCCTGAACAGCGGGATGTCGATCCGTCGCGCACGTCGCGGCCGGCCACGGAATCGATCGGGGCTCGCGGCTCCATGACGGATCGATGGTCGTGTCCGGCCGCAGTGCGACGGGACACGACCACCGGTCGGACGGTTCTCACGCATCCCGCGCTCGTCATCGTCCGTCCACACCGTGCTCCCGAGGCCGTGCTCCGACATGATCGGTCCGCCGAGCACGGACGAGACGACCAGGCAGGGCGTGCGCGCCCCGTGAGCCCGGAGTGCGGGGCGGCGTGTGCGGGCGGGCGCTTCCGGCTCGGTGAGGTCGGCTCTGAGGAAGGAGTTGCCCCACTTGCCGACTTTGCCGGTCAGGGACTGGCTGTACCGGTCGGTGACGGGGGAGACGGGGACCGCGCCGTGAAGAGGGTGTCTGGGTGACCAGCCAGGAGGACATGAAGCCCCCGTAGCTGCCGCCCATGAGTCCGACCCGGGCGGCGTCGACGCTTCCGGCAGCGACCGCATGCAGGCGGTGAAGACCGTGCACCAGGCGTGAGAGCGCCGGCACCGGCAACTCGCCACGACCCGGGGCCCGCTCCGGCGGCGAGGGCCTAATGCACGGGGTCGGCTGCGAGGAGGGCGGCGAGGGTGTGCAGGGCCGCAAGCGCCTCGTCTCCCTCCGCGCTGAGCTCGAGCGTCTCGCCGTGCCGGGCGCCCAGCGTCATCACGGCGAGGAGGCTGCGGGCGTCGACGGGCGCCGAGCCCGGCCGCCCGACCGTGACCTTGACCGGCTGGCGGGCGGCCTCCTGGACGAACAGGGAGGCGGGGCGGGCGTGCAGACCCTCGGCCGCGGCGACGGTGGCCTGGATGCTGGGCATGGGCGGTGTTCCTTTCGGGAGCCTGTTTCGGGGGTTTCGTCGGGAGCGGCCGCCGGTCGGACCGGCGGGCCGCGTGTAGTAGTGATGGGGCGTCAGGACACGGACAGAGCCGTGCCGTTGGCCAGTCCGGCGGGCGCGAGGCCGAGGCTCTCGGCCGCCGTCGCGCCGAGGTCGGCCAAGCTGGCGGCGTCGGGCAGGTGCGCGGTGGCCGTGCCCGGCCGGTGCACCAGGACGGGCACGTACTCGCGGGTGTGGAAGGCGTGGCCGAGGGTGGGGTCGTTGCCGTGGTCGCCGGTGACGATCAGGCGGTCGCCGGGGGAGTCCAGCAGGGCGATCAGGTCGCCCAGCCCCTGGTCGGCGCGTTCGAGTACCGTGCCGTAGCGGTCGGCGTCCTGCTGGTGCCCGGCGAGGTCGGTCTCCTGCACGTTGGCGACGACCAGGGCGTCGCCGCCGGCGCGGGCGGCTTCCAGGGTGTGGGCGAGGACGTCGGCGGTCGGCACGGCCGGCCGGCGCACCGCGGCGTCGCAGGCGAGGATGTCGGCCGCCTTGCCGACGAGGGTGACCGGGATTCCGGCACGGGCCGCGAGGTCGGGGAGCTGGCGGGTGTGGTCCAGCGGAGCGCCCAGGTGCTGCACCTCGAGACCGCCGTTGCGGTAGACGCCGCTGGCGGGTGTGTCCAGACCGACGGTGCCGCCGTCGCCGCGGCGGACGAACGCGGACAGCGGGCCGTCCGCGTGGCCGCCGACCGCGATGACGCGGGCGACGGGCGCCACCGAGCGCACCGTTTCGGCGATGGAGAGGATCTGCCCGAACGACAGGTCCTCCAGGCGGCCGGAGACGTTCCAGTTGATGCCGGGGTCGGCCTCCAGGTTGTCGTGCACCAGCGCAGCCCCGTCCACGACCAGCACCGGCAGGTCCTTGAGCGGCTCCACGGCGTGCCCGGCGGCCCGCAGCGCACCGGCCACGGGGTCCAGGTGGTCGGCCAGGAGGGCCACGGTCACCGCGCTGAAGTCGGCCCCCATCATCGTCTGGTGGCCGGCGTAGGTGTCCGCGCCCGGGTAACCGAGGGCGGCCCGGCCCACCGCCACCGGGAGGCCGGTGCGGGCGGCCAGAGCGGGGTGCGGGTGGACCAGGCCCAGACCGAGGCCGGCCAGGGCGGGCAGCTTCAGGTCCCGGCCGTGGGCGGTGCGCCAGTGGTCGAGGAGGTGGCCGAGGGTGTCGGCGGCGGCGTCCCCGGGCCGCAGGGTTCCCGCGTCGGGCATGGCACCGACGCCGAATCCGTCGAGGACGACGATGACGGTCTTGCTCATGAGGGGGTCTCCTGGTCCAGGGCCCGGCCCAGTGCGTCGTAGAGGCCGCACAGCCTCGGCGTGCCGCGGGAGAGTCCGGCGACGACGGCGACGTTGCTGCGGGTCACGAAGATCTGGGTGCGGAAGGCGAGGACGGCCGTGTCGCCGATCCGGGCGGCGTCGGGCGTCGCCGGCACGTCCAGCAGCCGGTAGTAGTCGATGTTCTCGGCGGGCGCGTCCTGCACGGCCAGCCGCGCTCCGGAGCGGGGCAGCAGCGCCTGCTTGATCCGGGCGCGGGGGTAGAAACCGCCGCCGAGGACGGCGGGGCGGCCGTCGGCGAGGGTGTGCGCGACCTCGGTGACGTAGACGTAGGCGGGGCGCTCGGGCTGGTGCGCGTCGACGGCGTGCAGCGGGGTGGTGCCGGTCAGCGCGTGTCCGGGCTCCGCGTGGGTGGCGCCGTGGCGGGCCAGCAGCGCGAGCGTGGTCACCGAGCTGGCGCTGGGCGCACTCAGCTTCAGGCCCTCGTGCCCACGGGCGGCGAGCCGGTCCCGGGCGGCCACTGCCAGCGGCAGGTTGGCGGTGGGCTCCGGCTCTCCGGTGACCGGGTCGCACAGCACGCACGGGAAGGCGGTGACACCCGCGATCCGTACGCCGGGCAGCCGCTCCACGCGCTCGGCGAAGTCGTCCAGCCGGTCGAGGGGTACGCCGCCCTCCTGGCCGGGGTAGACGGTTCCGGGGGCGCCCTGGAGCCGGACCAGGACGTCCTGGACCGTGCCCAGGCGTTCGGCTTCCCGGCCCACGGCCTCCGCGTTGGCCGCGTCGTAGACGGTGACGGCCTCGGGGCGCCAGGCGAGCACCTCGGGCAGCGACCGGGTGGGAATCTGCACCAGGTGGCCGAGGTTGCCGGCCCGGGCCCCGGAGGCGTGCAGGATGCGGGCCTCGGGCAGGTCGATGGCGGCGAACCTCGGGATGTGTTGGGCGATCGCCCGAATCAGCTCGGGGTTGCGGCCGAACTGCTTGGCGACGAACCACAGCGTCATTCCCAGGCGTTCGGCCTCGGCGGCCAGCAGCCGCGCGTTGGCCTCGACGGCGTCGAGGTCGATCACGTACGTGTCGGGCGGGATCGCGCCACTGGTGTGCAGTTCGGCGGCACTCTCCACCAGTTCCGGATTGCGGGTCAGCACGGTGTCCAGGAACACGGTCAGTCGTCCTTGCGGTGGTACAGGTCGGCGAGGGAACGGCGCAGGATGTCCAGCACCAGGTCCGCGCCGGCGCGCATGGGGTTGATGCGGACCGTCCAGTCGGCGAGTTCGGGAGCGTCGTCGAGGTTCGATCCGGACATCCGGTAGAAGAGCGGCGCCACCTCGTAGCGGGAGTTGGACCCCACCGGGTAGGGCGCGGCGCCGTACCGGGCGGCGACGGCGGGCAGTTCCCGGGCCACGGGCCGCTCCAGACGAACCAGCAGGCAGCGGTCCTGGGCGTTGGCGACGCGGACCTCGGCGACACCGTCGACCTCCCCGGCGGCGAGCCGTTCGGCCGCCTCGGCGCCCGCCCGGGACTGGACGGCCCACATCACCGGTACGTGGGTGAGGGCGCGCAACGCGTCCAGCGCCTGGTGGCCCTGGACCTGGCCGCCGCCGGAGTAGTTGTCGGCGTGGACGCGTTCCACCAGGTCCCGCGAGCCGACCACGACGCCGACGCCCTCCGGGCCGTGCAGCTTGAACAGCGAGAAGCAGGAGGCGTCCGCGCCCAGTTCCACGCCGCAGGCGGGGACACGCATCACCGCGTAGTTGTCGTCGACGACGGTGCGTACCCCGTGGGCGCGGCAGGCGGCCAGGACCTCGCCCGGGTCGTAGCGGTCGGCCAGCCGCTGCCGGGTGTGCTGGACGTACGCCCAGGCGAACCGTCCGGACGCCAGGGCCTCGTCCAGGGCGCGGGGGTCGTTGAAGTCGACCTCGGCGGTGCGGACACCGAGCGCGCGCAGCGTGGCGGCGGTGGTGCGGTAGACCGGCGCGCGGTGGATCAGCAGTTCGGCGTCCGCGTCGAGCACGGCGCCGAGCGCCGCCCGGATGGCTCCCGTGCCCGCGCCCTGGACGAGGGCGGCGGCGTCGGCGCCGAAGAAGTCGGCGAGTACGGCCTCCACGCGTGCGGTCGTGCGGGGACGGCCCAGCCCGGGCACGACTCCGGCGTCGGCCGCGAAGAGCTGTTCGCCCTCGAAGTGGCGGGCGGTGCACTCCAGCAGCCGGAACTGCGTGGCGACGGCGTCGTCCAGGGGCACCGTCGGCAGCGGGAAGGTCTGCGGCAGGCGGGGTGCGGGACTAGTCATCGGAGCTCTCCCGCGGGTCGGCGCCGGCCAGGAAGCGCAGCGGGTTGCGGCGGGTGATGAGGTCGAGCGTGTCCGCGTCGACGCCCGCCTTCCGCAGTGCGGGGAGGAAGGAGCGGAACAGGTGGCCGTAGCCGGTGCCGCCCTCGTCGGTCAGGTAGCCGTGGCGGGAGATGTCGCAGGAGAGGAGCGCGCGGTCGGCGTGTCCGGACTCGATCAGTTCCAGCACCAGCCGCAGCCGCGTCTCGTCGCTCTGGTAGCCGTTCTTGCCGACGGTGTCGAAGGAGACGTAGGCGCCCTCGGCCGCCAGCCGGCGGTGTACGGCCGGGTCGTCGAGGAGGTCCTGGTGGCCGAGGGCCACCCGGTGCGGGGGCAGGCCCTCGGCGGTGAGGAGGGCGAGTTGGGCCGGGCCGCCCACGCCCAGGTGGGCGTGGGTGGCGACCGGCAGCCCGGTACGGACGGCGGCGCGGGCCGCGGCGGTGAGCGTGCGCCGCTCGGGCTCGCTGGGCCGTTCCCCGTGGCTGCCGACCTCGGCGATGACACCCGGGGCGATGCCGGTGCCGTCGATGCCCTCGTGGACGTCGCGCACGAGGGTGTCGGTGAGCAGGCCGACGTCCGTCGCGCCCACCTCCTGCGGGTGGAAGGGCTCGTAGTACCACCCGGTGGCGGCGATCACGGCGACGCCGGAGGCCGCACTGAGACGGGCCAGCGACGCCACGTCACGGCCCATGCCGCGACAGGTCTGCTCGACGACCAGGGAGAGCCCGAACGCTTCGCTCAGGCCGGCCAGTTCACGGATGACCGGGTCGGCGTGCCGCGCGTCGAGCACGGCCTCGTCGTCGCTGTCGCGGCGCAGGTCGAGGGCGAGGTGCTCGTGGGCGAGGACGGGGCCGGTGACGGTGGAGGGGTCCAGTGGACCGGTGACGGTCCGGATGTGGTGCATGAGGGTGCCTTCCGGTTCCCGCTCAGCCCTTGACGGGCGTGAACAGGTCCAGCCAGTACAGGAGGTTGAGGACGACGCCGCCGACGATGACCGCGGCGGGAGCGGCGGCCATGCGGACCACGGGCCGGCCCATGGCCTCGTTCAGCAGGTACAGCCCGCCGACGACGAGGATGCCGAGCCCGCCGCCCATGGTGTTGGCGGCCATCAGCGAGCCGAAGAGGATCGCCAGCGCGAGGGTCTCGGTGATCGCGTTGCGCAGGTGCTCCGAGCTGTCGCGGACCGAGGGGAACACGCTCAGCAGCTTGCCCAGGCGGGACAGCAGCAGCACCTCGGCGGCGAAGACGAGGGCACCGCAGACCAGCGCCAGCCACGGGTTGGGCAGCAGGTAGCCGATCGGGTAGACCAGGGTGAAACCGGCGATGCCGTACGCGCCGGAGGCCAGCGCGGTCGTCGCGATCAGCGGGATGAATCCGAAGACGCGGTAGAAGTCGACCTGGGCCGCCCCGCTGTAGTCGCCCTTGGCGATCAGGAAGCTGGTGGCCTCGCCGCCGCCGAAGATGTGGAGCTGGGCCAGCAGACACACGCCCGCTCCCAGCAGCATGAACAGCGGCAGGTGCTTGCGCAGCCGGGCCGCGCTCGCGCCGAACAGCGACGCCATCGGGTCGTCGTCCTCGGTGCCCGCGGTGTCCTGGCCCGTGGCGCCGTCGGTGGCGGCGGCCCGCTCGGCGCGGCGTTGGCGGATGTCACGGGAGGCGGCGAAGCCGATGAGCATCAGCACGCCCGCGGCCATCGCGATCGAGCCCGCGAACACGTTCGGCCACAGCTTCATCGTGGCGACGACCAGCGCCAGTTCGACCACGCCCGCGATGCCGCCGCGCAGCCTGCCGAACTGCTTGGTGATGGCGAGCACCGGGAAGAGCGTGAACAGGAACAGGATCGGAGTGGACATCTCCTGCAGGGCCGTCAGGAAGTCGACCGGCAGGCGGTGTGCCGCGCTGTTGGCGCCGCCGAGGCCGAAGACCACGACGGCGCCCCAGGCCGCTCCGAGGATCGGCGCCAGCCACCGCTTCGGCGAGAGGATGCCGAGGATGTCGGTGGGAAGGAACACCAGCCACGGGTTCAGTACGCCGGTGGACAGGGCCATCGGGGCCCCGAGGCCGAAGATGAATCCGGCGGACAGGCCGAACGACACCGCGGTGGTGGCGCTGCGTGTGCTCTCGCCCCGGATGAAGTCGAGCATGAAGGGCCGGACACCGTCGTTGAAGACCGCCAGGGCCTGGTGCGATATGAGGGCCGTCAGGGCGCACAGGGCGATGACGACGGCTGCCTGGGGCAGCGAGAAGCTGAGATCGGTGCTGCCGGCGGCGAGAAACGTGGTCAAGGGTGGCTCCTTTTCCCTGCCCCTGCGGGTCGGGAACGGTCAGTTGTTCTTCGCGGCGATGGCACGCGTGATCACCGGGGCGACACTGTCGATCTGGTCCATGCTGAAACCGAAGACCTTGATGCCGTCGTCCAGCAGCGCGGTGACCTCGTCCTCGGTGGGCACGGAGCGCCCGAAGGTGTGGCAGGCCTTCTTGCCCATCAGGCCGACCAGGACACCGAGGGAGGCGCCCGCGCCGGTGTGGCAGGTGCCCAGGTAGTACTGGGCCTGGCCCGCACGCAGCTTCATCGCCGCGTCCATGTCGTTGGAGACGACGGCCTCGATGCCGTCGAGGGCCATCGCGGTGACGGTCTGGGCGACCTCGGTCTTGCCGACACCGCCGGTGAGGATCTTCGTCATGGTCTTTCCTCGATTCTTCTCGTAGGACCTGTACGGGCTGTACGGGCTGTACGCGGTGACCCGGGCTTGCCGGGTCGTGGGCCGTCTGGGGCCGCGGGGCCGGAGCGGGGTCAGGTGCGTGAGTGCTGGGCCAGGGCGGCGAGGTGCATGCCCAGGAAGTTGATCTCCGACTCGGGCAGGGCCGCCCCCAGCGCCGCCTCGGCCCGTGCGGCCACGGCACGGGCCGAGGCGACGGCCTCGGGGTGCTGGGCCAGTTCGGCCACCACCTGCTCGTCGGTGAGGAACTGTTCGATGGCCTCGCCGCTGAGCAGCCGGGTGAGCGCCATGACCAGATGGCTGGTGAGCATGCCGGCGGTTTCCTCGGTGACGACGTTTCCGGCGGCCGCCAGGGCATCGAGTTCGCCGGCGACGAAGTCGGTCACCCGCGGCTCGGCCTGGCCGCCCTCGCGGAACATCTGCAGCCTCAGTGCGAGCCGCTCTTCCATCTGCGTGGGTCCTTCCTGGTCCACTGCCCGTCCGGCGGCACCCGCCGCTCGTTTGACTCAGCAGTATTCGGGATTCTGGATTCTCCGACGGTGCGTCAGCTCCTCGCGAGGAGGGCCGGCTGACGCCCGGTCAGTAGGAGGGGAGGCGTTCGCCCCGCACCACTTCGTCCTGCAACGCGGTCACCAACGTCAGGTCCAGGGATCGGCGTACCGCGCGCAGGGCGCTCGGGGTGTCGGCCCGGCCGACGATCGCCGCACAGGAGTTGCGCAGGGCCAGCTCACGGCTCACCTCGTCGCCGAGCGGCAGCACGTCGACCCCTTCTCCCTTGTGCCGCCGCGCCTCGTCGAGGTTCGCCAGACTGGCGTCCACCTTGCCGCGGGCGAACAGGTCCCACAGTTGCATGTACGAGGCCTCCACCCATCGCACGTCCGTGCGGCCCGCGAAGGTGCGCTGGGTGAGCAGCTCTAGGTCCTCGGAGCTGCGGTCGAGGGCGATTCGCAGGCCGGCGGATTCCACGTCGACGCCCTGGCGCACCAGGAGGCCGTGCGCACCGACGTAGGTGGCCGGACCCAGGTCGGCGACCAGGGACAGCGGGTGCTGCGCCATCAGCCGGTCGGCGGCGAAGCGCGAGAGCACGACCAGGTCCACCTTGCCTTCCAGCAGGGCGGCGACACGGGTGTGGGCGCCGCGCATGAACGTGACCGCGAACGGCGCCCGGGCCTGTTCGAACGCACTGCGCAGGCCGGTGGCGAGCCCTTCGTAGCGGCGTGAGTACGGCAGTGGCATCGCGGCCAGCAGGGTTCCGAGACCGGACAGGCGCCACAGGACGGACCGGTCCGCGCGGACCAGGAAAGTGCCCAGGTGCCCGCGGGCGACCGTCTTGATCGCGCCTGCCTCCTCCAGGAGCTGGAAGGCGGCCTGGACGGTGCCGTTGCCCACACCCAGCTCCTCCGCGAAGTCGCGCAGGCGCGGCAGTCGGGTCTCTTCCTCGTGGTCGAGGAGCGACACCGCGAGTTGCCGTGCCGCCAGGCCGTTCCGGCTCAGAAGGGGCTCATCGATGCTGTCCACACCGCGACAATAAACAGTATTCTGCTTTTTGGCCAGGGTCTCGCCGGTCACACCCGCGATCCACCCTCCTGCAGACCATCCACCTGGAGGTTTCCCCCATGTCCATCCCTTCGGCCACCCCGCCGGCCACCCCTTCGGCCGACGCCGGTTCCGCTCGCCCCGGCCAGATCATGGCGCGCGAGATCGCCGAGCAGCCGGCCGTACTGCAGCGCGTGCTCGACGAGGGGGCGCCGCACATCCTCGGGGTCGCGAGGGCGATCGCGGCCCGCGGTCCGCGGTTCGTCCTGCTCACCGCGCGCGGCACCAGCGACAACGCCGCGCTGTACGCCAAGTACCTCGTCGAGGTGGTGCTCGGCAGACCGGCCGGGCTGACCTCGATGTCGACGACGACGGTGTACGGTGCCGAGCCGGACCTGCGCGACTGCCTGGTGATAGCGGTGAGCCAGTCCGGCGGGTCCCCCGACCTGGTGGCCTCGACCCGGTCGGCACGGGAAGCGGGCGCGATCACACTGGCGGTGACGAACAACGCCGGCTCACCGCTGGCAGCGGTCTCGGAGTACCACATCGACGTCCTGGCAGGTCCGGAGAAGGCACTGCCTGCCACCAAGACCTACACGGCCGAACTGCTGTCGCTGTACCTGTTGGTGGAAGGGCTGCGCGGTTCCGACGGCGGGGCCGCGAGGGTGGTGCCGGAGCTGGCATCCTCCCTCCTTGCCCGCCGTGAGGAGGTCCGGGCGCTGGCGGAGCGGTACCGGTTCGCACAGCGGCTGGTGCTCACGTCGCGCGGCTACGGATACCCGACGGCCCGGGAGGCGGCGCTGAAGCTGATGGAGACCACGTACATCCCGGCTCTCGCGTTCTCCGGGGCGGACCTGCTGCACGGGCCGCTGGCGATGGTGGACAGCGCCTCGCCGGTGATCGCGGTCGTGCCCGACGGGCGCGGCGGCGACGCCCTGCGGCCGGTGCTGGAGCGGCTCCGGGGGCAGGGGGCGGACCTGGCGGTGATCGGACAGCGGGACCAGGTGGAAGCGGCACCGGCCGGCTTCGTCCTGCCGGGCGGGGTGGCGGAGGAGGTCCAGCCGATCCTGGAGATCCTTCCGCTGCAACTGCTGGCCCACGAGGTCACCGTCGCCCGCGGCCAGGATCCCGACGCCCCCCGCGCCCTGGCGAAGGTGACCGAGACCCACTGACCGGGCTCCGGCACGGGCGCGGGACCAGGCAGCCACGCCCCGGGGCCGGCCTGCCCCACCGCCGAAGGCCCGCCCCGTGCCGGTCTCTCCCGCCCGTGCCGCCGACCGGTGGGCGGCGAGTGTTCCTAGCGGGCGTGTATGCCGACCAAGGCGCTGCTGCGCACACGGCGGCGCTGCGCGCCGCCAGGCAACTGCCGGGAGTGCGGGAGGCGGTCTCCGGCGACCGCGCCGTCGCGGCCGTGCTCCGCCGTCGTGACGTCTCCGCCTCGGACTGGAAGGACGGCGGGCAGGTGTCCTGGCTCGGCTCGGCCGGGATCACCCTGTACCGGGCGCACGGACGGAACGGCTCCGACCGGGTCGTCGAGGTCACCGACGAGTCCGGCTGCCGGAGCGCAGCGCCTTCCACGTCGGCGTCGCGAGGTTGCCGGAATGAAGCGGGAGGCAAGTTGTGCGCCGACGAGGGCAAGGACTCGCACCTGTGCACGCCCTGTGCCGAACCACTCTCGCTTCCGCTGGGCCGAATGACGGGAAAGTTCACGCCGGTGAGGTCTTCGGAGACCCGGACGCGGTGGCCCTGCTGCTGACCGCCACCACGCGCGAGCCGGGCACCGGCGGCATCGGGTCCGGCAGCAGCCCGGTGAGTGCGAAGAGACCGGGGTGGCCGGTGCCGAACTGCGTCTCGGAGCCGCCGGCCGTGTGCACAGCCGGCCGGTGGCCTACCGGGCCGGGCCCGAGCCGGCCCGCTTCCGCATTCAGCCGAAGGACTCCCCGGAGCCGGCCCCGGCCTCGGCCCCTCCGGGGTGTGCTGCCCCGTCGTTGACGTGTGTCGTCCCCCCTCGGTAATGGCTGCACTCGAATCCACCGGCAGACTTCAGCCCAGCACCCGCCCGAGGAAGCCGCGCAGGTACCCCGCGACGACGTCGAGCCGGCTCTCCAGCAGGAAGTGGCCGCCGTCGATCAGGTGCACCTCCGCATCCTTGGCGTCACGGGCGAAGGCCTCTGCGCCGGCCGGGCCGAAGATCTCGTCGTTGCGTCCCCACACCGCGAGTACCGGCACCTCACTGCTGCGCAGGAACTCGTGCAGCAGCGGGTAGAGCGGGCGGTTGTTCCGGTAGTCGCGGAACAGTGCGAGCTGGACCTCGTCGTTTCCCTCGCGGGAGACGAGGGCGAAGTCGTGCTCCCAAGTGTCCGGGCTGACCAGGCTCGGGTCGGACACCCCGTGCAGGTACTGCCAGCGGATGGCGTCGATGCCGAGTGCGGCACGGACGGCGGGCTCGGTGGCGGGGCCGGGGTCGGCCCCGTAGGCCCACACGTCCTTCCAGAACGACTCGACGAAGCCCTCCTCGTAGCCGTTGCCGTTCTGGGTGACGACGGCGGCGATCCGCTCGGGGTGCCGGAGTGCGAGGCGCCATCCGATCGGGGCACCGTAGTCCTGGACGTACAGGGCGTAGCGGTCGAGGCCCAGATGGTCGAGCAGCCCGGAGGTGACGTCGGCGAGGGCGTCGAACGTGTAGGTGAACTCGTCGGTGAGGGGGGCCTCGGAGTGGCCGAAGCCGAGGTGGTCCGGCGCGATGACGTGGTACCTGTCGGCCAGCAGCGGGATGAGGTCGCGGAACATGAACGAACTGGTCGGGTAACCGTGCAGCAGGATGATCACGGGGGCGTCGGCGGGGCCGGCCTCGCGGTAGAAGACCCTGTGGCCGCCGACGGTGGCGGTCCGGTGGTGCACCGAACTCATGTCTAACCCCTTTGGGTGCTTGATGTGGTTAGGTGTCGCCAGGCAAGCACGGGGCGGACTAACCTGTCAAGCGACGGAATCTGGTTAGAGAGTGGGTGGTGTGCGATGGACGCCCTGCTGGACCTGCTCAACAGCAGGCCGCTGGTCGACGGAAGGGAGCAGGACGCGCTCGGCGACCCTGCCACCGGCACCCGCTGGGCGCGGGAGCACGGCGGCGACGGCAGCCTCGCCGAACTGGCGCTGCTGCGCGCGGCCCGGGACGCCCTGCGGGACGTCGTACGCGGGGAACGCGCGCCCGACGTGCTGAAGCCGTTGCTCGACGGCGTCCGTCAGACACCGGAGATCACGTCGGACGGTCTGGAATGGACGCTTGAGACTCCTCCGCACGCCCGGCTGGCCGTCGAGACGGTGCTCGCCTGGGCGGCCACCGAGAAGCGGCTGCCCGGCCGACTGCGCCCCTGCGCCAACGGCGAATGCCAGATGTTCCTGCTGGACCGCAGCCGCGCCAACCGCGCCCGCTGGTGCTCAATGGCCGTCTGCGGCAACCGCGAAAAGGCACGCCGCCACTACGAACGCACCCGCTGACCCGAGCCCGGCGGGCCGGGCGATCACCTGCCGAGGCCCGTCCAGGAGAGGGCCGGCGGCGACACCGCCACGGGCATCGGATGTGTCGGGAAGGACGGGACCGGCGAGACCGGCGGGACCGGCGGGACCGAGGGGCCAGCAGCGGCAGGACGAGCCGTCGCCGTCGCGTCGGTGGCAGCCGCGTCACCGCCGTCTCACCGAGCACCGTGAGACCGGTTCGCCACCCGGGCTCTGGCGTCGGGGGACGGTTCTGTGAGGATTTCGCCGCGGGCGGCCGGGCGCTTCCCTGCGTGTGGCGAGGGCGAGCGGATCCCCTGTCGCAGAGTTCATGGTGGCGGCGAGCCTGTGGGCCGGGCCTGCGAAGACCGAAGGCGCGCGGGTGCAGCCTGGTGACAAGTACTACGGGGATCAGTCCTTCGCGGTGTCCGACGACGTGGCCGAGACCCGTGGCTGAGCCCCTGGCGGGTCCTGCTCGCCCGGGACGGTCCGTACGTCAGCTACCGGCACAGTCCGTCCCCGGCGGGGGAGACGTCGAGTTTCTCCCGGGCTGTCTGACCGGGCACCCGAAGATGCGGTTCAGTGCCTATGCGGCATGGGCGGGCGACAGCGCCGGCCTGGTCCTCACCGCGTGCCAGGACGCCGCGGCGCGCGGGGGGAGCAGCGACGGACGTGCCGGTGTCCGGGCTGCGGGCCGGGGGCCGGTTTTGCATGTTCGACTGCTTCGACGCGGTCGTCGCTCTGCTGGGGGTGGACGTCGTGCATGGCCGGGTTGCGGCCCCACGGGGTCGCGGACGGCATCCGGTGCGGTGCGGTGCGTGCGGTGCGGGCCCGTCCGTCGCCGGGGCCGACTCCTCCCTGCCCTTGTCCGAGCAGGCTTGTCGGACGGCGCTGTCAGTGGTGCGCGGTAGCTTGGGGACTGTTCGAGATCGCGGGGCGGGAGGGGTGAATTCGTGGGTGTCAGGCATGCGTTGAGTGTGGTCCTGGTCGACGTCAACGACGAGGTGGTGACGGCCTGGCGGTCCGCTTTCGCGGACACGCCGGAGGTCGGGATCAGGCGGGGGTCTCTTCTGGAGGTGGACGCCGACGCCTGGGTCTCGCCCACCAACGAGCGTGGCCGGATGGACGGCGGGGTCGACGCCGTCGTCAAGCGGTACCTCGGTGCGGGTATCCAGGTGCGGGTGCAGCGGGCGATCCGTGACCGGTTCGGCGGGCGGCTGCCGGTGGGCAGCGCGGTGTGCGTGCCTTCCGGGGCGGAGGTGCCCCGGTACCTGATCTCGACGCCGACCATGCGCCAGTCGTCACAGGATGTCAGCGACACGGTGAACGTGGCCCTGGCCTGCGCGGCCGCCTTCCAGGCGGTGCATCTGCAGAACCGGGCGAAGCCGGGCAGCATCCGGTCGGTTGCCCTCGTCGGGATGGGCGCGCAGACCGGGCAGGTGCCCGCGAAGGTGTGCGCCAACCTGATGTGGACGGGCTACACCCTCTTCCACGACCACGGTTTCGCGGACTACGACGAGTTGCGGGCCGCTGTCCTGGCGCAGCTCGACGACATCGAGGGAGCGGGGTCCGCGCGGCGGGTCCGGATCAACGTGCCGCAGCGGCCTTCCTATCGTCCTTGACCCGAAGGGCCCGCAGGCCCCGGCCGTCCAGGGCGCGGGCACCGGTGCCGGCCCTGCCGCATCTGTTCAGCATGCCGGGGCGCCCGTGGAGGCCTCCGGTGCGAGTACCGGGAGTTCCATCCTCGTGAGTAATGCCGATGTGACGGTCGCGGGCGATGCCGGTTCCCCGGCCCAAGACCCGCTGGGACTGGCCGGCCTGTTCGCCGGTGGCGGCGAGCCGTGGCTGCCGCTGCTCAGACCGGTGATCGAGGCGCAGCCGGGAGCCGCCGACTTCATCGGCCCGAAGCGAAGCCCGGAGATCGTTCCGGTACGCGAGCTGACGTTCCAGGCGTTGAAGCCGCATCCGCCGGAGAAGTGGAAGGTGGTCGTCTTCGGACAGAACCCCTATCCGCGGGCGGAGAGCGCGACCGGCATCGCGATGTTCGACAACACCTTCAACGACTGGAAGGACAGCCGGTTCGGCAGGGTCGTCAGCATCCGCTGCCTCATCAAGGCGGCCGCGATGTGGAAGTACGGCATCGTCAGGAAGACTCCGATCGCGGACGTCCGCGCCCTGCTGAAGAAGGAGGACACGGTTCAGCCGCCCGAGTGGTTTCAGGCGATGCTCACCCAGGGTGTGCTGCTGCTGAACGCGTCCCTCACGGCGAGCGCGGACGGGGCGATGGCGACCGACCGGCACACGTCGTTCTGGCGCCCGGTGGTCGAGCAGATCGTCGAGGAGATCCTGCGGGCGAAGCAGGGTGCGGCGGAGGAGGACGACCGGGGGGTGGTGTTCGCCTGGTGGGGCGCGCACGCCCGCAGCCTGAAGAGGGTTGTTCAGCGGCTGGCGCAGAAGTACCCGGGGGTGCAGGTGCGTCACCTGGACCACGTCAATCCGGCCGCACAGGGGGACCTGTTCTGCGAGGGCGACCATTTCGCCCAGGTGAACGACGCCCTGGCGGCCGTGGGGGCCGAGCCGGTCGACTGGCTGCCGCGGAAGGGCTGGGACCAGGGGACGCACGGGGCCGGCGGGCCCGGGGACGGTGGTGTCGCGCAGCGGATGGGCGCGTTCATCGCGTCCACGATGGAGTTGCACCAGCTGTATCTGGAGCGGCTCGCCGGCGTCAGGGACGAGGGGCTCGTTCTGCCGCCCGTCACCGGGGTGTTCGACACGCCGCTGGTGGACTTCCGAAAGGCCCTCGAGCCGGTCTCGCGGGTGCTCGCACACCTGGACCGGCACATCGACCTGTCGAGGCGTTTCGGGGAGACGAAGGCCGCGGAGGCGGCGTCCGGGGGCCCGCTGTCCGGGCAGGCCGCAGCCAGCCTGTCGGCGGACGCGATCTCGGCCCTCTACCTGTACACGTGCGAGTCGGGCTTCTACCGCGAGATCAACGCCGTGCTGCGCTCGTCGGACCGTGAGCGCGTGGTGCCGTACCTCCCGTACCTGCGGTTGCTGTTCTCGGCGATGGAGGCGTTGCCGGCGCGGACGCGGCCGTTGTGGCGTGGTGTGGCGCTGGACCTGCGGTCCCAGTACCCGCTGGGGAGGACGGTGACGTGGTGGGGCGTGTCGTCGTGCACGTCCGAGCCGGGTGTGGCCCGCGCGTTCCTCGGCAGACGCGGCCGGCGGACGCTGTTCGAGGTGACGCCCGCGCGGGCGGTGGGGATCCGGCAGTTCTCCGCGTTCACGGGTGAGGAGGAGTACATCCTCGCGCCGGGCACGCAGCTGAAGGTGACGGACGTGAAGGCCGAACGCGGGGGTCTGTGCACCGTACGGCTGACCGAGCTGGAAGGAGCCGGCCTGGTGTCATGACCTGGAGGCCCCGCTGGGGCTCGGGCACGCACGGCACGCGGTGCGGGCCCCAGCGGGGCCTCCCCACCCGACGGCCGTGAACGAGACGGCGATCGCGACACCGCGCCCGGAGCCGGACACGACCCTGCTCACCGGGGCCCCGCGGCACGCCCGGGCCGCCGTCGACGGACCGCGGCAGCGGCGCCCTCGCCTCAGTACCGTACCGGGGTGCCGCTGCCTGCCGTCGGCACGTGAGAAGGACGCGCCCTCCCGCCCTGCACGGCCTGCACGGCCGGTGGGGGAGTGAGGCCGTGACGCGACACGTCCGTCGCCCGGGCTGGTGCGTGGGGCGCAGTGCCCGATCTGGCCGGCGGCGAGGTTGCCGCGGTTGGGGGCCAGGTGGTCGGTGGTCAGGGTCTGGTCGGTGCGGGCGTCCGGCTTGTGGGGGAGTTCGACAGAGGTGGACCGGAGCGGTTCCAGCGTGACGTTCAGCGGGACAGGGGTGCCCTCGGTGCCGGGCTTGTCCGCCGTCAGGCCGTGGCCGCGTGCCCGGCGGACGATCCACCAGGTCCGTGCCCTGCTGCCGCGGGCCGCGTCCGACCCTGCCGCCGCCGGTCCTACTCCAGCCGGTCAACGCCCGTGCAGCAGGACGTAGAGACCGAAAAGAGGGTGCCGTTCCTCGCGGGCCGGGACATCCTCGTGACCGGGCAGGGACATTGATCGAGTCGGGCAGACCACTCAGCGCCAGGCCTCATACGAGCCCGTCGCCCCCGACGCGGCTCGTGGGTCTCGGTGATCGGCACGGCGGCCGCGTCCGCCGCCGCGACAGCCGCGTACCGCCACTGGGCAGCGGCGACTAGTGCTGCCGCAGACGGTGACCCCTCACCTCCGAAACGCCGCGGCCGCCTCCCGAAGCGGTGAACACCCGCTGCCCCGCCTCGTGCACTGAGCCACGCCGGGCGCGGTGTGGGGCGTCTAGGCGTCGTCCTGCTCGTGTTCCGCGAGCACGGCCGGGGCGCGGCGAGACGCTTCCTCGGCGAAGTGCTCCGTCCGCCCGGGCACCGGGGCGACGGCCTCCGGGGCCGTGAGGGGAAGCGGTCGTGCGCGGGCAGGCGGCGGGGCCCGTCAGCGGCCGGGTACCGGGGTGCGGGTGGCCGGCGACCGGAGTTGTTCGATCACGTCGTCCAGGTGCGCCGCGGCTGCCCGCGCCGCCGCGTCGGGGTCGCCGCCGGCGACCGCGTCGATGATCGCCAGGTGCTGCGGCAGGGACTGGGCGGGACGTCCGGGCCGCAGGGCCAGCCGGAACTGGAAGCGGACCATCGGCCCGTTCAACCGCTCGAGCTGGCGGCGGGCGACTTCCTGTCCGCTGGCCTCGACGACCAGTTCGTGGAGGCGCTGGTTGAGGGCGGAGTACGTGTCCCAGGCGCCGTCCGCGACGGCCTGACGCATGCCGGCGCCGATCCGCAGCAGCTCGGCGCGCTGCTCCTCGTTCGCCCGGGTGGCCGCCTTGCGCGCGCACAGCTGCTCGAGCGCCGACCGGCACTCGGTGATCTGCACGGCCTCCTCGACGGACACCGCGCGGATCCGGGCGCCGCGGCGGGGGACGATCTCGACGATGTCCTCGGCCGCGAGGTCCTGCAGCGCCTCGCGGACGGCGCCGCGTGTGGTGCCGTGAGACTCCGCGAGGTCGAGTTCGACGAGCCGCTGTCCGGGCACCAGGTCCCCGGAGCGCAGAGCCTGCCTGATGGCGTTCGCCACATACGCGCGGCCGGCGGCGCCCGTAAGCTTGTCCGTCACTCGTCGACCTCTTCCTCGTCTTCCGTCGTCCGTTCCCGGCGGCTCTCGCTGGAAGAACCCTAGTGCGTGGCACGGGGGCGGCAGCACCCGGGATCCCGTCAGGTGAGCATTTTCGTCGAACATCTTGTCAACAATCTTGTTGATGATTTAGCTTCGGTGCACACCGGCCCCCAGCCGTTCATCCACCCGCCCGCCGCTCACCCACCCGCGCGCCCGCCGGCCGCTCGCCCACCTGTCGGCCGCTCACCCGCCCTCCGCTCACCCACACCGATCCACCGAAGGAGCGACCATGCCCGCCGTCGCAGCCGCCCGGGCCCCCGAGGTCACCCTCCGCGGCTCCCAGACCGCGATCCCGTGCCTGTTCATGCGAGGCGGCACCTCACGCGGGCCCTTCTTCGACGCGCGGCTGCTGCCCGCCGACCCCGACCGCCGCGACGCCGTCCTACTGGCGGCGCTGGGCTCGCCCGATCCGCGGCAGATCGACGGCATCGGCGGAGCACACCCCCTGACCAGCAAGATCGGCATGGTGCGCCCGAGCACCCAGGCCGGGATCGACCTGGAGTGGACCTTCGCACAGGTACAGCCCGACGGTGACACCGTCGACACGTCGGCCAACTGCGGCAACATGCTCGCCGCCGTGCTGCCCTTCGCCGTGGAGACCGGCATGGTCGTACCCGCCGGGGACCGTACGACGGCACGGGTGCTGACCCGCAACACCGGCATGGTCGCCGAGATCACCGTCGCCACACCGGCCGACCCCTCCGGAATCCCGCACATCACCTACGAAGGCGCCGCCCGCATCGACGGCGTCCCCGGTACCGCCGCCCCGGTCGAGATCGCCTTCCTGGACACCGCCGGTTCCGTCACGGGCGCCCTGCTGCCCACCGGACGCGCCCGCGACACCGTGGAGGCGCCCGGGCTGGGCCCCGTGGACGTCACCCTGATCGACAACGGCCAGCCCCTGGTGATCGTCGAGGCCGCCCGCCTGGGCGCCACCGGCTACGAGTCCCCGGACGGCATCGACGCCGACCAAGCGCTCAAGGCCCGCGTGGAGGCGCTGCGCCTGGTGTGCGGGAAAGCCATGGGCCTCGGAGACGTCAGCGAGCGCAACTACCCGAAGATGACCCTGGTCGCCCCGCCCCGCGACGGCGGCACCCTCAGCACCCGCAGCCTCATCCCCCGGGTCTGCCACCGGTCCATCGGCGTGCTGGCCGCCGTCACCGCCGCCACCGCCTGCGTCATCGAGGGCACGGTCGCCCGGGACGTGGCGGCCGGGGTGCCCGGCGCGGAGCCCACCGTCTCCGTCGAGCACCCGTCCGGCGAGTTCAGCGTCACGCTGGGCCTCGACCCCGCCGACCCGCAGCGGGTGACACGCTCGGCGCTGCTGCGCACCGCCCGGCTGCTCATGGCCGGCGACCTGCTCGTCCCCCGATCCGTCTGGGACCCCACTCCCACCCGTCAGGAGAAGCACGCGTGATCATCGACATCCACGGTCACTACACCACGGCCCCCGCCCCCCTCGGGCAGTGGCGCGACGCGCAGACGGCCGCGCTCACCGACCCGCTGCGGGCGCCGGACCCGGCGGGGCCGGTGATCGGCGACGACGAGATCCGTGAGTCGATCGAGAGCAACCAGCTGCGCCTGATGGACGAGCGCGGCATCGACGTGACCGTCTTCTCCCCCCGCGCCTCGTTCATGGCCCACCACATCGGCGACTTCACCACCTCCGCCGCCTGGGCACGGATCTGCAACGACCTGTGCCACCGCGTGTCCGAGCTGTACCCGGACCGCTTCGTCCCCGGTGCGATGCTGCCGCAGTCCCCCGGCACGGACCCGGCCACCGTGATACCGGAGATCGAACGGGCGGTGCTGGAGCTCGGCGCGGTCACCGTCAACCTCAACCCGGACCCGAGCGGAGGCCACTGGACCGCTCCCGCGCTGACCGACCGCTCCTGGTACCCCGTGTGGGAGAAACTCGTCGAGCTGGACGTGCCGGCCATGGTGCACGTCTCCACCAGCTGCAACCCCGCCTTCCACACCACCGGGGCCCACTACCTCAACGCCGACACCACAGCGTTCATGCAGCTGCTGGCCGGCGACCTGTTCGCCGACTTCCCGAACCTGCGGCTGGTGATCCCGCACGGCGGCGGCGCGGTCCCGTACCACTGGGGCCGGTTCCGGGGCCTGGCACAGGCGCTCGGCCGCCCCGAGCCGGAGGAGTCGCTGCTGCACAACGTCTTCTTCGACACCTGCGTGTACCACCAGCCCGGCATCGACCTGCTGCTGGAGGTGATGCCCGTGAAGAACGTCCTGTTCGCCTCCGAGATGGTGGGCGCCGTGCGCGGCATCGACCCGCGCACCGGCCACCACTTCGACGACACTCGCCGCTACGTCGAGAAGGCGGGCCTCGCCCCCGAAGACCTCGCGGCGGTGGAGGAGCGCAACGCCCGCCGGATCTATCCCCGCCTCGACGCCCGCCTGACCGCCCAGGGCCGCTGACCCACCCGCCCCCTCCGCCCCCCCCCGGCAGGACCGGAAGCCCCCAAGCAAGGAGCCGCACCATGCACCACCTCGGAGTCGTCCACCGGACCATCGACCGTGCCGACCCGGCCGCCGTCGAGGCCCTGTCACGGTTCGGGGTCGCCACCGTGCACGAGGCGATGGGCCGCCTCGGCCTGATGCGCCCCTACATACGGCCGGTGTACGAGGGCGCGACCCTGTGCGGAACCGCGGTCACCGTGCTGCTCCAGCCCGGCGACAACTGGATGCTCCACGTCGCCGCCGAGCAGGTCCGCGACGGCGACGTGGTGGTCGCCGGCTGCACCACGCAGAGCGAGGACGGCTTCTTCGGTGAACTGCTCGCCACCTCGCTGCGAGCCCGGGGCGCCCGGGGCCTGGTGATCGACGGCGGCTGCCGCGACGTGGACGACCTGCGCAGGATGGACTTCCCCGTCTTCTCCCGGGCCGTCAGCGCCAAGGGCACCGTCAAAGCCACCCTCGGCTCGGTCAACGTGCCCGTCGTCGTCGCCAACGCCCTGGTCAACCCAGGCGACGTGATCGTCGCCGACGCCGACGGAGTGGTGATCGTGCCGGCCGCCCGGGCCGCCGAGGTCGCCGAGGCGTCCGCGCGTCGCGAGGCGGCCGAAGAGGGCAAGCGCGAGCGGTTCCGCGCCGGCGAGCTGGGACTCGACCTGTACGCCATGCGCGGCCCCCTGTCCGAACTCGGCCTCACCTACGTCGACTGAGATCGAGGAGCACCTCCATGACCGACCGGAACCCCACGATCACCCCCGGCTGGCTCGACTGGCACCGCAGCCCGGCCACACCCACTTTCGTCCTGCCGCCGGGAACGGTCGACGCCCACTGCCACGTCTTCGGCCCCGCCGCCGAGTTCCCCTTCGCCCCCGAGCGGAAGTACACACCCGTCGACGCCTCCCGGCACGACCTGTTCGCCCTGCGCGACCACCTGGGCGTCAGCCGCAACGTCATCGTGCAGGCCACCTGCCACGGCGCGGACAACAGCGCCCTGGTCGACGCCCTGCGCGCGGCCGGCTCGCGCGCCCGGGGCGTGGCGACGGTCCGCCCCGACGTCACCGACGCCGAACTGCGGCGGCTGCACGAGGCCGGGGTACGCGCAGTGCGCTTCAACTTCGTCCGGCGCCTGGTGGACGCGGCCCCGCGCCAGGCCCTGGAGACGGTGGCCCGCCGGATCGCGCCGCTGGGCTGGCACGTCGTCCTCTACTTCGAGGCGGCGGACCTGCCCGACCTGGAACCGTTCTTCGCCTCCCTGCCGGTACCGCTGGTCATCGACCACATGGGCCGCCCGGACGTCACCCGCGGCGCGGGCGGACCCGAATTCGCGCGCTTCCTGCGGTTCGTGGAGGCGAACGACGTGTGGGTGAAGGTGTCCTGCCCCGAGCGGCTGACCGTCTCGGGACCGCCCGCGCTCGACGGGGAGCGGCACGCCTACCGGGACGTGGTGCCGTTCGCACGAAAGGTCGTCGAGGAGTTCACCGACCGGACACTGTGGGGGACCGACTGGCCGCATCCGAACCTGAAGGACCACATGCCCGACGACGGCCTGCTCGTCGACCACATCCCGCACCTCGCGACCACCGCCGAGCGGCAGCAGGCCCTGCTGGTCGACAACCCCCTGCGTCTGTACTGGCCCGAAGAGACCCGCTGACGTCCCCCCGGCCCGGCGAGACGGGTCCTGCCTTCCCTGGAGCGTGCAGTGCAGCACATCCGCACCACCAACGCGGCGAACCGGCTCGACCGGCTGCCGATCACGAAGTTCCATCAGCGGACCATCCTCGCGGTGGCCTTCGCGTACTTCTTCGAGTTCGCGGACATCAACACCTTCGCCATCACGGCACCGGTGGTGCGCGAACAGTGGGGCGCCGACGTCGACCACGTCGCCTACGTCACCTCCCTGTCCTTCGTGGGCATGTTCATCGGCGCCGTCGTGGCCGGCGGACTGGCCGACCGGCTGGGCCGCAAACGCACCCTGACCCTGACCACCCTCTGGTTCACGGTGTGGTCGTTCGCCTGCGTGTTCGCCTGGAACATCTGGTCCCTCGGACTGTTCCGCGTGCTGACGTCGGCAGGCCTGTCCGCGATGACCGTCGTCGCCGTCGTCTACATCAGCGAGCTGTTCCCCAGCGCCAAACGCGGCAAATACCAGGCGTACGCCATCGTCATCGGCATCTGCGGCACGCCCGTCACCAACCTCATCGCCTCCGCCGTGGTGCCGATGTCCGACTGGTCCTGGCGGCTGGTCTACCTGTGGGGCTCGCTGGGCGCGCTGTTCCTCTTCCTCGTGCGTCGGCTCGAGGAGTCCCCGCTGTGGCTGGAGGCCCGCGGCCGGCACGAGGAGGCAGAAGCGACACTGGCCCGGATCGAGGCCCACGCGGTGACCGAGCGCGGCCCGCTGCCCGAGCCGCAGCAGCCCACACCCAAGGGCCCCGCGGCCAAGCCGGGCCTGGGCATGCTGAAGGACAAGAAGTTCCTCTACCCCACGATCCTGCTGTCGGTCCTGTGGATCACCCAGACCATCGGCTTCTTCGGCTACTCCAGCTGGGCGCCGACCCTGCTGGCCGCCGAGGGCGTCAGCGTGGAGAACTCGATCTTCTACATCGCGCTGACGACGGTGGGCGCACCGCTCGGCTCGTTCCTCGCGGCGCTGGTCACCGACCGCTTCGAGCGCAAGTGGTGCCTGGTGGTGTTCGGACTGGTCATCGCCGCGTCCGGACTGCTCTACGGGCTCACGTTCACCCCGGTGCTCATCGTCGTCTTCGGCTTCCTGGTCAACCTCTTCGAACGGGGCTACACCGCCCTGGCGTACGCCTACGCCCCCGAGCTGTACAGCACCGAGGGCCGCTCGCTGGGCACCAGCATCGCCTACGGCCTGGGGCGGTTGTCGAACGCGGCGGGCCCGCTGATGATCGCCGGTGTGTACAACGGCGTCGGCTACCAGGCGGTCTTCATGGTCATCGCGGGCACCTGGACGCTCGGCGCACTGGTCCTGGCAATCTTCGGACCGGCGACCCGGCGGCGGCGCCTGGCAGAGGAGGCGGCCGCCCAGCCCCGGCCGCGTTCCGTCACCGCCACCCCCTAAAGGACGAGGACGACCCCACGCACGACGGGCGGGCCGGAAAACATTTCCGACCCGCCCATCGCGCGCGGAAGCCCCCGGCCGCCAGAGCCGCCCAGCAGGCGAATTCGACACAGCCGTACGGCAAGGGCGGCCCCGCCCACCCCGCACAGCACGTGCCGGAACGGAGAACACCCGCCGGAGACGAACCCCGGGGGCCGGCACCATCGGTCACGGCCCCGGCAGCGACAAACCGGCCGCGCGGGTCGCCCACACCACCCGCACCCGGGACCAGACCACCACGGCCGTGAGGTCGCCTCCGAGGAACACGCGGTCGGCCCGGAACACCTTGGCCTGCTGCCGGCCCGCGGCAAAAACGCTCACGCTGACGGACCCCACGACCCGTGACGACCTGGACACCCCCGCGTTCCGCGCCACGCACATGAAGCCGTCGCGGAGCCGACCGAGACGAAGCGGGAACACCCGGGGGAGGGGGAGGAGAGAGATGACGCCGCAGGCGAGCTGGAGCAGGCCGACGTGGAGGCCGGCGCGTATCCCGTAACGGATCCAGATCCGTCTGCACGGATGGAGCCCAGGCGAAGGCCCACTCGATCACCCGGCGGGTCTCTCCCTCCAGGCCGGAACCATGAACAGTGCCCTTCCACACGGTCCTTGACGTGACGCCGCAGGCCCGCAGGAGACGCCAGTACATGTCGTAGCCGCGGCCGTAGCCGCAGTCCGCGAACAGCCGGCGAGGCCGGCGACATGGCCGTCCGCGTACCCCTCGGACAGGGGGGCAGCACCGCATCCAGCACAGGCAGCGCACTCATCCGTCGACAACCGGCCTGAACCGGCCTGGACACCGCCGACGCCCCGGCGGGCGAGGAGGAAGCAACGGGGCAACGCGTTCCCACACGCCACCTCGTCCCGAAAGGATCAGTCAGGGCTTCGTGGCGTCCACCCAGGGAGCCAGGGCCTTGCGGAACGCCGGCAGACCGGCGGACAGCCACTCGGTCTTCGACTGAGGCTCCCCGTCAAGGAAGAACTGCTGAGCTGGACATGTATACCGGTCGTCACCCTTCACCTTCGTACTGCCGATCTTGCGGCCCGTCCTGGCCTCGTACAGCGTGACGGTGTACTGACCCTGCCGGACATAGCGGACGTAGTGGTCGGCCTGGTGCATGAAACGGCAGGTCGCCACCAGTTTGCCCTTGTGCTCGTTGGCGACGCAGGCGATGAGCTGGACCGTCGCTGGATCGGGGTGGTACGTGTCGACCGGCGGGGCCGACGCCGTCTCGCCCGGCGACGGGAGCGGCGCCTGCGTGGCCGGAACACCCGACGGGTCGCTGGTGCCGAGCTGCACGGGATGCGGCCCCTTGCCCCGGTAGGCCGGCTGGCCCGTGAGCAGCGTCTCGGGGCCATGCGGGTAGCAGTACCCCCCGAGTTCGTTGGAGGTCGTCGCGGTGGGGTGAGGGTCGGCCGAGGCTGCGGTGGCCAGGTTCGTCGGGGACGGAGCGGCCCTTTCCCCGTCGTCACCGCCGCCCCCGCTGCACGCCGACGCCAGCAGCACGACACCGCCGACCACAACCGACACGATGCCCCGAGCCCTTGTCACTGCTTCCCCCCCCTGCATCCCCGTAAGCGCCCGCCCGGCGCGTCACCAGTGCCCAATCCTTTCGGATCCGCGCCTCACGATCAACGGCACGTCCAACTCTTCGCCATGAACGGCACGGTTGAACCCAGACCGGGCCAGCACATCCTCGCTGCGGTGCGGCAGGCTGACGGCCCGGCCGCGGTCCGGCGGATCGTCGAGGTCCTGGGCCTGGCCAGGGGCGCAGCCGAAAGGGCAGGAGTGGCACGGATGCCGAGAGCGAGTTGCTATGGCCAGTTTGAGGCTGGCTGCTCCCGCCTTAGCGGCATCGCTGTCCGTTACGGGCCCGCTCCAGGGCCGACCTCTTGCCCATCCACGAGCCTGCGAGCTCTGCGGCCTCCTGGTGACGAGCCTGCACACCGGCAGCCGCCTTGCCCTCGCGATTACCCCCCTCGCCACTGCCCACCACCACTACCGCGACCGCCACGGCGCCAGCCGCAAGAAGCCCGACCCGGTCGACGCCTTGGTCCTGGCGAACAACCCGCGCACCCAACTTTGACCCCGACTCCGGCCAAGGCTGCGAAACCCACTCCCGCCCAGTTGCGGACCCCCGGCAGCCACAGCCGCCCTTCCCCAGCACGCCGACAGCGAGATCCTCCTCAGATTCCCGGACCTGGAGCCGTTGCTCGGCGCCCGCGTGCCCGCCGAGCCGGGCGATGACCGCAGGGACCGTCCCGATGCCCCATCGTGACGCGCGGGTGTACAACCCCGTGCGGACGCCGGCCGTCTGTAGGACGCCGGAGGGAACAGCCTTCGGCGCCATCGCGTACGGAGAGTGGGGATCAGGTGGGGAAACAGATCTGGAGAGCCGTCGTGGCTGGCGGTGCGGCGGCGGTGTTCACCGCCCTGGCCGCGGTGCCGGCCGAGGCGGCCGAGGGCGGGGTCTCGTTCACCCGCGTCCGGGTGAACGGCGGCAAGCCGATCGTTATCGGAGTGTCGAACGAGGTCGCGGTGCCCGCATCCTTCCGGATGGCGACCACACGCCAGTGGAAATGGCCGGCGGTATTCCTGTACCGCGGTGGTGCGGCGGGCGAGCGGCTGTGGCACGCCATCGAGACGAGCGACTGCATCAAGGCGGGCTCGGGAGTCTGCGACTTCAACGAGACGATGTACTTCGACCCCAGCGAGTGGGCGATGCGCAACAGCGAGGCCGGAGCCTGGAAGGTCGGGGCCGAGGTGTTCTTCAAGGGCGGTGGCGGTGACACCGACGACGAGGGCCTGACGGTCCACGTCAAGCGCAACTCCCACCTGACCGTCGACGCCTCGCCCGAACCGGTGTCCAAGGGACGGACCATCACCGTCACCGGGAAGGTCACGCGCGCCAACTGGGAGACCAGGAAGTACGCCGCCTACGGAGGTCGCCTGATGAGCCTTCAGTTCAAGCCTGCCGGCACCGCCTCCTACACCACGGTGAAGAAGGTGTACGCGAACGGTTCGGGTGTTCTCCGGACGACCGTGAAGGCCTCCAAGACGGGCATGTGGCGCTGGGTGTACTACGGCAATACCACCACCGGGCCTTCGACGTCGCCCGGGGACAACGTCGTGGTGAAGTGATGTCCGCACTGCTGGTGCGGTTGCCGGCGGGCTGACGGGGGCAGAACCGGCGGCAACGGCTCCGACGGTCAAGGCGTCGCGTCCGCCACCATCCCGGCGGACCCGACGCCTTGCATCCCGCACGTCGCCCCCATGAAGCAGCGGCAACGCCTGGTCCTGTACGCACCCTGACCGACGTCCTCGCCCACAACCACCCCGAGGCAGCCACGAACAGCACCCCGGCCCCGCCGCGCACGAGTCGTCCGGGCGCTTCAGCCCATGCCGGAGCAGCCCGGGTCTGCGCTGCGGGTCTCCCAACCTGCGCAAGTGAGGCCCGGGGAGGCCCATCACGTGACAAGAACCGCCACAGGCAGGTGCGCGACCGGGGGGGGTGCCCCTATGTCATTGGTCAAGGGAAACGGGGGTGCGTCGGGTCGGTGAGCCGGGGCAGCATGGCGGGGTGGCTGATCTGCTGTGGGATGACGTGAAGTGCTTCTTCGACCCTGACTTGATGGGGTCGCTGCCGGACGTGCGTGTCCCGGATGCCTCGGTGGAGGACTGGCAGGCGCTCCTCGGTCTGGTCGCGGAGAAGGGCTGGAAGCGCCAGTACTCCGAGGGAGGAACAATGCTTCCGGTGCCCCGGGCGGAGGCCGTGCTGTCCCGCCCGGCGGATGCCCAGTGTCCGGACCTGCGGGTCTGGCCGGTTGGGGCCTTGACCCTTGATGTTGGACACACGAGACACTGGATCCTGAGGATCTGAGAACGGACATCTCGTGGTCATGAAGAACTGTCCGCCGCAGTTCAAGGCGGACGCGGTCGCGTTGTACGAGTCGCGGCCCGAGGCGACGATCAGGCAGGTCGCCGCCGATCTGGGGATCAACCCGGAGACCCTGCGGTACTGGGTTCGGGCGGCTGGTGTGAGCCGGCCCCGGGGCCGGCGGGCAGAGACGCCGACCGAGCCGCCGACACCGCTGGAGGCCGAGAACGCCGCTTTGCGCAAGAAGGTCCGCGAGTTGGAGGAGGAACGCGAGATCCTGCGGAAGGCGGCGAAGTATTTCGCCGGGGAGACGCGCTGGTGAACCGCTTCCAGTTCGTCGCCGACCATCAGCGCCGCCACGGCGTGAAGCGGCTGTGCACCATCCTCGGAATCGCCCGCTCCAGCTACTACTACTGGCGCCGGACGGCCGCGGACCGGGCCGCCCGGCAGGCGGCCGACGCCCGTCTGGCCGTCCGGATACGGGCGGTCCACCTCGAGTCGGACGGTACTTACGGAGTCCCGAGGATCACCGCTGAGCTCCGGGAGACCGGCGATGAGGCGGTCAACCACAAGCGTGTCGCTCGGATCATGCGGGCGTCCGGGCTCGAGGGAGTCCGGTTGCGCCGCCGGCACCGCACCACCGTCCCCGACCCGGCCGCGGCCAAGGCGCCCGGCCTGATCGGCCGCGACTTCACCGCAGCAGAACCGAGCAAGAAGTACGTCGGCGACATCACCTACCTGCCCCTCGACGGCGGGAAGTTCTGCTACCTCGCCACCGTCATCGAGCTCGCCTCACGCCGTCTGGCCGGCTGAGCGATCGCCGACCACATGCGCGCGGACCTCGTCACCGACGCCCTGGCCGCGGCGAGCCGCACCCGTGGCAGCCTCGCCGGATCGATCATGCACACCGACCACGGAGCCCCGTACACCAGCAGAGCATTCGCCCAAGCCTGCAGGTCAGCAGAGGTTCGGCGAAGCATGAGCGCGATCGGCAGCTCGGCCGACAACGCACTCGCCGAGTCCTTCAACGCGACCTTCAAACGCGAGACCCTGCAAGGACGGAAGAGCTGGCCAGGCGAGTGCGAGGCCCGACTCGACGCCTTCCGATGGCTCCACCGCTACAACACCCGCCGCCGACACTCCCGCCTCGGGCAACGATCACCGATCGCCTTCGAGGACGCCTTCCAACTCGCACCAACTACGCTGGCACAAGCCGCGTAACCCGTGTCCAGGATTCGGAGTCAAGGCCCCCGGAGCCCTCAGCCCGCATCGGTACATCAAGAAGCGCTCTGGAAACTGCCCCGACGTCGGCCGACACCGTCGCGTCCGGTCCGGCGTCGGGACGCTGCCGTCGGCCGGTGCGGCTGCAATGTCCCTGCCGTCCGGGCGAGGCTGACGACCCCGTCATGCCCGATCCCCAAGGCTGCGGGTGCCCGAGCCCGGGGAGTGCTGCGTACGGCTCCGCGCGAGCGACGACGGTCCCGACGCCCCGGCGGCCCAGGACCTCTGACGTCCCGCCCGGGGGCCGCCCGGGGTGGGACTCCTCACGCCGGTGTCGCGCCACCACCGGGACGTGGCCGCCCTCGCCGGCCTGCCCTGCCCGGGCGGGGCAGGCCGGGGCTCCCGGGTTCGGTCGCCGACCGGGCTCGGTGAGCCTCCCGAGGGGAGCACGGCGCCCCCGGCGGGGCGTCAGCGCATCCAGTTCTCCAGGCCCGTGGCGTCCAGCGGCAAGGCGTCGGAGAGGACGTCGGCGCCCTCGGGGGTGACCAGGACGTCGTCCTCGATGCGGACGCCGATGCCCCGCAGCTCCGGGGGAACGGCGAGGTCGTGGGAGTGGAAGTAGAGGCCCGGCTCCACGGTGAGCACCATGCCGGGTGCCAGGGGGGCGCCCTGGTAGGCCTCGTAGCTGGAGCGGGCGCAGTCGTGGACGTCCAGGCCGAGGTGGTGGCCGACCCCGCAGACCAGCCAGCGCCGGTGGTGCTGGCCCTCGGGGGAGAGCGCCTCGTCGACGGAGACCGGCAGCAGGCCCCAGTCGTGCAGGCCGTGCGCGATCACGTCCATGGCCGCGGTGTGGAAGTCGGCGAAGTCCCGGCCCGGGCGCACCGCCGCCAGACCCGCCCGGTGCGCCCTCTCCACCAGGTCGTGCACCTGGCGCTGGGCGGGGCTGAACCGGCCGGTGGCCGGGAAGGTGCGGGTGACGTCGGCGGTGTAGTAACTGTGGGTCTCGACGCCCATGTCGAGCAGCACCGCCTCCTCCTCGCCCACCGGGCCGTCGCAGCGCACCCAGTGCAGGGTCGCGGCATGCCGGCCGCTGCCGACGATGCTCGCGTATCCGGGGCCGTTGCCGTACGTACGGGCGTAGCGGTCGAAGGTTCCCTGGAGCCACCGCTCGCCGCCCCCGGCGACGGCGGTCGGGAACTCGCGAACCACGGCGGCGAAGCCCTCCACCGTGCAGTCCACCGCGGCCCTGAGCTGGGCGATCTCCCAGTCGTCCTTGATCATCCGCAGCTCGGCCAGTGTCCGGGCCACCTGGGCGTCCCGGTTGCCCTCGGCAAGGGCGGGGTCCAGGTCCTCCAGCGGGCGGACCTCCAGGCCGTGGCCGAGGGCCCGCGCCCAGTCCCGCGGACCGGGGGCGGCGCCGACCCAGAGTTCGCCGTACTGCGCGTCGGCGAAGAAGCCGGGGTCGCCGGGCTGGGCGGGCCTGGGGAGGTAGAGCACGCTGCGCGGGTCTTTGGCGGCGCGGGTGTCCATGACGAGGACGGCGTTCTCCACCGGGCATCCGGTCAGCCAGTAGAAGTCGCTGTCCGGACGGAAGTCGTAGAAGGTGTCGTTGCTGCGCACGCTCGCCCGTCCGGAGGCCACCGCGATGGTCCGCCCGGGCAGCTCGGCGGCGAGCCGGGCCCGGTGCTCCGCCGCGGCCTTCGCGGCGCCCGGCACCACCTGCGCGGTGCGGTCCGGGGTGCCCCAGCCCTGCCCCATGTACGCGACGAACGCGGGCATGGCCGCCAGTCGCGGCATCCGCGGGTCCGGCTCCTCGGCCACCGGCCCGGAAGCGGGCCCGGCGGGTGCGGCGGGCCTCTCCGCCGAGTCGCCCGGCGTCGGCGTCGGCGTCCGGAGGGTCTGCTCGGTGTCGGTCATGAGATCGTCCTTTCCTCGGTCCGCGCGCGTGCCGCGCGCTGTGCAGGGGCGGGTGGCCGGGCCGGTGCCCGGCCGGCGGGGTGCCCTTATGGGTTTGGTCAAGCTGAAGGGGCGGGTTGGGGCTCGTAAAAGGTGCCGTCGCGGAGCACCGCGAAGAGCACGTCGGCTCGTCGTCTTGCGAGGCAGAGGAGAGCTTGGGTGTGGTGCTTGCCCTGGCTGATCTTCTTGTCGTAGTAGGCCCTGGAGACCGGGTCGGCCAGGGCCGCGAACGCGGAGAGGAAGAGAGCCCGTTCGAGCTGCTTGTTTCCTTTCCGGGATGGTTGCTCGCCACGGATTGACGAGCCCGAGCTGCGGGTTGCTGGGGCAAGGCCGGCGTATGCGGCAAGGTGTGCCGCGGACGGAAACCAACGGCCGTCGCCGACATCGATGAGGATCCTGGCTCCGGTCCTGACGCCGATCCCCGGCATGGACGTCAGGACCTTGCAAAGAGGGTGGTTCTTCTCCAGCAGTTCCTCGATCCGTGCGGCGAGGAGTTTCCGCTGGTCAAGCACTGCCTGGAGTGAGCTGGCAAGGCTGGGGGCGATCAGTGCTGCCGCGTCCGTGCCCGGAACGACTACGGTCTGCTCGTCCAGCTCGGTGAAGATGTCATCGACGAGACGCTCGGCCATCCGCGGTGCCTTCGGACGGGTCGGCGTCACGAGCCGACGCCGCCCGGCCTTGCGTATCTGGGCGGGGGACCCGAACTGGTCGAGGAGCTTGAGCACGGCCGGGTGCTGCACTCGCGGCCCAAAGACGCGTTCCAGCGACGGATGGATCTGCGTCAGCAGGCCGCGCAGGCGGTTGCTGATGCGGGCGGCGTCGCCGGTCAGATCTTCGTCGAAGCGGACGATCATCTCCAGCTCGGCGATGGTTTCGTCCTCAAGATCGACCGATCGGAGCGTGTGCGGCATGACGCGGGCGGCATCGGCGATGACGAACGCGTCGCGGGCATCGGTCTTGGCCTCGCCCGGATAGAGATCAGCGATCCGCCGCATCGTCAGACCGGGCAGATGGGCGACCGGGCATCCCATGTCCCGGGCCATCGCCAGAGGCAGGGCTCCGATGGAGGCCGGCTGGTCAACCACGACCAGCACCGTTCCGTGCTTGGTCTGCAGTTTCCCGAAGACCTCGCGGAGCTTGGGCTCGCTGTTGGGCAGCCGCTTGTCGAAGGACTTCTTCCCGGCCGGGGTGACGGCGGTGGCGTGGTGTTCGCCCTTGCCGACGTCGAGGCCGAGGAAGGCGCCGGTGCCACTGACGTCGATCACGCTCGTCCTCCGGTCGTCCTCGCCCGGCCGTCCCACGGCACCGATCGCCACATCCACATTACGAAGAGCCTCCCGACCCACGAAGAAGCCGGTGGTCATGCCCCTAATCTGCGGTCTGTCGATGCCTCCGGAGCCGGTGACACCACTCCCCGAGCCATCAACTCGACAGGGGGAGAAAGTCATGCCAACTCCGAAGGCCGGGCGACCCCGTTGCGGGGCCAACGAGACGGTAATGGGGGGGCCGACCGTGCCGTCGTTCCAGACAGCACGCCGGGCGGCTTCGTGGTGGTGGCCGTAACCGCTCACGGTTCGGTTCGGCCGGCGGACTGCCCCGGAAGCGGTGAGCGCACCGAGGCGCGCACGGCTCCCGCGCTGGCGGCCACGACCAGGAGGATCGCCAGCGTCTCCCTCGCGCCGAGATCCTGCCCCAGGACGAGACGGCCGGCCAGCGCGGCCACCGCGGGGGCCAGGCTCATCAGCACGGCGAACGTACCGGCGGGCAGCCGCCTGAGCGACATCAGCTCCAGGGTGTAGGGCAGGACCGACGACAGCAGGGCGACGGCGGCTCCCAGCGCCAGAGCGACCGGGTTCAGCAGGGCGCTGCCGGCTCCGACCGTGCCCGCGGGCAGGCTGAGCAGGGCTCCCACCGCCATCGCGAGGGCCAGACCGTCGGCCTTCGGGAACCGGCTTCCGGCCCGGGAGGCGAGCAGGATATATGCCGCCCACATCGCCCCCGCGCCGAGAGCGAAGGCCGCGCCGGCGAGGTCGCCGCCACCGGCGTCGCCCCGGCCCAGCAGGACGACGCCCGCCAGGGCCAGCGCGGCCCACAGCCAACTGCTCGCGCGACGCGCGGCGACGACCGAGAGGACCAGCGGGCCGAGCACCTCCAGGGTGACCGCCGTGCCCAGCGGGATCCGGGCGAGCGCCTGGTAGAACAGCAGGTTCATGCCGCCCAGGGCCACGCCGAAGGCGACGACGACGGCCCAGTCCCCCCGCCGGTGTCCGCGCAGCGCCGGCCGGCACAGGGCCAGCAGCACCATGGCCGAGACGGTGAGCCTGAGCGTCACCACTCCCGGGGCGCCTACCCGGTCGAACAGCAGGTTCGCCACCGCGGAACCGAACTGCTGGCTGAAGATCCCGCCCACCACCAGGGCGACCGCGCCCACCTGCCCGCGACCGGGCGAGGAGGCGGCCGCGGGGCGCGGCACGGCGGGAGCCGGGGGATCGGAGAGGCGCACATCGGGCATGACGACGACGCTACGAGCCCGTCCCCGCACCTGTGAAATGCCGATTCGCGTGCGGTTATGCTTCACAAACATGACCATGGAGCTGCGGCATCTGCGGACCTTCCTCGCCATCGCGGAGGAGGGCGGCATCACGCGTGCCGCCGACCGCCTGCACACCAGCCAGCCGGCCGTCTCCCGGACGCTGCGCCGGCTCGAACAGCACCTGGGCGTCCGGCTGGTGGACCGCTCCACCCATCACCTGCACCTCACCGACGCCGGCCTGGCCTTCCGGCCCCGGGCCGAGGCCGCCGTCGCAGCCGCCGACACCGCGTTCGACCCCCACCGTATGAGGGCCAGACCGCTGCGCCTCGGGCACGCGTGGTCCGCCCTCGGCGACCACACCGCCCTCCTCCTGCGCCGCTGGAACGGAGCCCACCCCGACACCCCGCTGCAACTGCTGCGCGTCGACGACCGCGCCGCCGGCCTCACCCACGGCAAGGTCGACGCCGCCGTGCTGCGCGGCAGGGTCACCGCCCCCCGACTGCGGAGCGTCGTCCTGCTGACCGAGCCCCGCGTGGCCGCCGTACCCGCCGCCGGCCCTCTGGCACGGCACCCGTACCTGACGCTGGCCGATCTCAGCGACCAGGTCATCGCCGTCAACACCGTCTCGGGCACCACCACCCTGGCACTGTGGCCCGCCGCGGTCCGCCCCGTCGAGAGCCTGACCGTGGCCAACACCGACGACTGGCTCGCCACGATCGCCGCCGGACGCGCCGTGGGAGTGACCACCACCGCCACCGCCGGCATCCACCCCTATCCCGGCATCACCTACCGCCCCCTCACCGACGCGGCTGACGTGCCCGTCCTGCTCGCCTGGAACGATCCTCCCGATCACCCCTCCATCCCCGACCTCGCCGCACTCGCCGGGGAGATCACCCGCGAGGCCCGGCGGGAAGGGTGAGCGGCCCTAGGCGCGCTTGACCGGCGCGTCACCGCCGACTACCCCCTGAAGCCCCGACGGTGAGGAACAGGCGCCGGACGCGGCTGGGCTGATCGCCCGGGCAGGACTGCTGCCCGACCTCGTCCACACCTCCGTCCTGCGCCGGTCCATCCCCACCGCTGAGACCGTGCTCGACCGCCTGGGGCGCTTCTGGATACCGGTGCAGCGCACCTGGCGACTCAACGAACGCCAGTACGGGGCGCTGACCGGCCGGAGCAAGCGCCGCACGCGGATCGAGGCCGGCCCGGAGCTGTACGAACAGTGGCGTCGCTCCCTGCACGGCTGCCCGTCGCCGCTGCCCGAGGACCGGCTGGCCCTGCTGCGCGCGGACCCTCGCTACGCCTCCCTGCCGGGCGAGGGCGTGCCGGCGGTGGAGACGTTCGCCGTCGTGATCGCCCGCGTCCTTCCGTACTGGAGCGACCTGCTGGCACCGCCCTCACTCGCGGTGCCACCGTGCTGCTAGCCGCACACGGCAACTTTCCTGCGCGCCCTCGTCGCCCTGCTCAGCCACCTCGACGAACCCGGCATCCACGACCTGAACATCCCCCCGGCCGAACCCCTCATCCACACCGTCACCTCCGATCTGCGGCCACCCCCCGCCGGCGGCAGACACCTCGCCCGGCCGGGCACGTGCTGCCGCACGGGCGGTCGCGGCCGAGGGCCACCACTGACAACACCGACGGAAAGGACGCGCCGACCATGCTGCGCATCTCCCGCCTGCACGCCGTCGAGATCCTCGACTCCCGCGCCCGCCCCGCCCTCGCCGTCATCCTGGAGACCACCGCCGGACTGCGTGTCGCGCCGGAGTGTCCTCCGGAGCCTCCACCGGCACCCGGGGAGCCGTCGAACTGCGCGACGCCGACCCCGACCGGTACGGCGACCGGGACGTCACCCGGGCCGTCGCCCATGTCAACGGCGAGATCGCCGACACGCTGAACCGGCCGCTTCTACACCACCTTCGCGAGGTGGACGCCGAACTGATCCGCCTCGACGGCACAGCCACCAAGTCCCGCCTGGCAGCGAACGCCGTCATCGGCGTCTCACTTGCCGCCGCCCGCGCCCAGGCCGCCTCGGCCGGTCAGGAGCCGTGGCAGTACCTGGCCGAGACCGCCGAAGTACCGCCGCTGCTCCCCGTTCCGCACTTCAACGTCGTCAACGGCGGCGCGCATGCCGCCAACCCTCTCGACTTCCAGGAGTTCATACTCGCCTCCCAAGCTCAGATCATCTTGCCGCGCAGGTCGCACGGTACGCGTACCTTGATGACCTCATCCGTCGGCCGTGTGCCGACGTACAGCCAGCCCAGGAGCTGTCCGTTAATGCCGAGGTACTTGTGGACCTGGGCGCCTGGACAGCGCCGCCGGTTCGAAAGAGCGACGCGAAGCCGTGGCCGTGGAGGAGCGGCGACAAGGTGGTGACCATGCCGGTGGTGGCGGCCGATTGCTCCCACTCGGGGACCTTTGGGTGGCTGGGTGCGGGCCGGTGCACGATTGTCAGGCACGGGGCCGGTCGCGGCGCCGCCGAGCTCACCGCCGACCTGCGCGGCAGCCTGGACCGCCTGCTCGACGAGGCCGCAGCGATGCCCGCCGACCGCTGGCCCACCCTGGTTCGAATCCCACGTAATCGACCTGGAGCTCGGTTACACAACCGTCGACTGGCCCACCGGCTACGTCACCTGGGCACTCGACGAAACCATTGCCACTCTGGTCGCACGCAACTTCCCAGTTGCTCGCTTCGAAGCGACCGACCTCGAGGCTCGCCGGCCGCGGCCCGGAGGAAGACCTGCGGTCGGAACCGCACCTGCCGCCACCACCGGCGTGGCCGCTCCCGCCGGAACCGGGGTGGGGGCGCGCATCCCTGACGAAGGGGACTGACGGCGCGTCGTGGCCGGCGGCTATTCCCGAAGGGTTTGTTTGCCACAGTGGTGCGCGACGGCCTCGGCGAACGCGCGGGCCAGCGGGGAGAGGGCGTCCCAGCGGCGTACCGCCCAGCCCGCGGTGAGGGCGGGGAGCGCGGGGATGGGGATCAGTCGCAGGTCGGGGTGTCCGGGGCCGCTCCAGGCGGGCAGGGCTGGGACGACGGCGAGGCCCAGTCCCAGTTCGGCCAGCAGGATCGCAGTGTCCCAGTCGGTGACGCTGGTGTCGAAGACCGGCCGGATCCCTGCTTCCGCGAGCCAGGCGCCCAGTTGCAGGCGGGAGGTGGAGTTCTGCGGAAGCCCGATGAGCCGCGCGTCCTGCAGGTCGGCCGGTTCGACGCGGGCCTTGGCCGCGAGCGGGTCGGACGCCGAGACGGCGAGCGCCCAGAGGATTTCGACGACGGGGCGTTGCTCGATGGCGCGATCTGTGGGCCCCAGGGTGATCCAGGCGAGGTCGGCGCGGCCGGCGGCGAGCGCGTCGAAGCAGCCGCGGCTGGAGGTCTCGGTCTGGAATTCGAGGCTGGCGCGGGGAAATTGCCGCCGGAAGTCGACGACGGCCGCGGACATGAAGTGCCGGATGGTCGTGGCTCCCGTTGTGACCCGTACCGATCCGCCTTCCGCGCGCGCGGCCTCGTCGAGTCGGCGAAGTGCGTGGTCGATGCTGCCCAGGCCTTCGGTGACCGCCGCGTTCAGCGTGTGCCCGGCCGGCGTGGGCACCACGCCTCGCGTGTGCCGTTCCAGCAGACTCAGGCCCAACTCCCGCTCAAGCCGCTTCACGTGCTGGCTGACCGCGGACTGTGTGCAGGAAAAGTCACGGGCCACCGCGCTCAGAGAGCCAGCCCGGCAGACCGCGGCGAAGACGCGGAGATCGTCGAGAGTCACGATGACCCAAGGTATCGCTTGGAGTTGTGCCAGTAAATCCGTTGATTGACTTGGGTCTCGGGGCGCTTGATCATTGCTTTCCAGGGCGGCAACCTGCCCGTCGCTCACCCGTTCCGGACGCGGTGCGGTGAGCGGCTGGCGGGTGTCGACCCGTTTCGCGCCGAGGGGAGATGCCGTGGTCCACGCGCCGCTCCTCCCGTTGGCTCCCGTCGGCCTCAGCCCGGCTGAACGGGTCTCCCAAGGACGACAGGAGCTCAGATGAACACAATCCCGCTGACGGTGGCCGTTCTCGGACCGGGTGGTGTCGGAGGCCTGATCGGTGCGCTCCTCGCCCGTGACGGGCACCGCGTCATCTGCCTGGCCAGCGAGCCGACCGCCGCCGCACTGAGCCAGGGCGGCCTGCGCGTCGAAAGCGCCCAGTACGGGGAGTTCACCGCAGCGGTCGAGGCGGACACACGGTTGCGAGAGGCTGTGGACGTCGTCTTCGTGACGGTCAAGCAGACCTCCCTGGACGAGGCACTCGACCGCGTCCCGGCTCCCGCCCTCGGCAACGCGGTTGTGATCCCGTTGCTCAACGGCCTCGACCACGTCGGCCTGTTGCGCGATCGCTACCCCGCGGCCGAGGTCGTCGCCGGCACGATCAGGGTCGAAGCCACACGCACCGCGCCGGGGCGCATCCACCACACCAGTCCCTTCGCCAGCCTCGAACTTGCTTCTCCCCTCAGTGAGCTCGCGGACCGACTGCGGCAGGCCGGTCTCGGCGTAAACCTGCGAAGCAACGAGACGGCGATGCTCTGGGACAAGCTCGCCTTCCTCGCCCCGCTCGCCCTGCTGACCACCCGACACCGAGCGGACGTCGGAACCATCCGCGGCGACCTGCGCCCGGAACTGCTCGCCGTGCTCGACGAGATCACCGCAGTGGCCCGGGCCGCCGGCGCACCGGTAACGACCGAGACCGTGCTCTCCTTTTTCGATCGCGTCCCGGACAGTATGAAGTCCTCCATGCAGCGCGACGCCGAGGCCGGACGCCCCCTCGAAGTCGATGCCATCGGCGGAGCAGTCCTGCGCGCCGGCGCCGCCCACCACGTCGAGACCCCGGTCACGGCCCGACTGGTGGCAGAGGTGGTACGCATGACGACCCAGGAGGCCTGAACCCGATGCGGCGATCCGTGCCATACGACGGCGGCTCACCAGGTAGCGCCCGTGACCCTGCGGCGGCCTGGCCCGCTGTCCAGGCCCTCCTGCGCGCCCGAGGCGCCGGCGAGACAAAGCATCCTGGCGGTACGCTCCTCGACCACCTGGACCGCGTCGCACGCCTGCTGGCGGAGTGGGGTGCCGGTCCGGACCTGCAGGCCGCCGGACTGTGTCACGCGATGTACGGAACCGACGGGTTCGACCACGCCCTGATGGGCACCGACGAGCGCGCGCTTCTCGCCGAGCTGATCGGAGAACGGGCCGAGGCGCTGGTGTTCCTCTACGCCAGCTGCGACCGCGCGGTCGTGTATCCCCGGTTGGCGAGCGGGCGACCGGTGGTCTTCCGCGACCGCCTCACCGACGGCGAGCACACCCCATCGCCGCCGGACGTGCGCGCCTTCGTCGAGATCACCGCGGCCAACGAACTCGACGTGCTGGCGCACGACCCCGACCTCGCCGAGCGCCACGGCCCCACCCTGCACCGGCTGTTCACTCGCTCACAGGACCTGCTCTCAACCCCGGCACGGGACGCCTGCGAACGGCAGTTGGGCCGGGATTCCCTCGGCCGGGGCCGAGGAACCGGATCACCGGCCTGAACCACCTGGTGCTGACCGTCGCCGACATCGAACGCACCGTCGACTTCTACGTACGCGTGCTGGGCCTGCGCCCGGTCACCTTCGGGGAGGGACGCCACGCAGTGACCTTCTGCCCCAGCAAGACCAACTTTCATCAGGTCGGCGGCGAACTCCTCCCGCACGCCAAGCATCCCACCCATGGCAGCGCAGACCTGTGCCTGGTCACCGACACCCCGCAGAAAAAGGTCCTGGCCCATCTGACCGCCTGCGGAGTGCCGGTACTGGAAGGCCCCGTGCCGCGATCCGCCGCCCAAGGACCCACCACCAGTACCTACCTACGTGACCCGGACGGCAATCTCATCGAGATCAGCACCTACACCCCCTACCCGGCGGCCGAATCGAACTCGTGAGCTTCCTGGGGGCGTTGACACTGAGCCCGACGACCACGACCTCGGACGCTCGTGCGGGGACTGACCACCACGCTGCACCTCGCTGTCGAGCAGGGGCGGAAGCCCCTGTCTCGGCTCGACACCGGGGGCCAGAGGCGCGACAGCCCGTAGTTCCAGCCTGTGTTGAAGGGTATCGGTGCCCAGCATCGGCCCGGGCCTGCCCCGTACCAAACCCGACCGGGTCCGTGCCGATAAGGCCTACGGCACACGCGCGAACCGCGCCTACCTGCGCAAACAAGCGCGTGCACCATCCCGGAGAAGCCCGACCGGGTCCGCAACCGCAAGAAGCTCGGCTCACGAGGCGGCCGAGCGTCCAAGCTCGACAAGGCCGGCCACAAAGATTGCCACACAGCGGAATTGTGGGATCAACCGGCGCTCGCCGTCCGTTACGAGGCAACCGTGCTGGTCGCAGCCATCAACGAGTGGCCTTGACCAGCAGCCGTTCCCAGCGCCCAGGGGGTCTGTCCGGTTGATCCCGGACTCTCATCGAGTCGGGCCCGGCTCACGGACTACCCGAGCCGTCGGGCTCGACCACTCGGAAGCGTTCCGCGACGACAAGAGTATGGTCATCAATGACTGGGCTGCGTCCGAGGAACTCGCTCACGCCATCGCTCCGGAAGAACTCTTCGTGGGCTGCCCGCCACTCGGCCACGTCAGAGTAGCCGCGTCCCTCTGCTCGCGCGAAGTCGTCGTCGATCTCCTTCATGGGAACGACGCGCACGTCGACGACCTCGATCGTGGCAGCCGGGCAACCCTCGGAATCAAGCACCGAGAATCGCTGACCGGTCATCGGCACTGCCTCCCCGGCGTGCTCGTAAATCTCCAGGAGACCAGTGAGCGCGGTCTTCCGACCGCTCAGGATCGCCGCCACACCACGGTCACGTTCCGGACCGGGGAGGGCGAGTTCAAGGACCGGAAGGTCGTCATGTCTCATCGAGCGAGGGTACGAATCCCGGCAGCGGTGATCAAGGGCCACCGCTCCGCTCGTTCCCACCCATAGCAAGCACTTTCACAACGCCCTCTTAGCTTGATCTTTAACCTGTGCGGCGGGGCCGTGGGGCGGTCGACTTCTTTGTTCCTCGTTGCGCCGGCTGTGCTTTGCGGCCCGGTGGCCGTCCGGGGCCGGGCCGGGAGGCTTTCGGCGCCTGGGCCGGGCAGGCGGTTGTTGGGCGGATGTGCCGGAAGTCGCGGCGGACACGGGTGGGGGGTGAGCCTGTCCGGTGTGCTGGGTTTCTCCCGGGGCCGGCGCCGGTCGGCTGCCAGGGGCCGGGCAAGCCGCAGCTGAGTGTGGGCGGCGATGACCAGCCAGGTCCATCGGTCGGCTGTCTCGCGATGGGGAGGGTTCCATCGGCTGCGGCCCAGGAGGAGCGGTGGGTCAGCTTGGGATGCAGCCGGTCCCAGGAGCGGGCCAGGGCGGTGCCGTAGAGCCGGGTGCCGGTGACAGTCTCGGTGCCCGGGGTGCCCCAGGTGACGGGCTGTCCGAAGACGAACTCGTCTCCGTGCCGGGGCGGGCGTCCCATCGTGCCCGGAAGGCGGGGCGGGGCGGCCCTGCGCAGGACACGGTCCGAACGCATCCGGGCCAGCACCACCTGCACGGGCAGATTTCGCAGGATGAAGGCCAGACGGGGTGCGTCGTAGCCGGCGTCCGCGATGACGAGGGTGTCCGGGTCGCCGGCCTGCCACTGGCCTGCCGTGATCAATCGACCGACCAGCTCGCGCAGTTGTCGGGCGGTGACGGTGGCGTTGTCGTCTCAGGGTGCCAGACGAAGGGAGTCCAGCGGTGCGGTTCATGAGCTGCGGCCGGGCTCGAGTGTGCAGATGATCGAGTAGGGGCAGCCGGGGACGGAGATGTGCTGGTCCTTGCCGCGTCCGTAGGTGTGGCACAGGATGCGCTGGGGCGAGGCGTGGGCGGCCGGCCGCAGCCAGCAGGGGACGTCGACGGCCAGGACCAGCCGACCGTCGACAGCCCGCGGTAGCGGCACCGTGGCCAGAGCCCGCCGCAGCCGGCCGGTGTCGATGCCTCCGCAGGCCACCGCCGCATAGAACCCTCCGTGGCCCCGGCGGTGTTCGCCCACCAGCGACAGCTCGGCCAGTGACCTGACCGGCCCGTCACCACACAGGACAGCGTCGGCCAGCTCGAACAACGCGCCCGAACGAGCGGTGAGACAGGAGGAGAACTCGCCCCGGAAGCGTGACAGTTCGGCCAACGGCTCTCGCCGGACGGCACCATGCAACAGACTCATCCTCACGGCCTTCGTGCTGAACGTGTGTGTTCCTTGGTCGGAGCACATGTTCAGACGAAGGCCGCTCCGCTGTACGGCGGTTACCGAACCGAGTGATCAAGTTCGACGCACCATTCGACCTCGTGGCGGCTGGTCCGCGGCGAACAATGTCGAGTTCGCCTACACACCGGCACAGCGCCGATTTTCGCCCGCTCGCCATCGTCGCGCGGGCCAACGTCGCCTGACATCCGACGAAGGCAAAGAAGATGACTACGCAGACCCACCCCGTCCACCACGAACTCATCCAGGCCGCAGCCCACGTCGTTCGCACACGCTGCCGGGGCGACAACCACCCCGGGGCAGCCGCAGCCCGCGCCCGGGACGGCCGGATCGTCGAGTGCCACCATCTGTAAGACCCACCACCGCATGGGTAGGATCACGCCGCACGCCGAGCGGACGGTTCGAGTCACGCCGCGCACGGCACAGGCGAAACATCGGGGGCGCAGGCGATGAGTACGCACGGCAATGGTCAGTGGGGTCCGACGGGCGGACCCGGATACGGCCCCGGTGGACAGCCGGGCTCAGGTCCCGGCCCTCAGCCTTACCCCGGAGGCGGACCCCATCCGTACCCCGGCGGTCCCGGCGTGGGGCCCTACCCGCCGCAGCCCGCCCCCGTGCCGCCGCAGGGGTTTCCGGGACATCCGCAGGGCTGGGGCCCGTACCCGTCACCACCGTACGGCGGTGGCCCGCAGCATCCGTTCCCGCGACCGCCCCGGCCGCCGCTGACGCGCGGGCAGCGGATCCTCAAGTGCGTCTACAACCCGTTCTACGCCGCTCAGCGGGCCTTCCGCCCCTCGCGCCCGGACGCCGTCGAGGACCTGACGGTACGCAAGATCCAAATGTGGCGGACCGGGCTCGGTGCCGCCGCCTGGCTCGTGCTGGTCATGTCGTACAAGCCGGTCGACACCGCCCAGGGTGCCGACGCCGTGGCGAGCGACAAGTTCGACCAGAGCTGGATCAGCACCCTCTTCCTCGTGTGTGCTTTCCCGTTCGTGATCGCCCTGTTCGCGTTCGCCGCGCAGGGCGCGCTGCGTCGGCTCTATCTGCGACGGTCCTTGAAGCCCTTCGGGGCTGTGGCGGCTCTGATGGGGTCCATGGCAACGTTCCCGCTCGCCGTCGCGCCCGACCCGGCGACCACCGGCTTCCGTGATGCCATCGGGATTCCCGGCATGGTCGTCCTCATCGTCCTCTGCACATGGTCGCTGGGATTCGCCTTGTACGGGATCGCACTCTGCCTCAACCACGTGTTCCGCACCGCCGATATCCACGAGGTGCTGCCGCCGGTTCTCGCCACCGTGCTGGCGTGGGCGATGGCCGCCCTAGACGTGATCAATAACGCGAACGCCGACGTTCCCGTCCTTGCCCGGATCGTGTTCCTGCTCGGCGCTCCGGTGTCGGTGACGGTGTTGTCGTGCTGGGAGCTGTACCGGCTGCGGAAGTACCACAACCTGTCCCTGCGACAGGCCCTCGGCCGTTAGGGCCCATCTTCGAAGACCGTTAGATGGTGGATCACGGTGGGGTGGTACGTCGTCATGAACTCACTGACTAGGAGCGGTGGTTACTCGCTCCGCCGGTGTCGCGGGCCAAGACAGAACGACCGCGAGTGGGGGACCGCCGGGTGATCAACGGCATGGTCTACACGATCCGGACCGGGATCTCCTGGCGTGACCTGCCCGAACGCTACGGGCCGTGGAAGACGGCCTGCACGCGCTTCCGCGGCTACGCCCTCGACGGCATCCTCGCCCGAGGCCCTGCAGCGTGATGCAGGGCCCAGGCGGATGCGGCCGGAGACATCGACAACCGCCACCTCCTGCGAAGCAGCGGGGTCTCTCGCATCGTTCCTACTCTGGGCAAGGTCTGTTCGAAGACGGACCCTGGTCAGCAAGGAAACCGAGGATCTCTGCCGTGACACGCTCGGGCGCGTCCTCCATCACGAAGTGTCCAGCTCCTGGGACAACCGTGAGGTGGGCGCCGGGGATGTCCGCGGCCAGCTGGTGGGCGTAGGCCAAGGGCTGCCACTGGTCGCGCTCGCCCCAAAGGATGTGGACCGGCATGGTCAGGGAACCAAGCTGGTCGGTGATCTCCTCGGTGTACCGGGAGTTGTAGTGCCGCACCTGGTGTTCGAAGAAGGAGACGCGGCCCAGCGCCGACCGGTGGGGCGCCAGGTATGCGTCAAGGACGTCATCGGTCATCGTCGCTGCGCCGTCGGACACCGTCATCTCCAACTGTCGGGTGAGCAGGGTGTCGAATGCTTCCTGCGGCAGTTGGATGTGCTCTTCCAACTGCTCTTCGATGATCTTGCTCCAGGTCTCAGAGGGCCAGGAGTCGTAACTGACCGTGTCGATGATCATCAGCCGCCGCACTCGCTCGGGGTGGGCGATGGCGAAGCGCTGACCGATGGCGCCGCCGATGTCGTGGGCGACGATGGCGGTCTGCTCGATGTCCAGAGCGTCGAGCAGACCGGCCAGCAGATCCGTTTGGGCGGCGACAGAGGTGTCGCGGTCCACTGGACGCTCAGAGCGCCCGTAACCCAGCAGGTCGTAGGTGATCGCTCGGTGGCCGGCGGCCTCGACGTGCGGCACGACGTTCCGCCACTCGTACGAGTAGGAAGGGGTGCCGTGAACGAACACCACCGGCTTGCCCTCGCCGCAGTCGCGGTAGGAGAGACGGGCCCCGTCAACGATCAGGTCACTGGGCAGGAAGTTCATGCGGTCGGCTCCTGACTGGGTAGTTCCGCCTTCCAAGTAAACTGTACAGGTCTGTACAGTTAGCGGCGTGGCGTCCAGGATGAAGCCTGTCTGTTCGTTGGTGTCGGGGAGTGTGGGATGAGTGAGATGGGAACGGGATCTGCGACGGCCGGCAGGCGGCGGCCGGCTCGGGAGCGTCTGCTGGTGACTGCAGCACGCCGCTTCTATGCCGACGGCGTGACGGCCACGGGGATCGACACGATCGTCGCCGAAGCCGGCGTGGCCAAAACAAGCCTGTACAACAACTTTCACTCAAAGGCTGAGCTGGTCAGGGCCTATCTCGACGCCCGGCACGAGGAGTGGCTCGCGACGTACCGCACACGACTGGAGGAGACGGTGGGCCCTCGCGAGGCGGTCCTGGCCGTCTTCGACACCTACGCCGATCACGCGGAGGCCGCCCAGGCCACCGGCTTCCGCGGCTGCGGCCTGCTCAACGCGGCGGCCGAGCTGCCCGTGGGGGACATAGGGCGTGATGTCGTACGCCGCCACAAGGAAACGGTCGAGGAACTGATCGGCTGCCACCTCGGACAGCTGCTGCCCTCCCGTCCTGGAGAGGCCGGTGTTCTGGCGGAGCACCTGTCCTTCCTGCTGGAGGGCGCGATGGCGAGGGCCGGACTGGAAGGCGATGGCAGCCGGCTGGCCCGTGCCCGCACGCTGGCAGCTGCACTGCTGGATGAGGCCATGGCCGGCTCCTGAACCCCGCCACTTCATGCCTGCTGCGCCGAACCCCGCTCGCACACGATCACGCCCCACGTGCCCACGAATTCGCTTGTCTTGTCAGGCATCCTGGCGAGCTTGCTCTCGGCATACTGCTCCCCCCCTGCGGAGTGCAGCGATCGCGCTTCAGGTGCCGCCTCGCCGTCGGGTGCAGCACACGGGCATCAAGCGCTGCGCGAGTCCACGCCTGGGCGGGCTGGGAGATGCGACCACCAAGGCCACCGTCAGCTGGTGGCCGGAATGGGTGGCCGTCCTGCCGTCGCCGGGACGCCGGATTCTCACGCCGTGACGATTGCCCGCGGCAGCAGGCTCCGTGACGAACCTGCTGCTGAACTGCAGCTGGCCGCAAGGAGAAACGATCCGACTTCAGAGTCGGATCGCTTCACGGCACCGCCCCGTCAGCCGCCGACGGCGCGCAGGTGACGTCCGGCCTGTCCCCGGTCCTCGAACAGGGCCGGTGCGAGCCGGTAGTGCTTGACGCTGCCCACACTCCCGGTAACCTCCAGCCAACCCGCTTCGAGCAGTTCCTTGGCGTGTATCGAAAGTGCTGGTCACCGGCGTGGCGCCGCCTAAAATGGCATGCGCTCTTCGTCCGGTCGTGCTGGGATCAATCCCTATGAATGATTGCTTTCTCGATGAAGCCGACTTGACGGACAGGATGGAGCGGAATCTGGCGGAACACGCCTGCCATCTGCACCGGAGCATGTCCGGTGCGACCGTCACGGAGACCGATGACCTCCTGGTCGCAGACAGCGGCCTGGACGACGACACGTTCAACATCGTCGCCGCGGCCCGCTTCACCGCCGGCGACGCCGCGGCCCGTATCTCCGAGACTGCTGGGTCGCTGGCCGACACCGGCCGCGGCTTCTCCTGGTGGGTGGGACCTGCCTCGACACCGACAGACCTCACCACGCGCCTGACCGTGGCCGGTCTGCCGGTGTCCGAGCGTGAGACGGCGATGTCGGCCGAGCTGGACGACACCCTGCCGGTTCCCTCTGTCCCGGGTCTGGACATCCGAACGGTGACCACGCCCGAGCAGCTCGCCGACTACGCCACGGTCCTCGCCGCGAACTGGAATCCACCTGCCGAAACTGTCCGTGACTTCTTCGCCCGGGCTGCTTCCCAGGCGCTGGCCGCGACCTGCCCGGCCCGGTATCTGGTGGGCTATGTGGAGGACCGTCCGGTCTGCTCCGCCGAGGTGTTCCACCACGCGGGAGTCGCCGGCATCTACAACATCTCCACCCTGGCCGCCCAGCGCCGGCGCGGCTACGGCGGAGCCATCACGCTCGCGGCCCTTCACGCTGCCCGCGAGCGAGACCACCACATCGCGGTCCTGCAGGCGTCTGCCGACGGCGAGCCTGTGTACCGCCGCCTGGGGTTCCGCGCCTGCGGCCAGTTCCTCGAACACGCCATCAACACTTGAACCTCCACGACTCCACGGAGTCCGTCGCCCCTGATTGAGCTGGTCACAGCCATTCATTGGCAATAGCGGCTCCAGCACTGCCCACTGCTCGTCCGTGAGATCTTTCCGACCCATGGAACGTGATCATTCACAGTCCAAGATTCACTTTCGTTACACGGCCTAGCGAGCCGACGGGTCACACAAGAAGCTGCCGAGACCGCCGCACATGCTGCCGCTCTCCTGGTCCACTGGATAGCGACGGGCGCGATCCGTAAGAAGTAGCTTCTCCCGAACCGCCCGCGCCGGCTGCCGGTCGAATGCGGCTGCACCCTGTGCGCTGCTGCGGCGCCTCAGCCCGGCCTGTCAGGAGCGTTGAATGCCGCGCAGTGAGTCCAGGAGATCTAGCCCCTCGCGGGCTCTGCGTCCGTAGACGAGAGAAACGAAAGTGATCCCGATGGCTCCGATCAGTGAGGTAGTCGCCGTGTCCGGCAGGTCAAGGAACGCTACTGAGATGCCGCAGCCGCCTAGCACTACTGCAAGCGCGACCACCTTGAAGCGCTGACCCTTGGCGGCTTCGGCTGGAGACAAATGGTCAATCTCTGAACCTGGCAACAATTGCCCAATTTTACCTTCGCTGTAGGCGTTGGCGATGTTCGTCAACGCCTCCGCTAGATCCGGCAGTGCAGTGCGTGCGTCGATGTCGATCGCAGCCTCGTGCTCCTGTAGGGCAGCGATCACTTTGAGGTGGTGGTCACGTAGCTTCCCTCTGCGTCGCGAACGGCGATGCACGGCCTCGTGTACGTCACTGATGCGCAAGATGCTGACATAGATGCGATCTAGCAATTCCGTGAGATGGCGCAGTTGGCTTTGCTGCTTCGGGCTCCCGGGTGCGCTCCTGTAGGCCGCCGCAGCCTGGTGGACTGCGCTGGCGGCCCCTGCCGCAAGGTAATGACTGCTTCCACTTTCGCCCTTCAGGCGATCCGTCTGCCAGCGGAGGATGACGGACAAGAACAGGCCGATCCCGGTGAGGAAAATGCCTGCGCCAACAAGGGCAATCAAGGCCAGCGCAATACCCCCGGCGAACATGACTGGGTTGCTGTCGCTTACGGTATCCCACAGCTCGGAGAGCGTAAACTCGTCGGAGTCGAGACCGAAAGGAGGGTCGTCTGCAAGCCGAAGTGCGGCGTCCACTAACTCAATGTTCAGCCGCAACGCCAGAAGAGGGATGTACAGGAAGATGAAGAGGGAGACTGTTGCACCCCAAATTCCAGGAGCGGACGCGTAGTATCGTCGGATAAGAACGCGAGTTCTTCCTGACGGAAGAACGGGAGTGCCTAGTATCAGGATAGCTTCGTTCATTTCCCGGATCGCCTTATCGGCCGCTACCCGCCGCCACGCTCCCGCCATCCCTGCCCCCTTCTTGATGTGGGCTGAGCAATCTAGCAACCCCGACGACTCCGGCGGACGTTGGTCTCCCTCGCCGAGCGCTGCCGCCTCCGTACCAGTTGACCAAGAACCCGATGCCCAGGACCGAGTCACCAGCCCGAGAAAGGCCAGCGCCATGATCGAACAGCCCTGCCCCTTCAGCGAGATCGCCGCAGGCCGCGCCCCCGCACAGATCGTCCGGTGACCAGGAGCGTGGGTCAGTAACGAGGTTGTGAGCGAATGAGTCGGGGGCGTGCTGGTCTGGCGGTTCGGCTGGTGAGTGATTCAGCGGGTCGTCGGGGTGACGGGCACGAGTGCGGTGCTCGGCTTGCGGTGGGTGGCACGTTGGGCGGAGCGGTCGGAGACCAGGCCGGCGATGGCGCGGTGGGTGGCCGAGTAGTGCTCGCGACGTCCGAGGAACCGCTGCAAGGGGCGCCACTGCTTGTGCTCGGCGTTGGCGTGCTCGACGCAGATCCGGCGCGAGGATTGGCGGCGGCGCATCTCACGCCATCCGTACCGCTCGGTCAGCGGCACGTCCTCCAAGTCCTTCGGCTTCTTCGGCGGTGCCGAGATCTGGTCGGGGAACTCGTTGGCCAGGCCCCGGCAGCCCTCGTCGACCTCGACTCTCACGTCCGGATGGAGGCGGAGCTGTTCGGCGATACCCTCGGTGCGCATCGCGGTCTGGTCGTGCATTCTTCCGGGCCGGTCGGCCCCGGACCACAGGGTGCGACCCTGAGCGTCGCTGATGGTGGTGGTCTTCATGGTGTTCTGTTTCTTCTTGCCGGAAACGACCACACAGCGGCCGGGTCGGTGGGCCCTGGGGCGGCGGACCTGGGTCTCGGTACCGTCGATGCGGAGCGTGATCCCTTCGGCTGCGGCGTAGGCGAAGACATCGGCCAGCGTATACAGCCGAAGCCCCGGCCGGTCGGGGAAGGCGAAGCCCCGCGCGGCCAGCAGCGGACGGATCTCGCCGATCGCCCTGGTGATGGTGGACCGCTCCAGGCCGTAGATTTCCGCGAGGGCGGCGTGCGGGGGTTGGTGACGCAGGTGGACCAGGGTGACCAGCACCCGGTCGGTGAAGACGAGATCGTGCTTCGGTCCGGCACCAGGCAGCTGCCTGCGGTTGCCGCCGCGCCGCTCGTGCAGTGCGGACTCACAGCGCGCGGTCCACGGCCCGGCCAGCTCGTCGATCAAACCGCCGAGATGTGCACGGGAGATGCCGGTGAAGGCAGGATGGGACAAGGCCGCACGGGCCCATTCCTTCGTCATCACACATGAGGAACCCGCGCGGCTCTCTCCGCGTTACGGGCCGCTTGGGCGCTATCGCTGGTTGTGGTCCGAGAGCGCTGCTGCGGTGGCGCGGGCGAAGCCTTCCGGGTTGTCCAGCATGATGTTGTGCCCGCAGTCCGGGATGGAGACCACGGCCACCCCGGCTTCGGTGAGCGCATCGGTGCCCGGGAGTGGGCTGTCGGCCTCGGGCAGCAGGTAGGTGCGGGGGATTTTCAGGTCCAGCAGTTGCTCACGCATGGTGGGGACGGTGCCGCGGGTGAGGTGGACCGCGCTGCGATGCAGGGCCTCCCGGCCTGCCAGGCGCATCGTGGACCACCAGTGGGAACCAGCCCGGTCTCGGATCTCTTCCCAGCCGCCCGCCAGGAACTCCTCCTCGGAGTACGCGGCGATGCCGCTGCTGCCCGTGGCACCCGGTGCGGGCGGGATCGGGTCAAGGTTGGCGTCGACCAGGACCAGGCGGGAGACCAGTTGGGGGTGCCGGGCGGCCAGGACGATGGCCACAGAGCCCCCCATGCTGTGCGCGATCAACTCGGCGCCCGTGACACCCGCGCTGGTCAGGGCCGCGGCAAGGGCTTCGGCGTGGGATTCCAGGGTGTAGTCGAAGTCCGTCGGCCGGTCGCTGATGCCGTGCCCGAGCAAGTCGATCAGCAGCGATCGACGTCCGGCGAGCAGAGGATGAACCGCAACCTCCGCGAAGTAGGCCGGCGACGTGGCGCCCAGACCATGGACGTAGACACGGGACGGCTCCTGTCCCGGCAGCTCAACCCAGCGGATCTGGCCGCCCTCGGCCGTCACGGCGGCGTTGCGCACAGTCTGCTGCCCTTCACTCCGGATCGACGGAGAGACGAGAGTAACGCCCCGGGCTTCGGTGCACCGCCACCGCCCCCAGCACTGGACGTTGCGCGGTCACCAGAGGCCTCGAGCCTCGATCAAGACACCCCACCTGATTTCGTTCACAACGTCGTAACGGCTTGGCTTCCGCCGAGGCTGGAGTGCCGCGTCTCGGCTGTGTCTTGGGGTGGCCTAGGCTGCGGGTCATGAATGCGGCCATGACCAGCGGTGTGACCACGGAGCCTGCCGTCCTTGACGCTATGGAGCTGGCTTCCGATCCGGAGCTGGAGGCCGGTTTTGCCGAGTCGGCCCACCAGATCCTGGCGGGCCTGGTCAGTAAAGGTGCTGCACTGGGCTGGGTCGAACCGCCCTCGCGGGATGAGGTGGCGGAACTTCTCGGCCACGTCGTCTCCGCGGTGCAGGCCGGGGATGCGGCCTTGCGGGCCGCTTACCTCGAGGGTCGGCTTGTCGGGTTGGGGTACTGGCTCCGCTACGCCCGACCGACCCATCGTCCCCACGCCGATCTGGAGAAGATCGCGGTAGATGCTGCTGCCCATGGTCGTGGTGTCGGCCGAGCGCTGGCTGCTGCCTTGATCGCTGACGCCCGGGAGGTGGGTATCGAGGTCCTTACTCTGGACGCCCGTGGCGACAACGCCAATGCCCTGCACCTCTACCGGTCGCTGGGCTTCACCGAATACGGCCGTCTGCCCGGCTTCGTCGCCGTCGGCGAACGCCGCTACGACAAGGTCTTCTACATGCTGGACTTCCGCCGGGAAGGCTGACCTGAGCACGCACGGGGCCCGGCGGTGCCCCGCTGGAGCTTCGCGGTCTTTCATGCGAGATGATCACGATATGCGTGGTGAGGAGCACCTCGCTGCGCCAGGCATCCCCCGGGCAGCTTGTTGTTCTCTTCACTGATCCCGACCGCATCGTCCGTCGGTTCGCCTACCGGTTGGCCGTCGACGGCCAACTGCTCCGTCCCGCCGAGCTGGCCGGCGCGGCCGCCCGGGACCAGGACCCTGTGGTCCAGGACCTGTGTGCCACAGCGGCGCTCACGGCTCCGCGGGATGAGGAGGGCTACGAGAGTGTGCTGCCTCCGCTGCTGTCCGCACGCAGCCCCCGTGTCCGGTCGGCCGGCGTCACCGCGCTGAGACGGGCAGGGCGCTCGAAGCAGGCGGAGCCGTTTCTCAGTGACCGTTCCGCGCTCGTGCGTGCGTGTGCCCGCAACGTCGTACGACAGCAGGGTGGTGACCCGGCGGCCTGGTACCGGGAGCGTTGCAAGGCACCCAACGAATCCGAGTTGCTGCCCGGCGCAGTCATCGGGTTGGCCGAGTGCGGGAACCGCGCGGACGCCGGGCTGCTGCGGCCGCTGCTCGCGCACCCGGCGGCCGGGGTGCGGGCGCGAGCCGTGGCAGGCTTGCGGGCGCTGGACTGCGCGGATGTGAAGCAGATGCGGCCGCTCCTCGACGACCCTGCCGCCGAGGTCGTCCGCGAGACCGCCACCGTCCTGCTGCCCTCGGCCAAGGAACTGCCCGCCGACCGGCTACTGGAGCGCACCAGCTCCCAGCGGCCGCGGCACGTTTGCGTCGGCGCGTTCCGGCTGCTCGACGCGCACGGCGGCATCGTGGCGCAGCGGGCGGCGGTCGGTCTGCTCGCAGACCGCGATATGAAGCTGCGCACCTGGGCCGCGCAATCAGTGCAGCGCTGGCGACCGTCCCCGGACGGCCGGCGCGGCGATGCGGAGGTGGGTGAACTGCTCGACCGCAGCCGACATCTCTTCAGCGATTTCGTACTGCGCCGGCGCAAGTGGGAACCCGGGTGGCTGGCTGAGACTGCACCCCGGTCCAGAACTCCGCTCAACACTCGCCGCCCGGTGGCTCTGGTGACAGCACACCAGCCTGCTATGTGACAGCTATCGTGCTTTGGCTCGACGCCCTTCCTGCTTCCGGCTCCAGCGCTCTGACTGCCTACAGCTCGAACTGCAGGTCGACGATGTCCTTGAGTTCGACTTCGAGGCCGTGGGCGCGGCGCCCGTTGTCGCGGAAGTAGACCTCTCCCAGGGCCTCGGCCGCGAGATCGCGGAGGTCGTCTTCGTCGACGCCGGCCTCCTGGGCCTGGAGGAGGCTGGCGGCGTGGTGGGGCGGCAGGGCGAGGGTGAGGTGACGTACGCGGGCCTGGTCGGTGCTGCCGGCGGCGGCGGTGTAGCCGAATCTCGCCTGTACATCGATCATGATGCCGCTCGTGGTGGCCGCGGCTTGTTTCGCCTTGGCCCTGATCTGCGGCTGCCAGCGCGTACGGACCTCACGTTCCAGTCGGTGGGCGAGCTGTGGCCGGGGCCTTTTGAACTGGTTGTTCACATACCGCTCCACCGTGCGCTGGCTGATGCCGAGCAGCTCGGCCACGCGCCGGGTGCTGTGCTGGTGCTGCCGGACCAGATAACGCATCTGTGCCCCCGCCGACTTGGGGACCGGACGCGTGAACGCGCCCTGCACGGCCTTGTCGAGTTCTTCTCCCACCGTGACCATCGCCTGCAACGCTCCCTATTCTCCGGTGTCCTTGGCGGTGACCTCGCCGGTTTTGATGTAGCGGGCGAGGTTGGCGACGTGGCCGTCGGCGCCGAGCTGCTCGAGCACGTCCGCGCCCCACAGCACGCTCTGGGTGCCCTCGTGCTTGACCATCCCGGGCGAGATGCCGAGCCGGAAGCTGCCCGGCACGGTCTTGCCGTCGGCGCCGTAGGGCAGCACGTCCAGGGGGCTGGGGCCGTCGGCCGCGTACACGGCGCAGTCGGAGAGGACCGCGACGGGGTAACGGCCGGTGGCCGCCGCCAGGTTCAGCATCTTGCGGTGCATGTTGATGCGGGCCCGGGAGATGACGGTGGCGCGGATGTCCGGGCGCCAGGTCGGGCGGGCCAGGGCGGGCCAGGCCTGCCCCGGCTTCCAGCCGCCCCCGCGGGCCTTCTCCTGCAGTTTGCCGATCCCGCCCTTGACGGTCATCTTGACCGCGTCCACCACGATCCCCAGCTCCGGATCGCGGGCCTTGTAGCCGTCCATCGCCTGAAGGAACTGGTGTGGGGGCAGCTTCTCCGTGACGCCGAGGTCCGCCATGGTGGCGACGTAGGCATCGCGCAGCCGCTTGTACCAGCCGTCCAGGAACCGGCCGCTCTCCCGGCGCACCCACGCCTCGAGGGGTGCGACGTCGTAGCCGAGCTCGACGGCGTAGGCCACGGTGGGCGTGGCGTACCAGGCCGGGCCCTCGGGGCGCTTGCCGGTCGGCGTGAACGGGCTGGGCAGCAGGTGGCCCTCCAGTCGGCGCCACTGCTTGGCGACCTTCACCCGGGACAGGTCGACGTGGGAGAGGTCGACCAGCCAGGAACCGGGCACCGCTGGGTCGAAGACCGGTTCGGTGACGTGCACGGGCGGCGATGCCAGGCCGACGACGGCCCCGTTGGCGGCGGCCCCGAAGGCGAGGTTCACATCCAGGCCGACCAAGTGCCCCTGCATGCACTCGGCGTCGGTGAGGTCCCGTGCCCAGTCGTAGGCCTCCTCGAACAGCCTTTCGTCGGGGCCGCGCACGTGGAAGCGGGGCAGGTGGGCCAGGACGGGGTGTCCGTCGGTCGCCTCGCACGGCGCGGGGTCCATCGGCTGCGTGCCCAGGGACCCGGGCCGGTGCTCGCGGTGCCGCTTGCCGTTCTGGTCCGGCTCGCTCGCGCGGGTCGGGGGGTTGAGCGCGGTCATCAGCTGCAGTCCCGTCACGGCGGTGGAGCCGACCGGCGTCATCACCCGGGCCGCGTACACGCCCAGCACGCGAGCCAGCTCCGCCGGCTCCAGCCGGGCGGCATGGCCCCAGGCGCGGTCGTCGAGGGCGCGCCAGGAGGGGATGCACAGCTGTACGCACTGGCGGCGGCTGCCGTGGGCGGGCCGGTAGATCCGCGCCCACGGCCCCAGCCCGCGCTTGGTGAGCTGCCAGTCGGCGCGCTCAAGCTGCTTGATGACCTTGTGTCCTTCCGGCAGCCGCCCGGCAAGCTGCTCGGCCTCGGACAAGACGGCGGGCAGACCGTAGCGCGCGCACGCTGCCGCGGTGAGCACCAGCAGCGGGTCGCCGTCCTTGCCCGAGCCGTGCAGCTTCTCCGACCCCAGCCGGGCTTCGGTCAGTGTCCATTCCACCAGCGCGGGCAGGGACTTGGCGGGCACGTCCAGGATCAGACCGCCGACGCCGTAGCCGGTCACCTGCCGCTCGGTGTCGGCGTCGAGGACGAGCAGCGGACCGTGCGCGTACACGCCGCCGGGCGCGGGGGTGTCCGCCGGAGCGTCCTTCCTTGCAGTGGGGCGCCGCGAGCTCTGCGGCGCCCGCTCGGCACGCGGCACCGGCCGCCGTGTCGCTGCCGCGTGCGGAACGGGCGCTGGGGGAGCAGCCGACGGCTCCTCGGCCTCAGCCGTGGCAGCAGCTTCAGCCGCCCCGCCCGTGAGCCGCGCCTGCGCTGCGGGCGCTGCGGGGCCCGTGTCCTCCTGCGGGGCGCCGGTGCTCTGAGGGGCGGGGTAGAGCGTGGCGAGCTGCTTCAGCAGGCGCGCGTACGCCTCCCGCTCCGGGGGCCGGGGCTCGGCCTTGCCCGACTCCCAGCCGCCGATGGTCGCCCGCCGCACGCCCAGAGCGGCGGCCACCTCCTCCAGGGTGAGAGCGTGCGCCTGGCGCAGCCGCCTGCGCTCAGCCGGCGGCGGCAGCGGGGAGCGGGACGCGACCAGCGCGTCGACCGCGTCGAACAACTCGGACATGGGACACCTCCGTCCCTGACCCTACCCCTGAAACGCACCTATCACGTACTAACTACGTATGGATCGCGTACATTGAGCGTACGAACGGTGTTCGGGGTGATAACGTCCGGTCAATGGACCTGGTGAGAGCCAGCGGCCCGTAGCGCACGTGTACTAGAGGGCTGGGTCGAAGTGGCACGAGCGCATGCGACGTGTGCGAGGGGGAGCGGTGGCGGCAGCAAGTGACGGCTGGGCGGGCATGGGCTGGGACTGGACGGATGCCGACGACATCCGCCGACGCCTGGACCAAGGCGCCGATCCGGAGAGCTGGAACCGGAGGATGAGGCCCCTGCATCGGGCAGCGGTGTACGGCTCCCCGGAGGCTGTTACGGAACTGGCCCGCCGGGTTGCTGACGTGGACGCGCTGGAGAACGGGGTGACGGCACTGTGGGAAGCCGTCCTGTCCAGGAAGCCGGCCAATGCACGGGCACTCGCCGCCGCCGGGGCCGACCCCTGGCGGCCGTCACTCGGCGGCTGGTCACCGGGGCGGCTGAGCCTGGCCGGACCGACGCCCCAGCTGTTCCCGGTACCGGAAGGGGTGTCCCTGAGCGACACCGAGCGTGCTGCAGCGCAGGAGGCCCATCGCCTCACCACAGCATTGGGCGAGTTCTACTACGACGGCACCGGCCTGGCCTGCGTGGCGGGCATCGACGCGGCCGAGGCGGTGCGCCGTCTGCAGGCGACGCCGGTGGTGGACGGCGAACTCCTCGACGTGCTGAAAGAGATGCTGGAGGAGCCCCACGCGTACGACATGGACGAGAGCCAGCACATCGTCGGCGTGACGTCCGTGCCGGGCGGCTGCGTCGTCACCCAGCCCTGGGGATACGCGCCGCAGATGCCGGGCGTGCTGGCCCAGTTGTCCGCCGGCACCCTCTGCTACGGCCTTTACGCCAATCCCAAGAGCGGCAACCAGGGCAGTATCGCCCGGCATGGAACGATCGAGGGCTGGGACCTGCACCCCGGCGGAGGACCGGGCGAGAACGACACCTCCGAGCAGGTGCTGGCCTCCTACCTGTACCACCTCAACGCCGTCGCCTATGCCTGCGCCTTCGCAGGACTGCGCCTGATCGACAGGCGCGCCGTGACCGGACCGCCCGATGTGTGGGTCGAACTGCCCCGCCGCGACTACTGGAGTCTCTGAAATCAGAGAGGAGCTGTCATGACGGTGGTGGAACGGCTGCGCCCCGGCCGCCCTGAGCGCGCGCGGCTCTTTCCTGACCAGGCCGAGGCGGTCAAGCGGCTGGCCGGGCACCTGCGGCGTGCCGGGACGCGGGCGCTGTTCGTGTCGGCGACTGGCACCGGCAAAACATTGGTGTCGATCCGGGTGACGGACGAACTCGACGCGCGGCTGGTGCTGTTCGTGGTCCCTACCCTGGACCTGGCCGCGCAGACGGCGCTGGCCTGGCGCCGCGATCACCACCTGGAGCACATGGTGATCGTTTCTCCCTGGACACCAGCGGCCGCGACGACCTGGTCGCCGCCCGCGTCATGTCGACCACGAACCCGCACGCGCTGGGCGGACTGATGTCGGTCGTGGGGGAGGGGGACCAGATCCGTGCGCTCACGGTGATCTGCACCTACGACTCCCTGGACAAGATCGAGCAGGCCCAGCGCACCGGGTACGCGGTGCCGCCGTTCGACCTCGCCGTCATGGACGAAGCCCACCGGATCGCCGGCCGCGCCGACAAGAAATGGGCCATCGTCAACGACGCCCAGCGGATCCGCCGCGGACCGCCGCCTCTACATGACCGCCACCCCGCGGATCTTCGCCGCACCCGAGCTGGCCGAGTCCGCCGACCTGACCCGCCCGCGCCGCCGCATCGCCGCTGCCGGGCCGGACGCGGGCGCGTTCGTCAACCCCATAGACAACCAGGCCGTCTACGGCAAAAAGGTCTTCGAATACACGCTCACGCAGGCCGTGTCCGACGGCCGCGCAGCCGACTACCGCGTCGTGGTGCCCACCCTCACCGACACCGACCTGCGCCGCCGCCTCAACTTCCCCGCCCTCGCAGGCCCGCCCAGCACCGCCCCCACGGGGGAGGGGGAGGCGGAGAACGACGGTGCGCTGCGCACCACTGCCCTGCACCTCGGCGTCCTGCGCGCCATGACCGAACACGGCCTGAGCAAGGTGCTGGTCTACTTCAACCTCGTCTCCGACGCCCGCCGCTTCACCCGCGAACTCCCGCACACCCTGCGCCTGCTGGCCCGCACCGATCCCGCCCTCGTCCCGGACATCACCCCCGCAGCTGTTCTTCGCCCACGGCGAGCACACCCCCGCCCAGCGCGCCGACACCTTCACCGCGTTCGCCGCCGCCGACTGCGCGATCCTCGCGAACTCCCGCCTGATCGCCGAAGGCGTCGACATCCCCTCCGTCGACGCGATCGTCTTCGCCGACCCCACCCGCAGCGTCCTCCGCTGCGTCCAGCCCTCGGCCGCGCCCTGCGCCAGGACGTGTCCGGCAAGACGGCCTCTCTGATCGTCCCCGGACATCTTGGGCACCGCCTACGAGCCGGTGTGGGCGATCGTCTGCGCGCTGGCCGGCCACGACCACCGCATCCTCGAGCGCCTCCCGGACAAGGCCAGCCGCTTGCCGAAGGAGACCAGCGACGTCATCGCGCGTCGCTGGCACTTCGACTTCACCGTCCACCCCGAACGCATCGCCCGCGCGATGGACCTGGCCTCCTTCGACCCCCGCGACCCGGCCGTCTCCCGCTCCCGCCGCCTCGGCCTGGCCGCCGCCCAGTCCTACCGCAACCAGTACGGTCACCTCGACGTCCCCGCCGACTACACCGACCCCACCGGCTACCGGCTCGGCACCTTCATCACCACCATGCGCGACGCCCGCACCGCCGGCCGCCTCGAAGCCGACTGGACCGCCGAACTCGACGCCCTCGGCATGATCTGGGACAAGCGCGAAGCCGCCTGGCGCGCCCGCCTCGCCACCGCCGCCGACTACCTGCACACCCACGGCCACCTCGCCGCCCCCGCCACCCCGTCGGCGCCTGGCTCGCCGAACAACGCCACCTCGCCACCAAGAACACCCTCGATGCCGCCCGCGTCGACGCCCTCACCGCCCTTGCCCCCGACTGGCGCCTCCCGCACGGCCCGGACTGGCACCGCAAGTACCACCTGCTGCGCACCCACCTCGCCACCGGCGCCGACCTGGCCGCCCTCACCCGCGACACACTCCTGGCCGGGGTGAAGATCGGCTCCTGGCTCCACCGCCAACTCACCACCTGGTCCGCCCTCCGCCCCGGCCAGCAGCACCTCATGACCGCTCTCGGTCTTACCCCCGACACCAACCCCCTCGCCCCGGCCCGCCACAAGGTAACGAGCACGTTTGTGGCGAACAGGTTCGCTCAGGCGGCTGCGTGGTGAGCGGAGCGGCGGCCTGGACTGTCTTTGGTCCGGGCCGCAGCGGAGGTGCTGTGGGAGATCTCCTCACGTGGCTGCCTGCCGCGCGGGACGGGCAGCGCGCCGCCACGGCCCCGGCTCGAGGGGCCCGGCGGCGGTCGGGCAGTCGGCGTTGGGGGTGCGGGTGGCGGCGAGGGCGGTGCTCCAGGTGACGAGTTGTCCCAGGAGTGCGTCGAGGGCTGCCGTCTGGTGCTCGCCGGGGGTGAAGGCGGGGCCGAAGTCGCGGAAGTCGGTGCGCAGGTTCAGTGTGACGTCCGCGCCGGCGTCGGCGAGCTGGAGGGCGCCGAAGACGGGACGAAGGGCCTGGGCCGCGCGGACGCCGCCGTCGACTCCGTAGGAGACGATCGCCGCTGCCTTGTTGTTCCACTCCGCGTACACCCGGTCCAGGGTGTTCTTCAGGACGCCGGGGGAGGAGCGGTTGTACTCGGGGTGACGAAGGCGAATCCGTCGTAGGCGGCGACGGGTTCGGCCCAGGCGCGCGCGTAGGGCTGGGTGTAGCGGCCGGACGCGGGCGGGATGGGCTCGTCGATCTGCGGGAGGCCGACCTCGGCGAGGTCGAGGAGGGCGTACTTGGCGTCGCCCCGCTCGATGGCCTGCTGGTGGACCCAGTCGGCCACAGCGGCGCCGACGCGGCCGGTTCGGGTGCTGCCCAGGATGATCGCTGTCTTCGTCATCTTGTGCTCTTCGGATGTGTAGGGCGCCCGTCCCCGCACCGGGGCACCGGAGGAAGGGGCGGGCGTTCGGGTGCGGGTCAGGACAGGAAGGTGTCGAGGGCCGCGAAGACGGCCGGGGCCTGTTCCCGGATGGGCAGGTGGCCTCCGCCGGGGATGAGGACGAACTCGGCGTGCGGCAGGGCGGCGGCGTAGGCGCGGCCGAAGCCGGGGATGATGACCGTGTCCTCGCTGCCCCACAGCACCAGGGCGGGGCACTGGACGCCGGGCAGGCGGGTCAGCAGGCCGGGGTCGTTCATGGCGGGGCCGGTGTAGGCGTGCAGGGTGGTGAACAGGTGCGCGGGCGGGTCGGACCTGCCCTCGGCACCGGCGGGGCCGGGAGTTCCCGGTGGGGGGCTGGGCAGGGTGACGCTGTGGCCGGGGATTTCGGGGCCGATGGCGTTCATGAGGACGAGCTTGGAGATGCGCTTCTCCTGGTCGGCGAGGACCAGCTCGACGGCCGCCCAGCCGCCGAAGGAGGTGCCTATGACCGTCACATCCCGCAGCCCGAACTGCGCGAGCAGTTCGTGGTAGACGCGGGCGAGGGCGGCCACGGAGTCGAGGTCCTCGGGGCGGGTGGTGAAGTCCCAGCCCGGATGAGTCGGGGACAGGACGCGGTGGCCGGTGGAGATGAGGTGGTGCGCCAGCGGCGTGACACTCGCGGGGCCGGGCGCGCCATGAAGGAGGAGGACGGCCGGGCCCTGTCCGGCGTCCCGCACCCGCAGCTCCAAGCCGGGCCGTATCCCCACGGTGTGCATCGTGGTCATGCTGCTTGCTCCCTGGTGGGCGTAGGGGCGGGTGGTCACTGCCCGTCGGGGCCGTGGGTGAAGAAGGCGACCATCTGCTCCAGGCCGTCGTCACTGAAGAGGGTGGTCAGGCTGGTGGCGGACTCGGCGGCGGAGGCTTCGCTGCGGGGGAAGAGGACGGCTTCGTAGGCGCCGAGGGCGGCCTCGGTGTCGCCGGGGTGGGCGGCGATGGCCAGGCCCAGCTCGGCTCCGTCCAACAGGGCGAGGTTGGCGCCCTCGCCCGCGAAGGGGGACATGACGTGAGCGGCGTCGCCCAGCAGGGTCACGCCTGGGGTGCGCTCCCAGCGGTGGCCGACGGGCAGGGCGTGAATCTTACGGGGCACCAGGGCGCCGTCGGCGTCGCCGACCAGTGCGCGCAGGTCCTTGTGCCAGCCCTCGAAGTGGGCGAGCACGGCGGCCTTGGCCGCGTCGGTGTCGGTGAAGTCGATGGTGTCGAGGTAGCCCTCGTCGCTCTTCAGGGCCGTGTAGACGTGGAGGCTGCCGTCGGTCTCGCGGTGCGCGAGGAAGCCGCGCTGCTCGCCGAGGCAGATGAAGAACCCGCCACCGATCATGGCTGCCGGGCCGGGGTGGCGGACGTCCGGCTCGTGCAGGTCGGTCTCGACGAACGAGATGCCGGTGTAGGCGGGCTTGGCGTCGGAGACCAGGGTGCGCACCCGCGACCAGGCGCCGTCGGCGCCGATGAGCAGGTCGGTGGTGATCGCCGTGCCGTCCGCGAAGGTGACCTCGTGGCGGCCCTCGCCCAGCGCACGCACGGCCGTCACCTTGCGGCCCCAGCGGATCGTGCCCTCGGGCAGCGAGTCCAGCAGCAGGTCCCGCAGGTCGCCGCGGTCGACCTCGGGACGGCCGCCGGTGTTGTCGTCCTCCTCGGCGATGCGCACCACGCCGTCGGGCCCCACCAGGCGCATCTCCTGGCCGCCCTCGTGGATGATCTTTTCGAAGCCGTCGAACAGGCCGGCCGCGCGCAGGCCCTTCTGTCCGTTCTCCTCATGGATGTCGAGCATGCCGCCCTGGGTGCGGACCTCCCGCGACGCCTCCAGCTCGAAGATCGCCGCCTCGATGCCGTTGACGTGCAGGACCCGGGCCGCAGCCAGCCCGCCCAGGCCGGCGCCGATGATCGCGACGGGGAAGTGCTCAGTGCTCATGATGTGCCTCCGCAGACGGTGCTGGTACGGCCGCCGCCGGGAAGCTCCCGCAGTGGCCGGCCGGCCGGCGCACCCCGCGCGCTGCTGCGGCACGGGAGCATCGACGGCCACCATCCAACGTAGCGAACATGTTCGGTACGAACAAGTTCGCCACACTGTGGTGGTCGCACCGTCCCCGGCGCCGGGCTGGACTCAGCTCTTCCGCGGGGTGGGCAGGGGGGTATGGACGATGCCGTTGACCAGGACGTCGAAGCTCCAGCGCATCCGCTCCTCGGCCGTGCCGCCGACCAGGTCGGGCATGTGCGCGGTGATCGCCGGGTGCGTGGAGTCCTTGACGGAGTGCAGCGCGCGCAGTGTGGCGTTCCACTCGTCGGCCGAGGTCGGGTCATGCTCCCGCGTCGACTGCTCGGCGGCGGTGGCGGTCGCGTCCTGGAGTAGCTTGTCCACGCCCCAGGCCACCTGCTCGCGGGCCGCGCCGCTGCGGGCCAGGAGGGCGAGGACGTGCTCGACCAGGCGGAGGTAGTTCTCCCCGCTGGGCCGGGTCACCAGCGCGGACCGGGCGAGCTGCGGGTGCTGGAACAGGACCAGGGTGTACGAGGTCATCACGGCGCACAGTTCCTCGCGCCAGTCACCGCCCGCACTGCGGCTGCCGGTAAGGTCGACCTCGCCGAGCAGCGCGTCCAGCACGGCCGCGTGCAGTTCGGCGGTGTTGGCGACATAGACGTATAGCGATGCCGGCCCGGTATCCAGCTCCTGCGCCAAGCGTCGCATCGTCACCTTCTCCAGCCCTTCCGCGCGCATGATCCGCACGGCGGTCTCCACGATCCAGCGGCGGGACAGGGCGGGCTTGGCCGGGCGCTCACGGCGACTGACCGGCTCTCGTCTTCCACTCATGGCGCCGATCGTAACGAACGCGTTCGCGCACTGTGTGGCCGACAGGAGAGGCAGGCGCTCCATCCGTCCCCGCGCCGCCTGTCGGTAAACGATCGTTTACCGACAGCGGCGACCCGCACGGTCGCGTCTCCGCGGGCCCTTCCGGCGCTGGGGCGGCGGCGTACGAATTCCAGCTTTGGATCAGGCTGGTCGATCGGAGGCATAGCGGGCGAGCGTGGTCTCTACCGCTTACTCGAGGGCGTAGCGGATGTCGGAGGCTGCGCACAAGCTGCTGGGCTCGGCTCGGAGGGAAACGCCCTAGCGAGAAGGCGGTTTGTTGCTGGCCATCCAGCCCGGGCCGGTGGCGGGGAGCGGTGCCTCTGTCTCCCAGTCGTGCAGGTGGAGGGCGGTGTCCGTCGTGGCGTCGGCGTTTGCTGTGGCTGTGAGGTCGGTTCCGGTCAGCTGGGCCCGGGTCATGCCGGTGGCGGGCATGAGGTCGAAGGTGGGCACGGCCACGAGTATCTGTCCGGCGGCGTATGACGGGACGGAGACGTGTGCGGTGTCCGGACCCACACGCATGATGCGGACCCGGATCCGCTGGTACTTGGCGGTCACGCAGCTGTTTCTACGTCACACCGGCCGAGAGGGACAGCGCCTTCGGCGTACCTGAGTGCCTGGCGCGCGGCGACCATGGCCTCGCCCTTGATGCCCTCGGCCGCGCAGCGCTCCCACCACGGGTGACACTGCACCCGTGCCGTGGCCGTGCGCGGCTCGTCGAAGAGCCGGTCGAACTCGTTGGCCTCGGCCGCACCCACCAGGCCACCCTCCCCTGGTCCCGCGAGCCCCACGACGGCTGGCCCGAGGAATCGGAGCGAGGCAGGGAACACCCCGGCCGGCCCGCCTCCCTCGGCTGGACGGGCGCAGGGCGGCGTACAGCTCGGCGGCCTGGCGCTGGGTGGCGATCAGGTCGGCGGGGAAGGCATGCGGATCGAACGTGTCGGGGACGGGGGTGCTCATGCCGGTGAGCCTAATCCGAGCGCCGGACAGTGCCCGGCTGCGATGGTCACGGGTCGAAGGGCGTGATGTCGGCGGGGGTGAGGTCGGGGCGAGTGCGGTGCAGGCGAGCAGGGTGCCGCCATCGGGCGGCGGCGTCGACCTCCACCTCCCCCTCCACGACGAGGTCGGGCCGGACGAGATGAACGGAGACCACCGCACGGGTCCCCCATCCCGCTGAGAACGTCCGGCCTGTCCATGAGTGTCCCGCGTCAGTGGTGGTGAGCAGCTCAGCGAGTGCGGGCCCGGTGGTGCGGGGCAGGGTAGTGGTGCGGCCGGTGTATCGGAGTCGGCGGGCGGCGTCGTAGCGGCCGAGCAGCAGAGTGCGCGGTGCGACGACAGGGCCGGTGAGGGCACCCACGATGGCGTCCTGCGTGGTGCGGATCTTGTATTTGCCCAGGCTCTGGCGCCCGCCCGGTAGGGGGCCCTGAGCGGTTTGGAGGCGAGGCCTTCCAGTCCGGCCGACGCCCAGGCCAGCCATTCGCGGGCGGTGTCCGGGTCGGTGGTCGACGGACACAGCGTGAGCGGTGCGGTCAGCCCGTTCTCGGAGAACAGTTCCTCGAGCGCGGTCCTGCGTCGGCTGTAGGGCCAGGGGGTGAGGTCTGTGCTGCCCTGGCGCATCAGGTCGAAGACAATCAGGTGAGCGGGCCAGGCGCGCGGCCTCCTGGGAGCTGGCACCGCGGCGGCGGGCGAGGCGTTGCTGGAGCCGCTCGAAAGCCAGGCGGCCGGATTCCCACACGACCAGATCACCGTCCCGCAGGGTTGTTCACGCGGCTAATGGATGGCTGACCATCGAGTGCGGTGTGGCACCGGTGGTAGTTGTAAGTGCGGAGGAAGTCTGCCAAGGCTTCGGTGCGCTCGGCGTTGCTGGAGTACGGGCGCACGTACGCCCACTCGTCGAGCAGGGCGCGATTCAAGCGCTCCACCTTGCCGTTTGTCTGGGGGCGATAGGGGCGCGTGCGTTTGTGGACGATGCCAGCAGCGCTAAGGATCTGGCCGAACAGCAGGGACCGGTAACAGGAGCCGTTGTTTGTGAGGCCGCGTTCGACAGTGATGCCGTGGTCGACGAAGAAGGCGTCCGCGCGGTGCCAGAAGGCGGCGGCGGTCTCCTTACGCTCGTCTGTCAGAACCTCGCTAGGCGAGCCGGGAGTGATCGTCGATCGCGGTGTGGACGAAGCTGTAGCCGATCACAGGACTGCCGTCCTTACGGATTGCGGTGGTGTTCTGCCGATTGTTGGTGGCCTGCTGGCGGGGCATGATCCGATGTCCGCCGCCGTCGGGGATGCTGCCGAGTTTCTTGATGTCGACGTGGACGAGTTCGCCGGCGCGCTGGCGTTCGTAGCGGCGGATGACCTGGCCGGTAGGTCGGTCCACCCAGCGCAGGCGGTTCAGGCAGTGCCGAGTCAGGACGCGGTGGACCGTCGAGCCTGGAATGGCCAGGATCGGTCCGATGTGTGCGGGTTCAAGGTTGCGCTCGCGCCGCAGCTCGCAGATGCGGTTCTCGACGTCTGCGGGCGTGCGGTGCGGTGTGGTCCGGGGCTGGCTGGAGCGGTCATACAGCCCCGCGTCGCCTTCGGCGCGCCAGCGCCGAACCCACTTGTGAGCGGTGGTGCGGGAGATACCCATTTCATCGGCCACGTGGGCGACGGGTCTGCCGGACCGAACCCGGTCGACCAGCAGCCTGCGGCCGTGGATGGTCAGCCGGGCATTGGGGTGAGACACGACGACCTTTGCGGTGGTGGGAAGATGCGTGGAGGTGAGGAACGGCCGCATCTCCTCGCCCCTGAGTGGGGATTACGGTCCTCGCCGCGCGCGACGGCGCCGGGGCCGGTCGTGAGCGCGTCCTGGGCTACACGTTCTGGGGCTGTGGGTAGAGCTGCTCGATCCGGTCTCGTTTGGTGTACATGTCCCAGTACTGCTCGGCGAGGTCGTCGGGGTCGACGAGCGGGAACTCTGTAGTCGATCCAGTGGAGGTTCCGGCTTTGGCGATGAGGGCGCTCAACTCGCTGCGGTCGATCGTCGCACCGACGGAGAGGGTGCCGGCATAGATTCCCGCCTCAGCGAGCTCACCGTGGAGGGAGTGCAGGTAGTTACGGGCGGCGGCGCCTACGGGGGCCAGTCCGCTGAGCCGGGGCATGGGGCAGACGGCCGTGACGCCGGTGGTCAGGAGGAAGGCTCCATCGCCCCGTTCTGTCCACTCCGGCAGAACCGCACGTACCACTTCCACCGGCGTCAGCAAGAACATCGGAATGGCCTCTTCCAGGGCGGCAGCATCCATCTCGGCGGCTGGAATCAGACTCTGCTCGGTGCTGAACGGCCCGTACTCGACCACGTCGACGCGGCCAAAGCGGCCGCGGATCCTCGCCACCAAGGCCGGCACTTCAGCGGGCCTGGACAGATCGGCGGTGAACCCGGCCGCCTCGATGCCGGCCACCGCTAGCTGCTCGACGAGGGCATCGAGGCGCCGCTCGCGGCGTGCCACCAGGGCGACACGGAAACCTTCGCGGCCGAAGCGGCGGGCGACGGAGGCGCCGAGACCGGTGCCAGCCCCGAAGACGGCGATCACTTTGGACATGCGGTGGACTCCTCGCTCCAGTCATCTTGACCCGCTGGTCAACTTACGGCTCGACGGTAGCATGCAAGTTGACCCGAGGATCACGTTCTGCCGACCGGCAGCACGCGGCGAGGGATACGCCAGGCCAGGGGACCAGGAGGAACACCACATGCGGGCCGACGCGCAACGGAACGCGGAGAAGCTGCGAGCAGCCGCCGCCGAGCTCTTCCAGGAACGCGGTCTGCAGGTGCCGCTCAAGGAGATCGCCCGGCGGGCGGGCGTGAGCCACGGCACCCTCTACAACCTCTTCGGCACGCGTGAGGCCCTCATCGACGAGGTGGTGACCGACCGCGCGGCACACCTCCTGGACCAGGTCGGCCAGCAGGCCCTGTCCTTGGAGGATGCCTGGGAGGGATTCACGTACTACGTAGAGAAGCTCTGCGAACTTCAGGCCACCGATCCAGCCGTCGCCGACGTGGTCAGCGGGCGTTACCCGAACGCGAAACGCCTCATGACCGCCTGCGCCCGGAGCATGGGCGCCGCACGGCAGATCGTTGAGCGGGCCCACGAAGCCGGCGCACTCCGTCCCGATTTCACCAACGCGGATCTGGTATTCGCCTTTGCCGCCAATGCCCTGCTGGCCCGAGCCACCGGCGAGGCCGCACCAAGCGGGTGGCGCCGCCAGGCCGCCTTCCTCCTAGACGGCCTGCGCACCGAGTCCTCCCGCCACCCCCTGTCCGCGAGCCAGCCGACCCCACAACAAGTCCACGACGCTATGGCAAGCCTCGGCGACAAGGCATAGAACGATCGAGGGTGGGCCTTCGCCTCCATCACCGCCTCGCCCGGCGCCAAAGCCCACTATCGGCGTCGCCGCGACGACCACGGAGACTGGCACCCAGCCTCTCAACGGAACCTCTTCAACCGCATGCTCGGCCAGCTCTACCACTGTCTTCAGCACGGACAACACTTCGATGAGACCGTCGTCTTCCCTATGCCAAGCGAGGCCCTCGCTGCGTGATACCTGTCAGCCACCAATAGCGCGCGACCAACGCTCTTGGATGACTGCCTGCTTCCGCTCCAGTTCTGCATCCCACGTCCGGTTGGTGAAGGTCCCCGGAACTGTGAGCGGACGCCTATTCACTCTTACGACCCGCAGATCCCACCAGATCCCGCTCCGCAACACTCGCGACCGCCTCTCAATGTCGGCGACTTCGCTCCACGGAATGGATCGCTTCTTGAGGAAGGTGTGGAACTCCAGCCCCGTCGGGGTGATGAGTACCCGGCCATAGATGGAGCTGATCGCGCCGAAGACCACAGCCACGCAGAAGACCCCGAAGACCCCGACCAGCCACCATCCGACAGACCCCTGCGCGCTCAGGCTCATCGCCACCATCACGCCAGCAAGAGCAAACGTCACGATGCCGTTCCGCCACCAGTACCGCCGGCGGTCCTCAGGGCTGAAGCCGATCCACACATCAGGCATGCGCACGATGTTAGCGAGATGCAATCGAACAACGACCAGCTCGTCTTGACGCGCTACATGCCTGAGGTGTCTATCCTGCCGCACTCGACCTCCCGCATGCCCTGGTCGAGTGGGTAACCATGCTCATCGTCACCCGTGAGGGTGACCGCCGCTGCAAGCTCCCGAGCAATAGTCAAGAGTTGTGGATCAGATCAGCTCACCTGTTGGGGTGTGGGTTGATCGCGACGAGCTCGACCTCGAAGCCGTCGGCGTTCTCCAGGTAGGCCGCGTAGTGCTGCGGTCCGCCGGCGTGCGGGTGGCGTTCTGGGAACATCAGGCTCCAGCCATGCTGGGCCGCGTCGACGGCGAGTTTCTCGACGGTGGGGCCGTCTTCGACGTGGAAGGCCAGATGGTTCAGCCCGGGACGACGGCGGTCATACCGGTCGGCGGTGAGAGCCGGGGACTGTTCGAGGACGAGGTAGGTCGGCCCGAGCAGCCAGCTGCGGCCGGTGTCCCAGCTCTGCGAGACGGCGTAACCCAGCGCCTGAAGCAGCCAGCCGAGTGAGGCGAGGGCGCGATCGAGGTCGGGAACCCAGATCTCGACGTGGTGCAGTGCTCCGTGCGTCGGCCGGTTCACGCGGCCACCGCCTCCTCGCGCTCGACCAGGACGCCGTTCTCGAACGTGGCGCCGGAGCGGACCAGAGCGACGAGGTGGGCGCCGGTGATCGCGCGCCAGCGGTCCTGGGCGGACTCGACGAGCTTGAACACCATCGCGAGGGCGGCGGCCGGGCTGCCGGCCCCGCGGGTGACCTTGGTGCGGAGCTTGACCCTGGAGAACGTGGACTCGATGGGGTTCGTGGTCCGCAGGTGGATCCAGTGCTCGGCCGGGAAGTCGTAGAACGCCAGCAGCTCCTCGGCGTCGCCGGTGATCTTCGCGACGGCCTTGGGCCACTTCGCGCCGTAGGTCTTCGCGAACGCCTCGATCGCCTTCTCCGCGTGAGAGCGGTCCTCGGCGTAGGATCATTCGGGAAGGTACGCCCTCCGCGTCCCTCCCGGGGCTGATCCACAAGTCCTGAGCATTGCTCGCTTCGGCCCTCGGCAGATCCGACAGCCGCTGAACATCCGGTTCGTCCACGAGCAGAACCGAGTAGCCCGGCAGGAACTGAACATCCCCGATCACCGCGAACCCCGACGTCAACGGCCGCAGCACGGTCGGGTTCTCGCCCCTCAGCGCAGCCCCGATCCGGACCATCCGCCAGTCACCAGTCATGGCCAAAACCTACATTCCGGTGATCAAAGACCGCTCTCCGATCCCCACCCTCCTCACAGGTTCAAAGACCCAGCAAGTGGGGCGAGGAGCGGCCCCGGCCGTTTTCAAGGCTGTGGCGGATATTTCGTGAAGGCCGCTGTCGCACGATGCTGGTTAGCGGGGCGGGAAGAACGCCAGAGCAAGATCCCACTGCTCAGCGGCGTGAAGCAGTGCATCCGTATCCGCCCGTACCTCCACGGCGTACTGGTAAATGCCCGTGCTCTCAGCACCCTGCTGCCATGGAGGTGCAGCCTCCAAGGACAGGTGAACGCGAATCACCGCCACGCCCTCGCTCCGATCGGCGAGGCTGAAGCCCAGGATCGGCTCGACGAACCAGGTGTCCGGAGACAACTCGCCTTCGGCATCCCGACCAGTCGCGGGTACTGTCCCAGCGGCCACCGCGCGCAGCCATGCGGTCACCTCACGGGCCTCGTCGGTCAGCAGACATGGATCTGCGAACGACCAAGTGCCCTCGGGAGTCGTCACCTTTCCACCGATGACCAGCCAGTTGTCGTCGTACGAGTCTCCCGGAGCGGCGGAGAACTGGTAGCGCAGGGGCCAGAGCTCGACGCTACTCGCATGATCACTCAAAAACACGACCGCAGGATGTCACATCCAGCCCGGTAACCCCAGGTCAGGAGGCTGCCCCGGGTCATGGAGGCTGGGCAAGGACGAGGATCCGCAGGAGCGCGAAGGAGGCCCGGCCGTATGACCGGCGCTTGATCAGCTTGATGCGAGTGACCTGGCCTTCGACCGCGCCGGAGCTCCAGGGCAGGGTGAGGCCGTTGACGACGGCGTCCCAGTCGTTCTGGAGGAAGGCGGCGAAGCCCTGGACCGGCTGTGGTCCTTGGTCGAGGGCTCTGGTCATCCAGCTCGTAAGGTCCTGACCTCGGCGTTCTCGGGCGATGGCGCTGAACTCGTGGGCGAGGTCGCGCGCGGTGGCCAGGTCGGGGCAGGCATCCAGGATGCTGTCGAGCTGGTGGCGCTGGCTGTGGGTCAGGGTGTCGGAGTGGCGCATGATCCAGGTGGTGATCCGTCGTGGGCTGGGGATCGGCCGTGCGGGTTCGGGGGCGGCGGTGCCAGCGCGGAGGGTCGAAATGTACTTGGTGACCACGACGCGACTGCCGCGGTAGCCGCGTTCCCGGATCTCACGGAAGAGGGCGGCGGCGTTGGTGGCGCCGCCGCGGAAGCGTTGCTGCAGGTAGGGCTTGAAGCGGTTGATGTGGCCGTTGGGGCGGCATTCGCGAGCCGAGGCGAGGATTTGGTCGAGGTCAGTGGTCAGATAGTGGCGGACGGTCTTGCGGTCCCGGCCCAGGCGGTCGGCGATTCGGCTGATCGTCCAGCCGCGTTCGCGCAGCTGGTGGATGTCGGTGTGCCACTGACGGACGCGAGCCAGGAGCTGGCCGTCCGGTGGGTCGCTCGGATCGAGTGGTCCGATCAGCGCGGCCAGGGACGCCGGGTCTGAAGGCTCCTGCGGCTGGTCCGTCTCGGTGTCTTTGCGCAGGCAGACGCGGTGCTGGTGAGCGGTCCGTTCGACGGCGCGGGCCAGCGAGTGGAGCAAGTGCCACCTGTCTGCAACCTGGATCGCGTCGGGTGCCGCGCGGGCGGCGGCCTGGCTGAAGGTGCTGCACCGGTCCCGGCGGATGACCTCGATCTCTGGGTGGTCGGCGAGCCAGGAGGCCACGGTGTCCGCGGTGCGGTCGGGCAGGAGGCCGATGGGGCGGCGTGTTTCGACGTCGATGAGGACGGTGCCGTAGGTGGCGCCCTTGCGGAACGCGAACTCGTCGATCCCCAGCACCCTGACCTGGGCAGACGCTGGGTCCGGAAGTCGCTGGAGTTCCCCGAGGATTACGTCCCGGCTCGTCCGCACCGGCAGGTAGCCGGCGAGCGGGGCACCGGCCCGGCCGCCGACGGCCAGCCTCCGGGCCAGGGCCGTGGTCCGGCGCTGGTACCGCGCCGTCAGGCCTGGTACCTGTTCCGCCATCGTCCGGCGGGAGGCGAAGCCCACGACGCCCGCCAGCAAGCCGAGTACGCCGCCCGCCAACGAGAGCACCAGAAGGAGCTGCGCCGTATCGCCGCACGGCACAAGGCCGAGCGGGAGGCCAGCCGTCCGGTGTGCGCCGGCTGCGGCACCCGGTTCACCGACGAACGGTGGAAGGCCATCGAGCCCGCCGGGTGGGGAAGGCACCCCACGCGACACCCACCCGCACCTGTGCGACGACTGCAAGCAGCGCGCCATCACCGCCGAGCGTCAAGCCGCGCAGGCCGTGCCCGAGCATCACAAACATGACCAGGCCGTGCCTGAGCAGAAGGCCGGCGGCACCTGGTTCTCCCGCTTCCTGACCGCTGAGTACGGGGCGACACGCAGGGGGCGCTCGTAGGGTCCGTCACCGGCGCATGGTGCGGAGATCGTGCCTCCTCAAAGGGGGCATGGCTCATGTCATCCCGGCCAGCAAGTGTCTGTACGCGCTGGGGTTTTCTGCGAAGTCCGTCGCGGCCGCGAGAGCGTCCCGGTCGGCGTCCTGCCCGCGAAGCAGGTCGACCGAGGCCTGTGCGAAACGCTCGCGCAGGCCGTTCCGCTCCGCGTCGTCGAGCAGCAGGCAGAGTTCGGCAACGGCCTGTGAGAGGTCTTTTTAACCTGGATTACCCGTGTATCCGGCGGTTTTCAGGCCCCCGGGTGTGGTGCTCGTGCTGCTGGAGATGTGGAGTGATTTTTGCTGGTCAGGTGGGGTGACAGGTGAGGCGGGAAGTGACTTGTGCCTGTCTCATCCCAGGACGCCCGGCCTTCGCGGACGCGTGCTTCCGTTGGTGTCGCTGTGCGCCTGGGCGCACTCGGTCCGCGGCGGTACGCCGGAAGCATGCCGACGCGACGCCCGTATCCGAGTGATCTGTCCGATGCCCGCTGGGAGTTGATCGAGTGGCCTGGCGCTTCGAGCGCCGCGGCAGGGCCCTGGACTTCGGCCGGCCGCCGGAACGCGACCTGCGCGACATCATGGACGCGATCTTGTACGTGGACCGCACCGGGGTCCAGTGGCGCTACCTCCCGCACGACTTCCCGCACTGGAACACCGTCTACGGTTACTTCGCCAAGTGGGCGGACGAGGGTGTGTTCGCCCAGCTCAACGGCCTGCTCCGGCAGCTCCTACGGGAGAAGGAAGGGCGGGACGCCGAGCCGTCGGCCTGCGTGATCGACGCCCAGAGCGTCAAGACCTCCACCAGTGTGCCCGCCGCCGGCCAGGGCATCGACGCTGGGAAGAAGATCGTGGGCAGGAAGCGGAACATCGTCACCGACACCCTCGGACTTTTACTTGCCGTGCTGGTCACCGCGGCAAGCGTGCAGGACTCCGCCGCCGGCGCCCGGCTCCTGGACCAGGTCGCCGCCGACCATCCCGGCATCCGCAGGGTCTGGGGCGACGGCGGCTACCGCCAGCACCTCGTCGAACATGCCGCCACCCTCGGCATCGACATGGAGATCACCGCTCGAAAGTCTGGGACCAGGGGTTTCACTCCGGTCCCGAAGCGGTGGGCGGTCGAGCGCACCTACGGCTGGCTCATGCTGCACCGCCGCCTGGCCCGCGACTACGAAACCCTGCCCACCCGCTCCGAAGCCGTGATCCACATTGCCATGACCGACCTCATGGCCCGCCGCTTCACCGGCGAAAACACCATCTCCTGGCGCGACCCGACAGCACAGACCAAATGGCCGATTCCGGGATGAAATATCGGGCGAAAACGACCTCTAAAGGACCACCAGCGGGAACGTGTCGAGGCCGCCCGCACCGCCTGCCACGAGATGACCGCTCTGGCCGACCTCATCCACCACTTCGCCGTGCTGCTGGATCCCGCCGACGGCAATGCCACCCTGCTGAGCACCTGGATCACCTCGGCCCAGGCCGAGGACCTGCCCCACCTGCATGCCTTCACCCGGGGCCTCGAGAAGGACCGCGCCGCAGTCGGCGCCGCCCTCCCCCTGCCGCACCACAACGGCGGTACCGAAGGCGTCAACAACAAAACCAAGCTGATCAAGCGCCAGATGTACGGCCGCGCGAGCTTCCCTCTCCTCCGCCACCGGATCCTCCTGGGCTGACGACACCCTCCGTCACCACCGACTACGGAACAGACCCGCTCGTTTGACAGACCCCGGCGCCTCTACATGGTCGGCGCAGCGCCGGGAGGCATACGCTAACGACCTCGGCGCGGCCGCGAGCCTGGTCGCGGTCACGGCCCGCTCCAACCGGTCCAAGTCCGACCGGGATCCGGCCGAGTGGCTGCGGCCGGCAGCTGGGGTGCACTGCCGGTACGTCGCTGAGTGGGCGGGCATGAAGCTGCGCTGGGCTTTGCGGGCCGACCAGGCTGAGGTGGCGGTGCTGCGTGAGGTGGCGGACGGTTGTCCGGAGCAGACCGTGACGTACGAGCCAACCGCATGACCACGGGATAGCGGCATAAGGACCTTCACCCATGGCGCAGGGCGAGATGCTGAGACGCGAGGTGGCCTTGGAACCATGGCAAAGCGCCCATGGCGAGTCGGCCGTTGCCGATCAGCGGCCGTCGAGGCCCTTGTGGAGAGTGAGGCCTTCCCTACGGCCGCTGGGCGTTGAGGGCCTCACGCGGTGGGTGGGGCTGGAGGACGCTGACGTGGAAGTGGCAGAGCGGCTTTGCGGGTGCTGCGGTGTCCAGCTCCAGCAGACCTGCGCTGCGATCTCCGCATCGATGCACCGCTCAGCGGCAAGCCTCGCGCATGCGGGCCAGCCTCCTGACAGCACTTCGCCCCGCCGTTATACGGCGGGGCGAAGTGCTGTCAGGGCCGGGGCTGAGGCAACAGCATCGGATGCTTGTGTCCGGCCCCGCTCTTGGTGCGTGGTCAGCAGGGGACGGG
>NZ_BEWC01000002.1 GCF_003112575.1 Streptomyces ardesiacus
CACCGGGAACGGTGCGGGGTCTTTTTGCGTTTAGGGTCGGTGTATGCGCTACGACCTGGTTGTCTTCGACAACGACGGTGTTCTCGTCGACAGTGAGCCGATTTCCAATCGATTGCTCGCCGGTTTTCTCACCGAGCTGGGGCACCCGACGTCGTACGAGGACTCCTTGCGGGACTACATGGGGGGCGCCATGCACCGCGTGCACGATCTCGTGCTGGAGCGGACCGGGCGGCGGCTGCCGGACGACTTCGACGAGGTCTTCCACCAGCGGGTGTTCGCGGCCTTCGAGCGGGAGCTGGAGCCCGTTCCCGGCGTCGTGGGTGTGCTGGAGAAGCTCGCCGGGGACGAGATGGCGTACTGCGTGGCGTCCTCCGGGAGCCACGAGCGGATTCGGGTGGGGCACCGGAGGACGGGGCTCGACCGGTGGTTCGACGACGGGCGGATCTTCAGTTCCCAGGACGTGGGGCGGGGCAAGCCGGCGCCGGACCTGTTCCTGCACGCGGCCGCACGGATGGGTGTGGCACCCGAGCGGTGTGCCGTGGTCGAGGACAGTCCGCTCGGCGTCCAGGCCGCCGTCGCCGCCGGGATGGACGTGTACGGCTTCACCGCGATGACGCCGGCCGAGAGGCTCGCCGGGGCCACCCGACTCTTCGCGGGCATGGGGGAGTTGGCCGACCTGCTGCGCGGCTGACACCCTGACATTTGTCATGCGCGGCTCTGGACGGTTGTTCCTACTGCGGGACCCCGTCCGGCGGCGAAGCTGAGTGCATGACCAAGCCTCGTAAGTCTCGTGCCTTCGTGTCGCTGCTCCTGGACGTGGGAGTGCCCCTCGGGTCGTACTACCTGCTGAAGGGCGGGTTCGGGATGAGCGCGGTCGCGGCGCTCGGCTGGAGCAGCGTCGTGCCCGTGGTGCGGACCGGGTGGGGGGTGTGGCGGCAGCGGGAGGTGAACGCGCTTCCCTTGCTCATCCTGCTCGCCAACCTGGTCGGCCTGCTGCTGGGCGTCGGTACGGGTGACGCCCGGCTGATGCTGGTCAAGGACAGCGCGGTCGGGAGCCTGGTCGGGTTCGCACTGCTGGGTTCGGTGGTGGCCGGGCGGCCCATGATGACGGCGACGCTGAAGCCGTGGCTGGTGAAGGGGGACGGTGGCCGGGAGGCCGCCTGGGCGCGGCTGAGGGCGGAGTCGCCGGCGTTCCGGCGGGCGGAGCTGCGGTTCTCGGCGGTGTGGGGGGCGGCCTTCGTCGCCGAGTGCGCGCTGCGGGTCGTGGGGGTCTACACGTTCCCGGTGGACACGATGGTCTGGCTCGGGACGGTCGTCATGATCGTGACGATGGTGTGCGCGTTCGCGGTCAGCGGTGCGCTGGGGGCGGGGCCCATGGTCCACATGATCGGGGCCGCCGTGGCCTCGGACCGTGCTCCCGAGAGCGGCACGGTCGTCGTCGGGGCCCAGGAACCTGAGCAGAATTCATCTTTGGCTGGATCTACCCACCGGTAGGCCGGGGCCCTACGCTCGCCGCCATGACTGATGTGCTGCGGCGCGGCAGGGCCTCGCTCGCGTTCGGTTTCTTCGCCCAGGGCGTCGCCTTCGCGCTGCTGGTGACGCGTATCCCGGCCATCCAGGACCGGTACGGCGTCTCCGACGCGCTGCTGCCCGTCTTCCTCGCCGCCGTGCCGGTGCTGGCCGGGGTCGGGAGCGTGGCGAGCGAGCGCCTGGTGCGGCGGGTACGGCCGAGCCGGCTGCTGCGCTGGTCCCAGCCGGTGGTGCTCCTGGCGCTGCTCGGCGTCGGAGCGGGGGACCGGGTGGCGGTCCTGGCGGTCGCGCTGGGCGTCTTCGGGCTGTCCGTGGGGGCGCTGGACGCGTCGATGAACATGCTCGGGGTGAGCCTGCAACGGGCGTACGGGCGCAGCATCATGCTCGGGTTCCACGCGACGTACAGCCTCGGCGGGATCCTGGGGGCCTCGCTGGCGTGGGTGGGGGCGCACTGGGAGCTGGCGCTGTGGGTGTCGTACCTGCCGGTGGTCGTCCTCCTGCTGCCGGCGGCGCTGGTGGGGAGCCGGTGGTACGTCGACGGGGACGGCGGTGGTGCCGCGGACCCCGCGGACAAGGGGGCGGGCGGGGCCGGTGCGGGAATCGGCTTCAAGGTGCTGTTGCCGCTGTGCCTGGTGATGACGTTCGCGTACATCGGGGACTCGACGGTCTCCAACTGGAGCGCGAAGTACTTGCAGGACGTGCTGGGGAGTTCGGAGCAGCTCGCCACGGTGCCGTACAACGTGTACATGGTGACCACGCTGGTGGGGCGGGCCGTCGGGGACTTCGGGGTGCGGCGGCTCGGGGCCGTGACGGTGGTGCGGGGCGGCGCCGTGGTCGCGGCGGGCGGGTTCGCCGTGGTGGCGTCGGCTCCGGGGCCCTGGGCGGGCATGCTCGGGTTCACGCTGCTGGGGTTCGGGCTGTGTGTGCTGGTGCCGCAGACGTTCGCGGCGGCGGGGCGGCTGGCGGCGGAGCGGGACGGCCGTCCGGGCGCCTCCGACGCGGCGGTGGCGCGGCTCAACGTGTTCAACTACGTCGGTTTCCTGGTCGGTTCGCCGTTGGTGGGTGCGCTGGGGGACGCCTGGAGCTACCGGGGGGCGATGCTGGTGCCGATGGTGTTGGTGCTGGTGACGGTCGTCTACGCCAGGTCGTTCGGGGACCGGGGGGACCGATACGGTGGCGGGCATGAGCGGCCGCGCACAGCTGATGTGGGACGAGGCAGTAACGGGCTATGACTTCGGGCCCGAGCACCCGATGGATCCGGTCCGGCTCGCCCTGACGCGCAGCCTGGTCGGTGCCCTCGGCCTCGACCGGGAGGTGGAGGTCGTGGCGGCGCGGCCGGCCGGGGAGTCGACCCTGCGGCTCGTCCACCGCGAGGACTACATCGACGCGGTGAAGGCGGCGTCGGCGGATCCGGGCGCGGCCGACGGGTCGTACGGGCTCGGGACGGTCGACGATCCCGCCTTCGCGGGGATGCACGAGGTGTCCGCGCTGATCGCCGGGCAGTCGGTGGGCGCGGCGGAGGCGGTGTGGCGCGGGGACGCGCTGCACGCGGTGAACTTCGCGGGCGGGCTGCACCACGCGATGCCGGGCGCGGCGTCCGGGTTCTGCGTGTACAACGACGCGGCGCTGGCGATCGCGCGGCTGCTGGAACTGGGGGCCGAGCGGGTCGCGTACGTGGACGTCGACGTGCACCACGGGGACGGGGTGCAGGCCGCGTTCTGGGAGGACCCGCGGGTCCTGACGGTGTCGCTGCACGAGCATCCGCGGACGCTGTTCCCGCAGACCGGCTGGCCGCAGGAGACGGGCGCGGACTGCGCCGAGGGGTCGGCGGTGAACGTCGCCCTGCCGGCGGGGACCGGGGACGCGGGGTGGCTGCGGGCGTTCCACGCGGTGGTGCCGGAGGTCCTGGCGGAGTTCCGGCCGCAGGTGCTGGTGACGCAGCACGGGGCCGACACGCACTTCGAGGATCCGCTGGCGCACCTGGCGGTGTCGCTGGACGCGCAGCGGGCGGTGCAGGTGGCGTGTCACGCGTTCGCGCACGAGTACGCCGGGGGCCGGTGGGTGGCGCTGGGCGGCGGCGGTTACGCCGTGGTGGACGTGGTGCCGCGGTCGTGGTCACACCTGGTGGGGATCGCGGCGGGGCGGCCGGTGGAGCCGGAGACGGTGATCCCGCAGGGGTGGCGGCAGGAGGTGTACGCGCGGACCCGGCAGTTGGGGCCGATGCGGATGACTGACGGGCGGTGGCCGGTGTCGTGGGCCTCGTGGGAGGCGGGGTACGACCCCGCGGACCGGTTGGATCAGGCGGTGCGGGCGGCTCGGCGGGCGGTGTTTCCGTTGCGGGGGCTGTTGCCGTAGGGGGTCTCCCGGGGCGGTGTGGGGTGTTACGCCGACCGTGCGTAGTTCCCGCGGTTTCCGGGGTGGCCGCGTGGCGGATCCGTCAGCATCGGTCGTGTGCTGACCCGTGGAGCTCTTCGGGCTCATCTTCTTGATGTGCGGCTGGCCGGGGCGGTGGCGACCTCCCGGGAGGTGAGTCTGCGGAGCTACCGGCTGTTCGCCGCGCGGGATCCCCGGGTGCTGATCGGGATCGATCCGGAGCGGGAGTGGGGGCAGCGGGAGCTGCTCGCGCTGATGGCCCGCAGGTGTGGGGTTTCGGCCGATCCGCGCGACACCACCGGCCAGGACGTGATCGATCCCGACCGGACCCTCGCGGCCCTGGACGCTTTCGCCGCCCGGCTCGCGGCGGTCGCCGAGCGGCGTGCTCCGGTGCTGCTCGGCACCGGGCACCCGCACCGGCTGCTCGGTTTCTACGTCGCCTTGGCCGAGGCGCTGTCGGCGGCGGGATGTGCCGTCCTCACCCCGGCGCAGGGTCGCTCTGTCGACATAACGACCCGGTTCGGTCTACGCACGTACCGCCTCGGCTACGTCCGCGGCGTCGCGTTGGTGCGGGAGCCCGGCGCCGGGCGCGCCGGTGGTGAGCCGGGCGCGCACACGCACTCGCCGCTGCCGGTTCGTACCGCGCTGGCGGCCGCGGCCGAGGGTGGCGGGCCGCTGCCCGAGTTGGTGATCGGGGACCACGGGTGGGCCTGCGGGGCAGGTCAGCTGGGGTTCGAGGCCATCGGGCCGGCCGATACGGACGATCCCGCGCTCTTCGTCGGGGAGGCCGAGGGGTCCGTGTCCGTCGCCGTCCCCCTGGATGACGCCGTGCGACCCGAGTACTACCGACCGCTTACCCGCTACGTACTCAATCGGGCGTGTCTGTCACGGTAGGGAAGTGATGGGTGCACCTCTTCCCCACTCGCATCACCCGCCCCTACATTGGGGAGTGAGCACGCAGCGACGAAGAGTCACCGGAAGGGGAAGCCGGTGGCCGTCGAGTGCGGAAGGTTCAGGTGTGTCATGGCTGCAGATGGCGAAAGGCCTCTGAACGAGGTTCAGTTCCTTACCGTGGCGGAGGTCGCCGCGGTGATGCGCGTGTCCAAGATGACCGTGTACCGGCTGGTGCACAGCGGTCATCTGCCCGCGATCCGGGTGGGACGGTCGTTCCGCGTCCCGGAGCAAGCGGTTCACGAGTACCTCCGCGAGAGTTACGTGGGGGTGGAAACGGCCTGACGGCCCTCGATTACGACCTCGGCGCTCGGACCGGTAGGCTGGCCCCTCGTAGGTCGTGTGGGCCCATGGCGCTCACCAACCGAGTGATGAGAAGTGAGCGAGGGTAGTCGTGGGCTCTGTTATCAAGAAGCGGCGCAAGCGGATGGCCAAGAAGAAGCACCGCAAGCTGCTGAAGCGCACGCGCGTTCAGCGTCGCAACAAGAAGTAGGCGACGCTGCGCCGTCGGCGTGGTCCGTGGCCCCCCACCGCATCCGGTGGGGGGCCACGGTCGTTTCGCGGCCGTTTTCCGTCATCCGCCGTGTCCGTCGGTCATCACCGCGCAACACCTACCGGCTAAGTTGGCCCCAGCAGGGACGGGGGCAGGGCTGGAGCAGGCGGAAGGAAGGCGCTGATCTTGGGCAAGGTCGTGCTCGTGACCGGAGTGGCCCGTCACCTGGGCGGCCGGTTCGTCCGGCGCGTCCAGCGTGATCCCGACGTGGAGCGGGTCGTCGGGGTGGACGCCGTCGCGCCCGAGCACCATCTGGGCGGTGCGGACTTCGTCCAGGCGGACATCAGGCAGTCGGCCATCGGGCGGGTGCTCGCCGAGACGCGGGCGGACACGGTCGTCCACCTGGACGTGACGGGGACACCGCTGGGCAGCGGCAGCCGCACGTCGGTGAAGGAGACCAACGTCATCGGCACGATGCAGCTGCTCGGCGCCTGCCAGAAGTCGCCGACGGTGCGGCGGCTGGTGGTGAAGTCCAGTACGAACGTCTACGGGTCCGCGCCGCGCGATCCGGCGGTGTGCACCGAGACCACCGCGCCCAAGTCCCTGCCCAGCGGCGGCTTCGCCAAGGACGCGGTCGAGGTCGAGGGGTACGTGCGGGGCTTCGCGCGCCGGCGGCCGGACGTGTCGGTGACCGTGCTGCGGTTCGCCAACATCCTCGGTCCGGCCGCGGACACGCCGCTGGCCTCGTACTTCGCACTGCCGGTGCTGCCCACGGTGTTCGGCTACGACCCCCGGCTGCAGTTCGTGCACGAGGACGACGTGATCGAGGTGCTGCGGGTCTGCGCGCACGAGCCGCGGCGGGGCACGCTGAACAGCGGGACGTTCAACATCGCCGGGGACGGTGTGCTGCTGCTCTCCCAGTGCTCACGGCGGCTCGGCCGCCCCACGGTGCCGCTGCTGCTGCCCGCGGTCACCTGGGCCGGTTCGCTCGTGCGTACGCTGGGGATGACGGACTTCTCCCCCGAGCAGATCCGGCTGCTCACCCACGGCCGGGTGGTGGACACCACGCAGATGCGCGAGACCCTGGGCTTCACGCCGACGTACTCGACGGCCGGTGCGTTCGCGGACTTCGCGCGCGGCCGGGACGCCGGGCTGCTGCCGCCCGAGGCCCTCGCGGGGGCCGTCGACCGGATCGCGGAGCTGTCCCTGCGGGGCAGCGGCCACCTCCCGACGCAGAGCGCCAACTGAGGAGCGCAGCAACGATGGCGGACGCCAAGGTCATTCCGTTCGACGACGACCGGTCGCGGGGGAACCGGCGCAGGACGAAGGCGGAGTCCGCGCCGGCGGGCGAGGTGCAGCCGCTGCCCCTGCGGGGAGCCGCCGCGTCCGAGGACGACCGCGAGGACGACCGCGAGGAGGACCCCGTGACGCCGCCCGCGGCGCCCGGACCGCAGACGGCGGCCGGGGACGACGGAGACGGAGACGGGGCCGGAGACGGCGGCCTGGAGCGGCGCGTCGCGGCCGGACTGTCCTTCCTGCGCCGCCGGCTCACCGGGGACTACGAGGTCGACGACTTCGGCTACGACGCCGAGCTGACCGACCAGGTGCTGATGTCCCTGCTGCGCCCGGTGTACGAGAAGTACTTCCGGGTCGAGGTGAAGGGCGTGGAGAACATCCCCGCCGAGGGCGGTGCGCTGATCGTCGCCAACCACTCCGGGACCCTGCCGCTGGACGGACTGATGATGCAGGTCGCCGTGCACGACCACCATCCGGCCGACCGGCACCTGCGGCTGCTGGCGGCGGACCTGGTGTTCGTGCTGCCCGTCGTCAACGAGCTGGCCCGCAAGCTCGGGCACACGCTGGCCTGCGCCGAGGACGCCGAGCGGCTGCTCGCCCAGGGCGAGCTGGTCGGCGTGATGCCGGAGGGCTTCAAGGGCATCGGGAAGCCCTTCGGGGAGCGCTACAAGCTCCAGCGGTTCGGGCGGGGCGGGTTCGTGTCCACGGCGCTGCGGCAGCGGGCGCCGATCGTGCCGTGCTCGATCGTCGGGGCGGAGGAGATCTACCCGATGATCGGCAACTCCAAGACCCTGGCGCGGCTGCTGGGCTTCCCGTACTTCCCCCTCACGCCGACCTTCCCGTGGCTGGGACCGCTGGGGGCGGTGCCCCTGCCGACGAAGTGGACGATCCAGTTCGGCGAGCCGATCCCGACGGACGGCTACGCACCGGAGGCGGCCGAGGATCCGGTGCTGATGTTCAACCTGACCGACCAGGTACGGGAGCAGATCCAGCACACGCTCTACAAGTTGCTGGTGCAGCGGCGGTCGGTGTTCTTCTGAGACGGCGACGGGGCGCCCCCCGGAACCGGGTGGGCGCCCCGTCGTGCTCAGTCCGCGTCCTCCGCCTCGATGCCCAGGCCGGGCAGGAGGCCCGGGAGGAGGGGCGGGAGGGTGACGTCCGGCTTGGCGGGCGGGGTGTTGCCGCCCGTGGGCGGGGAGGCCGTGCCGCTGTCGTCCTTGGGCGGGTCGAGCAGGCCGCCGGTGCCGCCGCCGAGCAGCCCGTCGTTCTCCGCGCCGGAGTCGGCGGACTCGCTGGGCCGGTCGGAGTGGGAGCGACCGCGCTCGGACGTGCCCTCGTCACCGGTGCGGGGCGCCGAGGAGTGACCGGAGCCGGGGGTGTCGGTGGTCGTCGAGCCGGAACGGCCCGGCCGGCCACCGGCGCCGCCGTCCTGATCCCGCTCTGGCGACGGCGGCAGCATGGACTCCAGCGGAGCCACGTCGTCGTCTATGGCGTCGAACACCGACGACACCTGCTCACTGACGTCCCCGAGCTGCAGGGGCAGCCGGTCGCGCAGGGCTCCCCAGGTCTCCCGGTGGGACTGGGAGAAGGCCGAGAGGGCCTGCATGGGAGCCAGCGAGTCGGGGTCGTGGGCGTAGGCCGCGCTGAGCAGGCGGTGGCCCTCGGAGGCGTCGTGACGCATGCCGGACAGGGCGCGCCGGATCTCGCCGAGCGACTCGTGGTCGAGGGATCCGCCGCGGTCGCGCTCCATCAGCCGGCGTGCCTCGCTCAGCCGGGTGGAGGCGAGGTTCAGATAGGCCCGGCCCCGCTCGTCGTTGCCGTCGGCGAGGCCGAGGCGGAAGTCCTCTATGCCGCGCTTGAGGCCGTAAAGCGAGTCTCCGGGCAGGGCGTCGGAACTGGCGGCGGCGACTCCGCCGAAGGCTCCCGCGGCCACGCTCACGCTCAGTCCGCCGGCGGTGAGGCCCTTGGCCAGCCGCGAACGGGGCCGGAACCTGCTCAGCGGGGCCGCGCGGTGGGTGCCGCGCGCCCGGCGCTGCTCCGGTACCGACGCGTCCGCCGCCCCGCCGCTCGCGGTGCCCTCCTGCAGCATGGCCTCGAAGGCGGCCACGAGCTGGGCCCGCTGGACGACCTTGACCTCGGGATCCAGCTCGGGCCGGGGCAGCGACTCCAGACCGCGGGCGAGGGTCGTCAGACGCCCCTGCTCGGTCGGTTCCGCGGTGGCCCCGGCGGGTGCCGGTCCTCCGGACTGCTCGGCCGCCGCCCCGGGATCGGACTGCTCCTCCAGAGCCTGGGCGAAGGCGTTCGCCCGCCGGTGTGCCGATACGTTCGCGATCACTGGCGGCACCTCCTCTCGTCATCACGGTCGACTCCCCAGGGGGTCCTGAGGGTTGCACGCCCTGATCGAAATCCTCCGATCGGGTGATCGAAGTCGGCCAGGGAGTGACCACAGGGAGCCTGCATCCCGCACAACGAGCGGCGCGGCACTTGGGTTACGGACGGCGGATGATCGGACCGCGGACTCAACAGACCCTCACCGAAGGTGACTTGGGGAATGCGGGAAGTGAACGCCTCAGCGGGCGTCGTCCGGGAGCAGCCGGGCGAGGGTGCGCACGGCCCGGTACTGGAGCGTCTTGATGGCACCCTCGTTCTTGCCCATGACACGGGCGGTCTCGGCGACCGAGAGGCCCTGGAGGAAGCGCAGGGTCACGCACTCCTGCTGCTGCGGGTTGAGCCGGCGTACGGCCTCCAGCAGGGCGGCGTTGGAGAGGGACTCGAGGACGGAGTCCTCGGGGGAGCGCTCGACCTCGTTGGCGTCGAGCATCTCGCCGGTGGTGACCTCGAGGCGGAAGCGGCTGGACTTGAAGTGGTCGGCGACCAGGTTGCGGGCGATGGTCACGAGCCAGGCGCCGAAGTCGCGTCCCTGCCAGGTGAAGGTGCCGATGCGCCTGAGGGCCCGCAGAAAGGTCTCGCTGGTGAGGTCCTCGGCGGTGGCCTTGCCGCCCACGCGGTAGTAGATGTACCGGTACACGGTGTCGCTGTACTGGTCGTAGAGCCGGCCGAAGGCGTCGGCCTCGCCGGCCTGGGCCCGCTCGACCAGGTCCATCATGCGGGCGCTGTCGCTGTCCGCGGCGGGGCGGCGGTGGGTGGTGGCGGCTCCGGAGGAGCGCGCGCGTCTGCCGACGGCGGCGCTTCCTTCGGCCAGTGCGTAGCACGGGCCGGCGGGCACGGCGGCCGCGGCGAGGGCGGGGACGGCATACGCGGTGGGGACGAAGCCGCGCAACAGGTCTTGGGCTGATTTGACCGTTGCGCGCAGCGTAGCCAGGCCCGAGGCGTCAACCCCGACGTGTGGGTACACGGGACTCCCAGAGGCAGAGCTTCCATCACGTGCAGTACGGAACCATTCACCCGTCGTAGCGAAGGTGGGGCACCGGAATGCGTCTGAGGAGAATAACGCTTCGTACAGGTGCTGCTACGCCCAGTTGCTCAAATCATCGATTACGTCGCTTCCGTGCCCGATTGACGCCCGATCAGGTGCGCCAAATTGATCACTTGGCGACCGGAACGGTTCGGATTCCTGGTGGCTACAGAGCGTGTTGTGGCCGATGTGGGTTAAGGGGACTGGCGGGCCCGCGCCGGGGGTACGTCATCCCGATTGGGCCGGTGCCGGCGGCTCCCGGTCAACGGCGGCGCCGGTGCAGGGCGATGGCCGCCGCCGTGCCGCCCGCCACCGCGCCGACGCCCGCGGCCGCGGGGATGCCGACCTTGGCCGCCTTGCGGCCGGTGCGGTAGTCGCGCAGTCGCCACTCCAGCTCGCGGGCGTGCTTGCGCAGCTTGGAGTCCGGGTTGATCGCGTACGGGTGTCCGACCAGCGACAGCATCGGGATGTCGTTGTGGGAGTCGCTGTAGGCGGCGCAGCGGGACAGGTCCAGGCTCTCCGCCGCCGCCAGCGCGCGCACCGCCTCGGCCTTCGCGGGGCCGTGCAGCGGTTCGCCGACCAGCCGGCCGGTGTAGACGCCGCCGACCGACTCGGCCACCGTGCCGAGCGCACCGGTCAGGCCCAGGCGGCGGGCGATCACCTGGGCGATCTCCACCGGGGCGGCCGTGACCAGCCAGACCTTCTGCCCGGCGTCCAGGTGGGCCTGGGCGAGGGCGCGGGTGCCGGGCCAGATCCGCTCGGCCATGTACTCGTCGTAGATCTCCTCGCCGATCGACTTCAGCTCGGAGACGCGGTGGCCCTTGACGATCGAGAGCGCGGAGTCGCGGGCGTCCTGCATGTGCTCCGGGTCCTCGAACCCGGCCAGCCGGAACCACGCCTGCTGCCAGGCGAAGCGGGCGAGGTCGCGGGTCTCGAAGAACTTCCGCTTGTACAGGCCGCGGCCGAAGTGGAAGATCGCGGCGCCCTGCATGACGGTGTTGTCGAGGTCGAAGAAGGCGGCGGCCCGGTCGTCGCCGTGCACCGGGAACTCCGGCTCCGCGCCGGAGTCCGCTTCCTGAGCGGTCTCTGCGGTCTCTGCGGTCTCGGCGGCCTCCGCGGACTTGCGCGCCGCCTCCGCCGAGGCCTCGCCTGCCAACACGCTCCGCGCCGTGGCGGAGCGCCTACGGGGAGTGAGCCATCGAAGAGCGGCCATGCCCGTGAGCATAGCCAGTGTGTTCGGGTGTTCCGGAGCCGAGAGGTTTGCGGGCCGTGAACTCCGGGCGACCGTGCCGTGCGACCGCCTCCGGCCGAGGGGGCGCCGGGGCGCGCGAGAATGGCCGGCATGAGTCCCCTGTTCCGCCGCCAGCCCGCGCGGCCCCAGACCTCTGAGCACTCCGAGAACCATCTCGTCACCCTCATCCGCAAACCCGGCTGTCATCTGTGTGATGACGCACAGCTCGTCGTCGAGAAGGTCTGTGCCGAACTCGGCGTCCCCTGGGAGGGGAAGGACATCACCGAGGACCGCCAACTCCATGACCAGTACTGGGAGCAGATTCCGGTCGTGCTGGTCGACGGACGGCAGCACACCTTCTGGCGTGTGAACGAGGAACGGCTGCGCAAGGCACTGACCGATCAGTACAAGTAGTCCGTATGGTCGCTTAGGATCGATGGTGACCAGGTCTCGGGGGCGTTGATCGTGAGGAGCGTGTGCGGCTTTGCCCCCGATGAGTGAGGGACGAAGGTGTCTGTGCGCCGGTTCCCGTTCCGGGCGCCGGGGGCGCGTGACCCCGGTCACGTTGGCCGGGCAAATCGGACACCATCTTTGTGCACGCGTTCACAAAGACATAGCCTGCATTCGACGGGGCGGTCATGTAGGGACGTATGACCGCCTACAGCCCCGCTCTACCCGCAGGAGCACCGTGGCAACTGGCCGAACACACCGACCGGCGACCCGCAGCCGAGGGATTCCCGAGGCCACCGTCGCCAGGCTTCCGCTGTACCTCCGCGCGCTGACCGCGCTCTCCGAGCGCTCGGTGCCCACGGTCTCCTCCGAGGAGCTGGCCGCCGCCGCGGGAGTCAACTCCGCGAAGCTGCGCAAGGACTTCTCCTACCTCGGCTCCTACGGGACGCGTGGTGTCGGTTACGACGTCGAGTATCTCGTGTACCAGATCTCGCGCGAACTCGGCCTCACCCAGGACTGGCCGGTTGTGATCGTAGGAATCGGCAACCTCGGTGCCGCGCTCGCCAACTACGGCGGGTTCGCCTCCCGCGGTTTCCGGGTCGCCGCGCTCATCGACGCCGATCCGGCAATGGCCGGAAAGCCCGTCGCCGGCATCCCGGTGCAGCACACCGACGAGCTGGAGAAGATCATCCAGGACGACGGTGTCTCCATCGGTGTGATCGCGACCCCCGCCGGTGCCGCCCAGCAGGTCTGCGACCGTCTCGTGGCCGCCGGCGTCACCTCCATCCTCAACTTCGCGCCGACCGTGCTGAACGTCCCCGAGGGCGTCGACGTGCGCAAGGTCGACCTCTCCATCGAGCTGCAGATCCTCGCCTTCCACGAGCAGCGCAAGGCGGGCGAGGAGGCCGCGGCCGACACCGTGGTGCCGCCCGTCGCCGCCCGCAAGCAGCAGCCCTCCACCGACCAGGGACCCGACGGGGACGTACCCGCCGTGATGCCGGCATGAGCCTCCTCGTCGTCGGGCTGAGCCACCGCAGCGCCCCCGTCAGCGTGCTGGAGCGCGCGTCCCTGAACGCGGACGCGCAGCTCAAGCTGCTCCAGGACACGGTCGCCGCCGAACCGGCCGCCGAGGCCGCGGTGCTGGCCACCTGCAACCGCATCGAGCTGTACGCCGACGTGGACAAGTTCCACGCCGGTGTCGCCGAGCTGTCCACACTGCTCGCCCAGCACAGCGGGGTCGGCCTGGAGGAGCTCACTCCCCACCTCTACGTGCACTACGAGGACCGGGCCGTGCACCACCTGTTCTCGGTGGCGTGCGGGCTGGACTCGATGGTGGTCGGCGAGGGGCAGATCCTCGGCCAGATAAAGGACTCCCTCGCCCGCGCCCAGGACCTGCACACCGCGGGGCGGCTCCTGAACGACCTGTTCCAGCAGGCGCTGCGGGTCGGCAAGCGCGCCCACTCCGAGACGGGGATCGACCGCGCAGGACAGTCCCTGGTCACCTTCGGCCTGGAGCAGTTGTCCGCCGGGGCCGACGTCCAGGGGTGGGCCCGGGGCAAGAAGGCCCTGGTCATCGGCGCCGGTTCGATGTCCTCGCTGGCCGCCGCGACGCTGGCGCGGTCCGGGGTCGCCGAGATCGTGGTCGCCAACCGCACCTTCGAGCGCGCCGAGCGCCTCGCACGGATCCTGACCGAGGGCGACGACACGGACGTGCTGGCCCGCGCGGTACCGATGGACGCGGTGCCGGTCGAGCTGACACGTGCCGACGTGGCCGTCTCCTGCACGGGTGCGACCGGGCTGGTCCTCACGGCCGACGCCGTGGCCGCGGCGGTGCAGGGGCGCACCGGCGCGCCCGTCGAGGCCGCCGCCGTCGCCGTACCGGAGGATCGGCGGGGTGCGGAAACGCCACTGCCGGTGGCCGGCGGCGACGAGAACTGCCCGCTGGACCTGTCCTCCGTGCCCTCCGGCTTCTCCGTCCTGGGCGAGGCCGCCGTGGCCGGCATGGACGCGGCGACGCTGGAGCAGCACGGGGCCTGGGCCGCGGGCGGCACGGCGGTGGACCGGCCGCGCGAGACGGGCCGGCCGGGACCGGAGGCGGAGGCCGAGCTGATCGGCGCGCTCGCCGCGACGGCGACCCGCGTCGGCCGCATCCCCGAGCGCCGCCGCCCGGAGCCCGTCGCCGAGACGCCGCGCCCCGCGCCGGTGCTCTTCCTCCTCGACCTGGCGATGCCGCGCGACGTCGACGCCGCCGCGCACCGGCTGGCCGGGGTGCGCCTGGTGGACATCGAGTCGCTCGCCGACGCCTCCGCCGACGCCCCGATGGCCGCCGACGTCGACATGGTCCGCCGGATCGTCGCCGACGAGGTCGCCGCCTTCGGCGCCGCCCAGCGCGCCGCGCGGATCACGCCCACCGTGGTCGCGCTGCGCAGCATGGCCGCCGAGGTCGTGGCCGGCGAGATCGCGCGGCTGGAGGGGCGCCTGCCGGGGCTCGACGACAAGCACCGCGCCGAGATCACCCAGACCGTCAAGCGTGTGGTCGACAAGCTGCTGCACGCGCCGACGGTACGGGTCAAGCAGCTCGCCGCCGAACCCGGTGGCGCCGGGTACGCGGACGCGCTGCGCACCCTGTTCGACCTCGACCAGGAGACGGTGGCCTCCGTCTCCCGCGCCGAGAACAGCACCACTGAGAAGAACCGAGGGCCGGCATGACTGAGAAGGCACTGAGGCTGGGCACCAGGCGGAGCAAGCTCGCCATGGCCCAGTCCGGGCAGGTGGCGGACGCCGTGAGCCAGGTGACCGGTCGGCCCGTTGAGCTGGTCGAGATCACCACGTACGGGGACACGTCGCGCGAGCACCTGGCGCAGATCGGCGGCACGGGCGTGTTCGTCGCCGCGCTGCGCGAGGCGCTGCTGCGGGGAGAGGTGGACTTCGCGGTTCACTCGCTCAAGGACCTCCCCACCGCGCAGCACGAGGGCCTGGTCGTGGCCGCGATCCCGGTGCGCGAGGACCCGCGGGACGTGGTCGTCGCCCGGGACGCGCGCAAGCTGACCGACCTCCCGCGCGGGGCGCGCGTCGGCACGGGTGCGCCGCGCCGCATGGCGCAGCTGAACGCGTACGCCCGCACCCACGGCATGGAGATCGAGACGGTCCCGATCCGGGGCAACGTCGACACGCGCATCGGATACGTCCGCAGCGGCGAGCTGGACGCGGTCGTGCTGGCCGCCGCCGGCCTGAACCGGGTGGGACGCATCGACGAGGTGACCGACTTCCTGTCGGTCGACACGGTTCTGCCGGCCCCCGGCCAGGGGGCACTGGCGATCGAATGCCCCGCGGACAACGCGGAGTTGGTCGCCGCGCTCGCCGAGCTCGACGACCCGTTCACGCGGGCCGCCGTGACGGCCGAGCGGTCACTGCTCGCCGCCCTGGAGGCCGGCTGCAGCGCCCCCGTGGGCGCGCTGGCCGACCTTCTGGCCGACGGGCAGACTGTCAAGGAAATGCGCCTGCGCGGCGTCGTCGGCACGACCGACGGCTCGACGCTGGTGCAGTTGTCCACCACCGGTCCCGTGCCCGAGACGCACGAGGCGGCGATGGCACTCGGTCGCGACATGGCCACCGAGATGCTCGCCCAGGGCGCGGCCGGTCTGATGGGGGAGCGAGCACAGTGAGCCCCACCACCTTTCCCGCCGGTCCGGAACACGGGCACGTCACCTTCCTGGGTGCCGGACCCGGAGATCCGGGACTGCTGACTCTGCGCGCCGTGGAGGCGCTGGCCCACGCGGACGTCCTCGTCGCCGAGCACGAGGTGCTCGACGTCGTGCGTACGCACGCGAGGCAGGGCGTGTCGGAGGTGCACACGGACGCCGATCCGTCGGATCCGGGCACAGGCGCGCCCCAGCTCACGGTTGTTGACGGTGCGTCAACGACCCTGGGCGCCCCCGCTGTGCGGGATGCCGCACATCTTGTCATGGAGGCCGCGCGGGGCGGCAGGCGGGTCGTGCGTGCGGTCACCGGTGACCCCGGGCTCGACACGTACGCCGCCGAGGAGATGCTGGCCTGCGCCGCGGCCGGGGTGCCCTTCGAGGTCGTCCCCGGCATCGCGAACGCCGTCGGCGTGCCCGCGTACGCCGGTGTGCCGCTGCGGGACGCGGAGGGCGCGGACGTGCGGTTCGTGGACGCCCGTACGGCGTCGGACCGGTGCTGGACCGAGGTGGGCGCCTCCGACGGCACGGTGGTCGTGTCGACGACGCTGGACTCGGTGGCCGCGGCGGCCGGCGAGCTGGTGTCGGCGGGCCGCAAGCCGGACACCCCGCTGACGGTGACGATCGCCGGTACGACGACCAGGCAGCGCACCTGGTCCGCGACGCTCGGCACGGTCGCGCAGACCCTGAAGCAGGCGAAGGTGCTGCCGTCCCCGGACGGCGGCCGCCCGGTGATAGCCGTGGTCGGCGAGCGCAGCGCATCCGCCCGGCGTGACCAGCTCTCGTGGTTCGAGTCCAAGCCGCTGTTCGGCTGGAAGGTCCTCGTGCCGCGCACCAAGGAGCAGGCGGCGTCGCTCTCCGACCAGCTGAGGTCCTACGGCGCGGTCCCGCACGAGGTCCCGACCATCGCGGTGGAGCCGCCGCGCACCCCGCAGCAGATGGAGCGGGCGGTCAAGGGCCTGGTCACGGGCCGCTACGAGTGGATCGCGTTCACGTCGGTCAACGCGGTGAAGGCGGTCCGCGAGAAGTTCGAGGAGTACGGGCTGGACGCCCGTGCCTTCGCGGGCATCAAGGTCGCGGCGGTCGGCGAGCAGACGGCCAACGCCCTCATCGCCTTCGGCGTGAAGCCGGACCTGGTGCCGAGCGGTGAGCAGTCGGCGGCGGGCCTGCTGGAGGACTGGCCGCCGTACGACCCTGTTTTCGATCCCATCGACCGGGTGTTCCTGCCCCGTGCCGACATCGCCACGGAGACCCTGGTCGCCGGTCTGATCGAGCTGGGCTGGGAGGTCGACGACGTCACGGCCTACCGCACGGTGCGCGCCTCGCCGCCCCCCGCCACGACCCGGGAGGCCATCAAGGGCGGCGGCTTCGACGCGGTGCTCTTCACGTCGTCGTCCACGGTCCGCAACCTGGTGGGCATCGCGGGCAAGCCGCACAACGTCACGGTGATCGCGTGCATCGGCCCGGCGACGGCCAAGACGGCCGAGGAGCACGGCCTGCGCGTCGACGTCATGGCCCCCGAACCGTCCGTCCACAAACTGGCGGAGGCCCTGGCCGACTTCGGCCTGCGGCGCCGGGCGGCGGCGCTGGAGGCGGGGGACCCGGTGACGCGGCCGAGCGAACGGCGGCCGGGGTCGCGGAGACGGCGGTCTTCGACCTGAGGCGAGAGGGGGCGCTCCCGGTAGGGGGCGCCCCGTCGTCGTTCTCCCTCCGACTCCCCGTGCATTGGTCTGGACCTGTCGGTGCGGGGCGGTCTAGGATGCGAGCGACATCGCACCACCTCCCCTGACATCCGGCGTTTTGTCAGGATGTCCATGGACAAACGGAGTTGGCACATGAAGCGACGTATCGCCCTGGCCGCTGCCGCCGTTGCCGCGGCCATCGCCCTGCCACTGTCCAGCGCCACCGCGGCGGAGGCCAGTACGTGGCGCATCGCCGGGTACTACACGACCGCGGCCGAGTGCGACCGCGCCGGGCAGGCCGGGGCGGTCCTGTGGGGGCCGCTGTACATGTGCAAGTACACGGGGCAGCAGAACGGGCACGACTGGTACGAGCTCTGGGTGCACTGACCGGGGCGTGGGACGAGCGCGTTGACAGTCCTGCGGGTCGGTGCGTGTAATGAGGGTGGTGCCGCGTGGCGCCGGTCAAAGAGCAGTGGGCCGGCCGGCGATCGGGCGAGCGCCCTTCCTCCAAGGGGTACGTGATGCGTTCCTGCTCCGCGCCCTGATCCCGGGATTCCCGACGCAGCGCTTCCGCGCGTCCCTCTCGTGCTCGTCCCTCATTCCTCCGCAGGCCGCGGCACGTGCCGTCGCCGCGGCCTGCCGTCCTGGAGACACAGAACTTCATGCCCACGTCGTTCCATCAGTCCGTCATCGACGAGTTCCGCGCCAACGAAGGCAAGGTCGGTGGCCCCTTCGCAGGCGGTGACCTGCTTCTGCTGACCACCACCGGTGCCCGGTCGGGCATCTCGCGGACCGTGCCGCTCGGTTACGTCCGTCACGAGGGGGCCCTGCTCGTCGTCGGGTCCAACCTCGGTGGCCCGCGGCATCCCGGCTGGTACCACAACCTGCTCGCCCGTCCCGTCGTCCGCGTGGAGGTGGGCACCGCCGACTTCGAGGCGCTCGCGGTGCCCGCCGAAGGGGAGCGGCGCGAGCAACTGTTCGCGCACGCCGTGCGGGTGGCGCCCGGCTACGGGGACTACCAGGCCCGCACCAGCCGGCTGCTGCCGGTCGTGGTGCTGGAGCGGGCCGAGCCCGAGGCGTACTTCGCGTCCCCGGGGGCGGCGGCCGGCGCGGCGCCCGGGCTCGGGCTGCAGATCCGGCAGCGGTGCCTGGCGTTCTGCCAGGCGCTGGAGTTCCATCACGCGAGCGAGGACGGGCATCTGTTCCCCGGCATCGCCCGTCACCATCCGCACCTGGGCGGCGTCTTCGACCGGCTCGCCGGCGAACACCGCACCGTCGCCCGCATCCAGGGGGAGCTGGCCGCCCTGCTGGTGCGGGTCACCGTCACCGAGCCGGAACGTTTCCGGCAGGAACTGGCCGCCATGTCCACCGAGTTGAACGCACATCTCGACTACGAGGAGGAGGTTCTGCTGCCCCTGCTGGCCGACGTGCCGTGGCCGCCGGCCGCGCCGCGGGTCACCTGATCGTGCGGATGAGCTTCTTGTTGACGAACTCCTCGATGCCCGCGCGGCCCAGTTCACGGCCGAAGCCGGAGCGCTTGATGCCGCCGAAGGGGAGTTCCGCGCCCTCCGCGCCGACGCCGTTGACGAAGACCATGCCGGCCTCGATGCGGTCGGCGACGCGGTCGGCCTGGGCGGGGTCGGTGGTGAAGACGTAGGAGCCGAGGCCGTAGGGGGTGTCGTTGGCGATGCGTACGGCGTCGTCCTCGTCGGCCGCCGGGAAGACCGTCGCCACCGGGCCGAACAGTTCCTGGCGGGCGGCGGTGTGCTCGGTGGTCAGGCCGGTGAGGACGCCGGGCGGGAAGTACGCCCCGTGCCGTTCGCCCTCGCTGTGCAGGGTGGCGCCCTGGGCGACGGCCTCGTCGACCTGGCGGGCCAGGTGCTCGGCGGCGGCGACGGACGACAGCGGCGCCCCCGTCGCACCCGCGAGGAGGCGGGCGGTGAACCGCTCGGTGAACGCCTCGTACCACTCCTCGACGACGATGAACCGCTTGGCCGCGTTGCACGCCTGGCCCGTGTTGTCGAGGCGGGCGGCGACGGCCGCCTCGACGACCGCGTCCAGGTCGTCGGTGGAGAGCAGGAGGAAGGGGTCCGAGCCGCCGAGTTCCAGGACGACCTTCTTCAGGTGCCGTCCGGCGATCTCGGCGACGGCGGCACCGGCCCGCTCCGAGCCGGTGAGCGAGACGCCCCGCACGCGCGGATCGGCGATGACCGTCGCGACCTGATCGTTGGTGGCGTACACGTTGACGTAGGCGCCGGCCGGGAAGCCCGCCTGGGCGAAGAGCCGCTCCAGCAGGGCGGCGGTGGCGGGGCACTGGGGCGCGTGCTTGAGCACGACCGTGTTGCCCAGGGCCAGGTTGGGGGCGGCGAAGCGGGCGACCTGGTAGGCCGGAAAGTTCCACGGCATGATGCCGAGCAGCACGCCGACGGGGGCGCGCCGGACGACGGCGCTGCCGGGACCCGAGGTGACGGGCAGCGGCTCGTCGGCGAGGAACTCCGCGGCGTGGTCGGCGTAGTAGTGGTAGATGTCGGCGCAGAAGCCGACCTCGCCCTCGGCCTCCGCCAGGGGTTTGCCCATCTCGCGGACGATGCTCGCGGCCAGCCGGTCGCGGTGCTCGGTGTGCAGGTCGCCCAGGCGGCGCAGCAGCGCGGCGCGTTCGGCCACCGTGCTCGTGCGCCCCCAGGCGGCGGCCTCGTGGGCGGCGGTCACGGCGGCGGCGACGTCCGCGTCGGAGGCGGTGGGGCAGGTCTCGGTGACTTCGCCGGTGGTGGGGTCGGTTACGGCGTACATCGGGTCTCCGGGGTGGGGTGGGGGAGGGCGGACGGCGTGGGTCAGGGCTCCAGGATGGTGCGGACGCCGGTGTTGGCCCTGAGGTCGTCGAAGGCCTCGGCCGCCTCCGTGAGGGGGCGGACCTTGCCGATCAGGTCGTCCAGCGGGAGCCGGCCGGCCAGGTGGAGGCGGGCGAGCTTCGGGATGTCGATCTCCCCGACGCTGGAGCCGTAGTTGCAGCCGAGTATGCGTTTGCCCTGGTCGGCGAGGTCGAACAGGTTGAAGGAGCCGGTCGCGCCGGTGGCCGCCATGCCGACGAGTACGGCGGCCCCGCCCGGGGCGAGCATGGCGGGGAGGGTCTCGATGACCCGCGGGCTGCCGATCGCCTCGAAGGCGTGGTCGACGCCGCCGAGGTGCTCCTGGCACCAGGCGGCCACGTCGGTCTCCGCGCCGTCCAGGGTGTGGGTGGCGCCGAAGCGCCGGGCCACGGCGAGGCGTTCGGGGGAGAGGTCGACGGCGACGACGGGATCGGCGCCCACCAGGCGCAGGCCCATGACGACGCTCAGGCCCACGCCGCCCGTGCCGACGACGACCGCGGACTCGCCGGGGCGGACCCCCGCGGTGTTCATGACCGCGCCGACTCCGGTGGTGATCGAGCAGCCGAGCAGCGCGCCGATGCCGAACGGCAGCTCGGCCGGCACCTTGACCGCCGCCGTCTCGGGGACGACCAGCCGGTCGGTGAAGGCGCCCAGCCCGAGGTAGGGCCAGACCGGCTCGCCCCGGGCGTCGGAGAAGGGGGTGCTTCCGTCGGGCAGGGTGTTGGCGACGGCCTTGGTGCCGGTGCACAGCCACGCCTGTCCGGCCACGCACTTGCGGCAGCGCCGGCACGGGGCGAACCAGGAGAGGACGACGTGGTCGCCGGGGCTCAGGGCGGTGACCCCGGGGCCCGTGCCGGTGACGACGCCGGCCGCTTCGTGGCCGAGGACGAGGGGACGGTCGGTGGGCCAGTCGCCGGTCACGATGTGGAGGTCCGAGTGGCACACGCCGGCCGCGCGGACGTCGATCTCGACCTCGCCCGGTCCGGCGGGGCGCAGCGCCACCTCACGGGTGCGCAGGCCCGAGCCGGGCTCGAAGACGACGGCGGGGGAGAGTTGCGACGACATCAGGACGCGTTCACCTCTTCGGGGTTCGGCCGGGGGCCGGTGTGGTGCGGGAGCCGGGTGTGGGGCCTGGCGAGGACGACGTAGGCGGCGCCGACGACGAAGAGCACGGAGAAGACGAGGATCACGGCCCACGTCTGGACCCAGCCGCCGTCGGCCGGTGCCAGTTCGGCACGCGGCCAGGCGATGTTGACCGCTTCGAAGAGCAGCCAGAGGACGGCGAGCACGTTGACGGCCAGGCCGAGCCGGCCCAGTCGCACCTGCCCGGCCGCCGGGTTCCACCGGCCGCTCAGGCGGGCGGCGAGCGCCACGAGGGCGACGGTGAGGAAGATGAAGTAGAAGCCGCCCGAGCCGAACGAGATCAGGGTCGCGGCGGCGTTGCCGTTCAGCCCCAGCAGGAGCCCGAGGACGGCCAGCACGGCGGTCGCGATGAGGGAGACGTACGGGATCTGGCGGGGGCCGACGGTGGCCAGGGTCGCGGAGAAGGGCAGTTGCCGGTCGCGGGCGAAGGCGAAGACGGCGCGGCCGATGTACGTCTGGATCGAGATGGCGCACGCCAGGAACGCGATCAGGACGACGACGATGAACGGCTTCTCGCTCCACCCGCCCAGTCCGTCGGTCACGGCGGTGAAGACGGGGTCGGCGATCGCCCCCGCCACGGCGTCGCGGGGGCGGCCGAGCGCCAGCGTCACCGCGAGGCCGGTGAGCAGCACGGTGAAGGCGACGAACAGGTAGGCGCGCAGCAGGGCCCGCGGCACGCTGCGGCGCGGCTGCTCGGTCTCCTCCGCGACCTGCGTGGTCGCGTCGAAGCCCAGGAAGGCCCAGCCCGCCACGGCCAGGCAGGTCAAAAAGCCCGCCAGGACCGACCCGCCGGAGGCCCGGCCCGCTCCGAGGGTCTCGAAGAGGATGCCGAAGCCGTTGTTGCGGACGAACAGCAGGAGGATCAGGCTGACCGCGATGGAGGCGAGGCCCTCGGCGATGATGCCCGCGTTGAGGAAGTGCTTCACCGGGTTGACGCCGAGCAGGTTGATGCCGAGCGCCACGGCGACGAAGACCACGCCGAGCAGGACGTGGGTCAGCGGCGAGGGGGTGCCGTCGGCCACGAGCATGTGCAGCCAGCTCGCCCCCAGGTAGGCCACGGTGGTCAGGGAGGCGACGGCGGAGGCCAGGTAGAGCCAGCCGACCAGCCAGCCGAGCCGGGGACCGCCCAGCCGGCGCACCCACTGGTAGACGCCGCCCGTCATCGGGAACTGGGAGGACAGTTCGGCGTAGACGGTGGCCACCAGGAGCTGGCCGAGGAAGGCCACGACGACCGCCCAGATCCACGCGGGGCCGGCGAAGACGAAGCCGAGCTGGACGACGGCGTAGATCCCGACGACCGGTGAGATGGTCGCGAAGCCGATCGCGAACACCGCCCAGGCGGACAGGGTGCGCTTCAGTTCCTGCTGGTAGCCGTAGTCGGCGAGGTCACCGGCATCGGTGCGAGTGTCGTTCACGTGCGTCCCCTGACCGTGGTGCGTGCCGGAGCGGCGCTATTGGTCGCCTGACCAATTGCTTAATTGGTCGCACACTCAATAACATTCCCCCCATGACGTCAAGGGGTCCGGGAAAACGCGTGCGCAAAACGCCGGTCGAGCGCCGCCACGAGATCGTCACCACCGCGGCGCGGATCGGGCTCACGGAAGGGCTGGAATGCATCACGCTGCGCCGGGTCGCCGAGGAACTGGGCGTCCAGTCCGGCCTGGTCGGCCACTACTTCCCGGCGGCCGACAAACTCGTGGCCGAGGCCTTCACGAGCGCCACGATGACGGAGCTGGACGGGTTGCTCCCCGAGTGGCCCGCGCGGCCCGGGACGACCGGCGCGCAGGACGGCGCGGAGGACGGCGCGCAGGACGGCGCGGAGGACCCGGGCGGGGGCGCCGCGCGTGGTCCGCTGGGCGCCCTGCGGCGCTTCTTCGGCCTCATCTCCAGCGACGACTTCGACGACGTCAGCCGGCTGTGGCTGAACGCGCGGCACCTCTCCCGGTACCGCCCGGTGCTCCGCGAGCACGTGGTGGAGCAGGAACTGCTGTGGTGCCGGCGCATCGAGCGGGTCGTCGCGGCCGGGGTGGAAACGGCGGACTTCCGCTGCGGCGACCCCTGGGCGGCGGCCGTGCGCATCCTCGTCGCCATCGACGGCACCAGCGCGTACATCAACACCAGCGAGGGGCACCGGGCCGGCCCGCTGACCGGTGTGGCCCGCGCTGTCGCGGAGACGGAACTGGGGCTGCCGGCGGGGGCGCTGGAGGCGGCCGCCGGGTGACGGCCGGGAGCCCCCGCGGTGCCCTACGCGGACTCCAGCACCTCCTTCAGCCGGGTCAGGTCGGCGGTGACCATGGCCGCGTCGCGTTCGAAGTCCGCGTCGGCCGTGCCCGGTTGCCGGCGGAGCGTGAAGACGACCTCGCTCGCCGTGCCGTCGGCGATGACGCGGACCGGGTTGTGGACGGTCTCGCCGGAGGGGAGCGTGACGTCGTGGTCGAGGACGCCGAGGTCGTTGCGGGGGACGAAGGCGACCTTGACCCGGCCGAGGGGGGAGGAGTCCGCGATCCACTCGCCCCCGATCCTCTCGACGGTGGCGCCGAGGCCGTGGGCCCACGCGGGCAGGTTGGCCGGGTCCGAGGCGTAGGCGTAGACGTCGTCCACGCCGCGGTCGATGCGGATGCTCAGGTGGCGGGAGTCGCTGCCGGTGCTGTTCATGGCGGCGACGGTAGCGGGCCGTCGGCACCGTTCTCTTGAACGGATCGGACAGTCGCCGGGCCGACTCCCCGTCGGCAAAGGCACGGGCGGGGCGGGCGTAGCGTAGGTGGTATGACGACGTACGGATCCTTTCCCGGCACCCGGCCCCGGCGGCTGAGGACCACCCCCGTGATGCGTCGGATGGTCGCCGAGACCCGGCTGCACCCCGCCGACTTCATCCTCCCCGCCTTCGTCCGGGAGGGCGTGAGCGAGCCGGTGCCGATCGCGGCCATGCCCGGCGTCGTGCAGCACACCCGGGACACGCTGAAGAAGGCCGCCGCGGAGGCGGTGGAGGCCGGGATCTCCGGGATCATGCTCTTCGGGGTGCCGGAGGAGGGGAACAAGGACGCCCTCGGGACGGCCGGTACCGACCCCGACGGGATCCTCCAGGTCGCGCTGCGCGACGTACGGGCCGAGGTCGGGGACGAGCTGCTCGTCATGTCCGACCTCTGCCTCGACGAGTTCACCGACCACGGGCACTGCGGGGTCCTCGACGACCAGGGGCGGGTCGACAACGACGCCACCCTGGAGCGGTACGCCGAGATGGCGCAGGTCCAGGCCGACGCGGGCGCCCATGTCGTGGGGCCCAGCGGGATGATGGACGGGCAGATCGGTGTCGTCCGTGATGCCCTCGACCAGATCGGGCGGGAGGACGTCGCGATCCTCGCGTACACCGCCAAGTACGCCTCCGCCTTCTACGGGCCCTTCCGCGAGGCCGTCGGCTCGTCGCTCAAGGGCGACCGGAAGACCTACCAGCAGGACGCCGCCAACGTGCGCGAGTCGCTGCGGGAGCTGGCGCTGGATCTGGAGGAGGGCGCCGACATGGTGATGGTCAAGCCGGCCGGGCCCTACCTCGACATCCTCGCCAAGGTCGCCGAGGCCAGCGACGTGCCCGTCGCCGCCTACCAGATCTCCGGCGAGTACTCGATGATCGAGGCCGCCGCCGAGAAGGGCTGGATCGACCGCGACCGGGCCGTCCTGGAGAGCCTCACCGGGATCAAGCGGGCGGGCGCGCGCAACATCCTGACGTACTGGGCGACCGAGGTCGCCCGCACGCTGCGCTGAGCGACCTGTGCCGGCCCTTCGTGCAGGGGGTCCGGGTGCGCGGACCCCTTCAGTACTCGAGGGCGTTGGACACGTCGGTCTGCCAGTAGGTGACCATCAGCGCGGTGTCCACGTACACGCCGCCCGAGGGCAGCGTGACCCGGGCGATGGAGCCGTCCTCGAAGGGGACGGTGAGGGCGGTCGTCGTGTAGCCGTTCTCGCCGCTGCCGTCGCCGGACGACAGGCGCACGCCCGCGTACCCCGACTCGCCGGGGGCCAGCGTCGTCAGCGACTGCGGCTTGCTGGACTCCGCGACCGGCGGCACCGCCTGGGCCTCGCCGAAGCGTGCCGCCGGGTACTGCGGCAGCGCACACGTCTTCGAGCCGGTGTTCGTGGCGGTCAGCAGCAGGTGGTTGATCGGGCGGGGGGCCTTGGCCGCGGTGATGCGGACGTCGCTCGCGGAGCACTTGCCGGGGAGGGCCGCGTCGGAGCCGCCGGAGCCCTTGCCGGAGCCGGAGTCCGAGCCCGACGCGTTGCCCTGCTTCCCGGCGGAGCCGTTCGACCCGGAGCCCGTGGAGCCGGTCTTCCCCGTGTCGCCCGTGTCACCCGTGGCTCCCGTGTCGCCCGTCTGATGGGCGTCGCCCTTTGCGCCGCCCGCCGGCCGGCTGTCGTTCCCGTCCGCCGACGCGGAGGAGGAGGACTCGGGGGACGGGCTGCCCGTGAGTGCGTCGCCCTCGCAGGCCGTCAGGGAGAGCGCGGCCAGCGCGACCGTGGTCGCGGCGAACAGGCGGGTACGGGTGAGGCGGCGTGCGGACATGGAAGTTCTCCTTCGGAAAAGGGGAGTTGGGGCGAGCCGCTCGACCGTTCACCGGGAGCGGCTGCTTTGATGACCACAGCTTGCGGTCGTGCTCGTCCCGGCCGCCAGCACGGGGGGAACATGCGGGACGATGGGACGCCAGGAACGCCCTGACCTGCGGGAACGGTGTCCTTCTGGGACGCGGTACGGGGATGCGAGAAGAGGGAGGAACGGTGGCGGGGGACGACTTCGCGGGACTGCTTCGGGAGCTGAAGGAGCGGTCCGGGCTCAGTTACGGGGCACTCGGCAAGCGGCTGCACATGAGCGGCTCGACCCTGCACCGGTACGTCAGCGGGGAGGTGGTCCCGGTCGAGTTCGCCCCCGTCGAACGCCTCGCCCGCGTGTGCCGGGCGACGCCCGAGGAACTGCTCGAACTGCACCGCCGCTGGATCCGCGCGGACGCGCTGCGGGGAGTGAAGAAGGGCGGGCCGGAAGGCGGCGGCGCCGGTGCCGAGGGCGCCCGGGGTGACGGGGGCTCCGGGGAGTCCGGGGGCGCGGACGGTGCCGACGGTGCGGTCGCGGAGGGCGCCCCGCGGGTACCGTCGGCACATCCGGCTCCGGCCGCAGCCCCCGCACCGCGGACTCCGTCGGCACCGGAGATTCCGTCGGCGCCGGACGCCCCGTCGGCCCAGGAGGCGCCGCCCGTCCTCGACACCCCCGCCCCGCCCCGCCGCCGGGTCCCGCGCGCCGCGCTCTACGCCGCGTCCGGGGTCGTCGCCGTCAGTGCCGCCGTGGCGCTCGTGGCCAACCTCGTCTCCAGCCCGGACGACGACGGCGGGCGCGGTCCCGCCGGGGCCGTCGCGCAGACCTCCACGCGGGTGTCCGGCACCGCCACCGGGTCGCCCTCACCGAGCGCGAGCGCCTCCCGGTCCGCCACGGCCTCCCCGTCCGCGACCGCGTCGTCCCCGTCCGGGACCCCCTCCACGGCACCGTCGCGTCCGGGCACCGCCACGCCGGGCCGCAAGGCACCCGCCGACGGGCCGCCGCTCACCGTGTCGACCACCCCGTACTACTGGGACCTCCCCTGCGACCACGCCTTCCTGGTCGACCGCAGCCCCAAGAACGTGCCGGAGCCGCCCCCGCTGCAGGGCGCCGTGGGATGGGCCGTCCCGCTCAAGGCGGTCTCCGCGAACCGGCAGATGGCCGTCCTCACCGTGCAGGGCACCGGCCCGGAGACGGTCGTCCTGAACGACCTGCACGTCCGGGTGGTCAGCAGCGGGCAGCCGCTGGACTGGAACCAGTACGTGATGGGCAACGGCTGCGGCGGCCAGGTGGACACCAAGGCCTTCGACGTGTCGCTCGACCTGGGCACCCCGCCGGCGACGCCGATCGGCGGACAGCGCGACTTCCCCTACAGCGTCAGCGAGTCCGACCCCGAGGTGTTCTACGTCAACGCGCACACCAGCGGACACGACGTGAGCTGGTACCTGGAGCTGGAGTGGACCAGCGGCGGCCGGCACGGCACGACCCGCGTCGACGACCACGGAAAGCCCTTCCGCACCAGCGCCTCCCGGGACGACTCCTACTACGCGTACCCCCTCGGCGGCCACGGCTGGGAGCTGGTCGAGGGCGGCTGAGCCGAGCGGGGGGGGCGCCCGCGGTCCGCGCGGCCGTCCCCGCGTACGGCACCACCGCGCCTCGCACGGGTGTCCGGATCGCGGAAAGCCGTGTGTAGGCGGCACGTACTTCTTTACGCTGCGCGCATGACCGTGACTGAGACCGCGCCCGCCGCCCCCGCCGGGTCCGCCGCCGTGCCCGCTCCGCCGCCGTCCCTCGCCGCGCGGGTCCGCTCGGTCGGCGGTTCGCCCGTACGGGACATCCTCGCCGTCACCGCCCGCCCCGAGGTGATCAACTTCGCGGGCGGGCTGCCGGCCCCCGAGCTGTTCGACGCCGAGGGCATCGCCGCCGCGTACCGTGACGTGCTCGCGGAGGAGCCCGCGCGGGCCCTCCAGTACTCCACCACCGAGGGCGAGCCCACCCTGCGGGCCGCGCTCGCCGCCCGCACCTCGGAGCGCGGGCTGGCCACCGACGCCGACGACGTCCTCGTCACGACCGGTTCGCAGCAGGCCCTGTCGCTGCTGGCCACCGCCCTGCTCGAACCCGGCGACACGGTCCTCGTCGAACGTCCGTGCTATCTGGCCGCGCTCCAGGCCTTCGGGTTCGCGGGTGCGCGCGTGGTGGCCGTGCCCGGGGACGAGGACGGGATCGACCCCGGGGCCCTGGAGGAGCTGGTGGTGCGCGAACGCCCCAGGCTGCTCTACACGGTCCCCACCTTCTCCAACCCCACCGGCCGCACCATGCCCGCCGCCCGCCGTGCCGCCGTCGCCGAGGTCGCCGGGCGGTGCGGGCTGTGGATCGTCGAGGACGATCCGTACGGCGAGCTGCGCTTCGAGGGCGAACGGGTGCCGTGGATCGCCTCCTACGAGGGCGCCCGGGACCGGACCGTGCTGCTGGGCTCCTTCTCCAAGGTCATGGCGCCCGGCCTGCGCCTGGGCTGGCTGCGGGCGCCCGCCGCGCTGCTCCGGGCGTGCGCGGTCGCCAAGCAGGCCGCCGACCTGCACACCCCGACCGTCAACCAGCTCGCCGCCGCCCGCTACCTCGCCGACCGGGACCTGGACACCCACGTCGCCCGCGTCGCCGCCGCCTACGGCACCCGCCGGGACGCCATGCTCGCGGGCCTCGCGGACGCGCTGCCGCAGGGGTCGCGGTGGACCCGCCCCGAGGGCGGCATGTTCCTGTGGGTCCGGCTGCCGGACGGCTACGACACCACCGCCCTGCTCCCCGACGTCGTCCGGCACGACGTCGCCTACGTCCCCGGCGCGCCCTTCCACGCCGACGAGCCCGACCGCGCCACGCTGCGGCTCTGCTACGTGACGCAGACCCCGGACGAGATCGCGGAGGGGCTGCGGAGGCTGGCGGAGGGGCTGGGACAGGCGGTGCGCCCGAGGGCCTAGGACCCGCGCCGGAGCCCGGGGCAGGTCCAACGGACGAGGGCGCGGGCGTCGGTGCCGCACGTACGGTGAGGGCATGGCTGACAGCACACGGACGACGGCTCCCTTCTCCCTGGACGCCTACCTGGAACGCATCGGCTGGGAGGGCGCCCGCCGGCCCGACGCGGCCACGCTGGGCGGCGTGCAGCTCGCCCACCTGCGGGCCGTCCCCTTCGAGAACCTCGACGCCCTGGGCGGCCGTGCCCCCTCCCTCGACCTGGCCGACCTGACGGCGAAGCTGGTCCACGGCCGCCGGCGCGGCGGGTACTGCTACGAGCACAACACGCTGTTCGCGGCGGCCCTGGAGGCGCTCGGCGTCCGGGTGACCCGGCTGACCGCACGGGTCGTCCTCGGCGCCGACCGCTTCGAGGACCGGCCGCGCACGCACATGGCGCTGCTCGCCGAACTGCCCGGCGACCCGCGGCCGTACCTGGTCGACGTCGGCTTCGGCGCCCTCGGCTCGCTGCTGGCACCGGTGCCGCTGGTCGCGGACACCGAGTTCCACGACGCCGGACGCCGGCACCGGCTGGTGCACGCGCCGCAGCGGGGCCCCTTGGAGACATGGGTGCTGCAGGCGTACGCCGCGGACGGCTGGCAGGCGCAGTACGCGTTCACCGTGGAGCCGTTCGAGCCGGCCGACTACGAGGTGATCAACTGGCACGTCGCCACGAACCCGCGTTCCCCCTTCTCCCGCCGCCCCTACGTCCAGCGCCTCGCCCCGGACGCCCACCTGCTCCTGGACGGCGACCGGCTCACCGTGACGCACACCGCCGACGGCACGGTCACCGAGCGGAAGCTGTCCGACGAGGCGGAGGCCCGCCGGGTGCTGGCGGAGGAGTTCGGCATCGACGCCCCCGAGGGGCTGACGCTGCTCGGGGACTGACGCCGCCGGGGGCTCGCCGCTACCGGGGCGGGGACGACCGGGCGGCGCCGTGCACGCGGGCGTCGACGCACTCCCGCTCGGCGTGGGCCGACGCCGACCGGAAGCAGGCCCGGACGACGGCCCCGGGCCGGGCCGCGGTCATGACCGTGTAGACGTAGGACTCCGTGTCGACCTCGTCCTCGGTCTGCGCCCGCCGGGTCGGGCCGCCCGCCGTCATCTCCAGCCGGTCCCCGACCCGCGTCCCCCACATCCGGGCCCAGCCGGCCTCGCACCCGGGGCTGTAGCGCACCTCCACCCGGGCCCCCGTGGTGGTGCGCTCGGTGGTGAGGGTGTCGGGGCCGGCTCCGCAGTACATCTGCATCGGGTCCTGGCCCTCGCAGGCGGCGCCCCGGCAGCGGGGGCCGGGCGCGGCCGGTGCGGCGGAGGGCGACGCCTGGGCCTTCCGGTCGCCCTGCCGGTGCGGCAGCAGCAGGAACGCCGAGAGGGCGCTGCCGGCGGCGAGGGCGCACACCGAGGCGAGCACCGTCACCAGGCGCCCGTGGCGCAGGGGCGGCCGGGCCGGGAGCCCGGGAGGCCGTTGGGGCGGCCCCGGTTCCGGCGGCGGTGCCGCCGGCGCGGATGCGGGTCCTGGCGGTTCCGGTTCCGCGGGTGCCGGTTCCGTGCGGGGCGGGGCGGCCCGCGCCGCACGGTTGCTCCACTCCGCCTCCGCGATCTCCCACAGGGCCAGCAGCCGCCCCTCCGGTTCCCGGGCGAGCCGGCACAGGTCCCGCACGGCCCGGCGCGGCGGCACGGCCTTGCCGTTGAGGTAGCGCTCCCAGGACGACTTGCTGTACGGGGTGCGCTCCGCGAGCGCCGCCAGGCTCAGGCCCGTACGGGTGCGCAACTCCCGCAGTGCCGTGGTCAGCCGCTCGCGTTCCGGCGTCACGTCGGCGCCTTCCCCCGCAGCGCCCTCCAGGTGTGCGGACCGACGATGCCGTCCACGACGAGTCCGTTGCGCTTCTGGACGCGCTTGACCGCGCGCTGCGTCAACGGGCCGAAGATGCCGTCGATCTCCCCCGGGGACAGCCCCGCCCGCTGCAGCAGGCACTGCACCTCGGCCACCTCGGGACCGGCCTCGCCGTAGGCCACGATGGCCTCCCCGGTGCGGCTGTTGCCCGCGTACCAGCGGCCGTCGGTCTCCTCCATCCGGCAGGTGTACGCGGCCGGCGAGCCGGACGCCGACGCGGTGACCCGGGCCGGGCCCGCCGTCGTCGCACCGACCGCCCTGCCGTCGTCGTCGGAGCCGGAGGTGCCGGTGAACCGCACGGCCAGCAGGACGGCGGCGGCAAGGGCCAGGACCAGGACCGCCGCACCCGCCGTCACGGCGAAGCGCGGGAGACGCCCCTCGGGCTCCCCGCCACGGGGCGGCACGGGCGCGGCGCCGTCCGTCGCTCCCCCCGCGCCGTCCGCCCCGGTCGCCGCCGCCCCCGGCCGGTCGCCGACGCCGCCTCGGGTCCGCGCCCAGTGCGCGGCCGCGACCTCGTGCAGGGCGAGCAGCCGGGTCGGGTCCTCACCGGTGATCCGCGCCATCGCCTCGACGGCGTCCCGGGGCGGCAGCGACCGCCCGCCGAGATAGCGCTCCCACGACTTGGCGCTGTACCCCGTCTTCGCGGCCAGTTGCCGCATGCTCAGTCCGCCGTGGTCCTTCAGCCCCCGTAATCGCACGACCAACCGGGCCACGCGCGGGTCGAGTTCGGCGGGCAGCTCTTTCCAACGCGACATGTTCCCCCACTCGCGTCCGGGTTCGCCGGTCAAGGTCCCGTTCCCCGGGCCTCATTCTGCATCAGCGGCACGGCACCCACCCGGCCATGGTTCTCCTGTTCGTACGGAATCGGCCACCGTCCGCACCCCGGGGCGTCCCGCCGTGCCGTCTCCCCGCGCGGCATCCCCGCAGGTCGGAGGGCGGGACGTCCCGCGTGCACGTCAGGTGGGCGGCAACCGTCGCCAGGCGTGCCGCCCAGGCCGCAGGATCGTCGTCGACAGCACCGCGAACGCATCGGAGGGAAACCATGCGCGCTTTGACCAGGGCACTCGTGAGTGTGAGCACCGCGGCCGGGATCGCCGTCGGCTCACTGGCGGTGGCGGCCACCGCGACGGCCGCGCCCGCGCCGGCCCGGCAGCAGACGGTGAGCGCCGGGGCGGTGTCCGTGCTCGCCGTGAACAACCTGGGGCTGGACACCCGGCACGCCAAGAACTGGCAGTGCTACCTGAAGTTCATGGGCTACAACCCCGGCTCGTCCGACGGGCTGCTGGGCACCAACAGCTGGAAGGCGGGGCAGCGCCTGTTCGCGTCCGAGGGGTTCTACCCCAAGGACGAGATCGACGGAATCGTCGGCCCCAAGACGATCCGGGGACTGCAGCGCTACCTGAACGCCCACGGCTACAACGCCGGCACGGCCGACGGGATCGCCGGGCCGCAGACCAAGGCGGCGTTCTGGGAGTTCAACGAGACCTGCTGAGCCGGACCCCGGCACCGCACCACCGGGCGCGGCCCGTCCTCCCACGGGGGAGAGGACGGGCCGCGTGCCGTGGCGCGGCGGTGCTCAGAGCCGCTCGGGCGTCCGGATGCCCAGCAGGGCCATGCCCCGGTGCAGGGTGCGGGCCGTGACGTCGCACAGGAACAGGCGGTTCTCCACCTGCGCCGGCGTCTCGGCCTTCAGGACCGGGCACTTGTCGTAGAACGCCGTGTACAGCGACGCCAACTGGTACAGGTACGCGGCCAGCTTGTGCGGGGCGTACTCCGCGGCCGCCTCGAAGACCGTGTCCCCGAACGCGTCCAGGTGCAGGCCCAGCGCGCGCTCCGCCTCGTGCAGCTCCAGCTCCGGGTGGGCGGCGGGGCGGACCTCGCCGGACTTGCGGAGGATGGACTGGATCCGGGCGTAGGCGTACTGGAGGTACACGCTGGTGTCGCCGTTGAGCGAGACCATCTGGTCCAGGTCGAACTTGTAGTCGCGGTTGGGCGACGTCGACAGGTCCGCGTACTTCACGGCCCCGATGCCGACCTGCGCGGCCCGCTCCCGGATCTCGTCCTCGGTCAGGTCCCGCGCCTTCTCCCGCACGACCTCGGCGGCCCGCTGCACGGCCTCGTCCAGCAGGTCCTCGAGGCGTACGGAGGCGCCCGCGCGCGTCTTGAAGGGCTTGCCGTCGGCGCCGAGCACCGTGCCGTAGGCCATGTTGTGCGCGGTGACCTCGTCACCGAGCCAGCCGGCCCGGCGGGCGGTCTCGAAGACCATCTTGAAGTGCAGGGACTGGCGCACGTCGACGACGTACAGCAGCGTGGTGGCGTGCAGGTCCTGGACGCGGTTGCGGATCGCGGTCAGGTCGGAGGCCGCGTAGCCGAAGCCGCCGTCCGCCTTCTGCACGATCAGCGGGACCGGCTGGTCGTCCTTGCCGCGGATCTCGTCGAAGAACACCACGAGCGCGCCCTCGGAGCGCACCGCGACCCCCATCTCCTCCAGGAGGCGGGCGGTCTCCGGCATGCCGTCGTTGTACGCGGACTCGCCGACGATCTCCTCGTCGCGGATCTCCATGTCCAGCTTCTCGAAGACCGAGTAGAAGTAGACCTTCGACTCGTCCACGAAGTGCTGCCACAGCTCCAGCGTCTCCTTGTCGCCGGACTGCAGGGCGACGACCCGCTTGCGGGCCCGCTCCTTGAACTCCTCGTCCGAGTCGAAGAGGGCGCGGGAGGCCTTGTACACCCGGTTCAGGTTCGACATGGCCTGCTCGCCGTCGACGTCCTCGGCCGGGGCCAGCTCGCCGGGGTGCTCGAAGAGGTACTGGATGAGCATGCCGAACTGGGTGCCCCAGTCGCCGATGTGGTGCCGGCCGATCGTCTTCTCGCCCGTGAAGTCGAGCATGCCGCGCAGGGCGTCGCCGATCACCGCGGACCGCAGGTGGCCGACGTGCATCTCCTTCGCCACGTTCGGCTGGGCGTAGTCGACGACCGTGGTGCCCGCGTCCTGCTTCAGCGGCACGCCCAGGCGCTCGCCGTCCGCGAGGCGCGCGGCGAGGTTCGCGGTGATCGCCCGGTCGGCGACGGTGATGTTGAGGAAGCCCGGCCCGGAGACCTCGACGTCCTTGATCAGCTCGTCACCGGTGGTGATCCGCGCGACGACCTCGGCCGCCAGCTCCCGCGGATTGGCCTTCGCCTTCTTGGCCAGGGCGAGGATTCCGTTGGCCTGGTAGTCCGCCCGGTCGCTGCGTCGCAGCAGCGGGTCGGCGCCGGCGGCCTCCGGCCGGGTGGCCGTGAGGGCGGACGCGAGCTGCTGCTGGACGGAGTCGGTGAGGGACGTGACCGAGGCCATGGAGTGGCTGCCGTTCTGCTCGGGTTCGTGGAAGGAGTACAGAAACCGAGTATCCCATGCGGTGAAAAGCGGTTTTCGCGGATGCGGGCCGGGCTGGGAGAATGGAGCGGACAGCCGTGCGACCGCGCGGCTGTCTCCGGAACAGTTCCAGAGAAGTTTCAGGGAAGAGGACGTGCCGATCGTGGCTCAGAGCACAGAGACCACCGACTGGGTCTCCCGTTTCGCGGACGAGGTCATCGCCGAGTCGGAGCGTCGTGCCCCGGGCAAACCAGCGGTCGTCGTCGCGTCCGGACTCTCCCCCTCCGGCCCCATCCACCTGGGCAACCTGCGCGAGGTCATGACCCCGCACCTGGTCGCCGACGAGATCCGCCGCCGCGGGTACACGGTGCGGCACCTGATCTCCTGGGACGACTACGACCGCTACCGCAAGGTCCCGGCCGGTGTCCCCGGGGTGGACGAGAGCTGGGCCGAGCACATCGGCAAGCCCCTGACCTCGGTCCCGGCCCCCAAGGGCTCCCCGCACCCGAACTGGGCGGAGCACTTCAAGGCCGCGATGACCGCCTCCCTCGCCGAGCTGGGCGTGGAGTTCGACGGGATCAGCCAGACCGCGCAGTACACCTCCGGCGTCTACCGCGAGCAGATCCTGCACGCCATGAAGCACCGGCGGGACATCGACGCGATCCTCGCCCAGTACCGGACCAAGCCGAAGACCGCCGGCAAGAAGTCGCAGAAGCCCGTCGACGAGGCCGAGCTGGAGGCCGCCGAGGGCTCCGGTGCCGCCGCCGAGGACGACGGCAGCTCCGGCTCCGCCGGGTACTTCCCGTACAAGCCGTACTGCGGCAACTGCGAGAAGGACCTGACCACGGTCACCGCGTACGACGACGACTCCACCGAGCTGACGTACGCCTGCACCGACTGCGGCTTCTCCGAGACCGTGCGGCTGAGCGAGTTCAACCGCGGCAAGCTGGTCTGGAAGGTCGACTGGCCCATGCGCTGGGCCTACGAGGGCGTCGTCTTCGAGCCCAGCGGCGTGGACCACTCCTCGCCCGGCTCCTCGTTCCAGGTCGGCGGGCAGATCGTCGGCATCTTCGGCGGCAAGCAGCCGATCGGGCCGATGTACGCCTTCGTCGGCATCAGCGGCATGGCCAAGATGTCCTCGTCCAAGGGCGGGGTGCCCACCCCGGCCGACGCGCTGCAGATCATGGAGCCGCAGCTCCTGCGCTGGCTGTACGCCCGCCGCCGCCCCAACCAGTCCTTCAAGATCGCCTTCGACCAGGAGATCCAGCGGCTGTACGACGAGTGGGACCGCCTCGACGCCAAGGTCGCCGACGGCAGCGCCCTGCCCGCCGACGTCGCCGCCCACTCGCGCGCCGTCCGCACCGCCGCCGGTGAGCTGCCGGCGACGCCCAGGCCGCTGCCGTACCGCACGCTGGCCTCCGTGGCCGACATCACCGCCGGCCACGAGGACCAGGCGCTGCGCATCCTCGGCGAGCTGGACCCGGCGAACCCGATCGCGTCGCTGGACGAGGCCCGGCCGCGCTACGACAAGGCCGAGGCGTGGATCAACACCCACGTCCCCGCCGACCAGCGCACCATCGTCCGCCAGGAGCCCGACGCCGAGCTGCTGAAGTCCCTCGACGAGCCGAGCCGGCAGTCGCTGCGGCTGCTGCTCGACGGGCTGGCCGACCACTGGTCCCTGGACGGCCTCACCCACCACGTCTACGGCGTCCCCAAGGTCCAGGCGGGCTTCCCCGCCGACGCCACGCCCAAGGAACTGCCGCCGGAGATCAAGACCGCCCAGCGGACGTTCTTCGCCCTCCTCTACCACCTGCTCGTCGGCCGCGACACCGGCCCGCGCCTGCCCACGCTGCTCCTCGCGGTGGGCCAGGACCGGGTGCGGACCCTGCTCGGGGAGTAGGGCGGCGGCACGAGGTACGCGGAAGGGGGCGCCCGGTGTTCGCCGGGCGCCCCCTTCGCCGTACCGCCGTCAGGCGATGTGGTCCTCCTCCAGCTCCGCGCTGTGGCGGTTGGTGAACTGGGTGACCAGTCGCTTGGCCTCGTGGTCGGCCAGCGGCGTGCCGTAGGTCGCCTCCACGTTGTCGCCGAACTCGCGCGGCGTGGGATAGCTGCCGTTGATCGACTGCTTGAAGACCTGGTAGTACGCGTCCTCGTCCGGGCCCTGCGGCTGCTGCGCGGGCCCGCCGCCCTCGCCCAGCTCACGGGTGCGGCCCGGCACGACCGGTATGGGGAAGCTGCCCGTCTCCTCCGGCGAGGGCTCCTGGAGCGGCGGCTCCTCCTCGTACTGGTCCCGGTACTGGTCGGCCTGCCGCTGCTCCTCGTACCACTGCGCGTACTGCTCGGCCGGGTCGTAGGTGGGGTCGTAACCGCCCTGGTAGGCGACCTGGCGGGTGTTGAACCAGGGGCTCTGCTCGGGCTCGGGCTCGGGCTCCTCCTCGGGGGCCTGCCGCTGCCCGGCACGCCGCTGGGCCTCCAGCTCCAGGCGCTGCTCCCCGGCGGGCGCCTCCTTCCGCAGGGCGGGAGCCGCACCGGCGTCGGCCCGGCCCACCGCGGCCGTCTCCGGCTCGGGCGCCGGCGGGAGCAGGGCCGGTTCGATGCCCGCGGCCGCCAGGCCGGAGGGGGCGGTCTCGGCCAGCGGGACGCCGTAGCGGGCCAGCCGCAGGGGCATCAGGGACTCCACGGGCGCCTTGCGCCGCCAGGCGCGGCCGAAGCGGGAACGCAGCCGGGCCTGGTAGACCAGCCGCTCCTGCTCCAGCTTGATCACCTGCTCGTAGGAGCGCAGCTCCCACAGCTTCATGCGCCGCCACAGCAGGAACGTCGGCACCGGCGACAGCAGCCAGCGGGTGAGGCGGACGCCCTCCATGTGCTTGTCGGCGGTGATGTCGGCGATCCGGCCGATCGCGTGCCGGGCGGCCTCCACCGACACCACGAACAGGATCGGGATCACGCCGTGCATGCCCACGCCCAGCGGATCCGGCCAGGCGGCGGCGCCGTTGAACGCGATCGTCGCGGCCGTCAGCAGCCACGCCGTCTGCCGCAGCAACGGGAACGGGATGCGGATCCAGGTCAGCAGCAGGTCCAGCGCCAGCAGCACGCAGATGCCCGCGTCGATGCCGATCGGGAAGACGTAGCTGAAGTTGCCGAAGCCCTTCTGCAGGGCCAGCTCCCGCACCGCCGCGTACGACCCCGCGAACCCGATCCCGGCGATGACGACGGCACCGAAGACGACCATGCCGATGAGAACGCGATGCGCCCGTGTCAGCGGAAGTGGCGCGGCCACCCGTACTCCCCTCCCAGTGCGTGTTGTTGCGCGCAACAGAGTGGCACATGTGTACGGGGAACGGGTGGCCGGAGGGTCTAAGAGGCCGTCAGCCCGACTTCGCCGGGGACGCCGTGGCCGACTGGGAGGCCGCGTCGGAGGGGGACGTGGGGGCCGACGGACTGCCGCTCGACGTGCCGCCCTGCGCCGGGGCGTTGGCCTTCCTCACCGCGGCCACCGCCTCCTTGGCGGCCTTCTGCGCGTCCTTCGCCAGGTCGTCGGCGTCCGGGGTCTTGTCGCCCGCCAGGCCCGCGCCGTTGTAGTCGAGGGTGACGACGACGTTCTCGACGCGCGCCACGACCGTCTGCTGCTTGAAGGTGCCTTCCTTCTTCTTCAGGTCGTAGCGCACCACCGACGCCTCGTCGCCCGTGCCGCTCACCGGCGTCGTCTTGAGGTCCTTCGCGCCCTCGGCGGCCTGCGCGTCCTTGAGCTGCTTCTGGTAGTGGTCACGCGCCAGCTTGTCGCCCTCGCCGCGCGTCACGTCCGACTCGAACCGCAGCATCGACACGCTCAGCCAGCGGAACTGGGAACCCTTCACCCCGTTGTCGTCGAGGCTGTCCCAGGAGCAACTGGCCCGCACCGCCGTGTCGTTGGACGAGCCCTCCTTGCCGGAACCGGCCTTCGGCACCAGGTCGTCCAGCGTCTTCTTCGTCACGGCCGCGCACGGCTCGGGAAGCTTGCCGAACGCCGCCTCCCGCACCGTCGGGGACGGACTCGCGGACGTGGCCGCGGCGGACTCCTCCGCGGCCTTGTCCTTGCCGTCGCCCGAGCCGGAGTCCGAGGAGCAGCCGGCGGCCACCAGCATCACGGGTACGGCGGCCGCGCCCACAAGGACGCGGGTGAGTCGCTTCTCTCGCTTCGCTCGCTGGTCTCGCTGGTCACGCTGGGCTCGTAGCTGCATGGTTCCTTCACTCATGGCACTCGTGGTTCCTGCGTTCGGAACGGGTCCGAGGGGCCACCGTACGCGGTGGGGAAATCACCCGGCCCCGCTGCGGGCGCGCCGTGCGCGGGTGCGCCGGAGCCGCGGCGGGGCTCAGCCGCCGAGGGAATCCGCCAGCCGGGACGCCAGTTTCCGGGCCATGTCCTGCATTTCCTCGCTGTCCGGCACGACGCCGAGCGTCGCCGACTGCTCCGCGTACTCGACGGTCACCACGACGTTCGACGTGCGGAACGCCACAGTCACGGTGCGCCGCTTCGCCGTCGAACCGGAGCTGCTGAGCGCGTCGTCGACGAACGCCTCGTCGCCCAGGTCGTCCAGGAGCCGGGGCTGGACCTCCGCGGTCGACGAGGCCGAGGGCGAGGGGGAGGAGGACGAAGACGAGGAGGACGAGGAGGACGACGAAGACGGGGACGACGAAGACGCGGACGACGAGGCGGACGAGGGCGTGCCGCCCGCGCCGGCGGCGGGGGTGCCGGAGGACGGGGAGCCGTCGGCGGAACCGGACTCCGAGACGACCGGTTCGGGCAGGTCGGCCGCCTCGACCTGCTTCGCGAACAACTGCTCGGCCTCGCTGTCGTCGCTCACGGCGCCGTCGTACGACACCACCCGCTCGAAGTCGACGAAGAGGTGGTCGGTGGCCTCGGCCGACTCCACCTTCCAGCGGCAGCCCACCTTGCGGTCGGTGTCGTACGCGAGGGTCGGCTCACCCGCGTACGCCTTCTCGCGCTGCTCCTCGTCGGCGATCTCCTCGATGCCGGGCAGGAGGGAGTCGAGCATCTTGTGGCCGACCGCGTCGCACGGCTCGGGCAGGGTGCGGTACTTGCCGGGCTCGGCCGCCTCGGTCGCGACGCCGGGCTGCCCCGGGTTCGAGTCGTCCGCCGTGGCACCGCCGCCCGAGCCGCCGGTGCAGCCGGCCAGCACCGCCGCGAGGACGGCGGCGACGCCGGGTACGTAGGCCTTCCGCTGCACGGTGCGGCTCCTCTCGCCGGGGTGGCTGTGATGTCGGGACTCCAGTGTCCCCGCTGGTTATTCGCTTGCCGCACGGGGGCGCTGCCTGCAGACAATGTGTATCGCACGCGCTGCCGTGAACGCCGGTCGGTCGTCCCTTTGGCCGACGTCGGCGCCGGTTCTGCGCTTTGAGACTTCTGTGTGTTTTCCGGGGGAAAGAGGACGTTATGTCGTACGTGGAGATACCGGGCGCCAAGGTGCCGATCCGGATGTGGGCCGACCCGGCGACGGTCGAGGAGGGCGCGCTCCAGCAGTTGCGCAACGTCGCGACCCTGCCGTGGATCAAGGGCCTCGCGGTCATGCCGGACGTCCACTACGGCAAGGGGGCCACGGTCGGTTCCGTGATCGCGATGCGGGGCGCGGTGTGCCCGGCGGCGGTGGGGGTCGACATCGGCTGCGGCATGTCGGCGGTGAAGACGTCCCTGACGGCGAACGACCTCCCGGGCGACCTGTCCCGGCTGCGCTCGAAGATCGAGCAGGCGATTCCGGTGGGCCGGGGCATGCACGACAGCCCGGTCGACCCGGGCCGCTTCCACGGGCTGGCGACGGCCGGGTGGGACGACTTCTGGGGGCGGTTCGACGGGGTGGCGGAGGCGGTCAAGTTCCGTCACGAACGGGCCGGAAAGCAGATGGGAACGCTCGGGTCCGGCAATCATTTCGTCGAAGTGTGTACGGATACGACCGGTTCGGTATGGCTGATGCTCCACTCCGGATCCCGCAACATCGGCAAGGAACTGGCCGAGCACCACATCGGCGTCGCCCAGAAGCTCCCGCACAACCAGGGCCTGGTCGACCGCGACCTCGCGGTGTTCGTCGCGGACACCCCGCAGATGGCGGCGTACCGCAACGACCTGTTCTGGGCGCAGGAGTACGCCCGGTACAACCGCACCCTCATGATGGCGCTCCTGAAGGACGTGGTCCGCAAGGAGTTCAAGAAGGCCAGGCCGGTCTTCGAGGAGGAGATCAGCGCCCACCACAACTACGTGGCCGAGGAGCGGTACGAGGGGATGGACCTGCTCGTCACCCGCAAGGGCGCGATCCGGGCCGGCTCCGGCGAGTACGGCATCATCCCCGGCTCCATGGGCACGGGCTCGTACATCGTCAAGGGCCTCGGCAACGCGGCGTCCTTCAACTCCGCCTCCCACGGCGCGGGCCGGCGCATGAGCCGGAACGCCGCCAAGCGCCGCTTCTCCACCAAGGACCTGGAGGAGCAGACCCGGGGCGTGGAGTGCCGCAAGGACTCCGGTGTCGTGGACGAGATCCCAGGCGCCTACAAGCCGATCGAGCAGGTCATCGACCAGCAGCGCGACCTCGTGGAGGTCGTGGCGAAGCTGAAGCAGGTCGTCTGCGTGAAGGGCTGACGGGCCCGGCCCCCGTCCCGGGGCCTACGCCTCCCGGTGCACCTTGGTGTTCGACGCCTGGGCGCGGGGGCGGACGACCAGGAGGTCGATGTTGACGTGGGCGGGGCGGGTGACCGCCCAGGTGATGGTGTCGGCGACGTCGTCGGCGGTCAGCGGGGCGGCGACGCCCTGGTAGACCTTGGCCGCCTTGTCCCGGTCGCCGCCGAAGCGGGTCAGGGCGAACTCGTCGGTCTTGACCATGCCCGGCGCGATCTCGACGACGCGGACCGGGCGGCCGACGATCTCCAGGCGGAGGGTCTCGGCGAGGACGTGCTCGCCGTGCTTGGCGGCGACGTAGCCCGCCCCGCCCTCGTAGGTGGACAGGCCCGCGGTCGAGGAGACGACCACGACCGTGCCGTCGCCGCTCGCCTCCAGCTTGGGGAGCAGGGCCTGGGTGAGGTTGAGGGTGCCGATGACGTTCGTCTCGTACATGCGGCGCCAGTCGTCCGGGTCGCCGGTGGCCACCGGGTCGGCGCCGAGCGCGCCGCCCGCGTTGTTGACCAGGACGCCGACGGTCTTGAACGCGGTCGCGAACTCGTCGACCGCCTCGCGGTCCGTGACGTCCAGGGGGTAGGCCGTCGCCTGGTGGCCGGCCGCCCGGATCTCCTCCGTCAGCGCCTCGATGCGGTCCTTGCGGCGCGCGGTGAGGACGACGCGGTAACCGGCCGCGGCGAGCTGCCGGGCCGTGGCGGCGCCGATGCCGCTGCTCGCGCCGGTGACGACGGCGATGCGGGAGGCGGCGGACGGGGCGGCTGCGGGGGCCATGGGCTGCTCCTCGGTCGGTGGTGCGGGTCGCCGCCCAGGGTAGTCAGCGCGGTGGTCAGCCGCCGTTGCGCGGGGCCCACATGATCACGGCCATCCCGGCGAGGCAGACCAGGGCCCCGGTGACGTCCCAGCGGTCGGGGCGGTAGCCGTCGGCGGCCATGCCCCACAGGATCGAGCCGGCCACGAAGATCCCCCCGTACGCGGCGAGGATGCGGCCGAAGTGGGCGTCGGGCTGGAAGGTGGCGACGAAGCCGTAGGCGCCGAGGGCGAGGACCCCGCCCGCCGCCCACAGCCAGCCGCGCTGCTCGCGCACCCCCTGCCACACCAGCCAGGCGCCGCCGATCTCGAACAGGGCGGCGACGACGAAGAGGGCGGCGGAGCGGAGGACGAGCATGCGGGCAGCTTCCCACGCGCCGCGTGCGCGCCGGACGGCGGACCTGCGGAATAACGGCGGGGGGCGCTCCGTTCCAGGGTATAGTTGAAACGTAAACAACCTGGAGGTTGAGCGATCATGCAGTTCGGCATCTTCACCGTCGGCGACGTCACGCCCGACCCGACCACGGGCCGTACGCCGACCGAGCGTGAGCGCATCAAGGCCATGGTCGCCATCGCGCTCAAGGCCGAAGAGGTCGGGCTCGACGTCTTCGCGACCGGCGAGCACCACAACCCGCCCTTCGTGCCCTCGTCGCCGACGACCATGCTCGGCTACATCGCGGCCCGCACCGAGCGGCTGCTCCTCTCCACCTCCACCACCCTGATCACCACGAACGACCCGGTGAAGATCGCCGAGGACTTCGCGATGCTCCAGCACCTGGCCGACGGCCGGACGGACCTGATGATGGGCCGCGGCAACACCGGGCCGGTCTACCCCTGGTTCGGCAAGGACATCCGCGAGGGCATCAACCTGGCGATCGAGAACTACGCCCTGCTGCACCGCCTGTGGCGCGAGGACGTCGTGAACTGGGAGGGGAAGTTCCGCACGCCGCTGCAGGGCTTCACGTCCACCCCGCGCCCGCTGGACGGCGTCGCGCCGTTCGTGTGGCACGGCTCCATCCGTTCCCCGGAGATCGCGGAGCAGGCCGCGTACTACGGCGACGGCTTCTTCCACAACAACATCTTCTGGCCCGCCGACCACACCAAGCGCATGGTCGAGCTGTACCGGGCCCGGTACGCCCACTACGGGCACGGCACGCCCGAGCAGGCGATCGTCGGCCTCGGCGGCCAGGTGTTCATGCGGAAGAACAGCCAGGACGCGGTGCGCGAGTTCCGCCCGTACTTCGACGTCGCCCCGGTCTACGGGCACGGGCCGTCGCTGGAGGACTTCACCGCGCAGACGCCGCTCACCGTCGGCTCGCCGCAGCAGGTGATCGAGAAGACGCTCGCCTTCCGCGACTACGCCGGTGACTACCAGCGCCAGTTGTTCCTGATGGACCACGCCGGGCTGCCCCTGAAGACGGTGCTGGAGCAGCTCGACCTGCTCGGCGAGGAGGTCGTGCCGGTGCTGCGCGAGGAGTTCGCCAAGGGCCGTCCGGCGAACGTGCCGGACGCGCCGACCCACGCCTCGCTGCTGGCCGCGAAGAACGCCGGCCGTGAGGACCAGGAGAAGGAAGGAGCGCGCGCATGAAGCTCGTCGTCGTCTCCGCGGGGCTGAGCGTCCCGTCGTCCACCCGGCTGCTCGGCGACCGGCTGGCCGCGGTCGCCGCCCCGGCCGCCACCGCGCCCGAGCCCGCCCCGGCCGACGTCCGGGTGATCGAGCTGCGCGACCTCGCCGTGGAGATCGCGCACACCTTCACCAACGGCTTCCCGGCGCCCGCCCTCGCGGACGCGTTCGCCGAGGTCGCGTCGGCCGACGGGCTGATCGTCGTCACGCCGGTGTTCTCGGCGTCCTACAGCGGGCTGTTCAAGTCGTTCTTCGACGCGCTGAGCGTCACCGACGAGGACGCCCTCGCCGGGAAGCCGGTGCTGATCGCCGCGACCGGCGGCACCGCCCGGCACTCCCTGGTGCTGGACCACGCGCTGCGGCCGCTCTTCGCCTACCTGAAGGCCGTCGTCGTGCCCACCGGCGTGTACGCCGCCTCCGAGGACTGGGGCGCCGAGGGGCTCGACGCCCGGATCGGGCGGGCCGCGACCGAGCTGGCCGCGCTGGTGGCGGGGCCGGCGGGGACGGCGGGGCGCCCGGCGGGCCGTCCGCTGCCCAAGCGGGACTCCTTCGAGGAGGTCACGCCCTTCGCGGAGCGGCTGGCCGCGCTGAGCGTTCCGGGCCCGAGCCCGGCGCCCTGAGCGCCGTACCGCCGCACGACGCGCCGCCGTACCGCCGCGCAACACGCCGCCGCCCCAGGCACCGCCGTACAGCACGACGCACCGCCGTACAACCGCACAACGCACCGCCGTGGCGCCGCAGCGCACCGTGAGCCGTCGGCCGGGTCGTCCGAACCCGGTCGGCGGCTCACCGGCATTCAAGCCCTGGTGAACACTTCCGGAAACCGGCAATGCGCACCAGTGGCACCTGCACGCATCATGGGGACACGGGGAGCACTGCGGAAGGGGGCGGACGATGACGACGACGGTGACGAGGAACAGTCCCTTTGTCCGTCCGCTCCATCCGCTCCACCGGCTCCGACCGGACGAACCCGGCTCCGCCCCGCGCGTCGCCGGTGCCGCGGCACAGGACCGCCGCGCCGTCTGACATCCGCTTTCCGCCCCTGCCGGGGCCCCGGCGCGGGCGCGGCGAAGGACTGCCGCGCCCCCCGGAACCACGCCTGTCCGCACGGGCGTCACCACACCAACAGCCGCGGCGGCCGGCCGCGCTCGACCGGCCCTCGTGACAGCCGTCTCATTGCCGTAAGGACGTGTCCCATGGAAGTCATCGGTGTCCTCGCCGTCGTATGCCTGGTCCTGGTCGTCGTCGTGCTGTTCGGCGTCTCGCGCCTCTTCCGCAAGGTCGAGCAGGGCAAGGCGCTGATCGTCTCCAAGATGCGCAAGGTGGACGTGACCTTCACGGGTCAGGTGGTCCTGCCGGTGCTGCACAAGGCCGAGGTCATGGACATCTCGGTGAAGACGATCGAGATCACGCGGGCCGGGAAGGAGGGGCTGATCTGCCGCGACAACATCCGCGCGGACATCCGCATCTCCTTCTTCGTCAAGGTCAACAAGACCGTCGAGGACGTCGTCAAGGTCGCCCAGGCGGTCGGCACGGCCCGCGCCAGCGACCGGAACACGCTGCAGGAGCTGTTCCACGCGAAGTTCTCCGAGGCACTGAAGACCGTCGGCAAGCAGATGGACTTCACCGACCTCTACACCAAGCGCGAGGAGCTGCGGTACCGGATCATCGAGGTCATCGGCGTCGACCTCAGCGGGTACCACCTCGAGGACGCGGCCATCGACTACCTGGAGCAGACGCCGCTGACCCAGCTCGACCCGGCCAACGTCCTCGACGCCCAGGGCATCCGGAAGATCACCGAGCTGACGGCCGTGGAGCACGTGCGCACCAACGAGGCGCGGCGCACGGAGGAGAAGGAGATCACCCGGCAGAACGTCGACGCGCGCGAGGCCGTACTGGAGCTGGAGCGCCGGCAGGCCGACGCCGAGATCAAGCAGAAGCGCGAGATCGACACCACCCGTGCCCGCGAGGAGGCCGAGACGGCGCGGGTCGTGGAGGAGGAGCGGCTGCGGGCGCAGACGGCGTTCCTGCGCACCGAGGAGCAGCTCGGCGTGCAGCGCGAGAACCAGGCCCGTGAGGTCGCGGTCGCCGCGAAGAACCGCGAGCGGGTCATCGCCGTCGAGAACGAGCGCATCGAGAAGGACCGCATGCTGGAGGCCATCGGCCGCGAGCGGGAGACCCAGCTGACGCGGATCGCCGCCGAGAAGGAGGTCGAGGCGGAGAAGCGGAACATCGCCGAGGTCGTCCGCGAGCGCGTCGCCGTGGACCGGACGGTCGCCGAGCAGGAGGAGTCCATCAAGAAGCTGCGCGCGGTGGAGGAGGCCGAGCGGCAGCGGCAGGCCGTCATCATCGCCGCCGAGGCGGAGGCGCAGGAGCGGCTGGTCAAGGACATCAAGGCCGCCGAGGCCGCGGAGGCGGCGGCCACCCACCGTGCCGCCGAGGAACTCACCATGGCCGAGGCCCGGTTGAAGAGCGCCGACCTGGAGGCGCAGGCCAAGCTGCGGATGGCCGAGGGCATCCAGGCCGAGGCGGCCGCGGCGGGCCTGGCGGCGGTCCAGGTCCGCGACAAGGAGGCCGACGTCATCGAGAAGGCCGGCCGTGCCGAGGCGGAGGCCACGGAGGCCCGGATGCGTGCCGAGGCCGAGGGCGCGCGGGCCAAGGCGCTCGCCGAGGCCGAGGCGATCGGCGGCAAGCTGAAGGCGGAGGCCGCCGGGCTCACCGAGAAGGCCGCGGCGATGGCCGCCCTGGACGACGCCTCGCGCGGTCACGAGGAGTACCGGCTGCGCCTGGAGGCGGAGAAGGACATCCGGCTGGCCGGGCTCGACGTGCAGCGGCAGGTCGCCGAGGCCCAGGCCACGGTGCTCGCGACCGGTCTGGAGAACGCGGACATCGACATCGTGGGCGGCGACTCGGTCTTCTTCGACCGCCTGGTGTCCTCGGTCTCGCTCGGCAAGGGCGTCGACGGGTTCGTCAAGCACTCCGAGACGGCGCAGGCCCTCGCCGGGCCCTGGCTGGACGGCTCGTCTAGCTTCACCGACGACCTGACGCGGGTGCTCGGCTCGGTCTCCACCGGCGACGTGCAGAACCTGACGGTCTCGGCGCTGCTGATGAAGCTGATGAAGTCGGGCGGCCCGGACGCCGGGCAGGTGCAGCGGCTGCTGGACCGCGCCGGTGAACTGGGGCTCGCCGACACGCCGCTGACCGCGCTGAACGGCAAGACCAGGGTCTGACCGGCCACCACCACCGGCCATCACAGACCGGGTGCCGAGGCCGCCGCACGGGGGTCGGCGGCTTCGGCACCCCTCGCATCCTGGAAGGGACCAACCGCTCATGGCCACCGCTGCGGAGACGGCTACGACCAGCACGACGGGCACACCGGGTACGGCGACCACGGCGGACGGTGCGTACGACACCGCCGACGCCGGCGCGTACGAGGTACTGCGCGACCGCCTCGCAGCGCAGTCCGCCGACCTCGCCCACCGGGCCGGACTCCTCAACGCCCGCCGCATCGAGGAGTTCGGGTCGGCGCGGCTCGAACTGGCCTCCACCGAGCGGCTGCGCACCGAGCACCCGGTCGTGCCCTGCGACGTCGCCGCCGTCGGCGACGTCCTGCTGCTCGGTTCCACCGGCCGTCCGGGCCGGCGCGACCGGGTCGCCGTGGCCGACGTCTTCACCCTGTACGACCGCGACCTGAACCCGCTGCCGGAGTCGGCCGTGCCGGGCCTGCTCGACGACCCGGCCTTCGTGCGGGAGTTCACCGACCTGCACCGCTACTACCGGCAGGCCCGGCTGCTGCGGCTGCGCCCGGTGGACGGGCGGCTGCTGGCCGTCTTCCGCACCGGTGAGAAGGCCGACGACATCCGCGTCCTGCGCTGGGAACTGACCGAGGACGGACGGACCGCCTTCCTGGACGCACGGGGCGAACGCGACGACGTGTTCCCGCCGCCGCACGACTTCGAGTGGACCGCCGCCACCCGCGAGGACCACGTCCTGGGCCGCCACCCGCACGTGTCCGTGCGCGGCGAGTTCTACGTCAGCGCGGTGGGCGGCACCCTCACCGTCAAGCTGGAGGACGACACCGAGACGGCCGAGGGCATCCACTCCGAGCCCGTCGACGAACCCCTCCAGTCCCTGGCCGACGCGGACATCGCCCACGCCCGGGTCGGTGCCCTGATCCTGCTGCGCGTGCGCCCCTACAAGGAGGACACCGACCGCCACCTGGTCTTCAACACCCTCACCAAGTCGGTGGTCCGCCTGGACGGCATCGGCGCGGCCTGCCGCCGCCTGCCCGACGACCAGGGCATCGTCTTCCCCGGCGGCTACTGCCTGGCCACGGGTGCCCACAAGACGTACGAACTCGACGCGGGCGGCCTGGAGTTCGAGCGGGAGGTGCGCTCGCCCAACGGCGAGGACGTGCTGTACGCCTTCCACGCGCGCGGCGAGAGCCGGCGGCTGCTGCTGTCGTACAACACCATCCGCAAGGAGGTCGCCAACCCGCTGCCCTGCCGCGGCTGGGCCCTGTCCGGGGACGGCACCTTCGCGGTGCTGCGCGCGGACGGCGACGAACCGGCCCAGGTGCACCCGGTGCAGCTGTGGCACTCGCCGTACCTCTCCGACACCTTCGCCGCGGCCGCGCCCACGGGCAGCGGCCCGCTGGCCCGCGTCGGCAACGCCGACCTCGTGCGCGGCATCTCCGCCTGCCTGTCGGTCGCCTCCGCGGTCGGCGAGGGGATCACCACCGCCGAGGGCTACCAGGCGCTCGCCGCGTCCTGCGTGCGCGCCGCCGACGCCCACCACTGGCTGGACGAGGAGGACCTGGGCGACCTGGCCGGGGCGCTGGCCGCCGTACGGGAGACGGCCGAGCAGGTGCTGGCCGAGTTCGAGACGGTGCGGGACCTGACCCGGCGGGCGGCCGAGGCCCGCGACGAGGCCGCCGAGCGGATCGCCGCGGTGGTGCGGCGGCTGCGCGGCGAGGCGCCCAAGGAGGCCGCCGCCTGGGTGCGGGGCCTGACCGAACTGCGGCACGCCCACGGGCACCTGCTGAACGTCAAGGAGATGCGGTACGCCGACGTCCCCGGCATCGACGCCCTCGCCGAGGAGGCCGAGGCGTCCCTCGCCGGCCTCGGGCGGCGGGCCGTCGCCTTCCTCGCCCGCGAGGACGCCTTCGACGCCCAGCGCGAGGACGTCGAACGCCTCGTCGCCGACGCGGAGGCCATCGCCACCGTCGCCGAGGCGGAGCCCGTCGCCGCCCGGCTCGACGAACTCGCCGACGGGCTGCGCACGGTCACAGACGTCGTCGCCGAACTCGACATGGGCGACGCCACCGTCCGCACCGCCCTGCTGGAGCGCGTCGCCGGTGTCCTGGGCGGCGTCAACCGCGCCCGCGCCACCCTCGACGCCCGCCGCCGTGCCCTCCTCGACCACGAGGGCCGCGCCGAGTTCACCGCCGAGACGGCCCTGCTCGGCCAGGCGGTCACCGCCGCCCTCGCCGCCGCCGACACCCCCGAGCGCTGCGACGACCAACTGGCGCGGCTGCTGGCCCGCCTGGAGGACCTGGAGTCCCGCTTCGCGGAGTTCGACGGCTTCCTGACCGAACTCGCCGACAAGCGCACCGAGATCTACGACGCGCTCGCCGCCCGCAAGCAGGCCCTCTCCGACACCCGCGCCCGCCGTGCCGAGCAGCTCGCCGCCTCCGCCGCACGGATCCTGGAGACGATCACCCGCCGGTGCGCCGCCCTCGCCGACGCCGACGCGGTCAGCACGTACTTCGCCTCCGACCCGATGCCGGCCAAGGTCCGCCGCACCGCCGACGAACTGCGCGCCCTCGGCGACACCGTCCGCGCGGAGGAACTGGACGGGCGCCTCAAGTCGGCCCGCCAGGAGGCCGCCCGCGCCCTGCGCGACCGCACCGACCTGTACGCCGACGACGGCCGCACCCTGCGCCTGGGCGCCCACCGCTTCGCGGTCAACACCCAGCCCCTGGACCTCACTCTCGTCCCCGACGGCGACGGACTCGCCTTCGCCCTCACCGGCACCGACTACCGCTCGCCGGTCACCGACCCGGCCTTCGCGGCCACGCGCCCCTACTGGGACCGCACCCTGCCCTCGGAGTCCCCCGGCGTCTACCGCGCCGAGCACCTGGCCGCCCGCCTGCTCCGCGAGCACGGCGCGGGCGCCCTCGCCGCCGCCGACGACCTGTCCGCCCTCGTCCGCGAGGCCGCGCAGGAGGCGTACGACGAGGGCTACGAGCGGGGCGTGCACGACCATGACGCCACGGTCGTCCTGAGGGCCCTGCTGCCCCTGTACGAGAGCGCCGGGACGCTCGTACACGAGCCCGCCGCCCGGGCCGCCGCCCAGCTCTTCTGGGCCCACGGCACCACCTCCGGGGCCCGCGAGGCGTGGACCCGGCGCGCCCGCTCCCTGGCCCGCGCCCGGGACACCTTCGGCCTCTCCGGTGCGATCGCGGACCTGGAGGCGGAGCTCGCGGAGGCCGTGGGCGCGTGGACGCGGGCGGGCCGGGGGCCGGGGGCGACGGCGCCCGGCCGTGCGGACACCGGAACCGGCCTCGCGCGCACGGAGGCCGCCGCCCCGGCGGAGGACGGCCCCGCGGGCGGGGGGACGGGACCGGCCGGCGGGGGCGCCCGTCCGGCGACGGGCACGGCCGCCCCGACGGCGGACGCGGCCGGTTCGCCCGCGGGGGCGGGCGGCTCCGGCACCGGGGGAGCCGCCGGCCGGGCGGCGGGCGCGGCCCGGCCCGCCGAGGGCGTCGCCGACGCCGCCGGGAGCGCCCGCGCGGCCGCCGCCTACCTCTTCCACGAACTGACCTGCGCCCCCGACGGCTTCGTCCTCGGCGCGGGCACCCGCACGCTCCTGGACAAGTTCCGCCGCACCGTGGGCACCCCCGCCTACGACGAGGACCTGGCCGCGCTCGACGACCTGGCCGCCCGCGGACAGCTCGCCGAGGCGTGGATCTCGTCGTACGCCGCCGCCTCCGGCACCGACCTCACCCCCGGCGACCTGGCCGAGGCGGTCGCCGCCGAGCTCTGCCCGGACCTGCCCCGCTACGACGGGGACAACCCGCCCACGGCCACCGCGGAGGGCCTGCTCGGCACCCACCCGCGCGTCACGGGCGGGCGGCTGCCGCTGCGCCTGGACGAGTTCCTCGCCCGCACCGCCCGTTTCGCCGCCGAGGACGTTCCCGCGTTCCGCGCCTACCAGCGGCGCCGCACCCGTCTGGTGGACGCCGAGCGCGAGCGCCTGCGCCTGGACGACCACCGCCCGCGCGTCATGTCCGCCTTCGTCCGCAACCGGCTCGTGGACGAGGTCTACCTCCCGCTCGTCGGCGACAGCCTCGCCAAGCAGCTCGGCACCACCGGAGACGGCAAGCGCACCGACACCGGCGGCCTCCTGCTGCTCCTCTCCCCGCCCGGCTACGGCAAGACGACGCTGGTCGAGTACGTCGCCGAGCGCCTCGGCCTGATGCTGGTGAAGGTCAGCGGCCCCGCGCTCGGCCACACCGTCACCTCGCTCGACCCGGCCGACGCCCCCGACGCCACCGCACGCCGGGAGATCGAGAAGGTCAACTTCGCGCTGGCGTCCGCGAACAACACCCTGCTCTACCTGGACGACATCCAGCACACGTCCCCCGAACTCCTGCAGAAGTTCATCCCGCTGTGCGACGCCACCCGCCGCGTGGACGGCGTGTGGGACGGCCGCCCCCGCACCTACGACCTGCGCGGCAAGCGCTTCGCCGTCTGCATGGCCGGCAACCCCTACACCGAGTCCGGCGCCCGCTTCCAGGTCCCCGACATGCTCGCCAACCGGGCCGACGTGTGGAACCTGGGCGACGTCCTGACCGGCAAGGAGGAGGCCTTCGCGCTGAGCTTCCTGGAGAACGCGCTCACCGCGAACCCGGTCCTGGCCCCGCTCGCCGGCCGCGACCGGGCCGACCTGGAGCTGCTCGTCCGCCTCGCCGCCGGCGACCCCACCGCCCGCGCCGACCGCCTCGGCCACGCCTACCCGCCGGCCGAGCTGGAGCGGATCCAGTCCGTCCTGCGCCACCTCGTGGCCGCCCGCGAGACGGTGCTCGCCGTCAACGCCGCCTACATCGCCTCCGCGGCCCAGTCGGACGACACCCGTACGGAACCGCCCTTCCGGCTCCAGGGCTCCTACCGCAACATGAACAAGATCGCCCAGCGCATCCGCCCCGTCATGAACGACGCCGAACGCGCCGCCGTCCTCGACGACCACTACACCGCCGAGGCGCAGACCCTCACCCACGGGGCCGAGGCCAACCTCCTCAAGCTCGCCGAGCTGCGCGGCACGCTCACCCCGGAGCAGGCCGACCGCTGGGCCGAGGTGCGCGCCGCCCACGTCCGCGCCCGCACCCTCGGCGGTGCCGACGACGACCCGGTGGTGCGTGCCGTGGCCGCCCTGGGGCTGCTCGCGGACCGGGTCGCCGCCGTGGAGTCCGCCATCACCCGCGCCGCCGATCCCCGCCACCTGCTGGCCAACCCCCACGCACGGCACGCGGCGGACGGAACGGGGCGGTGATGCCGACGGCCGGGTGTGGTTGAGTCGAGCCACCCGGGAGAGCCACGGGAGCCGTGGGAACCATGGGAACCACGGGAACCACGGAGAGGAAGGGGGCCGCCGTGCACGTCCTGCTTCTCGGCGGCACCACGGAGGCCCGCCGCCTCGCCGAACTGCTGGCGGCCGGGCCGTCGCCGGGACTGCGCGTGACGAACTCCCTGGCGGGCCGCGTCTCCGCTCCCCGGACCCCGCCGGGCGAGATGCGCGTCGGCGGCTTCGGCGGCGCCGAGGGGCTCGCCGCCTGGCTCCGCGAGCACGCGGTGGACCTCCTCGTCGACGCCACCCATCCCTTCGCCGACACCATCACCCGCAACGCGGCACACGCCGCCGCCACCGTCCGGGTCCCCCTCCTCGTGCTGCGCCGCCCCGGCTGGCGGCGCGTCGAGGGGGACGTCTGGCACGACGCCGCTTCCCTCACGGAGGCCGCCGCGCTCCTGCCCGCCCTCGCCGCCCGACGGGTCTTCCTGACCACCGGCCGGCTGGGCCTGGCCGCCTTCGCCGGCCTGACGGACCCCTGGTTCCTCGTACGGTCGGTGGACGCGCCCGAGGAGCCCTGCCCGCCCCGCGCCCAGGTCCTGCTGGACCGCGGCCCCTTCACCCTCGACGGGGAACGCGAGCTGCTGCGCCGGCACCGGATCGACGTCCTGGTCACCAAGGACAGCGGGGGAGCGGCCACCGCCCCGAAACTGACGGCCGCCCGGGAGGCGGGGCTGCCCGTGGTCGTGGTGCGCAGGCCGCCGGCGCCCCGGGGAGTGCCGGTCGTCGGCGGACCCGAGGAGGCGGCGCGATGGATCGGCGCGGCACGCGGGAAGCGGGTCCCCTAGCTCTCCCCTGGCTCACGTCCGCACGCCGGTCCCGCCGCTCACTCCTCCTCGCTGGCGATCGCGTTGATCGCGGCGGCGGCCATCGCGCTGCCCCCGCGGCGCCCCCGCACGACGAGGTGTTCCAGGCCCGAGGGGTGGGCGGCCAGCGCGTCCTTGGACTCGGCGGCGCCGACGAAACCGACCGGGACACCGATGACGGCGGCGGGGCGGGGCGCCCCCGCGTCGATCATCTCCAGCAGCCGGAACAGCGCGGTGGGCGCGTTGCCGACGGCGACGACGGCCCCGTCGAGGCGGTCGCGCCACAGTTCGAGGGCGGCGGCGCTGCGCGTGGTGCCGAGCCGGGCCGCCAGCTCGGGGACGGCGGGGTCGGACAGGGTGCACAGGACCTCGTTGTCCGCGGGCAGCCGTTTGCGCGTCACCCCGCTGGCCACCATCCGCACGTCGCACAGGACCGGCGCACCGGCCCGCAGGGCCTCGCGTGCGCGGGCCACGACGCCGGGCGACCAGGACAGGTCACGGACCAGGTCGACCATCCCGCAGGCGTGGATCATCCGGACCGCGACCCGGCCGACGTCCGCGGGCAGCCCGGAGAGGTCGGCCTCCGCGCGGATGGTCGCGAACGACTGGCGGTAGATGGCCGCGCCGTCCTTCTCGTACTCGTACTCGTTCGGGGAGTCGTACGGGCTCACGGTGCTCTTCTCGCTGCTCTCGGTCGGCTGACGGCCACGGCCGGGAGCATACCGACAGGGCACCGGCGGCGGTTTGCCGTGCGCCGCGCGGTGAAACCCGGCAGGCACCGACGCAAGGCACACAGCGGAAGACCAGCGGAAGACCAGCGGAACAACAGCGGAAGAGGAGCGGCCACCATGACGACCACCGTGAACGACCTACTCCGTACCTACCCCGCCGACCTGGGCGGCGTGGACCGGGACGCCATGGCCACGTGCATCGAGGAGTGCCTCAGGTGCGCCCAGGCGTGCACCGCGTGCGCCGACGCCTGCCTGTCCGAGGAGGCGGTCGCCGATCTGACCAAGTGCATCCGCACCAACATGGACTGCGCCGACGTCTGCAGCGCCACGGCCTCGGTCCTGTCCCGGCACACGGGCTACGACGCCAACGTCACCCGCGCCGTGCTGCAGGCCTGCGCGACCGTGTGCCGGGCCTGCGCCGACGAGTGCGGCCGCCACGCCGGCATGCACGAGCACTGCCGGGTCTGCGCGGAGGCGTGCCGAAGCTGCGTGCAGGCGTGCGACGAACTGCTCGCCGGCCTGGGCTGAGGCCGGCGGGCAGTTCCGTGCCGGGGGCGGTCAGTGGTAGGCGTGCACGACGGCGTGGCCCTTGCCGCGGCCGATCATCCACTTGTTGACCGGCGTCGTGATCACGAACGCCAGGGCGAGGCCGCCGAGCAGGGCGTACCAGAACAGCCCGTCCGACAGGTGCGCGTCCAGCGCGCCCGGTACGAGGGCGACGATGCCGTTGTCGATCAGCTCCATCACGGCGATGGAGACGGTGTCGGCGGCCAGCGCCACCTTCAGGGCGGCCTTCAGGGACACCCCGGCACGCACCACCGCGAACAGCGTGAAGGAGTAGCCGAAGACGAACGCCAGGGCGATGGCCAGCACCATGGTCGGCGCGTTGCCCCACATCAGGGCGGTGCCGACGACCATGCCGAGGATCTCGCCGACGGCACACCCGGTGAGGCAGTGCAGCGTCGCCCGCATCGCGGTCGCCCAGGTGGCGCCGTGAGCGTGGTGGCCGTGTCCGTCGCCCGCGGGGGCGGTGTGGTGGTGCCCGGTGCCCGAGTGGTGCGTGCTGTGGTCCATGAGCCTCACTGTATACCCCCCTGGGGTATGTGGGCCAGTGTTGCAGGGTTCCGCGGACGGAGCGGAGACGGGGGCGGAAGCGGGGGGTGGACGCGCCGGCGGGCGCCCGGCCCTGCTGGCCCGCCTGGCCGCGGCGTACGGGCCGCCTTCGACCCGTCCGTCCTGCTGTCGTACACGCTGCTGCACGTGTACAGCGATCTCCCCTGGTACCTGCGGGAGGTGGGTGCTCCCGCGCGGGAGACCCTGCCCGCGCTCGCGGAGGCGTGGTTCGGCGCGGCGGGGTGACGCGGCGGGGGCGGGACCTCCGCCGCCCGTTCCGGCTGCACCGCCGGCGAGGCCGTCGCCGTCACGGGCGGCATCACCACTACGCGTCCCTCCCCGCCGGCCTCGCAGCGTCGGCCGTCCGGCGGGAGGCGGTCCGGACCGCTCCGGCCCCGCCCACGCCCGCGGGTCACCTCCGGTACCGCTGCGCCACTGTCGCGAAGGCGGCCTTGGGTTCCCACTCCATGTCCGGGTAGGTCCGCCCCCGTTGGCCTTCGAGGAGTGCGACGATGCCCAGCCCGGCCCGGTCCAGGTCGTCCCGGGGGTCGCCGTCCGGACGGTGCGGGTAGCCGGGCAGGGCGAAGAGGAACACGAACGCGCTGTCCACGCCCTCGGTCTCGAAGATCTCCAGCAGTTCGCCCAGATACGCGGCCTGGCCGGCCTCGTCGCGTTCGTACACGCCGTCGAGTCGCACCGGGACCCTGGTCTCCGGGTCGTGCTCGACCACCTCCAGCACCCGACCGCCGCGGTCCCCCGCGCCGCGGTAGGCCGCGGTGCCGAAGCCGGTGACGGCGAGCGGCTTCGGGCCCCCGGCCAGGGTGCGCACCGCGTCCCGGAACCGGTCGGCGACCTCGGCGGAGCGGAGCAGCTCGAACGTCATGATGTCGAAGGGGGCCCAGTCGACCTGCTCGAACTGGATGGACGCGTAGGTGAGCCGGCCCTGGAAGTGCCGGCGGACCGTGGCCACGGCGTCGCGGAGGAACGCGTTGAGGCGCACGCCGAGTTCGCGCATCGCCTCGGCCCGTCGCCCGGGTCGGCTCATCAACCGCCCGACCCGCTCCTCGGGGCTCTCTCCGGGCAGGAACCCGCGGTTCATCACGCTCAGTTCGACGCCCGCGACGAACACGACCTCGGCCCCCTGCCGCCGGAGCCGCTCCGCCCGCGCGGCGCAGTCGCCGAAGAGGGTGAGGATCTGCTCCGGATCCAGCTCCAGCGGATACGGCGAGAACCAGACCTCCAGGCCGAGTTCGGCGGCGGCGACGGCGGCCAGCTCCAGCCGGTCCGGATCGCCGCCGATGATCTGGACCGCGTTGCAGTGCAGGTCGTCGCGGATGATGCCCAGCTCGCGCCGGACCACCGAGGGGTCGAAGTGCGCGCGGGACGTCCGGCCGTGCACGACGAATCCGGTGTCGTAGGTCATTCCTCTTGCTCGCACGGGGACGTCCTCTCTGCCGGTTCCGGTCGGGCCGAGCCTGGCAGGAAAGATGCGTGCACGCAAGTTTGCGTCCACGCAGGTTGTCGTGCGCGCAATTTTGCGGACACGCACGCCCGTGTGGAACGCTGGCCCCGTGACGGCGACACCACCAGGGCTGCGGGAGCGGAAGAAGCAGGCCACGCGCGAGGCGCTGCGTGAGGCGGCCCTGCGCCTGGCCGTCGAACGCGGGCCGGACCGGGTGCGGGTCGAGGACATCGCGGAAGCGGCCGGGGTCTCGCCGCGCACCTACAACAACTACTTCGCCAGCCGAGAGCAGGCGATCGTCTCCGCCGTCACCGCGGACCGGGAGGCGCGCATCGCCGCGGCGGTCGCGGCCCGGACCGCGGACGTGCGCCTGGCCGACGCCGTGACCGAGGCAGTGGTCGAGCAGTACACGAACACCGGCGAGCGCGCGCACGAGGCGCTGCTGCTGATCACCACCCGGCCCGCACTGCGCGACGCCTTCCTCGACACCACCGCCGGCATCGAGCCCCCTCTCGCGGCGGTGATCGCCGAACGCCTGGACGACACCGGAGCACACACGGCCCGCGTCCTCGCCGCAAGCGTCGCCGCGGCGGTCCGCATCGCCCTGGAAACCTGGCTCCGTCCGACCGGCGACGCGGACACCGCCGGAACCCTGGTCGTGCCCTCCGGCCCCCTGCCAGACCAACTCCGCACGGCCCTGGCCCCCTTGGCACCCGCATTCGACGCCGCGGAGCAACGGACGCAGACGTAAAGGCGATTCCGGCCGCCCCGGAACATGCCGACGCACTCGATCCCCGCCGCTCCGCGAGGCCGGCCCCACCGGCGGAGGGCGCGCCACGGGGCCGACCGCTACCGCCGGGAGACGGTGCCGGAGCCACCCGCTCCCTGACTCAGGGCCACACCAAGCAATACGGCTGATGCCCCGCCTCATGCAGCCGGTGGCTGAAGTCCTGCCACTCGTGCAGCAACTGGTACACGTTGAACGCGTCCCGCGGGCCGCCCCGGTCCGGGACCGTGGACCAGATGAAGGCCGCCGCGCCGACCGCCTCCTCGCCGATGCCGCGCAGGGGGTCGACGACGGTCATCGGGAGCTTCACGACCGCGTAGTCGGGGTGCAGGACGACCAGTTCCAGCGGGGGCACCCGGTGCAGGGGGACGCCCTCGATGCCGGTGAGGACCATCGCGGCCATCGTCTCCGGCTTGATCTTGGTGAACATGCCGTTCATCCCGAGCTCGTCGCCGCCCAGTTCCTCGGGGCGCATCGAGATCGGGACGCGGGCCGCGGTCGCGCCGTCGGGCGCGCCGAAGTACTTGTAGGTCACCCCCACCCGACCACCATTCCTGCTCCCCGCCCCCAGCCGGTCGGCCCGCCTCGCGAGCCGGTCGGGCTCGCCCGGGGTGCCGTGTGCCTGACGTGCTTCGGACGCTTCCTCCGCCTCGCGTCGGTGCCTTCCCCGCCGGGCACGTCGAGGACCCAGGTCGTCGGTCCCCTCGCCCAGTCCGCCACCGCGATGCATATCTCCACCCGACTGCTTTTCTAGGACGCGTGGCCCCCGCCGCGCAACCCGATCATCGTGTCAGTGACCTCCCCCACGGCCGCTCGCCGAAACGTGCGGTGAAACATCTGGCCGTCATGCCGCCGTCGTACGACCGCCATGTGTCCGGCCCGCGATCCCGGGACGGCCCTCGGCCGTGCCCGCGTCGCTCCGGTGAGCTGCGTGGATGGGCTCCAGTCTGGCAGACGGCACGGCATTCGGGGCGGTTGTCTACCCTTGACCAAGTCACCCTGGGCAACCAGCGGCCGAGCGGGGCCCGTACGGGGTCCGATACGTCGGAGAAGGTCGAGAAGGTCGGAGAAGTCGCAGGTCATGAGCGAACTGGCATATCCATACGAAGCACCGGCCTCGCAGGCTCTGTTCGACCGCGCGGCGGCCGTCACGCCCGGCGGGGTGAACTCCCCGGTGCGCGCCTTCGGCGCCGTCGGCGGCAGCCCCCGGTTCATGGTGTCCGGCACCGGGCCGTACCTGACCGACGCGGACGGGCGCGAGTACGTCGACCTGGTCTGCTCCTGGGGGCCGATGATCCTCGGGCACGCGCACCCCGAGGTGGTGGCCGCCGTGCAGGAGGCGGTCGCGCGCGGGACGTCGTTCGGCACGCCGGCCGAGGGCGAGGTCGCGCTCGCCGAGGCGATGGTGGAGCGCGTCGCGCCGCTGGAGGAGGTGCGGCTCGTGTCGAGCGGGACCGAGGCCACCATGTCGGCCATCCGGCTCGCCCGCGGGTTCACGCGGCGCACCAAGGTGATCAAGTTCGCCGGCTGTTACCACGGTCACGTCGACTCGCTGCTCGCCGCGGCCGGTTCCGGCGTCGCCACCTTCGCGCTGCCCGACACCCCCGGTGTCACCGGCGCCCAGGCGAGCGACACGATCGTGCTGCCGTACAACGACCTGGAGGCCGTGCACGCCGCCTTCGCCGCGCACCCCGGCGAGATCGCCTGCGTGATCACGGAGGCCTCGCCCGGCAACATGGGCGTCGTGCCGCCGCTGCCCGGGTTCAACCAGGGACTGAAGGACGCCTGTGCCGCCAACGGCGCGCTGTTCGTGTCCGACGAGGTCATGACCGGGTTCCGCACCAGCCGTGCCGGGTGGTACGGCGTGGAGGGGGTCGTGCCCGACCTCATGACCTTCGGGAAGGTGATGGGCGGCGGATTCCCCGCCGCGGCCTTCGGCGGGCGGGCCGACGTCATGGCGCACCTCGCTCCGGCCGGCCCGGTCTACCAGGCCGGCACCCTCTCCGGGAACCCGGTCGCCACCGCCGCCGGGCTCGCCCAGCTGCGGCTCCTCGACGACGCGGCGTACGAGACCGTCAACGCCGCGTCCGCGCAGATCCAGGCGCTGGTGACCGAGGCGCTCGCCAAGGAGGGCGTCGCGCACACGGTGCAGACCGCCTCCAACATGTTCTCCGTCTTCTTCACCGACCGTCCGGTGCGGAACTACGAGGACGCCAAGGCGCAGGAGTCCTTCCGGTTCACCGCCTTCTTCCACTCCCTCCTCTCCCACGGCGTCTACCTGCCGCCGTCCTCCTTCGAGTCCTGGTTCGTCTCCACCGCCCACGACGAGCGGGCCGTCCAGCGCATCGCCGACGCCCTCCCGGCGGCGGCCCGCGCGGCTGCGGAGGCGACGGCATGAGCCACGACAACGACGAGGAGCTGACCGTCGTCCACGTCATGCGGCACGGCGAGGTCGACAACCCCACCGGCGTCCTGTACGGGCGGCTGCCCGGCTACCACCTCTCCGAGCTGGGCCGGCGCATGGCCGAGCGGGTCGCCGAGCACCTGGAGTCCCGGGACGTGACGTACGTCGTGGCCTCCCCGCTGGAGCGGGCGCAGGAGACCGCCACGCCGATCGCCAAGACGCACGGGCTCGACCTCGACACCGACACGCGGCTCATCGAGGCCGGGAACGTCTTCCAGGGCAAGACCTTCGGCATCGGCGACGGCGCGCTGCGCCGGCCCGCGAACTGGAAGCACGTGGTCAACCCGTTCAAGCCGTCCTGGGGCGAGCCGTACGTCGACCAGGTCGTGCGGATGAAGGGCGCGATCGACGCCGCCCGGGACCGGGCCCGCGGTCACGAGGCCGTGGTCGTCAGCCACCAGTTGCCGATCTGGATCCTGCGGTCGTACGTCGAGCGGCGGCGGCTGTGGCACGACCCGCGCAAGCGGCAGTGCACGCTGGCGTCCCTGACGACGTTCACCTACCGCGGCGACCGGATCGTCTCCGTCGGCTACACCGAGCCCGCCCGCGACCTCGTCCCGGCCCACCTCCTCGCGGGGGCCAAGCCGGTGAAGGGGCAGGGGAAGGCCTTCGGGGCCTGACGGACGGCTCCACGGCTCCACGGCTCCACGGCTCCACGGCCCCACGGCCCCAAGGCCCCACGGCGGCCTGGCGGCCCGACGGCCCAACGGCCTGGCGGCCCCACGGCCCGGGCGACGCGACGGTCGTCCGGGCCCCTGCCCCGTGCCGCCCGGTCCCGCCGCCGCGGGACCGTTCCTGTGGGTTCGCTGTTACCCAACCCGCACATATTTCCGGAACCCGCTCGTTCGTCGCGTCCTCTCACCTAGTGACCACCCAAGGACGCGACGAACGAGGTTGCGATGCGCACTACCAACCGCACTCTCACCCGCAGGGGGATACTCGGACTCGGCGCGGGGGCCGCGGCGGCGGTCGGACTCGCGGGCTGCGGAACCGGTTCCCACTCCTCGGCGGAGGGCTCGCACCAGGCCGGTGACGCCGGGAAACCATCGCCCTCCGGCAGCAGCAAGGCCCCGGCGAAGCTCATCGGCGACGGCTCCACGTCGTACACCGGCAAGCAGCCGCACCAGCCGGACACCCCCGTGCCGCTGGAGCCGGGGCAGACGCCGCCGCAGTTCGTCGTCTTCTCCTGGGACGGGGCCGGCGAGGTCGGCAACGGGCTCTTCCCGCGCTTCCTGGACCTCGCCCGGGAGCACGGCGCACACATGACCTTCTTCCTCTCGGGCCTGTACCTGCTGCCCGAGTCGAAGAAGCGCCTCTACGACCCGCCGAACAACCCGCGCGGCGCCTCCGACATCGGCTACCTCACCGACGAGCACATCAAGGCGACCCTGGAGAACGTCCGACGCGCCTGGCTCGACGGGCACGAGATCGGCACCCACTTCAACGGCCACTTCTGCGGGGGCGGCGGCAGCGTCGGCAACTGGACGCCCGCGCAGTGGCGCAGCGAGATCGACCAGGCGAAGTCCTTCGTCAAGGAGTGGAGGACCAACAGCGGCTGGACCGACCTGCCCGCCCTGCCCTTCGACTACGACAAGGAACTCGTCGGCGGCCGCACGCCCTGCCTGCTCGGCCAGGACAGCCTGCTGCCCACCGCCCGGGAGCTGGGCTGGCGCTACGACGCCTCCTCGCCCGGCGGGCGCCAGGTGTGGCCGGTGAAGAAGGACGGGATCTGGGACCTGCCGCTGCAGCAGATACCGTTCCCCGGCCACTCCTTCGAAGTGCTCTCGATGGACTACAACATCCTCGCCAACCAGTCGGTCAACTCGACCAAGGCCCCGGCGCACAACTACCCGGGCTGGCGCGAACAGGCCACGAAGGCGTACATATCAGGCTTCAAGCGGGCGTACGAGACGAACCGGGCGCCCTTCTTCATCGGCAACCACTTCGAGGAGTGGAACGGCGGCATCTACATGGACGCCGTCGAGAACGCCCTCAAGCACATCGCGCGGGAGAAGGAGAAGGGCGAGGACATCCGCCTCGTCTCCTTCCGGCAGTTCGCCGACTGGCTGGACGTGCAGAAGCCCGAGGTGCTCGCCAAGCTCCGCACGGTCGAGGTCGGACAGCGGCCCGCCGGAGGCTGGAACGCCTTCCTCAAGGGCACCTCCGCGACGGGCTCCACACCCCCCGGGAACGCCGCCTGAAATGCGGGTTTCCGCCCGTGAGGGGGGTGCGCAAGATCCCCGGAACGGACATGCGAAACTTTTCACATGAGTGCCGCCAGCCGCGCCCCCCTGCGCTCGACCCGCTCGACCCGCACCGCCGTCCGCGTCCGTAGCCGGGCCGCCCTCGCCCTCGGCGCAGCCGCCGCGGCGCTCCTCGTGTCCGCGTGCAGCTCCGGCGGCACCTCGGGCGGCGGCGGCCAGACCGGCTTCATCACCGGCTCGGACGGCATCGCGACCGCGAAGGAGGGCGAGCGCGCCGACGCCCCCGAGCTGTCCGGCGAGACCGTCGACGGCGGACAGGCCGACGTCGCCGACTACAAGGGCAAGGTCGTCGTCCTCAACGTCTGGGGCTCCTGGTGCCCGCCCTGCCGGGCCGAGGCCAAGAACTTCGAGAAGGTCTACCAGGACGTCAAGGACCAGGGCGTCCAGTTCGTCGGCATCAACACCCGCGACACCTCCCCCGGACCGGCCCGCGCCTTCGAGAAGGACTACGGGGTCACCTACCCGAGCCTGTACGACCCGAGCGGCAAGCTCCTGCTCCGCTTCGAGAAGGGCACCCTCAACCCGCAGGCCGTCCCCTCCACGCTCGTCATCGACCGCGAGGGCAAGGTCGCCGCGCGCACCCTCCAGGCGCTCAGCGAGGAGAAGCTGCGCAAGATGCTCGCCCCCTACCTCGCCGACGGGTCCGCCGACTCCGCCAAGCCGGGGAAGTGACGTGTCGGCCACGGTCACCCTCGCCGAGACGGCGGGCTACAACGGCACGGTGCTCAACGGCGCCCTGCTGGTGTCCCTCCCCATCGCCCTGCTCGGCGGCCTCGTCTCCTTCTTCTCGCCCTGCGTCCTGCCCCTGGTCCCCGGCTACCTCTCCTACGTGACCGGGGTCACCGGCACCGACCTCGGCGAGGCCCGGCGCGGCCGCATGGTCGCCGGCGCGTCCCTGTTCGTCCTCGGCTTCACCGCCGTGTTCGTCTCCAGCGGCGCGCTGTTCGGCTACTTCGGCCAGACGCTCCAGGAGAACCGGAGCGTGCTGACCAACATCCTGGGCGCGTTCATGATCCTCATGGGCGTCTTCTTCATGGGCCTGATGCCCTGGCTCACCCAGCGCGAGTTCCGCTTCCACAAGAAGCCGGTGAACGGCCTGGTCGGCGCCCCGATACTGGGCGCCCTGTTCGGCATCGGCTGGACGCCCTGCATCGGCCCGACCCTCGCCTCCGTGCTGGCGCTCTCCGCCGACCAGGGCACCGCCGGGCGCGGCGCCGTCCTGACCGTCGCCTACTGCCTCGGCCTCGGCGTGCCCTTCGTCCTCGCCGCGGTCGCCTTCCGCAAGGCGCTCGGCGCCTTCGGCTGGGTCAAGCGGCACTATGTCTGGGTGATGCGCGTCGGCGGCGTCATGATGATCGCGACCGGCCTCCTGCTCCTGACCGGTGCGTGGGACAGCCTCGTGCAGGACATGCAGACCTGGTCCAACGGCTTCACTGTGGGGATCTGACCGATGAGCACCACCTCGAACACCACCCCCGGGACCGACCCCGGCAAGCAGCCGAAGGCCGACGGCGACCAGCAGGACCTCGGCGCCGCCGGCTCCCAGTTGTCCACCGCGCCCGCGGAGGAGGCCCCGAACCTCCCCTCGCTCGGCGTGATCGGCTGGGCCCGCTGGTTCTGGCGCCAGCTCACCTCGATGCGCGTCGCGCTGCTCCTGCTCCTGCTGGTGTCGCTGGGCGCCATCCCGGGGTCGCTGATCCCGCAGGACGGCATCGACGCCGTGAAGGTCGAGGAGTTCCGCCAGAACCACGACCTCCTGGCGCCGGTCTACGACAAGCTCGGGCTCTTCCACGTCTACAGCTCGGTGTGGTTCTCCGCGATCTACATCCTTCTGTTCGTCTCCCTCATCGGCTGCATCGTCCCGCGCACCTGGCAGTTCGTCGGCCAGCTCCGCGGCCGCCCGCCCCGCGCCCCCCGGCGCCTGGACCGGCTGCCCGCCTACACCACCTGGCGCACCGCGGCCGAGCCCGAGGAGGTCCGCGAGGCCGCGCTGACGCTGCTGAAGAAGCGCCGCTTCCGCGCGGACGCCGCCGGGGACGCCGTCGCCGCAGAGAAGGGCTACCTGCGGGAGGTCGGCAACCTCGCCTTCCACATCGCGCTGATCGTGCTCCTGGTCGCCTTCGCCTGGGGCCAGCTCTTCAAGTACGAGGGCAACAAGCTGATCCTGGAGGGCGACGGCTTCGCCAACACCCTCACCCAGTACGACGACTTCAAGTCCGGCAACCTCTTCGACCCGGACCACGACCTGGCCCCCTTCAGCTTCACCCTGAAGGACTTCCACGGCACCTACGAGGCGACCGGCCCCAACCGCGGCACCCCGCGCGTCTACGAGGCCGAGGTCACCTACAGCGAGGGCGCCCACGGCGCCGAGAAGTCGAAGACCGTCGAGGTCAACAAGCCGCTGAACATCGACGGCTCCAAGGTGTACCTGGTCAGCCACGGCTACGCCCCCATCCTCACCGTCAAGGACGCCAAGGGCGACGTGGTGATGGACAAGCAGGCGGTGGCGCTGCTGCCGCTGGACGGCAACGTCACCTCCTCCGGCGCCGTCAAGGTCATGGACGGCTACCGCAACGCCAAGGGCGAGAAGGAGCAGCTCGGCTTCAACGCGTTCTTCCTGCCGACCTACGGCGGCAAGGACAGCGGCATGCGCTCCACCTTCCCGGCGCTGCTCAACCCGATGCTCGCCCTGTCCGCCTACCACGGCGACCTCGGCGTCGACGCGGGCATCCCGCAGAGCATCTACCAGCTCGACAAGACCAACCTGAAGGAGTTCAAGGACTCCGACGGCGAGCTGTTCAAGAAGCAGCTCAAGGTCGGCGACACCATGACCCTCCCGAACGGCGCCGGCACGGTCACCTTCGACGGCGTCCAGGAGTGGGCCGGCTTCCAGGTCACGCGGCAGCCCGGCAGCGGGTGGGCGCTCGGCGGCGCCGTCGTCGCCATCTTCGGCCTGGCCGGTTCCCTGTTCATCCAGCGCCGCCGCGTCTGGGTGCGGGCCGTGCGCGGCGCCGACGGCGTCACCGTCGTCGAGATGGCCGGCCTCGGCCGCAGCGAGTCCGCGAAGGTCCCCGAGGAACTGGGCGACCTCGCCGGAGTCCTGTACGACCAGGCGCCCGGCGCGCCCGACGCCCCCGAGACCGACGACACCCCCGATTCCTCCCCCGACACCCACGTCGTACCTGCCGAAGGGGCTGAGAAGTGACTCTCGCCGCCGCAACCGAGCTGGCCGCCGCGACCAACGAACATCTCGCGAACGTCAGCAACACGCTGATCTACTCCGCGATGGCCGTCTACACCCTGGCCTTCTTCGCGCACATCGCCGAGTGGCTCTTCGGCAGCCGCAGCAAGGTCGGCCGCACCGCCGCCGCGCTCACCGCCGCGGGCCAGTCCAAGGCGGGCGCCAAGGCCGGTCCGGCCGTCACCGTGAAGAAGGCCGGCGGCACCGCCGTGCTGGAGCGGCCCGAGGTCGTCGTACGCGCCGCCTCCGGCTCCCGCGACGTGCCCGACGGGCCGGGCGCGCACGGCGGCACCGAGAAGGGCGACCTCTACGGCCGCATCGCCGTCTCGCTCACCGTCCTCGCCTTCGCCATCGAGGCGGGCGGCGTCCTCACCCGCGCGTTGTCGGTGAAGCGGGCGCCGTGGGGCAACATGTACGAGTTCAACATCACGTTCACGACGGTCGCTGTCGGCGTGTACCTGCTCCTGCTCCTGCTGAAGAAGAACGTCCGCTGGCTCGGCCTGCCGCTGGCCACCACCGTCCTGCTCGACCTCGGCCTCGCCGTCACGGTCCTGTACACGGCGAGCGACCAGCTGGTGCCCGCGCTCCACTCGTACTGGCTGTACATCCACGTCTCGACCGCCATCTTCTGCGGCGCGGTCTTCTACGTCGGCGCGGTCGGCACGATCCTGTACCTCTTCAAGGACAGCTTCGAGAGCAAGCTCGCCTCCGGCGGCACCCCCGGCCGGTTCGCCAGCTCCGTCCTGGACCGGCTGCCCGCCGCCGCCTCCCTCGACAAGTTCGCCTACCGCGTCAACGCCGCCGTCTTCCCGCTGTGGACGTTCACGATCATCGCGGGCGCCATCTGGGCGGGCGACGCCTGGGGCCGGTACTGGGGCTGGGACCCCAAGGAGGTCTGGTCCTTCATCACCTGGGTCGCCTACGCCTGCTACCTGCACGCCCGCGCCACCGCCGGCTGGAAGGGCCGCAAGGCGGCCTACCTGGCCCTGGTCGCCTTCGGCTGCTGGCTGTTCAACTACTACGGCGTCAACATCTTCGTCTCCGGCAAGCACTCCTACGCGGACGTGGGCCTGGGCGCCCTTCAGTCGGTGGGCTTCTGACCGACCGAGGTGACGATGTCCCGCAGCCGCTCGACGTACAGCCGCAGGTTCTTGTGGGCGACGTCGGTGTCCGGGTAGCGGCTGGCGAACCACAGGCCCTCCGGGAGCCGGGTGACCCAGGCGCACACCTGGTCGCCGTAGGAGACCCGCAGCAGCGCGTACGCGGTCTGGTCCGGCCAGCCGTCGGCGCCCGGGACGTCGCGGGCGTCGACGTACGACACGATCGAGTACAGGTCGGGTGAGGTCGGCCGGAAGTCCGTGCCGAGCAGGCGCAGCACCCGGTCGATCGGCATGCGGGACATCCGCCGGTTGGCCTGGAGTTCGGCGCGGACGGCGCGCAGGGCGGCGGGGAAGTCGCGGGCCCGGTCCACCGGGACCTCGATCGGCGCGCCGCCCACGTACCAGCCGACGGACTCCGTCCACTGGGACCGCGACCGGGTGTGGAAGGGGACGACGGTGCGGTAGACGGGCTCGCCGCCGATCTCGTGGACGATCAGCGCGGTCGCGGCCAGGACGCCGACGAGGCTGCCGCCGTAGGGGCGGCAGTACGCCTCGAACGCGGCGGCGTCGGCCGCGTCCACCAGCGGCTCGCGCAGCAGCCGCTGTTCGGGCAGCGGGCCGCCCGGCCGCAGGCCCAGGTCGACGGGGAAGGACGGCAGCCGGCCGTCGCAGCGCCGGATGAACTCCCGCCAGCGGGCGACGACGTCGTGGCTCGCGTCGATCCGGTCGGCGTCCGCCCGCTCGGCCTCGCAGAAGTCGACGTAGGAGGCGACCCGCGGCCGCGGCACGCTCCGCCCGGCCGCGCCGGCGGCGTACAGCTCGCTCACCTCGGCGGGGATGCGGTAGATGGAGTAGGCGTCGACGTTGCTGTGGTCGAAGGCCATATAGACGCCGACGCCGTCGTCGCGGACGACCGCCGTGTAGATGAGGTTGGGCCAGCGCAGCGCGTCGGCGACCCGGTCGAAGCGGTCCTGGAGGTGCCGGGCGAGGTCGGCGGCGTCCGTGAACTCGCCGACGTCCTCGCGGTGCAGGGCCACGGCGTCCGCGTCGAGCGTGAACCGCCGCATCGTCTCGCCGCCCTCGCCGCCCTCGCCGCCCTCGCCGCTCCACCGGAAGCCGCTGCGCAGCGTCTCGTGCCGCAGGGTCCAGGCGCGCAGGGCCTCCTGGAGCACGTCGAGGTCGACCGGGCCGGGGATGTCGAAGGCGGCGCCGAGCCAGGTCGGCACGAACAGGCCGTCCTCGCGCACCGACCGGGCCGTGCGGATGTGCGACTCCTGGATGTACGCGGGCGGACGCGTGTCCTCGGGCAGCGCCGCCGCGAGGTCGAGCGTGCCGGGGCTCAGCGTCCACTCGACGAGGCGCCCGGGCCGGATCTCGCAGCGCTGGATGTCGGTCATTCGCACGAGAGGGTCTCCGTTCGCAGATGTACAGACCCGACCAAGGGAATGCCGTCTCCGCGACCGTGCACCGGGTGTGTCGACACTGTTCAACGAAACGGATGGCCTCTCGAACGCCGATCCGCCCCCGGGCCGGGGCGCCCTTCACCCTTCCCCCGTGCCTTCTCTGTGCGGCCTTCACCCCCTGCGTCAAGTGCGCGTGGTCAGGGGCCGGGGTGGCCGCCTCCGGGCTCGGCCAATCCGCTCCGGGCGGTGGCCACGACGGAGGCGAGGAGGGTGTAGTACGCCGCGGGCCTGGTGTCGAAGTCGACCCGTGCGGAGATGCCTTCCGGATCGTGGTCCCCGCCGCGCAACAGGTCGACCGAGGCCTGGGCGAACCGCTCGGCCAGGCCCTCCCGCTCGGCCGTGGCCAGCAGCGCGCGCAGCTCGGCCACCGCTGCCGGCATCCGTGCCCGTTCCTCGCGTCCCGCCCGCAGCATGTGCTTCCACCCGGCGGCGGGGGCGGCGTCGGCCAGCTTCCGGTCCAGCGTCGCGGCGAGCCGGCCTCCCGCCTCCGCCGCGCCGCGGGCGCCCGGCCCGGCCTCCACGAGGACCCGCAGGGCTCTCAGCAGTGCCGCGGTCCGCGGACCGGTGCCGTCCGCGTCCAGCCGTACCACCGCGTCCCGGGCCACGAGATCGGCGGTCTGCCGTGCGGCCGCCCACGCTCTCTCGCCCTCGTGCCGCCCCACTCCCGCGGCGTGGGCCACGCCCCAGGCCCCGGCCTCCAACACGTCGCGCACGCTGCGGATGCCACCGTCGGTGAGCCGCTTCGTGGGCAGGCGCCTGCGGTACGTGGTCCGGAGCCGCGTGACCGGCAGCCGCGCCAGCCGCTCACGCACCAGCTCCTCGTGCAGCGGTGCCCATGCCTCGCGCACCGACGCCTCGGCCCGCGCATGGTCCTCGGCCACCCGGGCGGCCGCCTCCCGCAGCCGCCGTGCCCGGCGGAGGACGCCGGGGCTCATGCCGTACAGGCGGGAGACCGAACGGATGTTGCCGCCGACGAGACCGACGATCGTCACGAGCAGACCGACGGCCAGCAGGCCGTCGGTCACCTCGACCGACGCCTCGATGTCCTCGTCCTCGTCCAACGAGGACAGGTCGCCCTTGTGCGGCCCCTCGGCCAGGACGTATCCGACGTCCCAGCCCAGGTCGGTTCCCGGTTCGTAGGCCGGTGCCTTCAGCCTGGCGGACCGGTACGGGTCGCACCGGTACGACCCCGTGTGCTCGGCGCCGTCGTACGGGTCGGTCCACCGGACTTCGCACGTGCCGTCGGGTTCCTCGTGGAGGACGGTCAGGTCGACGGTCTCCCGCTCGGGGTAGTCCGGCGTCGCCAGGTAGCCGGCCACCGAACACCCGATCAGCACCAGACCCAGCAGGACGACCCACCTGAAAATGGGAACGTGCTTCATCCCGGACCCCCCCCGCCGCTCGTCCGTCACGGACATGACCGCCGGTCGAGTCTGTCCGTGCCCGTGCCCCGTCGACAAGGGCGGAGACCGGCAACCGCGGCACCGGACGGGTTTCCGGAACCACGACAGGAACCACGACCGGAACCCGGGGGAGCGGGCGCCGTCCTACGGCCCCTTCGCGCTGATCGAGCGCCAGATGCGCTCCGGCAGGATCCGCGCCGCCTCGTCCAGGTCGAGGTCCCGTATCCCGGACAGGTGGCGCCGGGCGACGGCGACCACCGGGCCCAGGACCAGGGCCTCCAGCAACGGCCCGGGGAGCGGGGCGACTTCGCCGGCGTCGATGCGGGGCTGGATCCACAGCGCCATCGCCGAGACGACCGGGGCCTGCGCGTCCCGCACCTCCCGGCCCCGCGCCATCAGGTGCCGGTCGGCGCGCGGGGAGTGGACGAGGAGCGCGGCGCCGGGGTGGTCGCGGACGAAGGCCAGATAGGCCCCGACCACCGCCCGGATCCCCTCGCGGGCCGTCCCGTTCCGGGGCAGTGCGCCGACCAGTTGCTCGAACAGCCGACCGGTCCAGCGCTCGGTGAGCGCCGTGAGCAGGCCGTCGAGGCTGCCGAAGTGGTGGTAGAGGCTGCCGAGGCTGACCCCGCTGGTCCGGGTGACGGCGGTGACGGTGACGCCCTGCTCACCCGACTCCGTGTAGAGGCGGAGCGCGGCGTCCAGGAGGAGGTCGGAGGTGACCTCGCCGCGGTGTTGTTTGGGGCTCATGGGCAGGTGCGCTCTCGTCGGTCTTCGTCCGGGGCGGTGCTCGTGGCCTTCCGGTTTCTAGAACTATTTTCTAGAAGTTCCTTCCAATCCTATGCCCGTCTGACTCAGACTGACTCCTGCGGGACACGCGCGTCCGCCCGGACTTCGGAGGGGAGCGGGCGGGCCGCGGGCCCCGGTCGTCGGGACAACGGGGAGACGGGGCTGACGTGTTGAAGCTGGAGGGCAGCGGAGCGGAGCCGCTGGAGGACGGGGACCCGCGGTGGATCGGCCCCGTCCCGCTGATCGGACGCCTCGGCTCCGGCGGCATGGGCCGGGTCTATCTCGGCGTCCACGAGGGCCGGTACGCGGCCGTCAAACAACTCCTGCCCTCGGTCGTCGCCGAGGACGAGGACTTCCTGCGCCGGTTCGGACACGAGCTGGACAACCTCGCCCGCTTACCCACGGAGGCGACGGCGCCCCTGCTCGTGGGGGACAGGGAGGCCCGGCCGCCGTGGTTCGCCACCGCCTACGTGCCCGGCATCACCCTGACCGAGGCGTTGGAGGCCCACGGCGGTCCGCTGCCCGCCCGGGCGCTGTGGCTGGTCCTGCGGGAGGCCGCCAGGGGGCTGGCGGCGGTGCACGCGCTGGACATGGTGCACCGGGACCTGAAGCCGTCCAACGTGATGCTGACCCTGGAGGGCCTGACCCTCATCGACTTCGGGGTGGCGCGGGCGGCGGAGCAGAGCCAGCTGACGCGCACGGGCATGGTGGTGGGCACGCCCGCCTACATGTCGCCCGAGCAGGCCTCGGGGAAGTGGGCGTCCAGCGGGGTCGTCGACGTCTTCGCGCTGGGGTCCGTGCTCGCGTACGCGGCGTCGGGCCGTCCGCCGTTCGGGGACGAGTCGGGGCACGCCGTGCTGTACCGGATCGTGCACGAGGAGCCCGACCTCGGGCCGCTCAGGGACCTCGATCCCGAACTCGCCGGCCTGGTCGCGTCCTGCCTGGACAAGGACCACGAGGGCCGCCCCACCGCCGCCGAACTGCTCGACGCGGCCGAGCGCCACGGACCCTACGAACCCCTGCTGTGGCCGCGGGCCGTCACCGAACCGCTGGCCGAACGCGCCGCCTTCGTCGGCACGTTGCCGGAGGCGGCGGACCTGCCCGAGCCCGAACCCGAGCCGGCCGCGACGGGCGGCCCGGTGCCCGAACGGCGTGGCCACCGGCGCCGTAACCGTGTCTTCCTCGGCGTCGTCCCGATCGTGGTGGCGACCGGCGCGACCCTCGCCTTCCAGCTCCTGCCGTACGCCTCCGGCCCCGACAGGGCCGAGGCGGGCACCCCTCCGACCCCGTCCGCCTCGGCGGCCCCGGACCCGACGGGACCGTCCTCGCCCTCGGCGTCGTCCTCGGCGTCCGGCAGGCCGTCCCCGAGCCCGTCACCGTCGAAGAGCGGGACGGACCAGGACACCGGCAAGGGCAGGGGCGAGGACGACGGCAACGGCGCCGGGGCGGACGGCACCGAGGGTGACGGCGGAGGGGGCGCCGACCGAGCCGGAGGCGCGGGCACCACGCGGAACGGGGGCTCCGGGCGCGCGGGCGCGGGCGGCGACTCGTCCGGCGACTCCGGCAGCGCCGGGGACTCGTCCGGTTCCGGGTCCGGGGCCGGGTCCGGTTCCGGGGGATCGTCCGGGACGGGCGGCCCGTCCACCGGCGGCGGCTCCAAGGACGGCGGTACCCCCTCGTCCGGCACGTTCGCCCTGAAGAACGGGGAGAACGGCAAGTGCCTGGTGATCGGCGCCGGCGGGTGGGTGCAGTTCGGTTCCTGCGGGGGCCCGGCCGCGGCCTGGACGTTCCGCGACGGGGCCGACGGCGCCGTGAAGATCGTCAGCCAGTCGGCCGGCGTCTGTCTGAGCGCCAACATGATCGGCCAGAACGTGGTCACCCAGGACTGCACCGACTACCTCGGGGCACGGCTGTGGATCCCGGGCTCCGGATCCACCCTGAAGAGCGTCTTCAACGACGGCTGTCTGGCCCTGGGATTCGGCGGCAACATCACCTCCCAGCCCTGCGAGCCGGGAACGGCCGCCCAACGCTGGACGCGGCTCTAGGGACAGAGGAGGACACGGGGGCTCGGACACGGGGACGTACGGGACGTCCGGTCACCGAGGGCGCGGCCGGGCCGGTCACTCCGCCGCCGGCCGGTGCCGCGCCGCGTCCCTGAGCAGGTCCGCGAGGTCCGCGACGAGGTCGCGCAGCTCGTCCGGCCGCTCCACGACGAACGGGCGGCCCAGCGACGCGAGCAGTCCCGGCAGCCAGTCCAGGCGCTCGGCGCGGATGTCCACCCGGCACCAGGGCCCGGCCCCGCCGCCGGGCGCGGTGCCGCCCCCGTCCGCCTCGGCGGCCACGACCGCCACGCTGCCCGGCAGCAGGGCGCGGACCTCCCCGGCCGTCCCCCGCACCCGTACCGTCACCTCGTGCCGGTGGGGAGCGGTGGCCAGCGCCGTCAGCACCCGCTCCGCCGGACCGGGCCCCGGCGGCGGCTCGAACGTGCCCGGCAGCACCCGCGCGGAGGCGATGCGGTCGAGGCGGAACGTGCGGTCCGCGGCGACCGAGAGGTCCCTGCCCGTCACGTACCACCGGCCCCGGTGCGCGACGAGCCCGTACGGGTACAGGGTCCGTTCGCCGCCCCGGCCGCTGCCGCCGGTGTACCGCACCGACACCGGCCGGTGATGGCGCACCGCGTCGGCGACCGGGAGCAGGACGGCGGCCTCGGGCGCGGCGGCCTCGGCCGGAGCGGTCGTGAAGGTGAGGGAGTCGAGCACCGCGTCCAGACGCCGGCGCAGCCGCTCCGGCAGCACCCGCCGGATCTTCGCCGCCGCCGTCTCGCCCGCCGTGCCCGCCGCCGCCGTGATCCCGGTCCGCCGCCCGGCGACCAGGCCCAGCAGGACGGCCAGCGCCTCGTCGTCGCTCAGCATCAGCGGGGGCATGCGGTGGCCGGGGGCGAGCCGGTAGCCGCCGTAGCGGCCGCGCACCGACTCCACGGGGACGTCGAGGTCGACGAGGTGGCCGACGTACCGGCGCACCGTGCGCTCGCCGACGCCGAGCCGGTCGGCGAGTTCGGCCACGGTCCGCACTCCGCCCGCCTGGAGCAGTTCGAGCAGGGTGAGCACACGGGACACGGGACGGGACATGCCCCAAGTCTGCCGCCGGTACCGGCCGGAAAGTGACCGGTATCGCGCCTAGCGTGCGAAGGGACGGCACCGAACAGGAGTGAACCGATGAATCTCGTCTCGATCCGCGTCATCACGGACGACGTCGCCCGCCTCGTCGCCTTCTACGAGCGCGCCACCGGCCTGCACGCGACCTGGGCCACCGAGGACTTCGCCGAACTGCGCACCCCCTCCGGCACGCTCGCGATCGGCAGCACCCGCACCGTGCCGCTGTTCGCCCCCGGCTCCGCCCGCCCCGCCGACAACCGCAGCGTGATCATCGAGTTCCTCGTCGACGACGTGGACGCCGTGCACCGGAACCTGACCGGGTTCGTCGCGGACTTCGTGAAGGAACCCACGACCATGCCCTGGGGCAACCGCGCGCTCCTCTTCCGCGACCCCGACGGCAACCTGGTCAACTTCTTCACCCCGGTCACCCCGGCCGCCGTCGAGAAGTTCGCCGGCGTCGCCCGCTGACGGCCCCCCTATGCTGGACCCGCCCGCAGGGGCGAGTACCGCACGCCGGGAGGGATCTGTGTCAGCGCTGGAGCCGGACGACCCGCGCTCCGTCGGGGAGTACCGGCTGCTGGGCCGGCTGGGCGTGGGCGGCATGGGCCGGGTCTTCCTCGGCCGGTCCCCGGGAGGACGGCTCGTCGCGGTCAAGGTGGTCCACGCCGAGCTGCTGCGCAGGCCGGAGTTCCGCGACCGCTTCCGTCGCGAGGTGCGGGCGGCCCGCATGGTCAGCGGCGCCTTCACCGCGCCCGTCGTCGACGCCGACCCGGACGCGCCGCTGCCCTGGCTGGTCACCAGCTACATCGCCGGACCGTCGCTGGACCAGGCGGTGGCCGAAGGCGGGCCGTTCGAACCGCAGGCGGTGCTCACGCTGGCCGCCGGGCTGGCCGAGGCGCTGGTGTCCATCCACGCCGCCCACCTCGTCCACCGCGACCTCAAGCCCTCCAACGTGCTGCTCGCCGAGGACGGGCCGCGCGTCATCGACTTCGGCATCGCCCGCAGCGTCGACGCCGACTCCCTCACCGGCAGCGGGCACATGGCGGGCTCCCCGGGCTTCATGTCCCCCGAGCAGGTCAACGGGGACGAGGTCACCTGGGCCAGCGACGTGTTCTGCCTGGGCACGGTACTGGCCTTCGCGGCGACCGGCGCCAACCCCTTCGGCGCCGGTCCCACGCCCGCGCTGCTCTACCGCGTCGTGCACCACGCCCCCGACGTGGACGCCGTCGCCGACCCGGCCCTGCGGTCCCTGATCGCCGACTGCCTCGCCAAGGACCCGGCCCGCCGTCCCGCCCCGCGCGAGATCCTCGCCCGGATCGGCCCGCTGGGCGGCGAGAGCGCGACGGCCCTGCCGCACGCCCACCAGTGGACGCCGGCCGTCCGCCCGACCCGCGCGGACGCCGTGCCCACCCGGATCGTCCCGCCGCCCGCCGCACCCCCGGCCGCTCCGCGGACCCGGGTCGACACCGCGGTCGTGCCGACGCCCGCACCGGCGGACCCGCGCCCGGCGCCGGCCGGGGGCGCCGGCCGCCGCAGCCGGCGCACCTTCCTGCTCTCCGGCGCGGGCGCGCTCGCCGCCCTGGGCGTCGGGACCGGGTTCTGGCTCAACCGCCCGGCCGGCGCGGACCCCGGGGAGGGCTCCGCGCCCGCACCGTCGCCCTCACCCTCCGCCGCGGCACCGCGGCCCCCGCGGCCGGTCGGGCACTGGCCGCTCGACGAGGGCGCGGGCCAGGTCGCGCGGGACACCGCGGGCGGCCACGACGGCACCGCGACCGGCGTCGCCTGGCAGGACTCCGCCGCCCTCTTCGACGGGACCGGCAGTCAGATCGTGACCGACGGCCCCGTGCTGAAGACCGGCGCGGGCCGCAGTTTCACCGTCGCCGCCTGGGTCCGCCTCTCCGTCGTGCCGGGCACCTTCGCCACCGCCGTCAGCCAGGACAGCGCCGACGCCAGCGGCTTCTACCTCCAGTACTCCGGCGAGGACCAGGGCTGGGCGTTCTCCCGCCCCGGCCTGCGCGCCGTCGGCCGTACGGCGCCCGCCGCGCACGTGTGGACCCACCTGACCGGCGTCTGCGACGGCCCCGGCCGCAGGCTGAGCCTGTACGTCAACGGCGTCCAGGAGGCGGAGGTCGAGGACACCGGCCCCGCCCCCGCCACCGGCGCCTTCATCATCGGCCGGGCCTCCTACGGCGGACAGCCCCGCGACTTCTTCCCCGGCGCCGTGCGCGACGTACGGGCCTTCGACCGGGCCCTCGCCCCGGCGCTGGTCGCGCGGCTCGCCTGAACGGGTGACGGCCGCTCATCAGCGTTCCGTGGCGCAGCAGTTGGGGCGGCCGTGCTAAAGATGTAGCTTCCGAGGAGTGGCCGCAGCTCCCGCACGGAGCGCGCGGACCCGGCGAACGGGGAGAGAGTTGAACGGGGAAGCCGGATCCGGCCTCACGGGCAGTGGCGCCGAGCCGTTGGAGGACGACGACCCGCGCAGGATCGGACCGGTCCCGCTGCTGGGCCGCCTGGGCGCCGGCGGCATGGGCCGGGTCTATCTCGGCGTCCACGAGGGCCGGTACGCGGCCGTCAAGCAGGTCCTGCCGTCCGTCGCCGGCGAGGACAAGGAGTTCCTGCGCCGCTTCGGACACGAGCTGGCCAACCTCGCCCGGCTGCCCGCGGAGGCGACGGCGCCCCTGCTCGTGGGGGACGGGCAGGCCCGGCCGCCGTGGTTCGCCACCGCCTACGTGCCCGGCATCACCCTGCGCGAGGCCGTCGACCTGCACGGTCCGCTGCCCGCCCGGGCGCTGTGGCTGGTCCTGCGGGAGGCCGCCAGGGGGCTGGCGGCGGTGCACGCGCTGGACATGGTGCACCGGGACCTGAAGCCGTCCAACGTGATGCTGACCCTCGACGGGCTCACCCTCATCGACTTCGGCGTCGCCCGGGCCGTCGACCAGAGCGAGTTGACGCGCACGGGCATGGTGGTGGGCACGCCCGCCTACATGTCGCCCGAGCAGGCTTCCGGGAAGCGGGCGTCCAGTGGCGTGGTCGACGTCTTCGCGCTGGGGTCCGTGCTCGCGTACGCGGCGTCGGGCCGTCCGCCGTTCGGGGACGAGTCGGGGCACGCCGTGCTGTACCGGATCGTGCACGAGGAGCCCGACCTCGGGCCGCTCAGGGACCTGGATCCCGAACTCGCCGACGTGGTCGCGTCCTGCCTGGACAAGGACCACGAGGGCCGCCCCACCGCCGCCGAACTGCTCGACGCGGCCGAGCGCCACGGACCCTTCGAACCCCCGCTGTGGCCGGACGACGTGACCGAGCGGCTGGCCGAACGCGCCGCCTTCGCGGCACGCACCCCCGATCCCGCCGACCTGCCGCCGCCGGCGCCCACGACGGCACCGACGGCACCGGGCGCGACGCCGGATCCCGAGCCGGCCCGGGATCCCGAGCCCGTGGTGGCACGCAAGCCCGAGCCCGCCGCCGGGGCCAAGCCCGACAAGCCCCGCAAGGAGCGCCGCCGCAACCGCGTCCTGCCCGTCTTCGTGCCCGTCGTGGTCGTCGTCGCGGGAGGAACCCTCGCCTTCCAGCTCCTGCCCCACGTCACCGACGCCGACGACGCCGCGGGGCCCGGACCTTCCGCCTCCGTCACGGTCTCCGCACCCGCGACCCCCACGGGATCCGCCGACCCGGGCTCGGCGAAGCCGTCCGCGTCCACCAGCGCGTCCTCCTCCCCGTCGAAGAAGCCGAAGCCGGAGGGGCAGGAGTCGGCGACCGCCCCCGGTGCGGCCGACGCGGAGGACGGGAAGGGCGCCGGCGGTCCGGACGCCGGGGGCGGAAGGGGGCCGGGCGCCGTCGACTCCGGCAGCGGTGACGGCAGCGGCGACGGTGGCGGTCGCGCGGACGACTCCTCGTCCGGCACGGGATCAGGGACCAAGGCTCCCGCGACGGGCGGTGTCACCCTGCGCAACGCGTCGAGCGGCCAGTGCCTCGTCGCCTCGGACACCGCTTCGTACGGCAACGTCTCCGGCGGCGGGTGCGGTGCCGCGACCGCCCGCTGGAGCCTGCGGAGCGTCTCGTCGGGCACGTACCGCATCGTCCACCAGGCGTCCGGCACCTGCCTGTCCGGCTACGGCTCGATGCACAGCGCGACCTGCGGCGCGGACAACGCCCAGGAGTGGCGCCTGGGTTCGGGCGGCACCGTGATCCTCACGAACCACGACCTGTGCCTGGAGCACGCCTCCCCGAGCGGCATGATCATGCGCCGGGCCTGCTCCGGCTCGGCGTCCCAGAGCTGGACCAGGTCCTAGCCCCAGCCCCAGCCCTAGTCCTTGTCCTTGTCTCCGTCCTTCTCGTCGTCCTTCTCCAGGGACTTCAGGAACTCGGGGTTGTCGTCCGGCGCCACCCACTGGCGCCGCCCGCCGCCCTGCCGGGGGGAGGAGCCGGCGGGCTGCCGCTTCTTGCCGGCGATGATCCAGGAGAGGGATCCGACCAGCGGGAAGAGCAGCACGAGGATCGCCCACAGCGGCTTGGGCATGTGGCGGATGTCGGCGTCCTTCGTGCTGATGCAGTCGATGAACGCGTAGACGCTCAAGGCCAGTGGCACGAGGAACATCAGCACCCGGAGCATGGGGCCTCTCCAGCGGGAAGCGAGGGGTAGGGGACGCGTCACGGCCCCCAGGTACAGGGCCAGGGTAGCCGCTCGGGGATACTGGACGGCATGGCTTACGACGATCTTCGTTCCCTGCTCAGGGCACTGGAGCGCGAGGGCGACCTCAAGCGCATCAAGGCCGAGGTGGACCCGTACCTGGAGATCGGGGAGATCGTCGACCGGGTCAACAAGGCCGGCGGCCCGGCGCTGCTCTTCGAGAACGTGAAGGGCTCCGACCTGCCGCTGGCGATGAACGTCTTCGGCACCGACCGCCGCCTGCTCAAGGCCCTCGGTCTCACGTCGTACTCCGACATCTCGGACAAGATCGGCGGGCTGCTCAAGCCCGAGCTGCCCCAGGGCTTCGTCGGCGTGCGCGAGGCCTTCGGCAAGCTCGGCTCGATGACGCACGTACCGCCGAAGAAGGTGAAGCCGGGCAGCGCGCCCGTCCAGGAGGTCGTCCTCACCGGGGACGACGTGGACCTGGAGCGCCTCCCCGCCCTCTTCACCTGGCCGGACGACGGCGGCTCCTTCTTCAACCTGGGCCTGACCCACACCAAGGACCCGGAGACGGGCATCCGCAACCTCGGCCTCTACCGCCTCCAGCGCCACGACAAGCGCACCATCGGCATGCACTGGCAGATCCACAAGGACAGCCGCAACCACTACCAGGTCGCCGCCCGCCGCGGTGAGCGCCTGCCGGTCGCGATCGCCTTCGGCTGCCCGCCCGCCGTGACCTACGCCTCCACCGCCCCGCTCCCCGGCGACATCGACGAGTACCTGTTCGCCGGGTTCCTGCAGGGCAAGCGCATCGAGATGGTCGACTGCAAGACGGTCCCGCTCCAGGTCCCCGCACAGGCGGAGGTGGTCGTCGAGGGCTGGCTGGAGCCGGGCGAGATGCTCCCCGAGGGCCCCTTCGGCGACCACACCGGCTTCTACACCCCGCAGGAGCCCTTCCCCGCCCTGAGGATCGACTGCGTGACGATGCGGAAGCGCCCGCTGCTCCAGTCGATCGTGGTCGGCCGCCCGCCGACGGAGGACGGCCCCCTCGGCCGGGCCACGGAGCGCTTCTTCCTCCCGCTCCTCAAGATCATCGTCCCGGACATCGTGGACTACCACCTCCCCGAGGCCGGCGGCTTCCACAACTGCGCGATCGTCTCGATCGACAAGAAGTACCCCAAGCACGCGCAGAAGGTCATGCACGCCATCTGGGGCGCGCACATGATGTCCCTGACCAAGCTGATCGTGGTCGTCGACTCCGACTGCGACGTCCACGACCTGCACGAGGTCGCCTGGCGGGCGCTCGGCAACACCGACTACGCCCGCGACCTCACCGTCGTCGAAGGCCCGGTCGACCACCTCGACCACGCCTCCTACCAGCAGTTCTGGGGCGGCAAGGCGGGCATCGACGCGACGAAGAAGCTGCCCGAGGAGGGGTACACCCGCGACGGGGGCTGGCCGGACATGGTGCTGTCCGACCCGGATACGGCGGCGAAGGTCGACCGCCGCTGGAAGGAGTACGGACTGTGACGTCGGCTTCCGCCGCCCTGCCCCGGCAGCCGGGGCGCACCAAGGCCTTCTTGCGCCTGGTGATGATCGAACACTCGGTGTTCGCGCTGCCCTTCGCCTACATCGCCGCGCTGACCGCGATGTTCCTGTGGGACGGGAACATCCACTGGGGCCGGCTGCTCCTGGTCACGATCGCCATGGTGGGCCTGCGCACCTTCGCGATGGCGGTCAACCGGATCATCGACCGCGAGATCGACGCCCGCAACCCCCGCACCGCCCACCGCGAACTGGTCACCGGCGCCATGTCGGTCAGGCACGCCTGGACCGGCGCGCTGATCGCCCTGGTCGTCTTCCTCGGCGCCGCGGCCCTGCTCAACCCCCTCTGTCTGGCCCTCGCCCCGGTGGCCGTCGTGCCGATGGTGGTCTACCCGTACGGCAAGCGGTTCACGAACTTCCCCCAGGCCATCCTCGGCCTCGCCCAGGCCATGGGCCCGATCGGCGGCTGGCTGGCGATCACCGGCGAGTGGTCCTGGGAGGCGGTGATCCTCGGCCTCGCGGTCGGCATCTGGATCGGCGGCTTCGACCTGATCTACGCCTGCCAGGACATCGAGACCGACCGGCAGGTCGGCGTGAAGTCCGTCCCGGCCCGCTTCGGCGTCCCGGCCGCCATCTGGAGCGCCCGCGCCTGCCACACGCTCACCACGGCCCTGTTCGTCTGGTACGCCCTCGCCACCGACGCCGGCGCCTTCTTCTGGCTCGGCCTGGTGATCGTCGCGGGCGCCTTCGTCTACGAGCACACCCTCGTCCGCCCCACCGACCTGACCCGCCTCAACAGGGCGTTCTTCTCGGTCAACGGCTTCATCGGCATCGCGCTGTTCGTGTGCGCGCTGCTGGATCTGCTGGTGCGGGGCCTCACGGTCTGAAAACCCTGAGCCTACGACTAGGCTCGACACCATGAACCCAGGACAGACGCAGCGCGTGCCTTGGATCGTGGGGGTGTCCGGGGCGTCCGGCACCCCGTACGCCGCCGCCGTGCTGCGTGCGCTGCTCGCCGCCGGTGAGAGCGTCGACCTGGTGGTCAGCCGGGCCTCGCGGCTCACCCTGCTCGACGAGACCGGCATCTCCTTCCGCGACGCCCACTGGCAGCAGGACCTGCGTGAGTGGCTGGCCCGCGGAGCCGACGGCAAGCCGGACACGTTCGACGCGGACGTCTCCGGCGTACGGCACTGGAGCGCGGGCGACCTCGCGGCCGGGCCGTCCTCGGGGTCGTACCGGACGAAGGGCATGATCATCGTGCCCGCGTCGACGGCCTGTGTCGCGGGCGTCGCCCTCGGGCTGTCGAAGGACCTGCTCCAGCGCACCGCGAGCGTGACGCTCAAGGAAGGGCGCAGGCTCGTCGTGGCCGTACGGGAGACCCCGCTGGACGGCCGGACGCTGCGGCACCTGGTGACCCTGGACGACGCCGGCGCGAGCGTCGTGCCCGCCTCCCCCGCCTTCTACGCCGGGGCGACGCACATCCAGGACCTGGTGGACTTCGTCGCCGGACGCGTCCTCGACGCGGCGGGCGTCGGGCACGGCCTCTACCGCCGCTGGCGCGGCGACCTCGGCGGGGCCCGCCCCACCGGCTGAGCGCCGCCGCAGCACCACTTCCCCCACATGCTCGTGACTCACCCGTTTGTTACTCACATCTTCAGAACTCTTCAGTGGAAGGCTTCGATCGCATGGACGCGGTGGACAGGCAGCTCATCCAGGCTTTGAGGGAGAACGGCCGGGCCTCCTACGCGGAGCTGGGGCGCCTGGTCGGACTCTCGGGCCCCAGCGTCACCGACCGCATCAACCGGCTGGAGGCGGCCGGTGTCATCACCGGCTACCGGGCCACCGTCGACGCCGCCTCGCTCGGCCTCGGCGTCACCGCCCTGATCGGCGTCTCGCTCTCCGACGCCGCCGACCACGAGGACGTGGCCCAGCGCCTCAAGGAGCTGCGGGAGATCGAGGACTGCTGGTTCATCGCCGGCGACGACTCCTACATGCTCAAGGTGCGCGCCGCCGACGTGGACGGCCTGGAGAGCATCATCCGGCGGCTGTCGGGCACGAAGGGCGTGTCCCGGACCCGCACCACCATCGTTCTCTCCACCAAGTGGGAGAACCGGGTGGGCGAGCTGCCCGAAGAGGTCTAGTCACCGAGGCGTACGGTTGGTCCGTCTGTCTCAGAAAGAGGTATCGCATGGACGCCGGGCTCAAGCGCGAGCTGGAGCAGAAGGTCCGCTCCGGAGAGCGGGTGACCCGCGAGGACGGCATCGCGCTGTACGAGTCGGACGATCTCGCCTGGCTCGGCGGCCTCGCGCACGAGGTGCGGACGCGGAAGAACGGCGACGTGGTCCACTTCAACGTCAACCGCCACCTCAACATGACCAACGTGTGCACCGCCTCCTGCGCGTACTGCTCCTTCCAGCGCAAGCCGGGGGAGAAGGACGCGTACACGATGCGCATCGAGGAGGCGGTGAAGCTCGCCAAGGAGATGGAGGGCGAGAACCTCACCGAGCTGCACATCGTCAACGGCCTGCACCCCAACCTGCCGTGGCGCTACTACCCGCGCTCGCTGCGCGAACTGAAGGCCGCGCTGCCGGACGTCGCGCTCAAGGCCTTCACGGCGACGGAGATCCACCACTTCGAGACCATCTCCGGGATGTCCGCCTCCGACATCCTCGACGAACTGATCGACGCCGGTCTGGAGTCCCTGACCGGCGGCGGCGCGGAGATCTTCGACTGGGAGGTGCGGCAGCACATCGTCGACCACCGCACCCACTGGGAGGACTGGTCCCGCATCCACCGCCTGGCCCACGAGAAGGGCCTGAAGACCCCGTGCACCATGCTCTACGGCCACATCGAGGAGCCGCGCCACCGCGTGGACCACGTGCTGCGCCTGCGTGAGCTGCAGGACGAGACGGGCGGCTTCCAGGTCTTCATCCCGCTGCGCTACCAGCACGACTTCGTGGACATGAAGGACGGCAAGATCCGCAACCGCCTCCAGGCGCGTACGCAGATGGCGACCGGCGCGGAGGCCCTGAAGACCTTCGCGGTCTCGCGTCTCCTGTTCGACAACGTCCCGCACGTCAAGGTCTTCTGGGTCATGCACGGCGTCCAGACCGCCCAGCTCGCCCTGCAGCACGGCGCGGACGACATGGACGGCTCGGTCGTCGAGTACAAGATCACGCACGACGCGGACGACTTCGGCACGCCGAACAAGCTGACGCGGGAGGACCTGCTGGACCTCATCCGCGACGCGGGGTTCCGGCCGGTCGAGCGCAACACGCGGTACGAGATCCTCCGGGAGTACGAGGGTCCCGACCCGGCGCGCCGGGAGGCGCCGCAGCCGATGCGGGTGTGAGTCTCCGGCTGTCGCCCGGGTCCGGGTGCGCGGGGGGCCGGTCGCGCGGCTCCCCGCGCACCTGACACGGGACCGTCCCGGTGCCGTGCCGGCAGGCGCGAGGTCGCGTCCCGAAGGGCCGCGGGGCACTGCGCGACCGGCCACCTGCGACCCGCACCCGGCACGGGTCCGCAGGAGAACGGCGGGTACCCGCACCGCATGGCCGGTACCGAGGACGCCTACACCGCCGAACCCTTCGTTCCACGGCGCGGCGGCCTTCCCGCCCTGCGCGAGGCGGCAGCCGGATGTCGCGGCTGCCCCCTGCACCGGGACGCCACCCGGACCGTCTTCGGCGCCGGCGAGGCCACCGCCCGCGTCATGCTCGTCGGCGAGCAGCCCGGCGACCAGGAGGACCGCCAGGGCAAGCCCTTCGTCGGCCCCGCCGGCAGGCTCCTCGACCGGGCGCTCGCGGACGCCGGCATCGACCCGGCGGACGCCTACGTCACCAACGCCGTCAAGCACTTCAAGTTCACGCGGGCCGAACCCCGCAAGCGCCGTATCCACAAGGCGCCCACCCTGCGCGAGACGGCGGCCTGCGGTCCCTGGCTGGCCGCCGAACTGGACCGGGTGGCGCCCGAGCTGATCGTGGTGCTGGGCGCCACGGCGGGCAAGGCGCTGCTCGGCTCGTCGTTCCGGGTCACGCGGGTGCGCGGCACGGTGCTGGAGGAGGAGATCCACGGGCGTCCGCAGCGGCTCGTGCCGACCGTGCACCCTTCGGCCGTCCTGCGGGCCGACGACCGGGACGGGGCGTACCAGGGGCTGGTCTCCGACCTGAAAATCGCCGCACGGGAAATCGGGTAATAGCTACTATGGGTCGGTGTCCCTTACTTTCACTTTCGATCCGCCCCTCACCCGCGACCTCCGCGACGGCGTCCTCGACCTGTGGACCGACGTCTCCAACGCCGGCGGCTCCGTGGGCTTCGTACCGCCCGTGACGCGCGAGGACATCCGCCCCGAGCTGGTCAGACACCTGGTGGGCATGGCCGAGGGGCGTACCCGGCTGCTCGTCGGTCACGACGAGGAGGGGCGAGTGGCCGCCACCGCCTTCCTCGCCCTCAACACCCACCGGCTGATGCGGCACTGGCTGTGGCTCTACACGGTCATGGTCCACCCGCGCCACCAGGGCCGCGGCTACGGCCGGGACCTGATGGGCGCCGCCGCGGAGGCCGCCCGCACCTGCGAGGGCATCGAGGCGATCCGGCTCACCTGCCGGGGCGGGCTCGGCCTGGAGCGGTTCTACGAGTCCTGCGGCTACAAGGAGGTCGGCCGCGTCCCCGGCGCCATCCGGGTCGCCCCCGGCGACGACCGGGACGACGTCTTCCTGCTGCTGCCCCTCGGGTGACCCCCGGCCGGTCCCGGCCGACCCCCCTGCAGGACCGGCGGCACGGCATGTTTCACTGGACAGTGCCTCTTTGTGCCAGAAACGGAAGAGTGGATTGAGATGCTCCGCTACACGCTGATGCGCCTCGGGATCTTCGCAGGCTGCCTCGTGGTCGTCTGGGGGCTCGTCTACGCCGGAGTGTTCCCACGCGGCCTCGGCGACTCCAACGGCATGTGGATCCTCCTGCTCTCCCTGCTGGTCTCCGCCCCCATCAGCTACGTCGCGCTGCGCAAGGAGCGGGACCGGGCCTCGGAGCAGGTCGCGGGCCGGGTCACCCGCATGAAGGCCAACCTGGAGGCCAACCGCGGCCAGGAGGACAGCGCCGACGACGCCGCACGGGCCCAGGGCCAGACCTCGTAACGTCCGTCACGCACCCGCACGCCCCGGCTTCCGAATTCACCGGAAACCGGGGCGCTTTGGGTTCTGAGGGCGGGGTCCCGCCCCGACCTCTCAAAGTATGGCTTTGAGTGTCTCAAAGCGCTGGTGTTAAAGTCGTGCGCATGAAGCAAGCAGCCGCGCCCCTCACACCGCAGCGCCTCGCGCTCGTGGCGCGCCTGCACGTGGACCTCTGCCGGAACGCGTCCGCGAACTGTCGCCCCTGACGTTCCCCCCTCATCCAGTCGTTCCCACGTCAGCTCAGCGCATCCCGCACCCCGTCCCGCGTGCCGTCCCCTACGGAGCATGTCCGTGTCCTCAGAGTCCTCTGCGTCTTCCGCCGCGAAGCCCACGCAGCCCGCCAAGTCCCCGAAGCTCCCGAAGTACCTCAAGGTCCCCTTCTGGGCCCAGATACTCGCCGGCCTCGTCCTCGGTGTCCTGCTGGGCTGGCTGGCCCGCAGCCAGGACATATCCTGGCTCGTCACCACCCTGGAGAAGGTCGGTGACACCTTCATCGGCCTGCTGAAGCTGGCCGTCGCCCCGCTGGTCTTCTTCGCGATCCTCGTCTCGATCACCAACCTGCGGAAGGTCAACAACGCGGCCCGCCTGGCGACCCGCACCCTCCTCTGGTTCATGATCACGTCGCTGATCGCGGTGGCCATCGGCCTCGTCATCGGCCTGGTCACCAACCCCGGCTCCGGCACCGGCCTCACCCCGGCCGACGGCGCCCGGCCCGAGCACACCGGTTCCTGGATCGACTTCCTGACCGGCATCGTGCCGACCGACGTCATCACGCCGTTCACCGAGCTGAACGTCCTGCAGATCGTCTTCATGGCCGCCGTCGCCGGCATCGCCGCCCTCCAGCTCGGCGAGCGGGCCCAGCCGATCCTCAACCTGAGCGAGTCCGTCCTCGAACTCCTCCAGAAGGCCCTGTGGTGGGTCATCCGCCTCGCCCCGCTCGGCACCGTCGGCCTCATCGGCAAGGCCATCGCCACCTACGGCTGGGACCTCATCGGCAAGTACGCCACCTTCACCGCCGACATCTACGTCGGCTGCGCGATCGTGCTGTTCGTGGTCTACCCGGCGCTGCTCGCCACCGTCGCCAAGGCCAGCCCGCTCCAGTTCTTCAAGGGCGCCTGGCCCGCCATCCAGCTGGCCTTCGTCTCCCGCTCCTCGGTCGGCACCATGCCGCTGACCCAGAAGGTCACCGAGCGCCTCGGCGTCCCGAAGGAGTACGCCTCCTTCGCCGTGCCGTTCGGCGCGACGACCAAGATGGACGGCTGCGCCGCGATCTACCCGGCGATCGCCGCGATCTTCGTCGCGCAGATCTTCGGCATCGACCTCGGGGTCGGCGACTACCTGCTGATCGCCTTCGTCTCGGTGGTCGGCTCCGCCGCCACGGCCGGCCTCACCGGCGCCACGGTCATGCTCACCCTGACCCTCTCCACCCTGGGCCTGCCCATGGAGGGCGTCGGCCTCCTCCTCGCCATCGACCCGATCCTGGACATGATGCGCACGGCGACGAACGTTGCGGGCCAGGCGCTCGTTCCGGTGATCGTCTCCGCCCGCGAGGGGCTGCTCGACCGCGAGGCGTACGACCAGGCGCACGCCTCGCCGATCGACGAGCCGGACCGGGACAAGCAGGACGCGGAGCCGGTCCCGGTCGCCGCCTGACCACCGGGTCCCGGGCGTCGGCGTCCGGGACACGGCCGCACGGACCGTACGCTGAACCGCATGGGTGCAGGGAAGACCAAGCGGATGCCGCGTGCGGTCCGTGAGCAGCAGATGCTGGACGCCGCCGTGGGCGTCTTCGGCCGGCGCGGGTACATGGCGGCGTCGATGGACGAGATCGCCGAACTGGCGGGCGTGTCCAAGCCGCTGGTGTACCTGTACCTGAACTCGAAGGACGACCTCTTCAGCGCCTGCATCGGCCGCGAGGCCCGCGCCCTCACCGAGGCGGTGCGGGCCGGGGTGCGTCCGGGGCTGTCCGCCGACGGGCAACTCTGGTCGGGGCTGCGGGCGTTCTTCACCCACACCGCGCGTCATCCGGACGCCTGGCGGATGCTGCATCTGCACGCCCGTACGCACGGCGAGCGGTTCGCCGCCGAGGTCGCGGCGATGCGCGAGGAGATCGTCGCCTTCGTGACCCACCTGATCGCCGCCGCGGCGCGGGACGCGCACCGGGACCCGCATCTGGCCGAGGGCGAGGTCGCCGGGCTGGCCGAGGCGCTGGTCGGCGCCGCCGAGTCGCTCGCCGACTGGGCGGGCGCCACCGAGGGGGTCACCGCCAAGCAGGCGGCGGCGACCCTGATGAACTTCGCCTGGGCCGGTCTGGGCGACCTGATGGCGGGCCGCCCGTGGGCCGCGCCGGAGGAGCCCGAGGCGGAGGAGTCCCCGCCGGAGGAGCCCGCGCCGGAGCCGGGCAAGGCGCCGGGCGGGGCGGTCCCGGTTCAGGCCGGGTAGGGCCCGACCTCTCCCCGGACGTGCAGCCGCCCGTCGCGGGCGCCGCGCAGTTCGAACCGCCCGCACGTGCCCTCCTCGGCGCCGTACGCCACCGTCCCCGGCAGCAGCACCGGTGCCCGGAACTCCGCCCGCACCACGGCCGCGTCCGGTGTCCCGTGCTCGGCCAGGCACCGGGCCACGGTCCACATGCCGTGCGCGACGGCCCGCGGGAAGCCGAACGTGCGGGCGGTGAGCGGGTGCAGGTGGATCGGGTTGCGGTCCCCGGACGCGGCACCGTAGCGGCGTCCGACGTCCCCGGCGAGCCGCCACTCGGCGCGGGCGGGGAGGGGGTCGCGAGGACCGGACGGGGCTTCGGAGGTGCGGTCGGCGGCGTCGGTGCGGTGCCGGGCCAGGTAGGTGCTGCGCGACTCCCACACGAGGTCGGCGCCGGCGCGCGCCTCCGTGACCACCGTCGCCTCGGTGCCCCGCCGGTGCGGGGCGAGTCCCTCGACGTGCACCGCGAGCCGGTAGGCGGCGTGCGCGGGCATGGCGGCGTGCCGGGTGATGTCGAGGGAGGTGTGGACGAGCCCGAGCAGGGGCAGCGGGAAGTCCCGGGCGCTCATCAGGCGCATGGCCAGCGGGAACCCCAGCACGTGCGGATAGGTCACCGGAAGCGCGTCCGCGCCGGTCGCGAACCCGCACACCCGCTCGTACGCCGAAAGACGCGCGAGGTCCACGCGCAGGTGGGGCAGGACCAGCCGGGTGCGGGGGAAGTCCGCGTCCGGGCGGGGCCGCTTGAGGGGCGACAGGAGCGCGCCGCGGGCGAGGAGCGGGGGGAGCGCGGGGACGCCGGTCAGGGTGCGGGTGGTGGGGGCCGCCGTGGTCATCAGGCCCCCAACAGGCTCTGGCCGCAGACCCGTACGACCTGGCCGTTGACCGCTCCGGAGGCCGGGTGGGCGAGCCAGGCGGTGGTCCGGGCGACGTCGACGGGCAGGCCGCCCTGGGCGAGGGAGTTCATGCGGCGGCCGGCCTCGCGGATGAGGAGCGGTACCGCCGCCGTCATCTTCGTCTCGATGAACCCGGGTGCCACCGCGTTCACCGTCACCCCGTGCTCGTCGAGCGCGCGCGGCGCGAGCGAGCGGACCAGGCCGACGATGCCCGCCTTGCTGGCGCCGTAGTTGGTCTGTCCCGCGTTGCCGGCGAGCCCGGCGATGGAGGCCGTCGCCACGATCCGTCCGCCCCGGTTGACCGCGCCCGCGGCGAGCAGCGCGTCGGTGGTGCGCAGGACGCCGGCGAGGTTGACGTCGAGGACGGAACTCCAGCGTTCGGCGGGCATGTTGACCAGGCGCCGGTCGCGGGTGATGCCCGCGTTGTGGACGAGGACGTCGAGTCCGCCGGGCAGGGCCTCGGCGATGCGCTCGCCCGCGTCGGCGGCGGTGATGTCGAGCGCGAGGGCGGTGCCGCCCAGGCGTTCGGCGGCGCGGCGGGCCGCGTCCTCGGCCTGCGGCACGTCGAGGACGACGACCTGGGCGCCCTGCCCGGCCAGCGTCTCGGCGACGGCGGCGCCGATGCCCCGGGCGGCTCCGGTGACCAGGGCGGTGCGCCCGGCGAGGGGCAGGTCCCCGTCGTCGGGTTCCTGCTCCCCACCGGTCGTCCCGACCTCGATGACCTGGCCGCTGACGTAGGCGGAGGCGGGGGAGAGGAGGAAGCGGAGGGTGGACTCGGCGGGGGCCGCCTCGGTGAGCCGTACGAGGTTGACCGTCCTGCCCCGCCCGATCTCCTTGCCCAGCGAGCGGGTGAACCCCTCCAACGCCTGCTGGGCGGCGGCCTGGTGGTGGTCGTCGGCGGCGAGCGGGGCGCCGAGCACGACCACGCGGCCGCTCGCGGCGACGGACCCTGCGACGGGGTGCAGGGCGGCGTGCACGTCGGCGAGCGCGGCGACGTCGCGTACGCCGGTGGCGTCGAGGACGACGGCGGCGGGGCGGCCGTTCACGTCGGCGGGGAGGCCGGTGCGGGCCAGGACCGGCGCGAGGTCGAGGTCGGACTTCCCGGCCGTGAGATGGAGCAGTCCGCCGTCGAGCGCGTCCCGCCGCAGCTCGGCGGGTTGGGGCAGACCCAGCCGGCGGGTGAGGAAACGGCCGGGTGCGGTGCCGGTGAAGCTGAGATAGCGGTCGGCCATGTCTGTCTCCCAGGCGGCTGCGACGTGGTCCAGAGGCCGGTCGTGGGCGCTCCCCGCGCACGCCGTGCCCACAACTGCTTACTCTGGAGTAAGGTTACCGGAGGTAAGCCTATGTCACGGGTGAGGAGCAGGTCGAGATGAGCCCTCTGGCAGCGCAGCCCGCGCGCCGCGTCGCGGTCCTCGGCGGCGCACGCGTCCCCTTCGCCCGTTCCGACGGGCCCTACGCCACCGCCTCCAACCAGGAGATGCTCACCGCGGCCCTCGACGCGCTGGTCGAGCGGCACGGCCTCCAGGAGCCGGGCGCGGTCGGCGAGTTCGTGGCCGGCGCGGTCCTCAAGCACAGCCGCGACTTCAACCTCGCCCGCGAGACGGTCCTCGGTTCGGCCCTCGACCCGCGCACCCCCGCCTACGACATCCAGCAGGCCTGCGGCACCGGGCTCCAGGCCGTGATCGCCGCCGCCAACAAGATCGCCCTCGGCCAGACCGAGTCGGCGGTCGCGGGCGGCGCCGACACCGCGAGCGACGCCCCGCTCGGCGTCAACGACCGCCTGCGCCGCATCCTGCTGGAGGCCCGCCGGGCGAAGACCGCCGGTGCGCGGCTGAAGGCACTGGCGAGGATCCGCCCGGGACACCTGGTCCCCGACATCCCGCGCAACGCCGAGCCGCGCACCGGCCTGTCGATGGGCGAGCACGCCGCGGTCACCGCGCGCGCCTGGGGCATCACCCGTGAGGACCAGGACGCGCTGGCCGCCGCGAGCCACCAGCGGCTGGCCGCCGCCTACGAACGCGGTTTCTTCCAGGACCTGGTGGTCCCCTTCCGGGGCCTGGCGCGCGACCAGAACCTGCGCCCCGGCTCGACGGTGGAGAAACTGGCCGCGCTCCGGCCGGTGTTCGGCCTCGACGCCCCGGACCCCACGATGACGGCGGGCAACTCCACGCCCCTGACCGACGGCGCCGCCACCGTGCTGCTGGCGAGCGAGGAGTGGGCGCGGGCCCGGGGCGTCGAACCCCTCGCCTACCTCACGGCGTACGAGACGGCGGCCGTGGACTTCGCCGGCGGGGACGTCGCGGGCGGCGAGGACGGGCTGCTGATGGCCCCGGCGTACGCGGTCCCGCGGATGCTGGAGCGGGCCGGTCTCGGGATGGGGGACTTCGACCTCGTCGAGATCCACGAGGCGTTCGCCTCCCAGGTGCTGGCCACGCTGGCCGCCTGGGAGAAGCGCGGCCTGGAACCGGTGGACCGGGCCCGCCTGAACGTGGTAGGCTCCTCCCTCGCCACCGGTCACCCCTTCGCCGCGACCGGCGCCCGGATCGTGGCGACCCTGGCCACCCTGCTCGCCGAGCGGGAGGGACCGGGGCGCGGCCTGATCTCCGTCTGCGCGGCGGGCGGTCAGGGCGTCACGGCCATACTGGAACGAACGTGACTTACCCTCAGGTAACCCCCAACACTGCACAGGTCCGGCCCGGGACCGTCCCCGAACGCGCACCAAGTCCCCACGCGGACGCCGTACGATCCCGGGACTGACCGTCGGTAACCCCTGCCCGCGGAACCGGCGGTGAACGCCTCGGCACCCGAGGCACGTACGTCATGCAGCAGAGCAGCGACCGCAGGAGCGGTGTCTTTGCCGCACGTCCCAGGAGCCGCCCGTGTCCACCCCGCTTCCCTCCTTCGCCCCGTCCGCCGCCTACGCCGACGCGCCCGGCCCCACCCTCGTGGCGCCCGAGACGCGGAAGCTGGACGGGGCCGTACGGGAGGCGTACGTACCGCCGTTCGCGCCCCCGGTGCGCCGCGGATCCCTCGCGGACCTGCCCTTCGACAACGCGGCGGCCGTCCCGGGACAGGTCGTCCTCAGCCGCCGCTCACCGGAGGGGGACTGGTCCGACGTGACGGCGGCCGAGTTCGCCGGGCAGGTGCTGGCGGTCGCCAAGGGCATGATCGCGGAAGGGCTGGCGCCGGGCGACCGGGTCGCGATCATGGCGCGGACGACCTACGAGTGGACGCTGCTGGACTTCGCCGCCTGGGCCGCGGGGCTGGTCACCGTCCCGGTCTACCCGACCTCCTCCCTCTTCCAGACCCGCTGGATCCTCCAGGACTCCGGCGCCGTCACCCTGGTCACCGAGACCACCGCGCAGGCCGCCGCCCTCGGCCCCGAGCTGGACCGCATACCCGACCTCAAGCACCTGTGGGTCATGGAGAAGGGCCACGTGGAGCGGCTCGCGGAGCTGGGCGCACGGGTGCCCGACGCGGAGGTGGAGGTGCGTCGCGGCATGCTCGGCCCGAGCACCCTGGCCACCCTGATCTACACCTCGGGCACCACCGGCCGTCCCAAGGGCTGCGCGCTCACCCACGGCAACTTCTTCGCCGAGGTCGACAACGCGATCGAGCTGCTCTACCCCGTCTTCAAGGCGGAGACCGGCGAGGAGCCCTCGATCCTGCTCTTCCTCCCGATGTCCCACGTCTTCGGCCGCATGGTCGCCGTGGCCTGCGTCCGTGCCCGGGTGCGCCTGGGCCACGCGCCGAGCCTGAAGCCCCAGGACCTGCTGCCCGACCTGGCGGCCTTCCGCCCGACCTGCCTGCTGACCATCCCGTACATGCTGGAGAAGGTCTTCAACAGCGCCCGCGCCAAGGCCGAGTCCGGCGGCCGGGCCCCGGCCTTCGACCGCGCGGTCTCGGTGGCGGTGCGCTACGGCGAGGCCAAGGAGGCCCGCCAGACCGGCACCGGAGGCGGCCCCCGCCGCGGCCTGAGGACCGCCCGCTCCCTCTACGACCCGCTGGTCTACCGGAAGATACGCAACGCCATGGGCGGCCGGGTCAAGTACGCCATCTGCGGCGGCTCCCCCCTCGGCCGCCGCCTGGCCGCCTTCTACGCCGGCGCCGGCATCGAGATCTTCGAGGGCTACGGCCTCACCGAGACCACCGCCGCGGCCACCGTCACGCCCCCGCTCAAGCCGCGCCTGGGCACCGTCGGCTGGCCGCTGCCCGGCACCCGCATCCGCATCGCCGCCGACGGCGAGGTCCTCGTCTCGGGCGAGCAGGTCCTGCACGGCTACTGGGACCCGCAGGCCGGCGGCGTCGTCCCGGCCGCCCCCGACGGCTGGTTCGCCACCGGAGACATCGGCAGCCTGGACGACGAGGGCTACCTGACGATCACCGGCCGCAAGAAGGAACTGCTGATCACCGCGGGCGGCAAGAGCGTCGCCCCGGCCCCGCTGGAGAACTGGCTGCGCTCCCACCCCCTGATCTCCCAGTGCATCGTGCTGGGCGACCGCCGCCCCTACGTCTCCGCCCTGTTCACCCTCGACCCCGACGGCCTCACCCACTGGCGCCGCATGAACGGCAAGCACCCGGTGCCGCCCGAGCTGCTCGTGGACGACGAGGAGGTGCACGCGGTGCTCCAGCGGGCGGTCGACGAGGCCAACAAGCTGGTCTCCCGCCCGGAGTCCATCCGCCGCTTCGCGATCCTGCCCAGGGACTTCACCGAGTGGGAGGGCCACCTGACGCCCTCCATGAAACTGCGCCGCGACGTGATCATGCGGGACTTCGCGGCGGCCGTGGAGGGGCTGTACGAGGGGCAGGACGGCGCGGGGATCAGCGGCGGGCGATGAGACAGGCGGCCTGCGGGAGCGGTGCGGACGGATCCGCCTCCTGAACGCGCACCGTCCGCGACAGCACGGTGAACCCGGCCCGCTCCAGCAGCTCCGCCATCCGGTCCGGCTGCCGCCGTTGGAAGTCCAGGGCGACCGGGTGGCCCCACGGCCGGTCGTGACGGCGGGGCTCGTCGCCGGCCTGGAAGCCGAGCAACAGGTGTCCGCCCGGTGCCAGCACCCGCCCGATCTCGCCGAAGAGGTCCGGCAGCCGCTCCCACGGCGTGTGGATCGAGGAGTACCAGGAGACGGCCCCCGCCAGGGCGCCGTCCGGCAGGTCCAGCTCCAGCATGGACCCCTGCTCGAAGCGCAGCCCCGGGTTCTCGCGGCGCGCGATGGCGAGCATCGAGGCCGACAGGTCGAGGCCGAAGACGCGCAGCCCCAGCGAGGCGAGGTGCGCGGTGAGCAGCCCGGGCCCGCAGCCCAGGTCGGCCACCTCGCCCTCCGGTCCCACCAGCTCGGCGAAGGCGCCCAGCAGCGCCCGGTCCAGCGGGGAGTCGTCCAGCACGGTGCGGAAGCGGGCGTGGTAGTCCTCGGCGACGGCGTCGTAGAAGGTCCTGGTGGTGGCCACGAAGGCGGGGTCGGCGGTCATGGCGGGACCCTACGGGCAGCCACTGACAGCGGGCCCCGGAAGCCCGGCGGGGAATGCACGGAGCATTCATGGACGGCGGAATCCGCACAAGGCAGGAGCCCCGTCGCCGAAACCGGCGCGGGGCTCCTTGGGTACTGCTGTCAATCAGACAGGAGTGACATTCTCCGCCTGCGGACCCTTGGGGCCCTGCGTGACGTCGAAGGACACCTGCTGGTTCTCCTCGAGGGACCGGAAGCCGGTCGCGTTGATCGCGGAGTAGTGGACGAAGACGTCGGGGCCGCCGCCTTCCTGGGCGATGAAACCAAAGCCCTTTTCGGCGTTGAACCACTTCACGGTTCCGGTAGCCATAAGCCCTCCTTGGGCTCAAAGGGTTGCCCTGCTCCAGAACCAGCAAGTGTGAAGACTTTGAATGTCGCACAACTGCATACGTCTGAGAACGACGAGAGCCCGCGGTCACATGCTCCGCAGGCTCTGTACTGCAAGGGAAACCAAACTGCAACTTGCTGTGAGCCTAGCACGCAGGCCCCCCCGCGCAACAGAGGTCAAGATCACTTCACCCGAACGTTTGAACCGGTGCGCCGTTCGGCTGACGCCGGGGGTCGGCGACGGGCGGAACCCGGGGGAGGGCTAGCCTCGCGATGTGGACAATTCTCGCACCCGGCCGCGCGTCGGCCACATCCAGTTCCTGAACTGCCTGCCCCTCTACTGGGGGCTCGCGAGAACAGGGACGCTCCTCGACTTCGAGCTGACGAAGGACACCCCGGAGAAGCTCAGCGAGCAACTGGTGCGCGGTGATCTCGACATCGGTCCCGTCACCCTGGTCGAATTCCTCAAGAACGCCGACGACCTCGTCGCCCTTCCCGACATCGCCGTCGGCTGCGACGGCCCGGTGATGTCCTGCGTGATCGTCTCGCAGGTTCCGCTGGAGCGGCTCGACGGCGCCCGGGTCGCCCTGGGCTCGACCTCGCGCACGTCCGTCCGGCTCGCCCAGCTCCTCCTGGCGGAACGGTTCGGCGTACAGCCGGACTACTACACCTGCCCCCCGGACCTGAGCCTGATGATGCAGGAGGCCGACGCGGCCGTCCTCATCGGGGACGCGGCCCTGCGCGCCAACATGATCGACGGCCCGCGCTACGGCCTCCAGGTGCACGACCTGGGTGCCCTGTGGAAGGAGTGGACGGGTCTGCCGTTCGTCTTCGCGGTCTGGGCGGCCCGGCGGGACTACGCGGAGCGCGAGCCGGTCATCGCCCGCAAGGTGCACGAGGCCTTCCTCTCCTCCCGCGACCTCTCCCTGGAAGAGGTGGACAAGGTCGCCGAGCAGGCCGCGCGCTGGGAGGCCTTCGACGAGGAGACCCTCGCCAAGTACTTCACCACGCTCGACTTCCGCTTCGGCGGCCCGCAGCTGGAGGCGGTCACCGAGTTCGCCCGCCGCGTCGGCCCCACCACGGGCTTCCCGGCGGACGTGAAGGTCGAGCTGCTCCAGCCCCTGCGGCCCTGACACGACCGGGGTCCCGGCCCGGGCGGCCCACTACCCTGCTGGCAGGTACCGGCGTACGGGGGAGGGGTGGACGCCATGCGGCCGCTCGACAGCGACGAACCCACCGCCGTGGGGCCCTACCGGCTGCTCGGCCGCCTGGGCTCCGGCGGCATGGGCCGGGTCTACCTGGGCCGCAGCGCCGGGGGCCGCACCGTCGCGGTGAAGATCGTGCACCCGCACTTCGCGCTGGACGAGGAGTTCCGGGCCCGGTTCCGGCGCGAGGTGGACGCCGCGCGCCGGGTGGGCGGCGCCTGGACCGCGCCCGTCCTGGACGCGGACCCCGAGGCGCGCGTGCCGTGGGTCGCCACGGCGTACGCGGCCGGTCCCTCCCTCACGACGGCCGTCGGGGACGGCGGCCCGCTGCCCGCCCACTCGGTACGGGCGCTCGGCGCGGGCCTCGGCGAGGCGCTGGCGGCGGTGCACGAGCTGGGCCTGGTCCACCGCGACGTCAAGCCCTCCAACGTCCTCCTCACCCTCGACGGGCCCCTCCTGATCGACTTCGGCATCGCCCGCGCCGTCGACGGCACCTCCCGGACGGAGTCCGGGGGCGGCACCGCCTCCCTGACCTCGACCGGCGTGTCGATCGGCTCGCCCGGCTACATGTCGCCCGAGCAGATCCTCGGCACGGGCGTCACGGGGGCGGCGGACGTCTTCTCGCTGGGCGCCGTACTGGCCTACGCGGCGACCGGGCTGTCGCCCTTCCCCGGGGACTCCTCTGCCGCGCTGCTGTACAAGGTCGTCCACGAGGAGCCCCGGCTCGACGACCTGGACGGGCCGCTGCGCGAGCTGGTCGCCTCCTGCCTGGCGAAGGACCCGGCCGCCCGCCCCGCCCCCGGTGAGGTCGCCCGGCACCTGGCCCCCGAGGGCGCGGCCCGCCTGGTGAGCGGCGGCTGGCTGCCGGGGGCGCTCGTGGAGCGGGTCAGCCGCAGCGCCGTACAGCTCCTCAACCTGGAGGCGGCGGAGCCGGAACCGGGGGCGCGGGCGGGGGAGGCGTCGGGACCGGTCGGCTTCAGCCGCCCCTCGGTCACGGCGGACGGCGGCGCGGAGCCCGTGGCCGCCGGTGCCTTCGGGCCCCCGCCGGCGATGCCTCCGCCGTCGTCGTCACCCCCGCCCCCGCCTCCGCTCCCGCCCTCGCACTGGCCCGCCTCGCCCGTGGCCGCCTCGGCCCCGTCGCCTTCGCCTTCGCCTTCGTCCTCGCCTTCGTCCTCGCCCTCGCCCTCGCCGGTGCCCGGGCCGCGTGGCCCGGGGTCCGGTGCGGACCCGGGGTACGGCGCGGATGCCGGGTCCGGGTCCGGGTCCGGTCCGGGTCCGGCGCGCCCTCCGGGCCGGCTCGCGCTCTCCGTCGCGGCCACCTCGACGCGGGGCACCGGAGGCCGGGGCCGACGGCTGAGCTGCACGGTGGCCTTGGCGGTGGCGGGCGCGCTGGCGGCGGTGACGGTCGGATCGGTGTTCCTCCGCGACCTGCTGCCGGGCTCGGGAAGCGACGCGAACGACGCGGGCGGCGCCGACCGCTCCCCCGGACCGCCCGCCGCCACCGCCGGCCTCCTGCCCGGGCGCTACGTCGGCACCTGGGAGGGCCAGGCCGCCGCGCTGGGCGGCAAGCTGCCGCTGGGCACCTTCCGCATCACCATCGAGCAGGCGGACGTCGGCGAGGAGCTGGGCAGACTCCGCCAGACCGACGCGCTGGGCGGTGTCTGCGTCGACGTCATCACCCTCAAGAAGGTGACGGAGAAGCAGATCGTCGCCGGGTCCGTCGGCGCGGAGGACAACCACGACGGCTGCAACCCCGCCCCCACGACGGTCACGTTCACCCCGGTCGGCGACGACCTCGACTACGCGTCGCAGAGCGAGGAGTCGGGGCGGCCGCAGGCACGGCTGTCGAAGATCAAGTAGCGGGGCCGGGAGCGGGTGGCGCGGACTGTCCGCGCACGAGATGGCGCACGAGCAGGGCGATCAGGACGGCCGACACGAGCACGGTGGCCGCCAGCCCGACGGTCCCGAGGTAGGGGAACCGCTCGTGCACCCAGCAGGCGCCGCCCTCGCGGTAGCAGTCGCCGTCCCAGTCCCGGCGTTCCCTGGGCCGCCAGGATGCGCCGATGACGCCGAGGACCAGCCAGCCGGCCGCGAGGCCGGGCAGTGCGGCGAGGGCCCAGGCGAGCGAACGGAGCCTGCTCCTGCGCCATTTCATCCGGGTCAGCGGCGCCACGAGCGCGGCGGCGGTCAAGGGCAGCAGGACCCCGAGGGTCGCGCCGAACGCGTACCCGCCGCCGGGCCAGGCGGGGGCCAGGCCGCCCCACACCCGGTGGCCCCACCGCATGTCGATGAAGACGAGCGGAGAGATGAGGGCCAGGAACGCGGCGACCGAACCGACGACCAGCAGGCAGCCGGACAGCACGCCCACCACACCCCCACGCGGGGACGCGGACGGCGGGACGGACGACCGCCCGTCCCGCCGGTGCTCGTAGCGCAGGGCCGGTCTTGCCGCCCGCCGCCGCTTCGGCCGTGCCGAGCCACCGCCCGTCGGCCGTGCCGGTCCGCCGCGCACCGGCTCAGCCCGGCACCACGACCGTGCGCAGTTCCCCGTCGCCGAGGTGCAGCATGCCCTTGCCCGGTGTGACCTGGCCGCCGACCATCTGGCGCGAGATGCGCAGGCCGATGAGGTCCCCGCTGGAGGACTCCTGCGGGGAGAGCAGGATGCCGCGGCGGGCCTTCTTGGCGTCGACCTGCCAGCCGGAGAAGCCGCTGCACACGTCCTCCTCGTCACCGGCGATGACGAGGGCGAGGCCGCGTTCGGCGCCCCGGGAGACGATCTTCTTCATCTGGCTCTCCGCGTCGCAGTCCTCGAGGATCTCGCCGTCGTCGACGAGCACGGCGATGGGCTCCTCCGGGCTCGCCCCGTCGATCAGCTCCTCGAATTCGTCCTCGTCGATGTCGTCACCGGTGAAGACCTTCAGTACGCCCTCCGCGCCGTCCAGTTGACGCACCGGCGACTGGCGCGGCGCCGCCACGACCAGGCGGGTGCCCTGGGCGAGGAGGGACTGGGCGACGTTCATCAGCACCGTGGAGCGGCCCGACTTGGCCGGTCCCGCGATGACGAAGGACGGCACGCCGTCGGCGAGGTCGGGCCCGAAGCCGACGATCTCGTCGCCGCCGATGCCGATCAGCGCCCACAGCTTGGAGCGGGACGCCTCCGGGTCGCGCATCTCCCAGGCCTCCGGGAAGGAGATCCGGCTGGGCAGGCTGTCGACGCGGAACGGGCGCCGGGCCCGGGGCACGCCGGCGTCGCGTGCCGTGGCGGCCTCGCCGATCGCGGAGATCGCGGCGGCCTGGCCCTGGCCGGTGGTGTCCTCGGAGAGCAGCGCGAACTGCGTCTCCGTGCCGGCCTCGTTGCGGAAGGCGCGGCCCGGCGGGATCTCCTCGGGCACCTTGCGGGACGGGATGCCGAGCGAGGCGAAGTCGCTGCGGTCGGCCAGCCGCAGGCCGTACTTGTCCTCGGTAAGGGTCGCGATGCGGCCCACGAGCAGCGTGCGGTCACCGGTGAGGATCAGGTGGATGCCGACGCTGGCGCCCTCGCGCATCATCGTCTGCAACTCGTCGGTCAGCGACCCGTGGTCGACCTCGCCGAGGGTGGGCACCCAGCCCTCCCACCGGTCCAGGAGCACGACGATGTGCGGCAGCCGCTCCTCCTCCGTCACCGAGGCCCGTTGCTCGCCGATGTCCGCGAATCCGGCGTCGGCCAGCAGGTCCTGACGGCGCGACAGTTCGCCCTTGAGCCGGTTGACGAGCCGCACGACCCGTTCCGTCTGGTTGCGGCCCACGACCGCACCGCAGTGCGGCAGCCGGGTCAGCGCGTTCAGCGCGCCGTTGCCGCAGTCGATGCCGTACAGGTGGACGTCGGCGGTGGAGTGGGTGCGGGCCAGCGAACCCGCGATGGTGCGCAGCACCTGGGAACGGCCGCTGCGCGGGGCGCCGCCGATCATCAGGTGGCCGAAGCTCGAGAAGTCGACGACGACCGGGCGGCGGGCCTGGTCGGCGGGCAGGTCCTCGATACCGTACGGCGCGGGCGGGAGCTTGCCCGGGGCGGCGCCCACGAGGGCCGGGACCTCGATCTCGTCCAGCAGCAGCGTCTCGTCCAGGGCCGGCAGCCAGGGGCTGTGCTGGGCGGGGATGCCCATCGCCCGGTTGGCGTCCCGCACCGCGTCGACCAGCACCTTGAGGTCGGTGATCTCGTCATCCTCGCGGGACTCGGTCTTGGGCTTGGTCAGCGCCGCCCGGCCCAGGTCCTCCCAGCTCAGCGGTCCGACCCAGGGCGCGAGCGCGGCGGGGTCGGCGGCGCCGGGCCGACGTCCGCCGACGCGCCCCGACTGGAAGGGGACGAGGGAGGAGTGGCCGAGGCGCACGTAGGCACGGCCCGGGGTGTTCTTGGAGATGTGCCCGGCCTCGGGCGAGTCGATGACGTCGGACGACTCGCCGCCGTCGGTCACGCGCAGAGCGATGCGGAGGTTGGTGTTGGCGCGGATCTCGGGGGAGACGACGCCGCTGGGCCGCTGCGTGGCGAGCAGCAGGTGGATGCCGAGGGAACGCCCTCGCTGGGCGATGTTGACGAGCCCGGTCACGAAGTCGGGCAGGTCCCGCACCATGGAGGCGAACTCGTCGATGACGATGAGCAGTCGGGGCACCGGAGCGTGCGAGGGATCTCTCCTCACCAGATCCTGGTAGTCCTCGATGTCCTTGGCGTCGGCGGCGGCGAGGATGTGCTCGCGCCGCTTCAGCTCGGCCCCCAGCGACTCCAGGGCGCGCTCGACCAGGTGCGCGTCGAGGTCGGTCACCATGCCGACGGTGTGTGGCAGCTTCACGCAGTCCTTGAACGCGGAGCCGCCCTTGTAGTCGACGAGGACGAAGGTCATGTTCTCCGGCGTGTTCGCGACGGCGAGGGCCGCCACGATGGTCTGCAGCAGCTCGGACTTGCCGGAACCGGTCGTACCGGCGATGAGCCCGTGCGGACCGTCCTTGCGCATGTCGATGCCGAACGGCCCGTCGTATGACTCACCGATCACGGCCATCGTCGACTGGCCGCCCATCCGCCACCGCGCGATGATCGCGTCGGCCGTCGGCGGCTCCAGCTGGAGCACGTCGAGCAGCCGGCTGGCGCCGGGCAGTGCGGAGTCCTCGGTCTCGCCGCTGATGTCGCGCAGCGCGGACAGCGAACGCGCCAGCCGCAGGCACCAGGCGGGCGTGACGAAGTCGGGGCGCACGTCGGTGATCCGCTCGACTCCTGCCTCCTCGACCCGCAGCCGCAGCTTCTCGGCGCGGGCCCGCTGCTCGGGCTCGGCCGGGGCGTTGGTGTGCCACGCCTGGAAGGACGGAAAGCCCCCTGCGGCCTGGTGCGCGGGACGCGCCTGCTCGTCCCGTTGCTGTCCGCGCTCCTCGGCCTTGGGCTCGGCGACGACGAACGCCTGGCACTCGCCCGGCAGGAAGCGCTCCTCGGCGTCGAGACAGACCGCGAAGATCGACACGGCGGGACCTTCCCGCAACAGTCGTACGACGCCGGGCAACGACCGCAGCCTGCGCGAGCCGTCCCACACCACCACGATGTCCGGGTCGGTGAAACTGGACCCCTGGGCGCCGCCGCCCTTCTGCTCGGCGGCCTTCTTGCGGGCGTCGAGGATCTGCGTCAGCTCGCCGATGCGGGCGCCGACCGTCTCGGCGTCGGTGCCGATCAGGACGTTGACGTCCTGGCCCCCGGAGGGCCGCGCATGTGGCAGCCACCGCACCCAGTCCCATTCACGCTGCGCGGAGTTCTCGCTCAGCACGTAGAACTGCACGTCCATCGGGCTGTGCAGCGCGGCGGTCTGCGCGACGGCCCACCGCCCCAGCGAGCGCGCCGAGTCCCCGGGGCCAGCCATGCCGACGACCCCGAGGCCGCGCAGGGACAGTGCGACGGGCGCGTCCTCGATCTTCCAGGTGACCTGTCGCCGGTGGTCGTCCTGTTCGGGGTCGTCGAGCACGACTTCGGACAGCAGCCGGCCGGTCCCCACCCGCAGCAGCAGGTGGTCGCGGTCGGTCCGCCGGCGTTCCCACAGCCGGGTCCGCGGCCCGGTCGCGATGGACAGCACGACCGCCGGGTCGGGAATGGCCTGCCGCCGGTCGTCCCGCTCGGCGACCAGTGCGTCCTGCGCGTCCTTCTCGATCCGCGCCTTCTGCTCCTCGTACTCCTTGACCTGCTTGGCGTGGGACTTGCGCCCGTGCTTCTTGTCGTTGAAGTAGTTGGCGAACAGCAGGATCGGGCTGAGCCCGGCCATGATCAGGTAGTACCAGCGCTGGAACACCAGCACGGCGACCACGGCGCCCACGAGTGGTGTCAGCGCCATCAGCCAGGGCAGCGGCCGTGCCTCGTAGTCACGGGGCCGCGAGGGCAGGCGGAAGCTGGTCTGCCGCTCGGGCGGACGCAGCCGGGGCGGCCGGTTGTAGTCCAGTCCCACCCCGTCCTCGGACCACTTGAGCGCGGCGTTGGGCGGCGCGTACCGGACCAGCTCGACCAGCGAGTTGCCGACCGCTATCTGCCCTCCGAACGGCCAGTCGTCCTCGTCCCGGTCCTTGACGGACTCTCCGTCGAGGGTGACGCCCTCCTTGTCGGAGTGCACGGCGACCTTGCAGGTGCCGTCCGTGGCGACGGAGAGGGTGAGGGCACGGGCGTCGACTTCCGGGTCCTCGATGCGGACGTAGGCGGCCGGACCGCTGCCGATGTCGTACTTCCCGACGCCGAGTCGGTGCACGACCCCCGCTCCCGGACCGCCGACGACCCGCAACTCCACGAGCCCGCTGGGCTCCCCGGGCAGACATCCGGAGGGATCCTGCAGACTGACGACAGCTCCCTCGCGCAACGGCGACCCGATGACCGTGGCGGACGGATCGACGGCGTACCCGTCGACGTAGACCAGCGGCGCACCACCGGCCCCCGCCTGGCCCTGGTGCCCGATCGGAATGACCTGCGCCCCGGCGACCCCGACCTGCTTGGCCAGCTCCGCGGCGATGTCCCCGACGGTGGACTCGGGATCGGCGTCGAGCACGACGTCGGCGGTGCCACCGCCGTACGGATCGACGACGGTCAGGGTCAGTCGCACGCTTGTCCTCCCCGGGCGAGCCACTGCGGCCGCTTCCACACCACGGTTCACAGTTCAGGCGACGATATCCGCTGGGTGTCGCGGTCGGGCAACAGGGCGGTGACCGGTCGTTCCCGTTGGCAACGCAGGGCTGCGACACCAATGGCCTCCCCCGTAAGCTGCTGCCTCAAGAGCGGACGATCACACCGGTCGCCACGTGCGACCGGCCCGACCGGTGCGCCGGTTCGGTCCGCAAACGAGGAGCCACGGGGGTTGGCCCTGCGGCATTGTGAGAGGAAGCGGCTTCATGCCCAAAGACCTTGACATCACATATCAGGACATGCGGGATGCCGCCAAGCATGTCGTGAAGGAGAAGGAAAAGCTCCAGGAGAAGCTCGACGGCCTCCGCAAGTACATCGCGAACCTGGTTGAGTCGGGCTACGTCACGAAGTCCTCCTCCAAGGCCTTCGACGACAACTTCGACGAGTTCACCCGCGGTGCCAAGGACACCCTCGACGGCCTCGACGGCATGGGCGACTACCTCACCACGGCCGCCGACAAGTTCGAGCAGATCGACGACGAGCTGGCGAAGCAGGCGCGGAGCAAGTAGCGCCTCCTCGATGCCCGGCGCGCCGGCACAAGCCCCTGCGCCGGGCATCCGTCAGGACGGAGCGGCGTCGGCGGGGGCGTCAGTTGTCGGCCAGGGGCTGGCGGAGCAGATAGGTGTGGAGGCTGCTGCGAGGCTCCTCCGTGTCGAGGCGCAGCCAGGAGCCGTCCCGGTAGCGGATCAGTACCATGCGTGTGTCGAACTCGCCGTTGAAGGGGTCCACCAGCTTGGCTTCGGCCGCCGGGAGACGAGCGACGATTTCCATCCGCTTCTCCCTGCCCGTGGTGACACGCTGAGGCGGAGCCGCGAGGACGATGCCGTCCTCGGTCGCGACGACCAGTCGTTGGTGGTGGGTGGAGTTCCCGTACCAACGCAGCAGGAACTGACCCGCTGCGCCGTGCCAGTTCCCGTCGAAGACCTGGTCGAGTCCACGTTCGGCGGTGATGGCGTCGCGGCGTCTGTCATCGTCGTCCTTGACGCGCAGTCGCTCCTTCTCCTCCTTGGTGGCGAGTGCCCGCTTGAGCGCTTCCTCCGCATTGGACAGGAGGGTCAACAGCAAGACGAGGGGCGTGAACAACACGGCCAGGGCCGCCCCGACCATGCCCAACGGCCGTAGCCTTCCGGGCCGGAGCCGGGGGTTCTCCGCGGCCTCGAGCACGTCCGTCGGCGGTTGCGGGATTCTGTCGATCGTGCACCACTCGCAGGCCTCGGCGTGAACACCGAGGCGGTCCGCGATCACGCGCTGCTCGCTCCTGGATGTCACGACGCGGTCTCCTTAAGCTCTACGCGGGACGGACCCACTTTCACGAGAGCGTATCGGCTCCCAGTTGTCACGAGCAGTGTGAGCAGTAAGACCGCACCCCTACTTGGGGCATTTCGCCGATATCACCACAGAGAGGGAGAGGTCATGGGGGACCATATCAAGGCAGACCTTGCCACGATCAAGAAGTGTTCGCGGGATTTGGGTAAGATTCATGGTGAGTTCGAGCGTAACGGCAACCCCGCGGCGGAATACGGTCATGCGGTTGGTCATGGCGGGCTGAAGAACGCCTTCGAGGAATTCGGCGACACCTGGAAGAAGACGCGGAAGAAGCTCATGAAGGAACTCGAGTCGCTGGCCGAGTTCACGGCCACCGCCGCGAAGGCGTACGACCAGATAGACCAGGAACTGGCGAAGGCCATCAGGGAAGCCAAGGCCAAGAGCAAGGGGAAGAAGTGAGCAGGACCGACGCCGACTGGCCCCCGCTGTGGCACGACGACCCGACGCCCGGCGACCCGGAGGAAGTGGCTGAACTCGGTCGCAAGTTGCGCAAGATGGCCGAGATGATCGATGAGCAGTCCCGCGTCATCGACGCCCTGGCCTCCGTGGAGGGATGGGACAGTGAAGCCGGCAAGGGGTTCCATGAACTGGCCGGAGGCACCGCGGACAAGCTGAAAAAGTCTTTCGAGCGCTATGACGAGGCCGCCAAAGCCGTCGGCGAGGAGGTGAGTGAGGGCAGTTCTGACAAGTTCGCGAGTGAAATGCGGCGCGCTCAGCGGAAGGCGGACAAGGCGCTGAGCGACTATCGCGCGGCCAAGGGGGAGCACGACCTGGCCGACCGAGAAGTCAAGAAGATCACAGAGAAGCATCCCCTCGGCGACATACCCGCGGCGGAGAAGGAAGAATATGACCGGTGGGTGAAGAAACGAGCCGATGCCCTGCATGACATCGGAAGCGCACGCAAGGCAGTGAAAGACGCACGGGACATCTATGACGACGCGGGTGACAAGGCTGCTCGTCATATCAAGAACATCGTGCATCATGATTCCGTTCGAGATCCTGGCGGATTCATGAACTTCCTTGCGGACTGGGCGGACATGCTGTCGAACATCTCGGCCGTGCTGTCGGTTCTCGCAGTGATATGTGCCTTTGTTCCGCCCCTGCAGTTCCTGGTTCCCATCTTCGCCGCGCTCGCCGTACTGACCAGTGCCGCTGCTCTTGCAGGGCACGCGTACGACATGAGCGTGCGCGGGGGAAAGGTCGACTGGCTCAAGCTGGGGGCTGATGCACTCGGCGTGCTGCCCGGCCTGGGGGCTCTGAAGGGATTCCGGGCCCTCACCGGCCTCAAGGGGCTGGCGAAACTCAAGGCGTTCGGGAAACTGAAGACCTGGGGGTCCTTCAAGGGGTTGGCCGCGGTCGATGGTATTGGGCACAACTTCCTGAACGGAGTTGCGGTGTCGCTGGTCAACAAGGTACTCGGCAGGACCGCCCGAAGTGAGCTGTTGGACGGCAGGAAGATCACAGCCGTGATCAAGGGAACCGGACTCGCGAGCGCATTGAACAGGATGCTCAGTGGTGAGAACGGCGAGAGGACGGGCTACCACGGGCCAGCACCGGTCGGACCCACGCCATCGCCGTCGCCAGGTCCCGCACCGAGCGTTTCGCCGAAGGCGTTCAAGGCGGCGTTGGCCGCATAGTGAGTGAACGGTAGGGAGCCATATGGATACGGGTGAGAATCGGGACCTGGGGGAGTGGCAGTTCATAGGTCGCAGGGGCAGTGACGTCGTCACCCTGGTCGGCGGATCGGTGATCGCCGCCGTACCGGAGGCCAGGCAGGCGGCCGACAAGGCCCGGGACGAGCTTCGTTTCGACTTCTTGGACGACCACGCCGTGCTCGCGCTTCTGCGGCGGCGCCACGAAGACGAGGAGGACATGTTCAAGGCGGGGTTCGCGCAAGGCGTCCCCCTGGCGTTTGTGGGCCTGGGCGCCATCCTGTACTGGGGCGGCGTGGCACAGTATTGGGAGACGGCTGTACACCGCACTGCCTATCTGGCGGTCGCGGCGGCCGTCGTGGGCACCCAGTTCTTCTTCTTTGTGCGCAGCGCCATGGCCCTCTGGGGCGATCCGGTGCGACAGAACCTGCGGGCGAGGGCGCGAAAGTACCGCGAGATCGCCCACATCGCGCGACGACGGGGAGCCGAGATACCCCCGCACTACCCGCATTACGGACCCTACCCCTTCGCGGCGAGGTTCCGCCCGGAAGCAGACACTGCGGTACCGTCCGAGAGCCGGGGTGGAGATGAGTACTGACGCCGTCGAAGAAGACCGGCGCAGCATCACTGGAGCCGGCGGAGTGGAAGTTCGCTGGATCATGCCCGAGGGCTTCCTGGAATTGCCTTTCGAGGCGGAGGACCTGGACGAACTAGCCGAACGAATAGTCGAGTTGGCGAGACGAGCGCTCCCGGGCGCAGACGAGGAAGTGCATCGCCAATGGGCTGCCATGTGCGCCGCGAGCTACGACGACTTCATCGATGCGGGTGTGCAGTACGCGGGCTTCGTCACGACGGAGGTCGACGGAGTTCGATGTACGGCCACCGTGAACGTCAGCATCATGGATCTGGATGACAGGGCCGGCAGCAATCCCGCCGGTTTCATAGCGTCCACGCTGCGGCACTTGGAACTGGGCCAGATCGAGGAAGTGGCCTTGCCCTGTGGACCGGCCGTGCTCTGCGTCGGCAACCGATCCGCAGAGGTCGACGGCAGCCTGACGCAAACGGGACGCCCCGAGCCGATCTGGACCTCGTTCCTGCAGGTCCACATTCCACTGGTCAACGGAACCGTTGTGGTGCTGGAGATGGGCACACCGACCGTGGAGGGGTGGGACGTCTTCTCCGCCATGTTCGCCGGTGTCACCAAGAGCGTCCGCCTATTCGACGACCAGGGGGCACCCCTGGTGATGCCCGGGTGAAGGGAATGCCGGACACGGACGCCGGACCTACGGAATGCAGCCCGAGGGACTACAGACTCCTCGTCCCCCGTGAGTGGTTCCGGATCGACCTCACACGGGATCGATGGCGCACCCAGCTCAAGACGTTCGTGGATCGGCAGGCCCGGGGCAGGCAGGTCTCCGCGGAGCTGACCCGGAGCGTGTGGGCCGCCCTGCGCAATACCGCGGAAGCCGGTCGGGCGCGAGGTGCCATGGAGTTCTTCCTCCTGACAACCGCGGAGAACGGGAGTATGCCCGCCTCCCTCCTCGTCTCGTCGATGCCCATGCGCGGGATGCGGGCCGATCCGGAGAAGTATGCGGCGTGGCTGGGACTGCGCGAAGGAGAGGGGCGGGACCGAAGGGAGGTGTCGTTGGTCGCACTCGCCGCAGGGCCGGCCGTGCGGGTGGCCGGCAGCACGAAGCTTGACTTTCATGTCGGCATGCCTGGCGGAACGGGCTATCTGATCCTCAGCTTCTCGGCCCCCCTGACGGGGATGTCCGGCCCGATGGAGCAGTTGTGCAATGCGGTCGCGGGCTCCCTGCGGTGGGTCAAGTGATCGCGCCTCCTGCTCTGCCTGGCTCGCCCGGCTTCCGCGGCTCCAGTCAAGTGAGGGACCGGCGGTCAGTCGACGCCGGAGTCCCGGAGCAGGCGGCTGTACTTCGCGTACCGGCGTCGTGCGAGGGAGAGGCCCGTCAGCCACAGTCCGGCGAAGAACAGCCAGACGGCGCCGCACACCAGCGGTGACGGCCCGCTGAAGCCGATCTGGGACAGGGGGATGAGCATGGCGACCAGGAGGACCAGCAGGGCGGTCAGTCCGCGGCGCCGGTGGGTGAGGCTGTAGTCGACCATGATGCGGGCGTGCAGGAGGTCGACGTCGCGCTGCGTCTCGGGCAGTCGGCCGCCTTCCGGTGCGGTGGCGTAGTGCTGGGCGCTCCATGCCGCTCGATGCGGCGCGTCCGGCAGCCGGCGGAAGGCGAAGTACGGGTTCGGGCTGCCCTTGGGGGAGAGCGGGGACAGCCCGTCGTACCGGTATCCGTACTGCTCGGCGACGTAGGCGAAGGCGGAGAATCTGCGCCAAGACCGTTGGAGATTGCGGGCGTCGTGCCGTTCCAAGGCCTGCGAGCTGTCCCTCAACAACGCTGTCAGCTGTGGTTACGGCACCATTGCTGTCCCGGATGCGAGTCTCGGAGGGCGGGGCGGGGGCATCGGGGTGGTCGTTTGCTCATTCGGTGTCCTCGGGCGGCTCGCCGAACCGGAGCGTGCGGCCGATGTGGGCCAGGCGGGCGCTGTAGGAGTCGAGCAGGAAGACGGACGGAGTGGAGATGGTGACGTAGACGCAGTAGCTGTGCGGCGCCGGGACGATCAGTTGCAGGGCTGCCATCGGAAGGGGCGGTACGGCGATCCCGGCCTCGATGTCCGGCAGTCGGAGCGTGCGCAGGGACGTCGACATCACCCCCGGACCACACGGAAGTTTCGTGGCGAGCAGCATGTCCTGCGGGCCCTGCAAACCTTCTCCGAGCGGGAAGCTGATCTCTTCCAGACGGTCCTCGGCGACGTCGGAGAAGAACTTCTTTGCCGTTGCCTGATAGATGCCCTCGGCGGTGAACAGACGTTGGGCGGGGCTGTGCCCGCTGGGGCGGACGGTGACCGCGAGCAGGCCCATGGACAGGCGCTCCCCGCCGTCCACCTCCTCCGTGCCGACGCACATGGCGGTGAGGAGCACGTTCTCCCGGGCGCTCAACAGCGGCAGCTGGCGGCGCAGTCCCTCGCTGGCAGCGTCCCGTGCCTCCGCGTCCGCCCCCGGCAGCAGTTCCGCCATGGCCTCGCGCCAGCCGTCGGACTCCGTGGGCTCCGGGAGCCGGACGAACTCGTCCGGGACGTCGTGGTGGAAGGCGTAGTGAAAGGGAGCGGTCGTGCTGCGTTCGATGTCACCGGTCGGGCTGTGGGACAGGGTGCTCATGCGGCCACACCCACCTGCGAGGGATCGAGGTGCTTGGTGAAGGCAACGCCCGATGAGCTCAGGGCGCTCTGCGCGTCGAAGGTGGGGGACGCCGGCCCGGGTGCCATGACCTTGCCGTCGTCGGTGGCGCCGAAATAGTCCATGAACGGACCGACGACCGGAATGTCGCCGATCTTGAACTCGCCGTCCGTCCACCGGCCCTGGTCCCAGGTGCCGTTGTGCATGTTGGAGCCGATGCCCAGCGCGGCACCGGTCCACGTCGCAGCCTTGTCGACAGCGGTACCGGCGGCGACGAAGGACCATCCCTTGCCGGCCATGCCCAGACCTCGCGCGGAGTTGGCGACGCCGCTGGGAAGCCCGCGCAGGCCGTTGAGGATGTTGCCGAACCGCACGTTGCCGAGGGCCTTCATGAAGCCGGAAGACAGCCGCAGTTCGCGCCCGGCGGTGACGAGGGCGCGGCCGGACTGAGCGAGCCGTGCTCCGGCCAGGCTGAGACCACCGGCGAACACGCCGACGGCGTCCCAAGCGATGGTCTCCCACGTCACGTCGGCCCCGCCGGCCTTGGCGGCCAGGTGGAAGGCGAGCGCGAGCCCCGCGATGACGAACGCGGCCACCCCCAGGCCGGAGAAGAAGATCGCGAGAACGCCGACGACCATGGCGATGTCCGCCAGTATGTCGCCGATCAGCTTCCAGAAGTTCGGGTCCGTGATGGTGTCCCAGGCGTCCGAGAGCAGATCGCCCACCGCGTCCAGAGCCTCCTCGAACCAGCCCGGCTCTGGAGGCGCGTCGTCGGCGGCGCCCTTGACCAGGCGCGTCACGTCGGCCGCCGCCTGCCCGTGCTCGCTCTGGAGCGAGTACGCGCGGCTGCGGACCGCAGACAGCTCACCGGTGGCGGTCTCCAGGGACTGCTTGTTCTTCTTGGCCTCCTTCTCGTGCTTCTTCTCTTCCTCGTCCGACAGACCCGCGGTGGAGGAGGGCAGCGAATCCACCGCACTCTGGGCTGAGTTGACCCTGCCCACGGCCTCCGCAGCTTCTTCTTCCAGCTTCCTCGCCCTGGACTGGAATCCGTCCAGTTGCCTTTCCCAGCTACTGAGGGCCCGGTGAGCCGCGTCCAGGGACCCCAGGGCCTTCTTCAGATACGGGGGGACGGGCGCGTAGGTGTCCTGGAACACCGTGGCGGCCTTGCCCGCCCAAATGCCGTCCGCGGTTCCCATCTTGTTCAGCTCCGTCTGGGCCGTGTCGCTGCCGCTGGTGACACGGCCCACCGCCTTCACCAGATCCCGGACGGCCTCGAGATCGCCCGGTGCTGGATCGAACCCCAGATTCGGGTATTTTTCGGAACTCATCGGACTTCTCCCCGTGCTTTTGTGCTAGCTGAGCCGGTAAGTTACCAGCGGCGCCCGTATGTCACGATGGGGCCGCCCCACGTACGAGCCGAGAAGGAGGCGGTCATGGACGAACGGCATCTCCTCAACGAGCTGATGAAGGCTGTCGCGCAGGAGGCGGGCGAGTTCGTGGTCAGGCCGCATGTCCCCGGCCTGAAGAAGTTCGCGGCCTTCGCGTACGTGGCGGAGAGCTACGGATATCGCTATTCCGGACACGCCCCTGGGAACGCGGCCCTGAACAATCCCTTCTTCCTGTTCGTCCGCATGCCGGACGCCCGTGAGCGGGCCGCCGCTCTCCAGGCGGCCCCGCGGGATGCTCATGGCGGGTTCCCTCTCCCCGGCATGCGGCCGGGGCTCGGTCTCACACCTGTCCCGGAAGCGCGCCCCCACGTAGGGCTTCTCTACTCACAGATGGTCGTGGAGGCGAGTGGCCGGTACAACCCGCGAGTCCTGAGCAACATCCTCATCCTGCCGGTCGTCATGGCGATCTTCCTGATCTTCCCGGGGTACTCGGTGAAGAACGTACTCATCGCGGTGGGAATCTGGGTGGTCTTCTTCGTCTTCTACCTCGTCGGCCTCGGTGTGACGCGACAGCGTAGACGCACACATCTCGGCCGCCTGGCCGCCGCGGGCGTGCAGTGGCCGCCGCAGGTCGGGACGTGAGCGTTCACTTCTTGGCCTGCGCCGCCGATTTCTTGAGTTCGTCGTAGAGCGCCTGATCCATCTTGAGGAATTCTTCGGACGCCTTGTTGGCGAACTTGGAGACGCCCTTCGTGAGCTTCGACAACTGCCCGAATCCGTAGTCCCACGAATCGGCAAAGTCGTCGCAGGCTGACTGCAAGTCGGAGTGGCCGACCTGGCTGGAGTCCGCCCGCTTCATTTCCTGCGACGCCTCCTTCATGCGGCCGCCGCTGTTCTCGAGGGTTTTCGCCATCTCCTTGACCTCGTCGGAGAAGAATTTCAGGAAGGACATGCGTCTGCTCCGTGTGGTGTTCAGCGGTTGACCGACTGGATCTCCTGGACGGTGACGGCCTGCGCGTTCTCGAAGGTGCCGTCGGGCAGGTCGCCGCCCGCGCCGCCGGTTCCGGTCCAGGCGATGTCCCAGGTGATGGTGGCCTTGAGGCTGAAGGTGCCGTCACCCGAGGAGCGGAGGTACTTGATGCCACAGGGCGGGGTGCGGTCGGCCTTGCCCTGGGCGTAGGGCTCGCCGACGGCGCCGCCGTCGATCGTGCACTCGCCGGAAGCGGGGTAGGTCTCGGCGTCCGGGGTGCCCGGCTCCAGCTTGAGCGACACCGGCTTGGCCGTGGTCGTCGCCGACAGGTTGAGGCCGGGGGCATTGAGGGTCGCCGTGGCCTGGACCTCGTGGAAGTCGGCCTGGTCGAGCCAGGCCCAGGTCGGCAGGTTCACCTTGGTGGCTGCGGCGGGGGCGAGGGTGACCTCGGTGCCGGGGAGTTCCATGTGCTGGTAGGCGAGGGCCGCGAGTATCTCCGGGGTGATGGCTTCCTCGTACTGGGGTGGCGGGGCGTCGCCGTTGTCGACCCAGAAGGGGAGTTCGGTGCAGGAGTTCCGCTTGAGGAAGTCGGGTTCGTCGGGATTCGCGACGCCGGCCCAGAACATTCCCTCGCCGTCCTTGTCGACGTTGTAGTCCTCGTACCCGGGGTGGTCCTCCCAGCCGAATCCGTCCTCGTAATGGGACTTCGTCTGAGCGATCGCCGCACCCGGCGTCCCCGTCATACCGGGCGCGCTCGCCGCCTCCTTGATCTCGGCGGACATCTTCTTCTTGAAGTCCTCGGCACCGAGGTAGGGGGCGTACCAGCAGGGCGGCGGGGACCAGTTCACGTTCGCGGACTTCACGTTGCCGCGCCCGCCGCCGGGGGCTACGGAGCCGGAGTACTGGATGCGGGCGGCGGCGTAGATGCCGGTCTTGTCGGTGCCGCCCGACTGCTCCGTGCTGGAGCCCTCGGTATTGCTCGGCTGTTCTCCCGCGTAGGCAGGAGTCGCGAGGGAGATACTCAAGGCCAACAACAGGCCCGTCGCGCAGGTGTGAAGAGCTGCTCGTCGTGACCTGGTCACTGGCACTTGGCTGCCTTCCCCTCGACGAACACCTTCGACGCCTGCCACAGTTCATCCCCGGTGGGAACCTTGACCATGATGATCTTGAAGTAGTCGTAATCCGTGATGCTGGGTGCGCCCTTCAGGATCTTTCCGGTCTTGATCTCCTTAGAATAGAACTTGCTCGAGTCCACGCAGAAGGCGACCTCGACCGAATTCCCGTTGGGGGCGGACCGGGTGGTCGCCTGGTAGTGGCGCCGGGTGCCGGTCGATGTCCAGTCCCCTTCGAGCCTGGCGTTGATCTGCGTTCGCGCGTACTTCAGGCCGTCATCGGTGGCATAGGCGGCCAAGGATGCGTCCTTGGCCGTGCGCTTGTCGACGCCCCGATAGATCGCGCGGATGAAGTTCGCCGCATCCTCCATGGCGGCTGCTTCATTCTTGTCCTTGGGGGTCTTCCAGTCGAAGACCAAGTTCATGTCCTTGGGCAGCGACAGGTCCACACCGTCCGGCTTGTCCTCCGCCGGCGCCGTCGAGGGTGTCGCGGACTCCTTCGGGGTCTCCGTCGACTGGTCGGCCCCCGCGATCTTGTCGTTGTCGCTGGACTTGTCGTCCCCGCCCCCGCAGGCCGTCAGCAGCAGGGCTGCTGAGGCGACGAGCGCGGCAGCAACGGGCAAAGAGCGGCGCTTCACAGTGGACTCCCCGTGAGACAGAAGTGCGGTCGAGACCAACGACGGTATCCAGGGGGTTCCTGGTTTCGCCAGGGTGAATGGCCGAAGGGCCGTCAACCGTGCTAACCGAGCCGCGCCTTCACCACCGCCGACGGCAGCCTCGCGTCTCCCGCGCCCACCGCGTGCCCGCCCCGTCACCGGTCCGAGCGAAGATCATGGCACGGGTGGCCGGCTCCCTCGTGAGTGAATCGTGCAGGGGTGATGGGCGCAGCGTGACGAAGGGCACGCGGACGGCGTCCGGCTCTGGTCGTCCGTGATTCGCGCGAGCACAGTAGAGGTGGCCGCTCGGCGGGCGGTGCTCAAGGGGCCTGCCAGGGTGCGAAGTTGCAGATGAGTAATGGTGCGCGGGGTGAGGGGGCAAGGGGTGGGCGTGCCTTGAGGGGCTTATGTGCGGCTGATACGGTGCGATGGCTTGACACTCGCCGTACTGCCGGTTATTCGCCCGGGTCGGGTGGGTGCGTCAGGGGATGTCCCGGGACGCCACCGGTCGGGCGGGCGCGGGCGAAGTGTCCGAAATGGCAGATGATTCCGCTTACTTGGGCGATAGGCGCCCGAGTGGGTACGGGGCAGACAATTCTCTTGGTTGTACGGGGAGCGGTTGCGTGAAGATCCAGGAGCGTACGGGGGCGGGCGCGGGACGTTCCGCGGCTCCGGCTCAGCCGTCGGTCGGTGACCGGCTTCCCAGCCCTCCTCGCGAGCGCAAACCGGCGCTGGCCGCGCTGGCCGTGCTGCTGATCCTGCTGGGCGCGCTCGGCGCGACGATGCTCGTGCTGCAGGTCGGTGACCGGGTCGAGGCGATCCAGGTGACGGCGGACATCAAGCCCGGCGCGTCCATCACCGAGGACAACATCAAGGTCGTCATGGTCAACGACGACTCCGGCGCCCACTTCGTGCCCTGGGACCAGCGGGCGAGCCTGATGAAGCTCCAGGCCAAGTCCACGATCTACAGCGGCACCGTCGTCGTCGGCGAGATGTTCGGCGCCAAGGCGCAGATGCCCGAGGGCAAGGCGTCGGTCGGTCTGGCGCTCAAGGACGGCCAGTACTACGCGGACATCAAGAGCGGTGACACGGTCGCCGCGTACCGGGTCGGCACGAGCGGTTCCAGCTCCAGCAGCTCCGACTCGTCCGACAAGGACTCGTCGTCCTCCTCCTCCGGCAACGGGTTCATCGCCAACGCCTCGGTGGAGAACGTGAAGGGGGAGGGCGACGCCACCGTGAGCACCGGCGGCAAGTCCATCACCCTCCTCGTCGACGAAGGCGACGCGGCCGCCCTCGCCTCGGCCTCGTCCGCGGGCGAGGTCGCCCTCGTGCGCATCACCGCCAAGTAGAAGGCGACCGAAGAAGCCATGGCCCTCATCGCCCTCGCCGCCGACAAGGGTTCCCCCGGCGTCACCACCGCGGCCGTCGCCCTCGCGGCGGTCTGGCCGCGCCGCGTCCTGCTCGCCGAGACCGACCCGGCGGGCGGCGACCTGGTGTACCGGTCCGCCGCCGCGCACGGCGGACCGCTGAACCCGAACACCGGCATGCTGTCGATCGCCGCGACCGCCCGCCGCGGCCTCGTGCCCGACCAGCTCTGGGACCACGTGCAGCCGCTCAGCGGCGGCCTGGAGGTGCTGGTCGGACTCGGCATCGCCGAGCAGGCCGCCGGGCTCGCGGGCCTGTGGCCCACGCTCGGCCGGGCCTTCGCCTCCCTCGCCGACTCCCCGAACGCGCCCGCCGACGTCATCGCCGACTGCGGCCGCGTCAGCGGGGACTCCCCGGTGACCGAGCTGTTCCCGCACGCCGCCCTCGTCCTCCTGCTGTCCCGCACCGAGCCGGAGGCCATCGCCCGGGTCCGCGACCGTGCCGCCGCCCTGTCCAACAAGCTGCACGGCGGACCCCGCGGCGCGTCGAGCCTCGGCCTGCCGCTGGTCGGCGTCGTCCTCGTCGCCGACACCAACAACGCCGCCAAGCTCTCCGGCCAGGTCAACGACATGCTGGTGCACGCCCAGACCGGGGCCCGCGTGGTCGGCACGATCGCCGACGACCCGGCCGGGGCCGACCAGCTGGCCGGGCGCAGGCGCGGACGGCTGGAGAAGTCGCTGCTCATCCGCTCGGCCCGCAAGGTCGCCTCGGACCTGTACCAGCAGTTCGGCGCCGCCTGGTCCCTGCCCACCGGTCCCGGCGCCGCAGGTCACGCCGGTCCCGGCCCGGCGGGTCCGGCCGGCACGTCAGGCCACGCGGGGGCCGGCCGATGACCGCTGTCGACCACTCGTTGGTCAAGCGGTTCCGGCAGGACGCCGGTGACCGCATCGCCGAGCAGCGCCGCCAGGACCAGGCCGCCGGCGTGCCCCCGATGTCCACCGAGGACGAACGGCACTACGCCCGCGCCGTCATCGCGCAGATACTCGAGGAGTACGCCCGCGCCGAGATCAACGCCGGGCGCACGCCGCCGGACGCGGAGACCGAGGAGGCGTACGCGGCGGCCGTGCACGCCGCGCTGTTCGGCGTGGGGCGCCTCCAGCCGCTGCTCGACGACCCCGAGGTCGAGAACATCGACATCAACGGCTGCGACCACGTCTTCGTCGGCTACTCCGACGGGCGCGAGGTGCGCGGCGAGCCGGTCGCCGAGACCGACGAGGAACTCATCGAGCTGATCCAGATCCTCGGCGCCTACTCGGGCCTGTCCTCCCGCCCCTTCGACTCCGCCAACCCGCAGCTGGACCTCAGGCTGCCGGACGGTTCGCGTCTGTCGGCGGTCATGGACGTCGCCCGGCGCCCGGCGCTGTCCATCCGCCGCGCCCGCCTGGGCAAGGTCTTCATCTCCGACCTGGTCGGCAACGGCACCCTCACCCCCGAGCTGGGCCACTTCCTGGCCTGCGCGGTCCGGGCCCGCAAGAACATCATGATCGCGGGCGCCACCAACGCCGGCAAGACGACGCTGCTGCGTGCCCTCGCCAACGAGATCCCGCCGAACGAACGCCTGATCACCGTCGAGCGCGCGCTGGAGCTGGGCCTCGACACCTTCCCCGAACTCCACCCCAACGTCGTGGCGTTCGAGGAGCGGCTGCCCAACTCCGAGGGCCAGGGCGCCATCAGCATGGCCGAGCTGGTCCGCCGTTCCCTGCGCATGAACCCCTCCCGCGTCATCGTCGGCGAGGTGCTCGGCGACGAGATCGTCACCATGCTGAACGCGATGTCGCAGGGCAACGACGGCTCGCTCTCCACCATCCACGCCAACAGCTCGCACGAGGTCTTCAACCGCATCTCCACGTACGCCCTCCAGGCGGCCGAGCGGCTGCCGATCGAGGCCAGCCAGATGCTGGTGGCGGGCGCCGTCAACTTCGTTGTCTTCGTCCAGCGGCGCAACGACTTCCACAACGGCGGACGCCTCCAGCGCATGGTCACCTCGGTCCGCGAGGTCAACGGCGTGGACGGGCGCGTGCTGTCCAGCGAGGTGTTCGCCGAGACCGCCGACGGCCAGGTCGTCCCGCACGCCCCCATCGCCTGCCTGGAGGAACTCATCGCCTACGGCTACCGGCCCAACGGAACGTGGGGGTGAGGGGACGGATGGAGATGACGACCCCCACGACCCCCACGACCACCACGCTCGCGGCACTGGACTCGCTCGGCTCCATGGGCGGACTGTTCTCCACCACGGTCCTGTACGCCCTCGGCTGCGGTGTCGCCGTCGGTGGCGGCCTGGCCCTGTTCCTCGTCGCCGTACGCGGACTGCCCGCCAAGCCCGAGCACGAGAAGCGGCAGGCCAGTGAGCGCGTCAACGAGCTGATCCGCTGGGCGGGCCGGCGCGGCTCCGCCGCGGTCATCGTCGGTCTCGTCGTCCTGCTGCTGACCCGCTGGGCGGTGCTCGGCATCGCGGCCGGTGTCCTCGTCTTCTTCTGGGACCGCCTCTTCGGCGGCGCCGCGGAGGAACGCGCCGCCATGAAGCGGGTCGAGGCGCTCGCCTCCTGGACGGAGTCGCTGCGCGACACCATCGCGGGCGCGGTCGGCCTGGAGCAGGCCATCCCCGCCTCGGCCCGCGCCGCGGCCCCGGTCCTCCGTCCCCACCTGGACGCCCTCGTCGACCGGCTGCGCTCGCGCACCCCGCTGCCCGACGCGCTCCAGCACCTCGCCGACGAGATCGACGACGCGTCCGCCGACATCATCGTCGCGGCGCTGATCCTCAACGCGCGGCTGCGCGGCCCGGGTCTGCGGCAGGTGCTCGGCGCGCTCGCCAAGTCGGCGCGCGAGGAGGTCGACATGCGCCAGCGCGTGATGGCCCAGCGCGCCTCGACCCGCCGCTCCGTGCAGATCGTCGTCGCGGTGTCGGTGCTCTTCGTCCTCGGCCTGTCCATCTTCAACCGCGACTTCGTCGAGCCGTACAGCTCACCCGTCGGTCAGCTCGTACTGGCCTGCGTGTGCGGCCTGTTCGCCCTCGGCTTCTGGTGGATGCGCAAGCTGTCCACCATCGAGACGCCGGACCGCTTCCTGGTCCGCGACAGCGCCGACGTCCAGTTCGTCCGGCCCCGCACGCCGGGTCAGCCGGGTCAGCCGGGACAGCCCGTACAGCGCCTGCCGCAACCGGCTCAGCCGTCGGCGGCGTCTGGGGACGAGGGGGGACGACGATGAACCTGACCATGCCGGTCCTGGTCGGTGCCGTCATCGGCCTGGGGATCTACGCCCTGGTCCGTGCTCTGATGCCGAGCAGGCGCAGCCCGATCCAGCAGGTCGCGCGGATCGACGCGATGCGGGCGCGCGGGGCGGCGTACGAGTCCTCCTCGTCGCGCACGGCACAGAGCACCGGCCGTCTGGACTCGCTGCGCGCCCAGATCGGTGCCCGGGTCGCCGAGTTGTACCTGCAGCAGGGCTGGCAGCAGCGCTCGCTGCGGGCGGACCTGGCGGTCCTCGACCGGAGCTGGGAGAAGTTCCTGGCGACCAAGGTGCTGCTGGCCGTGGGCGGTCTGTTCTTCGGCCCGCTCCTGTTCGCCATCGTCTGGCAGCTGGGCTTCGGCGACAGCCCGGTCATCCCGGTGTGGCTGGCCCTGCTCTGCGCCGCGCTCTTCTTCTTCCTGCCCGACCTGGAAGTACGCCGGGACGCCGCCGACAAGCGCCGTGACCTGCGGCGCGTGATCGGCGCCTACCTGGACCTGGTCTCCATGAGCCTGGCCGGCGGCCGGGGTCTGCCGGAGGCCCTGATGGCGGCGGCGGAGGTGTCGGACGGCTGGGCGACCCACCGCATCCGCAACGCCCTGGCCGACGCGCGCATCACGGGCATCAGCCAGTGGCAGGCGCTGGGCCAGCTCGGCGAGGACCTGGGTGTCGAGGAGCTCAAGGACCTCTCCGCCTCGCTCGCCCTGGTGGCGGACGACGGCGCCAAGGTCCGCGAGTCCCTGGCCTCCCGTGCCGAGACCATGCGCCACCGCGAACTCGCCGAGATCGAGGGCAGCGCGGGTGAGAAGTCCCAGTCGATGCTCGTGGCCCAGCTCCTGCTGTGCGCCGGGTTCCTGGTGTTCCTGATCTACCCGGCGGCGATGCGGGTGTTTCAGGTGTGACTCAGCTCTGCCAGCTCCGAGCCGCTTCCAGAATCTGATTCGAGAGGACACATCACCATGAACGGACGGAACTTCCGCACCGGTATCCCGGCCGTGGACTTCCTGGTCACCTTCCTGCAGGGCCGTGTGCAGCGTGCCCGCTCCGGCGAACTCGACCGCGGTGCGTCCGCCGTCGAGTGGGTCATCATCTCGGCGGTCGTCGTCGCGATCGTCGGCGTCGTGGCCGCCATCATCAGCCAGGCGCTGGACAAGGGCGCCACCAAGGTCGGCGACTGCATCGAGGGCGCCGACGCGAGCGGCACCTGCTGAGGCCGAGCGGACGTACGGGGTACACGGGGATGCGGGCAAGCGTGCTCGGACGGGTGCGCCGCAGGGTGGAGGCCGCGCGTGCGGCGGCGGCCACCCGCGGCGATTCCGGCATGACCGCGATCGAGTTCGTGTTTCTCACGCCGGTCCTCTTCTTCATGATCTTCGCGACGGTGCAGTTCGGTCTGTACTTCTTCGCCGACCACGTGGCCCAGGCGGCGGCCCAGGCGGGCGCCCGCAAGGCCCGCGCGACGGCGCACGACCAGCCGGGCGGCTGGCGGGGCGAGGCGCGGGACGTGGTCGACAGCTACATCCGCCAACTGGGCCCCCAACTGGTCCTGGCCCCGGACGTGAAGACGCTCCAGCCCGAACAGGACACGGTCGGCGTGGAGATCACGGCCCGGGTCCCCACCGTGTTCCCCGGCCTGGACCTGACGGTGCACGCGCAGTCGATGGGACCGGTGGAACGCTTCGTGCAGGAGGGAGGGAACTAGATGGCCGCCGTCCGCTCCCGTACCCGGCCCTCCCCCCGGGCGGCCGGCTCCGGCGACCGGGGCCTGTCCACCATCGAGGTGGTGATCCTCGCCCCGGTGATGATCCTCTTCATCCTCGTCCTGGTGGGCTTCGGCCAGCTCGTCGAAGGCCGCGGCGCCCTGGACGGCGCGGCCCGGGACGCGGCTCGCGCGGGGTCGATCCAGAAGGACCACGGCACGGCGATGGCGGAGGCGAGGAAGGCGGCCCGGGCCGACCTGGCGGACGTCTGCTCCGGTCCGGTCTCCGTCGTCCAGAAGAGCGCGGGCTTCGAACCGGACACGCTCTTCACGGTCGAGGTGAGTTGCGAGGTGCGGGGCCTGTCGATGATCGGCCTCGACATCCCCACCACCCTCTCGGCGAGCTTCAGCTCCCCGCTGGACCCGTACCGGAGGACGGCGTGAGATCCCTCGTCAGCTCCCGTGCGCGCGCGTGGTCGGCGGACCGGACGGCCCACCTGGACGACCGCGGCTCCGGCGCCGGCGCGGTCATCATCTTCGCGCTGGTCTTCCTCGCTCTCTCGGCCTTCGTCATCGACGGCGGCATGTCCATCTCCAAGCGCGAACGCGCCGCGGACATCGCCGAACAGGCCGCCCGCTACGCCGCCCAGGACATCGACCGCGAGGCCCTCTACGACGACACGGGCGGCCCCGCCCCCATCAACTACGAGAACTGCGACGCCCGGGTCAAGGCATTCGCCGCCGAGATGAACCTGACCGGCGCCGACATCGCCGCGACCCACTGCGTGGCGGCCGACGCCGCACGCGTGCAGGTCGAGGTCCAGCTCACGTACTCCCCGGTCTTCACGGGGGCGTTCTACGGCGGCGCCGTGGTGGTCCACGGCCGGGCGGTGGCGGAGAACGAGGTGGGCTGACCGATGACGCTGCGACTGCGACCGCTGTCCTTCCCCACCAACGGAGGTACGACCCCCATGCGCACACGCACGACGACCGCGACCGCTGTCGCCGCCCTGACAACGGCGGTGGCCCTGCTGCTGACCGCCTGCGGCGGCTCGGACTCGGACGACTCGGGCAAGAACGAGATCGCGGGCGCGGACACGGGTTCTTCGGCACCGGCATCGCCGTCGCCGTCCGCGAGCGGGGACGGGGTGGACCGGCCCACGGTGCGACTGCCGGAGGGCGACAACCTGGTCTTCGACCCGGAGATCACCGGGGACACCAGGACGGATGCCGTACTGAAGGACAACGCGGAGTACCTCCGTGCCATCGACGAGGCGATCGGCAAGCAGGACCCCAAGTCCGAGACGGTGGGCTTCTACAGCAAGGACGCGGCCTACCTCGGCTCTGTGGAGTGGATCAGCGGCTTCGTCAAGGACGGTGTGACCGTCACAGGAACCGTCCGCTACTTCGATCGCAAGGTCACTTTCAGCAAGGACGGTTCGGCGGGGTTGGTCTACTGCGCCGACGAGTCCAAGGGCTACACCAAGGACACCAAGACCGGGAAGGTCAACGTCACCGAGGCGACCAAGCAGTCGTACGTCCTCTACAACGACCGCCTGAGGAAGAACGAGAAGGGGGTCTGGCAGACGACCAAGAGCAGTTCCGAGCGTGGAAGCGAGGCATGCCAGCCATGAACCGTGTCACCAGGACCACCGTCCTCGGCGCCGCCGTCTCACTCCTGATCACTTTGCAGGCCGCGCCACTCGCATGGGCGGACCGCACCACCTCGAGCGGCAACAGCAAAGACGCCGACGGCGGTCGCAGCGGCCGCAACATCTACGTGCAGACCAAGGTGCAGACGACCGTCAGCGGCAGCAGTCGCACCGCGAAGAGCGGCACGCTCACGTCGGCGAACAGCAACTGGACGCCTCCCGCCTGCTGGTACGAGCCCGCGTTCTCCCCCAAGGAGATCCAGGAGACCGTCAAGCTGTGGCGGGGACTCAACGGGTTGCCGTTCGTCGGTGATGTCGGAGACCTCGTCGGCGACCTGCTGGACAGCCGTTACAAGGACGGCAAACCATACAAGGACTACAACCTCGACAAGCAGGGCGAGGGAATGTTCTGGGCCGCCGCGGTCAACCCGAACCGCAAGGACGACCCCGAGGCCAGCGCCTGCGACAAGCCCCCGTTCTGGGTGGACAACGGCACGACCCCCGACGAGCCCCTCGCCGTGTCGCCGAAGGTACTCGCCGAGTACGCCTACGACGAACTCCCGGTCCCCGGCACGGAGATCGAGATGCGTCCGGCCGGGGCGACGAAGGTGAACCTGCCCACCTGGATCTGGCTGGACAAGGCGACGTTCAAGAAGATCTCGGTCACTGCAAGCCTCCCCGGCACCGGTCTCTCCGCCACGACCACTGCCGAACCCGTCTCCCTCCGCATCGACCCCGGCACGCGCGACGCCCGTACGTACCCGGCGTCGGGCGTCTGCCGGCTGAACGCCGACGGCAGCATCGGGGCGCCGTACACGGAGGGCAGGGCGAACGACACCCCGCCCTGCGGCGTCACCTACCTGCGCTCCTCCGGCTCCGGCGGCTCGTATCCCTTGCGGGCCACCGTCACCTGGAAGATCACGTGGACCAGCACCACGGGCGAGGGCGGCACCCTTCCCGACGGCACGTTCGGTGCCACGCGGGATGTGACGGTGCAGGAGATCCAGTCGGTGAACCGCTAGAACGCGGCACTCGGGTTCGGAATCGCCGAGTGGCGGCGCGGCGGACGAATGCGGGCGGTGGCGCTATGTGCCGCCGCCCTTTCCGCCCCGCTTGTCCTCCGTCTTCACTGCGTCGTTGACCTGCTTGGTCAGTTCGTCGTCGAGCTTCTTGAACTCGCGCACAACGGCGTCGGACATGCTGGCGAGGGCGTCGAGCTGCTGACTGATGTCCTCGCGGCCGTCCTCCCAGTTGGACTCGAAGTCGTCGAGGGCGTCGTTGACGCTGCCGTCGCCGATGTCGTCCTTGTAGGACTCGAAGAGTTTCTTCGTGTGGTTCAGCCGCGTCTTGAGCGACCGCAGCCGGCGCCCGTAGTCCTCCAGCTCGGTCAACGGCAGTGCGAGGTCGCTCTTGCCCTTGCCCATGGCCCGAAGCCCCCAACCTGTCAGACGAATCGGAAGGTGCTGGTCAGCGCGTCGAAGATGCCGTGGAACGCCTCGGCGAGATCCAGCACCGGGCTGGCTCCGGAGACGAGGACCGCCTGGTCGGCGGTTCCAGGCACGGGGATGTACGTCTGCGGCAGCACCATACGAAGGGTACGGCTGTCGCCCGGGGCGACGGGCACGCCCTCCACGCCGTACATCCGTGCAGCCGAGCCATTTCAGGGACGTCGACGGTCGTCACCTTGCGCCAGGCGTCGCCTTCGCGGCGTGCGGTGATCGTGCGTAGGCTCTCGGCGATGGCGCGTAGGTCGGCGACAGGGCGAGGCTCTGCTTGTTCTTGGCCCCCAGGACGGACACGGTGACGGTGGCCGAGAGGGGGACGCCGTCGAAGTTCTCGGCCATGCAGCCCAGGTGGAGGGCACCGGAGGTCACTTCCTTCGGTAGTCAATTCCCGTCACCTCTTCCAGGACGGAGAACAACGTGTCCTGGTCAAGCTGTGGCACAACATAGTCACGTGACCTGATGGTTTGAAGAAAGTCCGCCGGTAGAACCACATGGTAGGAGTCCACGTAGTGAGGCAAATCGAGGCGCCAGACCCAGTCCCCGTCGGTTTTCAAGGATGCGCCGCCTGTGATGGGAAAGCTGTCGGCGGACAGGACATCCAGTTCCGCTCCCATCTCGCTGAAAATATCGACCCCGTTGACGAGATAGTCGACAATGTCCGCTTCATCGGCTTCACCCACTGGGCGTACAAGGTCATGGATCGAAGACTCTCGTTCGATCCCCCAACTACAAGGTTGCTCTTGGAAGAAACCGGCAGTTCTGATCATTTCATTTCCTTGCTTTCCGACACTTACAGGATAGGTAGGAAGGTTCTCCAGCTTCCCTTGTTCATGTGGCGGGTGTGAATGGCCCGTCGCCGATCGGTGATGCTCCCGCCGCGTTGTTGGGTGCCTTTACTGTGATGCCAAGAATGTTGGCCATCTCCTGGGCGGGGGACAATGCCAACGGCTCCATCGGCACCCCCACAGCAAGGGCGATGCCGAACGCACACCTCCCTGCGGGATCACGTACCTGCGGGCGAGCGACGGCGGACCGTACCGGTTGAAGGCGTCGATCACTTGGGAGATCTCCTGGGAAGGTTCCGGCGGATCCCGCGGCGACCTGCCCGACGGCACCTTCGAGGCCGCGCAGGACGTGACCGTGCGGGAGGTCCAGGCCGTCAACCGGTAGGAACCGGTGGGGCAGTACGGCGGCTTCGCGGGCAAAGGGGGATGAAGGGGGCAGGAGTTGCAGTCCCCGTCCTTCGTGGCCTTCTCCGCCGTCGGTGCCAGTCCATAAGATCTCTGTAGGCTCGACGAGCCTCCCAGCGCTCACGCAGTTGATTCCTCCCGCACTCGACACAGGACACCCGCCATGCCGCGACGCCGCTCCACCAGCTCCTCCAGCTCGACGGCTCCCCCGGCACCCTCCGCTCCGCGGAACCGCACGCCGCAGCCGGTGCGGGTGCGGCGGCGGACGTTCGGGGACTTCGTCAAGGCGTTCCTGGCCCTCGTGGTGCTGCTCGTGCTGGTCGCGGGGGTGCCGCTGGCGCTGGCGACCCAGATCGGGTGGCCGTTCCCCGACGGTGCGCCCGGGCTCGACTGGCTCCAGCGTGAGATCACGGTCCACACGTTCTTGTCCATCCTCACCGTCGTCGTCTGGCTCGCCTGGGCGCAGTTCACCGCCTGCGTGCTCGTCGAGGTCAAGGCCGCGGTCTCCGGTGTCGGCGTGCCGGGGCGGGTGCCGGGGTCGGGGCCCAGTCAGCTCCTCGCCCGGCAGCTCGTCGCCGCCCTGCTGCTCGTCGGTGCCACCGCGGCGAGCCTCACGCCGGGGCTGTCGCAGCTCGGGCAGAGCCTGGAGGGGAACCAGAAGCCGGCCGTCGCCGCGGCCCAGCAGACGCCGGGACTCTTCGCCCAGCAGCAGGAGCAGGCCGCCGCCACCGCGGGTGCCCTCGCCGAGCAGGCCGGGCAGGCGGGGCAGGCCGCGGCCCGTGCCGACGGGGGCGCGGCCGCCGCGCACGGCGACACGAAGTACTACCGCATCCAGCCGCCCGAGGGGCGTCACCACGACTCCCTCTGGGAGGTGGCCGAACGGCACCTCGGTGACGGGCGGCGGTACAAGGAGATCTTCGAGCTCAACAAGGACCGCGTTCAGCCGGACGGGTCCCGGCTGTCGGAGGCCTCCCTCATCCGTCCCGGCTGGATCATGGAGATGCCCGGCGACGCCCGCGGCGGCGAGCTGGTCGAGATGCCCGACGAGGCGCCGAACGTCTCCGAGCAGGTGCAGCAGCAGATCAGCGACTACGCGAAGACCGGTGACCACGCCCAAGGCGGCGGAGCGCAAGGCGCTGGCGACGCCCAGGTCTCCCTGCCCGAGCAGCGGCCCGCACCCGCGCCCGCCAACCCGGTCACGCCCGCCACCCCCGTCCCCGGCACGGGGCAGGAGCACGCCACCCCCGCCGCCGGACAGGCCGAGGACTCCTTCGGGCTGCCCGAGGCACTGCTCGCCTCGCCCCTCCTCGCCGCCGGTCTCCTCGGTGCCCTCGGGCGCCGGCGCCGGCAGGCGCTGTGGCAGTCGGCGCTCGGCGCGGTCGGCGGACGGCGCGGCATGGAGCCGCCCACACCGACCGGAGACGCCCAGGACGTGCAGGACGCGCTGCTCGTCGGCGCCGACCCCGAGGGCGTACGCCTGCTCGACCGGTCGCTGCGCGGGCTGGCCGCCTCCCTCACCGCCGAGTCCCGCCCGCTGCCCGTCGTGTACGCGGCCTGGATGAGCGGCAACGGCGACCTGCACCTCCAGCTCGCCCAGCCCGCCGGGAAGCCGCCCGCGCCCTGGCAGCAGGGGCAGGACCAGACCTTCTGGATGCTGGCCCGCGCCGACGCCGAGGGGTACGAGGACGCGGAGACCGCCGCGCCCTACCCGGGGCTCGTCAGCCTCGGCACCATGGACGACTCCCGCCTGCTGCTCAACCTGGAGGCCGTGCCCGGCATCGTCTCGCTCAGCGGCACCGAGGCCGACCGGGCCGCCGTGTTCGCGTCGGTCGCCGCCGAGCTGGCCACCAACGGCTGGTCGGACCGCATGACCATCACCCTGGTCGGGTTCGGGGACGACCTCACCCCCCTCGCGCCGAACCGGATCCGTCACCTCGACGGGTTCGAGGACCTCTTCGAGACCATGTCCGCCGAGACCCGGCAGCGGCGCGGCGCGCTCGGCGCCGCCGGGCACGACTCCGTGCTCACCGGCCGTACCGGGCCCGCCCAGCACACGCGTTGGGCCCCGCACCTCGTCCTGTGCGCCGCCCAGCCCTCCGACGAACAGGCCGTGCAGCTCGCGGAGCTGGCCGCCGACGCGGGCCGGCTCGGCATCGGCTACCTCGTCGGCACCGGCGGCGCCGACCTGCCCGGCGCCGCCTGGGAGATGGAGATCACCGGCGAGGGACGGCTGCTCGCGCCGCTGCTCGGACTCGAACTGGACGCCCAGTCGCTGCCCGTCGCCCAGCGGCGTGCCGTCGTCGAGCTGTTCACCGACGCCGACCCGGACTCCGGCCCCGGCTCCGGTCCCGAGGGCGGCCCCGGGCGGACGGGCCACACCCCGCCGTTCCTCGTCGACATCAGCGAGCAGGGGCGGCCCGCCGTGTACGCCCGCCTCGTCGGACCGTACGAGATCATCGGCCTGGACGCGCCCGACGGCGAGCGCAGCGCCCTGCTCCACGAGGCGCTGGCGCTGCTCCTGCTGCACCGCGAGGGCGTCCACCCGCGCGTGCTGTCCTCCGCGCTGTGGCCGCGCGGCGTGACGGCGGACGTGCGCGACGCGCTGCTGGAGCGGCTGCGGGCCTGGCTCGGCACCGACCCCGACGGCACGCCGCGGCTGGCCGACGACGCCACCGGACGGCTCGTCCTCGCCAAGTCCGTCGTCTCCGACCTCGACGTACTGCGCTCCCTCTACTACGAGGCCACGCAGGGCCGGGGCGTCGACAGCCGCCAGGTGCGCGGGCGGCTGCTCACCGACGCGCTGGTGCTGGTGCGCGGGCCGCTGCTCGCCGACCGGCCCGAGGGCCGCTACCGCTGGCTCACCCACGAGATCGTCGACGCCCAGCTCCCGCTGCTCGTCGCGGACACCGGGCTGGCGCTCAGCGAGTTCCACCTGGAGAAGAACCGCGCGGAGAAGGCCATCGAGGCGCTGAACGCGGCCCTGCGCACCGCCCCCGCCGACGAGCGCCTGTGGCACGAACTGCTGCGCGCCACCCACACCACCGGCGACCCCGGCCGGCTGCGTGCCCTCGCCGCCGACCTCGTCGCACGCAGCGGGGCGCGCGGTGTGCCGCCGCGCACCGAGGCGCTGCTCGACGAACTGCTGCCGACCTGGCGCGAGGGCGTCGCCGCCGCCGGATGAGCATCGCGACCGGCCTCGACAGCGACCTCGTGGTCGTCCTCGTCGCCGCGCTCTGGGGCGCGGCCACGGGTGCGCTGCTGCCGCTTGCCGCCTACCGGTTCTCCGCCCCCTCCGGGGAGGCGTGGCGCGAGCGGTGTCCGGGCGGTCATCCCGTACGCGGCTGGCTCGGCCGGGCGCGGTGCGGACAGTGCGCGGCCGGCGAGTCCGGGCACTCCGGAGAGTTTGGTCGCTCTGAGCAGTCCGGTCACTCCGGCGAGTCCGGTCGCTCCGGGCAGCCCGGTCACTCCGGCGAGTCCGGTCACTCCGGGGAGTCCCACCGTCCCGGCCGGTCCGGCCGGGAGCCCGGTCAGCCCCGCCGGTCCGCCGACGCCCGCTACGGCCCCCGCACCGCACCCCTCGCCCTCGTCACCGCCCTGGTCTGTGCCGCCCTCGCCGCCGCCACCGGGACCCGGCCCGAGGTCGCCGTCTGGCTGCTGCTGGCGCCGGTCGGCGTGCTGCTGGCCGCCGTCGACCTGAAGGTGCGGCGGCTGCCCGACCCGCTCACCCTCCCGCTCGCCGGCGCCGCGCTCGTCCTGCTCGGCCTGGCCGCGCTCGTGCCCGAGCACGCGGGGGAGTGGAGCACCGCCCTGCTCGGCGCCCTCGTCCTCGGCGCGGGCTACCTCGTGCTGTTCCTGGTCAACCCCGCCGGCATGGGCTTCGGCGACGTCAAGCTGGCCCTCGCCGCCGGTGCCGCCCTCGGCTGGTACGGCTGGCCCACGCTGATGCTGGGCACCTTCGCCGGGTTCCTGCTCGGGGCGCTGTACGGCGGCGCCCTCCTCGTCGCCCGGCGCGCCGACCGCAAGACGGCCATCCCCTTCGGCCCGTTCCTCGTCGCGGGCGCCTTCCTCGGCATCCTGGCCGGGGCGTACGCGGCCTGACCGCTGGCGGGCGAAACGCCTGGCGTACGCTGGGCAGGTCCGCCCACCCGTCTCCCACCACCACCCTTGCACCGAGCGCTTCGCGCGCACCTACTGATCAACCCTTACGAACCTTGCGAAAGGGACGCCGGTGACCGAGAAGGCCGACCTTCAGCCCATCCTCGACCGCGCCGCCGCCGGTGGGCGGATCACCCCCGAAGAGGCGCTCGACCTGTACCGAGACGCCCCGCTGCACGCGCTGGGCGCCGCCGCCGACGCCGTACGCCGGCGCAAGTACGCCGGTACGGAGCACATCGCGACGTACATCATCGAGCGCAACATCAACTACACGAACGTGTGCGTCACGGCGTGCAAGTTCTGCGCCTTCTACGCCGCGCCCAAGGACACCAGGAAGGGCTGGACCCGCGACCTCGACGACATCCTGCGCCGCTGCGCGGAGACGATCGAGCTGGGCGGCACCCAGATCATGTTCCAGGGCGGCCACCACCCCGACTACGGCGTCGAGTACTACGAGAAGCACTTCGCCGCCATCAAGAAGGAGTTCCCCGAGCTGGTCATCCACAGCCTGGGGGCGAGCGAGGTCGAGCACATGGCGCGGATCTCGGGTGTCTCGGTCGAGGAGGCCATCACCCGCATCCACGCCGCCGGGCTCGACTCCTTCGCCGGTGCCGGAGCGGAGCTGCTGCCCGAGCGCCCGCGCAAGGCCATCGCGCCGCTGAAGGAGTCCGGCGAGCGCTGGCTGGAGATCATGGAGATCGCGCACAACCTGGGCGTCGAGTCGACCTCCACCATGCTCATGGGCACCGGCGAGACCAACGCCGAGCGCATCGAGCACCTGCGCATGATCCGGGACGTGCAGGACCGCACCGGCGGCTTCCGCGCCTTCATCCCGTACACCTACCAGCCCGAGAACAACCACCTGAAGGGCCGTACCCAGGCCACGCTCTTCGAGTACCTGCGGATGATCGCCATCGCCCGCGTGTTCCTGGACAACGTCGCCCACATCCAGGGCTCCTGGCTGACCACCGGCAAGGAGGTCGGCCAGCTCTCCCTGCACTACGGCGCCGACGACCTCGGCTCGATCATGCTGGAGGAGAACGTCGTCTCCTCCGCCGGTGCCAAGCACCGCTCCAACCGGATGGAGATCATCGACCTCATCCGGAAGGCGGGGCGCGTGCCCGCCCAGCGGGCCACCACCTACGAGCACCTGGTCGTGCACGACGACCCGGCCAACGACCCCGTCGACGAGCGGGTCGTCTCCCACATCTCGTCCACGGCGATCGAGGGCGGCACGGCCCACCCCGAGCTGAAGCTGCTCGCCTCCAACTGAGGCCGCCGTGCTGACGATCCACGTTGCCGACGCCTCGCCCGAGGCGGCCGTCGTGGTCGACGGCGCGCAGCTCGCCGCCGTCGGCCCGTACGAGGCGCTGGCCGCCGACCACCCGCGGGCGCGGGTGCGCCGGTGGCCCGGCATCCTGACGCCCGGACTGCTCAACCCGTACGGTCCGGAACTGCTGGAGCAGGCGTATCACCCCGACCCGCGCGAAGCGGACCGGCTGGGCACCGAGCCGCTCTTCGGGGAGCGCGCGCGAGCCCTCCTCGCCGCGAACCCGTCCGCGCGGGGCGCCAGCGCCCGCCGCGGGGTGCAGCGCATGCTGGCGCACGGCACGGTCGCCGTCGCCGGAGAGCTGCGGGGCCGTGCGGCCCTGGACGCGGTGCGCGGAGCGGGGCTCGCCCTGGCGGGGCGTCCGGCCGGCCTGCCCGGGCCCGCGTCCTTCTCGCCGGTGCCGCTGGTGCTGCTTCCCGCACTCGCTCCCGGGAAGCCCGCCCGGTTCGCGGTGTTCGACGTACCCGACCGGGCCGCGCTCGTGCGGGACGGCGCGTCCACGTGCGTGGCCACCGTCGTGGGCGGCCGCCTGGTCTACCGGGGGCGCTGAGCGCGCGGCCCGCGGGGCCCGTCCGACAGGACTACGCTCCGAACGCCGACCCGAACGCCCCGTCCTCCTGCTCCACGCCGCTGCACGTGGTGAGCGCGTCGGTGGCCGACGCGTCGTCGGCGCACTGCTTGTCCCGGAAGGCCGCCCACACCGACACCCAGGCGATGCCCTTCTCCGCGGCGAACGCGCGGACCTCGGCCGCGTCGTCGAGCGTGAACGTCTCCCCGGCGACGTCGTTGACGCCGAGCATCGAGGTGAGCGCCATGCCCCGCCAGGCGTCCGCGTCGGAGGTGCCGAAGACGGTGCGGAGCTGGGCGTGCGCGGCCTTCGCCGAGGCGAGGGCGTAGTCGCCCATGTCGTCCGTGTACGACTCGCCGTAGTTCATGGTCATGAGGTCGACCGTGGCGACCCGCACGCCGTGGTCGTTGGCGGACGCCAGCAGCGCCAGGGCGTCGGAGTCCAGGCCGGAGGGCATGACCGGGAGGGTGAAGGAGACCTCCAGGTCCTCCCGTTGCTCCTGGAGCAGCGCGATCGCCTCCGAGCGCAGGGCACGCGAGTCGGCGTCGGCCAGCTCGTCGCCCTCGATGTCGAAGTCGGCCCGCGTCGAACCGGCCGCGTCCAGGGCCGCCCCGTACGCCTTCGCCAGGGCCGGGGCGCTGTCGCAGGCCGCCGCCAGCTCGGTGCCGGAGGCGCCGCCGAAGGAGACGCGGACGGCGGCGCCGGACGCCGTGAGTTTCTGGACGCGGGAGGCGACGGAGGCGTCGTCGATGTCCTGGACGCCGTTCCAGCGAGGGGTGCAGCCGTCGTCCGCGCCGGACGCGACGACGAACGCCAGGTTGTACGCCGCCGGGGAGCCCGCCGTGTCGGCGGCGGAGGCGGTGGTGGCGCTGACGTAGGGGGCGTAGGCGGTGGCGGTGGCCGGTGTGGACGTCTCGGACGACTCGGACGGCGCGGCGGGGGACGCGTCGGCGCCGGTGTCGTGTCCCGCGCAGCCCGCGGTGGCCAGGGCCAGCAACAGGGCACACCCGGCTGCCGCGTTCCGGTGAACCCTCATGAGCGCACCCTCCCGTTCTCGTCGTCGGACCAGTGAAGGTGCCACGCCTTTCTGGGACTTCGCTGAGGAAAGAGCGCCGTTTCGTGCCGTCTGCCAGGAAGCGCACAGGAACGGCCGCTTTTCACCGGGATCTCTCAAGGAACTGCCAGTTCGCGACAGGCAAGGCTCCCTAACGTCCCGGGCATGCAATCCGAGCCTGCCACCGCCTCCCGAGTCGCCCCGCGCGATCGCCGCCGCAAACGCGGCAAAGGGTCCGCCGAGGGGCCCGTGTTCGTCGACAGCACCGGCCGCCGGGCCCGGCTGCTGCGCCGGATCGGGCTCCTGCTGGGCGCCGTGTGCGTCGGCTACACGGCCGTCCTCGGCCTGGCCTTCATGGGCGTCGGCATCTCGGTCAACCCGTCCTCGCTGCTGCCCTTCGGCGCCGGCGGCGGCGGCGGACCGGAGGGCGGTCCGGGTCCCGGGGGCGGCACGCGTCCGCAGGGCGGCGTCGCTCCCACCGGCGCCCCGCCGAGCCCCGGGCCCTCCCTTTCCCCCGGCGCGGTCACCGGCACCGCCGGTTCCGCCGCCCCCACCGCAGCCCTCACCGACCGACCGGACGCCCCCGCCTCATGACCACGCCCACCCCGCCCCCCGCCCCGCCCGCGCGGGGCCGCCGCCGTGCCCCGTCCCGCATGGAACGCGCGGCCGGCCGGGCCGCCGCACTGCAACGCCCGCGCGTCCTCCTCGCCCTGCTGCTCCTGCTCGCGCTGACCTGCGTGATGCTCCTCGACGGCTACCTGCGCGCGGAGGTCGGCGGCGACGAGCGCGTCCGCACCGGCGCCTCGGCCGGCGACGTCCCCGACGACGTGCTCGACGGCGGGCCGATCCTCACCTTCCCCGGCGGACGGGCCACCACCGTCTCCGTCCCCGACAAGACGATCGTGCTGACCTTCGACGACGGCCCGGACCCCACCTGGACCCCGCAGGTGCTGAAGATCCTCGACACGTACGACGTGCCCGGCACGTTCTTCCTGGTCGGCTCGATGGTCTCGCGCCACCCGGACATCGTGCGGAACATGGTCGAGCAGGGAAACGAGGTGGGCGTCCACACCTTCACCCACGTCGACCTCTCCTACCAGAGCACGGCGCGCGTCACCCGCGAGATCGAGCAGACCCAGCTCGCGCTGGCGGGCGCGGCCGGCATCACCACCACGCTGTTCCGTGCGCCGTACTCCTCCGAGACGGACGCCATCGACGACTACAGCTGGCCCGTCTACGAGAGCCTCGGCGCGGACGGCTACACCAGCGTCTTCGTCGACACCGACAGCGACGACTGGAAGCGGCCCGGCGTCTCGAAGATCGTCGAGTGGGCCACGCCGGAGGACGGCGAGGGCGCCTCCGTCCTCTTCCACGACGCCGGGGGCGAGCGGTCCCAGACGATCGAGGCGCTGCCGAAGTACATCGAGAAGATGAAGGCGAAGGGCTACACCTTCACCACCGTCAGCGGGGCCATGGCCGAGCAGCAGTCCCCACAGCCGCAACAGTCCCCACAGCCGCAGGAGTCGCAGCAGTCGCAGCCGGCACAGCAGTCCGGTGGCGGTCTCCAGGCCGCCCACCACCGGGCCACCGGCGCCACCCTCTACGAGGGCAAGGCACTGATCGCGGCCGTCGCCGTCGCCGAGTGGACGGTGCCGGCGCTGTCGGCCGGGCTGGTGGTCGTGGGCGTGGCCGTCATGGGCCGGTTCGCGATGATGCTGGTCCTCGCCCGCCGCCACCACCGGAAGCGCAACCGACGCCGCTTCGGCTGGGGCCCGCCCGTCACCGGGCCGGTCAGCGTGATCGTCCCGGCGTACAACGAGAAGGAGTGCATCGAGGCGACCCTGAGATCGCTGGCGCGCGGTACGCACCCCGTCGAGATCATCGTCGTGGACGACGGCTCGACGGACGGCACGGCGGAGATCGCCGAGTCCCTGGGGCTGCCCGGCGTCCGCGTCGTGCGCCAGGCCAACGCGGGCAAGCCCGCCGCCCTCAACAACGGCGTCCGGCACGCCCGGTACGACATCGTCGTGATGATGGACGGCGACACCGTCTTCGAGCCCGACACCGTACGGCACCTGGTGCAGCCCTTCGCCGACCCCTCCGTCGGCGCGGTCGCGGGCAACGCCAAGGTCGGCAACCGGCGCACCCTCATCGGCGCCTGGCAGCACATCGAGTACGTGATGGGCTTCAACCTCGACCGGCGCATGTACGACCTGCTGCGCTGCATGCCGACCATCCCCGGCGCGATCGGCGCCTTCCGGCGCGAGGCGGTGCTCCAGGTGGGCGGCATGAGCGACGACACCCTCGCCGAGGACACCGACCTCACCATCGCCCTGCACCGCGCGGGATGGCGGGTGGTCTACGAGGAGCACGCCCGGGCCTGGACGGAGGCGCCCGGGTCGCTCGGCCAGCTCTGGTCGCAGCGCTACCGCTGGTCCTACGGCACGATGCAGGCGCTGTGGAAGCACCGCCGGTCCCTGGCGGACAAGGGCCCCTCGGGCCGCTTCGGACGGGTCGGCATGCCGCTGGTGGTGCTCTTCCAGGTGGTCACACCGCTCTTCGCGCCGCTCATCGACGTGTTCACCGTCTACTCGATGCTCTTCGTCGACTTCCGCGCGGCGCTCCTGGCGTGGCTGGCGGTGCTGGGCGTGCAGGTGGTGTGCGCGGCGTACGCCTTCCGGCTCGACCGGGAGAAGTACCGGTACCTGCTGATGATGCCGCTCCAGCAGCTGGCGTACCGGCAGATGATGTACCTCGTCCTCATCCACTCCTGCGTCACCGCCCTGACCGGCGGGCGGCTGCGCTGGCAGAAGCTGAAACGGACGGGCGAGGTGGGGACGCCGGCGGGGTCCGGCTGATGGGGGCGCACAGCAAGGGCGCCGGGCGTGCCGGCGCCGCGCGTGCCGTGGGTACCGTGCGCGCCGAGGGGGGTGCGCCGGGGCGGGACCGGTACTTCGACACGCTGCGCGCCCTCGCCCTCGTCCGGGTCGTCGCGTACCACGCCTTCGGCTGGCCCTGGGCCGGGCTGGTCCTCCCCTCCATGGGGATCATGTTCGGCCTGGCGGGCACCCTGATGGCCCGCTCGCTGCGGCGGCCCGCGGGCGCGGTGCTGCGGAGCCGGCTGCGCCGCCTGCTGCCGCCGTTGTGGTGCTGGGGCCTGTTCGTGGTGGGCGCGATGCTGGTGCGCGGCTGGATGCCGGGGTGGCAGATCGTCTACTGGGTGGTGCCGCTCGGCGACCCGCCGGGCAGCGCCTGGGGCGAGCAGGCCTGGGAGATCCTCTGGTACCTGCGGACCTACCTCTGGTTCGTCCTGCTCTCCCCGCTGCTGCTGCGGGTCTTCCGGCTCGCGCCCGTGCCGGTGCTGCTGCTGTCCCTCGCGCCGATCGCCGTCCTGCAGTTCCTCTGGCAGCCGCCGGACGACCGCTTCGGCACGGGGCTGCTCGACCTGGCGACGTACCTCTTCTGCTGGGTGCTCGGCTTCGCCCACCGCGACGGCGTGCTGGGGCGGCTCAAGCCGGTCGCGGTCGTCGCCCTGTCGCTCGCGGCGCTCGTGTGCGGCGCCTGGTACGCCTTCGCGCACCGGGCCGAGTACGGCACCTACGACCTCGACGACATCCCCTTCGCGCAGGCCTTCTGGTCGGCCGGGTTCGTGACGCTGCTGATGTACTCCAAGGCGCGGCTCGGCATCGACTTCTCGGGGCTGGTCCGGCTGCGGCGGCTGGACCGGCTGGTGACGGTGTTCAACGCCCGCGCGGTGACGGTCTACCTCTGGCACGAGCTGGCCCTCGTCCTGGCCGTGCCGCTGATCGACCGGTTGTGGGACGTGCCCGCCTTCGCGGCGCACCTGCCGCTGGAGAGCCAGTGGTTCCTGCTGGGCGTGGGGTGGGTCCTGATCGCGGTGTTCGTGCTGCTGTTCGGGTGGGTGGAGGACGTCGCCGCGCGGAAGCGGCCCCGGCTGCTGCCCTGAGCCCGTCCGCCGTGCCGGCGGGGGGTGCTGCAACAATGGGCCCGTGACCCGCGCTTCCCTGAACAAGCAGCCGCACGAAGTCGCCTCGATGTTCGACCACGTCGCGGAACGGTACGACCTGACGAACGCCGTGCTCTCGCTCGGCCAGGACCGGGCGTGGCGCAAGGCGGTCGCGCAGGCCGTCGACGCCCGCCCGGCGCAGAAGGTCCTCGACCTGGCGGCCGGCACGGCGACCTCGTCCCTGCCCTTCGCCCGCACCGGCGCGTACGTCGTCCCCTGCGACTTCTCCCAGGGCATGCTCCAGGTCGGCAAGGAGCGGCACTCCTGGCTGCCGTTCACCGCGGGCGACGCGACCCGGCTGCCGTTCAGGGACGACGTCTTCGACGCCGTCACCATCTCCTTCGGGCTGCGCAACGTCCAGGACACGGACGCCGCGCTCCGCGAGATGTACCGGGTGACGCGGCCCGGCGGCCGGGTCGTCATCTGCGAGTTCTCGCACCCGACCTGGGCGCCGTTCCGCACCGTCTACACCGAGTACCTGATGCGCGCCCTGCCGCCGGTCGCCCGCGCGGTGTCGTCCAACCCCGACGCGTACGTCTACCTCGCCGAGTCCATCCGCGCCTGGCCCGACCAGGCGGCGCTCGCCCGGCGGCTGGGCGGGGCCGGCTGGTCCAGGGTGGCGTGGCGCAACCTGACGGGCGGCGTGGTGACACTGCACCGGGGGTTCAAGGCGGACTGAGGGCGCGCGGCCCGCTCGTGGGCCCGCTACGGGTGCAGGGAGAGGCGGTAGCAGTGGCCCCGCCGCTCGGAGGACGGGATCGTGAAGACCTCGCCGAGCCGCATGCCCAGGCGCTCGGTGACCGCGATGGACCGGGCGTTGCGCGCGTCGACCATCGCGACCACCTCCGGCACCCCGGCCGTCCGCAGCCGCTGCACGGTCTCCCGGGCCGCCGCCGTGACGTAGCCCTTCCCCCAGTGCCCGCGCCCGAGCCGCCAGCCGATCTCGATCTCCCCCTTGGGCCCCCAGTCCCCGGGCCACGGCTGGGCGCCGGTGAACCCTATGACCTGCCCCGAGGCGTCCACCATGGTCCACAGGCAGAAGCCGTGCTCGGCGTCGTGCCGGCGCTGGCGGGCGGTCAGCTCCTCGTAGACGGACAGCTCCGCGGAGCGCCCGCCGTGGAACTCCATGACGTCCGGGTCGTCGAAGATCCGGTGCCAGGCGACGGCGTCCTCGTCGGTGGGGACGCGCAACCGTACGGCGGGGAGAGGTCGCTTCACTGGGCAGCCCTTCAGCCGGGTGATCGGTGACGCTGAATAGACTGCCCATGACCAGTGCCGGTCGGCACGCAGATTCCGAACTTGGGGAGATCCCGCCGTGACCGTCGAGACTGAGCCGCTCTCCGAGAACACCGCCGACGTCATCGTCGTGGGCGCGGGGCCGGCCGGCTCCACCACCGCGTACCACCTGGCCAGGTCGGGACTCGACGTCCTGCTGCTGGAGAAGACCGCGTTCCCCAGGGAGAAGGTCTGCGGCGACGGCCTCACCCCGCGCGCGGTCAAGCAGCTCGTCGCCATGGGCATCGACATCTCCGAGGAGGCCGGCTGGCTGCGCAACAAGGGCCTGCGCATCATCGGCGGCGGCTCGCGCCTCCAGCTGGACTGGCCGGATTTGGCCTCCTTCCCCGACTACGGGCTCGTGCGCAAGCGCGACGACTTCGACGAGCAGCTCGCCCGGCAGGCCCAGAAGGCCGGCGCCCGGCTGCACGAGCGCTGCAACGTCGGCGCCCCGATCGTCGACGACCGCACCGGCCGCATCACCGGTGTGCACGCCAAGCTGGGCGAGGACAAGCGCGAGGTCACCTTCCACGCGCCGCTGGTCGTGGCCGCCGACGGCAACTCCACGCGGCTGTCCCTGGCGATGGGCCTGCACCGCCGCGAGGACCGCCCCATGGGCGTCGCGGTGCGCACGTACTTCACCTCGCCCCGCCACGACGACGACTACCTGGAGTCCTGGCTGGAACTGTGGGACCGGCGCGGCCCCCAGGACCGCCTGCTGCCCGGCTACGGCTGGATCTTCGGCATGGGCGACGGCACCTCGAACGTCGGCCTCGGCGTCCTCAACACCTCCGCCGCCTTCAAGGAACTGGACTGGCGCGAGATCCTCAAGGCCTGGTGCGCGTCCATGCCCGAGGACTGGGGCTACACCCCGGACAACATGACCGGCCCGATCCGCGGCGCCGCCCTGCCCATGGCTTTCAACCGCCAGCCCCACTACACCAAGGGCCTGCTCCTCGTCGGCGACGCCGGCGGCCTGGTGAACCCCTTCAACGGCGAGGGCATCGCCTACGCCATGGAGTCCGGCCAGATCGCCGCCGACGTCGTCGTCCAGGCCCACGCGCGGGCCACGCCGGCCCAGCGCGAAGTCGCCCTGCAGCGCTACCCGCGCGTCCTCAAGGACACCTACGGCGGCTACTACTCGCTGGGCCGGGCCTTCGTGAAGCTCATCGGCAACCCGAAGGTCATGCAGATCGCGACCCAGCGCGGCCTCACCCACCCGGTCCTGATGAAGTTCACCCTGAAGATGCTCGCCAACCTGACGGACCCGACGGGCGGCGACGCGATGGACCGCATCATCAACGGACTGAGCAAGGTCGCGCCGAAGGCCTGACCGCCGGCCCGCCCGGGCACGGACGGGGTCCGGGCACGGGTCCGGACTTGGATCCGGGCACGGGTCCGGGCGGGCTTCGTGGCCGGTCAGGCGGTGAAGGCCGCCGCGTTGGCGGAGCGGCGCGCGAAGACCGCCTCGCGCCGGTCCGCCGACTGCCGCAGCGCCGCCTTCCGCTCCCGGCCGGAGAGCCGGTCCAGGTAGACCTGCCCGTTCACGTGGTCGGTCTCGTGGGCGAGGCAGCGCGCGAAGTAGCCGGTGCCCTCGACGAGGAGCGGCGCACCGTCCTTGTCCAGGCCCCGCACGACGGCCCGGTCCGGCCGCGGTACGGACATGACGGCACCCGGCACCGACAGGCACCCCTCGCCCTCGTCGAGCAGCCGCCGCGCGGCCGGGTCGAGGGGCTCCAGGACCGGGTTGACGACGTGCCCGACATGTCGGACACCGTCGTCGTCCGGGCAGTCGTAGACGAACAGGCGCAGGTCGACGCCGACCTGATTGGCCGCCAGTCCGGCCCCCTCCGCGACGTACATCGTGCGGAACATGTCGTCGATGAGCGCGGCGAGGTCGGGCCCGAACTCCGTGACGTCCCGGCACGGCCGGTGCAGCACTCCCTCGCCGACCTCGGTGACGCGACGCACGGTGCCGCGCCCGGCCTCGGGCGCGAACGGGGGATAGGAGGCGGTGGGCCGCCCCTGGACGAACACACTCGGCATGACGCTCTCTCCTTCGGCTCGTGGACGGACCGGAGGAACCGGTCCGCGCCCGAGCATGCCAGGAGACGCCTTAGGGCCGGGAGATCCCGCGGGGCCGCAGCCCCCGAGCGGCTGCGGCCCCGCGTGCGGACATGTCCGCGTGGAACGTGAGGTGGTGCGGTGCGGGTTACAGCACGCGCACCGCGCCGCTCGGCGGATCGTACGAGAGCGGCTTCTGGACGACACCGGTGGAGGAGTTCTGCGCGCCGACGAACATGCCGCCGCCGACGTAGACACCGACGTGGTAGGCGCTGCCCGCGCCGCCCCAGTACAGGATGTCGCCCGGCTGGAGGTTGTCCAGCCCGACCTGGGTGCCGGCCGTCGACTGGGCCTGGGAGACGCGCGGGAGGCTGATGCCGACCTGCTTGAAGGCGGCCTGTACGAGACCCGAGCAGTCGTAGGCGGACGGGCCGGTGGCGCCGGAGACGTACGCCTTGCCGACCTGGGCCTGCACGAAGGAAACCACGGCGGCGGCCGAACCGGTGGCCGTGGACGTGCTGGTGCTCGTGCTGGTGCTGCTGCCGGCACCGGTGGAGGAGGAACCGGTGTCCGCGGAGGCGCTCAGGGTGGCGCGCTCGGCGGTGCGCGAGGCGCGCTCGGCGGCCTCCTTGCGCGCGGCCTCCTCGGCCTTCTTCTTGGCTTCCGCGGCCTTCTTCTTGGCCTCGGCGAGGTCCGCCTTGGCCTGCTTGGCGGCCTTCGCGGCCGCCGCGTCACGCTCGGCCTGCAGCTGGTAGCTCGCGGCCGCCTGCTGCGTGACGTCCGCGGACTGGGCGACCTGAGCGGCCAGGTCGGCCGTCAGGGTGGGCAGTTCGAGGGTCTGCGTCACCGGTTCGGCCGCGTGGGCCGCCCCCGACGCACCGGCCACTGCCAGGGTGCTGAGGACGCCACCGGCAACTCCGGTCCGCATCGCGATCGTCGACGCGCTGCGGCGGGGCTTCCGGTGGCTGCGTATGTGAGCGGTGTGGGACATAGGGACAACCGGTATCAGTAGCTCCTCCATACCTTCAAGAAACGTGTGCTGCGCCACAGTTGTTCAACCGACCCGTCGAATCCCGGGCGTGTCGCTCTTTATTGACGCCGTAACGGACATTGCGGACGGGCCGTAACCGGCCTGTGATCACGGCCTTTGATCGTTACGCCCGAATTGCCCCGCGCTTACCACTTGTTGGGACACTTGGCCAAGCCCGGTTCTCAGACACCTCTCATGAATGTGGCGCAGGTCACGGAACGGTTACTCCGTCGCACGCGTCCGCCGTGTGCGAGGCGGCTCGTCATCGCCCACCCCGTCACCCACGCGTCGCCCGCCCGTCGCTCGTGAACGCGCGCACGTGTCCACATCGCCCCTCGGGCCTCCCTCCGATGTGTGAACGCGCCCTCTATCAAGGGCGGGCGTCCAGCGCCAATTTGCATGCAAGGGAAGCATCTTGATATGGAGACGCCCTTCGTTGAGCCTCTCTGGCCAGGGACGACGAGCGAAATTGTCACCTCTGGTGATCAGGTGAACGCTTCCTGTGTGAAGATCACTGCTCATCCGACTTCATGATCGTTCGTCAGGTGGTGGAGATCACAAAGCTTGTGCGATACCCCGTGTCGCAGATCACAGAGCGTCGGGCATAGGATGCGAGGCAGTTGGGCTTGTGACCTGCTTCACATGTTCGCGATCTTCGTCGGGACGGGCGGGGCTCGTGGGGCTGTTGGGGCGGCTGTGAGTCCAGTGCAACCGCCAGCAGTCAGTGCCGACTGAGAGGAGCGAGGAGCGGTGAACGCGTATGCGCCCATCCTCGTACTGGGAGCCCTCGGGGCAGGCTTTGCGATCTTCTCCGTGGTGATGGCCACGCTGATCGGTCCGAAGCGGTACAACCGGGCGAAGCTCGAGGCCTACGAGTGCGGCATCGAGCCGACCCCCACGCCGGCCGGCGGCGGGCGCTTCCCCATCAAGTACTACCTGACGGCGATGCTCTTCATCATCTTCGATATCGAGATCGTCTTCCTCTACCCCTGGGCCGTCACCTTCGACGCCCTGGGGATTTTCGGGCTCGTGGAGATGCTGCTCTTCGTGCTCACCGTCTTCGTCGCGTACGCGTACGTATGGCGGCGCGGCGGCCTGGAATGGGACTGAGGGGCCTTTGACATGGGACTCGAAGAAAAACTGCCGAGCGGCTTCCTGCTGACCACCGTCGAGCAGGCCGCGGGCTGGGTGCGCAAGTCGTCCGTCTTCCCGGCCACGTTCGGCCTCGCCTGCTGCGCCATCGAGATGATGACCACCGGCGCCGGCCGCTACGACATGGCGCGCTTCGGCATGGAGGTCTTCCGCGGCTCGCCACGGCAGGCGGACCTGATGATCGTCGCGGGCCGGGTCAGCCAGAAGATGGCGCCGGTGCTGCGGCAGGTCTACGACCAGATGCCGAACCCGAAGTGGGTCATCTCCATGGGGGTCTGCGCCTCCTCGGGCGGCATGTTCAACAACTACGCCATCGTCCAGGGCGTCGACCACGTCGTCCCGGTCGACATCTACCTCCCCGGCTGTCCGCCTCGGCCCGAGATGCTGCTGGACGCCATCCTCAAGCTCCACCAGAAGATCCAGAGCTCCAAGCTCGGGGTGAACGCCGAGGAAGCGGCCCGCGAGGCGGAGGAGGCGGCGCTCAAGGCCCTGCCCACCATCGAGATGAAGGGGCTGCTGCGGTGAGTGACGCCCAGAACACCCCGGGTGACGCGAATGAGGTCAACCCCGAGAAGGACCTCTCCGCGGAGAACCTCCCCGGCCAGCGGGGCCAGGGCGGCGAGGAGATCCGCGTCCAGCGCGGCATGTTCGGCGCCAACAACGGCGGCGACACGTCCGGCTACGGCGGCCTGGTCCGCTCCGTCCGGCTCCCCGGGCCGGCGAGCAGGCCCTACGGCGGCTGGTTCGACGAGGTCGCCGACGAGTTGGAGGGCGCGCTGGAGGAGCAGGGACTGCTGCCCGAGAACGCCATCGGGAAGACGGTCGTCGACCGCGGCGAGCTGACCTTCCACATCGAGCGCGAGCACCTGGTCCGCGTCGCCCGCACCCTGCGCGACGACCCGGCGCTGCGCTTCGAACTGTGCACCGGCGTCAGCGGCGTCCACTACCCGCACGACAAGGGCCGCGAGCTGCACGCCGTCTACCACCTGCGCTCGATCACCCACAACCGGATGATCCGCCTCGAAGTCAGCGCGCCCGACGCCGACCCGCACATCCCGTCGCTGTTCTCGGTCTATCCGACGAACGACTGGCACGAGCGCGAGACGTACGACTTCTTCGGCATCGTCTTCGACGGTCACCCGGCCCTGACGCGGATCATGATGCCGGACGACTGGCAGGGCTTCCCGCAGCGCAAGGACTACCCCCTCGGCGGCATCCCCGTCGAGTACAAGGGCGCCCAGATCCCGGCTCCGGACCAGCGGAGGTCGTACTCGTGAGCACTTCGCACGCATCCCCTCGCGAGACCACCGAGGGCACCGTCTACACGGTCACCGGCGGCGACTGGGACGAGGTCGTCCAGTCCGCCGCCCGCGCCGACGACGAGCGCATCGTCGTCAACATGGGCCCGCAGCACCCGTCCACGCACGGCGTGCTCCGCCTCATCCTGGAGATCGACGGCGAGACGGTCACCGAGGCCCGCTGCGGCATCGGCTACCTGCACACCGGCATCGAGAAGAACCTCGAGTACCGGAACTGGACGCAGGGCACCACGTTCGTGACGCGCATGGACTACCTGACGCCGTTCTTCAACGAGACGGCGTACTGCCTGGGCGTGGAGAAGCTCCTCGGCATCGAGGACCAGATCCCCGACCGGGCCACGGTCGTCCGGGTCCTGCTGATGGAGCTGAACCGGCTCTCCTCGCACCTGGTGGCCATCGCCACCGGCGGCATGGAGCTGGGCGCCACCACGGTCATGATCTACGGCTTCCGCGACCGTGAACTGGTCCTCGACGTCTTCGAGCTGATCACCGGCCTGCGGATGAACCACGCGTTCGTCCGCCCGGGCGGGCTCGCCCAGGACCTGCCGCCCGGCGCGGTGGACCAGATGCGCGAGCTGGTGAAGAAGATGAAGAAGAACCTCCCGGAGTACGACAAGCTCTTCACCGGGAACCCCATCTTCAAGGCCCGCCTCCAGGACGTCGGCTACCTCGACCTGGCCGGCTGCATGGCCCTCGGCGCCACCGGCCCGATCCTCAGGTCCACCGGCCTCCCGCACGACCTGCGCAAGACCCAGCCGTACTGCGGATACGAGACCTACGACTTCGACGTCCCGACCGCCGACACCTGCGACTCCTACGGCCGCTTCCTGATCCGGCTGGAGGAGATGCGCCAGTCGCTGCGCATCATCGAGCAGTGCCTGGACCGGCTGGAGCCCGGCCCGGTCATGGTCGCCGACAAGAAGATCGCCTGGCCCGCCCAGCTCGCCCTGGGACCCGACGGCCTGGGCAACTCCCTCGACCACATCAAGAAGATCATGGGCACCTCCATGGAGGCCCTGATCCACCACTTCAAGCTGGTCACCGAGGGCTTCCGGGTACCGCCGGGACAGGCGTACACGGCGGTCGAGTCGCCCAAGGGCGAGCTCGGGGTGCACGTCGTCTCCGACGGCGGCACCCGCCCCTTCCGGGTCCACTTCCGCGACCCGTCCTTCACCAACCTGCAGGCCATGGCGGCGATGTGCGAGGGCGGCCAGGTCGCCGACGTCATCGTGGCCGTGGCGTCCATCGACCCCGTGATGGGAGGCGTCGACCGGTGACCACCTCTTCTTCGGAGCGGGGCGTCAGCCTGGGCATGCCGGAACTGCCCGCTCCCGCCTACCCGGACGACGTCCGGGCCCGGCTGGAGACCGACGCGCGCGAGATCGTCGCCCGCTACCCGGACTCCCGGTCCGCCCTCCTGCCGCTGCTGCACCTCGTGCAGTCGGAGGAGGGACACGTCACGCGCACGGGAATGCAGTTCTGCGCGGACGTGCTGGGCCTCACCACCGCCGAGGTCACCGCGGTCGCCACCTTCTACACCATGTACCGGCGCGGGCCGAGCGGCGACTACCAGGTCGGCGTGTGCACCAACACGCTGTGCGCCGTCATGGGCGGCGACGCCATCTTCGAGTCCCTCCAGGAGCACCTGGGCGTCGGCAACGGCGGGACGACCGAGGACGGCAAGGTCACCCTGGAGCACATCGAGTGCAACGCGGCCTGCGACTTCGCGCCGGTCGTGATGGTCAACTGGGAGTTCTTCGACAACCAGACCCCGGCGAGCGCCAAGGCCCTCGTCGACGACCTGCGCGCGGGACGGCCGGTGACGCCCACGCGCGGTGCACCGCTGTGCACCTTCAAGGAGACCGCCCGGATCCTGGCGGGCTTCCCCGACGAGCGGGACGGCGCCGTCGCGGCCGGCGGCAGCGCGGGTCCCGCCTCCCTGGCCGGGCTCAAGCTCGCCAAGGGCGAGGTGTCCGCCGCGCGTGTGGTGCACCCGCGGGACGGCGGGCCGCACGACGTCGGAGGGGACGTGCACGACCCGTCCCCCACGGAGCACCTCAGCTCGCACGACGCGCCGCAGGACACATCGGCATCCGACCCGGCCCACCCGGCAGGGCCCACCGCCGAGGAGGGGGAGTGATGACCGTGGCAGCCGAGATCAGGGGCAGCAGCCCGGAGAAGCTGCTCGCACCCGTGCTGTCGGCCTTCTGGGACGAGGACGAGTCGTGGACTCTCGACGTCTACCGGAGGCACGAGGGGTACGAAGGGCTCCGCAAGGCGCTGGCCATGGCGCCGGACGACCTGATCGCGTACGTCAAGGAGTCCGGTCTGCGCGGACGCGGCGGTGCCGGGTTCCCGACGGGGATGAAGTGGCAGTTCATTCCCCAGGGGGACGGCAAGCCTCACTATCTGGTTGTCAACGCCGACGAGTCGGAGCCGGGGACCTGCAAGGACATCCCGCTCCTCTTCGCGAACCCGCACAGCCTCATCGAGGGCATCGTCATCGCGTGTTACGCCATCAGGTCTTCGCATGCCTTCATCTACCTGCGTGGTGAAGTCGTCCCAGTGCTGCGACGGTTGCACGAGGCCGTGCGCGAGGCCTACGCGGCCGGCTTCCTCGGCGAGAACATCCTGGGCAGCGGACTCGACCTGACCCTCACCGTGCACGCGGGCGCGGGCGCGTACATCTGCGGTGAGGAGACCGCACTGCTCGACTCGCTCGAAGGCCGCCGGGGTCAACCGCGGCTCCGTCCCCCCTTCCCTGCCGTCGCGGGCCTCTACGCGTGCCCGACTGTGGTGAACAACGTCGAATCCATCGCTTCGGTTCCCGCGATCCTGAACAAGGGCAAGGACTGGTTCAGGTCGATGGGCAGCGAGAAGTCCCCGGGCTTCACGCTCTACTCGCTCAGCGGCCACGTCGCCGGACCCGGCCAGTACGAGGCCCCGCTCGGCATCACGCTGCGCCAGCTCCTCGACATGAGCGGCGGCATGCGCCCCGGCCACCGCCTCAAGTTCTGGACGCCCGGCGGCTCGTCGACGCCGATGTTCACCGACGAGCACCTCGACGTCCCCCTCGACTACGAAGGGGTGGGCGCCGCCGGTTCCATGCTCGGCACCAAGGCGCTCCAGTGCTTCGACGAGACGACCTGCGTCGTGCGGGCCGTCACCCGCTGGACCGAGTTCTACGCCCACGAGTCCTGCGGCAAGTGCACACCCTGCCGCGAAGGCACGTACTGGCTCGTGCAGTTGCTGCGCGACATCGAGGCCGGCAAGGGACAGATGTCCGACCTCGACAAGCTGAACGACATCGCCGACAACATCAACGGCAAGTCCTTCTGCGCCCTCGGCGACGGTGCCGCCTCGCCGATCTTCTCCTCGCTCAAGTACTTCCGCGAGGAGTACGAGGAGCACATCACGGGCCGCGGCTGCCCCTTCGACCCGGCCAAGTCGACGGCCTGGGCCGACCGCACGGAGGTGAAGGCATGACCGTGACCACCAATACTCCCTCGGGAGGGGGAGCGGCGGCGGTCCCGCCGGAGGATCTGGTCACCCTGACGATCGACGGCGCCGAGATCAGCGTGCCCAAGGGCACCCTGGTCATCCGGGCCGCCGAGCAGCTCGGCATCGAGATCCCCCGGTTCTGCGACCACCCCCTCCTCGACCCGGCCGGCGCGTGCCGCCAGTGCATCGTCGAGGTCGAGGGCCAGCGCAAGCCCATGGCGTCCTGCACCATCACCTGCACCGACGGGATGGTGGTGAAGACCCAGCTCACCTCGCCCGTCGCCGAGAAGGCCCAGCACGGTGTGATGGAGCTGCTGCTCATCAACCACCCGCTGGACTGCCCGGTCTGCGACAAGGGCGGCGAGTGCCCGCTGCAGAACCAGGCCATGTCGCACGGGCAGGCCGACTCCCGCTTCGACGGCAGGAAGCGGACCTACGAGAAGCCCGTGCCGGTCTCCACGCAGGTCCTGCTCGACCGCGAGCGCTGCGTGCTGTGCGCCCGCTGCACCCGGTTCTCCAACCAGATCGCGGGCGACCCGATGATCGAGCTGATCGAGCGGGGCGCGCTCCAGCAGGTCGGCACCGGAGAGGGCGACCCCTTCGAGTCGTACTTCTCCGGCAACACCATCCAGATCTGCCCGGTCGGCGCGCTCACCTCGGCCGCCTACCGCTTCCGCTCCCGCCCCTTCGACCTGATCTCCTCGCCGTCGGTGTGCGAGCACTGCTCCGGCGGCTGCGCGACCCGCACCGACCACCGGCGCGGCAAGGTCATGCGGCGCCTGGCGGCGGACGACCCCGAGGTCAACGAGGAGTGGATCTGCGACAAGGGGCGCTTCGGGTTCCGCTACGCCCAGCAGCGCGACCGGCTCACCACGCCGCTGGTGCGCAACGCCGAGGGCGAACTGGAGCCGGCCTCCTGGCCGGAGGCGCTGCAGATCGCCGCGCAGGGACTGCTCGCCTCCAGGGGCCGCACCGGCGTCCTGACCGGCGGGCGGCTCACCGTCGAGGACGCCTACGCCTACAGCAAGTTCGCGCGCGTGGCGCTCGACACCAACGACATCGACTTCCGCGCGCGCGTGCACAGCGCCGAGGAGGCCGACTTCCTGGCCGCCCGGATCGCCGGGCGCGGCCGTGACCTCGACGGCACCGGCGTCACCTACACGTCGCTGGAGAAGGCGCCCGCCGTCCTGCTGGTCGGCTTCGAGGCCGAGGAGGAGGCGCCCGGCGTCTTCCTCAGGCTGCGCAAGGCCTGGCGCAAGCACGGGCAGAAGGTCTTCTCGCTGGCCACGCACGCCACGCGGGGCCTGGAGAAGGCCGGCGGCACCCTGCTCCCCGCCGCCCCCGGCACCGAGACCGAGTGGCTGGACGCCCTCGCCAGCGGCGTCGGCCTGGAGGACGGCGGCACGCAGGCGGCCGAGGCCCTGCGTGCCGAGGGCGCGGTGATCGTCGTGGGCGAGCGGCTGGCGTCCGTGGCCGGCGGCCTCACCTCCGCCGTACGGACCGCCGCCGCCACCGGTGCCCGGCTGGTGTGGATCCCGCGCCGGGCCGGGGAGCGGGGCGCGATCGAGGCGGGCGCGCTGCCGTCGCTGCTGCCCGGCGGGCGTCCGGCGACCGATCCGCGCGCGCGTGAGGAGGTCGCCGCCCTGTGGGGCCTGGCCGACCTCCCGCACCGCTACGGCCGCGACACCGGCGAGATCGTCGAGGCCGCCGCCCGGGGCGAACTCCAGGCGCTGCTCGTGGCGGGCGTCGAGGTCGCCGACCTGCCCGACCCCACGCGCGCGCGTGCGGCGCTCGACGAGGCCGGGTTCGTGGTGTCGCTGGAGCTGCGGCCCAGCGAGGTCACCGAACGCGCCGACGTGGTCCTGCCCGTCGCCGCGGTCGCCGAGAAGCCCGGCACCTTCCTCAACTGGGAGGGCAGGGCACGCTTCTTCGAGGCCGCGCTCAAGCCCGACCAGATGACCCGTCCTACGGTGCCCGCCGACGCCCGCGTCCTGCAGATGCTGGCCGACGCCATGGACGTACACCTCGGTCTGCCGGATCTGCGCACCGCGCGCGCGGAGATCGACCGGCTCGGTGCCTGGGACGGGCCGCGGGCCGGGGAGCCGCTGCAGACCGCGAGCGCGCTGCCCCGGCCGGCCGCCGGAGAGGCCGTACTGGCCGGGCACCGGCTGCTGCTCGACCACGGGCTGCTCCAGCAGGGCGACGAGGCGCTGGCCGGCACCCGGCACGCCGCACGCGCGCGCGTGTCGGCCGCCACGGCCGCCGAGGCGGGCGTCAAGGACGGCGACGTGCTCGCCGTGACCGGTCCCGCCGGAGCCGTCTCCTTCCCGCTGCAGGTCACCGAGATGCCCGACCGGGTGGTCTGGCTGCCGCTGAACTCGGCCGGCACCGGCGTCGCCTCCGACGCCGGGGTGCTGCCCGGAACCCTCGTCCGCATCGGTCCGGCGACGCCCGAGGGCGCCGCCCCCAAGGAGGTGGAGGCATGAGCCCGTACCTCGCCGCTGAAGACCTGTCGATGTTCGGCACCGACCCCTGGTGGCTGGTGGTCGTCAAGGCGGTGTTCTGCTTCGCCTTCCTGATGGTGACCGTGCTGTTCTCCATCGTGTGGGAGCGCAAGGTCGTCGCCTGGATGCAGTTGCGCATCGGCCCGAACCGGCACGGTCCCTGGGGCATGCTCCAGTCGCTCGCCGACGGCATCAAACTGATGCTCAAGGAAGACGTCGTCGTCAAGCGGGCCGACAAGGCGGTGTACGTCCTCGCGCCGGTCGTGGCGGCCATCCCCGCCTTCATGGCGATCGCGGTGATCCCCTTCGGACCGGCCGGCAACGAGGTCTCGATCTTCGGCCACCGCACGGCCATGCAGCTGACCGACCTGCCGATCGCCATGCTGTTCATCCTGGCGGTCGCCTCGGTCGGCATCTACGGCATCGTGCTCGCCGGCTGGAGTTCCGGATCGACGTACCCGCTGCTCGGCGGACTGCGCTCCTGCGCGCAGATGATCTCCTACGAGATCGCGATGGGCGCCGCGTTCGCCTCGGTGTTCCTCTACTCCGGCTCCATGTCCACCTCGGAGATCGTCGCCCAGCAGACCGACCGCTGGTACATCGTGCTGCTGCCGGTGTCCTTCATCCTCTACATCGTCACGATGGTCGGCGAGACCAACCGCGCCCCCTTCGACATGCCCGAGTCCGAGGGCGACCTGGTGGGCGGCTTCAACACCGAGTACTCGTCGATCAAGTTCGCGATGTTCATGCTCGCCGAGTACGTGAACATGGTGACGGTCTCGGCGGTCGCCACCACGCTGTTCCTCGGCGGCTGGCGGGCCCCCTGGCCGATCAGCACCTTCTGGGAGGGCGCCAACCACGGCTGGTGGCCGCTGCTCTGGTTCGTGGTCAAGGTCCAGCTGCTGCTCTTCTTCTTCATCTGGCTGCGCGGCACCCTTCCCCGGGTCCGCTACGACCAGTTGATGAAGCTCGGCTGGAAGGTGCTCATCCCGGTCTCCCTGGTCTGGCTGATGCTGGTGGCGACCGTGCGGGCGCTCAGGAACGAGAACTACGGCTTCGGCGACATCGCCCTCTACATCGGCGGCGGCGTCCTGGTCCTGCTGCTGTTGTCCGTCCTCGCCGACCTGTACCGCGACAAGGGCGCGAAGGCCGCCGAACGGCCGGAGGAGACCGACGGCGCGTTCGACCCGATGGCCGGCGGATTCCCCGTGCCGCCGATGCCCGGACAGCAGGTGCCGCCGGTGCCCCGGCGCCGTCCCCGCCGTGAGCGGGAGCTGATTGTCAGTGGTGGGTCCGATACTCACAGTGACGGACCCGTGGGCGGATCTACGGATGGAAAGGAGGCGTCCGATGGCTGAGGAACACAAGGAGCACAGGGAAGACACGGAACAGGTGGATCCCAAGGGGACCGAACCCGGTTTCATGAACCCGGTGGCCGGCTTCGGCGTGACCTTCAAGGCCATGTTCAAGAAGCGGCTGACCGAGCAGTACCCGGAGCAGAAGAAGACCACCGCTCCGCGGTTCCACGGACGGCACCAGCTCAACCGCCATCCGGACGGCCTGGAGAAGTGCGTCGGCTGCGAGCTGTGCGCCTGGGCCTGTCCCGCCGACGCCATCTACGTCGAGGGCGCGGACAACACCGACGAGGAGCGCTACTCGCCGGGCGAGCGGTACGGCCGCGTCTACCAGATCAACTACGCCCGCTGCATCCTGTGCGGTCTGTGCATCGAGGCGTGCCCCACGCGCGCGCTGACGATGACCAACGAGTTCGAGCTGGCCGACTCCAGTCGCGCCAACCTCATCTTCACCAAGGACCAGTTGCTCGCCGGTCTCGAGGAGGGCATGGTCGACTCGCCCCACGCCATCTACCCGGGCATGGACGAGCAGGACTACTACCGGGGCCTGGTGACCGAGGCGGCGCCCGGCACGGTCCAGCAGGTCGCCCACTCCAAGGGGGAGGTCGTCCAGGAGGGCGACTCGACCTTCGGCGGGACCGAGCCGGCCTCGGAGGAGGTGATCCGTCGATGAGCGCGCAGCTCGCCGCCTACGCGACCTCCACCGGAGAGGCCGTCCAGTTCTGGATCCTCGGCACGGTGGCGGTGATCGGCGCCCTGTGCACCGTCTTCATGAAGAAGGCCGTGCACAGCGCGCTGTGCCTCGCCGGGACCATGATCGTCCTGGCGGTCTTCTACCTCGCCAACGGCGCCTACTTCCTCGGCATCGTGCAGATCGTCGTCTACACCGGCGCCATCATGATGCTGTTCCTGTTCGTGGTGATGCTCGTCGGCGTCACCGCGGCGGACTCGCTGAAGGAGACCATCAGGGGACAGCGCTGGCTGGCCCTGCTCTGCGGGCTCGGCTTCGGCATCCTGCTGCTGGCGGGCATCGGCAACGCCTCCCTCACGCAGTTCACCGGCCTCGGCCAGGCCAACGCCAACGGCAACGTGGAGGGCATCGCGTCCCTCATCTTCACCCGGTACGTCTTCGCCTTCGAGATCACCGGCGCGCTGCTGATCACGGCGGCCGTCGGCGCCATGGTGCTCACCCACCGCGAGCGCACCGAGCGCGCCCGGACCCAGCGCGAGCTGTCCGAGCAGCGCGTCCGCGACGGCGAGTACCTGCCGCCGCTGCCGGCGCCCGGCGTGTACGCCCGGCACAACGCGGTCGACATCGCGGGTCTGCTGCCCGACGGCACCCCGTCCGAGCTGACCGTCAGCAAGACGCTGCGCGAGCGGGGCCAGATCCGCGACGTCTCGATGGAGGCGCTGAACGACCTGAAGGCGCTGGAGCAGCGGGCCGAGGAGCGGCTGGAGCGCAAGGCCGTCGGCCCCGCGGGCTCCGGGCCGGGCGAGCGGCGGCCCGAGCAGCGGTCCGACTCGAAGAGGTCCGAGGAGGCGTCGAAGTGAATCCCGTCAACTACCTCTACCTCGCGGCCCTGTTGTTCACGATCGGCGCCACCGGCGTGCTGGTCCGGCGCAACGCGATCGTGGTCTTCATGTGCGTCGAGCTGATGCTCAACGCCTGCAACCTCGCGTTCGTCGCCTTCTCCCGGATGCACGGCAACCTGGACGGCCAGATCATCGCCTTCTTCACGATGGTCGTCGCCGCCGCGGAGGTCGTGGTGGGGCTCGCGATCATCGTGTCCCTGTTCCGTTCCCGCCACTCGGCCTCGGTCGACGACGCCAGCCTGATGAAGCTGTAAGGGGCTGAAACGTGGAGAACCTGATTGCGCTGCTGGTGGCGGCGCCCCTGCTCGGAGCTGTCGTCCTGCTGTGCGGGGGACGCCGGCTGGACGCGGTCGGCCACTGGATCGGCACCCTGCTGGCCGCCGTGTCCTTCGTGATCGGCGTCGTCCTCTTCGCCGACCTGCTCGGCAGTACCGCCGACGACCGCACCCTGACGCAGCACCTGTTCAGCTGGATCCCGGTGGAGGGATTCCAGGCCGACGTCGCCTTCCGGCTCGACCAGTTGTCGATGACGTTCGTCCTGCTGATCACCGGCGTCGGCTCGCTCATCCACCTGTACTCGGTCGCGTACATGGAGCACGACGAGCGGCGCCGCCGCTTCTTCGGCTACCTGAACCTGTTCCTCGCGGCGATGCTGATCCTCGTCCTCGCCGACAACTACCTGCTGCTGTACGTCGGCTGGGAGGGCGTCGGTCTCGCCTCCTACCTGCTGATCGGCTTCTGGCAGCACAAGCCCAGCGCCGCCACCGCCGCGAAGAAGGCCTTCCTGGTCAACCGCGTGGGCGACATGGGGCTGTCCATCGGCATCATGCTGATGTTCCTGTGGTTCGGCACCTTCGCCTTCGGGCCGGTGCTCGGGAGCGAGGGGCAGGCCGGACTCGCGGCCGGGGCGGACGAGGGCAAGCTCACCGCGATCGCCCTGATGCTGCTGCTCGCCGCGTGCGGCAAGTCCGCCCAGGTGCCGCTGCAGTCCTGGCTCGGCGACGCGATGGAGGGCCCGACCCCGGTCTCCGCCCTCATCCACGCCGCGACCATGGTGACGGCGGGCGTCTACCTGATCGTCCGCTCCGCCGCGGTCTTCAACGGCGCGCCCGACGCGCAGCTGGTGGTCACCATCGTCGGCGCGGTCACGCTGCTCTTCGGTGCGATCGTCGGTTGCGCCAAGGACGACATCAAGAAGGCGCTGGCCGGCTCGACCATGTCGCAGATCGGCTACATGGTGCTGGCCGCGGGCCTCGGCCCCATCGGCTACGTCTTCGCGATCATGCACCTGGTGACGCACGGCTTCTTCAAGGCCGGGCTGTTCCTCGGCGCGGGCTCCGTCATGCACGGCATGAACGACGAGGTCGACATGCGCCGTTACGGCGGACTGCGCAGGTACATGCCGGTCACCTTCGTCACCTTCGGCCTCGGCTACCTCGCCATCATCGGCTTCCCGGGCCTGTCCGGCTTCTTCTCCAAGGACAAGATCATCGAGGCGGCGTTCGCCAAGGGCGGCACCGAGGGCTGGATCCTCGGCGCCTGCGCCCTGCTGGGCGCGGCCATCACCGCGTACTACATGACGCGCGTGATGCTGATGACGTTCTTCGGCGAGGAGCGCTGGCGCAACGCGCCGACACCGTCGCCCGCGCAGCCCGACGTGGAGCCCGCCGCCGAGACCCGCGGCGCGTACGAGCCGCCGCACCCGCACGAGTCGCCGGGGCTCATGACGGTCCCGATGATCGTGCTGGCCGTCGGATCGGTCGCGGGCGGTGCCTTCTTCAGCATCGGCGACCGCTTCCTGCACTGGCTGGAGCCCGTCACCGGGCACAGCCACGGAGACTCGCCGATCAGCGCCGGAGCGGTCACCGGGGCGACGGTGGCCTGCATGGTCGTCGGCGTCGCCCTCGCCTGGGCGCAGTACGGGCGCCGCCCGGTTCCGGCCGTCGCCCCGCGCGGGTCGCTGCTCACCCGGGCCGCCCGGCGCGACCTGCTCCAGGACGACTTCAACCACGTCGTCCTGGTCCGCGGCGGCGAGCACCTCACGCGCTCCCTGGTCTACGTCGACCACACCCTGGTCGACGGAGTCGTCAACGGCACGGCGGCCTCGTTCGGCGGCCTGTCCGGGCGGATGCGCAAGCTGCAGAACGGCTTCGCGCGCTCGTACGCGGTCTCGATGTTCGGCGGTGCGGCGGTCCTGGTCGCCGCGACCCTGCTGATGAGGGCGGTCTGATACCGATGTCCTTTCCCCTGCTGACAGTCACGGCGGCCCTCCCGGCCGTCGGGGCGATCGCCACGGCAGCCGTGCCGGCCGCGCGACGCACCGTGGCCAAGTGGCTGGCGCTGCTGGTCTCGCTGGCCACGCTCGCGCTGGCGGTCACGGTGCTGGTCCGCTTCGACCCCGGCGGCGACCGCTACCAGCTCACCGAGTCCCACTCCTGGATCGCGGACTTCGGCGTCCGCTACGAACTGGGCGTGGACGGCATCGCGGTGGCGTTGATCGCGCTGACCGCCCTGCTGATCCCGTTCATCATCCTGGCGGGCTGGCACGACGCCGACCCGCTGGAGACCGGCAACAGCCGGTGGCGGCCGACGCAGGGCTTCTTCGCCCTGATCCTGGCCGTCGAGGCGATGGTGATCATCTCGTTCGAGGCCACCGACGTCTTCCTCTTCTACATCTTCTTCGAAGCCATGCTGATCCCGCTGTACTTCCTGATCGGCGGTTTCGGGGACCGGGCCCACGAGCACGGCGAGAAGACGGCGGCGACGCAGCGGTCGTACGCGGCGGTGAAGTTCCTCCTCTACAACCTGGCCGGCGGTCTGATCATGCTGGCCGCGGTGATCGGCCTCTACGTGGTCGCCGGGAACTTCTCGCTCACGGAGATCGCCGAGGCGCGGGCCAACGGTTCGCTGGACATGGCGACCAGCACCGAGCGCTGGCTCTTCCTCGGCTTCTTCTTCGCCTTCGCGGTGAAGGCGCCGCTGTTCCCGCTGCACACCTGGCTGCCCAACGCCATGGGGGAGTCGACCGCGCCGGTCGCCGTGCTCATCACGGCGGTCGTCGACAAGGTCGGCACCTTCGCGATGCTCCGCTTCTGCCTCCAGCTCTTCCCGGAGGCCAGCAAGTGGGCGACGCCGGTCATCCTGGTCCTGGCGGTGATCAGCATCATCTACGGCGCGCTGCTCGCGGTCGGCCAGCGCGACATCAAGCGGCTGATCGCCTACGCGTCGATCTCGCACTTCGGCTTCATCGTCATGGGCATCTTCGCGATGACCAGCCAGGGCCAGTCCGGCGCCACCCTGTACATGGTCAACCACGGCATCTCGACCGCGGTGCTCATGCTGATCGCCGGGTTCCTGATCTCGCGGCGCGGTTCGCGGCTCATCGCCGACTTCGGCGGCGTACAGAAGGTGGCCCCGGTCCTGGCCGGCACCTTCCTGATCGGCGGCCTGGCGACCCTGTCGCTGCCGGGCCTCGCGCCCTTCGTCAGCGAGTTCCTCGTCCTGGTCGGCACGTTCACCCGTTATCCGGTGATCGGCATCATCGCCACCCTCGGCATCGTCCTCGCCGCGCTCTACACCCTCGTCCTCTACCAGCGGACGATGACGGGCCCGGTGAAGGCCGAGGTGACCGGGATGCCGGACCTGCGGGTGCGCGAGCTGGTGGTCGTGGCGCCGCTGGTGGCGTTGCTGATCTTCCTCGGCGTCTTCCCGAAGCCCGTGACGGACATCGTCAACCCGGCGGTGAAGCAGACCATGTCCGACGTACACAAGACGGACCCCCAGCCTGAGGTGGAGGCGGCCAAGTGAGCGCAACAGCCGTCCACAGCCTGTGGACAACGGCGGCGACGGCGGCCGACCCGATCGCCAGGATCGACGCGCCGAAGATCGAGTACGGGCAGCTGTCGCCCGTCCTCATCGTCATCGGCGCGGCGATCATCGGGATCCTGGTCGAGGCCTTCGTGCCGCGCAGGTCCCGTTACCACGCCCAGATGTTCGTGTCCGCCGTCGCCCTGATCGCGGCGTTCGCCGCGGTCGTCGCGCTCGCGGCGCGCGGGTACGGGACGACCAAGGCCGGCATCACGGCGATGGGCGCCGTCGCCGTCGACGGCCCGGCCCTGTTCCTTCAGGGCACCATCCTGCTGACCAGCCTGGTCGGCCTGTTCACCTTCGCCGAGCGGCGCCTCGACCCGGAGCAGCACGGCACCCGCGTCGACTCCTTCGCCGCGCAGGCCGCGGCCGTGCCGGGCAGCGAGAGCGAGCAGAAGGCGGTCAAGGCGGGCTTCACCACCACGGAGGTGTTCCCGCTCCTGCTCTTCGCCGTCGTCGGCATGCTGGTCTTCCCGGCGGCCAACGACCTGCTGACGCTCTTCGTGGCCCTGGAGGTCTTCTCCCTCCCGCTGTACCTGCTGTGCGCGCTGGCCCGCCGCAAGCGGCTCATGTCGCAGGAGGCGGCGGTCAAGTACTTCCTGCTCGGCGCCTTCGCCTCCGCGTTCACCCTGTTCGGCATCGCCCTGCTCTACGGCTACGCGGGCTCGATGTCGTACGGCACGATCGCCCAGGTCGTCGACGGCACCGTGCAGAACGTCACCCCGGCGCTCGCGAACACCACGGGCAACGACGCGCTGCTGCTCGTCGGCTCCGCACTGGTCGTCATGGGCCTGCTCTTCAAGGTGGGCGCGGTGCCGTTCCACATGTGGACGCCGGACGTGTACCAGGGGGCGCCGACGCCGGTGACCGGCTTCATGGCGGCGGCGACCAAGGTGGCCGCCTTCGGCGCCCTGCTCCGCATCCTCTACGTCGTCCTGCCCGGCCTGCGCTGGGACTGGCGGCCGGTGATGTGGGGCGTGGCGATCGTCACGATGCTGGCCGGTGCGATCGTCGCCATCACGCAGACCGACATCAAGCGGCTGCTGGCGTACTCGTCGATCGCGCACGCGGGCTTCATCCTCGCCGGTGTCATCGCGACCACGCCGTCGGGCATCTCGTCCGTCCTCTTCTACCTGGCCGCGTACTCCTTCGTCACGATCGGCGCCTTCGCGGTCGTCACGCTGGTGCGCGACGCGGGCGGCGAGGCGACGCACCTGTCGAAGTGGGCCGGTCTGGGCCGCAGGTCACCGCTGGTGGCGGCGGTCTTCGCGGTCTTCCTGCTGGCCTTCGCCGGCATCCCGCTGACCTCCGGCTTCGCGGGCAAGTTCGCCGTGTTCAAGGCGGCGGCGGAGGGCGGCGCGGCCCCGCTGGTCGTGATCGGTGTGATCTCGTCGGCGATCGCGGCGTTCTTCTACATCCGGGTGATCGTGCTGATGTTCTTCAGCGAGCCCCGCCCCGAGGGCCCGACGGTCGCGGTGCCGTCCCCGCTGACGATGACGGCGATCGCCGTGGGCGTGGCGGTCACGGTGGTGCTCGGTGTGGCGCCGCAGTACTTCCTGGACCTGGCGGGTCAGGCGGGGGTGTTCGTGCGCTGACGCGGCGCTGCGCCTGCGCGTCCTCGCGGCTGTGGTCCGGCACCTCTTCGACGAGTGCCGGACCACAGCCGTTCGCGGGGAGGGGGACTACTCGCCGCCGCGGCGCGGTGTGACGTCGGTCGGTGGAGACGTCGGTCAGTGGAGAAGAGTCTGCGGACTCATGAGGACGGGGCTCCCGTCGAGGGTGGACGCCTTCGGCGCGACGCTCGTCAGTGCTCCCGTGGGACGGAGTCCCGCGGGTGCCATCAGACTGTCCGCCGGAAACGGGCAGGTCACCCGCGAACGTGTGAACGATCGTCGTGTCCTTGACGGGGGCCGGGCCGGGCAGCCTGTGGATAACTCCGGCGCCGTCGGCGCGGCCCCCTATCGTTGAGGCAGTGGTCGGGGCAGGACGGACCAGACGGACCAGACGGGCGAGGCAGCAGTACGGGGGCAAGGCGATGGGCGGGACGGGCGTGATCGGCGACATGGCAGAGACGACGCAGGTGAGGGACGGGGACAGCGAGGCGCTCGCCACCCTGCACCGGGTCTTCGGGTACGACGCCTTCCGCGGCGAGCAGGAGGCGATCGTCGAGCACGTGATCGCCGGTGGTGACGCCGTCGTGCTCATGCCGACCGGCGGCGGAAAGTCGCTGTGCTACCAGATCCCGTCCCTGGTCAGGCCCGGCACGGGCATCGTGGTGTCCCCGCTGATCGCGCTGATGCAGGACCAGGTGGACGCGCTGCGGGCCCTCGGTGTGCGCGCCGGGTTCATGAACTCCACGCAGGACTTCGACGAGCGGCGCGTGGTGGAGGCCGAGTACCTCGCGGGCGAGCTGGACCTGCTGTACCTGGCGCCCGAGAGACTGCGCCTGGACAGCACCCTCGACCTGCTCTCCCGCGGCAAGATCTCCCTCTTCGCCATCGACGAGGCGCACTGCGTCTCCCAGTGGGGCCACGACTTCCGGCCCGACTACCTCGCCCTGTCGCTGCTCGGCGAGCGCTGGCCGGACGTGCCGCGCCTGGCGCTCACGGCGACGGCCACCGACGCCACCCACCGCGAGATCACCGAGCGGCTGAACATGCCGGCGGCGCGGCACTTCGTGGCCAGCTTCGACCGCCCCAACATCCAGTACCGGATCGTGCCGAAGTCCGACCCCAAGAAGCAGCTTCTGAGCTTCCTGCGCGAGGAGCACCCTGGGGACGCGGGCATCGTGTACTGCCTCTCGCGCAACTCGGTCGAGAAGACCGCCGAGTTCCTCTCGCGCAACGGCGTCGAGGCGGTGCCCTACCACGCCGGCCTGGACGCGGGCACCCGTGCGGCGCACCAGTCGAGGTTCCTGCGCGAGGAGGGCCTGGTGGTCGTCGCGACCATCGCCTTCGGCATGGGCATCGACAAGCCGGACGTGCGGTTCGTCGCCCACCTGGACCTGCCCAAGTCGGTCGAGGGCTACTACCAGGAGACCGGACGCGCGGGGCGCGACGGCCTGCCCTCCACGGCCTGGATGGCGTACGGACTCAACGACGTCGTGCAGCAGCGCAAGCTGATCCAGCTCGGCGAGGGCGACGAGGCGTTCCGCCGCCGCGCCCAGTCCCACCTGGACGCCATGCTCGCCCTGTGCGAGACCGCCCGGTGCCGCCGCGGCCAGCTCCTGGCCTACTTCGGTCAGGACCCGGACGGGGCGGGGTGCGGCAACTGCGACACCTGCCTGACCCCGCCCGAGACCTGGGACGGCACGGTGGCCGCGCAGAAGGTGCTCTCGACGGTGGTGCGGCTGAAGCGGGAGCGCGGGCAGAAGTTCGGCGCCGGGCAGATCATCGACATCCTGCTGGGCAAGCGCACCGCCAAGGTGATCCAGTTCGACCACGACCAGCTCTCCGTGTTCGGCATCGGCGAGGAGCTGACCGAGGGCGAGTGGCGGGGAGCGGTCCGGCAGCTGCTGGCGCAGGGGCTGCTCGCGGTCGAGGGGGAGTACGGCACGCTGGTCCTGACCGAGACCAGCGGCGAGGTCCTGCGCCGGGAGCGCGAGGTGCCGCTGCGCAAGGAGCCCAAGAAGGCCGCCGCGGCCAGGCCGGCGGGCGGCGGCCGGGGCGAGCGCAAGGCGAAGGCGGCGGCGGCCGAGCTGCCGGCGGAGCTGGTCCCCGCCTTCGAGGCGCTGCGGGCCTGGCGTGCGGAACAGGCGCGCGAGCAGGGCGTCCCCGCGTACGTCATCTTCCACGACGCCACCCTCCGGGAGATCGTCACCGTGTGGCCCACCTCGGTCGGTCAGCTCGGCGGCATCAGCGGGGTCGGCGAGAAGAAGCTGGCGACGTACGGCGAGGGTGTGGTCGAGGTGCTGGCGGGACTGGAGGGACCGGCTGCCGCGGCGCCGTCCGCACCGGACCCGGCGACCGGCCCGGGCACCGGCACCGCCTCCCGCTCCGACGCGGACGACTGGCCGGAGCACGAGCCGGAGCCCGAGCCCGAGGACTGGATATAGGGGCGCCGGGGGCCTCTTCGCCCCTCCCCGGGGTCACCACGCGCCGCCCCAGCGGCACCCCCTGCCGCAGCCGGACCCCCGTCAGGTCAGTGCGGTCAGGCCCGGGGCGAAGGTGATCAGGAGGGGGAGGAGGGGGACAAGGGCCGCTGTCGCCGTGGTCAGGGCGCGGTGGCGGCGGGGCAGGCGCGGCCGGGGCTCCAGGAGGCGGTCGACCCGTTCGCCCAGGAGGCGGTGGCTGGAGGCGCAGGACAGGACCCCGCGGTGCTGGTTCAGCTCGATCAGGGCCAGCGCGGTGGTCAGGTGGCCGCAGCGCCGGGACGCGGTGTCGTCGGCCGACAGCTCGACCAGGCGGTGGGTCTGGTCGCAGAAGTGGGCGAAGAGCGGGACGCTCGGGAAGCCGGTGGCCAGCGCGGTCGACAGGTGCAGCAGCCAGTCGTGGCGGGCCCGGGCGTGGCCGCGCTCATGGGTGAGGACGGCGTCGAGCTGGTGGTCGGTGAGCCGGTGGAGGGCGCCGGTGGTGACGATGAGCTGGGGCGGACTGCCCGGCATCCACCAGGCGTCCGGGTACTCGTCCTCCAGGACCAGCAGGGGGCCGCGGGCGGCGGGGAGACCGGCGGGCAGGTCGGGGGCGCGTTCGCGCAGGTGGGCGCGGGAGCGGGCGCGGCGGCGGCGGGCCTCGACGAGTTCGCGGGCCAGCATGGCGGTCGTCCAGGCGGCACCGCCCGCCAGCAGAAGGGTGAGGACGGCGGCCCAGACCGGCCCGGCGGAGAGGTTGTACGCCGCGGTCACCGCGGGCGGTGCCGGGGCGAAGAGCTGGGCGCGGACGGTGCCGAAGACGGCGGTGGCGCCGAGCACGAGCGCCGTCAGACAGCACAGCAGCACGGTGGCGACCAGGCACTGCCACACCCACAGCGCGACCACGGGATCCCGCTCGGGCCACGCGGAACGGGTCAGCGCGCGGGGCACCGGCACCGCGGCGGTCACGGCGACGGCGAACAGCAGGAGCAGGCAGACGGTCATGCCACTGGCTCCGGATCCTGGTCGAAGGATGGGCGGCTCTGGCTGTACAGGGGCTGTGCTGTGCTCAGTCGGACGGTGCGCCGGGCCCCGGACCGTCCCGGCCCGCGGGCGCACACCGCCCGACGCCAGTATGACGGGGCCGGGCGGTGCGAGTCAGGTACCGGCGGGCACCGGATGCGGAATCCGGGACGTCCGTCAGGACTCCCGGCCGGCCACCCGGCCGGTGACCTCGCCCAGGCCCACCCGGACGCCGCCCGGTCCCGGTGCCCACGCCGAGAGGGTCACCACGTCCCCGTCCTCCAGGAACGTCCGCTTGCCGTCGGGGAGTTCCAACGGCTCGCGGCCGTTCCAGGTCAGCTCCAGCAGCGACCCCCGCTCCCGCTCGGCGGGGCCGCTCACCGTGCCCGAGCCGTAGAGGTCGCCGGTGCGCAGCGAGGCGCCGTTGACCGTCATGTGGGCCAACTGCTGGGCGGCCGTCCAGTACATGGTGGAGAACGGCGGCTCGGAGACGACATGCCCGTTGACGGCGACGGAGATCCGCAGGTCGTAGCCGCCGGGTTCGTCGTGGCCGCCGTCGGTGTCGTCCAGGTAGGGCAGCAGCGGGTGCGTGCGCTCGGGCGGTGCCACCCGCGCCTCCTCCAGGGCGTCCAGCGGGGTGATCCACGCCGACACCGACGTGGCGAAGGACTTGCCGAGGAAGGGGCCGAGGGGGACGTACTCCCAGGCCTGGATGTCGCGCGCCGACCAGTCGTTGAGCAGGCACAGCCCGAAGACGTGCTCGCGGAAGTCGCCGAGCGCCACCGGGCTGCCGAGTTCCGACGGCACGCCCACGACGAAGCCGACCTCGGCCTCGATGTCGAGGCGGACGGACGGGCCGAAGACGGGAGCGGCGTCGGACGGCGCCTTGCGCTGCCCCGACGGGCGGACGACGTCCGTGCCGGAGACGACGACCGTGCCGGAGCGGCCGTGGTAGCCGATCGGGAGGTGTTTCCAGTTCGGGGTGAGGGAGTCGGCGGCGTCGGGGCGGAAGATCCGGCCGACGTTCCTGGCGTGGTTCTCGGAGGCGTAGAAGTCGACGTAGTCGGCGACCTCGAAGGGCAGGTGCAGGGTCACCGACGACAGCGGGTGGAAGAGGGGTTCGAGAACCTCGCGGTGGGAGGGCACCGTCAGCCACGCCGTCAGCGCCCGCCGCACGTCCGACCAGGCGGTGCGCCCGGCGGCCAGCAGCGGGTTGAGGGTGGGCCGTGCGAGCAGGGACGCGTACGGCGAGCCGAGCGCGTGGGCCGCCGCGCCCGCGTCGAGGACGTGGTCGCCGAGCCGGACGCCCACCGTCCGCTCCCGTGAGCCGGGGATCGAGAACACGCCGTACGGAAGGTTGTGCGGGCCGAAGGGGTCGCCCTCGGGGACATCGAAGGGGGGCATCGGGTGCTGCCTCGCTTTCGTGCTCGCCATGTGCGCCGTGCGCGCTGTGTGTCGTGCGGGCCACGTTACGGGTGAGGCACCGGTCTTGGGCAGTGCGACCGGAGGCGGCGCCCGGCGCGGCCGGAGGAGGCGCCCGGCAGTGCGCGGTGCCGCTCACCGGCGCGGAAGCCCTGAGTGGCGCCAGCCGATGATGTGTCAGGTTGTGGGCACGATCGGGCGTCTGCGTGCATCCGCGGCCGGGTTCGAAGGCACTCGCTACGTCCTCGTTCGGAAGCGGTCGCCGGTGAGTCGGAAGGGTGCGGTGTCCGTATTCTCTGATCATGGACCGCACCGCATATGCACTCGTCGCCACCGACCTGGACGGCACGCTGCTCCGTGGCGACGACACCGTCTCCGACCGGTCGCTGGCCGCGCTGGCGCGGGCCGCCGGGGCGGGTGCGCGCCACCTGGTGGTGACGGGCCGGCCGGCTCCCCGGGTGCGTTCCCTGCTCGACCGCCTCGGCTGCACGGGGCTCGCGGTCTGCGGGCAGGGCGCGCAGGTGTACGACGCCGGCGCGCACCGCATGCTGTGGTCGGTCACCCTGGACCGGGAACTGGCCGAGACCGCGCTCGGCAAGATCGAGGCGGAGGTGGGCCAGGTGTCCGCCGCCGTCGACCAGGACGGCGTCGACGGGCTGACGCTCATCGAGCCGGGCTACCTGATGCCCCACCCCACTCTGCCCGCGGTGCGCGTCGAGCGGCGCGAGGAGCTGTGGGCCACGCCGATCAGCAAGGTCCTGCTGCGCCACCCCGAGCTGACCGACGACGAGTTGGCGGCGACGGCGCGCGCGGTGGTCGGTTCCCTCGCGACGGTCGCCATGTCGGGGCCCGGCACGGTCGAGCTCCAGCCGTGCGGCATCACCAAGGCGACGGGTCTGGCGCTGGCCGCCGAGCACCTGGGCCTGGAGCGGCGGCGGACGATCGCCTTCGGGGACATGCCCAACGACATCCCCATGTTCCAGTGGGCGGCCCACGGCGTCGCCATGGCCGGCGCCCACCCCGAGCTCAAGGCGGTGGCCGACGAGGTCACCACGACGAACGAGGACGACGGCGTGGCCGTCGTCCTCGAGCGGATCTTCGGTGTCTCCTAGCCGCGCCGGCGCGGCGGCGCGGCTCAGTACGCGCTGAAGACGTTGTCCATCGAGCCGTAGCGGTCGGCCGCGTAGTTGCAGGCGGCGGTGATGTTGGCGACCGGGTCGTACGGGTCCCAGGAGGTGCCGGGCACGTGGTACGCCTGGAAGGTCGGGTCGATCACCTGGAGCAGGCCCTTGGACGGGGTGCCGTTGACGGCGTTGATGTCCCAGTTGTTGATGGCGTACGGGTTGCCGGAGGACTCCCGCATGATGTTGCGGTGGATGCCGTCGTAGGTCCCGGGAATGCCGTGCTGCGCCATGATGGCGAGCGACTCGCGGATCCAGCCGTCGAGGTTGTTCGGGTACGTCGTCGCCGCCGTGGTGGTGGTCGTGGCGGCGGCCGGGGCGGCGGAGGCGGTGGTGGCGCCGATGAGCGGCAGCGCGAGCACCGCGGCACCGGTGCCGGCCACGGCGAGCTTGCGGGCGAGGCGGCCCGTGCGGGCGTGACGGTTCAGACCGTTGGCAGACATGCTGTGTCCCTCTCCTTACGCCTGCGAGGTGAGCTGTCGGGTTCGGGCGGGGAGGTGCCCGGCCGCGCCCTGACGGGTACGGCTTCACCCCGAGCCGCTCCGGTGGTGACCGGTGCGGCGACTTACCTGGGTCCCCCGCTCCTGCCGGCGAGTGTGTTGGGTGGATGACGGTGCGACGGGCGGTGGCAGGATTCGGCGTCCGCCCGACAGGCCGGGAACGTATGCGAGAGCACATGTCCGGAACAAGTGCAGGAATCACCCAACATGCTAGTTGACCTTGGTCTGGGGTGTTTGGGGCTCTTGATCCTTTGCGGTTGCCAAGCCTCAACTGGCTTGCGGGGCAAAGGGAGGGCACAGGTTGCGGCGAGGTTGCCCGCAGGCGGATCGGAGTGAGCCAACTCACGGGCCTCAACAAGCGCGGCAAAACGGGCATTAACCTCAATCAATCCCCAACCGGCCGCGGGTCGGGAGGGCTTCGGGTGTCGAGTGCGGGAGAGGGGGAAGCGGAGTGGGGGATGCGGCCGAGGGCGGGCCCGAGGGCGACTCCGGAGGTGGGTCCGTGGGTGACTCCGAAGGCGGGCCCGCAGGGCCGCCCGATGGGGGCCCGGGGGAGGGTTCGCGAGTGCCGGAGGGGGGCGTGGCGCGGAGTGTGGGCGCGCGCGTGGGTCGGGTGACGTTCTCGGAGTGCGCGCCGTTGTGGGGAGTGGTGGGATCTTGGACGGCGGCTTCCGGCCCGCTCGCCCCGTCCGGGGTGCCACTCGTCCGGTCCGGGGTCCGGCTCACCCCTCTGGCGATATCGATCAAAATCTGCTCATATCACCTGATCAAAAACATACCGTTCATGATCTGATACCGACCGGCCTGTAACCGTGGGCGCTAGCGGTGATCGAAACGTGACCGGATACGCTGACTTGAGTGGTGGCAGCGACCTATCGACAAACCAGGTAATCGCCAGTAGACACCAGCAGACAGGAGACCCCTCGTGACCGTCGTCGGGCCGTTCGGGCTGAGCGTGCGGGACCAGGCTCTGGAAGCCGATGTCCAGGCCGGATTGGTTGCTGTCGAGGAAGGGTTGCTTGAGGCAACCAAAAGCGAGGTGCCGTTCATCACGGAGGCCGCCCAGCACCTGGTGCGGGCCGGCGGCAAACGGTTCCGGCCGCTGCTGGTGATGCTCTCGGCCCAGTTCGGCGACCCCTACGCCCCCGGCATCGTGCCCTCGGCCGTGGTCGTGGAGCTGACCCACCTCGCCACGCTGTATCACGACGACGTGATGGACGAGGCCACCGTGCGGCGCGGGGTGCCCAGCGCGAACACCCGCTGGGGCAACTCGGTCGCGGTCCTCACCGGCGACTTCCTCTTCGCCCGCGCCTCGCAGATCCTCGCCGACCTCGGGCCCGAGGCCGTCCGCGTCCAGGCCCTCGCGTTCGAGCGGCTGGTCACCGGCCAGATCCTGGAGACGGCGGGACCGCAGGACGGCCGCGATCCGGTCGACCACTACCTGGACGTCCTGGGCGGCAAGACCGGCTCGCTGGTGGCGGTCTCCTGCCGTTTCGGCGCGATGATGTCCGGCGCCGACGAGACCGTGGTCGACGTGCTCACCCAGTACGGCGAGCGGCTCGGCGTCGCCTTCCAGCTCGCGGACGACGTCCTGGACATCGCCTCCGACTCCGACGAGTCCGGCAAGACGCCCGGCACGGACCTGCGCGAGGGCATCCCCACCCTGCCCGTACTGCGGCTGCGCGAGCGGGCGGCCCGGCTGGGGCTCGCCGAGGACGTCGCCCTGTGCGAACTGCTCGACTCCGACCTGAGCGACGACGCCCGACACGCCGAGGCGCTGCGCCTGCTGCGCGCCCACCCCGCGCTGGAGCAGGCGCGCAAGGACACCGTCCGGTACGCCAAGGATGCCCGCGCCGCGCTGGCCCCGCTGCGGGAGTGCGACGCGAAGGCCGCGCTGGTGGAGCTGTGCGACGCGGTGGTCCACCGCGCGGGGTGACCGCCGCCCCGTGCCGCCCGTCCCGCGCCCGCCCGGCCCCGCCCGTCCCGGCCCCGCCCGTCCCGTGCGCGCCCGCCCTCTGCCGTCCGCCGTGTGCCGTACTCCGGCCCCTACGGGCCGGAGGAGCCGCAGCCCCTCCGTGTCATCCCGCAGGAGTAGGCGGAGTTGAGCCCGCGGTCTGACGCCTGTGCGCCGGTGATTTGGTCAGATGGACACCACGGAAACACACCGATCCTCACCGATTCGGGTGAGAATGGCGGCTCACGGGTGAACGAGTGCGAGGTCGCGAGACAGCCGCCGCCGACGACGGAGGTAGGGCACACATGGCACCGATCGATTCCGACGACAACACGACCGCCGGGGAGGGCGAGGAGCTGCGTGCCGGACGGCGCAAGGCCGCGCGGTACGTCGTCCCGGTCGCGGTGATGGGGGTGGCGGCCGCGACGATCGGCCTCGTCCCGGCGCTCGCCGACTCCGGGGACCCCGACCTGCCGAAGATCACGGCGCAGCAGCTCATCGAGAAGATTGCCACGTCGGACGTCGAGCAGATGTCCGGCACGGTGCGCATCAACACCGACCTGGGCCTGCCGGACCTCGGTGGACTGGAGAGCGGCCTGCTCTCCGGCATGTCCGCGGGTCCCGGCTCCGGCGGGGACGGCGAGGGCTCCGCCGCCGACCCCTCGGCCAAGCTCACCGAGCTGGTGTCCGGCAGTCACACGCTGCGCGTCGCGGCCGACGGCCCCGACCGGCAGAAGCTGTCCCTGCTGGAGAACGCCGCCGAGTACAGCCTCGTCCACAACGGCGAGGACGTCTGGGGCTACGACAGCAAGTCCAACGAGGTCTACCACTCCACCGCCCCCGCGGACGAGGGGCGGCCGGGCAGGGGCACGCCGGACAAGGACGTGCCGGCCACTCCGAAGGACTTCGCCGAGCAGGCGCTCAAGGCGGTCGACGACACCACGTCCGTCACCGTCCGCGGCACCGCTCAGGTGGCCGGCCGGGACGCCTACCGCCTCGTCGTCGAGCCCAAGCAGGACGGTTCCACGGTCAGCGCGATCACCGTGGCCGTGGACGCCGAGACCGGCCTGCCGCTGAAGTTCACGCTGACCCCGGCGAGCGGCGGCGCCGCCGTGGTCGACGTGGGCTTCACCCAGGTCAGCTTCGCGAAGCCGGACGCGTCGACGTTCGACTTCACGCCGCCCGAGGGGGCGAAGGTCACCGAGAGCGACACGGGCGCCAAGGCTCCCGAGCACGGGCGCCCGGCCGGGGGCGACCTCGCCGGGGAGCTGGAGGGCCTCAAGGTGATCGGTGAGGGCTGGAACTCGATCGCCACCTTCGACACCGGCGCCCGGGGCGGCCTGCCCACGGGCTCCCCGGGCGGCGACCTCGGCGGCCTCGGCGGATTCCTCGGCTCCTTCGGCGACCAGGTCAAGGGCGACTTCGGCTCGGGCACGGTCTTCAAGACCCGCCTCGTCAACGCCCTGATCACCGACGACGGCAAGGTCTACGCCGGTGCGGTCACCAAGGACGCCCTGGTGAAGGCGGCCGACGCCGCGCGGTAGGACGTCCGCGGCACGCCACCCGCACAGCGCGGAAAAGCGGGACGAGGCGAACGCGGCGAACGAGGAGAACGAGGGAAACGAGGGAGCCGATGGCCGAACCGTCCGCCACGGGGCCGGAGCGCCCGGGCCGCGCACCGGAGCGGGAGCCCGCCCGGGAAGGCGGGGAGGACGCCGTCATCGCCACCCGCGGGCTCACCAAGCGCTACCGCGGTGGACAACTCGCCGTCGACGGTCTGGACCTCACCGTCCCGGCGGGCAGCGTCTTCGGCTTCCTCGGTCCCAACGGCTCCGGCAAGACCACCACCATCCGCATGCTGATGGGGCTGATCGAACCCACCTCGGGCAGCGCCCGGGTCCTCGGCCTGCCCATGCCGCGCGCGTCGCGCACCGTACTGCCCAGGGTCGGCGCCCTCATCGAGGGCCCGGCCCTGTACGGCTTCCTCTCCGGCCGGGACAACCTGCTGCGCTACGACGCCGCCGACCCGACGGCCGATCCGCGCACCCGGCGCGAGCGCGTCGCCGCGGCGCTGGACCGGGTGGGCCTCGCGGCGGCGGGCGGCAAGAAGGCGAAGGCGTACTCGCTCGGCATGAAGCAGCGGCTGGGCCTCGCCGCGGCGCTGCTCCAGCCGCGCCGCCTGCTCGTCCTGGACGAGCCGACCAACGGGCTCGACCCCCAGGGCATGCGCGAGATCCGCACCCTCGTGCGCGAACTGGCCTCCGACGGCACCACCGTCTTCCTCTCCTCCCACCTGCTGGACGAGATCGAGCAGGTGTGCACCCACGCCGCCGTGATGGCACAGGGGCGGCTGATCACCCAGGGCGCGGTCGCCGACCTGGCGGCCGGTGCACGCGGCCGGCTGGTGGTGACCACGCCGGACGCGGGCGACGCCGCCCGGGTGCTGAAGGAGCAGGGGGCCGCGGACGTGGTGGTCGACGAGGACCGGGTGACGGCGGAGCCGCCGGAGCGGGACCTCGCCGAGGTGAACGCGGCGCTGGTCGCGGCCCGTGTCCGGGTCCGCGGCTTCACCCTGGAACGGGCCTCGCTGGAGGACGCGTTCGTGGCGCTGACCGGGGAGGGTTTCGATGTCGCGGGCTGACGTGCGGGCGGAGACCGAGGGCGCGGCGCCGGGGCGGGGCGGGACGCGGTCCCCGAGCCCGCTGTGGTCCCTCGGGCTGCTCCGCAGCGAACTGCTGACCACCTTCCGGCGCTGGCGCACCCTCGCCCTGCTGGCCGTGCTCGCCGCCGTGCCGGTCCTGGTCGGCATCGCCGTACGGATCGAGACGGGCGACGGGTCCTCGCTCGGCGGCGGGGGCGGTGGCGGCGAGGGCCCGGCGTTCATCTCGCAGATCAGCAACAACGGGCTGTTCCTGGTCTTCACCGCGCTCGCCGCCACCCTCCCGTTCTTCCTGCCCATGGCCGTCGGCGTCGTCGCGGGCGACGCGATCGCCGGCGAGGCGAGCGCGGGCACGCTCCGCTACCTCCTGGTCGCCCCGGCGGGCCGCACCCGGCTGCTGCTCACCAAGTACGCCACGGTGATCGCCTTCTGCCTCGCCGCGACCCTGGTCGTCGCGGTCTCGGCGCTCGCGGTCGGCGCGCTGCTGTTCCCGGTCGGCGACCTGATCACCATCTCCGGCACCCGGATCGGCTACGCCGAGGGCCTGGGGCGGGCCCTGCTGATCGCCCTGGTGGTGGCCGCCTCGCTCGTCGGCGTCGCGGCCCTCGGCCTGTTCGTCTCCACCCTGACGGGCAGCGGCATCGCCGCGATGGCGACCACGGTCGGGCTGCTGATCACCGTCCAGATCCTCGACCAGATCCCCCAGCTCGACGCCCTCCAGCCGTACTTCTTCTCGCACTACTGGCTGTCCTTCGCCGACCTGATGCGCGAACCGGTCTACTGGGACGACCTGGTCAAGAACCTGGGCCTCCAGGCCCTCTACGCGGCGGTCTTCGGCTCGGCGGCCTGGGCGCGGTTCACGACCCGCGACATCACTGCGTGACGGCGGCGCGGACTCAGCGGGTCCGCCGCACCGACAGGCGCAGGGCGTCGTCGTCACCCCGCCGGACGAACAACGCCCCCTTGTCCAGCGCGGCGGCAGGCACCAGGGTGCCCCCGGGCAGTGCCTCGGGCGTCCCGGTGCCCTTCGGCACCACCACGCCCGTTCCGGAGCCCGTGGTGCCGTAAGCGGTGCCGTCGTCGGCGACGGCGGTGACCGTGACGCCCGGGCGGTCGCCCTCGGCGGCCAGGCACCGGCCCGTGCCCGCCCCGACGTCGAACAGGACCGGGCCGAGGCCCAGACGGGTGCCGTTCGGCGAGGCCACCGGCACGCTCGGCGTGTCCGGGCCGTCGTCGTCGCAGACGGTGCCGGCCAGCAGCCGGCCGCTCGCCAGGTCGTGCGCCGACCAGACGTAGCCGTCGGCGGAGTCGGCCGCGCGCCAGCGGGCGACGAACATCCCGTCGCGGACGCCGACGAGGGTGCCGTTCTGTTCCCCGTCGACGAACGTCCGGCCCGTCTCGACGCCCTCGGGCGCGATGTCCTCACCGCTCCAGCCGCCCGGCACCCGGATGCCGCCCGACTCACCGCCGACCACGGGCCCCTCGGGGGTGACGGCCACCACGGCGCTGCCGGCGCACATCGCCGAGTCGCAGTCGGGGATCAGCCCGGCGGGATCGTCGTACCGCGTCACGCGGCCGGTGCCCAGGTCCACGACGGCCCGGTGGTCGCCCGCCGACCGCCAGGAGAGCAGCAGCCCGACACCGCCGTCCCGGGCCTGGACCGACCCCTCCTGCGTGTTCACGGGGATCTGGACGTCATGGAGCGGGGCGACGGAGTCACCAGAGGCGTCCAGCGGGTAGACCCCGATCCGGACGGCCTCCTTCTCGTGGGAGAGGGCGCTGTCGGTCCGTTCGCCGACGGCCCACGCGGCCAGGTAGGTGCGGTCCCCCTGCCGTACGGCGGTCAGCCCTGGCGCTCCCGGGCTGCCGGGGGCGTCCGGGTCCGTCGCCGGCACCCGGTAGGCGGCGCTGGTCCAGCGCACCTTGCCCGTCGCCGCGTCCCGGACCCGGACCACGTAGCCGTCGGCGGAGGGCTCGACGTAGGCGACGGCGCCGCCGGCCGCGACGACCGGATCGGTCCCGGCAGAGGAGGGAACCCGGCCCGGTTCCGCGTCCCAGCCCCGGCCACCGTCGAAGGCGGGGGGCACGGAGAGCCGGGGAGTGGCGTGGCCGCCGTCCGAGCCCTGCCCCGCGTCGTCCCGCTTCCCGTCGTCGCCCGAGCCGCACCCGGTGAGCAGTACCGCGGCCAGGGCAGCCGCCAGTGCGGTCCTCGTGGTGCGCATGTTCCGTTCCTCCGTGATGGCTGGTCGTCAGGTACCCCGGACGCGGATGTGCCGGGCGGCACGGCCCTCGGCCGTCACCGGGCGGGCCCGCCGCCCCCGCCGGGGCGGGGCGGTCCGGGAAGCCGGGGCGGCGTTGCCGGACCACCGGTGGCCGGCCCGGACCCGGGCGCGGTGCCCGGGCCGGACGGTCTGCGGCCGGACTGGAGGCGGGCCGCGCCCGCGACCGGGTTGGTGCCCGCTCCGGCGGCCGGGGGCGTGGTGCCGGTCCGGGCCGCCGGAGCGTGGCCGGACTGCTCCGCGCGGTGCTTGGCCAGATGGGAGCCCTGGAGGGCGGTCGCCATGAAGCCGGCCGCCACGTTGCCGCTTTCCGGCGGTGCCGTCCTGCGGTCGACGACGGCCAGCCTGGCCATGTCCTTCTCGCTGAAGACGTTGCCGGGCAGCATCCGCGAGGCGGCCCCCGTCACGTCGACGGTGTGCTGCCGGTCGCCCGCCTGGAAGTGCAGCCGGTAGCCGAGGTACTGCTCGCTCTTGTCGAAGAGCAGCTCGCCCCTGACCTGGCCGCCCTGCTGCCGGGCCCAGGCGTCGAGGGTGTCCGCGGCCTGGGGCAGCCGGGCCACCCGGCCGAGACAGGCGACGTAGGCGTCCCCTTCGACGTCGCGCGCCTTGAGCCGGACACCGCCGTCAGGGGTGCGGACCGTCTCGACGGCGCCCAGCCGCTGATTGGGCACGGTGACCAAACGTCCGTTGCCGCCGAGTTCGGCGTCGTACTGCCGGCGCATCGCCAGGTACTGGGAGTCGTTGTGGAGGACCCACGGCGCCGCGGTGCCCACCATGGTCACGCGGGCGTTCGGGTTGCCCTCCAGGATGATCTCCGTGTTGGCGATGGCGCCGCCGCCGATGCCGGCGATCACCCAGTTGTCCGCGACCGTCGGGTCGTAGGCCCCGTCGCCGACCTCGTCCCCGAGCAGGACACGCCCGGGAGCCTCGGCGCTCGCCTGCTCCCATTTCGCGGTCGCCTCGACGGTCTCCCGGGCCCGGGCGGCCGTCGAATCGTCGCCGGCCGCCCGCAGCGCGGCGGCCACCGCCGGCTCGGCCAGGATGTCCAGGGCGGCGGCGGCCCGGCCCTGGCCCTCCGGAAGCGCGGCCAGCCGGTCCCTGGCCTGCAGCGCCTCGGGCGTGCCGACCGTGCCGAGGTGGTCCCCGAGCGCCCGGGCGGCCTCGGCCATCGTCGGCACCTGCCGGTTCACGCCCGGTATGACCTCGGGGGGAACGCCCGTGGCCACCAGCGGAGTGCCGACCACCTCGACGGTGACCGGGGGCGAGCCGTCCGCCGGGGCGATCTCGGCGAGCAGCCGCCCGTCCTCGGCGAGGTTCAGCGAGGCGCTCCCGTCGACGAGCGGGCCACGAGCGGCCGCGGTGTCCTCCCACAACTGGAGCGCCGCCAGCGAGACCCGGTCCTTCGGGTCCCCGAACTGGTACGGGTCCCAGCCGACCTCACGCAGGTGCCGCACCTGGTCGGCGGACTGCACGATGCCCTTGATGGGGTCCACGTGCCAGCGGCCCCGTGAGTCGACCAGCAGGACGTCGGGGTCGCGGCCCGCGAGCGCGGCCCCGCCGCCGATCATGACCTCACGCTGCGGGTAGCGGCCCTCGGGCAGACCTGCCGCCTCGGCCCGCAGTTCCTCCAGCGTCCTCAGTCCGGTCTCGGTGCGCCGCAGGGCCGCCTCGTCCCGGGCGGCGCCGAGCTGCTCCCGGGGAATCGGGGTGCCGTCGGGGCGCAGGCCGGGCAGCGGGAAGGCGGGGGCGGAGCCCAGCGGGGTGCCGTTCGCGCGGCTCTCCGCGACCCGGGCCCGGTGCTCCTGGAGCACCTGCGCGTCGGCGGGGGCCAACTGGTCGATGGGCCTGCCCAGTTCTCGCAGGGCACGCCGGGCGTCCGTCGTCAGGTGCTGCCCCACCGTGTCGGTGCGGATCGACACCGCGTACTGCTCCAGCGCCCGGGCGGCCGCGTCGTCGGCCGGCGCGCCGACCCGCAGGCCGGTGTGGTCGATCAACTGGGACAGCTCGCCGCGCGCCTCCTGACGCTGATGCGCGGTCAGTGTCCCGTCGTGCATGCGTTCCGTGAGGTAGTTCAGCTCGCCGACCCGGCCCAGATCCTCGTCGGACAGCCGCGGCCGCTCCGGCAGCGCGGCGCCGCGGCGCAGCATGTCGTCGGCGGCGGGCGCCTCGGCGCGCTCGGCACGGTCCCGCACGGAGAGCAGCTCGTTGATCTCGTGGCTCAGCGCACGGCCGACCTGCTCCGGCGCGATGCGGTCGGAGAGCTGGACGACGTGGTTGTCGGAGGCGGTGTTCACGAAGCTGCGCGCCACGGTGCGCTCGGGCAGCGACGCGGACTCCAGCCTGACGGTGAGGGTCCTGGCGTTGTCGTCGGCCAGCGAGAAGAAGCGACGCCCGTCCTCCTCGACGATGCCGTTCACCCGCAGCCGGTCGGCGTACAGCGCCTGGACCACCACGGGCAGGGCCGCCTCCGCCTCGGCGAGGACGCGCTCCTGCGAAGGCCGGATGCCGCTGTCCGCCCGGAAGCCGGTGCCGAGGACGTCCGTGGCCGTGATGACCCTCTCCTCGGGCCGTTCCCTCTCGTCGCCCTGGTTCACTGACGTCTCCCCCCTGCGCCTATGAGCCCCGTAGAATCCTGCCATGTTGATCGCTCGTTCGTTGCAAGAGGCGCACCTCTACATCGACCTCCACCCCTGTGCGTGCGGCGCCGATCAGTTCACGCGTGAGCACCGGCTGGAGGACCACGACGGCGCCCTGACCGCGGTCTTCGAGGGCACGTGCCCGCAGTGCGGGCGCACCCGCTCGTTCGAGTTCCGCATGGCGGACGAACTTCCCCCCGCGCCGCCCGCGTTCGGGGGCGAGGAGCCCTCGCGCATCGTCGACCCGGGCGAGTTCATGTGGGTCAGCGACGAGATCTCCACCGAAACCGGCTTGCGCCTGCTCAACACGGCGCCGGCCGAGCACCGGGCGATGCGCCCGGCGACGGCGTACGCGATCGCCGCGCTGGAGGAGGTCGCCAAGTTCCTTCCCCCGGGACAGGACCGTGTCCCCGAGGACCGCTTCGTCTCGGAGCGCGGGCGGGCCCTGTACGCCAAGGACCCCGAGCGGTTCACCCGGGAGGAGATCGGTGAGGCCCTCGGGCTGAAGCGGTCCATTCTCGCCGGTATCGACCACTTCAGTCCGCCGCGGGGCTGAGGTCCAGCAGCAGTGCCATGAGGCCGACCAGCGTGGCACTGCTGACGATCTCCCGGCGGGCGATCATCGCGCCGATCCGGGAGAGCGGTATCCACTCCAGCCGGTCCGACTCGTTGCGCTCGGTCGGGTCCCCGACGCGGACGGCGTCGTCCGTGCGGAAGACGAAGTGCCGGGCGTCGGTGATGCCGGCCGCGGGTTCCGCGTAGATCAGTTCCCGTACTGTCCCCGCACGCCATCCCGTCTCCTCCTCGAGTTCGCGCGCGGCCGCCCGCGGGGCCTCCTCGCCGTCCTCGACCAGTCCCATGGGCAGTTCCCACGCCCAGGTGTCCGTGACGAAGCGGTGGCGCCACATCATCAGCACCCGCCGCCGGCCGTCGACGGCCGCCGTCACGGCGACGTCGCGCAGTCTGACCACGTGGTAGTCGGTGCGGGTGCCGTCCGGCTGCTCGACGTCCAGTGCGCGCAGACCCACCCACGGGGTGTCGTGGATGACGCGTTCGGTGTGCACGGTCCAGCGCATGAGGTCCTCCTTGGTCTGTTCGCCAGGTGTGCGATGCCGCCCGCGGGCCCTTCAGCCGTCGTACGCCTCGACCGTCGGTGCCGCCTTGGCCCGGTGACCGCCCGGCCGGCACCCGGCGAACGGGCCGTTGGGGGCCCGGAGTTCGCTCATCACGGGGCCGAGGTGGTCCCGGTGCCAGACGGCCGGGCCCGAGGCGCCCGCCACCGGATCCGTGTACTCCTGCCAGGCCAGCCACAGGGCGTGCAGCCGGGCGACGGCCTCCAGGTGCTCCCACCAGCGCGGGCACCAGGGCTGCGCGGAGGTCACCTCCCGGCCGTAGACGGGGAGCAGCAGGTCGGAGACCCACAGGGCCAGACTCCGCATCTCTGCGGCGTACTCCTCGCCGTCGAGATAGAGGATGAAGGCCGGCGCCTGCGGCTGTTCCGGCGTGGGGTCCGTGTCGTGGGCGGGGGGCATGAGGGTCACGGAAAGGCCTTCTGTGCGGCTCGGGCGGTGATGGCTCTCACTTCGGCCTGGGCGGCGGCCTGGATGCGGTCGGCGCCGGGCTCCGCGTACCAGGGGCGCAGCCGGATCAGGGCCGGCCGGACGCCGGTGGCCAGCAGCAGTGCGGTGCCCTTGGGCAGGGCGCGGATGCGGTCGGCGGGCATGATGCGCTCCAGGCGGTAGGAGGTGGAGCGGGACCGTCCGTCCCTGCTGCGGGAGACGCTGACCGTCGACACGTCGTGCTCGCCGACCAGCCGGGAGACCTTCTCGACGAAGTCGGCGTCGTCCAGTCCGGCACCCAGCAGTTTGATGGTGGCGGCGCCCCACAGCGCGTCCATCCCGGCCTCGCCCCAGACCCGTACCCCCTGCCGGTAGCTCTGCAGCAGGGTGACGATGTTGATGCCGCGCGAGCCGAGGTGGGAGTAGAGGTCGGGCAGGTCGGAGATGCGGCAGACGTTGGCGGCCTCGTCCAGTACGGCCGTCATCGGCGGGTCGAGGCGGCCGCCCAGCCGCTCGGCGGCGACCACGCCCGCGCGCAGCACCGAGTCCGCCGCCGCCGCGATGACGCCCGCCGCCGAGCCGCCGCCGTCCTTCGAGAGCAGGTACAGGGTGTCGCGCGACAGCGCGTGCTGTTCCGGGCGGAACTGCGGCACCGCCGCGTCCGGCGTCACCCAGGCGGCGATGGCCGGGTCCAGCAGGCAGGCCACGCACTGGCGGGCCGTCTCGTAGATGCCGTCCCGGGTCTCGACGGCGCCCTGGACGGTGCCCTGCAACTGGTCGGCGAGGGCCGGCATGGCGGCGTCGCGCAGCAGGTCGACGGGGGTGCGGTCGGCCGGGTCGGCCAGCCAGGACAGGACGTCGACCACCCCGCGCCCGCCGCGGTTGGCCGCGTGGAAGAGTGCCGTGAGCGTGTTCTGTGCCGCCGAGATCCAGAAGTCGCGCTTGGACGCGTCGTCGTTGACCGCGCCGACGAAGTGCCCGGCCAGACGCCGGGCGCCCTCGATGGTGGCGGCGTCGGCCAGCATGTCCCACCACATGGCGCGTGGGGTGTGCGCGATGCCCTGGGGGTCGAACACCCATACCTGGCCGGTGCGTTCGCGCTCCGCCCGGGTGACGCTGTAGACGTCGGACTTGTTGGAGGTCAGCAGGACACTGCCCTGGGCGCGCAGCACGCGGGGCACGGCGATGCCGGTGGACTTGCCCGCACGCGGAGCCATCAGGTCCAGCTCGACGTCCTCGAAACTCGAGCGCAGTTCGGGGCCGTTCGGCTCCAGGTCGCCCAGCAGGTTGCCGGTCTCGTCGGGTTCGATCCTGGCGGCCTTGGACAGGGACGGGCGCAGTTCCCTGGCCCGGGCCGCGGCGCCCTTGGGCAGCAGTCCGGCCAGTTCCTTGCGGCCGGCGAGGCCGTCGGGGCGTCGGCCGCGGCCTCGTACCAGGATCACTCCTGTGACCACGAGGGCGGCGAACACGCCGAAGACCACCGCGATGCCGGCCGTCACGGCGCCGCTCGACGCGTGGGGCCACAGGGCCTCCGGGCCGTCCTGTGCCAGGGTGGCCAGGGTGGAGAGGGTGAACGGGGGCGGGTTCCAGCCGCCGCCGGCCAGTGCCGCGCCGAGCGTGCCGCCCAGCCAGGCGCCGGCGAAGACGCCACCGACGAGGACGGCCACGGCCGGGATGATCCACGGCAGCAGGTCGTCCCCGGTGCTGTGGCCCTTGCGCGGGGGGCGCGTGCTCATCCGGGTCCTTCCCCTTGCTTGGTGAGGTTCAGCTCGTTGCCGGTCCACCGGGTGTTGGTGTCGTGCAGGGCGCGCTCGGTGTCGGTGATGGACACCTTGATGGGGATGCCGGGGCGACCGCCGACCTTGATCAGGAAACGGCCCCGTCCGGGCGGCTCCTCGTTGATGCCGGTGCCCGCCCAGCCCGGCGGGGACGACCAGGAGGAGACCAGTTCGATCTCGCGTTCCGACATGCCGACGATCTCGCCCAGCTCCCGCATCTCCGTGCGCGGCAGCCCCGCGCACACCACCATGCCGGCCCGCTCCACGAAGCCGCGTGCCTTGGCCCGGTCGGCCTCGCTGCCCAGCGCCTCGGCGTCCTTGAGCGTGTGGGTGATCTTGGCGTCGCCGAGTCCGAGGGAGCGGTTGAGGCGGGTCAGGGCGTCGATCCGCTCGACGATGCCGGAGGCGGCGCGCAGCGGTCGCCACAGCTCGTCGAGAACCGTGAAGAACCAGCGCTGCGGAGCGAGCCCGGCGTCCGCGAGCGCGTGTGCGGCGGCCACCGTGCCGAGCCCGTCGGACCAGGCGGCGAGCATCGCCGCGGCGGTGAGCTGGGTGTCGGCCTCGCCGATGCGGGAGATGTCCACGCAGACGGCCGGCGACGCCGGGTCGATGCGCGTCGAGGTCTCGGTGGCGAAGGTGTCGCCGAGCGGACCGTCCAGGATGCCGAGCAGCGAGCGGTGCAGCGGGTCGACGGCTTCCTGGTAGCGGCCGATGTCGCCCCGGTCGAGCGTGACGGCGCGCACCCGGTCGGGGCCCTCGTCCAGGACCCGCAGCAGGTCGGGCAGCAGCGGGGCGCGACCGCGCTCGGTGCGGTCCACGAGGTGGTGCAGGCAGGCGGAGAGCACCGACTGCTCGTGGTCGTCCATGGGCCGGCCGCGCACGATGGTGATGAGCGCGGCGACCATGTTGAGCACCCGGCCGTGGGCCTCGGCGGCCAGGACCCGCCCGCGCTCGCCGCCGAGCCGTACCGCCGCCTCTCCCATGGCGCCCGGGTCGAGGACGTTGATGCCGCCGACGCCGCGCCCGATGGAGATCACCTGTCCGCCCAGGGCGCGCACGGTGTCCGCGTAGTCGGGCTTCAGGTCGCCGAGCACCAACGGGGTGACGCCGGTGGCAGTGAGGCCGATGAGCATCCGGTTGATCAGCGTCGACTTGCCCAGTCCCGGCATGCCGAGCATGAACAACGAGGGGTTGGAGATGTAGCGGGCCCGGGTGAACCAGGAGATGGGGTCGCCGCAGACCGTGGCACCGGTCTGCAGGTGCTGGCCGAGCGGCACGCCGGTCATGGGGGCGCCCGATCCGGCGGCGAACGGCCACAGCCCGCAGGCCTGCACGGTGGTCGCCCGCCACATCGCGGGCGGGTCCACATGGGCGACCTGGCCGCCACCGGGGCCCGGCCAACCGCGCGCGGGCACCATGGGTGCTCGGGGCGGTTGCTTCTGCTTGCTCACAGCGCCTCCCGGATCTGGTACGGAACGAGTGTGTGTTCCCAGGGCAGCAGTCCGACGGGCAGCGTGCAGGTGAACGCCGAGGCCTGCATCCGGTCGGCGGGGCGCAGCACGATGCGGGAGGACGCCTGGAGGTTGCGCATGGTGACGGCCGCGTCCTCCAGGTCCTGCTCGGAGTCGACCGTGACCGTCGCCATCAGCGAGAACTCCACGAGCCCCGCGCCGGACGCCTCTTCGGCCGCCGTCTGCTCGGCCGCCCGCACCTCGGAGCTGGCGCGGGCCTGCACCAGTCCACCGCGTGAGCCGGCCATGAAGTGGGCGGAGCGGCGGTCGGACTCGACGATGCGGGCGGAGGTCGCCGGGTCGATCGGGCGGTAGACCAGCGAGATCCGCTTGCGGCGGGTGCCCGCCGCGGGTTCCAGCAGGCCGCGCAGCACGCTGGAGCGGACGGTGCCGCGCGGTGCCAGCGTCAGCATCCAGGTGCGGGAGACACCGGAGTCGTGCTTGTACGCGTTCACGGTCTCGACGGCGGCCGCCGGTCCGGCATCGTCCCACTCGATGCCGGTCGAGGTGTGCTCGGCGCGGGTGCTGAGCACGTCGGGGGCGACCGCGGGGTCGTAGGCGACACGCACGATCTCGGCGAGCCGTTCCGCCGAGAGCGGGTACGCGGAGCCGCCGCCCGCGGCGATCAGGCCGGACAGCAGGCCGGGCAGCCGCATGGACAGGTCGGTGATGACGTCGTCGGTGCTGCGCTTGGGCCCGGCGGTCGGGCCGTAGGTGAGGGCGACGTAGGTGTGCATCTCCGACGAGGCGGCGGGGTAGCGCTCGACGACCTCCTCCATGACGGCACGGGCCGCGGCCGGGGCGTCGGGCGTGATGCGGGGGAGGACCTCGGCCGCGAGCCGGGTGCCGGTGTCCGGCGCGGTCTCCACCACGACCTGGGCGCCGCGCAGACCGGGTTCGTGGGAGAGCCGGGCCAGCCAGTCGCCCCAGGACGCCACCCAGATGTCCACCTGCTCGGGATCGACGAGCGAGCCGCCGTCCGGGTCGCAGCCGAGGACGAGTGTGTAGAGGTTGCGGCCCGGGTGGTGGAGCACGCCGAACGGCCGGTCGTAGGCGTCCCGGCCCTCGTGCATCTTGGTGCGGGCGAGGAGACCGGGGGGTTGGAAGCGGCCGCCGGGGCGCCGCGAGAGCGGTCCGGAGACGTACGTGGTCGAGCCGTTGGCCTTGCGCTTCATCCATCCGATCCGGACGGCGAGGACCTGGTAGACGTTGCGGCCGTCGGCGGTGCGCAGCGCCAGCGGGGCCAGGAAGATCCCCACCGGGACGAGTACGGCGACGGCGAGCATCAGGGAGACCAGTGAGGCCAGCAGCGCCACCAGGAGCCCGCCGAATGCGACGACGGTGCCGAGCAGGCCCAGCGGGCCAAGACCGGGGCGGCGCGGCCGCCGCCAGTTCCCGTAGGTGGGACGCGTCATGGCGTCGGTGGACATGGGTTTCCTTCTTCCGGCTTCTGCTGTGCGGGCTACGTGGTCGGGCGGACGGAACGGTGGGACGCAGGGCGGGTGCCGGGCCGGGAGGGCTTCCCGGCCCGGTCTCCGCGACAGCGGCCGGCTACTGGTTGTGGCCCTTCATTCCGTCGTTGTCGTCGAGGGAGTTGACGACTTCCGAGGCTGCGGCGATCTGGGTCTGTGCGACGACCGCGGCGGCCTGTGCGGCCAGCGCCACTCCTCCGGTGGCCGCTCCGGCAGCCGCGCCTCCCGCGGCACCGCCCGCGCCTCCGGCGGCACCGCCCGCACCTCCGGCGCCTCCTCCTGCTCCGGCTCCCCCGCCGCCCGCTCCGGCCCCGGCGGACGGGGAACCCTGCGGGGCCGCGGAGGAGCCGCCGGCGCCGCCGGTGCCTCCGCCGCCCCCGCCGCCCACGCTTCCGCCCGCGATGGCCACGGCGCCGCTGGCGAGGTTGTTGACGGCGTTGAGGGTGACCGTGCCGCCGGAGGTGCCGCCGAGTGCCGCGGTGGCCGGGACGATGAGCTTGAGCAGCGCGGGCAGGGCGAAGACCGCCAGGATCAGCATGCCCATGCCTGCGATGGTCCGGGTGAGGTCCTTGGTGCCCCGGGCATCCTGGGTCATCGCCGTCGCCGAGAAGATGATGAGCGCGGCGGCGGGTTTGTAGAGCAGCCAGGCGGCCAGCCAGCCGATGTGCTTCTTCCACCAGCCCTCGCCCCACCCGGTCATGGAGGCGGACGCGGCCAGCGGCAGGGTGCCGATCAGCATGATCATGACGCCGATGCGGATGTACATGAGGACGATCTGGACGAACGTCGACAGCATCACCAGCAGGCCGAAGACCAGCACGAGACCGGGCTGGCCCAGTGTCATCACGCCGAGCATCTCGGCGGCCTGGCCGCCCAGGTCGGACTTGGCGTAGACCTCCTCGGCGTAGGCGTCCGAGGCCCGCATCAGCGCCCCGGCGGCCGGGACGGCGATGGCCCCGGCGAGGAGGACCTTCCACATGCCCATGAACGCCATCTTCATCGACTGGCCCCGGCGGTCCAGGGCCATCCGGATCGCCGCCATCAGCAGCGAGGCCACGGCCACGTACCCGACCAGCCAGTTGAGTTCGCCCTGGATGGTGTTGATGGGACCGCCGGTCTCGCCGGCCTTGACGCCCAGCCACACTCCGTTGAGCGACTTCAGCACTTCGGACGCGGCCTCGCCGATGGCTTTGGCGAACACCTCGACCGCACCGCTGGTGACACCCTCGCCGATCTCGCCGAGGCCCCACTTCAGGCCCTCGCCCACACAGTCGTAGACCTTCCATGTGCAGGCCATGTCATGCCTCCCAGGTGACGAAGCCCTGGGTGCCACTCACCTGTGCCATGCCGGAGTACACCGAGCCGTCGGCACCGGGCACGATCTTCCAGTCGCCCTCGTGCCACCGCACGGTGACAGAGGCCGTGCCGTACACACCCGCGTTGGGTCCGCGGAGCAGGAGCATCACTGTCGCCTCTTCCTTGTTGTAGGCCAGGATCGAGAAGCCCGCGTAACCGCCGGCGTCGGCCTTGCCCGAGGTGGGCTTGTCCTCCTCCTGCGAGCGGCTGGAGACCAGCGCGTCGCGGGCCGGACCGGGGACGACCTGCCGTTCCATCACCTCACGCCAGCCCGGGTAGCTGAAGTGGTCCGTGATGGTCTGGGCGGCGAACACCGCGCCCATCGGGGTGTGCGCATAGCAGGACCAGACGGCGCCGTCGTAGGTCAGCGGCCCGGCGGTCTTGGAGACCGGCACGAGACCCGTTCCATTGGCCTTCCACTCGAAGTCCTTGGGAACGGTGGTCGGCCTGGCCTGGTCGCTGTCGTCGGTACGGCAGCCCGCGGGCCGGGCGTCCGGCTTCCCGCTGCCGACCGGCGTGGGCGTGGCCGGCGACGGTGTCGGACCGCCGTCGGCGCGGTCCGGCGTGCCGCCGCCGCTCATCAGCGCGATCAGGCCGATGATCAGCAGTGTCGCCAGGAACCCGGCCGACAGGATCCAGCCCCGCTGCTGCCAGAAGGGCTTCTCCCACTCCCCGCTGCCCCCTCGGGATCGACCGGGGTTCACCATGTCGGTACTTCTCTCTGTTGGGACGCGGGGCGCGTCAGCCGAAGACGAAGGTGACGACGGGGCCGGCCGTGGCCACCAGGACACAGCCGCCCAGCACCATGCCGAGGCGGCCCATGTGCTCCGAACCCTCGCCGCGGCGCATGGAGATGGCCATCATGGCGCCGGTGATCAGCACGCCGGCGACGCCGGCCGCGGTACCGGCCCAGGCGAGGATGCCGAGTACGGTGTCGACCTTGCCGGTGAGCGCGCCCGGAGCGTCGCGGGTGGGGTTCGGTACGTCACCGTCCGCCAGGACTATGGTCCCGTGGGCCTTGGCGACGAGCTTGTCCAACATGGTCTCTCCCCGAAGTGGTGGGCCTGACGGCCCATCAAATGACTGTTGACAGTGGCGGGTTCGGCCGGCACCGGTGCGGGCCGGTGGCGACGACGTGAGTCTCGTGATTCCCGTGGCGTTGCGCCATGCCGTGTGACGAATCAGCACCACGGTGTGACATGCACGTGGCATTCGAGACGGGAAGGTGTCCGTCCGCGGTGCCGGTCCGGTGCCGGTGCTGGTGCTGTTGCAGGAGCTGGTGCCGGTGCCGTCGTGCCGGCCCGTTGTCCGGTCATCCGGTCCCGTTCAGGAGGAACGACACGAGCGGTCCCGCGGAGGCGCCGATGACGCAGGCGCCCATCACCATCAGGAACTCCCGCAGGTGTTCCTCCACGTCGCCCGTCTTCACGGCGAGCGCCATGCGTGTTCCGACGATGATCAGTCCCGCGACACCGGCGCAGGTGACCAGCCAGGCCATCCAGCCCAGCACCGTGTCGAGCTCGCGGGTGACGTCCGCCCCGACGGCGAGTACGGCCGTCGCTCCAGTGCTCATCGGACACTCCTCATGACATGCGTACGGGTGGGGCGGCCAGCAGGGCGGCCAGCGCGGCCGTCTCCTTGGGCGCCGGAGCGTTCAGGTCCCCGGTGCGCCATGCCGGCGTCCAGGGCACGCGGTGCACGTCCGCCGCCGAGCCGATGACCTTGATGCGCTGGTGCAGCGACCGGGGCAGGCGCCCCGGCGCGTCCGCGACCAGCACCACGGCGACGAGCTCGAGGCCCGGCGGCTGCTCCCCGCGCCGGAACACGTCCAGGGCGCGGGACACCGCCTGAAGCCCGGCGGCGTGGGTGCGGCCGACCAGGAGCACGCCGTCGGGCTCTCCCCGCTCGGGCCGGGGCCACGTGCGACCGCCGTCCAGGCCGCCGAGGACGGCCGCGAGGGTGGACGTGCCCGCCCCTCCGTGCGCGCCGACCCAGGCCAGCGGCCGTGCCGGAGACGTCGCGCGGGGGTCCGCGGGGTCGTCCTGCGGTGGGGCGTTCCCGGCGAGGGGACCGCGGGTCCAAATCTCCGGCCCCATGGGCGCGTTGCTGGGCACCGCCAACTCTCCCCCCGTGTCGGTTCAGCGGAACACCGTGTGATCCTCGCCGATGGCGGAGGGGCTGGTAACACCCTGTGAGGCTCTGGGACGCATTCGTGACGAAGTGGTGACCTGGTCGGGCACCGCCTCCGGGGACACTCAATCAGTCGCTGTGCGAACGGAGTTGGACCCGAGGGGGGTTGATGTCGCAGAACGGGGGAAGCGCGGCAGCCTGGGTGATCGGTGGCTCGGTCGCCCTGGTGCTGACACCCGTGATCATGATGGTCGCGGTCAGCGGCGGCACGAGTGCCGCAGGCGGCGGCACCGGCACCGGGGTCGGCGGAGGCCTCAAGGGCGGCGCCGTGCCCGCGGCGTACGTTCCGTGGGTGCTCAAGGCCGGCGCCCTGTGCGACGTGATCAAACCGGCCGTCGTGGCCGCACAGATCGAGGCCGAGTCCGGCTGGAACCCGAACGCCGTGTCCCCGGTGGGCGCGGAGGGCCTGTCCCAGTTCATGCCGGGCACGTGGAAGACGTGGGGCCGCGACGACGACGGCAACGGTCGCGTGTCGCCCTACGACCCCGGCGACGCGATCATGGCGCAGGGCCGCTACGACTGCGCGCTCGCCAAGCAGGTCGACGGTTACAAGAAGCGGGGCGAGGCCTCCGGCGAGACGCTCGACCTGGCCCTGGCCGCGTACAACGCGGGTCCCGGAGCCGTCCAGGAGCACCACGGCATCCCGCCCTACACGGAGACGCGCAACTACGTCGCCCGCATCAAGTCGCTGATCCCCAAGTACGAGTCGGTCGACGACCCGCCCGGCAAGGTGCCACCGGGGCAGCGGATGGCGATGCCGCTGCGCGGCAACCCGCCCGTCACCTCGCCCTACGGCATGCGCTTCCACCCGATCCTGCACGTCAACAAGCTGCACACCGGCATCGACTTCGGCGCCGCGCAGGGCACGCCGTTCCTCGCGGCCCGGGACGGCAAGGTCACGTTCGCCGGCTGGTCCAACGGCTACGGCAACCGGGTGGTCATCTCGCACGGAACCATCGACGGCAAGGAGGTATCCACCACGTACAACCACATGTCCGCCTTCAGCGTCTCGGTGGGACAGCGCGTGAAGGTGGGCCAGCAGGTCGGTGCGGTGGGCTCCACGGGCTACTCGACCGGTCCGCACGCGCACTTCGAAGTGATGCAGAACGGCGACTACGTCGATCCCGCACCATGGCTGGGATTGAAGTGATGGCGCAGGTCAGGGGGGACACGATGAGAAGAGGCTCCGCACGGGTGGTCCGCAGGTCCGTGGCCACCGCGCTCACGGTGGCCACCGGCTTCGCCCTGCTCTCGGGGTGCGGCCTGTCCGACCACCGTGAGACCGGGCCCGGGGGCGGCGGCACCGGATCGGCGCAGCCGTCGATCGCCCCGAAGGCCCCGGTGCCGCCCGGAAAGCCGCTGGGAGCCGACGCGCACGTGCCCGACACCGGTGTCGTCGACGAGGACGACGCCACAGCGGTCTCCCTGGCCTGGGCGGAGACGACGTACGGCTACGACACCAAGTACGACACGAGTCCCCAGGACGCCGTGCTGCGCGGGGTCCGGTGGTGCACGGAGCGCAAGGCAGCGGCCGAGCGCCAGTACCGGCCCGCCGGTGGCCCGGGGAACGAGTGGATCACCTGGGCCCGCCACCGGGCCTGGACCACCGTGGACGTGAGCAGCGAACTCGAGGACGATGCTCCGCCGGACGGGGAACGGGTCGCCTACCGGTCCCTGGTCGTGTCCGGCACCGCCCACGGCCGGGACGGCTGGGAGGGCACCGGGCCCCGCCTGAACGCCTACGTCAAGCTGGTGCGCGCGGCGGTCGGCGAGCCGTGGCGCGTGGACGACGTGACGGTGGTCGAGGCGGCGACACCACCCGGGCCGAACACGTCGGCGTCCGCGAGTTCACCGTCCGACGATCCGAGGCAGTGAGGGAACCGATGCCCAGATTCAGTCGCAGCGAGAACAAGCGGCGGAAGGACCAGGCCGGACGGGAGCAGGCGCCGGCCTCTGGACTCAAGCCCATCGACGTGCGCGTCACCGCCGACGGGAGAGCCACCGTGGGCGGCCTGCCGGTCGTCGCGGGCGCCGGCGAGAGTGTCCAGAGCGCCGTGCTGGACTACCTCCACCGGCTGGTGCTCGCCACCGGTCACGCCGTCGCGGCCGCCGTGCACGACGAGCGGATCGGCTACCTCACGCCGGTCCGCGTCGAGGCGGACGGGTCCAGTTCCTTCGCCGGGGAGCCCGTCCCCCTGCCCCAGGACGTGGTGGCGGCCGCACAGGCCGTGGCCGAGGAACACGTCTCCGTGCACGCGCAGGCGGGCGGCGTGCCGGTGGCCGCGGCCGTGCCGGACGGGCGCCCGGGCGCGCGTGAGCAGCCTTCCACCATGCCGCTCACGGCGGTCCCGGCGTCGGCGCAGCCGGTCCGGGACAAGTCGACGAGGGCGCTGCGCGCGGTACCGGACCCGGCTCCCGGCGCACCGCTTTCCGCAGTGCCGGAGCCCGGACCCGCCTCGGCGACGACGCCGGTCCCGGCGCCCGGGACGAAGCCGGACCCGCGGTCCGGGGCGCCGGTCGACGTGCGGGCGGAAGGCCGTTCGGGGGCGCGGTCCGAGGTGCGGCCGTCCGGGCGCACGGCGCCGGTGGACCCGGCGCAGACGGACGTGAAGACCCCGTCCCTGCTGGCGGAGCCCGTCCAGCGGATCAACGAGGCTGTGCGCATGGGCCGGATCGAGTCAGCCGCCGGCATGGCGGAGCAGGCGATCGCCTCCGCGGTGCAGCGGCTGGGCGCCGAGCACCCGGAGGTGCTGCAACTCCGCGAACTCGCGGCATACATCGCCTACTTGGCGGGAGACGCGCACCGCTCCTTCGTGCTCTCCATGGCGCTCGCACGGGTCCGCCGGGGCAGCGACGACCAGGGCGCCTTCGGCAACGTGCTGAGCGCGGCGGCCGCCTGGCGGGCACTGCGGGACCCCGCGCTGGGAGTGTCCCTCGGACACGAACTGATCGCGCTGTGGGACGAGATGGCCGCATCCGGTGGTGCCGCCGCGGCCGACCCCTCCCAACTGGCCGCCGCACGTGCCCGGATGGGGCGCCTTGTCGAGCGAGCGCGTGGTGTCGCCGACGGCCGGAGGGGGACGGAGGGAACGCATGCGCAGGAACGGTGACCCCGCCCCGGGCCCGGGCGCGGGCCTTCCCCGGACGCCGTCCCCGCCGGGCCCCGCCGTGCGCCCGGGCCCGCCGGGGCGGTCCCGGGCGGAGGCTTCTCCCGCCGAGGTCCGGCACCGGAACCGTCGGCAGGAGGCGGCCCTGAGGCGCTCGCCGCGCCCCCGTGTCGAAGTGACGGTCAACGAACTCACCGGGATCGCGAGCTGGCGTACCGTCACGCCCGGCGGTGCGTTCCGGCACTCACGGGCGCGGGCGGCCGGCGGCAGCGGGGCGTCGCCCGGTGCGTCGCGGGCCTCGGCGGCGCGCTCGCCGGGCGGCGGCGCGCACGGGGCGCCCGCCCGGGGTGCCGCACCGATCCCCGTACGGCCCGCGGCCGTGCGCGCGGTCACGAGTACGGCGGGGGTGTCCGCCGGCGCGGACCGGCAGGGCGCGCAACTGGCGCAGACCGCCCAGCTCCGTTCGCAGGTCCAGGGCGACCTGTCCCGGGCGGCGCGCATGCCCCGGGCCGTGGCGGCGCGTCTCACCACTACCGTCCCGGCCCACCTCACCGCGCTTTCCGCGGCCCGTGCGCACACCCTCCACACGGCCTCCGGGACCTCCCGCCCCGCCTCACCGGCACCCCAGTCCCCGGCCCGTCGCGGCCCGTCAGGCCGCTGATCCGCCGGGCGTCCGCAGCGGGCGGGCGTTCCCGCCGGCGGCCTCCCCGCACCTGGAACGAGCCTGTGACACCCCGGTGACGCCAGAAGGGGGAGCGAGCGGCGAGACTCGACTGTAGGTGCACGACAGGCATGACAGGCTCTGGACGGCAGGGAACGGAAACCGCCGACGGAAGCCGCCGATGAGTGGGGGAACGATGTCTCGACTCGGCCGCGACAAGCAGCGGGAGCACGAGGGCGCCGAGCGCTCGCCCGATTCCGTGGCGACGCCGATCGACGTCCGCGTACCGGAGGGCGGCCCCGGCGTGCGCGGGGCCCGCGTCGACGGCTCACTGGTCGTCGCGGCGCCGGGCGAGGAGATCCAGAACGCCGTCCTGAACCGCCTCCACCGCCTCGCCCTCGCCGCCGGCCACCCGGTCCTCGCCACCATCCACGACCGGCGCCTCGGCTACTCCGTCCCCCTCCGGGTCGACCCGGACGGCTCCAGCCACCTCGCCGGGGACCCGGCACCGACGGAACCGGGATCGGTGGCCCCGGCACCGGCGGACCCGGCTCCGGTAGCCTCCGCACCGGCGGAACCGGGATCGGTGGCCCCGGCACCGGCGGACCCGGCTCCGGTGGCCTCCGCACCGGCGGACCCGCCGTCGGCGGCCCGGGCGTCGGCCGCTCCCGCGTCGGCGGCCCCGGCATCGATGGACCCTGCGTCGGCGGCCCCGGCACCGATGGACCCGGCATCGGTGGCCCCGGCCCCGGCATCCCCCGCACCGGCCGACCCCGAGGAGACCCCCGTGCGGCACGACCTGGCCACGCACGTCCTGCGCCTGGTGACCCCGGCCGGGGACGGTGTGCCCACGTTCACGCTTCGCGCCCTGCCGGAACCGGCCGGGGACGGTGTGCCGACGTTCACGCTCCGCGCCCTGCCGGAACCGGCCGGGGGGACGCCGCCCGGCACGGTGGCGCCGCCGACCGGTGTCTTCGGACCGCCGCCCGTCATGGACACCGGTACGGCCGGCGTCCCGGAGGACCCGGAGCCGCGGCCCATGCCCACCCCCGCGCCCCGGCCGACGCCAGCCGCCCCCGACCTCGGCCCCCGTCCCGACCCCTACGCCGACCCGGACCCCAAGCCCACCCCCGCCCGCGGCTTCGACGCCGTGGCCGAGGCCGTGCTCGGGGACGCGCCGCTCACGGCGCCGGGCGACGCGACCACCCCGGCGTTGCTCGCGGAGCCGACGGCCCGTATCAACGAGGCCGTCAAGGAGGGCCGTACGCAGGACGCGGCACGGCTCGCGGAGCACACGGCGGCGGAGGCGTCGGACACGCTGGGGCCGGAGCACCCCGAGGTGCTCCGGCTCCGGGAACTCACCGCGTACATCGCCTACTTGTCCGGCGACCCGGACCGTGCCTTCCGGCTCTCCCTGGACCTGGCCCGGATACACCGGCGTGCGGGCGACGCGGAGGCCGCCTACGGCAACGTGCAGAGTGCGGCGACCGCCTGGCGCGGCGTGCGCGACCCCGCCCGGGGCCTGGAACTGGGACACGACCTGGTCGGCCTGTGGGACGAACTCGCCGCCGAGGACGGCCCGGCCGCGGAGGAGGCCGAGGAACTGGAGTCCGTCCGCGCCCGCATGGGCCGCCTCACCGCACGAGCCCGCGTCGAGGCGGGCTGACCCGAACCCCGGGCGGCGGCCCGCAGCCGGTTCCTACCGCGACAGTTCCCAGACCGCGTACGCGATCGCGTCGCTGTTGCGGTCCAGGGCCGTGTCGTCGATGTTGGCCGTCGTGTCGCAGGACGAGTGGTAGCAGCGGTCGAACGGCTGGCCCACGGTGCCGCCCCACTTGGCCGCCTGCGCGGACGTCTTGCGGTAGTCCGCGCCGCTGAAGAGGCCGCCCACGGGGACGCCCGCGTTCTTGAAGGGGGCGTGGTCGGAGCGGCCGTCGCCCTCGGTCTCGATCTCCGTGGCGATGCCGAGGCCGGCGAAGTAGTCCTTGAACGTCTTCTCGATCGTCGGGTCGTCGTCGTAGACGAAGTAGCCGGGGTTGGGGGAGCCGATCATGTCGAAGTTCAGGTAGCCGCTGATCTTCGCGCGCTCGGCCGAGCCGAGGCTGTTGACGTAGGCGCGGGAGCCGACGAGCCCGAGTTCCTCCGCGCCCCACCAGGCGAAGCGCAGGTGCTTGGCCGGCTGGTAGCCGGACCGGGCGACGGCGAGCGCGGTCTCCAGGACGGCGGAGGAGCCGGAGCCGTTGTCGTTGATGCCGGGCCCGGAGGTGACGCTGTCCAAGTGTGACCCGGCCATGACAACCGTGTTCGCGTCACCGCCGGGCCAGTCGGCTATCAGGTTGTACCCGGTGCGGCCGGAGGCGGTGAACTGCTGGAGCCGGGTGGTGAACCCGGCCGCTTCCAGCTTGGCCTTCACGTAGTCGAGCGAGGCCTGGTAGCCGGCGCGGCCGTGGGCGCGGTTGCCGCCGTTCGCCGTGGCGATCGACTGCAACTGCGCCAGGTGCGCCTTGACGTTGGCTATCGGTATGTCGGGCGCGGCGGCGGCCGCCGGGCGGGCGGGGGCGGGGGCCGCGCCGGCGACCGAACCGCCGGTCACCAGTGTGGCGACGGCGACGGCGGCGGCCGTCAGCGCGCGTGCGGAAGGCAGGAGCTGCATGTGGGGGGCTCCGAATTCCTAGAGGGTCCCCCGGTGAGGGGACTCCGCAGTGAAATGGGGTGCCTGGATGGTGCGGGCGGGACTGACCGGCCGTCAAGACCGCTATTCGGCCACCGCGTCACGCATACCGGAAGCCCTCCCGCCCCCGCCCCGGACCGGGCCGTCCTCTAGTGGACGCAGAACTCGTTCCCCTCCGGGTCCGTCATCACCACCCACTCCCCGCCCGGTTCCTTCACCTGGCGCTGCACGTCCGCCCCCAGCGCCTGGAGCCGGGCGACCTCCTCCTTGCGCCGTCCGTCCGCCGCGTGCACGTCGAGGTGGAGCCGGTTCTTGCCGGTCTTGGCCTCCGGGACGCGCTGGAACAGCAGCCGCCGCCCGAGCCCGGTGCCGCTCTCCTCCTGGAACGGGTCGTCGGGGTGCCGCACGGCGGCCAGGTCGCGCCAGGCCCGGCGCCCGTGGGCCTCGACGGTCAGCTCCGCCGGTACCGCCCCGAAGCCCAGCAGTTTCTCGATGAGCGCGCTGTTGTCCTCCACCTCGTAGTGGAGGGCCGCGGCCCAGAACTCCGCCTGTGCGTGCGGTGCGGCGGCGTCGATGACGATTTTGAAGTGCAGCGGGGCAGGCTGCGAGGTCGATGTCATGTAACCACTTATACTGGTTTCATGAGCGAGCGGACAGGGGAATCGCCGAAACGGGCGCAGAAGCGGGAAGCGGCGAAGTCGTCGTCCCCGGGGCGTCCCCCCGGACTGACGCTGGTGTCCCGCGAGGGGAGGCCGTACCGCTTCGACCCGGGCGCGCTCTGCCTCGAACTGCTGCCGACCGGGGGACCCGGCGCCTTCGCGCGCTGGGAGGTGCTGCACGAGCCCGCCGACCTGGTGGCCTGGGCGGAGCGCAGCCGGCTGCCGGACGGTCTCGACCTGAGCGTGGACCGCGCGGACGTGGCACGGGCCAGGACCCTGCGCGACGCCCTCTTCCTCCTCACCGCCGACCGCGCCCACGGACGTGCGCTCCACCCCGGCCATCTGGACGCCGTCAACGCCGCGGCGGCCGAAGCCCCGCTGGTCACCCGCCTCGAACCGGACGGCAGCCGCGGCTGGGCCCCGGAAGCCACGGGCGCCGGCCTGCTGTCCACGGTGGCGCGCGACGCGATCGAGCTGTTCACCGGCCCGTACGCGGACCGCATCCGTGAGTGCGGCGCCCACAACTGCCGTCTGCTGTTCGTCGACACCTCACGCCCCGGCCGCCGCCGCTGGTGCGCGATGGAGCACTGCGGCAACCGGGAGAAGGTCCGGGCGCACCGTGCACGACAGGCGCCGGACGGGCGCTGACCCGGCGCCCCGCGGAGCTACGGCTTGACCGCCCCGACGTCGCGCTGCCCGGGCGTGCCGGGGGCGTCGGCCGCGTTCGAGGCGTCGGAGGGAGCGGAGGACGGGGAGGACGGGGAGGACGGGGAGGAAGGGGAAGAAGGGGAGGAGAGTGAGGCCGGCATGCCGGAGGCCACGATCCCCTGCTCCCGGGCGGCGGCGTCCCCCTTGGCCGGCGGTACGCCCGCGCCCGCCCGGTCCAGTTGCTCCCGCAGCGCCCGCGCGGTCCGGCGGGCCGTGCGCAGGGCGTCCCAGGTGAGCAGCGTCAGCGCCAGCCAGACCAGCCCGAAGCCGGCCCAGCGCTCGGGCGGCATGGCCTCCCCGAAGTACAGGACGCCGAGCACGAACTGGAAGACCGGCGCCAGGTACTGCAACAGCCCCAGCGTGGACAGGGGCACCCGGATCGCCGCCGCGCCGAAGCAGACCAGCGGGATCGCGGTGACGACGCCGGTCGCGGCGAGCAGGGCCGAGTGGCCGGGGCCCTCCGTGGTGAAGGTGGACTCGCCCTGGGAGCCGAGCCACAGCAGGTAGCCGAGGGCCGGCAGGAACTGGATCGCCGTCTCGGCGGCGAGCGACTCGACGCCGCCGAGGTTGACCTTCTTCTTCACCAGGCCGTACGTGGCGAAGGAGAAGGCGAGGCAGAGGGAGATCCACGGCGGCTGCCCGTAGCCGACGGTGAGGACGAGCACGGCGGCGAAGCCGGTGGCGACCGCCGCCCACTGCGCGGGCCGCAGCCGCTCCTTGAGCAGCAGCACGCCCATCGCGATGGTGACGAGCGGGTTGATGAAGTAGCCGAGCGAGGCCTCGACGACGTGGCCGCTGTTCACCGCCCAGATGTAGACGCCCCAGTTGACGGTGATGACGGCGGCGGCCACCGCCACCAGGGCGAGCCTGCGCGGCTGCCGCAGCAGCTCGCCGGCCCAGGCCCAGCGTCGTACGAAGAGCAGGGCGACGGCGACGAAGACGAGGGACCAGACCATCCGGTGGGCGAGGATCTCACCGGCCCCGGCGGGCTTGAGCAGCGGCCAGAACAGGGGGACGAGCCCCCACATCCCGTACGCCGCGATGCCGTTCAGCAGGCCTATGCGCTGCTCACTCCTGGACGACCCGGCCACGGGCACCTCCTTCTCGCACACGGCATGCCGGGGACGGGGAGGCATGCCAGGACGAAGGTAGCGCCGCACCCGGCCGCCTGTCATGCCCGTATCGCCATACGGTCATGACAGGCGGCGGGCCGAAAGGGCGGAGGTCAGCCCTTGAGTGCCGCGGCGACGGCCTCGGAGAGCGGCGTCGTCGGGCGGCCGGTCAGCCGGGACAGGTCGCCGGTGGAGACGACCAGTTCGCCCTTGGCGATGGAGGCGTCCACGCCCGCGAAGACGTCCGCGAGCGGACCGGGGACCCCGGCGCCGGTCAGGATGCCGGTGTAGGCCTCGACGGAGACGGGGGTGTAGACGATCTCCCGGCCCGTCTGCCGGCTCAGCTCGGCCGCGTACTCGGCGAAGCTCCACGCCTCGTCGCCGCCCAGCTCGTACGTGGCGTTCTCGTGTCCCTCGCCGGTCAGGACGGCGACGGCGGCGGCCGCGTAGTCGGCGCGGGAGGCGGAGGAGACCCGTCCGTCACCGGCCGCCTGGACCACGGCGCCGTGCTCCAGGACCGGGGCGAGCTGCTCGGTGTAGTTCTCGTGGTACCAGCCGTTGCGCAGCAGCACGTACGGCACGCCCGAGCCGGTCAGCACCGCCTCGGTGGCGCGGTGGTCGTCGGCGAGCGCCGCCTTGAGGCTCTCGGGGGCGCTGGTGTAGGCGAGCAGGGCGACCCCGGCCTTCTGGGCCGCGTCGATCACGACCGTGTGCTGCCGGACGCGGCCCTTGTCGAACTCGTTGCCGGAGACCAGCAGGACCCTGTCGCCGGCGGCGAACAGGCCGTCGAAGGTCTCGGGGGCGTTGTAGTCGGCGACCGCGATCCGTACTCCGAGGGCGGCGAGGTCGGCGGCCCTGTCGCGGTCCCGGACGACCGCGGTGACCTGGTCGGCCGGCACCTTCTCCAGCAGGTTCCGCACGACGTGGCGGCCGAGGTGTCCGGTGGCTCCGGTGACGACGATGCTCATGGTTTCAGTGCTCCTGGTGGGGGTCCGTTGTCACTAACCCTACGGGCTGCGCTAACCAATGGAAAGTGCCCACTTTGAAGTAAGTACTTACCCGCACGTAATCCACGGGGGTACGCCGGAGGGGCCCGGACGGAAGTCGTCCGGGCCCCTCCGGCGTACGGTGGACGGCGCTCTCGTCAGCCGACGACCGTCCAGGTGTCGTTGCCGGCGAGCAGCGCCGCGAGGTCCCCCTTGCCGTTCTGCTCGACGGCGGTGTCGAGCTGCTCCGACATGAGCGTGTCGTAGACCGGCCGCTCCACCGACCGCAGGACGCCGATCGGCGTGTGGTGCAGGGTGTCCGGGTCGGCGAGCCGGGAGAGCGCGAAGGCCGTGGTCGGGGACGCGGCATGGGCGTCGTGGACCAGGACGTCCGCCTCGTTGTCCGCGGTCACGGTGACGACCTCCAGGTCCCCGGTGCGCGGATCCCGTACGACACCCTTGGCACCGTCGGCGCCGAAACGGATCGGCTGCCCGTGCTCCAGCCGGATCACCGCCTCCTCGGCCCGCTGGTTGTCCTTGAGGGCGTCGAAGGCGCCGTCGTTGAAGATGTTGCAGTTCTGGTAGATCTCGATGAGGGCGGTGCCCGGGTGCTCGGCGGCCTGCCGCAGCACCTCCGTGAGGTGCTTGCGGTCCGAGTCGACGGTCCGGGCGACGAAGGACGCCTCCGCGCCGAGGGCCAGCGAGACCGGGTTGAACGGCGCGTCCAGCGAGCCCATCGGGGTCGACTTGGTGATCTTGCCGACCTCGGAGGTCGGCGAGTACTGGCCCTTCGTCAGGCCGTAGATCCGGTTGTTGAACAGCAGGATCTTGAGGTTGACGTTGCGGCGCAGCGCGTGGACGAGGTGGTTGCCGCCGATGGAGAGCGCGTCGCCGTCGCCGGTGACGACCCACACGCTCAGGTCCCGGCGCGAGGCGGCGAGCCCGGTGGCGATGGCGGGGGCGCGGCCGTGGATGGAGTGCATCCCGTAGGTGTTCATGTAGTACGGGAAACGGGAGGAGCAGCCGATGCCGGAGACGAAGACGATGTTCTCCTTCGCCAGGCCGAGCTGGGGCATGAAGCCCTGCACGGCGGCGAGGATCGCGTAGTCGCCGCAGCCGGGGCACCAGCGCACTTCCTGATCGGACTTGAAGTCCTTCATGGACTGCTTGCCCTCGGCCCTCGGGACGAGCTGGAGCAGTGCGTCGGTGTCAGCCATCGATGGCCTCCTTCAGGACCGTGGCGAGCTGTTCCGCCTTGAACGGCATGCCGTTGACCTGGTTGTACGACTGGGCGTCGACCAGGTACTTCGCCCGGATCAGGGTGGCGAGCTGGCCCAGGTTCATCTCCGGCACCACGACCTTGTCGAACCGCGCGAGCACCGCGCCGAGGTTGGCCGGGAAGGGGTTGAGGTGCCGCAGGTGGGCCTGGGCGATCTCCTCGCCGGCGGTGCGCAGCCGGCGCACGGCCGCGGTGATCGGGCCGTACGTCGAGCCCCAGCCCAGCACCAGCGTCCGTGCGCCGTCCGGGTCGTCGACCTCCAGGTCGGGGACGTCGATGCCGTCGACCTTGGCCTGCCGGGTGCGGACCATGAAGTCGTGGTTGGCCGGGTCGTAGGAGATGTTCCCGGTGCCGTCCTGCTTCTCGATGCCGCCGATCCGGTGTTCGAGCCCCGGCGTGCCCGGCACCGCCCAGGGCCGGGCGAGGGTGTGCGGGTCGCGCTTGTACGGCCAGAACACCTCGGTGCCGTCGTCCAGGGTGTGGTTCGGCCCCTGCGCGAACCGCACCGCCAGGTCCGGCAGCTCGTCCGGCTCGGGGATCCGCCACGGCTCGGAGCCGTTGGCGAGGTAGCCGTCGGAGAGCAGGAAGACCGGCGTGCGGTACGTCAGCGCGATCCGCGCGGCCTCCAGGGCGGCGTCGAAGCAGTCGGCGGGAGTGCGCGGGGCGACGACCGGGACCGGTGCCTCGCCGTTGCGCCCGTACATCGCCTGCAGCAGGTCGGCCTGCTCGGTCTTGGTCGGCAGACCGGTGGAGGGGCCGCCGCGCTGGATGTCCACCACCAGCAGCGGCAGTTCCAGGCTCACCGCCAGCCCGATCGTCTCGCTCTTGAGCGCCACGCCGGGGCCGCTCGTCGTCGTCACGGCCAGCGAACCGCCGAAGGCCGCGCCGAGCGCCGCGCCGATCCCGGCGATCTCGTCCTCGGCCTGGAACGTGCGCACGCCGAAGTTCTTGTGCCTGGAGAGTTCGTGCAGGATGTCCGAGGCCGGGGTGATCGGGTACGAGCCCAGGAAGAGCGGCAGGTCCGCCTGCCGGGAGGCGGCGATCAGACCGTAGGCCAGGGACAGGTTCCCGGAGATGTTGCGGTAGGTGCCGGGCGGGAACGCCGTCGCCGCCGGCGCCACCTCGTAGGAGACCGCGAAGTCCTCCGTGGTCTCGCCGAAGTTCCAGCCCGCCCGGTAGGCCGCGATGTTGGCGGCGGCGATGGCGGGCTTCTTGGCGAACTTCGACTTCAGGAACTTCTCCGTGCCCTCGGTGGGCCGGTGGTACATCCAGCTCAGCAGCCCGAGCGCGAACATGTTCTTGGAGCGCTCGGCCTCCTTGCGGCTGAGGTCGAACTCCGTGAGCGCCTCGACGGTCAGCGTCGTCAGCGGCACCGGATGCAGCCGGTAGCCGTCGAGGGAGCCGTCCTCCAGCGGGGAGGTGGCGTAGCCGACCTTCTGCATCGCCCGCTTGGTGAACTCGTCCGTGTTGACGATGATCTCCGCGCCGCGCGGCAGGTCGCCGACGTTCGCCTTCAGCGCGGCCGGGTTCATCGCCACCAGCACGTTGGGCGCGTCGCCCGGGGTGAGGATGTCGTGGTCGGCGAAGTGGAGCTGGAAGGACGAGACGCCGGGCAGGGTGCCGGCGGGTGCCCGGATCTCGGCCGGGAAGTTCGGCAGCGTCGACAGGTCGTTGCCGAACGACGCCGTTTCCGACGTGAATCGGTCGCCGGTGAGCTGCATCCCGTCGCCCGAGTCACCCGCGAACCTGATGATCACCCGGTCGAGCCGGCGGACGTCCTTCGCCCCGACCGGTTTGCGCTGCGCTCCCACGACGGTCTCGTCGGTACCGTCGGCCTGCTCCGCTGGGCTGCTGACCTGGCTGGTCACTTACTGGACCTCCCTCGGGACGGCTGTCCGGGGACTGGTCTCCCACCGACCGATCCCGGGATCAACCCTACGTCCGCACACCATGACTTCCGGTGGACATTCGGATGATGGACACGACGTTGAGACGGAGCGCGGCCCCGGAACTCCGGGGCTCGCGAGGCGTGGGCCGCCCGTGTCAGGAATTGAGATACGTGAGCACGGCGAGCACCCTTCGGTGGTCTCCGTCGCTCGGGGACAGGCCCAGCTTCATGAAGATGTTGCTGACGTGCTTCTCGACGGCGCCGTCGCTGACGACGAGCTGCCGGGCGATCGCCGAGTTGGTCCGGCCCTCGGCCATGAGGCCCAGCACCTCCCGCTCCCGGGGGGTGAGCCCCGCCAGCACGTCCTGCTTGCGGCTGCGCCCGAGCAACTGCGCGACCACCTCCGGGTCCAGCGCCGTACCGCCCTGCGCCACGCGCACCACGGCGTCCACGAACTCCCGTACCTCGGCCACGCGGTCCTTGAGCAGATAGCCGACGCCCCGGCTGGAACCGGCCAGCAGCTCCGTCGCGTACCGCTCCTCCACGTACTGCGACAGCACCAGCACGCCGAGCCCGGGATGCGCCTTGCGCAGCCGCACCGAGGCCCGCACCCCCTCGTCGGTGTGCGTCGGCGGCATCCGTACGTCCGCCACTACGACGTCGGGCAGCTCGCCCTGCGCGTCCAGCTCGGTGATGGTCTTGATCAGCGCCTCGGCGTCGCCGACACCGGCCACGACCTCGTGCCCGCGGTCGGTCAGCAACCGGGTCAGCCCCTCTCGGAGCAGCACTGAATCCTCGGCGATGACCACCCGCACCCTGTCCTCCACGATCTCGGCCCCCCACAGCCCGTGCACCTCGCGGTCCGCGCGGCCCGCGCCGCGGCCACGAACCGTCCGTGTGACGGGTCAAGCATCCCAGCATCCGGGGCCGGACGTCCTCAGGGCTCGGGAACTCCGGGAGACCGGCCCCGGTTCGGCCGTGCGACGGCCGGTTCTGGATCACGCCGTCCCGGCCCGGGGGAGGGGGCCGGGGGCGGCGCGGGCCGGTCGGCGGTGCGGGCGCCGCCTCCTGGGCGGGTGCCCGGCCCGCCCGGGGCAGCGCTGCGACCAGGTCCGGCGCCCGGGCCACGGAGTGAGCCCCGGCGCCGGGGCGGGGGCGGAGCCTGGGACGACATCGGGCTCAGGGGCGGGGACCCGGACCGAGGGATGCCGTCGGCCCCGTGACGGCGCCCGGCTCCGTGACGGAGCCGGGCGCCGCGTCGGTCAGACGGTGACCGGACGGGTCAGACGGTGACCGGATGGGTCAGACGATGACCGGGGCGGTCAGACGATGACCGCGTGGTCAGACGGTGGCCGGGTCGCTCCGCCAGGGCAGCTCCGCCGTGATCCGCGTCGGCCCCCCGGCCGGCGAGTCCACCACGAGGATCCCGTCCACCGCGTCGAGCCGCTCCGCCAGACCGGCCAGACCCGAACCGGCCGACGCGTTCGCACCGCCCACACCGTTGTCCACGACCTGGAGCATCAGCCGGTTCTCCACCCGCCACACCTCCACCGCGGCCCACGTGGCCCGGGCGTGCTTGCTGATGTTCTGGAGCAGCTCCGAGACCGTGAAGTAGGCGATGCCCTCGATCGCCGACGCCGGCCGCTCCGCCAGGTCGACCTCCACCCGCACCGGCACCGTGCAGCGCGAGGCGACCGCCGACAGCGCCGCGTCCAGCCCGCGGTCGGTGAGGACCGCGGGGTGGATGCCCCGAGCCAGGTCCCGCAGCTCCTGGAGCGCCGTCTTCACCTCGCCGTGGGCCTCGTCCACCATGACGGCCGCGGCCCGGGGGTCCTCCTTCAGCTTCTCCTTGGCCAGCCCCAGATCCATCGCGAGGTTGACGAGGCGGGCCTGCGCCCCGTCGTGCAGGTCGCGCTCGATGCGCCGCAGGTCGGCCGCGGCCGTGTCCACCACGACCCCCCGGTCCGACTCCAGCTCCACGACCCGCGTCGCCAGCCTCGACGGCCCGAGCAGCCCGTGCACCATGACCCGGTCCACCGTGGTCAGCGCCCGCACCAGCCACGGCGTGACCAGCGTGAACAGCAGCCCGATCAGCGCCGTCACGGTGATCTCGAACGGGTTGTCCAGGTAGATCCCGTGCGTCTCGTCGCCGTAGAGCTGGAGCCCGTCCTGACCGGTGTACATCGGGAACACCCAGAACCACAGCGGGTACGTCAGCATCGCCCACCCGGTCACCCAGAAGGTCACCGACACGGCGAAGGAGAAGACCGACCAGGGGAACTGCACGATCGCGTACAGCAGGCTCCGCCAGGAGGCGCCGCTCTTGAGCACCGCCCCCATCCAGCCCATCGCCCCCTGCTTCTTCATCCGCAGCGGCTCGGGGTCGGACATCCGCAGCCCCAGCAGGGCCCGCGCCCGCACCCGCTCCATCGCCCCGAAGCCCCGGCACCCGGCGAGCGCGGCGGCCAGCACCGGCACCCCCAGGAACGTCACGAGCAGGCCCGCTCCCAGCGACACCATCGTCACCGCGAACGTGAAGAGCAGGATGCCGATCGGCAGCCCCAGCAGCACGTAGCCGAACTCGCGCAGGCTCCGCGCCTCGAACGGTGCCCGCAGCCCCGCCGGCAGGCGGTGGCGCCGCGTGCCGGTGTCCCCGGGGAAGCCGGACCCGCTCCCGAGTCCGTAACTCTGTCCGTATTCCGTGGCCATCGGTGCCGTCCCTCTCCTCGTCGCCCTGCGGCTGCGCTGTCGTACCTCCACCCTCCTGGACCGCGCCGCCCCGGCCAATGGAGCCCGTCGGCGTCCGCGAAGGGGGGTTTTCCCTACCTCCCGGGCGCGGAGCCGGCCGCGTCGGCCGGCGTGCGGTCGCGCCACGGCAGCTCGGCCGTGATCGTCGTCGGTCCGCCCTCCGGCGAGTCGACGACGAAGAGGCCGTCGACGGCGGACAGCCGGTCGGCGAGGCCCTTCATCCCCGTGCCGCCGTCGAGGCGCGCGCCGCCCCGGCCGTCGTCCTCCACCTGTATGAGCAGCCGGTCGGACGACCGCCACACCTCCACGGCGGCCGACCTCGCCCCGCTGTGCTTGCTGACGTTCTGGAGCAGCTCCGAGACCGTGAAGTAGGCGATGCCCTCGATGGCGGGCGCGGGGCGCTCCGTCAGGTCGACGGTCACCTCGACCGGCACGGTGCAGCGGGAGGCGACCGAGGAGAGCGCCGCGTCCAGACCCCGGTCGGTGAGGACGGCGGGATGGATGCCGCGGGCCAGGTCCCGCAGCTCCTGCAGGGCCAGCTTCACCTCGCCGTGTGCCTCGTCGACCATGGCCGCCGCCGCGTCCGGGTCCTCCAGGAGCTTCTCCTTCGCCAGGCCGAGCCCCATGGCGAGGTTGACGAGGCGGGCCTGCGCCCCGTCGTGCAGGTCGCGCTCGATGCGCCGCAGGTCGGCCGCGGCCGTGTCCACCACGATCCCCCGGTCCGACTCCAGCTCGGCGATCCGCCGCTCCAGCTCGTCGGACGGCGACAGCAGCCCGCGCACCATCGCCCGGTCGACGTTGGCCATGCCCCGCGCCAGGAACGGCAGCACCGGCCACAGCACGAACAACGACGTCAGCGTGACGAGGAAGGTGGCGACGCCCCAGGGAAACCGGATGACGTCATACAGCACCGTGCGCCAGCCCACCGGGTCCTTCAGCGACATCCACAACTGTGCGAAGAAGCCGCGCCCGCCCAGCCGCGGCAGCGGACTCGGTTCGTCCACCCGCACCCCGAGCAGCGCCCGGGCCCGGGCCCGCTCCAGCTTCCCCAACTGCCGCGCGCCCAGCAGACCGGCCGCCAGCAGCGGGAGCCCGACCACCGTGACCGTCAGGCCGATGCCGACGGACAGCATCGTCACGACGTAGACGAAACCGAGCAGTGCCGCCGGGAGGTTCGCCAGCAGATGGGCGATCTCCTTCCAGGTGTGCCGGTCGTAGGCGAAACGGGCCGGCGGCGGGCGGTCGTCGGCCGCCGCGCCGGTGGTCCGGGCGCGGCTCGGGGTGGAGAGGCGTTCGGTCATACCCGTCAGCGTGCCGTGCGGCGCGGCACCGCGCCATGAGGTGGGCCGCCCGGCACGCACTGAGGAAAACCCCACCCCGCGTCTCAACCCGCGACGGGCTGCTTACCGTCTCTTTATCAGGCTCTAGACTCCCGTGCGTACGGATCGTCGGACGCCGCGTCCAGGACGGTCACGACGTTCACGACAGGGAGTGAGGGGCGCACGTGCCGGAACCGACCGTCGGCGACGCGACCGCCGGCGCCGTGACCACCGCCGATGCGACCGTCGGGCTCGCCGCGGACTACTTCCGGTCCTACTCGGTCGTCGGCCTGCTCGCCGTCGTCGGGGTGCTCTTCGTCGCCGTGGCCTTCGGCGCCGGACGCCTGCTGCGACCGGTGGTCCCGACCCCCGAGAAGCTGCTCACCTACGAGTGCGGCGTCGACCCCGTCGGAGAGGGCTGGGCGCACACCCAGGTCCGCTACTACGTCTACGCCTTCCTCTACGTCGTCTTCGCGGTCGACTCGATCTTCCTCTTCCCCTGGGCGACGGTCTTCGCCGACCCTGGTTACGGGGCCACGACCCTCGTGGAGATGTTCGTCTTCCTCGGGTTCCTCGCCGTGGGCCTGTTGTACGCATACAAGAAGGGCGTCCTGTCATGGACGTGAACCCCTCCGGTCCCGCACCCGCACCCGCTCCCGGGCCCGTGCCGCTGCCCGAGCCCAAGCGTCTGGGCACGCTCGCACGCCTCGCCCCGGAGCCGATGAAGGTCGTCCTGAACTGGGGCCGCCGCTACTCGCTCTGGGTCTTCAACTTCGGCCTCGCCTGCTGCGCGATCGAGTTCATCGCCGCGTCGATGGCCCGCCACGACTTCATCCGGCTCGGCGTCATCCCCTTCGCGCCGGGCCCGCGCCAGGCCGACCTGATGGTCGTCTCCGGCACGGTGACCGACAAGATGGCTCCGGCCGTCAAGCGCCTGTACGAGCAGATGCCCGAGCCGAAGTACGTCATCTCCTTCGGAGCCTGCTCCAACTGCGGCGGCCCCTACTGGGACTCCTACTCCGTGACGAAGGGCGTCGACCAGATCATCCCCGTCGACGTCTACGTCCCCGGCTGCCCGCCGCGTCCGGAGGCGCTGCTCCAGGGGATCCTCAAGCTCCAGGAGAAGATCGCGCGCGAGTCCCTGGGGGAGCGGTACGGCGCCTCGCCCCGGCCGTCGACGGCCGCGCTGCGCAGCGGGCTGGTGCGACCGCCCGCCCCGTCCTCCGACGCGGGGGAGGGGCGATGACCGCGGCCGGCTGGCTGCCCGCCGGCGCCGAGGAACTCTTCGGCCCGGACGCCACGGCGGAGGAGGCGTACGACCTCCTGACCGTCGACGTGCCGCCCGCCTCCTGGATCACCGCTCTGGAGACGGCGCGCGACCGCCTGGGCTGCACCTACTTCGACTGGCTGAGCGCGGTCGACGAACCGGGCACCGGGTTCCGCGTCGCCGCGCACGTCGCCGCGCTGGGACCCGTACGCCGGCTGCTGCTGCGCACGACCGTCCCGCACGAGGCCCCGGTCCTGCCCACCGCCGTGGGCGTGTACGCGGGCGCCGCCTGGCACGAACGCGAGACCCACGAGATGTTCGGGGTCGCCTTCGAGGACCACCCCGCCCTCGACCACCTGCTCCTGCCGGAGGGTTTCGAGGGCCACCCGCTGCGCAAGGACTTCGTCCTCGCCGCCCGCGTCGCCAAGGCCTGGCCCGGGGCCAAGGAGCCCGGCGAGTCCGAACACGGCGGCCCCCGTCGCCGCCAGATGCTGCCGCCGGGCGTCCCCGACCCCAACGAGTGGGGCCCGTCGAAGGGCCAGCTCCCTCCCGCTCCGGCCCGCGCGGGGCGGACGGCGGGGGAGCGCCCGGCCCGGCGTACCCGTACGGCGGCCGAGGCGTCGGCGGCGGTGTCGGCGCCGGGCGGCGAGGCCCCGGCCGCGCCGCGCCGCTCCCGTACGGCGGCCGAGGGCTCGGCCGGCCAGGCCGCCCCGGAGCCGCGCCCGCCCCGGCGTGCGCGCAGCGCGAGCCAGGGTTCCGCGTCCCAGCGGGCGGCCGGGCCGACGGACGCCTCGTCCCCCGCTCCGTCGACCGCCCCGACGGACGCATCGTCCACCGTCCCGACGGACGGGCCCGCCGCCGGTGCCACCGCCGCCGACGCCGCTGCCGGGCGGCGGGACGTCGGCGGTACCGCCCGCCCCCGGCGCAACCGGAGCGCGTCCCAGGGCTCGGCGAGCCGGCGGGAGGCACCGGAGTCCCGGCAGCAGGACGACGCGGGTTCCGGCGGCGCCCCCCGCAGCGGCGACGGGACCGGCACCCCGCCGGCGCCCGCCGAAAAACCGGCGCCGAAGCCGACGCCCTCGGCACCGCGCAGCCCGGACGCCCCGTGGCACCACGCCCGCCCGGCGTTCGACGAGCCCGGGGCCGCCCCCGAGGAGCCGGACGACGCCGAGGCGCCCGAGGCCCACCCGGACCCCGACACCGCCGACGACACCGACGTCCCCCGTGACCCCCCGAACCCCCCAGGAGGCCCGCAGTGAACGACGTGCTCGACGTCACCCTGCGCCTCCTGATCGTCTTCGTCGTCTTCCTCACCTTCCCCCTGATAGTCGGTCAGACGGAACACAAGGTGATGGCGCACATGCAGGGCCGCCTCGGCCCGATGTACGCGGGCGGCTTCCACGGCTGGGCCCAGCTCGTCGCGGACGGCGTGAAGTTCGCGCAGAAGGAGGACGTGGTCCCCGCCGACGCGGACCGCCGCATCTTCCAGCTCGCCCCGGCCGTGGCCCTGCTGCCGTACCTCCTCGTCCTTCTGGCCGTTCCCGTCGGTCCCGGGGAGGGCGCCGTCGGGCAGGTCGTCGACGCGGGCGTCTTCTTCGTCCTGGCCGTCATGGGCGTGGGCGTCCTCGGCTCGCTCATGGCCGGCTGGTCCTCGGCCAACAAGTTCTCCCTCCTCGGCGGCCTGCGCACCGCCGCCCAACTCCTCGCCTACGAACTCCCGATGCTGCTCACCGCCGCCTCCGTGGCGATGGCGGCCGGCACCGTCTCGCTCGTCGGCATCCTCGACGCCTTCGAGTGGTGGTGGCTGCCCTGGCAGATCGTCGGCGCGGTCGTCTTCTTCGTCGCCGGTCTGGCCGAGCTGCAGCGGCCCCCGTTCGACATGCCGGTCGCCGACTCGGAGATCATCTTCGGCGCCTACACCGAGTACACCGGCCTGCGCTTCGCCCTGTTCCTCCTCGCCGAGTACGCCGGGATCGTCGTCCTGTGCGGTCTGACCACCGTGCTCTTCCTGGGCGGCTGGCACGGCCCCTGGGGCGCCGACGGCCTGGGCTGGGTGTGGACCCTGCTCAAGGCGGCCGTCCTGGCCTTCGTCGTGATCTGGCTGCGCGTGACCTACCCCCGCCTGCGCGAGGACCAGCTCCAGAAACTGTCCTGGACGCTCCTCGTCCCCCTCTCCCTCGCCCAGATCGCCCTCACCGGCGTCGTCAAGGTGGTGATCCAGTAACCATGCCCCCCGTCCCCGGCTCCGGCCTGGCCAAGGGCCTGGCCGTCACCCTGCGCACGATGACGCGGAAGACCGTCACCGAGCAGTACCCGGACGCCCAGCCGGAACTGCCGCCCCGCACCCGCGGCGTGATCGGCCTGTTCGAGGAGAACTGCACGGTCTGCATGCTGTGCGCCCGCGAGTGCCCCGACTGGTGCATCTACATCGACTCCCACAAGGAGACGGTCCCGGCGGCCGCCCCCGGCGGACGCGAGCGCAGCCGCAACGTCCTCGACCGCTTCGCCATCGACTTCGCCCTGTGCATGTACTGCGGCATCTGCATCGAGGTCTGTCCTTTCGACGCCCTGTTCTGGTCCCCGGAGTTCGAGTACGCCGAGACCGACATCCGCGACCTCACCCACGAGCGCGACAAGCTGCGCGAGTGGATGTGGACCGTGCCGGCCCCGCCCGCCCTCGACCCCGGCGCGGAGGAGCCCAAGGAACTCGCCGCCGCCCGCAAGGCCGCCGACAGACTCGCCGCGCAGCAGCAGGCGGAGGACCGGACGGGGCAGGAGGACGGGTCATGACCCTCGCCGCCGCGTCCCACGGATTCCTGTCCCCGACCGGCGTGGAGATCGCCTTCCTCCTCGTCGGCCTCGTCACCTTCGGAGCCGCCGTCCTCACCGTCACCACCCGCCAACTCGTGCACGCGGCGCTGTGGCTGGTGGTGGCCCTCGGCGGCCTGGCCGTCGAATACCTGCTGCTCACCGCCGAGTTCATCGCCTGGGTCCAGGTCCTCATCTACGTCGGTGCCGTCGTCGTCCTCCTCCTGTTCGGCCTGATGCTCACCAGGGCACCCGTCGGCCGGTCCCCGGACGCCGACTCCGGCAACCGCTGGGCCGCCCTCACCGTGGCCGCGGCCTCCGCGGCGGCCCTGGTGTGGGTCGTCGTCGACGCCTTCCGCGCCACCTGGATCGACCTGGACGGCCCGGCCGCCGGCTCCACCGCCGTCACCGGGGCGAGCCTCTTCCAGAACTGGGTCCTGCCCTTCGAGGCCCTCTCCGTCCTCCTCCTCGCCGCCCTGGTCGGCGCCATCGTCCTGTCCCGCAGGGCCAAGGCGGAGCGCACCGCCGGCCCGCCCGCCGCCGGCCCGCCAGCCGCCCACGGTGCCGACAAGGGCGGTGTCCGCTGATGCACCTCGCCTATCCAGCCGTCCTGTCCGCCCTCCTCTTCTGCACCGGCCTCTACGGCGTCCTCGCCCGCCGCAACGCGATCCTCGTCCTGATGTCCGTCGAGCTGATGCTCAACGCCGTCAACCTCAACCTGGTCGCCTTCGACGTCTGGCTCAGCAAGGCCGCCGAGGAGACCCTGCACTCCGGCCAGGCCCTCACCCTGTTCACCATCGCCGTCGCGGCCGCCGAGATCGGCATCGGCCTGGCGATCGTCCTCGCCGTCCACCGCAACCGCGGCACCTCGGACATCGACCGGCTCCGCGACACCGCCGAGGGCCGCGAGCCGGACGGCCCCGACACCGACACCCTCGCGACCGGGGCGGCCGGCGAGAAGGCTGAGGCCACCGCGTGACCACGACCACCCTCGCCGTACTCGTCCCCCTCCTTCCCTTCCTCGGGGCAGCCGCGGGCCTCCTGCTGGGCCGGTCGGCGCCCGGATTCGTCCGTCCCCTCGCGGTCCTGCCCACGCTGGCGGCCCTCGTCCTCGCCGTCCTCGTCATGGCCCGCCAGGGCGGCGGCCGGGCCGTCGACGCCGTCACGGAACTGACGCCCACCGGCTCGGTCCCCGTCGAACTCGCCCTGCACATCGACGGCTTCGCCGCCCTCGTCGCCGTCCTGGTCGGCACCGTCGCCACCTGCGTGCAGATCTACTCGACGGGCTACCTGCGCGACGACCCGCGCTACGCCTCGTACGCCGCGCTCGTCTCCCTGTTCACCTCCGCCATGTTCCTCGTCGTCTACTCCGGCGACCTGATGGTGCTGCTCGTCGGCTGGGAAGTCATGGGCATCTGCTCGTACTTCCTGGTCGGCCACTACTGGGAGACCCCGGAGGCCCGCGCCGCCTCCCTCAAGGCCTTCCTGGTCACCAAGCTCGGCGACGTCCCCTTCCTGATCGGTCTGCTGGCGCTGGCCACCGAGGCGGGCTCCTTCCGCATCACCGAGATCCTCGGCGCGGTGGCCGGCGGATCGGTCGGCCACCCGACGGTGATCGCGCTGCTGCTCCTGGCCGGTGTGGCGGGCAAGTCCGCGCAGTTCCCGCTGCACACCTGGCTCCCCGACGCGATGGCGGGCCCGACGCCCGTCTCCGCGCTGATCCACGCGGCGACCATGGTCGCCGCCGGCGTGTACTTCGTCGCCCGGCTCCTTCCGCTCTTCGAGGCCTCGCGGGCCGCGATGGTCGTCCTCGCCGTCATGGCCGCCGTCACGATGGTCGGCTCCGCCCTCGCCGCCCTCGCCCAGGACGACATCAAACGCGTCCTGGCCTACTCGACGATCGGACAGCTCGGGTACATGACCGGCGCCCTCGCCACGGGCGACCGGGGCGCCGCCGTCTTCCACCTCCTGTCCCACGGCGCCTTCAAGGCGCTCCTGTTCCTGGCCGCCGGCGTGATCATTCACGCCGCCGGCACCAACTCGCTGGCCGCCATGTCCCGCATGCGGGGCCTGCGCGACCGTGTCCCGGACGCCTTCTGGACGATGACCGTGGCCCTGCTCGCGCTCGCCGCGATCCCGCCCTTCAGCGGCTTCTTCTCCAAGGAGTCCGTCCTCGGCGCCGCGGAGCACGTGGCCACCGGCCACACCGGGCACGCACCCGCCGCCGCGGGCTGGACCGTCCTCGTCGCCGCCCTGATCACGGCCCTGCTCACCGCCGCGTACGCGACCCGTCTGTGGCTGCTGGCCTTCCGCGGCACAGGTGCCGAGGCCCCCGACCACGGCCGGCAGCCGGTGGCCATGAACGCCGTGCTCTGGGTGCTCGCCGTCCCCTCACTCGCGCTGGGCGGACTCACCTTCCGGCTGCTGCCCGACTGGTTCGACGACAACGACCTCACCCCCGCCCTGACCACGTCCGTGCTCGGCACGGGAGTGGCCCTGGTGGGCGGCATCGTCACCTACGCCGCCTGGCGGCACACCACGGCGCTCGCGGACCGCACCCCGCTCGGCGCGGTCGCGGCCCACCCCGAGGGCGACGCCGCCCTGGTGGAGGCCGAGGTCATCGCCAGCCACCGGCCCGCCTACGGCAACCTCGCCTCTGCCCCCGACCCGTCCGACCCGGGACGGCTCCTGCTGGGCCCGGTGCACCGGCACGCGGCCGCCGGCTTCCACCTGGACGCGGTGTACTCGGCCCTCTTCGTCCGCCCGGTCCTGGCCGGAGCGAGCCTCGTCCGGTTCCTCGACCGGGAGGTCGTCGACACCTACGTCCGCGCGGCGGGCGCCCTGCCGAGGCTGCTCGGGGCCGCCGTACGACGTGCCCAGACCGGCAATGTGCAGACCTATGTGAGCGCGCTGCTCGCCGGCACCGTCGTCCTCGCGGTCGCCGCCGTCCTCGTCGCCACGGGAGCGTGAGCAGGCGTGATCGATATCAACGAGTCCGTGATGCGGGTCCTTCTCGCGTTCCTCGTCGTCGGCCCGCTCCTCGGTGCCGTCGCCGCCCTTCTGCCGGCCCCGCCCGGACTGAAGGGGAAGTCGCCCGAGCAGGCCGTGCTGCGGCACGGCGTCACCGTCACCGGCGCGGTCCTCGCCGCCGCGGTCGTCCTCGTCCTCGGCTTCGACCACGACCACCCGTCGAGGATGCAGGCGAGCACGGACATCAGCTGGATCCCCGCACTCGACGTGCGCATCCACCTCGGCATCGACGGCATCTCCCTCCCCCTCCTGGTCCTGACCGCGCTGCTGACCTTCCTCTGCGCGCTCTACTCGTACTCCAAGCAGCGACACGAGCCGACGCCGCGGGCCTCCGGGCCGAGCCCGAAGGCGTTCGTCGCGCTGCTGCTCGTCCTCGAGTCCGGCACCCTCGCCACCTTCGCCGTCCTCGACCTGATCCTCTTCTTCCTCGCCTTCGAGACGGTCCTCATCCCGATGTACTTCCTCATCGCCCGCTGGGGCGGCGCGGGACGGGCCGGGGCCGCCTGGAAGTTCATCCTCTTCACGCTCCTCGGCTCCGTCGTCATGCTGCTCGGCCTGCTCCTGATCGGGATCAAGGCGGGCACTTTCGACATGGTGGCACTCGCCACTGACAACGGCCGGTCGCTGACCACGTCCGTGCAGGTCACCGCCGTTCTGGCGATCGGGATCGGGCTCGCGGTGAAGACCCCGATGTGGCCGCTGCACAGCTGGCTGCCCGACGCCCACACCGCCGCGCCGACCGTCGGCTCGGTCCTGCTGGCCGGCGTCCTGCTCAAGATGGGTACGTACGGGTTCGTCCGCATCCTGCTGCCGGTGGCCCCGGACGGCTTCCGCACCTTCGCGCCCTACCTCGCCGCCTTCGCCGTCGTCGGCATCGTCTACGGCTCCCTGGCCTGCCTGGCCCTTGCCAGGAGAGGCGCGAAGGGCGACCTCAAGCGCCTCATCGCCTACTCCTCCGTCGGCCACATGGGCTTCGTCCTGCTCGGCATCGCGACCATGACACCGACCGGCGTCAACGGCGCCCTCTTCGCCAACATCGCCCACGGCCTGATCACCGGCCTGCTCTTCTTCGTGGTCGGCGCGCTCAAGGAGCGCACCGGCACCACCGACCTCGACACCCTCGCCGAGGAGTCCGGCCACGCCCTGTACGGCAAGGCTCCCCGGCTCGGCGGACTGCTCGCCTTCGCCGCGGTCGCCTCGCTGGGCCTGCCGGGGCTGGCCGGGTTCTGGGGGGAGATGCTCGCCCTGTTCGGTGCCTTCGACCCGCACGACGGCCTCAGCCGCCCCGCCTTCCTCACCTTCATGGCGATCGCCGCCTTCGGCACCCTGCTGACGGCCGCGTACATGCTGATCGTGGTCCGCCGCGTCTGCATGGGCGCGGTACGGCAGGACGCCCCGCAGCCGACGTTCGCCGACGTGCGCACGTACGAGTTCGCCGCCTGGACCCCGCTCGTCGCCCTCACCGTCGTCGCGGGACTGTGGCCCAGAACCCTGCTCGGGCTGACCGACCCGGCCGTGCAGCAGCTCCTCTCAGGAGGCACCCGATGAGCTTCCCGGCCCAGCCCCTGGCCCAGAGCGTCGTCCAGTCCGTCGACTGGCTCGCCATCGCGCCGCCCACCATCACGGCGGTCGTGGCACTCGTCGTCCTCGTCGCCGACCTGTTCGTCAAGGACGCCCGCAAGGGCCTGCTCGGCTGGATCTCGGTCGCCGGACTCGCGGCCGCCGCCCTCATGCTGCTGCCCCTGGTGAACGACGACCGCTCGACGTTCTGCCAGAGCGGAGAGGCCGGCGTCTGCAGCTACACCGCGGACACCTTCGCCCTCGCCATCCAGTTCCTGGTCCTCGGCGGCGCCCTGCTCACCGCCCTGCTGTCGGTCACCGCGGTGAAGGACGCCGACCGGCGGCTGCCCGAGGGCGAGTTCTGGTTCCTGCTGCTCTCCTCCGCGGCCGGCGCCGCCCTCCTGCCCGCCTCCCGCGACCTCGCGACCCTGATCGTCGCCCTGGAGGTCGCCTCCCTGCCCGCCTTCGCCCTCGTCGGCCTCCGGCAGGGCGACCGCAGGTCCTCCGAAGCGGCCCTGAAGTTCTTCCTGTCCTCGGTCACCGCGACCGCGGTCAGCCTCATGGGCATCAGCTTCCTCTACGCCACCACCGGCACCCTCTACCTCACCCAGGTGGCCGAGCGCATCCAGCACGTCGACGGGCAGTTCACCACCCTGGCCCAGACCGGCGTCGTCCTCACCCTCGTCGGCTTCGCCTTCAAGACGGCCGCCGTGCCCTTCCACTTCTGGGTGCCCGACACCTACGTGGGCGCACCCCTGCCGATCGCGGCCTACCTGTCCGTGATCGGCAAGGCGGTCGGCTTCTCGGGCCTCATCCTCGTCACCGTCGTCGCCCTGCCGTCCTACGCCGACGCCTGGGGCCCCGCGCTCGCGGCACTGGCCGCCCTGACCATGACCGTCGGCAACGTCGGCGCCCTCCGGCAGCAGGCCACGCGCGCGTACAGCGCGGTACGCCTGCTCGCGTGGTCGTCCGTCGGCCAGGCCGGCTACCTCCTGGTGCCGATCGCCGCCGCCGCGTACTCCGACGACCCCGAACGCTCGGTCGGCTCCACCGTCGCCTACGCGCTCATGTACGCGGCGGTGAACCTCGGAGCCTTCGCGGTGGCCGCCCTCGTGGGCCGCACCCGGGCCGCGAACCGTGTCGAGGACTACCGCGGCCTGTACGCGGCCAACCCCCTCACCGCCCTGCTCCTGGCCTTCTTCCTGCTCTGCCTCGCCGGACTGCCGCCCGGCGTCATCGGGCTCTTCGCCAAGGTCACGGTGTTCTCCGCGGCCGTCGACGCCGGACTCGGCTGGCTGGCCGTCGTCATGGCCGTCAACGTCGCGATCGCGCTCTTCTACTACCTCCAATGGACGGCACTGCTGTTCCGGGCACCCGAGGAGGCGACCGCCGGGCACCGTGTCCCGGCCCCCCTCACCGCCGCGATCACCGTGACAGCGGTGGTGGCCGTCGCCCTCTCCGGAGCGCCCCAGCTCATCCTGCGGTTCGCCGGCACCGGACTCTTCTGAGCGCCGCCGCCGGGCACGCGCGCGTACGGCACCCGGCCTCCACACGCGCGGGGAGCCCGCCACGGCGGTCACCCGTACGGCCCACACGCCCCGCGCGGGGCGCCGGGGAACTGGTGGCCCTCGCCTGGCGTTGACCAGTACGGAAGGGTCCACTGGACATGTCACCACGGCACCGGTGGCATCCGGAGACCAGGAAGCAACCACAGCGAGCGAGACCAGCAAGCAAAGGGTTCCCCTGCTGCACGACTTGGAGGGCGTACCGTGCACCGCCGGCACAACGGGCTCAGGACCGCAGTACTCCTCGGGGGACTGTCCGCGCTCATCATCGTCATCGGCAGCTTCTTCGGCCGAGCGGGGCTCGTCGTCGCCGTCCTCGTCGCCCTGGGCACCAACGCGTACGCGTACTGGAACAGCGACAAGCTCGCCCTCCGCGCGATGCGCGCCCGGCCGGTGAGCGAGTTCGAGGCCCCGGCGCTGTACCGCATGGTCCGCGAGCTCTCCACCCAGGCCCGCCAGCCGATGCCCCGCCTGTACATCTCGCCCACGGAGGCGCCGAACGCCTTCGCGACCGGCCGCAACCCGCGCAACGCGGCCGTGTGCTGCACCGAGGGCATCATGCGTCTGCTCGACGAGCGGGAGCTGCGCGGCGTCATCGGGCACGAGCTCAGCCACGTCTACAACCGGGACATCCTGATCTCCTCCGTCGCCGGTGCCCTCGCCTCCGTGATCATGTTCCTGGTCAACTTCGCCTGGCTCATCCCCGTCGGCCGGTCCAACGACGACGACGGACCCGGCCTGCTGGGCATGCTCCTCATCATGCTGCTCGGTCCGCTCGCCGCCACCGTCATCCAACTGGCCATCAGCCGCTCCCGGGAGTACGAGGCCGACGCCTCCGGCGCCCAGCTGACCGGCGACCCGCTCGCCCTGGCCGGCGCCCTGCGCAAGCTGGAACTGGGCACCAAGCAGCTCCCGCTCCCCCCGGAGCCCCGGCTCGAGACCGCCAGCCACATGATGATCGCCAACCCCTTCCGCCCGGGGCAGGGACTGTCCAAGATGTTCTCCACCCACCCGCCGATGGCGGAGCGAATCGCCCGGCTCGAAAACATGGCAGGTCGTCAGCAGTGAAGACCATCCTCAACGTCATCTGGCTCGTGCTCAGCGGCTTCTGGCTGTTCCTCGGCTACCTGTTCGCGGGCGCGCTGCTCTGCATCACGATCATCGGCATCCCCTTCGGCATAGCGGCCTTCCGCATCGGCGTCTACGCCCTGTGGCCCTTCGGGTACACGACGGTCGAGCGGCGCGACGCGGGAGCCCCCTCCTGCATCGGGAACGTGCTGTGGCTCGTCCTCGCCGGCTGGTGGCTGGCGCTCGGCCACATCGTCACCGGCATCGCGCTGTGCGTCACGATCATCGGCATCCCGCTCGGCATCGCCAACTTCAAGCTGATCCCCGTCTCGCTGCTCCCGATGGGCCGCGAGATCGTGCGCACGGACCAGCCCTTCACGGCGGGACCGACGCAGCGCACCGGTTGGTGACGAAGCGGTCGCCCGGGGCGGGAGCAATCCCGGCCCCGCCCCGGTGCCGTGTGCCCCGCCTGCCCCGCCCCGCCGACGGGCGCAACCACCCGGCCCGGTCGGAACGTCCTCTCCGGCAGAGGACATGAACATCACGGAGGAACTGGCCCGCAGCACTGGCACAGTGTGGGCACAGCGAGAAAGGGCAGGGTCACGGCATGACCGTCATCGGCTGGATCATCCTCGGACTGTTGGCCGGAGCCATCGCCAAGTTCCTGCTGCCGGGCCGCGACCCCGGCGGGATCGTCGGCACCACCCTCATCGGCATCGCCGGTGCGTTCATCGGCGGCTGGATTTCGGCCCGCTGGCTGGACCACCCGGTCAGCAAGGACTTCTACGACGGCGCGACCTGGGCCGCGGCGATCGGCGGTTCGCTGGTGCTCCTGGTCGCCTACCGGCTCCTGTTCGGCAACTCGCGCAACTGAACACACGGGCACCGGACGAAACAGAACGGGAGAGGGCGGACACCACAGGTGTCCGCCCTCTCCCGTTCTCTCCGCCGACGCGGCCCGCTCGCAGGCCCCGCGTCACCGGCTCAGCGCGTCACCGGCAGTGCCTCACCGGTAGTTCACGAACTGCAGAGCGAAGTCGAAGTCCTGGCCCTTCAGCAGCGAGATGACGGTCTGCAGGTCGTCCCGGCTCTTCGAGGAGACGCGCAGCTCGTCGCCCTGCACCTGGGCCTTCACACCCTTGGGCCCCTCATCGCGGATGATCTTGGCCACCTTCTTCGCGTTCTCCTGGGAGATGCCCTCCTCGATCGACGCGAAGATCTTGTACTCCTTGCCGGAGAGCTGCGGCTCGCCCGCGTCCAGAGCCTTGAGCGAGATGCCGCGCTTGATCAGCTTGGACTGGAAGACGTCGAGGATGGCGCTCACCCGGTCCTCGGAGTTGGCCTCCATGAGGATCTTCTCCCCGGACCACGAGATCGAGGCGCCCACACCCTTGAAGTCGTAGCGCTGCGAGATCTCCTTGGCGGCCTGGTTGAGGGCGTTGTCGACCTCCTGCCGCTCGACCTTCGAGACGATGTCGAAACTGGAGTCGGCCATGTCCTGTGGCTCCTTGTATCTGGGTGCGTGTCGGGCCGCGTATCGGCTCCGTACCGGCATACGTCGGCGGCCGCCGGGCCCGGCAGGGTCCTCGACCGCATCCGCCCAAGCCTAGCCACCCGGCGCTGCCCCGGCCGCGATCAATCGGGTGGCGAAGCACCCCTCCACATCGGGTATTGTTTACGTCGTTGCCACGGAGCACCGCCCCAAAGCGGTACGACGAGCAGCGAACCCCGGCGGTGTGCCCGAGCGGCCAAAGGGAGCAGACTGTAAATCTGCCGGCTCAGCCTTCCCAGGTTCGAATCCTGGCGCCGCCACACGGGAACGAAAGGGCCCCGTGACCTGCCCGAACAGCAGGTCACGGGGCCCTTCGTCATGAGTGGGTCCGTGGGCCGGGGGCGGCGGGGCAGACTGGGGTCATGGCCTCGTCCTCCCGCCGCAGAACCTGCCCCGAGTGCCGTCGCGAGATCGCCGTGGTCGCGGGGCGGTACGCGCGCCACGACCCGCCCGGCACACGGGGGAACGGCGAACTGGTGTCCTGTCCCGGTTCGCGCCGGCCGGCGCAACTGGGAGCGGTGCAGCCGTCCTTGGACGGGTACGTCGTCCCCGACTTCCCCGGACAGCTCCCCCTTTTCTGATTGCCGGCCCCCGCCCTCAGTTCCCGGCCACCGCCTTGACCGCCACCGACACGGGCGCCGAACCGCTGATCAGCTCCAGGGTCAGGCCGTTGGTGGCCGGGGTGTCGATCAGTTCCGCCAGGACGGCGGCGACGTCGTCGCGCGGGACCGGGCCCCGGCCGGTGCGCGCCTCCAGGCGTACGAGGCCCGTGCCCGCGTCGTCCGTCAGGGCGCCGGGGCGCAGGACCGTCCAGTCCAGGGCGTCCAGCGAGCTGACGTAGGCGTCGGCCTCGCCCTTGGCGCGCAGGTAGACGTCGAAGATCTCGTCCCCCTGGTGGCGGGGATCGGCGCCCATCGACGACACGATCAGGAAGCGCCGTACGCCCGCCCGGACCGCCGCGTCCGCGAAGAGGACCGCGGCCGCCTTGTCCACCGTGTCCTTGCGGGCCGCCCCGCTGCCGGGGCCCGCCCCCGCCGCGAAGACCGCCGCGTCGGCGCCCCGCAGCCGCTCCGCCACCTCGTCGACCGAGGCCGATTCCAGGTCCAGCACGACCGGTTCGGCGCCCGCCGCACGCAGGTCGTCGGCCTGCTCCGCCTTGCGGATGATGCCCGCCACCTCGTCACCGCGCCCGGCGAGCAACCGCTCCAGCCGCAGCGCGATCTGACCATGACCACCAGCGATGACAATGCGCATGTCTTCGACCGTACGCCCCGACGGCCGCCCCCGCCCCACGACTTCGCCCCCGGGCCCCGGCCGGCCCTCAGGCCGTGTCGCCGGGCCCGCCCTGTCCGCCGAGCCCGTCCGGCCGTCCGCGCCCGCTGCGCCCCTGCCGGGGCAGCCCCAGGTCGGGCGCGGTGCTGGAGTCGCCGTACTCCCGTACCGCGCTGGTCCGCGCCACCACGCGCCCCTGGTGCACGACGATCCGGCTGTACGCCAGCGACAGCGCGCCCGCCAGCCGGTCCCCGCGTACGGCGACGAGTTCGGCCGGGAAGCCCGCCTCCACCCGCACCTCGGGCAGGCCGAGGGCCGCCCGTGCCGCCGCGCTCACCGCGTCGTACGCCTCCCCGGGGCGCAGCCCGTGCCGTGAGGCCAGCAGGTACGCGGCCTCCAGGGGGTCGCCCCGCCCGACCGGGTTGGACACGTCCCGCAGCGCGCCGCTCCCCGCGGTGACCCGCACCCCGGCCGCCCGCAGCAGCCGTACCGGAGCCGTGCCGTCGGGGCGGTCGGAGGCCCCGCAGGCGCCCTGCGGCAGACAGACCACCGTCACCCCGGCCGCCGCGAGCTGGTCCGCGGCCCGGGAGACCACCTCGGCGGGGAGCCGGCCCAGGCCGTCGCAGGGGCCGACGGCCACCCCGGGCCGCAGCCCGCCCGCCATCGCCGCGAGCCGGGCCAGCCGCGCCGGGTCGGCGGCGTCCGTGTGCAGGTCGACCGGGCAGCCGTGCTCGGCGGCGACCTCCAGGACGGCCTCCACGTACCCCGTCGGATCGGGGTCGAGGTCCGGGCACCCGCCCACCACGTCCGCGCCCATCTTGACGGCGTCGCGCAGGATCGCCAGGCCGTCGGCACCGGCCACCCCGGTGAGCACCCGCGGCATCGCCACCGCGGTCAGCCCGGTGAGCCCGCGCAACGAGCGCCGGGTCCGCAGCACGGCGGTCAGCGCGCCGAGCCCGGCGACGTCGCCCACCCGCACGTGCGCCCGGAGCGCGGTGGCGCCGTGTCCGAGCTGGAGCAGGGCCGCCTCGGTGACCCGGCGCTGGACGTCCTCGGGGTCGTAGGAGACGGGGCCCGGGACGTCGGCCGTGAGCGCCGTGTCGGCGTGGACGTGCGGATCGGCGGGGGCGGGCAGGAGCAGGTAACCCCCCAGGTCCAGGTGACCGCCCGTCTCCGCCCGGCCGGCGGGGCCGGGCACGCGGTGTGGGGTCAGGCTGCCGGCCGTGCCCACCGCCTCGATACGCCCGCCGTGGAGCCGTACGTCCACGCTCCGGCCGTCGGCCAGCCGGGCCCCGGTGAGCAGGAGCGAGCCGCGGCCGGCGGAGCCCGAGGAGGAGGGCGAGTGGAAGGGCTGCGGCTGACTGTCGGGCATCGCGCTCTCCTCTGGGCTCGGGGCTGCGCAGTGGGGGACGCAAGATCACGCAGAGTGAGTCGAAGCCTAGGACGGTGATCAGCCCGTGGCGCGGAGGAGCGCAATAGTCGTACCGGCGCCGTCCGTCCCGTCTCAGCCCGTCCCGGCCCGTCCGGAAGCGGCCGGGACGGGACGGGGCAGGGTCGGCGAAACGGATTTGGGCGAACGGCGGGCGACCGTGTAATGTCTTCATCGCTCGCCCCAATAGCTCAGTCGGCAGAGCGTCTCCATGGTAAGGAGAAGGTCAACGGTTCGATTCCGTTTTGGGGCTCTGGTGTGAGAGGTTCCCGTCGCGAGGCGGGGCCCGATCGCATCACAGCGGTGTAGCTCAGTCGGTAGAGCAAGCGGCTCATAATCGCTGTGTCACCGGTTCAAGTCCGGTCACCGCTACTCTCAGTAGCCGATTGCGGGGTCGGTCCTTCAATCGGCTACTCTTTCCTGCGTTAATACCATCAATCCGTTCGTCAAGGAGCACTCACGTGGCTGCCACCGACGTCCGCCCGAAGATCACGCTGGCCTGCGTGGAGTGCAAGGAGCGGAACTACATCACCAAGAAGAACCGGCGTAACAACCCGGACCGACTGGAGATGAAGAAGCACTGCCCGCGTTGCAACGCGCACACCGCGCACCGCGAAACGCGATAAATCAGGCTCGTACACGAGGCCGTCCCCGAAACCTGGGGGCGGCCTCGTGTCGTTGTCACACGTACGAAGAGCAGTAGCAACAGCAGGAGGTTGCGAGGTCCATGGCGCTCGACCAGTCGTTCGTGGGGCGGAGTTACCCGCCCACCGCGCCCTATGAGGTGGGCCGGGAGAAGATCCGTGAATTCGCGGAGGCCGTGGGGGACGCCAATCCCGCGTACACCGACCCGGAGGCCGCGAAGGCGCTCGGTCACCCGGACGTGATCGCTCCGCCGACCTTCGTGTTCTCCATCACGTTCAAGGCGGCCAGTCAGGTCATCGCGGACCCGCAGCTCGGGCTGGACTACAGCCGGGTGGTGCACGGCGACCAGAAGTTCGCCTACGTCCGCCCGGTGCGGGCCGGTGACCGGCTCACCGTCACCTCGACCATCGAGGCGGTCAAGTCGATGGCCGGCAACGACATCCTGGACGTCCGCGGCGAGGTCCACGACGAGGCCGGGGAGCGCGTCGTGACCGCCTGGACCAAGCTCGTGGCCCGCGCGGCCGAGGAGGCCTGAGGACCCATGACGGAATCCGTGACGCGCCCCGTGCCGTCGAAGGTCGCCTACAGCGACGTCGAGGTCGGCACCGAACTGCCCGCGCAGAGTTTCCCCGTGGACCGCGCCACGCTCGTGCGGTACGCGGGTGCCTCCGGCGACTTCAACCCGATCCACTGGAACGAGAAGTTCGCCAAGGAGGTGGGCCTGCCGGACGTCATCGCGCACGGCATGTTCACCATGGCCGAGGCCATCCGCGTGGTCACCGACTGGACCGGCGACCCGGGCTCGGTCGTGGAGTACGGCGTCCGCTTCACCAGGCCCGTCGTCGTCCCCAACGACGACCGGGGTGCCGTGATCGAGGTCAGCGGCAAGGTGGCGGCCAAGCTCGACGACAACACCGTCCGCGTCGACCTCCTGGCCACCAGCGCGGGCCAGAAGGTCCTCGGCATGTCCCGGGCGGTCGTACGCCTGGCCTGACGGCCGCGGCGCCGCAGCCCGCGCTTCCCGCTGCGCCGGGCTGTCGGCGCCGTCTCGTAGTCTTGAGCGCGTGCAGGAACTCCACGACGCCCCCCTCGCCCCGCTGACCACCTTCCGTCTGGGCGGGCCCGCGACCCGGCTGGTCACGGCCACGACCGACGCCGAGGTGATCGCCGCCGTCCGCGAGGCCGACGACACCGGGACCCCGCTGCTGCTCATCGGCGGCGGGTCCAACCTGGTCATCGGCGACAAGGGCTTCGACGGCACCGCCCTGCACATCGCCACGCGCGGCTTCCGCCTCGACGGCACGACGCTCGAACTGGCCGCCGGCGAGATCTGGACCGACGCGGTCGCCCGCACCGTCGAGGCGGGCCTGGCGGGCGTCGAGTGCCTGGCCGGCATCCCCGGCTCGGCCGGCGCGACCCCGATCCAGAACGTCGGCGCGTACGGCCAGGAGGTCTCCGCCACGATCACCGAGGTCACGGCGTACGACCGCCGCAACCGTGAGACCGTCGCCCTCTCCAACGCCGACTGCGCCTTCTCCTACCGCCACAGCCGCTTCAAGGCCGAGCCCGAGCGGTACGTCGTGCTGCGGGTCCGCTTCGGGCTGGAGGACGCCGGGGGCCTCTCCGCGCCGCTGCGCTACGCCGAGACGGCCCGCGCCCTCGGCGTCGAGGCCGGCGACCGGGTGCCGCTGGCGACCGCACGGGAGACGGTGCTGAAGCTGCGGGCGGGGAAGGGGATGGTGCTGGACCCCTCGGACCACGACACCTGGTCGGCCGGGTCCTTCTTCACCAACCCGATCCTCACGGACGAGGAGTTCGCGGTGTTCCGCTCCCGCGTCGCCGAGCGTCTCGGTGACACCGCCGAGCCGCCCGCCTTCCCGGCCGGTGAGGGCCGCGTCAAGACCTCCGCGGCCTGGCTGATCGACAAGGCGGGCTTCACCAAGGGCTACGGTGCCGGTCCCGCGCGCATCTCCACCAAGCACACCCTCGCCCTGACCAACCGCGGTGAGGCGACCACGGAGGACCTGCTGGCGCTGGCCCGCGAGGTCGTCGCCGGCGTCCACGAGGCCTTCGGGGTGACGCTGGTCAACGAGCCGGTGACGGTGGGCGTCGCCCTCTAGGGCGGTGGCGCGTCCCGGCGTCGACCGGTGCCGCGGGGTGTGTGCGGGCGCGGGGAGAGCGCGGCCCGGCGCCGGCGGGGTGCCGCTGCGCCCACCCGTGCCGCCCCAGCGGCACGACTGCCCGCAGCTGGGGGGCGTGGCGACTGCCCGCAGCTGGCAGAGGGCGACGCGGCGGGGCAGCCGCGTACGGCGAGAAGGGGACGTGTCGGGGGGTGTCCGCCCGCAGCGGTTGGCGCGTCAACGGAGTCCACTTCTGTGGCCGACCGATTCCGCGCCGTTCCGAGGACGGACACCCCCCCCCGGCGCGGCCCCGACCCACCCACCACGCACGGCGCTACGCGCACCCCCACCCACCCCGCACAGGCGCCGCAGGCAATCGCACCCGCACCCCCACCGAACCCGCACCCCCACCGAACCGCACAGCCGCCGCAGGCCTACGCCGCGAGCCAGTCGTCCACCCCCGCCAGCAGCTCCGCCTTGGTCTTCTCCGGTGCCGCCGAGCCCCGTACCGACTGGCGTGCCAGTTCCGCCAGTTCCGCGTCCGTGAACCCGTGGTGCTCGCGCGCGATCTCGTACTGGGCCGCCAGCCGCGCCCCGAACAGCAGCGGATCGTCCGCGCCCAGCGCCATCGGCACCCCCGCCTCGAACAACTTCCGCAGCGGCACGTCCTCCGGCTTCTCGTACACGCCCAGCGCGACGTTCGACGCCGGGCACACCTCGCACGTCACCTGCCGGTCCGCCAGCCGCTTCAGCAGCCGCGGATCCTCCGCCGCCCGCACCCCGTGCCCGATCCGGTCCGCCTCCAGGTCGTCCAGGCAGTCCCGCACCGACGACGGCCCGGTCAGCTCACCCCCGTGCGGCGCGCTCAGCAGCCCCCCGTCCCGCGCGATCGCGAACGCCCGGTCGAAGTCCCGGGCCATACCGCGCCGTTCGTCGTTCGACAGCCCGAAGCCCACCACGCCCCGCTCCGCGTACCGCACCGCCAGCCGCGCCAGCGTCCGCGCGTCCAGCGGGTGCTTCATCCGGTTCGCGGCGACCAGCACCCGCATCCCGATCCCGGTGTCCCGCACCGTCGTCTCGACCGCGTCCAGGATGATCTCCAACGCCGGGATCAGCCCACCCAGCCGCGGCGCGTACGACGTCGGATCGACCTGGATCTCCAGCCACCCCGAGCCGTCCCGCAGATCCTCCTCCGCGGCCTCCCGCACCAGCCGCTGGATGTCCTCCGGCGTCTGCAGGCACGACCGCGCCGCGTCGTACAGCCGCTGGAAGCGGAACCAGCCCCGCTCGTCCGTCGCCCGCAGCTTCGGCGACTCCCCGCGGCCCAGCGCCTCGGTCAGCGCCTCGGGCAGCCGCACGCCGTGCTTGTCGGCCAGTTCCAGCAGGGTGGTGGGCCGCATCGACCCGGTGAAGTGCAGGTGGAGATGGGCCTTGGGCAGTTCAGAGACATCACGTACACGCTCCATTCCGTGATCCTGCCGTACGACACGCCCGGCCGGACAGCACTTTCCCCGTACGTGGTCTTGCTCGCACAAACAAACAGGGCCACCCCTCGACGTGGAGAGGTGGCCCCGCGAAGCGGACGCGGCCGTCAGTCCCGCGCCTCCGCCAGCAGCTTCTGGATCCGGCTCACGCCCTCGACGAGGTCCTCGTCCCCGAGCGCGTACGACAGCCGCAGGTACCCCGGCGTGCCGAACGCCTCGCCCGGCACCACCGCGACCTCGGCCTCCTCCAGGATGAGCGCGGCCAGCTCGACCGAGTCCTGCGGACGCTTGCCGCGGATCTCCTTGCCGAGCAGCGCCTTCACCGACGGGTAGGCGTAGAACGCGCCCTCCGGCTCGGGGCAGAGCACGCCGTCGATCTCGTTGAGCATCCGCACGATGGTCTGGCGGCGCCGGTCGAAGGCCTCGCGCATCTTCGCCACGGCGTCCAGGTCGCCGGAGACCGCGGCCAGCGCCGCCGCCTGGGAGACGTTGGACACGTTGGACGTCGCGTGCGACTGGAGGTTGGTCGCCGCCTTGACGACGTCCTTCGGGCCGATGACCCACCCGACCCGCCAGCCGGTCATGGCGTACGTCTTCGCCACGCCGTTGACCACGATGCACTTGTCGCGCAGCTCGGGCAGCAGCGCCGGCAGGGACACCGAGACGGCGTCGCCGTAGACGAGGTGCTCGTAGATCTCGTCGGTCAGCACCCACAGGCCGTGCTCGACGGCCCACGTGCCGATGGCCTCGGTCTCGGCCTCGCTGTACACGGCCCCCGTCGGGTTCGACGGCGACACGAAGAGGACGACCTTGGTCTTCTCGGTGCGCGCGGCCTCCAGCTGCTCCACCGTCACGCGGTAGCCGGTCGTCTCGTCGGCGACGACCTCGACCGGGACACCGCCGGCCAGCCGGATCGACTCCGGGTACGTCGTCCAGTACGGCGCCGGGACGATGACCTCGTCGCCCGGGTCGAGGATCGCGGCGAAGGCCTCGTAGATGGCCTGCTTGCCGCCGTTGGTGACGAGGATCTGCGACGGGTCGACCTCGTAGCCGGAGTCGCGCAGCGTCTTCGCGGCGATGGCGGCCTTCAGCTCGGGCAGCCCGCCCGCCGGCGTGTAGCGGTGGAACTTCGGGTTCTTGCACGCCTCGACGGCGGCGTCGACGATGTAGCCGGGCGTCGGGAAGTCGGGCTCGCCCGCGCCGAAGCCGATCACGGGACGCCCGGCGGCCTTGAGGGCCTTGGCCTTGGCGTCCACGGCGAGGGTCGCGGACTCGGAGATCGCGCCGACTCGGGCGGAGACCCGGCGCTCGGTGGGAGGGGTTGCAGCGCTCATGACCCCCATCGTTCCAGACCGGAAACCTCCCGGGCACAGGGGTTTCACGGACTGAACCGGACCGGTCCACGCCCTGAACGCCAGTCCGCTCCACGGCCTGAACATCAGTCCGGACGTGCTTTCTGTTCGACGCCCGGCCCGTGAGCACGTACACTCTCACCTCGTTGGCCTTCAGCGGCCGCGATCATCCGGTGCACACCAAGCACTCGGGCGGATGCGGTACGTTGGGGGACGAACAAAGGGTCGTAGCTCAATTGGTAGAGCACTGGTCTCCAAAACCAGCGGTTGGGGGTTCAAGTCCCTCCGGCCCTGCTACACACTCCATCGCCAGGATGTGTGCGCATGTACGTACAGCAATGCACCGCCGTGCGGCTCCAACCGGGCGCGGCACGGCCACGACCCGGAATCAGGTGAGGACGAGTGACGGACGCCGTGGGCTCCATCGACATGCCTGATGCCCAGGACGAGGCGCCGGACTCCAAGAAGAAGTCCCGCAAGGGCGGCAAACGAGGCAAGAAGGGCCCGCTCAAGCGGCTCGCGCTCTTCTACCGCCAGATCGTCGCGGAACTGCGCAAGGTCGTCTGGCCGAGTCGCAACCAGCTCACGACGTACACCACCGTGGTGATCATCTTCGTGGTCATCATGATCGGCCTGGTGACTCTGATTGACTATGGCTTCTCTCACGCCGCCAAGTACGTCTTCGGCTGAGTCGAGAGCGAAGGGCGCCGAGGTACCCGGCGCCCCTTTCGCGTGTTCCACCCCTATGTATCCAGGAAGAAGCAGCCACAGTGTCTGACCCGAACGTGAACGACGCCATCGAGCCGGTCGAGTCCGTCGAGGACGAGCTCGGCACCGTCGAGGGCGCCGACAACGAGGACACCGGGGCCTCCGCCGAGGCCGAGGCTGCCGACGACGCCGTCGTCGCCAAGGCGACGGAAACGGACGAGACGGACGAGGCGGACGCGGAAGCGGACGAGACCGCCGAGCCGGCCGCCGAGACCGATGCCGATGCCGAAGCCGGTGCGGACGAGGCCGAGGCCGAGGCCGACGAGCCCGATGTCGACCCGATCGAGAAGCTCCGCCAGGAGCTGCGCGTCCTGCCCGGCGAGTGGTACGTCATCCACACCTACGCCGGTTACGAGAACCGCGTGAAGACCAACCTCGAGCAGCGCGCCGTCTCGCTCAACGTCGAGGACTACATCTTCCAGGCCGAGGTGCCGCAGGAAGAGGTCGTCCAGATCAAGAACGGCGACCGCAAGACGATCCGGCAGAACAAGCTGCCCGGTTACGTCCTGGTCCGCATGGACCTCACCAACGAGTCGTGGGGCGTCGTCCGCAACACCCCCGGCGTCACCGGCTTCGTCGGCAACGCCTACGACCCGTACCCGCTGACGCTGGACGAGATCGTCAAGATGCTCGCCCCGGAGGCCGAGGAGAAGGCCGCCCGCGAGGCCGCCGAGGCCGAGGGCAAGCCCGCTCCGCAGCGCAAGGTCGAGGTCCAGGTCCTGGACTTCGAGGTCGGCGACTCGGTCACCGTCACCGACGGCCCGTTCGCGACGCTGCAGGCCACGATCAACGAGATCAACGCCGACTCGAAGAAGGTCAAGGGCCTCGTCGAGATCTTCGGCCGCGAGACCCCGGTCGAGCTGAGCTTCGACCAGATCCAGAAGAACTGACACCACTCCTTCTGGACGTACTGCTTCCGAGCAGGTCAGGCGGGCGTTCGCGCCCTGCCTGACCTGCTCGGTTTTTGGCCGCGCATCTATACCCGTTATCGTTGTGCGGTATGCCTGTGTCCGGGTAGCTCCCGAACGCGGGCAGGACCCGAATCGAAAGGACCCGGAGAGCTATGCCTCCCAAGAAGAAGAAGGTCACGGGGCTCATCAAGCTCCAGATCCAGGCCGGTGCCGCGAACCCGGCCCCGCCGGTCGGCCCCGCGCTGGGTCAGCACGGCGTCAACATCATGGAGTTCTGCAAGGCCTACAACGCCGCGACCGAGTCGCAGCGCGGCTGGGTCATCCCGGTGGAGATCACGGTCTACGAGGACCGCTCCTTCACCTTCATCACCAAGACGCCGCCGGCCGCCAAGATGATCCTCAAGGCCGCGGGCGTGGAGAAGGGCTCCGGCGAGCCGCACAAGACCAAGGTCGCGAAGATCACGCGTGACCAGGTCCGTGAGATCGCCACCACCAAGATGCCCGACCTCAACGCCAACGACCTGGACCAGGCGGAGAAGATCATCGCCGGTACCGCGCGTTCCATGGGCGTCACGGTCGAGGGCTGACCCTCCACCCCCGTAAGTCAAGCAGTAGTGGCAGGGCCTGCTCGGCCCGCACCACGACTCCTCAGAAGCCACAGGAGCAGTAGTGAGCAAGCGCAGCAAGTCTCTCCGCGCTGCGGACGCCAAGATCGACCGGGACAAGCTCTACGCCCCGCTCGAGGCCGTCCGTCTCGCCAAGGAGACCTCCACGAGCAAGTTCGACGGCACCGTCGAGGTTGCCTTCCGTCTGGGTGTCGACCCGCGCAAGGCCGACCAGATGGTCCGTGGCACCGTGAACCTCCCGCACGGCACCGGTAAGACCGCCCGGGTCCTGGTCTTCGCGACCGGTGACCGTGCCGAGGCCGCGCGTGCCGCGGGCGCCGACATCGTCGGCGCCGACGAACTGATCGACGAGGTGTCGAAGGGGCGTCTGGACTTCGACGCCGTCGTCGCCACCCCGGACCTCATGGGCAAGGTCGGCCGCCTCGGCCGCGTGCTCGGTCCCCGTGGTCTCATGCCGAACCCCAAGACCGGCACCGTGACCCCGGACGTCGCCAAGGCTGTCAACGACATCAAGGGCGGCAAGATCGAGTTCCGCGTCGACAAGCACTCGAACCTGCACTTCATCATCGGCAAGACGTCGTTCGACGACACCAAGCTGGTGGAGAACTACGGCGCGGCGCTGGAGGAGATCCTCCGTCTGAAGCCGTCCGCCGCCAAGGGCCGCTACATCAAGAAGGCCGCCATCAGCACCACGATGGGCCCCGGCATTCCGCTCGACTCCAACCGCACCCGCAACCTCCTCGTCGAGGAGGACCCGGCCGCGGTCTGAGCGAGCAGCTCGCCCCACCGGTTCAGGGGCCCCGCACCTTTCGAGGTGCGGGGCCCGTCCCTTTTTCCCCCGCCCTGGGTTAGCGTGCGGGCACCGGCCTCGCGCATGGGGCGCAGGAGCCGCACGGGGCGCAAGGGGTGGGCGGATGACGGGCACGAGGGCACGCCGTACGGTCGTCTCGGTCGTGGTGTCGGCCGTGCTGGCGTGCGGCACGGCGTGCACCGCCGGTGAGGGGCCCGCGCCCCGGCAGTCCGCCTCCGCGCCGCCGGGTCCGGCCGCGCGGACGTCCCGGCCGCCGGCTCTCACCGGTCCGTCGGCGGACGCCCTGCGGTCCGTCGAGCGGGCCACCGGACGGGCGGGTTCGGCCCGGGTGGAGTCCACGACCGTGATGGGCGGGGAGCTGTCCCTGGAGGCCGCGGGCGCCCTCGGCTGGCGCGACGACGGCCTCACCGGCACCCTGACGATCACCTACACGGGCGGAACGACCGCCGAGACCATGCGCAGCCTCGGCACCACCGCGATGGAGGCCCGCTACCTCCCCGACGCCTACTACGCCAGGATGGGCGACGAGTTCGCCGACCGGGTGGGCGGCCGGCACTGGATCAAGTACGTGTACGAGGACCTGGAGGACCTCGGCGGCGGGGCGGGCGCCGGGTTCGCCGACCAGATGCGCAAGACCACGCCCCACCAGGCGGTGAAGGCGCTGCTGACGGCGGAGGACGTGCGCAAGGTGGGCGAGGAGACGACGCGGGGTCGGCGCACCACGCACTGGTCCGGCACGGTGGGCGGGGAGACCGCCCAGACCGTCGACATCTGGGTCGACGACCGGAACCTGCTGGTCAAGAAGGTCGAGCGGGGACGGACGAAGACCGGGGAGCTGACCCAGACCGCCTACTACAGCGACTACGGCGTCCCGGTCTCCGCCCGGCGCCCGCCGGCCGGGGACACGGCGGACTTCAAGGAGCTGCTGGCGTCGCAGTCGGGCTGAGGCTCCCGCCGCCACGGAAATCACAAGATCGTTCGAACCGATTCGGTTACGCTCGCGTCCTTGTTGTGGAGAACTCCTGTGGAGCAGCGGTGGGTTTCCTGTGCCGCCCGCGCCCCTGTGCTCCCTGAATCCCGTGGGGGGATACCGATGAAGACGTCCGTACGTGTGCCCGTGGGCGCCGGCCTCGCCGCACTGCTGCTCGCCGCCGGGGCGGTGGGCTGTTCCAAGGAGGACAAGGCCTCCGAGTCCCCCGGGATGACCCCCGCGGCCGCCGTCGCCAAGGCCGCGAAGAACTCGGAGGAGATCGACTCCCTCCACTACCGCATGACCGGCAAGGTCCCCGTGGAGGGCCGGATCGAGGCGGAGGCGGAGATGCAGATCAAGCCGACGCTCGCGATGAGCATGAAGATGAAGGCGCTCGACCAGGGCGCCGACGGCACCGCGGAGATCCGGCTCGTCGACAAGGCCCTGTACCTCGGTGGCGGCCCCGAGGCGGCCAAGGAGATGGACGGCAAGAGCTGGATCAAGTTCGACCTGTCCGCGGGCGGCGCCGACGAGGAGCTGAACAAGCTGGGCGGCGCGTCCCAGGCCGAGAAGAACCCGGCCACGGAGTCCACCTTCCTCACCGGGGCCAAGGACGTCGAGAAGGTCGGCACCGAGACCGTCGACGGCGTGAAGACCACCCACTACAAGGGCACGGTCACCCTCGCCGACCTGGAGAAGACCATCGGGGACGAGGGCGAGGCCACCCGCAAGCAGCGGCAGAAGAGCCTCGAGCAGTACGAGAAGCTGGGCGTCGACAAGCTCAACATGGACATGTGGGTCGACGGCGACGACCGGACCAAGCAGTTCCGCATGCGGGCCGACGCGGAGCAGGGCCCGATGGACATCACCTTCACCTTCCTCGGCGTCAACGAGCCCGTGAAGGTCGCCGCGCCGCCGGCCGCGGAGGTCGCCGACCTGGCCGAGATGATGAAGGAGGCCCAGCAGGGCTGAGACGCCGCGCCCGGCCCGCCCGGGTCGCCGCGGGGGCGGATTTGCTCGACACTGCCCCGTTCACGTACGCTCTCCCAGAAGCCAAAGACCGCTGGTCGTTGCCGTGTGTTCGCAAGAGGACACGGTGGCCGAAGGATCCGCTGAACTGCGGACGACCCGCGCAGGTGACTGTGGATGAGCTCCCGGAAGTCCCCGCCCCGTGCGGATGACGATCGGTCGAGCCACGCCCCGTGCGCCTGCGCCGGGGCGTTTCGTTTTCCCCAGTCCTCCTTCGGGTCCGCGCGGTCAGAATCACCCGGAAGGAGGCCGAGGCTCTATGGCGACGCCCGAAAAGGCTGCCGCGGTTGCCGAGCTGACGGACAAGTTCCGCAGCTCCAACGCCGCCGTGCTGACCGAGTACCGCGGTCTCACCGTGGCGCAGCTCAAGACGCTGCGCCGGTCGCTCGGTGAGAACGCCCAGTACGCCGTGGTGAAGAACACGCTGACCAAGATTGCGGCCAACGAGGCCGGGATCACGCTCGACGACCAGCTCTTCGCTGGTCCGACGGCCGTCGCCTTCGTCACCGGTGACCCGGTGGAGTCGGCGAAGGGTCTGCGCGACTTCGCCAAGGACAACCCGAATCTCGTCATCAAGGGCGGTGTCCTTGACGGCAAGGCGATGACCGCCGACGAGATCAAGAAGCTTGCGGACCTCGAGTCCCGCGAGGTTCTGCTCTCCAAGCTGGCCGGTGCCTTCAAGGCGAAGCAGTCCCAGGCTGCCTCCGTCTTCCAGGCGCTGCCCTCGAAGCTCGTCCGCACCGTGGACGCGCTCCGTGCCAAGCAGGACGAGCAGGGCGGTGCCGAGTAACTCGGCTCGCTTTCTGATCCGGGCCGCCTGAGCGCGGCGCGGGTCGCAGCGGGCCGACGTACGCCCGCCACACCCCGTACATCCGGCACCTGCCGAATTAGTGGAAGGACCGCCATCATGGCGAAGCTCAGCCAGGACGACCTGCTCGCCCAGTTCGAGGAGATGACCCTCATCGAGCTCTCCGAGTTCGTGAAGGCCTTCGAGGAGAAGTTCGACGTCACCGCCGCCGCGGCCGCCCCGGTCGTCGTCGCCGGTGGCGGTGCCGCCGCCGGTGGCGCCGAGGCCGCCGAGGAGAAGGACGAGTTCGACGTCATCCTCACCGGTGCCGGCGACAAGAAGATCCAGGTCATCAAGGTCGTGCGCGAGCTGACCTCCCTGGGTCTGAAGGAGGCCAAGGACCTCGTGGACGGCGCCCCGAAGCCCGTCCTCGAGAAGGTCGCCAAGGACGCCGCGGACAAGGCCAAGGAGTCCCTCGAGGGCGCCGGCGCCTCCGTCGAGGTCAAGTAAGACCGCACCGGCACCACGGATCCGTCAGGGTCTGTAACGCCGTAGCACCGAGGAGCGATCATCCATCCGGGTGGTCGCTCTTCGGCGTATCCGGGGTCCGGCGGCGGCTGCCTTGCACCTGTGACGGTGGAGAGTAGGGTGATCTTCGTCGTGCCGTCTCCGGGGCCCTGAGAGCCGCTGGAGGCAACCGGTTCGGGCCAAGGGGGGCCTTGACGAACCGCACGCAGCGCGCAATTCTCAGGGCGTCGTCAAAGGATCCGAATCCGAGGCATGGATCGACGGCGAAGAGGGCAGTATCTGGGTGCGTTGAGGGCGAGGCCTTGCCGCACAGGTGGTGAGAACAACGAGGAGCGAACACGGTCCCCGAGAACCGCACTGGACATCAGTGGGCCAAGTGGCTACACTGACCCTTTGCGCTGCCTGTTAGCTGCCCCCTGCCCGTCACCAGGGGTCTGCCCTCGCCCGAGCACTGACGATCAGAGCCTGCCTGACCTGGCCTTTTAGCCACATCAGGCGCCCCCTGTCTCCGTGCAAGGAAGAGGGGCCGGTACGCGCGTAGTGAGTCCGAGCCCTCGGAAGGACCCCCTCTTGGCCGCCTCGCGCAATGCCTCGACCGCGAATACGAACAACGCTGCCAGCACCGCCCCGCTGCGCATCTCCTTTGCAAAGATCAAGGAGCCCCTCGAGGTTCCGAACCTCCTGGCGCTGCAAACCGAGAGCTTCGACTGGCTCCTCGGCAACGACGCCTGGAAGGCTCGCGTCGAGTCGGCTCTGGAGTCCGGTCAGGACGTCCCCACCAAGTCCGGTCTGGAGGAGATCTTCGAGGAGATCTCCCCGATCGAGGACTTCTCCGGGTCGATGTCGCTGACGTTCCGCGACCACCGTTTCGAGCCCCCGAAGAACAGCATCGACGAGTGCAAGGACCGCGACTTCACGTACGCGGCCCCGCTCTTCGTCACCGCCGAGTTCACCAACAACGAGACCGGCGAGATCAAGTCCCAGACGGTCTTCATGGGCGACTTCCCGCTCATGACCAACAAGGGCACCTTCGTCATCAACGGCACCGAGCGTGTCGTGGTCTCGCAGCTGGTCCGTTCGCCCGGCGTCTACTTCGACTCCTCCATCGACAAGACGTCCGACAAGGACATCTTCTCCGCCAAGATCATCCCGTCCCGGGGTGCCTGGCTGGAGATGGAGATCGACAAGCGCGACATGGTCGGTGTGCGCATCGACCGCAAGCGCAAGCAGTCCGTGACCGTCCTCCTCAAGGCCCTCGGCTGGACCACCGAGCAGATCCTCGAGGAGTTCGGCGAGTACGAGTCCATGCGCGCCACCCTGGAGAAGGACCACACCCAGGGCCAGGACGACGCGCTGCTCGACATCTACCGCAAGCTGCGTCCGGGCGAGCCCCCCACGCGTGAGGCCGCGCAGACGCTGCTCGAGAACCTCTACTTCAACCCGAAGCGCTACGACCTCGCCAAGGTCGGCCGCTACAAGGTGAACAAGAAGCTCGGCGCGGACGAGCCGCTGGACGCCGGCGTGCTCACCACCGACGACGTCATCGCCACCATCAAGTACCTGGTGAAGCTGCACGCCGGTGAGACCGAGACGGTCGGCGAGTCGGGCCGGGAGATCGTCGTCGAGACCGACGACATCGACCACTTCGGCAACCGCCGCATCCGCAACGTCGGCGAGCTGATCCAGAACCAGGTCCGCACGGGTCTCGCCCGTATGGAGCGCGTCGTGCGCGAGCGCATGACGACCCAGGACGTCGAGGCGATCACGCCGCAGACCCTGATCAACATCCGGCCGGTCGTCGCCTCCATCAAGGAGTTCTTCGGCACCAGCCAGCTGTCCCAGTTCATGGACCAGAACAACCCGCTGTCGGGGCTGACGCACAAGCGTCGTCTGAACGCCCTCGGCCCGGGTGGTCTCTCCCGTGAGCGGGCCGGCTTCGAGGTCCGCGACGTGCACCCGTCGCACTACGGCCGCATGTGCCCGATCGAGACGCCCGAAGGCCCGAACATCGGTCTGATCGGCTCGCTCGCCTCGTACGGCCGGATCAACCCGTTCGGCTTCATCGAGACGCCGTACCGCAAGGTCGTCGACGGCCAGGTCACCGACGAGGTGGACTACCTGACCGCCGACGAGGAGGACCGCTTCGTCATCGCGCAGGCCAACGCCACGCTCAACGACGACATGCGGTTCGCCGAGGGCCGCGTCCTGGTCCGCCGCCGCGGCGGCGAGGTCGACTACGTCCCCGGCGACGACGTCGACTACATGGACGTCTCGCCGCGCCAGATGGTGTCCGTCGCCACCGCGATGATCCCGTTCCTGGAGCACGACGACGCCAACCGTGCCCTCATGGGCGCGAACATGATGCGCCAGGCCGTGCCGCTCATCAAGAGCGAGTCCCCGCTCGTCGGCACCGGCATGGAGTACCGCTCCGCCGCCGACGCCGGTGACGTGGTCAAGGCCGAGAAGCCGGGTGTGGTCCAGGAGGTCTCCGCGGACTACATCACGACGACCAACGACGACGGCACGTACATCACGTACCGCCTGGCCAAGTTCTCCCGGTCCAACCAGGGCACCTCGGTCAACCAGAAGGTCATCGTCTCCGAGGGCGACCGCGTCATCGAGGGCCAGGTCCTCGCCGACGGTCCCGCCACCGAGAACGGCGAGATGGCGCTCGGCAAGAACCTGCTGGTCGCGTTCATGCCGTGGGAGGGTCACAACTACGAGGACGCGATCATCCTGTCGCAGCGCCTCGTGCAGGACGACGTCCTCTCCTCGATCCACATCGAGGAGCACGAGGTCGACGCCCGTGACACCAAGCTCGGCCCCGAGGAGATCACCCGGGACATCCCGAACGTCTCCGAGGAGGTCCTCGCCGACCTCGACGAGCGCGGCATCATCCGCATCGGTGCCGAGGTCGTCGCCGGCGACATCCTGGTCGGCAAGGTCACGCCCAAGGGCGAGACCGAGCTGACCCCGGAGGAGCGCCTGCTCCGTGCGATCTTCGGTGAGAAGGCCCGCGAGGTCCGCGACACCTCCCTGAAGGTCCCGCACGGCGAGATCGGCAAGGTCATCGGCGTCCGCGTCTTCGACCGTGAGGAGGGCGACGAGCTGCCGCCCGGCGTGAACCAGCTGGTCCGCGTCTACGTCGCGCAGAAGCGCAAGATCACCGACGGTGACAAGCTCGCCGGCCGCCACGGCAACAAGGGCGTCATCTCCAAGATCAACCCGATCGAGGACATGCCGTTCCTGGAGGACGGCACGCCCGTCGACATCATCCTGAACCCGCTGGGTGTCCCGTCCCGAATGAACCCGGGACAGGTCCTGGAGATCCACCTCGGCTGGCTCGCCAGCCGCGGCTGGGACGTCTCCGGCCTCGCGGAGGAGTGGGCGCAGCGCCTCCAGGCCATCGGCGCCGACAAGGTCGAGCCCGGCACCAACGTCGCCACCCCGGTCTTCGACGGTGCGCGCGAGGACGAGCTGGCCGGCCTGCTCCAGCACACCATCCCGAACCGCGACGGCGAGCGCATGGTGCTCCCCTCCGGCAAGGCGCGGCTGTTCGACGGCCGCAGCGGTGAGCCGTTCCCGGACCCGATCTCGGTCGGGTACATGTACATCCTCAAGCTCCACCACCTGGTCGACGACAAGCTGCACGCCCGTTCGACCGGCCCGTACTCGATGATCACCCAGCAGCCGCTGGGTGGTAAGGCCCAGTTCGGTGGCCAGCGCTTCGGTGAGATGGAGGTGTGGGCGCTGGAGGCTTACGGCGCCGCGTACGCCCTCCAGGAGCTGCTGACGATCAAGTCCGACGACGTGACCGGCCGCGTGAAGGTCTACGAGGCCATCGTCAAGGGCGAGAACATCCCTGAGCCCGGCATCCCCGAGTCCTTCAAGGTGCTCATCAAGGAGATGCAGTCCCTGTGCCTCAACGTGGAGGTGCTGTCCAGCGACGGCATGTCCATCGAGATGCGTGACACCGACGAGGACGTCTTCCGCGCTGCGGAGGAGCTCGGCATCGACCTGTCGCGGCGCGAGCCGAGCAGCGTCGAAGAGGTCTGACGGGAGTCAGGCGGGGCCTTCCACCCGAAGGCCCCGCCGATCCCGCGACCCCCGTTTCAGACCACAGACTTACAACCCTGAGAGGGATTGACGCATAGTGCTCGACGTCAACTTCTTCGACGAGCTCCGGATCGGTCTGGCCACCGCTGACGACATCCGTCAGTGGAGCCACGGCGAGGTCAAGAAGCCCGAGACCATCAACTACCGCACCCTCAAGCCCGAGAAGGACGGACTCTTCTGCGAGAAGATCTTCGGTCCGACCCGGGACTGGGAGTGCTACTGCGGCAAGTACAAGCGCGTCCGCTTCAAGGGCATCATCTGTGAGCGCTGCGGCGTCGAGGTCACTCGCGCCAAGGTGCGCCGTGAGCGGATGGGCCACATCGAGCTGGCCGCTCCCGTCACCCACATCTGGTACTTCAAGGGCGTCCCGTCGCGCCTGGGCTACCTGCTGGACCTGGCGCCGAAGGACCTCGAGAAGGTCATCTACTTCGCCGCGTACATGATCACCTTCGTGGACGAGGAGCGCCGCACGCGCGACCTGCCCTCGCTGGAGGCCCACGTCTCCGTCGAGCGCCAGCAGATCGAGCAGCGCCGCGACTCCGACCTGGAGGCCCGCGCCAAGAAGCTCGAGACGGACCTCGCCGAGCTGGAGGCCGAGGGCGCCAAGGCCGACGTGCGCCGCAAGGTGCGCGAGGGCGCCGAGCGCGAGATGAAGCAGCTGCGCGACCGCGCCCAGCGCGAGATCGACCGCCTCGACGAGGTGTGGAACCGGTTCAAGAACCTCAAGGTCCAGGACCTGGAGGGCGACGAGCTGCTCTACCGCGAGCTGCGCGACCGCTTCGGCACCTACTTCGACGGTTCGATGGGCGCCGCCGCGCTGCAGAAGCGCCTGGAGTCCTTCGACCTGGAGGAGGAGGCCGAGCGCCTCCGCGAGATCATCCGCACCGGCAAGGGCCAGAAGAAGACCCGTGCGCTCAAGCGCCTCAAGGTCGTCTCGGCGTTCCTGCAGACCAGCAACAGCCCCAAGGGCATGGTGCTCGACTGCGTGCCGGTCATCCCGCCGGACCTGCGTCCGATGGTGCAGCTCGACGGTGGCCGCTTCGCGACCTCCGACCTGAACGACCTGTACCGCCGTGTCATCAACCGCAACAACCGCCTGAAGCGGCTTCTCGACCTCGGCGCGCCCGAGATCATCGTGAACAACGAGAAGCGCATGCTCCAGGAGGCCGTCGACGCGCTCTTCGACAACGGCCGCCGCGGCCGCCCGGTCACGGGCCCCGGCAACCGTCCGCTGAAGTCGCTGTCCGACATGCTCAAGGGCAAGCAGGGCCGCTTCCGTCAGAACCTGCTCGGCAAGCGAGTCGACTACTCGGCGCGTTCCGTCATCGTCGTCGGCCCGCAGCTCAAGCTGCACCAGTGCGGTCTGCCCAAGGCCATGGCGCTGGAGCTCTTCAAGCCGTTCGTGATGAAGCGCCTGGTCGACCTGAACCACGCGCAGAACATCAAGTCGGCCAAGCGCATGGTCGAGCGCGGCCGCACGGTCGTGTACGACGTGCTCGAAGAGGTCATCGCGGAGCACCCGGTCCTGCTGAACCGCGCTCCCACCCTGCACCGCCTCGGCATCCAGGCCTTCGAGCCGCAGCTGGTCGAGGGCAAGGCCATCCAGATCCACCCGCTCGTGTGCACCGCGTTCAACGCGGACTTCGACGGTGACCAGATGGCCGTGCACCTGCCGCTGTCCGCGGAGGCGCAGGCCGAGGCCCGCATCCTGATGCTGTCCTCGAACAACATCCTCAAGCCGGCCGACGGCCGTCCGGTGACGATGCCGACCCAGGACATGGTCCTCGGTCTGTTCTTCCTCACCACCGACGGAGAGGGCCGCGACCTCAAGGGCGAGGGCCGTGCCTTCGGTTCCGCCGCCGAGGCGATCATGGCGTTCGACGCGGGCGACCTGTCGCTCCAGTCGAAGGTCGACATCCGCTTCCCGGTGGGCACCATCCCGCCCCGCGGCTGGGAGCCCCCGGCCCGCGAGGAGGGTGAGCCGGAGTGGCAGCAGGGCGACACCTTCACCCTGAAGACCACGCTGGGCCGCGCGCTCTTCAACGAGCTGCTGCCCGAGGACTACCCCTTCGTCGACTACGAGGTCGGCAAGAAGCAGCTCTCCGAGATCGTCAACGACCTCGCCGAGCGCTACCCGAAGGTCATCGTGGCGGCGACGCTCGACAACCTGAAGGCGGCCGGCTTCTTCTGGGCGACCCGTTCCGGCGTCACCGTGGCCATCTCCGACGTCGTCGTTCCCGAGGCGAAGAAGGAGATCGTCAAGGGCTACGAGGCGCAGGACGAGAAGGTCCAGAAGCAGTACGAGCGCGGTCTGATCACCAAGGACGAGCGCACGCAGGAGCTCATCGCGATCTGGACCAAGGCGACCAACGAGGTCGCCGAGGCGATGAACGACAACTTCCCGAAGACCAACCCGATCTTCATGATGGTGAACTCGGGTGCACGAGGCAACATGATGCAGATGCGTCAGATCGCCGGTATGCGTGGTCTGGTGTCGAACGCGAAGAACGAGACGATCCCGCGTCCGATCAAGGCGTCCTTCCGTGAGGGCCTGTCCGTGCTGGAGTACTTCATCTCCACGCACGGTGCCCGCAAGGGTCTGGCGGACACCGCTCTGCGTACCGCCGACTCGGGTTACCTCACGCGTCGTCTGGTCGACGTCTCCCAGGACGTCATCATTCGCGAGGAGGACTGCGGCACCGAGCGCGGTCTCAGGCTGCGGATCGCCGAGCGCGGCGCGGACGGCGTGCTGCGCAAGGCGGACGACGTCGAGACCAGCGTCTACGCCCGCATGCTCGCCGAGGACGTCGTCATCGACGGCAAGGTCATCGCGCCGGCCAACGTCGACCTCGGTGACGTGCTGATCGACGCCCTGGTCGCCCACGGCGTCGAGGAGGTCAAGACCCGCTCGATCCTGACCTGCGAGTCCCAGGTCGGCACCTGCGCCATGTGCTACGGCCGCTCGCTGGCCACCGGCAAGCTGGTCGACATCGGTGAGGCGGTCGGCATCATCGCCGCCCAGTCCATCGGTGAGCCCGGCACCCAGCTGACGATGCGTACCTTCCACACCGGTGGTGTGGCCGGTGACGACATCACGCAGGGTCTGCCGCGTGTCGTCGAGCTCTTCGAGGCCCGTACCCCGAAGGGTGTCGCCCCGATCTCCGAGGCCTCCGGCCGCGTCCGGATCGAGGAGACCGAGAAGACCAAGAAGATCGTCGTCACCCCCGACGACGGCAGCGACGAGACGGCGTTCCCGATCTCGAAGCGCGCCCGTCTGCTGGTGGGCGAGGGCGACCACGTCGAGGTGGGCCAGAAGCTCACCGTGGGTGCCACCAACCCGCACGACGTGCTGCGCATCCTGGGTCAGCGTGCCGTCCAGGTCCACCTGGTCGGCGAGGTCCAGAAGGTCTACAACTCGCAGGGCGTGTCGATCCACGACAAGCACATCGAGATCATCATCCGGCAGATGCTGCGCCGCGTGACGATCATCGAGTCCGGCGACGCCGAGCTGCTGCCCGGCGAGCTGGTCGAGCGGACCAAGTTCGAGACCGAGAACCGTCGTGTGGTCCAGGAGGGCGGTCACCCGGCCTCCGGTCGTCCGCAGCTGATGGGTATCACCAAGGCCTCGCTGGCGACGGAGTCCTGGCTGTCGGCCGCCTCCTTCCAGGAGACGACCAGGGTCCTGACGGACGCGGCGATCAACGCCAAGTCCGACAGCCTCATCGGCCTCAAGGAGAACGTCATCATCGGTAAGCTCATCCCGGCCGGTACGGGTCTGTCCCGCTACCGCAACATCCGGGTGGAGCCCACCGAGGAGGCCAAGGCCGCGATGTACTCGGCCGTCGGCTACGACGACATCGACTACTCGCCGTTCGGCACGGGCTCCGGCCAGGCCGTTCCGCTGGAGGACTACGACTACGGTCCGTACAACCAGTAGGCGAGTGGCCTGACGGTCCGAAGGGCGGTCACCCCGTGCGGGTGGCCGCCCTTCGGCGTGCCCGGAGCGTGCCGGGCAAAGCGGGGCGAACCGGGCGGCGGGGCCGCTGTCGCCCATTTGTTTTGACCGCAGCGAATGCGATAGGTACGCTCAGACCTTGTGCCTGGGGTGTGCCCTGGCTCCGTGCGTGCCTACAACCGCACCGGGGCCGCATGTGGCCACCGCATCTCGCGTCTCCTACCGCCTCGCGGGCGGAGCTCGCGGTTTCGACACACCCGACCGCGTGGGTCGGTGACGTTCCAGGTTAGCTTCACCATTCGGCACACAGAAACCGGAGAAGTAGTGCCTACGATCCAGCAGCTGGTCCGCAAGGGCCGGCAGGACAAGGTCGAGAAGAACAAGACGCCCGCACTCGAGGGTTCCCCTCAGCGTCGTGGCGTCTGCACGCGTGTGTTCACGACCACCCCGAAGAAGCCGAACTCGGCCCTGCGTAAGGTCGCGCGTGTGCGTCTGACCAGTGGCATCGAGGTCACCGCTTACATTCCGGGTGAGGGGCACAACCTGCAGGAGCACTCCATCGTGCTCGTGCGCGGCGGCCGTGTGAAGGACCTGCCGGGTGTTCGTTACAAGATCATCCGCGGCTCCCTCGACACCCAGGGTGTCAAGAACCGCAAGCAGGCCCGCAGCCGCTACGGCGCCAAGAAGGAGAAGTAAGAATGCCTCGTAAGGGCCCCGCCCCGAAGCGCCCGGTCATCATCGACCCGGTCTACGGTTCTCCTCTGGTGACCTCCCTGATCAACAAGGTGCTGCTGAACGGCAAGCGCTCCACCGCCGAGCGCATCGTCTACGGCGCCATGGAGGGCCTGCGCGAGAAGACCGGCAACGACCCGGTCATCACGCTCAAGCGCGCTCTCGAGAACATCAAGCCGACCCTCGAGGTCAAGTCCCGCCGTGTCGGTGGTGCGACGTACCAGGTGCCGATCGAGGTCAAGCCCGGCCGCGCCAACACCCTCGCGCTGCGCTGGCTCGTCGGCTACTCCCGCGCCCGTCGCGAGAAGACCATGACCGAGCGTCTGCTCAACGAGCTCCTCGACGCCTCCAACGGCCTGGGTGCCGCTGTGAAGAAGCGCGAGGACACGCACAAGATGGCCGAGTCCAACAAGGCCTTCGCGCACTACCGCTGGTAGTCGCTACCCACATCGAGACCGAGAGAAGACTGAAGCCTCATGGCTACCACTTCACTTGACCTGGCCAAGGTCCGCAACATCGGGATCATGGCCCACATCGACGCGGGCAAGACGACCACTACCGAGCGGATCCTGTTCTACACCGGCGTGTCGTACAAGATCGGTGAGGTCCACGACGGCGCCGCCACGATGGACTGGATGGAGCAGGAGCAGGAGCGTGGCATCACGATCACGTCTGCTGCGACCACCTGTCACTGGCCGCTCGAGGACAACGACTACACGATCAACATCATCGACACCCCGGGGCACGTCGACTTCACCGTCGAGGTGGAGCGTTCCCTGCGTGTGCTCGACGGTGCCGTGACCGTGTTCGACGGTGTCGCCGGTGTCGAGCCGCAGTCCGAGACGGTGTGGCGTCAGGCCGACCGTTACGGCGTGCCCCGCATCTGCTTCGTGAACAAGCTGGACCGCACCGGCGCCGAGTTCCACCGCTGCGTGGACATGATCTCGGACCGCCTGGGCGCCCAGCCGCTCGTCATGCAGCTCCCCATCGGCGCCGAGGCCGACTTCCAGGGCGTCGTGGACCTGGTCCGCATGAAGGCGCTCGTGTGGTCCGCCGACGCGGCCAAGGGCGAGATGTACGACACCGTCGACATCCCGGCCACGCACACCGAGGCCGCCGAGGAGTGGCGCGGCAAGCTGGTCGAGGCCGTCGCGGAGAACGACGAAGAGGTCATGGAGCTCTTCCTGGAGGGACAGGAGCCCACCGAGGAGCAGCTCTACGCCGCGATCCGTCGCATCACCATCGCGTCCGGCAAGTCCGACGAGACCACGGTCACCCCCGTGTTCTGCGGCACCGCGTTCAAGAACAAGGGCGTCCAGCCCCTGCTCGACGCGGTCGTGCGCTACCTGCCGACCCCGCTCGACGTCGAGGCCATCGAGGGCCACGACGTCAAGGACCCCGAGGTCGTCGTCAAGCGCAAGCCGTCCGAGGACGAGCCGCTGGCCGCGCTCGCGTTCAAGATCATGAGCGACCCGCACCTCGGCAAGCTCACCTTCGTCCGGGTCTACTCGGGCCGCCTGGAGTCCGGCACCGCGGTGCTGAACTCCGTCAAGGGCAAGAAGGAGCGCATCGGCAAGATCTACCGCATGCACGCCAACAAGCGTGAGGAGATCGAGTCGGTGGGCGCCGGCGACATCGTCGCCGTCATGGGCCTGAAGCAGACCACCACCGGTGAGACGCTGTCCGACGACAAGAACCCGGTCATCCTGGAGTCCATGGACTTCCCGGCGCCGGTCATCGAGGTCGCGATCGAGCCCAAGTCCAAGGGCGACCAGGAGAAGCTGGGTGTGGCCATCCAGCGTCTCGCGGAGGAGGACCCCTCCTTCCAGGTGCACACCAACGAGGAGACCGGCCAGACCGTCATCGGCGGCATGGGCGAGCTTCACCTCGAGGTGCTGGTCGACCGGATGAAGCGCGAGTTCAAGGTCGAGGCCAACGTCGGCAAGCCCCAGGTCGCGTACCGCGAGACGATCCGCAAGACCGTCGAGCGCGTGGACTACACCCACAAGAAGCAGACCGGTGGTACCGGTCAGTTCGCCAAGGTGCAGATCGCGATCGAGCCGATCGAGGGCGGCGACGCCTCGTACGAGTTCGTGAACAAGGTCACCGGTGGCCGCATCCCGAAGGAGTACATCCCTTCGGTGGACGCCGGTGCGCAGGAGGCCATGCAGTTCGGCATCCTGGCCGGCTACGAGATGACGGGCGTCCGCGTCACGCTCATCGACGGTGGCTACCACGAGGTCGACTCCTCCGAGCTCGCCTTCAAGATCGCCGGTTCGCAGGCCTTCAAGGAGGCCGCGCGCAAGGCTTCGCCCGTGCTTCTGGAGCCGATGATGGCCGTCGAGGTCACCACGCCCGAGGACTACATGGGCGAGGTCATCGGCGACATCAACTCCCGCCGTGGCCAGATCCAGGCCATGGAGGAGCGTGCGGGTGCCCGCGTCGTCAAGGGGCTCGTGCCCCTGTCGGAGATGTTCGGCTACGTCGGCGACCTCCGCAGCAAGACGTCGGGTCGCGCAAGCTACTCGATGCAGTTCGACTCCTACGCCGAGGTTCCCCGGAACGTCGCCGAGGAGATCATCGCGAAGGCCAAGGGCGAGTAACGGGCTACTCCGTTTAACGGACCCCGTTCTCACGCTTTAGGCTTGACCCCGGAGCCTGCATGGGGCATTCCGCCGCGAACCCGGTGGAATGCCCCCGGCACCCGGGCTTTCCAGCAAAGATCACCTGGCGCCGATGAGTAAGGCGTACAGAACCACTCCACAGGAGGACCCCAGTGGCGAAGGCGAAGTTCGAGCGGACTAAGCCGCACGTCAACATCGGCACCATCGGTCACATCGACCACGGTAAGACGACCCTCACGGCCGCCATTACCAAGGTGCTGCACGACGCGTACCCGGAGCTCAACGAGGCCTCGGCGTTCGACCAGATCGACAAGGCTCCCGAGGAGCGCCAGCGCGGTATCACCATCTCCATCGCGCACGTCGAGTACCAGACCGAGACGCGCCACTACGCGCACGTCGACTGCCCCGGTCACGCGGACTACATCAAGAACATGATCACGGGTGCCGCGCAGATGGACGGCGCCATCCTCGTGGTCGCCGCCACCGACGGCCCGATGCCGCAGACCAAGGAGCACGTGCTCCTGGCCCGCCAGGTCGGCGTTCCGTACATCGTCGTCGCCCTGAACAAGGCCGACATGGTGGACGACGAGGAGATCCTGGAGCTCGTCGAGCTCGAGGTCCGTGAGCTCCTCTCCGAGTACGAGTTCCCGGGCGACGACGTTCCCGTCGTCAAGGTCTCCGCCCTGAAGGCCCTCGAGGGCGACAAGGAGTGGGGCAACTCCGTCCTCGAGCTCATGAAGGCCGTGGACGAGGCCATCCCGGAGCCCGAGCGCGACGTCGACAAGCCGTTCCTGATGCCGATCGAGGACGTCTTCACCATCACCGGTCGCGGTACGGTCGTCACCGGCCGCATCGAGCGTGGTGTCCTCAAGGTCAACGAGACCGTCGACATCATCGGCATCAAGCAGGAGAAGACCACCACCACGGTCACCGGCATCGAGATGTTCCGGAAGCTCCTCGACGAGGGCCAGGCCGGTGAGAACGTCGGTCTGCTCCTCCGTGGCATCAAGCGCGAGGACGTCGAGCGCGGCCAGGTCATCATCAAGCCGGGCTCGGTCACCCCGCACACCGAGTTCGAGGCCCAGGCCTACATCCTGTCCAAGGACGAGGGTGGCCGCCACACGCCGTTCTTCAACAACTACCGTCCGCAGTTCTACTTCCGTACGACGGACGTGACCGGCGTCGTGACCCTCCCCGAGGGCACCGAGATGGTCATGCCGGGTGACAACACCGAGATGAAGGTGGAGCTCATCCAGCCCGTCGCCATGGAAGAGGGCCTGAAGTTCGCCATCCGCGAGGGTGGCCGGACCGTGGGCGCCGGCCAGGTCACCAAGATCAACAAGTAAGTTCCGCTTGCTTGTCGGTCGGTCCGACCTGACATGGGCTGATGCCTGAGAGGGCCCGTACGACTTCGGTCGTACGGGCCCTTTCCGCGTTGCCGGGGTCACTCCCGTGTGCCGGCCAGTTCCGTCGGTCGCCTGCGCAGGGCCAGGGCGGTGGGGAGGAGGGACGCGGTCGTCGCCAGTGCCGCGCAGATGGCGGTGACCGCGGCGAGGGGCGTCCACGGCAGCCCGGGGGTGCCGTGGACGGACAGCAGGCGCAGCGCGGCCCACATCCCGGTGAGGTTGAGGGCGGCCACCGCCAGTCCCAGCACCGCGCCGACGGCGACCACCGTCAGCGACTCCGCGCCGGTCAGCCGCAGCACCTGCCACCGGGTGGCGCCCGCCAGCCGCAGCGCGGCCAGGTCGCGCACGCGGCCGGAGGCCGCCGTCACCGTGGTGTTGACCAGAAAGATGCCGGTGTACAGCAGGGCGATGCCGAGGACCAGCAGAAGGCCGGCGCGGGTCGTGCGGTCGGTCCGGGGGTGGGTGGCCGTGAGCCACGCGTCCCGGTCCGACACCTGGGCGCCGGCCGGTCCGGCCGCGCCGCGCAGCGCCCGGGCCACCGTGCCCGCGTCCGCGCCGTCCGCGACGGTGACGTCCACCCGGCCGACCGGGGAGCCGGGAGCGTTGGCCGAGGTGACGTAGACGCCGTTGTCACCGGTGCCGGTGGTCATCACGGCGGCGATGCGCAGGGTCTTCTCGGTGCCGTCGCCGAGCCACACCCGGACGCGGTCGCCGACGGTGTGCCGCTCCCACTCCTCGTTGACGACGATCGAGCCGTCGTCGAGACCGGTCACCGAGCCCGCCGCGAGCGGCAGCCGCGCGGTGGCCGCCAGCGCGGCGGGGTCGGCGACGGCGTGCGCGTCGGACTTGATCAGGGCCACGCCCTCCTCCAGGACGTACACGGCGGTGGAGGAGACCGGGGAGACGGCGGCCGTCCCGGGTACCGCCCGCAGCCGGTCCACGGTCGCCGCGTCGAAGCCGGTCCCGTCGGGCGCCGTGACCACGAGGTCGGCGGCGGTCCGCTCGCGCGCCTCGGTGGCGCCCGCCTCGTTGAGCGTCGCGGTGGCGCCGAGCAGCGAGCCCGCGAGGGCGACCGTCACCAGTACGGGTGCCGCGAGCGCGGCCGTGCGGCGTGTCCCGGCGGCGGTGTTCTCCCGCACCAGCATGCCCGTCGCCCCCGGGAGCCGGGCGGGCAGCCACGTCAGCAGCCGGGTCAGCGGACGGACCACGACGGGGGCGAGCAGCGCGGCCGCGCTGATCAGCAGCATCGGCCGGCTCACGTACGTCTTGCGGTGCAACAGGTCCGCGGGGTCGCCGGCCAGGGCGACGGCGAGCGTCACCAGCGCGGCCAGCAGCAGGCCCCCGCCCCACAGCCACCGCCCGCGGGTCATGGCCCCGGTGTCCACGGACGCCTCGCGCAGTGCCTGCGTGGGCGCGGTCCGGCCGGCCCGCCAGGACGCGGTGACCACGCCGCACAGGGCGACGAGCAGACCGGTCCAGAAGGCCACGTGGTACGGCCAGGTGTGGGCGCCGATCGTGAACCAGGCCGGTGCCAGGCCCTCGTCGGCCGCCCGTGCCGCCAGGTGCGGGGCGCCGTACGAACCGAGCACGCAGCCGGTCGCCGAGGCGAGCGCGCCCACCGCCGTCCCCTCGGCCAGCACCGTGCGGCGGACCTGGCCGGGCGTCGCCCCGGCGGTGCGCAGCAGCCCGAACTCCCGGCGCCGCTGCGCCACCGCGAAGGCGAAGGTGGACGCCACGACGAACACCGACACGAACGCGCAGACGCCGCCGGCCGTGCCGAACAGGGCGTTCATCGCGGTCGTCGCCTCGCGGTCCCGCTCGTGACCGGCGTCGGCGTACCGGCGGTCGCCGCCGGTCAGCACCCGTACCCCCGCACTGTCGCGCACCGCCTCCCGCACCGCCGCCGGGCCGGCGTCGACGACGAGCTGGAGGCTGACGGGGGAGAGCCGGGCGGCCTGGGCGTCGGTGTAGAAGACGGCGTTCTCGAAGCCGCGGTCGGGCACGGTGCCCACGACCTCCACGGCGCCCCGGTCGGTGCGCAGCCGTTCGCCGGGTGCGGCCCAGGCGCCGCTGACGACGACCTCGCCGTCGGCGCGCGGGGCGCGGCCCGCGTCGATCCCGTACGGGGCGAACGCGGCGGTGGACCACGGGTGGCCCACCAGGTCACCGGGCGCGCCCTCGGCGCGCACCGGGAAGGACCGGTCCTCGACGACCCGGCCGAGGTGCCTGAGCCGGGCGACGGTCTTGGCGGGCACCGCACGCGGCTGGGCGAGCGGCTTCGTACGGTCGCCGTTCGGCGTGCTCACCCGCAGCGTGTCCGGCCCCCGGACCACGACCGGTGCGGCGGCGAACCGCTGCGGCGCGCGGGCCGGGGCGTCCGACGAGGAGGCGAGCGCCAGCCCCGTCACCGTCAGCAGCGCCACCCCCAGGGACAGGGCGACGAAGCTGCCGGTGAAGGTGATCCATCGGGTGCGCAGCGTCTGGAGGGCGACCGTCAGCACGGGACCGCCTCCAGCCGGGTCATGCGGGTGGCGATGGCGTCGGCGCCCGCCCCGGCCAGCTCGCCGTCCGGGCGGCCGTCGACGAGGAAGACCACGCGGTCGGCGAAGGACGCGGCCACCGGGTCGTGGGTGACCATGACGACCGTCTGGCCCTCGCGGTCGACCATGCCGCGCAGCAGGGCGAGCACCTCGCGGCCGGTACGGGAGTCCAGCGCCCCCGTCGGCTCGTCGGCGAACAGCACCTCCGGGCGGGTGATCAGCGCGCGGGCCAGGGCGACGCGCTGCTGCTGGCCGCCCGAGAGCTGTGTGGGCCGGTGCCGGGCGCGGTCGGCCAGGCCGACCTGGGCCAGCGCCTCGCGCACCCGGGACCGGGAGGGGCGGTGGCCGGACAGCCGCAGGGGGAGCGCCACGTTCTGCGCGGCGGTCAGGGACGGCAGCAGGTTGAACGCCTGGAAGACGAAGCCGACGTGCTCCCGGCGCAGCAGGGTCAGCCGCCGCTCGCTCAGTCCGGTCAGCTCCGTGCCGCCGACGACGACCGATCCCGACGTGGGGCGGTCGAGGCCGGCCGCGCACTGCAGGAGGGTCGACTTGCCGGAGCCGGAGGGGCCCATGACGGCGGTGAAGGTGCCGCGCCCGAAGGCGAGGGAGACCTCGTCGAGTGCCGTCACGGCGTTGGCTCCCAGGCCGTACCGTCTGCTGACGGAACGCAGTCGGATCGCGTCGTCGCCGGTCATGTCCCCACCTCTCCTCTGCCCCCGCCGCCGGGTCGGTGGCGCGGTGCCGCCACGAAACCGCGGGAGAGGGCTCCGGCGCAGTGCGGCAGGGGCGAGAACAGGGGTAGGGCGGGCCATACCCCCGGGACGCCCACTGGGCCGATGGCCCCTCCGTGCACCCGGGTTCTACGGTGATCCGCATGCACCCCCGTCCCCGCACCGTGTGGCAGGCCATGTCCGCCCCCGGCTTCCTGCTCTCGCCGTGGCCCTGGCGCGCCGCCGCCTACCTCGTCACCGGGGCCTTGGCCGGCGCCCTGACCCTGGTGGGCCTGGTGGCCGCGGTCGCCCTCGGGGGCGTTCTCGCCGTCGTCCTGGTGGGGCTGCCGCTGCTGGTGCTCACCGCTCTCGCCGGCATCCCCGTGGCCCGCCTCGAACGGCACCGGCTGCGCCTGGTCGAGGGCGGCCCCGCTCCCGCTCGGCCCGTACGGCAGCCGCCCGCCACCGGACCGTGGCCCTGGCTGACCACGCGGCTGAGGGAGCGGGCGACCTGGCGGGAGCTGGGCCACGCCCTGCTGTTCGCCCTGGTGCTCTGGCCGCTGGACGCCCTGGCCGTCACGTTCGCCCTGGCCGCGCCCCTCTCGCTCGCCGCCACCCCGCTGCTGATGGCCACGGTCGGCGGCGGCGAGGAGGCGAAGGTGCTCAAGCAGTGGACGGTCACCACCTGGCCCGCCGCCTGGGGCGTCGCCGTGCTCGGGCTGCTGCTCCTCGCCCTCGGCGGCTACGCGCTGGGCCTGGCGGCGGGCGCGCGGGCCGAACTGGGCCGGGTGCTCGTGGGCGCCCCGCGCGGGGGCGACCAGACGGCGCGGGTCGTCGAACTCACCCGCTCCCGGGTGCGGTTGGTGGACGCCTTCGAGGCCGAACGGCGCCGGATCGAACGCGACCTGCACGACGGCGCCCAGCAGCGTCTGGTCGCCCTGACGATGACTCTCGGCCTGGCCCGCCTGGACGCGCCGCCCGGGCCGCTGGCCGACCAGCTCGCCAAGGCGCACGGGGAGGCGGGCAGGGCGCTGGAGGAACTGCGCGAGCTGATCCACGGCATCCACCCCAAGGTCCTCGCCGACTACGGCCTGCCCGCGGCCGTCGCCGACGCCGCCGACCGCTCCGCCGTCCCCGTCGACGTCGCCCTGGAGGTGCCCGGACGGCTGCCCCAGGCGGTGGAGGCCGCCGCCTACTTCGTGGTCCGCGAGGCCCTCGCCAACATCGGCCGGCACAGCGGTGCCGCCCGCGCGGAGATATCCGGCGGCCACCGCGAGGGGCGGCTCGTCCTGCGGATCCGCGACGACGGCCGGGGCGGGGCCGACGCCGCCGCGGGCAGCGGGCTGACCGGACTCGCCGACCGGGTGTCCGTCCTGGATGGCAGACTCTCCCTGTCCAGCCCGCCGGGCGGACCGACCCTGCTGAGCGTGGAGATCCCGTGCGAGCCCTGCGACCCCTCGGAGCCGGCCGAGCCCTGCGCGTAGTGCTGGCCGAGGACAGCGTCCTGCTGCGGGACGGACTGACCGGCCTGCTCACCCGCTTCGGCCACGAGGTCGTGGCCGCCGTCGGCGACGCGGAGGCCCTCGTCGCGGCCGTGACGCGGCACGCCCCGGACATCGTCGTCACCGACGTCCGGATGCCGCCCGGCTTCCAGGACGAGGGCCTGCAGGCGGCCGTGCACCTGCGCGCCGAGCGGCCCGCGCTGCCCGTCCTCGTCCTCAGCCAGTACGTGCAACGGACGTACGCCTCCGAGCTGTTGGACTCCGGCGACGGCACCGGCGTCGGCTATCTGCTCAAGGACCGCGTCGGCCAGGTCGAGGAGTTCGTCGACGCCCTGGCCGAGGTCGCGGGCGGCGGGACCGTCGTCGACCCGGAGGTCGTACGGCAGTTGCTGCGCCGCCGCCGGGACCCGCTGGAGCGGCTGAGCCCGCGGGAGCGGGAGGTGCTGGCGCTGGTCGCGCAGGGGCGGTCCAACGCGGCCGTCGCCCGCGAGCTCGTCGTCTCCGAGGCGGCCGTGGGCAAGCACATCGGCAGCATCCTCGCCAAGCTCGACCTGCCCCCGGCGACCGAGACCCACCGCCGGGTGCTGGCGGTGCTGGCGTATCTGCGGGGCTGACGCGGGCCGGGTGGGTGCACCGGTGTTCGGGTTTGGTCACAAGTCCCGCTCGGCCCGGCACATGTCCCGTGCGCGGCGGCACGATGGGCGCCGGAAGTCCGCGACCGCGCCGCGATCCAGAAAGTGAGCCCGTGAGTTCCGTCCCGCCTCCCGAGCGTTCCGACGACGAATCCGCCCCCTCGATCTCCGACGAGCAGTTGGAGTCGTTCCTGCGGGAGGCCGCCGAAGGCGGGGGCGCCCCCGCGCCCAAGGAGCCGTCGGCGCGGGCGCGGATGGTGGCCGCGCGGCTGCGGGACCAGGAGGAGCCGGCGCCCTGGCGCGGCGGCCCGCAGAGCACCCCGGCGCGCGGGAGCCGGGACCGCCGGCGCCGGGCGGGCGCGGTCGCCGGCGTGCTGGTGCTGGCGGCGGTCGCGGTGGTCGCCCTGCGGCCCTCCCTGGTCCTGGACCGGCTGCCCGGCGACGACGCCTCCGCGCAGCCGACGCTCGCGGCCGAGACGGCGCGGCCGACCGGCGCTCCCGCGAACGCCGCCGGGTCACCACAGGCCACCCGCGAGCACCCGTTCGCCGGTTCCCCCGCCGAGCGGTGGGCCGAGGGCGCCGACGCCATCGTGGTGCCGGAGGCGAAGGCACTGTCCGGCCTGGGCAAGGACGACGTGGCCTTCGCCCTGCGCCGCGCCAAGGAACTCCTGGTCGCCGCCAACCTGGACCCGGCCGTACTGCGCGGGGAGCGGCCGGACGAGGCGCTGGACGTCCTCGACCCGAAGCAGCCGGAACTGCTGCCGAAGCTGCGCCGCTCCCTGAGCGCCCCGGACGCGGACCACGACCCGCTGCGCCTGTTCACCCGCTTCGACCCGGAGGAGACCCGGCTGGCCGGCGACGTCGTCAAGGTCCGCGGGCGCATGACGCTCGCCGCCGGCGAACCCGGCGTGGTGAAGGTCGACGCGGACTACACCTTCGTCTACCCGCTGGTGCGGGTGAACGACGAGGACGGGCCGGTCGCGCGCACCATCATCCGCCGCGAGATCACCCTCACCCTGAACGACCCGGCCCGGTGGAACGTGACCGAGGGCAAGCTCCTGATGGAGAAGTACTTCTCGGAGTACGGCAACACCGACTGCGACGTCCACGACGGCTACCTGCACCCCGGCTTCCCCGACGACGACGGCCCCGGCGGCGCGCGGCCCACCGGCCCCTCGACCGACCCGTACGACCGCAGCCGGCCCGTCACCGGCTCGGAGCCGGGGGACTGCGGGCAGGTCACCCGCACCTGACGGACCGGGAACGACGTGACCGGGCCCGGGCGCTCTCCCTCACGCACGCCCGGACCCGTCCCCCGTTGTCCCCCTGTGGGGGGTCAGTGGGGCGTCACACCGTCACACCCGCTGCCACAGCGCGGGAACGTTCGGCGGCTCCCAGCCCGCGTAGGCCTGGTGGCCCTGCAGGCAGCGGTAGGTGGCGCCGCCGTAGGTCACGGTGTCGCCCGGCTGGTAGACGGTGCCGGCCGCCCAGGTGCCGCCGGGCTGCTGCCCGCCGTCGTCACCGCCGCCGTCGTTGCCGCCGGTGGTCTTGAGCGTGAGCCCGTAGTTCTGGAGCAGGGCGTTGACCGGCTGGAAGAAGGTCTCGCCGCCGGACCGGCAGTCGCCGGATCCGCCCGAGGTGACACCCTGCGCCTGGCTGCCGGAGATGTAGGAGCCGCCCGAGTCGCCGGGCTCGGCGCACACCGTGGTCCTGGTGACCGGGGAGACGGTGCCCTCCTGGTAGGTGACGCTGGTGTTGAGCTGCGTGACGGTGCCGCAGTGCCAGCCGGTCGTCGAGCCGGAGCGGCACACGGACGCGCCGACCGCGGCGGCCGTGGACCCGGTGACCTGGACGTTCTGCCCGCTGGCGCCGTTGACGTACGGGGTCGCCGTCCAGTTGGAGTTGGTGGCCACCCACGCCATGTCGCGGCCGGGGAAGACCGAGCCCTGGAAGGTGCCCTGGGCCACCTGGTTGGAGCCCGTCGTGCTGGAACCGGCCCGGCCGCAGTGGCCCGCGGTGGCGAAGCCCTGCTGGGTGCCCTTGGTGACCGGGAAGCCGATCGAGCAGCGGCTGCTGTTGTTGATGTAGTACGCTTCGCCGCCGCGCAGGTCGTAGAAGGTGCGGGGCCGCTCGGTGCGGCTCTCCACGCGGGCGAGGGAACGGTCGACACCGGCCGCCGCCAGCAGCGAACGCGCCGCGGCCGGTCGTATCGCCTCGACGACGACGGTGTTGGTGCGGGTGTCGACGTACCAGACGGGCGCGTCGGCGGTGTCGAGACCGGCCGCCGCCTTGTCCATGCGGGCCTTGGCCGCGTCCAGGTCGGCGAGCGAGTGGCGTACGACCCTGGCCTCGGCGCCCCGGGCCTCGATGGCGGCGACGTCATCGGCGTCCGTCGTCGCCACCGTCAGGGTGCCGGACTCGGCACCGTCCACCCACGCGCCCGCGAAGTCGCCGCCGAGCGCGGCCCGCAGCAGGCCCGCGGTGGCGCCCGCCTCGGCCTCGTTGGCGAGGCGGCGCTCCGCCTGCTGACGGTCGAGGCCGAGGTCCCGCTGCATCGCCTTGAGCAGAGCGGGCGGCGCGGCGTCGGTGCGCAGGGACTCCGCCGCGGTGGGGGTGCGGTCGGCGGGTGCCGTCCCGGCGCTCGCGGAGCCGCTGAGCCCGGCCACGAGCAGGGCGGCGGTCGCCGCGACGGCGGCACCCATGGCTCTGCGGTGTCGGTGTCGGTGGTGCATGGGGGATCTCCTCGGTCTCGGTGGGAGGTGCCGAAACCGTAGGGAGGGGCGAGCGGCCGCCATAAGAGCTCAGTCGTCCCTCTCCCCGGCGTTATGGAAGACGTACGGGCCGGGGCGGAGGGCTCAGGGGACCCGGTGGGCCGACAGCCACTCCGTGTAGCTGTCGCTGTTCGCCGCCACGCTCGCGTGCGCCATGCGGGCCTGGGAGAGCACGGCGCCCGCGGTGTCCTGCCGCTGGGTCGCCGCGTGCCAGCCCAGCAGGTGCCGCCAGGTCAGCGGGGTGCCGGTGAGCGGGCGGGTCACGGCCCGGGGCGTGGTCGGAAAGGTCGCCCGGCACAGCCCGACCGCCCGCCCCACCTGCACCAGGTGCACGACGGAGGCGGTGTCCGTCTCGTACATGCGGCGCGGGGTGAAACCGGCGCGGGCGCAGGAGGCGGTGAAGCAGTCGCCGAAGCAGCCGTCGCCCGGTACGCAGGCCCACTCCTCGTCGGCCAGCTCGGTCAGGTCCACCTCGGCGCGGTCGGCCAGCGGGTGGCCCTCGGGCATCATCACGAACACCGGGTCCACGGCGACCTCCCGCCACACCAGCCCCTCGCCCGCGGGCGGCGGCGCGGTGCCGCAGGTCCCGGCGAGCGCGAAGTCCAGGCGTCCTTCGCTGAGTTGTCCGGCCAGCTCCCGTTCGGACCAGGAGGTGCAGGTCGTCATCCGGGCGTCGGGTGCCACTCCGGCCAGCCGGTCGAGGAGGGCGCCCAGCAGGGGCCCGTGGGTGCCGCCGATCCGCAGCCGCTCCGCCGTGCGCGGCGCGCGGGCGAACCGGGCCGCCTCCTGCTGCAGCTCGGTCACCGCGGGCAGCACGATCCGGCTGCGTTCCAGCACCAGTTCGCCCAGCGCGGTGGCCCGTACGCCGTGCCGTCCCCGGACGAACAGCGCTCCGCCCAGGGCCCGTTCGATCCGCTTGAGCTGTGCGCTCAACGCGGGCTGTGCGAGCCCGAGAGCCGTCGCCGCCCTGGTGAGACTGCCGGCGTCGGCGATGGCCCGGACCGTCTTGAGATGCCGCAACTCCAGCTCCATGAGGGGAGCTTGCGACGCGGGGAGGACCGGGGCAAGGGGTTGGTACGGACCTGTGGAGGAAACTTCAAGTACTCGCGTCCTCGTTCGCGGCGAGCACCTCACGCGTCAGGCGCAGCAGCGCCTCCCGTACGGAGTCGGGCGCCAGCACGCGCAGCGGCGTACCGAGGCCCAGCAGATATGCGGCCAGCATCTCCGCGCTGGACCCGCCGACCTCCACGACGGTGGCGTCCGGACCGTCGGCGCGGTGCAGTCCGACCGTGGCGGGAATCAGCCGCAGCGCCTGCTCCCCGGGCACCGGCAGGCGGACGGTGGCCAGCACCGCGTACGGTCCGGTCGCGGTGGCGCGGGACACGAGGAGCGCCGGATCGGGCAGCGGGCCGGTGAACTCGACGGCCCGCCCGGTCGGCTGCACCCGCTCGACCCGGTCGGCCCGGAACGTCCGCCACTCGTCCCGCTCGACGTCCCGTGCCACGAAGTACCAGCGCCGCCCGGTGTGCACGAGCCGGTACGGATCGACGTCCCGCACACTGGCCCGCCCCGCCCAGTCCCGGTACGCCATCCGCGCCCGCTCGCCCCGCCGGCACGCGCCCGCCAGCTCCAGCAGCATCCCCGCCGCGACCTGCGGTTCCCCGGCCGCCCTCGGCGTCTGCACGAACGCGGAGTCCATCTCCGCGAGCCGCTCCGCCACCCGCCGCGGCAGCACCTGCCGCAGCTTCAGCAATGCCGACAGCGCGGCCTGGTCCCCGCCGAGCGCCCCGCTCAGCGCGGCCTCCCGCAGCCCGACGGCCACGGCGAGGGCCTCCTCGTCGTCCAGGATCAGCGGCGGCGTACGCGTCCCCGGCCGCAGCCGGTACCCGCCCCAGGGCCCCGGGTCGGAGTCGACGGCGTACCCCAGCTCCCGCAGCCGGGCGACGTCCCGCCGCACGGTCCGCTCCGTCACCTCCATCCGCTCGGCCAGCTCGGCGCAGGTCCAGGCGGGACGGACGGCGAGCAGCGAGACCAGCCGCAGCAGCCGGGCGGAAGTACTGAGCACGGTGGGCAAGTCTGCCACCGAAGGATGAGCGACCAGGACCGAACCTGTCCTGGTCACGCTCTACGGTCCTCCCATGACGACAACGGAGAACACCCCCGAGACCACGCTCCCGGCCTTCCGCTACTCGGCCGTCACCTTCGACTGCTCCGACCCCGTCGAGCTCGCCCGCTTCTGGGGCGACGTCCTCGGCCTCTCCGTCACCTTCCAGACGGACGACTTCTGTTTCCTCGGCGGCAAGGACGGCGCCCCCGGCCTCGGCTTCAACCGCCTCCCCGACTACCGCCCGCCGACCTGGCCGGGCACCGACCAGGAGAAGCAGGCCCACATCGACGTCGGCACCGACGACCTGGACGCGGGGGAGGCCCGGCTGCTCGCCCTGGGCGCGGTGAAGCCCGACTTCCAGCCCCAGCCGGACCGCTGGCGCGTGCTGCTGGATCCGGCGGGGCACCCGTTCTGCGTCACCACGCTGGCGTGAGCCGGGAGGGCTACTCGCCCTCGAAGACGTCCTCGGCGGTGGGCGCGGTGACGGCTCGTGCGAGCCAGTGGCGGAGCACCTCGGGGTCGCCGCACTCCGTCACGCGCCTACGGATGTCGTCGGAGACGGCCAGACCGCGCTGTTCGAGGACCAGCAGGACGTCCTGGGCACCCTGCTGGACGCGGCCTTGTTCACGGCCCTGTTCGCGGCCTTCGTCGCGGATCTCTTCGGAGATGTACGACTTGTAGAAGGAGAGGTCCACGGCCACCAGATTCCTCCAGAGGTGCCTGACCGGGCGGTTGCCCAGCCCGTGTGCGGTGAATTCGACGATGGGGGCGGCGATGTCTTCGGGCACGTCCCGCAATGCGGTGGACAGGGCCTTCAGTATCGCATTGACGACCGGCTCCGCAGCATGTGTGATGGCCGCCAGACTGGCCAGGACGAGGTCGGCCCGGGCCTCGTCCGGCTCCGTGATCACCGGCATGTTGTGGGGGCCGGCGACCAGGGGGCGCAGAGTAAGGGTGGGCAACTCGGGCGGTCCGCTGGTCACGGCCCGCTGCGCCCATCTCGCCGTGGCGTGGTCCTGGCAGACGACCAGGAGCGCTGCGGGCAGCCGGTACTTCGTCCACAGGTACGAGACGTAGTACGCCCAGCTCGCCGGCTTGTCAGGGTCCTTCCTTCCCTGGGCCTCGACCGCGAGGAGGAACGGCCCCCGCTCCTCGGTTTCGAAGCGCAGGAGCGTGTCCACCCGGCGCTCGACGGGGCTGGCCTCGGTGAGGTCGGTCGGCAGCGCCGTCGCCCCGGTGGGCCTGGGAAGGTCGACTCCGAGGAAGTGCGTGACGCGGCTGAACAATCCCGGGTCGTGCTGGAAGATGCGGTGCATCGCCTCGTGGGGCGGACTGACCATGGGGTTCCTTGCTTCGGTTACGGGAGGGCGGTTGCGCGGCAGTCGCGGCAGCGGTCTTCGGTCTCGGGGGCGCGGAAGCCGCGGTCGCAGCCGTCGCAGTTGCGCACCTCGTACCGCCGTGGTGGCGGACCGGCCGGCGTTCTGAGCGGCGGCGGGGGCGGCAGCCGGTCGGCGAGTCGGTGGGCCAGAAGGGCGGCCGGGCGGCGAAGGGGCTCGTCGGGGAGCCCGTCGCTCAGGGCGTGGCGTACGGCGCGGGTGCCGACGTCACGCTCCAGCCAGGCCGCGACGCCCGGTGCCAGGTGGGCCGTCTCGGCCGCGGACAGCAGCAGCCGTGGGTCGCGTCGTCGCAGGTCGGTCAGGAGGTCGAGGGCCGCCTCAAGGAGGCCGGGGGCGGTGCTGCTCGGGCGCGGTACCGCGGGCAGCGCCTTGGGCGCCGTACGACGCGGTGGTGCGGGCGTGCGCTTCGCGGGCGGGCACCCCGTGTCGGCCGGTTCGCGGCGGCGGCCCGCCTGCGGCTGGTTGCAGGAGACGGTGCGGGTGACGATGCGGCCGGTCTCCGTGCGGTGGCGCTCGCGGCGCAGGTAGCCGTGGGCCTCCAGTTCGCGCAGGGCGGCGGCGATACGGGTCGGGCCTTCCGGGAAGCGGGCGGCGAGCGACTTGATGTCGGCGCCCGCACCGGTCGGCAGCGACTGGAGGTGGCAGCTCAGACCGATCGCCAGGAGCGACAGTTCCTTGTGCTGGACCAGGTGGCTGCCGATCACCACGAAGCCGGTGGTGTGGCGGACGTTGTCGTGGGTGAGGCCGCAGCCGTGGCGACGCGTACGGGACGGATTGTCAGCAGGGGCTGACTCGGCGCGCGGGGGCGCGCTAGTGTTTTGGGTATCCATCGGGAAGTTCCTTGGGTATTGCTTCCTTGGTGGTTAGGCCCTCGTCCGGGATGCCAGTCCCAGCGGGGGCCGATGTCTTTTCGGTTGTTTGCGCTGAGAGTAGGGGAGTTGGGGACCCTGAAATCCAGCCGAGCCGGTGATGTTCACCCGCCCGGGTGATGACGCGCTCCGGGCGGGAGGGGTGGGGCTTGGCGGGGGTCATTCTCCCGGGTTCTTTGTCTTGGTAGGGCACCGGCGGCACCGGAACCTCAGGACGTGGGTTCCGGTGCCGTACAGCGCAGTTCCGCCCAGACCGTCTTGCGCGGGAAGCGTCCCTCGGTCACTCCCCAGCGGTGCGCCAGCGCCTCCACCAGGAGCAGGCCACGGCCCGATTCGGCGTCGGAGGCCGGCTTCCGGGGGGCGGGAAGTTCCTGGCCCCGGGTGTCGGTGACCTCGATGCGGAGGATGTCGCCGACGACGTAGAGGGCGAGCCGGAAATCGCGGCCGGGGACGCGCCCGTGGTCCGCCGCGTTGTTGGCCAGCTCGGCGACGAGGAGGCGCGCCGGGTCCAGGGGCAGGCCCCAGGCGCGGAGCTGTTCGGTCGCGAGTAGGCGGGCGAGGCGGGCGCCGCGTGGCGTGGGGGAGAGCTGGACGCCGAAGGTGCGGATGGACGCGGTGAGTTCGGTGGTGGATTCCTGATTCACGTCACTCAGCGTGGCGGTGTGTGCGTACCGTGAGAAGTGACTCAGCAGGTACGTACGGTGACTGTCCGGTGCTTGTCCAGTGGTGTCGGTGCTGTCGGGGAAGGGGTGGGGGATGCCGGTCGAGACGGACGAGTCGGGGTGGGAGGTCGACCCCGACGACGAGTGGGGCGTCGCGGTCATCACCACGGTGGGGCGGCAGTTGAAGCTCCGGCGCGAGGCGGCGGGCCTGCGGGCCGGCGACTTCGGGGTGGCGGTCGGGTACGGCGAGGACCTGGTCTACAAGGTCGAGGGCGGCAAGCGGATTCCCCGGCAGGAGTATCTGGACAGGGCCGACGAGGTGCTGGGAGCCGGTGGGCTCATCTCGGCGGCGTGGGAGGACGTGAAGAAGGTCCGGTACCCGAAGAAGGTCCGGGAGCTGGGGAAGTTGGAGGGCAAGGCCGTCGAGATCGGCATCTACGAGTGCAACAGCGTCCACGGGCTCTTGCAGACGCCGGAGCACGCTCGCGCGCTGATGGAGGCGGCCCAACCGCCGTACTCCGCAGACGACGTACAGCGCATGGTGGCTGCCCGCCTGGCTCGACAGTCGGTCTTCGAACGCGATCCGGCACCGTCGATCCACTTCGTCCTGGAAGAGGCGCCGCTGCGACGGCCGGTTGGCGGCACAATGGTGTGGCGGCAGCAGCTCGAACGCCTGTTGGAGGTGGGATCGTTGAACCACGTCTCGCTTCAGGTGATGCCGACGAACACTGACGCCCACCCGGGTGTGGACGGCAAGATCGAGCTACTGAAGTTTCCGGACGGCACGGCGGTGGGGCGTAGCGATGGTGCGTTCAACGGTCGGCCGACTGCTGAGCCCAGGGAACTGCGCATCCTCGAGCTGCGGTATGGCACCATCCGGGCGCAGGCTCTCCCACCGAGAGAGTCACGCGCCTTCATCGAAGAACTGCTGGGAGAAACATGATCCGCGAGACCGAACTGGTGTGGTTCAAGAGCAGCTACAGCAGCGGTACGGACGGCAACTCCTGCGTCGAGTTGGCCCTCACCCCCGGCACCGTCCACGTCCGCGACTCCAAGACCGCCGACGGACCGCGCCTCACGCTCACCCCCGCCGCCTGGGCGACGTTCCTGCCGTACGCGTCGCAGCGCTGACCGTCGGCTCGACGACCTCCTGCGTGCCGACCACCGACAGCAGCTCCAGCAACCCCGCGCTGTCCGTCCCCACCGCCGGAGTGAACCAGAGGAGCCGCTGACGCCCGTCTTCGCTGAAGAGGTGGAGGCAGTTGACCTCGATCAGGCCCAGCGTGGGATGGACGAGGCGCTTGCGGTCCTCGCGCCGTCGGAAGGCCACGTCGTGGTCGGCCCACAGCGCGGCGAACTCGGGGGAGACGCGGAGCAGCGTGCGGATCAGCGCGCCGGCCTCCGCGTCGTCCGCGTCCCTGCGCCCGGCGGCGGCCCGCAGGTCGGCGACGAAGGAGCGGGACTTCTCCTCGTGGTCGTCCTCCGGGTACAGGCGCCGGGCGTCGGGTTCGGTGAACCACCGGTGGACGAGGCTGGCCCGGGGCCCCCGGAAGCCGGAGTGGTCCCCGAGCAGCGCCACCGCCAGCGGATTCTGTACGAGGGTGACGTGCAGGTCGGTGATCACCTGCGCCGGGGTCGAGTCCAGTCGCCCCAGCAGGTCCAGCATGCCGGGGTGGACGTGCGACGCGGCCCCGCCCTGCACGGGCACCGGCCGGTCGGCGATCCGGTACAGGTAGTCCCGCTCGTCGCCGGACAGCCGCAGCGCACGCGCCAGCGCGGCGAGCATCTGCTCGGACGGCTGGGACCCGGCGCCGCGCTCCAGCTCGTTGTAGTAGTCCACGGACGCCCCGGCGAGATGGGCGACCTCCTCGCGGCGCAGCCCCGGCACGCGGCGGCGCGGCCCGGCCGGGAGCCCGACGTCGGCCGGGCGGATCCGCTCCCGCCGCGACCGCAGGAACGCTCCCAGCTCGGCGTACTTCACAGCGCTCATGCCGTTCATTGTGCGCCGGGCCGGGCCCGTGACCCAGGGGACGGCATCCCCTGGCTGCGCGGGGCGGCCGGGTCCATCGTGGACCCATGACCACGAACGCGAACACCACCACCGATACGCCGGCGGGCCCCCGCACGGCGATCGTGACCGGCGGCTCGCGCGGCATCGGCCGGGCCGTGTCGCGCAAGCTCGCCGAGGACGGCCTGGCCGTCGTCGTGAACTACGCCCGGGACGCCTCGGCCGCCGACGAGACCGTGGCGGCGATCACCGGGGCCGGCGGACGTGCCGTCGCCGTACGGGCCGACGTGGCGGAGGAGAAGGAGACCGCCGCGCTGTTCGACCGGGCGGAGCAGGAGTACGGCGGCGTCGACGTCGTCGTGAACTCGGCCGGCCGCATGAGCCTGTCGACCATCGCCGACCTGGACCTGTCCGACCTGGACGCCATGCACCGCACCAACATCCGCGGCACCTTCGTCGTCGCGCGGGAGGCGGCCCGCCGCCTGCGGGCCGGGGGCTCCTTCGTGGGCTTCTCGACGTCCGTCGTCGGCACGCAGTTCCCGACCTACGGCGCGTACGCGGCGAGCAAGGGCGCCGTGGAGGCGATGACGATGATCCTGGCGCGGGAGGTGCGCGGGCGGGACATCACCGTCAACACGGTCGCCCCCGGTCCGACGGCCACGGACCTGTTCCTCACCGGCAAGACCGAGGAACAGATCGACCGGCTCGCCAAGACCCCGCCCCTGGAGCGACTGGGCACCCCCGAGGACATCGCCGAGGTGGTCGCCTTCCTGTCCAGCCCCGCCGGGCACTGGGTGAACGGCCAGATTCTGCGCGCCAACGGAGGAATGATCTGAGATGCCTTTTGCCCACTTCAAGGTCCCCGCGCACACGCTCACGGCCGAGGACAAGAAGAAGATCATCGAGCGCACCACCGACCTCTACGCGGAGATCTACGGCGAACGGGCCCGCCCCACGACCGTCGTCCTCGTCGACGAGGTGCCCGACGGCGGCTGGGGCGTCGCGGGCAACGTCCTCACCGCCGAGATGCTCAACGGCGGGGGAGACTGACGCCACGCCCCCGGATGGTGGCGCTCCGTGCTCACTATCACCCGTTATGCGAAAACTGGGTCTCACATAGTGGTCGCACCCTGCGCCGGGTGCTGGCGTGGATGTTTACATGCGCGTAACACTTAAGTGTCCCGCGCGCGGCAACGGCGCCGAGCGCCCACCACCGGACCCGACCGGACAGGCGTGCCACCCCCGTGCACGACGCGGGTGCACCCAGCGCATCCCGTGGACGTGTGCACCCGCGCCCCCGTCCGGTCTCCGGTGTCCAGCCGTGCCAGAAAGGGCCCCCGTGACGACGCGAAGCGAGACGCAGACCACCCTCGACCACCTGCTCACCGAGATCGAGCACCGCAACCCGGCCCAGCCCGAGTTCCACCAGGCAGCCCACGAGGTCCTGGAAACCCTCGCCCCGGTGATCGCGTCCCGCCCCGAGTACGCGGAGCCGGGCCTCATCGAGCGCCTGGTCGAGCCGGAGCGCCAGGTGATCTTCCGGGTGCCGTGGCAGGACGACCAGGGCCGGGTCCACGTCAACCGGGGCTTCCGCGTCGAGTTCAACAGCGCGCTGGGCCCGTACAAGGGCGGTCTGCGCTTCCACCCGTCCGTCAACCTGGGCGTCATCAAGTTCCTGGGCTTCGAGCAGATCTTCAAGAACGCGCTGACCGGCCTCGGCATCGGCGGCGGCAAGGGCGGCAGCGACTTCGACCCGCACGGGCGCAGCGACGCGGAGGTCATGCGGTTCTGCCAGTCCTTCATGACGGAGCTGTACCGGCACATCGGCGAGCACACCGACGTCCCGGCCGGTGACATCGGCGTCGGCGGCCGGGAGATCGGCTACCTCTTCGGCCAGTACCGCCGGATCACCAACCGCTGGGAGGCCGGTGTCCTCACCGGCAAGGGCGCGGGCTGGGGCGGCTCGCTGATCCGCCCGGAGGCGACCGGCTACGGCAACGTGCTCTTCGCGGCGGCGATGCTGCGCGAGCGCGGCGAGGACCTGGAGGGCCAGACCGCGGTCGTCTCGGGCTCCGGCAACGTGGCGATCTACACCATCGAGAAGCTGACCGCCCTCGGCGCCAACGCCGTCACCTGCTCGGACTCCTCCGGCTACGTCGTCGACGAGAAGGGCATCGACCTCGACCTGCTCAAGCAGATCAAGGAGGTCGAGCGCGGCCGGGTCGACGCGTACGCCGAGCGCCGGGGCGCCTCGGCCCGCTTCGTCGCCGGCGGCAGCGTCTGGGACGTCCCCGCCGACCTGGCCCTCCCGTCGGCCACGCAGAACGAGCTGGACGAGAAGGACGCCGAGACCCTGATCCGCAACGGCGTGAAGGCGGTCTCCGAGGGCGCGAACATGCCGGCGACCCTCGAGGCCGTCCACCTCCTCCAGAAGGCCGGTGTCGCCTTCGGCCCCGGCAAGGCGGCCAACGCGGGCGGCGTCGCGGTCAGCGCGCTGGAGATGGCGCAGAACCACGCCCGTACGTCGTGGACGTCGCAGCGCGTGGAGGAGGAGCTGGCGTCGATCATGACCAGCATCCACACCACCTGCCACGACACCGCCGAGCGCTACGGCGCCCCCGGCGACTACGTCACCGGTGCGAACATCGCCGGCTTCGAGCGGGTGGCCGACGCGATGCTGGCGCAGGGCGTCATCTGACGGACGTGTCCGCGAGCACGTGCGTGGGTGAGGACGTGCGTGGGTGAGGTGTGCCCCGTATGGCCCTGGTGGCCGTCCGGGGCGCACGGCGACACTGGCGCCCATGCGGAAACTCTCCCTCGACGCCCTCGCCCGCGAACACCTCGAACGCGCCGCCGCCTCCTCCAGCGGCCGCAGCGCCACCACGGTCCACGGCGGCCACGAACTGGTGCTGCGCCAGACCCTGCTCGCCCTGACCGCCGGTACGACCCTCGCCGAGCACGAGAACCCCGGTGAGGCGACCGTCCAGGTTCTGCGCGGGCGGGTCCGCCTCACCAGCGGCGACGACTCCTGGGACGGCCGCACGGGCGACCTCGTCCTGATCCCCCCGGCCCGCCACGGCCTGGAGGCGCTGGAGGACTCGGTGGTGCTGCTGACGGTCGCGAAGCGCGACTGAGTCCTCCGGGCAGGGCGTCGCCGGGGCGTCGGCTGAACCGGAAGCGAACGGTCCGCGAACAGGTCGCGGAGTCCGGGCGGCGGTTGGCCGAACCCCCTACCGTTCGGGTGAGCACTGTTCTTGTCTGTTCGAATGGTGCGCGCAGTGGACAACGGAACATCGGTGCGAGAGGGGACGGAGGCCCGGCCGGAACAAGCCCGGGGCGGGCCGGGGCAAACCCAGGGCCGTCCGGGACAGGCCGAGGGCCGTCCGGGACAAGCCCGGGGCCGGCTGAGAGAACCGCTCCCGCCGCTCGCCGTGCCACCGTCGTCGGACCCCGCCCCCGCGGGCCGCAAGCGCACGGGCGGCCGGCTGTACGTCCTCGACGGCATCCGCCTGCTGGCCGCCCTGATGGTGGCCGCGCACCACTACGCCGGCACCTGGCGCACCGACCAGCCCGGGAACCTGATCTGGGACCGCCCGGTGTCCGAGATCATGCCCACGGTCTTCCGCCTCGCGTCCTACGGCTGGATAGGCGTCGAGATCTTCTTCGTCATCAGCGGCTTCGTGATCTGCATGTCCTGCTGGGGCCGCACCCCGCGCCAGTTCTTCGTCTCCCGGGTGATCCGGCTCTACCCGGCGTACTGGTTCGCGGTCCTGTTCACCACGGCCGTGCTGGTCGCCGTACCCGGCGTGTGGGAGCGGCTGCAACCGCGCGAGGTGCTGCTCAACCTGACCATGCTCCAGGCCGGTTCCGGCGTGCCCAACGTCGACGGCGTCTACTGGACCCTCTGGTCCGAGCTGCGCTTCTATCTCCTCTTCCTGGTCGTCGTCGCGATGGGCCTGACCTACCGCAGGGTCGTGGTCTTCTGCTGCGTGTGGGGCGCGGTCGCGATGCTCGCGCCGGCCGCCGGCCTGCCCCTGCTCGAACTGGTCGCCAACCCGGACGGCGCCTGGTACTTCATCGCCGGTCTCGCCCTCTACCTCATGCACCGCTTCGGCCAGGACCTGCTCCTGTGGGGCATCCTCGCCATGGCGTGGCTGATGGGGCAGATGGAGCTGGGCAAGCGCATCGAGGAGGTCGAGCACGTCTCCGGCTGGCGCGGCAGCGTGGCGATCTTCACCGTCTTCCTGCTCCTCATGGTCGCCGTCGCGCTCGGACACACCGACCGGATCCGCTGGAAGTGGCTGGTCACGGCGGGCGCCATGACGTACCCCCTCTACCTGGTCCACTACGCCGCCGGCACGTCCCTCATCGCCCGCCTCCGCGACACGACGGACGCCCGCCTGCTGGTCGTCGCGGTGATCACGGCCTTCCTGCTGCTGAGCTACCTGATCCACCGCTGGGTGGAACGCCCCGTGTCGCGCATGCTGAAGAAGGGCCTGGACGCGTCGTTCGCGCGGCTTCGCGAGTGACGGGCCCGTCGATCGGTGGGACCATGTCGGAACACCGGTGCGAGTGACGAACGGGGAGGCCGGGCGCGACATGGCCCGTTACACGGAGGCTCTGACCGTCGAGCGGGGCGGTTTCCGGATCAAGGTCCCGGAGTCCTGGTGGGAGTTCGACGTACGCCCGGAGTCCCGGGACGACTCCATCCGCCGCATGGTCGACGACCGCGTCCGCCGGTACCCGGAGCTGGCCCCCTCCCGCTCCGCCTACGTCACCTTCCTCCAGAAGGCGGCGTCCGACGCGTGGAAGTCGGGCGCGCTGTACTGCGGTTGCATGGCGGAGAGCTTCGGCGGCGACACCCCGATCACCGGCTCGGTCACCGTCTCCCTGGTCGGCGGCCGCACGTCCTCCGGGGACCCGCTCCCCACCGACCCGGCCGCCGTCGCGGGCCAGTTGGCCGTCAAGGAGGCGAGGAAACCCGGCGACTCCTGGCGCAAGGTCACCACCGTCGACATCCCCGGCGTGGGCCCCGCCGCCCGCACCCAGGGCGTGGAGGACGTCCCGGTCCCGGGCGACGCCCTCAACCGCACGGTCCGCGCGGTGCTGATGCAGACCTACATCCCCGTCCCCGGCCAGGAGGGCAAGGTCGCCCTGGTGGCGGGCAGCAGCCAGGTCCTGGACCTGGCGGACTCCTTCTTCGACATCTTCGACGCGATCACGTCCACGTTCCGGTTCGTGGGCTGAGGGGGCGGGGGAGCGGTGACCGCGGAGTTCGTCCTCGACCTGGACGAGGGAATGCTGGAGTACTTCCGGGACATGGCCGACGTACTCGTGGACCGCTGCGGCATCTCCCGCCCGGAGGCGGTGGCGAGGATCAACCGCCAGTACGCGGACCTGGAGATCGCCCCGTACCCGGACCTCATGTGCCACGAGGCACCGGAGTTCTGGGCCCTGTCCGCCTACTACGGCCGCGGCGACCACCTGCTCCCCCCGACCGGCGACCCGGACGCCGACGCCCACATCGACTTCTCCCGCCTGCCGGTCCATCCGGCACCTGCCCGGGACTCGCGCTTCTGGACGCTGCCGCAGTGACCGCGGCGCGGCGCGAGGGCGTGGGTGACGAGCCCGCGACAGTCGGTCAGGCACTCACGCCGGAGGCAGAGGCGGCTTCGTGACCCACGCGTCGCGGAGCTGACGGCAGGAGAGTCTTTCCTCAGCGGGTGCGCACGCTCGCGAAGACGCTGCACGACTCCGCCGGCGACGTCTCGGAGGCCTTGCGTCTGGTGAAGGGCATGGCCGGGGAGTCGGCCCTGGCCGAGTGGGCGGGGAAGTCGGCGACGGTCTTCAAGGACGAGTCCTCGGGTGTGCCGAAGAACTTGAGGAAGCTGGAGAAGCCGTACGGGTGCGGCGACGCGCTCGCGGACTTCTAGCCGAAGCTGGAGCGGGCGCAGGCGTTGGCGGACCGGGCGCCGGCGAAGGCGAGGGAAGCCGCCAGAACCTGTCCTCGGCGCAGTCGAAGCTGTCCTCGGCGGACGCGTCGCATAACGTCATGGACCGATCGCCACATGCAAAGACTGAACATGGGAGGAGGAGAAGACGGTCATGGCGTTCGAGTGGGACTGGGAAAGTGGCGATGGGCTGCTGGGTATCGACGACCCCGCCGAGGTGGATGCGGCATTCGACCGCGGTGAGTCCTGGCTCGGGACGGCGGTGATCGGGCTGGCCTTCAACTGTTCCCTGGAGGAGGCATCGCCTCGAATCGTCCGGGCGACGCAGTTGGAGGACGTCGCACAGCGGGGATTCGCCTTCACGGCGGCGGGCACCGCGGCGCGACTCAATGGCGCGCTGACCCCGGAACTGTACGCCGTGCTGCGGGCGGAAGGTCACGGCCGCAGAAGCATCGCCGTGAACGCCATCGACGACACCTTGACCTTCGTGCCGTTCAGGCAACTGCCCCTGTGGTTCAAGTGGCGGGAGATCGTGTCGCGGGTACAGGACAAACTGGAGACTCGGCGGCTGGAGGCCACGTACGCGGTCAGCGACCTGTGGAATGCCTTGCGTCGACGGCGCTGACGGGACGTCGCCGGACCGCCTGCTGACGGCGGCGTCACCGGTCACGGGGGAGGGCGAGGGGTGGTGTTCCGGCGGGTCCGGTCCCCGCCTCGGCCGGTGGTGAATGCAGGTTGTCCGCGCGTACTTCCGCAGCGAGACTCGGTGATTCAACGCATGGTCGGCCAATGTCAGAAACTCGTGAGGAGCGCGGTAGTGGCCGGTTGGACCGACATGGCCTCGCGCGGACACGGAAGCACGAATTAATGGTTGACGTCAGCGCGGAAGTGGGTCAGCTGGCCGGGCTCGACGAGCTCACGGGACGGGCGGCGGCGGCCGTTCTCGACGCTGCGGGCTGGATGGGCGAGCGCAGGAATCCGGCGAAGGAGTGGGCGACGACGTGGCGGCGAGCCGACGCCCATGCGTGGATCCAGGGCGACGGGCCCTCGGTGCAGGTGGAGTTCACACTCTGGCACCGAGACGTCGATGAGGAGTGGTCGGATCCGGACACTTACATCGACGAGCTCCACGATGCGGCCACCGCAGAGCTGCCGAACCTTGTTGCCCAGTTGGAAGCCGGTGTCTTCGGGGGACGGTCGCAGAGCGTCGAAGAGGACCTGACCGACGGCGCGGACTACATCGACCACACCGCGTGGCGCATCCTGGACAAGGTCGTCCTGGCCGCAGTCAAGCACGACGACACGGACGCGCCGGTGCGGCTGGTCGTGGTCGTGCGCGACGGCTCGGCCGACGCTCAGGACGACGACGGAGAGTGGTTGTAGCGGAGCCCGGCGGATACTCGTGCACCTGATCATGGCGGGAACATGGACGGGCGCCGCTTCGATGCCGTCGTGGCCATCGCGCCCCAGGTGCACCGCTTCTACCGTGCGGAGAAGCCGGAGCCGACGGAACACGTACGGCTGACGTATCCCGCCTACGCCTGCGAATTCTCCGGAGAGGAAAGCGTGGACGAGGCGGTCACGCGCTACCGCATGCTCGGGTTGACGGACCTGGACCGGGCGCCGGTGCCGTTCCTCAGAATGAGGTTCGCCAACACGCGTACCCGTGGCCGGAGCACCAACAAGGGAGGTGGCCTCACCGACCCGCAGCGCCTGCTCGGCGAATTGCGAGCCATCGGGGGCGTTCGTCGAGACCCGCCACGGCACGGTGTGGCGCGTCGAGTGGCACGGCGCCTGGTACCTGGCGGACTGGACCACGCAGAACGGCGCACGCGAGAGATAGGCATCAAGGAGCTGATCCAGTTCGCTGTGGCACGACTGCACCGGCCCCACAGCGGCGAACCGGAATCCGGAAGTGCCTGAGTTTGATCTCCGCCACCCCCGGGGTATTCTCTCCGGCCCGATTGGCCACCCCGATGCCCCGTATGGCAGACTAGCGGGGTTGCTCGGTCGAGTGCCGATGCTGCGCGCCTCCCGCCGGGGGGACCGGAAGCGAGTCCCACAGTACTCGTCGTCCCTGTTCAGGGGCGGACGTACGGGAATCTTCCGGGAAGCGTCAGCGGGGTGCCGGCCAGGCGCCCGGTGGGCCTCTCGCCCCCGGTCCGCGGTTCCGGAAGGGCCCGCACTCCCCGGCAGGGAAGTCCTGAAAAGGGACATCTGTGTCAGCGGGAGCGCGACACGCCCGACCGCGTGGGTCGGAGGGGGAGCGGAATGGACAAGGACCACCGGGTCCAGAGCGTTACGAGAGACAGGACTACTGAGTAGCCATGGCGGGACAGAAGATCCGCATCCGGCTCAAGGCCTACGACCACGAGGTCATCGACTCCTCGGCGAAGAAGATCGTCGAGACGGTGACCCGCACTGGTGCGTCGGTCGCGGGCCCGGTGCCGCTGCCCACTGAGAAGAACGTGTACTGCGTCATCAAGTCGCCGCACAAGTACAAGGACTCGCGCGAGCACTTCGAGATGCGCACGCACAAGCGCCTGATCGACATCCTCGACCCGACCCCCAAGACCGTTGACTCTCTGATGCGACTCGACCTCCCGGCCGGTGTCGACATCGAGATCAAGCTCTGAAGGCCGGTGATCTGAGAATGGCTAAGCAGATCAAGGGCATCCTGGGCGAGAAGCTCGGCATGACGCAGGTGTGGGACGCGAACAACCGCGTTGTTCCGGTCACCGTCGTCAAGGCCGGCCCCAACGTCGTCACCCAGGTCCGCACGAACGACGTCGACGGCTACGAGTCCGTCCAGATCGCGTTCGGCGAGATCGACCCGCGCAAGGTGAACAAGCCCCTCAAGGGCCACTTCGCCAAGGCCGACGTCACTCCCCGCCGCCACCTCGTCGAGATCCGTACGGCCGACGCCGCCGAGTACACCCTCGGTCAGGAAGTCACCGCCGAGGTCTTCGAGGCCGGCATCAAGGTGGACGTGACCGGCAAGAGCAAGGGCAAGGGCTTCGCCGGTGTCATGAAGCGTCACAACTTCAAGGGCCTCGGCGCCGGACACGGCACCCAGCGCAAGCACCGCTCGCCCGGTTCCATCGGTGGCTGCGCCACCCCGGGCCGCGTGTTCAAGGGCCTCCGCATGGCCGGCCGCATGGGCAACGAGCGGGTCACCACCCAGAACCTGACCGTCCACGCCGTTGACGCGGAGAAGGGTCTGCTGCTCATCAAGGGCGCGGTTCCCGGTCCGAACGGCGGCCTCGTCCTGGTCCGCACCGCGGCCAAGGGGGCCTGAGGTAACCGATGAGCACTGTTGACATCCTTTCGCCGGCCGGCGAGAAGACCGGAAGCGTCGAGCTGCCCGAGGGCATCTTCGGCGTGGAGAAGGTCAGCATTCCGCTGATCCACCAGGTCGTCGTCGCGCAGCTGGCCGCTGCCCGCCAGGGCACGCACAAGACCAAGACCCGCGGCGAGGTCCGTGGTGGCGGCAAGAAGCCGTACCGCCAGAAGGGCACCGGCCGCGCCCGTCAGGGTTCGACCCGTGCGCCGCAGTTCGCCGGCGGTGGCGTCGTCCACGGCCCGCAGCCGCGTGACTACTCGCAGCGGACCCCGAAGAAGATGAAGGCCGCGGCCCTGCGCCACGCCCTCACCGACCGGGCCCGCCACAACCGCATCCACGTCGTCACCGGCGTCATCGAGGGCGAGACCCCGTCCACGAAGGCCGCCCGGACGCTGTTCGGCAAGATCTCGGAGCGCAAGAACCTGCTCCTGGTCGCCGACCGCACCGACGAGGCCGCGTGGCTGTCCGCCCGCAACCTGCCCCAGATCCACATCCTGGAGCCGGGCCAGCTGAACACGTACGACGTTCTCGTCTCGGACGACGTGGTCTTCACCCAGGCCGCCTTCGAGTCCTTCGTGTCCGGCCCGAAGGCCAATGACACCGAAGGGAGCGAGGCCTGATGGCTACGCGTCACCCGAGCATCGCCTCCAAGGCGGCCAAGGCCGCCAAGGCCGCGCGCGTCGCCAAGGCGCGCCGCCACGAGGCCGAGGGCAAGAACACCGTCGTCACCCCGGCCAGCAAGGCGTTCACGGACCCCCGTGACGTGCTGCTGAAGCCGGTCGTGTCCGAGAAGAGCTACGCGCTCCTCGACGAGAACAAGTACACGTTCATCGTCGCGCCGGGCTCCAACAAGACCCAGATCAAGGAGGCCGTCCAGGCGGTCTTCTCGGTCAAGGTCACCGGGGTCAACACGATCAACCGCCAGGGCAAGCGGAAGCGGACCCGCACGGGCTTCGGCAAGCGTGCCGACAGCAAGCGCGCGATCGTGACCCTCGCCGAGGGCGACCGTATCGACATCTTCGGCGGTCCGACCTCCTGACGGAGGTCCGGATCGTCCGGAATCGGACGAGGACTGAGAAATGGGAATCCGCAAGTACAAGCCGACGACGCCGGGCCGCCGTGGCTCCTCCGTCGCCGACTTCGTCGAGGTCACGCGGTCCACGCCGGAGAAGTCGCTGGTCCGCCCCCTGCACAGCAAGGGCGGCCGTAACAACGCCGGTCGTGTGACCGTTCGCCACCAGGGTGGCGGACACAAGCGCGCCTACCGCGTCATCGACTTCCGTCGGCACGACAAGGACGGCGTGCCGGCGAAGGTCGCGCACATCGAGTACGACCCCAACCGCACCGCGCGCATCGCGCTGCTGCACTACGCCGACGGCGAGAAGCGCTACATCCTCGCCCCGCGCAACCTGCAGCAGGGCGACCGCGTCGAGAACGGTCCCGGGGCCGACATCAAGCCGGGCAACAACCTGGCGCTCCGCAACATCCCGGTCGGTACCACGATCCACGCGATCGAGCTCCGTCCCGGTGGCGGCGCCAAGTTCGCCCGCTCCGCCGGTGCCTCCGTGCAGCTGCTCGCGAAGGAGGGCTCGATGGCCCACCTGCGCATGCCGTCCGGAGAGATCCGCCTGGTCGACCAGCGCTGCCGCGCCACGGTCGGCGAGGTCGGCAACGCCGAGCAGAGCAACATCAACTGGGGCAAGGCGGGCCGCAAGCGGTGGCTGGGCGTTCGCCCGACCGTCCGTGGTGTGGTCATGAACCCGGTGGACCACCCGCACGGTGGTGGTGAGGGCCGGACCTCCGGTGGTCGTCACCCCGTGTCCCCGTGGGGCAAGAAGGAAGGCCGTACTCGTTCGCCCAAGAAGGCGTCGAACAAGTACATCGTCCGCCGCCGCAAGACGAACAAGAAGCGCTAAGGACGGGTTGAGATGCCTCGTAGCTTGAAGAAGGGACCCTTCGTCGACGACCACCTGATCAAGAAGGTGGACACGCAGAACGAAGCCGGTACCAAGAACGTCATCAAGACCTGGTCCCGTCGCTCGATGATCGTCCCGGCGATGCTCGGCCACACGATCGCGGTGCACAACGGCAAGACCCACATCCCGGTGTTTGTCACCGAGTCCATGGTCGGCCACAAGCTCGGCGAGTTCTCGCCGACGCGCACCTTCCGGGGTCACGTCAAGGACGACCGGAAGTCGAAGCGCCGCTAACAGCGGGGTGGAATGACCATGACAAACACTGAAGGGACAACCATGGAAGCCAGGGCCCAGGCGCGGTACATCCGCGTCACGCCCATGAAGGCCCGCCGCGTGGTGGACCTCATCCGTGGCATGGATGCCACGGAGGCTCAGGCGGTCCTGCGTTTCGCCCCGCAGGCCGCGAGCGTGCCGGTCGGCAAGGTGCTGGACAGCGCCATCGCCAACGCCGCGCACAACTACGACCACACCGACGCCGACAGCCTCTACATCTCCGAGGCGTACGTCGACGAGGGCCCGACCCTGAAGCGGTTCCGTCCGCGCGCCCAGGGCCGCGCCTACCGGATCCGCAAGCGGACCAGCCACATCACCGTGGTCGTCAGCAGCAAGGAAGGAACCCGGTAATGGGCCAGAAGGTAAACCCGCACGGGTTCCGGCTCGGTGTCACGACCGACTTCAAGTCGCGTTGGTACGCCGACAAGCTGTACAAGGACTACGTCAAGGAAGACGTCGCCATCCGTCGGATGCTGACGTCCGGCATGGAGCGCGCCGGCATCTCCAAGGTCGAGATCGAGCGCACCCGTGACCGCGTCCGCGTGGACATCCACACGGCTCGTCCGGGCATCGTCATCGGCCGCCGCGGTGCGGAGGCCGACAAGATCCGCGGTCAGCTCGAGAAGCTCACCGGCAAGCAGGTCCAGCTGAACATCCTCGAGGTCAAGAGCCCCGAGACCGACGCCCAGCTGGTGGCCCAGGCCGTCGCCGAGCAGCTCTCCTCCCGCGTCTCCTTCCGTCGCGCCATGCGCAAGAGCATGCAGGGCACGATGAAGGCCGGCGCCAAGGGCATCAAGATCCAGTGCGGTGGCCGCCTCGGTGGCGCCGAGATGTCCCGCTCGGAGTTCTACCGCGAGGGCCGTGTGCCCCTGCACACGCTCCGCGCGAACGTGGACTACGGCTTCTTCGAGGCCAAGACGACCTTCGGCCGCATCGGCGTGAAGGTCTGGATCTACAAGGGCGACGTCAAGAACATCGCCGAGGTCCGCGCCGAGAACGCCGCCGCCCGCGCCGGCAACCGTCCGGCCCGTGGCGGCAGCGACCGCCCGGCCCGCGGTGGCCGCGGTGGCGAGCGTCGTGGGCGCAAGCCGCAGCAGCAGTCGGCTCCGGCCGCCGAGGCCCCCAAGGCCGAGGCGCCCGCCGCTGCCGCTCCGGCTGAGAGCACCGGAACGGAGGCCTGACCGTCATGCTGATCCCCCGTAGGGTCAAGCACCGCAAGCAGCACCACCCCAAGCGCCGCGGCATGGCCAAGGGCGGTACGCAGGTTGCGTTCGGCGAGTACGGCATCCAGGCCCTCACGCCGGCGTACGTGACCAACCGCCAGATCGAGGCCGCCCGTATCGCGATGACCCGCCACATCAAGCGTGGCGGCAAGGTCTGGATCAACATCTACCCGGACCGCCCGCTCACGAAGAAGCCGGCCGAGACCCGCATGGGTTCCGGTAAGGGTTCTCCCGAGTGGTGGATCGCGAACGTGCACCCGGGCCGGGTCATGTTCGAGCTGTCCTACCCCAACGAGAAGATCGCCCGTGAGGCGCTGACCCGTGCGGCCCACAAGCTGCCGATGAAGTGCCGGATCGTCAAGCGCGAGGCAGGTGAAGCGTGATGTCGGCCGGTACCAAGGCGTCCGAGCTGCGCGAGCTGGGCAACGAGGAGCTTCTGGCGAAGCTCCGCGAGGCCAAGGAAGAGCTGTTCAACCTCCGCTTCCAGGCGGCGACGGGTCAGCTCGAGAACCACGGTCGGCTCAAGGCCGTCCGTAAGGACATCGCGCGGATCTACACCCTGATGCGTGAGCGCGAGCTGGGCATCGAGACGGTGGAGAGCGCCTGATGAGCGAGAGCAACGTGACTGAAGAGACGAAGGCCGCGCGCGGCTTCCGCAAGACCCGCCAGGGTCTGGTCGTCAGCGACAAGATGGACAAGACCGTCGTCGTCGCCGTCGAGGACCGCGTGACCCACGCCCTGTACGGCAAGGTCATCCGCCGTACCGAGAAGCTCAAGGCGCACGACGAGCAGAACGCCGCGGGTGTCGGCGACCGCGTCCTCCTCATGGAGACCCGGCCGCTCTCCGCGACGAAGCGCTGGCGCGTCGTCGAGGTCCTCGAGAAGGCCAAGTAAGAAATCTCCTGCGGGGCATTCCTCGCAGGACAGTTCCGCCAGGCTCCGGGAGTCGTTCACCCAGGTGACCGACTCCCGGGGAACCGGCAGACATTCAGGAGATAGACGTGATCCAGCAGGAGTCGCGGCTGCGTGTCGCCGACAACACGGGTGCGAAGGAAATCCTGACCATCCGTGTGCTCGGTGGCTCGGGCCGCCGCTACGCGGGTATCGGTGACGTCATCGTCGCCACCGTCAAGGACGCGATCCCCGGTGGCAACGTGAAGAAGGGTGACGTCGTCAAGGCGGTCATCGTTCGCACCGTCAAGGAGCGCCGCCGTCCGGACGGCTCGTACATCCGCTTCGACGAGAACGCCGCCGTCATTCTGAAGAACGACGGCGACCCTCGTGGCACCCGTATCTTCGGCCCGGTGGGCCGTGAGCTGCGCGAGAAGAAGTTCATGAAGATCATCTCCCTCGCGCCGGAGGTGCTGTGAGCATGAAGATCAAGAAGGGCGACCTGGTCCAGGTCATCACCGGCAAGGACAAGGGCAAGCAGGGCAAGGTCATCGCGGCCTTCCCCCGTGAGGACCGTGTCCTGGTCGAGGGTGTCAACCGGGTCAAGAAGCACACCAAGGCCGGGCCGACCGCTCGCGGTTCGCAGGCCGGCGGCATCGTGACCACCGAGGCCCCGATCCACGTCTCCAACGTCCAGCTGGTCGTGGAGAAGGACGGCAACAAGGTCGTCACGCGCGTCGGTTACCGCTTCGACGACGAGGGCAACAAGATCCGCGTTGCCAAGCGGACGGGTGAGGACATCTGATGGCTACCACCACCACTCCGCGTCTCAAGACGAAGTACCGCGAGGAGATCGCGGGCAAGCTGCGTGAGGAGTTCTCCTACGAGAACGTCATGCAGATCCCCGGCCTCGTGAAGATCGTGGTCAACATGGGTGTCGGCGACGCCGCCCGTGACTCGAAGCTGATCGAGGGCGCGATCCGCGACCTGACCACCATCACCGGTCAGAAGCCGGCCGTCACCAAGGCCCGCAAGTCCATCGCGCAGTTCAAGCTGCGTGAGGGTCAGCCGATCGGTGCCCACGTCACGCTCCGTGGCGACCGCATGTGGGAGTTCCTGGACCGCACCCTGTCGCTCGCGCTGCCGCGCATCCGCGACTTCCGCGGTCTGTCCCCCAAGCAGTTCGACGGCCGTGGCAACTACACCTTCGGTCTCACCGAGCAGGTCATGTTCCACGAGATCGACCAGGACAAGATCGACCGCACCCGGGGTATGGACATCACCGTGGTGACCACGGCGACCAACGACGCTGAGGGCCGCGCGCTCCTCCGTCACCTCGGCTTCCCCTTCAAGGAGGCGTGAGCGAGATGGCGAAGAAGGCTCTGATTGCCAAGGCTGCTCGCAAGCCCAAGTTCGGTGTCCGCGGCTACACGCGCTGCCAGCGCTGCGGCCGTCCGCACTCCGTCTACCGCAAGTTCGGCCTGTGCCGCGTGTGCCTTCGTGAGATGGCTCACCGTGGCGAGCTGCCGGGCGTGACCAAGAGCTCCTGGTAATCCGGTAATTCCGGGTTATTCAGACTCTCGGTAAGCATCTGGGTCGGCAGAGGCCCGCCCTCGCATGCCTTAGGCTTGCGGGGTTGGGCGTCTGCCGCCCGTACGACTTACTACGCCGTAGGTCCACCGCGCCGCACCCGTCCCGTCTCGGATCGGGGAGAGGGATGGCGCACCAGGAAACCCCGGCGAGAGAGGCCGAAGGCCAATTCATGACCATGACTGATCCGATCGCAGACATGCTTACGCGTCTGCGGAACGCGAACTCGGCGTACCACGACTCCGTGACGATGCCGGCGTCCAAGATCAAGTCTCACATCGCGGAGATCCTCCAGCAGGAGGGCTTCATCACGGGCTGGAAGACCGAGGACGCCGAGGTCGGCAAGAACCTCGTCCTCGAGCTGAAGTTCGGCCCGAACCGTGAGCGCTCCATCGCGGGCATCAAGCGGATCTCCAAGCCCGGTCTCCGGGTGTACGCGAAGTCCACCAACCTGCCCAAGGTGCTGGGCGGCCTCGGCGTGGCGATCATCTCCACGTCGCACGGGCTCCTCACCGACAAGCAGGCCGGCAAGAAGGGCGTAGGCGGAGAAGTCCTCGCCTACGTCTGGTAACGGAAGGGAACGGAGGAAACAGCTATGTCGCGCATCGGCAAGCTCCCCATCGCGGTTCCCGCCGGCGTGGACGTCACCATCGACGGCCGTACGGTCTCGGTCAAGGGCCCCAAGGGCTCGCTGACCCACACCGTCGTGGCGCCGATCGACATCGCCAAGGGTGAGGACGGCGTGCTGAACGTCACCCGCCCCAACGACGAGCGTCAGAGCAAGGCCCTGCACGGCCTGTCCCGCACGCTGGTGGCGAACATGATCACCGGCGTGACCCAGGGTTACGTGAAGAAGCTCGAGATCAGCGGTGTCGGTTACCGCGTTGTCGCCAAGGGCTCGAACCTGGAGTTCTCCCTGGGCTACAGCCACCCGATCACGGTCGAGGCTCCCGAGGGCATCACCTTCAAGGTGGAGAACCCGACCCACTTCTCGGTCGAGGGCATCGACAAGCAGAAGGTCGGCGAGGTTGCGGCCAACATCCGCAAGCTGCGCAAGCCCGACCCGTACAAGGCCAAGGGCGTCAAGTACGAGGGCGAAGTCATCCGCCGCAAGGTCGGAAAGGCGGGTAAGTAAGCCATGGCATACGGACAGAAGATCCTCAAGGGCGACGCCTACAAGCGCGCCGCGATCAAGCGCCGTCACATCCGGATTCGCAAGAATCTCTCGGGTACGGCGGAGCGTCCCCGTCTGGTCGTTACCCGCTCGAACCGCCACATCGTGGCCCAGGTGATCGACGACCTCAAGGGTCACACCCTTGCGTCGGCGTCCACGCTGGACACCTCGATCCGTGGTGGCGAGGCCGACAAGTCCGCGCAGGCCAAGCAGGTCGGCGCCCTGGTCGCCGAGCGCGCCAGGGCCGCCGGCATCGAGGCCGTCGTGTTCGACCGTGGTGGCAACCAGTACGCCGGGCGCATCGCCGCCCTGGCGGACGCCGCCCGCGAAGCCGGTCTGAAGTTCTGAGCCGGTTCCGTAACGCTAGCGGAAACAGAGAGAGGTAATTCCAATGGCTGGACCCCAGCGCCGCGGCAGCGGTGCCGGTGGCGGCGAGCGGCGGGACCGGAAGGGCCGTGACGGTGGCGCAGGTGCCGCCGAGAAGACCGCTTACGTTGAGCGCGTCGTCGCGATCAACCGCGTCGCCAAGGTTGTGAAGGGTGGTCGTCGCTTCAGCTTCACCGCGCTGGTCGTGGTGGGCGACGGTGACGGCACCGTGGGTGTCGGATACGGCAAGGCCAAGGAGGTGCCGGCCGCCATCGCCAAGGGCGTTGAGGAGGCCAAGAAGCACTTCTTCAAGGTCCCCCGCATCCAGGGCACCATCCCGCACCCCATCCAGGGTGAGAAGGCTGCCGGCGTCGTGCTGCTCAAGCCCGCGTCCCCCGGTACCGGTGTGATCGCCGGTGGTCCGGTGCGCGCCGTGCTCGAGTGCGCCGGTATCCACGACGTGCTGTCGAAGTCGCTCGGCTCCGACAACCAGATCAACATCGTGCACGCGACCGTGGAGGCCCTCAAGGGCCTGCAGCGTCCCGAGGAGATCGCGGCCCGCCGTGGTCTGCCGCTCGAGGACGTCGCCCCCGCGGCTCTTCTCCGTGCGCGTGCCGGGGCGGGTGCGTAATCATGGCGCAGCTCAAGATTACGCAGGTCAAGTCCTACATCGGCAGCAAGCAGAACCACCGTGACACCCTGCGTTCCCTCGGTCTCAAGGGGATCAACACGCAGGTCGTCAAGGAGGACCGCCCCGAGTTCCGCGGCATGGTGCACACCGTCCGCCACCTCGTGACGGTCGAGGAGGTCGACTGATCATGGCGGAGCAGAACCCGCTCAAGATCCACAACCTCCGTCCCGCCCCGGGCGCCAAGACCGCCAAGACCCGTGTCGGTCGTGGTGAGGCGTCGAAGGGTAAGACGGCCGGTCGTGGTACCAAGGGCACGAAGGCCCGTTACCAGGTTCCGGAGCGCTTCGAGGGTGGCCAGATGCCCCTCCACATGCGTCTCCCGAAGCTGAAGGGCTTCAAGAACCCGTTCAAGACCGAGTTCCAGGTCGTGAACCTCGACAAGCTGGCCGCGCTGTACCCCGAGGGTGGCGAGGTCACCGTCGAGGGTCTCGTGGCCAAGGGTGCCGTTCGCAAGAACAGCCTCGTCAAGGTCCTCGGCCAGGGCGAGGTCTCCGTGGCGCTGCAGGTGACGGTCGACGCCGTCTCCGGCTCCGCCAAGGAGAAGATCACCGCCGCCGGCGGTACCGTCACCGAGCTCGTCTGAACCTTTCAGGCGCCTCGATGACTTGAGCGATCCCGACCGGGGATGCCCCACAAAAGGGGTATCCCCGGTTGGTCGTTCCAAGGGGAGTACTCCCGCCGGTAAGGTGGCCTGCGCTGCCCTCTTTCCCGGGTGTCTCGCATGAGGCACTCTGGGCGGCGGTCCAGCGTTAGTCACTTAGCCGTCCACTTATCAGTCGTCAGTCGAACCTCAAGACCGTCACCCTTGACGCAGTAGCGCGGGGGTCGCAGGAGGCACCGTGCTCACCGCGTTCGCCCGGGCGTTCAAGACGCCCGACCTGCGCAAGAAGCTGCTCTTCACGCTCGGCATCATCGTGGTGTACCGGCTCGGTACCCACATTCCCATTCCAGGCGTCGACTACAAGAACGTCCAGGAGTGCGTGGACCAGGCGTCCGGCAACCAGGGTCTCTTCGGCCTGGTCAACATGTTCAGCGGTGGCGCCCTGCTGCAGATCACGGTCTTCGCGCTCGGCATCATGCCGTACATCACGGCGAGCATCATTCTGCAGCTCCTGACCGTCGTGATCCCGCGTCTGGAAGCCCTCAAGAAGGAGGGCCAGGCCGGCACGGCGAAGATCACGCAGTACACCCGTTACCTGACCGTCGCGCTCGCCATCCTCCAGGGCACCGGCCTGGTGGCCACCGCCCGCAGCGGCGCCCTGTTCTCCGGCTGCACCGTCGCCGGACAGATCGTGCCCGACCAGGCGATCTTCACGACCGTCGTCATGGTGATCACCATGACCGCCGGTACGGCCGTCGTCATGTGGCTCGGCGAGCTGATCACCGACCGCGGCATCGGCAACGGCATGTCGATCCTGATGTTCATCTCGATCGCCGCGACCTTCCCCTCCGCCCTGTGGGCCATCAAGAAGCAGGGCGACCTGGCGGGCGGCTGGATCGAGTTCGGCACCGTCATCCTCGTCGGCCTGGTCATGGTCGGCCTGGTGGTCTTCGTGGAGCAGGCCCAGCGCCGCATCCCGGTGCAGTACGCCAAGCGCATGATCGGCCGCCGCTCCTACGGCGGAACCTCGACGTACATCCCGCTCAAGGTGAACCAGGCGGGTGTCATCCCCGTCATCTTCGCCTCGTCGCTGCTCTACATTCCGGCGCTGATCGTCCAGTTCTCCGGCTCGACCGCGGGCTGGGCCACCTGGATCCAGAAGAACCTCGCCGACACGGCCGCGACGCCGCACATCATTCTGTACTTCCTCCTGATCGTGTTCTTCGCCTTCTTCTACGTGGCGATCTCGTTCAACCCCGAGGAAGTCGCGGACAACATGAAGAAGTATGGTGGCTTCATCCCGGGCATCCGGGCTGGCCGACCGACCGCTGAGTATCTGAGCTACGTACTCAACCGGATCACCTGGCCGGGTTCGCTGTACTTGGGTCTGATCGCTCTCGTCCCGACAATGGCGTTGGCTGGTTTCGGGGCAAACCAGAACTTCCCGTTCGGCGGCACCAGCATCCTGATCATCGTGGGTGTCGGTCTCGAGACGGTGAAGCAGATCGAGAGCCAGCTCCAGCAGCGCAATTACGAAGGGTTCCTCCGCTGATGCGAATCGTCCTCGTCGGGCCTCCGGGTGCCGGAAAGGGAACGCAGGCCACCCGCCTTGCCGAGACGCTGCACATTCCGCACATCTCGACGGGCGACCTGTTCCGCGCGAACATCAGCCAGCAGACCGAACTGGGCAAGCTCGCGAAGTCCTACATGGACGCCGGCAATCTCGTGCCGGACGAGGTCACCATCGCCATGGCGAAGGACCGCATGGAGCAGCCCGACGCCGAGGGCGGCTTCCTGCTGGACGGTTTCCCGCGCAACGTCTCCCAGGCCGAGGCACTGGACGAACTGCTCGAGACCGAGGACATGAAGCTCGACGCGGTGCTGGACCTGGAGGCCCCGGAGGACGAGGTCGTCAAGCGCATCGCCGGACGGCGCGTCTGCCGCAACGACTCGGCCCACGTCTTCCACGTGACGTACACCCCGCCGAAGCAGGAAGGCGTCTGCGACGTCTGCGGCGGCGAGCTGTACCAGCGGGACGACGACTCCGAGGAGACGGTCCGCAAGCGGCTGGAGGTCTACCACACGCAGACCGAGCCGATCATCGACTACTACAAGTCGCAGGGCCTGGTCGCCACCATCGCGGCGACGGGCCCCGTGGACGAGGTCACCCGCCGTGCGCTGGAGGCGCTCAAGCGCGACCAGTAGTACTCCGCCCGGCGTGCAGCCGCGGTCCCCGGCTCAGGGGGCCGCGGCTGTGTCGTGGGGCGGCACGGCTCCGCCCCGTATCGTGGGAACCGTTCCCCGCCCGCCCCTCCTCACCGGTCCGTCCCGTCCAGAAAGGCCGCAGCCCCCATGGTGCAGATCAAGAACCCCGAGCAGATCGCCAAGATGCGCGAGGCGGGGCTGGTCGTCGCCGCCATCCACGCGGCCACCCGCGAGGCGGCCGTCCCCGGCGCGACCACGAAGGACCTGGACCAGGTCGCCCGCAAGGTCCTCGCGGAGCACGGCGCCAAGCCCAACTTCCTCGGCTACGGCGGCTTCCCCGCCACGATCTGCACCTCGGTGAACGAGGTCGTCGTCCACGGCATCCCCTCCGACGACGTCGTCCTCAAGGACGGCGACGTCATCTCGATCGACTGCGGCGCGATCATCGACGGCTGGCACGGCGACGCCGCCTACACGGCCTTCGTCGGCTCCGGCCACTCCCCGGAGCTGATCGAGCTGTCCCGGGTGACCGAGGAGTCCATGTGGGCCGGGATCGCGGCCATGAAGCAGGGCAACCGCCTGGTGGACGTCTCCCGCGCCATCGAGACCTACATCCGCCGCCAGCCCAAGCCCGGCGGCGGCAAGTACGGGATCATCGAGGACTACGGCGGCCACGGCATCGGCACCGAGATGCACATGGACCCGCACCTGCTGAACTACGTCGACCGCAAGCGCGGCAAGGGGCCCAAGCTCGTCCCCGGCTTCTGCCTCGCCATCGAGCCGATGGTCTCCCTCGGCACCCCCCGCACCAAGGTCCTGTCCGACGACTGGACCGTGATCACCACCGACGGCACCTGGTCCTCCCACTGGGAGCACTCGGTGGCCCTGACGGAGCAGGGCCCGTTGGTGCTGACGGCTCCCGACGGCGGCAGGGCGAAGCTGGCGGAGCTGGGGATCACGGCGGCGCCGGACCCGCTGGCGTGACGCGAGCCCGCGCCGCGACCGCCGGTCGGAGGCCGGCGCGGCCGCTCGAAGCTTGTGAGGCGCCCCTGGCGCCGAGCCCGCGAGAGGGGCGTGAAGGACTGGTCGACTGGACCGTGATCACCACCGACGGCACCTGGTCCTCCCACTGGGAGCACTCGGTGGCCCTGACGGAGCAGGGCCCGTTGGTGCTGACGGCTCCCGACGGCGGCAGGGCGAAGCCGGCGGAGCCGGGGATCACGGCGGCGCCGGACCCGCTCGCATAACGATCTCGCATCCGGGGCAGACTTCCTCGTTTCGCCTTTCCGGGTTTGCTGACGTAGACTGACTCGTCGGCTCACGTGTGCCTGCATGTCTTGAGGTGCGTCGCACACGGAAGCCGATCAAGGTAGTCGATTCGAAGGGCGAAGCGTGGCCAAGAAGCAAGGTGCCATCGAGATCGAGGGCACTGTCGTCGAGTCTCTTCCGAACGCCATGTTCAAGGTCGAGCTCCAGAACGGCCACCAGGTCCTGGCACACATCAGCGGCAAGATGCGCATGCACTACATCCGCATCCTCCCTGACGACCGGGTCGTGGTGGAGCTGTCTCCGTACGACCTGACGCGTGGCCGGATCGTCTACCGGTACAAGTAGATCTTGCCCACGTCCCGCGTGCCCCGCGCGCGGGTCCGCCGGCAACTGACCCGGAGAACCTCACACCCATGAAGGTCAAGCCGAGCGTCAAGAAGATCTGCGACAAGTGCAGGGTGATCCGCCGTCACGGTCGGGTCATGGTCATCTGCGACAACCCGCGCCACAAGCAGCGCCAGGGCTGACGCCTGACCGTTCCCTCCGCGATTCGCATGACTTCGCGCGACGCGAGCTGAATATGTTCATACGCAGGGCCCGGGCGAGCGATCGCCTGACACCCCCGGTTCGGAGGCCGGGGACCCAGTTCGTACCTGGTACGGCGGCTGGGAGCCGGTCCTGTGGAAGACCTCCGACAATCAACTGGAGCCATTGAATGGCACGCGTTTCCGGTGTTGACATCCCGCGCGAAAAGCGCGTGGAGATCGCCCTCACCTACGTGTTCGGCATCGGCCGGACCCTCTCGCAGCAGACGCTCGCCGCGACCGGCGTGGACCCGAACACCCGTGTTCGTGACCTCTCCGAGGAGCAGCTCGTCGCGATCCGCGAGTACGTCGACAACAACATCAAGACCGAGGGTGACCTCCGTCGCGAGATCCAGGCCGACATCCGCCGCAAGGTCGAGATCGGTACCTACCAGGGTCTCCGTCACCGTCGCGGTCTGCCCGTCCGCGGTCAGCGCACCAGCACCAACGCTCGCACCCGCAAGGGCCCGCGTCGCGCCATCGCCGGCAAGAAGAAGCCGGGCAAGAAGTAGTCCGCAGCGGACTCGCCGTCCAGCGGTCTTCGCTGTAGGACCGACCACCTCCCGTAGGAGAACGACATGCCCCCCAAGGGACGTCAGGGCGCGACCAAGAAGGTGCGCCGCAAGGAAAAGAAGAACGTCGCTCACGGCCACGCGCACATCAAGAGCACGTTCAACAACACGATCGTGTCCATCACGGACCCGACCGGCAACGTGATCTCCTGGGCCTCCGCCGGCCACGTCGGCTTCAAGGGCTCCCGGAAGTCCACGCCGTTCGCCGCGCAGATGGCCGCCGAGTCGGCTGCCCGCCGCGCGCAGGAGCACGGCATGCGCAAGGTCGACGTGTTCGTCAAGGGCCCGGGTTCCGGTCGTGAGACCGCCATCCGCTCCCTGCAGGCGACCGGCCTCGAGGTCGGCTCCATCCAGGACGTCACGCCCACCCCGCACAACGGCTGCCGTCCGCCGAAGCGCCGTCGCGTCTGATCTCGCTTCAGCGCTTCACCAGGGTTTCCGGGCGGTACGGCTCCATCGGGCCGTATCGCCCGTACCCTTGCAGTACTGGTCGGGCGTCAAATAGCGGGCGCCCCTGACTGAAGGATCACCACATGCTGATCGCTCAGCGTCCCTCGTTGACCGAAGAGGTCGTCGACGAGTTCCGCTCCCGGTTCGTCATCGAGCCGCTGGAGCCGGGCTTCGGCTACACCCTCGGCAACTCCCTCCGCCGGACCCTCCTGTCCTCGATCCCGGGTGCGGCGGTCACGTCGATCCGCATCGACGGTGTCCTGCACGAGTTCACCACCGTGCCGGGCGTCAAGGAGGACGTCACCGACCTGATCCTCAACATCAAGCAGCTCGTGGTCTCCTCGGAGCACGACGAGCCGGTCGTGATGTACCTGCGCAAGCAGGGCCCGGGTCTGGTCACCGCCGCCGACATCGCGCCCCCGGCCGGTGTCGAGGTGCACAACCCCGACCTCGTCCTGGCCACGCTCAACGCCAAGGGCAAGCTGGAGATGGAGCTGACCGTCGAGCGCGGTCGCGGCTACGTCTCCGCCGTGCAGAACAAGCAGGTCGGTCAGGAGATCGGGCGCATCCCGGTCGACTCGATCTACTCGCCGGTTCTCAAGGTCACCTACAAGGTCGAGGCCACGCGTGTCGAGCAGCGCACCGACTTCGACAAGCTGATCGTCGACGTCGAGACCAAGCAGGCGATGCGTCCCCGCGACGCCATGGCCTCCGCGGGCAAGACGCTGGTCGAGCTGTTCGGTCTCGCCCGCGAGCTGAACATCGACGCCGAGGGCATCGACATGGGTCCGTCCCCGACGGACGCCGCGCTCGCTGCGGACCTGGCTCTTCCGATCGAGGAGCTGGAGCTGACCGTCCGGTCGTACAACTGCCTCAAGCGCGAGGGCATCCACTCCGTGGGTGAGCTGGTCGCGCGCTCCGAGGCGGACCTGCTCGACATCCGCAACTTCGGTGCGAAGTCCATCGACGAGGTCAAGGCCAAGCTCGCGGGTATGGGGCTGGCGCTGAAGGACTCGCCTCCCGGGTTCGACCCGACCGCCGCCGCCGACGCGTTCGGCGCGGACGACGACGCGGACGCGGGCTTCGTGGAGACCGAGCAGTACTGAGCGCTCGGGTTCACGGTTCGTTTTCGGCTGCCGGCCGGCTGTGGCCGGTCGCGCAGTTCCCCGCGCCCCTTCGGGCGGGGACCCTCCGGGGCGTGTGAAAAGACGCCCCGGATCTCCGACAGGCGGCCGCCTGCTCGGATACTGACCTCGGTACCTGATACGGCCGGGGCAGACACCTAGGAGAAACACCATGCCGAAGCCCACCAAGGGTGCCCGTCTGGGCGGCAGCGCCGCGCACGAGAAGCTGCTCCTCGCCAACCTGGCGAAGAGCCTCTTCGAGCACGGCCGCATCACCACCACCGAGGCGAAGGCGCGCAAGCTGCGTCCGTACGCCGAGCGTCTGGTCACCAAGGCGAAGAAGGGCGACCTTCACAACCGCCGTCAGGTGCTCCAGGTGATCACGGACAAGAGCGTCGTCCACACGCTCTTCACCGAGATCGGCCCGCGCTACGAGAACCGTCCCGGTGGCTACACCCGGATCACCAAGATCGGCAACCGCCGTGGCGACAACGCGCCCATGGCCGTCATCGAGCTGGTCGAGGCGCTGACCGTGGCGCAGCAGGCCACCGGCGAGGCCGAGGCCGCGACGAAGCGTGCCGCCAAGGACGCGGAGGGCTCCGCCGAGGCTTCCGAGGCCAAGGTCGACACGACCAAGGCCGACGACGAGGCCGCGGCCGAGGAGTCCAAGGACGCGTAAGCGTCTGCCGGGGGCCGTGCGACGGCGGCTGCGGCTTCGTCGTGGCTAGTCGCACAGTTCCCCGCGCCCCTGAAAGCAGGGCGTTGGCGGGCCCGTTCCTTTCCAGGAGCGGGCCCGCTTTCGTGTGGGTGAGAGGATTTCTGGGTGAGTGACGAAGTGCAGCCCGGTCATGTCCGTATCCGTCTCGATCTCTCGTACGACGGGAGCGAGTTCTCCGGGTGGGCCAAGCAGGCCGGGGGCAGGCGGACCGTGCAGGGGGAGGTCGAGGACGCGCTGCGGACGGTGACCCGGTCGCGGGAGACGTACGAGCTGACGGTCGCCGGCCGGACCGACGCCGGCGTGCACGCGCGGGGGCAGGTGGCGCACGTCGATCTGCCGCGCGAGGTGTGGGCCGAGCATCACGTGAAGCTGCTCAAGCGGCTCGCGGGGCGGCTGCCCAAGGACGTGCGGGTGTGGGCGCTCCGTGAGGCGCCGAGCGGCTTCAACGCGCGGTTCTCCGCGGTCTGGCGGCGCTACGCCTACCGCGTCACGGACAACCCCGGCGGCGTCGACCCGCTGCTGCGCGGGCACGTGCTGTGGCACGACTGGCCCCTCGACGTGGACGCCATGAACGAGGCCGCCCGCGGACTGCTGGGCGAGCACGACTTCGCCGCCTACTGCAAGAAGCGGGAGGGGGCCACCACCATCCGGACGCTGCAGGAGCTGAGTCTGGTGCGGGGCGAGGACGGGATCGTCACGGCGACCGTGCGGGCCGACGCCTTCTGCCACAACATGGTGCGCTCGCTGATCGGGGCGCTGCTGTTCGTCGGCGACGGGCACCGCGGCCCCGACTGGCCGGCGAAGGTGCTGGCCGCGGGCGTACGGGACTCCGCGGTGCACGTCGTACGGCCGCACGGGCTGACGCTGGAGGAGGTCGGCTACCCGGCCGACGAGCTGCTGGCGGCCCGGAACAAGGAAGCGCGCAACAAGCGGTCGCTGCCCGGGGCCGGCTGCTGCTGAGGGGGAGCGTCAGCCCTCCGCCGCCGCCGACGCCTGGGCCTCGCCGCGGCGGCGGATCTGCCGGAAGGCGAACTCGGCCAGGTCGTCACCGGCCCGGAAGACGCCGGTGGACTTCTCCGTGACGTCCTTGCCGTCCGTGAAACCCGCGACGGTGAAGTAGGCGTACCGGCCGTAGGAGTTGGTGGTGGAGCGGCAGACGGCGCCGGTGCAGAAGGACGTGACGCCGCCTCCGGACAGCGAGCGCACGATGCTCTTCTTGTCGGCTTCCTTCTTCGCCTTCTCGGCCTGGGCCTCGGTGTCGAAGACGGCCACGCCGACCGTCACGGCGGTGTCGCCCTTGGTGTAGGTCACGCGGAGCAGGCGTGTGCACTCGTTGGTGTCGAGGACCTTCGGCAGGGTGCCCTGGGCGGCGGAGCCGCAGGTGCGGGTGTCGGCCGTCGGGCCCTTCTTGTACACCGTCTCGCCCATGGTCAGTTGGGTGCCGGGGAAGAGCAGGTCCGGGCCGAGCGGGGCCTTGTCCTTCTCGGCGCTGGAGACGAAGTCCTTCGGGTCCAGCGGCGGCGGGGCGCTGGTCGGGGCGAAGGACGGCCGGGTGGCCGTGGCGCTCGGTATGTCCGCCGTCGAGGGGAGCTGCGAGGAGGGGCTGTCGGAGGCCTGGCCGGAGCCGTTCGCCGAGACGACGGCCACGGCGACGGCCCCGGCTATCGCCACGGTGGCCAGCGCGCCGCCGCCGATGAACAGCAGCCGGCGCCGCTTGGCGCGGGCCTCGGAGGCCTCGGCGAGGGCGGCCCAGTCCGGCGTGCCGTCACTGTTCCCGCTGTTCCACGGCTGCTGCGACTGCTGCGGCTGCTGCTGCGATTGCGGTGTCCAGGGATCCCACTGCGACTGAGGTCCCCCCTGCCCAAAGCTCATGGGCGGCATCTTAGACGGGCCGATGGGCGTGCTGGTGCGCGTACTTGGGGGCCCCAGGCCCTAGCGTTCCGTGCATGCGGACGGGCAAAAGCGACATCTCCGGGTGGTTGGTGCGGCCGGCGGGAGGGCACCTGTGGGCGGTCCTCGTGACGGTGCTGGCGGCCTCGGCCGCGCACGCGGCGCGGACCGTCCCGGGCGGCGGAATGGACAACGCGATCGTCGTACGGGCCGCCCGCACCTGGCTGGCCGGCGGTTCCCCGTACGACGACCCGCACTTCCTCTACCTGCCGAGCGCCGTCCTGGCCGCCGTGCCGCAGGCGCTGCTGCCCGGGGCGGTGCTGCGGGTGCTGGTGCCGTGCGCGGTGACCGTCCTGCTGGCGCTGGCCTGGGCCTGCGCGCTGCTCCTGCACCGGGTGCCGCTCGGCAGCCGGCTCGCGGCCCTCGGGCTGACCGGGCTGGCGCTGGGCTTCGCGCCGTTCGGGCACCTGGTGCTGCTCGGCAACTGGACCGTGACGGCGACGGTGGCGCTGCCGCTGGCCCTGCTGCTGGCGAGCCGGGGGCGCTGGACGGGCGCGGGGGCCGTCATCGGGGCGGCCGTGGCGCTCAAGCCGCTGCTCGCGCCGGTCGTCCTGCTCTTCCTCTTCGCCGGGCGCCGGCGGGCGCTGATGGCGGCCGTCCTGGTGCCCGCGCTGGCCTCCGGGGCGGCGGCGCTGGCGATGCCCGACCCGGCGGGCTTCTTCACCCGCACCCTGCCCTTCCTGCTGCACGGCGACGACGGCTTCGTACGGCTCTACGAGGCGTCCCCGGCGGCCGTGCTGCCCCGGCTCGGGGTGCCGCCGGCGCTCGCGCAGGGGCTGGCGGCGGTGGCGGCCTGCGCCGGGGTGCTGTGCGCGTACCGGCGCTGGCGGCGGGCCGACCCCGGCCCGCTGCGGCTCGCGGAGACCGGCGCGGGGCTGATGCTCTCGGCCTTCCTCGTCTCCCGGCCGTCCTACGACCACTACCTCCTGGTCGCCCTGCCGCTGCTGCTCGCCGGGCTGCCGTACGCCGGGTCGGTGGCCCGCGGGGTGTGGTTCTGGATCGCGCTGGTGCCCCAGGTACCCGGGCTGACCTGGCCCTGGCTGGAGTCGGAACGGCGCCGGGCCTTCCGGGACGCGTTCACGCTGTGCGTCCTGGCGGTGACGGTCGCCCGGCAGGCCCTGACCGGTCCGGGGGACGCCGGGGGGCGCGTGCCGCCGGGGCGGGCGCCGGAGCCGGAGCGTGCCCCGGCGGCACCGTTTTGACCGGCCCGGCGGGGCCCGGGTATCCTTCCCAGTCGTATGTGTATTGGCTTGCTCATTCTCACGTGAGGGGCCCTTACACCGGTCCACCGGGACCGATGACCAGCGACCAGCACGCGGTTTGCGTCACCGCAGTGCGGTCAGGGCTGTCGTGATCGTCTTCGGTGACCATGTCAGGACCACTCACTGAAGAAGCGAAGGCTACGAACCGTGCGTACGTACAGCCCCAAGCCCGGCGATGTGACGCGCCAGTGGCACGTCATCGACGCTCAGGACGTCGTCCTGGGTCGTCTCGCCACCACCGCCGCCACCCTGCTGCGCGGCAAGCACAAGCCGATCTACGCGCCGCACGTCGACGCTGGTGACTTCGTCATCATCATCAACGCCGACAAGGTGCACCTCTCCGGCAACAAGCGGACCCAGAAGATGGCCTACCGCCACTCCGGCTACCCGGGCGGTCTGCGCTCCGTGCGCTACGACGAGCTCCTGGACAAGAACCCGGAGAAGGCCATCGAGAAGGCCGTCAAGGGCATGCTCCCGAAGAACTCCCTGGGCCGTCAGATGCTCTCGAAGCTGAAGGTCTACAAGGGTGACCAGCACCCGCACGGCGCGCAGCAGCCGCAGCCGTTCGAGATCACCCAGGTCGCGCAGTAAGTCCGGCCACCCCCAAGACTGAAGAGAATCTGAGGAGCATCGTGGCCGAGACCACTGCCGAGCAGCCGCTCGAAGAGCTTGACATCGACAGCTACACCACCGAGTCCGAGGTCCCCGTCGAGGGCGAGTACACCTCGGAGTCCCTGGCCTCCGCGTTCGGCGAGCCCCAGCCGGCCGCCGGCCTGGGCCGTCGCAAGAACGCCATCGCCCGTGTCCGGATCGTCCCGGGCACCGGCAAGTGGAAGATCAACGGCCGCACCCTCGAGGACTACTTCCCGAACAAGGTGCACCAGCAGGAAGTCAACGAGCCCTTCAAGGTGCTCGAGCTCGAGGGCCGTTACGACGTCATCGCCCGCATCGCCGGTGGCGGTGTCTCCGGCCAGGCCGGTGCGCTCCGTCTCGGTGTCGCCCGCGCCCTGAACGAGGCCGACGTCGACAACAACCGCGGCCCGCTCAAGAAGGCCGGCTTCCTGACCCGTGACGACCGCGCGGTCGAGCGGAAGAAGGCCGGTCTGAAGAAGGCCCGCAAGGCTCCGCAGTACAGCAAGCGCTAAGCCGTACCGGCTGGTCCGGCTGTACTCCGAACGCCCCGGCGGCACGCCACTGTGCTGCCGGGGCATTCGTTTATCCCTGCCGTTGGGCGTATAACGGCACAAGACGTTCTAAGGCTTATGTGATCGATGGTCGGGTGCTGCACGCCCGGGCCTTCGGGAGCCGACTGCGCGGGCCGCTGCGTGGGCCGCATCATCGCCAGCCGCTTCCGGAATTGACGTTTCCTCAGGAGGACAAGTGGGACGACTCTTCGGCACGGACGGCGTGCGCGGCGTCGCCAACGCGGATCTGACGGCCGAGCTGGCGCTGGGCCTCTCCGTCGCCGCGGCGCACGTACTGGCCGAGGCGGGCACCTTCGCCGGGCACCGGGCGACCGCGGTGGTCGGCCGGGATCCGCGCGCCTCCGGGGAGTTCCTGGAGGCCGCGGTGGTCGCGGGCCTGGCCAGCGCCGGTGTGGACGTGCTGCGGGTCGGCGTGCTGCCGACGCCCGCGGTCGCCCACCTCACCGGCGCGCTCGGCGCCGACCTCGGCGTGATGCTGTCCGCCAGCCACAACGCCATGCCCGACAACGGCATCAAGTTCTTCGCCCGCGGCGGCCACAAGCTCGCCGACGAGCTGGAGGACCGCATCGAGGCCGTCTACGCCGAGCACCGCACCGGTGCCCCCTGGGACCGTCCGACCGGTGCCGGCGTCGGCCGCGTCCGGGACTACGACGAGGGGCTCGACCAGTACGTCGCCCACCTCGTCGGCGTGCTCCCCAACCGCCTCGACGGACTGAAGATCGTCCTCGACGAGGCGCACGGCGCGGCCTCCCGGGTCTCCCCGGAGGCGTTCGCGCGGGCCGGTGCCGAGCTGGTCACCATCGGCGCGGTGCCCGACGGCCTCAACATCAACGACGGCTGCGGCTCCACCCACCTCGACCTGCTCAAGGCCGCCGTCGTCGAGCACGGCGCCGACCTCGGCATCGCCCACGACGGCGACGCGGACCGCTGCCTGGCCGTGGACCACACCGGTGCGGAGGTCGACGGCGACCAGATCCTCGCCGTGCTCGCCCTCGCGATGCGGGAGCGGGAGGCGCTGCGCTCGGACACCGTCGTCGCGACGGTCATGTCCAACCTGGGCTTCAAGCTCGCCATGGAGCGCGAGGGCATCCGGTTCGTGGCGACCTCGGTCGGCGACCGGTACGTCCTGGAGGAGATGAAGGAGCACGGCTACGCCCTGGGCGGCGAGCAGTCCGGGCACGTCATCATCCTCGACCACGCCACCACCGGCGACGGCACGCTGACCGGCCTGATGCTGGCGGCGCGGGTCGCGCAGACCGGCCGTACGCTGCGGGACCTCGCGTCGGTGATGGAGCGGCTGCCGCAGGTGCTGGTGAACGTGCCGGACGTGGACAAGTCGCGGGTGACGAGCTCGGCCGAGCTGGCCACGGCGGTGGCCGAGGCGGAGCGGGCGTTGGGCAGCACCGGGCGGGTGCTGTTGCGTCCCTCGGGGACGGAGCCGTTGGTCCGGGTGATGGTGGAGGCGGCGGACATCGAGCAGGCGCGGTCCGTGGCGGGCCGGCTGGCCGATGCGGTGAAGTCCGCGCTGGGGTAGGCCCGCGGTGGCGGGCCGGGGCGGGGGCCCGTGCGATGCGGGCCGCGGCGTCGTCGTGGCCCGTCGCGCCGCGCGGCAAGGCCGCGGACCGGCGGAGCCCCGCGCCCCTCAGGTGGGTTTGCTCATCCGGCCCCGCTGGGTTGACCACAGGGCCTTCTGGGTCAGCAGGGTCAACGTCCCGGCGACCACGATGCCCGCCAGGTTGAGGACGAGCTGTTCGGTGGAGCCCACCGTCTGTTTCATGTCGCCGAAGCTCAGGGCCACCGCCGCGTTCGCGGCCGCCGGGACCGTGGTCACCGAGATGGCGACGCCCACCAGGGCGCCGGACTTCGCCGAGGTCAGGGAGAGCGTGCCCGCGATGCCGGCGAGGATCGCCACCACGAAGGAGAAGGCGTCCGGTGCGTAGACGAAGCCGGTGTTGGGCCGGTCGCCCTCCAGCCGGCCCTCGCTGAACAGGCCGAACCGGCTCATGATCCAACTGAATCCCACTGTCACCGCCATCGCCACCGCGAAGCCCACCAGCAGGGCGATCAGCGACCGCAGGGCGAGGCGCGGGGCCCGCTGGACGATCGCCGTGCAGACGCCGGCGAGCGGGCCGAACTCGGGGCCGACCGCCATCGCGCCCACGATCAGGATCGCGTTGTCGAGGACCACGCCGCAGGCCGCGATCATCGTGGCCAGGGTGATGAAGGCGACGTAGGTGACGGAGAGGGTCGACTCCTCGTGGGTCGCCTCCTCCAACTGCTCCCACAGCACGGCGTCGGCGGCCTCGCCGGGCGCGTCCCGCTCGGCCTGGTCGGCGCGGGAGGACAGCGACAGGTCGATGTTCTCGGCGGTGACGGCGCCGCAGTCGGGGATGTCCAACGCCCGCAGGCGGTTGATGAGTTCGTCGCCCGCCTCACGGGCGACGTCGCACATGACGACGTCGCCCTCGGGTTCGCGGGCGACGCCCGGCAGCACCACGAGGTGGGTGGTGCCGACCGTCCCGTCGATCAGGCGGACCACCTCGTCGGTCCGGTCGGCCGGGGTGATCAGGCGCAGATGCAGCATCCGGTATTTCTACAGGCCGCGGACGGCGGGCGTCACAGCTTGCGCAGGCTCAGGCGCTGCACCTTGTGGTCGGGTCCCTTGCGCACCACCAGGGTGGCCCGGCCCCGGGTGGGGGCCACGTTCTCCACCAGGTTGGGCTTGTTGATGGTGCGCCAGGTGGTGCGGGCGTAGTCGAGGGCCTCCTCCTCCGAGACCTGCGTGTACTTGCGGAAGTACGAGGAGGGGTTCTGGAAGGCGGTGGCGCGCAGCTTGCGGAAGCGGTTGAGGTACCAGCGCTCGATGTCCTCGGTGCGCGCGTCGACGTACACGCTGAAGTCGAAGTAGTCGGCCAGACCGACCCTGGTGCGGCCGTCCTTGCCGGGCAGCGCGGGCTGGAGCACGTTGAGTCCCTCGACGATCAGGATGTCGGGGCGGCGGACGACGAGCCGCTGGTCCGGGACGATGTCGTAGATCAGGTGGGAGTAGACCGGCGCGGTCACCTCGGCCTTGCCCGCCTTGATGTCGGCGACGAACCGGGTCAGCGCCCGGCGGTCGTACGACTCGGGGAAACCTTTCCGCGACATCAGGCCCCGTGCCTCCAGCTCCCGCGTCGGCAGCAGGAAGCCGTCGGTCGTCACCAGTTCCACGCGCGGGTGCTCGGGCCAGCGGGACAGCAGCGCCTGGAGCAGACGGGCGACCGTGGACTTGCCCACCGCGACCGAGCCGGCCACCCCTATGACGAAGGGGGTGCCGGACTGGGAGCCCTGCTCGCCGAGGAAGGTGTTGAGCGCGCCGCGCAGACCGTCGGTGGCGCCGACGTAGAGGTTGAGCAGCCGGGAGAGCGGGAGGTAGATGTCCCGCACCTCGTCGAGGTCGATGACGTCGCCGAGGCCGCGCAGCTTCTCGACCTCCTCGGCGGTCAGCGGCAGCGGCGTCTTGTCGCGCAACGCGCTCCACTCGGAACGGGTGAGGTCGACGTAGGGAGTCGCCTCCGGCCGATGCCGGTGGGCGCTCCGGGGGATCGAAGAGACCGGAGAGATCACAGTCCATTGTTAACGGAGTACGAACGGGGCGGCAGGTGGGCTGTGTCACGTCGCACGGCCCGACGAGGCCGGTGAGCCCTGAGGGCCCGTCGGAGCCCGCCGAGATCACGGTCGGGTTTCGGGTGGCCTGTTTTCGATCGTACGTGCGATTGCCGTGAGTATCGTGCGGTCGAAGTCGACCGGAATCCCACGCCGGTCGTGACGCGATGCGTCAGACTCCGACGCGATCGGACGTCTTCCGACGCAACCGCCTCCCCTTCCGCGCATCCCGACGAAAGAGTGCCGCCGTGAGTCCGACCGTTGTCCGCCGTACCGCCCTCGCCGCCTCGGCCGCCGTCCTGGCGCTGCTCGCCACCGCGTGCGGCGGCTCCTCCGACGACGACGGCGCGGCCGGCGACGGCGAGGCGAAGGCGGAGCGGTCCGCCCCGGCGGGCGACGCCGGCCAGTCCGCCCCGGCGGGCGACGCGCCGACCGCCGCCGACCTGGAGAAGGCCGCCCTCGCGCCGGCCGACGTCAAGAACGGCGAGGTCACCACCAAGGTCCCGGCGAAGGACGACGTCGCCAAGGATCAGGTCTCGGCGGACGACGCGGCCTGTCTGCCCCTCGCCCTCGCCCAGTCCGCGGTGGCCCAGGGCGAGCCGGCGGCGAGCGTGAAGCGTTCCTGGCAGGGCCAGACGGAGGCGCCCTCCGACAGCAAGGGCCCGGACGGCCAGGACATGACCACCGTCAACGTCGACAAGATCATGCTGAACCTCGCCTCCTACGCGGACGGCGGCGCCGAGCAGGCGCTGAAGGGGCTGAGCACCGCCGCCGAGAAGTGCTCCGGGGGCTTCGTCGCGTCGGCGGGCGGCGACAAGCTGAAGATCACCGAGGTCGGCACGGCCACCGCCCCCGAGGGCGGGGACGAGGCGGTCGCCGTCAACCTCGGCGTGGACGTCGGCAAGGACGCCGACGGGCTGATGAAGCTGGTCGTGGTCCGCAAGGGCGCCACCCTGGTCACCTTCAGCGCCGTCAACCTCTCCTCGATGATGACCGGCGCGGAGTTCGAGGTCCCCGCGGAGGTCGTCGACGCGCAGGTCGCCAAGCTCGGCTGACGCCCGGGAGACCGCGGACGGCGTTCGTACCCCGGTGGGAATTTCCGAATTCGGGCACAGAAAGCCCTTTTCTGGATCGCTTCGCGGCCGATCTTGCTCGTAGGCTGCCGCCTATGTGCGGAATCGTGGGATACGTAGGGCCTCAGTCGGCACTCGACGTCGTGATGGCCGGACTGAAGCGGCTCGAGTACCGGGGGTACGACTCGGCGGGTGTCGCCGTGCTCGCGGACGGCGGTCTGGCCACCGCCAAGCGGGCCGGCAAGCTCGTCAACCTCGACAAGGAACTGTCCGAACACCCGCTGCCGTCCGCCGCCACCGGCATCGGCCACACCCGCTGGGCCACCCACGGCGGGCCCACCGACGCCAACGCCCACCCGCACCTCGACAACGCGGGCCGGGTCGCCGTGGTCCACAACGGCATCATCGAGAACTTCGCGCCGTTGCGGGCCGAGCTGGAGGAGCGCGGCCACGCGTTGGGCTCGGAGACCGACACCGAGGTCGTCGCCCATCTGCTCGCCGAGGAGTACTCGTCCTGCGCCGACCTCGCCGAGGCGATGCGGCTGGTGTGCCGGCGGCTGGAGGGCGCGTTCACGCTGGTCGCGGTCCACGCGGACGCGCCGGACGTGGTGGTGGGCGCCCGCCGCAACTCGCCGCTCGTGGTGGGGGTGGGGGAGGGCGAGTACTTCCTGGCCTCGGACGTCGCGGCCTTCATCGCGCACACCCGCGACGCCGTCGAGCTGGGCCAGGACCAGGTCGTGGAGCTGCGCCGGGACGGCGTGAGCGTCACCGGCTTCGACGGCACCCCGGCGGACGTCCGCTCGTACCACGTCGACTGGGACGCCTCGGCCGCCGAGAAGGCCGGTTACGCCTCCTTCATGCTCAAGGAGATCGCCGAGCAGCCCAAGGCCGTCGCCGACACCCTCCTCGGCCGCATCGACGGCTCCGGCACGCTGAGCCTGGACGAGGTCCGCATCCCCGCCGCCGTGCTCCGCGAGGTCGACAAGGTCGTCGTCGTCGCCTGCGGTACGGCCTTCCACGCCGGGCTGATCGCCAAGTACGCCATCGAGCACTGGACGCGGATCCCCTGCGAGGTGGAGCTGGCCAGCGAGTTCCGCTACCGCGACCCGATCCTCGACCAGCGGACCCTGGTCGTCGCGATCTCCCAGTCCGGCGAGACCATGGACACCCTCATGGCCCTGCGCCACGCCCGTGAACAGGGCGCCCGGGTCCTCGCCATCTGCAACACCAACGGCTCGACGATCCCCCGCGAGTCCGACGCCGTGCTCTACACCCACGCCGGCCCCGAGGTCGCCGTCGCCTCCACCAAGGCCTTCCTGACCCAGCTCGTCGCCTGCTACCTGGTCGCCCTCTACCTGGGCCAGGTGCGCGGCACCAAGTACGGCGACGAGATCCGCGACGTCGTCCGCGACCTGTCCGGCATCTCCGGCGCGGTCGAACGGGTGCTGACGACCATGGACCCCGTACGGGAACTGGCCCGCTCCCTCGCGCACAAGAACACGGTGCTCTTCCTCGGCCGGCACGTCGGCCACCCCGTCGCCCTCGAAGGCGCCCTCAAGCTGAAGGAGCTGGCGTACATGCACGCCGAGGGCTTCGCGGCGGGCGAGCTGAAGCACGGGCCGATCGCGCTGATCGAGGACGACCTGCCGGTCGTGGTCGTGGTGCCGTCCCCGCGCGGACGGTCGGTCCTCCACGACAAGATCGTGTCCAACATCCAGGAGATCCGCGCCCGCGGCGCCCGCACCATCGTCATCGCCGAGGAGGGCGACGAGGCGGTCGTCCCCTACGCCGACCACCTCGTCCGCGTCCCGGCCACCCCGACCCTGCTCCAGCCGCTGGTGGCCACGGTGCCGCTGCAGGTCTTCGCCTGCGAACTGGCGACCGCCCGGGGCAACGAGGTGGACCAGCCGCGCAACCTCGCCAAGTCGGTGACGGTGGAGTAGCCCGCGCCCGGGCCCCGGATCACCGCCCCCGTACGTCCCGCCAGGCCCGCGGGACCGCCTCCGCCACGTCGTGCGCGCCCGCCGGTGCGCCCCGTGCCGCGAAGCGGCCCGCGAGGCCGTGGAGGTACGCGCCCGCGCTGCCCGCGTCCACCGCCGACAGGCCCGCCGCGAGCAGCGAACCCGCCAGGCCGGACAGCACGTCCCCGCTCCCGGCCGTGGCGAGCCACGACGTCCCCGTCGCGTTGACCCGGACGGGGCCGCCCCGCGCGGCGGCCACCAGCGTCGTCGAACCCTTCAGCAACACCGTCGCCCCGTACCGCGCCGCCAGCTCGCGCACCGCGGCCAGCCGCGCGCCCTCGACCTCCTCCCGGCCCACCCCGAGCAGCGCCGCCGCCTCCCCGGCGTGCGGGGTCATCAGCGTCGGTGCCCTGCGCGCCCGTACGGCGTCCGCGTCGGCCAGCCTGAGGCCGTCCGCGTCGATCAGCACCGGGACCTCGGCCGCCAGCACCTGGTCCACCGTCGCCGCGTCGTCACCGGCGCCCGGCCCGACCACCCACGCCTGCACCCGCCCCGCGTGCTCCGGACCCCGGTCGGAGACCAGCGTCTCGGGGAAGCGGGCGATCACCGCGTCCCCCGCCGGACCGACGTACCGCACCGCCCCGGCCCCGCCCCGCAGCGCGCCCGAGACGGCCAGTACGGCCGCGCCGGGGTAGCGGGCCGAGCCGGCGGCGATGCCCACGACCCCGCGCCGGTACTTGTCGCTCTCGGCCGCGGGCACCGGCAGCAGCCGGGCCACGTCCGCGTGCTGCAATGCCTCCAGCTCCGCCGCCTCGGCGGGCAGCGGCAGGCCGATGTCCACCAGGCGCACCGACCCGGCGTACTCCCGCGCCGGATCGATCAGCAGCCCCGGCTTGTGCGCCCCGAACGTCACCGTCAGGTCGGCCCGCACCGCGTCCCCCCGCACCCGGCCGGTGTCCGCGTCGATCCCGCTCGGCAGGTCGACGGCGACCACGGCGGCCCGGGAGCGTGCGGCCGCGTCCGCCAGCGGCACGGCCTCCTCGCGCAGCCCGCCCCTGCCGCCGATCCCGACGATGCCGTCGAGGACCAGGTCGGCCCGCGCGATCCGCTCCGACGCCGCGTCCGGCTCCGCCCCGGCCCCCAGTGTCCGTCCGCCCGCCCGTCGCAGCGCCTCCAGCCCTCCGCCGTGCGCCCGCTCCGGCGCCAGCAGCACCGCCGTCACGCCCGCGCCCCGCCGGGCCAGCCGCGCGCCCGCGTACAGGGCGTCGCCGCCGTTGTCGCCGCTGCCGACCAGCAGCACCACCCGGCTGCCGTAGACCCGCCCGGCCACTCGGCCCAGCACCTCCGCGCAGGCGGCGGCCAGCCCCGCCGCCGCCCGTTGCATCAGCGCCCCCTCCGGCAGCCGTGCCATCAGCTCCCGTTCGGCGTTCCTGACCGTCTCCACGCTGTACGCAGTCCGCATGCCGTCGAGTCTTCCCCGTACGCCCGGAACACGCACGGCCCGCCCCGTCGGCGACTCCCCCCACCCGGCCTCGTCACCGTCCGACGCCCGCACCGGCCGTCCCGGCCCGCAACGCTCCCGACCCCCGGCCCCGGCCCGCCGTCCGCGGGGACGCGCGGGATGGGGGACAGTTGTCCCATGAGCGGCGGTGACGACGAGACGGTGCGGGTGATGGCCTCGCTCGGGGCCCGCCTGCGCGCCATCCGGCAGGCCCGCGGGCTCACCCTGGCCCGGCTCGCCGCCGTCACCGGCATCTCCGTGAGCACCCTGTCCCGGCTGGAGTCCGGGCAGCGCGAGCCGGGGCTGCGGCACCTGCTGCCGCTGGCCCGGGCGCACCGGCTGCCCCTGGACGACCTCGTCGGCTCGCGCACCGGCGACCCCCGCGTCCACCCCCGCCCCTTCACCCGGCACGGACAGACCTGGGTCCCGCTCACCCGGAACCCCAACGACGGGCTGCACGCCTACAAGCAGATCCTCCCCGCCCCGGCCGCCCCGCGGAACGAGTGGACCGCGCGCCCGGAGCAGGGGACGCACGAGGGCCACGAATGGCTCTACGTCCTGTCCGGCAAGCTGCTCCTCGCCCTCGGCGAGCACGACCTCGTCCTGACGGCCGGGCAGACGGCGGAGTTCGACACCCGCGTCCCGCACGGCATCGCCAACGCCGGCGACGAGCCCGTCGAGTGGCTCGCCCTCTACGGCGCCCAGGGCGAGCGCATGCACATCCGCGTCCGGCCGGCCACCGACGCGGCGTCCGGCCCCCCGTGAGCGCCGGCACGCCCCGGCCGTCGGCGTCAGCCCTCCGCGATCACCACCGCCGACGCGATCCCCGCGTCGTGGCTCAGCGACACGTGCCACGACGCCACGCCCAGCTCCGCGGCCCGCGCCGCCACCGTCCCCGTCACCCGCAGCCGGGGCCGCCCGCTGTCCTCGACGTACACCTCGGCGTCCGTCCACAGCAGCCCCGCCGGTGCGCCCAGCGCCTTGGCCAGCGCCTCCTTCGCCGCGAAGCGGGCGGCGAGCGAGGCGACGCCCCGGCGCCCGCCGCCGGGCAGCAGCAGCTCGCTCTCCAGGAACAGCCGCCCGGCCAGGGCCGGTGTGCGCTCCAGCGACGCCCCGAACCGCTCGACCTCGGCCACGTCGATCCCGACCCCGATGATGCTCATGCCGGGAACCCTAGTCATCCCCGGGCGGCGCCGGGCGGGGGCGGCCCCGTGCTCTGAGAGACTGGGGGAACGATGAGCGAGACACCTGCCCGGCCGGACGCGGCTCTGCGCGCCCGGGCCGAGATCGACCTGGCCGCCCTGCGGGCCAACGTCCGCGCCCTGCGCGAACGGGCCCCCGGGGCGGCTCTCATGGCCGTCGTCAAGGCGGACGCCTACGGCCACGGCGCGATCCCCTGCGCCCGCGCCGCCGTCGAGGCCGGCGCGACCTGGCTCGGCACGGCCACCCCGCAGGAGGCCCTCGCCCTGCGCTCGGCGGCGGCCGGGCTGCCGGACGACGTACGGATCATGTGCTGGCTGTGGACGCCCGGCGGGCCCTGGCGGGAGGCGGTCGAGGCCCGTCTCGACGTGTCGGTGAGCGCCCCGTGGGCCCTGACGGAGGTCGTCGAGGCGGCACGGGCGGCCGGAGTGCCCGCCCGCGTGCAGCTCAAGGCCGACACCGGCCTCGGACGCAACGGCTGCCAGCCCGGCGCCGACTGGGACGAACTGGTCGCGGCCGCGCTGCGGGCCGAGGCGGAGGGCCTGCTGCGGGTCACCGGACTCTGGTCCCACTTCGCCCGCGCCGACGAACCCGGCCACCCCTCCATCGCCGCCCAGCTCACCCGCTTCCGGGAGATGACGGCCCAGGCCGAGCGGCAGGGCCTGCGCCCCGAGGTGCGGCACATCGCCAACTCGCCGGCCACCCTCACCCTGCCCGACACCCACTTCGACCTCGTACGCCCCGGCATCGCGATGTACGGCGTCTCGCCCAGCCCCGAGATCGGCACCCCCGCCGACTTCGGGCTGCGCCCCGTGATGACGCTGGCCGCCTCCCTGGCCCTGGTCAAGCAGGTCCCCGGCGGCCACGGCGTCAGCTACGGGCACCACTACACCACCCCGGGCGAGACCACCCTCGGCCTCGTCCCGCTCGGCTACGCGGACGGCATCCCGCGCCACGCCTCCTCCACCGGCCCCGTCCTGGTCGACGGCAAGTGGCGCACGGTCGCGGGGCGGATCGCGATGGACCAGTTCGTCGTCGACCTGGGCGGGGACCGGCCCGGGCCCGGCGCCGAGGCCGTGCTGTTCGGCCCCGGCGACCGCGGCGAGCCCACCGCCGAGGACTGGGCCCAGGCGGCGGGCACCATCGCGTACGAGATCGTCACCCGGATCGGAAGCCGCGTCCCGCGCGTCTACGTCAACGAGTGACGGGTCGCGGCGACCGCACGTCCAGGTGAAACGGTGATCGGCGGCGGGCAGGCGCACAGCGGCCCGGCGCATCCGGCGGAGAGGAGCCGTGCACGTGAGCGAGAGCAGCGGGGAGGCCGTGGCGGCGGCCGTCGCCTCCGCCACGGAGGCCGGCGGCTGGCGCCGGGCGACCGGCATCGCCGGGGTCGCGATAGGCGTGGTCGCGGCGGGTGCCGCGGCCGGAGTGGCGATAGAGCGGCTCACCGTCGGCCGCGGGATGCGCCAGAAGGCCCGCCTCGCCCTCGACTCGGCGGGCCCGTACGGCGGACTGCGCGGCACCCCCGGCACGGCGTACGCCGAGGACGGCACCGCGCTGTACTACGAGGTCGACGACCTCGACCCGGAGACCGGGGCCGAGGCCGACCGCGCCCCGCGCCGCAGGCGGCTGTTCGGCCGCAGGACGCCCGCGCCGGTCACCGTCGTCTTCAGCCACGGCTACTGCCTCAACCAGGACTCCTGGCACTTCCAGCGCGCGGCCCTCAGGGGCGTGGTCCGCACCGTCCACTGGGACCAGCGCAGCCACGGCCGGTCCGGACGGGGCGTGACCCAGACCCGGGACGGCAGGCCGGTCAGCATCGACGAGCTGGGCCGCGACCTGAAGGCCGTCATCGACGCCGCCGCGCCCGAGGGGCCGCTGGTGCTGGCCGGGCACTCCATGGGCGGCATGACCGTGATGGCCCTGGCCGACGCCTTCCCCGACCTGGTCCGCGAGCGCGTCGTCGGCGTCGCCCTCGTCGGCACGTCCTCCGGGCGGCTCGGCGAGGTCAACTTCGGGCTGCCGTCGGCCGGTGTCGAGGCGGTGCGGCGGGTGCTGCCGGGCGTGCTTCGGGCGCTCGGGCAGCGGGCCGAGCTGGTGGAGCGGGGGCGGCGGGCGACGGCCGACCTGTTCGCCGGGATCATCAAGCGGTACTCGTTCGCGTCCCGGGACGTCGATCCCGCCGTGGCCCGGTTCGCCGAGCGGATGATCGAGTCGACGCCGATCGACGTCGTCGCCGAGTACTACCCGGCCTTCAACGACCACGACAAGACCGCGGCCCTCGCCCACTTCGCGGACCTGCCCGTGCTCGTGCTGGCCGGGGTGCGGGACCTGGTGACGCCGAGCGAGCACAGCGAGGCCGTCGCCCGCCTGCTGCCGGACGCGGAACTGGTGCTGGTGCCCGACGCCGGGCACCTGGTGATGCTGGAGCACCCCGAGCTGGTCACCGACCGCCTCGCCGATCTGCTCGCCCGCGCGGGCGCGGTGCCCGCAGCGACTACCGTGGACGGCTATGGAAGCACCAGCAGCACAGGGCCCGGCTGAGCCCGCCCCCGCCGTCGAGATCACCGTCACCTCCCCGGAGCAGATGCGGGAACTGGGCCGCAGGCTCGCCAAACTGCTGCGCGCCGGTGACCTGGTCATGCTCAGCGGCGAGCTGGGCGCCGGCAAGACGACGCTGACCCGGGGCCTCGGTGAGGGCCTGGGCGTGCGCGGCGCCGTCACCTCCCCGACCTTCGTGATCGCCCGCGTGCACCCCTCGCTCGGTGACGGGCCGCCGCTCGTCCACGTGGACGCCTACCGGCTGTCCGGCGGACTGGACGAGATGGAGGACCTCGACCTCGACGTCTCCCTGCCCGACTCGGTGATCGTGGTCGAGTGGGGCGAGGGCAAGGTCGAGGAGCTGACCGAGGACCGGCTGCGGGTCCGGATCGACCGCGCCGTCGGCGACACCACCGACGAGGTACGGCACGTGACCGTGACCGGGCTCGGCGAGCGGTGGGCCACGGCCGACGTGAGCGTCCTCGCCGGCTGAACGGCCCCGGCGCCCGTCCGTGCGGGATGTTCCGACAAAGCGTCGGCAAAAGATTGCGTTCGGGGTCTTGCCCGTGGTCACATGGTACTCAGCTCGTAGTTAGGCATGCCTTACTGCGCCCGCCCCCGAGCTTCAGGAGGCGTCCATGTCGTCCATGTCCCAGGCCCGGCCGCAGGGCCGTCCGCGGCCCGAGCCGCCCGTGTCCGCCGGGGTGCCGATGCGCGACCTGCTCGCCTCCTGCGCCGCCGCGAAGGCGGTCTCGACGCCGCCCCGCGCCCCCGAGCCGGAGACCCGCCGGCCGCTCCGCGACCGGCACGGGCACCTCGACGGTCATGACGGCAATGACGGTCATGGCGGCCACGACGGCCGTGACCACCGCGAGGCGGCCTGACCGCCGCGCCCGCGCCCGGCATGCGTGTGTCCACGCGCGCCGGGCGTTCGCCCGCCGTGCGTCCGCGGTCCGTCAGCGCACGACGACGACCGGGCGTCCGATCGTCGCGAACTCCCACATCGCGTCCCCGTCCGCGCGTGACTCGCGGATGCCGCCGGTGGGCCGGTCCGGGTCGGGCTTGGCGGCCGCGTCGTCGACCGCCGCGCTGAACCCGACGGCCACGCCCCCGGCGCTGGTGAAGCGCACCACGTGCTCGACCAGGACGCCGTCGGACCCGGTGATCCGGCTGGACCGGGACGTGACCGTGTAGGCGCCCGGCGCCGGGTCGACCGAGCCGGGGGTCACCGCGAAGGTGTGCCGCACCTTGTTCCCGGGGCCGACCAGCCACACGCGGTCGTCGTCCACCGAGTACACCACCCGTTCACCCGTCCCGGACCCCGCGGGAAGCGCGTCCGGGTGCCGCCGGTCGCGCGGGGCCTTGACGGCGCCCGGGGCGGGGCTGACGGTCGCGTGGGCCGGGCCGAGGTCGGCCGGGGCGGTGACGGAGGCCTGGTGGGCCAGGACGCCGATCGTCACGAAGGCCGCCGCGACGAGGCCGGTGACGATACCGGCGCTGCTGCTTGCCACGGGCGACCACCTCGTCGTCGTACTTGTGCGTGCTGCGTGCTGCGTGCTGCGTGTTGCGTGCTGCGTGCTGCGTGCTGCGTAACGCGTGCCGCGTTCTGTCTACCGGGGCGACGGTAGCAGTAGGTGAGCGGGTGAACACGGTGTGCGACACGTGGTGGCTGCTCGGAGCGGCCGGGCGCGCCCGGGGTCGTCCCCGGGGCGTCCGGTGCGGGCCGTGGGGCGCCGTAGGCTGTTTGCGTGCTCTTGCTCGCTCTGGATACCGCCACGCCCGCCGTGACCGTCGCGCTGCACGACGGTACGGACGTCATCGCCTCGTCGAGCCAGGTGGACGCCCGCCGCCACGGTGAGCTGCTGCTGCCCGCCGTCGACCGGGTGCTCACCGAGGCCGGCCTGCGGCTCGACGCCGTCACCGGCATCGTCGCCGGCACCGGCCCCGGCCCGTACACGGGGCTGCGCGTCGGCCTGATGACCGCGGACGCCTTCGGGCTCGCGCTCGGGGTGCCCGTGCACGGTGTGTGCACGCTGGACGGCCTCGCGTTCGCCGCCGACCTGGAGGGTCCCTTCGTGGTGGCGACCGACGCCCGCCGCAAGGAGGTCTACTGGGCGCGGTACGCCGACTCCCGCACCCGCCTCACCGACCCGGCCGTCGACCGGCCCGCCGACATCGCCGGGCAGGTGGCCGGGCTCCCGGCGGTCGGCGCGGGCGCGCTGCTCTACCCGGACACCTTCCCCCGGGCCCACGAACCGGAGCACGTGTCCGCCGCCGCGCTGGCCCGGCTGGCCGCCGAGAAGCTCGCGGTGGGGGAGGAGCTGCCCGCCCCCCGGCCGCTGTACCTGCGCCGGCCCGACGCCCAGGTCCCCAAGAACTACAAGGTGGTCACCCCCAAGTGACCGAGCCAGCCACCGCCGAGCCCGCACCCGCCGTGCTGCGCGAGATGCGCTGGTGGGACATCGACCCCGTGCTCCGCATGGAGCGGGAGCTGTTCCCGGAGGACGCCTGGTCGCGGGGGATGTTCTGGTCCGAGCTGGCGCACGCGCGCGGCCCCGGGGCGACCCGGCGCTACCTCGTCGCCGAGGAGGACGGCCACGTCGTCGGCTACGCGGGCCTGGTCACCTCCGGCGAGCAGGCCGACGTGCAGACCATCGCCGTCGCCCGCGACCACTGGGGGACCGGTCTCGGGGCGCGGCTGCTGACCGAGCTGCTGCGGGCCGCGACCGCCTTCGAGTGCACCGAGGTGCTGCTCGAGTGCCGGGTGGACAACACCAGGGCCCAGCGGCTGTACGAGCGCTTCGGCTTCGAGCCCATCGGCTTCAGACGCGGCTACTACCAGCCGGGGAACGTGGACGCCCTGGTGATGCGCCTGACCGACCCGTCCACCTCCGTACCGGGAACCGAACGAGGAACCGACCACCATGGCTGACTCACGCGACGAGCCCCTCGTCCTCGGGATCGAGACCTCCTGCGACGAGACCGGCGTCGGTGTCGTCCGCGGCACCACCCTGCTGGCCGACGCCGTCGCGTCCAGCGTCGACGAGCACGCGCGCTTCGGCGGCGTCGTCCCCGAGGTGGCCAGCCGCGCCCACCTGGAGGCGATGGTCCCCACCATCGACCGCGCCCTCAAGGAGGCGGGGGTGAGTCCCCGCGACCTCGACGGCATCGCCGTCACCGCGGGACCCGGCCTGGCGGGCGCGCTGCTGGTCGGCGTCTCGGCGGCCAAGGCGTACGCCTACGCGCTCGGCAAGCCCCTGTACGGCGTCAACCACCTCGCCTCGCACATCTGCGTCGACCAGCTCGAACACGGCGCGCTGCCCGAGCCGACGATGGCGCTGCTGGTCTCCGGCGGGCACTCCTCCCTGCTCCTGTCCATGGACATCACCTCCGACGTCCGTCCGCTGGGCGCCACCATCGACGACGCGGCCGGCGAGGCCTTCGACAAGATCGCCCGCGTGCTGAACCTGGGCTTCCCCGGCGGCCCGGTCATCGACCGGTACGCGCGCGAGGGCGACCCGGACGCGATCGCCTTCCCGCGCGGTCTGACCGGCCCGCGCGACCCCGCGTACGACTTCTCCTTCTCCGGCCTGAAGACGGCCGTGGCCCGCTGGATCGAGGCGAAGCGGGCGGCGGGGGAGGAGGTGCCGGTGCGCGACGTGTCGGCCTCCTTCCAGGAGGCGGTCGTGGACGTGCTGACCCGCAAGGCGGTGCGGGCCTGCAAGGACGAGGGCGTCGACCACCTGATGATCGGCGGCGGCGTGGCCGCCAACTCCCGGCTGCGGGCCCTGGCCCAGGAGCGTTGCGAGGCGGCCGGCATCCGGCTGCGGGTACCGCGCCCCAAGCTGTGCACGGACAACGGCGCGATGGTGGCCGCCCTCGGCGCCGAGATGGTCGCCCGGAACCGGGCCGCCTCCGACTGGGACCTGTCGGCCGACTCCTCCCTCCCGGTGACGGACCCGCACGTGCCGGGACAGGGGCACCCGCACGGCCACGGCCACGGCCACCACGGTCACGACCACGTGCACGAGGTCAGCAAGGAGAACCTGTACTCGTGACCGTCGCGCTGATGTGGGAGGCACGGGCGGTTCCCGGCCGGGGCGGGGAACTGCTGGCCTGGGCACGGGCGCAGCCGCTCGCCGGCGCCCCGGTCCGCCGCGAGACCCTCCGGGCCCCGCAGGACCGCGTCCTCGTCATCACCTGGTGGGACGCCGCCTACGACGCCGAACTCCCGGAGCTGCCCGAACCGGACGCGGGTCTGGTGACGCGTGCGGTCCACCGGTGGCGGTTCGAGTCCGTGGGTGAGTGACCGCGGCGGTGCGCGACCGGTACGGTGACGGATTCCGCACGCAATGCATCGATCCCGTAACCGAGTGGGGAGAGATCGCCGCCCAAGTCGCCGCCGACGACGACAATATGAGGCGTGTCCACTACACCTGACCTCACGCTAGACGACGGCAGCCCGGTCCGGTTCCTGCTCGCGCCCGCCGACGGCACGCCCGGGGCGCCGTCCGACGACGACCTGCCGGAGGGCATGGGGCGGGCGGTGCCCGTGGCGCGCGGGACGGCCTCCGTGGCCCGGTTCGCGGCCGGGGCCCTGCGCGGCGCGCTGAGCCCGCTGGGACCGCTGCTCCAGGAAGTCCACGACGCGGCCACGGCCGTGCCCGACCCGCCCACCGAACTGAGCGTCACCTTCGGCGTCCAGGTCGGCCAGGACCTCAAGCTCGGGATCGTGGGGGGCACGGGAACGGCCCACCTCACCGTCACCGCGAGCTGGAGCCCGACGGCGCCCGCGGCCGGTCCGGCAGCCACGGGGGAGTGAGGCGTGGGGTGGTTCGGGACCGCGGCGAGCGATGTCGAAGACCCCGTCCGCCACGTGGTGTCCGTACGCGGGGCCGAGAACGGCAAGATCGTGGGCGCGGGCTTCCTGCTCGGCTCCGCGACCGTGCTGACCTGCGCCCACGTCGTCAACGCCGCACTGGACAGGCCGATGCTGGAGCCGCGGTCGCCCGGCCTGGGACAGGTCGTCGTCGAGATCCTCGACGACGCCGGCGGCGCACGGCGCTTCCACGCGGGCGTGGCCCACTGGATCGCCCCGCGCACCCGGGACGGCGGGCCGGTGCCGCCGGGGACCGACGAGTGGTTCGGCGACCTCGCCGTGCTCCGGATCGCGGGCTCTCCCGGCGGCCTGCCCGCGGCGCCCCGGCTGACGGCGATGGCGTCCGGCCAGCGGGTGAAGGCCTGGCACGGCAGCGGCGAGGCGGCCACGTACGCCCGGCTGACGGTCCACGGACCCGTCGGCGCCCGCGCCTACCTGGACGGCGCGCCCACGGGGATGGCGGTGGGCCCCGGGTACAGCGGCGGCCCGCTGTGGTGCGCCACGGAGCAGGCCGTGGTCGGGCTGGTCGTCGCCCACTTCATGCCGCCGCGGGACCGGGCCACCGGCGCCGCGCTCCCGCACAGCCCCCAGCACCTGGTGCGGCGCAGCTGGGGCGTGCCCTGGCAGCGCGTCCAGGACGAACTGCGTCCCCTGGGCGTCCTGGAGGACGAGGCGCCCGCCGCACCCGACCCCGACGATCCCGCCCTCCTGCTGCTGACGGAGGCGATCGAGGACGCCTTCCCCTCGTCGAGCAGCCTCGTGGCCGGTGCGCAGCGGCTGGCCCGGGCCTGCGGCGTCACGTACGGCAGCGACGTGGTCCCGCCCACGCCGGAGGAGTTCGCGCTGTTCCTGCTCAGCCACCCGCGGGCCCTGGCGGCGCTGTCCGGCACCCTGCGGCGCGGCGCCCCCCAGGACGCCGACCGCGTGCTGGCCGCCGGCGGACTCTCGCACATCCCCAAGCTGCTGTCCCCGCAGGAGCACACCGCCCTGCGCGGACACCTGCGCACGATGCCGGCCGAGGTGCTCGCCCGGTTCCCGGAGGCGGTCCGCGCCGCCCTCCCGCACCTGGCGGCGCTGCCCGGCGGGGAGAGCGCGGAGGCGCTGCTCGACCACCTGGAGACGCTGCCCGGCGACGGCCGCGCACCCAGCGGCGAACGCCGGGTCCCCGCGCTGCTGCGGGTGATGGAGTACGTCGCCGCGCTGTGCGGTCCCCGCCGGGCCGCCCTGCGGCTGTGGTCGGACGGAGTGGCGGCCCGGCTCGGCATCGAGCGCGCCGCCCTCGGCGAACGCCGCTTCGACGCCCAGGAGTGGGCGCGGTCCCTGCGCGCCCGCGTCCTCCGCGTCCGCGTCCTGGTCCAGGTGAACCCCGCGGGGCAGGGCCGCCACCGGCTGCGCATCTGGTGCGACGAGGGCGCCGGACCGCGGCAGGTCTCCACCGACAGCGTGCGCTCGTACTCCGCGCCGGAGGCGGCCCGCGAGGTCCTGCGCGTGCTGGACTCCCTCACCCCGCCCGCCGAGGACGAACGGCCTCCCCTCGTCGAGGTGCTGGTGGACCGCGCCGGGCTCAACCTGCCCGTCGACGAGTGGACCGTCCGGGATCCGGACGCGCTGGTGCCCGGGGTGCTCGGCGTGGAGTTCCCGCTGGTGGTGCACTGTCCCGAACTCCTGCGCCGGCACGGACGGTTCATGTCCCACTGGCGCAGCCGCTGGAACCGGCTCGACTCGGGCAAGACCTTCGTGGTCTCCGAGGCCATGGACCGGGACACCATCTACTCCCGGCTGGTCAACCAACTGGACACCGTGCGCGTCTGTGTGGACGTACCGCCCGGCCCGCGGGACGGCATCGTGCAGACCTGCCTCGCCCTGGGCATACCGGTAGTGGTGTGGGACCGGGGCCGGGACGGTGCCGCGCACACCGTCCGCCACATGGCTCAGGTGGCCACCCGCGAACTGCCCGACGGTGTGCGCGACTACCGCGCGGGTGCCAAGGCCAGCCCGCCCGACTACCCCGGCCGTCCGGTCCTCGCCTGGGCGGACGCCGACCGCACCGTGCCCCGTCTGCGCCTGACCGAACCCCAGGAGAGCTCATGACCTCCGCTGCCGACGCCGAGTGGCGCCTCTTCCGCGGCGACGGCGCGCCCCGGCCCGTCGCCCTGCCCCCGGCACCTCCGTGGCGACGCTTCGTCCCCACCCGCTCGACGCGCCCCGAACTGCCCTACGTGATCGCCCCGCAGCACGCCGACGTCGTCAACGCCGCGCTGCACCTGCGCCGTCCGCTGCTGGTGACCGGGCCGGCCGGTACCGGCAAGTCCTCCCTGGCCCGGGCCGTCGCCCACGAACTGAGCCTGGGCGAACTGCTGCGCTGGCCCGTCAACAGCCGCTCCACCGTCAAGGACGCGCTCTACCAGTACGACGCGATCGGCCGGCTGCGCGAGACCACCCTCAGCCGGGACCGCGGCGAGGTCGAACCGTCCATCGGCACCTTCATCCGGCTCGGTCCGCTCGGCACCGCGCTGGTGCCGTCGGCCGCGCCGCGCTGCCTGCTCATCGACGAGATGGACAAGGGCGACGTCGACCTGCCCAACGACCTGCTCACCGTCTTCGAGGAGGGCTTCTTCGACATCCCCGAACTGACCCGGCTGCCCGAGGACATGGCCGACGTCGACGTCCAGACCCACGACCACCGGGGCACCGTACGGGTGCACCAGGGGCTGGTGCAGTGCGCGGAGTTCCCCGTCGTCGTCATCACCAGCAACGGCGAGCGGGACTTCCCGCCGGCGTTCCTGCGCCGCTGCCTGCGCCTGGACCTGCCGCTGCCCGACGAGGAGCGGTTGCGCACCATCGTCGTCGCGCACCTCGGCGAGGAGGCCATGCGGGAGGCGGACGACCTGATCGGGGCGTTCCTGCGCCGCCGTGCCCTGGGCGAACTCGCCACCGACCAGCTCCTCAACGCGGTGTTCCTGCGCGCCGGGGGCGTCGACCTGGACGCGGAGGGCCTGCTGGACGCCGTCCTGCACCAGCTCACCGGGGCGATGTGACCGTGCCCGCCGGCGGAGAGCGGCTCGCCGAGATGCTGCGGCTCCTCGGCGCCTGCCGGGTGGACCTGGACGCCGACCAGGTCCTCGACGTGCTGTGGCTGGCCCGGCGACTGCCCGCGGGCCCCGAGGCACCCCTCCACCGGCAGGCACCCGCCCGCACCCCGGGGCCCGCGCCGTCCGACGGCCCCGGGAACCCCGAGCGGTCCGCGCCGCGACGTCCGCCGCCCGAACCCGGCGACCCGGACCTGCCCGACCTGACCAGCCCCGCCACCCTGCACGCGGGCGCCCGGACCGCCCCCGAGCCCCCGCCCCGGTTCGCCGCCACCGGCCACGAGCCCCGCAGGGCGCTGCCGGTGCGCGTGCCCGAGGAGAAGGCACTCGACGGCGAGCTGGCGCTCGGACGGTCGCTGAGGCCGTTGCGCCGCCGCCACGACAGCCGCCACCGCACGGAGATCGACGAGGACCGCACGGCCGCCCAGCTCGCCGAGACCGACCTGCCCGACGTGGTGGAGCGGCCGGTGCGGGAACGCTGGCTCAACCTCACGCTGCTCGTCGACGACGGCCTGTCGATGCTGCTCTGGCACCGGCTCGCCACCGAGCTGCGCACCCTCCTGGAACGCCTGGGGGCCTTCGCGGTCACCCGCGTCCTGGGCCTGGACACGGGCGACGCGGCGGGACCGCGCCTGCACGCACGGCCGTTCGCCCCGGCCGGTACCGAGCTGCCGCTGACCACCGTCAACGACCCCTCCGGCCGCTCCCTGCTGCTGGTCGTCAGCGACGGCATGGGCCCGGCCTGGCGCTCGGGCGCCGTACACGCGCTGCTGGCCGAGCGGGCGGCGCGCGGTCCCGTCGCGGTCCTGCACACCCTGCCGCCCGACATGTGGGAGGCCTCCGGGATCGCCGCCGAACGCTGGCAGGCCACCACCCGGCGCGTGGGCGGGGCCAACACCTCCTGGAAGGTCGTCGACCCCGTACTGCCCCCGGAGCTGAGCCGTTTCGACGACATCCCGGTCCCCGTCCTGGAACCCACCGTCGGCTCCCTCGGCGTGTGGGCCCGGCTGCTCGCCTCGCCGGGCGCCACCGTCGAGCTTCCGCTGCTGGCCAGCCCCGACCGGCACGCGGCCGTCGCCCCCGCCCGGGACCCCGGCGGCGCCCAGCACTTCCGGGACGCGGCGACCCCCGAGGCGTACCGGCTGGCCGCCCACCTCGCGGCGGTCGCCCCGCTGTCCGTGCCCGTGATGCGGCTGGTGCAGAGCGCGGTGCCCTGGGCCGCCACCACCTCCCACCTCGCGGAGGTGTTCCTCGGCGGCCTGATCCGGCCCCACCCGGCGCCCGTGTCGGGTCCGCTGCCCGCCAAGCACCGGGTCTTCGACTTCTCCGACACCTCCAAGGCCGTCCTGCTCGACGCGGTCCCGCAGGCCGAACTGCTGCGCACCGGCCGCCGGATCGGACGACGGCTGGAGGAACTCGCCGGCAACTCCCCCGACTTCCCGGCCTGGCTGCTCCATCCCGACGGCTCCGACAGCCTGCCCGGCTCCCAGCAGCCCTTCACCAGCGTCGAACGCAGGCTGCTCGCCCGGTTCGGGGTGTCCGTCGGCAGGGCGTCACCCTCCCTCGGCCGCGGCCGGGCGGGCACGGCCGGTACCGGAACCCGGACCGGCGGCGGCTTCTGGGAGCCGCTCACCGACAACGACCCGGCCCGCCTCGGCGGCTACGAGCTGCGCGGCCGCCGGCGCGGCCGGCGCACCCTGCTCTACCGGGGCGTCGACGGCCGTGGCAACGCGGCCGTCCTGAGGGTGCCGCGCCCCGACCTGCCCGCCGTCAACGCCCAGCTCGTCACGGTGGAGGCGGAGGCGCTGCGCCGCCTCCAGGGACAGCACGCGCCGGTCCTGCTCGCCACCGGGCTCCAGGACTCCCCGCCCTGGCTCGCCATGACCCCGATCGCGGACGAGGGGGACCTCGACGTCCAGCCCACCCGGCTCACGGAACTCTTCGACCGGGCCCTGACCGACGGCACCGCCCCCTTCGACACCCTGCGGGGCCTGCTGGTCTCCTGCTACCTCGCCAACGCGGTGGCCCTGTGCCACCTCAACAACCTGGTGCCCGCCGCCCTGGACGCCGACAGCGTGTACGTCCTGCGGCGCACCGTCGTCCTGGGCGACCTGTCGGACTGCGCCGTCGACGGCGCGTACCTGGGCTCGGGCGCCGCGCCCACCCGCGAGGACAACGTACGGGCGCTGGGGGAGCTGCTCCAGATCATCAGCAGCAAGGCCGGGTGGGACCTGCCGTCGCTGCCGGAGGGCATGCACCTGTGGCAGGGCGACACCTGGGAGCAGTTGCGGCGGCTGGTGCTGCGCTGCGTGGACCCGGACCCCTCCGGGCGGCCCACCGCGAGCGAGGTCGCCGAGGTCCTCGCCCGGTACGTGGCCCGCACCCGGCTCCAGCTGGCCGGCACCGGCCCGGCCGCCGAGGGGGAGAGCCGGGCCCCGCGCGGTCCGCTCGCCCCGCCCGCAGCGGACGCCGACGCCCCGCGCCCGGAGCTGCGGCTGCCGCGCTTCGGGACCGCCCGCAGGCAGGCCCTGCACCGTCTGGACCGGCTGCGGGCGCCCATGCCGCGCAGCAGGCGCCTGACGCTGATCGGCGCCTACCACTACAGCGGACGCGCCACGACCACGATGGTGCTCGGCTCCCTCCTGGCCGCGGTGCGCGGCGAGCCGGTCCTGGCCCTCGACGGGTCCCCCTCCGAGGGTTCGCTGGACGCCTTCCTCACCGGCCGCAACCCGGCCGTCGTACGGGACCTGGCGGCCCTGCCCGCCGACGTTCCCTACGAGGAGATCCGCGCCCGCACCACCCGGCTGCCCTCCGGCCTGGAGGTGGTCGCCCACCGCAGCGGGCACTTCAGCCCCAACCCGGCGCACCAGCAGGAATACGTGCGCGTCCTGGCGCAGACGGCGCACTACTACCCCTTCGTCCTCACCGACTGGGCCCCGCTGCGGCTCGACGGGTCGGCCGCCGCCGTCCTCGACCACACCGACCGGCTGATCCTGTGCTGCGGCACCGCCGACTGGTTCCTGGACGCGGCCGTGCGCGTCCTCGCCCTCGTCCGGGGCGCCGGCCGGGAGCACCTCGCGCGCACCGCCCTCGTCGTAGTCACCGACACCGGCGGGCCGTCCGGACGGGAGCTGCCGGAGTCCTTCGCCCCACGGCTGCGCGTCGAGCCCGAGCAGGTGGTGCGCGTGCCCTTCGACGGGGCCCTGCAGTCCCCGGGCTGGGAGCTGCGCAGGCTGCGTCCGGCCACCACGGAGGCGTACCTGAAGCTCGCCGACCTGGCGGCGCGCGACGACTGAGTCGCCGAATGTTTCGAATGCATCACCTAATGTTGTGACGGTCCTGAGCGGTCGACGTCTTCGTCAGAGAAGCGCGTGGGGTTACGATCGCCGCCATGACATCCCCGCAGCCTGCTGAGACTCCGACGCGAAAGCGGTCCGCGCAGACCGCGACCCTCGCCGAGATCGCGCGTGAGGCCGGTGTGTCGGCGCCGACTGTTTCGAAGGTGCTCAACGGCCGCGCCGACGTCGCCCCGTCGACCAGGGCCCGCGTCGAGGAACTGCTGCGCGTGCACGGCTACCGGCGCAGGCGGGCCGAGTCGACCCGCTCGCCCCTGATCGACCTGGTCTTCCACGAGCTGGAGAGCGCCTGGGCGATGGAGGTCATCCGGGGCGTGGAGAACGTGGCCCGGGACACCGGGCTCAGCGTCGTGCTCTCCGAGAGCGCGGGCCGCCTCACGCCCGGCCGGACCTGGGCCGACCAGGTCGCCGCCCGCCGCCCGCACGGCGTGATCCTCGTCCTGTCCGGCCTCGACGAGTCCCAGCGGGCCCTGCTCACCAGCCGCTCCATCCCGTTCGTGGTGATGGACCCGGCCGGCGACCCGGGCGCCGACGTGCCGTCCATCGGCGCGACCAACTGGCAGGGCGGGCTCGCCGCCACCCGCCACCTGGTCGACCTCGGCCACACCCGCATCGGCGCGATCAGCGGCCCCACCCGCATGATGTGCAGCCGCGCCCGCGTCGACGGCTACCGCGCCGCCCTGGAGACCGCCGGGCTGCCCGTCGACCCCGGCCTGATCGTGACCGGCGACTTCCACCACGAGGCCGGCTACCGGCAGGGCCTGGAGCTGCTGCGCCGCCCGGACCGGCCGACCGCCGTCTTCGCCGGCAACGACCTCCAGGCGCTCGGCCTGTACGAGGCGGCGCGCGAGCTGGGGCTGCGCATCCCGCAGGACCTGAGCGTGGTCGGGTTCGACGACCTGCCGGTGGCCCGCTGGGTGGGGCCGCCGCTGACGACCGTACGGCAGCCGCTGATGGAGATGGCCGAGGCGGCGGCCCGGCTGGTCCTGAACCTCGGCCGGGACGACGGCTCCCCGGCGGCGACCCGCGTGGAGCTGGCCACCAGCCTGGAGGTGCGCAGCAGCACGGCACCGCCCCGGGAGGGATGAACCGCCACGGGCCCAACCGGCCCCCTGTCTGAGAATTTCCGCAGAAACCCGGCCCACCTGTTCCGGTTTCCATAATTCGGACTTACGTTCCTTCCGGCGGGGCATCCGAGTGGGGACGCGGACGGCACGGGCGGGGCGGGGGCTGACGCATGGCGGTGCGGGGCGGGCAGGACGGCCGGGACGGCCGCCGCAAGGGGCTGAGGGCGGCCGCCCTCGCCCTGACCGCCGCGCTGCTGCTCGGCGCGGGGGCGGCGGGCTGGGCCTACTGGCACCTCAACGGCAACATCAGGAGCGTCGACATCAACGGCGCGCTCGGCGACGACCGCCCCGCCCGCCCCGCGACCGTCCCCTCCGCCTCGCCCGCCGCGTCCCCGGTGCCCACCGGCGCCCTGAACCTCCTCGTCCTCGGCTCCGACTCGCGCGGCGGCGAGGCCAACCGGGAACTCGGCGGCGGCGACAGCGGGGGCGCCCGCTCGGACACCGCGATGGTCGTCCACCTGGACGCGGGCCGCACCGCCGCCACCGTCGTCAGCATCCCGCGCGACACGCTCGTCGAGCGGCCCTCCTGCCCGCTGCCGTCCGGCGGCACGACCAGGGCGGCGAGCGGTGCGATGTTCAACACCGCCTACGAACTGGGCGGCCCGGTCTGCGCCGTCAAGACCGTCGAGTCGCTCACCGGCGTCCGCATGGACCACTACGTCGAGGTCGACTTCTCCGGCTTCGCCGACCTGGTCGACGCGCTCGGCGGGGTCACCGTCACCACGGACGTGGACATCGACGACGACAAGAGCCACCTGCACCTGGACGCCGGCACCCATCACCTCGACGGCACCGAGGCCCTCGGCCTGGCCCGCACCCGGTACGGACTGGCCGGCGGCAGCGACCTCGCCCGGATCGAGCTCCAGCACAAGCTGGTCAAGGCGCTGCTGGAGCAGGTCTCCGCCACCGACCTGCTCACCGACCCCGCCCGCCTCTACCAGGTCGCCGACGCCCTCACCGGCAGCCTCACCACCGACACCGGCCTGGACTCGCTGGGCGAGCTGATGAACCTGGGCCGCAGCCTCGGGAACCTGCACGCCGACGACGTACGCACCCTGACGATGCCGGTCCTGCCCGCGCCCTCCGACCCCAACCGGGTCGTGCCCGACGAGCCGGACGCCGGTGACCTGTGGGAATCGCTGCGCTGAGGCATCGCCGGGAAAACTCCTCGGAAAACTCCGCGGCGGGTGTCGATCCGGGGCCCGCCCGTTCGACGCAAGGGGTGAGAGGCCGGGAGGAGCCCCGGCCGCCGAACCGACCACCCCGAGGAGTCACCATGCCCCGCTACCTGTCGCTGGTCCGCATCGAGGAGACCGACGCCCCCGCCGGCCCCAGCCCCGAACTGGTGCAGCGGATGGAGAAGCTGATGGACGAGATGACCAAGGCCGGCGTCCTGCTCGACACGGCCGGTCTGACCCCGACCGCCCAGGGCACCCGCGTCCACTACGAGGGCGGCAAGATCTCCGTCACCGACGGGCCGTTCACCGAGTCCAAGGAGGTCATCGGCGGCTACGCCCTCCTCCAGGCCAAGGACCGGGCCGAGGCGGTCGAGTGGACCAAGCGCTTCCTGAAGGTGCACGAGGAGTACTGGACGGTGACCTGCGAGGTCCGGGAGCTGATGGAGGGCTGAGGCGCCGCGGGCCGGGTTCCGTTGTGCCCCGGCGGCCCCAGGGTGTTGCATGGTGGGCTGTGGAAGCGCAGCCCGCCGCGGCCCTCGAAACCGTCTTCCGGCTGGAGTCGCCCCGCGTGATCGCCGGCGTGGCCCGGCTCGTCCGGGACGTCGGCATCGCCGAGGAACTCACGCAGGACGCCCTGGTCGCCGCCCTGGAGCAGTGGCCCAGGGACGGCGTGCCCGACAACCCCGGCGCCTGGCTCATGGCCACCGCCCGCCGCCGCGCCGTCGACCTGATCCGGCGCCGGGAGACCTACGCCCGCAAGCTCGCCGAGATCGGCCGGGACCTGCCCGACTCGGCTCCCGCCCCCGAGGACCCCGCAGGCCCCGACGACATCGACGACGACCTGCTCCGGCTGGTCTTCACCGCCTGCCACCCGGTGCTGTCCGCCGAGGCCCGCATCGCCCTCACCCTGCGCCTGCTCGGCGGCCTGACCACCCCCGAGATCGCCCGCGCCCGCCTCGTCCCCGAACCCACGGTCGCGCAGCGCATCGTCCGCGCCAAACGCACCCTGGCCAGGAAGAACGTCGCCTTCGAGGTGCCGTACGGACCGGACCGCGAGGCCCGTCTCGGCTCGGTCCTCGAGGTCATCTACCTGATCTTCAACGAGGGGTACGCGGCCACCGCCGGAGACGACTGGCTCCGCCCCGCCCTGTGCGAGGACGCCCTGCGCCTGGCCCGCGTCCTCTCGGCCCTGATGCCGAAGGAACCCGAGGTCCACGGCCTGACCGCGCTGCTGGAGTTCCAGTCCTCGCGCACCGCCGCCCGCACCGGCCCCGACGGGGAGCCGGTGCTGCTGCGGGACCAGAACCGCCACCGCTGGAACCGCCTGCTCATCGCCCGCGGCGTCACCGCCCTCGGCCGGGCCCACGCCGCCACCGGCTCCGCCGCCCCGGGCCCGTACGCCCTCCAGGCCGCGATCGCCGCCTGCCACGCCACGGCCCCCGCCTACGAGGAGACCGACTGGCCGCGCATCGCCACGCTCTACGGCCTGCTCGCGGCCCGCGCCCCGTCGCCGGTCGTCGAACTCAACCGCGCGGTCGCCGTCTCGATGGCCGAGGGCCCGGCCCCCGCCCTGGCCCTCGTGGACGCCCTCGCCGCGGAACCCGCCCTGCGCGACTACCACCTGCTCCCCAGCGTGCGGGGCGACCTCCTGCTCCGCCTGGACCGGCCCGCGGAGGCCCGCGCGGAGTTCGAACGGGCGGCGGACCTGACCCGCAACGCCCGCGAACGCGCGCTCCTGCTGCGCCGGGCACGGGAGGCGCGGACCCGCTAACGCACCGGATGCCCGATCAGCATCGTCGGCGCCCCCGCGACCCGCGTCAGGAACACGGTCGCGGCGTTCGGACCCTGCGGCTTGACCTTCCTGCGCAGCTCCTCCGGCTCGACCGCCGAGCCCCGCTTCTTCACGGTCAGCGTGCCGACCCCGCGCTCGCGCAGCAGCGCCTTCAGCCTCTTGACGTGGAACGGAAGCCGGTCGGTGATCTCGTACGCCGTGGCGTACGGCGTCGGCCGCAGCCCGTCCGCGGTGACGTACGCGATCGTCGCGTCGAGCAGCCCGCCGCCGACCTGTTCGGCGACCTCGGCGACCAGGTGGGCGCGGATGACGGCGCCGTCGGGCTCGTACAGGTACCGGCCGGGCGTGCGCACCTCCGGGTCGGGCAGACCGGCGCCGGGCAGGGTGCGGGGCCCGGGGAGCAGCGTGGCGCGCACGGCCCCCGCCGGCGCCCCGGTGCCGAACCACAGCACGGCCTCCTTCACGTCCCCGCCGTCGGAGACCCACTCCGCCTCGGCGTCCTCGGGCACCGCCTCGTGCGGGATGCCCGGCGCGACCTTGAGCGCGGCGGCACGGGAGGCCGTACGGGCGGCCCCCACGGCCCAGGACAGCGGCGGCGCGTACGCCTCGGGGTCGAAGATCCGGCCGCGCCGGGAGGACCGCCGGGCGGGGTCGACGAACACGGCGTCGTATCCGGCCGTGTCCACCTCCGTCACGTCGGCCTCGCGCACCTCGATCAGGCCGGCGAGGCCGAGCGCCTCGGCGTTGGCGCGGGCCGCCTCGCAGGTCAGCGGGTCCCGGTCGACGGCGAGCACCCGGATCCCGGCCCGTGCCAGCGCGAGCGCGTCGCCGCCGATCCCGCAGCACAGGTCGGCGACGGAGGTCACGCCCAGCGCCGCGAAACGCTCCGCCCGGTACGCCGCCACGCTCGCCCGCGTCGACTGCTCGACCCCGTTGGGCGTGAAGAACATCCGCCCGGCGTCCGCCGCCCCGAACTTCGCCACCGCCCGCTGCCGCAGCCGCGCCTGCCCCAGCGCCGCCGAGACCAGCTCGGCCGGGTGCGTGCGCCGCAGCCGGGTGGCGACCGCCAACTCCTGTGCGGGGTCGGTGTCCCGCACCTCGTCGAGCAGCGCGCGGCCTTCGGGGGTGAGCAGGGTACGGAGGGAATCGACGTCGTTCACCGGGTCATTGTGGGCCAGTCGGTGGACCGTCTGCCTCCGGCGCGGTGTCGGACCGGGTTCGGCGGCCGGGGGCTGCGAGGATCCCGCACCATGCGAGCAGTCGTACAAAATGACAAAATTCGGGCGTCGCGTCGCGTCTCCCGGGCATCGCGTCCCGCGCTCCGCGGTGTGTTCCGCCGCCGCGCGGCCGCCGCCACCGCCGTCCTCGCCGTCGCCGCCCTGGCCGGAGGCTGCGCGCAGGACGACTCCTCCGACGTGCGGGGCGCCGCCGGCCAGCAGGCCCCGAAGGCGCCCCCGGCCCGCGAGGTCGACGGCGCCGCCAAGGCGCGCGAGGCCAGGGCCGCCCTGGTCGCCGCCGCCAAGCGCTGGAACCTCGAGAAGGTCCCGCTGGCGGCCCCCGCGCCCCCCGGGAAGAAGCCGGAGATCAAGGCCCGTGAGGGCTTCGAGGTCGACGGGCAGGAGGAGGACGCCCTCCCGCCGGTCTTCACCACGGTCCCCACCAAGGAGAAGATCGTCTTCCTCACCATCGACGACGGCGCCGAGAAGGACCCGGCGTTCCTGAGGATGATGAGCGAGCTGAAGATCCCGTACACCGTCTTCCTCACCGACGACGAGATCGGCGACGACTACGGCTACTTCAAGAAGATGCAGGCCCGGGGCATCACCCTCAACAACCACACCCTGAGCCACCCCTACCTCCCCGGGCTCTCCTACGAGGAGCAGAGGCGCGAGATCTGCGGCATGCAGGACGTGATGGAGAAGCACTACGGCGAGCGTCCCGCCCTCTTCCGGCCGCCCTACGGCAACTACAACCGCGACACCCTGGTCGCCGCCAAGTCCTGCGGCATCAAGTACGCCCCGATCTGGAGCGAGGAGGTGTACGTCGACCACTGGGAGTACCGCGAGTGGGACCAGGACCTGCACCCCGGCGACATCGTCCTCACCCACTTCCGGGGCAGGAACGACTGGGACGGCACCATGACCGACATGGTCCGCCGCTTCCTGGACCGGATCACCGCCGACGGGTACGCGGTGGCCCGCCTGGAGGACTACCTGTGAGGCGAGGGCGGTCCCGTCCGGCCGGCGCCGCCCTGGCCGCCCTCCTGCTCCCGCTCCTCCCGCTCACCGCCTGCGACCGGCCCGCCGCTCCCGCCGGTCCCGCGGCGGCGGCCGGGGACCCCGTCCCGGACGGCGACCAGGCCGGTGACCGGGCCGGCGGACCGGGCCGGCCCCTGCCGCCCGTCGTGGACCACGTCCGCACCACCGACCGGGTCGTCTTCCTCACCTACGACGACGGGGCCGAACGCGACCCCGCCCTCGCCGGCCTGATCCGCGAACGGCGGCTCCCGGTCACCCTGTTCCTCACCGACACCGTCGCCGGACCGGCCTACGGCGACCTCGCCCGGCTGCGCTCGGTCGGCGCGGGCCTGCAGAACCACACCCTGGACCACCGCTTCCTGCGCGGCCTGCCCTACGCCGGCCAGCGCGCCGAGATCTGCGGCCAGCAGACCAAGCTCACGTCCCGCTTCGGCGTCCGCGCCCGCCTCTTGCGCCCGCCGCACGGCACGTACGACACCACGACCCTGCGCGCCGCCGCCGACTGCGGCATCACCGCCCTGGTCCTGTGGCGCGCCGCCCTCGACGCCGACGGCGGCCTCACCTACACCCGCGGCGAGCACCGCCTCCACCCCGGCGACATCATCGCCGTGGACCCGGACCACCCGGCGGCCACGAACATGACGGCCCGCACGGAACGTCTGCTGAAGACGATCGAGGAGCAGGGCCTGAGGGTGGCCCGCATGGAGGACTACCTCTGACTCCTCGACGCCGGTCGGGATCATCGGCCCGCTTCACGAACCGGTGTTCACCTGAAAACTCCGCCGACGCGCCGCCGGCATTGGCACTCCGCTTGACCGAGTGCTAACCGCGGTCATAGTCTCGGCTCTGGCACTCCCCACCGGAGAGTGCCAACAAAGCGACGGGCAGGTCCGGCACCCGCGACGACGGATCGACCTGGTCGCCACCTCAGACAGTTAACCCCGTGAGATCTCCGAAGGGGGAGGTCGGATCGTGACGACCGCCAGCTCCAAGGTTGCCATCAAGCCGCTCGAGGACCGCATCGTGGTCCAGCCGCTCGACGCCGAGCAGACCACGGCTTCGGGCCTGGTCATTCCGGACACCGCCAAGGAGAAGCCCCAGGAGGGCGTCGTCCTGGCCGTGGGCCCGGGCCGCTTCGAGGACGGCAACCGTCTTCCGCTCGACGTCAGCGTCGGCGACGTCGTGCTCTACAGCAAGTACGGCGGCACCGAGGTGAAGTACAACGGCGAGGAGTACCTCGTCCTCTCGGCCCGCGACGTGCTCGCGATCGTCGAGAAGTAGTTCACCGAAGCACCTTGCTTTCCTGCTGCGCCCCTGGCTCCCGCGACCATAAAAAGCCGGGCGTCGGGGGCGCAGTTGCCGTTTAACCCCAAGATTTCCGGAAGAGGGCTCACGCTCCCATGGCGAAGATCCTGAAGTTCGACGAGGACGCCCGTCGCGCCCTCGAGCGCGGCGTCAACAAGCTTGCCGACACGGTGAAGGTGACGATCGGCCCCAAGGGCCGCAACGTCGTCATCGACAAGAAGTTCGGCGCCCCCACCATCACCAACGACGGCGTCACCATCGCCCGCGAGGTCGAGGTCGAGGACCCGTACGAGAACCTCGGCGCCCAGCTCGTGAAGGAGGTGGCGACCAAGACCAACGACATCGCGGGTGACGGCACCACCACCGCCACCGTGCTCGCCCAGGCGCTGGTGCGCGAGGGCCTGAAGAACGTCGCCGCGGGTGCCTCCCCGGCGCTGCTCAAGAAGGGCATCGACGCGGCCGTCGCCGCCGTGTCCGAGGACCTCCTCGCCACTGCCCGCCCGATCGACGAGAAGTCCGACATCGCCGCCGTGGCCGCGCTGTCCGCCCAGGACCAGCAGGTCGGCGAGCTGATCGCCGAGGCGATGGACAAGGTCGGCAAGGACGGCGTCATCACCGTCGAGGAGTCCAACACCTTCGGTCTGGAGCTGGACTTCACCGAGGGCATGGCCTTCGACAAGGGCTACCTGTCGCCGTACTTCGTGACGGACCAGGAGCGCATGGAGGCCGTCCTCGACGACCCGTACATCCTGATCAACCAGGGCAAGATCTCCTCCATCGCGGACCTGCTGCCGCTGCTGGAGAAGGTCATCCAGGCCAACGCCTCCAAGCCGCTGCTGATCATCGCCGAGGACCTGGAGGGCGAGGCGCTCTCCACCCTCGTCGTCAACAAGATCCGCGGCACCTTCAACGCGGTGGCCGTCAAGGCCCCCGGCTTCGGCGACCGCCGCAAGGCGATGCTGCAGGACATGGCCGTCCTCACCGGCGCCACGGTCATCTCCGAGGAGGTCGGCCTCAAGCTCGACCAGGTCGGCCTGGACGTGCTCGGCACCGCCCGCCGCGTCACCGTCACCAAGGACGACACCACGATCGTCGACGGTGCCGGCAAGCGCGACGAGGTCGAGGGCCGCATCAACCAGATCAAGGCCGAGATCGAGGCCACGGACTCCGACTGGGACCGCGAGAAGCTCCAGGAGCGCCTCGCGAAGCTGGCCGGCGGCGTGTGCGTGATCAAGGTCGGCGCCGCCACCGAGGTGGAGCTGAAGGAGCGCAAGCACCGTCTGGAGGACGCCATCTCCGCGACCCGCGCCGCGGTCGAGGAGGGCATCGTCTCCGGTGGTGGCTCCGCGCTGGTCCACGCCGTCAAGGTGCTCGAGGACAACCTCGGCAAGACCGGCGACGAGGCCACCGGTGTCTCGGTCGTCCGCCGCGCCGCCGTCGAGCCGCTGCGCTGGATCGCCGAGAACGCCGGCCTGGAGGGTTACGTCATCACCTCCAAGGTCGCCGAGCTCGACAAGGGCCAGGGCTTCAACGCCGCCACCGGCGAGTACGGCGACCTGGTCAAGGCCGGCGTCATCGACCCGGTGAAGGTCACCCGCTCCGCCCTGGAGAACGCCGCCTCCATCGCCTCCCTCCTGCTGACGACCGAGACCCTGGTCGTCGAGAAGAAGGAAGAGGAAGAGCCGGCCGCCGCGGGCCACGGCCACGGGCACGCCCACTGAGCGCTGCGCTGAGCTGAGCCGATCCCGACGGTGCCCGGTCCCCCCGCGGGGGGACCGGGCACCGTCGCGTCGGGGCACCGGGGCCGGACCGGTGTGCCTGCCCACCGGGTTCTCGTGCCGGACGCCGCGCCGTCGTGGCCGGCCGCGCAGTAGTCCCCCCCGGGGGATTCCGTCACCCGGAAGCCGTCACAGCAGGCCGCTCAGCGGCAGGACGCGCTCGGCGAGCCGCCCCCGCAGCCGTCCCCCGGAGACGTCGGCCTCCTCCGCGAGCCAGCCGGCGGCGCACAGCAGTCCGGCGTGCTCGGCGACCTCCTCGGGCCGCAGACCGCAGAACTGGGCGACCGCGTCCAGCGCGAGGCCGTCCTCCCCGCCCGCGCCTCCCAGACTCCCGTCGGGACGGCTGTGGCCCGCCGTGTACACCGCGAGGAGCCTGGCGGCGGCGCCCGCCTTCTTCTTCCGCAGCTTCCGGTCGCCCACCACCTTCTGCGCCCAGCCCGAGAGCCTCGCCCGGGTCACCTTGCCGAAGTGGAACGGTCGGGGCGCGGTGGGCACCAGCGTGGTGATCGTGACCCGGGCGGGCTCCTCGGGGCGGGACAGCAGCGTCTCCTCGGCGGTGGCGTCCTGCGGCAGCCGCAGCCAGCCGGCGTCGACCAGCGCCTGGAGCACCCGCTCGGCGTCCGCCCCGAGCCAGCCGACGAGGTCCTGCCCGGTGACGTTCCCGGTACCGGCGCGGGCGGCCCGCAGGGTGAGCATCAGCACCGCGAGCCGCGCCTCGGCCCCGGGGAGCGGGGAGTCCACGCGGACGTGCTCCAGCACCCGGCGGGCATGCGCGCCCTGACCGCGCGTCAGCAGCCGCTCGACCACCGTCTCCCCGTCCACGGGGACGCCCCGGCGGTTGAGGTCCATCTCGCGGGTGGTCCGCGCGGCCGTGGCGGCCCGGTCCGCCTCCTCGCGCAGCGACGGGTCGCCGGTGACGTCGGCCCACCGGGCGAAGGCACGCGCCTTGCGGTCGTGCAGTGCGGCGAGGACGGCGAGATCCGGCTCGGGCCGCCGCTGGTACGCGCGGAACGCGTCCCCCAGCTCGGTCAGCTCCACGCGCAAGGACTCGGGCCGGAGATCGTCCGGCACGATCCGCTGCGCGACCTTCGCCCATCGCCCCGCCTTCCGGGACCGGGCCGGGGCAGCGCCGGGCCGGGGCCGCGGGGCGGGCCGGGCGTGCGGGACGGGAGCGGCCCCGGAGCGGGGCGAGGCCGGGACCGCCGACGGCACCCCGCCGGGAGCGTCCGAGAACAGCACCGTCCCTCCGCCGCCTGTGGCCCCCCGCCCCCTTGTCACCCGCTCCGTACGCCCCCCGCCGGTGCCGTCCATGAACAGCCCGCCCCGGTCACCAGTGCCCGCACTCACGCGATGCCGCCCTCTCCCCAGCCGAACCTGCGACCTCCCGCCCGCCGCGGGCGCAGCCATCCGACGCTATGCCGCCCGTCCGCCCGGCCGGGGAGGGATCCGGCTGGTCCACACGTTCGGGTGACGAGCCCCTCCGTGATCCGGGGTTGGGCCATCCGGGCGAAACCCGTCCTAAGATCCGTGCCGTGCCGGTGAATTCAGAAGAACACCACTTCGCCCACGCAGCCCTGCGTCACTACGAGGACGCTGTCTTCCTGATGGACGGTGCGCGGCTGCCGAACGCCGACCACCACTTCGGCGTCGCTGTGGAATGTGCTCTCAAGAGCCTGCTGCTCCGCTTCACGGCCGTCACCATGGACCCCGATAAGCCGGGTGGCAAACGGTCGAACAGGCCCTATCTCAAGGATCCGAAGACCGGCAAGACGCGTTACTACAGCCACCTGCCCTGGGTCGCCACCGACATCGCCCTCCTCACCCACGGCAGGACGGCCTCCCCGCTGACCACGGCCCTTAGCGGCCTGTCCGCCTTCGACACCTGGCGGGTCGAGCACCGCTACCTCGACGGCAGCGAGGTCGTCGAGGCTGATGTGGGCCGACGGCGTACCGTGGCACAGAACCTACTGGCCCTGCACGAACAGGCACTGATCACCGGAAGGCTGCCGTGACTATCGCCCTCGAACCGGTCGGCGGACCCATCCGTTTCGCCGAGGCGCGCCCACGCGCTCTCTCCCTCGCCCACGAGATGGCGGCGGGCGGGGCCGAGGTGCTGGCCGTTCGCGATGTCCTGGGCCGGTTCACTCTCCTCGTCGACGACCGCACGCAGCCGCTCCCGCCGCCCCTGGAAAACCTGGAAGCGGAATACGGGCCCCGGCTCGCACAGGCTCTCGGTCCCTACGCCTCCGAGCGGCCCCTCCTTCGCGCCTCTGGACTCTTTTCGGCCGACGTCCTGTTGGACTCCGCGCGTGCAGTACCCGACCCGCAGCGACCCACCGGCAGGGTCCGCATCCTTGACAACACCGTGGTGGGCGAGGAATGGGCGCAGGTCTCCACCCCCGCTCCCGAAGCGGACGGCTCCCGCACCCACCGCACCGCGCTCTACGGCTTCAAGGGCGGCGTTGGCCGGAGTACAGCCACCGCGGTGCTGGCCCGCCACCTCGCCGACCAGGGACACATCGTCCTCGTTGTCGACCTGGACCTGGAGTCCCCAGGCGTCGGCACACTGGTGGCCGCCGGGGCCGACCTGCCTCCCCACGGCGTGATCGATTACCTCGTCGAGTCGGCCGTGAGCAATGCCGACGGCCTGGACCACGTCATCCGCTCCGGCTACACACCGCAAGGCGGTCGGGGCGAGCTGTGGGTGGCACCGGCCCGCGGCTGTGGCACGCCCGGTGTCCCCTACGCCTACGTCGACAAGCTCAGCCGCGCCTATGCCGGTGTGCCGGGCGCGGACTTCGCCGACCGGCTGGAGCAGGCCGTCCGCGCCTGCGAGGACGTGGTCGCCCGAGAAAGCGAAAGCGGACGCCGCCCCGATGTTGTCCTCCTCGACAGCCGCGCCGGCATCCATGACATCGCTGCAGTCGCCATCTCCCGCCTGTGCGACCTCGCCCTGCTGTTCGGCACGGACAACGAGCAGTCCTGGCAGGGATATGGGGATCTCTTCGCGGCTTGGCTCTCCTCCGGGCAGGCACCAGCCGTGCGCGAGAAGCTGCGCATGGTTGCATCAATGGTTCCGGACTCGCCCGAGGGTGCCTACCTCCAGTCGTTCCGGGATCACGCCTGGGAGTGCTTCGCTCAGCTTTATGACGACGTCCCCGCTGGAGTCGACGAGTTCGTCTCCGACGCGTTCTCCCCTTCCCTCGAGGACGAGGCGGCACCGCACCACCCTGTTCCGATCCTCTTCGAACCGGGTCTGGTCGGGCTCGACCTGGTCACCTCCCCTGGATGGCAGGGTCGGGCCTTCGTACAGGCGGCGTACCGGGAGTTTCTCCCCACCGCTACGCTCCTGATCACCGCCGACCCGCAGACCAGCGAAGGACCGAGATGACCGCCCCCCTGAGCGTCGAGGAATACCGCGAGTTGCTGGCCGGCGCCCTCCCGGAGGCCTCGGATGCCGACACGGTGGAGCCGAGGGTCGAGAGCCTGTTCACCCCGGACACCCACCGGGCGGCTCTGTACGTCGACAGCACGGTGGTCCGCGGCGGCCGCGGCGTCGGCAAGACGTTCTGGTACCGCTCGCTCCTCAACGAGTCGCTGCGCAAGGTGGCCGCGCAGGAGTATGGCATCGAGCGGCTGCGGCGGGTGACCGTGTCGCAAGGCTTCGGAGCCGCCCTGCGGCATGACCTCTATCCCGGCCCGGGCACACTGCGGCAACTGGTCGAGGAGGGCGTCCGGCCCTACGACCTCTGGTACGCCGTCGTGCTGACTGCTTTCGGCCAGCCGGAGCTGCGAAAGCTGCCCGAGTGGCGGGACAAGGCTCATTGGGTGCGCGCCAATCCCGGCGCGGCTGAGCGCACCGTGCAGAACGCGGACCATGAAGCACAACGGCAGGGCGTCACGCATCTCATCCTCTTCGACGCCTTGGAACACCTGCACCGGGTGCGGGCTCAGGCCGACCGCCTGGTGGGAGGCATCATGGAACTGGCTCTCGCCATGCGCTTGGGCACGCGCAGCATCCGCTTCAAGGTGTTCATCCGTCCGGACATGTACGACGGCGCGTTGCTGCACTTTCCGGACGCTTCCAAGCTGACTTCCAACGCGGCGGCACTGACCTGGTCACGCGCCAACCTCTATGGCCTTCTCTTCCACACCCTCGGCAACCACGACAGCGAGTCGGCGTCCCGTTTCCGGCAGCTGACGGGCGGCTGGCAGAGTGAGGCGGACGGCCGGCGTCATGTCCCGCCCGCGCTGCTGAGCGGCGACGAGCAGTTCCAGGCGGAACAGTTCACGCTGATCGCGGGGCCTTACATGGGCTCGAACTTCCGCAAGGGCCACACCTTCACATGGTTGCCCAACCACCTCATGGACGGCGTGGAGCAGGTCAGCCCGCGCAGCTTCCTCAGTGCCTTGCAGAAGGCTCTGTCGGAGACCCGGGGTCAGTACGCCGGGCACGAGTACGCGCTGCACCACGAGGGCATCCGACGCGGAGTGCAGAAGGCTTCCGAGACTCGCGTCACCGAGGTCAGCGAGGACATGCCGTGGGTGATGTCGGCCATCGGGCCACTTGCCGGGCATCAGGTGCCCATCGAGCAGGCGAAGGTCGAGGCACTCTGGCAGGAGTCCCATCTCGCGGATGAACTGCGCAAGCTGGCCGAGCGGCACGAGCCCCACGCGGATGAGGACGACATCAGAGTTCGGACCGGTCCCCGCTACCCCGAGGACCCCAAACTGCTGATCGAGGAACTGATCGCGCTGGGCGTGATGCGCCGCCGCCGGGACGATCGCATCGACCTCCCGGACGTCTACCGCATCGCCTTCGGTGTGGGCCGCAAGGGAGGTGTGCCCCGGGTCGCCACGTGATGCCTGCTGTAGTGGCGACACAGGCAGCGGCTGCTCAAGCGTTCTGCTATTTCACGCCCAACGAAACGTAGTCATAGCGACTGTAGTAGGAGTCCGCCGTATACGCGTTGGTCAATCGGGGGCCACGCCACATGAGGATCTTCTCGTAGGTGATGGGCAGGTACACCGCATTGTCGGAGACTTTCGGTTGATCTGCTGGTAGATGCCTCCCGCCTTGATCGGATCCTGCTCGGCGATCGCGTCGCCGAACAGGGCGTTGGTCTCCGGGTCGTTGAGCTCGGGTGTAGTTGTTGTTGCCCTCCTATAGGATGAAGCGCCCGTCGACCAAGGGCCGAAGGAACCCCTGGCCCGTGGGGAAGTCTGCTGCGAACCCCATGAGGACGATGCCGTAGCCCCTGTCCTTCACCGCCTGGGCCGACTCGATGACATCAAAGGGCGCGGACCCGTCGATCCGGTCGATCGTGGTGCTGATGTTGACTTCCTTCAACTGCTTTTGCAAGGCTAGGACGGTGTCAACCTCTACCGGTATGTTTTTGCGCACGGCAATGGTCGTAGAAAAGCCGTTCGGCTTGCCGCACGCCCGGAGTTCCTTCCTGGCTTTCTCCAGGTCCGGTTTTCCCTTCTTCTCGAGCGCACCGTAAGGATCGTCGGAAGGATCGGATCCTATGATGGACGGAGGGAGCATGTTGGGGGCGATGTCGCCACCGACGATCGGCCCGCCCCGGGCAGTTTGAAGCTCCCCGTTGTCTGCGGCGAAGATGACGGCCTTGCGGCAATGGATGTTTTCCATTGGCGCGACCGACTGTGGGAGGGCTGCATACCGGATGTACCCGGTGCTCGGGTTGTCCAGATGTCCCTTGAGATCGGCACTTCCCTGTGCCTTGGATATGGCGGACCGGCTGAGACCCGTTCCGTTCAGGGCGAGGTCGATTCTCCACTGAGGAGTCGCTTGTCCATGTCGTTCGCATTGGGTACGAAGGTCACATCGATGCGATCGGGAAGCGCTGGCCGGATCCGGTCCGACTCCTCGTTCCAATGTTCGTTGCGGACGAGGACCAGCTCGTGGTGAGGGTCGTACGAATCGAGTTTGTACGGGCCCGAGGAAAAAGGTCTCAGCTCGTACACGCTGCCGGTGCCACGCTCCCTTTTGACGGGGGACGCCATCGGCAGAGCCAGCATCTCCTCGAAGTCGCCGTTCGGCTCGGGCAGGTGGAAGACGATCGTCTTGCTGTCAGGGGTCTCGACGGCCCGGAGGCCCAACTTCTGCGGATCCTGGTCCTTGGTCTTCTGTGGGTCGAGGACCGTTTGGAGGCGGGCAGGGCCGCCGGAGACGACATCACTGGCCCAGTTCCGCTCGATGCCGTACTTGATGTCCTGTGACGTGATCGGCGAGCCGTCCTCCCACGTGATGCCGTCACGAAGTGTGTAGGTGTAGGTCGTGCCACCGTCCGACACTTTGGCCAGCCCTGCGGCAAGGTCGGGCACCAGAGTGGTGCTTCTGCTCCCCGGCTGGGGAGCGAAGGTGACCAATTGGCGGGTGTAGTAACGGGCGAAGTTCTCCACACGAACGCGTAGTAGGAGCGCTGAGGGTCCCAGGAGTCGGCCTCCTGGGTGGCGCCGAACCGCAGCGTGCCGCCCTTGGCGACCGACGTGTTGACGACTCCCTCCGTGGCGGCGTTGTATCCGGCGCCGGAGGTGGCGGTCCCCTCCGGCGATTCGTGCAGTCAGTTCAGCGCCGCGGGGACCCCGGCGGCCAGCAGGCCGACGGCCGCGAGTCCGGACGTGAGGACACGGGTGAGACCGCGTTTGCTGCGCCGCAGGTGGCGCGTGCCGGCCGGACTCGGGTCCGTCGTGTCCTGCGCCGTACGGGTGGTGCGGCGACCGTGCGCCACGGCAAGCAGTTCATCCGGGGTGGGTCGAGAGGCCGGGTTCTTGTCCAGGCACCTTTCGACGACGTCCCGCAGGGGATCGGGCAGGGAGCCCAGGTCGGGTTCGTGATGGACGATCTGGTAGGCGGTACGTAAGGGTGATCCGCGTCGAAGGGCCCGTGTCCGGTGGCCGCGTAGACCAGGAGGGAACCGAGCGCGAAGACATCGGTGGCCGGGCTGATCGTCGGCGGGACCTGCCACTGCTCGGGAGCCATGAATGGCGGTGTTCCGATCACCTGGCCGGTTTGAGTGCGAATCTCGCTCGCATTGCGGCCAATGGCCTTGGCGATACCGAAATCGATGATCCCTGGGCCGTCATCGGTAATGAGTACATTGCTGGGCTTTATATCCCGGCGGATCATCTCGGTGTGATGAATGTCACGCAAGGCTTCGGCCAGCCCGGCAAAGAGTCGCCACAGATCTTCCGCGGGCATGGGGCCGTTGTTCTGAATGTGTTTCGAAAGGGTCGGGGAAGGGACGTAAACAGTGGCCATCCAGGGTTATTGAGCATCTGGATCGGCATCGACCACCAGGGCGGTGAAAGCCCCGCTGACGCGCCGTGCGGCCGCCACCTCTTGCCGGAAGCGAGCCCGGAATTGAGGATCCTCCGCCAACTGTGAGTGCACCGCCTTTACGGCCACACGGCGACCCGACGGGGAGTGGGCCAAGTAGACCTCTCCCATGCCTCCTGGGCCAAGTCGGGAAAGCAGTCGATAGATGCCGATTGCGCGATTTTCAATGCGATCGGCATCGTTGTCCGAAATTGACATGTCCTCCCCTGCCCCCAGGCCTGTCGTCGGACAGATTACGGCGCACGGGAGCCCGATCACCGTGGGTCGACAGCCCCCGTTACAGAAAGCGGAAATGTGTTGCCCGCGGGCCGCCGACCGACGGCTCTTCGGAGAGCGAGCCGTCAGGCCGAGGGCGGTGCCGCCGGTGAACGGCTGGACGCTCCGGCAAGCATGTGGTGCAAGGGCACCGCGAACGCGACGACGAACAGGCCGAAGGCGGTGATGGGCAGCAAGCGAACCAACTGCGCGGGAGCGTCCGTCAGCCAGTGCCGGTTGCCCCACCAGTTCGCGCCGACGTCCAATGCCATCACGGCACCCGCCAGCCAGACTCCTCCCCGCCGCACAAGCCCCAACAACACGGCGGTCAGAGGATCGAGGACCACCAGGCTGATGAAGAACGTCTGCAGCGCGATCTGAGGAAACGCCGCATAGGCGTGGATGCCGCCACGGACCAGGTCCACGGTGTGAGCACCCGTGCCCTCCAGGAAGCCGGTCACGTAGGCCGTGAGAACCCATCTCGTCCACGACGGCAGCGCGCTCCACCGTCCCCGCAGCCCGCACTCCATCGCCTCTCACCCTCACTGCGGCCCGTACTTCCGCCCCGTCCGCGACGTGATCCCGCCCAGCAGGCCGCGCGGCACCAGCTTCGCCGCGCCCATCAGGGTCTTGTAGCGGGGGTCCGGGACCGACAGGGACTTGCCGCGGGAGAGGTCGGTGAGGGCCGCCGCGACGACCTTGTCCGCGTCGAGCCACATCCAGTTCGGGATGTTGTCCGTGCCCATGCCGGCGCGCTGGTGGAACTCCGTGCGCACGAAGCCCGGGGCCAGGGCCATCAGGCGTACGCCGCTGCCGGCCAGGTCCTTCGCCACGCCCTGGGTGAACTGCACGACCCACGCCTTGGAGGCGCCGTAGGTGCCGCGCGGGACGAAGGCGGCGACCGAGGCCACGTTGACGACGCCGCCGCGGCCCCGTTCCCGCATCGCCGCCGCCGCGGCCGAGGTCAGCCGGAGCACCGCCTCGCAGTGCACCTTGAGCATGGTCAGTTCGTCGGCCATGGGGACATCGAGGAAACGGCCCTTGTTGCCGAAGCCGGCGTTGTTGATCAGCAGGTCGACGGGGTTCCTGCCGTCTCCCAGCCGGGCGGCGACCGCGTCGATGCCGGCGTCCGTCGACAGGTCCGCCGTCAGCACCTCCGCCTCGATGCCGTGCCGGTCGTGCAGCTCGGTGGCCTGTTCCCGCAGCCGCTTGGTGTCGCGGGCCACGAGCACCAGGTCGTGTCCGTCGGCCGCCAGCCGGCGCGCGAACGCGGCACCGAGGCCCGCCGTCGATCCCGTAATCAATGCCGTTGTCATGGCGCAAGGTTAGGGCGCCGGACCACGGGGGCGGACCGAGTACCTCCGCTTCGCTCAGGCGCCGTACTCCGCCACGTACTTCCGCGCCGACGCCAGCGCCTCCGGGTGCAGCGCGTCGCCCGCCGCGAGCAGCCGGGGGAGCAGCTCCCGCTGGGTCGTCACCGCGCGGAACTGCACGGCCACCGTCACCTCGTGCGCGGGCCGGTGCACGATCCGCACCGGGTCGCCCGCGCGGATCTCACCGGGTTCGAGGACACGGAAGTAGGCGCCCGGCCGTCCCTTCTCCGTGAAGCGCTTCACCCAGCGCCGCTCACCCATGTGGCCCTGGAAGGTACGGCAGGGAATGCGCCCGGACGTCACCTCCAGGAGCAGCTCCGGGCCGATCCGCCAGCGCTCGCCGATGAGAGCGCCGGCCAGGTCCAGGCCCGTGGTGGTGAGGTTCTCGCCGAACGAGCCGTCCGGCAGGTCCCGGCCCAGTTCGCGCTCCCAGGCGTCCAGGTCCTCGCGCGCCATCGCGTACACCGCCTGGTCGTCGCCGCCGTGGTGCCGCGTGTCGCAGACGCTGTCGCCGGCCAGGCCGCTCGCGCCGAAGCCCTTCGTCCCGGGCGCCGCCACCCGCACGGGCCCGTCGGCGGGCCGCTTGTCGATGCCGGTGACGCCCTCGGGCTGGTCCGTGTACGGCACGGCCTTCGCGCGGCCCAGGTTGACGGAGAGGAGCCTCATGGCGGGAAGGTGCATGCGAGCACGGTAGGTCATGCACGGTCAAAGCGTCGACGCGTTATTCGGCGTCCGGTCAAAGGGTCGCTTATCCTCGGGGGTGTGATCGAGGCTCGTCATCTCCGCGTGCTGCGCGCCGTGGCATCGACCGGTTCCTTCTCCGCCGCGGGGCGTGAGCTGGGCTGCACGCAGCCCGCCGTCAGCCAGCAGATGAAGGCCCTGGAGGCCTCCGTCGGCACCCCCCTGCTCGTGCGCACCGGGCGCGAGATGCGGCTGACCCAGGCCGGCGAGGCGCTGGTGCGGCACGCCGCGGGGATCATCGCCGGGCTCACGGCGGCCGAGGAGGAGGTCGCCGCGATCGCCGGGCTGCGCGCCGGGCGGGTGCGGCTGGTCTCCTTCCCCAGCGGCAGTTCCACCCTCGTGCCCACCGCCCTGGCCGCGCTGCGCGCCGCGCACCCCGGCACCCGGGTCTCCCTGGAGGAGGCCGAGCCGCCGAAGTCCGTCGAGCTGCTGCGCGAGGGCGACTGCGACGTGGCGCTCGCCTTCCGCTACGAGGGCGCGGCCGGCGCGGAGGAGTGGGACGACCTCGTCGTACGGCCGCTGCTGACCGACCGGCTGGTGGCGCTGGTCCCCGAGGGGCACCGGCTCGCCCGTACCGAGGGGGCCGTCGCCATCGGGGAGCTGGCCCGGGAGTCCTGGATCGCGGGCTGCCCGCGCTGCCGCGGCCAGTTGGTGGAGGTGTGCGAGGGGGCCGGTTTCACCCCCCGCATCGACTTCGCCACCGACGACTACCCGGCGGTGGTCGGTCTGGTCGGCGCCGGGCTCGGCGTGGCCGTGCTGCCCCAGCTCGCCGTCGAGTCCGTACGGCCCCGGGGCGCCCGGACGGTCGCGCTGGAGCCGGCCGTGCGGCGGGAGATCGTCGCGCTCACCCTGCCCGACCTGGCCCAGGTGCCGGCCGTGACGGCGACCCTGGACGAGCTGGCCCGGGCGGGCGCGCGCCAGCCGGCGGCGCGCTGACCGCGTCGGGAGCCCCACGGCCTCCGGAGTTCACCGGAGAAACGTTCCTTCAGTGAGGTGAGGCCGCCTCCCCGCCGGCCGACGCCGAGGCCGCCGCCACCAGGCGGTTGCGGGCCCGTCCCATGAGCTCCTCGCGCTCGTCCTCGGTCAGGCCGCCCCACACGCCGTACGGCTCACGCACCGCCAGCGCGTGCGCCGCGCACTCGGCACGGACCGGGCACCTCATGCAGACCTCCTTGGCCGAGTTCTCGCGAGCACTCCGTGCCGCACCGCGTTCGCCTTCCGGATGGAAGAAGAGCGAGCTGTCCACCCCGCGGCACGCAGCCAGGAGCTGCCAGTCCCACAGGTCCGCGTTCGGTCCGGGAAGGCGGGAGAAATCTGCCATTGCGTGACCCCTTGTAGCCGTTCTGGGTGGATACGGTGTCCACGACCGTACAACTACGATCTAAGGAGATGAAAATATGACTCATTGCGAATCTAGCCGCAGACACCAGCCAAGTGGAAGAAAAGCGGCTAAATGGGGCACTGCTTGTGATGAAACGGCGCGGGTCCGACGCGCATGTCTGCTGCGTGGCCGCCCCCTCACGTAGAGTGCCGAAGACGACACTCAGCCCCGTAACTCTTTCGAGTGACCATCGTTGAGAGTGCGGAGGCGGTTGAAGGAACAAGTGCTCGGGCGGGCGTCCGGGACGGTCGACCGCACAGGTGACGATTTCGTACCAGCCTGGAGGCTCAACGTGACGCGCAAGAGCTGCGGAGGACGGCCATGACTTCCGTCCTCGTCTGCGACGACTCCCCGCTTGCCCGAGAGGCGCTCCGCCGCGCGGTCGCGACCGTGCCCGGCGTCGAGCGCGTGACGACGGCTGCCAACGGCGAGGAAGTCCTCCGCCGCTGGGGAGCCGACCGCTCGGACCTGATTCTGATGGACGTGCGCATGCCCGGCCTGGGCGGCGTCGAGACCGTCCGGCGGCTGCTGTCCGCCGACCCCGGCGCGCGCATCATCATGCTCACCGTCGCCGAGGACCTGGACGGCGTGGCCCTCGCCGTCGCCGCCGGTGCCCGCGGCTACCTGCACAAGGACGCCTCGCGCGCCGAACTGCGCGCCACCGTCACCCAGGCCCTCGCCGACCCGACCTGGCGGCTCGCCCCGCGCCGGCTGCGCTCGGCCGAGATGGGCGCCGCGCCCACGCTCACCGCGCGTGAGATCCAGGTCCTGGAGGGCATGAGCCACGGCCGTTCCAACGCGGAGATCGGCCGCGAGCTGTTCCTCTCCGAGGACACCGTCAAGACCCACGCCCGTCGGCTCTTCAAGAAGCTCGGCGCCTCGGACCGGGCACACGCCGTGGCGCTCGGCTTCCGTTGGGGCCTGGTCCGCTAGGGGCACCCCCGTGCGATGGAGTCCGGCAGGGCCCGTCGGGGACGTGAGGATCCCCGCTTATCGCGAGGTGAGCGGGGGTGACAAGGCGACCCGCCGGATGCCCGCTGCTCGTTTCGCCGCGGATGACGCATCCTTGAGGTGTGGAGTTCCTCGGGGACGAGTCGGTCGAGCGGAAGGGGAGGGCGCAGGGGATGAGTTCCGGCGCACCTGCTCATAACGCTTCGGTGCACAACAACGGGCACGGAGCCACGGATCGGACGGCCGCAAGGCACCATGGACCGATGCGTGACGACGAGGCGCCCCCGGACCAGGGGACGGTCGGTGGGCTCGTCCACCGCGCCGTAGACGGGGACGAGCAGGCCACGCACGACCTGCTCGCCCATGTCCACCCCCTCGCGCTGCGCTACTGCCGCACGCGGCTGTCCCGGCTGCCCGGCGACGCCCGGCACTTCGTCGAGGACCTCGCCCAGGAGGTCTGCGTCGCGGTGCTGCTCGCACTGCCCCGGTACAAGGACACCGGACGCCCCTTCGAGGCGTTCGTCTTCGCCATCGCCGCCCACAAGGTCGCCGACCTCCAGCGCGCCGCGATGCGCCACCCCGGCTCCACGGCCGTCCCCTCCGACGAGATGCCCGAGCGCCCGGACGACTCGCTGGGCCCCGAGGAGCGGGCGCTGCTCAACAGCGACGCCGCCTGGGCCAAGAAACTGCTGGCCAACCTCCCCCAGAACCAGCGCGAACTGCTCCTGCTCCGCATCGCGGTCGGGCTCACGGCCGAGGAGACCGGGCAGATGTTGGGAATGTCACCGGGGGCCGTGCGGGTCGCCCAGCACCGGGCGCTGAGCCGGCTGCGGGCGCTGGCGGAGCAGTAGACCGCGCGGCGGCACTGCGCGGCGGCACCCACCCGGTCGCGGCCCGCTCCGCGCGGAAGCACTTCTCGTACGAAGGGCGGAAGCACTCCTCGTACGAAAACACGAAGGTCGCACGCTTCCTTGATCGTGGAATGAGCCACGTCCACTTCCCGTTAGCATGGACATCCGCACCGATCAAGGCCATTTGGGGAAGGTGTCATGACTGCCAACGTCGACGGAGTGCCCGAGAAATTCGCGACACTCGGGCTGACCTACGACGACGTGCTGCTGCTGCCGGGCGCCTCCGCGGTGCTTCCGAACGCGGTCGACACCTCGTCCCGCATCTCCCGCAACGTGCGGGTCAACATCCCGCTGCTCTCCGCGGCCATGGACAAGGTGACCGAGTCCCGGATGGCCATCTCCATGGCCCGCCAGGGCGGCGTCGGCGTCCTGCACCGCAACCTGTCCATCGAGGACCAGGCCAACCAGGTCGACCTGGTCAAGCGCTCCGAGTCCGGCATGGTGGCCGACCCCATCACCATCAACCCGGACGCCACCCTCGGCGAGGCAGACGCCCTGTGCGCCAAGTTCCGCATCAGCGGCGTCCCGGTCACCGACGGCGCGGGCAAGCTGCTCGGCATCGTCACCAACCGCGACATGGCCTTCGAGACCGACCGTGCCCGGCGGGTGCGCGAGGTCATGACGCCGATGCCGCTGGTCACCGGCCAGGTCGGCATCTCCGGCGTGGACGCCATGGAGCTGCTGCGCCGGCACAAGATCGAGAAGCTTCCGCTGGTCGACGGCGACGGCGTCCTCAAGGGCCTGATCACGGTCAAGGACTTCGTCAAGGCCGAGCAGTACCCGCACGCCGCCAAGGACGCGAAGGGGCGGCTGCTCGTCGGCGCCGCAGTGGGCGCCAGCCCCGAGGCCCTCGACCGCGCCCAGGCCCTCGCCGAGGCCGGGGTGGACTTCCTCGTCGTCGACACCTCGCACGGCCACAACAGCAACGCGCTCAGCTGGATGTCGAAGATCAAGTCCAGCGTCGGCGTCGACGTCGTCGGCGGCAACGTCGCCACCCGTGACGGCGCCCAGGCCCTGATCGACGCCGGTGTCGACGGCATCAAGGTCGGCGTGGGCCCCGGCTCCATCTGTACGACCCGTGTGGTGGCCGGCATCGGCGTCCCGCAGGTCACCGCGATCTACGAGGCGTCCCTCGCCGCCCGTGCCGCCGGCGTGCCCCTGATCGGCGACGGCGGCCTGCAGTACTCCGGCGACATCGGCAAGGCGCTCGCCGCCGGTGCCGACACCGTGATGCTGGGCAGCCTGCTGGCGGGCTGCGAGGAGTCGCCGGGCGAGCTGCAGTTCATCAACGGCAAGCAGTTCAAGTCGTACCGCGGCATGGGCTCGCTGGGCGCCATGCAGTCCCGCGGCCAGGGCAAGTCGTACTCGAAGGACCGCTACTTCCAGGCCGAGGTCGCCTCCGACGACAAGCTCGTGCCCGAGGGCATCGAGGGCCAGGTCCCCTACCGGGGCCCGCTCGCCAACGTCCTGCACCAGCTCGTCGGCGGTCTGCGCCAGACCATGGGCTACGTCGGTGCCGCCACCATCGCCGAGATGGAGACCAAGGGCCGCTTCGTCCGGATCACCTCCGCGGGCCTCAAGGAGAGCCACCCGCACGACATCCAGATGACGGTCGAGGCGCCGAACTACAGCCGCAGCAAGTAAGCCACAGCAGGCAGCGGCCTCCGAGGGCGGCTCCGGACCGTCCGGGGCCGCCCTCTGCGGTGCCCCGGCGGGACCGTCGGGGATACTGGAAGGCGCTGCAACGCATCAGGGAAAGGCCACAGACGTGACTGAGATCGAGATCGGGCGCGGCAAGCGCGGCCGCCGGGCGTACGCCTTCGACGACATCGCCGTCGTCCCCAGCCGCCGTACCCGGGACCCGAAGGAGGTCTCGATCGCCTGGCAGATCGACGCCTACCGCTTCGAGCTGCCGTTCCTGGCCGCTCCCATGGACTCGGTCGTCTCCCCGGCCACCGCGATCCGCATCGGTGAGCTGGGCGGCCTCGGCGTCCTCAACCTGGAAGGGCTGTGGACCCGGCACGAGGACCCGCAGCCGCTGCTCGACGAGATCGTCGGCCTCGACGCGGACACCGCGACCCGCCGGCTCCAGGAGATCTACGCCGCTCCCATCAAGGAGGAGCTGATCGGGCAGCGCATCAAGGAGGTGCGCGACTCGGGCGTGGTCACCGCCGCCGCGCTCTCCCCGCAGCGCACCGCCCAGTTCTCCAAGGCCGTCGTGGACGCGGGCGTCGACATCTTCGTCATCCGCGGCACCACCGTCTCCGCGGAGCACGTCTCCGGCTCGCACGAGCCGCTGAACCTGAAGCAGTTCATCTACGAGCTGGACGTCCCGGTGATCGTCGGCGGCTGCGCCACCTACACCGCGGCCCTGCACCTGATGCGCACCGGCGCCGCGGGCGTCCTCGTCGGCTTCGGCGGCGGCGCGGCGCACACCACGCGCAACGTGCTGGGCATCCAGGTGCCCATGGCGACCGCGGTCGCGGACGTGGCGGCGGCCCGCCGGGACTACATGGACGAGTCCGGCGGCCGGTACGTCCACGTCATCGCCGACGGCGGCGTCGGCTGGTCCGGCGACCTGCCCAAGGCGATCGCCTGCGGCGCCGACTCCGTGATGATGGGCTCCCCGCTGGCCCGCGCGACCGACGCGCCGGGCAAGGGCCACCACTGGGGCATGGAGGCCGTCAACGTGGAGCTGCCGCGCGGCCAGAAGGTCGACCTCGGCACGGTCGGCACCATCGAGGAGGTGCTCACCGGCCCGTCCCGCACCCCCGACGGTTCGATGAACTTCTTCGGCGCCCTGCGCCGCGCGATGGCCACCACCGGCTACAGCGAGCTGAAGGAGTTCCAGCGCGTCGAGGTGACGGTCGCGGACTCGCAGCACCGGCGGTAGTCACCCGTATGCCGTACCGAGGGGCCCGGAGCGCACGCTCCGGGCCCCTCGCGTGTCCGGGCGGCGCGGTCAGAGCCGGTGCGCCGCCCCCGTGGGCGTGGCCCCCCGCGTGTCCAGGAGGAGCTGGGCCTTGACCGACAGGCCCTGGAGGTCGTACGTGCGGTGCTGCTGGAGGAGGATCGTGAGGTCGGCGTCGGCGGCGGCCTCGTAGAGGGAGTCGGCGCGGGGCACGGGGCGGTCGGCGACGTTCCAGGACGGGATGTGCGGGTCGTGGTAGCTGACGGCGGCCCCCATCGACATCAGGCGGGTCGCGATCTCCTCGGCCGGGGTGGCCTGCTGGTCGGCGAGGTCGGCCTTGTAGGTGACGCCGAGGAGGAGGGCGCGGGCACCGCGCGCGGACTTGCCGTGCTCGTTGAGGAGGGCGGCGGCGCGCTGGACCACGTAGCGGGGCATCTGGGCGTTGACCTGCTGGGCCAGTTCCACCATGCGCAGGCTGTGCGGGGCCCGTCCGGTCAGGTCCTGGGGGACGGAGTGGCCGCCGACGCCGGGACCGGGACGGAAGGCCTGGAAGCCGAACGGCTTGGTCTCCGCGCAGCGCAGGACGTCCCACAGGTCGACGCCGAGGTCGTCGCAGAGCACGGCCATCTCGTTGACCAGGGCGATGTTCACGTGCCGGAAGTTCGTCTCCAGGAGCTGGACCGTCTCCGCCTCCCTCGGGCCCCGGGCGCGGACCACCTTGTCGGTGAGGCGGCTGTAGAAGGCGGCGGCCGACTCGGTGCAGGCCGGGGTGAGGCCGCCGATGACCTTCGGGGTGTTGGCCGGGGTGAAGTCGCGGTTGCCGGGGTCCACGCGGCTGGGGGAGTAGGCGAGGTGGAAGTCGCGGCCGGCGCGCAGCCCCGAACCCCGCTCCAGGAGCGGGCGCAGGAACTCCTCCGTCGTCCCGGGCCGCACCGGCGATTCCAGGATGACCGTGGTGTGGGGGCGCATGTGGGCGGCCAGGGTGCGTGCCGCGGCCTCCACCTGGCCGAGGTCCAGGCCGCCGTCGGGGGAGGGCGGGGTCGGCGCGCAGATGACGGCGGTGCGTACGCGGCCCAGCTCGGCCGGTCCGCTCGGGGTGCGGAAGCCCGTGGCGAGCATCCGGCGCACCTCGGCGGGCGTGAGCGGGTCGGCCTCGGGGCCGGTGCGGTAGCCGAGGGTGGGGATGCCGGCGGCGACGGCGGCCTGGGCCAGGGGCAGGCCGTACGGGCCGAGTCCGATGACGGCGAGATCTGCGGGCATGGCGTGGGCCGTCCTTCCCAGTAGCCGAAGCGGGACAGGTGCGCAAGCCCGGTGGACAGGATGGGCGAGCACAACGTCAGACTAGGAGTAAATATGACCGATATGCGGGATTGATCCGCCGAGTCCCGGCGAGTGTCGACGGGTCGGCGCAGGTCGGAGGCCGGTCGAGGAGTGGCCGGTGGGGTCGGCGCTCGACGGCCCGCGGGTTGTCCACAGGCGAGGGCGGGGTGCGGCCCGGGGTTGTCCACAGGTTGAGGCGTGCGGCTGCCGAAGTCGGGCAGGCGGGTCAGAATCTGGGCATGGTGGGTACCAGGAACCGGGCTCGCCCGACGGGTGCGGCCGACGCGACCGACAGCGGGAGGCAGCAGTGAGGACAGCGACCCTTGGGCCGGCGCAGCGCGCCGAGTCGCTCGCCGCCATGGCCGAGCGCGAGCTCAACGTACTCGTGGTGGGCGCCGGAGTCGTCGGTGCGGGCACCGCGCTCGACGCCGTGACGCGCGGCCTGTCCGTCGGACTGGTCGAGGCGCGGGACTGGGCCTCGGGCACCTCCAGCAGATCCAGCAAGCTGATCCACGGCGGCCTGCGCTACCTGGAGATGCTCGACTTCGTGCTCGTGCGGGAGGCGCTGAAGGAGCGCGGCCTCCTCCTCGAACGGCTCGCGCCGCACCTGGTGAAGCCGGTGCCGTTCCTGTACCCGCTCCAGCACAAGGGCTGGGAGCGGCTGTACGCGGGCTCCGGCGTCGCGCTCTACGACGCCATGTCCATGGCCCGCGGCCACGGCCGGGGCCTGCCCCTGCACCGGCACCTGACCCGCCGTCACGCCCTGCGCGTAGCGCCCGCGCTGAAGAAGGACGCGCTGGTCGGCGCGTTGCAGTACTACGACGCCCAGATGGACGACGCCCGCTTCGTGGCCACGCTGGTGCGCACCGCGGCGGCGTACGGCGCCAGGGTCGCCAACCGCGCGCGGGTCACCTCCTTCCTCCGCGAGGGCGAACGGGTGGTCGGTGCCCGGGTGCAGGACGTCGAGGCGGGCGGCGAGTACGAGGTCCGCGCGAAGCAGGTGGTGAACGCGACGGGGGTGTGGACCGACGACACCCAGGCGATGGTGGGCGAGCGCGGCCAGTTCCACGTGCGGGCCTCCAAGGGCATCCACCTGGTCGTGCCCAAGGACCGCATCCACTCCACCACCGGCCTGATCCTGCGCACCGAGAAGTCCGTGCTGTTCGTCATCCCCTGGGGCCGGCACTGGATCATCGGCACCACGGACACCGACTGGGACCTGGACAAGGCCCACCCGGCCGCGTCCAGCGCCGACATCGACTACTTGCTGGACCACGTCAACTCGGTGCTGTCGGTGCCGCTCACGCGCGACGACGTCGAGGGCGTGTACGCCGGGCTGCGTCCGCTGCTGGCCGGCGAGTCGGACGCCACCAGCAAGCTGTCGCGCGAGCACACCGTCGCCCATCCGGTGCCCGGCCTGGTCGTCGTGGCGGGCGGCAAGTACACGACGTACCGGGTGATGGCCAAGGACGCCGTGGACGAGGCCGTGCACGGGCTCGACCTGCGGGTCGCCGACTGCGTCACCGAGGAGACCCCGCTGCTGGGCGCGGAGGGCTACCACGCGCTGTGGAACGCGCGGGCGCGGATCGCCGCGCGCACCGGCCTGCACGTCGTACGCGTGGAGCATCTGCTCAACCGCTACGGCGCGTTGGCGGAGGAACTGCTCGAACTCGTCGCCGCCGACCCCTCCCTGGGCGAGCCGCTCACCGGCGCCGAGGACTACCTGCGCGCCGAAGTCGTCTACGCCGCCTCGCACGAGGGCGCGCGGCACCTCGACGACGTACTGACCCGGCGCACCCGCATCTCCATCGAGACCTTCGACCGGGGGACGCGCTGCGCCCAGGAGGCCGCCGAGTTGATGGCCCCGGTGCTCGGCTGGGACAAGGGCCAGGTCGAACGGGAGGTCCAGCACTACGAGAAGCGGGTCGAGGCCGAGCGGGAGTCGCAGCGTCAGCCGGACGACCTGACGGCCGACGCGGCCCGGCTGGGGGCGCCGGACATCGTGGCACGGTAGGACGGGCGGAGCGGGAACCCTGCGGGCACCCTGGGCGTAGAGCACTTGTCGGGTGAGGGACAATGAAGGCTCTGTCAGGGCGGGTTGCATGAGGGGACGCATGTCGGAGGCGGAGCGGGCGGGGACATCCCGTACGGACAAGAGCGCACGTCTCCTCGCCGGGCGGTACCGGCTGGGAGACGTGCTCGGCCGCGGCGGCATGGGGACGGTGTGGCGCGCGGAGGACGAGACCCTCGGACGCACGGTCGCCGTCAAGGAGCTGCGGTTCCCGGGGAACATCGACGAGGAGGAGAAGCGGCGCCTGATCACGCGCACGCTGCGCGAGGCCAAGGCGATCGCGCGGATCCGCAACAACGGCGCCGTCACCGTCTACGACGTGGTCGAGGAGGACGACCGGCCGTGGATCGTGATGGAACTCGTCGAGGGCAAGTCGCTCGCCGAGGCCATCCGTGAGGACGGTCTGCTGGAGCCGAAGCGGGCCGCCGAGGTCGGCCTGGCCATCCTGGACGTGCTGCGCTCCGCGCACCGCGAGGGCATCCTGCACCGCGACGTGAAGCCGTCGAACGTACTGATCGCCGAGGACGGCCGGGTCGTGCTCACCGACTTCGGCATCGCCCAGGTCGAGGGCGACCCCTCCATCACCTCCACGGGCATGCTCGTCGGCGCCCCCTCCTACATCTCGCCCGAGCGGGCCCGCGGCCACAAGCCCGGCCCGGCCGCCGACCTGTGGTCGCTGGGCGGGCTGCTGTACGCCGCCGTCGAGGGCACCCCGCCCTACGACCGGGGTTCGGCGATCGCGACGCTCACCGCGGTGATGACGGAGAACCTGGAGGAGCCGAAGAACGCCGGCCCGCTGCGGGACGTCATCTACGGGCTGCTCAACAAGGACCCCGCCCAGCGGCTCGACGACGCCGGCGCCCGCGCGATGCTCAACAAGATCATCCATGCCCCCGAGCAGGGGGTGGGGAGCGAACCGCTCGACGCCACCAAGGTCGTGCCGCTGCCCCCGCAGCCGGACGGGCGCGGGCGTCGCGGCGGCGGCGCGGGCACGGGGGCCAAGCGGGCCGAGGAGGCCGGGGAGAAGCTTCGCGGAGCGTTGCGGTCGGTACGCAAGGCCGCCGTGGGGGCCGGTGGCGCCGGTGCCGCGACCGCCTCGCGGCCCCAGCCGGGCGGTGGCGCACCGACGGGTCCCGCGCGGGCGGCTTCCACCCCGCCCGCACCGCGGGTGGGCTCGGGCGCCGGTGCGCGTCCCGGCGCCGTCGGCAGCGGGGCCGGCGGGGCGGCCGGTGCGCCGCACGCCGCCGGGGGGACGAAAAGCTCCGGCTGGCCCGTCGTGCCGCCGCCGGACCTGCCCGCCCGGTCCGTGCCCCGGGCGCCGCTCACCGACGTGGTGCCGCGCCGGACGCTGATCGTCATCGCGGTGGTCGTGGCACTGGCCGTGCTCGGCACCGTGCTGGCCCTCACGCTCGGCGGGGGCGACGACAAGGGCGCCGAAGGCGGCAGCGGCGGCAAGGCGGTCGCCTCCGCCGGCGCGAGCGGCGACACCGAGCAGGACCGGGAGAGCGGCACCGGCACCGACGGCTCCGCCTCCGACCCGGCGGTGACCGGGGACGCGAGCGGCGCCCCGAACTCCGGAGCGAGCGCGTCCGGCGAGACGGACGACGCCGGGAAGTCCGACGACGACGAGGACGTGGCCGCCACCCATCAGGGCAGCCAGGGCTACCGCATCGGGCTGCCCGAGGGCTGGAAGTTCACCACCACGGGCACCTCGGGCGACCGGTTCACCGGGCCCCGGGGACAGAAGCTGCTGGTCGCCTGGACCTCCACGCCCAAGGGCGACCCCGTCGCGGACTGGAAGAACCAGGAGCGGTACATGGTCCGCTCGAACTACAAGAAGGTCCGCATAGAGAAGGTGGGCTACCGCGGCTGGAACGCGGCCGACTGGGAGTTCACCTACACCGACGGCGGCACCAAGTACCGCACCGTGGACCGGGGATTCGTCGTCAACGACCACCAGGGCTACGCGCTGATGTACACCGCGAAGGCCGACGACTGGGGCGACGACGTGCGCCGGGACACCTGGCGGACCCTGTCGAAGACCTTCGAACCCAAGTCCTGAGCCGAGGGGAACGGGACCCGGGGCGCCGCGTCCCGGGTTTGACCCGCCCGATATCTGGCATCAGCTCATTGCGGGTTGCCTCCGGCACGTATCGTGAGTGCTTGCGGACCGTACGCAGCCGGAACGGCCCGCCGGACGAACGGAATTGACCGACGGCTGCCGGGGGTGGCGACGTGGACGACTACGCGGGACGGGTGCTCGCCGACCGCTACCGCCTGCCGCTGCCGCCGTCCGACGAGTACGAACTCACCGAGAGCCGGGCCTTCGACACCTACAGCGGACAGGAGGTCCTGGTCCGCCAGGTGCCGTTGCCGGAGGTCGTCGAGGCCGAGGTGATCGACGCGGACGGCCTGCCCGACGGCTTCACGGCCCGGGACGGCGGCGCCCGGCACCCCGGCCGGCGGACACCGGCCGCGGGCGGCGGACCCAGGCGGCCGGCCGACCCGGTGGTCCGGCGTGCCGTCGAGGCCGCGCAGGCCGCGGCGGCGGTGCCCGACCACCCGCGCCTGGACCAGGTCTTCGACGTCTTCGCCGAGGGCGGCTCGCTGTGGATCGTCAGCGAGCTGGTGGCCGCGAGGCCGCTGGCCGCGCTGCTCGCCGAACAGACCCTGACGCCCTACCGGGCGGCCGAGGTGGCCTCCGACGTCCTGCTGGCGCTGCGGGTGCTGCACACCTACGGCTGGGTGCACCGCAACATCACCGCGCGCACCGTGCTCGTCTGCGACGACGGGCGCGTCGTGCTGACCGGCCTGGCGGTCGGGGCGGCGGAGGAGGCGCTGTGCGGGTACGACCCGGTGCCGCCGCCGCCCGACGCGGAGCCCGGCCCCTCGGCCGACCCGGTCGCCCCGGACGGGACCTTCGGCCCGGGCGGAGGCGTCACCCGGACCGCCGTCTTCGGGCCCGGGGACGCCGACCCCGAGGCCGCCCGGCGGGCCGCCATCGAGGCGCGGGGCGTCGGTGCTCTCCCGGTGCCCGAGGCCCCCGGCCCCGGCGGCACCCCCGCCGGGCTCGCGCCCGCGTCGCTCGCTCCCGGCGGGGACGCGCGAGCCGCTCGCGCCGGTGCGATCGCCGCCTACCGCGCGGGAGCCAGGGCCGCGGCCCGCGTCCAGGAGGCCCAGAACGGCCGTGCGGCCCTGCCCGGCGCCCGCTCGGCTCCCGCCGCGGGCCCGCGTCCCGAAGAGTCCGGTCCCCGTCCCCTTGAGGAGGGGGCCGCTCACGTCGCCGGTGCGGGCGGGGCCGGTGGCGGAGGCGGGCGGCAGGGTTCCGTCGCCGGTGCGGGTTCCGCGTACGGCGACGGCTGGTCTCCGTACGGTGCCGCGCCGGAGGCGGCGGGTCCCGCGCAGGGGGCCGACGCGGACGGGGTGGAACAGGGGGCCGGGGCCGGCACGGAAGGCGGGTGGCCGGGCGCCGCCGCCGGTCCGGGGCGGGCCCCGTATCCCGGCGAGCCCGGGGCCGGGAGCGACGCGGTGAGCGGGTGGCCGGGCAGCGGCGGCGCCGGCCGGGAAGCGCACGCCGCGGGGACCGGTGCGGTGTCCGGCGGTCCGGGCGAGGACGGCGACCCCGCGTCGGCGGGTGAGCCTGCCCCGCCCGGTCGGATCGCCGACCCCTACGGCGTACGCACCACCTCCTGGCACGGCGCCACGCCCCGCACACTGGGCGACCCGGCGTTCCCCGCTCCCAGGCCGGGCGACGAGCCGACGGCCGGACGGGCCCTGCCCGCCGCGCGCCGGGAAGGCGCCCCGGGGGCCGCCGCCCGGCCGGATGCCCCGCAGCGGCAGGCCGGTTCCGGGCCGTACGCCTCGCCGCAGGAGACCGATGCCGAGCGGCACGCCCCGTCGCGGGACGCCGGAACCCCGTCCGCCGCGGGGTGGGACGACCGGGCCGCCCGGATTCCCGTGCCGCGCGGGCCGGGCAGCGCGCTCGCCGCCGAGCGGGCCCGGCAGACGCGGATGGCCGTGGTCGGGCCCGTGACCGAGCGCTGGGCGCCGGAACAGGCCGGACCCGTGCACGAGAACTGGCAGTTGGCCGCGCCCATCGGCCCCGCCACCGACCTGTGGGCGCTGGGCGCGCTGCTCTTCCGCGCCGTACAGGGTCACGCGCCCTACCCGGAGGAGTCGACCGCCGAGCTGGTGCAGATCGTGTGCGCCGAGCCGCCGGCGTTCGCCGAGGAGTGCGGGCCGCTGCGGCCGGTGGTGGAGTCGCTGCTGCGTCAGGACCCCACCGAGCGCATCGAGTTCGAGGAGCTGAGCGGCTGGCTGCGTTCCCTCGTACGGTCCGCGCCCGAGCCGGAGGCCGGGCTGCACGTCGTCTCGGCGCCGCCCGTAGAGACCGGCCGGCTGCCCATCGTGCGCCGCCGGGGCGAACTGGTGCGCAGGCGGCGTGCCGGACTGCCGGCGCACCACGGACGGCACAAGCGCGGCAGACCGGAGACCGGCCGCTCCCCGCGCAGCCTCGGCCGGACCCTGCTCCTGCTGATACTCCTCGCACTGGCCGGCGCGGTCGCGTACGCCATGTTCTTCATGCCCAGGAGCGACACGAGCGGCGCCGGAGCCGCCGACCGGACCGGCGCCGCCGGGGAGGCGAGCCAGGCGCCGCCCGCGAAGTCGCCGGAGGCCGACGGCGAACCGGGACCGGACGGTACGTCGCCGAAACCCGACCCCGGGGCCTCGCGGACGGCGGGCGGCCCCGAGACGCAGTCCAACGTCGCCGACGGGTTCACCCTGCGCAAGGACCCGGAGGGCTTCCACGTCGCCGTCGCCGAGGGCTGGAACCGCACGCCCCGCAACGGCAGCGGCCAGGTCGTCTACGGCAAGGGCGACTTCGAGCTGATCGTCGTGCCCGGCCGCGACCGCGCCTCCGAGTTCGGCGACGACCCGATGACGTACCAGCGCGACGGCGAACCCGAGCTGGCCTCGTACCGCGCCTCCAGCTGGGCCACCTCCAGCGGCCTGAAGACCATCGAGGTCGGCGGACGGACCATGGCCGAGGGGCAGTTCACCTGGACCGGCGCCGCCGGCGAGCTGTACGTGCGCAACGTCGCCATGCTGATCGACGGGCGCTACCACGTGGTGCAGGTCCGCGGCCCGGAGGCGGAGCGGGACGAGGTGTCCCGGCTGTTCGAGCAGGCCATGGCGACCTACCGGTCCACCGGCTGACGGCAGTTCGGCCCGGTGGTTGCCTCCCTTCACGGAAAGCGACAACCGTCACAGAGCGGTTTCCGTGCCACCCCGGCCGTTCCCCGAGGAGGGGCCGGTCCCTAGTCTGGCCCTGACAAGACCATTGCGGGGCAACGTGAATCAGATGCAGGGCCTGCTCGTTTCGGGACGCTACCGGCTCGGGGAAGCCATCGGCAGCGGCGGCATGGGCCGGGTGTGGCGCGCACACGACGAGGTGCTGCACCGGACGGTCGCCATCAAGGAGTTGACCGCCGCGCTCTACGTCTCGGAGAGCGACCAGGCCATCCTCCTGGCACGCACCCGGGGCGAGGCGCGCGCGGCGGCACGGATCAACCACTCGGCCGTCGTCACCGTGCACGACGTACTCGAACACGACGGCCGGCCGTGGATCGTGATGGAGCTGGTCGAGGGACGCTCGCTGGCCGACGCGGTCAAGGAGGAGGAGCGGGTCGAGCCGCGCGAGGCGGCCCGGATCGGCCTGTGGGTGCTGCGCGCCCTGCGCGCCGCCCACACCGCCGGAGTCCTGCACCGCGACGTCAAACCGGGCAACGTGCTGCTCGCGGACGACGGACGCGTCCTGCTCACCGACTTCGGCATCGCGCAGATCGAGGGCGACTCCACCATCACCCGGACCGGAGAGGTCGTCGGCTCCGTCGACTACCTCGCGCCCGAGCGCGTCCGCGGCCACGACCCCGGCCCGTCCTCCGACCTGTGGGCGCTCGGCGCGACGCTGTACACGGCGGTGGAGGGCAGATCGCCGTTCCGCCGCACCTCCCCGCTCACCACCATGCAGGCGGTCGTCGAGGAGGAGGCCACCGAGCCACGGCACGCCGGAGCGCTCGCGCCCGTCATCAGCGCCCTGCTGCGCAAGGATCCGGCCGATCGGCCCGACGCCACCGAGACCGAGCACCTGCTCGCCCAGGCGGCCGAGGGGCGGCGCCCGGACGCGGCACAGGCCTACGTGCCGACCACCCGGTACGCGGGACCGCCGTCGCGCTCCGGCGACACGGTCCACCAGGAGATGTCCGGAGCGCCAGGGGCCCCCGGGCCCGCGAACGGGTCCACGGCCACGCCGTACCCGCCGGTGACCGGCCCCACCGCGGTCGCCCCCGCGACGCCCGGTCACCCGGCCGCCGGAGCGACCGGCGCCGTGGGCGGCGCCGCCGCGTCCGCCACCGCTCCCCGGCGCCCACGGCGGACGCGGATGCGCACGCTCGCCGGGGTCGTCGCCGTCGCCGCGCTCATCGGCGCGGGCACCGCCGTGGTGCTGCAACAGCGCGACGGGGGTGGGACGTCGGCCGGCTCCGACCCCACCCCCGGGCCGTCCGGTTCCGCCTCCCCGGACCCCTCCGCCTCCGCCACCACCGGCCAGGGCCCCGGCGGCGCCGTCCCGGCCGGCTGGGCACGCCGTGACGACCCGCTGGGTTTCAGCCTCTCCCTGCCCGAGAACTGGCAGCGCAGGGACTTCGACGGCGACAGCGGCGACCTCCGGCAGATCGACTACACCCCCGACGGCGGCGACCACGTCCTGCGCATATCCGTCGACACCGCCCCCGACTACAACGACCCGTACGTCCACCAGCAGGACCTGGACGCGCAGCTCGGCGGGCGGCTGGTCGACTACCGGCGCGTCGCCCTGGAACGCGTCGGCTACCGCGACCTCGACAGCGCCCGCTGGGAGTACACCTGGACCGCGCTGGCCAAGGACACCGAGTTCCCGGGACCGCGCCGGGCCGTGTCGCAGATGTACCTCTCCCGCGACGGCGTCGAGTACGCACTCAACATGTCCGGGCCGGCGAGCGACTGGACGGCCACCCAGCAGCGGTTCAGGGCGGTGCTGCAGAGCTGGCAGGAGAAGACCGGCTAACCGTGCCGGGCCGCAACGGCGTGCCCGTACCCGTCGGTTGTCGGCCACCCGTGTGACAGCGGCCCGGAGCCGGTGCGTCCGGTGGGGCATGATGGGACGCATGGTGACCGAGGGGGCGGGCGGGCGTGTCATCGCGGGCCGGTACCGGCTCCACGAGCGGCTCGGCAGCGGCGGCATGGGCATCGTGTGGCGGGCCACCGACCAACTGCTCGGCCGTGAAGTGGCCGTGAAGGCGCTGCCCCTCGACGAGTCCCTCTCCGCGGCCGAGGCCCGGCGGCGCCGTGAGCGCACCCTGCGCGAGGCCCGCGCGGTCGCGCAGTTGCGGCATCCGCACGTCATCGTCGTGCACGACGTGGTCGAGGACGACGCACGCGCGTACATGGTCATGGAACTGGTCGACGGCGGCTCGCTCGCCGACCGCGTGCTCGGCCTCGGCCCCGTCGACGCCGCCGAGGCGGCCCGCATCGGCATCGCGCTGCTCGACGCCCTGGACACGGCCCACGCGGCGGGGATCCTGCACCGGGACGTGAAGCCGTCGAACGTGCTGCTGGCCGAGGACGGCCGGGTCGTCCTCACCGACTTCGGCGTGGCGCAGGTCGCGGGCTCCACCACGCTCACCGAGAACGGTTCGTTCGTCGGTTCCCCCGAGTACACCGCCCCGGAGCGGATGTCCGGGGCCGGGACCGGCCCGGAGTCCGACCTGTGGTCGCTGGGTGTGCTGCTGTGCGCGGTCCTCAGCGGCGCCTCGCCCTTCCACCGCGACTCGCTGGGCGGTGTCCTGCACGCCGTGGTCACCGAGGAGATCCGCCCGCCCGCGCAGGCCGGACCGCTCCTGCCGGTCGTACGGGGCCTGCTGGAGCGCGATCCGCGGCGGCGGCTGGACGCGGTGTCGGCGCAGCGGATGCTGCGCGCCTTCCTCAGCACCGGCCGTACGCCCGCGACCCCGGCGGCGGCAGCGGCGGCCGGCGGGCCCCCGCGTGCGCGGTGGAGCGCGAAGCGGACCGTGCTCACGGCCGCGCTGCTGGTCGTCGCCGCGGCGGGCGCCGGGGTGTCGGCCGCCGCGCTGCTGGCGGACCGGGGCGGCGACGGGGGCGGTGCACCGGCGACCACGGTGCCGGTGACGCCGACGGCGGAGCCGACGCCCGCGCCGACCGGGACGCCGACGACGGGACCGGTGTCCCCGTCCGCGCCCGGATCCGGCACCTAAAAGGGAGATAAGCGGCAACCCGCGTCACGGGTCTGTGACCGCGCGCACCCACGGTGGAAAGTAGCGCGTCCGGCGCGATATGGATGGACCCATGAGCAGCAACGGGGGACCGCGCAGAGGCCCGGACGAGCCGACGAGTTTTGACCTGCAACCGCCGAACCGGGCTGCCGCCGTGCCCCGTCCGGGCCATCCGTACGCGGCGCCGACCCAGGTCGTGCCGTCGCCCTCGCCGGCCCCGCCCGGGGGACCGTCCGGAGCCGGGGCTCCGTCGCCCGCTCCGGCGGCGCCCCCCGCCGCCGTGCGGGAGCCGGGGGCCGGGCGGCTCATCGCCGGACGGTACCGGCTGATCTCCAAGCTCGGGCACGGCGGCATGGGCACGGTGTGGCGGGCCAAGGACGAGACCGTGGACCGCGAGGTGGCCGTCAAGGAACCCCGCGTCCCCGACCACCTTCCCGAACGCGAACGGGACAACGCGTTCGAACGGATGCGCCGTGAGGCACGCGCCGCCGCCCGGCTCGACCATCCCGCGGTGGTCGAGGTGCACGACGTGGCGGTCGTGGACGGGCAGCCGTGGATCGTGATGGAGCTCGTGCACGGGCGTTCGCTCGGCGACGTCCTCCAGGAGGGCACCCTGGGCGCGCGCGAGGCCGCCCGGATCGGCCTGGAGGTGCTGGGCGCGCTGGAGGCCGCGCACGCCGCCGGTGTCCTGCACCGGGACGTGAAGCCGGACAACGTGCTGCTCGGCCGGTACGACCGGGTCGTCCTCACCGACTTCGGCATCGCCCAGATCGAGGGCGAGACCAGCCTGACCGACACCGGCGGCTTCGTCGGTTCGCCCGAGTACATCGCCCCGGAGCGGGTGCTGGGCCAGCGCCCGGGACCGGCGAGCGACCTGTGGTCGCTGGGCGTGGTGCTGTACGCGGCGACGGAGGGCGTCTCGCCGTTCCGGCGCAGCAACACCCCCGCCACGCTCCAGTCGGTGCTCAACGCCACGCCCGCGCCGCCCGCCTCCGCGCAGGGTCCGCTGGCCGAGGTGATCACCGGCCTGCTGGACAAGGACCCGGCGCGCCGCCCGGACGCCGCCCGGGTCCGCGCCCTGCTGGACGCCGCCGCGAACCCGCCCGCGCCGCAGCCCACCCAGGTGGTCCGGGCCGAGGGTCCCCAGGGAGCCCAGGGAGCCCAGGGAGCCCAGGGAGCCCAGGGAGCCCAGGGAGCCCAGGGGCCGGGGGCGGCGCCCGCCTCCCGCTGGAGCGTGCGGCTGGGCCGCAACGCCTGGATCACCCTCGGCGCGGTCGTCGTCGCGGCGGCGGTGGCGTCGTACCTCGTGGTCGCCGACCCCTTCGCGGGCTCCCTGCCCAAGGGCTGGGAGCAGCACGAGCTCGACGGCAAGGTGGGCATGAGCCTCGCGGTGCCCGCCGAGTTCGTGAAGGTGAAGCACCCGGACGACTGGGACGGCACCAACGAGACGTTCACCGACCCGAGCGGCGCCGTCACCGTCCTCGTGGACCGGGACGTCAAGGCCGACGACGTGGACGACAAGATCCCGGACACCGCCGGCGCCAACGCCTGGGCGGACTGGGAGACGCTCAAGGACGGCGACTACTCCCTGGGCTTCGCCGCCGACCCCGCGCCCAAGGGCGAGCCGAGCGAGACGGAGTACAAGGGCGAGAAGGCCGCCGAGAACGTCATCGAGTACACGACCGCGGACACCCAGAACCCCCGCGCCCGCGAGTTCCACATCCTGTACTACCGGACCGGCAACGGCGACATGTGCAAGGTGTCCGTCGACTACCCGCGCGAGGGGTACTTCGCCGACGAGGCACGGGAGATCGCCCGGACGGTGATCGCCAACTGGGAGGTCGACAAGGCCGTCGGTCCTTCGGCGTAACGCCCTGATCAGCGGGTTTGTTGCCAGCGATCACTGGCGTCGTGTGAGCGCTCGGTGAAGCACGGTGAATCCCTGTTACCGACGGGTACACAAAGTGCGCCCGACGTCATACCCTGCGGCCATGACGGACGCGCAGGCCCCGGAACTCACCGGCACGAATCCCCTCGCCCCCGCCCCGGAGGGCGCCCGCACCGCTGCCGACGTGGTCACGCCCGAGCTGGTCGCCCGGCTCACCAAGGGCGTGGCCGGGTCCGGCCGCACCGCCAACCACACCCCCTTCACCGGCGAGAAGCTGGCCGACCTGCCCGAGTCGACGCCCGAGGACGTGGCCGGCGCCTTCGAGCGGGCCCGCGCCGCGCAGGCCGTCTGGGCCCGCACTCCGGTACGGCAGCGCGCCGCCGTCCTGCTCCGCTTCCACGACCTGGTCCTCGCACGCCAGGCCGAGGTCCTCGACCTCATCCAGCTGGAGACCGGCAAGGCCCGCCTGCACGCCCACGAGGAGGTCCAGGCCGTCGCCGTCGCCGCCCGGCACTACGGCCGCAAGGCCCCCGCGTACCTGCGACCCAAGCGTCACACGGGCGCCGTGCCGACCCTCACCAAGGTCACCGAGCTGCGCCACCCGCGCGGCGTCGTCGGCCAGATCGCCCCCTGGAACTACCCCCTGGAGCTGTCCGTCGGCGACGCGCTCCCGGCCTTCGTCGCGGGCAACGCGGTCGTCATGAAGCCCGACACCGAGACCTGCCTCACCGCCCTGTGGGCCCGTGACCTGCTCGTCGAGGCAGGTCTGCCCGCCGAGGTCTTCCAGGTCGTCCTCGGCGAGGGGCCCGTGGTCGGCCCCGAGGTCGTCAAGCACGCCGACTACGTCTCCTTCACCGGCTCCACCCGCACCGGCCGCGAGGTCGCCCAGGGCGCCGCCGCCCGCCTGGTCGGCGTCTCCCTCGAACTCGGCGGCAAGAACGCCATGCTGGTCCTCGAGGACGCCGACGTCGAGAAGGCCGCGGCGGGCGCCGTCCGCGCCTGCTTCTCCTCCGCCGGCCAGCTCTGCATCTCCATCGAGCGGCTCTACGTCCACGAGTCCGTCGCCGACGCCTTCCTGGACCGCTTCGCCGCCCGCACCAGGGCCATGCGGCTGGGCACCTCCCTCGCCTACGGCGCCGACATGGGCTCGCTGGTGGGGGAGCGGCAGCTGGAGACCGTCAAGGCGCACGTGGCCGACGCCGTGGAGCGGGGCGCCAAGCTGGTCGCCGGGGGCGTCGCCCGCCCGGACATCGGCCCGTACTTCTACGAGCCGACCATCCTCGACGGCGTCACCGCGCCCATGACCGTGTGCACCGAGGAGACCTTCGGCCCGGTCGTCTCCGTGTACCGCTTCACGACCGAGGAGGAGGCCGTCGAGCACGCCAACTCCACGCCGTACGGGCTGAACTCCTCGGTCTGGACGAAGGACGCCCGGCGCGGCCGCGAGGTCGCCGCCCGGCTGCGCACCGGCACCGTCAACATCAACGAGGGCTACGCACCCGCCTACGGCAGCGTCCAGTCCCCGATGGGCGGCATGAAGGAGTCCGGCCTCGGCCGCCGGCACGGCTCCGAGGGCATCCTCAAGTACACCGAGGCCCAGACGGTCGCCCACCAGCGCCTGCTGCCGATGGCGCCGTCGCTGGGGATGGACGACGAGAAGTACGCGGCGTTCATGAGCCGGAGCCTGCGGCTGATGAAGGCGTTCCGCCTCCGCTGAGCCGACCCGAGCAGCCGCCACCCGTACCCGTTCTCAACGAGGAGAGCACGTGTCGCAGGAGAAGTCCGTCCAGACCCGGGACGAGAACGGGTACGACTACGACGTCGTCGTCGTGGGCTCAGGCTTCGGAGGCTCCGTCTCCGCCCTCCGCCTCACCGAGAAGGGCTACCGCGTCGGCGTCCTGGAAGCCGGGCGCCGCTTCACCCGGGCCTCCCTGCCCAAGAACTCCTGGGACCTGAAGAACTACCTCTGGGCGCCACGGCTGGGCATGTTCGGCATCCAGCGCATCCACCTGCTCGGGAATGTCATGGTCCTGGCAGGCGCGGGCGTCGGCGGCGGCTCCCTCAACTACGCCAACACCCTCTACGTGCCGCCGAAGCCCTTCTTCGACGACCCCCAGTGGCGCGACATCACCGACTGGCACGAGGAGCTGACGCCGTACTACGACCAGGCCCGGCGCATGCTCGGCGTCCGGCTCAACCCGACGACGACCCCCTCCGACGTCCACCTGAAGGCCGCCGCCGAGAAGATGGGCTGCGGCGACACCTTCCACATGGCGCCGGTCGGCGTCTTCTTCGGCGACGGCGAGGACGGCGACGGCAGGGCGAAGGCCCGGCCCGGGGAGCGGGTGCCCGACCCGTACTTCGGCGGAGCGGGCCCCGACCGCAGGGCCTGCAACGAGTGCGGCGAGTGCATGACCGGCTGCCGGCACGGCGCGAAGAACACCCTCAACGAGAACTACCTGTACCTCGCCGAGAAGGCCGGCGCGGTCGTCCACCCGATGACCACGGTCGTCTCCGTCACCGAGGACTCGCGCGGCGGGTTCGCGGTCGCCACGCTCCCCACCGACCGCAGGAACCGCCGGAAGAAGGACGCGGGCCGCACCTTCACCGCCCGCCGCGTCGTCATAGCCGCCGGCACCTACGGCACCCAGACCCTGCTGCACCGCATGAAGGCGGGCGGACAACTGCCCCACATGTCCGACCGGCTCGGCGAGCTGACCCGCACCAACTCCGAGGCGCTGGTCGGCGCCCAGACCGACGACCGGCGCTACCGCAGCGCCACCGGCGAGGCACGGGCCGACTTCACGCGCGGCGTCGCCATCACGTCCTCGATCCACCCCGACGCCAACACCCACATCGAACCGGTGCGTTACGGCAAGGGCTCCAACTCGATGGGCGGCCTGTCCATCCTCCAGGTCCCCTACGCCGGGCAGACCGCCTCGGGCGCCTCGCGCGTCCTGGGCTTCCTCGGCCACGCGGCCAAGCACCCGCTGCTGGTCCTGCGTTCGCTGTCCAACCGCAAGTGGTCCGAGCGGACCATCATCGGCCTGGTCATGCAGTCCCTGGACAACTCCCTGACCACGCACCTGAAACCGACGGGGGTCGGCAAGGGCCTGCTCACCGCCCGCCAGGGCCACGGCGCGCCCAACCCCAAGCAGATCAGGGCCGCGACCGAGGGCGCCTCCGCGCTCGCCGCCGAGATCAACGGCTTCGCCGGCTCCAACGTCGGGGAACTCATGGGCACTCCGCTCACCGCGCACTTCCTCGGCGGCTGCCCCATCGGCGCCTCGCGCGAGACCGGCGTCATCGACCCGTACCACCGGCTCTACGGCCACCCCGGCATATCCGTCGTCGACGGCGCCGCCGTATCGGCCAACCTCGGCGTCAACCCGTCCCTGACCATCACGGCGCAGGCCGAGCGGGCGATGTCGTACTGGCCCAACAAGGGCGAGCGCGACCCGCGTCCCGCGCAGGGCACCGGGTACGAACGTCTCGCCGCCGTCGCGCCCCGCTCCCCGGCCGTCCCGGAGAAGGCCTTCGGCGCGCTGCGGCTGCCGCTCCTGGACGTGCCCGCGGTGCCGCCCAAGAAGTAGCCGCTCGTCGGCGGCTCGTCGGCGGCCCGTCGGCGGGCTTCCGGAGCAACGAAAAGGTGAGTGGGACCCGCACCCCCCTCCGAGCGCGGGTTCCACCCACCCAGCCTGTGCCGTGCCGCCGTCGCGGCCGTTACGCGTCCGAGCCGGCCCTGCGCCGCCGCACCACGAACACCGCGCCGCCGCCGACGAGTACGGCGAGCCCGCCGGCGAGGCCGATCACCGGCAGCGCCGAGCTGGAGCCGGTCGAGGCGAGGCTCCCGGTGACCTGCGGGACGCCGGCGGCCGGCTTCTCGCGGACGTCGACCGGCGCGACGGGTGCCTTGCCGCCCTCCTGCGGCCTGGTGCCCTCCGTGTCCGTGCCGGGGGCCACGATCCGGAACTCGTAGGCGACGTCGCCGAAGCCGGTGCACGCGCCGTCCGCGTCGCCGTAGATCGTCGCGCCGAGCGTGAAGCCCGCGCCGACCGGAGCGCCGGCCCGCACGTCGATCCGCATCGGGATCTCGACCTCGTAGTCGGGGGCCAGTTCGTCGGTGTAGCCGATGTATCCGACCGCGTAGCCGAGTTCACTGAGGTCCTGCCAGGACTCGTCCTCGGGGTTCCAGGCCTGGAGGGCGACCTTCTCGCTCTCGAACAGCTCCTCGCCGTCGACGTCGGCGGAGGCGCCGGCCAGGTACTCGAGGTTCTTCAGCGTCGAACCGGAGTTGTTCGCCACGGTCAGCGAGAACTCGTGCCAGCCGCTGCCCGCCGCGATCTCGCCGGGCAGGCCCTCGATGTCGACGTCGACCTTGGTGTCCTCGCACACGGACGGCTCGGGGTCCGGGGACTCCGACTCCTCCGGGCTCCCCGTCGTCTCCGGAGCCTCCGGCGCGGTGGTGGCCGGTGCCGCGTCCGCGGGGGCGGACGTGGTCGGCTCCGTGCCGTCGGGGGCGGGGGGCTCCTCCTCGTCCGTCCCCTCCGTCGCGCTCGGGGAGCCCGTCGGGCTGCTCGTCGTGTCGCCGGGAGCGGGGTCGGTGGTGGTCCCGTTCGCGGGTTCGTCCGTCTCGTCCGCGCCGTCCGTGCCGGGCGACGGGGCGGAGGAGGACGGGGACACGGACGGGGACGCCGACGCGTCATCGGCCGCATGGGCGGACGGGGCCGCGAGGAGCGCGGCGGGGGCGACCACCGCCGTGACGGCGGCTGCGGCCAGGGCGCGACGAAGCTTCATGCCTGATGTGATCAGCGAAAGCTGTGAATGGTTGTCCTCGTTTTCACAGAATCCTTATGTGGCCTGCGTCACTGCCGCGGCATGTGTGACTGCTGCGACTCGTGTGACTTGCTGCGGCCCATGTGACTTCTGTGCCCGTATGACGGTTGTGGCCGGTACCACTGCTGCGACGGCGGTGACGCACCTGCGGGCCGGACGGCACGGCGAAGGGCCCCGCGGAACCGTGGCCCGCAGGGCCCTCCCTCTCGGCCGGCGCCGGCGGCAGGGCGGCCGCCGACGCCGGGGGAGCGGCGCCGGGGGGTCGCGCCGCTTGCCTTGGATGCCTGTGTTGTCCGGTCGCCCGTGGTGCCCGGACGCCGGTGCTGAACGTGGGACCCGTTCCCGTCGGCCGGCCCCGGGCGTCCCCGGGGCCGGCCGTTCTCTTGGGTGACCGGGCTGCTGTCCCCTGCCGTCCGGTCACTTCCTGGAGCGAGGTCCCACGACGCACGGCACGATCCGTACGTCTCATCGCTCCAGCGAGCCACGCGTGGTTCTTTCGGGCCCGCCCCTGGCTGACACGGACACCGGGACCAACGAAGCCGCTCGTCCACCGGTCACGCGCCGTACGGGTGAGAAGACGCCGAACTCAGATGCGACCCCCGGTCGCACCGTCGCCCCGGGACGGGTCACACGCGCCCGCGGCACAGCTCCAGCATCGTCATGGCCAGCGCCGTGCCCGGCTTGCCCAGCGCCTGCCGGTAGTGGTCGAGCACCTCCATCTCGCGCGAGAGGTTCACCCGCCGGCCGCCGGAGGTGATCCGCGCCTCCTGGATGACGGCGGAGACGGCCATCCGTTCCTGGATGAGCCCGATGATCCGGTCGTCCAGGGAGTCGATGCGCTCCCGGGCGCCGGTGATCACGTCCGCGGCCTCGGAGGTGTGGGCGCCGGTCTTGTCTGCTGCGGTGACGGTCATGTCGGTGGCTCCTCGCCGAAGGGTGGCGGCACCCGGGACCGGCACGGTCCGTCAACGCCAGGCGCCCCGGACCTTGTCGGCCCGGGGCGCCTGGGAAGTCGCTTGTCAGTTGCTCAAGCAGCACGACCATGGCAGCCGGTGGGCCGGTTGCCATAGGTAAACAGGAAGGTCTGGTGCTTGCGCATGGGGCCCAGTATGCCCCGGCGACGGTCGGTGTCCAAGCCGGTTCGCATGGTGAGACCCGTCGGCCGGACCCGGCGGCGGGCCGGGGCACCCGCCCACCTCGGTAGAATCGGGGGCACAAGCCCCCCGCCCGACCGCCGGAAGGCACCCCGTGTCATCAGCGACTCCCGCTGCCGCCGCCCCCGACACCGTCCTGGTCGTCGACTTCGGCGCGCAGTACGCCCAGCTCATCGCCCGCCGTGTCCGCGAGGCGCGGGTCTACAGCGAGATCGTGCCGAGCTCCATGCCGGTCGAGGAGATGCTCGCCAAGAACCCGGCGGCCATCATCCTCTCGGGCGGCCCCTCCTCGGTGTACGAGCCGGGCGCCCCGACCCTCGACCGCTCCCTGTTCGAGGCCGGTGTCCCCGTCTTCGGCATGTGCTACGGCTTCCAGCTCATGGCGCAGACCCTCGGCGGCACCGTCGACAACTCCGGCGCCCGTGAGTACGGCCGTACCGACCTCGTGGTCTCCAAGCCGTCCTCCACCCTCTTCGAGGGCACCCCGGCCGAGCAGGCCGTGTGGATGTCGCACGGCGACGCCTGCTCCGCCGCCCCCGAGGGCTTCACCGTCACCGGCTCCACGGACGTCGTCCCGGTCGCCGCCTTCGAGAACGACGAGAAGAAGCTCTACGGCGTCCAGTACCACCCGGAGGTCATGCACTCCACGCACGGACAGCAGGTGCTGGAGCACTTCCTGTACCGCGGCGCCGGACTGAGCCCCGACTGGACCACGGGCAACGTGATCGAGGAGCAGGTCGCGGCCATCCGCGAGCAGGTCGGCGACAAGCGCGCCATCTGCGGCCTGTCCGGCGGCGTGGACTCCGCGGTCGCCGCGGCCCTGGTCCAGAAGGCCATCGGCTCCCAGCTCACCTGCGTCTACGTCGACCACGGCCTGATGCGCAAGGGCGAGACCGAGCAGGTCGAGAAGGACTTCGTGGCCGCGACCGGCGTCCAGCTGAAGGTCGTGGACGCCGAGGAGCGGTTCCTCAAGGCGCTCGCCGGGGTGTCCGACCCCGAGGAGAAGCGGAAGATCATCGGCCGCGAGTTCATCCGGGTCTTCGAGCAGGCGCAGCTGGAGATCATGAAGGAGGACGGCCCGGAGGTCGCCTTCCTCGTCCAGGGCACGCTCTACCCGGACGTCGTCGAGTCCGGCGGCGGCACCGGCACCGCCAACATCAAGTCCCACCACAACGTGGGCGGACTCCCCGACGACATCGAGTTCGAGCTGGTCGAGCCGCTGCGCCAGCTGTTCAAGGACGAGGTCCGGATGGTCGGCCAGGAGCTGGGCCTGCCGGACGAGATCGTCCAGCGCCAGCCCTTCCCGGGCCCGGGTCTCGGCATCCGCATCGTCGGCGAGGTCACCAAGGAGCGGCTGGACCTGCTCCGCGAGGCCGACGCCATCGCCCGCGAGGAGCTGACCGCGGCCGGTCTCGACCGCGACATCTGGCAGTGCCCGGTGGTGCTGCTGGCCGACGTCCGCTCCGTCGGCGTCCAGGGCGACGGCCGCACCTACGGCCACCCGATCGTCCTGCGCCCGGTCTCGTCCGAGGACGCCATGACCGCCGACTGGTCCCGGCTGCCGTACGACGTGCTCTCCAAGATCTCGACCCGCATCACCAACGAGGTCAAGGACGTCAACCGCGTCGTCCTCGACGTGACGTCGAAGCCGCCGGGGACGATCGAGTGGGAGTAGGTCCTAGGCGCGCCTGACGGTGCGCAGGGGCTTTCCGGGCTGCCAGATCTCCAGGACGAGGTGCGCGTCGTCCTCGACGAAGGTCCGCACGACCTCCGTCAGCTCGGTTCGGAAGAGGTGGAACGGCTCCGGCGGTTCCACCTCTTTCACGTACCCGGCCTTGGTCTCCGGGTCCTCCACCTCGACCGCCCGCCCGGTGATCCGCACGTCCCCGCCGCCCATGCCGGTGCCGTCCCCCGGGTTCGCCTGGAGCGCGAAGCGGGCGTCCCGGCGCAGGTCGAGCGCCTTGAGCGAGCCCGGCATCATGCCGAGCCACAGCTCGCCGCCCAGGAAACGCACCTCCAGACCGGTGGTGCGGGGCGAGCCGTCCTTGCGGAGGGTGGCGAGGACGTGGTGCGTGTAGGCGGCGAAGCGGGCCTCGGCGGTGCGGGCCAGCGCGGGTTCGGCGGCGGCGAAACCGGCCCAGTTCACGGGTGCGCCCACGGGTGCGCTCACAGGTGTTCCTGACGTCATACGGCGAGTGTGGCCCCGAAAACCGACACCTTCTGTCGGGTAACCGCCCGCCGGGTGCGCCGTGCCGTGCGGGACCCGGGTACGGGCGGGTCAACACGGCGATGCGCGTGTCACCCGCGTTGAGCACCCGTAGGGCGGGGCAACGGGCGACGGCGGGCCGGGGTACGGCACAATTCGCTTGCGTCCCAAGGGACTTAGCGGCTCCCACGGCCCTCTGCTCCCGGGTTTCCGGACGGTTTCTTTCACAGGGTGCGGGAAGGCGGGCGTCGGGCGTGGCGGTGCAGGAGGCCAGAGGCGGGAGCGGCTCGGACAAGGGCGCGTACGAGGCGGCGCACGGCGGTGGCTGCACCTGCGGGGACTGCCCGCACGGCGCCCGCGAGGGGCACCGCCGGGCGGTCGCCGCGTTCCTGCTGCGGCGGGAGGAGTTCGCGGCCGGGCAGGGGCTGCCGGCCGCCGTGGCCCACTCGGCCTCCGCCTCCCGCCAGTGGGTCTCGGAGGAGCTGACCCAGTCCGCGGAAGCCGTCGCCGAACGCGGCCGTGCCGAGGGCGACGCCTGGCTCGCGGGGCTGGGCCGGCGCACCACGGCCGCCGTGTGGGCGGCGGTCGTCCTGCTGCTGCTCGGGCAGGCCCTGACCGCGGTCGGCGCGGGCTGGTCGGCGGCGCGCACCGCCGGGCTCGCGGCGGCCGTGGTGGTCGCCGGCGCGCTGACCGCGGCGTCCTGGTTCCACCGGGCGCGGGGCGGGGCGCTGGCCCCGGTCATCGGCGAGGACAACCGCCTGTCCACCTCACGTGCCGTGGCGGCGGCCTGGGTCCTCTTCGTCGCCTACGCGGTGCTCGTCCTGGCCGGGCAGCTGGCCGTCGCCTCCGGCCACGACCGGCGGGACGCGCTGATCTCCGGCCTCGAACTCGCCCGGGGCGCGGGTGCCGTGACCGTCCTCGCGGTGGTCTGCGGGATCGCGGTCCTGGTGCGGCGGGTGGTCGGACTCCGCGTGCTGGGACAGCGGCTGCAGAAGGTACGGGCCGACCGGCCGGGCGCCTCCGACCTGCTGACCGACGACGCGGGCCGCGGGACCTTCGCCGACATCCAGTACGTCGTGATCAGCGCCGTGGCCCTGGCGTTCGCGGCGGTACGGCTGGCCCGGCGCCCGGAGCAACTGCCCGACCTGCCGTGGGGCCTCGCGGTGGTGGTCCTCGTGTCGGCGGCGACGTACCTGGCCGGGAAGTACTCCGAGGGCGGCCGGCCGGTGATCCTCTCCGTGGTCCGGGCCCGGGAGGCCGGTGACCTGGACGCCCCGATCCGCACCGGCGACGACATCGAGATCCGCGGCGCGGGCTTCGTGCCGCCGGGCGCCCAGCGGGCGGACCGGCTCTCCCGGATGGTCGTCCGCATCGGAGCGGTCAACGTCCACGTCCCCCTGGTGCCGGTGACGGGCGGCTTCAGCAACCCCTCGGACGACCTGCTGACGGTCCCCGTCCCGGCGGACGTCGAACCGGGCCGGGTGGAGGTCCAGGTGGTCACCGGCGCGGGCGCGGAGACCAACCGCTACGCGATCGACGTGACGGACTGACGCCTCGCACCGCCCTCCGGGCGCGGCCGGCCGAACCGGCAACCTGTCGGAACCGACAGCAAGAAACCGGCTGTGCAGGCTTGAGCGGCGCCCACCCTTCGTACGTATGGTCTGGTGAGGGGGCTGGGTCCGGGCACGCGTGGCGAGAGGCGGCTGGCAGTGATGACGCACGGGATGCGGACGGATGTCCACACCTCACCCGGGACCCGGGGCGGAGGGGACCGGCGGGACGGCGCCGCCCGGTACGCCCTCCTCCCGCTGCGGATCTTCCTCGGTGTCACCTTCGTCTACGCCGGTCTGGACAAGCTCTTCGACGGCGCCTTCATGAAGGACGCGGGCGCCGGTTCCGTCGGCGACACGATGCGCGCGGTCCGTGACTCCTCGGCCGTCCCCGCCCTGGTCGACCTGGCCCTGAAGAGCCCCGCCGGTTTCGGCTACGCCATCGCCCTGGGCGAGCTGGCCGTGGGCATCGGTGCCCTGCTCGGTCTCCTCACCCGCCTCGCGGCGCTCGGCGGTGCGCTGATCTCGCTCAGCCTGTGGCTGACGGTGAGCTGGGCATCCGACCCCTACTACTACGGCAACGACCTCCCCTACCTCATGGCCTGGCTCCCCCTCGTCCTGGGCGGCGCCCCGCTGCTGTCCCTGGACGCCGTGCTGCGCGCCCGGCGCCGGGAACGGACGGGCGGGTACCGGTAGTCCGAGGGGCGCCGGGCCGTCAGCGGGGGACGTCCGCCCGGGGTTCGCCGGGCAGTCAGCGGGGGACGTCCGCCCGGGGTTCGCCGGGGGCCGGGGCGCCCGGGGCGCCGCGGCGCCGGTGTGCGGCACGGGCCACCATCCCGACCACGGCCGCGATGCAGAGCCCGCCGTTGACGAGGGGGATCAGCACGTACCACGGCGTCTCCCACAGACCGCTCCCGTCGCCGGCGTAGACGACCCCGGCCAGCATCAGGAAGACACCGGCCACCAGGCGTCCCGGCTGGAACCTATGACGCAGCACGGGCCACCTCCGCCTGGCCGAGGCCGACCTGGAGGTCCAGGTCGAGGGTGCCGGCGTCCTTGCCGCCCTTGGCGGGGGGCAGGGTGATCTCCTTGTGCTTGCCCGGTGCCACGTCCACGTCCTTCCCGTCGTCGCCGGGGAGCTGGATGTCGCCCACGCCCACCTCGACGCTCAGCAGCACGGTCACGTCCTGCGGCACGACGACCCGTATGCGGCCCATGCCCACCTCCGCCCGGGTGGTCACCGTCTGCCCCTCGGCGAGGTCCAGCCGGGACAGGTCGAGGGTGCCGCTGCCCGCGCCCACCTCGTACTGGTCGCGTACGTCGGCCGCCACCAGGGGCTTCCAGGTGGTCCGCACCCATTCGGTGCCGACGTTCTCCGGCACCGCGGTCGACGCGGCCAGCAGGCCCGCCGTGACGATCGCCAGGAAGACCGAGCCGGCTCCCGTACGTCCGAGGAAGGCGCTGACCGCGATACCGAGGCCGAAGACGGCGAGCGCGCACGCCAGGCCGGTCTGCAGACTGGCGCCGAGCGGGTGCTGGTCCCAGGTCAGCCGGGTCCCGAGGAACCCGGCGAGCAGGGCGAGGAGGAACACCCAGCCGCCGATGCCGTGGGGGCCGCGTGTCCGCGCGGATGGGGAGCACCGGTCGTCCGCGAGCTTGTGGTCGCGGCGGCCCGGGATGCCGCGACCGATGTTGACGGCCGCCGCGACGTCCCGCTCCAGGGGGTCCGGCGGGCCCCACATGTATCCGGTGCCGCCGTCGTGGGTGCCGTCCTTGACGATCGGGTCGCGCCACCAGGAGGGCCAGGTGTACATGATCGGGGGCGCCTTGGCCTCGGGCGGCGCGTCGGCGGCGGCCTGGGCCGCGAGCGGGTCCGGTTCCGGCGTCCTGCGCTGCCGCGACCAGTAGCCCGCGCCCGCGAGGAGGAGCGAGAGGACCACGGCGAAGGTCAGCACCCCGCCGTTGCGCAGCATGGTGAGGAAGATCCCGCAGCCGACCAGGGCGAAGAGCACGGCCGCCAGTGCCTGGCCGTCGACCCGGCCGGTCAGCAGCTTGCGCACCTCGTTCTCCTCCTCGTCGTCGTAGGGGACGAAGAGCCAGACGAAGCCGTAGAAGATGAGGCCGATGCCGCCGGTCGCGGAGAGCACGGCGAGCGTGATCCGGAAGATCACCGGATCCAGGTCGCACTGCCGCCCGAGGCCGGCGCACACACCGGCGAGCGACTTGTGCCGCCGGTCGCGCCGGAACCGGTGCGGCGGCCCGGGGGCGTCCGCGCCGCCCGCGGTGCCCGCGTCGGACGGGGAGCCCGAGCCGCCCGCGCCGGCGTCCGCGGCGGGCGCGGCATCCCGCGGCCCGGCGCCCTGCGCGGGGCGCGGGCCGGAGCCGGGTCCCGGACCCGTCGCGGCGTGCTCGTGATCTGTCATGAGTCCATGGTGACGGGCGCGGCGCCGTGACGGCAGTCGGTTCGACCCTGGTCGGACCCTGATATCGGCCCTGACTCCGGGCCCGGGAGGCGTTCGAGCCCCCGGCCGTCCTCCGCGGCTCGAAGATCAGGGGAGAGTGGGGGAACGACCCTGATGCCCCGGCTCCCGCACCCGTGTGAGTATCGATGTCATGCCGGAAGCCGCAGCAGCACCCGTCGTCGAACCGCGGCCGCCGCGCAAGCTCTACCGCAGCAGCGACGGACGCTGGCTCGGTGGCGTGGCGCGGGGGCTCGCCGGGCATCTCGGGCTGCCCGTCATCTGGGTCCGGTTCGCCTTCGTCGGGCTGTTCATGGCCGACGGTCTGGGCGCGCTGCTGTACGCGGCCTTCTGGTTCTTCGTGCCGCTGGGCGTCGGGGGCGTGGAGGCGCGGAAGCCCCCGTCCCTCGTCACCTCCGAGACCGCGCCCGACGGCCGCCGCCGGCTCGTCGCCCGCAAGCCGGACAAGGGGCAGATGGTCGCCCTGCTCCTCATGGTCGTCGTGGCCCTGGTCTTCGTGGGCAACGTCGACCTCGGCGGCGGGGCCAAGGCCTACCTCTGGCCGACCGTGCTCGTCGGCGCCGGCGTCGCCCTCGTCTGGCGCCAGGCGGACAACGCGCGCCGGGCCCGCTGGGCCGAGGTGGGGCGTCACCGCCGCACCGTCACCCTGCTGCGTTCCGTGGCAGGCGTCCTGCTGGTGACGGCCGGCGTCACCGGCATCTTCGTCCTCCAGGGATCCGCCGCCCACCTCGGCTCGGTCCTCCAGGCGGCCCTCGCCGTCCTCGTCGGGATAACGCTCCTGGCCGGTCCCTACCTGGTGCGGATGACGCAGGACCTCTCCGAGGAGCGGCTGATGCGCATCCGTGCGCAGGAGCGCGCCGAGGTCGCCGCCCACGTCCACGACTCGGTGCTGCACACCCTGACCCTGATCCAGCGCAGCGCGGAGAACGCGGGGGAGGTGCGCCGCCTGGCCCGGGCCCAGGAGCGCGACCTGCGCGCCTGGCTCTACAAGCCCGAGGGCAACGGCAAGGACGAGGACGACGAGCCCACCACCCTCGCCGAGGCCGTCCGGCGCAACGCCGCGGAGGTCGAGGACAAGCACGGCGTCCCCCTCGAGGTGGTCGTCGTCGGCGACTGCCCGCTCGACGAGAGGACCAGCGCACAGATGCAGGCCGCGCGCGAAGCGATGGTGAACGCGGCCAAGTACGGTGGCGAGGGCGGCGCCGTACAGGTCTTCGCCGAAGTCGAGGGCAGGACGGTCTTCGTGTCCGTCCGGGACCGCGGCCCCGGCTTCGACCTCGACTCGATACCCGCCGACCGCATGGGCGTCAGAGAATCGATCATCGGCCGCATGGAGCGCAACGGCGGTACGGCGCGGCTGCGCGCCGTGCCGGACGGCGGCACGGAGGTCGAACTGGAAATGGAGAGGGCGGAGAAGACGTCATGAGCGACCCGACCGAGGCGAACGGAACGGCGGGAGCGGGCGAGGCGGCCCGGCCCGCGCAGCCTGCCGGAGACGGCGCGGGGGAGCGCCGGGTGCGCGTGGTGCTCGTCGACGACCACCGCATGTTCCGCACCGGCGTCCAGGCCGAGATCGGCCAGACCGCCGAGACCGGCGTCGAGGTCGTCGGCGAGGCCGCCGACGTCGACCAGGCGGTCACCGTCATCACCGCGACCCGCCCCGAGGTCGTACTCCTCGACGTCCACCTCCCCGGCGGCGGCGGGGTCGAGGTGCTGCGCCGCTGCGCCCCCCTGATGAGCGACACCGAGCGGCCCGTCCGCTTCCTCGCCCTCTCCGTCTCGGACGCGGCGGAGGACGTGATCGGGGTCATCCGCGGCGGCGCCCGCGGCTACGTCACGAAGACCATCACCGGCACGGACCTGGTCAACTCGGTCTTCCGGGTCCAGGAGGGCGACGCCGTCTTCTCCCCGCGCCTGGCCGGCTTCGTCCTCGACGCGTTCGCCTCCACCGACGCCCCTCCGGTCGACGAGGACCTCGACCGGCTCACCCAGCGCGAGCGCGAGGTGCTGCGCCTGATCGCCCGCGGCTACGCGTACAAGGAGATCGCCAAGCAGCTCTACATCTCGGTGAAGACGGTCGAGTCCCACGTCTCGGCGGTCCTGCGCAAGCTCCAGCTCTCCAACCGGCACGAGCTGACACGGTGGGCGACGGCCCGACGGCTGGTGTGACCGGTGCCGCGGCCGGCGCCTCTCACACCACCCGCGCAGCTCCCTCGAACGGCATCTCGTCGACCGGGGCGACGCGCACCGGTGCCGACGGGTTCGGGGCGTGGATCATCCGGCCGTTGCCGACGTAGATGCCGACGTGGCTGATGCCGGAGTAGAAGAAGACCAGGTCGCCGGGGAGGAGTTCGGACCGGGAGACGCGGCGGCCCGCGCCGATCTGGGCGTAGGTCGTGCGGGGGAGGGAGACGCCCGCGGCGCGGTAGGCGGCCTGGGTGAGGCCCGAGCAGTCGAAGGCGTTCGGGCCGGTGGCGCCCCACACGTAGGGGCTGCCGAGCTTCTGGTAGGCGTAGGCGACGGCCGCCGCCGCGCGGGAGTTGGGGGCCTGGGCGGAGGCGGACAGACCCTCCCTGGGGCCGGGTGAAGAGGCGCGGGAGGCACGGTTGCCTGCTCCCTCACCGGCGCCGGTGCGTTCCTGGACGGTCAGCCGGGACAGCAGGCGGCGGGCCTCGGCCAGCTTGCCGGTGACGGTCTCGCGGTGGCGTTTCAGCTCCGCACGGCGCGACTTCAGCGAGGTCACCTCGATGCGGGCGGCGCCGCGCAGTTGCTGGATGTCGCGGAGTTCCTCGCGCACGTGGCCCACCGTCGCCTTCTGCCGGCTGCCCGCGCGCTCGGCGAAGGCGGCGCCGTCGAGATACCGGTCCGGGTCGGAGGAGAGTGCCAGTTGCAGCGCCGGGTCCAGGCCGCCGCTGCGGTACTGCGCCGCCGCGACCGAACCGAGCGCCTCCCGCGCCGAGTTCAGCCGGTCCTCCTTGCGGGCGGCCTCGTCCCGCAGCTTCTCCAGGCGCCGTTCGGCGGCGTCGGCCTTCTCCTTCGCGCCGTTGTACTTCTCCGTGGCCGCCTCGGCCTCCTGGTAGAGCTGGTCCACTTTGGCCCGGACCTGCGCCGCCGTCGGCTGCGGATCGGCGTGCACGGTCCCGCCCAGCCCCGTCGCGGTGGCCGCGCCCGCGAGGGTGATCGTGGCCGCCGTACGGGCTCTGCCGCCGCCCGTCGCGCGCCGTCGGGGCCTGCGGTGCGTTCCCACCTGCGATCCACGTCCTTCCGTACGACTCGACTCCGGCGCCCGCCGGGTCGGCTCCGGTCCGCTCCGGCTGCCTGGGCCAGGACGCTAGGCGGGTCGGTAACGGTCCGGTGACGGGATGCGCGGAAGTGGCGGGACCAGATCGCGCGGCGACCGCAAGTGATCGCCGGCTGCTCCAGGGCCCGCCCTCTTCACACAGGGTGATGACCGATGTGCCGGACCGTGGGCGCGCGGGGCGCGGGAGCTGTTATGGGGGTGCCGGGGCAGGCCGGTGTCCGGGCGCTTTCCGGCGCTCATTAGGCTCCGGCCCCATGGACGTACTCATCCACATCTTCGTCGGTCTGCACATCATCGGCATCGCCGCCCTGCTCGGCGGCTTCCTGACCCAGATGAAGGCGATGGGCCGGGGCGCGGCCCGGTTCACCCCCGCGATGCTGCACGGCGCGCTGACGATGCTGGTCACCGGGGCGGTCCTGGTCGGCCTCAACCAGGCCCAGGACTACTCCGTCGACAACGTCAAGATCGGCGTGAAGCTCGCCGTGCTGATCGTGATCCTCGGCCTGGTCTACGTGAAGCGCGACGAGGAGAAGGTGGACAAGCCGCTGTTCGGCCTGGTGGGCGTGCTGACCCTGGTCAACGTCTTCATCGCGGTGCTGTGGACCTGACCGCTCCCGCGTCCGCCCGCGCGGACCGCAGCTCGGTCCGGGCCCGTACGGCCGCCCCCGCCGCGACCGCCAGCCACCCGGCCACCGCGATCCACGTCAGCGCCCGGCCGGGCGCGTCCAGCCACGGGACGTCGACGGCGGCGGCCACCGACAGCGTCGCCGCCGCCGTCATGCCGAGCGGGAAGACCGTCGACCAGCGGCGTACGTCGTAGCGCGGACGGGGCCAGGCGATCTCGGCGGCCAGGAGCACGGCGTACCAGGCCAGGTCGAGGGCGAGCAGGAACACGGTCAGGTCGTGCAGGACGGCCTGGTCGTCGCCGTTCCACAGGTACATGCCGGTCCCCGCCGCCGCGAGCAGCTTGGCCCCGGCGAGGGCCGAGATGGCGAGCGCGCCGCCGGCCACCCAGTGGTCCCCGGAGCCCCGGGCCACCTGCCGCAGGTCGAAGCGGAACAGCGCGATCAGATAGAGCACGATCCCCAGCCAGAACGGCAGCAGCGCCGCGTGCGCCAGCCACGGCGTCGAGGTGGCCGCGGACAGCGTCGCGGCGAGCACGGCGAGCCCCTCCGTGGCCACGCAGCCCAGGAACACCGCCCCGGGCATCCGCCGCCCCCAGTGCCGCACCACCAGGAACAGCAGCCACGGCCACAGCAGGGCCGCCAGCCCCAGCAGCACCGCCGCCAGGAGCGACCAGCCGAGCAGCGAGAAACGGGTGCCGACCACGGTCGTCGCGGCGACGGCGGTCAGCGCACCCGGCGTCCCGGCCCGCTCCGTCCACTGCGTCCGGTCCGCGAGCAGCAGGTGGACGAAGTTCGCCGCCAGGGTCAGCCAGGCGACACAGGCCAGGGCCAGGGCGATCCGGGACAGGACCTCGTGGCCCGTCAGATGCAGGGCGACCGACACGATGCCGGTCGCCATCACCGCGGCACCGGCCGCCGGTGGACGCTGCGCCCACCAGGTGCGCAGCGCGGAGGGATGGGTGGCCGATGACATGCCGCCGATGCTAGAGACCCGTACCGATCAGGCCGGGCGCACCACGCTGTAGATGGACGACTCCCCGTCGTAGAAGATCGACTCCTCGCGGACGTACGCGCCCGGCTTCGGGGCGTGGATCATCATGCCGTCGCCGATGTACAGGCCGACGTGGCTGATGTCGTCGTAGAAGAAGACGAGGTCACCGGGTTGTGCCTGGGAGACGGGGACGGTCGTGCCGGCGTTGACCTGGTCGTAGGTGACGCGCGGCAGCGTCACGCCCGCGGCCTTCCAGGCGGCCTGGGTCAGGCCCGAGCAGTCGTAGGAGCCGGGGCCCGTGGCGCCCCAGACGTACGGTTTGCCGATCTGGGCGCGGGCGAAGGCGATCGCCTTCTCGGCCTGGGTGCCGTTCGAGGTCTCCGGCGTCGACGGGCCCGAGGAACCCGTGCCGGTGGAGGTTCCCGGGGATCCGGTGCCGCTCTCCTGCTTCCGGGCGGCCTCCGCCTGCCGTTCGCGCTCGGCCTCCTGCTTCTTCGCCAGCTCGGCGGCCTTGCGTTCGGCCTCCTCCTGCTTCTTCTTCTCGATCGCCGCCAGCCGGGCCTTCTCCTCGGCGGTCAGCTCCGACAGCAGCTCCCGCGCGGTGGCCAGCTTCTTCTGGACGGTCGCCTTGGCCGTCCTCAGGTCGTTCTGCGAGGCGGTGAGCGTCTCGAGGCTCTCGGTGGCCTCCCGCCGCTTCTTCATCGTCTCGGACTGCTGGGTGACGTAGTCGTCGACGGCGCTCTTCTGCCGGCCGGTGAGCCGGTCCATGAGCTGGTTCTGGTCGAAGTAGTCCTGCGGCGAGTCCGCGAGCAGGAGGGTCGCGGTCTCCGGGACCGAGGCGCCCGTGCGGTACTGGGCGGACGCGAAGGAACCCAGCTCGTCGCGCGCGTCGTTGAGCTTCTGGGTGCGCCGGGCCACGTCGTCGAGGAGGTCGTCGACCTTCTTGCGCTGCTTGGAGGTCTTCTCCTTGGCCGCGTTGTACTTCTCGGTCGCCGAACCGGCCTGGCGGTAGAGGTCGTCGACCTTCTTCTGGACCTCTTCGAGGGTCGGCCGGTCGTCCGAGGGCGTGGCGTGGGCCGTCTGGGACAGCAGGGCGACGGAGGTGAGGGCCGCGGTGGCGAGGGCCGGGGTCCGTATGCCCGCCACGCGGACACCGGTGGGACGCGACTTGCGGTGCGACGCCAAGGAGGCGACTCCTTCCAGTGGTCCGCCTACCGGGTTAGCTGTCGGGTTCGGGCGGTGGGTCGGAAGGGTTGCCCTACGGCGGCCCGCCCTCGCGTCTCGCCGAGGGCGGTGCGGCCGATTCACCCCAAGGTCTCGGTGGGTCCCCGGCTCCGGGTGCCGCGCGGGCAGGGCCGGACTCGGCGGAGGCCGCACGGCCCGGCGGGGTTCGCCGGTGGGGGTCGGGCGGCCTGCCCCGCACCGTAGCCAACGCGTGTGGCCGCTGTGAAGGTTGGTGGGTGATATGCCCGATACATTTTCGTGACCTTCCGTGCGGGCGTCCCGGGGCCGGCCGTCGGCGTCACTCTTCGTGTCCCGGCCGGTCGCGGGGCGTGCCCGGCCAGGGAACGCCGGGCATTTTCCGGGGTGGCACCGGGTTGTCGGTGGGGCGCCCTAGACTCGGAGAGCGATGAGCAGCCTCTTTGACGACAGCTTCCTGGCGAGCCTCCAGACCCCCCGCGGTCACGAGGAGGAACCCCCGCCGCCGCCCGAGGACGATCACGGACCGGAGCAGGTTCCGCACGATCTGTTCGGCGGGAAGTTCGACGTGCCTCCGGACCGCGACACCCACTACCGGGACGGCGCCCCGCGCCCCGCCCTGGACCCGGCCGCGCTCCTGGAGGGGCTGAACGAGAACCAGCGGGCCGCCGTCGTCCACTCCGGCTCCCCGCTGCTCATCGTGGCCGGCGCCGGTTCGGGCAAGACCCGCGTCCTCACCCACCGCATCGCCCACCTGCTGGCCGAGCGCGGTGTCCACCCCGGCCAGATCCTCGCGATCACCTTCACCAACAAGGCCGCGGGCGAGATGAAGGAGCGCGTGGAGCAGCTCGTCGGCCCGCGGGCGAACGCGATGTGGGTGATGACCTTCCACAGCGCGTGCGTCCGCATCCTGCGCCGCGAGTCGAAGAAGCTCGGCTTCACCTCGTCGTTCTCGATCTACGACGCCGCCGACTCCAAGCGGCTCATGGCGCTGGTCTGCCGCGACCTGGACCTGGACCCCAAGCGCTTCCCGCCGAAGTCGTTCAGCGCGAAGATCAGCAACCTGAAGAACGAGCTGATCGACGAGGAGGACTTCGCCGCCCAGGCCGCCGACGGTTTCGAGAAGACCCTCGCCCAGGCCTACGCCATGTACCAGTCGCGGCTGCGCGAGGCCAACGCCCTCGACTTCGACGACCTGATCATGACGACGGTCAATCTGCTCCGCGCCTTCCCGGACGTCGCCGAGCACTACCGCCGCCGCTTCCGGCACGTCCTGGTCGACGAGTACCAGGACACCAACCACGCCCAGTACGCCCTGGTGCGCGAGCTGGTCGGCGTCCCCTCGGAGCACCCCGTCGACGTGCCGCCGGAGGCCGAGGTGCCGCCCGCCGAGCTGTGCGTGGTGGGCGACGCCGACCAGTCGATCTACGCCTTCCGCGGCGCCACCATCCGCAACATCCTCCAGTTCGAGGAGGACTACCCGGACGCGACCACGATCCTGCTCGAGCAGAACTACCGCTCCACGCAGACCATCCTCAGCGCCGCCAACGCGGTCATCGAGCGCAACGAGTCCCGCCGCCCCAAGAACCTGTGGACCAACCAGGGCAACGGCGCCCGGATCACCGGGTACGTCGCCGACACCGAGCACGACGAGGCGCAGTTCGTCGCCGACGAGATAGACCGCCTGTCCGACGCGGGCGAGGCGAAGGCCGGTGACGTCGCCGTCTTCTACCGGACCAACGCCCAGTCCCGTGTCTTCGAAGAGGTCTTCATCCGCACCGGCCTGCCCTACAAGGTCGTCGGCGGCGTCCGCTTCTACGAGCGCAAGGAGGTCCGGGACGTCCTGGCCTACCTGCGGGTGCTGGCCAACCCGGAGGACTCGGTGCCGCTGCGCCGCATCCTCAACGTCCCCAAGCGCGGCATCGGCGACCGTGCCGAGGCGATGATCGACGCCCTTTCCCAGCGGGAGAAGATCAGCTTCCCGCAGGCGCTCAGGCGCGTCGACGAGGCGTACGGCATGGCCGCCCGCTCCGCGAACGCCGTCAAGCGGTTCAACACGCTCATGGAGGACCTCCGCACCGTCGTCGAGTCCGGCGCCGGGCCGGCGACCGTCCTGGAGGCCATCCTCGAACGCACCGGTTACCTGGCGGAGTTGCAGGCCTCCACCGACCCGCAGGACGAGACCCGCATCGAGAACCTCCAGGAACTCGCCGCCGTCGCCCTGGAGTTCGAGCAGGAGCGTGCCGAGGGAGAGGAGGCCGGCACCCTGGCCGACTTCCTGGAGAAGGTCGCGCTCGTCGCCGACTCCGACCAGATCCCCGACGAGGAGGACGGTGACGGGGTCGTCACCCTCATGACCCTGCACACCGCCAAGGGCCTGGAGTTCCCGGTCGTCTTCCTCACCGGCATGGAGGACGGCGTGTTCCCGCACATGCGCGCCCTCGGCCAGACCAAGGAGCTGGAGGAGGAACGGCGCCTCGCCTACGTCGGCATCACGCGCGCCCGCGAGCGCCTCTACCTGACCCGGTCGACGCTGCGCAGCGCCTGGGGCCAGCCCTCGTACAACCCGCCCTCGCGGTTCCTGGAGGAGATCCCGGCCCCGCACCTGGAGTGGAAGCGCACCGGGGCCAACGGGCCCGCGTCCTCCGCGCCGGTCTCGGGGGTGGCGGCCTCGCTGTCCTCGTCCCGTTCCCGCTCCTCGGCGTCGGGCGCGTCCGGCTTCGCCACCCGCAGGGCGGCCGGGGCCGAGAAGCCGACGGTCGCGCTGGCGGTCGGCGACCGCGTCACGCACGACCAGTTCGGGCTCGGCACGGTGGTCGGGGTCAAGGGCACCGGCTCCAACGCCGAGGCCACGATCGACTTCGGGGACACCAAGCCGAAGCGGCTCCTGCTGCGGTACGCGCCGGTGGAGAAGCTCTGAGGGAGCGGCGGGGACGGGGGCGGACCCGGGCGACGACCCGGGTCCACGGCCTGGTCTGCTGAGACGTTACGGCATCAGGTCGGGCTGATGCCGTGGCTGCGCAGCCACGGGAGCGGGTCGATCGACGAGCCGCCCCCGGGGCGCACCTCGAAGTGCAGGTGCGGACCGGTGGAGTTGCCCGAGTTGCCGGAGAACGCGATCGCGTCGCCCGCCTTCACGGTCGTACCGGAGGGGACCTGATAGCTGGAGAGGTGGCAGTACCACGTCTCCGTGCCGTCCTTCGCGGTCACGATCATCATGTTGCCGTACGCGCTGTTGTACTGCGTCCGCACGGTGCCGTCGGTCGCCGCCATCACCTTCGTCCCGTACGACACGGGGAAGTCGATGCCGGTGTGGACGGACATCCAGTTGATGCCGGCCTGCCCGTAGTACGCGCTGAGGCCGTGCTGCTCCACCGGGAGCGCGAACTTGGGGCGCAGCCGCTCCTTGCGGGCCGCCTCCTCCGCCGCCCGCCGCTTCTCCGCGTCCTGCTCGGCCTTGAGGTCGATGCGCTCCTGCGTCCGGCTGGCCCGGTCCGCGAAGTCGTCGGCTCCGGCGGCCAGGCTCGTGAGCTGGGTGTCCAGCTTGTTGTTGGCGGTGGACGGCTTCACCGGCGCGGCCTTCGCGTTGCCCGGATCGGGTGCGGAGGCCGCGGCGTCCGTGCCCTCGTCGCCGGTCAGGCTGCCGACGGAGGCGGCCGCGATACCGGCGACGCTCATCACGCAGGCCGAGGGCACCGCGATGGTCAGCAGCGCGGAGCGCTTGGCGGGCTGGCGGCGACGGGAACGCGCCCCGGCGCGGGAGCCGGTGCGCGCGGCCGGGACCGGCGCGGCCGCTGTGACCTCTTCCTGGTCGTCCAGGAGGGCGGTCACGGTGGGAAGCTCACCGGTGGCGGCCGGTTCGGCGTCGTCCGGCACGGGGTGCTCGGCCGGTCCGGCCTGTCCGGCCGGGTCCTCCGACGGGCCGGTGGCGGTGCCGTCCGTGTTCCACTGCGTGGCGTCGTAGGCGCCGGTGTCCACGGGAGCGCCCGCGAACGCGCCGGTGTGGAAGGTGCCGGTGGCGAAGGAGTTCGTCTCGAAGGCGCCGGTGTCGTGCGTGCCGGTCGCGAAGGCGCCGGTGTCGTGCGTGCCGGTGTCGTGCGTACCGGTCGGGAAGGTGCCGGTCGCGAAGGCACCGGTGTCGAACGTGCCGGTGTCGAAGGTCTGCGTGCCCCAGTGCCACTGCTGGGTGCCGTCGGCCGGGTCGCCCAGCTGGTCCGGTGCGCTCCAGGCGCCGGTGTCCCACTGGCCGCCGGCCTCGGGGCCGGGCTGCTGGCGGCCGGTCGTCCACGTCGTCGTGTCGTAGGCGCCGGTGTCGTAGGCGGCTTGGTGCTGGGCCGGGTAGGCGTCGTAGGGGAGGGTCTGCGCCCCGCCGGTCGACCACTGGGTCGTGTCGTACGAGCCCGTGGCCTCGTGGGCGGCGCCGCCGTGGCCCGGCATGCTGCCGAACAGGGGGTCCGCGTCGTAGGCCGAGGTACCGGAAGTGCCGGTGGAGAAACCGGTGGCGTCGTAGCCGCCGTACGTGGTGAGGTCGCCGTACTGGGCCTCCCCTGTGCCGTACGACGCGTAGTGCGCCGAAGCGGCGTCGGAAGCCGAAGCCGGGGTGTTCACGGTCCCCGACGGGTGACGGTCGTTCACCAACTTCTCTTTCGCCTCGACAACAGGGGCTGCGAGAGCAGTGCGGTGACTGTACCCGGCGGTATACGGACACGACAATCTTCGGCAGGTTTCACGCGCGAAGGAAACGGGCAATCGGCCGTGTTTTGGCGGAGGGCGGGCGCGGGCTTGGCCTTGTGTTCGACTTCTGTTCGAGTCCGAACGGGTTGCTTCGGTCTCAGGCCACGGTGAGTCCGTCGGTGTGTGTGCCCGAGCCCGGGTCGGTGCGGGTGCCCGCTTCCGTCTCGGCGCCGGACGTGTCGAGTGCCTGCCGTATCCCCGTGGCCACGGCGGGGTGCACGGGCAGGGCGAGGTGGCCGATGCCGCTCACCCGTACGTTCTCGGTGTCCAGGTCGGGATGGGCGAGGCAGGCCGTCTCCAGCGGGTCCATCACGTGGTCCAGGTCGCTCCAGAAGCTGACGAAGCGCGTACGGCAACCGGGCGCCGGGCGGGTCAGCTCCTCGATCACCGCGGATCCGGGGCGCATCTGGCGCACGATCGGGTGCGCGTTCGCCAGGGGGACCACCTTGGTGCCGGCGTGCGGGGTGCCGAGCGTCACGAGGGTGCGGACCCGGCGGTCGCCACCGAGGCGCTGTACGTAGTAGCGCGCGATCAGGCCGCCGAGGCTGTGCCCGACGACGTCGACGCGCTCGCTGCCCGTGCGCTCGCAGATCTCCTCGACGTGCCGGCCGAGCAGCTCGGCGGCGGTGCGGATGTCGCAGGTCAGCGGGGAGTAGTTCAGCGACTCGATCGCGTGCCTGCCGTGCTGGGCCAGGCTGCGGCGCAGCAGCAGGAAGACGGAGCGGTTGTCGATGAAGCCGTGCAGCAGGACGACCGGGGGGCGGGCCGGGGCCGGCAGCCTGGGAGCGGCCCCGGGTGACGGCCGCGGGTCCGGGGCGTCCTCCGGCCGCAGGGCCCGGGCGGCCGGGCGGCGCTCCTGCACGATCCCCGAGGGGTAGAGGAGGACGTGTCCGGCGAAGATCGCCGCTTCGAGCGCGCTCGCCTTCAGGAGGGTCAGGGAGAGCCCGGTCAACCGGCCGGGCAGGGCCGCCACGTCGGAGAGTCCTGGCAGCGACGCGATCCCGGGAATCCCAGGGATCCCGGGAAGTCCCGGCAGGCCGGGCAGGAGACGCTGAACGAGCGGGAGAAGGGGCAGTGCTGCCGTGGTGACCTTCATGGGCCGACCTCCTGTCGGCACGCGCAGGGACGCCTCTGTCCCCCGTGTGCCCTCGTGGAGCGCCGTGACACCAGTGAGGGGTGATGTTCGGGAGGTTTATGCAGGTAAGAACGGTCGTATGGGGCTGGACGGGCCTGCGAGGCCCCTGGTGCGACGTGGGCTGCGGCGCTCCGTGCGCAGAGTGCCGCCACGCCCGGAGGGGGCGCGGCGAACATGTCCCACCGTGTGATTTCCCCCTCTGTATTCACCGCGAAACTGCCGGTTGCGGGATGCTGGCGATAACGTTCGTTCACTTCCCCGGACGCTGTGGTGCGGGGTCTCCGCGCCACGAGGCACGAAGTGTGCGGTACTTGTCGGTACGGATGGATGTAGTCGCTTCATGGAGGCAGTGATGGGTGTGGCAGCCGGTCCGATCCGCGTGGTGGTGGCCAAGCCGGGGCTCGACGGCCACGATCGCGGGGCCAAGGTGATCGCGCGGGCCCTGCGCGACGCCGGTATGGAGGTCATCTACACCGGGCTCCACCAGACTCCCGAGCAGATCGTCGACACCGCGATCCAGGAGGACGCCGACGCGATCGGGCTGTCCATCCTCTCCGGGGCGCACAACACGCTCTTCGCCGCCGTGATCGAACTGCTCCGGGAGCGGGACGCGGCCGACATCCTGGTCTTCGGCGGCGGGATCATCCCGGAGGCGGACATCGCCCCGCTGAAGGAGAAGGGCGTCGCGGAGATCTTCACGCCCGGCGCGACCACGGCATCGATCGTGGACTGGGTCCGGGCGAACGTGCGGGAGCCCGCGGGGGCCTGACCCGGCCGCCCCGCTGCCGTGCCGCTGCGGGTCCCGCACCGGCACGGCGGGAACGGCCGCGACCGCGACGGCGCGTTCCGTGCGGGCGTGGCGCCACGCCTACCCCGCCCGGAGTTCCCCGTCCATCTCCGCACGCAGCCGCAGCGTCCTGACCAGCCGGTGGAACGCCTCCGCCCAGTACCCTCCGGCCCCCGGCGACGCGTCCTCCGGCTCGTCCGGTATCGCCAGCAGGCCGTCGAGACGGCCCGCCTCCGAGGGGTCGAGGCAGCGTTCGGCCAGGCCCATGACGCCGCTGAAGCTCCATGGATAGCTCCCGGCGTCGCGGGCGATGTTGAGCGCGTCGACCACCGCACGGCCGAGCGGCGCGGCCCACGGCACCGCGCACATGCCGAGCAGCTGGAACGCCTCGGACAGGCCGTGCGTCGCGATGAACCCGGCGACCCACTCGGCGCGTTCGGCCGCGTCCAGGGTGCCGAGCAGCTTCGCCCGCTCCGCCAGGGACACCGCGCCCGGACCGCCGGCCTCGGGCGCCGTGGGCGCTCCCAGCAGCGCCCGGGCCCAGGCGCCGTCGCGCTGCCGTACCGCCGCGCGGCACCACGCGGCGTGCAGTTCGCTCTGCCAGCCGTCCGCCACCGGCAGGGCGACGATCTCCTCGGGAGTCCGTCCTCCGAGCCGGTCCGCCCAGGTGGTGAGCGGGGCCGCCTCCACCAACTGGCCGAACCACCACGACCGTTCACCCCGCCCGCCCGGTGGCCTGGCCGTCACGCCGTCCCGCTCCATGCCCGCGTCGCACTCGTGGGGGGCCTCGACGACGATCGCCGGTGGACTGAGGGTGCGGTCGAGGGACACGCACGTCGCGGCGCGCGCCGCCATCCGCGCGGCCAGTGCCGAGCGCGGCAGTGCCGACAGCAACTCCGCCGCCGTGGCCCGGACGTTGCGACTGCGGTCGGTCAGCGCCTGCTCCAGGAACGGCTCGTCCTCGGCCTCCAGTCCCGTCCGCAGTGAGTCGCAGAACATCAGCCGGTCCTCGGCCCGCTCCGTCGCCCAGGTCGACGCGAGCAACTCGCGCGCGCCGGCGGGATCGCGGGCGCGCAGGGACGCCAGGAGAGCGACCCGTTCGGCGAACAGTCCCTCGTCCCAGAGCTGCCGTACCCGCTCCGCGGCACCAGGCCCGGACAGCTCGGCAACACCGCCCTGCGCCGCCCGCAGGGCGAACCGCCAGTCCGGATTGAGCCGGGCCAGCCACAGGGCACGGGGTCCCGCGAACGTCAGCGCCGCCGGCCGCAGGTCCGTACGGCCCCGCGCCGCGTCCAGCAGCGCCGGAAGTGCCTGGGGCGGCGCCGCGAAACCGCGCGCGTTCGCCGTCGCCAGCCACTGGGGCAGCAACTCCATCAGGTCGGGCGCGCTGCCCCTGCGCCCGCCGCCCGCCGGGCCCGGGCGGTCGGTGAGCAGCATCGTGAGCCGGCGGGCGGCCGGGCCGGGCAGCGGCGGCCGGTGATCCTCGGGCGCGGGGACGGGGCGCCGGGCTGCGCGGGCCGGGCGCAGTCCGGCGCGACGGCGGACGGTCTCCGCGGCCGCCGCGTCCAGCAACGCGGCCGCGGCGCCCGGCCCGCGCTCGCCACCCGGTGGAGTACGTCGGTCGGTGCCCAGCAGCGCCGAGGTGACTAGCCCCTCCCACGCGCCGGGCTCGGCTGCCGGTACCACGGGGGGTGCCGGGAGCGTGGGCCGCGAGGCCGACTCCCGTACGGTGGCCGCCGCCGGGGCGGGTGTGTCCGTGAAGGCCGGTGTCCTGGTCATGCCGTTCCCCCTCTGGTTCCGGTCCGGACCCGTCGTCCGGGGCGGGTCAGCACAGCGGCACCGCCGGTCCCGGTCCGGCCGGCCAGGCCGTCAGCGGTGTGAAGCCCCGGTGGCCGCACTCACCGAAGACCGTGACGGGCGCTCCGCCCGCCAGGGCGACCAGCCGCCACAGTCCCGACCCGCTTCCGGCGGTGCGGGTGAGCGGCAACGCCGTGTCCCCGTCGGCGTCCGCCAGTTGCCAGCCGTCGCCGTCCGGTACGGGGACCACCCGGTCCAGGGTCACCGGCACCGAGTCCAGCCACGGGTCGTCGCGGAGGGCGTCGCCGTAACGGGCGGCCGCCTGCGAGGTCGTGAGCCCTCCCGGGCGGGTCCGCGCGGGCCGGGGCGGCGCGAACCGCCGCCCCAGGGCCGCTCGCCGCCGTCCCGCGCCGCCCGGGTACGCCGAGACCTCCGCGTCCAGGGCCAGCCCCACCGGCAGCGTCAGCTCCGGTGCCCGTCCCGCGGCCCCGTAGGAGAGGAGCAGCACCGTGCGGTCCGACTCCGGGCCGTACAACCAGACGCGACGGGTCGTCAGCCGGGCGTCCGCGGTGTCGTACTGGGCGAGGACCAGCCAGTCGTCCCGCACCGGCGGGCCGTCCGCGGTGGCCTGCAGGCCCACGCGCGCACGGACCGTCGCCGCCAGGCCGTCCGGCAACTCCTCGCGGCGCAACCAGCCCTGGTCGAGCAGGTGGAGCAGCGCGCACTCCTCGAGCAGCCGCACCGGCCAGCCGGGGCCCGACGACGGTATGGACCCCAGCTCCCTTGCGCGCGCGGCCAGTCCGGGTGCCTGGGCGTCGACCATGCGGGCCGCCGTCTCCTCCCAGAGGGCGTCCCCCGCCTGTCCGGCACCGGCCAGGCCGCCGCGCAGGAGATCCACGAGGCGCTGCTCCAGCTCCGTCGCGCCCGCGGTGATGCGCTCGGCCCGCCGCTGTGCCCGGCGCCGCGCCGCCTCGGCGTCACCGGTCACGGCGGTGGCAGCGGAGGCGGACGGGACCGCCGTCCCCTCCTCCGCCCGCTCGTGCCGTCCGGCGATCCACCGCTTCCCCCGGACCGGCGCTTCCGCCTCCGGCGCCTCGGCCTCCGGCGTCGCACCCTCCCCGCTCGGTCCCTGCACGGCCCTCACACCTCCCCCTCGTCCTCGTCGCACTTCCCGCCCCGGGCCCGGCCCGGACCCGGCCCGCGACGGGACGCACCTGCCGCCGCTCTGCGTGACGTCGCGTCAGGAACTGGTCCCCGGCACCTGGTCCGTGGTCCGTGCACCTGCCGCCGAGCCATGCCATCGAAGGTAGATCCCGCCACTGACAATGGCCCCGCCGCGAGCGTTTGTGCAGGTCAGAGTGATTGTCAGTGGCGTGGTGCACCGTGGACGGCAGATCGAACCGGCCCAGCTGGAGGGGGACTCAGCCATGCCCGTATGCGTAGCGGAGACGTCCGGGACCGAGGTGTTGCGTCCGCACGCCGAGCACGCGTTCGCGGCCGAACTGGCCGCGCTCGCCGCGCAGGACGACCGTCCGCGTCCGGACCGCTGGAAGCTGTCGCCGTGGGCCGTCGCCACCTACCTGCTCGGCGGCACCCTGCCGGACGGCACGCTGGTCACCCCGAAGTACGTGGGCCCGCGCCGCATCGTCGAGGTCGCCGTCTCCACGCTCGCCACCGACCGGGCGCTGCTCCTGCTCGGGCTGCCCGGCACGGCGAAGACCTGGGTGTCCGAGCATCTCGCCGCGGCCGTCAGCGGCGACTCGACCCTGCTCGTGCAGGGGACGGCCGGCACCCCGGAGGAAGCGATCCGCTACGGCTGGAACTACGCACAGCTCCTCGCCCACGGCCCCGGCCGGGACGCCCTGGTGCCCAGCCCGGTCATGCGGGCCATGGCGGAGGGCATGACCGCACGGGTGGAGGAGCTGACCCGTATCCCGGCCGATGTCCAGGACACCCTGATCACCGTCCTGTCGGAGAAGACCCTGCCCATACCGGAACTGGGCCAGGAGGTGCAGGCGGTTCCCGGTTTCAACCTGATCGCCACCGCCAACGACCGCGACCGGGGGGTCAACGACCTGTCCAGCGCCCTGCGCCGCCGCTTCAACACCGTGGTGCTGCCGCTGCCGGAGAGCGCCGAGGCCGAGGTCGACATCGTCACGCGCCGCGTCGACCAGATCGGCCGTTCCCTCGACCTGCCGTCGCTGCCCGACGGCACCGAGGAGATCCGCCGTGTCGTCACCGTCTTCCGCGAGCTGCGCGACGGTCTGACGAGCGACGGCCGTACGAAGGTCAAGTCCCCCAGCGGCACGCTGTCCACGGCCGAGGCGATCTCCGTCGTCACCGGCGGGCTCGCGCTGTCGGCCCATTTCGGCGACGGGGTGCTGCGGCCCGGCGACGTCGCGGCGGGTGTCCTCGGCGCGGTCGTCCGCGATCCGGGGAACGACCGTGTCGTGTGGCAGGAGTACCTCGAGACGGTCGTGCGTGAGCGCGACGGCTGGGGGGACTTCTACCGGGCCTGCCGGGAGGTGTCGGCGTGAGGGGCGCAGGGCTGTGGACGCTGTGGACGCGACGCGGGACGGAGGCGGCGGTGGCCGGTACGACGGGGGAGGACGGGGACTCGACCTGGAGCCGACGGCGGCGGGCGCGGCGAGGAGGACGGCGTGCCGGGCGCTGACCGGGCGGGGGCGGGCCGCCCGGTCAGCGCGTCCGGTGGGGCAGCCGGTGCCGGTGCCGGTGTCCCGGGGGAAGGGCCGCTGCTGCTGGGCGTCCGTCACCACGGACCCGGATCGGCCCGGGCGGTACGGGCCGCGCTGGAGGCGGCCCGGCCGGGTGTCGTGCTGGTCGAGGGGCCGCCGGAGGCCGACGCGCTGATCCCGCTCGCCGCCCATGCCGACATGCGGCCGCCGGTCGCGCTCCTCGCCCATGCGGTGGACGAGCCCGGCCGCTCGGCGTTCTGGCCGCTGGCCGAGTTCTCCCCGGAGTGGGTGGCGGTCCGCTGGGCGCTGGAACACGACGTCCCGGCCCGCTTCATCGACCTTCCCGCCGCCCACACGCTGGCCTGGCGAGCAGCGGACGAGGACGAGGGCGAGAGCGCGCACGCGGACGTGGACGCGGACAGGGAGGGGCAGGCGGGCGGGCGGGGGAGAGGCGCCGGACGCGGCACGCCCCCTCCCGACGTCCGGGACGGACCCGGTACGGCCTTCCCCGACGTCCGGGGCGATCCGCTCGCCGTCCTCGCCGCGGCCGCGGGGCACGACGATCCCGAGCGCTGGTGGGAGGACGTGATCGAGCACCGGGGCGTGGCAGAGGGGGACGCGGTCGCTCCGTTCGCGGCGCTGGAGGAGGCCATGACGGCCCTGCGGGAGACCGGGGAGGACGGCGAGGGTGGTGACGAAGGGGGTGGTGCTCACGGACGGGACCTCGTGCGGGAAGCCTGGATGCGCCTTCGGATCCGGGCAGCGGGACGGGAGTTCGTGCAGGGAGTGGCGGTGGTCTGCGGCGCCTGGCACGTGCCCGCGCTGCGGCGCCGGGTCGCCGTCGCCGCCGACCGGGCCCTGGTGAAGGGGCTGCCCAGGACCAAGGTGGACATGACCTGGGTGCCCTGGACCCACCGCAGACTGTCGAGAGCCGGCGGGTACGGGGCGGGCATCGAGTCGCCGGGCTGGTACGGGCATCTGTTCGCCGCGGCCGACCGGCCCGTCGAGCGCTGGCTGGCCGGAGTGGCCCAACTGCTGCGGGAGGAGGACAGGGTCGTCTCCCCGGCCCACGTCATCGAGGCGGTCCGGCTGGCCGAGGCGCTCGCGGCGGTCCGTGGACGGCCGCTGCCCGGACTGACCGAGGTGACGGACGCCGCGCGGGCGGTGCTGTGCGACGGCTCGGACGTGCCGCTGGCGCTGGTCCACGACCGGCTCGTGGTGGGGGACGTGCTGGGCGAGGTCCCCGCGGGGGCGCCCGCGGTGCCGTTGCAGCGGGACCTCGCCCGGAGCCAGCGGCGGCTGCGGCTCAAGCCCGAGGCGCCGGAGCGCGAGCTGGAACTCGACCTGCGCAAGGAGACCGACGCCGGGCGCAGCAGACTCCTGCACCGGCTGCGGCTGCTCGGCATCGGCTGGGGGGCGCCGGCCGCCTCGCGCAGCACGGGCACGTTCCGGGAGACGTGGCGACTGCGCTGGGAGCCGGAGCTGTCGGTGCGGGTCGCCGAGGCCGGGGTGTGGGGCACCACCGTGCTCTCCGCCGCCACCGCCAGGGCCGAGGCGGACGCCGTCGCCGCGCGGGACCTCGCCGAGGTCACCGCGCTCGCCGAACGCTGCCTGCTGGCCGGCCTTCCGGACGCGCTCTCCCCGGTGATGCGGATACTCGCCGACCGGGCCGCGCTCGACACGGACGTCGGTCACCTCGCCGAGGCCCTGCCCGCCCTCGTGCGTGCGCTGCGGTACGGAGACGTGCGCGGCACGGACACCGCGGCGTTGTCCGAGGTCGCCGCGGGTCTCGCCGAGCGCGTCTTCGTCGGACTGCCCGCGGCCTGCGCCGCCCTGGACGCGGACGCGGCCGAGGAGATGCGCCGCCACGTGGACGCCGTGCACATCGCCGTGGGCCTGCTCGGCGGCACGCCCGCGCCGGGCCACGGCGACCCGCGGCCCCGCTGGCGGGCCGTACTGCGGACCCTCTCCGCACGGGACACCGTGCCCGGCGTGGTGCGCGGGCGCGCCGTACGGCTCCTGCTGGACGACGGCGAGCTTGCACCGGACGAGGCGGCGCGGCTCATGGGCCTGGCGCTGTCCCCGGGGACAGCGCCGGCGGACGCGGCGGCCTGGGTCGAGGGCTTCGTCGGCGGCGGCTCGGGCGGCGGCATGCTCCTCCTGCACGACGAGCGGCTGCTCGCCCTGATCGACACCTGGCTGACCGGCGTGCCGGCGGAGGCGTTCACGGACGTCCTGCCGCTGCTGCGCCGCACCTTCTCCGCGCACGAGCCGGGCGTGCGCCGCGGCGTCGGCGAGCTGGTCAGGCGCGGACCGGGGGCGCGGGGGAGCGTGACGGGGGCCGGTTCCGGCATACCGGGCTTCGCGGCCGGCCTCGACACCGCGCGGGCCGACGCGGTGCTGCCGGTGGTCCGGCTGATCCTGGGCCGGGACCGGGCGGGGGACGACGACCTGACGGGGGTGGACACGGCATGACCGGACACGTGATCCGGCAGACGCACGGACACATGAGTGGGCACGCGACCGAGCACACGACCGGACCTGCGCCCGGACCTGTGACCGGACCCGCGCCCGGGCAGGTGGCCGGGTCCGTGGGCGCGCGCACGACCGGAGGCGTGTCGTCGGCCGGTTTGGAGGACGACGGGGCGGCACAGGAACGGCTGCGGCGGTGGCGTCTCGTCCTCGGTGGTGATCCGGCCGACGGCACCGGCCACGTGCTCTCCGGACGGGACGCCGGGATGGACGGCGCGCTCAACGCCCTCTACGGGAGGGGAGACACGCCCACCCGGCCCGGGAAGGACCGTGCGGCCGGGCTCGGGGCCTCCGCACCCGCCGTGGCGCGCTGGCTGGGGGACATCCGGACCTACTTCCCCTCCTCCGTCGTCCAGGTCATGCAGCGGGACGCGATCGACCGGCTCGGCCTCGCCACCCTTCTGCTGGAGCCGGAGATGCTCGAGGCCGTCGAGGCCGACGTGCACCTGGTCGGCACCCTGCTCTCCCTGCACCAGGCGATGCCGGACACGACGAGGGAGACGGCCCGGTCCGTCGTGCGCAAGGTCGTCGAGGATCTGGAGAAGCGGCTCGCCGCCCGCACCCGTGCCACGCTGACCGGAGCACTGGACCGCAGCGCCCGTACCGGCCGGCCCCGTCACCACGACATCGACTGGAACCGCACGATCGCCGCCAACCTCAAGCATTACCTGCCGGAGCACCGCACGGTCGTGCCCGAGCGGCTCGTCGGCCACGGCCGGTCGGCCCGCGCGGTGAAGAAGGAGGTCGTCCTCTGCGTCGACCAGTCCGGGTCGATGGCGGCGTCGGTGGTCTACGCGTCGGTGTTCGGCGCGGTGCTGGCGTCCATGCGCTCGCTCGACACCCGGCTCGTCGTCTTCGACACGGCGGTCGCCGACCTCACCGACCAGCTCGACGACCCGGTCGACGTGCTCTTCGGCACCCGACTGGGCGGCGGTACGGACATCAACCGCGCCCTGGCGTACTGCCAGTCGAGGATCACGAGACCCGCTCGGACGGTGGTCGTGCTGATCAGCGACCTGTACGAGGGAGGCATACGCGACGAGATGCTCAAGCGGGTCGCGGCGATGAGGTCGGCGGGCGTGGAATTCGTGGCGCTGCTGGCCCTGTCGGACGAGGGGACGCCCGCGTACGACCGTGAACACGCGGCGGCGCTCGCCGCGCTCGGCGTACCGGCGTTCGCGTGCACGCCCGGTCACTTCCCGGAGGTGATGGCGGCGGCGATCGAGAGGAGGCCCCTGCCGATACCGGACGCCGGCTGACGACGCGTTGCTCCCGGTGCCCCGGTTCCCCTGGGCGAATCGGATAGGACGGCCCATCGGCGGGAGGGGGCTTGCGCAACCCGAGGATCCCCGTGCGAGTATCGCGCGGCGCGTCGATGCGTTGCCCGACGTTCGACGCGCGGTCCGTTCCGTCGCACGGGAGGTACCTCCCCCTCTTGGTCTCGTCAGCAGTCCTGCCCGGTGCCGCTCTGCGCGTCCTGCGCACGGCGGCCGGGCGGCGTGCGCTGTACGGGGCGCTGCTGCTGGGCGGGTTGTGCGTGCTGGGCCTGCTCTGCGGAGGGCGGGCGCAGGCGGCCGACGGAGCGCCGGGCCCCTCGACGGACACGGTCGGCCGCGTCCTCGACGCCCCCTCGCGGCTGCAGGGCCCGCAGGACACCCGATCCGTGCAGGCGGCCGGAACCGGTCCGGGAGCGGATTCCGGCACGGTGCCCGTGGACCTCCGTCCCGTCTCGGGGGACGCCGTCCGGACCGTGGCCGACCGGGTCGTACGGCCGGTCGGTGACGTGGTCGAGACGGTGACCGAGGGGCTGGAGGCGGTCGCGGGGACCGTCGGTCCGGCCGAGGTGCCGCCCCTGCGGGTGCTTCCCGGCCCGTCGGGGATCGACGTCGGCGACACGTCCGGTCGTTCAGGCCCGGCCGCTCCCGGGCCCCGGCCCGCGGCCGAGCCCGCATCCCCGCCGGCGGCACCGGACGTCTCCGGCACCGCCGCCCCGCCGCGTACCGCCGACGCCCGAGTCGTCGAGGGAGCAGGAACCCCGGCACTCACCGTCACGTACGGTCCGGAGCCCGCTCCCGGCCAGGCACTCACCGCACCCACCGCACCGGCCGCGACCGCCGACGAGCACCGAGCCGCGCCCGGGCACACCGCGCCCACCGCACACGCCCCCGCCGGTTCCGCCCGCCCCGCGCCCACCGGCGACCCCGACGGCGCCCTCGGCACCGCGTCCGGCGCCGACCAGGCGACGCCGCGCCACGGGGACGCACGCGCGGTCGGCCCGCCGTTCGGGATCACGTTCCGCCTCGTGCCCGGCGCTCCGGAGCGGACCGAGGCGGCCGGGGTCAGGGAGCCGTACCGGGACATCCCCGTCTCCCCCGCCTAGAACGCCCGCCCCTCCGCCACGCCCGCGCCAGGCACCCCACTCGCCGCGAGCCCCACGCCCACGTGCCACGCCCACGTGCCACGCGCCGCGCGCCGCGCGCCGCACCAGCGTGCACCCCGCCCACCGGACGCCCTCACGGGGACCCCGCGCCCGGCATCCGGCCCTGGCACTCGCACTGACGTCGGCACCGGCACCGGCACCCACAAGCCCGGCGTACAGCCCGGCCGCACCCGCACCGCACCGCGGCGCACGCACCCGCACCGCACCGCACCGCGGCGCACACGGCGCGGCGCACCCGGCGCGGCGCACCCGGCACAGCGCACCCGGCGCGGCGCACGCCCCCGTCACCTCGTGGCCCGGGTCCGCCGGGCACGTACCGACACCGCCAGACTCCGCGGGGCGGCAGGCCCCGGACGGCCGAAAGCCGTCGGCCTCCGTCCGGCCGTACCCCCGCGGTCCGGGCCGGGCGGTCCCCATTGGGGTGGGGACCGCCCGGCCCGCACCCCGGCGGCCCGCACGCACGCGGCCCGCCGGGGGAGCCACGGGCCTCACCGGGCCAACCCCAGCCCGGTGAGGCCCCCCACCTGGAGCGAAGCGGCCGCTTGCCCGCTCACGCCCGGCACCGCGTGCCAGTGAGCGCGGCATCATGTGACAGGCATCACCGCTCAGGTGTGACCCACGATTTAGAGACCCCCCGCAAGCGGCGATAACCTGCGAGACGGACATGCCGCGCGCTCGGACACCGTGTGCGCCCCCCTTGTGACCTCACGGCGGACGTCACGTTGCCCTTCGCGGCACGCCCACGCATCCAACGAACCGCGAGATCACTGATAGGGACGGAAGCGCGTGGACCTGTTCGAGTACCAGGCGAGGGACCTCTTCGCCAAGCACGATGTACCGGTGCTGGCCGGTGAAGTCATCGACACGCCTGAGGCGGCGCGCGAGATCACCGAGCGTCTGGGCGGCAAGTCCGTCGTCAAGGCCCAGGTGAAGGTCGGTGGCCGCGGCAAGGCCGGTGGCGTGAAGCTGGCCGCCTCGGCGGACGAGGCCGTCGCCCGCGCGACGGACATCCTCGGCATGGACATCAAGGGCCACACGGTCCACAAGGTGATGATCGCCGAGACCGCCCCCGAGATCGTCGAGGAGTACTACGTCTCCTTCCTCCTCGACCGTGCCAACCGCACCTTCCTCTCCATCGCCTCCGTCGAGGGCGGCATGGAGATCGAGGAGGTGGCGGCCACCCGCCCGGAGGCCGTCGCCAAGACCCCGATCGACGCGATCGACGGTGTGACGCCGGAGAAGGCGCGCGAGATCGTCGAGGCCGCGAAGTTCCCGGCCGAGGTCGCCGACAAGGTCGCCGACATCCTGGTCAAGCTGTGGGACACCTTCATCAAGGAGGACGCCCTCCTGGTCGAGGTCAACCCGCTGGCCAAGGTCGCCTCCGGCGACGTCCTCGCCCTCGACGGCAAGGTGTCGCTGGACGACAACGCCGAGTTCCGTCACCCCGACTTCGAGGCCCTCCACGACAAGGCCGCGGCCAACCCGCTCGAGGCCGCCGCCAAGGAGAAGAACCTCAACTACGTCAAGCTCGACGGCGAGGTCGGCATCATCGGCAACGGCGCGGGTCTCGTCATGAGCACCCTGGACGTCGTCGCGTACGCCGGTGAGAAGCACGGCAACGTCAAGCCCGCCAACTTCCTGGACATCGGCGGCGGCGCCTCCGCCCAGGTCATGGCGAACGGCCTGGAGATCATCCTCGGCGACCCGGACGTCCGCTCCGTGTTCGTCAACGTCTTCGGCGGCATCACCGCCTGCGACGAGGTCGCCAACGGCATCGTCCAGGCGCTGAAGCTCCTGGAGGACCGCGGCGAGAAGGTCGAGAAGCCGCTCGTCGTCCGTCTCGACGGCAACAACGCCGAGCTGGGCCGCAAGATCCTCACCGACGCCAACCACCCGCTGGTCCAGCGCGTCGACACCATGGACGGCGCGGCCGACAAGGCCGCCGAGCTGGCTCACGCCGCCGCCAAGTAAGCACTCAGGACGAGGACACCAACACACCATGGCTATCTGGCTCAACAAGGACAGCAAGGTCATCGTCCAGGGCATGACCGGCGCCACCGGCATGAAGCACACCAAGCTCATGCTCGGTGACGGCACCGAGGTCGTGGGCGGCGTGAACCCGCGCAAGGCGGGCACCACCGTGGACTTCGACGGCACCGAGGTACCGGTCTTCGGCACCGTCAAGGAGGCCATCGAGAAGACCGGCGCCAACGTCTCCGTCATCTTCGTGCCGGAGAAGTTCACCAAGGACGCCGTCGTCGAGGCCATCGACGCCGAGATCCCGCTGGCCGTCGTCATCACCGAGGGCATCGCCGTGCACGACTCGGCCGCCTTCTGGTCCTACGCCGGCAAGAAGGGCAACAAGACCCGGATCATCGGCCCGAACTGCCCCGGCATCATCACCCCGGGCCAGTCCAACGTCGGCATCATCCCGGGCGACATCACCAAGCCGGGCCGCATCGGCCTGGTCTCGAAGTCCGGCACGCTGACGTACCAGATGATGTACGAGCTGCGTGACATCGGCTTCTCGACCGCCGTCGGCATCGGTGGCGACCCGATCATCGGCACCACGCACATCGACGCGCTCGCCGCGTTCGAGGCCGACCCCGAGACCGACCTGATCGTCATGATCGGCGAGATCGGCGGCGACGCCGAGGAGCGTGCGGCCGAGTACATCTCGAAGAACGTGACCAAGCCGGTCGTCGGCTACGTCGCGGGCTTCACCGCGCCCGAGGGCAAGACCATGGGCCACGCCGGCGCCATCGTCTCCGGTTCGTCCGGCACCGCCCAGGCGAAGAAGGAGGCCCTGGAGGCCGCCGGTGTCAAGGTCGGCAAGACGCCGACCGAGACGGCGAAGCTCGCCCGCGCCATCCTGGCCGGCTGACACAGCCGTCCCACCGGCCCGTTCCGCACCGAGTGGCCCGCCCTCCGTTCACAGGGGGCGGGCCGCTCGGCGTTCCGGGCTTCGGTGTTCCGGGCGCCGGGCGCCGGGCGCCGGGCCGCGGGGCGGGCCGCCTCATTCAAGCCCCGGGCGCAGCCGTTCCGGCCCGCCCTGCCACTGGTCCCGCAGCTTCCGCCGCAGCTCCTGCTCCTCGTCCGACAGGGAGCCCTGGGCCACCCTGGGCGGCACCCCCCGCACCGCCTGCCCGGGGGACACGGGCGGTTCGTAGTGCGTGGGCGCGGTGCGCAGGGTCAGGGCCGTGGTCCCGATGAGGGCGACCGTGAAGGCGATCGCGGCCCGGGTGCGGAACCTGGCCCGGCGTTCGCCGCCCCTGCGCACCGACGGCGGCCGTGCCGCGCCCAGCCGTTCGTTCGACGCCAGTTCGGCCAGCCGCCGGTGCAGCACCTGCGGGTCGGCCAGCGCGGGCAGCCGGTCGGCGACGGCCTCGCGGGCGTGCAGCAGCCGGTGCGCCGCCGCCGGGGTGCTCGCCTCCGTCTCCGCCGCCGTCTCCGGCAGGTCCAGGCCCACACCGTCGTACAGCACGAGGGTGCGGCGGTGCCTGGGCGGGAGCCTGAGCAGGGCGTTCAGCAGGGTGCGGTCGCCGGGGTCGGCGGGGGGCGGCTCCGGGCGGCGGTGGCGCGGGCGCAGCCGTTGCCAGGGAGAGAGCGCGTACTCGTACGCCGCCGCCCGCACCCAGCCCACCGGGTCCCGGTCGCGCGCCACCTCCGGCCAGTGTTCCCAGGCCGTCTGGAAGGCCCGTTCCACCGACTCGCGCGCCTGCTCGCGACGGCCGGTCAGCAGGTAGGTCTGCCGGACGAGGGCGGGGGCGCCGAACTCGTACAACGCGTCGAAGGCCTGAGCGGGCGTCAGCGCGACGGGGGCGGGGCGCGGCTCGGGAAGCGGCTCGGACGCGGGCTCGGGGAGGGGCTGCGGGTGCCCCTCGGGTTCCGGGTGCCCCTCGGGTTCCGGGCGCGGATCGGGCTCCGGGTGTGGCGCGGGCTGGGGGTGTGGCGCGGGCTGCGGGTGCGCCTCCGGCTCCGGGTGGGCCTCCGGCTCCGGCCCCGTCCTGTTCGCCCCTGCGGCGTTCCGCGGTTCTGACGCCGGGTCACGCGCTGCCCGCCCGGCTGCCGCTTCCTCGGCCAGCGTCTTCAGCAGCTTCGCGTACGCCTCCCGTTTCCGCCCCCGCGGAGTCGTGCGGCCGCTCTCCCACGCGCGGACCGTCCCGGGGGCGACGCCCACCCGTTCCGCGAGCTGAGCCTGCGTCAACGCGGCGCTCTCCCGCAGGTGTCGGCGTTCCTTGGGAGGGGGGAGCGGGGTCGCGGGGCGGCGGGTCACTGGGCACCCCTTCGTACGAAAAAGTACATAAACATATATTGAGCGACACAACGGGGCTTCGCTCGTTACGCCGGGAAAGCGCGTGTCGTTGGGAGCATGGCGGGCGTGATCCAGACGACCGCCCGTCCAGCCCCGCTCTCCCGACTGCGCACCCGGTGGCGCGACCGGTCGCCCGGGCTGGCCGCCGGTCTCCTGGGGGGCGTGTTCGCGGCGCTGTTGGGACTGGCGGCGTGCGCCGCGCTCGTGACGCTGCTGTGGATCAGCTCGCCGTACCCCGACAGCGGGCCCGGCGGCGCCCTCCGCGTCGCCGCGGCCCTGTGGACGCTGGCGCACGGGGCGGAACTGGTGCGGGCCGACACGCTCTCCGGCACCCCCGCGCCCGTCGGCGTCACCCCGCTGCTGTTCCTCCTCCTGCCGGTGTGGCTGCTGCACCGCGCCGCCCGGGACGCCACGGACCCCGGGGACGGCGTGGGCGTGGCCGTCGGCGCGGCCCCGAGGGCGGGAGCCGGCGTACGCCCGGCGTGGCTGGCGGGCGCGCCGGACTCCGGGCCGCCGCCCGTCTCCGCGCGCGTGGCCTGGAGCGGGGTCGTCCTCGGCTACCTCGGCGTCGCCGCGCCCGTCGTCCTGTACGCCCAGGGCGGCGCGCTGCGGCCCTCGCCGTGGTGGGCGGCGGTGTGTCTGCCGCTGGTCGCCATGGGCGCGGCGGGCGCCGGCGTGTGGACGGCGTTCGGCCGCCCGGGCGGGCCGGTGGGGCGGGCGCTGCGCGTCCTGCCCCGGACACTGCGCGAACTGGTGGTGGAGCCGGACGCGCGCCTGGGCGCCGCGACGCGCGCCGCGGGCGCCGGTGCGGCGGTGCTCGTCGGCGGCGGTGCGCTGCTGCTCGCGGTGTCGCTCCTGTGGCACGGGGCCGCCGCGGCCGAGTCGTTCCTGCGGCTGACCGACGGGTGGTCGGGGCGGTTCGCCGTGCTGCTGCTCTGTCTGGCGCTGGTGCCGAACGCGGCGGTGTGGGCGGCGGTCTACGCCCTCGGCCCCGGCTTCGTGCTCGGCGCCGGGCACGTCGTGGCCCCCGCCTCCTCCGCTCCGGCACCGCTGCTGCCGCCGTTCCCGCTGCTGGCGGCGGTGCCGGACGCGGGACCCGGTACGCCGCTGCACTGGGCGGCCGGGGCGGTGCCGCTGGCCGCCGGGGCGGCGGTGGGGTGGTTCACGGCGCGGGCGGCGACGGGGGGCGCGGCCGGTGTGCGGGGCGTCGCGCCGGGGGCCGTGGGTGCGCCGGGCGCGCGGGGACCGGCCGGCGCCCTGTGGTCGTGGCGGCGGACGGCCGGTGCCGCCGCGGTGGCCGCCGTGCTGTGCGCGGCCTTCGTCGCGCTGCTGGCCGCCTTCGCCGGCGGGCCGCTCGGGAGCGCCGCGCTGGCCCGGTTCGGGCCGGTGTGGTGGCAGGCCGGTGGCGCGACGCTGGCGTGGGCCGGGGCGGTGGCGGTGCCGGTGGCGGTCGTGGGGCGGGCGTGGCGGGGGCGGGGAACTGCCGCCCGGGCGGCCGACGGCGGTGGGGGAGGGCGGCCGTGGGCGCGGGTGCCGGTGCCCTCCGCGGGGCGGTGGTGGAGGCGGGGCGAGGCGGAGCCGGGGCAGCGGAAGAGCGACGGGGGTGCGGTGCCGGCCGGGTTGTTCGACGCGGGCGACGCCGTCGGGGGAAGCGACGCCTACGACCTTCTGCCGGCCGACGGTTTTCCCGGGGAGAAGGCCCGGGGCGGGGAGTGACGGGCGGGGTGTGGAGGAGGGGCGTCGCCCCCGCCACCCCTCCCCTTTCCCGTCCCCGGGGCTGCCGCCCCCGGCCCCCGCTTCCGGCCCTGCACGCGCCTCGTCCTCACCCGCCGGACGGGCTAGTTGGAGCCGAGCAGGTCCCGGAGTTGTTCCGGCAGGTGGCGCTCGCAGGACTTGTCCGCCGCGTGGGTCAGGGCGTCCTCGCGGCAGGTGTAGTAGTCGCTGTAGACCAGCTGGGCGCCGAACGACGCGGCGACCAGGAGGATGGCCAGGGACGCGGTGACCAGGCCGCTGATCGCGGCGGTGCGCTGCGGGCGGGCGGTCTGCTCGGGGGGCGGGGCCGGGGTGTCCGGGTCGGAGGACGTGCGGGGCTTGGCCCGCAGCGCGCTGATGCCCCAGTACAGGGCCAGGGCGCCGAGCAGCAGGGCCACGTACGGCCAGGTGAAGAGGGCGAAGAAGAGGGCCCACATACCGCTCAGCAGGGCGTAGCGGGCACGCCGCTGGGCGGGGTCCGTCGGGTCCCAGCGCGGGCCGGGGCCGCCGCCCGGTCCCTCGGGGCCGCCCGAACCGCCGGGCCGCTCGCCGAAGCCGCCGGAGGACCGGCCGGGCTGCCGGTCGCTCCACCGCCCGCCCCAGGGGGAGCGCTCGCCGTCGCCCCGGGAGTCGTCGTCGCCCGACGGGTGCCGCGGCTGCCAGGGGCGGTCCGGGGTGCCCTCCGGGGGCGGGGCGAAGGGGTTGTCCTGGTCGGTGGCGCCGTCCCGCCCGCCGCCGCTGCCCCGGTCCGGGGAGGAGTCGGGCGGTGACGAGGGGCGCTCCCGCAGCAACACGGTGCTGCGCTCCCCTGGCTGCGCCGACTGCTGGGGGAGGGTGAGCAGTCGCAGGCTGCGGTCCGGCATCAAGTGAGCGTCTTCCCCTTGGCGACGATGGACGGGCGGCTGGTGGAACGGGCGGACTCGTGGAGTACGCGAACCGGTCGGTACGTCTGGTGAACGTGTGACGCGCGGGCGGCGTTCCCGCTCCGGCTCCACGCAGACGCTACCTCCCGGTCACGCCCCCGTCCCGAGGGGGCCGTCCGGTGTGCCGGTATCGTTGCTGACGGTCGGCCGCTTCGTAGACTTCCCCGTATCCAGGGACGCGAAGCATTCGTACGACCGTACAAAGAGATCGCTTCCCGAGAAAGGCCCCCACCGTGGCCGCCAAGCCCGTGGACCGGCGAGCCAAGCGCCTCGTCGTGCTGGTCTCCGGATCCGGCACCAACCTCCAGGCGCTCCTCGACGAGATCGCCGCCGCCGGCGCCGAGGCCTACGGGGCCGAGATCGTGGCCGTCGGCGCCGACCGCGACGGCATCGAGGGGCTCGCCCGCGCCGAGCGTGCCGGGGTGCCGACCTTCGTCCGCAAGGTCAAGGAGTACGGGACCCGCGAGGAGTGGGACGCGGCGCTCACCGAGGCCGTCGCCGCCCACGAACCGGACCTCGTCGTCTCGGCCGGGTTCATGAAGATCGTGGGGAAGGAGTTCCTCGCGCGGTTCGGCGGGCGGTTCGTCAACACCCACCCCGCGCTGCTCCCCAGTTTCCCGGGGGCCCACGGCGTGCGGGACGCGCTCGCCTACGGCGCCAGGGTCACCGGCTGCACCGTCCACTTCGTCGACGACGGCGTCGACACCGGGCCGATCATCGCGCAGGGCGTGGTGGAGGTCCGGGACGAGGACTACGAAGACGAAGGTGCCGCTCTGCACGAGCGCATCAAGGAAGTCGAGCGAAGGCTGCTCGTCGATGTCGTGGGGCGGCTCGCCCGCAACGGCTATCGCATTGAGGGACGAAAGGTAGTTATCCAGTGACCGCCACCGCCACCGCCGGGAGCACCAAGCGGGCCATCCGCCGCGCGCTCGTCAGCGTCTACGACAAGACCGGGCTCGAGGACCTCGCCCGCGGGCTGCACGAGGCGGGCGTCGAACTCGTCTCCACCGGATCCACCGCCGGGCGCATCGCCGCCGCCGGCGTCCCCGTCACCAAGGTCGAGGAGCTGACCGGCTTCCCCGAGTGCCTGGACGGCCGGGTCAAGACGCTGCACCCCAAGGTGCACGCCGGCATCCTCGCCGACCTGCGCCTGGACAGTCACCGGCAGCAGCTCGACGAGCTGGGCGTGGCCCCGTTCGACCTGGTCGTGGTCAACCTCTACCCGTTCCGCGAGACCGTCGCCTCGGGCGCCACCGCCGACGAGTGCGTCGAGCAGATCGACATCGGCGGCCCCTCCATGGTGCGCGCCGCCGCCAAGAACCACCCCTCCGTCGCCGTCGTCACCAGCCCCGCCCGGTACGCCGACGTGCTCTCCGCGGTCAAGGACGGCGGCTTCGACCTCGCCGCCCGCAAGCGGCTGGCCGCCGAGGCCTTCCAGCACACCGCCGCCTACGACGTGGCCGTCGCCTCCTGGTTCGCCTCCGACTACGCCCCGGTCGACGAGTCGCGGTTCCCCGACTTCCTGGGAGCGACGTACGAGCGCGCCCACACCCTGCGCTACGGCGAGAACCCGCACCAGCCGGCCGCGCTCTACACCTCCCCCGACGGCGGCGGCCTCGCGCAGGCCGAGCAGTTGCACGGCAAGGAGATGTCGTACAACAACTACACGGACACGGACGCCGCCCGCCGTGCCGCGTACGACCACGCCGAGCCCTGCGTCGCGATCATCAAGCACGCCAACCCGTGCGGCATCGCGGTGGGCGCGGACGTCGCCGAGGCGCACCGCAAGGCGCACGCCTGCGACCCGCTCTCCGCGTTCGGCGGCGTCATCGCGGTCAACCGCCCGGTCTCCAAGGAGATGGCCGAGCAGGTCGCCGAGATCTTCACCGAGGTCGTCGTCGCGCCGGACTACGAGGACGGCGCCCTCGAAGCCCTCACCAAGAAGAAGAACATCCGCGTGCTGCGCGCCCCCGAGGCACCCGCCGCCCCGGTCGAGGTCAAGCCCATCGACGGCGGCGCCCTCCTCCAGGTCACCGACCGTCTCCAGGCCGACGGCGACGACCCCGCCACCTGGACCCTCGCCACCGGCGAGGCCCTGTCCGAGGCGGAGCTGGCCGAGCTGGCCTTCGCCTGGAAGGCGTGCCGGGCGGTCAAGTCCAACGCGATCCTGCTGGCCAAGGACGGCGCGTCCGTCGGCGTCGGCATGGGCCAGGTCAACCGGGTCGACTCCGCGAAGCTCGCGGTGGAGCGGGCCGGCGCCGAGCGCGCGCAGGGGGCGTACGCCGCCTCCGACGCCTTCTTCCCCTTCCCGGACGGCCTGGAGATCCTCACCGGCGCCGGCGTGAAGGCCGTGGTCCAGCCCGGCGGTTCGGTCCGCGACGAGCTGGTCGTCGAGGCCGCGCGCAAGGCCGGCGTCACCATGTACTTCACGGGGACGCGGCACTTCTTCCACTGACGGACGCGGCGGACGCCGGACGGCCCCGGTGCCCTCCGTGGCGGAGGGCACCGGGGCCGCCGTTTCGCCGGCTCGGTGGGCGGATCAGCAGGGGCGCAGCGACCAGATCGGGTCCCAGGACGCGGTGCCCGCCTCGTAGGCGGTCGACGTCCAGCGGACGCTGCCGTCCTTGTTGAAGAACTTGGCGACGGTGCCCGGCGTCTGGTTGTTGGTGAACGGGCCGTTGCCCGTCCAGTTGGTCAGGTTCCACGTCTGGCACTTGTAGAAGTCGAACTTCGTGCCGTTGACGAGCATGCAGAGGTGGCCGTAGCCGCAGGCCAGGTCCTGGGCGCCCTTGGTCACGGGCGCGTTCGTCACGGTCAGGCCCTCGTACTCGACCGCGTCGGCGGTCACGCGCAGGGGCTTCGGGGCGTCGGCCAGCACCTGGCCCGCCTTCTGCTGGAGGCTGGTGACGCGGGTGCCGTCCGGGCTGTCGGCCGCCGTGGCCGCGACCGTGGAGCCGGCGGCCAGCGCGGTGGCCGCGAGGAGGAGAGCTGCGGGCTTGACGAGGTTCATCGTGGTTCCCCCGTGATGGTCGGTGTCGTACCGGTCGCACCGCCGAGGCGGTGTGCTCACACCGTGCCCCCGGACGCCCGCCGCCCGGTACCTCGGAACTCTCAGGGTCACGTCCCGCCCCGGGGCGTGTACTCCTGGAGTCGGTGAGCGACGCGGTCGGCGTAGTCGCGGTACTTCGGGGGAACCCCGCCCGCGTCGTTCACCTTCTTGTACGACGTCCGGTACGCGACGGCGACCAGCACCCTGCGGTCGCCCCGCAGTCCGGCGTCGAGGCGGGGCGTGATCCAGCACAGGTAACGGCCCATCGCCGGGACGGACTCGGCGGGCGGGAACGGCGGCTGGGGCACGGTCTCGCCCGGTGTCCCGTCCGCGTTCATCCACCAGCGCAGCACGCTCGGGGTCCAGCGGGCGATGCCGTACTCGTCCCTGGCCGGGTCGGCGAGGTCCGGGTCGAAGTCGCTCTCGACCTTCAGCATGGCCGCGATCAGGGCCGGGCTGACCTCCGCGTGCCCGCAGTCGTGCGCCGTCTCCACGATCAGCAGGCGGTACGCGGGCGGCACGTCCCGGTCGGTGCGCAGCTCGGCCGCGCCGTAGGAGGCGGCGGCGACGGCGCTCGCGGTGCCGCCGGGGCGCGCCACGGGGTCCCGGCCCTCGCCGGCCCAGCGGGCGACGCCGTGGCCGAGCGCGGCGAGGGCGAGGAGTCCCGTGACAGCGGCGGCCACGAGCCGCGGCCGGGCGCGGGTCCGGAGCGACGGCCTCGCCGGACCGCCCGCGCTCCCCGTCGCGTCCGCCACCCGGCGCAGCAGGGCGTCGGTGCCGATCCGGTCGGCGTGCGTACGGGTCAGGCAGGCCCGTACGATCTCCCGCCACGGCGAGGGCAGTTCGGGGGACAGGCGCAGCTCGTGGGAGCCGCGGGAGTACGCGACGGCGGCGTCGCGGCGGGCCGTCGGGGTGCCGCCGGGCAGCGGGAAGGACCCGGTCAGCACCAGGTGGGCCAGGACACCGAAGGCCCACACGTCGGCGGAGGGGCGGATCCGCCGGCCCCGTTCGCCGATCTCGGACCACAGCAGCTCGGGCGGTGTGTAGTCGGGGGTGGAGAAGGCGGGCGTGTAGGCGTGGGTGCCCTCCAGTTCGGCGGCCATGTTGAAGTCGGCGAGCCGTACCGAACCGTCCTTCATCAGCAGGACGTTGGCCGGTTTCAGGTCGCCGTGGACCCAGCCGGCGTGGTGCAACTGGTGCAGGCCCTCGCAGATCTGCGCGAGCAGCACGGGCCCGGACCGCGGGCGGGGCGTGGCGGAGAGCAGGGCGGACAGCGAACCCTCGGCCCGCTCCAGGACGAGCACGGTGGCGCCGTCGAGCCGGGGCCGGCCGGGATCGTCAACGGTGAGGGTCTCGTACATCCGGATCAGCCGGGGCCGTCGCAGCCTGCGCAGCAGCTCGACCTCACGCTCGACCAGGTCCCGCAGGTGGGAGAGCTGCCGCGGGGTGCCGGTACCGGTGGGCAGGAACTTCAGCGCGACCTCGCCCGGCGGGCCCGCGCCGGGGGCGACGCCGCCGGGGGTGTCCTCGGCGGGACGGAGGGCGCGGTCCGCGGGGTCGGGGGCATCCGCGGCGGTGAGGCCGGTGCCGGTCCCGGTGCCGGTCCCGGTGTCAGTGCGGGTGCCGGTGCCGGTGTTCGTGCGCCTCGTGCCGTCCGGGCGGCCGCCGTCGTGTTCCGCGTCGGCCGCGGTGCGGCCCGTGTCGTCCGGGGCACCCGGGCCGGGGAGCACGCGGCGGGCCGCGTACACGCTGCCGAAGGCGCCGGTCGCGATCGGCTCGCGTACCTCCCAGGCGCCCACCCGGTACCCCCTGGGCACCGGAACGGCGTACGGCTCGGTCATCGCGGTGCCCGGCCGGACGGTGGCGCGAGGACCACCAGATCGTCCTCGCGGACCAGGTCGAAGCGGAGCGCCAGCGAGACCAGCGACTCCTTCTTGCCGTTCAGCCGGGGACCCGGCTCGGCGGTCTCCGGGCCGGGCTTCAGCCGGAGCTTCACGGCTAGGTAGTCGATGTTCCACTGCACCGACGTGCGCGAGGCGGCCGGCCAGACGGGGCGGAGCCGCTCGACGACCTGGTCCACGGTCGGCAGCGGTGCGTGCGGTTCCCCCCGCAGCCGCGGCTCGCACAGCGCGGCCAGCACCGCGAAGTACCGCTTGGTGCGGTCGACGGAGAAGGCCGGGGCGGTCGGCTCGCCGTCGGTGCCGTCCTCGCCGCGCAGGTAGTCGTGGCGCGGCGCCCACACCTCGACCGGCAGCAGGTCGCCGGCGGCGGGCAGCACGATCCGCGAGAACTCGAACGGCACCGGCGCGTCCAGGCGGCCCGGCGCCACCTTGATGTGCTCGCCCGCGCCCTCGGGGTTCTCCACCACGTAGGTCTGGTGGGCGGAGAGGTTGCTCACGGTCCAGAAGGTGCCCTGCGCCGTGATCTCACCGGCTCTGCGCGACACCCCGTCGTGCCCGATCAGCAGCCCGCCCTCGGGCACGGACCGTCCGAAGACGAGCCGTTCGCCGGGCGCGAGCCGGAACTGGGTACTGGTGCCGGCGTCCTCCGTGGTCGGCGGAGGTACCACGATGATGCTGTACAAGGTGCGTCTCCCCGTGCCTGACGGCTACCCGGGCCAGACTAGGGCGACGCGACAGGGCCGTGCCCCCCTCGTACGGGTGAGACACGGCCCTGCGCGGTGATTGGCGTGAAGTGTTCAGTCGCCGGTGCCCGGCGCCCGGACCTCAGTAGCGGGGACGCTTGTACCAGGCCGCTCCGTTCGCGTTGCCGACGAACACGGCGACCAGGATGGCGAGCACCGTGTGGACCAGGCCCACCACGATGAACGGGTACAGGCCGAGGATCGCGGTGATGATGGCGAAGATCATGGTGGCTATGCGGACGCCGTTGCCGCCGCTGCCGACCTTGATCGCCATCACTAGCGCGATCACACCCCACACCAGCGCGAAGGCCACGAGGCCCCAGAGCATGCCGGACGAGTAGTCGGCCAACTGCTGGAAGGCGGCGTCGTCCTTGAGCTGGTCGTCGTTCTTCGCGGCGTCCACGCTCGCGGCGCTGAGGGCGAACAGGACCACGCCGACGAGCTGGAGGCCGAAGATCACCCACAGCATGACGCGGGCCGCGCTGACCGTGCCGGGCATCGAGGTCGGGGCGGCCGGGTGGCCGTAACCGGCCGACACCGGGGGAGCCTGCGGGTAGCCGTATCCGGGCTGGCCCTGGGGCTGCTGCTGCGGGTAGCCGTAGTTCGGCTGCTGGCCGCCCTGCGGCGGGCCGTAGGGGTTGTTCGGGTCGCCGAAACTCATGGCGGGTCTTCCTCCGTCGCTGTCAAGTGCGGGGACGACGCGTGGCGCGACTCGGAGGAAGATTCTTCGTAAGCGGTTCGTCCCCCCGGTACGGCCCCGCGGCACTGTGCTGCCCAATCGTTCTTGACCGAACTCTTACTTGTCCAGCCCGTCCGCAATGCGTTGTGCAAGTGCAACACCGCCGATCACGAGCGGACAGGGGCGGACGTGTCCGACGGCGTCCGAAAGCCTCCCGCGCGGTGCCCGCACACCGACCTGATTGGAACCGGGGGCCGGTCATCCGCGAGGATGGGGGCATGACCGCCCAGATTCTCGATGGCAAGGCCACCGCAGCCGCGATCAAGTCCGAACTGACCGCCCGCGTGGCGGCGCTGAAGGAGAGGGGTGTCACACCCGGTCTCGGCACCGTCCTGGTCGGCGACGACCCGGGCAGCCAGAAGTACGTCGCCGGCAAGCACCGCGACTGCGCCCAGGTCGGCATCGCCTCCATCCAGCGCGAACTGCCGGCCACGGCGACGCAGGAGGAGATCGAGGCGGTCGTCCGCGAGCTGAACGAGGACCCCGCCTGCACCGGGTACATCGTCCAGTTGCCGCTGCCCCGCGGCATCGACGAGAACCGCATCCTCGAACTGATGGACCCGGACAAGGACGCGGACGGCCTGCACCCGATGAACCTGGGCCGCCTGGTCCTGAACGAGCCGGCCCCGCTGCCCTGCACCCCCAACGGCATCCTCACCCTCCTGCGCCGCTACGGCGTCGAGATCAAGGGCGCCGAGGTCGTGGTCGTCGGCCGCGGCGTCACCATCGGCCGCCCGATGCCGCTGCTGCTCACCCGGCGCAGCGAGAACGCCACCGTGACCCAGTGCCACACCGGCACCCGGGACCTGGCCGCCCACCTCAAGCGCGCCGACATCGTCATCGCCGCGGCCGGCTCCCCGCACCTGGTCCGCCCCGAGGACGTCAAGCCGGGCGCGGCCGTCCTCGACGTCGGCGTCTCCCGCAACGCCGAGGGCAAGATCATGGGCGACGTCCACCCCGGCGTGGCCGAGGTGGCCGCGTGGATCTCCCCGAACCCCGGCGGCGTCGGCCCCATGACGCGGGCCCAGCTCCTGGTCAACGTGGTGGAGGCGGCGGAGCGCAGTGCCGGCTGAGGACACCAACTCCCCCGAGCGGTCGGGCGACGCGGGAACCAGGGAGGAAGCGCGTCCTGCACGCGCCTCGGCGACCTCGGCAGCCCCGGACGCTCCGGCAGTCCCGGACGCCTCGGACGTCTCCGGCAAGGCCGGCACCCCGAAGGCGTCGAAGGCATCGAAGGCATCGAAGACGTCGAAGCCCTCGAAGACATCACAGCCCTCGGAGCCCTCGAAGCCCTCGGCGGGCGACGGTGAACCGGACGGCCTCACCGTCCGTGACCCCGTCAGCGCGCCCGACGCCAAGGGGCGGCCGCGACGCGTCACGCGCCGTTTCCCGCTCTTCACCCGGGACACCGCGCGCCCCGAGGGCGGTGGCCGGGCCGCGGCCCGCGACGCCCCGGCACCCGCCCGGCAGTGGCCGGTGCTCGCGGTGGTGCTGCTGGTCGGACTCGGCCTGCTGCTGACCGCCCTGGACGTCTTCCGCTGGGGGACGCTGCTGGTCGGCGCCGCGCTGCTGGCGGGAGCCGCTCTGCGCTGGGTGGTGCCCGACGTCGGGATGCTCGCCGTGCGTTCGCGCTTCACGGACATCACGACCTACGGCGTCCTCGGCCTCTCCATCGTCCTGCTGGCGCTGATGGCCCAGCCGAAGCCGGTGCTGGAGATCCCGTTCCTCAAGGACACCCTGCACTTCACGGTCAGCTAGCGGGACGCCCTCCCGGTACGACGGCCCGTCCCCACCCCCGTGGAAGGACGGGCCGTCGCCGCGACCAACCCTCCTGCACGGGGAACGCCCTGTTCAACGCCTGTCAGGGCGCTGTGGCACGGAAGTGACCGTTCCGCTACTCCGTCACGCGGTGCCTTTCCCGGGGGTTCCGTACGGGGCGGGGCCGCGCCGGTGGGACACTGGACCACGGGTCGGCGGGCGTGCGAGTGTGCACGCCCACGGCCTCTGTGCACCTGTGCGCCCCCACCCCGGGAACTGAGATCCTGACCGGGCGCATCCCTGTGGGTAGCCAGAACCGGGTACCGCGCACCGGACGCCGAGCGCGGAGACCAGCGGGGGAACGACCAGCACGTCACCGGGGGAAGAGGGGGAAGCAGTGCCTCGTTGGAAGGCCTTGCCGGATGAACTCGATCCGCAGATCAGGGAGTTCACCAGCCAGTTGCGCCGGCTCGTGGACCGCAGCGAGCTGAGCGTGGCGTCGGTGGCCGACGCCACGGGCTACAGCAAGACGTCCTGGGAGCGCTACCTGAACGGCCGCCTGCTGGCGCCCAAGGGTGCCATCGTGGCGCTGGCCGAGGTGACGCGGACCAACCCGGTTCACCTGACCACCATGTGGGAGCTGGCCGAGCGCGCCTGGAGCCGCTCGGAGATGCGCCACGACATGACCATGGAGGCCATCCGGATCTCCCAGGCGCGCGCCGCGCTCGGTGAGCTGGGCACGCCCGCGGCCACCTCGGGCACCGGGGACCGCAGCGGCACCAGGAGCCACCGGGGGAGCCGCTCCGGCCGCCACGGCGGCGGATCCCCGGCCACCCCCGGGGTCGCCGGGCCGGCCGGTGTGTCGCCCACCCTGCCGCCGACGGTCCCGGCCCAGCCGACCGCCGCCGACAGCCCCGACTCCGTACTCGGCGCCCTCCGGGACCGGGCCCCCGACACCTCCTCCGCCCCGTCCCCCGGCGGAGCGACCGAGGGCAACTCCTGGGGGCTCGCCGGATACCGGGGGCCCGCGCCGACCGGTGACCGCGCGGGCCGCGCCCGGACCGGCACCGGAGCCGCGGTGAGACCGGCCGGGCCCGACGAGACGAGCGTGCTCGGCCCGGTCGCCGCCCCCGCGGGCGCCTACGGCGAGCCTCCGCACGACGACCGCCCCCGTTCGTCCGGCCGGTCCCCGGGCGGCGGCACCAAGCGGATGGCGGCGCTGGCCGCGGGCGTCGTCGGCGTGCTCGTCGTGGCGGCGGGCGCCTTCTTCCTCCTGAACGGCGGCGACGACAAGGCGGACGAGGGAGCCAAGCCCTCCCCGTCGCCCACCGTGACCAGCGAGGCCGAGCTGCCGCCGGGCGTGAAGTGCAGCGGCGACGCCTGCACCGGCAAGGACCCGGAGGCCATGGGCTGCGGCGGCGAGCTGGTGACCACCGGCGCGACCACCGTCGTCGGCACGGCGGCCGTCGAGGTCCGCTACAGCAAGGTCTGCGGCGCCGCCTGGGCCCGTGTCACCCAGGCCGCACAGGGCGACGAGGTCCAGGTGAACGCGGGCGGTGCGAACGAGCAGCGGGCGACGATCGGCACCGCCGGGACCACCGCGGCGTACACCGCCATGGTCGCCGTGGACTCCGCGGCCGACGCCACCGCGTGCGCGACGCTGGCATCGGGCACCCAGGGCTGCACGAAGTGACGTAGGGGCACAAGGGCGCAAGGGGGTGCGGCGAGGGCACGCGGGGGTGCGTGGGAGGCGGACCGAGAAAGTTCGCCGCCGGCAGGCATGGCCCGCTGCGTCCCGGGCACGCGAGTAGTACCCCCACGGGAGTCCGGCAACGGTATCCCCGAGCGGCGGTCGCCTTCGTCCCCCCTCTCCCGGACAGGCGGCCGCCCCTTTTTCATGGGCCCGCACTCCCTCGCGTGGGCGCGCGCTCCTTTCCGTCTGCCCGCACCCGTTCGAGGGTGTCCTGTGGGCCGGGCCACACCGACCCGGACGTGCCGGACAGCACGGGCGCGATAGCCTGACCGCTGGATCGATCTCTTGATACCAAGAGATCGATCAGACGCCCGGGGCCGGGACGCCCCACCGCCAGCCTGTCCTACGGAGAACGCCATGACTCGCACTCCCGTGAACGTCACCGTCACCGGCGCGGCCGGCCAGATCGGTTACGCCCTGCTCTTCCGCATCGCCTCCGGCCAGCTGCTCGGCGCGGACGTGCCGGTCAAGCTGCGCCTCCTGGAGATCACTCCGGCGCTCAAGGCCGCCGAGGGCACCGCGATGGAGCTGGACGACTGCGCGTTCCCGCTCCTGCAGGGCATCGAGATCACCGACGACCCGAACGTCGCCTTCGACGGCTCCAACGTCGCCCTCCTCGTCGGCGCCCGCCCCCGCACCAAGGGCATGGAGCGCGGTGACCTCCTCGAGGCCAACGGCGGCATCTTCAAGCCGCAGGGCAAGGCCATCAACGACCACGCCGCGGACGACATCAAGGTCCTCGTCGTCGGCAACCCCGCCAACACCAACGCCCTGATCGCCCAGGCCGCGGCCCCGGACGTACCGGCCGAGCGCTTCACCGCCATGACCCGCCTGGACCACAACCGCGCGCTGACCCAGCTCGCGAAGAAGACGGGCTCGACGGTCGCCGACATCAAGCGTCTGACCATCTGGGGCAACCACTCCGCCACCCAGTACCCGGACATCTTCCACGCCACCGTCGCCGGCAAGAACGCCGCCGAGGTCGTCAACGACGAGAAGTGGCTGGCCGACGAGTTCATCCCGACCGTCGCCAAGCGCGGCGCCGCCATCATCGAGGCCCGCGGCGCCTCCTCGGCCGCCTCCGCCGCCAACGCGGCCGTCGACCACGTGTACACCTGGGTCAACGGCACCGCCGAGGGCGACTGGACCTCCATGGGCATCCCGTCGGACGGCTCCTACGGCGTCCCCGAGGGCATCATCTCCTCCTTCCCGGTCACCACGAAGGACGGCGCCTACGAGATCGTCCAGGGCCTGGACATCAACGAGTTCTCCCGCGCCCGCATCGACGCCTCCGTCAAGGAGCTGTCGGAGGAGCGCGAGGCGGTCCGCGGTCTCGGCCTCATCTGAGCCGCCCCCGACGCCCGCACGGGCCCCGTTCCGGTTCACGCCGGGACGGGGCCCGTGCCCGTTCCCGCACCCCCGTATGTCCCTGTCGCCCCTTTCCTTCGTGACACGCCGCACGTTCGGCCCCCGATCCGGCATGCAAACGGGGCAGCGGGGCAGGGGCTCACGGTCCCCGAGAGTGACACGCGGGTGACACAGGGGGACCGGACAGGAACGGAAGGCAACACCGACCATGGCGAACAGCACGCACAGCCCTGCGGAGCAGGCGCACCGGACCATTCACGCGGGAGGCGAGTGGCTCGCGGCGTCCTCCGGCGCCACGCGCGAGATCCTCGACCCCGCGGACGCCCTGCCGTTCGCCGTGGTCGCGGAGGGCGACGAGAAGGACACCGACCTCGCGGTGGCCGCCGCCCGCCGCGCCTTCGACACGGGCGACTGGCCGCGCACCCCGGTCGCCGAACGCGCCGCCCTGCTGCGCCGCGTCGCCGGCCTGCTCGTACGCGACCGCGAGAAGCTGGGCCAGCTGGAGAGCCGCGACGCGGGCAAGACCGTCGAGGAGGGGCGCGTCGACATCGACTGCGTCGCCGACGCCTTCCGCTACTTCGCCGACCTCGTCGCCGGCGAGGCCCCGGGCCGGGTCGTAGACGCGGGCTCGCCCGACGTCCACAGCGTCGTCGTGCACGAACCCGTCGGCGTCTGCGCGATGATCACGCCCTGGAACTACCCGCTGCTCCAGGCCAGTTGGAAGATCGCCCCGGCCCTCGCCGCCGGCAACACCTTCGTGGTCAAGCCCAGCGAGATCACCCCGATGACCACCGTCGCCCTGATCGGCCTGCTCGTCGAGGCCGGCCTGCCCACCGGCGTCGCCAACATCGTCACCGGTCCCGGCCACACCGTCGGCGCCCGCCTCGCCGAACACCCCGACGTCGACCTGGTCTCCTTCACCGGCGGCCTGGTCAGCGGCACCAAGGTCGCGCAGGCCGCCGCCGTCACCGTCAAGAAGGTCGCCCTCGAACTCGGCGGCAAGAACCCCAACGTCGTCTTCGCCGACGCCTGCGAGACCGAGGCGGGCTTCGACACCGCCGTCGACCAGGCCCTCAACGCCGCCTTCATCCACAGCGGCCAGGTCTGCTCCGCCGGCGGCCGCCTCATCGTCGAGGAGTCGGTCCGCGAACGCTTCGTCGCCGAACTCGCCCGCCGCGCCCGGAAGATCCGCCTCGGCCGCGGCACCGAGGAGGGCGTCGAGTGCGGCCCGCTCGTCTCCGAGCAGCAGCGCGCCCGGACCGAGGACTACGTCGCCTCCGCGCTCGCCGAGGGCGCCGAACTCCGCTGCGGCGGCAGGCGTCCCGATCCCTCGCCCGAGCGTCCGGAGTCCGGCTACTTCTACGAGCCGACCGTCCTCGACCACTGTCACCGCGGGATGCGGGTGGTGCGGGAGGAGGTCTTCGGGCCGGTCCTCACCGTCGAGACCTTCCGCACCGAGGACGAGGCCGTAGCCCTCGCCAACGACACCGAGTACGGTCTGGCCGGTGCCGTCTGGACCGCCGACGCGGGACGGGCCCGCCGGGTCGCGGGCCGGCTGCGGCACGGCACCGTGTGGATCAACGACTTCCACCCCTACCTCCCGCAGGCGGAGTGGGGCGGCTTCGGCAAGAGCGGCGTCGGCCGCGAACTCGGCCCCGCCGGCCTGGCCGAGTACCGCGAGACCAAGCACGTCTACCAGAACCTCGCGCCCGCGCCCGTCCGCTGGTTCGCCGGCTGACCCCACCCGCGTCCCCGCACGTCCCCACCCTCCTCCTCAGCACCTTCACCCGTCCGCTCGCCCCACTGGAGTACCCCCATGTCCGAAACCACGCATGTCTACGACTACGTCGTCGTCGGCGGCGGCACGGCAGGCTCCGTGATCGCCTCCCGGCTCACCGAGAACCCCGACGTCACCGTCGCCGTCATCGAGGGCGGCCCCAGTGACGTCGGCCGCGACGACGTGCTGACGCTGCGCCGCTGGATGGGCCTGCTCGGCGGCGAACTGGACTACGACTACCCCACCACCGAGCAGCCGCGCGGCAATTCGCACATCCGGCACAGCCGCGCCCGCGTCCTCGGCGGCTGCTCCTCGCACAACACCCTGATCGCCTTCAAGCCGCTGCCGTCCGACTGGGACGAGTGGGAGGCCGCCGGCGCCAAGGGCTGGGGCGCGGTGCAGATGGAGGCGTACTTCGCCCGGCTGAAGAACAACATCGTCCCGGTCGACGAGAAGGACCGCAACGCCATCGCCCGCGACTTCGTCGACTCCGCGCAGAAGACGCTGGGGGTCCCCCGCGTCGAGGGCTTCAACAAGAAGCCGTTCACCGAGGGCGTCGGCTTCTTCGACCTCGCCTACCACCCCGAGAACAACCAGCGGTCCTCGGCGTCCGTGGCCTACCTGCACCCCGTGATGGACGAGCGCCCCAACCTCACGATCATGCTGGAGACCTGGGCCTACAGGCTCGAACTCGACGGCACCCGCGCCGAGGGCGTCCACGTCCGCACCCAGGACGGCGAGGAGATCCTGGTCAAGGCCCGGGGCGAGGTCGTGCTGTGCGCCGGCGCCGTCGACTCCCCGCGCCTGCTGCTGCACTCGGGCATCGGACCCAAGGACCAGCTGGAGGCCCTCGGCATACCCGTCGCGCTCGACCTGCCCGGCGTCGGCGAGAACCTGCTCGACCACCCCGAGTCGGTGATCGTGTGGGAGACCGAAGGCCCCATCCCGGACAACTCCGCGATGGACTCCGACGCCGGCCTGTTCGTGCGCCGCGACCCCGGACACGCGGGACCCGACCTGATGTTCCACTTCTACCAGATCCCGTTCACGGACAATCCGGAGCGACTGGGCTACGAGCGCCCCGAGTTCGGCGTCTCCATGACCCCGAACATCCCCAAGCCCAAGTCCCGCGGCCGCCTCTACCTCACCAGCGCCGACCCGTCCGTCAAGCCCGCCCTCGACTTCCGCTACTTCACCGACGAGGACGACTACGACGGCCGCACCCTCGTCGACGGCATCCGCATCGCCCGCGAGATCGCGAGCTCCCAGCCGCTGGCGGGCTGGCTCAAGCGCGAGGTCTGCCCCGGCCCGGACGTCACCGGCGACGAGGAGCTGAGCGAGTACGCCCGCAAGGTCGCCCACACCGTCTACCACCCGGCGGGCACCTGCCGCATGGGCGCCGCCACCGACGAACGGGCCGTCGTCGACCCCGAACTGCGCATCCGCGGCCTGCGGGGCATCCGCGTCGCCGACGCCTCGGTCTTCCCGACCATGCCCGCCGTCAACCCGATGATCGGCGTCCTCATGGTCGGCGAGCGCGCCGTCGAGCTGATCGGAAGTGACGCCCGATGAACACGACCGCCAAGGACACCGCCGCCGCCACCGACACGGTGGCCGAGCGCCCCCCGGTCTTCTCCGTCGACGGCCTGTGGAAGGTCTTCGGCCCCAAGGCCGCCCGCGTCCCCGCCGACCCCGGACTCGCCGCGCTCGGCCCGGCCGAGCTGCGCTCCCGCACCGGCTGCACCGCCGCCGTCGCCGACGTCTCCTTCGACGTGCGCCAGGGCGAGGTCTTCGTCGTCATGGGCCTGTCCGGCTCCGGCAAGTCCACCCTCGTACGCTGTCTGACCCGCCTCGTCGAGCCGACGGCCGGGTCCATCACCATCGACGGCGAGGACGTCCGCGCGATGGACCGGTCCCGGCTGCGCGCCCTGCGCCGCCACCGGGCCGCGATGGTCTTCCAGCACTTCGGCCTGCTCCCGCACCGCACCGTCCTGGACAACGTCGCCTACGGCCTGGAGGTCCAGGGCATGGGCCGCGCCGCACGCCGCGAGCGCGCCGCCGCCGTCGTCGCCAAGGTCGGCCTGGAGGGCCTGGAGCAGCGCCGCCCCGGCCAGCTCTCCGGCGGCCAGCGCCAGCGCGTCGGCCTCGCCCGCGCCCTCGCCGTCGACCCCGAGGTGCTGCTCTTCGACGAGCCGTTCAGCGCGCTCGACCCGCTGATCCGGCGGGACATGCAGGAGGAGGTCGTCCGGCTGCACCGCGAGGAGGGCCGCACGATGGTCTTCATCACCCACGACCTCCAGGAAGCCCTCAGGCTCGGCGACCGCATCGCCCTGATGCGCGACGGGCGCGTGGTCCAGCTCGGCACCCCGGAGGAGATCGTCGGCTCGCCCGCCGACGACTACGTCCGCGAGTTCGTCCGCGACGTCCCCCGCGAGCAGGTCCTCACCGTCCGCACGGCGATGCGCCCCGCCGCCGATGCCGACGAGGCGGGCACGGGCCCGGCGATCCGCCCCGGCGCCACGGTCTCCGAGGCCATCGAGGCGGTGGCGAGGGCGGGCTCGGCGGCCCGCGTCATGGACGAGGGGCGCTGCCTGGGCGTGGTCGACGCGACCGACCTGCTGTCGGTGGTGGCGGGCACCGCCGACGGCGCCGCGCCGGCCGGCCCCGCCGCGGTCCGTCGTACCGCTGGGGCGGCACGGCTGGGCGCGGCGGCAACCGGCGAGCGCCGCGCGCCGGCCGACCCCCGCCCGGCCACCACCGAGGAGCCGGCGTGATGGCAACGATCACCGCACCGGCCGCGCGGAAGACCGCCCCGCCGGGCATCCTCGCCCGCCCCGCTGCCCGCAAGCTCCTCGCCCTGGCGGTACTCGCCGCGATCCTCACTCCCGTAGCCGTCACGCAGTGGCCCGGCACCGCCTGGCCCACCGCCCTCACCGTCGACGTCTCCGCACCCCTCGGCAGGGCCAGCGACTGGATCATCGACAACCGGGACAGCCACCCCCTGTTCCTCTACTTCTTCGGCCACGTCAGCAACGCCGTCGTCGTCGCCGTACGCGCCGTCTACCTCGCCCTCCTCGCCGTCGGCTGGGCCGGGGTCACCGCGATCGGCGCCCTGGTCGCCTGGCGCGTGGCCGGGGTGAGGCTCGCGACCGGCACCGCCGCCGCGTTCCTGGCCTGCGGCCTGCTCGGCATGTGGGTGCCGACGATGCAGACCCTCGCCCTGATGGTCGTCGCCGTCCTCGCGTCGGTCGCCGTCGGCGCCCTGCTGGGCCTCGCCGCGGGCCTGTCCGACCGGATGGACCGCGTCCTGCGCCCGGTCCTCGACACCATGCAGGTGCTGCCCGCCTTCGCCTACCTCCTCCCCGTCGTCCTGGTCTTCGGCATCGGCGTCCCCGCCGCCGTCCTGGCCACCGTCGTCTACGCCGCCCCGCCCATGGCCCGGCTCACCTCGCTCGGCCTGCGCGGTGCGGACAAGGAGGTCCTGGAGGCCGTCGAGTCCCTCGGCACCACCGCCCGCCAGCGGCTGCTGACCGCCCGTATCCCGCTGGCCCGCAAGGAACTCCTCCTCGGCGTCAACCAGACGATCATGATGGCGCTGTCCATGGCCGTCATCGCCTCCGTCATCGGCGCCGGCGGCCTCGGCGACCGCGTCTACCAGGCGCTCGCCTCGGTCGACGTCGGCGCCGCCCTCGCGGCCGGCATCCCGATCGTGCTGCTCGCCGTCGTCCTGGACCGGGTGACGAGCGCGGCGGGGGAGCGGCTCGGCGAGGCCGGGACGTCCCCGGTGACCTGGCTGTACGCCCTCGTCGTCGCCGCGGCCGTCGCGCTCGCCGGGCGCCTGGCGGGCTTCCTGGACTGGCCCGACGGGTGGGGGCTGAACATCGCCGAGCCCGTCAACCGGGCCGTCGACTGGATGACCGCCCACCTCTACTCCGGCGTCCCCGTCGTCGGCGGCACCGCCGACTGGGCCGCGCACTTCACCAGCGGGGTCCTCAACCCGCTGCGGGACGGCCTGCAGTGGCTGCCCTGGTGGTCCGTGCTCCTGATCGTCGCCGCCCTGGCCTGGCTGATCGGCACGTGGCGCACCGCGCTCACCGCCGTCCTCGCGATGGCCGCGATCGGCGTGCTCGGCGTGTGGAAGCCGTCCCTGGACACCCTCTCCCAGGTGCTCGCCGCCGTCGCCGTGACCCTGGCCGTCGGCTTCGCCACCGGCGTCGCCGCCGCCCGCAGCGACCGCTTCGAGCGGCTGCTGCGCCCCGTGCTCGACGTCTTCCAGACGATGCCCCAGTTCGTGTACCTGATCCCGGTCGTCGCCCTGTTCGGCGTGGGCCGCGCGCCCGCCGTGGCCGCCGCCGTCGTCTACGCCCTCCCGGCCGTCGTCCGCATCACCGCCCAGGGCCTGCGCCAGGTCGACCCGGCCGCGATGGAGTCGGCCCGCTCGCTCGGCGCGACCGGCGGCCAGCAACTGCGCCAGGTCCAGCTCCCGCTGGCCCGCCCGGCGCTGCTGCTCGCCGTCAACCAGGGCGTCGTCCTGGTCCTGGCGGTCGTCATCATCGGCGGCCTCGTCGGCGGCGGCGCCCTCGGCTACCAGGTCGTCTTCGGCCTCGCCCAGGGCGACCTGGCGACCGGCCTGGTCGCGGGCGCCGCGATCGTCTGCCTCGGCCTGATGCTCGACCGCGTCACCCAGCCCACCGAACGCCGTACGACCCGGAAGGGAGCCTGACATGCGACCGCGTACGACATCCGTGCTCGCGGGGGCGGCCGCGCTGGCGCTGCTGACCGGCTGCGGCGCCGCCGACATGACGCAGCAGGCGTCCCCCTTCGCCAACGCCCGGGGCGCGAGGACGGTCACCCTCTCCGTGCAGTCCTGGGTCGGAGCGCAGGCCAACGTGGCCGTCGCCCAGTACCTGCTGGAGCACGAGCTGGGCTATCGCGTCGACACCGTCCAGGTCGACGAGGTCCCCGCCTGGGACGCGCTCAGCCAGGGCCGCGTCGACGCCATCCTGGAGGACTGGGGCCACCCCGAGCAGGAACAGCGCTACGTCGAGGACAAGAAGACCATCACCGCGGGCGGCGACCTCGGCGTCACCGGGCACATCGGCTGGTTCGTCCCGACCTACTTCGCGAAGGAGCACCCGGACGTCACCGACTGGAAGAACCTCGACAAGTACGCCGACCTGCTGCGCACCGCGGAGAGCGGCGGCAAGGGCCAGCTCCTGGACGGCTCCCCGTCCTACGTCACCAACGACCGGGCCCTGGTGAAGAACCTGAACCTGGACTACCAGGTCGTCTTCGCCGGTTCCGAGGCCGCCCAGATCACGCAGATGCAGCAGTTCGCCAAGGAGAAGAAGCCCTTCCTGAGCTACTGGTACACCCCCCAGTGGCTGATGGAGAAGGTCCCGATGACCGAGGTGAAGCTGCCGCCGTACGAGGAGGGCTGCGACGCCGACCCGGAGAAGGTCGACTGCGCCTACCCGGTCACCCCGCTGCAGAAGTACCTCAACGCCGACTTCGCGAAGGACGGCGGGCAGGCGGCGGAGTTCCTGAGGAACTTCACGTGGACGACCGAGGACCAGAACCAGGTCTCCCTGATGATCGCCGAGAAGAAGATGCGGCCCCAGGAAGCGGCAGAGAAGTGGGTGGACAGCCACCGGTCCGTCTGGAAGAAGTGGCTGCCCTGACCGTCACGTCGACAGGCCTGCCGCCTGCTCCCGCACCGCCCGCTCGGCGGCCCGCTGGAGCCCCGGCCCGAACGTGATCCGGGTGGCCCCGAGCCCGCCGAGTTCGGCGGGCGAGGGGCCCTCCCCGGGACGCGCGAGCACGTTCACCGGCCCCTGGATCCCGGCCCGCAGCAGCGGCAGTACGGCGACGGGGGCGGCGATCGGGTACACGCAGTCAGCACCCGCGGCGACGTACGCGGCGGCCCGCCCGACCGCCGCACCCGGATCGTCCACGCCCCGGAGGAACGTGTCGATGCGGGCGTTCAGGAAGAGCCGGTCACCGGCCGCCTCCCGCACCGCGGCCAGCCACTCGGCGTGCTCCGCCGGGTCCTTGAGCACCCCGTCGGCGGAGTCCTCCAGGTTGCAGCCGACGGCACCCGCGTCGAGCAGCCGCTCCACCAGCTCCTCGGGCGCCAGCCCGTACCCGTCCTCCACGTCCGCCGACACGGGCACGTCCACGGCGCGCGCGATCCGGGCGACCGCCGCGAACATCTCGTCGGCCGGGGTCGCCCCGTCGGCGTACCCGAGCGAGGCCGCCACCCCGGCGCTCGGGGTCGCGAGCGCCGGGAACCCGGCCGCGGCGAACACCCGGGCGCTCGCCGCGTCCCAGGGCCCGGGCAGGACCAGGGGGTCCTCCGGAGTACGCCCGTGGTGCAGGGCGCGGAACCGCGCGGCGCCGTCCGCCGCGCTCACCACTCGGTGCTCCCCGCGGGGATCCGCCGGGTGACCATCAGCCGGTTCCAGGCGTTGATCGTCGCGATCAGCGCCAGCAAGTGGGCCAGCCCGTCGGCGCCGAAGTGCCGGGCGGCCTCCTCGTACACCGCGTCGGGCACGAAGCCCTCCGTCAGCACCGTCACCGCCTCGGTCAGCGCCAGCGCGGCCCGTTCGCGCGCGTCGAAGACGTCACCGGCCTCCTCCCACGCGGTCAGCAGGTCGAGCTGCCGCTCACTCACGCCCTGCTCGCGCGCGATGCCCAGGTGCAGGTCGAGGCAGAACGCGCAGTGGTTGAGCTGCGAGGCACGGACCTGCACCAGCTCCGCCAGGCCCGCGTCCCCCAGCCCCCGCTTGGCGGCGGCGCCCACCGCCTGCAGCGAGGCGCGGACGCGGTCGTCCAGAAAGGTCGTACGGGCCGTCATCCGTGCTGCCCCGGGTGGTAGTGGCCCGGCGCCATGCGGAAGGTCACGCCGAAGCGGTTCCAGGTGTTGATCACCGCGATGGCGGAGACCAACTGCGCCAGCTCCGCCTCCTCGAAGAGGGCCGCGGCCCTCCCGTACACCGCGTCCGGCACGAAACCGTCCGTCAGCACGGTGACCGCCTCGGTCAGCTCGATCGCCGCCAGCTCCTTCTCCGTGTAGAAGTGCCGCGACTCCTCCCACGCGCCGAGCTGCACGATCCGCTCCACGCTCTCGCCGGCCGCGAGCGCGTCCTTGGTGTGCATGTCGAGGCAGAATGCGCAGTGGTTGAGCTGCGAGGCGCGGATCTTCACCAGCTCGTAGAGCTTCGGGTCCAGGCCCCGCCTGGCGGCGGTGTCGAGCCGGAGCATCGCCTTGTAGACCTCGGGCGCGTGCTCGGACCAGTTCAGCCGGGCGGGCTGCTCGGGCGCGTACGCGCCGGTCGTCGTGTCTTCGGTGGTCGTCGTCATGCCGTCGAGCCTAGGAACGAAGCAGCCCACGGGTATGGTCCACTTCCATGGCGAAACCCTGGGCCACTCTCGGCATCGACCTCCACCTGGAACCGGCCGGTCCGGGCCTGCGCCGCGGCCTGACCGACGCCCTGCGCGAGGCCGTCCGCACCGGCCGCCTGATCCCCGGCACCCGTCTGCCCTCCTCCCGCGCCCTCGCCGCCGACCTCGGCATCGCCCGCAACACCGTCGCCGACGCCTACGCCGACCTGGTCGCCGAGGGCTGGCTCACCGCCCGCCAGGGCTCCGGCACCCGTGTCGCCGACCGCGCCGTCGTACCGCCCGCCGACACGGCCCCCCGCCCCCGCGCCCCGGCCCGCCCCGCCCACGACCTGCGCCCCGGCTCCCCCGACCTGGCCTCCTTCCCGCGCGCCGAGTGGCTGAGGGCCGCCCGCCGCGCCCTCACCGCGGCCCCCAACGAGGCCCTCGGCTACGGCGACCCGCGCGGCCGCCCCGAGCTGCGCGGCGCGCTGGCCGACTACCTCGCCCGGGCCCGCGGCGTCCGCGCCGACCCCGAGCGGGTGCTGGTCTGCGGCGGCGTCGCCCACGGCCTGACCCTGCTGGCCGCCGTGCTCCGGGCCCGAGGCGTGCACACCGTCGCCGTCGAGTCGTACGGGCTGCACGTCCACCGCGACCTGCTGGCCGCCGCCGGACTGCGCACCGTCCCGCTGCCCCTGGACGCGCAGGGCACCGACCCCGACGTCCCCCCGGGCACCGGCGCCGTGCTGCTCACCCCGGCCCACCAGTTCCCGCTCGGCATGACCCTGCACCCCGACCGGCGGGCGGCGGTCGTCGACTGGGCACGGCGCACCGGCGGCCTGGTCCTGGAGGACGACTACGACGGCGAGTTCCGCTACGACCGCCAGCCCGTCGGCGCCCTCCAGGGCCTCGACCCCGACCGCGTGGTGCACCTCGGCACCGCCAGCAAGTCCCTCGCTCCCGGTCTGCGGCTGGCCTGGATGGTGCTGCCGCCCGGCCTCGCCGACGACCTCACGGCCACCCGCGGCGGCATGGACACCAGCGGGGTCCTGGACCAGCTCACCCTGGCCGAGTTCCTGACCTCCGGCGCCTACGACCGCCACGTCCGCTCCGCCCGCCTGCGCTACCGGCGCCGCCGCGACGCCCTGGTCGCACACGTCGCCGCCCACGCGCCGGAGGTGCGGGTGACCGGCATCGCGGCCGGCCTGCACGCCGTGCTGCGCCTGCCGCCGGGCACCGAGCAGTCGGTCGTCCGCGCGGCGGCCTGGCAGGGCCTGGGCCTGCACGGCCTGTCGGTCTTCCGCCACCCCGACGCCACCGCCGACCCCGTGGACGCCGTCGTCGTCGGCTACGGCACCCCGCCGGACCACGCCTGGGCGGGGGCCCTGGAGGCCCTGTGCCGGACGCTGCCGTAGAGTCCGTGCGCGACGCCCGCCGTACACTCGATCAGCCCAACCGACGTACGGGAAAGCGGAAGAGCGCACCACGGGGGAGACACGGAACATGGCGGAGACGCGGCGACGGCTGCGGTCGAGCACGGTGGTGCTCGGCGGCATGGGAGTACTGGCGGCGGCCCTCAGCGCGTGCGGATCGGACCCCGACCGCCGCTGCGTGGACCGCAACAGCTACGACTACCTCAAGGGCTACAAGGTCGTCGCCGACAAGAACTGCAAGTCCGGTTCGTCCGCGGGCTCTTCGGGCGGCTCGTCCGGCAGGGGCGGCAAGCAGGGCACGTCGAAGTCCGGGGGCAACGCGGACTGGTACTACGACGCCGACGTCAGCGGCGGCTGGGCCGACTACGGCACCTTCAGCAAGTCCGAGGCCGTCGACCGGGGCGGCTTCGGCTGCTCGGGCTCCGGCAGCGGCGGCGGCTGAGGGCGGCCGGCCGTGGAACGCCGCACCATACGGCCCCGCCCGGACTGGCAGCGGACCGTGGAGGAACAGGGGCTGATCTACCCCCTGACCCGCTACCCCGACGACTCCCTGCGCCCCTACTGGGACGAGAGCGCCTACTACGTCTTCTCCCTGCCGGAGGTCGAGGCCCTGGAGGAGGTCGTCGGGGAACTCCACCACATGTGCCTGGCGGCCGCCGCGCACATCGTCGCCGCGGACCGCTTCGCCGACCTCGGCATCACCGACCCGCGCGTCGTCCGCGCCGTCACCGAGGCCTGGCACCGGCGCGCCGAACTCCCCTCGGTCTACGGCCGCTTCGACCTGCGCCACGACGGCACGGGCCCCGCCAAGCTCCTGGAGTACAACGCGGACACCCCGACCTCACTCGTCGAGGCGGCGTCCCCGCAGTGGTTCTGGATGGAGGAGCGCTTCCCCGGCGCCGACCAGTGGAACAGCCTCCACGAACGGCTCGTCGACGCCTGGAGGAAGCAGGCGGCGCTCCTGCCGCCCGGCAACCCGCTGTACTTCGCGCACTCCTCGGAGGACGAACTCGGCGAGGACCTGATGACGGTCGCCTACCTCAAGGAGACCGCCGAGCAGGCCGGCCTGGAGACCGACTGGATCTCCATGGAGGAGATCGGCTGGGACCGTCTGTCGGGCCGCTTCGTCGACAACCGGCTCCGCTTCATCCGCAGCCTCTTCAAGCTCTACCCCTGGGAGTGGCTCACCACCGACCGCTTCGCCGGCCACGTCCTGGACACCCTCGACAACGGCGGCGGCACCGGCAGCACCCTGTGGATCGAGCCCGCCTGGAAGATGTTGCTGAGCAACAAGGCCCTGCTGGCGATCCTCTGGGAGCTGTACCCCGGCCACCCGAACCTGCTGCCCGCCTACCTGGACGGCCCGCGCGGCACGGCGGCCACCACCGGCTGGGTCGCCAAGCCCCTCCTGGGCCGCGAGGGCGCCGGCGTCACGATCCACCCGCCCGGCACCGACCCGGCGCCCCGCCCCGAAGCCTGCTGCTACCAGGAGCTGGCCCCCCTCCCCGTCTTCGACGGCAACCACGTCGTCCTGGGCGCCTGGGTGGTGGAGGACGAGCCGGCGGGCCTGGGCATCAGGGAGTCGAGCGGCCCGGTGACGGACGAGTACGCCCGCTTCGTGCCCCACGTGATCCTCTGACGGCGCTCCGACGCGGTCAGGACGCGGGCGGGAAGACGAAGAAGCCGTTCACCTTCCCGCCCGGCCCCGCGTTGTACGCGCCGACCCAGCCGTACCCGGTGGACGCGTTGAAACGGGGCACGAGACGGTCGGAGAGGTCCTTGGCCAGCACCTTCTTGGTGCGGGCATCCACGGCGAGCAGGGTTTCGGCCTCCAGGGTCCTCCCATACAGGACGGTGCCGTCACCCGAGAACCACAGGGGCACCAGGGCGTGCTCGTCCTCGCCCTGGGCCCACAGCTCCTTGCCGTCGGCGACCCGGACGACCGAGGCCACGTCGTCGGTGAAGACGGCCGCCAGGTCGCCCCGAGGGCTGAACACCGGGTCCTCGTCGCCCTTGAAGGAGGAGAGGGCCTCGGGACCGCCCGCCAGGTCGTACGTGGCGAGGACCCGGGTACGGGCCCAGGGGTTCAGGTGCCACGAGGTGAGCACCTTGCCGTCGGAGACCCGCAGCACGGACAGCTCACCGGTCTTCCCGTCGTCCTCCCGGACCCAGACGCCCTTGGGCGGTGTCACCTTCGCGCTGTCCCAGACCTTCTTCCCGTCTGCCAGGTCGTAGAGGCCGACCCGCGGGGAGAGACCGGTGCTGTCGAAGCCCGGGTAGTAGCCGTCGGTGATCAAGGGTGCGAACAGGTGGTTGCCGCCGGCGGCGAGGACCGTCGCCGTGCTCGGCACGAACCCGCAGCCGCTCTCGAAGCCCTCGCAGGGGACCGTACGGGCCGTGCCGCCGTCGACGGGGGTGAGCCGGAGGGTGTCCCCGCTCGTCTCGACCAGATGGCCCTGGGCCAGGAAGCTCCGGCCGGTGACCGGCCCCGAGTCCGAGGCGTCCTCCTCCTGCGTCCGCTGCTCGGGCAGCTCCGCCTTTCCGAGCGGGCGGCCCGCGCTGTCGTACAGGGTGGCGGTCGTGCTGGTGCTCGCCTTGGTCAGCCCGTCGGAAGCGGTCGTCGTCGAGGTCGTCACCGCGACGGCGGCCCTGCCCTCGTGCCAGGTGGTGAGCGTGACGGAATCGGTCTTCACCCGCAGTTCCTTGCGGACGGTGCCGGTCTTGACGTCCCTGAACTCCAGGACGAGGTCCTCGGGCGTGTCCGAGCCGTACAGCGACTGCGCCGGCCCGTCCTCGACGTCCGGGGTCTCGTCGGACAGGTACGCGCCCCGGGCGTCCTTGGCGAAGAGGAGCGTGTCGCCGAGGTCCAGCACCACGGGGACGCTCATGGGACCCTCGACCGGCAGACTCCAGGCGGCCTGCCGGGCGAGCCCCGGCAGTGCCGGTCCCTCGTAGGCGGGGCCCTTCCGGGCCGCCCCGCCGCCCGTCCCGGCGTCGGTCCTCCCGCGGGCCCCGCCGCCCCCGGCACCCCCGCCGGCTCCGTCGTCGCCGTCGGACGAGCTGCATCCGGCCAGCAGCCCCGCCGTCAGCGCCAGACCCGCCAGCGCGGTCACCGTCCGCCGGCGCCGCAGACCGGACCGTCCCCCGCCGACCGCCGTCTGGTCGTCCCTCACCCGCATGTGCCCGATTCCCCCGTCGTCGAGCCCGTCCACCCGGCGCACGGAAGCACGCGCACCGCGTACGCGTGCGCGCCGGACGGTTGATCGAAAGCGCATCCTACCGACGGGGGTTGCCCGAACCCCACGCCTTTTCCCCCCTTCCCCGCCCTTCTCGGTCGGTGGACGGCGGCGCCTCCTTGCCGGCGCGCCCGGTAGGCTGGCCGCGGGCCGTGACTGGCGCGCTGGGATGGGATGGACCATCGGGGAGCGGTCCCGGAGCAGACAGTGCCGTGCGCCTGGGCCGAACCGTGAACCGTGTACGCCGCGAGCCACGCCATCCGGAGGCCGTCATGTCCGACCAGCAGCCCCTGTCCACCGAGTCCACCGCCTTCCGCGCGGCGCTCGACGTCATCCGCGCGGTCGAACCCGGCGTCGCCGACGCCATCGGCCAGGAGGTCGCCGACCAGCGCGAGATGCTCAAGCTGATCGCCTCGGAGAACTACGCCTCCCCGGCCACGCTCCTCGCGATGGGCAACTGGTTCAGCGACAAGTACGCCGAGGGCACCATCGGCCGCCGCTTCTACGCCGGCTGCCGCAACGTCGACACCGTCGAGTCCCTCGCCGCCGAGCACGCGAAGGCGCTCTTCGGCGCCCGCCACGCCTACGTCCAGCCGCACTCCGGCATCGACGCCAACCTGGTCGCCTTCTGGGCGGTCCTCGGCGCCCGCGTCGAGGTGCCCTTCCTGGAGAAGGCCGGCGCCCGCCAGGTCAACGACCTCACCGACGCCGACTGGGCCGAGCTGCGCCGGGCCTTCGGCAACCAGCGGATGCTCGGCATGTCCCTGGACGCCGGCGGCCACCTCACCCACGGCTTCCGGCCGAACATCTCCGGCAAGATGTTCGACCAGCGCTCCTACGGCACCGACCCGGCCACGGGCCTCATCGACTACGAGGCCCTGCGCGCCTCCGCCCGCGAGTTCAAGCCGCTGATCATCGTGGCGGGCTACTCCGCCTACCCCCGGCTGGTGAACTTCCGGATCATGCGCGAGATCGCCGACGAGGTCGGCGCGACCCTCATGGTCGACATGGCGCACTTCGCGGGCCTCGTCGCGGGCAAGGTGCTCACCGGCGACTTCGACCCGGTCCCGCACGCCCAGATCGTGACGACGACCACCCACAAGTCGCTGCGCGGCCCGCGCGGCGGCATGGTCCTGTGCGACGACTCCCTCAAGGACCAGGTCGACCGCGGCTGCCCGATGGTCCTCGGCGGCCCGCTCCCGCACGTCATGGCCGCCAAGGCCGTCGCCCTCGCCGAGGCCCGGCAGCCCGCCTTCCAGGACTACGCCCGGCGCATCGTCGACAACGCCCGCGCCCTCGCCGAGGGCCTGACCCGGCGCGGCGCCACCCTGGTCACCGGCGGCACGGACAACCACCTCAACCTGATCGACGTGGCCTCCTCCTACGGCCTGACCGGGCGCCAGGCCGAGGCCGCGCTGCTCGACTCCGGCATCGTCACCAACCGCAACGCCATCCCGGCCGACCCGAACGGCGCCTGGTACACCTCGGGCATCCGCATCGGCACCCCGGCACTGACCACGCGCGGTCTGGGCACCGCGGAGATGGACGAGGTCGCGGGCCTGATCGACCGCGTCCTGACCACGACCGAGCCCGGCACCACCAAGTCCGGCGCCCCCTCCAAGGCCTCCCACGTCCTCGACGCCAAGGTCGCCGACGAGATCGCGCAGCGCGCGACCGACCTGGTGGCCGGCTTCCCGCTGTACCCGGAGATCGACCTCGGCTGAGCCCGCCCGCGGGCCGGGCTACCGGTCGATCAGCTCCTGACGCGGCTCCCCGCGCGGCGGTCCGGCACGGTACCGGTCCGCCGCGCGGCGCACCAGCAGCGTCCCCGCGACGCCCGCCCCGAGCCCGGCGGCGGCCCACCACGCCCCGGACCGCCCGCCGTCGGCCTTCCGGGCGCCCGGCCCGTCCGCCGTGAGGAAGCCCTCGGCGGTCAGCCGCTCGTAGGCGTCCCGCGGGACCCGGTGCCAGCGGATGTCGTCGTCCGTCAGGTCCGGCGCCGGGTCCGTGCGCACCCACGGGGTGCCGTCCCCGGCCACGAAGAACTGGTCCTGACGCAGCATCGCCACGTCCCCGCCCGGCGCCCGCAGGGTCTGCGGCCACCCCCCGACGCCGGTCAGCCCCCACAGCACCGTGAACCGCACCGGGGGCCGCCGGTCCCGCGTCCAGTCCTCCGGGACCCGCTCCGTGCCCGTGCGGCCCGGGTCGAGCAGCCAGCGCAGCCGGTCGAAGTCGGCCTCGCCCGCGTGCCAGGACGCGGTCCGCCCGGAGTCCGCCCACACGACCACCGCCACATCCGGTTCCTCCACGGCCCGGCCCCCGTCGCTGGCCGCGGCCGCCCCCGTCACACCCGCCCACCACGCCGCCGCGGCCACCGCCGCGCACACCCACCGTCGCCCCACCGCGGCCCCCTCCCGCCCGTCCCTCCCTTGTTACACCCCCGGGAACGGAATGGAGCCCCCCTGTGCCGAACCCGTGCCCGACCGTCCCGCGAAGCCTGAGAGAATGGTGAACATGGCCTCTGAACGCCCACCCGTCTCCCACCACCACCCTCGGGGGAATGGCTCCGCCGTGCAGCGTCGTCCGCGCGTGCTCTCCGGTATCCAGCCGACCTCCGGCTCGTTCCACCTCGGCAACTACCTCGGCGCCGTCCGCCAGTGGGTCGACATGCAGGACACCCACGACGCGTTCTACATGGTCGTCGACCTGCACGCGATCACGGTCCCGCAGGATCCGAAGGAGCTGCGCGAGAACACCCGCGTCGCCGCCGCCCAGCTCCTCGCGGCCGGCCTCGACCCGGACCGCTGCACCCTGTTCGTGCAGAGCCACGTGCCCGAGCACGCGCAGCTCGGCTGGCTGATGAACTGCATCACGGGGTTCGGCGAGGCCTCCCGGATGACGCAGTTCAAGGACAAGTCCGCCAAGCAGGGCAACGACCGCACCACCGTCGGCCTGTTCACGTACCCGATGCTGATGGTCGCCGACATCCTGCTCTACCAGGCCGACCAGGTCCCCGTCGGCGAGGACCAGCGCCAGCACCTGGAGCTGACCCGCGACCTCGCGGACCGCTTCAACCAGACCTACGGCGACGCCTTCACCGTCCCGAGCGCCTACATCCTCAAGGAGACGGCGAAGATCTACGACCTCCAGGACCCGACCGCCAAGATGAGCAAGTCGGCGGCCACCCCGAAGGGCCTGATCAACCTCCTCGACGAGCCGAAGGCCACCGCGAAGAAGGTGAAGAGCGCGGTCACGGACACCGACACCGTGGTCCGCTTCGACCGCGAGCACAAGCCCGGCGTCAGCAACCTCCTGACCATCTACTCCACCCTCACCGGCGCCGAGATCGCCGAGCTGGAGCGGAAGTACGAGGGCAAGGGCTACGGCGCGCTGAAGACGGATCTCGCCGACGTCGTGGTGGAGTTCGTCACGCCCTTCCGCGAGCGCACCCAGCAGTACCTGGACGACCCGGAGACGCTCGACGCGATCCTCGCCAAGGGCGCGGAGAAGGCCAGGGCCGTCGCCGCGGAGACCCTCGCCCGGGCGTACGACGCGGTGGGCTTCCTGCCCGCCAAGCACTGACCCGCCGCACCGCCCGCCGCACGCCCACGACCTGCCCGGAACCCCGGGACCGGGCTCCGTCCGTGCGCCCCGGCATGCCGCCGTAGCGCTGCACATCACTCCGGTTGCGCCTGCCGGGGGCGCGGCGGTGGCCGTACAGTCGATATCCGGGTGTCCGGCCGAAGGACACACAACGACAGGAGACGAAGTGGGGACCGTAACGATCGGCGTGTCGATCGCGGTCCCGGAGCCTCACGGCAGCAAGCTCCAGAAGCTGCGCGCGGGCTTCGGCGACGCCGCCGCACACGGCATCCCCACGCACGTCACCCTGCTGCCGCCGACCGAGGTCGACGGCGCCGCGCTGCCCGCGGTCGAGGCCCACCTGGCGGAGGTGGCGGCGCGCGGCCGGCCCTTCCCGATGCGGCTGTCCGGCACCGGGACCTTCCGCCCGCTCTCGCCCGTCGTCTTCGTCCAGGTGGTCGAGGGCGCCGCGGCCTGCTCCTGGCTGCAGAAGCGGGTGCGCGACGCGTCCGGCCCCGTCCCGCGCGAACTGCAGTTCCCGTACCACCCGCACGTCACCGTGGCGCACGGCATCGACGAGGCGGCGATGGACCGCGCCTACGAGGAGCTGTCCGACTACGAGGCCCAGTGGCCCTGCACCGGCTTCGCGCTGTACGAGCAGGGCGCCGACGCGGTGTGGCGCAAGCTGCGCGAGTTCCCCTTCGGCAGCGCCACGGTGCCCCCGCAGGCCCCACGCGTGGAGACCGGCTCCCTGCCCACCCGCTAGCCGCGCCTCACACCGGCAGCCGCCGGAACACCGCCCGCGGCAGGTGCCGCACCGCCGCCATCACCACCCGCAGCGCCCCCGGCACCCACACCGTCTCCGAGCGCCGCCGCAGCCCCAGCTCGATGGCCCCGGCGACCGCCTCGGGCGTCGTGGCGAGCGGCGCCTCCTCCATCCCCTCGGTCATCCGCGACCGCACGAACCCCGGGCGTACGACCATGACGTGCACGCCCGTCCCGTGCAGCGCGTCGCCCAGCCCCTGCGCGAAGGCGTCCAGACCGGCCTTGCTGGAGCCGTAGATGAAGTTGGCGCGGCGGGCGCGCTCCCCGGCGACGGAGGAGAGCACCACCAGCGAGCCGTGCCCCTGCGCCTGCAGCGAGCGGGCGGCGACCAGCCCGGCCGAGACCGCGCCGGTGTAGTTGGTCTGCGCGACGCGCACGGCGTTCAGCGGCTCGCGCTCGTCGTGCGCCTGGTCGCCCAGGATGCCGAAGGCGAGCAGCACCAGGTCGACGTCGCCCTCCGCGAACACCTTGCCGAGCGCCGCCTCGTGGCCCTCGGGGTCCAGCGCGTCGAAGGCGACGGTGCGCACCTCGGCGCCCAGGCCGCGCAGCTGCCCGGCGGCCTCCTCCAGGGCGGGGGAGGGGCGGCCGGCCAGCCACACCGTGCGGGTGCGGCGGGCCACCAGACGGCGCACGGTGGCGAGCGCGATCTCGGACGTACCGCCGAGGACGAGGAGGGACTGGGGGAGGCCGAAGGCGTCCTTCACGGCTGCTCCAGACAGGTCGGTGGGGCGGGGGGCGTCACAGGGCGAGGCGGCGTGCCAGGTCGGAGACGAACACCCCGCGCGGGTCCAGCTCCGCGCGCAGGGTGCGGAAGTCGTCCAGGCGGGGATACATCGCGGCGAGCAGTTCCGGGCGCAGCCGGGAGTCCTTGGCGAGGTAGACCCGGCCGCCCGCCCCCGCGACCTCCTCGTCCAGCTCGTCCAGGAAGGCGCCGAGGCCGGGCAGGCCCGCCGGGACGTCCAGGGCGAGCGTCCAGCCGGGCACGGGGAAGGAGAGCCAGCCCGGATCGGCCTCGCCGAAGCGCTTGAGGACGGCCAGGAAGGACGGGCAGCGGCGCTCGGAGATGCGCCGCACGATCGAGCGCAGGGCCTCCTCCCGGCCGTGCCCGACGACGAACTGGTACTGCACGAAACCGCCCCGGCCGTAGACCCGGTTCCAGTGCGGGACGCCGTCCAGGGGGTGGAAGAAGGTGGAGATCCGCTGGAGCCTGCCCCGGCTCTCCCGGGGGGCCTTGCGGTACCAGACCTCGTTGAACAGCCCCACCGTCGTCCGGCTGAGCAGCCCGCCCGGCAGGAAGTCGGGGGTCGCGGGGAGGCGGGAGGTGCGGAAGGCCAGCGGCGCGCGCCGGGCGCGCGAGCGGGCGGGCAGCGCGGCCAGCGGCGCGTGGTCGCCGCGGGTGAGCACCGCGCGGCCCGTCGCCCCGCCGCGCGCGAGGAGGTCGATCCAGGCGACCGAGTACCGGTAGCGGTGGTCGGTGGCGGTCAGCCGGGCCATCAGGTCGTCCAGGTCGGCGGCCCGTTCCGTGTCGACCGACATCAGGGCCGTCTCGACCGGCTGGAGCCGCAGCGTCGCGGTGAGGATCACCCCGGTCAGCCCCATGCCGCCCGCGGTCGCGTCGAACAGGGGCGTGCCAGGGGCGACGGTGCGGACCCGGCCGTCGGCGGTGAGCAGCTCCAGGGAGACCACGTGCCGCGAGAAGGACCCCGACACGTGGTGGTTCTTGCCGTGGATGTCGGCGCCGATCGCGCCGCCGACCGTCACGTACCGGGTGCCGGGCGTCACCGGCACGAACCAGCCCAGCGGCAGCAGCACCTCCATCAGCCGGTGCAGCGAGACCCCCGCGTCGCACAGCACGGTGCCGCCGGCGGCGTCCACGGCGTGCACGCGGTCCAGGCCCGTCATGTCGAGGACGGCGCCGCCGGCGTTCTGCGCCGCGTCCCCGTACGCCCGCCCCAGCCCCCGCGCGATGCCGCCGCGCACCCCGCAGTCCCGCACGGCGGCCGCCGCCTCCTCGTACGTCCGCGGACGGACGACGAGCGCCCCGGTGGGGGCCGTACGGCCCCAGCCGGTCACGGTGTCCCAGTCGGCGTCGGGAAGGGTGTCGGCAGACATGGCGGTGACCGTATCGCCCCGTCCGCCACTGAGTGAATGATTAGTTCAAAAACATTCAGAGCATCCCTGAAACGGGTGATTAATGGTATGTCGCTCCGGCGTGTCCGGCTTCCCGTGCCGCGGGCGTGAACAGTGAGTCCACATGGACGACCTCGACGACATGGACCACCGGATCGTCACCGCGCTCAGAGCCTGCGGCACCGACCCGCGCGTCGCGGGTGCCGCGCGCGCCCTGTCCTGGGCCGGGGAGCACGGCGCGCTGTGGCTCGCGGGCGGCCTCGCCGCGGCCGCCGTGGACCCGCCCCGGCGCACCGCCTGGCTGCGCGGCACCGCGCTCACCGCCGGCGCCCACGTCGTCAGCATGGGCGTCAAGCGGATCGTGCGCCGCCCCCGGCCCGCGCACGTCGTCCCCCTGGTGCGTACCGCGGGCCGGCACTCCTTCCCCAGCTCCCACGCCACCTCGGCCGCCGCGGCCGCCGTCGTCTTCGGCGGGCTCGGAGTGCGGGCCGCCTGGCCGCTCGCCGCCGCCGTGTGCGCCTCCCGGCTGGTCGCCGGCGTCCACTACCCCTCCGACGTCGCGGCGGGCGCCGCCCTCGGCGCGCTCACGGCCCGTCTCGGCACCCACTGGATGCGCGGAGGCTCCCGTGACTGACACCGCCGTCACCGGCACCGGCACCGCGGTCCTGCGCCCACGCGCCCCGGAACAGGGGAAGGAGCCCGCACGGCCCCGCGCGCGCGGCGTCCTCGCCGGGCTGCTGCGCACCGCACGCCCCCGGCAGTGGATCAAGAACGTCCTGGTCGTCGCCGCCCCGGCCGCCGCCGGCGAGCTGTTCTCCCGCCACGCCCTCGGCCGGCTCGCGCTGGTCTTCGCCCTGTTCACCGCCTGCGCCGCCGCCGTCTACCTCGTCAACGACGCCCGCGACGCCGAGGCCGACCGGGCCCACCCCGTCAAACGGCACCGCCCGGTCGCCGTCGGAGACGTCCCGGTGCCGCTCGCCTACGCCGTCGGGTGCTTCCTGGGCGTCCTCGCGCCCGTCCTCGCGGCCTGGCTGTGCCCGCCGCCCGTCGCGGCCCTGCTCACCGCCTACCTGGTGATGCAACTGGCGTACTGCGTCAGCCTCAAGCACGTCCTGGTCGTCGACCTCGCCGTCGTCACCACCGGCTTCCTGATGCGGGCCATGGTCGGCGGACTCGCGCTCGGCATCCCCCTGTCGCGCTGGTTCCTCATCACGACCGGCTTCGGCGCCCTGTTCATGGTCGCCGCCAAGCGCTACTCCGAAGCCCTGCAGATGGCCGGGAAGAAGGGCGCCACCCGGGCGCTGCTCACCGAGTACACCACCGGCTACCTCCGCTTCGTCTGGCAGCTCGCCGCCGGTGTCGCCGTCCTCGGCTACTGCCTGTGGGCCATGGAGGAGGGCGGCGTCCCGCACACCAGCGTGCTGCCCTGGCGCCAGCTCTCCGTGATCCCCTTCGTCCTCGCCGTCCTGCGCTACGCCGTCTTCGCCGACCGCGGCACCGCCGGCGAACCCGAGGACGTGGTGCTGCGCGACCGCGCCCTCGCCCTGATCGGCCTGGTCTGGCTCGCCATGTACGGCCTGGCGGTGGCCAATTGGTAGCCGGCCGACGCGAACTGCTGGGCTTCGCCCTCGCCGGACTGCTCGCCTACGCCGTCGACCTCGGCCTCTTCACCTGCCTGCGCGGCCCGGCCGGACTCGGCCCGCTCACCGCCAAGGCCCTCTCCTTCGTCGCCGGGTGCTCCGTCGCCTACGCGGGCAACGCGCTGGGCACCTACCGCCACGTGAGCCGCCCCCGGGGCCTGCGCCCCTGCGCCGTGTTCTTCGCCGTGAACGCCGCCGGCGCCGCCGTGCAGCTCCTCTGCCTGGCCGTCAGCCACTACGGGCTCGGCCTCACCTCGCAGCGCGCCGACACCGTCTCCGGCGCCGGGGTCGGGATGGTCCTGGGCACGATCCTGCGCTTCTGGGGCACAAGGACACTGGTCTTCCGGTCCGGCGAGGAACCGGCCGGCCGGACGGGATCATGGAACGGGACGAGCGGGGGCAGGGTCGGATCATGGACTGGCTGAAGAAGCTCCCCGTCGTGGGGCCCTGGACCGCCCGCCTGATGACCACGCACGCCTGGCGCTCGTACGAGCGGCTCGACCGGGTGAAGTGGTCCCGGCTGGCCGCCGCCATGACCTTCACCAGTTTCGTCGCGCTCTTCCCGCTGCTCAGCCTCGCCGCCGCGCTCGCCGCCGCCACGCTCGACAAGCAGCAGCAGACCAAGCTCCAGGACAAGCTCGCCGAGCAGATCCCCGGCATCTCCGACCAGCTCGACATCCAGGGCCTCGTCGACAACGCCGGCACCGTCGGCGTCATCGCCGCCCTCCTGCTGCTGTTCACCGGCATGGGCTGGGTCGAGGCCACCCGGGGCTGTCTGCGGGCCGTGTGGGAGCTGCCCGACGAGGAGGAGAACCCGGTCCTGCGCCGGGCCAAGGACGCGGGTGTCCTCGTCGGCCTCGGCGGCGCGCTGCTGATCACCGTCGGCATCTCCACCGTCGCCTCGGCGCTGGTCGGCTGGATCATCCGCACCCTCGGCCTCGCCCAGGGCGGTGTCGGCGGTGTCCTGCTCTACGTCGCCGCCTTCGCCGTCGCCGTGCTCGCCGACTTCCTGCTGCTGCTGTACGTGCTGACCCTGCTGCCCGGCGTCCAGCCCCCACGCCGCCGCCTGGTGGTGGCCGCGCTGATCGGCGCCGTCGGCTTCGAGCTGCTCAAGCTGCTGCTCAGCGGCTACATCCAGGGCGTCGCCGCGAAGAGCATGTACGGCGCCTTCGGCGTCCCCGTCGCCCTGCTGCTGTGGATCAACTTCACCACCAAGCTGGTGCTGTTCTGCGCCTCCTGGACGGCGACGGGCAGCAAGGAGCAGGAGCTGGGCGGCGAAGGCGTCACGGACGGGTCCGGCGGCGCACCAGGTCCGGCAGCGGCCACTTCCGGTTGATCAGGAACACGCCGCCCGCGAGCAGCACCAGCACCCCGGCCGTGATGCCGGCCGCGACGCCGACCCCGCTGGAGCCGCCCGGAGCCGTGGCACCCGCCACCGGCTTCGTGCCGCCCGTGCCCTTCCCGGTGCCGCCGGCCTCGCCGGAGGACCCGGCCGAGGGGCTCGCCGCGGCGGCGCTCCGGGGAGGCACGAGCTGCCCCACCGGACGCGCCTTGCCGGACGCCTTGAAACCCCAGTCGAACAGGCGGGCGGTCTCCTTGTAGACCTCGTTGTGGTCGTCCTTGGCCGGGTTCATCACGGTGACGAGCAGCACCCGGCCGTCCCGCTCGGCGACGCCCGTGAAGGTGGATCCCGCGTTGGTGGTGTTGCCGTTCTTCACGCCCGCGATGCCCGGGTAGACCTCGACGTCGTAGTCGCCGGCCAGGAGCCGGTTGGTGTTCTGGATCTCGAAGGGCTTGCGGCTCGTCTTCCCCTTCTTGTCCTTCGTCGTCTCGCCCGGGAACTTCGCCCGGACGGTCGAGGCGTACTCGCGGAAGTCCTTCTTCTGCAGCCCCGAACGGGCGAACAGCGTCAGGTCGTACGCGGAGGACACCTGCCCCGGCATGTCGTAGCCGTCGGGGCTGGCCACGGTGGTGTCGAGGGCCTGCAGTTCCTCGGCGTGCGCGTTCATGTCCGCGACGGTCTTGTCGACACCGCCGTTCATCGCGGACAGCACGTGCACCGCGTCGTTGCCGGAGCGCAGGAAGACGCCGAGCCACAGGTCGTGGACGGTGTACGTCTCCTCCTCCTTGATGCCGACCAGGCTGGAGCCGGCACCGATGCCCGCGAGGTCGGACACCTCGACCTTGTGCTTCGTGGTCTTCGGCCACTTCGGCAGCAGCGTGTCCGCGAACAGCATCTTCAGCGTGCTCGCCGGGGCCAGCCGCCAGTGCGCGTTGTGCGCGGCCAGCACGTCGCCCGACTCGGCGTCCGCCACGATCCACGACCGGGCGGTGAGGTCCTTCGGCAGCACCGGCGCCCCGCCCGCCAGGTCCACCTGCGTCCCGGGCCTGCCGAGCCGGGCGCCGCCCACCGTCGACATCGACGCCGGAGGAGTGGCCGACGGACTCGCCGACGGTCCGGGGGCGGCGAGTGCGGCGGGGGAGAGGAGGGCGAGGGCGGTCAGGGCGGCGGCGGTGACCGTCAGGGAGCGCCTGAGGGCCTTCTTGGGAGCGGGCACGAGCGGAAACGTACCCCCCTCGATCGGATCGGTCCCACTCCCCTCCCCACCCCGCGCACGGATCCGGACAGCGGACGGCGATACTTGACGCATGAAGCTCAGCCGCCCCGTCTCCTGGTTCCTGCTCGCTTTCGGGGTGTGGAGCTGGATCATCTGGATCACTTTCGTCAAAAACCTGGTCAAGGACGGCAGCGGGCTCGCCTTCGAGGACGGCGACCCGACGGCGTACTTCTGGGTGCACCTGCTGCTCGCGATCGTCTCCTTCGTATTGGGGACGGTCGTCGGGGTCATCGGGTTGCGCGGGGTGCGCGCACTGCGCCGAACGTCATAGGCGTCGAGGACGTCACAACCGAGGGGATACGACGGCATGGTGGTCGTCTTCGTGCTGGTCGCGTTGCTGATGGTGGGCGTCCTCGTGACGGCCAACTGGTACGTGTGGCGGCGCCTGTTCCGCGACACGACCCGTGCTCCGGGACCGGTGCGCCGGATCGGCGCGGCGGTGATCGCCGGGGGCTGGCTGCTGGCCGTCGGCGCGCTGGTCGCGGAGCGCACGGGCGCCCCGTTCTGGCTCCAGCGGGTCCTGGCCTGGCCCGGCTTCCTGTGGCTGGCCCTGTCGATCTACCTGCTTCTCGCGGTACTCGCGGGCGAGGTCGTCCGGCCGCTGCTGCGGCGGTTCCTGGAGCGCGGGGCGCACGCACGGCGCACCGAGGAGGCGGCGGAGCCGGCGGTCTCCCCGGCGGCGGACACCTCGCGCATACCGGCCGGGACGGCCCCGCCGAAGGCGCCCGAGACGCCTCAGGCGCCCGAGGCGCCCGGGACGCCTCAGGCGCCCGAGGCTTCCGGGGGGTCCGGGGCTTCGGCCCCGAGCCCCCTCGCCGTCCCCTCCCGCCGCCTCTTCGTCTCCCGCGTCGTCGCCGGTGCCGCGGCCGCGGCGGCCGTCGGGACGGTCGGCTACGGCACGTACGGCGTGCTGAGCGGACCCAAGGTGAAGCGCGTCACCGTGCCGCTCGCCAAGCTTCCCCGCGCGGCGCACGGTTTCCGCATCGCCGTCGTCAGCGACATCCACCTGGGCCCGGTGCTCGGCCGGGGCTTCGCGCAGAAGGTCGTCGACACGATCAACTCCACGCAGCCCGACCTGATCGCCGTCGTCGGCGACCTGGTCGACGGCAGCGTGAAGGACCTCGGCCCGGCCGCCGCCCCGCTGGCCGGGTTGAGGGCCCGGCACGGGGCCTACTTCGTCACCGGCAACCACGAGTACTTCTCCGGCGCCGAGCAGTGGGTCGCCGAGGTGCGGCGGCTCGGCCTGCTGCCGCTGGAGAACGCCCGCACCGAACTGCCCCACTTCGACCTCGCCGGCGTCAACGACGTGGCGGGCGAGGACGAGGGCCAGGGTCCCGACTACGGCCGGGCCCTCGGCGACCGGGACCGCTCCCGCGCCTGCGTGCTCCTCGCCCACCAGCCGGTACAGATCCACGACGCCGTCGACCACGGCGTCGACCTCCAGCTCTCCGGCCACACCCACGGCGGCCAGCTCTGGCCCGGCAACCTCATCGCGGGCGCCGCCAACCCCACGCTGGCCGGCCTGGAGCGCTACGGCGACACCCAGCTCTACGTCAGCCGCGGCGCGGGCGCCTGGGGCCCGCCCACGCGGGTGGGGGCGCCCTCGGACATCACCGTGATCGAGCTGGCGTCCCGTCAGGCCTGACCGTCGGGCCCGCCGGACCCGGTGGTCCCGCCGGGCTTGCGGGCGGCCGGGTCGGGCATCACCTTCGTCATGCCCGGCAGGAAGTCCGTGAACAGCTCGTGCACCTCGCGCACCAGCGGGCGCAGCACCCGGAAGCGGGCCAGCACGACGCCCCGCGCGGTGAGCCGGGCGCCGCGTTCGGCGAGGCGGTAGCTGCGCTCGCGGCCCTCGGTGCGGTCGAAGATCCAGTACAGGACGAGACCCATCTGGGAGAGCCACATCAGCTCGGGCAGCACGTCCCGCAGCTCCTCGGGCACCTTGGTCTTGGCCCCGGCGAGCACCGCGCGGTGGATGCTGATGGCCTCCACGCGCGCGTGCTCCGACTCCGGGGAGAAGGGACTGAGCGGGCTGTCCGGGTCGGCCGCGTTCTTGAAGAACTGCACCGCGAACTCGTGGTACGGCGTGGCGATGTCCAGCCACACCTTCAGCACGCCCGCCAGCCGTGCCTCCAGGTCGCTCTCCCTGGCCAGGACGTCACGGACCGCCGCCTGGTGCTCGGCGGCGATCCGGTCGTAGAAGCCCTGGATCAGGTGCTCCTTGCCCGCGAAGTAGTAGTACGCGTTGCCGACGGAGACCCCGGCCTCCTGGGCGATGGCCCGCATCGTCGTCCGGTCGTAACCGCGTTCCTGGAACAGCCGCATGGCCGTCTCCAGGATCAGGGCGCGGGTCTGCTCGGACTTGCTGAGGTGGGCGCCGTCGTCGGCGCCGTCGCGGGTCGCAGGCACGGGTCCAGAGCCTATCCAGTGGCGCAGGCGCCGTCGTCACAGCCCGGCCCGGTGTAGATCCACCCCACCTGCGGCTCGTAGGTCCACCCGTCCGCGCGGAGGTACCCGCCGCCACCCCACTGCCGCTGCCCGGCGCGCCACTGGGCGGCGGCCAGGACGGCCCCCCGGGCCAGCACCGCGCCCTTGGGCGTACTGAGCCGGTGGGCGAGCCCGCGGTACCGGCGCAGCGCCCACAGGACGACGACCCAGGCGGCGGCGCCGCGGTAGACCTGCCCGGCGTCGCCGACGGCGGTGACCTCGTCGAGGGTGGCCCCGTGGTCGAGCCCGGGGAAGCGCCGGCGGGCCTCGTCGGAGGCGGCCGGGACCAGGTCCAGCGGTACCAGCCGGGGCTGGCGCAGCAGCCAGTCCCGCACATGGGTGCACAGGGCGCATTCGGCGTCGTAGAGGACGGTGAGCCGGCGCACGGGGGCGCCGGCCGTCGTCCCGGGGGCGGGAGCCACCGGCTCAGGCCCCGGCCGTCGGGGCCACCCAGCCCTGCGGCGGCACCGGGGGCACCTGCTCCCGCTCCATCAGGCCGCGGCGCCGGATCCTGTTGAGCACGTACACGTTGCCCAGGTGCATCACGCCGAGCACCAGCAGCACCACGCCGAGCTTGGTCGAGAGCGCCTCGAAGATGCCGCGGGTGTCGGCGATGGTCTCGTCGCCGCTCAGGTAGAGGGCGACGAAGCCGAGGTTCACCAGGTAGAAGCCGACCACCAGGAGGTGGTTGACGGCGTCCGCGAGCTTCTCGTTGCCGTGCAGCACGTCGGAGAGGAAGACCCGTCCGTTGCGGCTGAGCGTGCGGGCCACCCAGACGGTCAGACCGATGCTGACGACCAGGTAGATGACGTAGGCGATGACGGTGCGGTCCATGCCCCACCCCTTCTTGAACGCGTTCAAAACGCTGACGGGGATGACTGTAGACCTGTTTTTGAACGCGTTCAAGCGGGATGCGGGAGAGCCTGGGGCTCAGGGACGACGGCCCAGTTCCGGGCGCTTGGAGTAGTCCGTGAGGCCGATGACGTTGCCCCACGGGTCGGCGAACTCGACGGTCCAGCCGGTGGCCACGGGGAACGGCTCGTCGAGCGGCGGCACCCCCGCCTCGCGCAGCGCACGGGCGGCCAGGCGGGCGTCGGTGACCTCCAGCCACACCCGCGCGGAGGGCCACATCGGCGGCTGGCGCCCGAACTCCTCCTCCACCCGCAGCAGCAGCCCCGGCGTCTCGACGCCCACCTTCAGCAGGGCGATCCCGGCCTCGTCGAGCCGGTAGGCGACCGGGAACCCGGCCCGCTCGTAGAACCCGACGGCCTCGGCGAGGTCCCCGACGGGCAGCAGTACGTTGTCGAACCCGAGCAGTTCGTACGACTCGTCATCTGACATGGCGTCAGGCTAGGACGGTCATCGCCCGGATCGGCCGATTGTCAGCCCTCGTCGGGCGTGCTCTTCGGCCGTCCGGCGGCAAGGATCGCGCCGACGTCCAGCGTGACCTCGGCCCCGAGCGAGTCGGGGAGGGTGACGGTCTCACCGGGGGAGTGGACGCGGTGGGTGGAGTAGTCGGCGCAGTCCGGGTCGGTCAGGACGTGGAGGCGCTGGTGCTTGCGGTCGACGATCACGTAGACGGGCACCATGGCGGCGGCGTAGGCGGTCACCTTCGTCTTCAGGTCGTTTCTCCAGTTGCTGGAGGTGACTTCGAGGACGAGGCGGAAGCAGACCGGGTCGTAGCAGTTGTTCTCGACGAGGTGGTCGTCGACGTCGGCGTCCACGACCGCCAGGTCCGGGACCGCGTAGTCCTCGGCGTCCATGGGCAGCCAGAGGCCGATGCCCTGGTGCACCTCGGTTCCTCCGTCGTCAAGCCCTGCGGCGATGAACGGGCGCATGAGTCTGGTCAGGGCCCGCGAGTGCGGAACGTCCGGTGGCGGGGTCACGAGGAGCTGGCCTCCGATGATCTCGACGCGGTAGCCCGGGAGCCGGTCCATGATGCGGTTCGCCTCCGCGATCAGCGGAAGGTCGCCGTGGGGCAGCTCTACGGATGCTGCGGACATCGCGTGCCTCCTAGGGGCTGGTGTCGAGGCCATCATCGTAGGACGGAGGGGAGCCGTACGGCCCGTCGCGGACGGGTTCACCCGATGGTGTGGCATATGCCAGAGGGCCCCGCTTCCAGGGGAAACGGGGCCCTCGCGGCCGTGAACCGGCGTACACCGGCGGAGTCAGAAGCGGCGCGTGATCAGCGCTCGCTTCACCTCCGCGATGGCCTTGGTGACCTCGATGCCGCGCGGGCAGGCGTCCGTGCAGTTGAAGGTCGTCCGGCAGCGCCACACGCCGTCGCGGTCGTTCAGGATCTCCAGCCGCTGCTCGCCGGCCTCGTCGCGCGAGTCGAAGATGAAGCGGTGGGCGTTGACGATCGCGGCCGGGCCGAAGTACTGGCCGTCGTTCCAGAACACCGGGCACGAGGACGTGCAGGCGGCGCACAGGATGCACTTGGTCGTGTCGTCGAAGCGCTCGCGGTCCTCGGCGGACTGCAGGCGCTCACGCGTCGGCTCGTTGGTGTCCTTCGTGATCAGGAAGGGCATCACGTCCCGGTACGCCTGGAAGAACGGCTCCATGTCGACGACCAGGTCCTTGAGGACCGTCAGGCCCTTGATGGGCTCGACCGTGATCGGCTTCTCGGGGCTGAGGTCCTTGATCAGCGTCTTGCAGGCGAGGCGGTTCTTGCCGTTGATCCGCATGGCGTCCGAGCCGCAGATGCCGTGCGCGCAGGAACGGCGGAAGGTCAGGCTTCCGTCCAGGTCCCACTTGATCTTGTGCAGCGCGTCGAGGACACGCTCCTTCGGGTCGATCTCCAGCTGGAAGTCTTCCCAGGTCGCCTCGGCCGCGACCTCCGGGTTGAACCGGCGGACGCGGAAGGTGACCGTGATGTACGGGGAGTCGGCGAAGCCGGGCTCGGGGGCCGAGTCGTTCTTCTCCATGACAGGGGTAGCCATCAGTACTTACGCTCCATCGGCTGGTAGCGGGTCTGGACGACCGGCTTGTAGTCGAGCCGGATGGACTCGGTGCCGTCGTCGCCCACCTCGCGGTACGCCATGGTGTGGCGCATGAAGTTGACGTCGTCGCGGTTGGGGAAGTCCTCGCGGTAGTGACCGCCGCGCGACTCCTTGCGGGCGAGCGCGGACACCGCCATCACCTCGGCCAGGTCGAGCAGGTTGCCCAGCTCGACGGCCTCCAGCAGGTCGGTGTTGAAGCGCCGGCCCTTGTCCTGGATCGACACGTTCTTGTAGCGGGCGCGCAGCTCGGCGATCTTCTCGACGGCCGTCTTGATCGTCTGCTCGGTGCGGAACACCATGACGTTGGCGTCCATGCACTCCTGCAGCTCGCGGCGGATCGTCGCCACGCGCTCGGTGCCGGTGGAGGAGCGCAGCCGCTCGATCTGCTCGACGACCTGGGCCTCCGGGTCCTCGGGCAGCTCGACGAAGTCCGCCTTGTGGGCGTACTCCGCGGCGGCGATGCCCGCGCGGCGGCCGAAGACGTTGATGTCGAGCAGCGAGTTGGTGCCCAGGCGGTTGGCGCCGTGCACGGACACGCAGGCGACCTCGCCGGCCGCGTACAGGCCGGGGACGACGGTGGTGTTGTCCGCGAGGACCTCACCCTCGACGTTGGTCGGGATGCCGCCCATGGCGTAGTGCGCGGTCGGCTGGATCGGGATCGGGTCCGTGTAGGGCTCGATGCCGAGGTAGGTCCGCGCGAACTCCGTGATGTCGGGCAGCTTGGCGTCGAGCTGCTCCGGCGGGAGGTGGGTGAGGTCCAGGTAGACGTGGTCGCCCTCGGGACCGCAGCCGCGGCCCTCGCGGATCTCCGTGTAGATGGAGCGCGAGACGACGTCGCGGGAGGCGAGGTCCTTCATGACCGGCGCGTACTTCTCCATGAAGCGCTCGCCGTCCTTGTTGCGCAGGATGCCGCCCTCACCGCGGGCGCCCTCCGTCAGCAGGATGCCCATGCGCCAGATGCCGGTCGGGTGGAACTGGAAGAACTCCATGTCCTCCAGCGGCAGTCCGCGCCGGTACACCGCCGCCTGGCCGTCACCGGTCAGCGTGTGGGCGTTCGACGTCACCTTGAAGAACTTGCCGGTGCCGCCGGAGGCGTAGATCACGGACTTTGCATGGAAGACGTGGATCTCGCCGGTCGCCAGCTCGTAGGCCACCACGCCGGCGGACTTCTTGACGCCGTCGACCTCGGTGATCAGCTGGTCCAGGACGTAGAACTCGTTGAAGAACTCCACGCCCTCCTTCACGCAGTTCTGGTACAGCGTCTGGAGGATCATGTGACCGGTGCGGTCGGCCGCGTAGCAGGAGCGGCGGACCGGGGCCTCGCCGTGGTTGCGGCTGTGACCGCCGAAGCGGCGCTGGTCGATCGTGCCGTTCGGCGTGCGGTTGAACGGCAGGCCCATCTTCTCCAGGTCGAGGACCGAGTCGATGGCCTCCTTCGCCAGGATCTCGGCGGCGTCCTGGTCGACCAGGTAGTCACCGCCCTTGACCGTGTCGAAGGTGTGCCACTCCCAGTTGTCCTCCTCCACGTTGGCCAGCGCGGCGGCCATGCCGCCCTGCGCGGCGCCCGTGTGGGAGCGGGTGGGGTAGAGCTTCGTCAGCACGGCGGTGCGGCTGCGCTTGGTCGACTCGATGGCCGCGCGCATGCCGGCGCCACCGGCGCCGACGATGACGGTGTCGTACTTGTGTACCTTCATGATTTTCGCAGCCCCGTGCCTAGCGGATGTTCGGGTCGAAGGTGAAGATCACCAGCGTGCCCAGCAGGATGGTGAACACCGTGGCGGTGTAGAGCAGGCCCTTGAGCCACAGGCGGGTGTTCGTGCGCTCCGCGTAGTCGTTGATGACCGTGCGCAGGCCGTTCGCGCCGTGCAGCATCGCGAGCCAGAGCATCGCGAGGTCCCAGACCTGCCAGAACGGCGAGGCCCAGCGGCCCGCCACGAAGGCGAAGCCGATCTTCGAGACGCCGCCGTCGAGGACGAGCTGGATCAGCAGGTGACCGAGGACCAGGACGACCAGCACGACGCCGGACAGGCGCATGAAGAGCCAGGCCACCATCTCGAAGTTGCCCCGGGTGGACTTCGGGGTCTTCTTCGTGCGGGCGCGGGGCGGCTCGATGAGCGGCGCCGGGTTGTCGGGCGTGTACAGGGACGCGCCCTCGACGGGGCCGATCCCGGAAGCGGGGGATTCAGTCGTGGACATTGGCGTCAGCTCCCGAACAGTTCACGAGCGGCGTGGCCGAGGACGGGGTAGATCGCCCCGAGCATCAGCACGACCCACAGGGCGACGACGGTCCAGAGCATCTGCTTCTGGTAGCGGGCGCCCTTGACCCAGAAGTCGACGGCGATGACACGCAGGCCGTTGAGCGCGTGGAAGAGGATGGCGGCGACGAGGCCGTACTCCAGCAGCGCGACGATCGGCGTCTTGTACGTGGCCACGACGGTGTCGTAGGCCTCGGGGGACACCCGCACGAGAGCGGTGTCCAGCACGTGAACGAACAGGAAGAAGAAGATGAGGACGCCGGTGACTCGGTGAGCCACCCAGGACCACATTCCTTCCCGGCCGCGGTACAGCGTTCCAGCCGGCACGGAAATTTCCTCCGGGAGCGGGGATTGGGGCCGCGCCGGCTTTCCTTGTCGGTCGGGCCCGGCCGGGTACGGTCCACCGGCCCCCAGCATGGTAGCGACGGTTGCCTGCGGCGCTTACGGGGGGCCTGGTTGTGTGATCAAAGTTGCACTCAAAGGAGCAGTGGGGCGGAGCGGGGGCGGCTGCGGGGGTGGGGTTTGCCCTGAATGCCGGGTGCGCGCCGTCCGTGACCGGTCGCGCCCCGCGCCGAAGGCGCTGACGTCACCTCAGGGTGGTGCTCAGCCGTGTCCTTGCCAGGCGCCGGAGTTCCTCCGCCGCCACCAGGCGCTCCTCGTCCAGGTCGTTGCTCAAACGTGACCGGATGGCCGTCAGGACGTGGTTCAGGGTCTCGTCCGGGCTCACGGTGGCCAGGCTGATGACGAACGCGTGTCCGAAGCGGGATGCGTAGGCGGCATGGGCCGCGCTCAGTGCCGTATGGGCCGCCGCGTAGGTGCCCTCCGGCAGGGCGGGCGGCGTCTCCGCGGTCAGGGCCTCGGCCAGGTCCTCCGGGGTGAGGTCGTAGGCGGCCTCGTCCGCTGCCGCCAGGAGGGCGGTGAGGTCCGGGTAGGGGCGGTGGGCGGTGAGGCGGTGGGCCCAGGCGGGGCTGTTCAGGCAGGCGAGGAGGGTGCGGGTGGCCTCCTCGGCCGGGGCCGCGTTGAAGCGGTCCAGCGGGGTGGCCGTTGCCGGTGTGGCGCGTGTTTGCACCGGTACCGGTATGGCCACTCGGCGGGGGAGGTCTGGGAGACGGTGCGCAGGCAGCGTGTGTCCTCGTGGGCTTCACGTGTGTGTCGGCAGGGGATTGTGCGAAAGATGTGGCGTCACGTTATCGAGTGACGGCAACACGTGTCCGTCCGATGCCCGAATTTCACCCGAACGGGAGAGTTTCAGAACATGTGGTGGACGCATGACGGCAACGGCGGCCCTAGGTTGGCGCTGTGAGCCAGCACGGAAGCCGGACACCGGCGCACAAGGTGAGACAGCGGGCCGTGATCGCCGGCGCGGTGGTCGCCGCCCTCGGCGTGGGAGTGGGCCTGTGGGCCACCGGCGAGGGTGGTGACGGCGGCGGCCGGGAAGGGCCGGCGACCCGCTCGGACGAGGCGGCCGCGCCCAGTCCCAGCCGGACCTACCCGCTGTCGAAGGCACCGCGCACCATACCCGCCGTACGGGAGCACACCGCGGCCCGGGGCCCGGGGTGGCAGCCGGCGAAGGGGCACCGGGTCGTCGTCGCCGACGCCGGTCTCGCCGACGAGGGGAAGCTGGTCGCCGGCGAGCTGGGGATGACGTACGCGGGCCAGAAGGGCGACGCACGCGCCGGGGACCTGCTGCTCGACGTCAAGGCCGACAAGGGCGCGAATCCGGAGTCGTACACCATGACCGTGCGCGACGGGCGCGTCACCGTCACCGGGCCCGCCGAGGCCGGCGTCTACTACGGCACCCGCACCCTGAAGCAGGAGGTGGACGGCGGCGGCACCGCGCCGGAGGGCGTGGTGAAGGACGAGCCGGCCAAACCGAAGCGCGGCTTCTCGCTCGACATCGCCCGCAAGCACTACAGCGCCGACTGGATCAAGGACCGGATACGCGAGCTGGGCGACCTCAAGTTCAACGAGCTGGGCCTGCACTTCTCCGACGACCAGGCCTTCCGCATCGAGTCCGACTCGCACCCCGAGATCGTCTCGGACGAGCACCTGACCAAGGCCGAGACGAAGGAGATCGTCGATCTCGCCGCCTCGCGCCACATCACCGTCGTCCCCGAGATCGACTCGCCCGGCCACCTCGGCGCCGTGATCGCCGCCCACCCCGACCTCCAGCTGCGCAACGCGCAGGGCAAGGCGACGCGCGGCGCCATCGACATCTCCAAGCCGGAGGCCGCGAAGATCGTCGACGACCTGCTGAACGAGTACGCCGACCTCTTCCCCGGCTCCCAGTTCCACCTCGGCGCCGACGAGTACCAGGCGCTCGTCGTGCCCGACCCCGAGGCGTCCTACCCCACGCTGGCCGCCGCCGCCCGCAAGGCCTACGGCTCCGGCGGCACCGTCGCCGACCTCACCACCGGCTGGCTCAACGGCCGCGCCAAGACGGTCATGGCCCACCACCGCACCCCGCGCGCCTGGAACGACGGCTTCTTCAAGGACACGTCCGTCGAGCCGCTGAAGGACATCAAGGTCGCCTACTGGACCGGCAAGGAGATCGGCGCCCGCCCGCCCACGCAGTACCTGGGCGAGGGCCGCCAGGTCATCAACTACAACGACGAGTTCCTCTACTACGTGCTCGGCGAGCCGCAGACCTTCGTCTACCCCACCGGCCAGCGCATCTACGAGCAGTGGACCCCGCGCGTCCTGCGCGGCACCACGGCCGTCGACGCCAAGTACGACAAGCAGATACTCGGCGGGAGCTTCGCCGTCTGGGGCGACTTCCCGAACGCCCAGACCCAGGCCCAGGTCGCCGAGGGCATCCGGCTGCCGCTGGCCGCGACGGTCCAGAAGCTGTGGGACCCCGGCAAGCCCGAGTTGTCCTGGGCGGACTTCAAGTCGCTGGCCGACCGCCTCGACTGACGCCCCGGGCCCGGCCCACCGGCGCCGATTGGCCGATCCGGCTGCGAACGGCCGTACGGCTGTGGTGGTCTTTTGACCGAGCCGAACCGACACGCCGGGGGGAGCCGGGACATGGGCTACTGGGGGTACTTCGTCGTCGGCCGCGCCGAGCGGCCGCTCGCGGAGCTGGCGGCGCCGGCCGTCGCCGCCGACATGACCCTGCGCCGGAGTGCGCCGGGCGGGTGGCAGGTGTGGGAGTTCCCGGGCGGTGACGGAGACATCGGGAACATGAACGACCTGGCCGGGCAGACCGGCGCGCCCGCGCTGTTCGGGTACGTGATGGACAGCGACTGCGTGGTCGTGGAGGCGGCGGCGCCCGAGAGCGGGGCCTGGACGACCTGCCTGGCGCGGACCGCGATGGCCGGGTACCTGGGCGCCGAACGGGACGGGCTCACCCTGGAGGACTACTTCCTGGAGCCCCGCGACGCCGCCGAGCGCGCCGTCGCCTGGGCCGCGGAGGCCGGGTGCGCCGCGAGCGCCGGGGAGCTGGCGGAGGTGCTGGCGGACGACCCGGACGCCGGGGAGGGGGCGGACGGGGCCCCCGGGCCCGGGGGCGAGCGCGGTCCCGTGGCCGAGGACCTCTTCTTCCGCCTCCTCGACCGCCTGGGCGTCGTACCGCTGTGACCCGGGGGCGCCGTGGCGCCCGGGGTTTTCCTGTGACACTTCCGTCCGTGCGGACGCTGATGACCTTGGGGGGCGGGCTCACCCGAGCACGCGGAGGACTCGGTACGGACGAGGACGGTTCTTGGGCCAGCGAGGGGAACCGCGCCGCGTGCAGGCGCACGACGGGGAACTGGGCGCGGCGGTCGCGCGGGCCCAGGACGGTGACGAGGCCGCCTTCGCGGTCGCCTACCGGTTCGTGCAGCCCGGCCTGCTGGGCTACCTGCGCGGGCTGGTCGGGGACGACGCCGAGGACGTGGCGGCGGACGCGTGGCTGGAGATAGCCCGTGACCTGCGGCGCTTCCGGGGCGACGGCGCCGGCTTCCGGGGCTGGACGGCGACGATCGCCCGGCACCGGGCCCTGGACCACCTGCGGCGCCTGAAGGTGCGGCCCCGCTCCACGGCGACGGAGCAGGACGTCCTCGACCTGCCGGGCCCGCACTCCACGCACGAGCAGGCCCTGGAGACGCTCTCCACACGGACCGCGCTGGACCTCGTCGCCGGGCTGCCGCGGGACCAGGCCGAGGCCGTACTGCTGAGAGTCGTCGTCGGCCTCGACGGGCCGTCCGCCGCCCGTGTGCTCGGCAAGCGGCCGGGCGCGGTCCGCACGGCGACGTACCGGGGGCTGAGGCGGCTGGCCCGGCAGCTCGGCGCCGACGGTGTGACGGATGACGGCCCCGGCACGCTGGGGGAGTCGACATGAGGGACGCCGAGCACGGCGGCCCGGCGGACCGGGCGGGAGCGGAGGCGGACATGGCCGTACGGCACGGGCGGGGCCGCGGCGCCGGTCCCCGGCCCGCCCCCGGCGACGCCCCGGAGGCGGAGGTACTGCTCGCCGCGGCGCTGCGCGAGGAGGGCGCCGACGCCGAGGGCGAGCGGCGTGCCGTGGCCGCCTTCCGGGCCGCCCGGGACGCGGAACCGGGGCGGGCCGCGCGGAGGCGGCGCCGGGACGACTGGCGCCCGCGCAGCGGGTGCCGCCCGGGACGCTCGCTGAAGACCGTCCTCTCGGTCCTGCTGGCGAGCCTCACCCTGGGCGGTGCCGCCTACGCGACCATGGGCGGGGGCGGCTCGACCGCGCACGACGGCGGCCCGGTCCGCACACATCCGGCCACCGCCACGGCCACCGCCACAGCCACCGCATCCCCCGACACCCCCGCCTCCGACGGCGCCTCCGCCGAGGTCCCGGTCCGGCCGGACGCCGCCCCGTCCGCCGCCACGCCGCCTCCCGCGCGGGAGACCGCCACGCCTCCCGCGTCCCCGGACCGTCCGGCCCCCGCCCGGGACACCGAGGCCCACTGCCGTGCCTACGAGCGGGTGGCGGGCCGCGGCGGGGCACTGGACGCCACGGCCTGGCAGCGGCTGGTCACGGCGGCGGGCGGCGCGGAGCACGTCGGGGCCCACTGCGCCGGGCGGCAGACCCGGCCGGGTGCGCCGGGAAGCCCGAACGCCGCGGGCGGGAGCACGGGCGGCAACGCCACGGGACAGATGCCCGGCCGGGACCAGTAGTCCCCTGCCGGGGGCGATCGCGGCGGCCGAGGCAACGGCCGGGGCCGCCACCCCCCACAGGAGAGGCCCCGGCCGTCGCGCGGCACGGGCCGCGCGGCGGCCCGTACTCCCTTCAGCGCCGTGCCCGCGATTTGTGTCACACCCCGCCGCGTCACGGGTTAGTTGCATCTTGTACGGCAAGGCGATGAGGACGTGGACGAGTGGCGGTTTCAAGACGTAACGTGCCATTCGCGCCGATGCAGCGGGGGGCTCGCTCCCGCGACGGGGTTGCGGGCGACCACCGCGGTCCTCGGCCGGGCAACCACCACGACGGCGAGGACCACGTCCGCGAGAGCGGCGCCGGTACAGGCGCAGAAAGGCCTTCTCGGTGCTGGGGGACGACGCGGAGCTGACCGCCGCGGTGCGTGCGGCACAGGCCGGGGACGAGACCGCGTTCCGGGCCGTGTACCGCGCCGTGCATCCGCGACTGCTGGGGTACGTGCGCACGCTCGTCGGCGATCACGACGCCGAGGACGTGGCGTCGGAGGCCTGGCTGCAGATCGCCCGCGACCTGGAACGGTTCGACGGCGACGCCGACCGGTTCCGTGGCTGGGCCGCCCGCATCGCCCGCAACCGCGCGCTCGACCACATCCGCATGCGCGGTCGCCGGCCGGTGATCGGCGGCGACGAGACGGAGCTGACCGGCAGGCCCGCGGAGTCCGACACCGCGGGCGAGGCCATGGAGGCACTGGCCACCGGCAGCACGCTCTCCCTCATCGCCAGGCTGCCCCAGGACCAGGCCGAGGCCGTCGTCCTGCGCGTGGTGATGGGCCTCGACGCCAAGAGCGCCGCCGAGACGCTGGGCAAGCGGCCCGGGGCCGTCCGCACGGCGGCGCACCGCGGGCTGAAGCGCCTGGCCGAGCTGCTCGGCGGCGATCCGGAATCGGACGGCGGGCTGGACGCCCTGCCGCCGCAGCGAGAACCGCGCGGCCGCGCGGTGACGTCCGCGAGTGTGACGCATACGCGTGCGCGGACGCAGAAGGACATGTGATGGCCGACGAGCAGGACGAGTGGCTGGACCGCGAAACGGCGGAGATCTTGCTGCGCGGAGAGCCGCTGGAGGCCCTGGAGGGCACCGACCCCGCGGCCCGCGACCGGGCCGGACGACTCGTCGCCGCCCTGGGTGCGCTGGCCGTCCCACCGGCTCCGACCGGCGAGGAACTCCCCGGCGAGGCCTCGGCGTTGGCGGCCTTCCGCAAGGTGCAGGCCGAGCGGGCCGACGCGTCGGCGGGTGCGCGGGCCGCCCTCGGACGCGGCACCGCCACCGGCGCCTCCGACGCCGGACTCGTCCGCATCGGCCCGCCCGGCGACGGCACCCGGCGTGCGCGCTGGAGCCGTCCCCTGCGCTTCGGGCTGGCCGCCGCGCTGACCGTCGGCATGGTCGGCGGGGTGGCGGTGGCGGCCGGAACCGGAGTACTGCCGACGCCGTTCGACGGCACCGATCCGGAACCCGCCGCGACCGTCTCGGCCGCCGCCTCCCCCGACCGTCCCTCCGCTCCGCCCTCGCCGCTGGACGGCGTGCAGGGCGGGGCGGAATCCGGCTCCCCCTCGGGCGGGCCCGGCGGGGAGACCGCCCGGGACGGCGACGGCACCGAGGACCGCGGCGCCGACGGCCGGGACCGGGACGGCTCGGAGGGACGGCGTTCGAACCTGGCCGCGTCCTGCCGCAAGGTCCGGGCCGGCCAGCAGCTCGACGCCGCCCACCGGCGCGCGCTGAAGGAGGCGGCCGGGGGAGCGTCGCGGGTCGGGAAGTACTGCGGCAACCTCCTCGCCGGAACGCCCGCCGGTACCGGCACCCGGGACGGCGCGGACCACGGCGACTCCGGAGCGGCGACCTACGAGGGCGAGCTCCGCAAGGACACCGGCGAGGGCCAGGACGGCAAGGGCGACAACGGCAAGGGGAACAGCGGCAACAGCGGCAACGGGAACAAGGGCGGCAAAGGGAACAAGAGCAACAGCGGCAGCAGTGGGAACACGGTCGACAAGGGGAACAAGGGCGGCAAGGGCAACGGCGGCCAGGGAAACCAGGACGACGACGGTGACGACGGCGGCAACGGCAACGGCGATGACGACGACGCCGACATAGCCCCGCCCGCCCACGGCCCCTCCCGGCCCCACGGCCCGCACGCCCCGTCGTCCCACGAGCCCCGCCCGCAGCAGCCGGCGCCCGCCTACGCACCCCGCGCCGCGTCCTCCACGACGGCCGCCTGACCTGCGCTTTCGTACATGCCGAAGATTCCCTCGCCGAGGGTGTGACACTTTCGGACGCCGCAACGCAGTAATGAGTGAAGCCGACTGGTCATCGGCTTTCTGCACCGAGCCGGGGTTCCCCCCGTACCTGCGGCTCGTGCACCTCGGCGCGGGCGGGACACGTTCCCCCGGTCCCGCCCGCGCCCCCTTCGCCTCATCGGTACACGACGACCTTGTCGCCGTTCCTCACCTGCGCGTAGAGGCCGGCGATCGCCCCTTCGTCCCGCACGTTGACGCAGCCGTGCGAGGCACCCGCGTAGCCCCGGGCCGCGAAGTCGTAGGAGTAGTGCACGGCCTGGCCGCCGCTGAAGAACATGGCGTAGGGCATGGCCGAGTCGTAGAGCGTCGACCAGTGGTGGCGGGACTTCCAGTAGACCTGGAAGACGCCCTCCCTGGTCGGCGTGTGCATGGAGCCGAAGCGCACGGACATCGTCGACACGGTCCGCCCGTCGATCATCCAGCGCAGTGTCCGGCTGGACTTGCTGATGCACAGCACCCGGCCGGTCGTGCAGCGCGGGTCGGGCGCGGCGGCGGGCTGGCCGCCCATCAGGTACAGCTCCCACGTGCCCGGTTCGTGCGACATCGCGAGCAGCCGCTGCCAGGTGACGGTGTCCGTCCGGCCGGTGCGGGGCAGTCCGCGCTTGCCCTGGAAGCCGCTGACCGCGCGCTCGGTCAGGTCGTCGTACGTCCCGGTCGGTCCGTCCACGAGCCACTCGACCTGCCGCAGCCGGGCCTGCAGCTCACGGACGTCCCGGCCGGAGTCGCCCCGCTTCCACAGCACCCTGGCCGCCTTCGACGGCGCGGGCGGCGGCGGGCCCGAGGAGCGGCGGTCCCCGGGCGGCGTGCTCCCGGGCGGGGCCGCGGTGGTGACGTCGATGCGCACCGGCGCGTGCCCCGTGCCGTCCGGCCCGGTGCCCTGCACGGTGCAGCCGCCCGCCAGCAGTACGGTCCCCAGGGCGACCGCGGCCGCCCGACCCGTGTTCCCCGTGTCCCTCACGCGCATCACGGCCCCCCTGCCGTCCCACGGCCCCGCACCGACGTCCTCCTGAGTGGTTCCCCCGGATGACGCGCCGCGAACGGAGGGGCATCGTTGTGACCGGGACCGCACGGAGGTTGTGAGGAAGGTCCCAGCGTGCGCCTCTCCACCGGGTGCACGCGCGCGGATACAGTCCGTCGAAGTGCCGGACTGTACCGGCGGGTAAAGGGCGGGCAGTTCGAGCAGTACGACCATGTGCTCAGCGGGAGGCATCACACATGACGCGCGAGTCCGAGTCCGGGCTGCCCATCGAACCGGTCTACGGGCCCGACGCCCTGACGGACTGGGACGCGGCCGAGAAGCTGGGCGAGCCCGGGGCCTATCCCTTCACCCGGGGTGTCTATCCGACGATGTACACGGGCCGGCCGTGGACGATGCGCCAGTACGCCGGTTTCGGCACGGCGACCGAGTCCAACGCCCGCTACAAGCAGCTCATCGCCAACGGCACCATGGGCCTGTCGGTCGCCTTCGACCTGCCCACCCAGATGGGCCACGACTCGGACGCGCCGATCGCGAGCGGCGAGGTCGGCAAGGTCGGCGTCGCCATCGACTCCATCGACGACATGCGCGTGCTGTTCGGCGGGATCCCGCTGGACAAGGTCTCCACGTCCATGACGATCAACGCCCCCGCCGCCCTGCTGCTCCTGCTCTACCAACTCGTCGCCGAGGAGCAGGGCGTGAGCGCCGACCGGCTCACCGGCACGATCCAGAACGACGTGCTGAAGGAGTACATCGCGCGCGGGACGTACATCTTCCCGCCCAAGCCCTCCCTCCGTCTGATCGCGGACATCTTCAAGTACTGCCGGGCCGAGATCCCGAAGTGGAACACCATCTCGATCTCCGGCTACCACATGGCCGAGGCGGGTGCCTCGCCCGCGCAGGAGATCGCGTTCACCCTCGCGGACGGCATCGAGTACGTGCGCACCGCGGTCGCGGCGGGCATGGACGTGGACGACTTCGCGCCGCGCCTGTCCTTCTTCTTCGTGGCGCGCACGACGATCCTGGAGGAGGTCGCCAAGTTCCGCGCGGCCCGCCGGATCTGGGCGCGGGTGATGAAGGAGGAGTTCGGCGCGAAGAACCCCAAGTCGCTGATGCTGCGCTTCCACACCCAGACCGCCGGCGTGCAGCTCACCGCCCAGCAGCCCGAGGTCAACCTGGTTCGCGTCGCCGTGCAGGGCCTGGGCGCGGTCCTCGGCGGGACGCAGTCCCTGCACACCAACTCCTTCGACGAGGCCATCGCGCTGCCGACCGACAAGTCGGCCCGCCTGGCCCTGCGCACCCAGCAGGTCCTCGCCTACGAGACGGACGTGACGGCGACCGTCGACCCCTTCGCGGGTTCCTACGTCGTGGAGAGGATGACCGACGACGTCGAGGCCGCGGCCCTGGAGCTGATGGGCAAGGTCGAGGACCTCGGCGGCGCGGTCAACGCCATCGAGCACGGCTTCCAGAAGAGCGAGATCGAGCGCTCCGCCTACCGCATCGCCCAGGAGACCGACTCCGGCGAGCGGGTCGTCGTCGGCGTCAACCGCTTCCAGCTCGACGAGGAGGAGCCCTACGAGCCCCTGCGCGTCGACCCGGCCATCGAGGCCCAGCAGGCCGAGCGCCTGGCCCGGCTTCGCGCGGAGCGCGACCGGGCGGCGGTGGACTCGGCACTGGCGGCCCTGAAGAAGGCCGCCGAGGGCGAGGACAACGTCCTGTACCCGATGAAGGACGCCCTGCGCGCCCGCGCGACGGTCGGCGAGGTGTGCAACGCGCTGCGGGAGGTGTGGGGGACGTACGTGCCCTCGGACGCGTTCTGACGGCTGCCGGGCCGGGCCGCCGCCGGTCCGGGTCTCAGGCGCCCTGCCCGAAGCGGTCCAGGTAGGAGCCGAGACCCTCCGGTGTGTCCCCGGCCCAGCCGACGTAGCCGTCCGGCCGTACGAGGAACAGCCCCGTGCCGTACGCCCCGTGCGGGCCGCCGCGCACCACCCGTACCGCCGGCCCCACGGCGGCGTCGGGCGCGTCGGCGCCGAGGGCCAGCAGCGTCCAGTGCGGTCCCCGGAAGGCGTCGAAGAGCCGTACGCCGTTCACCCGGCCGTCGGGGGCGCGGTCCCCGGCCCGTATCGCGTCCTCGGCGACGGCGTCCCGCGTCTCCCGCGTCAGCGACGAGTCCCGGTAGCCGATCCCGAGCTGCCGGGTCGCCCCGCCGCGCCGCACCTCGCCGCGGTGGACGGCGGTCGACAGGTCGAGCATCTGCGCGGCGACCGGGCGCCGTTCCTCCTCGTAGCTGTCCAGGAGTGCGGCCGGGGCGTCGCCCCTGAGCACCGCGTCGAGCTTCCAGCCCAGGTTGTAGGCGTCCTGGACGCTGGTGTTGAGTCCCTGGCCGCCCGCGGGGGAGTGCACGTGCGCCGCGTCCCCGGCGAGGAAGACCCGGCCCGCCCGGAACCGGTCGGCCAGCGCCGCCCGGGGCCGGAAGTCGGAGGTCCAGCGGACCTCGGTCACGTCCTCGGCGGCGAGGTGCGAGCGCTCGGCGACGACCTTGCGGACGCCGTCCGGCGAGGTGTCCACCTCCGCGCCCTCCGGGAACCGCGCCATCACCTGGAAGTCCTCCGTGCCGGCCAGCGGGCAGACGGCGAGGAGGCCGACCCCCTCGCGCGGCGGGAAGACGTGCCAGTTGTCCCGGTCCAGGCCGCTGATCCGGACGTCCGCCACCAGCGTCGGGCTCGGGTCGACGGTCTCGCCGGTCATGCCGATGCCGAGCGCGCGCCGCACCGCCGAGCGGCCGCCGTCCGCCGCGACCAGGTAGCGGGCGCGCAGGGACCCGCCCGAGGAGAGGTGCGCGGTGACGCCCTTCGCGTCCTGTGCGACCCCGGCGACCTCGTGGTGGAAGGCGACCCGGCCGCCCAGTTCCGCGAGCCGCGCGGCCAGGATCTCCTGCGTGCGCCACTGCGGCACCATCCACGCCCGGTTGTACGGCGAGTCCTCGCTCGGCTCGGCCGGCTCGAACATGTGGTGCTCACCGACCCGCTCGCCGTCCCGCCAGATCATGCCGACCGGGTAGGGGGCGCCCACCGCGTGGATCGCGTCGACGACGCCGAGGTCGTCGAGCACCTCCATCGTGCGGGGCTGGAAGCCCTTGCCCCGAGAGCCCGGGAACAGCGCGCCGGCGCCCTCCAGCACCAGCGCGTCCACCCCGCGCCGGGCGAGGTCGACGCCCAGGGCGAGACCGGTGGGGCCCGCGCCGACGATCAGTACATCCGTGTCCAAGGCATGCGTTTCCATGACTTTCACGGCAACTCTCCTTAACGTCGTTAAGTTCCGTACGGCTCCGAGGATGGACTTAACGCCGTTAAGCTGTCAAGCGTGAGTACGGAACGACGCGCCCCCCTCGACCGCCGACGGGTCGCGGACACGGCGCTGAAGCTGCTGAACGAGACCGGCCTGGACGGCCTGAGCCTGCGCACCATCGCCAGGGAGCTGGACGTCAAGGCGCCCGCCCTGTACTGGCACTTCAAGGACAAGCAGGCCCTGCTCGACGAGATGGCCACCGAGATGTACCGCCGGATGGTGGCCGGGACCCCGCTCGACCCGGCCGACACCTGGCGGGAGCGGCTGCTCAAGGCCAACCACGGCCTGCGCACGTGTCTGCTCGCCTACCGCGACGGCGCCAAGGTGTTCAGCGGCTCACGCTTCACCGGCGCGGTGCACGCCGAGTACATGGAGGGCACCCTGCGGCTGTTCACCGCCGCCGGGTTCACCCTCGCGCAGGCGGTGCGGGCGACCACGACGACGTACCAGTTCACGCTCGGCTTCGTCACCGAGGAGCAGGGCGTCGAGCCGCTGCCCGGCGAGCGCCGGGAGGGCTACGACATGGACGAACGCGCCCGCCTGCTGGCCGACTACCCGCTGGCGGCCGCGGCGGGCGCGGAGATCTTCACGGACTGGGACCGGCACTACGAGGAGTCGCTGGACCTGGTGATCGCGGGCATCGCGGCGGCCTACGGCCTCGACTGAGCCGCCCCCGCCGTGCCGCCCGTGCCGCCCGCCTTCGCCCGGCGCGCCGCCCGGCGGCGGCGCACGGCCCGTGTGACGAGGGGTGGCAGCAGGTCCAGGGCGAGCCGCCGGGTGCGCTCCCGGGGGACCGAAGCGCGCGCCGCGCGGACCGCGCGGGCCGCCGGACGGGCCTGTGCGGCCTGCCCCGGCACCGGCGCGGTGGTGTCCGGCCGGCCCGCACCCGGCGCCGGGACGGACGCGGCGGCGGGCGCCGGGTGCCGCGAGGACGGCAGGGAGGGCGGCCGCAGCCGCTTGCTCCGGGCGCGGGTGCGCACCAGCCGGTGACCGGCGGCGTGCTCCACCGTCACGGAGATGTCGTCGCGCCCGTGCAGCGCCGCGAGCAGCTCCTCCTGCGCGGGCTCCGGGTCGCCCCACGTGCCGTACAGCTTCTGGCTGCTCAGGCAGACCGGGCGCAGGCCGCGGTTGAGCACCGCCTCCCAGGCCGCGACGGCGACGCCCGGGGTGTGCTCGCTGCGGAAGTCGTCCAGGACGACGATGCCCTCGGGCACCAGCAGCTCCTTGGCCGCTCCGATGTCGCCCTCGACGTGCTCGTACAGGTGCGAGGCGTCGACGTGCACGAAGCGGCAGGTGCCCGGCGCGACCTCGTCGACGACCGCGGAACTGGGCGCCTGGACGATCGTCGGCAGGGTGTCGTGGAAGGAGAGGTAGTTCCGTTCGAAGGCCTGGCGAGTGAGGGAGGAGTACGACTTCGCCGCCTCCGCCCGGTTGGCCGCGTCCGGCGGCTCCGCACCGAACAGGTCGCAGACGGTGAGTCTCTCGCCGTCCCGCAGCCGGTGCCCGAGCAGGATCGCGCTCTTGCCCAGGTAGGCGCCCAGTTCCAGCAGGTCGCCGCGGGTGCCCAGCCGCTCCTGCCGCTCCAGGAACCAGGAGAACAGCACCTGGTCGAGCGGCCAGAACCAGCCGGGCACGTCGTTCAGCTCGCCGGGGTACTCGTGCGTCTCTTGCGCAGTGGCCATGAGGCGAGGATGCCCCCTGGGCGGCCGAAAGTAAGGGGGCACGCGCGATCCGACGGTCGGAAAATCGCACGAATCGCCCAACGTGTCCGCCCGGGCACGCCGCGCAGCCCGCTCAGGCCGCCCGCAGGAACGCCGAGCGGGCCGCCTTGCCCAGGAAGACGAACCGGGTCGTCGTGCCCTTCAGGCGGTCGTCCAGGGCGTCCTTGATGCCCGGCCAGCGGGGGTCGCCGTAGTCGTCAAGGACGACGATCCCGCCGGGCGCGGCGATCTCCTCGGCCCACTCCAGGTCCCGGGCGACGCCCTCGGCCGAGTGGTCGCCGTCCACGACGATCACGCCGTAGTCGCGGTCCGAGACGGCCGCCCGGGTCTCGGGGTCCTCGGAGAAGCCCTGCCGGATGCGCGCCGCCGCGCCCGCCGGACCGGCGAGGGCCAGGTTGGTGCGCACGGCGTGCTCGTCGACCGGCGCGCCCGTGGGGTCCGGACGCCGGTCGGTGCCGGGCTGGAGCTGCACGCCGGCGAACGGGTCGACGATGGTCAGGGCCGGGCTGCGGCCGTCGCGCTCCATCATCCGGACGAGCCCGGCGGAGAACATGCCGTAGAGGGTGCCGATCTCCAGGATCTCGTCGTTCGGCGGGTCCAGCAGGGGGATCGTGCCGAGCTTGCCGCAGATGTTCATGGTGCCGCCCGCGATCCGGCCGACGCCCAGCGACTCCAGCGCCACCAGCAGGCGGAAGGCGGCGGCGACGTTGCGCTCCGCCGCCTCGCGGTCGCCGCACAGGGCCTCGACCTCGGCGTACAGGTGCTCCAGTGAAGCCTCGCCCACCATGCGGGATATGCCGCGGCCGCCGGGGCCGAGCAGCAGCTCGATGGTGAGCTGCCGGTGCCTCAGTTCCTCGACGTCGCGGACCAGTCGGCCGGTGTCCGGGACGGGCGGTGCCGACGGGGCGCCGGTGCGGCGGACCGCCGAGCGGACCTGTCGCTCGATGCGCTGGTCGATGAGGTCGGCGACGGGGCGCAGCAGACGCCGGGACACCGGGCTGCGGAGCAGGGAGCGGCTGTTCATGGGGAGGGGGCCTCTTATCCGTCATGGGGACGCACGGCAGTGCGGGAGCACGTGGGAGGTGGCGCAGGGGCCAGCCTAGGAAAAAGGCCGCCGAATTGTGCCGGCCGGCCGTCGTGAAAGACGGAATTAACCTCTGCTTCATTTCTGCTGTGCATTCCCTCTCCCCCCGGTTCGGCGGCGATCGGCCGGAATTGACTGCTCCGGCGGGGCAGGCGCGCATTCGGCCATCAACCATTCGCCCGTTGTTCACCGGCGATTGCCCAACCAAGACGGAATGCCCCCGGTCTAATCGATTGGACCGGCGCACGGGGGATTCGCCTCCCCGCACGCGACGCATACTGCTTGGGGCCCGCCGAGAATGAAACGCTCAATCCTGCGCGGCACACCGCGACGGGCCGCCGCGCTGCTCGCCGCGGCCCTCACCGTCACCGCGTTCTGCGCGGCCGACGCCGTCGCCCGCAGCTATCCCTTCGGTCCGCGCACCCGCGCGGTCAACGACCTGGGCAACCAGTACGTGCCGTTCCACGCCCACCTGTGGGACCTGCTGCACGGCCGCTCCGACGGCGGCCTGCTCGTCAACTGGCAGTCCGGGTTCGGCTCCAGCTTCCTGCCCGACCTCGGGACCTATCTGAGCAGCCCGTTCGCCCTGCTCGTGGTCGTGTTCCCGAGGGACGAGATCGACCTGGCCGTCTACGTGATCACCGTCCTGAAGACCGCCTGCGCCGGTGCCGCCATGGCCTGGCTGCTGCTGCGGCTGCGTCCCGGCCGCTGGTGGGCGGCGGGACTGCTGGGTGCCGCGTACGCCCTGTGCGGCTGGTCGCTCGCCGACGCCTCGTACAACCCGATGTGGCTCGACGGCCTCGTCGCCCTGCCCCTGCTGTGCCTGGTCGGGGAGTGGGCGCTCGACGGACGGCGCCGGCTGCTCGGCGTGCTGGTCGTGGCGCTCGCCTGGATCGCCAACTTCTACACCGCCTACATGGCCACCCTCGGCGCCGGTCTCTTCCTGCTGCTCCGGCTGTGGCTCTCCGGCCTCCCGCGCCGCCGGGCCCTGGCGGCGGCCGGCCGGGCCACGGCCACCGTCGCCCTGGGCGTCGGCCTGGCCGCCCCGTTGGTCACGGTCGTCTACTTCGGCACGAAACACGCCTACCCGGGGCGGGTCACGCACTTCACGCCGGTCGCGACGCAGGACCTGCTGGCGCGGCTGCTGCCCACCACGTACGGGTTCGCCAGCCCCGCGCTCTTCGTCGGCACCACCGCGCTGCTGCTGGCCCTCGCCCTGCCCTTCCACCGGGCCGCCCCCGTGCGGGTGCGCGCCGGGTGGAGCCTGCTGGTGGCCGCCGTCGCGCTCTCGCTCCAGTGGACACCGACCCACCTCGCCTGGCACGCCTTCGCCACGCCCAACGGCAGCCCCTACCGCCAGACGTTCGTGCTCTGCGCGCTGCTCGTCGTCGCGGCCTGGCACACCCTGTCCTACGGCGTCCCCGCCCCGCGCGCCCTGGCCGCGGCCACCGCGCTGCTCGCCCTGGTCGCCGCCGTCGCGAGCCGGAGCGGCCTGGTGCACGCCTACGCCTGGCCCGTCCTGCTGCTGTCCACCGCGGGAGCACTCACCGGCCTCCTTCTGCTGCGCCGTGCGGAAGCGGCGGAAGCGGCGGAGGCCGCGGGAGCCGGGGGAGTCACGGTCCCCGAAGCCGGGGACGGCCGCGGGGCGGAGGCGGGCGACACGACCGGCGACACGACCGGCGACACGGGCGCGGCCCGCCGCCCGGGGCTCGCGGGGCTCGCCGTGCGCGTGCGCCGTGCGGAGGCCGTCCGGTCCGGTGCCGCCGCCACGGCTTCCGGCGGGGGGAGCGGCCGCGCCGCCGGGAGTTCCGCCGACGTCGACGACGGCCGCGAAGCCGACCACGGCCGCGAAACCGGGGACGGACCCGGCGACGGACGTGGTCGAGGCGTCGGGGCGGACCCCGCACCCGCCGGGGAGGATCCCGCCCCCGCCGGGGAGGACCCCGCCACCGCCGGCAGGGGCGAGCCCCGGGCCGGACGGGCGGGGGCGCGTCGGCGGGTCGGACTGGCCGGGCTCGCCGTCGTCGTCCTGGTCGGCGCGCAGCTCGGCGAGGCCGCCGCCACCTCCGCCGTGGCCACCCGGCTGCGGCTCAACCACCTGGACGACTACGCGTCCTGGGGGGACCGGCAGCGCGAGCAGGCGAAGGCCGTGTCCGAGGCCGACGGCTGGCCCGCCCACCGCACCGACCCGGGTCGGGAGCAGACCGTGGGCAACGACCCCATGGTGGTGGGCGGCCAGGGCGCCCAGTACTACAGCAGCCTCACCGCCGACGTCCTCAGCCGTACCCTCACGGCCCTCGGCGGCGGCTGGACCTCGCGCGGCCGCAACGTACAGAGCCTGGACAACGCCGTCACCGACGCGGTCTTCTCCGTGGGCGCCCGGGTCCACTCCCCGCCCGACCAGCACCAGCGGTGGAACCCCCGCGACCGCGGCCCCGTGACCGTGTCCCGGCAGGACGTACCGCCCCTGGTCACCGTCCGGCCGGCCACCGCGCCCGACGCCCGCACCGGCGTCTCCGCCTTCGGCCCGTCGCCCTACCGCAACCAGGAACTGCTGCTGGGCAGCCGCGTCTACACCGTGCCCGCGCTGACCGTCCGCACCGGCGACGGCGCGCGCCCCGCACGGGCGCCCGGCGACCGGCCCGGCACCCTGGTCGAGGCCCCCCGCGCGAAAGCGGCCGCACACCGGCCCACGATCGACGCCCAGTGCCCGGCCCGCAGCGAGGTCTACCTCTGGGCGCCGCACTACTCGGGCACCGCCCGCCTCACCGACTCCCCGGCCAAGCCGCTGACCGGCCGGTTCACCTCCGACGCCGCCAAGATCGCCGCGATGCAGCGGCTCGGCACCGCCCCGGTCTCCGGCCACGTGCGGATCGAGCTGGCGCCGACCCGCACCGGCACCGTCCCGGACGGCGCGGTCGGCTGCCTGGACACCGCGCGGCTGCGCACCGCCGTGCGGGGGCTGAAGGCCACCGGCGCCGAGGAGGTGACCGTCTCCGACGGCACCGTCCGGGCCCGGCTCCCGGCCGGCAGCACGGGCACCGCCGTGATCGCCGCCCCCCGCATCGCCGGCTGGCGGTGCGCGGCGGACGGTGCCGCGGCCGAGCCCGCCCGGACCCACTTCGGGCTGATCGCCGTCCCCCTGGACGGCTCCGCGACCAGCGTCACCTGCACCTTCCACCCGCCCGGCCTGCGGCTGGGCGCGGCCGTCGGAGGGGCCTCCCTCCTGACCCTCGTCCTGCTCGGCACCCTCACCGCGGTCCGCCGCCGGCGGACCGCACGGCACCCCGCGCTCCACCCCGCCACCCGCCCGCGCGAGCGCATCACCAGCGCCCTCTGACCGCGCCCCGGAGACCACCATGCTCATATCGATCGTCGCCCCCTGCTACAACGAGGAAGACGTCGTCGAACGCTTCCACGCCGCCGTGCAGAAGGTCGCCGACGACCTGCTGCCGCTCGGCCACGACATGGAGTTCGTCTACGTCGACGACGGCAGCCGCGACCGTACGCTCCCCCTCCTGGAACAGCTCGCCGCGCGCGACCCGCGCGTCCGCTACGTCTCCTTCAGCCGCAACTTCGGCAAGGAGGCCGCCCTCCTCGCCGGCCTGCGCCACGCCTCCGGCGACTCGGTGGTGGTCATGGACGCCGACCTCCAGCACCCGCCGGAGCTGATCCCCCGCATGGTCGAGCTGCGCGACCAGGGCCACGACCAGGTCCTCGCCCGGCGCAGCCGCAGCGGCGACCGCTTCACCCGCACCCTCACCGCCCGCCTGTACTACCGGCTGGTCAACCGGCTCGTCGACGTCGAACTCGTCGACGGCGTGGGCGACTTCCGGCTGCTGTCGCGGCGCGTGGTGGACGCGGTGCTGGCCCTGACCGAGTACAACCGCTTCTCCAAGGGCCTGTTCGCGTGGGTGGGGTTCCCCAGCACCACCTTCGAGTACGAGAACGCCGTACGCGAGCACGGCCGCAGCTCCTGGACCCTGAAGTCCCTGCTCAACTACGGCCTCGACGGGCTGCTGTCGTTCAACAACCGGCCGCTGCGCGCCGCCCTCCACCTCGGCATGACCCTGCTGACCTGCGCCGGGCTCTACACGGCGTGGATCGTGGGCGCCGCCCTCGTCAACGGCGTGGAGACACCCGGGTACGTCACCATCGTCACCGTCGTCACCGCGCTCGCGGGGGTGCAGATGGTGATGCTGGGCGTCGTCGGGGAGTACACGGGCCGCATCTACTACGAGGTCAAGGGGCGCCCGCACTTCCTGGTGAAGGCGACCAACGTGGAACGGACGAAGGACCTCGTCCGCTGATGCGCACCGCACCGGCCCCTTCGGCCACGACCCGGCCGACGGCGAGGCAGATCACGGTCTTCGCCGTGGTCGGCGTCGTCAACACCGGCACGTACTACGGCCTCTACCTGCTGTTCCTGCTGCGCCTGCCGTATCTCCTCGCGCACGTTCTCGCGTTCCTGCTCAGCATGGTCGGGTCCTTCTTCCTGAACGCGCGCTTCACCTACCGGACCCGGCCGACCTGGCGGAAGTTCCTGCTGTTCCCGCTGACGAACGCCGCCAACTTCGCGATCACCACGGCCGGCGTGTACCTGATCGTCGACGTGCTGCGGGCGGGCAGCCGGTTCGCCCCGCTGCTCGCCTCCGCGGCGGCGATCCCCGTGACGTTCGTGGTCTCCCGCTGGATCATGCTGCCGCGGGCGGGGGACCAGTCCGCCCCCGGGGGACGGCGGGGCGGAGGCCCGCCCGGCCGCTCCCCGGCGGACACCGGGGACCACCTCACCGTGTGATCGAGCGCCGGATGGCCCGCGCCCGCCGCACCACCCTGCGTGCCGCGGCGTTGCGCGGGAGGAAGGCCAGCCGCTCGGGCACCCCGCCGGGCAGGCCCAGCGCCGTCAGCCGGCGCTTCTTGAAGTACCGGCGGGTGCGGGCGTCGAGATGGCTCCGCAGATACTCCTCGGCCGCCGGGCGCAGCTCCGGCAGGATCCTCGGCTGCATGGCGAACCCGACGGCGCGCACCAGCGCGTTGAGGGCCTCGGTGTCCAGGCCCGGCCGCCCCTCGGCGACGGCGTCCGGGTCGGACGGTCCCGGCAGCAGCGCGTCGACGACGGTGACGGGCACGCGGTTGCTGTTCTCGTACGGCGTCAGGCGGTCCAGCAGGGTCTCCGTGCCGACCCGGGCGACCGGCAGCCCGTACAGCGCGGACGCGGTCAGCAGGGCCGTGGAGAAGCAGCCGACGACCAGCGCCGGGCGCATCCGCCGGTACAGCACCTCCGCCAGGACCGGCGTGTCCAGCACGGTGAGTTCGACGCCGAGCCGCTCCGCCTCCTGCTCCAGGGTGCGGGCGAAACGGGCCGGGGCCGAGGGGTGCGGCTTGAACACCACCCGGGAGTGACCGAGCCCGACGGCGCCCGCCAGCATCTGCACGTGCAGGTCCTCCTCCTCCTCGGCGGAGAGGATGCCCAGCGCCGACAGGTACTGGCCGAGCAGCAGCGCCGGCTCCTCGACCCCGGGGAGCGCGGCGTCGGTGTCCGCCAGTTCGGCCAGCACCTTCGTGAACGCCGGGGTCGGCACGAGCTGCGCCGGGACGTCGAACTCGGTCAGCAGCAGAGGCGTCAGGCCCGGGACCAGGTCGAGGTGGAGCAGGCGTTCCACCCGGGTGCCGACCAGCGGGTCGAGCTTGTTGCGGGTGGGGCCGTAACTCATCAGCCCGTCGGCGTACACCGTCAGCGGCGCGTCGGTGAAGATCTGCGCCACGCCGAGCGCGGGGTGCACCTGGATCGACTCGACGGCCAGGGCGACGTCGTCCTCGCCCAGGTCCCACAGCAGCCGCAGGTGCCGCTCCCACAGGGGCGCGTCGTCCACCCGCGGCGACCAGCCGCCGGGATGGAAGGGGAAGATCGCCTCGTTCCAGGACACGACGTCGTCGAAGCGCGACCGCAGCCGCTCGAACCCGGGCATCCGGTCCGGGGACGGCGTCGTCTCGGGCGTCGCCGCGTTGTTGGAGACCAGCAGGATCCGCCGGTCGGCCGGGGCGAAGCAGCCCGCGTCCAGGGCCGCGGCGAGCGTGGCCGTGCCGTACAGCGTCGACGCCAGGAAGATCTGCGTGCTCACGCCGCCACCTCCGCACCCTGCACCCCGCGGCGGCGCAGCCGGCGCAGCAGCGTGGCCCGCTCGGTGTCCATCGAGGCGAGCACCTCGTCGAGCGCGTCCTGCGGCATCCGGCGCAGGGCGGCGGCGCTCATCGCCTTCAGTTTGCGGGCCACGGCAGGCTCGAACCTTTCGACGGAACCGAGATGGTGGGAGATGATCGCGCAGTACGTGCGCACGGCCTTCGGCAGCAGCCGCGCGGCGTCCGCGTCGGCGGCCGCCCCCGCGACGACCTCGTCGAAGGCGCGGATGAAGTCCAGTTGGCGGACGTCGCCGATCTGGGTGAGCGAGGACGCCACCCCGCGCCGGTAGAAGACGCCGAGCAGCCCCGTGACCGCGAACGACTCCGCCTCCCGGTGCAGCTTCCAGATCCAGGGCCGGTCCTCGGCCGTGCGCAGGCCGTCGGTGAAGTGCAGCAGCCCCCGCTCCACCAGCCGGCGGTGGTAGACGCCGGCCCACGCGTAGGCGTAGTCGACGGAGGTGGACCGGTGGGCGGGCAGGATCGCGTCGCGCGGGCGCAGCACGACGCCCCGGCGGCCGTGCGGCACCCGGTGCACGACGCGGGCCCGTGCCGTGCACTGGACGTGGTCGGTGCGCACGAAGTCGCAGCCCAGCCCCTCGATCGCGGCGACCAGCCGCGCGTAGTGGCCGGGGGCCAGCCAGTCGTCGCCGTCCAGGAACGTCAGGTACTCGCCGCGCGCCCGGTCGATGCCGGTGTTGCGGGCGGTGGCCAGACCGCCGTTCTTCTCGTGTCGGACCAGCACCGCCCCCGGCAGCTCGGACTCGGCCCGCGCGAGCAGGTCCGCGGTTCCGTCGGACGAGCAGTCGTCGACGAGAATGAATTCGAAGTCGTCCCGCGCGTTGGCGCGCAGACTCCGCAGGGTGTCGGGTGCGTATTGCCGCACGTTGTAGAACGGCACGATGACGGAGAGCTTTGGCACGTGAATGACGTTAGGTGCCGGTCCGGCACCGGGCTTTACCTCAACCTTGACATGCGGTGAACGAGGCGTGGCGAAGCGGTGAAGCGCGCGCTGTCCGGGACGCGGAACGGCTCGATTTCCCCTTCGGCGATGTGCTGTTCACCATCTGTTGGATTCCGGTTGGGCGGTTCCTAGAAAAGCCTTTTTAACGTCTACGGCGTGCCAGCAAGTGCAAAGAATTCCCTGCGGGTCGCCGTTCTGGCGGACTCCGACACCCGGTGGAAATGGGGCGCGCTCACCGCGAGCCGCCTCGGCCCCGGGGACACGGAGATCCACCTCGACGGCTACCTCCTGCGCGGCCGCGCCACCCCCACCGCCCGCCAGCTCCGGGAGGTCGGGGTCGACGCGGACTCGCTCCGCGAGGTGACCGCCGGCGAGTTCCTGCGCGCCATGGAGGGGGCCGGGGACGGGAAGCCGTACGACGTCCTGGTCCTCGCCCTGGTCGGCGGCGGCGTGCAGGCGATGCTGCACGGGCTCGGCCGCCTCTGGCGGGACCGCGCCGAGCGGCCCGTGGTCGTCACCGGCTACGTCGGCGTCGTCTACGAGAAGCTCGCCGACGGCCTGCTGCTGCGCCACGGCGCCGACCTCGTCCTCGCCAACTCCCGCCAGGACGCGGAGCGCTTCCGCGCGGTGTACGAAGGGGTCGGCGCCGACGCCTCGGCGGTGACGGAGGTCGCGCTGCCGTTCCTCGGCGGAGCCGCCCGCACCGGTGAGCACGACCCGTACACGGTCGTCTTCGCCGCCCAGCCCTCCGTCCCGGACAGCCGCAAGGACCGCGCCTACCTCCTCGAGAGGCTGATCCGGCACGCCCGCCTCCACCCCGAGCGGGAGGTGCTGCTCAAGCTGCGCTCCCGGCCCGGCGAACACACCACGCACATCGAGGAGCTGCCCTACCAGAAGCTGGTGCAGCGGGCCGACCCGCCGCCCAACTTCCGCCTGGTCTACGGCCACATGGGCGAGGTCCTCGACCGCACCGACCTGCTGGTCACCGTCAGCTCCACGGCGGCCCTGGAATCCCTGCACCGCCGCATCCCCACCGCCGTCCTGACCGACCTCGGGGTGCGCGAGGCGCTCGGCAACCACCACTTCGTGGGCTCCGGCTGCCTCGTCTCCTGGGACCGGCTCGACGCGGGCCACCGCCCGGAGCCCGACCCCGAGTGGGTCGCCCGGCAGGGCGTGGCGGCCGACGGCGGCTACGACACCGCCTTCGACGAGGCCCGCACGCGCATCGCCGCGCTCCTCGCCCGGCCCGGCGGACTGCCCCCGCTCGCCCCCTACTACACACCGGTCACCGCCCCCGGCTACCTGCCCGGCATCCTCGCCCGCCACCACCTCGCCCCGGACGGCAGCCCGCTGCCCGGCGCGCCCGCCGCCGACCGCGACCCCGGCCCGGTGCGGCAGATCGTGCGCCGCGCGGCGCGCGGCGCCTACCGGCACGGCGTCCAGCGGGTCGCCCCGGTGATCCGGCGGATGGGGGAGCTGTGACCGGCCCGAACCGTCTCCGAGGAGTACCGTCCATGTCCCCACCGCAAGCGGGCCGGAGCGCCGACGTGCGCCGCGTGCTCGCCGTGATCCCCGCACGCGGCGGCTCCAAGGGAGTGCCCGCGAAGAACCTCGCCCCCGTCGGCGGGGTCCCCCTGGTGGTCCGCGCGGTGCGCGCCTGCCGGGCCGCCCGCCACGTGACGGACGTCGTCGTCTCCACCGACGACCGCGCCATCGCCGCCGCGGCCCGCGAGGCCGGCGCCGAGGTCGTCCTGCGGCCCGCCGCCATCGCCGGGGACACGGCCACCTCCGAGGCCGCCGTCCTGCACGCCATGGACACCCACGAGGCCCTGCACGGCACCGCCGTCGACGTGGTGCTGCTGGTCCAGTGCACCAGCCCCTTCCTGGACCGCGAGGACATCGACAAGGTGGCCGGCGCGGTCGCCGAGGACGGCGCGGACACCGCCGTCACCGTCGCCCCCTTCCACGGCTTCGTCTGGCGGGACGGCGACGCCCCGGCCGACGGCGGCCACGGCGTCAACCACGACAAGGCGTACCGGCCCCGCCGCCAGGACCGTCCCCAGGACCTGCTGGAGACCGGCGCCGCCTACGCCATGGCCGCCCCCGGCTTCCGCGAGCACCGGCACCGGTTCTTCGGCCGCACCGAACTGGTCCGCACCGACCCGGCGCGCGTCCTGGAGATCGACGACCCGCACGACCTGGCCCGCGCCCGCGCCCTGGCCCCGCTCCTCGACGCGGCCCGGCCCGGCGCCCTGCCGACCGCCGACGACGTCGACGCCGTCGTCCTCGACTTCGACGGCACCCAGACCGACGACCGGGTGCTGATCGACTCCGACGGACGGGAGTTCGTCTCCGTGCACCGCGGCGACGGGCTCGGCATCGCCGCCCTGCGCCGCAGCGGCCTCGCGATGCTGATCCTGTCCACGGAGGTGAACCCGGTCGTCGCCGCCCGCGCGCGCAAGCTCCGGCTGCCCGTGCTGCACGGCATCGACCGCAAGGACCTCGCCCTCAAGCAGTGGTGCGAGGAACAGGGCATCGCGCCCGAGCGCGTCCTCTACGTCGGCAACGACGTCAACGACCTCCCGTGCTTCGCCCTCGTCGGCTGGCCCGTGGCGGTCGCCGGCGCCCACGACGCCGTACGCGGCGCGGCCCGCGCGGTCACCACCGTCCCCGGCGGCGAAGGCGCCGTACGGGAGATCGCGACCTGGCTCCTGGGCCCGTCGCTCGACGTCCCCTCAGCCCCCGCCCCCACCCCCACCCCGTCCACGTAAGGAACCCCCAGCCATGAGCACCGACTCCCGCATCCGCACCTTCGGCACCCGCGAGGCCGGACCCGGCCGCCCCGTCTACATCACCGGCGAGATCGGCATCAACCACAACGGCGACCTCGAGAACGCCTTCAAGCTGATCGACGTGGCCGCCGAGGCCGGCTGCGACGCCGTCAAGTTCCAGAAGCGCACCCCGGAGATCTGCACCCCGCGCGACCAGTGGGACATCGAGCGGGACACCCCCTGGGGCCGGATGACGTACATCGACTACCGCCACCGCGTGGAGTTCGGCGAGGACGAGTACCGGCAGATCGACGACTACTGCAGGTCCAAGAACATCGACTGGTTCGCCTCCCCGTGGGACACCGAGGCCGTCGCCTTCCTGGAGAAGTTCGACGTCCCCGCCCACAAGGTCGCCTCCGCCTCCCTGACCGACGACGAGCTGCTGCGCGAACTGCGCGCCACGGGCAGGACGGTCATCCTCTCCACCGGCATGTCCACCCCGAAGCAGATCCGCCACGCGGTCGAGGTGCTCGGCAGCGACAACATCCTCATGTGCCACGCCACCTCGACCTACCCGGCGCAGGCCGAGGAGCTGAACCTCCGCGTCATCAACACCCTCCAGCAGGAGTACCCGAACGTCCCGATCGGCTACTCCGGCCACGAGACCGGCCTGCAGACCACGCTCGCGGCCGTCGCGCTCGGCGCGACCTTCGTCGAACGGCACATCACCCTCGACCGCGCCATGTGGGGCTCCGACCAGGCCGCCTCCGTCGAGCCGCAGGGCCTGACCCGCCTGGTGCGCGACATCCGCACCATCGAGGCCTCCCTCGGCGACGGCGTCAAGAAGGTCTACGACTCGGAGCTGGGCCCGATGAAGAAGCTGCGCCGCGTCACCGGCGTCGTCGCCGAGGCGGAGATCGCCGCCGCCGCGGGCGAGCCCGTCTCCGTCTGACCACCGCCCACCGAGTCACTCACGACGGGACGGTCCCCCACCGATGAGCCCCCGCGCCGGGAACGCCGGCCCCCGCACTCTCGCCTTCGTCGAGAGCCCGGTACAACTGCTGAACGTGCTGGAGTGGGCGCACACCCGCGCACCCGGCGCGGAGCTCACCCTCGTGGTCCTCTCGCCCGTCGACCCGATGACCCGCGGCCAGCTGCGCCGCATGGCGGAGCTGGCCCGCCAGGAGGGCCACGAGATCCGCTGGGAGGAGGCACGCGGCGGTGCCACCGCCCCCTTCCGCACGGTCGGCGGCCTGACGGCCCTGCTGCGCCAGGCGGAACGGATCGTGCTGGGCGACCCGTTCTCCCGCTACGTGCAACTGCTCCTCACCATCACCCGCGCCCACGACCTCGTCGTCGTCGACGACGGCACGGCCACCATGGAGTTCGTCACCCAGCTGGCCCACGGCGAACGGCTGGTGCGCTGGCACCGCAAGGGCAGCCGCCCCGGCCCGCGCGACCTGCTCTTCGCCCCCGTCTCCCGCTCCGCCCGCCACCGCCTCACCCCGGCCCCGGACCGGCAGGTCTCGGTCTTCTCCTCGATGCCCATCGAGGACGTCCCCGACGGCGTGACCGTCACGGCGAACGACTTCACCTGGACCAGGGCCCGCTTCGGGCCGCCCCGCATCACCAAGGGCGCCGACATGGTCGGCACCTCCCTGGTGGAGACCGGCGTCGTCGACGCCGACCGCTACGTGGCCGCCGTACGCGGCCTGGCGCACGGACACGGGGCCGCCCGCTACTTCGCCCACCGCCGCGAGAGCGCCGAGAAACTCCACCGGCTGGCCGTGGAGACGGGCCTGCAGATCGTCCGCCCCGACCTCCCCCTGGAGCTGATCGCCCGCCGGGGCCCGATCGGCCGCACCGTCCTCAGCTTCCCCTCCACCGTCGTCCACACCCTCCCGCTGGCCCTCGCCGGCACCGAGGTCCGCGTCGCGGTCTGCGACATCGACCCCGCCTGGCTCACCGCATCGGCCTCACCGAGGGCCGGCGGATTCCTGAACGGCGTCACCCACTCCGCACGCGACGTGCACCGGCTGTCCGCGGTGGCGGGCGCGGGGTAGACGGGCCCGCCACGCGCTCCCGCCGGGCCGGGTCCGAGCCGGCGCGGCAGGTCATGCGGGAGACGGCTCCGGCGTGGCTCGGCCGAGGCGTGGTATGCGTGAGGGGAGCAAGTACACACAGGAGAGACGGAACCGGGTGCCGAGGCCGGAAACGGGTGAGCGTACCCAGCCCCGTCGGGAGCCATGCGCCGAGCGGCCAACTTTCTTCCCCTAACGGGCTGAAATTTTGTTGATCGAGGGGCAGTTGACTACTGCGGCGTCCTACCCTTCAGAGGGTGAACGTGTTGATGTCCCCAGAGTCCGAGGCCGACACTCCCGGTGAAGCCGTGCTGCCCGGCACCTTGCCGGACGCGCTGCGCGCGGAGCTCGTGGCCTTCCGCCGCGACCTCCACATGCACCCCGAGCTGGGCAACCAGGAGTTCCGCACCACCGCCGCGATCAAGGAACGGCTGGAGCGGGCCGGTCTGACACCGCGTGTGCTGCCCATCGGCACCGGGCTCGTCTGCGACATCGGCACCGGCACCGAGTCGGGACAGTGGTCCGGCGGGCCGCGCATGCTCGCTCTGCGGGCCGACATCGACGCCCTGCCCATCCCGGACAGCAAGACCGACTGCGCCTACCGCTCCCAGGTGCCCGACCGCGCCCACGCCTGCGGGCACGACGTGCACACCGCCGTCGTCCTCGGCACCGGCCTCGTCCTCGCGGCCCTGCACGACCAGGGCCTGCTGCCCCGGCCCGTGCGGCTGGTCTTCCAGCCGGCCGAGGAGGTGCTGCCCGGCGGCGCCGCCGACGCCATCGAGGGCGGCGCGCTGGAGGGGGTGCGACGCATCCTCGCCGTGCACTGCGACCCGCGCGTGGACGCCGGGAAGATCGGGCTCAGGGTCGGCCCCATCACCTCCGCCTGCGACCGCATGGAGATCGCCCTGAACGGCCCCGGGGGCCACACCGCCCGCCCCCACCTCACCACCGACCTGGTCACCGCGGCCGCCCGCGTGGTCACGGACGTGCCCGCGCTCGTCGCCCGGCGGGTGGACAGCCGCAGCGGGCTCGCGCTGACCTGGGGACGCATCGAGTCCGGCCATGCGCCGAACGTCATCCCGCAGCACGCCGAACTCGCCGGGACCGTGCGCTGCCTCGACCTCGACGCCTGGCGGCAGGCGCCCGACCTGGTCATGGGCGCCATCGACGAGATCGCCAACCTCTACCGGGCCAAGTCCGAGATCACCTACGTCCGCGGCGTCCCCCCGGTCGTCAACGAGGTCACCAGCACCGAGCTGCTCCAGGCCGCCATGGCCGCCCGGCGCGGCACCGACGCCGTCGAGGGCACCGAGCAGAGCCTCGGGGGCGAGGACTTCTCCTGGTACCTGGAGCACGTGCCCGGCGCCATGGCCCGACTCGGCGTCCGCCCGCCCGGCGAGCGCACGGTCCGCGACCTCCACCAGGGCGACTTCGACGTGGACGAGCACGCCATCACGGTCGGCGTGGAGCTGTTCACCGCGGCGGCGCTCATCGACGCCGTGCAGTAGGGGGTGCGGTAGGCGGTGCAATAGGCGGTGCGGAGGGTGACGCGGCGGTGCGGTGCGGCGGTACGTCCCCCTTCGATCCGGTCGTTAACAGGGGGGTAACCGGCCAGCGGCACGAATGGATAACGGCGCCCCACAACCCCGTTCCCAGGAGTTTCTACGCGCGTTAATGTGCGCCGAACCGAGCGCCCGCTGCGGGGCTTTGGAGAATGGGGAACTTCAGATGCGTCGGATATCGAGACTCACCCGCGTCGCGGTGGGGGTCGCCTCGCTCGCCCTCGCCGCCACGGCCTGCGGCGGCACCAGCAGCGAGGGCGGCGACGGCGGCGGTGACGACAAGGGCCTCGCCATCGCGTACGACGTCGGCGGCAAGGGCGACCAGTCCTTCAACGACGCGGCGTACGCCGGTCTGGAGAAGGCCAAGAAGGAGTTCGGCTACAAGACCGCCGACATCGAGCCCACCGACGGCGAGACCGACGCCGACAAGGAACAGCGCCTGACCTCCCTGGCCAAGCAGGGCTACAACCCCGTGATCGGCGTCGGCTTCGCCTACGGCCCGGCGATGAAGGCGGTCGCCGCCAAGTACCCGGACACCACCTTCGGCATCGTCGACTCCGTGGTCGAGGGCAAGAACGTGGCCTCCCTCGTCTTCGCCGAGAACGAGGCGTCCTACCTGGCCGGAGTCGCCGCCGCCAAGGCCACCAAGACCAAGACGGTCGGTTTCGTGGGCGGTGTGGACGTCCCGCTGATCCACAAGTTCCAGGCCGGCTACGAGCAGGGCGTCAAGGACACCGACCCGAAGGTCAAGGTCGTCTCGCAGTACCTGACGCAGACCGCGGAGGAGGGCGGCTTCGCCAGCCCCGACAAGGGCAAGGCCGCCGCCGAGGGCCAGATAGAGAAGAAGGCCGACGTCGTGTACGCGGCGGCCGGTCTCTCCGGCCAGGGCGTGATCGAGGCCGCCGCCAAGGCGAAGATCTGGGCGATCGGCGTCGACTCCGACCAGTACAAGCAGGAGGCCCTCGCGGCCTACAAGGACTCCATCCTGACCTCCGCCCTCAAGGACATCCAGGGCGCGGTCTTCGCGCTGGCCAAGTCCGTCGAGGACGACAAGCCGCTCACCGGCACCCACACCTTCGACCTGAAGTCCGACGGCGTGGGCCTGTCCGACAGCAACCCCGCCTTCGCCGGGATCGCGGGTGCCGAGGAGGCCGTGGAGAAGGCCAAGACGGGCATCGTCGACGGCTCCATCAAGGTCGCCGCCGAGTAGCCGCCGCCGCGGCACGCAACCCGACGAAGCGGACGGGCGCCCCCGGGCACCCGTCCGCTTCGTCGGGTCGCGGCTCCCCGGGGTCCGACGCGTCCCCGCGCACCGCCTCCCGGTCCGTTCCGGCGTCACCCTCCGCCACCCTCCGTTCGCTTCCGGCAAGCCCCGCACCCCCGTTCGCCTCGCCTTGCTCACGGGCGGATAACAAGGTGGACAGAAGGGGTTTTCAGGCAGGTCTACGCGCGTTAATCTGCGGCGAAAGCCAGCGCCGCAGCCGAACCGTCCCCGGCGCTTGTACGACAGGAGCACCAGACATGCGCCGGATTTCCCGGATCACGGTCGCAGGCGCAGCGACCGCCTCCCTGGCCCTCGCCCTCGCCGCCTGCGGTGGCACCTCGACCGACTCCGGCTCGGAGTCCAAGGGTGACAAGGGCCTCGCCATCGCGTACGACGTCGGCGGCAAGGGCGACCAGTCCTTCAACGACGCGGCGTACGCCGGTCTGGAGCAGGCCAAGAAGGAGTTCGGCTACGACACGGCCGACGTCGAGCCCACCGACGGCGAGACCGACGCCGACAAGGAGCAGCGCCTGACCTCCCTGGCCAAGCAGGGCTACAACCCGGTCGTCGGCGTCGGCTACGCGTACGCCGCCGCCATGAAGAAGGTGGCGGAGAAGTACCCGGACACCACCTTCGGCATCGTCGACGACGCCACGATCGAGGCGAAGAACGTCGCGGACCTGGTCTTCAACGAGCAGGAGGCGTCCTACCTGGCCGGTGTCGCCGCCGCCAAGAGCACCAAGACCAAGACGGTCGGTTTCGTGGGCGGTGTGGACGTCCCGCTGATCCACAAGTTCCAGGCCGGCTACGAGCAGGGCGTCAAGGACACCGACCCGAAGGTCAAGGTCGTCTCGCAGTACCTGACGCAGACCGCGGAGGAGGGCGGCTTCGCCAGCCCCGACAAGGGCAAGACCGCCGCCGAGGGCCAGATAGAGAAGAAGGCCGACGTCGTCTACGCGGCGGCCGGTCTCTCCGGCCAGGGCGTGATCGAGGCCGCCGCCGCCAACAAGATCTGGGCGATCGGCGTCGACTCCGACCAGTACAAGCAGGAAGCCCTCGCCAAGTACAAGGACTCCATCCTCACTTCGGCCACCAAGGACGTCGCCAAGGCCGTGTACAGCCTCGCGAAGTCGGTCGAGGACGGCAAGCCGGAGACCGGTATCGTTCGGGGCGATCTGAAGTCCGGCGAGGTCGGTCTCTCGGACTCCAACCCGAAGTTCGCGGACGACGCCGAGCTCCAGGCAGCCATCAAGTCGGCCAAGGAGAAGATCATCAGCGGCGAGATCAAGGTCAAGGACACCCCCTGACACCCGCACCACCTCGCACTGCGTGCAACCGCGCCGGCCCAGCCGCTCGGCGGGGTACGGGGAGAGCGCCCTCCGGGGCGTGTCTCCCCGTACCCCGTCGTGTCGATGTGCCGCCGCCGCTTTGAGATGCCGTAGGGGCGCTACGCGCGTAGACGGCCCCCGTCCCCAGGAGAGTGCGCCATCAACGCGTCCAGCAGCCCTCCGGCCGGAGCGGCGGTCAACGAACCGGTGACCGCCGTCGAACTCGCCGGGATCACCAAGCGCTTCCCCGGCGTCGTGGCCAACCACGACATCCACCTCACCGTCCGCAAGGGCACCGTCCACGCCCTCGTCGGCGAGAACGGCGCCGGCAAGTCGACGCTGATGAAGATCCTCTACGGCATGCAGAAGCCGGACGAGGGCACCATCGCGATCGACGGCGAGCAGGTCTCCTTCTCCTCGCCCGCCGACGCCATCGCCCGCGGCATAGGCATGGTCCACCAGCACTTCATGCTCGCCGACAACCTCACGGTCCTCGAGAACGTGGTCCTCGGCAGCGAGAAGCTCCACGGCATCGGCTCCAGGGCCCGCCGGAAGATCAAGGAGATCTCCGAGCGCTACGGCCTCGGCGTGCGCCCCGACGTCCTGGTCGAGGAGCTCGGCGTCGCCGCCCGCCAGCGCGTGGAGATCCTCAAGGTCCTCTACCGCGGCGCCCGCACGCTGATCCTCGACGAGCCCACGGCCGTCCTGGTGCCGCAGGAGGTGGACGCCCTCTTCGACAACCTGCGCGAGCTGAAGGCCGAGGGCCTCTCCGTCATCTTCATCTCCCACAAGCTGGGCGAGGTCCTCTCGGTCGCCGACGACATCACCGTCATCCGCCGCGGCACCACCGTCGGCACGGCCGTCCCCGCCGAGACCACGCCCCGTCAGCTCGCCGAGCTGATGGTGGGCAGCGAGCTGCCGACGCCGGAGACGGCGGAGTCCACGGTCACCGACCGCGCGGTCCTCACCGTCGAGGCGCTGCGGCTGTCCGCGCCGGGCGGCAAGGCCCTGCTCGACGACATCTCCTTCACCATCCACGCCGGTGAGGTCCTCGGCATCGCCGGTGTCGAGGGCAACGGGCAGACCGAGCTGGTCGACGCGCTCATCGGCCTGCGCCACGCCGACTCCGGCACCATCCGCTTCCTCGACCAGGACATCACCGCGCTGCCCACCCGCAAGCGCCGCGAGCAGGGCGTCGGCTACATCCCCGAGGACCGCCACCGCCACGGGCTGCTCCTGGAGGCCCCCCTCTGGGAGAACCGCATCCTCGGCCACGTCACCGAGAAGCCCAACAGCAAGGGCGTCTGGCTGGACCTGAAGAACGCCCAGCAGGACACCCGCCGCATCGTCGAGACGTACGACGTCCGCACCCCCGGCATCGACGTCACCGCCGCCTCCCTGTCCGGCGGCAACCAGCAGAAGCTGATCGTCGGCCGCGAGATGAGCCACCACCCGCGCTTCCTCATCGCCGCCCACCCCACGCGCGGCGTGGACGTCGGCGCGCAGGCCGCGATCTGGGACCACATCCGCGAGGCCCGCCGCGAGGGCCTGGCCGTGCTGCTGATATCCGCGGACCTGGACGAGCTGATCGGCCTGTCCGACACCCTCCGCGTGATCTACGACGGCAAGCTGGTCGCGGACGCCGACCCGGCCACCATCACCCCCGAGGCTCTCGGCTCGGCGATGACCGGCGCCGCATCCGGCCACCTGGAAGACGAAGAGATCCCCGAGACCCCGGCCGGCGCGACCGACTCCCCGAAGTCCGCGGCGTCCCCCGAGTCTTTGGAAGACGAGGCCCGCTGATGAAGAAGTTCGACAAGGAGCGCGTGCTCCTCGCGGTGGCCGGACCGGTCATCGCGCTCGCCGTGGCCTTCGTGCTCAGCGCGATCGTCCTGGTCGCGTCGGGCAAGAGCCCGGTCGAACCGTTCGCCCTGATGTTCGAGCAGGCCGGTTTCTCGGACATCCAGGTCCTGATCGTCAACCAGGCGTCGATGTACTACATCGCGGCCCTCGCGGTGGCCATCGGCTTCCGGATGAACCTGTTCAACATCGGCGTGGACGGCCAGTACCAGCTCGCCGCCATGACGGCCGCGATCGTCGGCGCCCACGCCGACCTGCCGGCCGCCCTCCAGGTCCCGCTGCTGCTGCTGACCGCCGTCCTCACCGGCGCGTTCTGGTCCGGCATCGCCGGCGTCCTGAAGATCACCCGCGGTGTCAGCGAAGTCGTCGCGACGATCATGCTCAACTCCATCGCCACCGCCGTCATCGGCTACCTCTGGCTGCCCGACGTCTTCGGCGTCAAGATCGGCAACAACAACACCACCGGCGAGATGCACGAGTCCGGCTGGATCCCCGGCATCGACATGGGCGCCTCCGGCGAGATCTACGGCCTGGTGATCCTCGCCGTCCTCCTCGGCATCGGCTACTGGCTCGTCCTCAACCGCACCCGCTTCGGCTTCGACCTGCGCGCCTCCGGCGCCTCCGAGTCCGCCGCCGCGGCCAGCGGTGTCGACCCCAAGCGCATGGTGCTCACCGCGATGCTGATCTCCGGCGGCCTCGCCGGTCTCGCGGGCCTGCCCATCCTGATGGGCGACACGCACACCTACAGCCTCAACTTCCCCACCGGCATCGGCTTCCTCGGCATCGGCATCGCCCTGCTCGGCCGCAACAGCCCGGTCGGCATCGCCTTCGCCGCCCTGCTGTGGGCCTGGCTCGACAAGGCCTCGCCCGAGCTGGACTTCCACGGCTACGACAAGGAGATCGCGGTCATCATGCAGGGCCTGATCGTCCTCTCGGTCGTCGTCTCCTACGAGGCCGTCCGTGAGTGGGGCCTGCGCCGCCAGCAGCGCCGGGTCGGCGCGGAGCTGGCCGCCGGCCACGTCCTCGGCGCCACCGACAACTCGAAGAAGGAGGTGGCCGGCCGATGACCGCTCCGACCACAGCGACCGACGTCAACCAGCCCTCGCTGCAGCCCACGGCGCCGACCGGTCGCCGCATGTCGCTGCCCGTGCTGATGCTGGTCATCGCCGGAGCCCTGGCGCTGACCTCGATCGTCCGCCTCATCACCGGCGCCAACGGCATCACCAACGTCAGCCAGATGTCCACCGCGCTCCAGCTCGCCGTACCGATCGGCCTCGCCGGTCTGGGCGGTCTGTGGGCCGAGCGCGCGGGCGTCGTCAACATCGGCCTCGAGGGCATGATGATCCTCGGCACCTGGTTCGGTGCCTGGGCCGGCTTCCAGTGGGGTCCGTGGACCGGCGTCCTCGTCGGCATCGTCGGCGGCTGCCTGGGCGGCCTGCTGCACGCCATCGTGACGATCACCTTCAACGTCAACCACATCGTCTCCGGCGTGGCCATCAACATCCTCGCCCTCGGCGCCACCCGCTACCTCGCCCCGCTCGCCTTCGAGGGCCACCAGGGCGGCTCGGCCAAGCAGTCCCCGCCCGTCGACTCCCTCGGGCACTTCTCGATCCCGGGGCTGTCGGACTGGCTGGAGAGCCTCAACAACCAGCACTGGTTCTTCGTCTCGGACATCGCCGGCCTGCTCGGCGGCCTGGTCACGAACGTCTCCTGGCTGACCCTGCTCGCGGTCGCGCTGATCCCCGCCACCTGGTGGATCCTGTGGCGCACCCCGTTCGGCCTGCGTCTGCGCTCCTGCGGCGAGAATCCCATCGCGGCCGAGTCCCTCGGCGTCAACGTCTACAAGTACAAGTACCTCGCCGTGATCATCTCCGGCGGTCTGGCCGGCCTCGGCGGCGTCTTCCTCTCCATCGTGGCCAACCCCTTCTACCTGGAGGGCCAGACCAGCGGCCGCGGCTACATCGGCCTCGCCGCGATGATCTTCGGCAACTGGATGCCGGGCGGCCTCGCCATCGGCGCCGGTCTCTTCGGCTACACCGACAGCCTCAACCTGCGCGGCGGCTCCGCCAACGTGCACGCCCTGCTGCTGCTCGGCGCGCTGCTGCTCCTCGTCGGCGCCATCTGGCTGGCGGTCCGCAAGAAGTACGTCAAGGCCGCGATCACCTTCGTCGTCGGCGCCCTGGTCTTCGCCTGGTACGCCGGCACCAACGAGGTCCCCAACCAGGTCGTCTCCGCCACGCCGTACGTCGTCACGCTCGTCGTCCTCGCCCTGTCCGCGCAACGGCTGCGGATGCCCAAGGCGGACGGCATGCAGTACCGCAAGGGCCAGGGCAAGTGACCGGGCCCGACTGGGAGGCGCTGCGCACGGCGGCCCGGGACGCCATGTCCCGGGCGTACGCCCCCTACTCCGGGTACGCCGTGGGCGCGGCCGCGCTGGTCGACGACGGCCGGACCGTCACCGGCTGCAACGTGGAGAACGCCAGCTACGGCGTCGGCCTGTGCGCCGAGTGCGGGCTGGTCTCCCAGCTGCAGCTGACCGGCGGGGGCCGGCTGACGCACTTCGTCTGCGTGGACGGCCAGGGCGAGGTACTCGTCCCGTGCGGCCGCTGCCGGCAGTTGCTGTTCGAGTTCGGCGGCCCGGAGCTGCTGCTGGAGACCCCGGAGGGGATCCTGCCGCTGTCCCGGATGCTCCCGCAGGCCTTCGGCCCCGACCACCTCACCAAGTAGTAACTCTCGTAAGGACAGCCCGACATGGCCATGGACGTCATCTCCGTCATCCGCACCAAGCGGGACCGCGGCGCACTCAGCGGGGAGCAGATCGACTGGGTCGTCGACGCGTACACGCGCGGCGAGGTGGCCGACGAGCAGATGTCCTCGCTCGCGATGGCGATCCTGCTCAACGGCATGAACCGCGGCGAGATCGCCCGCTGGACGGCCGCGATGATCGCCTCGGGCGAGCGCATGGACTTCTCGTCCCTGTCCCGCCCGACCGCCGACAAGCACTCCACGGGCGGCGTCGGCGACAAGATCACGCTGCCGCTGGCCCCCCTGGTGGCGGCCTGCGGCGCGGCCGTCCCGCAGCTCTCCGGCCGCGGCCTCGGCCACACCGGGGGCACGCTCGACAAGCTGGAGTCGATCCCCGGCTGGCGCGCCCTGCTCTCCAACGAGGAGATGCTGAACGTCCTGGAGGGGGTGGGCGCGGTGATCTGCGCGGCCGGTGACGGCCTGGCCCCCGCCGACAAGAAGCTCTACGCCCTCCGGGACGTCACCGGCACGGTCGAGGCGATCCCGCTGATCGCCTCCTCCATCATGTCCAAGAAGATCGCCGAGGGGACCGGCTCCCTGGTCCTGGACGTGAAGGTGGGCTCCGGCGCCTTCATGAAGACGATCGAGGACGCCCGCGAACTGGCCTCCACGATGGTCGGCCTCGGCACCGACCACGGCGTGAGGACGGTCGCGCTCCTCACCGACATGGCCACCCCGCTCGGCCTGACCGCGGGCAACGCCCTGGAGGTCCGCGAGTCGGTCGAGGTCCTGGCCGGCGGCGGCCCCGCCGACGTGGTCGAGCTGACCCTCGCCCTGGCCCGCGAGATGCTCGACGCGGCCGGCCTGAAGGACGCCGACCCGGCCAAGGCGCTGGCCGACGGCTCCGCGATGGACGTCTGGCGCCGCATGATCAGCGCCCAGGGCGGCGACCCGGACGCGCCCCTGCCCACGTCGAAGGAGCAGCACGTCGTCAAGGCCGCTTCCTCGGGCGTCCTGACCCGCCTCGACGCCTACGACGTCGGCGTCGCCGCCTGGCGCCTGGGCGCGGGCCGCGCCCGCAAGGAGGACCCGGTGCAGGCCGCCGCGGGCGTCGAACTGCACGCCAAGCCCGGCGACACGGTCAGCGAGGGCCAGCCCCTCCTCACCCTCCACACGGACACCCCGGACCGCTTCGCGTACGCGCTCGCGGCGGTGGAGGGCGCGTACGACGTGGCTCCGGCGGGCACGGCCTTCACCGCCTCGCCGGTGGTGCGGGAGCGTATCGCCTGACCTGCGGTTTCATCTTTCGGGTGAACGGGATCGGAGACCAGTGCCGGTCCCGTTCGGCATGCTGGGATCGGTGACGCACCGATAGGAGAACTCGCCATGGGCGCACTCACCGTGAGCCAGGAGCCCGACCAGAACTGGGACGACCTCGTCCGGTTCTGGGAGGAGATGGATTGGCCCGAGGGCAGCAAGGTGGGGATCATCGAGGGGATCATCACCGTGTCACCGGCTCCGGGACTGCCTCACAATGTGATCGCCGCACGCATTCAGCGACGTTTTACCCGGTGATCCCGGAGGACCGGGAGATCTTTCAGACACTGGCGATCGCCGTTCCGTCCCGCCTCGGGATGCTCTTCCCGGATCTCGTGGTGACGCGGTTGCCGGACCGTACGGAGTCCGACGCCCACATTCCCGCCGCGCTCGCGGAACTGGTCGTCGAGGTCACCTCCAAGTCCAACGCCCGGCACGACCGCGTCAGCAAGCCCGCCGCCTACGCCACCGCGGGGATCCCCCTCCACCTCCTCGTCGACCGCTGGGCACCCGGCGGCCCCACCGCGACGCTGTACGGCGAACCGAAGGGTGACGTCTACCGGGTGCTGGGCGCCGCGAAGTTCGGCGACCCCCTCACCCTCCCCGCACCCTTCGACCTGACCATCGACACCAGCGAGTTCCCCGAGGCCTGACTCAGCCGAGGACCGTCGCCACCCCCACCAGCACCGGCACGGACACCACCGTCGAGACCAGGATCGCGTCGCGGGCCAGGCGTTCGCCGACCCCGTAGGTCGACGCGTACGTGTACAGGTTCTGCGCCGCCGGCAGCGCCGACGTCACCACCACGTCGAGCAGTTGGGCACCCCGCAGACCGAAGACCCCCGATGCCAGCGCCCAGGCCACCGCCGGCTGGCCCACCGCCTTCAGGGCGACCGCGAGCAGCACGGGCCGCCGTTCCACGCCCCGCAGCGGCATCGTGGAGCCGCACAGCCCGATGCCGAAGGCCAGCAGCACCGCCGGGACCGACATGTTGCCGATCAGGGTGATCGGGTCCATGACCGCGCCCGGAACCTCGAAGCCGCTCGCGGCGACCGCGACCCCGGCGAGCGAACCCAGCGCGATCGGGTTGCGCAGCGGCGTCAGCACCCGCCGCCACAGGGAGCCCTGCGCACCCCCGCGCGACAGGTCCAGGATCGTCACCGCCACCGGCGTCACCAGCACCAGCTGGAACAGCAGCACCGGTGCCACCAGCGAGGCGTCGCCCAGCACGTACACGGCGATCGGGATGCCGAGGTTGCCGGAGTTGACGTAGCCGGAGCAGAGCGCGCCGATCGTCGTACGGCCCACGCCCCAGCCGCGTACGACGCCCACCGCCACGAACGCACCGGCCACCGCCAGCGTGGACAGGGCCGTCACCAGGAGCCGGGCGGAGAAGACCACCGACAGGTCGGCCGTCGCGAGGGTCGTGAACAGCAGGGCCGGTGACGCCACGTGGAAGGCGAGCTTGGTCAGCACCTCGCGGCCCTGGGGCCCGAGGTGGCCGCGCAGGCCGAGCACATAGCCGACGCCGATGACGACCGCGATGACCGCGAACCCGGTCAGCACCCCCTGCACGGCGCCCCCTCTCGCGCGAAGGGGCGCAGGCCGGGCGGCGCGGCGGAGACGGGACCAGGTATGTGGGGCATACAGCGAACCCTCTGCTGGAGGGCCCGCGCAGGTCAATGTGATCCCCGGCGGCCCCGGCACCGATGAGTTCCGCCGGCCCGCCGGGTCTACCGCACGTGGACGCCGTGACACCCGCCGTGCTCGTGCTGCCGGGGCCCGTCTCCCGAGGGGAGACGGGCCGGTTCTGCAACGAGGTGCGCGCGCTGCTGGAAACCACCCGGGCCGGGGTGGTCGTCTGCGACGTCGGCGGACTGGGCCCGCCCGGGCTCGCAGTCGTCGACCTGCTGGCCCGGCTGGAACTCACCGCCCGCCGGGCCGGGGGCCGGATCAGGCTGCGCGACCCCGACCCGGCCCTGCACGCCCTACTGGACCTCGTCGGCCTCCGCTTCGAGACGGAGCGGCAGGTCGAACAGCGGGAACCACCGCTTGGTGTCGAGGAAGCAGTGGAACCCGGTGATGCGGCCGTCTGAGATCTCCAGCACCTGGACCGCCCACGGCGCGAAGCCGCCCGCCTCCGGGTCCGGCTTGTAGTGCGCGAAGGCCGGCAGCCCGTTGGCCTCCACCCGCACCAGCCGGGAGCCCGCGCACGCGGCGCCGAGCGTGGTCATGAAGCCGGTGATGTCCGCCGGACCGGCCAGCCACAGGTCGAACGGCGGCATCGTCATGACCGCGTCCTCGTGCAGCAGCGCCGTCAGCGCCGTCATGTCGTACCCCTCGAAGGCCGCGACGTAGCGCTCCAGGAGCTTTTGCTGCTCCTCGTCCAGCGGGTCCGAGACCGCCGCGTCGGCCCCCCGGTCCGCCCGCTCGGCGAGGGTGGCGCGGGCACGCTGCAGGGCGCTGTTGACGGAGGCGACCGACGTGCCGAGCAGCTCGGCGACCTCGCTCGCCCTCCACGCCAGCACCTCGCGCAGGATCAGCACCGCCCGCTGCTTGGGCGGCAGCTGCTGCAGGGCGGCCATGAAGGCGAGCCGCACGGACTCCTTGGCGACCGCGGCCTCGGCCGGGTCCGCGGTCTGCGGCAGCACGCGCGCGTCCGGCATCGGCTCCAGCCAGGTGTGGTCTGGACGGGGGGACAGGGCGGCCTGGGCGAGCGGCGTCGACTCCGTCAGGTCCATCGGACGCGCCCGCTTGTTGCCCGCGCTCAGCATGTCCAGGCAGACGTTGGTCGCGATGCGGTACAGCCACGAGCGCAGGCTGGAGCGGCCCTCGAACTTGTCGTAGCTCCGCCAGGCACGCACCAGGGTGTCCTGCACCGCGTCCTCGGCCTCGAAGGAGGAGCCGAGCATCCGGTAGCAGTACCCCGTCAGCTCGGGCCGGTGCTTCTCCAGCACGGAATCCAGCTCCGTGGTCACGGTGCCGTTGGTCATCGTCCACCCACCCCTGTGGCGTCCCGTCGTGCGCGTCTTCGCGCCTCGCACTCCGGAAGCTACCGCAGGGGACTGACAATGGCCTGTGCAGTCAAAGAAGGCGCAGGTCGCAGAGGGTGTGTGGAGACCTCAGCGGGACAGCCCGAGCGCCTTCACCGGGACCTCGCCGGTCTGCCGGCGGGCGGCCAGCGAGCCGGAGACCGTGATCACCACGACCCCCAGCACGGCGAGGACCCCCACCGCGACCGTCCCGGCCCAGCCGCCGGAGTGGAAGGCCACCGCGCCGACCGTGCTGCCCGCGCTGGAGCCGACGTAGTACGCGGACTGGTACAGCGCCGACGCCTGGGCACGGCCGTGCTGGGCGGTCTTGCCGACCGCCGAGGAGGCCACCGCGTGCCCGGCGAAGAAGCCCGCCGTGATCAGCACCAGGCCCAGCAGGACCAGCGGCAGCGACGGCGCCAGGGACAGCAGCAGGCCCGCCGCCGTCGTGCCCGCGCCCAGGTACAGCGCCCCGCGGCGGCCGAGGCGGCCCACCAGGCGGCCCGCCGTCGACGCCGAGACCGTGCCGACCAGGTAGACCAGGAAGATCGAGCCGATGAGTCCCTGCGGGAGCGAGAAGGGCGCCTCGGTCAGGCGGTAGCCGATCACCGTGTAGACGCCGCCGAACACCGTCATGAACAGCGCGCCGATCGCGTACAGCCGGCGCAGCAGCGGGTTGGCGAGGTGGTCGCGCACGGTGCGGACCAGGACCCGCGGGCGCAGCGAGCCCGGCGTGAAGTGCTTCGGCGCCGGCAGCAGCAGCCGGAAGGCCACCGCGCACGCCACCGCGACGAGGCCGATCACCCCGACCGCGACCCGCCAGCCCCACTCCTGGGCGACCCAGCCGGTGATGATCCGGCCGCTCATCCCGCCCACGCTGTTGCCCGCCACGAACAGGCCGATCGCGGTGACCAGCGCCCGCGGGCGCACCTCCTCGGCGAGGTACGCCGTCGCCGAGGCCGGCAGTCCGGCGAGCGCCGCGCCCTGCACCGCCCGCAGCGCGACCAGCGCGGGCAGCGAGGGCGCGAAGGGCACCAGCAGCCCGACGGTCACGGCGAGGGCCAGCGAGGCCGTCATGACCGTACGCCGTCCGAACCGCTCCGACAGCGCGCTCATCGGCAGCACGAACACCGCGAGGCCCCCGGTCGCGGCGGCCACCGTCCAGCTCGCGTCGCTCGCCGTGACGCCCAGGTCGCCCGAGATCAGCGGCAGCAGGGCCTGGGTGGAGTAGAGGAGCGCGAAGGTCGCGACGCCCGCCAGGAACAGCGCGAGGCTCATCCGGCGGTAGCCGGGGCCGCCCGGCGCCACGCGCGTGTCGCAGGAGGCGGGGTCGTCGGGGGCGGTGACTGCGGTCGCGGCGTCCACGCTGGTGGACGCCCCGGTATCGGCGGGAGTCATGCCCCGAAGGTACGAAGCCCCTTACTCATCCGTCCAATGCATGGAATGGCCATAATCGTTCCCATGGTGCATCAGCAAAGCTCACGGCCCCGCGTGTCACCGTCCGGTGACACGGAAGACATCGTCGCGCTGCTCGCGCCCCGCCTCGCGCACTTCGCCGGCGTGGCCCGCACCGAGCACGTCACCCGCGCCGCGCAGGAGATGAACGTCCCCCAGTCGACCCTCTCGCGCGCCCTCGTGCGCCTCGAAGAGGACCTCGGCGTCGACCTGTTCGTGCGCCGCGGCCGCACCCTCGCGCTGACTGTCGCCGGGCGCACCTTCCTCGGCTCCGTCGAACGCGCCCTCGCCGAGGTCGAGCGCGCCGCCGACGAGGTCCGTGCCGACGCCGACCCGGCCACCGGCAAGGTCGCCTTCGGCTTCCTGCACACCATGGGCGCCGAGACCGTCCCCGGCCTGCTGCACGCCTTCCGCGCCGACCACCCCCGCGTCCGCTTCAGCCTCGTGCAGAACTACGGCGAGGCCATGCTGGAACGCCTGCGCGCGGGGGAACTTGACCTGTGCCTGACCTCCCCGGTCCCCGACGCCCCCGACCTGGTCGCCCGCCGCCTCGACGAGCAGAAACTGCGCCTGGTCGTCCCGGCCGACCACGCCCTGGCCGGACGCAGGCGCATCCGCCTCGCCGAGGCGGCCGACGAGATCTTCGTGACCCTGGAGCCCGGCTACGGCCTGCGGCGCATCACCGACGCCCTGTGCAAGGAGGCCGGCTTCCGGCCCAGGGTGGCCTTCGAGGGGGAGGAGGCGGAGACGCTGCGCGGTCTGGTCGCCGCCGGGCTCGGCGTCGCCCTGCTGCCGCCGCCCGCCGTGCCCCGCCCCGGCGTGGTCGAACTGACGGTCACGGCCCCGCGCGCCGCCCGCGAGATCGGCGTGGCCTGGCTGGCGGGACGCACGGACACGCCGCCCGTCGCGGCGTTCAAGAGGTTCCTGCTGTCGCGGCGGGGGAACCTGCTGCCGTCCTGATCTCCCGGCCGCCGGGCACGGGACTACCGCCGCAACGACTTCCCGAACCCCGCCGCGAGCGGCATCCGCAGCCCCAGCGGCGGGGGAGCGGCCAGGGCGTCCTCCACCGGGCGCGAGAAGGACTGCCCGAACAGCGCGCCCATCACGAAGTCCTCGGCCAGCGCGGCGACTTCGTCCCGGTACTGGCGCAGCCCGTGCCCGTCGGAGTGCACCTCGAACCGGCACACGGAACGGTTCGCCTTCTTCGCCCGGGAGGCGAGCCGGAACGACAACTCCGGGTCGCTGTGCCCGTCGTTCGTGCCGTGCACGATCAGCACCTGCCGCCCGGCGAGCTGCTTCACCGGTTCGGGTGGCGCGGCCATGTCGTCCTCCGGCAGCCAAGGGGCGATCGCCAGCACCGAGTTGACGGCCTCGTGCCCGGCCGCCCGCAGTGCCGCCCGGCCGCCCATGCCGATGCCGAGCAGGCACAGCGGCACGTCGCCGTAGCGCCGCACGGCTTCGTCCGCGGCCCATGCGGCGTCCCGGGCGAGATGCGCCTCGGCGCCGTTCCAGCCGCGGTAGCGGTAGTGCACGGCATGCGCGGCCAGCCCCTCCTCCCGCCCCGCGTGTGCCAGCCGGCGCCCCAACGCGCGTACGGACGCGGCCGCGAGCAGCGCGGAGGGCCTGCGGTCGGAGACCTCCTCGCCGCCGGGGAGCAGCAGCACCGCACCGCTCACCCCCGCCCCCACCGGACCGGGCGTCCGTCCCAGCCGGGCCCGACGGACCGGCGTCGCTTGCTGTGCCATGACAGAACATTCTCAGAAGACCGGGTGTACGGAACCCGTCCAGGCCATCACCGTTACATATCGGCCGGTCCGTGAAGCCGGGTGCCCGTTCCACGCGTCCGGCCGTTCGCCCGGTGCTCTACGCGCGTAGGAGTTAGAGTGCGGAAATGACGAGCCAGAGCACCGCGCAGACCAGTGCGAGGACGCCGACGCCGGACCACGTCCGCCGCGCGCCGAAGGTTCTGCTGCACGACCACCTCGACGGCGGGCTGCGTCCCGGCACGATCGTCGAACTCGCCCGCGAGACCGGCTACCCGGACCTGCCGGAAAGCGACGCCGGCCGGCTCGGCACCTGGTTCCGGCAGGCCGCCGACTCCGGGTCCCTGGAGCGGTACCTGGAGACCTTCTCCCACACCGTCGGCGTCCTGCAGACCCGCGACGCCCTGGTCCGGGTCGCCGCCGAGTGCGCCGAGGACCTCGCCGAGGACGGCGTGGTCTACGCCGAGGTGCGCTACGCCCCCGAGCAGCACCTGGAGCGGGGGCTGACCCTGGAGGAGGTCGTCGAGGCCGTCAACGAGGGCTTCCGGGAGGGGGAGCGGCGCGCGCGGGAGAACGGCCACCGCATCCGGGTCGGCGCCCTGCTCACCGCGATGCGGCACGCCGCCCGCTCCCTGGAGATCGCCGAACTCGCCAACCGCTACCGCGACCTCGGCGTCGTCGGCTTCGACATCGCGGGAGCCGAGGCCGGGTACCCGCCCACCCGGCACCTGGACGCCTTCGAGTACCTGAAGCGGGAGAACAACCACTTCACCATCCACGCCGGCGAGGCCTTCGGGCTGCCGTCCATCTGGCAGGCCCTCCAGTGGTGCGGCGCCGACCGGCTCGGCCACGGGGTGCGCATCATCGACGACATCCAGGTCCACGAGGACGGCTCGGTCGAGCTCGGCCGGCTCGCCTCCTACGTCCGGGACAAGCGGATCCCGCTGGAGCTGTGCCCCAGCTCCAACCTCCAGACCGGAGCCGCCGACTCCTACGCCGAGCACCCCATCGGGCTGCTGCGCCGACTGCACTTCCGGGTCACCGTCAACACGGACAACCGGCTGATGTCCCACACCAGCATGAGCCGCGAATTCGAGCACCTGGTCGAGGCGTTCGGCTACACGCTCGACGACATGCAGTGGTTCTCCGTCAATGCGATGAAATCAGCGTTCATTCCTTTCGATGAACGACTGGCCATGATCAATGACGTCATCAAGCCCGGGTACGCCGAGCTGAAGTCCGAATGGCTGTTCCAGCAGACCGCTTCCACCAGCGGTAATGCGGAGGGCGAGGGCTGACCGGGCGGGGACGGTAATACAGAATCGCGGCCGGGCTTTCACAATCCGTCCGCATTTCGATGTTTGCCGCCGGGGGTGGGGCGTGTTTACCGTCGAGCACCGCTCACATCCCCGTCACCCCATTACGAGGACGCATTTCCATGAAGCAGTCTGCTGCCAAGACCCTCGGTGTCGCCGCCCTCGGTGCCGCCTTCGCCGCCGCCGGCGCCGGCGCGGCCACCGCGGCCCCCGAGCTCCCGGACGCCGCGCAGACGGTGGACTCCGTCGCCCGAACCCTCCCCGCGGAGACCGTCTCCCAGGTCGCGCCCGGCGCGGGCAACGTGCTGGAGCAGGGCCGCAAGGTCTCCCACACCGGTCTGACCGTCGCGCAGCCGGTCGCCGAGCAGCTCGTCGCAGAGCAGGTCGCCGAGGGCCCGACCAAGCCGGTCGCCAAGCTGCTCGGCGGAGTGCCGCTGGAGGGCCTGCCCACCCAGGGCCTGCCGGTCAACGGCCTGCCGATCGGCGGCTGACCCGCCCCCCTGCACGCGCCGAAGGGGCGCACCCGGACACCGGGTGCGCCCCGTCGGCGTACCAGAGGGGAGGTACGTCGTCACCAGGCCGTGCGGGCGGCCTTCTCCTCGGACGGGAGCAGGATCCACAGGGCCAGGTAGAGCAGGAACTGCGGGCCGGGCAGCAGGCAGGAGACCAGGAAGATCACCCGCATCGTGCCGTTGGAGGTGCCGAAGCGCCGGGCCAGCGCGGCGCACACTCCGCCGATCATGCGGCCGTGGGTGGGGCGGGCGAGGCTGGACATCGCGGCTCCTTCGTGAGCGTGTGGGCGGGGCTGCCCTCCGGCTTCCCCTTCATCTGCCCTCCACGCTACGGAGACGAACGGCGCAAAGCGTCGCTCTACGGGGCGATACCGACCCTGGGAATCGTCGGGGTCCGACCCTGAGCCGGCTCCTCCTGGGGTACGTCCGGCCGCCCCTCCAGCCGGTACCGGCGACGGAGCCGGGCCCGGCCCGCAGGGACGACGGCGAGGTGCGCGAGAGCCGCGCCCACCGTGCTCAGCAGCACCGAGTCGATGTCGACGACCTGACCGGGCACCCCGGTCTGCAGCAGTTCGACGCCCAGCGCCAGCAGGGCGGCCGCGGCCAGGGTGCGCAGCAGGGAGGCCAGCGGCGAGACGGCCAGCCGCCCGCCGGCCATCGGCAGCAGGACCCCCAGCGGCGCCAGCAGCGCCAGGTCGCCGCCGAGCGAACGCGCCGCCTCGGCCGCGCCCAGCGCCAGGTCCGCACGGATCCCGGCGAAGGGTTCGAGGTTGGGGGGCAGCACCCAGGGGACGTCCAGCGGCCGCAGCGCGTACCAGGCGACGAACGCGAGATGTGCGACGAGGAGAACGCTCCCTGTCACACGGATGCGGAGCGCGACGCTGCCGCCGAGGAACCCATGACGCTGCACGCCCCCCTAGACGCGACCCGCGCGGCGCGTGGTTCCGGCCCGTGCCCCGAAGGGGTGAGTCCTGCGCCACACGGCCCCGCCCGCGCCTCAGCCGGCCCGGACCTCCTCGGCCGGCGGTTCGTTGCTGCCGGGCCGGGAACGGACCTCGTCCGTGCAGGTGTAGCGGCGCGCGGACCGGTCGGCGGGGCCGGCCAGGACCACGGAACCGTCGCCCTCGGCCGCGGCGGAGTCGGAGAAGGTGCACACGACCTGCGCGAGGGAGTACGAGGTGAGGTCGTCGGGGTCGGTGCTCAGCCGCAGCGTGTCCTCCGGGTCGCCGGAGCGCGGTCCCGTCACGGTGATCCCGCGGCGCACGTCCGAGGTGTACCCGGCCTCCTTCTCCGCGGCCGAGGGCTGCTGCGCCAGTTCGTTCAGCAGTCCCTGGGCCACCAGCACCCGCCGCCCCGAGTCCGACGTGCCGTCCGGCACCCGCACCGTGCGGTCCACGGCCACCAGCGAGGAGCCGCACAGCAGGAACACCCGCGCCGGCAGCCCGCCGGCCGGCCGCGTGGCCACGTCCGGCTCGGAGAGCGAACAGCGCACCCGCGAGGGCGCGGGACCGTAGTCCGTGGGCACTTCGGTGGCGCGGATGCCGCACCCGGTCAGCAGCACGGCCAGTGCCACGAGCCCGGTCGGGGCCGAGAGCCGGCGTACGGTCATCAGACCTGTCCCTTCGCGTCCTTGCCCTGGTCGTCGCCGCCCGCACGGTCCTCCCCGGCGGGCGGGGACGGATCCTGCGGCAGCCTCAGCGTGAACACCGCGCCGCCCTCCGGAGCGTTCTCCGCGGTGATCTCACCGCCGTGGATGTGCGCGTTCTCCATGGCGATGGACAGGCCCAGCCCGCTGCCCTCGGAGCGCGGCCGGGAGGCGCTCGCCTTGTAGAAGCGGTCGAAGACGTGCGGCAGGACGTCCTCGGGGATCCCGGGCCCGTTGTCCCGCACCCGGATGACGATCTCGTCGTCGGCCCGCGCCACGGACACCCTGACCGGCGACCCGCCGTGCTTGAGGGCGTTGCCGATCAGGTTGGCGAGGATGACGTCCAGACGGCGCGGGTCGAGCCGGGCGTGGATGCCGCGCTCGGCCTCCAGCTCGACGGCGTCCAGCCAGGCCCGGGCGTCGATGCAGGCGGTGATCTGGTCGGCGACGTCGACGTCGTCCAGGACCAGGCGGGCGGTGCCCGCGTCGAAGCGGGTGACCTCCATCAGGTTCTCCACCAGGTCGTTCAGCCGCCGTGTCTCGCTCACCACCAGGCGTACGGCCGGCTCGACCATCGGGTCGAAGCTCCCGCCCTCGCCCTCGCCCGCGAACTCCAGCTCCTCCTCCAGCACCTCCGTCACCGCGGTGAGCGCCGTCAGCGGGGTGCGCAGTTCGTGGCTCATGTCGGCGACGAAGCGCCGGGATGCCTGCTCGCGGCCCGCCATGTCCGCGACCCGCTTCTCCAGGTTCTCGGCGGCGTTGTTGAACGTGCGGGACAGGTCGGCCAGTTCGTCCGTGCCGGACACCCGCAGCCGGGTGTCCAGCTTCCCCTCGCCCAGCCGCCGCGCCGCGACCCCGAGCCGGTGCACGGGCTTGAGCACGGTCGTCGCCAGGGCCTGCGCGAGCAGTGCGGAGCCGAGCAGGGCGAGCGCGGTGGCGATCCCCAGCGACCAGGCGAGCGAGTTCAGGTCCTTGGCCTCCGGCTCCAGCGACTTGAGCATGTAGCCGGTCGGCCCGCCGCCGATCACCCGGGTGCCGGCTATGAGGTACGGGGTGCCGTCGTCGGTGATCCGCTGCCAGTACAGGTGGTACGGGTGCTTGTTGGCCGAGGTGAGCTTCTGCTCCTTGTTCACCGCCGTGCGCAGCGACTGGGGCACGTCGGACAGCGCGAAGCCGCCCAGGCCGCCCGAACTGCCGTACATCGTCGTGCCGTCGGCGCCCTCGGCGACCAGCAGCACCGCGAACCGCTGGCTGCTGTTGGCCATCTGCCCCGCGGTGTGCTGCAGCTCGTCCTGCGTGGGGTGCTCGGGCAGCGCGCCCGCCCGGCTCTGCATCTCCTGCTCGAAGTCGCGCAGCACGGCGTCCTGGGTGCGGGTGAGCACCGCCTCCCGGTTCAGCCAGTACGCGATGCCGGACGCGGACACGGCCGCGGTGAGCGCGACCAGACCGAAGACGAGGACCAGCCGCAGGCGCAGGCTGGTGAAGCGCAGCCAGGACCAGACGCCCTTGCGAGCCGCGGCCAGGCCGCGCGAACCCCCCTGGTGTTCCTTGGTCACTGAGGCGGATCCAGCCGGTAGCCGACACCCCGCACGGTGCGGATCAGGGTCGGGGACGACGGTACGTCCTCGACCTTGGCGCGCAGCCGCTGCACGCACGCGTCCACCAGCCGGGAGTCACCGAGGTAGTCGTGCTCCCACACCAGCCGCAGCAACTGCTGCCGGGACAGCGCCTGTCCGGGCCGCCGGCTCAGCTCCAGCAGCAGCCGCAGTTCGGTCGGCGTCAGCTGGAGGTCCTCGCCGTTCTTCGTCACGGTCATCGCCGAGCGGTCGATGACCAGGCTGCCGAAGCTCGCCGAGTCCGTCGACTCCCGCTCCCCGCGCCGCAGTACGGCCCGGATCCGGGCGTCGAGGACCCGGCCCTGGACGGGTTTGACGACGTAGTCGTCGGCGCCCGACTCGAGGCCGACGACCACGTCGATGTCGTCGTTGCGCGCGGTCAGCAGGATGATCGGCAACTGGTCGGTGCGCCGGATGCGACGGCACACCTCGAAGCCGTCGATGCCGGGCAGCATCACGTCCAGCACGATCAGGTCCGGCCGCTGCTCGCGCAGCAGCTTCAGACCGTCCTCACCACTGGCAGCGGTGGCCACCCGGTGGCCCTGGCGGGTCAGGGAGAGCTCCAGGGCCGTGCGGATGGCGTCGTCGTCCTCGATCAGCAACAGGGAAGGCACGCGCTCATTCTGGCCCATGAGGGGGTGGGTGTTCGACCTGTGGGTGCGGATGGGGTCCCACCGCACCGCCGGACCCTGTGAAGGAACGGTGGTGCGACGGTGACGGACCCCTGTGACAGCTCTGTGACAGTCGGCGGACACGGCCATGAAGTCACCGGGGCAAGCTTTTCGTCACAAGCAACCGGCAGTCCACGACGGGGGGCGCGAGATGAACACGCTGAAGGGCACCAACACCAGCGCAGTGCTCACGCGTCTGCACGACGTGCACGCACACCGGGGTTCCGAGAAGTCCGGTGCCGTGAGCGGGCGGGGGTGCGCTCGCGGCACCGGGCGTCAGCACACCGCGTACATGACGGTGGTTGACGCGAACACGGGGGAAACGGGGAAGGCGGGGAAGACGGGGAAGGCGGGGAAGACGGGGGACCAGGGGGAGCGCCGCTCCCTGTCGGAGGCGGAGTTCACCGCCTACGTGCAGGAGCGCCGCTCGTCCCTGTACGCGACCGCCTACCACCTGACCGGCGACCGCTTCGAGGCCGAGGACCTGCTGCAGAGCGCGCTGTTCTCGACCTACCGGGCGTGGGACCGGATCAGCGACAAGGCGGCGGTCGGCGGATACCTCCGCCGCACCATGACCAACCTGCACATCAGCGCCTGGCGGCGCCGCAAGCTCAACGAGTACCCGACCGAGGAACTGCCGGAGACGCCCGGCGACACGGACGCGATGCGCGGCACCGAACTGCGCACGGTCCTGTGGCAGGCGCTGGCCCGGCTCCCCGAACTCCAGCGCACCATGCTGGTCCTGCGCTACTACGAGGGCCGGACCGACCCGGAGATCGCGGACATCCTCGACATCAGCGTCGGCACGGTGAAGTCCAGCATCTGGCGGTCGCTCCGCCGGCTGCGCGAGGACGAGGTCCTCAGCTTCGGCCGTGACCGTGAGGACGCCTTCGGCGAACTGGTCGCCTGAGGGCAGGGGGCGGGGCCCCGTGAAAAAAGTACGAGCCGGGGTGTATCAGGGGGCGGGGCCCGGACTCTTACTCACGGGGAAGCACCACGGGGGAACGACGGGGGACACGGGGGACGGGGATCACGGGGGATCCACGGGGGAGTGGAAAGGGAGCGGGACTGGAGGGCCGGGGGGTCCGTCCAGTCCCGCTTCCGCGTGTTCAGGCCGCCGTTCCCGCTTCCGCGTGTTCAGGCCGCCGTACGGCTGGTGGCGCACCGGCCCGCCGCCGCTGCGGCGAGGCGGCCCATCGCCTCGTCCCGGTCGCACACGTGGGCGCCCAGGGCGGACTGCCGGGCGATGACCGACCGCTCCTGCCGCATCAGCCGCCAGCCCCTGCGCAGCAGGAACGGCACGGACTTGCGGCCCTCGCGCAGGTCCCGCAGGAAGCGCCGGCGGAAGGTCGTCACGGGACCCCGGCTCAGGCACAGCGCGTCGGCCAGTACGCCCAGTTCGCGGCAGCGGCCCACCAGCTCGGCGGCGAAGATGCCCTCCGCGAGGAACAGGGGCGTCCGCCCGATGTCGACCGCCTCCTGGCCGGTGCGGGCGCTCAGCGAGAGGTCGTAGACGGGCACGTCGGTACGGCCCGTGCGGCACAGCTCCCCGATGGCGGCGACCGCCGCGTCCGCGTCCCACGAGGCCGGGTGGTCCCAGTCGATGTCGGAACTCAGCGGCACGGTCGGCAGCGTCGGGTCGGTGCCCTCCTTGTAGAAGTCGTCGAGGCGCAGCACCGGGAGGCCGGAGTGCGCGGCGAGGAGGGACTTGCCGGAGCCGGAGGGGCCGCAGAGCAGCACGACTCGCGTCGGTATGGGCGGATGGGAGCTCACGGGACACCAGTCTGAGGCATCGGACGCCCGTCGTACGACCCCGCGGGTGGACTTTGCAGTCGGCATCACATCTCGGTGGCGCCGTGCGGTGACCTGATCCCGGTGTGCGCTGTTGTCAGGGCAGTCCGTAGCAATCCACACCAAGAGGTGGCAGCAGCGATGGCCCGACACGCGTCCCCCCGTACCCCGCACGCACAGCGCGCCCTGGTCGCCCTCGCGACCGCCGGGGCCGCCCTGGCCGCAGGGGCGGCCACGGCCTCCGCGGCGGACGGCGGCGAAACGATCGCCGGCCTGGCCCACACCCGCCCCACGTCCCTGGGCAACATCGACCCCCAGGCCGGCCTGGCGGCCGTCACCGGCACGGTCGGTTACGTCACCGGCCCGGTCGCCGACCTCAAGCCCAACCCGCTGGCCGGCACCGGCGTCGACCCGCTGGACAACGGGGTCGGCACCAAGGTCGCCGACTTCCAGCCCCTGACCTCGACGGCCCTGACGGGACCGGTCGCCCAGGCCGAGTCCCTCGGCAGCGTGCCGGTGCTGGGGCAGGTGACGGAGCTGCTGCGCTGAGGCAGCGCGTGCGGGTCGGGCCGCGGTCCTCGCGAGGGGGCCGCGGCCCGCCTTCGTCGCCGTGCCCCACGGGACCGGCGTGCCGCGCCGGTTCGCCGTGGCCGCTCGTCACGGGGGCTCCGCGGGGCGGCCGTCTAATCTGTGTGCTTCACGTTTCGGGTAAGAGGTGCAAGGGGGGCCGTGTGCACGACGACGACGGATTCAGCGGGGCCGACGGCGGCACCGACGGGCAGCCCGAGGACCGGCGGACGGCCGGCCCCACCGTGATCGAGGGCCGCTACGAACTGCTGGAGCCCATCGGCAGCGGCGGCATGGGCGAGGTCTGGAAGGCCCACGACCGGCGGCTGCGCCGGTTCGTCGCCGTGAAGGGGCTCCTCGACCGCAGGGCCACGACGGCGGAGACGCAGAAGGCGGCGATGCAGCGGGCCCGTCGCGAGGCCGAGGCGCTCGCCAAGATCGAGCACCAGAACGTGGTGACGGTCCACGACCAGATCGAGACCGCCGACCAGGTCTGGATCGTGATGAAGCTGCTGGAAGGCCGGTCGCTGGCCGACCAGTTGCGCCGCGACGGGGTCCTCGGCGTACCCAGGGCCGCGGACATCGGTCTCCAGATGGCTCAGGGCCTCAGGGCGGTCCACGAGGCGTCGGTGCTGCACCGCGACGTCAAGCCGGGCAACGTCCTGGTGCGGGACGGCGGCCAGGTGGTCCTGGTGGACTTCGGCATCGCCACCTTCGAGGGCGCGGACCGGGTCACCCGGTACGGCGGAGTCATCGGCACGCCCCCCTACCTGGCGCCCGAACTCTTCGCCCCCGCCAGCCCCGGCCCCACGCCCGCCTCCGACCTGTGGGCGCTGGGCGTCACCCTGTACGAGATGGTCGAGGGACGCCTGCCCTTCGGCGGCAGCGAGGTCTGGGAGGTGCAGGCGAGCATCCAGCAGTCGCCGGACCCGGTGCTCCGGTACGCCGGTCCCCTCGGCCCCGTCATCCAGGGGCTGCTGGCCACGGACCCCGGCAGCCGCCTGGACGCGGCCACGGCGGAGGCGATGCTCCGGGAGGTCCTCGCGGAGCCCGGCCCACCGGCCCCCACCCGGGCCGCCACCCCCGTCCCCCGGCCCGAGCCCCGGCCCACGCCGGCGGCGGCCGTACCGGCACCCGCCGCCTCCGCCCCGGCCGTCCCCTCCGCGCCGGCGCCGGAGGCGTCGGAGGCGTCGCGGGGAGGGCGCCGCGGCCGGTTCCGGGCCTGGAAAGTGGCGGCGGCCGCGGCGTGCGTCGTGCTGCTGGCCGGGGGCGGCTGGCTCCTCTCGCAGGGCGACCTCGGGGGCAGGCAGGACGACGCCTCCGGTGAGCAGGGCGGCGGACCCGCCGGGGGCGACCCGGCGAAGGCATGGGAGCAGTGGAAGGACGCCAAGAAGAGGCTGACGATCGGCGCCAAGGAGGATCAGCCCGGACTGAGCTTCTACAACAAGGACACCGGCGTGTGGAGCGGATTCGACGTCGACATCGCCTACGCCCTCGCCGGAAAACTGGGCTACGACAGGGAACACGTCGACTTCTACGGGGTGACCACGGCCAACCGGGCGAGCAAGCTGAAGAACGGGGAAGTGGACCTGGTCGTCGCCTCGTACAGCATGACGCCCGAGCGCGAGAAAAAGGACGGCATCCTTTTCGTCGGCCCCTACTACAACGCGGGCAGCAGTCTCCTCGTGCGCAAGAACTCCGCGAAATACGATCTCAACGTGGCCGCCGACGTGGAGGAGAAGCAGGTCGAGGTGTGCACGGCACGGGACTCCACGTACGCGGACCGGTTGCAGAAGGAGGGCTACACCACCGGGAAGTGGCAGCCCGACACCTACAAGGAGTGCGTGGAAAGGCTGCTGGACAAGCGCTCCACCGTCTACGCGGTCGCCTCGGACGACGTACTCCTCGCCGGGTACGCCCAGAATGACCCGACGCACTTGAAACTGCTGCCCAGCGGCGCGGGCACGGAACCCTACGGGGTGGCGATGCGGAAGGGCGACCCCCTCCTGAAGAGCAAGGTGTGCTCGGGGCTCCAGGAGATCCTGGCCGGAAAAGAGTGGTCGGAGATGTACATGAAGGATCTGTCTCCGCTGACGGGACGGAAGACCGCGCCGAGAAAGCCCGAACTGATGCCGTGCTCGGGCGAGTGAGCGGAGTGGGTGAACCCGGCGGGCCGCGGCTCCTCCGGACGGGGAGGAACCGCGGCCCTGTCGGTGGCCCCGCCGCCGGCGGCGGGGCCGGGTGACGGTGCCGGGAGCCGGGGGAGGCGTCAGTACGACGAACCCGACGCGCCCAGCGCGCCCGTCGGGTGCCAGACCGTCTTCGTCTCCAGGAACGCCGTCATGCGCTCGGTGCCCGGGGTCGCCGACCAGTCGGCCTCGTCCACAGGCTGTGGACGCAGGACGCGCTTCAGGTTGTCCGCCGCCGCGATCTCCAGCTCCTTCGCCAGCGCCTCGTCGGCGCCCGCGAGGTCGATCGCGTTGACGTCCTGGTGGGCGGCGAGCGGGGCGGCGATCTCCGCCGTACGGCCGGAGAGGATGTTGACCACGCCGCCGGGAAGGTCGGAGGTGGCCAGGACCTCGCCGAGGGAGAGGGCGGGGAGGGGGGACCTCTCCGACGCGATCACCACCGCCGTGTTGCCCGTCGCGACGACCGGGGCGACCACCGAGACCAGGCCCAGGAAGGACGACTTCTGCGGGGCCAGGACGGCGACGACGCCGGTCGGCTCCGGGGAGGAGAGGTTGAAGAACGGGCCCGCGACCGGGTTGCCGCCGCCGACCACCTGGGCGATCTTGTCGGTCCAGCCCGCGTACCAGACCCAGCGGTCGATCGCGGCGTCCACCTGGGCCGCCGCCTTCGCCTTCGACAGGCCCTCCGCGTCGGCCACCTCCGCGAGGTACTGGTCGCGCCGGCCCTCCAGCATCTCGGCGATGCGGTAGAGGACCTGACCGCGGTTGTACGCCGTCGCGCCGGACCAGCCGCCGAACGCCTTGCGCGCGGCGACCACCGCGTCACGGGCGTCCTTGCGGGAGGAGAGGGGGGCGTTGGCCAGCCAGTTCTGCTTCGAGTCCGTCACCTCGTACACCCGGCCGCTCTCGGAACGCGGGAACTTCCCGCCGACGTACAGCTTGTAGGTCTTCAGTACGGAAAGTCGTGCGTCAGACATCGAGGTACGCCTCCAGGCCGTGGCGGCCGCCCTCGCGGCCGAAGCCCGACTCCTTGTACCCGCCGAACGGCGAGGTCGGGTCGAACTTGTTGAACGTGTTGGACCAGATCACACCCGCGCGGAGCTTGTTCGCGACCGCCAGGATGCGCGAGCCCTTCTCCGTCCAGATGCCCGCCGACAGGCCGTACGGCGTGTTGTTGGCCTTGGCGACCGCCTCGTCCGGCGTGCGGAAGGTCAGCACGGACAGGACCGGGCCGAAGATCTCGTCGCGGGCGATGGTGTGCGCCTGGGTGACGTTCGTGAAGAGCGTCGGGGCGAACCAGTAGCCGTTCTCCGGGAGTTCGCAAACCGGGGACCAGCGCTCGGCGCCCTCCGCCTCGCCCTGGTCGGCGAGGGCGGTGATCCGGGCCAGCTGCTCGGCGGAGTTGATCGCGCCGATGTCGGTGTTCTTGTCCAGCGGGTCGCCCAGGCGGAGGGTGGTGAGCCGGCGCTTGAGGGAGTCGAGGAGTTCGTCGTGGACCGACTCCTGCACCAGGAGGCGGGAGCCCGCGCAGCAGACCTGGCCCTGGTTGAAGAAGATGCCGTTGACGATGCCCTCGACGGCCTGGTCGATCGGGGCGTCGTCGAAGACGATGTTGGCGCCCTTGCCGCCCAGCTCCAGGGTGAGCTTCTTGCGGGTGCCCGCCACGGTGCGCGCGATCTGCTTCCCCACGGCCGTGGAGCCGGTGAAGGCGACCTTGTTCACGTCCGGGTGGGCGGTCAGCGCGGCTCCGGCGCGGCCGTCGCCGGTGACGATGTTGACGACGCCCTTGGGGAGCCCGGCCCGGCGGCAGATGTCCGCGAAGAACAGGGCGGAGAGCGGGGTCGTCTCGGCGGGCTTGAGGACCACCGTGTTGCCCGTCGCGAGCGCCGGGGCGATCTTCCACGCCAGCATCAGGAGCGGGAAGTTCCACGGGATGACCTGGCCCGCGACGCCCAGCGGGCGCGGGTCGGGGCCGTAGCCGGCGTGGTCGAGCTTGTCGGCCCAGCCCGCGTAGTAGAAGAAGTGCGCCGCCACCAGGGGGAGGTCGGCGTCGCGGGTCTCCCTGATCGGCTTGCCGTTGTCGAGGGTTTCGAGAACGGCCAGTTCGCGGCTGCGCTCCTGGATGATGCGGGCGATGCGGAACAGGTACTTCGCGCGCTCCGCGCCGGGCAGCGCCGACCACTTCTCGAAGGCCCTGCGGGCGGCCTTCACGGCGCGGTCGACGTCCGCCTCGCCGGCCTCGGCGACCTCGGAGAGGACCTCCTCGGTGGACGGCGAGACGGTCTTGAAGACCTTGCCGTCGGCCGCCTCGGTGAACTCGCCGTCGATGAACAGGCCGTAGGAGGGGGCGATGTCGACGACCGCGCGGGACTCGGGGGCCGGGGCGTAGTCGAAGGCGGGCGCGGGCGCGGGGGTGGCCGCGCGGGTGGCCGCGGGGTCGGGCGTGGATGCGGGTGCGGGTGCGGGTGCCATGGGGATCAGTCCACCGTCACGTAGTCGGGGCCGGAGTAACGGCCTGTGGCCAGCTTCTGGCGCTGCATCAGCAGGTCGTTCAGCAGCGAGGAGGCGCCGAAGCGGAACCAGTGGTTGTCCAGCCAGTCCGCGCCCGCGGTCTCGTTGACCAGGACCAGGAACTTGATCGCGTCCTTCGCGGTGCGGATGCCGCCGGCCGGCTTCACGCCGACCTGGACACCGGTCTGCGCGCGGAAGTCGCGGACCGCCTCCAGCATCAGGAGGGTGTTGGCGGGCGTCGCGTTGACCGCCACCTTGCCGGTCGAGGTCTTGATGAAGTCCGCCCCGGCCAGCATGCCGAGCCAGCTCGCGCGGCGGATGTTGTCGTACGTCGACAGCTCGCCGGTCTCGAAGATCACCTTCAGGCGGGCCGACGTGCCGCAGGCCTCGCGCACGGCGACGATCTCGTCGTACACCTTCATGTAGGCGCCCGCGAGGAAGGCCCCGCGGTCGATGACCATGTCGACCTCGTCCGCGCCCGCCGTCACGGCCTCGCGCACGTCGGCCAGCTTGACGGCGAGCGAGGCGCGGCCGGCCGGGAACGCCGTGGCCACCGAGGCGACCTTCACACCGGACCCGGCGACGGCCTCCTTCGCGGTGGGCACCATGTCGGGGTACACGCAGACGGCGGCGGTGGCGGGTGCCGTGCGGTCGGTCGGGTCGGGACGGACCGCCTTCGCGCCGAGCGCCCGGACCTTGCCCGGCGTGTCCGCGCCTTCCAGCGTCGTCAGGTCGACCATCGAGATGGCCAGGTCGAGGGCGTACGCCTTCGCGGTGGTCTTGATGGAACGGGTGCCGAGCGAGGCGGCGCGCGCCTCCAGGCCGACCGCGTCGACGCCGGGCAGCCCGTGGAGGAAGCGGCGCAGCGTGCTGTCGGACGCGGTGAGGTCGGCGAGTCCGTGTGCGGGGCCGTTCGCGGGGCCCTGTGCGGCGGGTGCAGTGGTGGGCATGGTCACCAGGTGAGCATATCTACGCGCGTAGCGGTCTGTACAGCCCCGGGGTGGGTTCGGGGGAGGTGGGCGTTGGCTGAGGGGGGCGGGGGCTTCGGGGGGTGGGAGTGGTGGGTGCGGCGTGTGGTGGTGCGGGGCGGTGCGGTGCGGTGGGGGTGGGTGCCGGTGCGGGGACGGTCGCGGTTTCGGGCACAATCGGCTGCATGACGACCCCCGAGCCGCAGTCGCCCTCGCCGCAGCCGTCGGCACCCGTGTCCAAGGACCGGGTCTACCGCTCGCCCGCAGGCATCGCCGGAGGCGTGCTGGTGCTCGCCCTCGCTCTGTGGCTCGGCATCGACGCCCTGGTCGCGGGCGAGGGGAACACCCGCTGGAAGGCGCTCGCGGCGCTGGTCTTCCTCGTGCCGCTCGTCGCCGCCTACACCGTGCGGCCCGCCGTCTTCGCGAACGAGGACCGGCTGCGGGTGCGCAATCCGTTCCGCGTGATCGTGCTCCCCTGGGCGGAGGTCGAGTCCTTCCGGTCCGCCTACTCCAACGAGGTCTTCGCCGAGGACGGCGCCAAGTACCAGCTCTGGTCCATTCCCGTCTCGCTGCGGGGGCGCAAGAAGGCCGCGCGGCAGGAGGACCGGCGGGCGGCCGGTGACACCGGGCGCAGGCGCGGCGGTCTGTTCGGGGGGCCGGGACAGCTCGGTTCCGCCGCCGCCGTGACGGACGGGCCCGTGCGGGCCCAGGGCGACAAGACCATGGACGAGCTGCGCGAACTGTGGGAGGCGCGGAAGGACGCCGCCGGCTCCAAGGGCGACGTGACCGTGCGGTGGGCCTACGAGATCGTCGTGCCGGTGCTCGCCGGGGCGGTGGCGCTGGCGGTGCTGCTCGGCGTGGGGTGACGACGGGCCGCGTCTCCGCGTCGGCGGACTCGGGTGGTTCCGCGTTCGGGGAGTCGGGTGAGTTCTGTCCGGGGGCCCTCGCGGGCCCCCGGTGGTGTCAGATGCCGGCTGCTGTCGACAGGTCCTGCTTGAGGGCCGTCAGGAGGTCCGTCGCCTTGGTGCGGGCCGACGGGAGGTCGGCGTGCGCGGCGACCGGGACGACCACCTCCAGGTAGCACTTCAGCTTGGGCTCCGTACCGCTCGGGCGGACGATCACCCGGGCGCCCTCGAGCGTGTAGCGCAGGCCGTCCGTCGGCGGCAGCGTGTCCGTGCCCCGGCTGAGGTCCTCGGCCCTCGTGACCGGGAGGCCCGCGAGGGCCGTCGGGGGCTGTTCGCGCAGGCGGTGCATCGCGGCGGCGATGAGGGAGAGGTCCTCCACGCGGACCGACAGCTGGTCGGTGGCGTGCAGGCCGTGCTCCACGGCGATGTCGTCCAGAAGGTCGAGGAGGGTGCGGCCCTCCGACTTCAGGGCCGAGGCCAGTTCCGTGATCAGGAGGGCCGCGGTGATGCCGTCCTTGTCGCGGACGCCCTCCGGGTCGACGCAGTACCCGAGAGCCTCCTCGTAGCCGTAGCGGATGTCTTCCACGCGGGCGATCCACTTGAAGCCGGTGAGGGTCTCGACGTGGGGGACGCCGGCCTGCGCGGCGATGCGGCCGAGGAGGGAGGACGACACGATCGACTCGGCGAACGTGCCCCGCGCTCCGCGGGTGACCAGGTGGGCCGCGAGGAGGGCGCCCACCTCGTCGCCGCGGAGCATGCGCCAGCCCGCTGCGGCGGTGGGGTCGGGTACGGCCACCGCCAGGCGGTCGGCGTCCGGGTCGTTGGCGATGACCAGGTCGGGGGCGGGGGTGGTGGCGCGGGCCGTCGCGAAGGCGAGGTCCATCGCGCCGGGCTCCTCCGGGTTGGGGAAGGCGACGGTGGGGAAGTCCGGGTCGGGGTCGGCCTGCTCGGCGACGAGGACCGGCTGCGGGAAGCCGGCGCGTTCGAAGGCGGCGAGGAGGGTGTCCTTGCCGACGCCGTGCATCGCGGTGTAGACGGTGCGGGCGGTGCGGGGGGAGTGCTCGGCGAGGACGGCGTCCGTGCGGGTGAGGTAGGCGTCGAGGACGTCGTCGGTCAGGGTGCGCCAGCCGGTCGCGGGGCGGGGGACGTCGTGGAGGGAGCGTACGGCGTCGATCTCCGCGGCGATCTCGGCGTCGGCGGGGGGCACGATCTGGGAGCCGTCGCCGAGGTACACCTTGTAGCCGTTGTCGCGGGGCGGGTTGTGGCTGGCGGTGACCTCCACGCCGGCGACGGCGCCGAGGTGGCGGATCGCGAAGGCGAGGACGGGGGTGGGGAGGGGGCGGGGGAGCACGGCGGCCCTGAGGCCGGCGCCGGTCATCACGGCGGCGGTGTCGCGGGCGAAGTCCTCGGACTTGTGGCGGGCGTCGTAGCCGATGACGACCAGGCCGTTGGTGTGGCCCTGCTTCTTCAGGTACGCGGCGAGGCCGGCGGCGGCGCGGATGACGACCGAGCGGTTCATGCGCAGGGGGCCGGCGCCGAGTTCGCCGCGGAGGCCCGCGGTGCCGAACTGGAGGGTGCCGGAGAAGCGGGCGGTGAGCTGGGCGTGGTCCTCGGCGTCGATGAGGCGGGCGAGTTCGGCGCGGGTGTCCGGGTCGGGGTCCTCGGCCAGCCATGCCTTGGCTCGTGCGAGGAGGTCGTCGTCGGTTGCGTCTTGCACGTCGGTCAGCCTCTCGGGGTCGGTGGTGTGCGGTGCGTTTGCCTGCGGCGCCTGGGTGGGGTGGGTGGGGTGTGTTTGCCTGCGGCGCCTGTGCGGGTTCGGTGGGGGTGCGCGGTGCGCGGTGCGGTGCGTTGGGGGTCGGGGCCGCGCCGGGGGGTGTCCGTCCTCGGAACGGCGCGGAATCGGTCGGCCACAGATCTCTCCGGCGTTGACGCGCCAACCGCTGCGGGCGGACACCCCCCGACACGTCCCCTTCTCGCCGTACGCGGCTGTCCCGCCGCGTCGCCCAGTCGTGCCTCCCCCAGTGCCTGAACGGCCTGGGAGGTACCCCCAGGCGGCACGGGTGGGCGCAGCGGCACCCCGCTGCGCCGGGCTCGCGACCCGACCCCGCGCCCACCCCGGGCACCGGTCAACGCCGGCGCCCGGGGTGGGTGCGTCACCCGCGTCGGGGGCGGACGCCGGACCGGGGGCGTCGTTACAGGCGGCCCAGGACCTGGGTCAGCAGCGTTCCCATGCGGGCGGCGGAGTCGCGGCCCGCCTGGAGGACCTCCTCGTGGTTGAGGGGCTCGCCCGTCATGCCCGCGGCGAGGTTGGTGACCAGGGAGATGCCCAGCACCTCCGCGCCGGCCTCGCGGGCCGCGATCGCCTCCAGGACCGTGGACATGCCCACCAGGTCGGCGCCGATGACGCGGGCCATGCGGATCTCGGCCGGGGTCTCGTAGTGCGGGCCGGGGAACTGGGCGTAGACGCCCTCCTCCAGCGTGGGGTCGACCTCCTTGCACAGCGCGCGCAGGCGCGGGGAGTAGAGGTCGGTGAGGTCGACGAAGTTGGCGCCGACGATGGGGGAGGTGGCGGTGAGGTTGATGTGGTCGCTGATCAGGACCGGCTGGCCGGGGCGCATGCCCTCGCGCAGGCCGCCGCAGCCGTTGGTCAGGATGATCGTCTTGGCGCCGGCGGCGACGGCGGTGCGGACGCCGTGGGAGACGGCGGCCACGCCGTGGCCCTCGTAGTAGTGGGTGCGGCCCAGGAAGACCAGCGCGCGCTTGTCGCCGATGGAGTACGAGCGGATCTTGCCGCCGTGCCCCTCCACCGCCGGCTTGGGAAAGCCCGGCAGGTCGGTGACCTGGAGATCGGCCTCGGGCGCGCCCAGGGCGTCCACGGCCGGTGCCCAGCCGGAGCCCATCACGAGGGCGACGTCGTGGGTCTCGGCGCCGGTGAGTTCACGCAGGCGGGCCGCGGCGGCGTCGGCGGCGGCGTAGGGGTCGCCCTGGATGTCGTCCGGAAGAAGAGATGCGTTCACGCCGATGAGGGTAGCCGGTTTGCGGCTACGCGCGTAGATGGCAGAGGTCACGGGATGGTGGTTTTTGGGTTGGAGGTTGTGACGGGAGGTGCCCTCAGCAGGGGCGCTTGCGCAGTTCCATGACGTAGTCGTGGGGGGCGCCGGCCGATTCGGCGGCGTCCGCGATCTCGCCCAGGTAGCGGGCCGAGGGCAGGCCGCCCTCGTAGGCGTTCAGGACGTAGGTCCAGGCCCCCTCCTCGCCGTCGAGGGTGTGGGCGCGGACGCGGGTGCGGCGGTAGATGTCCAGGCCCACGCCCTCCCAGCGGTCGAGGGAGTCCTCGTCCATGGGTGCGATGTCGTAGAGGGAGACGAAGACCTGGGAGATCGGGTCCTCGACGAGGGTCGCCAGGGCGCCCTCCCAGCCCATGTGCTCTCCCCCGAAGGTCAGCCGCCACCCGTTCAGCCAGCCGGTGGCACGCAGCGGCGAGTGGGGGGCGCGGCGGGTCATCAGCCGCGCGTCGAGGTTGCCGGCGTAGGCGGCGTAGAGCGACATGAGGGGAAGGGTACGCGGCGTTCCGGTAACGGTGGCGGCCCCGGGCGGCCGGTCGTTGAAGGGTGCGGGACAATGGAGTACGTGACTCGGATCGTGATCATTGGCGGCGGACCCGGCGGATACGAAGCGGCGCTGGTGGCCGCTCAGCTCGGCGCGGAGGTGACCGTCGTCGACTGCGACGGTCTGGGCGGGGCGTCGGTGCTGACCGACTGCGTGCCGTCCAAGACCCTCATCGCCACGGCTGAGGTGATGACCACCTTCGATTCCTCCTACGAGGAATTGGGGATCATCGTCGCCGACGACACTCCCCCCATGGAGCAGGCCGCCCGGGTGGTGGGTGTCGATCTGGGCAAGGTCAACCGGCGGGTGAAGCGGCTCGCGCTGGCGCAGTCGCACGACATCACCGCCTCCGTGACCCGGGCGGGTGCGCGGGTCGTGCGCGGGCGCGGGCGGCTGGAGGGCATGCAGGGGCTCGACGGGTCCCGCAAGGTCGTGGTGCGGGCCGCCGACGGGAGCGAGGAGACGCTCACCGCGGACGCGGTGCTCATCGCCACGGGCGGCCATCCGCGGGAGCTGCCGGACGCGCGGCCCGACGGGGAGCGCATCCTGAACTGGACCCAGGTGTACGACCTGGAGGAGCTGCCCGAAGAGCTGATCGTCGTCGGGTCCGGTGTGACCGGTGCCGAGTTCGCCGGGGCGTACCAGGCGCTCGGGTCGCGGGTCACCCTCGTGTCGTCGCGCGACCGGGTGCTGCCGGGCGAGGACCCGGACGCCGCGGCCGTGCTGGAGGATGTGTTCCGGCGGCGCGGGATGAACGTCATGTCGCGGTCCCGGGCCCAGTCCGCCAAGCGGGTGGGCGACCGGGTGGAGGTGACGTTGTCGGACGGTCGGGTCATCAGCGGGTCGCACTGTCTGATGGCCGTCGGCGCCATTCCCAATACGCAGGGGATGGGGCTGGAGGAGGCGGGAGTCGTGCTCAAGGACTCCGGGCACATCAGGACCGACCGGGTCTCGCGGACCTCCGCCCCCGGTGTGTACGCCGCCGGTGATGTCACCGGTGTCTTCGCGCTCGCCTCGGTGGCCGCGATGCAGGGGCGGATCGCCATGTACCACTTCCTCGGGGACGCGGTCACCCCGCTGAACCTGAAGACCGTCTCCGCCAACGTCTTCACCGACCCCGAGATCGCCACCGTCGGCTACTCGCAGGCCGACGTGGACGCGGGCAGGATCGACGCCCGCGTGGTGAAGCTGCCGCTGCTGCGCAACCCGCGCGCCAAGATGCAGGGCATCCGGGACGGCTTCGTCAAGATCTTCTGCCGGCCCGGCACCGAGATCGTGGTGGGCGGCGTCGTCGTGGCGCCGCGCGCCTCGGAGCTGATTCATCCGATCTCGATCGCCGTCGACAACAACCTGACGGTCGAGCAGATCGCCAACGCCTTCACCGTCTACCCCTCGCTGTCCGGGTCGATCGCCGAGGTGGCGCGGCAGTTGCACACCCGCAAGGCCGGCGGAGAGGGCTGACCCGGCGGTCGCGGCCGGAAACGGCTCCCCGTCGGTCACGGGGAGTCGCGGCCCTTGCGGGCGGCATAGGCGGGCGGGGTAGGCCCGTATACCACTTCCCGTGGTGGCATGCGAACAACTTCTGTTATTCGGCGCATACTGCTGAAAGCAGACGGTCGTTGGGGTTACTGTCAGTTTCGTGTTCGCTGCAGAACGTCGCCAATTGATCCTCGAAATGGTGCGAGCGAACGGAGCCGTGTCGCTCCGTGAGCTCGCCCGCGTCGTCCAGACCTCCGAAGTGACCGTACGGCGGGACGTGCGCGCACTGGAGGCAGAAGGACTCCTCGACCGCCGGCACGGCGGTGCGGTACTGCCGGGCGGGTTCACGCGAGAGTCCGGCTTTCCGCAGAAGTCCCATCTCGCGACCGCCGAGAAGACGGCCATCGCCGATCTCGCCGCGAGCTTCGTCGAAGAGGGCGAAGCCATCGTGGTGGGCGCGGGCACCACGACGCAGGAGCTGGCCCGCCGGCTCGCGCGGGTGCCCGGGCTGACCGTCGTCACCAACTCGCTGCTGGTGGCCCAGGCCCTGGCCCACGCCAACCGGGTCGAGGTCGTGATGACCGGTGGCACGCTCAGGGGGTCGAACTACGCCCTGGTGGGCTCGGGCGCCGAGCAGTCGCTGCAAGGGCTGCGGGTCTCCAAGGCCTTCCTGTCCGGGAGCGGGCTCACCGCGGAGCGGGGGCTGTCCACCTCCAACATGCTGTCGGCGTCCGTCGACCGGGCACTGGTCCAGGCCGCCGCCGAGGTCGTCGTCCTCGCCGACCACTCCAAGCTGGGCACGGACACCATGTTCCAGACCGTGCCGACCGACGTCATCACCCGTCTGGTCACCGACGAGTCGCCGGGCCACGACGACCGCGCCGCCACCGAGCTCCAGGCCCTGGCCGACCAGGGCGTCCAGATCGCCGTGGCCGGGTCCTCGGGGGGTGGTGCGGCGAACAGCAGCGGGACACCGGGGGCCTCGGGGGGTGAGCCCGTGGCGCGTCAGCAGCGCCGGGACGTGCCGCTTCCGGGGCCGCGCCGACAGGTTCCGGGTGCGGGCGCGGGGCTGCGGCCGGCCTCCGCCCTGGGCGAGCAGAACGGCGGGGTGGAGCGGGCGCGCGTCGCCGATCTGCGCCGCCGGTAGCCGGGCGGCGGCTTGCGTCCGCCGGGCAGATGGCAGGGGCGCCCGGCGGACCGGATCGGTCCGCCGGGCGCCCCTGGCGTGTGCGGGTGCCGTTCAGTCCTTGATCTCGCAGATCGCGGCGCCGGAGGTGACGGAGGCGCCGACCTCCGCGCCCAGACCCTTGACGGTGCCGGACTTGTGGGCGTTGATCGGCTGTTCCATCTTCATCGCCTCGAGCACGACGACCAGGTCGCCCTCCTGGACCTCCTGGCCCTCCTCGACGGCGATCTTGACGATGGTGCCCTGCATGGGCGAGGCGAGGGTGTCGCCGGAGACCGCGGGGCCGGACTTCTTGGCCGCGCGGCGCTTGGGACGGGCGCCGGCCGCCAGGCCGGTGCGGGCCAGCGACATGCCGAGCGAGGACGGGAGGGAGACCTCCAGGCGCTTGCCGCCCACCTCGACGACGACGGTCTCGCGACCGCTCTCCTCGTCCGCCTCGGTGTCGGCGGGCGCGGTGAAGGGCTTGATCTCGTTGACGAACTCGGTCTCGATCCAGCGGGTGTGGACCGTGAAGGGGTCGGCCGAGCCGGTGAGTTCGGGGGCGAACGCGGGGTCGCGGACGACCGTGCGGTGGAAGGGGATGGCCGTGGCCATGCCCTCGACGGTGAACTCGTCCAGGGCGCGGGCGGCACGCTCCAGCGCTTCCTTGCGGGTGCGGCCGGTGACGATCAGCTTCGCCAGCAGGGAGTCCCACGCCGGGCCGATGACCGATCCGGACTCGACGCCCGCGTCCAGGCGGACGCCCGGCCCGGCCGGCGGGTCGAAGCGGGTGACGGCGCCGGGGGCGGGCAGGAAGCCGCGGCCCGGGTCCTCGCCGTTGATGCGGAACTCGAAGGAGTGGCCGCGCAGGACGGGGTCGTCGTAGCCCAGTTCCTCGCCGTCGGCGATGCGGAACATCTCGCGGACCAGGTCGATGCCGGCGACCTCCTCGGTGACCGGGTGCTCGACCTGCAGGCGGGTGTTGACCTCCAGGAAGGAGATCGTGCCGTCCATGCCGACGAGGAACTCCACCGTGCCGGCGCCGACGTAGCCGGCCTCCTTCAGGATCGCCTTGGAGGCCGAGTACAGCTCCTCCATCTGGGCGTCGGAGAGGAAGGGGGCGGGAGCCTCCTCGACCAGCTTCTGGTGGCGGCGCTGCAGGGAGCAGTCGCGGGTGGAGACGACGACCACGTTGCCGTGCTGGTCGGCCAGGCACTGGGTCTCCACGTGGCGGGGCTTGTCGAGGTAGCGCTCGACGAAGCACTCGCCGCGGCCGAAGGCGGCCACGGCCTCGCGGACGGCGGAGTCGTACAGCTCGGGGACCTCGTCCAGGGTGCGGGCGACCTTCAGACCGCGCCCGCCGCCGCCGAAGGCGGCCTTGATCGCGATCGGCAGGCCGTGCTCCTCGGCGAAGGCCACGACCTCGTCCGCGCCGGAGACCGGGTCCGGGGTGCCGGCGACCAGGGGCGCGCCGGCGCGCTGGGCGATGTGGCGGGCGGCGACCTTGTCGCCCAGGTCGCGGATGGCGTGCGGGGGCGGGCCGATCCAGATCAGACCGGCGTCCAGGACCGCCTGCGCGAACTCCGCGTTCTCGGAGAGGAATCCGTAGCCGGGGTGGATGGCGTCCGCGCCCGACTCGCGCGCGGCTTTCAGGACCTTCTCGATGTCCAGATAGCTGGTCGCGGGGGTGTCACCACCCAGGGCGAACGCCTCATCAGCGGCGCGGACATGCAATGCGTCCCGGTCCGGGTCCGCGTAGACGGCCACGCTCGCGATCCCGGCGTCCCGGCAGGCCCGGGCCACGCGGACAGCGATTTCGCCACGGTTGGCGATGAGCACCTTGCGCACGATTGAGGCTCCCTCCTTGAAACAAGCCGAGTTTAGGGACTGCCGACACGGCACTTCGACCCGTCCCCAGTGGTGAGCTTGCCCACACGGAGCGTGATTCGAGGCCCGCTCGACCCGCGAGAACCCTTGGTAGCACCGCCCTGCGCAGGTCTCCTGGGCAAACCCTAGTCCTCCCGTGTGGTCAAGGTCTCTGTAAGGGCGTGCTGCGGGCCACTTGGTTTCTTTGTGGAGTCCCTACTAATGGCCCAATGATTCTTTGCTCGCGCCCGGACCCTTGTGGCGAGGTTTACCCGTTAGTAGCGTTCGGGGCGTCTCGAACGTACTTGGGGTAACGGCTGTCCTGTGCGGCAGTGGTCGAAAGTGGGTGGGGACCGGTGTCAGTGCGCAGGCCGGTGGCGTGGACCGTGGCGGTCGTGTTCCTCGTGGAGGCGGTCGGCGTCGCGGCGCTGAACTGGTTCCTGGGGACGGTCGTCGACCGACAGGAGATGTCCCTGGCCGGTCTCGACCCGGACATGATGTCCCTCTCCTCGAAGATCGGCGGAGTCGTCTTCGGGCTGTACTTCGCGCTGTGCGGCCTGGTCGCGCTGCTCGTGGCGGTGCGCGACCGCGCGCCCGCGGGGCTCGGCCGGATCCTGCTGATCAGCGCCGCCGTGGTGCACGGCCTGCTCGGCGCCTTCGCCTGGGGGCTGGTCGGACCCGGCGCCTTCCTCTTCATGATCGTCGTACTGGGGCTCGTCGTGCTGCTGCTGATGACGTACGACGTCCGGGAGGAGCCCGCCGCCGGCGGGCGGCCCGAGGACGGCAAGGGCGACGACGGCTCCCCGGTCACTCCGCCGCCGGCGCCCACAACTCCGTGATGCCGGTGCCCAGCTCGGCCAGGAGCCGCCGCAGCAGGGGCAGGCTGAGGCCGATGACGTTCCCGTGGTCGCCCTCGATGCCGTCGATGAACGGCGCCGAGCGGCCGTCCAGGGTGAACGCCCCCGCGACGTACAGGGGCTCCCCGGAGGCCACGTAGGCGGCGATCTCGTCGTCGGTCGGCTCGCCGAAGCGGACGACGGTGGACGCGGTCGCCGAGACGTGGCGTCCGGAGGCGGTGTCCCAGACGCAGTGGCCGGTCTGCAGCGTGCCCGCCCGGCCGCGCATCGCCTTCCAGCGCGCCGTGGCCTCCTCGGCGTCGGCCGGCTTGCCGAGCGCCCGGCCGTCCAGGTCGAGCACCGAGTCGCAGCCGATCACCAGGGCGCCGCGCACCTCGGGCCTGGCGGCCACCACGGACGCCTTGGCCTCGGCCAGGGCGAGGGCCAGCTCGGCGGGGGTGGGGGCGGTGACGGCCTCCTCGTCGACGCCGCTCACCAGCACCTCGGGGGCGAGACCGGCCTGGCGCAGCAGGCCGAGCCGGGCCGGGGACTGGGAGGCGAGGACGAGCCGGCGGCGGGGCTGAGCAGTCATGGGGTCAGGTTAGCCACCCGGGCGGGCCGGGCTCACTTCAGGCCGAGCACGATCATCGCGAGGACCATGGCCAGTGCCAGGAAGACGCTCAGCCGCCGCAGCATGTCCTGCATGTCGCGCAGTTCCTCGGGCGGCTCGTCGTCGGGATCGGACCAGAGCATGCCACCAGCGTGGGGCTCGGCAGGGGCCGGCGACTTGAGTACGGGTACTCAAATCGGGGCGCGGGTTGCACGGGCGTGCGCTCACGCGACGGAGCGCACACCGGCACGGCCCCGCGCCCCTGGGCACTCCGTCCTCAGCCCGGCCAGTACGTGCGGGACCAGGCGGCCGGGCCCGGGTGGGGCAGGCGGGTCGCCGCGATGCGGGACGGGTCCGACCAGGCGTCGCGCGGGCCGGCGGGGGACGGCTCCGCGGCCGCCGTCGCCGCGCGGGCCCTGACCACCGTCAGGGCCGCGGCCAGTTCTTCCGGGGTGGGGTTGCCCCGTACGACCTTGATGGTCACAGCGGCTCCTTACAGGGGGATGTTGCCGTGCTTCTTCGGGGGCAGGTTCTCCCGCTTGGTGCGCAACTGGCGCAGACCGCGGACGATGTGGCGGCGGGTGTCGGACGGCATGATCACCGCGTCGACGTAGCCGCGCTCGGCCGCCGTGTAGGGGTTGAGGAGGGTGTCCTCGTACTCCTGGATCAGGCGGGCGCGGGTGGCCTCGGCGTCGTCACCCGCCTCGGCGATGGTGCGGCGGTGCAGGATGTTGACCGCGCCCTGGGCGCCCATCACCGCGATCTGGGCGGTGGGCCAGGCCAGGTTGAGGTCGGCGCCCAGGTGCTTGGAGCCCATGACGTCGTAGGCGCCGCCGAAGGCCTTGCGGGTGATGACCGTGATGAGCGGGACCGTGGCCTCGGCGTAGGCGAAGATCAGCTTGGCGCCGCGCCGGATGATGCCGTCGTGCTCCTGGTCCACGCCCGGCAGGAAGCCGGGCACGTCCACGAAGGTGAGGACGGGGACGTTGAAGGCGTCGCAGGTGCGCACGAAGCGGGCCGCCTTCTCGGAGGCGGTGATGTCCAGGCACCCTGCGAACTGCATCGGCTGGTTGGCGACGATGCCGACCGGTCGGCCCTCGACCCGGCCGAAGCCGGTGAGGATGTTCGGCGCGAACAGCGGCTGCGTCTCGAAGAACTCGGCGTCGTCGAGGACGTGCTCGATGACCGTGTGCATGTCGTAGGGCTGGTTCGCGGAGTCCGGGACGATCGTGTCCAGCTCGGCGTCCTCGTCCGTGACCGCGAGGTCGGCCTCCTCGGGGAAGGCGGGGGGCTCGGAGAGGTTGTTGGACGGCAGGTACGACAGGAGCTGCTTGACGTACTCGATCGCGTCCTTCTCGTCGCCGGCCATGTGGTGGGCCACGCCCGAGGCGGTGTTGTGGGTGCGGGCGCCGCCCAGCTCCTCGAAGCCGACGTCCTCGCCGGTGACGGTCTTGATGACGTCGGGTCCGGTGATGAACATGTGACTGGTCTGGTCGACCATCACCGTGAAGTCGGTGATCGCGGGGGAGTACACCGCGCCGCCCGCGCACGGGCCGACGACCAGGCTGATCTGCGGGATCACGCCCGAGGCGTGGGTGTTGCGGCGGAAGATCTCGCCGTACGCCCCGAGCGAGGCCACGCCCTCCTGGATGCGGGCGCCGCCCGAGTCGTTGATGCCGACGACCGGGCAGCCGGTCTTCAGCGCGAAGTCCATCACCTTGACGATCTTCTGGCCGTAGACCTCGCCCAGCGCCCCGCCGAAGACGGTGAAGTCCTGGGAGAAGACGGCGACGGGGCGGCCGTCGACGGTGCCGTAGCCGGTGACGACGCCGTCGCCGTAGGGGCGGTTGGCGTCCAGGCCGAAGTTGGTGGAGCGGTGCCGGGCGAACTCGTCCAGCTCGACGAAGGAACCCTCGTCCAGCAGGAGGTCGATGCGCTCACGAGCCGTCAGCTTGCCCTTGGCGTGCTGTTTCTCGACGGCGCGTGCGGAACCGGCGTGCGTCGCTTCCTCGATACGGCGCCTGAGATCCGCGAGCTTGCCCGCGGTCGTGTGGATGTCGGGCTGCTGCTCTTCCGGCTCGGACATCGGGATGCGGCTCCCTGCCTGCTCAAAAGGGGGGACGGTTACTCGTTCGTAGAGTAGTAGGGGGCCTTCCGATCGGCAGTGCGGTGTTTCCCACACCTAGGGTGGGTTGCATGACGCCCCGCGAATCCCCCGACTCCCCGAACGACGCCCGCCACAGCCGGTGGTCCGACCTGGACCGGCCGCCCCTCAGCCGTACGTCGCTGCGCCGGGGCCTGGTACGGGAGGGCGGGCTGTGGCGGCAGGTGGACGTGGTGCAGCGCACCGGGTCCACCAACTCCGACCTCGTGGCGCGGGCCGCCGAGGGGGACCTGGCGGAGGGCGTGGTCCTCGTCGCCGAGGAGCAGAGCGCCGCGCGGGGGCGCCTGGACCGGCAGTGGACGGCGCCGCCGCGCTCCGGGCTGTTCTTCTCCGTCCTGCTGCGGCCCGCCCAGGTCCCCGTGGCCCGCTGGGGCTGGCTGCCGCTGCTCACCGGCGTCGCCGTGGCGACCGGACTGTCCCGCGTCGCGGGCGTCGACACCGCCCTGAAGTGGCCCAACGACCTGCTGGTGACCGTCGGCGACGAGGAGCGCAAGGCCGGCGGCATCCTCGCCGAGCGGGCCGGAGACGACGGCGTCGTCATCGGCGTCGGCATCAACGTCTCGCTCCGCGCCGAGGAGCTGCCGGTCGCCCGGGCCGGTTCGCTGGCGCTGGCCGGGGCCGAGAACACCGACCGGGACCCGCTGCTGCGCGGGGTGCTGCGGTCGCTGGAGGACTGGTACGGGCGCTGGTGCGGGGCCGGGGGCGACCCGGCGGCCAGCGGGCTCCAGGAGACGTACGCGGCGGGCTGCGCGACCCTCGGGCGGCTGGTGCGGGCGGAGCTGCCGGGCGACCGGTCGCTCGTCGGGGAGGCGGTGGCCGTGGACGGCGACGGACGGCTGGTGATCGCGACGGAGGCGGGGGTGCAGGAGCCCGTGGGAGCGGGCGACATCGTGCACCTGCGGTTGGCGTGAGCGCGGTCCCGGGGCACCCTCGGAGTACGGGACGCACGGGAGTGAGCTGGGGCACACCTGACGTAAAGTTGGGGCCGGTCGAACCTGACCGCGGCAGATCGGAAAGGCAACAGGCGTGACCGTCGACGACACCGGCTCCGGCGCGGACGGGGACGGCCGGGTGGACCCCGAGCCCGACCCGGACTCCGCCGACCCCGGCGATGACCCGCTCGCGCTGCGCCTCGAAGGGCTGATCCTGGGCGCCGAGCGCCGCTACACCCCCTTCCAGGCCGCCCGCAGCGCGGGCGTCTCCATGGAACTGGCCTCCCGTTTCTGGCGGGCCATGGGATTCGCCGACATCGGCCAGGCCAAGGCGCTCACCGAGGCCGACGTCCTCGCCCTGCGGCGGCTGGCCGGTCTGGTGGAGGCGGGGCTGCTCAGCGAGGCGATGGCCGTCCAGGTCGCCCGGTCCACGGGGCAGACCACCGCCCGGTTGGCCGAGTGGCAGATCGACTCCTTCCTGGAGGGCCTGACCGAGCCCCCCGAGCCCGGGATGACGCGCACCGAGGTGACGTATCCCATCGTCGAGCTGCTCCTCCCCGAGCTGCAGGAGTTCCTCGTCTACGTCTGGCGGCGCCAGCTCGCCGCCTCGGCCGGCCGGGTCGTCCAGGCCGGGGACGACGAGGAGATGGTCGACCGGCGGCTCGCGGTCGGTTTCGCGGACCTGGTCGGTTTCACGCGGCTGACCCGGCGGATGGAGGAGGAGGAACTCGGCGAGCTGGTCGAGGCGTTCGAGACCACCTCCGCCGACCTGGTGGCCGCACGCGGCGGACGGCTGGTCAAGACCCTCGGCGATGAGGTGCTCTACGCCGCCGACGACGCCGGCACGGCCGCCGAGATCGCGCTGCGCCTCATCGAGACGATGGCCCACGACGAGACCATGCCGGAACTGCGCGTCGGCATCGCCTTCGGCACGGTCACCACCCGGATGGGCGACGTCTTCGGCACCACCGTCAACCTCGCCTCCCGGCTCACCTCGATAGCCCCGAAGGACGCCGTCCTCGTCGACTCGGCCTTCGCCGAGGAACTGATCCGCACCGGGGACGCCCCCGCCTCGGAGGCCGCGGCCGCCGAGGAAGCGGCCGCCGCGGAGAAGGAGGGCGAGGAGCCGCCGGTCTACCGCTTCGCGCTCCAGCCGATGTGGCAGCGTCCGGTGCGCGGTCTGGGCGTGGTCGAGCCGTGGCTGCTCACGCGCCGGGGCGACGGCGGCGGCGAGTCGTAGGCCGCCGGAAGGCGGCGGTTCAGCCGGTGAACAGGCCGACGCACAGGCCGATGACCGGTACGCACAGGCCCGGATCGGCGGGCTCCGGCGCCGGCGGCGTGCTGGGGGGCCGTGGCGTCGGTGTGGTCGGCGCGGGGTGGGGCGCGGGCCGGTCGGAGTGCTGCGGCCGGGCGGTGTCCGGGGCGGGGGCGCGAGGCCGGTCCCCTTCCTTCCCCCGCTCGTGATCCTCTTCGCGCTCGTGCCGTTCTCCGGGCTTCCCGTTCTCGGGGGTGTCCGGGCCCTCCGGGGTGCCGGCGGCCGGGGTGCCGCTCGCGGACGGGCCCCGTACGAGGCCGGGTATGCCGGGTATGAGGCCCGGCCCCGGGGAGCCGCTGAGGCCGCCCATGACGGACGTCGCGGAAGGGGCCGGCCCGGGAGCCCCGCCTCCCGCGTCCGCGGCGCCGGACGGCGTCGCCCGGACATCGGCGGCCGTGTCCCCGCCTCCGCCCTCCACGCGCGGCGCCGCCCCGGCGCGGACGCCGTCGCCCGCGTCACCGGGCGGCTCGGGCAGCAGCCGTACGAGACTCAGGGCGCCGGCCGCCAGCGCGAGGCCGCCGACGACCAGCAGCACCTTGCGGGGGCGGGGCCTGCGGTGCCGGCCGCGGCGGCACCACGCGTACCGCGGCCCCGGCCGCACGTCGGTGGTCGTGCCCGCGGCCGGACCGCGGGTCGTCGGTGTGCCGGTCGTCGTCATGGTCCCTCCCCGGTGCGCACGCGCCCCCGCTGCGCCGTGGCGGTGTGAGGCTACGGTCTGCCGTCGGCGGGGGCGGGCGGTCGGTCGTATGTCACTCGAACGGGGGGCGGGGCCGGTGCGGGGAGCGGGCGCGTCCGGTCTTCCCCCGCGCGGGACCGCCTGCGATGATCGTGCGGTCGACTTGTTAACACACGTTAACCGGAGGGTGTCATGAGCGAGGAGCGGTTCGGAGAGTTCGTCCTGGTGCGGCGGCACGGGGACGGGCATGTCGCGGAGCTCGCGCTCGACCGGCCGAAGGCCATGAACGCCGTCTCGACCGCCATGGCCCAGTCTCTGGGCGCGGCCTGCGCGGCGCTGGCCGAGGACCGCGGCGTCCGCGTGGTGGTGCTGACCTCGACCCACGAGCGGGCGTTCTGCGTCGGGGCGGACCTGAAGGAGCGCAACTCCTTCTCCGACGCCGACCTGCTGCGCCAGCGTCCGGTGACGCGGGGGGCGTACACGGCGGTGCTCGAGCTGCCGCAGCCGACGGTCGCGGCCGTGCACGGCTTCGCGCTGGGCGGCGGGTTCGAGCTGGCGCTGTCCTGCGACGTGATCGTGGCCGACCGTACGGCCGTGGTGGGGCTGCCGGAGGTGTCGGTGGGCGTGATCCCGGGCGGCGGCGGTACGCAGTTGCTGCCGCGCCGGGTGGGGGCGGCGCGGGCGGCCGAGCTGGTGTTCACGGCGCGGCGGGTGGCGGCCGAGGAGGCGCGCGAGCTGGGGCTGGTGGACCAGTTGGCCGACGAGGGCCGGGACCGGGAGGACGCGCTGGAGCTGGCCTCCCGGATGGCCGCGAACTCGCCGGTGGGCCTGCGCGCGGCCAAGCGGGCGCTGCGCCTGGGGCACGGTCTCGATCTGCGGGCGGGTCTGGAGGTCGAGGACGCGGCGTGGCGGTCGGTGGCGTTCTCGGGGGACCGCGCGGAGGGCGTGGCGGCGTTCAACGAGAAGCGGGCGCCGCGCTGGCCGGGCGAGTGAGCCGACGGGACCGGCGTGGTCGCCGTACGGCGTGGGGCTCGGGGTCCTCCGCCGGGCGCGGCCCGGGGCGGCTGCGGTCGGGTGTGCCCGGTGCCCGGTGCCCGGTGCCCGGTACTCGGCGCTCGGGCACGGTCCCGGACCTCGGAGTCGCCGGACACTCGCCCGGTTCGACCCGTTTGAGTAACGTTTCTTCTGGAATCTCCCTAGCCTGGAGTGATGGGTGACGACAGGCGGCTCGCGGCCGTGGTGGGCCTTGCGCAGGGGATGGCGGCTGCGCAGAGTGCGCGTGAGGCGTGGCGGGCGGCCGCCGTGGGCGGGTGCCTGGCGCTGGGAGGCAGCTTCGCCGCGCTGTCGGTGTGGGAGCGGGAGCTGGGACGGCTCCGGGTGCTGGTCAACGTCGGCCGTCGGGCCGAGGACGAGGAGGAGTTCCCGGAGGACGAGTCCTATCCGGTGCACCAGTTCGCGGAGATCACCGAGTTCCTGCACGAGCGCTGGGCCGGCGGCGGGGAGCCCGACGCCTGGGTCGAGACGGCCGAGGGGCCGGCCGCCGGGCGCCCCGGATACGTCCACCAGCGCGTCGCCGCCCTGCGTCGCCGGGGCCGCGGCTGCTGCGTCGTCGCGCCGATCGTGCTGCACGGGCGGGCGTGGGGCGAGCTGTACGTGGCCCGGCCGGTGGGGGAGCGGGTCTTCGAACGGGCCGACGCCGACTTCGCCACCGTCCTGGCCTCCGTCGTCGCCGCCGGGATCGCGCAGAGCGAGCGGCTGGAGGAGGTCAAGCGGCTCGCGTACACCGACGCCCTCACCGGGCTGGCCAACCGCCGCGCCGTCGACTCCGCTCTGGACGAGGCCGTCGAGCGGCACCGTCGGGAGGGCGTCGCCGTCAGCCTCGTCGTCTGCGACCTCAACGGCCTCAAGCAGGTGAACGACACGCACGGTCACGCCGTGGGGGACCGGCTCCTGGAGCGGTTCGGTTCGGTGCTGTCGCTGTGCGGGGCGATGCTGCCGGGAGCGCTCGCCGCGCGGCTCGGCGGCGACGAGTTCTGCCTGCTCGCGGTCGGGCCGCCCGTCGACGCGGTGGTCAAGGCGGCCGAGGAGCTGTGCCACCGGGCGGCCGAACTGGAGCTGGGCGACGGCGTGGCCTGCGGGGTCGCGTCCACGGAGGGCCCGGTCGGGCCGGTCCGCTCCGCCCGGCGCCTGTTCCGCCTCGCCGACGCCGCCCAGTACCGGGCCAAGGCGGACCGCGCGGCCGGGCCGGTGGTCGCGGGGCGGGAGGGGCCCGGCGATCCCGTCGTACGGCTCGCGGACGAGCCCTCACGTGAGGAGGACGGGGAGCGCAGGCGGTTCCGTGGGCGGCACTCGCCGTGACGGCCGGTCCGGTAAGGGGCGCAACCCGGACGCAGCTGTGACGTACCCCCTCGGTACCGCCCCGTGACATCATCGAATTCACTGCGTACGCTCCTGAATATGGATATGCACACTGTGGTGGTGGGGACGACCGGGGTCACCGCGTCCGACGTCCTCGCCGTGGCGCGCGCGGGCGCCCGGATCGAGCTTTCCGAGGAGGCGGTGGCGGCCCTCGCCGCGGCCCGCGGCATCGTGGACGCGCTGGCCGCCAAGCCGGACCCCGTGTACGGCGTGAGCACCGGCTTCGGCGCCCTGGCGACCCGGCACATCAGCCCCGGCCTGCGGGCGCAGCTCCAGCGCAACATCGTCCGCTCGCACGCCGCCGGGATGGGGCCGCGCGTCGAGCGCGAGGTGGTCCGCGCGCTGATGTTCCTGCGGCTGAAGACCGTCTGCTCCGGACACACCGGGGTGCGCCCCGAGGTCGCGCAGACCATGGCCGACGTGCTCAACGCCGGGATCACCCCGGTCGTGCACGAGTACGGCTCCCTCGGCTGCTCCGGCGACCTCGCCCCGCTGTCGCACTGCGCGCTCACCCTCATGGGCGAGGGCGACGCCGAGGGCCCCGACGGCACCGTCCGCCCGGCCGGCGAACTGCTCGCCGAGCACGGGATCACCCCGGTCGAGCTGCGCGAGAAGGAGGGCCTCGCCCTCCTCAACGGCACCGACGGCATGCTCGGCATGCTGGTCATGGCCCTCGCCGACCTCGACACCCTCTACAAGTCCGCCGACATCACCGCCGCGCTGACCCTGGAGGCCCTGCTCGGCACCGACAGGGTGCTCGCCCCCGAGCTGCACGCGATCCGCCCGCACCCCGGGCAGGCCGCCAGCGCCGCCAACATGGCCGCCGTGCTCAAGGGCTCGGGCCTGACCGGGCACCACCAGGACGACGCCCCCCGCGTCCAGGACGCGTACTCGGTGCGCTGCGCCCCGCAGGTCGCGGGTGCCGGCCGCGACACCATGGCCCACGCCGGCCTGGTCGCCGAGCGCGAGCTGGCCGCGGCCGTCGACAACCCCGTCGTGCTGCCCGACGGCCGGGTGGAGTCCAACGGCAACTTCCACGGCGCCCCGGTCGCCTACGTCCTGGACTTCCTCGCCGTCGCCGTCGCCGACCTCGGCTCCATCGCCGAGCGCCGCACCGACCGGCTCCTGGACAAGAACCGCAGCCACGGACTGCCGCCGTTCCTCGCCGACGACGCGGGCGTCGACTCCGGCCTGATGATCGCCCAGTACACGCAGGCCGCGCTGGTCGGCGAGCTGAAGCGGCTCGCCGTACCGGCCTCGGCCGACTCCATCCCGTCCTCCGCCATGCAGGAGGACCACGTGTCGATGGGCTGGTCGGCGGCGCGCAAGCTGCGCACGGCCGTCGACAACCTCACCCGCGTGATCGCCGTCGAGCTGTACGCCGCCACGCGCGCGATCCAGCTCCGCGAGGGCCTCACCCCGGCCCCGGCCTCGCAGGCCGTCATCGACGCCGTACGGGCGGCAGGCGTCGAGGGCCCCGGGCCGGACCGCTTCCTGGCGCCCGACCTCGCCGCGGCGGACGCCTTCGTGCGCGCCGGGCACCTGGTCGCGGCGGCGGAGACGGTCACGGGGCCGCTGCGCTAGCGGACGGCGGCGGCATGGCGCAGGGGGTCCGGCGTCGCGCCGGGCCCCCCGCGGCCGTCCGTGGACGCACCGGCCGGCCGGGCGGACCCTCCGGCGGGTCTCCCGATGGTCAAGAGAGCCAAAAGAACGTCAAGTACTGCTAAAGGCCGAGGCGTTCCCGGCGGACCGAGTAGCCCACGAAGCCGACGCCCAGACCGAGGCAGAGGGTGCCGCCCACGACGTACGGCGTGCTGTCGAAGCTGCCGGTGTCGGCCAGCCGGGTCGAGCCCTCGCCGGTCGCCGCCGAGTCCGTGGCGGTGCCCGTGGACGCCGCTCTCGCCTGGGCCGTGACCTGCGGAGACGGGGTCGCGGCGGCGGATTCGAGGACGGGTGTCTCGGGGGTCGCGTTGGCCGACGGGACGAACCACAGGGCACACAGCAGGCCGCCGGCGGCGGTGGCGGTCAGCAAGGAACGGCGAGCGGATGACACGGAATATCGATCCCCTTGTGGCGCTGGCGAATTGGCCGTGTGGGGCGATGTTAGTGAAAGGCGCGGGTCACAGGAAAGTCACGGGAGCGGTCGGCCTTACGCTCCGGGCATGAACACTCCTGAGACATCACGGTTTGTACGGATTCGCGTCGACCTGGTCCTCGAGATCGACGACGAGGAGGCCGTCACCGGCGCCGCGCTGCAGGCCCTCGCCGACGGCTCCGGCCTGTCCGGCGCCGAACGGGCCGACTCCGAACGGGCCGTGACGGAGGACACCGCCGAGGCCCTGGCGCATCTGGTGGACCCGTTCGACCTGGTCGGCACGGTGCCCGGGGTCGAACTCCGGCAGGCCTCCTGGAGCAGTGAGCAGATCGACTACGACCCCGACTCGCCCGAGTGGGAACTGGACGAGGATGATGGCGGCGAGAACGACCCGGAAGACGATGAAATGACGGTCGGCTGACGCGGTGTGGGGAAAATCCCGGCCCCGGACGGCAACCGCCGTCCGGGGTTTCGTCGTCTCACGGTGCGCACGGACCGACACCTCCCCGCACCGCCTCCGCCCGCTGCGGCGAAACGTGGTATGCCCCACACCCGCGAGCGATGTGGAACGGGACGAACCGGTCGTAGCGTTGAAAGTTATTGACGGGGCATCTCGGGGTTTCGGGAATAGGCAACGATGGAGAAGCGTGTGATGACGGACGGTAAGCGGCGCAAGGGCCTGGCGGCCGCGTCCGCACTGCTCGGCGGTGTGCTGGTACTCACGGCATGTTCCAGTAGCAACGCCGACACCTCCGGGGGTGGGGACGGCAAGACCTCGCAGGCCGAGGTCGACGAAGCGGCGGCCAAGAAGACGTCCGAGGCACAGATCAAGATCACCCCCAAGGGCGGCTCGGACAACGCCTCCATCAACAACTCCGCCGGCGTCACCGTGGCCAAGGGCACGCTCACCGAGGTGAAGATGACCGCCTCGGACGGCACCGTGGTCAAGGGTGAGATATCCGCCGACAAGACCAGCTGGAAGCCCAGCGGCCAGCTGGAGCGCGCCACCAAGTACCAGATCTCGGCGACCGCGCAGGACTCCGAGGGCCGCGCCGCCCACGAGAACAGCTCGTTCACCACGGTCTCGCCGCAGAACAGCTTCATCGGGACCTTCACCCCGGACGACGGCAAGACCGTCGGCGTCGGAATGCCCGTGTCGATCAACTTCGACAAGGCGATCACCGACAAGGCCGCCGTCCAGAGGGGCATCACGGTCAACAGCAGCAGCGGCCAGGAGGTCGCCTGCCACTGGTTCTCCACCCAGCGCATGGACTGCCGCCCCAAGGACTACTGGCAGGAGGGCTCGACCGTCACCCTCAAGCTGGCGCTCGACGGGGTCGAGGGCGCCGCCGGCGTCTACGGCGTCCAGCAGAAGTCGGTCACCTTCAAGATCGGCCGCAACCAGGTCTCCTACGTCGACGCGAAGACCAAGCAGATGCGGGTCACGCAGGACGGCAAGACCGTCAAGACCATCCCGATCTCGGCCGGCTCCCCGGAGAACAAGACCTACGAAGGCCAGATGGTGATCTCCGAGAAGTACAAGGAGACCCGGATGGACGGCTCGACCGTCGGCTTCACCGACGACGACGGCAAGGGCGAGTACGACATCAAGGACGTGCCGCACGCCATGCGGCTGAGCACCTCCGGCACCTTCATCCACGGCAACTACTGGGGCAAGGGCATCTTCGGCAGCGTCAACACCAGCCACGGCTGCGTGGGCCTGGAGGACGCCAAGGGCGCGAACGACCCGAACACGCCGGGCGCCTGGTTCTACAACAACTCCATCATCGGTGACGTGGTCGTCGTCCAGAACACCGGCGACAAGACCATCGCCCCGGACAACGGCCTCAACGGCTGGAACATGGACTGGGCCCAGTGGAAGGCGGGTTCGGCGGTCTGACGCCGACTCCCTCCGGGCCGACCGCACTTCGCACGGGCGCCCGCCGCTCCCCCGCACGGGAGCGGCGGGCGCCCGCGCATTTCACGGCTTCTCATCCTTCTCTTACGCGGGCCTTATCCCTCCATCACGGGCCGTCCCTACTTTGCGGCCATGTTCTTCACCTACCTGAGGCGCGAGCTGCGCCGCCGCAGAAAGGCGGCCCTCGTCGTCGCCTCCGGACTGGCCCTGGGTATCGCGCTGGTCATCGTCGTCGACTCGGTCTCCTCCGGCATGGGCCGGGCCCAGGACAAGGTCCTGCAGTCCCTCTACGGGCTCGGCACGGACATGACGGTCACCAAGGCCGCGGAGGCGCCCTCCGGAAGCACCGCCGAACGGCCGCGCTTCCGCTTCGACGCGCAGGACGACGGCGCCGAGGAGGAGCAGAGCACCGACCGCGTCATGGTGCAGGGCTTCCAGACGCTGGCGAGTTCCACCGTCGGCAAGGTCGCCGGCCAGAGCGGTGTCGCCGACGCGGTGGGCGGTCTGAGCCTCCAGGTCGTCAAGGTCAGCGGCGAGTTCTCGCGCGGCCAGTTCAAGCAGGACGCCTCCGGCGGCGGCGCGGGCCGGGGCGGCGGTCCGGGCGGCGGCCAGTCCCAGCAGGGCCGCGTCCAGGGCGGCGGCGCCGACTTCGACGTCAACAGCTACTCCGTCTACGGCACCGACGTCACCGAGCCCGCCCTCGGCCCGCTGACCACGTCCACCATCACCAGCGGACGCACCTTCAAGGAGTCGGAGACCGACGCCAAGGTGGCCGTCGCCGACTCGGCGTACGCCAAGGAGAAGAAGCTCAAGACCGGCAGCACGGTCACCGTCAAGGACACGAAGTTCGAGATCGTCGGCATCGCCACGGCGGACAGCGGTGACGCGGCGGCCAACCTCTATCTGCCGCTGAAGCAGGCCCAGACGCTGGGCGACGCGAAGGACAAGGTCACCACGATCTACGTCAAGGCGACCGACTCGCAGCGGATCGACGGCGTCAAGTCCGCGATCCAGAAGAACATCTCGGGTACGACGGTCACCACCTCCGCCGACCTCGCCGACACCGTTTCCGGCTCGCTGTCCACCGCCTCCTCGCTCGCGACCGGCGTCGGCAAGTGGCTGTCGGTCGTCGTCCTGGCGGCGGCCTTCCTGGTCGCCGGTCTGCTCACCTCCTCCGCCGTCTCCCGCCGGGTGCGCGAGTTCGGCACGCTCAAGGCGCTCGGCTGGCACTCGGGGCGGGTCACCCGGCAGGTGATCGGCGAGGCCGTCGTCAACGGCCTGGTCGGCGGCGCCCTCGGCATCGCGCTGGGTCTCGCGGGCGCCTACGCCGTCACCGCCGTCAGCCCGACGCTGGAGGCCCAACTGGGCGGCGGCACGGGCGGCGGCGGTGGTGCGGGCGGGCCCGGCGGCCTCGGCGGGGGCGGCATGGGCGGGCCCGGCCGGCAGGCCGCCGCCAAGACCCTGGACATCGCGCTGACCGCACCCGTCAGCCTCACCACCATCGCCCTCGCGGTGGGCCTCGCCGTGGCCGGCGGACTCGTCGCCGGGGGCTTCGGCGGCTGGCGCGCCTCGCGACTGCGCCCGGCGGACGCCCTGCGCCGCGTCGAGTAGCGCCCCCCTTCCCCGTACTCCAGGAGTTGCACCATGTACGAACTCAGCGGCGTCACCAAGCACTACACCCGCGGCAAGGCTACCGTGCACGCCCTCGACGGCGTCGACCTGACCATCGCCGACGGCGACCGGCTCGTCATCCAGGGCCCCACCGGCGGCGGCAAGTCCACCCTGCTCCAGATGCTGGGCGCCCTCGACCGGCCCAGCTCGGGCCGGATCGTCCTCGACGGCACCGACCTCGCCACGCTCCCCGAGGCCAGGCTGACCCGGGTGCGCAGCGAGAGCATCGGCTTCGTCTTCCAGTCCTTCAACCTGATCCCGACCCTGACCGCCCAGGAGAACGTCGAGACCGCCCTGGTTCCGCTCGGCGTCAAGGCGAAGGAGCGGCGCGAGAAGGCCGCCGAGGCCCTGGCCTCCGTCGGCCTGGGCGAACGCCTCGGCCACCTCCCCGGCGAGATGTCCGGCGGCCAGCAGCAGCGCGTCGCCATCGCCCGCGCCCTGGTGAAGCAGCCCAAGGTGCTCCTCGCCGACGAACCCACCGGAAACCTCGACGAGTCGACCCGCGACGAGATCATGGACGTACTCGACCGCATGTGGAAGGAGCTGGGCCTCACCTTCGTCATGGTCACCCACGACTCGGCGATCGCGCGGAAAGCCCCCCGCGTGGCCACCATCCGCAAGGGCCGCATCACCGTCAAGGAGAACGCTTCGGCGTGACGGTGTGCGGTGACCGTTGATCCGCCGGGCTGCGGGGCGTCGGCGGGCCGCACGCGCCCGGCCGAGGAGGCGGGTGCCTCTCAGGCCCCCGAGTCGTGTGTGAACTCGTTGAGTTCACACACGTCAGGGTCGGTCAGGTAGTCGTAGAGCCGTAGGTCTCCGGCGGATCCGGTCACGTACAGCGTCACCCCGTAGGTCCCGCCGCCTTCGATGGTCCAGGCCGAGGGAGGGGACCTCGTCGCCGCGCTGAGCCGGGGCACGCTCACGGCGTGACCGCGGCCGCCGCCGCGTCCGTCCCCCAGCTCGCCAGCAGCCGCAGCGCGTCCGCCGACGGGGAGCCGGGTTCCGCGTGGTAGGTGACGAAGGCCTGCTCGTCGTCGTCGACCAGGCGGAACGTCTCGAAGGACAGGGTCAGGTCGCCGACCAGCGGGTGCCGCATCCGCTTGACGCCGTAGGTCTTCTCCTTGACGTCGTGCGTGGCCCACAGGCGGCGGAACTCCTCGCTCTTCACCGAGAGCTCACCGACCAGCGCGGACAGTCGCGGGTCGTCCGGGTGCCGACCCGCGTCCATGCGCAGGAAGCTGACCATGTCGTACGCCTTCTGGTCCCAGTCGACGAACAGCTCGCGGTAGTCCGGGTTCAGGAAGACCAGCCGCGCCCAGTTCCGCTCGGCGGCCGGCAGCCTGCCCCAGTCGCCGAAGAGGGCCGCGGCCATCCGGTTCCAGGCGAGGATCTCGGAGCGGCGGCCCGTCACGTACGCGGGCACCGTGTCGATCGACTCCAGGAGCTGGAGCAGCGCCACCCGCACCGGCTGCTTGCCCCGTGGGGCCCCGGCCCGCCGGCGCTGCTGCTTCGGCTTCGCCAGATGCGTCAGGTGCGCCTGCTCCGCGTCGGTCAGCCGCAGCGCCCGGGCGATGGCGTCCAGGACCTCCGCCGACACGTTCTGCCCGTTGCCCTGTTCGAGGCGGGTGTAGTACGCCACCGAGACCCCGGCTAGCTGCGCCAGCTCCTCGCGCCGCAGCCCGGGCACCCGGCGCTGCCGCCCGTACGACTCCAGGCCCACGTCCTCCGGCTTGAGCCGGGCCCGCCGGGTGCGCAGGAACTCGCTCAGTTCGGCCCGACGGTCAAGCTGTCCATCCATGTTTCCAGTATCGCCGGACCTATTCCCGGTCGTACGCACACGAGCCTGTCCCCGTCAGTGGTACGCACGCCGGACGTACGCAAAGCCGTGGTCTGGGTGGACCGGCGGACCCCAGGCAGGGTGGAAGCATCACCCGTCACGCCAAGAGAAACCCGGAGAACCCCGGCATGACCACTGTCGCCGCGTACGCAGCACCCGCCGCCAAGGCGCCGCTGGAGCGCACCACCATCGAGCGGCGCGAGGTGCGGGAGCACGACGTCCTGATCGACATCAAGTTCGCCGGCATCTGCCACTCCGACATCCACCAGGCCCGTGAGGGCTGGGGCGAGGCCATCTTCCCGATGGTCCCCGGCCACGAGATCGCGGGCATCGTCTCCGCGGTCGGCCCCGGCGTCACCAAGTTCGCCGTCGGCGACCGGGTGGGCGTCGGCTGCATGGTCGACTCCTGCCGCGAGTGCGAGAACTGCAGGGCCGGCCGGGAGCAGTACTGCGCCGAGGGCAACACCGGCACCTACAACGCCGTCGGCAGGGACGGCGAGGTCACCTACGGCGGCTACTCCGAGAAGGTCGTCGTCGACGAGAACTTCGTCCTCGGCATCCCCGAGGGCATCTCCCTGGACGAGGCCGCGCCCCTGCTGTGCGCCGGCATCACCACGTACTCCCCGCTCAAGCGCTGGAACGCGGGCCCCGGCAAGAAGGTCGCCGTCATCGGCCTGGGCGGCCTCGGCCACATGGCCGTCAAGCTCGCGCACGCCCTGGGCGCCGAGGTGACCGTGCTGTCGCAGTCCCTGCGCAAGAAGGACGACGGCCTGAAGCTGGGCGCCGACCACTACTACGCCACCAGCGACCCGGCCACCTTCCAGGAGCTGGCCGGCAGCTTCGACCTGATCGTCTCCACGGTCTCGGCCCCGCTCGACTTCGCCGCCTACCTGGGACTGCTGAAGACGGAGGGCACGCTGGCCAACGTCGGCGCCCCCGAGGAGCCGGTCTCCCTCAACCTGTTCGCGCTGCTCGGCGGCGGCAAGTCCCTGACCGGCTCCATGATCGGCGGCATCGCCGAGACCCAGGAGATGCTGGACTTCTGCGCGGAGCAGGGCATCGGCGCCGAGATCGAACTGATCGCCGCCTCCGAGATCAACGAGGCATACGAGCGGGTCGTGAACAGCGACGTGCGCTACCGCTTCGTGATCGACACCGCGACGATCTGATCCGGGGGCGCGTCCCGGGAACGCCGGGCGCGCGGACCGCTGACCGCTGTGGCCGGAAGGCCACCCCGTACGTCACGCCGGTCGGCAGGGCGAAGGCCACGGCCGACGCCGCCGGCCGGCTTCGGCGGTGCGGGGGCCGGGCGCCGGGCGCCCCGGGGGCTGAGCGCTCAGCGGGCCGACGGGTGGCGTCGGCGGCGCAGCGCCGGGTCGAGCAGGGCGGGCGTGGCGTCGAACTTCTCGTGGGCGGCCAGGTCCGTGCCCGGGGCGACGACGGCGTCGATCGCGTCGAGGACGTCGTCGGAGAGCACGGTGTCGGCGGCGGCCAGCTGGGAGCGCAGGTGGTCCAGGGTGCGCGGCCCGACGAGCGCGCCGGTCACGGCCGGGTGCGCGGTCACGAAGCCGAGCGCGAGCTGGATCAGGGTGAGCCCGGCCTCGTCGGCGATCGCGGCCAGCTTCTCGACGGCGTCGAGCCGGGCCCGGTTGGCGGGCAGCGCCGGGTCGAAACGCTCGGGCAGGACGACGGACCGGTGCGTGGCGACCTCGCGCCCCGCCCGCACCGCGCCCGACAGCCATCCCGAGGCCAGCGGGCTCCACACCAGCACGCCGAGCCCGTACCGCTCGGTCACGGGCAGCACGTGGCTCTCGATCCCGCGCTGGAGGATCGAGTAGCTGGGCTGCTCGGTGACGTACCGGCTCAGCCGGTGCTCGCGTGCGGCCCACTGGGCCTCGACGATGCGGTAGGCGGGGAAGGTCGAGGACCCGAAGTACCGGATCTTCCCGGCGCGCTGGAGGTCGGTGAGCGCGGACAGCGTCTCCTCGTCGCTCGTGTTCGGGTCCCACCGGTGGATCTGGTAGAGGTCGACGTGGTCGACGCCGAGGCGGCGCAGGCTGTTGTCCAGCTCGGTGACCAGCCAGCGGCGCGAGGAGCCCTGGTGGTTGGGCTCGTCGCCCATCGGCATGTTCGCCTTCGTGGCCAGCACGATGTCGTCGCGGCGCCCGGCGATCGCCTTGCCGACCATCTCCTCGGACTCGCCGGCGCCGTACCAGTCGGCGGTGTCGACGAGGTTGATCCCGGCCTCCAGCGCGGCGTCGACGATGGCCGTGGCCTCGTCCTGCGTGGTGCGTCCGATGCTGCCGAAGTTCATGGCGCCGAGCGCCAGCGAGCTGACCTGTACACCGGTGCGGCCCAGGGTGCGGTACTGCATGACGTGTTCCTCCACTGCGGGTGGTGCGTGACGAGGCGCGACTTGGTGGCGGGTGCGACGCTCTGGCATCATGGAGAAGCCAAGCGGAACGCAGTCCCGTTTACTCGTCCGACGATACGGAACAGTGTCCCGTTTATCAACCGGTGAAGGGATCGGCACGGTGAAGGACGGCGAAGCGGCGACGGGACGGGCGGCCTCCCGGCCCAAGCGGTCGGACGCCCGGCGCAACGAGAAGGCCCTGCTCGACGCGGCCGCCGCGGTGTTCGTCAGGTCGGGCGTGGAGGTTCCCGTACGCGACATCGCGGCCGAGGCCGGCGTCGGCACGGCAACGATCTACCGGCACTTCCCGACCCGGGCGGACCTCATCATCGGCGTCTACCGGCACCAGGTGGAGGCCTGCGCCGAGGCCGGCCCCGCCCTGCTGGCGAGCGGCCCGACCCCGTACGCCGCGCTCGCGGCCTGGATCGACCTCTTCGTCGACTTCCTGGTCACCAAGCACGGCCTCGCCGCGGTCCTCCAGTCCGACAACGCCGGCTTCGAGACCCTCCACGCGTACTTCCTCGACCGCCTCGTCCCCGTCTGCTCCGACCTCCTCGCCGCCGCGACCGCCTCCGGCGAGATCCACACCGACGTCGAGGCCTACGCCCTCATGCGCGGCGTCGGCAACCTCTGCATCGGCGCGGAAACCCCCAGCCCGCACTACGACGCGCGGGAACTGGTGCGGGTCCTGATCGCGGGGTTGCGGGGGACCGGCTGATCGCGCCTGCCGGTGAGAGGCGGCGAGTGGATGTGCGCGGCGGGGATTGCTGGATAAAGTCGTCCCGCTACAACTGGTTGTGGGGACAACCATTGCTGGGGGGAGGGCTGACAACCCATGAGTCGTCGCACCACGGGGCCCGTCGGGGTCTGGGCCGAGATGCAGCGGCAGCGCCAGCGCCAGCTCGAAGAAGAGGCGCGGCAGCGCCGCCAGGAGGCCCGGCAGGCGCGGGCCTACGAGCGGCGCGCGGCCCAGAGCTACCGCGGATACAAGCAGGCCGAGGCGATCCGCCGTACGGAGGAGCTGGACGCGCGGGTCGTGGCGCTCCAGGACCTGCTGGCCTCGGGATGCCGGGCCTCGGCCTTCCGGCCCTCCGCGCTCATGCGCGCCGAAGAGCTGCCGCCCCTGGCCGCGGTGGTCGAAGGCGTCCGGCGCCGGGATCCCGACCCCGTGGTCGAGTACTTCTCCGCGGCCCTCTACACCTCGACGGCGTGGCCCGAGGGGTTTCCGCGGTGGGTCGCGATGACGTACGACCCCGCAGCCCGGCAACTGGTGCTGGACTGGGAGCTGCCCGCGGTCGACGTCGTCCCGCAGTCCAAGTACGTCCGGTACATGTACGCGGCCGACCAGTACCGGGAGACTCCCCGCCCGCCGGGGCAGCGCAGGGCGCTCTACAAGGAAGTCCTCGCGCAGTGCATGCTGCTCGTGCTGCACGAACTGTTCGCGGCCGACGAGTACGGAGCGCTGGACTCGGTGGCCCTCAACGGCTTCGTCGACGGACACGACCCCACGACGGGCAGGCGTGAGCACATCTTCCTGGCCACCGTCATGGCCGAGGGCTCCTCGTTCCGCGAACTGCACCTGGCCCAGGTGGACGCGGAGAGCTGTCTGACGGACGCGCTGCGCGGGCAGGTGTCGCCCCGTCCGGACCACCTCGTCGCGATCAGGCCGGGCCGACGGCCCGACGAGGTCGGCCACCCCGTCGCCACCCACGGCGACGACGAGGAGCCCGACCTGTACGAGATGGACCCGATCGCCTTCGAGGGACTGGTGGCCGAGCTGTTCGGGGCCATGGGGATGCGGGCGGTGACCACCCGGCGTTCCCACGACGGCGGTGTCGACGTCCACGCGCTGGACCCGACACCGATCCGGGGCGGAAAGATCGTCGTCCAGGTGAAGCGGTACCGGAACACGGTGCCGCCCACCGCCGTCCGCGACCTCTACGGGACCGTCCAGGACGCCGGGGCGAACAAGGGGGTCCTCGTCACCACGTCCGGCTTCGGCCCCGGTTCGCACGCCTTCGCCAACGGCAAGCCGCTGGAACTGATCGCGGGCACCGAACTCGTCGACCTGCTGCGCCGCCACGGCCTGCGCGGCCGTCTGGGCGACGGCGGCCGCCGGGACGCGCCTTCGCCCCTCGCACCCGCCCCGGAACCTTCACTGCCCGACGCGTACAACATCCTCGGCCTGTCCTGGACCGGGAGCGTCGCCCTGGACGTGTGCGCCCTGGTGTGCCGCGGCAACCGCATCCTGACCGACGAGCACTTCGTCTTCTACAACAACCCGCAGACCCCGGACGGCTCCGTCCGGACCCTGCCCGCCACCGCGCCCGACAAGGCCGCGGTCTGCGCCTCGTTCGACACCCTGCCGGAGGAGGCCGACCGCCTGGTGCTGGTGGCCGCCGTCGACCCGGAGACCAACCCGGACGCCGACCTGTCCGGTTTCACGGACGCGCGCATGCGCCTTCTCGACCCGGGCCTCGCGGAACTGGGCCGGCTCCAGGTCTCCGACGGCCGCCCGCACGAGACCGCGCTCGTCCTCGGCTCCTTCCGCCGCAGGGCCAACGACGACTGGGACTTCGTCGTGGGCGGAAGGGGCTACGCGGGCGGACTGGAGGAGCTGCTGCGCGACTTCGGCGTGGAGGTGGACTGACGGTCCCGCATCGCTCGCCGGTACGTCGAGAGGTGCGGCTCGTGCTCGGACGGCTCGGTGGGAGCCGACTCCTTCGCCCGGAACATCGCCGGTCGCGCTCCGTGGGTGGGGTCGCAACGACGTCCGCGCCGCGCCGCCGTCGTACGGGTGGTGGGCACAGCGGAACTCCGTGTCCGTGACGAACACCCCGACGAGCACCTCGTCGGCCACCGCGCGCGGCAGGGCGCCGACGCAGCCGTGTCGCGGTCACGACGTACACGTCGCGGAACGTGTGCGCGACGGGCGGTACCGACGGGTGCCGGGCCCGCCACAGGGCGGCGAGGGTGTCGGGGGAGAGGTCCGTCACGGTCGCAGGGCGCCCAGGAGTTCGTCCCCCGCGGGGTACGGACGCTCCCTGGGCAGCAGGCGCCGGGCCGTGTCGAGGTCGCCGGCCCGTACGAGGGCGTGGATCTCGTGGGCGAGCGGGGTCACGTCGCGGACGGTGAGCGTCCATTCGTCGGCGTACCGGCGGGCCGCCTCGCCGGTGAGGCCGAGCTGGAGGGAGCGGTACGGCAGGGGGCGCAGACGCAGGTCGCGCTCGGGGTCCCACTGGACGCGGGTGGGCGAGCGTCTCAACTCGCGTTGCCAGGACGCCTGGTCGGTGTGCACGCCGGGCACGTAGCTCGACAGGCATGCCCGGCGCAGGGCCCACTCGAAGCCCTCGCGGCTGATCTCGACGGCCAGGACGGTCTGCTGGCCCTCCTTCGCCGCCCAGCCGCAGCGGTACATCATCCACAGGAACGACGGCTTGATCCACGTCATCCGGTCCCGCTTCCAGGCGGCGGGAAAACGCCCCTCGCGGGCGGCGGGGAGGCCGATCTCCGGGGAGTACGCCTGGTAGACGGTGACGGTGGTCGCCGTGTGGGCCGCCCGGATCTCGCGCTGCGCTGCGTGCATGCCGTACAGCTTGGGACGGCGGGCCGTGCCCGGGCCACCGGATTTCCCGTGGAATCGTCGGGGGGCCTCGTGCGTTGCACACAGGGTGGGCATGGAAGGCCGGTCGTGTGCGGGCCGAGCAGCCCGAGTGATCGAGCCGAGAGAGACATTGGAGGGCCGCTATGGCTGCGCAGACGCAGAGGGCCGTGCTGGCGGGCGGATGCTTCTGGGGGATGGAGGAGCTGATCCGCCGGCTCCCGGGCGTGACCGCGACCCGCGTCGGATACACCGGGGGTGACGTGCCGAACGCGACCTACCGCAACCACGGCACGCACGCGGAGGCCATCGAGATCCTCTTCGACCCCGAGGTGACCGACTACCGCGCGATCCTGGAGTTCTTCTTCCAGATCCACGACCCGAGCACCAAGAACCGCCAGGGCAACGACATCGGCCTCAGCTACCGCTCGGCGATCTACTACGTGGACGACGAGCAGAAGCGGATCGCCGAGGACACCATCGCCGACGTGGACGCCTCCGGACTGTGGCCCGGCAAGGTCGTCACCGAGGTGGAGCCGGTCGGCCCCTTCTGGGAGGCCGAGCCCGAGCACCAGGACTACCTGCAGCGTTACCCGGACGGGTACACCTGCCACTTCCCGCGTCCGGGCTGGCGGCTGCCCGCCCGCACCGAGGGCTGAGGCACTCCGGGAGAGGCGCTGAGGAAGAGGCGGTCCGGCCGGGTCCACGGCCGGACCGCCTCGTCGTACGGCGAGGACGTCGTACGACGAGGACGTCGTGCGGCGGTGAGTCAGTGCGGCAGCGTGGCCGGGCTGCCGCCGTTCGCCTCGTAGCCCGCCACCGCGAGCGCGCGGTAGACCGCGAACTCCGCTGCCGGGTCGGCCGACAGGGTCCACGGCAGCGCGCCGACGTGGCCGTCTATGACCATGAGCTGGTTCATGGCCTCCGCCCAGCGCTCGCCGCGGACCAGGAAGAAGACCAGCAGATGGCGGACGTGCGCCTGCGTCGGGTCGTCCGGGGCGGCCGAGTGGACCGCGTGCAGCGCGCCGTGGACGGCCTTGGTGACGACCCCGCTCTGGTAGAAGCCGCTGACCAGGTTGACCTCGGGCAGGTGCTCGAAGACCGCGAAGAGCGGCATCGCCGCGAGCAACGAGCCCCGCGGGGCCCGCGCGGCCGCCGCCTCCGCGAAGGAGTAGGCCAGCTCCCGCGAGCCGTGCCACTTCTCGCACCAGTACTGCAGGGCGGCCAGGTGCGCCCCCATGTGGTGGGGAGCGCGGTCCAGGATCTTCAGCCAGAGCTGCTCGAACTCCTCGCGCGAGTACCCGAGGCCACGGGCCACCGACAGCTCGACGATGTACGGGACCGGGTCCCCGGGGGCGAGGAGGGCCGCCGTGCCGCAGGCCGCCTTCGCCTCCTCCATGATGATCCGGAACTCGTCCGTGCCCGGCGTCGCCGTCCGCCACGCCTGCTGCACCAGGAACTCGGCCTGCACCGCCGCGCCGCCCGCGTCCTTGGGGGCCTCGGCCCGCCACACCCGCAGCCACTGTCCGCCCGGCGTCTCCCCGACGCCGCCGGGCCGCTGCCGCAGCTCCAGCGACGCGGCGCCCGCGAAGGCCTGCACGCGCTGCCAGCGCCGCTCGCCCTCCGCCTCCGTGCCGGCGAGGAGCTGCTGCGCCCCCCGGTAGTCCTGGGTGCGCTGGACCAGGTCGAGGACGTCCAGCAGGTCCTGGTCGGGACCGGGCATGCGGACGTCCAGCTCCTCCTCGCGGGCGAAGCCGTAGTTCGCGGGGTCGGCGGCGTCCGGGTGACCGGCATCGACCAGGCCGACCGCGCCCCGCCGGCGCCGCGAGATTTGGAGCAGCACGAAGCCGAGCATGACCAGTGCCATCAGGACCCAGAGAATCTCCATGTCTCAAGCGAACCAGACGCCGCCGACAATTGGCCAACCTGTCCCCCTGCCCCGGGGGAAACGCGCGAGGCGTTCCGCACGGCTACCCTCGGTGCCCATGAGCGACAGGCACATCAGTCAGCACTTCGAGACGCTCGCGATTCACGCGGGCAACACCGCCGATCCCCTGACGGGCGCGGTCGTCCCGCCGATCTATCAGGTGTCGACGTACAAGCAGGACGGCGTCGGCGGGCTGCGCGGCGGCTACGAGTACAGCCGCAGCGCCAACCCGACCCGTACGGCCCTGGAGGAGAACCTCGCCGCCCTGGAGGGCGGCCGTCGTGGTCTCGCGTTCGCGTCCGGACTGGCGGCCGAGGACTGCCTGTTGCGCACGCTGCTGCGCCCCGGCGACCACGTGGTGATCCCCAACGACGCGTACGGCGGCACCTTCCGCCTCTTCGCGAAGGTCGCCACCCGGTGGGGCGTGGAGTGGTCGGTGGCCGACACCGGCGATGCCGCCGCCGTACGGGCCGCCCTCACCCCGAAGACCAAGGCGGTGTGGGTGGAGACGCCCTCCAACCCGCTGCTCGGCATCACCGACATCGCGCAGGTCGCGCAGGTCGCCCGGGAAGCCGGAGCCCGGCTCGTCGTCGACAACACCTTCGCCACCCCCTACCTCCAGCAGCCGCTGGCGCTCGGCGCGGACGTCGTCGTGCACTCCCTGACCAAGTACATGGGCGGCCACTCCGACGTGGTCGGCGGCGCGCTGATCGTCGACGACCAGGAGCTGGGCGAGGAACTGGCGTTCCACCAGAACGCGATGGGCGCGGTCGCCGGGCCCTTCGACTCCTGGCTGGTGCTGCGCGGCACCAAGACCCTCGCCGTGCGCATGGACCGCCACAGCGAGAACGCGACCAAGGTCGTCGACATGCTCTCGCGGCACGCGCGCGTGACGAGCGTGCTGTACCCGGGGCTGCCCGACCACCCGGGGCACGAGGTCGCCGCCAAGCAGATGAAGGCGTTCGGCGGCATGGTCTCCTTCCGCGTGGAGGGCGGGGAGCAGGCTGCGGTCGAGGTCTGCAACCGCGCGAAGGTCTTCACGCTCGGCGAGTCCCTCGGTGGCGTCGAGTCGCTGATCGAGCACCCGGGCCGGATGACGCACGCCTCCGCGGCGGGCTCGGCCCTGGAGGTCCCCGCCGACCTGGTGCGGCTGTCGGTCGGCATCGAGAACGCCGACGACCTGCTGGCCGACCTCCAGCAGGCGCTCGGCTAGGACGGGGGCTCACCAGCCCTCCCAGCCGGTCACGGGTGGGGTCGTCTCCGAGGGCGGCTCCACCCACGGCTGTGCGGTCAGCGCCCACACCGTGAACGCCACGGCGGCGGCGCCCAGGAGCAGCCACAGCAGGCGCCGGGCGGCCCTCCTGCGGCGCAGGATGCGACCGCCCCGGCGGACGGCCTCCGCGCAGAGGTCGGGCGGCACCCGGGGCGGCGACTCCTCCATGATCCGCCGTGCGGCGGCCTCGCGCGCGGGGCGGTTCACCGGCACCTCCGGGCGCGCCACGCGCGCGTGCCGGGCGCGGTGCGGGGCATGGCGCCGCGCGTCGCACCCGTCGGCGTGGCCCTGGCACCGCGAGTCGCACCCGTAGGCGTGGCCGCGGCCGTGAGGGTGCCCGTCCTGCGGTCGTCCCTCCCGCCCGTCACGGCGTCGCCGCCTTCGCGGCCACCGGCGGGGCCGGCGCGGGCGGCGGGCGCAGGAGGGTGGCCGTCGCCCGGTCGCAGATCGTCCGGACGCGGTCCACGGGCAGCCCCAGCAGCGCGGACGCCTGTTCCTCGGCGACACCCTCGTAAAGCCTCAGGACGAGGATCAGGCGTTCGTGCGGGGCGAGCACGCCCAGGGCGCCCGCGGGGCGTCGGCGGGCGCGGCCGAGGAGGCCGTAGCGGTGCCAGATCTCGCGGGCGAAACGGGTGGCCAGGTACTGGCGGGTGCGGTCGTACGGGTCCTCCCCGTGCAGCCGGTCCCAGCACGCGTACGTGTGGGCCAGGCTCAGCGCGAGCAGGCGCCTCGCGCGGGGGTTGGCGTCCGGGGTCTCGGCGGTGAGCAGCGTCGCGGCATGCAGCAGCCGCCCTGCCGCACCCGCGACGAACGCCTCGAACTCGCGGGCCCGGCGGGCCTGGTGGGACGCATGCCGTGCTCGCACCGCGCCTCCCGCCCCGACGGCGACGACCCCTGAGGTCTCATATCAGGCCAGGGACGGCCCGTCGGTCAAGGGTTCGGTCGAACCCCGGCCCCGGAAGGCCGTTCAGGACCCCGACGGCGCGTCCGTGGCCGCCGCGTGGGAGGGGGCCATACGGGCGGACAGGGCGCCGTTGAAGCGCGCCAGGAGCGTGCAGAACGTCTCGCGCTCCTCCGGCGCCCAGTCGCGGGTCAGCTCGGCCATGAGCTGACGCCGGGAGGAGCGGACCTCTTCGAGCCGGGCCGCGCCGCGCGGGGACAGCTGGAGGACCACCGCGCGGCCGTCCTCGGGGTGGGAGGTGCGCTTGACCAGTCCGGTGTCGACGAGCGGGGCCACCTGCCGGGTGACCGTCGAGGAGTCGATCCCCATGCTCGCGGCGAGCGCCTTCACACCCATCGGGCCCTCTGTGTCGAGGCGGTTGAGCAGCAGGTAGGCGGCGCGGTCCATGGAGTTGCGCACCTGCCCGACCCCGCCGAGCCGGGTCTGTTCGGCGCGGCGGGCGAAGAGCGCGACCTCGTGCTGGAGCGTCTCGAGAAGACCGGTGTCACCGGCGGTCGTCATGTCCATCGACATATCAGGCGTTGTGGGCATGGCCGGGGGCTCACTTCGTGGAGGGCTGCTAATTGGGGGACAGGGTACGCGGCCGGGCGGCAAGGCGTACCGGCGCGGGACAAAGCGGGTCTCGCGGACTGGTCACAACGGTGCGCGGCGTCCGGGAACTGCGATGCTGGAGGCTATGAGCTACAGCACAGCCCCCCGCGTCGCTCCCGTCACCCTCGACGACGTGCGCGGAGCCCAGAAGATGCTCTCGGGCGTGGCGCGCGTGACGGCGATGGAGGGCAGCAGGCACCTGTCGCAGCTGGTGGGCTCGCCGGTGCACTTCAAGTGCGAGAACCTCCAGCGGACCGGCTCCTTCAAGCTGCGCGGCGCCTACGTGCGGATCGCCGGGCTGCTGCCCGAGCAGCGGGCGGCGGGCGTGGTCGCGGCCAGCGCGGGCAACCACGCCCAGGGCGTGGCGCTGGCGTCGTCGCTGCTGGGTGTGCGGTCGACGGTGTTCATGCCGAAGGGGGCGCCGCTGCCGAAGATCAGCGCGACCCGGGAGTACGGCGCCGAGGTGCGGCTGCACGGCCAGGTGGTGGACGAGACGCTGGCCGCCGCGCAGGAGTACGCCGAGCGGACCGGCGCGGTGTTCATCCACCCCTTCGACCACCCGGACGTGATCGCGGGCCAGGGCACGGTCGGGCTGGAGATCCTGGAGCAGTGCCCCGAGGTGCGGACCGTCGTGGTCGGCATCGGCGGGGGCGGGCTCGCGGCCGGCATCGCGGTGGCGGTGAAGGCGCTGCGGCCGGACGTGCGCATCGTGGGCGTGCAGGCGGAGGGCGCGGCGGCGTACCCGCCCTCGCTGGCCGCGGGACGCCCGGTGGCCGTCGAGAATCCGGCGACGATGGCCGACGGCATCAAGGTGGGGCGGCCCGGTGACGTGCCGTTCGGGATCGTGGGAGAGCTGGTGGACGAGGTCCGCACGGTCTCCGAGGACGCCTTGTCGACCGCCCTGCTGCTGTGCCTGGAACGGGCCAAGCTGGTCGTGGAACCGGCCGGGGCGAGTCCGGTGGCGGCGCTGCTGAGCGCGCCGGACGCCTTCGCGGGTCCGGTGGTGGCCGTCCTGTCCGGCGGCAACGTGGACCCGGTGCTGATGCAGGGCGTGCTGCGGCACGGCATGGCCGCGCAGGGCCGTTACCTGGCGGTCCGGCTGCGGCTGACGGACCGGCCCGGCGCCCTCGCCACGCTCCTGGGGGTGTTGTCGGTGGTCGACGCCAACGTCCTCGACGTGAGCCACGTCCGGACCCATCCGCGGCTCGGGCTCACGGAGGCCGAGGTCGAACTGCACCTGGAGACCAAGGGACCCGAGCACTGCGTCGAGGTCGGCCGCGCGCTGCGGGAGGCGGGCTACACCGTCATCGCCTGATTCCGGCCGGGGGCCGTCGGCCGCTGCCTGCTCGTCAGCCCCTGCCTGTTCATCGACATCTGTCTGCTCGTCCCCCGTTCGTCCGTCACTCGTTCGTGCACCTGCATTGTGGGACGCGATACATCGCGTTATGGTGTGTCGTAAATCGCTCGCGGAGCGCGGCGAAACGCACAAACCTAGGCTTTCCGAAGAATCCCCGACGACGTGGAGACTCATATGCCAGGCGCCATCTACGCCGAAGGTCTGGTGAAGACCTTCGGTGACGTAAGGGCTCTGGACGGCGTCGACCTCGACGTTCCCGAGGGCACGGTCCTCGGCCTGCTCGGGCCGAACGGCGCGGGCAAGACCACCGCCGTCCGCTGCCTCACGACCCTGCTGCGCCCCGACAGCGGCAAGGCGGTCGTCGCGGGCATCGACGTCCTCAGGCAGCCCAACGAGGTACGGCGTTCCATCGGCCTCTCCGGCCAGTTCGCCGCGGTCGACGAATACCTGACCGGCCGGGAGAACCTGCACATGGTCGGCCAGCTCTACCAGATGAAGAGCAAGGTCGCGAAGGCCCGCGCCGCCGAGCTGCTCGACCAGTTCCACCTCTCGGACGCCGCCGACCGTCCGACGAAGACCTACTCGGGAGGCATGCGCCGCCGGCTCGACCTGGCGGCGGCCCTGGTCGTCTCCCCGCCCGTCATGTTCATGGACGAGCCCACCACCGGCCTCGACCCCCGCAACCGGCAGGAGCTGTGGGAGGTCATCAAGCAGCTGGTCGCCGGCGGCACGACCCTCCTGCTGACCACGCAGTATCTGGAGGAGGCCGATCACCTGGCGCACGACATCGCGGTCGTCGACCACGGCCGCGTCATCGCCCGCGGCACCTCCGACCAGCTCAAGGCCCGCACCGGGGGAGAGCGCGTCGAGGTCGTCGTCCACGAGCGCCACCACATGGGGACGGCCTCCGAGGTCCTCGCCGGGTTCGGCAAGGGCGCGACCACGGTCGAACAGCACACCCGCAAGCTGACCGTCCCCGTCACCGGCGGCGCGAAGCTGCTCGCCGAGGTCATCCGCGAGCTCGACGCCCGCGGCATCGAGATCGATGACATCGGCCTGCGCCGCCCCACCCTCGACGACGTCTTCATCTCCCTCACCGGCCACGCGGCCGAGGTGCGGGACGAGGAGAACGGCTCGGCGGACGACGCCGGCCGCGAGCAGGAGAAGGAGACCGCCAAGTGAGCGCCGCCACCGACGCGGTGCCGGCCACGGCGCCCGGCAACCGCATCGCCCAGTCCCTGCGGGACTCGCTGGTCATCGCCCGAAGAAACCTGATCCGGATGACCCGGATCCCCGAGATGGTCCTCTTCGGGGTCATCCAGCCCGTGATGTTCGTGGTCCTGTTCACGTACGTCTTCGGTGGTTCCATCAAGGTCGGCAGCACCACCGACTCGGGTGTCTACAAGGACTTCCTGATGGCGGGCATCTTCGCGCAGACCGTCACCTTCGCCACCGCGGGATCGGCGGCCGGTATCGCCGACGACATGCAGAAGGGGCTCGTCGACCGGTTCCGCTCCCTGCCGATGGCCCGGGGCGCGGTCCTGACCGGGCGCACCGTGGCCGACCTCGTGCAGACGGCCATCACCCTGCTCGTCCTGGCGATCGTCGCGCTGATCGTGGGCTGGCGCACCGGCTCCGCCGACCCGACCAACGCCGCCCGGATCCTCACCGGCTTCGCCCTGCTGCTGCTCCTGGGCTACGCCTTCACCTGGATCGGCGCGCTGATCGGCCTGTCCGTGCGCACCCCGGAGGCGGCGACCTCGGGAGGGATCATCTGGCTCTTCCCGGTGACGTTCATCTCGAACGCCTTCGTGGACCCCACGCAGATGACGCCTTGGCTCCGGCACGTCGCCGAATGGAACCCGTTCAGCGCCACGGTGCAGGCCTGCCGCGAGCTGTTCGGCAACCCGGGCGTCGTGCAGTCGGACGCCTGGCCCATGCAGCACCCGGTCTGGGCCTCGCTGCTCTGGTCCGTGCTGATCATCGCGGTCTTCCGGACGCTGGCGGTGCGCAAGTACCGGTCGGCGGCCACCTGACGACGCGGGAGGACCGGACCGCAGGAGGAGGACAGGACGGGAAGGAGCGGACAGGACGGCAAGGAGCGGGCAGGACGACGACGGGCCCCGGTGTCACGGGGACACCGGGGCCCGTCGGCGGTGGGCGGCGCGTCAGCCGTTGTACGGCTCGGCCTTGAGGATCTTCACCGACGCCATCTTGCCGTTCGGCAGCTCGTACTCGGCGTCCTCGCCGACCTTGTGGCCGCTGACACCCGAGCCGAGAGGGGACTGCGGGGAGTACGTCTCGATGTCCGAGCTCGCGTACTCGCGCGAGGCGAGCAGGAAGGTCAGCGTGTCGTCCTCGTCGCCGTCGAAGGCGATCGTGACGACCATGCCGGGCGCCACCACGCCGTCGGCGGCCGGGGCCTCGCCCACCTTGGCGCTCTCCAGGAGCTGGGTCAGCTGGCGCACGCGGAGCTCCTGCTTGCCCTGCTCCTCCTTCGCCGCGTGGTACCCGCCGTTCTCACGCAGGTCCCCCTCCTCACGAGCCGCGGCGATCTTGGCAGAGATCTCGGTGCGCGCAGGACCAGTAAGGTATGCAAGCTCCTCCTTGAGCTTGTTGTACGCCTCCTGGGTCAGCCAGGTGACGTTCTCGCTGGTCTGGGTCACGGGTGCTCCTCGTTGGTACTGGGAATACAAATCAACGCCCTACCCAGAAGGATGTTCCTTCATGGAAGGGCGAAACCACGAGCCTAACAATTGAGTGGCCAAAGGGGGAGGACATAAGCGACCAGATTCATGTCACCGCAGGTCACGCGGGACGAATCGGCGCCAGGGGGCCTCGCCGGATCACTCCGGGTGGCAGCCGAGCAGCTCGGCCGTCGTCCCCGCCGCCTTGGTCCGGAGGGTGACGACCTTGTCGATGCGGGTGCCGTCGCCGTCGAAGCGGAAGTCGGCCCGGCCCACCTCGTCGCCGTCCTCCGCCTGGGAGCGGACCGTGCAGTAGCCGGTGACGCCGGAGTCCTTGCGGACCTCCAGGTGCACCTGCACCGAGTCCTCGGCGAGCTCGAACCCGATCAGCTCGCCGCTGATCTTGTTCTGGCCGACGTAGTGGTAGCCGAACCAGCCGATCAGTGCGAGCAGGAGCGCGCCGAGTACGGCGCCGACGACCTTGAGCGTGCGGTCGGCCTGCTCGTCCGAGGAGCGGCCGTACCGACCCCGGGGGGTCTGCGTGCTCGCCGTACTCATGATCGTCCTCTCGGCGGGCCCGGTCTTCCCGGGCTCCGGAATTTTTCGCCCTCCGATTCGGTCACTATAGAAGCGCCGATCGCGCCGCTGTACACCGGGCGCCGACTGACTTGAGGATTGAGTCTTGACTGACCAGTTGCGACTGATGGCCGTCCACGCCCACCCCGACGACGAGTCGAGCAAGGGCGCGGCCACCATGGCGAAGTACGTGTCCGAGGGGGTGGACGTGCTGGTGGTGACCTGCACGGGCGGGGAGCGCGGCTCCATCCTCAACCCGAAGCTCCAGGGCGACGCGTACATCGAGGAGAACATCCACGAGGTGCGCAGGAAAGAGATGGACGAGGCCCGGGAGATCCTGGGCGTGAAGCAGGAGTGGCTCGGCTTCGTCGACTCCGGCCTGCCCGAGGGCGACCCGCTGCCGCCGCTGCCGGAGGGCTGCTTCGCCCTGGAGGACGTCGACAAGGCGGCCGGTGAGCTGGTGCGCAAGATCCGCTCCTTCCGGCCCCAGGTGATCACCACCTACGACGAGAACGGCGGCTACCCGCACCCCGACCACATCATGACCCACAAGATCACGATGGTGGCGTTCGAGGGTGCGGCCGACACCGAGAAGTACCCGGAGAGCGAGTACGGACCGGCGTACCAGCCGCAGAAGGTCTACTACAACCAGGGCTTCAACCGGCCCCGCACCGAGGCGCTGCACCACGCGCTGCTGGAGCGCGGCCTGGAGTCGCCGTACCACGACTGGCTCAAGCGCTGGACCGAGTTCGAGCGCAAGGAGCGCACCCTCACCACGCACGTGCCCTGCGCGGACTTCTTCGAGACCCGCGACCGGGCGCTGATCGCGCACGCCACGCAGATCGACCCCGAGGGCGGCTGGTTCCGGGTGCCGATGGAGATCCAGAAGGAGGTCTGGCCCACCGAGGAGTACGAGCTGGCCAAGTCCCTCGTGGAAACCTCCCTCCCCGAGGACGACCTCTTCGCGGGCATCCGGGACAATGCCTGACATGAGTGCAAGCGCAAGCCTGGCAATGACGCACCTCGTCACTCTCGCCGAACTCGACGAGGACAAGGTCACCCCCGGCGTCCTCGGTTTCATCGTGTTCGCGGTGATGGCCCTGGCGGTGTGGGGACTGATGAAGTCCATGAACCGGCACATGGGCAGGGTCGAGTTCAAGGAGGCGGCCGAGCCGGACGCCTCCGGCGGCCCCGAGGCGAAGCCTCAGCGGGGCTGACCCGGGCGGGCGGCGCGGCCGGTCTCAGGCCGTGACCGCCACGCCCATCACCTCCCTGGCCTGGCGGCCCGGAACCATGCCCAGGCGCCAGGCCTGCCACCCCGCCTCGAGCTGCACGCCGCGCTCCAGGAGGAGCTGGTAGGCGTCCACGTAGTCGTCCAGCTTGGCATCGCGGGCGGGATGGCGGGACCGGGACAACTGGGCCAGCTCCTCCTGCGCCACCGCCGTGCCGACCTCCACCCCGCCGGGGGCGGCGTACGGCAGCAGCGTGCAGCGCAGGAAGCGGGCCCAGTCCTCGCCCCGCCGGTCGCCGTACCCGGCGAACAGGGCGGCGGCCTCGTCGCACAGGGCCAGGGCCTGCGGCGTACGGGCGTTGCCCGCGTCCACGACCGCCAGTTCCAGGCACGTCCACGCCTCGCCGTGGCCGACGCCGATGCGCTGGAAGTCGGCGCGGGCGTCGACCAGGAGCTGACGGGCGAAGCCGGAGTTGCGCAGCGAGCCGGTCTGGGCGGCCCGCTGGTCGCGGGTGACGCGCGCCGAGTGGTGCCGGGCGCAGGCCAGGCCGTACACGTCCCGCATGCGCGAGAACATGGTGCGGGAGCGTTCCAGCTCGCGCACGGACTGGTCCAGGTCGCCGGTCTCCTCCAGCGCCTGGCCCAGGTAGTAGACCGTCCAGGCCTCGCCGCGGGCGTCCTCGTTCTCGCGGTGCCGGGCCGCCGCCCGCCGCAGTTCCTCCACCGCCTCCGAGGCGTCGCCGTCCACCAGCCGGGCCCGGGCGAGCTGGGTCAGCGCCCAGGCCTCGCCGCGCGCGTCCTGGGTGCGGCCGTACAGGTCCAGGGCGGCCCGCAGGTCCGCCTCCGCGCCGGGCACGTCGCCCCTGCGCAGGTGGAGCTGGCCGAGCTGGAAGTGGGCCCACGCCTGGCCGTGCACCGACTCGCCCGCCCGGTGCAGCACCAGCGACTCGGTGAGCAGCTCCAGCGCCTCGGACAGCCGGGCCCGGTCGCGCTGCACCGCCGCCAGCGCGTGCAGCGTCCACGCCCGGTCCGTGGCCAGCTCCGGCGCGGCCTGGAGGTCCAGCGCCTCCTGGAGCTTGGCCGCCGCGTCGGTCAGATTGCCCTGGTGGTGCAGCGTGATCCCCAGCGAGCACAGGGCACGCGCCGCGCCGGCGTCGTGGTGGGCGTCGCGGTACAGGTCCACGACGGAGGCCAGCGTCGTACGCGCCTTGTCCAGCTCGCCGAGCTGCCGGGCCGCGATGCCGGTGCGCCACTGCACCGAGCGCACCAGCAGCCCCTGGTCCACGGACTGCGCCAGCTCGCTGATCTCCCCGAGCCGGTACAGGTCACCGCGCAGCAGGCAGTAGTCGCACAGCGCGCCCAGCAGGTTCAGCACCGTCCCCTGGTCGACGCCCTCCGCGTGCCTGAGTGCCGCCGTGATGAAGCTCGACTCGTCGTCCAGCCAGCGCAGCGCCTCGTCCAGGGACGTGAAGCCGTACTGCCCGAACTGGTTCGAGCGGGTCGACATGTTGCCGTCGACCAGGCGCAGCACGGAGTCGGCCAGCTCGGCGTAGTTCGCGATGAGCCGTTCCTGCGCGGCCGTCCGCTCGCCGGGCTCCTCCTCGTCGGCGAGCCGGGCGCGGGCGAAGGCGCGCACCACGTCGTGCAGGCGGTAGCGGCTGCCCCGGACGTGGTCGATCAGACCCGCCCGCGACAGCGCCGCCAGCTGCCGGGCCGCCTCCGTCTCGTCCGTGGCCAGCAGCGCGGCGGCGGCCGCGGCACCCAGCGAGGTGCGGCCCGCCAGCGCCAGCCGGCGCAGCAGCCGCCGGGCGGGCTCCGACTGGTCGGTGTAACGCAGCCACAGCGCCCGCTCGACCGGCTCCACGGGGCCGTAGGCGCCCAGATCGGTCGCCAGCGCGCGCGCCGAACGCGGGCCCAGCGCCGACCCGGCGATCCGCAGCGCCAGCGGCAGCCCGCCGCACAGCTGCCGGATCAGCTCGCTCGACTCGGCGTCGTACGGCCCCGAAGCGTCCTCGGCGGCGGCGCCCAGCAGCTCCTCCGCGCCCGCCGCGTCCAGCGCCTCGACGGGCAGGTCGTACACGCGGGCGGGCAGGTCGGGCGGGAGCCGCAGCGCCTCCCGCGCGGTGACCAGCACCAGGCTGTCCGACCGCTCCGGCACCAGCGCCCGCACCTGCTCGGCATCCCAGGCGTCGTCCAGGACGACGGTGACCGGGACGCCGGTCAGGTGCTGGTGGTACAGCTCGCTCAGCCGCTTGACCTGCTGGTCCGCCGAGGAACGCTCCCGGAACAGCAGTTGCTCGCGCGGCGCCCCCAGCCGGTTCAGCAGGTGCAGCAGGGCGTCCCGGGTGCTCAGCGGTGCCCCGCCGCCCGTCCCCGACCCGACCGCCCTGGACCCGGCCCCGCGCAGGTCGACCAGGCAGGCTCCGCGGAAGTAGTCCCGCAACTCGTGGACGGCCCGCACCGCCAGCGTCGTACGGCCGCTGCCCGGCGGACCGTGCAGCACCACCACCGTCGGCTTCGTCTCCGTGCTCGCGCGGGCCGCCTGTACCCACTGCCGCAGCTTCGCCATCTCCTGCCGTCGGCCCGCGAAGGGCCCCTCGGCCACCGGAAGCTGCCCGAACGACTGCTCCAGCGCGCTGCGCCCCCGCGCCGCCGCGCTCTTGTCGGCACCCCGCAGCTTCGGCCCGCTCTTGGCCGGCCCGGTGGACGCGGCGAGCATCCGCTGCTGATCCAGGAACGGGCGGATGCCGCGCACCTCCAGCGCGGTCAGCCACTGCAGCCGCAACTGCTCGGGGCCGCCGGGCTGGCTGACCGCCCCCGCGCGGTGATGGGCGGCCGGCACATGGGTCCCGGCCACCTTCAGCACGGTCGCCGCCGCGCCCACCGCGCCCACCGCCACGCCCGCGCCCACCGCGGTGCCGGTCCCCGTGCCGAGCGCCACGTCGGCCACCACCGCGGCGACCGCCGCCACGGCGGCCACCAGCAGGGGTGTGCCGGCACCCTCGCGGGCGTAGCGCTCGCGGAAGGTGAGCTGTCCGGCGGCGGCCTCGTCGAGGGCGTGGGTGTAGGCCGCGTACTCCTCGCCGGCCGTCCCCGCCATCGCGTCCAGTGCCGCGCGGGCCCGGGAGAGCAGTACGTTCCCGTCCGTACGCCCGCCCGAGCGCCGTACCTCCTCCTCCACGGCCCGTCTGAGCAGGCCCTCGGCCTCCGCCCGATGACTGTCCCGCATGTCGCGCCCCCTCCGGCGGCATCGGTGTCCTGCCGGTCGGCCCGGGCGCCCCGGTGCCCCCGGGCGTCCCAGGGCCCTCCGGCCCGTTCCCGGGTCCTTCCCCGGTTGTGCGCCACTCAAGTGTCCTTGGGTGGGGAGACCCTGGGGAGGGGTGACCGGCGCCGGTTTCGCCTCCGCGCCGCTTCGGCCGGGGAAATTCGACGAATTCCTCTCTTGACCCCGGTGACGGAAGCCACTAATTTGCCAGGGAAGCGGACCCATGACTACCGACAGGAGGCGATCACGGATGTACACCAACTCCGATCTGAGTCGCCTCGCCCGCCGCACCGTGTGGGTTTCGGGCCGGGTCGCGCACGGCTGCTGACACGCCGTTTCGCCGTGCCCTCGCGTGGCACGTGCCGGAATTTTCCTTTTACCTCTTCACCCCTTCACGGCATGCCCCTGTCGCGTGCCGATCTGCGCCCGCTTTTCCCGCGCGGCGCGTCCGAGCAGAGAAGGCTGCCTGAAATTGGCGAACATGATGAATCGACGTGTCCCGAAGCGAAATGAAGGTCGGTCATGACAGCGGCACGGATCACCGTCAACGGAAAAGAAGCGCCGATCGCACCGGCCGCGCCCCACACCACGGTCCTCGACTTCCTGCGCGAGCGCGGCCTGACCGGCACGAAGGAGGGCTGTGCCGAGGGCGAGTGCGGCGCCTGTTCGGTCCTGGTGGCCCGCCCCGGGGTGAACAAGCCGACCGACTGGGTTCCGGTCAACGCCTGTCTGGTTCCGGTCGCCGCGCTCGACGGCCAGGAGGTCGTCACCTCCGAGGGACTCGCCACCGTCGAGGCGCCGGGCACGGCGCCGGTCCTGCACCCGGTGCAGGAGGAGATGGCGGTCCGCGGCGGCTCCCAGTGCGGCTACTGCACGCCGGGGTTCGTCTGCAGCATGGCGGGCGAGTACTACCGGCCCGACCGCTGCGCGGCCGCGGACTGTGGTGCGGGTGCTGGTGCGGGTGCGGGCGAGGGGGCCGAGGCCGGTGACGCCGAGCACGGCCCGAACGGCTTCGACCTGCACGCGCTCAGCGGCAACCTGTGCCGCTGCACCGGCTACCGGCCGATCCGCGACGCCGCCTTCGCCGTCGGCGCGCCCGCCGACGAGGACCCGCTGGCCCGTCGCCGCGACCAGGCCCCGCCCGCGCCGGTCGCCACCGACTACCGCCAGGACGACCGCGCCTTCGTCCGCAGGAACACCCTGGCCGAGACGCTGCGGCTGCTGCGCGAGCGGCCCGACGCCGTGGTGGTCGCCGGAAGCACCGACTGGGGCGTCGAGGTCAACATCCGCTCGCGCCGGGCGGATTGCGTGGTCGCCGTCGACCGGCTGCCCGAACTGCGGGACCTGCGCGTCGAGTCCGACCACATCGAGATCGGGGCGGCGCTGACCCTCACCGAGATCGAACGCCGCCTCGACGGCACCGTCCCGCTGCTGGCGGAGCTGTTCCCGCAGTTCGCGTCCCGGCTCATCCGCAACGGCGCGACCCTGGGCGGCAACCTGGGGACCGGCTCGCCCATCGGCGACAGCCCGCCGGTGCTGCTCGCGCTGGAGGCGTCGCTCGTGCTCGCCGACGCCGACGGGGAGCGCGTGGTCCCGCTGGCCGAGTACTTCACCGGCTACCGGCAGAGCGTGCGCCGCCCCGGCGAGCTGATCCGCGCGGTCCGTCTGCCGCTGCCGCTGTCGCCGGTCACCGCTTTCCACAAGATCGCCAAGCGGCGCTTCGACGACATCTCCAGCGTGGCGGTCGCCTTCGCGCTCGACGTCGAGGGCGGCACCGTCCGCAAGGCGCGCATCGGCCTGGGCGGCGTGGCCGCCACCCCGGTCCGCGCGCTCGCCACCGAGGCCGCCCTGGAGGGCCGGCCGTGGACCGCCGAGACCGCCGGGGCCGCGGCCGAGGTGCTGCGGGGCGAGGGCACGCCGATGAGCGACCACCGCGCCAGCGCCGGCTACCGCTCCGCGATGCTCGGCCAGTCCCTGCTGAAGCTGTACGCACAGACCACCGAGGCGGTGCCGTCATGAGCCACCTGTCCGAGCGTCCCGAGAAGCCCGTCGTCGGCGTCTCGATGCCGCACGAGAGCGCCGTCCAGCACGTCACCGGCACCGCGCTGTACACCGACGACCTGGTGCAGCGCACCAAGGACGTCCTGCACGCCTACCCGGTCCAGGTCATGAAGGCCCGCGGCCGGGTCACCGCGGTGCGCACCGGCGCCGCCCTCGCCGTGCCCGGCGTGGTGCGCGTCCTGACCGGCGCGGACGTCCCCGGCGTCAACGACGCCGGCATGAAGCACGACGAGCCGCTCTTCCCCGACGAGGTCATGTTCCACGGCCACGCGGTCGCCTGGGTGCTCGGCGAGACGCTGGAGGCGGCCCGGCTCGGCGCGGAGGCCGTCGAGGTGGACCTCGACGAACTGCCCTCCCTGATCACCCTCCAGGACGCCATCGCGGCCGACAGCTACCACGGCGCGCGCCCCGTGATGACGCACGGCGACGTCGACGCGGGCTTCGCCGACTCCGCGCACGTGTTCACCGGCGAGTTCCAGTTCTCCGGGCAGGAGCACTTCTACCTGGAGACCCACGCGGCGCTCGCCCAGGTGGACGAGAACGGGCAGGTGTTCATCCAGAGCAGCACCCAGCACCCCTCCGAGACCCAGGAGATCGTCGCGCACGTGCTCGGGGTGCCCGCCCACGAGGTGACCGTGCAGTGCCTGCGGATGGGCGGCGGCTTCGGCGGCAAGGAGATGCAGCCGCACGGCTTCGCGGCCGTCGCCGCGCTCGGCGCCAAGCTGACCGGCCGTCCGGTGCGGTTCCGGCTCAACCGGACCCAGGACCTGACCATGTCCGGCAAGCGGCACGGGTTCCACGCCACCTGGCGGATCGGCTTCGACGCCGAGGGCCGCATCCAGGCCCTCGACGCCACGCTGACCGCGGACGGCGGCTGGAGCCTGGACCTGTCCGAGCCGGTCCTGGCCCGGGCGCTGTGCCACATCGACAACACGTACTGGATCCCCAACGCCCGCGTCGCCGGCCGCATCGCCAGGACCAACACGGTCTCCAACACCGCCTTCCGCGGCTTCGGCGGACCCCAGGGCATGCTGGTGATCGAGGACATCCTGGGCCGCTGCGCGCCGCAGCTCGGCCTGGACCCGCGGGAGCTGCGGGAACGCAACTTCTACCGGCCGGACCAGGGCCAGACCACCCCGTACGGGCAGCCGGTCACCCAGCCCGAGCGAATCACCGCCGCCTGGCAGCAGGTCCTGGACGAGGCGCACTTCACCGACCGCGAGCGCGAGATCGCCGCGTACAACGCCGCGCACCCGCACACCAAGCGGGCCCTGGCGATCACCGGCGTGAAGTTCGGCATCTCGTTTAACCTCACCGCCTTCAACCAGGGCGGCGCGCTGGTGCTGATCTACAAGGACGGCTCCGTCCTGATCAACCACGGCGGCACCGAGATGGGCCAGGGCCTGCACACCAAGATGCTCCAGGTGGCCGCGACCACGCTGGGCATCCCGCTGCACAAGGTGCGCCTCGCCCCCACCCGCACCGACAAGGTCCCCAACACCTCCGCCACCGCGGCCAGTTCCGGCGCCGACCTCAACGGCGGCGCGGTGAAGAACGCCTGCGAGCAACTGCGCGCACGGCTGCTGCAGGTGGCCGCGAGCCGGCTGGGGTCCAACGCCTCCGACGTACGCATCGTGGACGGCGTCGCGCGCAGCCTGGGCAGCGATGAGGAGCTGGCCTGGGACGACCTCGTGCGCACCGCGTACTTCCAGCGGGTCCAGCTCTCCGCGGCCGGTTACTACCGGACCGAGGGTCTCCACTGGGACGCGCGTGCGTTCCGGGGGTCGCCGTTCAAGTACTTCGCCATCGGCGCCGCCGCGACCGAGGTCGAGGTGGACGGCTTCACCGGCGCCTACCGGATCCGGCGGGTCGACATCGTCCACGACGTGGGCGACAGCCTCTCCCCGATGATCGACATCGGTCAGATCGAGGGCGGCTTCGTGCAGGGCGCGGGCTGGCTGACACTGGAGGACCTGCGCTGGGACACCGGCGACGGCCCCCACCGCGGCCGGCTGCTCACCCAGGCGGCCAGCACGTACAAGCTGCCGAGCTTCTCGGAGATGCCCGAGGAGTTCAACGTCACCCTGCTGGAGAACGCCACGGAAGAGGGCGCCGTCTTCGGGTCCAAGGCGGTGGGCGAGCCCCCGCTGATGCTGGCCTTCTCGGTGCGCGAGGCGCTGCGGCAGGCGGCGGCCGAGTTCGGGCCGAAGGGCACCGGCGTCGAGCTGGCCTCGCCCGCGACGCCGGAGGCGGTGTACTGGGCGATCGAGTCGGCGCGGCAGGGCGGCACCGCCGGGAACGGCGGCGTCCGCGGCGCGGCGGTCTCCGACGGCGGCAGGGCCCGCTCCGGTGCGAAAGCGCTGAGCGGTGCCTGACATGACCTGGGTCGCCGCGGTCGCGCGGTTGCGGGCACGCCGGGAGTCCGGCGTGCTGGTGACCGTCGCGACCGTGCGCGGCCACGCCCCGCGCGACGCCGGTGCCAAGCTCGTCGTCGGACACACCGGGACGTGGGGCTCGATCGGCGGCGGCAACGTGGAGGCGGTGGCGGTCGACCGGGCCCGGGAGATGATCGCCGCGGCCGCGGCGGAACCGGAGCTGCTCGACTTCGCCCTGAACGACAAGGTGACCAACCGGCACGGCGTGCAGTGCTGCGGGGGCACCGTCTCCGTGCTGCTCGAACCGCTGCCGGTGGTCCGGGCGGTGGCGGTCTTCGGCGTCGGCCACGTGGGTCTCGAACTGGCGCGCATCCTGGCCCGCCAGGACATCGACCTCCACCTCGTCGACAACCGCGCCGACATGCTCACCGAGGAGCGCCTGGGCGTGCTCGGGGACGCGGTGGCGCAGGTGCACACGCACCACACGCCCCTGCTGCCCGAGGAAGTGCTCGCGCGGCTGCCGCGCGGCACGCACGTCCTGATCATGACGCACGACCACGCCGAGGACGCCGCCCTGTGCGACGCGGCCCTGCGCACGGATCACCTGGGGTCCATCGGTCTGATCGGGTCGGCCGCCAAGTGGGCGCGGTTCCGCAAGCGTCTGGCCACCGAGGGCGGCCACGAGGAAGCCGCCATCGACCGGATCAAGACGCCGATCGGGCTGGCCGGCATCACCGGAAAGGAGCCCGCGACCATAGCCGTCAGCGTCGCGGCCGACCTGCTGCGCACCTTCGAGGCCGAGGGGAACTGACACCACCCGGGCCGGCGGGGGCCTTTGTGGGAATCTACGAAGCGTCGGTCGCAGCCTGCTCGTAGTTCATGTCTTCGGACCCTGGCCGGGCGTCGCCGACGACCTGTCTACTGCTCCTACGCATCCTCCCCGCGCAGTACACCGGCCCGCACGCCGCCCTCCCTCACGCCGCATGCCCAAGAAGGAGCACGCATGACGACCGACACCCTCGAGACCGGTATCCGCGAGTTCGAGCGCGCCTGGATGGAGAAGGCCATCGAACTGGCCACCACCAGCGTCCAGAACGGCGGCGGCCCCTTCGGTGCACTCATCGCCAGGGGCGGCGAGATCGTCGCCCTCGGCAACAACCAGGTCACCGCCGGCCTCGACCCCACCGCGCACGCCGAGGTCAGCGCCATCCGAGCCGCCTGCAAGACGCTGGGCTCCTTCAGCCTGGAGGGCTGCACCCTCGTCACGTCCTGCGAGCCCTGTCCGATGTGCCTCTCCTCGGCCCTGTGGGCCCGCGTCGACCGCCTGGTCTTCTCCGCCGACCGCCACGACGCGGCCGTGGCCGGCTTCGACGACCGCAAGTTCTACGACCTGTTCGAGAAGCGGCCCCAGGCGAACTGGCCGATGACCGTGGAGCACCTCGACCTGCCCCACCGCACCCAGCCGTTCGACGCCTGGATCGCCAAGTCCGACCGCGTCGACTACTGAGAACGAGCCTCCCCGCGGTACCGGCTGCCCCGTCCGTGCGCCCCTCCCACCGTGGCGCACGTGGCGGGGCAGTACCGTCGCCGGCTGCCCCGAAGGACGGAAGCCCCGCGCAACGTCACCAGGGCGGGTTCCGTGTTCGCCACGACCTGCTCCGGCTTCTCCCGGAGCAGGAGGCACTCACTCAGGAGCGCGGGCACCTGGTCGGGCGGCACCTCCAAGTCCCTCTCGGCCAGGTCCGGGAGAAGGACGGCTCCGAGCGAACGCACCACCGGCGACCCCCACACGCGTGTGCGCCGGTTCTCGAAGCCGGCGGACTCGTCACGGTCGTCCGGCGCGTCGAGTATGCGTCTCCTTCCGTCCGCGTCCACCACGAGGACGTGCACCGTGAGGCTCGTGCGCCGAGTGGAGCACACGGGCGAGCGGGCGGGCCACGGGACATCCGCGCCGCCCCTGTGGCGCACGGACGGGGCGGAGGGGATGTGCGCGAGGATGGAGGCATGCCGAACCGACTTGCGCAGGCCACGTCCCCGTACCTCCTCCAGCACGCGGACAACCCCGTCGACTGGTGGCCCTGGGAGGCCGAGGCGTTCGAGGAAGCCCGTCGGCGCGACGTCCCGGTCCTGCTGAGCGTCGGCTACAGCGCGTGCCACTGGTGCCACGTCATGGCGCACGAGTCCTTCGAGGACGGACCCACCGCCGAGTACCTCAACGCGCACTTCGTGAGCGTCAAGGTCGACCGCGAGGAGCGCCCCGACGTCGACGCCGTCTACATGGAGGCCGTGCAGGCGGCCACCGGGCAGGGCGGCTGGCCCATGACCGTGTTCCTCACCCCGGACGCCGAGCCGTTCTACTTCGGCACCTACTTCCCGCCCGAGCCCCGGCACGGCATGCCCTCCTTCCGCCAGGTGCTCCAGGGCGTCCAGCAGGCCTGGGCGGAGCGGCGCGACGAGGTGAGCGAGGTCGCCGGGAAGATCGTGCGGGACCTCGCCGGGCGGGAGATCTCCTACGGCGACGCCGAGGCGCCCGGCGAGGAGCAGCTCGGGCAGGCGCTGCTCGGCCTGACCCGGGAGTACGACGCGCAGCGGGGCGGGTTCGGCGGGGCGCCGAAGTTCCCGCCGTCCATGGCGATCGAGTTCCTGCTGCGCCACCACGCCCGCACCGGCGCCGAGGGCGCGCTGCAGATGGCGCGGGACACCTGTGAACGCATGGCCCGCGGCGGCATCTACGACCAGCTCGGCGGCGGCTTCGCCCGCTACTCCGTGGACCGCGAGTGGACCGTGCCCCACTTCGAGAAGATGCTTTACGACAACGCCCTGCTGTGCCGGGTCTACACCCACCTCTGGCGTGCCACCGGCTCGGACCTCGCGCGCCGGGTCGCCCTGGAGACCGCCGACTTCATGGTGCGGGAACTGCGCACCCCGGAGGGCGGGTTCGCCTCCGCGCTGGACGCCGACAGCGACGACGGCACGGGCCGGCACGTCGAGGGCGCCTACTACGTGTGGACGCCCGCCCAGCTCACCGGGGTCCTCGGCGCCGAGGACGCGGAACTGGCCGCGCAGTACTTCGGGGTGACCGAGGAGGGCACCTTCGAGCACGGCGCCTCGGTCCTGCAACTGCCGCAGCAGGAGGGCGTCTTCGACGCGGACCGGATCGCGTCGGTCAGGCAGCGGCTGCTGGCCGCCCGGGAGGGCCGCCCCGCGCCCGGCCGGGACGACAAGGTGGTCGCCGCCTGGAACGGCCTGGCCGTCGCCGCGCTCGCCGAGACCGGCGCCTGCTTCGAGCGTCCCGACCTGGTCGAGGCCGCCGTGGCCGCCGCCGACCTGCTGGTCCGCGTGCACCTCGACGAGCAGGTCCGGCTCACCCGCACCAGCAAGGACGGCCGGCCGGGGACCAACGACGGGGTGCTGGAGGACTACGCCGACGTGGCCGAGGGTTTCCTCGCGCTGGCGTCGGTGACGGGGGAGGGCGTCTGGCTGGACTTCGCCGGCTTCCTGCTCGACCACGTCCTCACCCGCTTCACGGACGAGTCCGGCTCGCTGTACGACACCGCGGCCGACGCCGAGCGGTTGATCCGCCGCCCGCAGGACCCCACCGACAACGCCACCCCGTCCGGCTGGAGCGCCGCCGCGGCCGCCCTGCTGACCTACGCCGCCCACACCGGCTCCGCCCCGCACCGCACCGCCGCCGAGCACGCCCTGGGCGTGGTGAAGGCGCTCGGCCCGCGCGTCCCGCGCTTCGTCGGCTGGGGCCTGGCCGCCGCCGAGGCGCTGCTCGACGGCCCGCGCGAAGTCGCCGTCGTCGCACCGGCGCCCGCCGACCCCGCCGCCCGCGGGCTGCACCGCACGGCGCTGCTGTCCACGGCGCCCGGCGCGGTCGTGGCCTTCGGCCCCGAGGGCGACGACGAGTTCCCGCTGCTCGCCGACCGGCCCCTGGTGAACGGGGCGGCGGCCGCCTACGTCTGCCGGAACTTCACCTGCGACGCGCCGACCACCGACCCGGGGCGGCTGCGGGCCGCGCTGGGCGACTGAGGCGGAGCGCGAGCACGTCACCTCCGGCTAGGCAGGGGCCGTCACGTCGGGCCCGGCGGGGCCGGTGCCACGACGCCCGAGGGCGGTCGCGGCCCGGAAGCGGACCCGCGGGGCGCCGCCGGGGCAGGAGCGCTCAACCGCCCTGAGCGCTCCTGCTCACGGCGCGCTCCACGATCGCCTCCAACTGCTCGTGGTGCGCGCCCCGCCAGTAGGCGCGACCGCACGCGGTGCACTGGGCGAAGACGTCGTACGAGCGCTGCGTCCCGCCCTTGAGCTGCTGTGCCACCTCGTCCTTGGTGGCGGACCGCAGCAGTCCGTTGCAGGCGGTGCACCGGGTCCACGGGTGCAGGTCGGGGCGGAAGCGGTCCAGGACCTCCTGGAGCTGTTCGTCGGGGCGGGTGCTGTAGACGTAGGCGCCGGCCCACAGCTCGCGGCGGCGCAGCAGGCCCCGGTCGCGGCTGAGCATGACCCGCTTGTCGGCCGCCGACAGCGCCGCGAGCGCCGGGTCGCCGGGATCCGCCGACTCGTACGCCGTGTCCACGCCGAGCAGCCGCAGCCGGCGGGCCAGGGTGCCCAGGTGCACGTCGAGCAGGAACCGCAGGGGAGCGCCGGGGACGCGCTGGGGGTGCCCGACGGGCCGGACGCGCACCGACTCGCCGCCCGCCGGGACGTGCCCGGGCGGGACCTCGACGCCGTCGACGAGCAGGGCGCCGACCTCGGTGAGCGGAACGCCGAGGGACTCGACGAGGTGGCCGAGGGTGGAGACCCCGTCGGTGGCCGCGCGGACGGCGCCGCCGGAGCGGGCGCGCGGGACGAACAGGTGCAGTTCGGGGGCGAACTCGACGTGGATATCGGGACCGTTCACCAGGTCAGGATGCCACGGGGGCCGCGCCCGGGCCCGGCCCTTTTCCGTGCGTGCGGGCGCCTAGTAGGCGACCAGCGAGATGCCCACGTAGTGCGCGATGAAGGCGGCCAGCGTGAAGGAGTGGAAGACCTCGTGGAAGCCGAACCAGCGCGGTGACGGGTTGGGGCGCTTGAGGCCGTAGATCACTCCGCCCGCGCTGTAGAGCACGCCGCCGACGATCACCAGGACCAGCACGGCGATGCCCCCGGCCCGCATGAACTCCGGCAGGTAGAACACGGCCGCCCAGCCCATGGCGAGGTAGCAGGGGGTGTAGAGCCAGCGTGGGGCGCCGACCCAGAAGACCCGGAAGACGATGCCGGCCGCGGCGGCGGCCCAGATGCCCCACAGCAGCCACTCGCCCTTGGCACCGGGCAGCAGCAGCATCGTGAGCGGGGTGTAGGTGCCCGCGATGATCAGGAAGATGTTCGCGTGGTCGAGACGGCGCAGGACGCCGTCCATGCGGGGGCTCCAGTTGCCCCGGTGGTACAGCGCGCTGACGCCGAACAGCAGGCACGCCGTCAGTACGTAGACACCGCAGGCTATGCGGGCCTCGGGCGACTCGGCGAGGGCGGTGAGCACCAGACCGGCGATCAGGACGGCGGGGAACATGCCCAGGTGCAGCCAGCCGCGCAGCTTGGGCTTCACGGGGTGCGGGAGGGAGCGCGCGACAGGGCCGCGGCCGGCGGCCGGCGAGTCCTTGGGCGCGGCGGGGACGGACGCAGTCATGGCCGCATCGTACCTACGGTTCCGTAAGTTACGCATCAGTACGGGCGCCTGCCGTCCGGCGAGTGGTCATCGTCTCACGGGGACCCGGCGGGCGCACCCCCGGTTCGGGCACGTGGCGATGCTCACGCCGCTCAAGTGTGACGCCCTCTGGACAGATGGGCGCTCGCGTCGGATGATCAAATGAGTGCGGTCGACACCGGATGAGCGCCCACGAGGCACACGTCACGCGTCCGGGTCGCAGCCCCCACGGGGCCTCCAACAAAAAACCCCTCATTTAGGAGCAATCGTGGCGCGCGACATCGCGGCTCCCCCCGTCCCCACCCACCACCAGGAACTGATCTCGTGGGTCAACGAGATCGCCGAACTGACCCAGCCGGACTCCGTGGTCTGGTGCGACGGATCCGAGGCCGAGTACGAGCGCCTGTGCGGGGAGCTCGTCGAGAAGGGCACCTTCCGCAAACTCGACCCGATCAAGCGCCCCAACTCCTACTACGCGGCCTCCGACCCCTCCGACGTCGCCCGCGTCGAGGACCGGACCTTCATCTGTTCCGCGAAGGAGGAGGACGCCGGCCCGACCAACCACTGGAAGGACCCCGCCGAGATGCGGGAGATCTTCACCGGTGAGCAGGGCCTGTTCCGCGGTGCGATGCGCGGCCGGACCATGTACGTCGTGCCCTTCTGCATGGGCCCCCTCGGCTCCCCGCTCTCCGCGCTCGGCGTCGAGATCACCGACTCCGCCTACGTCGCCGCCTCCATGCGCACCATGACCCGCATGGGGCAGGCCGTCCTGGACGAGCTGGGCGACGAGGGCTTCTTCGTCAAGGCCGTGCACTCCGTCGGCGCCCCGCTGGAGCCCGGCCAGGCGGACGTCCCCTGGCCCTGCAGCAGCACCAAGTACATCTCGCACTTCCCCGAGGACCGCGAGATCTGGTCCTACGGCTCCGGCTACGGCGGCAACGCCCTGCTCGGCAAGAAGTGCTACGCCCTGCGCATCGCCTCCGTCATGGCCCGCGACGAGGGCTGGCTCGCCGAGCACATGCTGGTGCTGAAGCTGACGCCGCCCACCGGCGAGCCCAAGTACGTCGCCGCCGCCTTCCCCTCGGCCTGCGGCAAGACCAACCTCGCCATGCTGGAGCCCACCATCTCCGGCTGGACCGTGGAGACCATCGGCGACGACATCGCCTGGATGCGCTTCGGCGAGGACGGCCGCCTGTACGCCATCAACCCCGAGGCCGGCTTCTTCGGCGTCGCGCCCGGCACGGGTGAGCACACCAACGCCAACGCGATGAAGACCCTGTGGGGCAACTCCGTCTTCACCAACGTCGCCCTCACCGACGACGGCGACGTGTGGTGGGAGGGCATGACCGAGGAGATCCCGGCCCACCTGACCGACTGGAAGGGCAACGACTGGACCCCCGAGTCCGGCACCCCCGCCGCGCACCCCAACGCCCGCTTCACCACGCCCGCCGCGCAGTGCCCGATCATCGCGCCGGAGTGGGAGGACCCCAAGGGCGTGCCGATCTCGGCGATCCTCTTCGGCGGGCGCCGCGCCACCGCCGTACCGCTGGTCACCGAGTCCTTCGACTGGAACCACGGCGTCTTCCTCGGCGCCAACGTGGCCTCCGAGAAGACCGCCGCCGCCGAGGGCAAGGTCGGCGAGCTGCGCCGCGACCCCTTCGCCATGCTGCCGTTCTGCGGCTACAACATGGGCGACTACATGGGGCACTGGATCGACGTGGCCAAGGACAAGGACCAGTCCAAGCTGCCGAAGATCTACTACGTCAACTGGTTCCGCAAGGACGACGACGGCCGGTTCGTGTGGCCCGGCTTCGGTGAGAACGGCCGCGTCCTGAAGTGGATCGTGGAGCGCCTGGAGGGCCGGGCGGACGGCGTCGAGACCCCGATCGGCGTGCTGCCGACCAAGGAGTCCCTGGACACCGACGGCCTCGACCTCGCCGACGCCGACCTGGAGTTCCTGCTCAGCGTGGACAAGGAGGTCTGGCGCGAGGAGGCGGCACTCGTCCCCGAGCACCTGAACACCTTCGGCGACCACACGCCCACCGAGCTGTGGGACCAGTACCGGGCCCTGGTGCAGCGCCTGGGCTGATCACCGTCCCCACCCCAAGCTCCGTGGCCGGTCCGGCTAGCCCTGACCCGCGAAGTCGTCACGAAGGCCGGCCACGAGGGGGGTCTCCCCGCGCTCCAGTAGCTCGATGTCCCGGAGCGGGGGGAGACCCGTTCGGGCCGGGTCCCCGCACAAAGGCGTGCGACGGACCCGGCCCTTCGACGTCTCGACCCCGGTCGTACGTGCGCCCCGAGGGGGAGCGGGGCCGTGTCGCTGTGCGGCTCCGCCGCGTGGGCGCGAGAACCGCCCGCGACGGAGAGCCGCCGATGGGCGAGATCGCCCGAGGGTGCCGATGCGCGGTGCCGTCCAGCCCCCGTGCGGTGAGCGGCACCCGGCCCGCGCGTCGCTGCGGGTGCGCGCGGGCCGGGGCCGTAGGGGGAGCCCGGAGGGCTCAGCGGGACGCGAGTTCGCGCGGCTCCAGGGCCGCCGCGTGCGCGTCCATGCGCTCGGCGGTCAGGATGGCGGCCGCCGTGTCGGCGCGGGAGGCCGCGACGACCAGGGCGCGGGCCGCCAGCTTGTGCGCCCGCCGGTGCAGGGCCGCGGGGCACGGCTTCGGGTCGGCGGCGGCCACCTGCAGCCGGACCGGCGCCTGGCCTCCCCGCAGCCGGGCGACCTGCTCGGCGAGCCGGTCGGCGGCGGTGTCCAGGCCGGTGCCGGGCTCCAGCGCGTGCAGCTCGTCCGTGACGGCGAGCAGGGCCGCGAGGTGGCCCGCGAGCTGGATGTCCAGCTCCTCGTCCCGCGACCGGTGGGGAAAGTCCGTGGTGCTGCCGGCCATCGTGCTGTGGACCGACTTGCTGCGGATCGGCTCGTACATGGGATGGCCTCCTGTTGCTTCAGGAAGTCATCCTACATTAGATCCAATCTAAAGTTGACGCCGTTCAGGGCATACGCCGGAGTCCCGGTGGAGCGGGGGCTCAGGGCTGGCCGTACCCGTCCAGGAAGTTCCCGATCCGGTCCACCGCCTCGCGCAGGTCCGCGGCCGTCGGCAGGGTCACCACCCGGAAGTGATCGGGCTCGGGCCAGTTGAAGCCGGTGCCCTGGACGACCATGATCTTCTCCTGGCGCAGCAGGTCCAGGACCATCCGGCGGTCGTCCTTGATCTTGAAGACCTTGGGATCGAGCCGTGGGAAGAGGTACAGCGCGCCCTTCGGCTTCACGCAGGTCACGCCCGGGATGCTGGTCAGCGCCTCGTGGGCGGCGTCCCGCTGCTCGCGCAGCCGTCCGCCGGGCAGGACCAGCTCGTTGATGGTCTGCCGCCCGCTGAGCGCCGCGACCACGCCGTGCTGCCCCGGCATGTTGGCGCACAGCCGCATGTTCGCCAGGACCGTCAGACCCTCGATGTAGGACTCGGCGTGGGCGCGCGGCCCGGAGATCGACATCCAGCCGACGCGGTAGCCGGCCACCCGGTACGCCTTCGACATGCCGTTGAAGGTGAGGGTGAGCAGGTCGGGGGCGATCGCGGCGGTCGGGGTGTGCGTGGCGTCGTCGTAGAGGATCTTGTCGTAGATCTCGTCGGAGCAGACCAGCAGGTTGTGCCGGCGGGCGATGTCCGTCAGCCCGCGCAGCATCGCGTCGTCGTAGACGGCGCCCGTCGGGTTGTTCGGGTTGATGATCACCAGCGCCTTGGTGCGGTCGGTGATCTTCCGCTCGACGTCGGCGAGGTCGGGCATCCAGTCGGACTGCTCGTCGCAGCGGTAGTGCACCGCCGTACCGCCGGAGAGCGAGACGGCGGCCGTCCACAGGGGGTAGTCGGGGGCCGGGACCAGCACCTCGTCGCCGTCGTCGAGCAGGCCCTGCATCGCCATCACGATCAGCTCGGAGACGCCGTTGCCGATGAAGACGTGCTCGACGTCCGTCTCGACGCCGAGGGTCTGGTTGTGCATGACGACCGCACGGCGCGCCGCCAGCAGGCCTTTCGCGTCGCCGTAGCCGTGTGCCGTGGAGACGTTGCGGAGGATGTCCTCCAGGATCTCCGGCGGGCACTCGAAGCCGAACGCGGCCGGGTTGCCCGTGTTCAGCTTCAGGATGCGGTGTCCGGCCGCTTCCAGCCGCATCGCCTCCTCGAGCACCGGGCCCCGGATCTCGTAACAGACGTTGGCGAGCTTGGTCGACTGGATCACCTGCATGTCCGCGAGCTTACGACCCGGTTACGACCCATGGGCCGTGTTTTCCACCACGTGAGACGCGCGCGTCCGGGTGGTCGCCGCCGCCTCCGGGCGTGCTCCGGGGGCCGGATCGCGCCAACTGGCGGCCGGTTACCGGCCCTTGTCCGCACCCCCTCTCCGTCATGAGAATGCGCATGACAAAAACGGCGCCGTCCGGACGATCTCCGGCCGGTGCCCTCCATAGAGGGGACCCCCACATGAACAAGCCTCTCCTTGCCGCGCTCGCCACCCTGGCCGTCACCGGGGTCGGCGTGGCACCGGCGGCCGCGTCACCCGCGGCCCCCGCCGCCCGCGCCGTCTCCTTCGCCGGAACCGTCGCGCTCAGCAACTGCTCCGGCTCGGTCGTCCGCCTGCCCGCCTCCGCGGACGACGACCCGGCGCTGGTCATGTCCAACGGCCACTGTCTGGAGACCGGCTTCCCGGCGGCCGGCGAGGTGGTCGTGGACCGGCCCTCCAGCCGCACCTTCGGGCTGCTCAACGCCTCCGGCACCCGCGTCGCCACCCTGCGGGCCGTCAAGATCGCCTACGGGACCATGACCGACACGGACGTCTCGCTCTACCAGCTCAGCAGCACGTACGCCCAGATCCGCGGCTCCTACGGCATCAGCCCGCTCACCCTCAACGACACCCGCCCCGCGGCAGGCACCGCGATCACCGTCGTCTCCGGCTACTGGAAGCGCACCTACGCCTGCAACGTCGACGGGTTCGCCTACCGCCTGAAGGAGGGGGAGTGGACCTGGAAGGACTCGGTCCGCTACACCTCCGCCTGCCAGACCATCGGCGGCACCTCCGGATCGCCCGTCGTCGACAACGCCACCGGCAAGGTCGTCGCCGTCAACAACACGGGCAACGAGGACGGCGGACGCTGCACCGACAACAACCCCTGCGAGGTCGCGGAGGACGGCACCGTGACGGTCCGCGAGGGCATCAACTACGCCCAGCAGACCTACGGGATCCCCGCCTGCTTCGGCCCCGGCAACAAGCTCGACCTCTCGCGCGCCGGCTGCGCCCTGCCCAAGCCGTAGTGCCGGTCCGGCGGGCCGGCGCCACGGCCTGCCGTGCCGGACCGGCCCCCGGCTCAGCGCGGGACCCGGCGCACCGACCGTCCGGCCAGCACGTCGGTGCGCCGCCCGTCCTCCATCACGAACCGCCCGTCCACCAGCACGTACGGGATGCCCGTCGGCAGCACCCGCGGCTCCTCGAAGGTGCTGCCGGCCGCGACCGTCGCCGGGTCGAAGAGCACCAGGTCGGCCCGGTACCCCTCGCGCACCAGACCCCGGTCCGGCAGCCGCAGCCGGGCCGCCGGGCGCGAGGTGAGGTGGGCGACGCACTCCTCCAGCGACAGCACGCCCAGCTCGCGCACGTAGTGCCCGAGGTAGTGCGGGAAGGTGCCGTAGGCGCGCGGGTGCGGCTTGGCGCCCTGGAGGATGCCGTCCGAGCCGCCGGTGTGCACCCGGTGCCGCATGATCGCGCGGACGTTCTCCTCGTGGCCGACGTGCTGGAGGATGGTCGGCGCCAGCCGGTCGGCGAGCAGCAGGTGCCGGGCGACCGTCCACGGGCTCTCGCCGCGCAGCCGCGCCGACTCCAGCACCGTACGGCCCACGTACGGGGCGAGCGCCGGGTCGCCCGTGCCGGAGATCTCGATCGTCTCCCACTCCATGGGCACCCCGTGGGAGCCGTCGGAGCCGATCTCCTCCATGTGGTGGCGGATCCGCTCGGCGGTCTCGTCGTCCGCCAGCCGCTCGAGGATCCGCTCCGGGCCGCCCTCGCTCGCCCAGCTCGGCAGCAGCGCCACCAGGGTGGTGCAGCCGGGGGTGTAGGGGTAGGTGTCGAGCGTGATGTCGGCGCCGCCGGCGAGTGCGTCGTCGAGCAGGGTCAGCAGCTCGGGGGCCCGGCCCTTGTTGACGCCGAAGTTCATCGTGGCGTGGGCGAGGTGGAGGGCGCAGCCCGCCTCACGCGTCAGCTCCACCATCTCCTCGTACGCCCGGAGCGCCCCGGCGCCGTACGAGCGGTGGTGCGGGCAGTAGTAGCCGCCGTACGACGCCACCACCCGGCACAGCTCGGTCAGCTCGGCGTCCTTGGCGTACATGCCGGGCGTGTACGTCAGCCCGGACGACATGCCGACCGCGCCCTGCTCCAGGCCCTCGGCGACCAGGCGCCGCATGTGCTCCAGCTCCGCCTCGGTCGCCTCCCGGTCGTCCCAGCCGACGGCGAGGGCGCGCACCGTGCCCTGCGGGATCAGGTACGCGGCGTTCACGGCGATGCCGCGGTCGAGCCGGTCGAGGTACTCGCCGACCGAGCGCCAGTCGAAGTCGACGTCGTCACCGGGGCCGTTCCACCCGGCGATCGCCCGGCGCACCTCGCCGAGGGTGCGGTCGTCGACCGGCGCGTACGACAGCCCGTCCTGGCCGATCACCTCCAGGGTGACGCCCTGCGCGGCCTTGGCGCCGTGGTCCGGGTCCCGCAGCAGCGCCAGGTCGCTGTGGGCGTGCATGTCGATGAAACCGGGGGACAGGACCAGTCCCTCGGCGTCCAGTTCCCGGCGCGCCCTGGGGCGCTGGCAGCCGGCGGCCGCCGCCTCCTTGACGATCGAGACGATCCGGCCGCGGTCGACCACCACGTCGGCGCGGTAGGAGTCGCCGCCGGAACCGTCCACGACGTCGGCGTCCCGGATGACCAGCTCTTCCATGCTGACTCCTCCTGGCTTCTCTAGAAGAACGTGCGGATGTAGTCGACGACCGTCCCGTCCGCCTCGGCGACCGGGATGAGCTGCCACTTGTCGAAGGACGTGCACGGGTGGGACAGCCCCAGGCCCAGCCAGTCCCCGACCTCCAGCTCCGCCTCCGGGGCAGTGCGCAGCCAGGCGTGCTGGTCGGACAGGCCGCTCACCGCGATGCCGGTCGCGGGGCGCTCGGCGCCGCCGCCGGCCGGGCGCACGGCCTGGGCGAAGGGCAGGTCGAGGTCGTACGCGGCGTCCCGCTTGCCCGCGTTGGCGAAGGCCTGCCCGGGGGAGGGGCGGGAGACCACCTGGGCCCACAGCCGGAACGCGGGCTGCAGGGCGCCCTCGGCGGGGACGCGGTTGAAGGGGGTCACCTCCCGGTAGTGCCCGTCGTCGTGGGAGACGTACGCCCCCGAGCGCAGCAGCTTGAGGACGGGCCGGGAGAGGGCGGGCACCTCGGCGAAGACGTCGGCCACCGCGTCGAACCAGGCGCTGCCGCCCGCGCTCAGCACGATCTCCTCCAGGCCCTCGAACCGCCCGGCCCCGTCGAAGCCGACCGCCAGCGCGACCAGCCTGCGCAGCCACGCGTGCACGCGCTCGGGGTCGGCGTCCGGCACCTCGCCCTCGTACCCGGCGACACCCACCAGCCGCAGCGTCCGCGTCCCGGCCACCGCGTCGGCGACCGCCGCGCACTCGGCCTCCGTGCGCGCCCCGGTCCGAGCGCCCTCGCCGGCGCCCAGTTCGACCACGACGTCCACCGGGCGGCCGGCGCCCGCCGCGGTCAGGGCCGCGTCCATCAGCTCGACGCCGCGCACCGAGTCGACGTAGCAGACGAAGCGGAACTCCGGGTCGGCGTCCAGTTCCGCCGCGAGCCGGCGCAGGGCGGCGGCGTCGACCAGCTCGTTGGCCAGGAAGATCCGCCCGATGCCGAAGGCCCGCGCCACCCACACCTGGTGCGGCACCGCGAGGGTGATGCCCCAGGCGCCGTGCTCGATCTGGCGGTGGAAGAGCTGGGGTGCCATGGAGGTCTTGCCGTGCGGCGCGAAGGCGAGGCCGTGCCGGGCGGAGTACGTCTCCATGAGCTTCAGGTTGTGCTCCAGGCGCTCGGCGGACAGCGCGAGGACGGGAGTGGCGAAGCCGTCGGTGAAGAGGTTGCGGCGCTGTGCGGCCAGCTCGGCGAGGGTGAGGCCGTACGCGTCCGGGGGGAGGCCCTTGAAGCGGTGGTCGACGCGCTCCTGCGCCAGCTCGGCGAGGGCTTCGCGGCCGCTCACGGGGCCGTTGTCGAGGGCCATGGAGCCTCCCTGATCCGTTCCGTTGCAAATCTTGCAACAGGCGTTGCGTATATCGCTTACTGCTGTCTAACATCTCGGCGAACGCGGGGTCAACGGAGCCGCCGCCCGCGAGACGCGAAGAGGAGTCAGGACCATCGTGACCGTCGACGGACCCCGCAGCACCGCCCCCGACGTCGTGGACGTCGTCGCGCTCGGCGAGTCCATGGTCACCTTCCTCCCCTCCGTACCCGGCCGCCTCGCCGACGTCCCCTCCTTCGAGAGGACCATCGGCGGCGCCGAGTCCAACGTGGCCTGCGTCCTCGCCGCCGCCGGACACGCCGTCCGCTGGGTCGGCCGGGTCGGCGCCGACGGTTTCGGCGACCACCTCGTCGAGGCGATCGGCGCCTACGGCGTCGACGTCTCCGCCGTCCGCCGCGACCCCGCCCGCCCGACCGGCATCTACTTCCGCACCGCGGGCGACCGGGCCACCGACGCCCACGAGGTCGCCTACTACCGGGCGGGCTCGGCCGCCTCCGCGATGTCCACCGGCACCATGGACCTCGACGCCGTCCGCTCCGGCCGCGTCCTGCACCTGTCCGGCATCACGCCCGCGCTCTCCGCCGACTGCCTCGGCCTCGTGCGCGAACTGACCGCCCGCCGCCCCGGCCGCCCCCTCGTCTCCTTCGACGTCAACCACCGCCCCGGCCTGTGGCGGGACGCCGGTCACGGCCACGGACCCGAGGTGCTCCTCGACCTGGCCCGCGGCGCCGACCTCGTCTTCGTCGGCGACGACGAGGCGCGGGACGCCTGGGGACTCACCGGACCCGAGGCCGTACGCGCGGCGCTGCCCGAGCCGGAGCTGCTCGTCGTCAAGCAGGGCGCGAGCGGGGCCACCGCCTTCCACGGGGACCGCGCCACCTCCGTCCCCGCCCTGCACGTCGACGTCGTCGCCGCCGTCGGCGCGGGCGACGCCTTCGCCGCCGGGTTCCTCTCCGCCACCCTGCGCGAGCTGCCCGTACGCGAGCGGCTGCGTCACGGCCACCTCATGGCCGCCGCCGCCCTCACCGTCCCCGGCGACCTCGCCGCACCCCCCGCCCGCGACCACGCCGACCGCCTGGCCGCCCTGGACGACACCGCGTGGGGGAGACTGCGACTCGGCCCCGGCTGGACACAGGCCGACGCGAGGGCCGAGGAGGAGGTACGCACCCCATGAGCCAGACCGTCGACCGCGCGCTCAGCATCCTGCCGCTGCTCGCCGAGGGGCCCGCCGACCTGGGCCGGGTCGCCGACCGCCTCGGCGTGCACAAGTCCACGGCCCTGCGCCTGCTGCGCACCCTCCACGACCACGGTTTCGTCTACCGCCAGGCCGACCAGCGCTACCGCCTCGGCGCCCGGCTCATCTCCCTCGCCCAGGAGGCGATGGAGAACCTCGACGTCCGCGAGATCGCCCACCCCCACCTCGTGCGCCTCAACGAGCAGGTCGGCCACACCGTCCACCTCGCCGTCCACGAGGAGGACGAGGTCCTCTACATCGACAAGGTCGAGAGCCGCTACCCGGTCCGCATGTACTCCCGGATCGGCAAGCCCGTCGCCATCACGGTGGCGGCCGTCGCCAAGCTCCTGCTCGCCGACCTCCCCGAGAACGAGCGCCGTGCCGTGGCCGAGCAGCTCGACTACCCCATGTACACGGCCCGTTCGACACCGAACGCCGACGGGTTCCTCAAGGAACTCGCCAAGGTGCGCGAACAGGGCTGGGCCACCGACCTCGGTGGCCACGAGGAGTCCATCAACTGCGTCGCCGCGCCCATCCGGGGCGCCGACGGCCGGGTGGTCGCCGCCATGTCGGTCTCCGCGCCGAACGTCGTCGTCACCGCCGACGAACTCCTCACCCTGCTCCCGCTGGTGCGCCGTACGGCGGACGCCATCAGCGGCGAGTACTCCGGCAGGACCCCAGTCAAGGAAGTCACCGCATGACCGACAAGATCGCTCTCACCCCCGCGACCCACACCGTCCCCCCGGCGAAGTTCTCCCACGGCGTGAAGAAGGGCAACATCCTCCAGGTCGCCGGCCAGGTCGGCTTCCTCCCCCACGAGGAGGGCAAGGCCCCCACCCCGGCCGGCCCGACCCTGCGCGAGCAGACCCTCCAGACCCTCGCCAACGTCAAGGCGATCCTGGAGGAGGGCGGCGCCTCCTGGGACGACGTGATGATGATCCGCGTCTACCTCACGGACGTCGGCCACTTCGCCGAGATGAACGAGATCTACAACACCTACTTCGAGGAGCAGGGCCTCACCCAGCCGCCCGCCGCCCGCACGACCGTGTACGTCGGTCTGCCCGCCGGCCTCCTCATCGAGATCGACGCGCTGGCCGTCCTCGGCTGACCGTCCCCTCCCCGCCTGTCTGAACCGCTTGTGAACGGCACGGCGCCCCCCACCCCACGGGGCGCCGTGCCGTGCTCCGCCCTGCCCGAAAGCTCCATGTACTTATCCAGAGGACCCCCGAATGTCCCACCCGTCCCTCCAGTTCGCCGCCGCCTCCGAGGCCCCACCGCACACCGGCGGCCTGCTCACCCTGATCGACGGCACGGCCGGCCTGCTGACCGTCGCCGCCATCGGCATCGCGCTCCTGCTCTTCCTCATCATCAAGGTGCGGCTGCAGCCCTTCGTCGCGCTGCTCGCCGTCTCCATAGCCGTCGGCCTGCTCGCCGGCCTGTCGGTCACCGAACTCTTCGGCACCGTCCAGAAGTCCGACGCCGTCTCGACCATCGAGTCCGGCATGGGCGGCATCCTCGGCCACGTCGCCATCATCATCGGCCTGGGCACCATGCTCGGCGCGATCCTCGAAGTCAGCGGCGGCGCACAGGTGCTGGCCTCGCGGCTGCTCGGCCTCTTCGGGGAGAAGCGTGCCCCGCTCGCCATGGGCCTCACCGGCCTGATCTTCGGCATCCCGGTCTTCTTCGACGTGGGCATCTTCGTCCTCGCGCCCATCGTCTACGCCGCCGCCAAGCGCTCCGGCAAGTCGATCCTGCTCTACTGCCTGCCGCTGCTGGCCGGCCTGTCGATGACCCACGCCTTCCTGCCGCCGCACCCCGGCCCGGTGGCCGCCGCCGGACTGCTGAACGTCAAGCTCGGCTGGATCATCCTCATGGGCATCGTCTGCGGCATCCCCGCCGTCCTCGCCGCCTGGGCGTTCTCCGCGTGGATCGGCCGCCGCATCTTCGTGCCCGTGCCGCAGGACATGGTCGAGGCCGCCGAGGAGGCCAAGCAGGCCGTCGTCGAGGAGCAGCGCAAGGCCGGCGTCGCGCCCACCGAGAGCCCCGTCGCGCTCGGCACGGTCCTCGGCATCATCGGCACCCCGCTGGTGCTGATCCTGGCCGCGACCTTCTCCTCCATCGCCCTGGACCCGTCCACCCTCCGCTCGGTGATCGAGTTCTTCGGCAACCCGTTCGTCGCCCTGACCATCGCCCTGCTCCTCGCCTACTACCTGCTCGGCATCCGGCGCGGCTGGTCCCGCAAGTCCCTGGAGACGGTCTCGACCGCCTCGCTGAAGCCGGTCGGCAACATCCTGCTGGTGGTCGGCGCCGGCGGCGTCTTCGGCGCGGTCCTCAAGGCCAGCGGGGTCGCCCAGGCCCTCTCCGACACCTTCAACGACGTCGGCCTGCCGGTGATCGTCCTGTCCTACCTGATCTCCGTGGTGCTGCGGGTCGCGCAGGGCTCGGCGACGGTGGCGATCGTGACGACGGCGGGCATCGTGGCGCCGCTGCTGTCCGAGGGCGACCACTCGCAGGCGTTCGTCGCCCTGGTCATCATGGCCATCTCGGCGGGCTCCATCTTCGCCTCGCACGTCAACGACGGCGGCTTCTGGATGGTCGCCAAGTACTTCGGCATCAGCGAGCGGGACACGCTCAAGACGTGGACCGTCCTGGAGAGCGTGCTCTCGGTCGCCGGGTTCGTGGTGGCGGCGGTGGTGAGCCTGTTCGTGTAGGCGGCTCATGTAGGCGTCTGATAACGAAGTCGGGGCTGGCTGTGCCCGGCACAGGATCGTCGACCATACTGCCCGCGTGGAGCAGCGCAGAGGATCGACGAGCCAGCCCCTGGAAGGCGCCGGATTCGACCCGGCCTTCATCCCCGGGCTCACCGCACCCGTGTCCGGTGGGCCGAAGGACGCAAGACGCGAAGAGGCGGGGGAGGACGCCGCCACGGAGCCCGAGGAGCCCTCGGCCGCCGGGGAACCGTCCGCCGTGGACGCCTTGGACGCCGAGGACGCCACGGACGCCGAGGAACCGGAGGACGAAGCCCCCGTGGACGGCCCGGTGTTCGAGGCGTCCGACCGCCGCGCCCGGATCGTCGCCGACCACAGGGGCGTACGCCTCTCCCTCGACGACCAGAGCTGCGACTTCCGCTGGGACGAGGTCGGCGCCGTCGAGACGGAGACCGGCCGCTTCGGCAAGCGGTTCACGGTGACGGTGCACACGCCGGACCGCCGCTGGTACCCGATCGAGATCGAGGCCACGTCCCGCAGCCGTTTCCCGGAGTGGGAGTCGGCCCTGGACGAGGTCCTCGACGCGTACTTCGAGGACGGCGAGGCGCAGAGCGCGGACGAACCGGAACCGGAGAAGGAGTCCGCGGCCGGGGACGCCGCCGGGGAGACCAAGGACGAGAAGGACGCCGAAGAGGCCACCGCACGCGCGGAGTAGGCGCATCGGGTGAAGATCGGTGCACGCCCTCTTGCCGCACCGGCGGTCATGGGCTTTCTTGACCCCCATGGCGGACACCACGGGCAACACCTCGGGCACAGGCGTGACGGGCGGTGCCGACGCGGCCCCCCGCAAGTCCAGTTGGCGCTCCATCGGTCCCGGCATCGTCGTCGCGGCGACCGGTGTGGGCGCCGGCGACCTCGTGGCCACCCTCATCGCGGGCAGCAACTTCGGCTACACCCTGCTGTGGGCCGCGGTGATCGGCTGCCTCGTGAAGATCTCCCTCGCCGAGGCGTGCGGCCGCTGGCACCTCGCCACCGGCCGCACGCTCTTCGACGGCTGGGCCAGCATCGGCCCCTGGACCACGTGGTTCTTCGCGGTCTACGCCGTGATCTGGGGCTTCGTCTACGGCGCCGCGGCGATGTCGTCCAGCGCCCTGCCCCTGCAGGCCCTCTTCCCGGACGTGATGGACCTCGAATGGTGGGGCATCGCCTGCGGCCTGGTGGGCCTGGTCTTCGTCTGGTTCAACAAGTACGACGTCTTCGAGAAGGTCATGACGGTCCTGGTGGGCGTCATGTTCGTCGTGACCGTCTACCTGGCCATCCGCGTCACGCCCCACCTGGGCGACGCCTTCGCGGGCCTCCTCCCGGTCCTCCCGGACGAGAAGGACTCGGTCCTCAACACCCTGGGCCTGATCGGCGGCGTGGGCGGCACCATCACGCTGGCCGCGTACGGCTACTGGGTCAACGCCAAGGGCTGGACCAGCACCGGCTGGATGAAGGTCATGCGCCTGGACAACCGGGTCGCCTACGCCACGACCGGCATCTTCGTGATCGCCATGCTCTTCGTCGGCGCGGAACTGCTGCACTCGGCGAACATCGCCATCGCGAGCGGCGACAAGGGCCTGATCCAGCTCGGCGGCATCCTGGAGCAGGAGTACGGCACGGCCACCGGCAAGCTCTTCCTGATCGGCTTCTTCGCCACCTCCTTCACCTCCCTGATCGGCGTCTGGCACGGCGTGAGCCTGATGTTCGCCGACTTCCTGGCCCGCCGGCGCGGCGAACGCGAGGCCAGGGCGGACGAGTTGGCCTCCGGCCGCCGCGAGCGCTCCTGGGCCTTCCGCGCCTACCTGCTCTGGCTCACCTTCCCGCCCATCATCCTGCTCTTCCAGGACGAGCCCTTCCGCCTGATCATCATCTACGGCGTCCTGGGCGCCGCCTTCATGCCCTTCCTCGCCCTCACTCTGATGTGGCTGCTCAACTCCTCACGCACACCCCGCGAGTGGCGCAACGGCGGCGTCAGCAACGGGATGCTGACCGTCGCGGGGCTGCTGTTCCTGGTCCTGTGCGTGAAACAGATCTGGGACCAGCCGTGGGGGGAGTTCTTCTGACCTCCGGGCAGGTCCGAACGGGCACCGCCGGCTGACTCGAAGGGCAGGAACGCGCGAACGCACCGTGCCCGAACCGCTCTGGCCCGCAGTCTTCCGGCGCGGTACGAAGAAGAGGACCGTCCCGGGTCCCGAGAGGATTCCCATTGCGCGCGCACGACCTGCCCGAAGCACTCGGCAAGGAAACCCGCAAGGGCGCACCGGCAGTCGGCAGACCGGCAATCGGGCGTCCGGAGCTGCAGCCCGGCCACCCGTCCGCTCCTTCGGCTGCCCTGGCTCTTCAGCGCGCGATCGGGAACACCGCGACGACCCGTGTGGTCGAGGAGTCAAGGCACCGGCACGGCGCAGGGAGCGGTCACGGCCGCACGGGCGCGGGTGCCGCCGCTTCGGGCACTCCGACGGTCCAGCGGGCGCCCGCCCCCGGCGGCGCGGGGCCGAAGGAGGAGGCGAAGCCGACCGAGTGGTTCAACGCGACCACCGGCAAGTGGCAGGGCGGGCAGCCCGACCCGGAGACGATGCGCCCCGCCCACGGTGGGGAACGCCTCCTCCTGAAGCCGAAACTCGAGGCGGAGTACGCCGCCAAGCACTACACCGATGTCGGCCAGGTTCCCGTGTTCAAGGCCCGGGCGTACCGCAGGAAGAAGGGTCCGGGCCCGGCTTCGACAGGTCGCTCTCCCGAACTGCGGATGCTCGACCGGCTGGGGCGCCTCGGGATGAGCCAGATCCGGCCCGAAGGCACGCCGCACCTGGCGACCTCCGTCATGCCGAACGGCCGGTTGGGCATTGCCGGCAATACCGGCCGGTCCCATGTCACCGGGGCCGAACGGGACAATGTCAACCAGGAACTGGCGGACGTACAGGACGAGTCCGTAGAGCCCTACGGACAGAGGCGGATGGACAAGGACCTCCACAAGGTCCGCGCGATGCAGGCCGGCGACTACTTCGAGGGCGCGTACAACAGGCCGCAGCTGGGCGCAGTGGCCAAAGCCCTGAAGAACCCGGACTGGAGCGGCTCCGGTGTCGGGGACAACAACGGCGGCCAGCCCGGCTCGCAGCACGGCGAAATGACACTGCTCGGTCAGCACATCGCCGACTGGAAGGCCAATCCGCGACAGCGCGAGCAGGGAATGAAGACCGTGGACATGGGCGGCGTCAAGCTGGCCTGCGCGGCTTGCCAGTGGGCCTTCGAGGCCGCGAACCAGTTCATCGGCAGCAAGTACGGCTACCGAGTGGCCGCCTCGGGCGGACACGGCATGCTCTTCCGCAACTGGATCATGCCGAAGTGGCTGGCCGAGGTCCCGGAGGCCCGCAAGTACGTGGAAAGCAAGATCAAGGCCAAGGCCCCCGGCGCCAGGTTCTACGAAGGAAGTTCCGGTGCCCTCGTGCTCTACCTTCCGAAGGACTACAAGAGTGCGGACGCCGACCAGGACCCGGCGGAGTCCGAGTCCGAGTGGGAGCCGATCTAGCGTCCCGGTCCGCGGCACCGCGCCCTCCGCGTCCTGGCCCGCGTCAGCCCCGCGACATGCGGAGGCCCCTTGCCGTACGCGGTACGGGTGAACGGGCCGGTGGCCCGCCTCATGACGGGTGGTCCGTCTTCTACGTTCGGTGACGGCATGCGCGGGCCACGGGGAGGGCCCTCGGGAGCAGGACCGGCGAAAGGCTCACCCGATGTCGGGGCTGGAGAGCGCGGTGGCGCGGACGGTGTCCTTCGGGCCGTCCGTCGGCTGCTGTCTGCTGGCGGCCTCGCTGGCCCTGCGCGCGCGGTGGGCCGGCGGACGGGTGCGGACGCGACTGCTGCTGCTCGCGGGCTCGGCGGTGGCCGGGGGCGCCTACCGGCTGCTGGCCGACGCGCTGTCGACGGACCCCTCGGCCGCCGGGCCTGACGGGCGACCGCTGCCGGGGCCGGTGGTGGCCGTCGGAGCGCCGCTGGCGGTCGGCCTGGCGGCGGCCGGTCTGGTTCTCGCGGCGGACGCCGGCGCCGGGCGTCCCGAGTTGCTGCGGAGGGTGTGCGACGGGTTCGTCGCGGCGGGAGCCCTGTTCATGGCGGGGTGGGTCCTGCTGCGCGGGGCCGGCGGCGGCTGGCGGCTGGGGGAGGGGATGGTGGGGTTCCTGTGGGCCGCCGAGCTGGTCTTCCTCAGCTTTCTGCTGGCCCTGTGCCGCCTCGTGCGCAGTGACCGGAGGGCCACCGTGTGGGCGGGGGCCGCCGGACTCTCCCTCATACTGCTCGGCGACACCATGCGGCTGTGGGCGGTCGGCCCGCACCGGCTCGGGGCGGACGCCGCCGAGGTGGTCGCCGGCTGCAAGACCGTGGGCCTGCTGGTGATCGCCGTCGGCCCGTGGCTGCCCGGCGGGGCCGGCGTCCTCGGGACCGCCCGGCCGACGCTGCGCTGGGGGATGGAGGGCGCCGCGGCGTTCGTTCCCCTGACGGTCTGCACGGTCATGGCACTGGGGCACGTCCTGACCCCCGACGCCCGGGACCCGGTACCGCTGCTGGTGGGCGGGACGGTGCTGCTGAGTCTGTGGGCGCGCCAGAAGTTCCTGCCGGGCGAGCCCGTGGAGAGAGGCGGCTGAGCCTCGTGCGGCCGCCCTTCCCGCCGTCGCCGCGGTGGGGAAGGGACGGGCGCACGAGGCCCCGGGCCCCGGCTACGGCAGCGCGTGCACGTGGGCCCCCACCGCGCTAGACCACGCGTTGCCCGCCGTCGCGTCCCAGTTGGTGGACCAGGTCATCGCGCCCCGCAGGTCGGGGTACGTCTTCGACGGCTTGAAGGAACCGCAGTTGGTCGCCTTGGTGAGGCAGTCCAGCGCGGCGTTGACCACCGACGGGGCGACGTAGCCGCCGCCCGCCGCACGGGTCGAGGCCGGCAGGCCCAGGCCGACCTGGGACGGGGCGAGCCCGCCCTCGAGCTGGATGCAGGCCAGGGCGGTCAGGAAGTCGACCGTGCCCTGGGCGTACACCTTGCCGTCACAGCCCAGCATCGTGCCGCTGTTGTAGTACTGCATGTTGACGACCGTGAGGATGTCCTTCACGTTCAGCGCCGTCTGGAAGTAGCCGCCCTGCGTCGACTGCATGTCGATCGTCTGCGGGGCCATGGTCAGGATCATGCCCGGGCCCGCCTTCGCCGACAGGGCGCGCAGGGCCTGGGTCATGTAGGTCGGGTTGAGACCGTTCTCCAGGTCGATGTCGACGCCGTCGAAGCCGTACTCCTGCATGAGGGAGTACACGGAGTTGGCGAAGTTCGTCGCGGAGGCGGCGCTGTTCACCGAGACGGTGCCCTTCTCGCCGCCCACCGAGATGATGACCTTCTTGCCCGCGGCCCGCTTGGCCCGCACGTCCGCCTTGAACTGGTCGACCGTGTAGCCGCCGAGCCCGGCCGAGTCGAGGTTGAAGGTCACCGCGCCCGGCGTCGTGGTCGCGTCGGCGAAGGAGACCGCGATGATGTCGTACGCGGAGGGCACGTCGGAGATCTTCTGGACGGTCGCCCCGTTGTTGAAGTTCTGCCAGTAGCCGGTCACCGCGTGCTTGGGCAGGGTGCCGCTGCCTCCGCCGTCGTCCGGCGCCGTGGTGCGGGCCGTGACCGCCGCCGACTTCGCCGACTCACCGGCCGCGTTCACGGCCGTGACCTGGAAGGAGTACGACGTCGAGGCCGCCAGGCCGGTCACCGTCGCCGAGGTGCCGGTCACCGCGGTCACCTTGGTGCCGTCGCGGTAGACGTGGTAACCGGTGGCGCCCGAGACCGTGTTCCAGGTGAGGGAGGCCGAGTTCGGCGTCGTGCCCGAGACGCTCAGGCCGGCCGGGGTCGCGGGGGCCGTGGGGTCGGGGTTGCCGCCGTCGCCGCCACCGCCGTCGGGGCCGAAGACGGACAGGTCGTCGACGTAGTACGCCGCCTGCCCGTACCAGCCGTGCGTGTACACCGTCACCGAGGTCGTCGAGGAGCCGGTGCTGAAGGTGGTCTTGAGCTGCTTCCAGGAGGCCGAGTCCGGCGTCCAGGTCGACACGTCGGTCGTGCCGGTGCCCGTCACGCCCAGGTAGGAGTAGCCGCCCTGCACCCACGCGCTCAGCGTGTAGGTCGAGTTGGGCTTCACCGCGACACTCTGGGAGCAGCGGGCGGTGTCCTGCCCCGCCGGGGTGGCCTTCAGGGCCGCCGAGCCCGCGTGCACCGGGGAGGCGACGGTGGCGCCGCTGTTCGCGGAACAGGTCCAGTTGCTCAGACCGGACTCGAAACCGGCGTTCTTGGCGTTGTTGACGTCGGCGGCCGATGCCGGGCCGACCGCCGTGAACGCGAGCGCCAGTGCGGCGGTGACGGCGCCCGAGAAGGTGCCGAGACGTCTGCCGCGCCGTCTGCGTACGGGGTCCACTGCTGCCTCCGGTGGGGAAGTGGGGCGGGATGGGGGACGGTGGCCACCGCTGAACTACAAGGTGGTCCAGACCAATTGAAGGTGTCAAGAGGTAGGTACGGACCAAGTTCGCGGCCCGCTCGTGGTGAGCGAGGTGTCCTCGAAAATGCTCAACCTGTCCTGTTTTGGCGCACCTTGTGCAACACAAGTTGTTCCAGAGCTGTAGAAACGCTGTTCTCCGGTCACAGACGCGTGGATACAGTGCTCACGTAGTCACGCAGTGAAGTCATCCGGGGTGCCGGAGCAACGCCGGCGGACCGACGGGCATGGGAGACGGGGAGCCGCGCGTGCCAACTGCCATCGCCGTGACCAGTGCCGACCTGGCACTGCCGCCGCAGGACGAACGGACGCTGCCCGCGGCCGTGCTCCAGGACGTCGACCGGCGCCCCCTGGACCAGGTGCTGGCCGAGCTCCAGGCCCTGGCCGACCAGTGCGGCCACGTGATCGTGGTGTGCTCCCAGGCCGTCCCGGCGGGCGTCGAGCGGCGCCTGCACACCGTCCGCGCCCTCCTGGAGACCGATCGCATCGCCCTGTTCCGGCCGCCCCTGCCACCGCTCGGCATCGCCGTGCTGGCCCGCCAGCTGCGCCAACTGGCCTCCTGCGACCTCGGCCCCGGCGTCCTCGCCTCCGCCGGCCGCCTGCTCACCCACTACATCCACGCCGGTGCCCTGCTCGGCTCCGTCACCCGGCTCGACCGCGTGCCGGTGGACCTCAAGGCGCACGCGAGGTCCTGGGTGCCCGGCAGCCAGTTCGGCGTCGTGGCCCACCCCGAGCCGCAACTGGTGCGCATCGGCCCCGAAGCCGCCCTGACCGGACCGGAGTTCGGCACCTCGCTGCTGGTCGCCAAGGGGCAGCTCCCGTCCGACTGGGTCACCGGCACCCTCGCCCCGTCCTGGCGGGTGCAGGCGCTGCGTGAGACGCCGCTGCCCGCGGAGTCCCCGGACTGGTGGGGGACGGGGCGGCTGACCGAGTTCTGCGCCTACCTCCCCGACCTCTCGGTCCTCTACCAACTGGTCACGTCGGTACGGCAGAGCGCCTGCCACTGGTGCGGCCTCGACGTCATCGGCGACCGCTGCGTGTTCTGCTCCGCGACACCACCGCTCTACGACGACCACGGCGGCGACGCCTCGGGCGGCCCCGCCGGCGGCGGCCGGGACCGCGCGCTGGACCACCGCCGTGACCCCGCCCTGGGCCGCCGGCGTGAGAGACGCGCCCTGACGGGGTAGGCCGCTACCGCCCCCGCCCGCCAGCCCCCGTCCGCCCGGACGTCCGACCACCCCAATGAGGTTGCACGGCCCATGAACTCCCGTCAGCGCCGCGGCATCGTCCTGCTGATCCTGTCGGTCCTCTGCGCCCTCGGCGCGTTCGCCGGCGTGCTGTCCGTCGTCAACGACGTGAAGTCCAAGGTCGGCCCCGAGGTGACCGCGTACCGGCTGAAGTCCGACATCGAGCCCTACACGGAGCTCGGGGCCGCGCAGTTCGAGAAGATAGAGATGCCCGAGCGCTGGCTGTCCGACAACGCCGTCACCGACCTGTCCCAGGTCCGCGGCAAGACGGCCGTGACCAGGCTGAAGGCGGGGTCGCTGCTCCAGACCGACATGATCGTCGACACGCCCGCGCTGCGGCCCGGGCAGCAGGAGGTCGCCATCATGATCGACGCGGCGACCGGCGTCGCCGGGAAGATCACCCCGGGTGCCACCGTCAACGTGTACGCCACCTTCGAGGGACAGCGCGAGAGCGACCCCGACCAGTCCAAGATCGTCGTGACCAACGCCAAGGTCATCGACGTGGGTGAACTCACCTCGCTGGAGCCCGAGGCGGACAGCCGCGACCGCCGGAGCACCGACGCCGTCCCCATCACCTTCGCCCTGTCCACCATCGACGCCCAACGCCTCACCTACGCCGAGTCGTTCGCGCGGCGCGTCCGGCTCGCGCTGGTGGCCCCCGGCGGCGACACCACGGTCCCGGACAAGGACCGGACGTACGAACTCGCGAAGGACAAGTGAGAGCCGCATGGCCACGAGGATCCTCCCGGCAGTCGGCGACCCGGACGCCGTACGGTCCCTCACGTCGCTGCTCGGCCAGCTCCCGGACGCCGAACCGGTCACGCCGGTCGCCGACTCCACCCAGCTCGTCGACACCCTCGCCCGCCTCGCCGCCGAGTCGGTCGACGAACTGCCCGAGGTCGTGATCGTCCACGAGCGCATCGGTCCGGTCCCGGCCCTGGAGCTGATCCGCGAGGTCGCCCTGCGCTTCCCGGCCGTCGGCGTCATCCTCGTCACCTCCGACCCCGGCCCCGGCCTCTTCCAGGCCGCCATGGACTACGGCGCCCGCGGCCTGGTCGCCCTCCCGCTCGGCTACGAGGAACTCGCCAGCCGCGTCCAGGCGGTCGCCCAGTGGTCGGCGGGCGTACGCCGGCACCTGGGCAGCGCCGTCGACGTGTTCACCGGAACCGGCGGCACCGTCGTCACCGTCAGCGGCGCCAAGGGCGGGGTGGGCACCACGCTCACCGCCATCCAACTGGCCCTGGCCGCACGGGCGTCGGGCCGCTCCACCGCCCTGCTCGACATGGACCTCCAGAGCGGCGACGTCGCCTCCTACCTGGACGTCCGGTTCCGCCGGTCCGTGGCCGACCTGGCCGCCATCACCGACCTCTCCCCGCGCGTCCTGGCCGACGCCGTCTTCCGCCACGACAGCGGCCTCGCGCTGCTGCTCGCCCCCGGCGAGGGCGAACGCGGCGAGGAGGTCACCGACCGCGCCGCCCGCCAGGTCGTGGGCGCCCTGCGCTCCCGCTACGAGGTCCTCGTCGTCGACTGCGGCGCCCAGCTCGGCGCCGCCGGCGCCGCCGCCGTGGAGACGGCCGACACGGCACTGCTGGTCACCACCCCGGACGTGCTCGCCGTACGGGGGGCCAAGCGGGCGGTGCGGATGTGGGACCGGCTGCAGATCCGCAAGGCGGAGGAGACCACCGTGGTCGTCAACCGGCACACCCGGGGCACGGAGATCCAGCCCCCGCTGATCCAGAGGATCACCGGCACGGCGATCGCCGCCACCACGGTCCCGGCCAACTACAAGGAACTCCAGGGCGCCGTGGACGCGGGCCGCGTGCACGAACTGGACGCCAGGAGCACCGTGAAGCAGGCCCTGTGGGCGCTCGCGGGCGAACTGGGCCTGGCCGGCGTGCCCGAGGGGGGCCGCAAGGGCCACGGGCGCCTGCGCGGGGACCGGGGTGCCCGGGGCGACCGCGGTGCCCGGGGCACGGCCGGCTTCCGGCGGCGGAAGGACGGTGCGGGGTGAGCGCGTTAGGCGGCCGGGCACCGGCCCGGGACCGGGAGAGCGGCCAGGTCACCGTCGAGTTCCTCGGCATGACCCCGGTGATCGTCGCGACGCTGGTGGTGCTGTGGCAACTCGTGCTCGTGGGATACACGTACACGCTCGCGGGGAATGCTGCCGACGAAGCGGTACGGGCGGCGACGGCCGCGGAGCGCGGGGCGCGGCAGGGGGCCTGCCGGGAGGCGGGCCTGGACAAGCTCCCGGGCTCCTGGGAGGGAGGCGCCGAGGTGAACTGCGGCAGCGCGGGCGGGTACGTCACCGCCGACGTGCGCATCAAGGTCCCCCTCCTGTTCCCGGGCACCCTCAGCGTCCCGTTCACCGTGCACGGCCACGCGGGGGCCGTGGAAGAGGAGGACGACTGAGATGCCGTACACCCGCGGGGGGCGCGCCCGGGACCGGGGCCAGGCGGCCATCGAGTACCTCGGCTTCCTCCCGATCCTGGTCCTCGTCGGCATGGCCGTCGTCCAGCTCGGCCTCATCGCCTACACCGCCCAGCAGGCCGGCACCGCGGCCCGGGCGGGAGCGCGCAGCGCCTCGCTCCGGGAGAGCGCCGACGCGGCGTGCGCGGCGGCCGTCAGCGGCCGGCTGGCCGGCGGCACGCACTGCACGCCGTCGTACGGCGGGGACGAGGTGACGGTCGTCGCCACCGTCGACATCCCGTCGATCGTGCCGGGCTGGGACTTCGACCCGGCCCGCAAGTCCGCCACCATGCCGCTGGACCACTGACCGAGGAGCCGAGGACGCATGAGCCTGCGCGCACGCATCCACTCGCCCGAGGAGCACGGCAGCCGGGGCGAGGACGGACACCTGGTCGCCTCCTACCGGGCCAAACTCCTGGAGGAGATCGACCTCGCCGAGATGGGCGCGCTCGCGACGGCCGAGCGCCGGGCCCGCCTGGAGCGCGTCCTCGGGCACATCATCAGCCGCGAGGGCCCGGTCCTGTCGACCGTCGAACGCTCCCAGCTGATCCGCCGGGTCGTCGACGAGGCGCTCGGCCTCGGCATCCTCGAACCCCTCCTCGAAGACGCGTCGATCACGGAGATCATGGTCAACGGACCCGACGCCATCTTCGTGGAACGCGCGGGCCGCGTCGAGCAGTTGCCGCTCCGCTTCGCCTCCCACGACCAACTGATGCAGACCATCGAACGCATCGTCTCCACGGTCAACCGCCGCGTGGACGAGTCGAACCCGATGGTCGACGCCCGCCTGCCCTCCGGCGAGCGCGTGAACGTCATCATCCCCCCGCTCTCCCTGACCGGAGCCACCCTCACCATCCGCCGCTTCCCGCGCTCCTTCACCCTCCAGGAGCTGATCGGCCTCGGCTCGCTCGACGAGAACATGCTCTACCTGCTGGCCGGCCTGGTGCAGGCCCGCTTCAACATCATCGTCTCGGGCGCGACGGGCACCGGCAAGACCACGCTGCTCAACGCCCTCTCCGGTCTGATCCCCGAGTCCGACCGCATCATTACCATCGAGGACTCGGCCGAACTCCAGCTCCAGCAGTCCCACGTCATCCGCCTGGAGTCCCGCCCCCCGAACGTCGAGGGCCAGGGCCGGATCACCATCCGCGACCTGGTCCGCAACTCGCTGCGCATGCGCCCCGACCGCATCGTCGTCGGCGAGGTGCGCGGCGGCGAGTCGCTGGACATGCTCCAGGCCATGTCCACGGGCCACGACGGCTCGCTGGCCACCGTCCACGCCAACAGCGCCGAGGACGCGCTGATGCGCCTGCAGACCCTGGCGTCGATGTCGGACGTGGAGATCCCCTTCGTCGCCCTGCACGACCAGATCAACAGCTCCGTCGACGTCATCATCCAGCTCACCCGCTTCGCCGACGGCGCCCGCCGCATCACCGAGATCGCCCTGCTGGCCAGCCACGGCGGCGAGCCGTACCGCCTGGCCACCGTCGCCCGTTTCAACGCCCGCCCGATGGGCGCCGACGGCCGTGTCGTCGGCGCGTACGAATACCACCCCCTCCCGCAGCGCACCGCCGAGCGCCTCTACATGGCGGGCCAGCCCATCCCGCAGGCCTTCGGCGTGGCCCACGCACCGGACCAGCTCACCACCCGAGAAGCCAGGTAGGACCGCCCGATGGAACCGGAACTCGACACGCTCGTCACGCTCACCACCGGCATCACGCTGCTGACCTGCGTCCTGGCGGTCATGGGCCTGCACTCCTACGCCGCCGGCAAGGCCCAGCGCGCGGCCCTGGTCGACCGCCTCACCGCGGCCGGACAGACCCCGGTCACGGGACGCCGGCGCCGCTTCCCGGGCCTGGACCGCCGCCTGCGCCGCACCAGGCTCGGCCGCGACCTGGAACGCCGCCTGGCGGCCACCGGCCTGGACGTCACCCCCGGCGAGTTCTTCGCCTGCATGGTGGCCACGGTCGCGGGCCTGTGGCTGATCGGCCAGGCGGCCCTGGCCCCCTTCTTCGGCCCCCTCGCGGGCCTGCTGGGCATCGGCGTGGCGATCCAGTTCCTCAACTGGCAGCGCCAGAAGCGCATCGAGAAGTTCATCAACCAACTCCCCGAACTCGCCCGCATCCTCGCCAACGCCACCCAGGCCGGCCTCGCCCTGCGCACCGCCATCGGCATGGCGGCGGAGGAACTGGAGGCCCCGGCCGGCGAGGAACTGGGCAAGGTGGCCGACCAGCTCGCCATCGGCGCCTCCATGGACGACGCCCTCGGCGAACTCGCGGGCCGCCTCCCCTCCCGCGAACTGGTCGTCCTGGTCACCACCCTCGTGCTCGCCAACCGCGCGGGCGGCCAGGTGGTCGGCGCCCTGCGCAACCTCACGGAGACGCTGGAGGAGCGCAAGGAGACCCGGCGCGAGATCCGCACCCAGCTCTCCCAGGTCACGATGACGTCCTACGCCGTCCCCGTCCTGGGCGTCGGCTCGTTGCTGCTGATGAACGGGGTGAAGGACGGCGCCCTGGAACGCATGACGGGCTCCCCGGCCGGCCAGGCCGCGGTGATCACCGCCTTCGCGCTGTACGCCGTCGGGTTCGTCCTCATCCGCCGCATGTCCCGCATCGACGTCTGAGAGGAGGCGGAGACACCGATGACCATCCCCTTCCCCGGCCTCCTCCTGGCCCTCTTCATGGCCCTGGGCGTCTGGGGCGTCTTCGCCGGGATCCGCATGTACCGGGCGGAGGCCAAGCTCCCCGACGACCTCGCCCTCGCGCTGGAGGTCGGCGCCACCCGCACCGGCGCGGCGCACTCCCTCATCGACCGCATGGGCATGCGCTACGCCCCCGCCGTACTGCGCCTGATGGGCCCGGCCCTGGTCGCCCGGTACCGCCGCAGGATCGACCTCGCCGGCAACCCCGGCGGCCTCACCATCGACCGCTACGCCGCCCGCCGCGCGGTCTACGGCGCCCTGGGCGCCGTGGGGTTCCTGGTCTTCCTCCTGCGCGGCCAGTACGTGGTCGCCCTCCTGCTGCTGGCCTTCGGGGCGTTCTGGACGGAGGTGGGCCTCTGGTCGGCGGTCCGCATCCGCAGGGACGTCATCGAACGCACGCTGCCCGACTTCCTGGACGTCCTGGCGGTGGTGGTCAGCGCGGGCCTCGGCTTCCGCCAGGCCCTGGACCGGGTGTCGACACGGTACGAGGGTCCCTGGGCCGACGAACTGCGCATCACGCTCCGCCAGATGGACCTCGGCATGAGCCGCCGGGAGGCCTTCACGGAGCTGCGCCGGCGCAACGACTCGGAACAGGTCGCGATGTTCGTGACGGCACTCCAACAGGGCGAGGAACTGGGCGCCCCCATCGTCGAGACCCTGGTCTCCCTGGCCAAGGACATGCGCCGCACCGACGCCCAGAACGCCCGCCGCAAGGCCGCCCGCGCGGTCCCCAAGGCCACGCTCATGATCACGACCTTCATGGTCCCGGCCACGATGATCCTCCTCGGCGCGGGCCTGATCCTGGGCTCGGGGACGGACTTCGGCACGCTCACGGGCGAGTAGAGGAGTGCGACTGCACATGAACAGAAGACGTCAACTACCGCCATCCAGAGACTCACTCGCCCTACTTCGCCGCAATACCTTTCGCACTTGCAATCAACTGTGGGACAGTCGTTGCCTGGTACTCCCGCCAGGCCGAGGTCCCCGAGCGCAAGGGAGGTGGAGATCGTGGACGCCATGACGTCCGGCACGACCGGCCGGCAGATCACCGCCACCCACCCGCGCGTCCCGCACGAGGAACGCGACGCCGCCCACCCTGGAGGGGAACACCATGACCAACTGGCTTCACACCGCCGCCGCCCACCTGCACACCCTCACCACCGCCCGCCGCAGGGACGAGGGTCAGACGGCGGTGGAGTACCTGGGGATCATCGCGGTGGTGGTGGCGATCGTGCTGGCGATCACGGGGACGGATATCGGCGAGACGATCTACAACGCAATCACGGACAAGATCGACGAGCTCATCGACTGACGCGTCACTTCGGCCGAATGGACGAAGGGCAGGCCTTCCCCATCTACATCACAGTGGTGGCAGGCCTGCTCTTTCTCGCGCTCGCATATCTGGCAGTCGGACAAGCTGCCACGAACCGAGGCGGGGTGCAAACAGCAGCCGACGCGGCCGCCCTCGCTGTAGCTCAGGAAACTCGCGACCAGCTCGCGGGAGAGTGGGTGGACAACATACGGGATCCGACCTCCTGGGAGCGCATTTTCGACGGTGTGGGAATGGCCCTCAACGACTCGTGCTGGCGTGCTGCTCAACTTGCGTCACGGAACGACGCCCATGTCGATGAATGTACGCCAGACGGTCCACTGGGGTACCGCGTCGAGGTCACGTCGGATGAGCCGGTCGGACAGTCGATCGTCCCCGGGACGGAGAATAAGTACGCGCACGCTTCTGCCTTCGCCGTCGTCGAACCCCGGTGTGACATCGAGCTTCCCGAAGGAGAGGGAAAGGCCGAATCAGTAGGCCTCACCTGCGGTGATCAAAAATGGGAACTCGATCTGGAGGATCTCCCAGAGTTGCCGAAGCCTCAAGATCTGTTTGACGTGCATTTGGCAGACAATTAGTCCGGAAGAGCGAGACGAGTGACGAAGGGAGCGGCGTGATGAGCACTCGACGGGCTGCGAAGATCCGCAGAGCCGTGACTGCGTTGACTGTAGCGTCCGGGTTGATGCTCGGCGTCGGCGGCTGCAGCGGTGGGGGCAGCGATGACGAGAAGCCTGAGGCATCGGTTTCCGCGACAGCGGAGGGTCAGCCGGATCCCAGCACACAAGAAGGGACCGATACGCCGTTGGCAGAACTGAAAGGTGAGGATGGGCTGCTGCTCTCCATCACATCCGCCGAACGTGACGAGGGGGGGTTCGTGACAGTGAGCGGAGAGATCAAGAACGATGGTGCCAAGGCGGCGCGCGTCCCGATTCAAACCAGAGGCGACGAAACAGAGATCATGCGCCATGGTGGATCACTAGGCGGTGCCACACTCGTGGACCCCGGAAAGAAGAAGCGCTATTACGTGCTGCGCGACACCGACGGCCGCCCGCTGACGACCACAGATATGCCGCGCATCAAGCCAGGAGCATCCATCCCTGTCTTCATGCAGTTCCCGGCGCCACCCACGGATACGAGCAAGGTCACGTTTCAACTTCCCACTTTCGCTTCCGGGCTCATTGAGATCTCTGGATGAGGCGAACAATGACCCGTATCCGTGTCACGGCGCTTCTCGCCACATCGGTCCTGATGGCTGCCAGCGTGGGCACGACCCAGTCCTACGCGGCTGATGATCCCCCGGGGACGGAGCCCTCCGCCTCCGCCCCCGTAAAGGTCGACCCCAACGACCCGGACCTGAAGCTGCCGGACGGCGCCACGCTCGCGCAGGCGAAGGTCCTGGACATCAAGTCGGTCGTCGAGGAACAGAGCGGTGACGAACGCCGCGAGGACACCAACACCAGCGTGACGCTCGCCCTCCAGGCCGAGGTCCTCTTCGGCAAGGACAGCTCGAAGCTCGGCGCCGAGGCGAAGTCCCGCATCAGGGGCATCGCCGAAGAGATCAAGAATCAGAACGCCACGAGAGTCCGCGTCTTCGGCTTCACCGACAACCTCGGCTCCTCCGCCCACGGCGACGTACTCTCCAAGCGCCGCGCCAACGCCGTGCACGACGTCCTGTCCCAGTCCCTCAACGACGCCGACATCACGTACGAGGTCCGCGGCTACGGCGAGCAGTACCCGATCGCCGACAACTCGACGGAAGCCGGCCGCAAGAAGAACCGCAGGGTGGAGGTCTCCTTCCCCCGCTCGGAGCCTTGACGCACATGAACAAACACCCGCGCTCACGCACCACCCCGGCGATCCTCGCGGCACTGACGGCGCTCACCACGGCCGCATGCAGCCCTGCCCACGAAACGACCGCGACAACTCCGGCACCGCCACCGTCCGCAGCCCACAGCACTGACGGCACCCCCGTCGACACCTGCACCGACGGCGACTGCGAGATCACGGTGACCACCCCCGTGACCATCGACTTCCCCGGCCCGGACGGCATCACGAGGGCAACGTTGTCGGTGACGGAAGTCGCCCCCAACAAGATCGAGTACGAGGTGACGTCGGGCAACAACCGCTCCGAAACCGGCGCGAACGGCCCCGGCCAAGGCTGTCTCACGTACCTCCGCGCACACGGCAGCGGAAACTCCTGCGGCGCCCTCGGCCCCGCCCGCCCGAGCCCGCAGCCCGGCGCCGTCGTGATCCAGGCGACGACCGGCACGGACGGCACGGCACTCCTCCACATCGTCCCGCCCCGAGAAAGCTGACGCCGACACGTCACGTCGCGGTGACGTCGATCAGAAGGCTCTTCCGCGCGGTCGCGAACAGGCGGGTCTGCTCGGCCAGGCGTTGCGCGGTCGCCGAAGTGTCGACCAGCAACTGGTACACGTAGCCCGCCCTCCCGGCGACGAAGACCTCCAGCCGCTTGCGGGGTTCGCTCTGCTTCACCCAGTGATAGTCGATCTCGATCCAGAGGGCGTCCCGGCCGTTCTGACGCGTCGTGTGGGTGGTGACCTCGAGGTCCGCCATGGACGACTCGGGCGAGTCCCGGTACCAGGCCAACTGACCCGCCGAGGCAGCCTGCGGAGTCGACCCGTACGACCTGTCCCGCTTGATGCTCAGGTCGTACTCGCCGTTCGGAGAACGCCAGGTGCTCTGCACCTCGCTGGCCGGCACCTCGCTCCATCCGCCCGGCCGGCCGAAGCAGGCGGTCAGAGCGGCCTCCTTGACCCGGTGCCAGTCCTCGGGCAGGGAGGGCGAGCACGACGAGGCGGACGCAGAAGCGGAAGCGGACGCAGCACCCGAACCCGAATCGGAACCGGAATCGGAAGCCGAACCCGAATCCGAACCCGAATCCGGGCCATTGGCAGCCCCGGACGCCGATGCCGACGCCGACACCGATACCGATGGGGACGCCGAAGCCGACGGGGCAGCGACCGATTCGGTGGTCGACGTCCCGTCGGCCGCGGCACCCCGGCCGAGCGGCGAAGAGCCCCCCACGAGTGGTACCCCGAAGACCGCCAGGAGCAGCCCCGCGACGGCCGTGATCGCCGAGACCACCGCCGCCACCTCCCCCATGCGCCGCGCCGGTGAGGCGCCGCCACTGGAACCGCTCAACTGCCCTACCACGCCTCTCCGCCACCGACCGGGCTCACCACTGTCCGGCACACCCGCGCCCTTGTCCTCGACCGAGCGCGCAGACTTTCTTGACGTTGGGCGCGCCCCGCACGAACTGACCGGTCGAGTGCTCCCGCGGCGCGGGACAGCGGCGGAGAATGGCGACAGAGGTGCGACTGCTGCGGGGGTGATGGGGCATGGAGCGGGGGACAGCGGTGGGGAGGACCGGGGCGGGGGCCTCGGTGTTCCTCTCCACGGACAGCGTCAGCGGACCCGAGGGGTTCGGCTGGTGGGGGGACATGGTGGGCAGGGCGGTGATGCCTGTGTCGTTGGCGAGTGAACACTCGCACGACTTCAAGGGCGAGGTGACCGCTCTGGAGCTCGTGGACACCGTGTTCTCGGCCTTCTCCTTCTCACCGATGTCGGCGCGACGGACACCGGAGCACATCCGCTCGTCCGACCCGGAGAACTACTTCCTCTTCCTCGTCCACGGCAGCCCCATCGGCCTGGAACAGCGCCGCAACAACGCCCTGCTCCGCGCGGGAGACGTGGCACTCTTCGACACGTCGCAGCCCCTGGCCTGCGAGTTCCAGGACCAGGGCCGCCACTCGCGGGTGAGCGTGCTGCGGTTGCCCCGAGCGGCGGTGCCGTTGCCCAGCCACAAAACGGACCGCCTGGTGGCCACCCCGCTGGCCGCCCGGACCGGCGTGGGCGCGCTGCTCACCTCCTACCTGGCGGGCCTGCGCGAGAACGCCGCGCACTGCGGTCCGGAGGAGCTGCGCCGCCTGGGAACCGTGGCCCTAGACCTCGCGGTCACCTTCCTCGCCGCACGACTCGACAGTGCTCCGACGCTGCCCGTCGAGAGCCGCCAACGGGTGCTCCTCGCCCGTATCAACGCCTTCATCGACCACAACCTGCACGAGCCGGACCTGGGCCCGGCGACGATAGCCGCACACCATCACATATCGGTACGCCTCCTGCACGCCCTCTTCGAGGAGGAGCCCGAAACGGTGAGCGCCACGATCCGTCGCCGCAGACTCGAACGCAGCCGGACGGACCTGGCCGATCCGCGCCTACGGCACCGCACGATCGGCGAGATCGCCGGCCGATGGGGCTTCCGTCACCCGGCCGCTTTCAGCCGCACCTTCCGCGCGGCGTACGGCATCACCCCCAGCGAAGCGCGCACTGCACCCCACGACAAACAAGCGTGCACTCCCCGCTGAGGACACGGACACCGACGCCCGGCACGGTGAATCGACGAAACGGCACCGTGCGGGGAGAGGGCCCAGGAGATGACACCGAACGGCATGGGGGAGCCCGAGGGCGGACGTCCCTGGGAGCGTTCACCGGCCCCGAGCGGACCACCGCCGGGAGGTTCCGGAGCCTTCGGACCGGCGCACGGCGACAGCTCGTGGCACAGGACGCGGAGCGTGCCCTCCCTCGTGGTCGTCGTCCTCGTCGTCCTCTGGACGGTCTTCGCCGTGCAGTGGAAGGAGAAGGACTGCACCTTCGTGCCGACCTCGTACCTGCTCGTGATCACGCACGGCACCCCGAGCGTCTTCGAGGGGTGCGGCGACTACCCCGTCGACGTCACGCACGACTAGAGCCTGTCTGACAAATGATCACCTGGCCGCTTCGCGGAGCCAGAGGATCAGGGAGGTCAGGATGACTCCTGCGCGGTAGCGGTCCGCGAGCTTGTGAAACCTGGTGGCGATTGCACGGAACTGCTTGAGGCGGGCGAAGCATCGTTCGACCACGTTGCGGTCGCGGTAGATCTCTGTGTCGAAGGCGGGTGGCCGGCCACCGCGGCGTCCCCGGCGTCGGCGGTTGGCTACCTGGTCACGGCGCTCGGGGATCGTGGCGGCGATGCCCCGATGCCGCAGCAGGTGACGGATGGCCCTGCTGGAATAGGCTTTGTCACCCAACACACGATCCGGTCTCGTGCGCGGCCGTCCTGTGCTCACCCGCGGGGTGCGGATGCCGTCAAGGACATCAGCGAACGCGGTGGCATCGTGGGCGTTTCCGGGGGTGAGCACAATCGACAGCGGCAGACCCCGGCCGTCGACGGCGAGGTGGATCTCGGTGGATAGCCCGCCGTGGGACCGGCCGAGGGCCTGGCGCCGCCTGCGAGTGGCCCGGATCATCCAGTTCGTCCCCGGCCGCGTCCCCCTTTTACGGGCGCCCGCGGCGTGCTGGTGGGCCCGGTTGACCGTGGAGTCAACGGCGACGGTCCACTGCACCCGGCCCACCGCGTCGTCACGGACCTGGACGTACTCCAGCAACTTCGCCCACGTGCCGTCGGCCTCCCAGCGGGCGAACCGCTCGTAGACGGTCTGCCACGGCCCGTACCGCTCCGGCAGGTCGCGCCGAGGAGCCCCGGTCCGCAGTCGCCACAGGACGCCGTTGACCACCTGCCGGTGATCACGCCACGGACGGCCGCGCCCGTCCAACTGCGGCAACAGGGGCTCAATTCGCTCCCACGCCGCATCTGCCAATTCACCTCGACCTGCCACAAGATCAATTATCAGACCGCCATAGAGTCCTGCCCGTGGCGAATCATCAGGACGAGACCAGGGCGGCCTACGACGGAGTCGTCGAGCTGTACGCATCGCTGTTCGCAAACCGGCTGGAGGAACAGCCATTCTCCCGGACCATGATCGGCACCTTCGCCGAGCTGGTGCGCGCTACGGGCAACCCGCGGGCAGCCGACGTCGGGTGTGGACCCGGACATCTGACAGCCATGCTGCACGAACTGGGCCTGGACGCCTTCGGACTAGACCTCGCCCCCGGCATGATCGACCACGCCCGGCAGGCCCATCCGACGCTGCGCTTCCAGGAGGCGCGGATGGAATCCCTGCCGATCGAGGACGCCTCGCTCGGCGGCGTGCTGGCCCATTACTCGATGATCCACACCCCTCCGGGAGAACTGCCGGAGCTGCTCGCCGAGCAGGCACGCGTCCTGGCGCCGGATGGTCTGCTCCTGGTCTCCTTCTTCGGGACCGACGGACAGGAACCGGTCCAGTTCGACCACAAGGTGGCGCCTGCCTACAGCTGGCCGACGGATCGCCTCGCTGAACTACTGGCCGATGCCGGGCTCGTTCCCTTCGCCCGGCTGCTCCACGATCCGGCCTCCGAGCGGGGCTTCCTCGACGCCCATCTGTTGGCCCGCCGCGCGTAGGTCCTGCCCGGAAATACCTGCCGGACTGCCAGCGCAACTCGGGACTGCCAACTCGGCAGAGGTTCGCTGATCTAACGCGAATTGTCAGACAGGCTCTAGTCCCGCCGACCGGTTCCGCCGACCGGGTCTGCCGGGCCCTGAAGGATCTCCACCCGCGCCCCCACACGTACTCCCCACGCGTGCATCGCCCCGGCCTCCGCCTCCAGGACATGCCGCGCACGCATCCGGGGCAGCCCCAGCCTGCCCGGCCGCATGGTGCGCACGGCGATGACGGTGAGCCGCCGGTCGAGGTACGCCACGTCGATGGCCATCCGCATCCGGAACGTGTGCACGCTGCTCGCAGGTGTCAGCAGCATCGCCCCGTCAACGGAGTCGCGGCCCAACAACCCCTTGGTCCGGGCGCGATAGGAACGCGCGACCTCCACCGGAACGCGAACGCTCCCGCCGCCGGCCCGCCCCTCCACGACCAGCACCCCTGCCCCGTCCGGCCAGCGCCGCCGCCCCATACCGGTACCTCCTCGACCTGGTTGGTCCCCCGGCCCCGCCTGCCCTGCCGAATGTATCCATCGGGAACGGACTGCATGGCGCGATCAACTGCGCCGCCCCCTCCTCCCGTTCACCACCGCCGGTGCGTTGCGCAACTGTTACGGCCCAAGAAGTCACACGTCCCACTGACTTCGCCCCACGCGACACGGCAGGGAGACCGGCGTCACCCTGGTGCCGCTCGACCCGGGTGGATAGCGTTACTTCGCTCGAGAGAAGCCTCGTCCCACCCAGGAGCTGACCGTGAATCGCCGCCGCCCCACCTTGCTCGCAGCGCTCACGCTGACCGCCGCTGCGGCCCTGACGCTGTCCGCGTGCGGAAGCGACGACAGTTCCGGCAAGGGAGCGGACGAGATCGCTGGGGCGGACACGGGTAGTTCCACCCCGTCGGCGTCACCGACCGCGACCGACTCGGCGGAGCCCGACCGGCCGAAGATCGACCTGCCTGCGGACCTCTCCTACACCTTCGACTGGCCCAAGACGGGTGACAAGGACAAGGACGCGGTCCTTGCCGACAGCGAGCAGTCCATCAAGGCCGTGGATCTGGCGATCGTCAACCAGGATCCGCTCGACAAGGCGTACCTCTACTACTACGAGGGCGAGGCCGCTGCCGGTACGCAGGAGTTCATCCAGGCCTACGTCAAGGAGAATGCACGAGTGACGGGGGCATACCGCTTCTACGACGCGGTGGTCAACATTCGTGGCAATGACAGTGCCTCGCTCGTGTACTGCGAAGACCAGGGCAAAGCGTATGACATGTACCTCAAGCCCAAGAAGATCAACAAAACGCCGGTGACCAAGAACAGCTACGTGCTGTATAACACCCAGTTGACCAAGAACGACAAGGGTGTCTGGGCTGTACAGAAGATGCTGTCCCAGAGGGGGAGTGACAAGTGCCAGCCCTGAATTCAGCCGCTCGTGTCCTCGCCGCATCAGTCGTGACCGCCGCTGTCTTCACCGGCGCGACAGCTCCCGCAGTCGCCGACAACGAAATCGGCGGGGGCGCGCAGTCGCCGAGTACGGGTGCCCACGGTGGCTCCGACGGGAAGGGGACCGTCTCGGCGACCGCTGGCGCAGTCGTCTACGACCGGTCCAAGAACGGCTCTGGAGCATCCGTCGGCCCCGTGGCCACTGCGACGAACTGGACGCCGCCCGCTTGCTACTACGCCCCCAGGTACACCCCGGAGCAGCTCAAGAAGGCCAAGGAGCCCGTCTGGGAAGCCGAGTCGACGGGCTATCAGTGGGATGCCCAGCAGCGCGACAAGTACGTGAACGGGCACCCGTACAAGGACTTCAACAAGGAGAAGGCCGGCAAGGGCTACTTCTGGGACTCCTACGTTACGCCCGGACGGGAGGGCGACCCGGGAGCGCTCGACTGTAACGAGGACGCCTTTTGGGTGGACACCGGTGATGACCCGCCGGCGGACATCCCACAGGCGATCACACCGGAGGTCCTCGCACAACTCGCCTATGCGGAGATCCGTGTTCCCACCACGGAGGTGGAGCTGAGGCCCGCGGGGGCGACGAAGGTGAACCTGCCGACGTGGGCGTGGCTCGACGCAACGGACTTCAAGCTTGTGTCGGTGACGGCTTCGGTGCCTCTACTGGGAGTCGAGGCGACTACCACGGCGGAGCCGGTGTCGGTGAAGATCGACCCGGGTACGGCGGACGCCCAGACCTTCCCGGCGTCGGGGGTCTGCGAGGCCGTGAACGGCACGATCGGTGAGCCCTACGCGAGAGGCAAGGCCGAGAAGACGCCGCCGTGTGGCGTCAAGTATCTGCGTGCGTCCGGCAACGGGTCGTACCAGCTCAAGGCGACGGTCACCTGGAAGATCCACTGGACCGGCACCGGTGTCGCCGGGGAGCAACCGCTGCCTGACGGTGACTTCGGAGGAGAGCAGGGCGTCGTCGTCCAGGAGATCCAGGCCGTCAACCGCTGAGCGGTCCTGCCAGTCGTCAGAGCGGCAGCGGTCGTCGGGGCGTCACGAAGAACGGATGCCGTCGTTCCTCTCATCGGTGCAGTGGACCGGTGAGAGGGGACGGGCGGGTGGCGGAGCGGCTTGCCGTGGACGGTGACGAACTCGGACGGTTCATGAAGTCGCTGAAGGAGTCGTCGACTTCGCTCAGGGGCGTTCGGAAGGCGTTGTCGGACGCGACGATCGTCGGGCTGGGCACGGACGATCTCGACTCGGCGTGCGAAGCCTTTCAGGACGACTGGAAGTACGGCTCCGAGGAGATCGGCAAGCAGACGGAGGACCTTGCCGACATCATCGGCAAGAGCAAGGACAGTTACCTCGAGGTCGACAAGGCGCTCGAGGCGGCGCTGCGGGAGTCGCGCGAGGCGGCCAAGGGCGGCGGCGAGAAGTGACCGTCCCAGCCGGCCAGGACACGTACGGTGCTGCCCTCGATCCGCAGTCGCGGTCGGACCTGGGCAAACCGCAGGGACTGAAGTCCGCGCCGTCCATTCCGAACCCGGAGTATCCGCACCTGGGCTTCAATCCGGTACCGGGGGACACGGAGACCGTGCGGGGGCTGGAGAAGAAGCTCAGCGGTTGCGCGAAGGTGCTGCAGGAGGCGTACGACCTCGTCACCAAACTGCTCGACGGCAGCTACTGGAAGGGTGACGCGGCCGTCGCGTTCCGCGAGCAGTTGGACGGCGGGCCGTTGCCGCTGAACCTGAAGAACGCGGCGCACTCGATTCGCAAGGCGGCCCGGCAACTGGATCGCTGGGAGGGCGAACTCGACGACTTCCAGCGGCGGGCCAGGAAGCTGGAGGGCGAGGCGAAGGACGCCCAGGCCGCGGTGGATCGGGCGCAGGGACGTGCGGACGCGGCGGGCCATGATCCCGGTCTGAAGAAGGACGGGGCTGAGGGTGACGCCGCGGAGAAGGCCCTCACGCGCGCGAACGGTGACCTCGACGATGCCCAGGCCGAGCTGAAGAAGATCATCGGCAAGGCGGAGAGGCTGGCCGAGGAGCATGAGGAGAAGGCGGGGTACCGGGCGCGGAAGATCCGGGACGCCACAAAGAAGTTGGTGCCGCATGAACCGGGTTGGTTCGACGAGGCACTCGACTGGCTGGGCGACAATCTGCCGGACATTCTGAGTTTCGTGGCGGGGCTGATCGGGGTTGCGGCGCTTCTTCTGTCGGGGCCGCTGGGGTGGAGCGTTGCGACGGTTGCCGCCTTGATGCTCACGGCTTCCGGGCTGAGCATCGTCGCGGTTGGCCTCCGGCTCGCGGACTCGGAGGTGCGTGCTTCTTTGTGGGACGGAATGACGAAGGGGGAGTTCGATGCCGATTTCTGGAGTAACGCCGTCTCGGTGGGAGCTGACGCGGCGGGTGCTCTGCCGGGTGTCGCGGCGGTGGCCAAGGGTACCTTCGCAGCTACGCGAACCGTTCGTCGCAGCGGACAAGTGCTGGATTTCTGGCAGCGAGCCGGAACCTATGGCTCCAAGGTTCTCGACGAGGCCGGGGCAATCGCGAACCTGGAGAATTCGATGGTCGCCCGTGCAGTGCGAGGGTTCAGTGACCCTGGTAGAGCGGCCAACGTCGTTGCCGGCACTTCGGGCATGGTCGGTGTTGGTACTGGAGGGTTCGGTTTGTACAACAAGGTCGTGGACGCGGAAGACGACGGAATCAAGGACGGCGCTGTTGCTGGCGTCGACGGCTCACGCCTCATTCTCGACGGCGGGGGCCTGGTAGAGATTGCACGATACGTGTTCTGTCGTTGAGCAGGAGGAAAGACTCGTGGACCCTGACGTCTGCACGACTGCATGGGATCACCGGCCCACCCGCCGAGCTTGGCTCCGTCACATGGCGATGAATGTTGTCGGGTTCTTTGGCTGGGTGGGCGGATGGGTGCTATTGCTGGGTGTCTCGGTGTACTCGGCCGACTGGCTGGTCTGGGTGTTTCTCCCATACTTTGTCTATGGCCCCTACCGTGCACTGACGCAGCTGCGTTACTTTCCGGCAGCTGTGTCGATGCTACGAATTTTACGTACCCATCGTTGGCAAGTTGTGCAACGGGCTCCTCATGGACTGACTGATAGGCCAGGGGTATCCAGTGAGCACTACGGCTGGTTTGAGTTGCCAGATTACTCTCGTCCAGGGCAGTCGCTGCCGCTGGTTTTTACCCGACACCTGCGCCTGAACTGGTGGTGTCGGCGTATGGCTCCTCGCGCCAAGCCACACCTGAAATCTCAGATTGAGGAAGTTTGGTTCGCGGGGGATGTTCGCCTGGCTGGAGTCATTGCCGCGCCCGCAAGGAGGGGAAGGGTACCTCGGCGTATGCACGTCATCGAACAGCGGATGAATCCCCAGGATGGTGAGCGGCTCCGCGGCTTGGGTTCCAGTCCTGATAGCAGTGCGCATGAAGCTCGTCCGGCTGATCACTCCATTTCCTCTGAGACGTGTAGGAAGCTGCTATGAGTACACCGCGCATCTACGTGGATGATGCTGTGACCGACGAGCAATCGGAACTGTGGTTCGCTGAGCCCTCCGGCTTTATTCCGCTGCCCCTCACTTCCCTGCTAGCCAAACCCGGCTCTCCAGAGGCCGAAGCGATGTGCGAGGCCGTTGCCCCGTTGCTCGAAGCGGCGCCCAGCGCATGGGTGCGCCAGCAGTTCGTCGCGCAACTCGCCCTGGGGCAGCAGATGCTCGGGGCCCTGTGCGGGTTCGGCACAGTCCACTGCTCCCTCGGCCTGCACCGTGACGACGTCGGCGGCGGTGGACAGCCCCTGCTCTCCCTCTTCACCATCACCTGGCAGGACACCCCCGTGGCTTCCCGGGCCGCGACCGCTGCTCGTGCCGTTACCGCCCCGGACGGGCACCGGCGGGTCGCGTACCTCGAGTTGCCCTGCGGTCCTGCCACCGTCAGTGAGACCCTGCGTCCGCCGATGACGGGCAGCCCGCTTCCCCGGCTTCCCCTGCTTCAGGTCCACGCCCACCTCCCCCACCCCGACTGCAAGCGGCTGGCCGTGTTGACGGTCAGCAGTACCGCGGCCACGCGCAGGGCGGAGTACCGGGCGGTGCTGGAGGGGATCGCCGACACCGTTCGCTTCACGGATCCGCTGGGGGCGCTGTCCTAATGTCCTAATGGTGTTGTCCGGGGGGCGCGGCCGAAGGTAGGAAGGGCGGATGACTGGACTCGGTGCCGTACTCCGTCCTCAGCTCGCCCCCGAGCGACTGCGTGCCGTGGCACGCGTTGCCGACGAGACGGGACTGGAGGAGCTGTGGCTGTGGGAGGACTGTTTCCGCGAGGGCGGGATCTCCTCGGCCGCCGCTGTCCTCGCGTGGACCGAGCGGGTGCGGGTCGGGGTCGGGCTGTTGCCCGTGCCGTTGCGGAACGTGGCCCTCACCGCGATGGAGGCCGCCACGCTGCACCGGATGTTCCCCGGCCGTGCCGTCCTCGGCGTGGGGCACGGGGTGCAGGACTGGATGGGGCAGGTCGGGGCGCGGGTCGAGTCGCCCCTCACTCTGCTGCGGGAGCACCTCCTCGCGCTGCGGGCGTTGTTGCGAGGGGAGAGGGTGACCGTGGAGGGGCGTTACGTCCGGCTCGACGACGTCGGCCTGGACTGGCCGCCGGAACAGGGGGCCGAGGTCTTCGCCGGTGCCACCGGGCCCCGGTCGCTGCGGCTGGCCGGTGAGGCCGCCGACGGGACCGTGCTCACCGCGAACACCCCGCCCGACGGAGTGCGCCGTGCCCGGCGTCTCGTCGACGAAGGACGGGAGGCCGGCGGACGCGGGGACGACGGGCACCGGGTCGTCGTGTATCTGCTCGCCGCCACGGGGAGCGATGCCCGTGAGCGGGTGCGCGCCGAGCTGGTCGCCGAGGGCGTCGGGGACGTGCCGGGGCTTGGGGTCGCGGGGGACGCGGAGGCCGTCGCCGACGCCGTACGGAGGCTGGCCGAGGCCGGGGCGGACACCGTGGTCCTGCAGCCGAACCGGGGACGAGCCCGACCCGGAGGGGTTCGTGCGGTTCGCCGCGGAGCGGGTCCGGCCCCTCGTGGAGGCACGGGCGTGACCGGCCCCCGTTCCTTCGACGAGCTCGTGGCCGAGGGGGCCTCCGTTCCCACCGAGGGGTGGGACTTCTCCTGGTTCGAGGGGCGGGCCACCGAGGCCCGGCCGTCCTGGGGGTACGCGCGGTCCCTGGCCGAGCGGCTGGCCGGGTCCGCCACCGCCGTACTGGACGTGCAGACCGGGGGAGGGGAGGTGCTGGACTTCGCCCTCCGGGCCGCCGGTCCGGACCGGGCCCCGCTCGTCGTCGCCACCGAGGGATGGGCGCCCAACGTCGCCGAGGCCACCCGGCTGCTGCGTCCGCGGGGCGTTCCGGTGGTCGCCTCGGCCGACGACGCGCCCCTGCCCTTCGCGGACGGCGCCTTCGACCTGGTCGTGAGCCGGCATCCCGTCGAGCCGCACTGGGACGAGATCGCCCGCGTGCTCGCGCCCGGCGGTGCCTACTTCGCCCAGCACGTCGGGCCCGCCAGCGTCTTCGAACTCATCGAGTACTTCCTCGGGCCGCTGCCGGAGGCGACGCGCCGGCACCGTGATCCCGAGCGCGAGCGTGCCGACGCCGAGGCGGCCGGGCTGGAGGTCGTGGAGCTGCGGTCGGAGCGGCTGCGGATGGAGTTCTTCGACGTCGGGGCCGTCGTCCACTTCCTGCGCAAGGTGGTGTGGATGGTCCCCGGGTTCACCGTCGAGGCGTACCGCGACCGGCTGCGCGACCTGCACGAGCGCATCCGGGCCGACGGCCCCTTCGTCGCCCACAGCTCCCGTCATCTCTTCGAGGCGCGCAAGCGCTGAGGCTCTTGCCGGCGGCCCCGGCGGCCCCGGCGGCCCCGGCGGCCCCGGTGGTCCCGGTGGTCCGGGTGCTTCCGGTGGTCCCAGCGGCCCCGGTCGCCCCGGCGCCCCGGCGTCCACGGCATCCGGCGTCACCGTGTCCGTGCCTCACGGCGTGGAATGTCCGGGCGTAAGCGCCGCGCCGTCGCACCTGTCGGCGTGCGCGGTCGCAGGGTGCCGTCACCGCCGTCGGCTCTCACAGGGTTTCCACATCGTTATTCACCGGTGTTCTTTTCGGGTCGAACCCGGGCCGCCCGGTCGCGTAGGTTCGGACCAGGCAATTCGCGTGAGCAAAGCTACGCGCGTGGCACCGCGCAGTGGAGGGGGCTGCGCGGTGCCGGGCACGTCCGGTCGGCCGGGTTGCCGGTGCCGCTCGGCCGGTCGGGATTCGGGACGGAATGGGGGCTTCCGTGGTGATCCGGGCGTCGCCGGGTAACTGCGGAGAGTAATTGTGGCACGCCGATGCACGCAGCATCACTTACGAAGGGTTATGGTGGAAACCCCCCCTCGGGCCGGTCCGTATCCCCCCCCCACGGACCGGCCCGTTTTTCGTTCCTTCCAGTGGTGTCGGCGAGGTCCCTCTGGTGTCGGCGAGGCCCCTCGCCGCTGCGCCCGTCCGTTCCCTCCGTGCCGGCGCCCGCGAGTGGTACCGCCGTCATGAGGAGTTCACCGGTGCGCCGCCCCGTGTCGTGGCATGGCGGCGCTTGTTCGAGGGCATAACCCAAGCAGGTCGACGCCCGAACCACGGGTGTCGTATCTCAGCGGGCGGCACGGAGCCGTCCGCCCGGGAGGCCCTTTGCACCAGCCCCACCGTGCGGTCACGGCACGGAAGACGCGGCGGAGGGCCGGTCCGCGGCCCGCGCCAGTGCAGGGCGGCCCTCACGGTCTGCGCGACAGGCCCCGGACCGGTCGGCTCGGCCGGACCGGCCGGCTCGTTCCCGCCCTCCCGGCCCCGTTCCACTCCGTCGCTCCCCGACCTCTTCCGAGGGGGTACGTCCTTCCGTGGTGACCAGCACAAAGCGCCACAAGCCCGACAGGCGCACCTACGTTCTCGACACCAGCGTCCTGCTGGCCGACCCGAACGCCCTGAGCCGCTTCGACGAGCACGAGGTCGTGCTCCCCATCGTCGTGGTGACGGAGTTGGAGGCCAAACGGCACCATCCCGAGCTCGGCTACTTCGCCCGGCAGGCCCTGCGCCTGCTCGACGAGTTCCGGGTGCGGCACGGTCGCCTCGACGCCCCCCTCCCGATCGGGGACCTGGGCGGCACCGTCCGCGTCGAGCTCAACCACTCGGACCCCAGCGTGCTGCCCACCGGCTACCGCCTGGGGGACAACGACTCCCGCATCCTCGCGGTCGCCCGGAACCTGCAGGCCGAGGGGTTCGACGTCACCGTCGTGTCGAAGGACCTGCCGCTCAGGATCAAGGCGTCCTCCGTGGGTCTCCTCGCCGAGGAGTACCGGGCCGAGCTGGCCATCACGGACGCCTCCGGCTGGACCGGGATGTCCGAACTCACCCTGTCGGGCGAGCAGGTGGACATCCTCTTCGAGGAGGGCCGGATCCACGTCCCCGAGGCCGCCGAGCTGCCCGTGCACACCGGGCTGACCATCCAGTCCGAGCGCGGCAAGGCCCTCGGCCGGGTCGCGCCCGACGGCGGTGTCCGGCTGGTGCGCGGCGACCGGGAGGCGTTCGGCATCAAGGGCCGCAGCGCCGAGCAGCGGATCGCGCTCGACCTGCTCCTCGACCCGGACGTCGGGATCGTGTCGATGGGCGGCCGGGCCGGCACCGGCAAGTCGGCGCTCGCGCTGTGCGCCGGGCTGGAGGCCGTGCTCGAACGCCGGCAGCACCAGAAGGTGATGGTCTTCCGTCCGCTGTACGCGGTGGGCGGGCAGGAGCTCGGCTATCTGCCCGGCTCCGAGGCCGAGAAGATGAGCCCCTGGGCGCAGGCGGTCTTCGACACGCTGTCGGCCGTCACCAGCCGGGAGGTCATCGAGGAGGTGACCGCGCGCGGGATGCTGGAGGTGCTGCCGCTCACCCACATCCGGGGGCGCTCGCTGCACGACGCGTTCGTCATCGTCGACGAGGCCCAGTCGCTCGAGCGCAACGTCCTGCTGACCGTGCTGTCCCGGATCGGGGCCGACTCGCGGGTCGTCCTCACCCATGACGTGGCCCAACGGGACAACCTGCGGGTCGGCCGGTACGACGGAGTGGTGGCCGTCGTCGAGAAGCTGAAGGGGCATCCGCTCTTCGCGCACGTCACCCTGACGCGCTCCGAGCGGTCCCAGATCGCCGCGCTCGTGACCGAAATGCTGGAGGACGGGCACATCTGATCCGTCTGTCACCCGTCCGGGCCGTTTGACGCCCGTACGGGAACTCCGACCCGGTCAGGGCCGGTTACCCGTCAGTTCGGCGCCGTCCGGAAGGCCCAGAGCCTAGCCGGGCGGCGCCTTGGTGTGTGCGGATTTCCGTGAATCCCCTGGGCCAAACGAGATGTGAGCTTTCACACGCAACACAGAATTGCCTCACCCCGCCGGGTTACGGCAGAGTCTCATTCCTGTCAGGCCCCGCATACGACACAGCCGTGCCCCCAGCGGTACGGCGCCCCAGAAGCACCAGAGCCAACTCCATAGTCGAGTCGTATGCCGCCCGAGCACCACGCGGCGCTCCCCGCAAGGGGAGTTGTCCACCGGGCCCGCGCCTCCCGTGACCCGTAGTTGGGGAGGCCAGTGCCAGGGGCACGATTGCGTCCGCGAGGGTCACCGATGCGGGCGATGCTGGAAGGAAACCGTGTGAGCCGGATCTCGGTCCGGGGATTCGCAGTGGCCTCGGCCACGGCGGTCACCGCCGTCGGAAGCGTCGTCGGAGTTGCCTCGGGCAGCGTCGCGCAGAACAACGACGACGCGGAGGCGACGGCAGCAGGCACGACGCTGCTCGCCGACATCCCCATGGGTGAGCAGGCGCAGGTACAGACCGCGTCCCTGACGCATCAGGCCGACGTGCAGGCCATCGCCGCGGACGCGAGCGCCAAGAAGGACGCCGAGGAGGCGGCCCGCAAGGCAGCCGCCCAGACCGCCGTGGCCAAGCAGGAGAAGGCCAGGAAGGCGGCCGAGGACGCCAAGGAGCGCGAGGCGGAGAAGAAGGCCGCCGCCAGCCGCGACGCCCAGCGCGACGCCACCACCTTCGCCGTCCAGAGCTCCTACAGCACCAGCCAGATCCAGGCGATGGCCCGCCAGATGGTGCCCAGCGGCCAGTTCCAGTGCTTCAGCAACATCGTGAACCACGAGTCGAGCTGGAACTACCAGGCGGTCAACCCCTCCTCCGGCGCCTACGGCCTCTTCCAGGCGCTCCCGGCGGGCAAGTACGCCTCGGCGGGCGCCGACTGGCGGACCAACCCGGCCACCCAGATCAAGTGGGGCCTCAGCTACATGGACAACCGCTACGGCAGCCCGTGCGACGCCTGGGCCTTCTGGCAGGCCAACCACTGGTACTGAGCCCCGCCACCCGGACCCCCGGTCCGCGCTCAACCTCGCGCAGCCCCTCGCCGTCCTACGGTGAGGGGCTTTCGCGCTCCCGCCATGTACGGTCGGACCGGAACGACTCCGGGGGGAGTGGTGGGGAAAGACGGGGGAAGAGGACGGATCATGTCACGAGTGCCAGGGTGGCTCGGCCGGCTCGGCGCCGGACTGACGCACATGAGCGAGCGGTTGGAGCAGCGCCGGCAGGAGGCGCGGCGGCACGACGCCGACGACGGGCCGGGGCCGGTGGCCGGCCACGTGCCGCGCTCCGGGGACGACCTGGCCGAGGACGCCGCCGAGGAGCACTTCGCCGAGCACCACACGGTCGTCGTCGACAACCGCCCCGATCCGGCGCAGGCCGTGCCCTGGGGCGTGCGGGTGGCCGCGGAGGCCGGGTGGCGGCTGCTGGTGCTCGCGGGCACGTTGTGGGTGCTGATGCGCATCATCAGCGCCGTACAGCTGGTGGTGCTGGCGTTCGTGGCCGCGCTGCTGATCACGGCGCTGCTGCAGCCGGCCGTGTCCTGGCTGCGCCGGCACGGGGTGCCCCGGGGGCCGGCCACCGCCCTGACGGCGATCCTGGGCTTCGTGGTGATGGGCCTGATCGGCTGGTTCGTCACCTGGCAGGTCATGGAGAACATCGACAACCTCTCCGACCAGGTCCAGAACGGCATCGACGAACTGCGCAACTGGCTGCTGAACAGCCCCTTCCACGTCACCGACAAGCAGATCAACGAGATCGCCAAGAGCCTGCGCGAGGCGGTCGGCGCCAACACCGACCAGATAACCTCGGCGGGACTCGAGGGCGTCACGGTCGTGGTCGAGGCGCTCACCGGCATCCTGCTCGCCGCCTTCTCGACGCTCTTCCTGCTCTACGACGGCAGGCGCATCTGGCAGTGGACGCTGAAGCTGGTGCCCGCGGCCGCCCGCCCGGGTGTGGCCGGGGCCGGCCCGCGCGCCTGGCGGACGCTGACCGCCTATGTGCGCGGCACGGTGATCGTCGCGCTGATCGACGCCATCTTCATCGGCCTCGGCATCTACTTCCTCGACGTGCCGATGGCCGTCCCGCTGGCCGTGTTCATCTTCCTGTTCGCCTTCATCCCGCTCGTCGGCGCCGTGGTCTCGGGCGCGCTCGCGGTCGTCGTGGCGCTGGTGACGCAGGGCGTGTTCGCCGCGGTCATGACGCTGGTCGTGGTGCTGGCGGTGCAGCAGATCGAGGGGCACATCCTGCAGCCGTTCATCCTCGGGAGGGCGGTGCGGGTCCATCCGCTGGCGGTGGTGCTGTCGGTGGCCGCCGGCGGCATGGTGGCCGGCATCGGCGGCGCCGTGGTCGCCGTGCCCCTGGTGGCGGTGACCAACACCGTCGTGGGCTACTTGCGGGCGTACTCCCGTGAGGCCGCCCTGCGGCAGCAACCCAGGCCTCACGGGGCCACGTCGAGCGACGCCGCCCCGGCGATCGACCGGGCGCCGGGTTCGCCTCAGACCAAGGGCCCCCAGGAGCCGCCGGAGGCCGGTCCGCCGTCGGACGCCTCCCCGGCGTAGCGCGGCGACGACCCCCTCCGGCACCGGTATGAGAACGGGCCCCGCCTGCACCGGTATGAGAACGGGCCCCGCCCACCTCTCGGTGGGCGGGGCCCGTGCCGTGCGTGCCCCTGCGGGGCGGGACTACTCGGCGGCCAGGACCGCCTCGGCGTCCAGCGTGACGCCGACGGCCTCGACCACGGCGGCGATCTTGAACGCCTCCTGGATCGTCTCGCGGTCCACGCCGGCCTTGCGGAGCACCTGCTCGTGCGAGTCCAGGCACATGCCGCAGCCGTTGATGGCGGACACCGCGAAGGACCACAGCTCGAAGTCGACCTTGTCGACGCCCGGGTTGCCGATGACGTTCATCCGCAGACCGGCGCGCAGGGTGCCGTACTCGTGGTCCGACAGCAGGTGCCGGGTGCGGTAGAAGACGTTGTTCATCGCCATGACGGCCGCGGCCGACTTGGCGGCCGCGTACGCCTCCGGCGACAGGTTCGCCTTCGCCTCCGGCTCCAGCTCGCGCAGCACGATGGGGGAGCGCGAGGCGATGGCGGTCGCCAGCACGGTGCCCCAGAGCTGCTGCGCCGGGAGGTCGGAATTGCCGATGACCGAGCCGAGGTTGAGCTTCAGGTCCTTGGCGTAGTCCGGTATGGCGGACTTCAGGGAGTCGAGGGACATGTCAGTTCACTCCCCCGACAGCAGCGCGACCGGGTCCAGGGTCTCGTCGCCCTTGCTCCAGTTGCACGGGCAGAGCTCGTCGGTCTGCAGGGCGTCGAGGACCCGCAGGACCTCCTTGGGGTTACGGCCGACGGAGCCGGCGGTGACCATCGTGAACTGGATCTCGTTGTTCTGGTCCACGATGAAGACGGCGCGCTGCGCGAAGCCGTCCTCGCCCTCGATGCCGAGGTCCCGCATCAGCTCGTGCTTGGAGTCGGCCATCATCGGGAACGGCAGGTCGGTCAGGTCCGGGTGGTCCTTGCGCCAGGCGTGGTGGACGAACTCGGAGTCGCCGGAGAAGCCGAGGATCTGGGCGTCACGGTCGGCGAACTCGTCGTTCAGCTTGCCGAAGGCGGCGATCTCGGTCGGGCACACGAAGGTGAAGTCCTTGGGCCACGCGAAGACGACCTTCCACTGACCCTCGTAGGTCTTGTGGTTGATCTGCTGGAACTCCTTGCCCTTCTCCAGCGAGACGCAGGCGGTCAGATCGAACTCGGGGAACTTGTCACCGACAGTGAGCACGCGCTCTCCAAAAGTGCAGCGAGGAAACGCCCGTTTTGCAGGCGTATCCCACGGGTTGGACGTTCATGATGTTGGCACAGGGTGCATTGATTAGTGAAATAGCTACACTCGGTCGAGTTGATCGGAGGTGGCTATTAGTGCCGGGACGGAAGAGGCAGCCCAGCCTCGCCCAACTGCGGGCTTTCGACGCGGTCGCCGAACACCTGCACTTCCGCGACGCCGCCGCCGCGATCGGCATGAGCCAGCCGGCGCTCTCCGGGGCCGTCTCCGCCCTGGAGGAGGCACTGGGTGTCACCCTCCTGGAGCGTACGACGCGCAAGGTGCTGCTCTCGCCGGCCGGTGAACGGCTCGCGGTGCGGACCAAGGCGGTACTGGCGGAGGTCGGCGCGCTGCTGGAGGAGGCGGAGGCGGTACGGGCGCCCTTCACCGGCGCGCTGCGGCTCGGCGTCATCCCGACCGTCGCGCCGTACCTGCTGCCGACGGTGCTGCGTCTGGTCCACGACCGCTACCCCGACCTCGACCTCCAGGTCCACGAGGAGCAGACGGCGAGCCTGCTGGAGGGCCTGACGTCCGGCCGGCTCGACCTGCTGCTGCTCGCGGTGCCGCTCGGTGTCCCCGGCGTCACCGAACTCCCGCTCTTCGACGAGGACTTCGTCCTGGTCACCCCGCTCGACCACCGGCTCGGCGGCCGGGAGGGCATCGAGCGCTCGGTGCTGCGCGAGCTGAAGCTGCTGCTGCTCGACGAGGGACACTGCCTGCGCGACCAGGCGCTCGACATCTGCCGGGAGGCGGGCCGCGCGGGCGTCCCGGCCACGACCTCGGCCGCCGGACTGTCGACGCTGGTCCAACTGGTGGCGGGCGGCCTCGGGGTGACGCTGCTGCCCCGTACCGCCGTGCGCGTGGAGACCTCCCGGTCCAGCCAGCTCCTCACCGCGTCCTTCGCCGATCCCGCCCCCACCCGCCGGGTCGCCCTCGCCATGCGCACGCGCGCGGCGCGCTCGGCGGAGTACGAGGAACTGGCGGCGGCCCTGCGGGAGGCGATGGCGGACCTGCCGGTGCGGACGGTGCACGACTGAGGGACCGGACGACCGCCCGCGCGGTCCTCCGGTCCCTCGGTCGTGCGTCGGCGCGGGGCCTACTCCGTGCGCAGGCCCTCCGGACGCATCAGCCGCAGCAGCGGCGGCAGGCTGCACAGCGTCACCACCAGGACGACCGCCGCACCGATGCCGGTCATGGACAGCACGCCCGTCCAGTCGACGCGCACCGGAGTGCCCGTCATCTTCAGCAGCACCGTGCCCAGGGTCAGGCCCACGATCATGGACAGCAGCAGGCCGAGCACGATGGGAATCGCCGTCTGCCACAGCACCGACAGGCTCAGCGTGCGGCGCCGGGTGCCGAAGGCCACCAGGGCCGAGAGCAGCTTCTTGCGTTCGCGCAACTGCTCGAGCTGCGAGACCAGCAGACTGGCGCCGATCAGCGCCAGCACACACGCCGCCCCCACGAACAGGCCGGTGCGGATGGCGTCGAAGCGGTTGGTGCGCTCGGTCTCCGCCCAGGTCACGGTGTCCGCCAGGCGATCGATGCCCGAGGCGGTGTTCCGGACCAGGTCCTGCACGTCCGGCACGGACTGGTCCAGCTTGAGGTAGGCGTGGCCGTCCAGCGTCGGCCCGAGCGCGGCCGGCAATGCCCCCGGCGTGATCAGGAAGCCGCCCCGGTCGGTCCCGGCCACCAGCCCCGCACGCGCCTTCGCCGTCTTGATGCCCTGCGGAACCGTCCACGGGACCGCCCGGCGCTTCGGGCCGCCCTCGTAGGTCGGGTCCGAGTACAGCTTCCGGCCGGGGGCGGCCAGCTTCGTCATGTCCTCACCGGTGTCCCACTCGGCACCGTGGACGGCGAAGACGTCCCCGTCCGCGCACGAGGGCAGCGTGGAGATCTCCCGCAGCGACGCGCAGTCGCCGACGGTGATCATCGTGCCGTGCTCCGGGTCGTGGGGGCGGTCGCCCAGGTAGCCCTCGGAGTAGGCGTAGACCGCCTTCACGCCCTTGGTGTCGCGGAACTTCTCGGCCGCCGGGGTCATCGGGACCCCGCTCGACAGTTGCGCCTCCATCTGGGCCCGCGACACGTCCTGCCCGGTGGACCTGGTGTAGTCGCTGTCCACGCCGGCGAACAGCATCTGCAGCGCGATCGCCCCCGCGACGGCCACCGCGATGCCGTTGACCATGCGGGCCGCCGTACCGCTGCTCAGCTGAAGCCTGCGCACGGCCAGTTGCCAGGCCACGCCGCCGGAGCCGAGGCGGGCGACGACGCTTTCGACGATCCACGGCAGCAGCGCGGTCACGCCCACGAGGAGCAGCACCACACCGCCGGTCACCAGGTACTGGTTGAAGTCGCCGTTGTCCCGGCCGTTGCCGATCATCGGGTACAGCATCGCCAGTCCGGCCAGCGGCAGCAGCAGCCGCCACCACAGCCGGCGCCGTGCCGGGCGGCCGGCCCGCACCACGCCGAGCGGCTCGATGACCACCCCGCGCAGCGCGAGCAGCGTCACCAGTACGGCCGCCGCCGGCACCGCCACCGCCACCAGCAGGGCGAGCAGCGGGGAGGGGTTGAGGTAGCTGGGGAACACGCTGATGCGGAACACCTCGGCGTTACCTGCGAGTTGCCGCCCGATCATGAAGAACGCGGCGCCGAAGACCAGCCCGAGGCCCGCGCCGGCCAGGGCCTCACCGGCGGCGATGCGCCGGGTCATGCGGCTGTCGGAGCCCACCAGGCGCAGCGCCGCGAGCCGCCGGTCCCGCCGCTCGCCGCCGAACCGCACGGCGGCGGCGATGAACACCGCGACCGGCATCAGCAGCACCACGAAGACGACGAGGATCAGCAGGAGCAGCACCGGGTCGGACCGCTCCCCACCCGGCTTGGGGTCGCCGAACCGGTCGATGCGCTCGACCCGGCCCGGGTTGATCTGCTCGGCGAGCCCTTCCGCGCCGCGGTAGTAGGCGAGTTCGGCCGACCCGATCAGCCCCTCCTCCGCGATCGTGCCGACGATCCGGTCCGGCAGCCGCTCGCGCAGCAGCGCGCCGGAGTCCGACTCCAGGAGTTCCTTCAGGGCGGGGGAGACCACCATCTCGCCCACCGCGGGGAACTTCTCCAGCCCCGGAGGCAGCGGGGCGCGCGGGCCCTCGGGCTCCAGGGCCCGGCCCCGCAGGTCGTCGTCGCGGAAGTAGTCGTCGACCCTGGCGACCACGAGTGTGTCGTTCGCCTTCGGCATGGGGTCGGAGGCGTAGGTGAGGTCGGAACGCGCCGCCTCCCGTTCGTGCCGGACGGTGAGCGCGCTCGGGATCGCGGTGGTCAGCAGCAGCAGGGCCACCCCGAGCCCGACGCCGACGGCCGTCAGTACGGCCCGGGTCCAGCCCTCCCGGCCTCCGGTGAAGGCGAAGCGGACGCCCAGCATCAGGTCCGCGGCCCACTGGCGCACGCTCATACGGCCCGCTCCATGTCCCGGGACTTGCCGTCGCGGACGACGATCTCGCGGTCGGAGTAGGCGGCCACGCGGGCTTCGTGGGTGACGAGGACGACGGCGGCGTTCGTGGAGCGGGCGGCGTCGGTGAGGAGTTCCATGACGCGTTCGCCGTTGAGGGAGTCGAGCGCGCCGGTGGGTTCGTCGGCGAAGAGGACGCGGGGGCTGGTGACGAGGGAGCGGGCCACTGCGACGCGCTGGCCCTGGCCGCCGGAGACCTCGCCGGGGCGCTTCTTGCGGAGGTCGTCGACCTCCAGGCGTTCCATCCAGGTCAGTGCGGCGCGTTCGGCCTCCTTGCGGGAGGTGCCGTTCAGGCGCAGGGGCAGGGCGACGTTCTCGACGCAGGTCAGCTCCGGTACGAGCTGGCCGAACTGGAAGACGAACCCGAAGTCGGAGCGGCGCAGTGCGCTGCGCTGGGCGTCGGACATGGCCGACAGTTCGCGTCCGTTGTAGGTGATGGTGCCGGAGTCGGGGGTGACGATGCCGGCCAGGCAGTGCAGGAGGGTGGACTTGCCGGAGCCGGAGGGTCCCATGACGGCGACGACCTCGCCGGGGTGGATGGAGAACTCGGCGCCGTCCAGGGCGAGGGTGGGACCGTAGGCCTTGCGGAGCGCCTGGGCGGAGAGCAGGGAACCTGCGGGGACAGTCATGGGGCTACCGCCTCACGGAGCTTGTCGAGGCGCGCGGCGGTCAGTTCCAGCCAGCGCAGGTCGGCCTCGAGGTGGAAAAGGGCGTGGTCGCAGATGAGCTGGTCCGCCAGGTCGCCCTTGCGCTTGCGGTCGGTCAGGATGCGCATGCTGCGCAGGTGTTCGGAGCGCTGGGTGTCGAGGACGTCGCCGGCGTCGCGGTGGGTGAGGAGCGCGAGGACGACCTTGGTGTAGAGGGTCGACTGGAGGTAGGGCTCCGGCTTCTCGGGTGTGGCGAGCCACCGCTGTACGTCGGTGATTCCCTCGTCGGTGATCGCGTACCGCTTGCGTTCGGGGCCGCCGCCGGTCTCGATGCCGTCGACCACGACGAGGCCGTTCTTCAGCAGGCGGGACATGGTCGAGTAGACCTGGCCGTAGTGCAGCGGCCGGTCGTGACCGAACTTCTCGTCGAAGGCGCGCTTGAGGTCGTAACCGTGGCGCGGCCCGGACTCCAGGAGCCCCAGGAGGGTGTGACCGATGGACATGCGGAGCACTCTACACACGGTGTATACGCCGCATGTATACGCCCTGTGCAGAGACCGTGGCGGCGGGTGCGGACGGCTTGTTCCGGCGCAGGTCAGAGGGTGTGTGTCACGGTTCCGCTACGACGGGGACCGCACTCGGGTCCTTGCGGTCAGGGCGGTGGCGCGGATCCCGGGCCGCCGCTCCTGGGCGGGCGGCCGCGGCGCGGCATGGGCCCGGTGTCGCCGGGCAGCCGGCCGGCCTCCGCCAGCGCCCTGCGGAGCAGGAACTCGATCTGGGCGTTGGCCGAGCGCAGTTCGTCGCCCGCCCAGCGGGCCAGTGCCTCGTACACCTGCGGGTCGAGCCGCAGCAGCACCTGCTTGCGCTGCTGCGGCCGTCGCCTCGGCGCCGGGCCCTCGGACGGCGCGGAACCCTCGGGCGAGGGCGTCACTGGTAGAGCGTCCCCGTGTTCAGGACCGGCTGGGCGGCGCGGTCCCCGCAGAGCACGACCATCAGGTTGGACACCATCGCCGCCTTGCGCTCGTCGTCCATCTCCACGATGCCCTGCTCGCTGATCCGGGCGAGCGCCGCCTCGACCATGCCGACCGCGCCGTCCACGATCTGCCGCCGTGCGGCGACCACCGCGCCGGCCTGCTGCCGCTGGAGCATGGCCGAGGCGATCTCGGGGGCGTACGCGAGGTGGGTGAAGCGGGACTCGATGATCTGCACGCCGGCCGCCTCCACGCGCGCGTGCAGCTCGACGGCGAGCTTCTCGGTGATCTCCTCGGCGTTGCCGCGCAGCGAGAGGCCGTCCTCGTCGTGGGCGTCGTAGGGGTACTCGATGGCGATGTGCCGCACGGCCGCCTCGGTCTGGGTGGAGACGAACTCGACGTAGTCGTCCACCTCGAAGGTGGCCTGCGCGGTGTCCTCCACCCGCCACACCACGACCGCGGCCAGCTCGATGGGGTTGCCGTAGGCGTCGTTCACCTTGAGGACGGCCGTCTCGTGGTTGCGCACCCGGGTGGAGATCTTGGTGCGGGAGGTGAAGGGATTGACCCAGCGCAGGCCGTCCTGCCGGATCGTGCCCCGGTACCGACCGAAGAGCTGGACCACGCGGGCCTCGCCCGGCGCCACCATGTTGAGCCCGCACATCGCGAGGAAGGCCGCCAGGGCGACCACGATGCCTCCGACGATCAGCACGGCCTTCCCGCCGGCCGAGTCGACCGCCGTGGCGGCGACGACGAGGCCGGCGCCGACGAGCAGCCCGACCAGCCCGAGGAGCAGGGCGAACCCGCCGCCGATGCTGTGCGCCTGGGTCTCGCGGACCCGTGGCGCCGGCATCTGGGGCACATCGGCGGTGACCTGCGGGGCATCGTGCGTGGACATGGGTGGTCCCCCGTTCTCTCTCTGCTTACTAAGTGATATCACTTTACCCCCCGATCACAACCCTGAACCCCTCTCGTACGTCGGTTCCTGTGGAGCGGGTGCTGATTCTCACGTCCGTACAAGGCTGGATCGGTTGCCCTTTGTCATATCTCCCGGTGTTAGCTTTCTGAGCTGACCTGAGCGACGAACCTGTGTGACGCGTGAGCGAAACGTGCCCACAGATGACCGAAGCGGAGCGGATCGGACCCATGGGGCGAGCGGAAGAGAGAAGAGCGCGACAGCGCGGTGGACGCCGCGCGGCGCCGAAACGCCGCCGTTCGTCGGGCGCCGGCGGGGCCGCGGGCGGCAAGAGCCGCATACGCCGGCTGTTCACCTGGAAGAAGATCGTCGGCACCTTCTTCGGCCTCTGCCTGCTGGGCATGGGCGCCTTCATCGTGCTGTACATGATGATCGACATCCCCGAGGGCAACCCCGAGGCCGAGCTGCAGAGCAACGTCTACAAGTACAGCGACGGCAGCATCATGGCGCGCACCGGCGACCGCAACCGCGAGATCGTCGACCTCGCCAAGATCCCCAAGGACGTCCAGCGCACCTTCGTCGCCGCCGAGAACAAGACGTTCTACAAGGACGCCGGCGTCGACCTCAAGGGCACCGCGCGCGGCGTGCTCAACACCCTGTCCGGCAAGGGCGCGCAGGGCGGTTCGACGATCACCCAGCAGTACGTCAAGAACTACTACCTGACCCAGGACCAGACGGTCTCGCGCAAGCTGAAGGAACTGGTCATCTCCCTGAAGCTGGACCGGGAGAAGTCCAAGGACTACATCCTCGCCGGCTACATCAACACCAGCTACTACGGTCGCGGCGCCTACGGCATCCAGGCCGCCGCCCAGGCCTACTACCGCGTCGACGCCGAGGACCTGACCGTCGAGCAGGGCGCCTACCTGGCCGCTCTCCTCCAGGCGCCGAACCAGTACGACTGGGCGATCGCCAGCCCGACCGGCAAGAAGCTCGTCCAGGAGCGCTGGAACTACGTCCTGGACAACATGGTCGAGCAGAAGTGGCTGAACGCGGGCGACCGGCAGGGCATGAAGTTCCCGGAGCCCAAGGAGCCCAAGGCCGCCGCCGGGATGGAGGGCCAGACCGGCTACCTGGTGGAGGCCGCCAACTACTCGCTCAAGAAGCAGCTCGTCGCCCAGGGTGCCGCCGAGGACATGGAGCAGGCCAAGGCCCTGGTGGACCTCGGCGGCTACACCGTCACGCTCAACATCGACAAGAAGAAGCAGGCCGCGCTGGAGAAGTCGGTCAAGGATCAGCTCACCAGCAAGCTGGACCCCGACAAGCGCAAGGTCGACGCCGACGTCCAGGCCGGAGCCGTCTCCGTCGACCCGAAGACGGGTTCCGTCGTGGCGATGTACGGCGGCGTGAACTACCTGAAGCACTACACCAACAACGCCACCCGCGACGACTACCAGCCCGCCTCCACCTTCAAGCCGGTGATCCTCGCCGCCGCCGTGGACCACGACGCCGAGACCCAGGACGGCGTGCCGATCACGGCCAACACCCTCTACGACGGCGACAGCGAGCGCCCCGTGATGGACGGCGACAAGGAGGTCGGCTTCGCCCCGCCCAACGAGGACGACCACGACTACGGCGAGATCGACGTCCAGGAGGCGATGAACAAGTCCGTCAACTCCGTCTTCGCGCAGATGGGCGTCGACGTGGGGATGACCGAGGTCATGAAGGTCGCGGCCGACCTCGGCATGGACACCGAGGGCGAACAGGCCGTGCCCGCCCAGACCCTCGGCAGTATGGGCGCCAGCCCGCTGGAGATGGCCGGCGTCTACGCCACCTTCGACAACCACGGCAAGAAGGTCACCCCGGCCATCGTGAAGGCGGTCGAGCACAAGGACCGCACGATCGAGATGCCCGACCCGATCGGCGAGCAGGTCATCAGCCGGGAGGCCGCCGACACGGTCACCTCCGTCCTCACCGGCGTGGTCGACGACGGTACGGCCAAGACGTCCGTGCGCGAGAACCCGCTGCGCGACGGCCAGCAGGTGGCCGGCAAGACCGGTACGTCCGACAACAACAAGTCGGCCTGGTTCACCGGCTTCACCCCGGGGCTGGTCACCTCCGTCGGCCTCTTCGGCGAGGACGACAAGCCGCCGCACCCGCAGGTCCCGATGTACCGGGCGGCCGGCGTCGACTACCGCGTCAACGGCGGTGGGCCCCCGGCGGAGATCTGGGCCGCGTACACCTTCGGCGTCATGGACGAGGTCACCAAGTTCGACCTGAAGACCAAGCAGGGCGCCGCGGTCAAGCCCAGCACGTCGCCGTCCAGCTCCGGTTCGCCGAGCCAGTCGCCGTCCCATGAGGCGTCGACCGAGGCGCCGCCGCCCTCGAAGGACCCGTCGACCGAGGCGCCGCCCGTGTCCGACGACCCGTCGACCGAGTCGCCGCCCGAGTCGCCGACGCAGTCGCCGTCGAACAGCGCGTCCAGCGGTGAGACACCGCCGGACGGCGGCGGGGGCTCCACCGAGTCGGGCGGCCCGGACTTCCCCGGCGGGGACTGGGTGCCGTAGACCGGCGGCAGTCGCGAGGGCGCACGAAGGGGCGCCCGGTGCTCACCGGGCGCCCCTTCGCGTGCCGCCGTTCGCCGGCCGCGGCCCCTCAGCCGCGGTTCAGCTCGAACCACACCACCTTGCCGGTGCTCAGCCGCGTCGCGCCCCAGCGCCGGGCCAGCCGGTTCACCAGGTACAGGCCGCGCCCGCCCTCGTCGGTCGCCCGCGCCTGCCGCAGCCGGGGCAGCTGCGGCACGTCGTCGCCGACCTCGCAGCGCAGCACGTCCGTGCGCAGCAGCCGCAGGGTGACCGGCTTGGAGGCGTAGCGCACCGCGTTGGTCACGACCTCGCTGACGAGCAGCTCCACGGCGTCCGTGAGGTCCTCCATGCCCCAGCGGGCCAGCGCACGCCGGGCCAGGCGGCGGGCCTTGCCGGGGGCCGCGTCCTCCGGCTCCAGGAACCAGTACGACACGTCGCTGGGCGCGATGCCGTCGAAGCGGGCTGCGAGCAGGGCGATGTCGTCGTCCCGGTCGCCCGGGCCGAGCATGTCCAGCACCTCGTCGCACAGGGCTTCCAGGGGCGGCGGATGGTCGGGGCCGGTGAGCTGCGCGGTCGCCGCCAAACGCTCCCGCAGTTGCTCTATGCCGGTCCACACGTCCCGCAGCCGGGACTCGACCAGGCCGTCCGTGTACAGGAGCAGGGTCGCGCCGGCCGGGGCGTCCAGCTCCACGGCCTCGAAGTCCACGCCGCCCACGCCGATCGGGGCGCCGGCCGGGACCCGCAGCACCTCGGCGTGGCCGCCCAGGTGCAGCAGGACGGGCGGCGGGTGGCCGGCGTTGGCGACGGTGATGCGGTGCGAGACCGGGTCGTAGACCGCGTACAGGCAGGTGGCCATGCGGTCGGTGCCCAGGCGCTGGGCCTGCTCGTCCAGGTGGTGCAGCACCTCCTGCGGCGGCAGGTCGAGCCCGGCCAGGGTCTGCGCCGTGGTCCGCAGCTGGCCCATGATGGCCGCCGACGTCATGGAGTGGCCCATCACGTCGCCGACGACCAGTGCGACCCGGCTGCCCGGCAGCGGGATGGCGTCGTACCAGTCGCCGCCCACCCGGGCGGTCTCGGCGGCCGGCAGGTAGCGGGAGGCCAGGCGTACGCCGGTGCAGCGCGGCAGGTTCTCCGGGAGCATCGTGCGCTGCAGCTCGTCGGCGATGTACGCCTCCCGCCCGTACAGCACCGCTTTGTCGATGCCCAGCGCGCTGTGCGTGGCGAGCTGGGCGGCCACCAGGAGGTCGTCGGCCTCGAAGGCGACGCGCTCCGGGCCGCGCAGGAACAGCGCGGCACCGATCACCCGGCGCCGCCCGCGCAGCGGCGCGAGGATCGCCCTGCGCCCGTCGGGCAGGGCCAGGTCCTGCTCCTCGCCCAGCAGTTCGGGCAGCGCCGCGCGGGCCGACCGGGTGTCCGTGAAGACCGGGCGCACCCCGCGCAGCACTTCGGCGAGCGCGCTGCCCGGCCGCACCTCGCACAGTTCGGCGCCGAGCGTCTCCAGCTCCGAGGGTTCCGGCTGGACCGCCGGCGTGAAGCCGCCCTCGGTGTCCCGCTCGGCCGGTATGCGGTCGGTGCGCCGCAGCCGCAGCACCAGGGGACCGGTGGGGCGCTCGTCGCCGACCGGCAAGGGCTCGCGCAGATAGACGAGGATGGCGTCCGCGAACGTCGGCACGGTGGCCCGGCACAGCCCCATCACGATCTCGTCCAGGTCCATGCCCCGGGCGATCCGCCGGGTCGCGGCGCCCACGAACCGCAGCCGGTCCCCGTCCCGACGCATCGGCGTGGGCTGCCCGGGCGCGGTGAGCTGTCCCGTACGCCGGTCCGGCTCAGCCCCGCGCCGGGGCGCGGCACCGTCCTGCCGCCCGCCGTCCGGCACCGCGTCGCCCGGGACCACGCGGCCCGAGGCGACGTCGCCCGAGGTCACGCCTTTGGAGGCCATGTCGCCGGAGGCGGTGCCGGCCGACGGTACGGCGTCCGGACGCACGTCGGCCGGTTGCGCGGCGCCCGCCTGCCCGCCGTCGGGCTGGGCCGGGACGCCCTCGGCAACGGGGCGCGGACGGTGTGCGTCGGCCTCGGCGGCCTGCTCGGCGCCCGGCTGCGCGTGCTCGAAGGTCCCCGCGGGGTCCGTGCCGGGCGGCGTCTCACCGCCGCGCCCCTGGACCGGTAACGCCGACCCGGAGGAGTCCGGCGGCACGGGGGTATGCAGGAGCGCCCCGCGGGGGTCCGTGGGGTCGGCGCCCGTCGAGGGGCGGTCGAAGGATGTCGGGTGCTCCGTCACGCGTGTCGAATCCATCCGTCCGGGACTGCGCGCGGCGCGTGCAGTTCGTCCCGCAGGAATCCCGATACCCGCAATCCGTGTCCAAGGAACGGGATTCCCGCGTGGTCAGAGGCAGTTCCTGTGCCGCCGGCGGACCGTCTGCGGCCCGTCTCCGTGTTGCCCTCGTACCCCTCGCTCACGTCCTGCCGCCCCTCGGTGACGATCGGTCAAGCACAGTGCGCGCTCCGCCGGTTGCCGCTGCCGCGCTCGTTGCGGAGGACGATCCTACGTTTCTTGCCGGGGGGCACATCAAGGGTCTCACGAGGAGACGTGCGCGGGCGTGCGATCCCAGTCCCCCGGCAGGGAGGGCACCGGCCATGCCGGATCGGGCCGCCAGTCCTCCCAGCCGTCGGCGAACGGCGTCCCCCAGGCCCGGATCTCCGCGACCGCGGCCCGGCCCGCCCGCCGCACCCGCTCGGCCTGCGCCGGGCCCATCAGCCCGTCCCGCCGGGCCTGCGCGAACTCGTCCTCGTCGCGCCAGTGCCAGGTGCGGTCCGGGTGGACCGAGATGTCCAGGAAGTGGTCCTGGGAGTCGACCCCGCCCTCCCAACGGGCCAGCGGCTCCTCCAGGTTGACGTACCAGTTCTTGAACCGCCAGCCCGGGTCCCAGAACAGCCACACCGACCAGGCCTCGCCGGGCCGCGCCAGCTTCAGCACCCCGGTGCCGAACCACCGGTCGCGCTGCACGGTGCGCGGCTTGGTGTAGCGCGAGGCCAGCGGTTCCAGGTGCACGGGCGTGCCGTCCGCGAGGACCGGCTTCACGCACTCCGTGCCGGGCGCCAGCCACACGGCGAGCAGGTCGGCGTCGTCCCGCACGACGGTGACGGGGCGGGCGATGTGCACGTGCGGGCCGCCGTTCTCCCGGTACCGCCACAGGATGTGACGGCCGGGTGCCCAGTAGTCCACCGGGTCCGCCGGGCCGTCCGCCCCCGGTCCCGTCGCCGCCGCACTCACCGCTTCACCGTCTGCCATGGACAGATATTAGGTGCCGTGGCCCATCGACGCGCCGAGGACCGCGGGGTGTGCGCCGGCGCACGCCCCCGGTCGCCGGGCTCCCTCACGGACGGGTCATCCGCAGCACGTCGAGCGCCTCGTCCAGTTGTTCCCGCGTGAGGTCGCCGCGCTCGACGTACCCGCCCTCCAGCACGACCTGACGGATCGTCCTCCGCTCGGCCAGCGCCTTCTTGGCGACCTTCGCGGCCTCCTCGTACCCGATGTACTTGTTGAGCGGGGTGACGACGGAGGGGGACGACTCCGCGTACTCCCGCGCCCGTTCCCGGTGCGCGACGATCCCGTCCACGGTCCGGTCGGCGAGCAGCCGGGAGACGTTGGCCAGCAGCCGCACCGACTCCAGGACGTTCTTGGCGATGACCGGCAGCATGACGTTCAGCTCGAAGTTGCCGGCCGCCCCGGCGGCGGCGACCGTGGCGTCGTTGCCGGTGACCTGGGCGGCGACCATGAGGACGGCCTCGGGGATCACCGGGTTGACCTTGCCGGGCATGATGGAGGAGCCCGGCTGGAGGTCGGGGAGCGCGATCTCCGCGAGCCCGGTGCGGGGCCCGGACGCCATCCAGCGCAGGTCGTTGGCGATCTTCGTCAGCCCGACTCCGATGGTCCGCAGCTGCCCGCTGGTCTCGACGACGCCGTCCCGTGCGCCCTGCGCCTCGAAGTGGTCGCGCGCCTCGGTCAGCGGCAGCCCCGTCGCGCGGGCCACCTCCTCGATGACGGCCGCGGAGAAGCCGGGCGGGGTGTTGATGCCGGTGCCCACGGCCGTGCCGCCCAGCGGCAGCTCGGCGAGGCGCGGCAGGGACGCCCGGAGCCGCTCGATGCCGTACCGCACCTGGGCCGCGTACCCGCCGAACTCCTGGCCCAGGGTGACGGGCGTGGCGTCCATCAGGTGCGTGCGCCCGGACTTCACCACGTCGGCGAACTCCTCCGCCTTGCGCTCCAGGGCGCCGGCGAGGTGGTCGAGGGCCGGGATCAGGTCGCGGGTGACGGCGGCGGTCGCGGCGATGTGGATCGAGGAGGGGAAGACGTCGTTGGAGGACTGGGAGGCGTTGACGTGGTCGTTGGGATGCACGTCGCGGCCGAGCCGCTCACCGGCCAGGGTGGCGATGACCTCGTTCGTGTTCATGTTGGACGAGGTCCCCGAACCCGTCTGGAACACGTCCACGGGGAAGTGCTCGTCCCACTTCCCCTCGGCGACCTCCGCGGCCGCCTCCTGGATCGCGCCCGCGAGATCCTCGTCGAGCACCCCCAGCTCGGCGTTGACCTTCGCGGCCGCGGCCTTGATCCGCGCGAGCGCCTCGATGTGCGCGCGCTCGATCCGCTGCCCGGAGACGGGGAAGTTCTCGACGGCGCGCTGCGTCTGCGCGCGCCACTTCGCGTGGACGGGGACGCGGACCTCGCCCATGGAGTCGTGCTCGATGCGGTAGTCGCTCATACCGGGTACAGCGTGCGGGGCGGGGCGGATGTTCCTGGGGTCCCCCCGACCGGGTGCGGGGAGGGGCGGCGGGTCGAAGAGACTCCCCACCGCCCCGGACGGCCTAGGCCAGCCCCGGCCCCCGCACCGGAATCGTCGTGAACGTCGGCGCCGGCGCCGGGTCCTGGAAGAAGTCGTTGCCCTTGTCGTCCACCACGATGAACGCCGGGAAGTCCTCGACCTCGATCTTCCAGACCGCCTCCATGCCGAGCTCCTCGTACTCGACGACCTCGACCTTCTTGATGCAGTCCTGCGCCAGCCGCGCCGCCGGCCCGCCGATCGACCCCAGGTAGAAGCCGCCGTGCGCATCGCACGCGTCCGTGACCTGCTTGCTGCGGTTCCCCTTGGCCAGCATCACCTTGGAGCCCCCCGCCGCCTGGAACTGCTCCACGTAGGAGTCCATGCGCCCCGCGGTGGTCGGACCGAAGGACCCGGAGGCGTACCCCTCCGGCGTCTTCGCGGGGCCGGCGTAGTACACCGGGTGGTCCTTCAGGTACTGCGGCATCTCCTCGCCCGCGTCCAGCCGCTCCTTGATCTTGGCGTGCGCGATGTCGCGGGCCACGACCAGCGGGCCGGTCAGCGACAGCCGGGTCTTGACCGGGTGCTTGGTCAGCTCGGCCAGGATGTCGTCCATCGGACGGTTGAGGTCGATCCTGACGACGTCCCCCTCCGACTCGAGGTGCTCGTCCGTCGTCTCCGGCAGGAACCGCGCCGGGTCGGTCTCGAGCTGCTCCAGGAAGACGCCCTCGGCGGTGATCTTCGCGACGGCCTGCCGGTCGGCGGAGCAGGACACGGCGATGGCGACCGGGCAGGACGCCCCGTGCCGGGGCAGCCGCACCACACGCACGTCGTGGCAGAAGTACTTGCCGCCGAACTGCGCGCCGATGCCGATCTTCTGGGTCAGCTCGAAGACCTTCTCCTCCAGCTCCTTGTCCCGGAAGCCGTGCCCGAGCTCCGAACCCTCGGCCGGGATCTCGTCCAGGTAGTGCGCGGAGGCGTACTTCGCGGTCTTCAGCGCGTACTCGGCCGACGTGCCGCCGACCACGATCGCCAGGTGGTACGGCGGGCACGCGGCCGTGCCCAGCGAACGGATCTTCTCCTCCAGGAACTTCATCATGGAGGACTCGTTCAGGACGGCCTTCGTCTCCTGGTACAGGAACGACTTGTTGGCCGAGCCGCCGCCCTTGGCCATGAACAGGAACTTGTAGGCGCCGCCGTCGGTCGCGTACAGCTCGATCTGGGCCGGGAGGTTGGAGCCGGTGTTCTTCTCCTCCCACATGGTCAGCGGGGCCATCTGCGAGTAGCGCAGGTTCAGGTTCTTGTAGGCGTCGTAGATGCCCCGGCTCAGGGCCTCCTCGTCGCCGCCCGCGGTGAGCACGTTCTGGCCGCGCTTGCCCATGACGATCGCCGTACCGGTGTCCTGGCACATCGGCAGCACGCCCGCCGCCGCGATGTTCGCGTTCTTCAGCAGGTCGAGGGCGACGAACTTGTCGTTGCCGGACGCCTCCGGGTCGTCGATGATGCGGCGCAGCTGCGCCAGGTGGGCCGGGCGCAGGTAGTGCTGGATGTCGTGGATGGCCTCCTCGGCCAGCTTGCGCAGCGCCTCCGGCTCCACCTTGAGGAACGTCCGCCCGTCGGCCTCGAAGGTGGAGACGCCCTCGGCGGTCACCAGCCGGTACGGAGTGGTGTCCTCGCCCTGGGGGAGCAGATCGGTGTACGCGAACTCAGGCATCTCGCCCATTCCTCACTAGACATCACGCGCGGCTGGACTTCGCTGGATCTCCGGCGGAGCTCCCAGCAACGACGGCTGGCCTCCATTGGCAGCGCCCACCAGCGTAAAACCTGCCCGCGGCGCCGGGCTTGTGAGGTAAGGCTCAGTTGGCCGGACCCTGGGCGACGACGACGTCGTCCACAGGGGCTGGTCGCGATCTATCGCGTTTCGGTACGCTACGGCCGTGGACCTTCACAAGCACGCCCCCGCCGCCCCGCGCACCTCCGAGCTGCGCGCCTCGGACGCCGACCGCGACCGCGTGGCCGACATGCTGCGCGAAGCCCTCGCCGAGGGGCGCCTCACCGCCGACGAGCACGCCGAGCGCGTCGAGGGCGTGCTGGCCGCCAAGACCGTCGGTGAGCTGGACCTCTTCGTGCGGGACCTGCCCGCCGCCCACCGGGCCGGGGGCGCGCCCGCCCCGGCCCCGCACGCCCCCACCGCCGGCGCCATCCCGGCGGAGCCCGACGAGAACGTGGTGGCGGTCTTCAGCAGCGCCGTCCGCAAGGGCCGCTGGCGGGCCAACCGCCGCATCCACGCCTACGCGGTCTTCGGCAGCGTCGAGATAGACCTCAGCGAGGCGGTCTTCGAGTACCAGCAGGTCGTCATCAAGGCGTTCTCCGTCTTCGGCAGCGTCGAGGTCCGTGTCCCGGAGAACGTGTCGGTGCGGGGCGCGGGAGGCAGCGTCCTCGGCAGTTTCGAGGTCCACACCCTCGACTCCGACGAGGCCGAGGCGCCCGTGGTCTACGTGGACGGCTGGGCCGTGCTCGGCAGCGTCGAGGCGCGTCCCAAGCGCGGGAAGATCGTCGCGGACATCCTCGACCGGGTGCACCGCCGGGTCGAGAAGGGCGTGCGCAAGCATCTGTAGCGCGGCCCCGGCGGCGGTGGGGAACCCAGTGCATAGGCGCGCGTACAACGGGTAAGCCTTGACGCATCGTCTCTCGCTAGCGAAGCCGTCGTCAGGAGTAGACCCGTGCTGCAACCGCCGCATTCGTCCCTGCAGGTAGCTGCCGTTCCGGCCCAGCGGGGGCCCGTGCGGGACAGGGACCAAGACGCTCCCTGGCACACCGAGGCGGTGTGCCGGCGCGACGAGGCCGGACTGTTCTTCGCCCCCTCCAAGGAACCGACCGCCGCCCGGCTCTCCCGCGAAGAGGCCGCCAAGCGCGTCTGCGCGCGCTGTCCGGTCATGGTCGAGTGCCGCGAGCACGCCCTCCTGCAACCCGAGCCCTACGGCGTCTGGGGCGGCCTCACCGCCGCCGAACGCCGTGTGGTCCTCGCCCGGCGCCGCCGCCGCGAGATGGAACTCAAGAACCCCGCCCGCACGACGGGCCGCATAGCCGCGGCCGGTTAGGGCCCGGGCAAGCGGAAGGGCACCCTCTCCGCACAGAGGGTGCCCCTTTCACGCCGGGGACGACTCACGACTTGCCCACGGCACTTCCCGACGCCGGGCACTGCCGCCAACCGAGGGGCGCGGGGACTGCGCGACAAGCCACGGCGTACGCCGCACCCGCCCCTGGCAGGCACCCCCGACTCAATGGGCACCGCGCACGTCCGACGGAGTCACTTCGCCCGGTCGAAATCGATCGCGCTGTACGCCCGCAGCTTGCTCAGCCGGTGCTCGGAGTCGATCCGGCGCACCGTCCCCGACTTGGACCGCATCACGATCGAGTCGGTCGTCGCCGTCTCCGACCGGTACCGCACCCCGCGCAGCAGCTCGCCGTCGGTGATGCCGGTGGCGACGAAGAAGACGTTGTCCCCGGAGACCAGGTCGTCGGTGGTGAGAACCCGGTCCAGGTCGTGGCCCGCGGCCACGGCACGCTGCCGCTCCTCGTCGTCCTTGGGCCACAGCTTGCCCTGGATCGTGCCGCCCAGGCACTTCACGGCACAGGCCGAGATGATGCCCTCCGGCGTGCCCCCGATGCCCAGCAGCAGGTCGATGCCGGTGCCCTCGCGCAGGGCCAGGATGGAGCCGGCCACGTCGCCGTCGGAGATCAGCTTGATCCGGGCACCGGTCTCCCGGACCTCCTTGATCAGGCCCTGGTGCCGCGGCCGGTCGAGGATGACGACGGTGACGTCCTCGGGCGTGCGGCGCTTGGCCTTGGCGATCCGGCGGATGTTCACGGCCACGGGCGCGTTGATGTCGACGAAGTCGGCGGCCTCCGGGCCGGTGACCAGCTTGTCCATGTAGAAGACCGCCGACGGGTCGAACATGGAGCCGCGCTCGGCGGCGGCCAGCACCGCGATCGCGTTGGTCATGCCGTTGGCGGTCAGCGTGGTGCCGTCGATGGGGTCGACCGCGATGTCGACCTCCGCACCGGTGCCGTCGCCGACCCGCTCCCCGTTGAAGAGCATCGGGGCCTCGTCCTTCTCGCCCTCGCCGATGACGACGACGCCGTTCATCGAGACGGTGTGGACGAGGGTGCGCATCGCGCGCACCGCGGCACCGTCGGCGCCGTTCTTGTCACCGCGTCCGACCCAGCGGCCGGCGGCCATGGCCGCGGCCTCGGTGACCCGGACCAGCTCCATGGCGAGGTTGCGGTCGGGGGCCTCCGAGGGGACGTCCAGCTCGGACGGGAGATGATGCTCGGTCATCGGAACGCACCTTTCTGATACGACGACGGCCGGATGAGGGTGTGCTCACGACTCTATCGTCAGTCCGACAGAATGAGCAGGGGACCCCACGTATGAGCACATGGGGGACCTGCGACGATAGGGAACGTGGCAGGTACGAAAGGCAAGCAGAAGACGGCCCGGGACATGGTCCTCTCCCTGGGGGTCATCGTTCTCGCGGGACTGGTCATGTGGCTCTTCATCCCGCACGACGACGGCGGACCCGACATCAAGCGGGTGGACTACACGGTCGAGCTGACCACCGCGCGCCGCGCCGCGCCGTACCCGGTGGCGGCGCCCGAGGGGCTGGCCAAGGAGTGGAAGCCGACCTCCGTCCGCTACCGCGGCGCCGAGGACAACACCTGGCACCTGGGCTACCACGCCCCCGACGGGGAGTACGTGGCGGTCGAGCAGTCGACGGGCAAGCCGTCCGAGTTCATCGAGCAGGCCAGTCAGGGCGGGAGCAGGACCGGGACCACCGAGGAGATCGGCGGCCGGACGTGGACCCGTTACACGGGCGGACGCTACGAGGCGCTGGTGCTGCAGGACACCGACGGCGTGAAGGGCGCGACGACGGTCGTGGCCGGCACGGGGTCGTTCGAGCAGCTGGGCCAGATGGCGGCGGCGCTGAAGCTGGCCTGACCCGGCCGCCCCGGCTGCGCGGCACCCGTACGCTGCCGCCGAGCGGCCGCGCACACGACGAAGCCCCCGGTGCACCGGGGGCTTCGTGACGCTCGTCGGTCTCAGACCGTGGTGACGACCTGCTCGTAGGCCAGGCGCGGGGAGCGCGGGAACCAGGCGTCCGGGCCCGGGCGGCCGATGTTGACGACCATCAGCGGGGTGTGGTCGTCGTCCAGGAACTCCTTGCGCACGCCCTCGAAGTCGAGGCCGGTCATCGGCCCGGCGGCCAGGCCGGCGGCGCGGACGCCGACGATGAAGTACGCGGCCTGCAGGGCGGCGTTCAGCGACGCGGCGCCCTCGCGCACCGGGCGCTCGCTGAAGAAGGCGTCCTTGATCTGCGGAGCGTGCGGCATGAGCTGCGGCAGCTCCTCGTGGAACTCGTTGTCCGCCGACAGGATCGCGACCAGCGGGGCGGTGGCCGTCTTGGGCTGGTTGCCCTCCGCCATGTGCTTGACCAGGCGCTCGCGGGCCTCGGCGGAGCGGACCAGCGTGATGCGCAGCGGCGACTGGTTGAAGGCGGTCGGGCCGTACTTGACCAGGTCGTAGATCGCCTGCACCTGCTCGTCGGTCACCGGCTCGTCGGTGAAGGTGTTCGCGGTGCGGGCCTCGCGGAACAGCAGGTCCTGGGCGGCGGGGTCAAGAACGAGAGACATACCTGATCTTCCTTGCGGGTGCGTCGGCTCCGCGTGACGTGGGGCGGAGCCGTTGACGGGGACGACCTTACGGCAAAGAAGTTCAAGCTTCAACCAAAGTCGGGGTGCGGTGATCCGCTTCACACGATCACCGCACAGGTGGTGCGGATCACAGCCGTCCGGCGCTCATTTCTCCGCCCGGCGACGGTCTCATCCGCCAGTACACGTCGTCCGCCCTTGGGGAGAACACCGACATGACCAGCAGCACCGTGAAAGGCCCGGCCTCCTACTTCCCGTCCATCGAGAAGAAGTACGGCCGTCCGGTCGCGGAGTGGAAGGACCTCGTCCGCTCCTCGCCGCTCACCCGGCACATGGAGCTGGTCGCCTGGCTCAAGACCGAGCACGGCCTGGGCCACGGGCACGCCAACGCACTCGTCGCCCACACCCTGGCCGAGGACACGGCGAAGGAGAACTGAACGAGGCCCCAAGGCGGGGCGGCCAACGACTCCTGTCAGGTCACGGCCGGCCCGCGGGGCCTCACAGCCGGGATCTCAGCACGTCGACCTCGCACCCCGGCGCGAACGGGTCGAAGCCCTGCCCGATCAGCGGGCGCACCGCCAGCAGGCTCCGCCCGATCGCCGGCGTCGCCGGGTTTCGCACGTGCGGCGACGCGGCTCACCGGGCTCGCGGCCCCGCGGCCCCGAGCACGTCACCGGCGCCGCTGGCCAGGCCGGGCCCGGCGCCTTCGTCAGGGCTCCCGGGACGGCTCGCCCTCGCCCTCGTCCTCCGGGCCCGCCTCCTCGGCCAGCGCAGCGTCCAGGCGGGCCCGGGCGCCGTCGAGCCGGCGGCGGCAGACCTTCGCCAGCTCCTCGCCCCGCTCCCACAGGGCGAGGGACTCCTCCAGCGTCGTACCGCCGGCCTCCAGTCGCCGGACGACCTCGATCAGCTCGTCCCGCGCCTGCTCGTACCCGAGCGCCTCGGACATCGCCGTCGTCTGCTCCACCTCGCTGGTCATCCACCCACCCTATGCGTCGACTCGTACGGAGAAATCGCCCTCGGACACACGTGCGCGCAGGGTTTCGCCCGGCTCCACCTCGCCGGGGTCGCGCACCGCGTGGCCGTCGGCCCGCTGCAGCACCGCGTACCCGCGCTTGAGGGTCGCGGCGGGGGAGAGGGCCACCACGCGCGCGTGCGTGTGCGTCAGCTCGGAGTCGGCCCGGTCGAGGTGGTGGCGCAGCGCACGGCGGCCCCGCTCCAGCAGGGCCGTCACCTGCTCGGCCCGCTCCTCGATCATCCGGTGCGGGTCCTGTATCGACGGCCGGGCCAGCGCGTGCGCCAGCCCCCGCTCCTCACGGTCGACGAACGCCGCCACGCACCGCCGGGCGCGGTCGCGCAGCAGCCGTACCCGCTCGTACTCCTCGCCGACGTCCGGCACCACCTTCTTGGCGGCGTCGGTCGGCGTGGAGGCGCGCAGGTCGGCGACCAGGTCGAGCAGCGGGCTGTCCGGTTCGTGGCCGATCGCCGAGACGACCGGCGTACGGCAGGCGGCGACCGCCCGCACCAGTTGCTCGTCGGAGAACGGCAGCAGGTCCTCCACGCTGCCGCCGCCGCGCGCGACGACGATCACGTCCACGTCGTCCAGCGCGTCCAGCTCCTTCACCGCCTGCACCACCTGCGGCACCGCGTGCACGCCCTGCACCGGGACGTTGCGCACCTCGAAGCGGACGGCGGGCCAGCGGTGCCGGGCGTTCTCCAGGACGTCCCGCTCGGCCGCCGACGCCCGCCCGCACACCAGGCCGATCAACTGCGGCAGGAACGGCAGCGCCTTCTTGCGCTCGGCCGCGAACAGCCCCTCGCGCGCGAGGGCCTTCTTCAGCTGCTCCAGACGGGCCAGCAGCTCCCCGACGCCCACCGGCTTGATCTCGGCGGCCCGCAGCGACAACTGCCCGCGCGGCGCGTACCACTCCGGCTTGGCGTGCACCACCACCCGCGCACCCTCGCCCACCACGTCCGCCACGGCGTCGAACACCTGCCGGTAGCAGGTCACGCTCACGGAGACGTCGTACGACGGGTCGCGCAGCGTCAGGAACACCACACCGGCGCCCGGCCGCCGCGAGAGCTGCGTGATCTGCCCCTCGACCCACACCGCGCCGAGCCGGTCGATCCAGCCCCCGATCAGCCGGGACACCTCGCCCACGGGCAACGGGCTTTCGGGGGTCGAGTTGACAGCCATGCGCCCGAGCGTAACGGCCGGGTCCGACAATCCGGCCCGCCCGGCCCGCCCGGCCCGCGCCCCTGGCCCCAGGGGCCGACGTCACCGCGGCCCGCGGTCCCGCGGGGTCGCGCTCCCGGCCCCGGATCCGCCGCGCCTTCCCGCGCGGTGGGGGTGTCCCCGCGCGGTGTCCGCGTTTCCCGGACGTCGCCGGGCTTCGTTCCCGCGCGGTGCGCCCGTTCCCGCGTGGTGTCCGCGTTCCGTGCGCCCCGGCGTCACACGCCCGCCGCCTCCGTGCCCCTGCGCCCCCGCCACTGCACCGCCAGTACCACCAGCCCCACCGCCAGCCAGATCGCGCCGACCACCTGTGCGGCTGCCGACGCCTCCACGATGACCGCGATCGTGATCGCCGCGCCCAGCACCGGCACCAGCAGGTGCCGCCACCAGCTCACCGCGCCCCCGCCGCGCCGGACCACGAACCAGCCCACCACGCTCGCGTGCAGCAGCGTGAACGCGGTCAGCGCGCCGACGTCGACCACCGAGACCAGGTGGTCGAGACCGTCGCTGCGGCGGGCCGCCCACACCGCCGCCGCCATCGTGATCACGGCCGACACCAGCAACGCCACGCGCGGCACCCCGGAGTCCGTCCGCGACAGCACCCCCGGCAGCCGCCGGTCGCGGCCCATCGCGAACAGCAGCCGCCCGGCCGCCGCCTGCCCGGCCAGCGCCGCGAACGCCGCGCCGATCGCCTTGCTCACCGCCACCAGGTCGTGCAGCCACGTGCCCACCGAGGTGTCCACGGCGTCGTAGAACGCGGCCCCCTGCCGCTCCGGCTGCGCCGCCAGGGTCGCCGACGACACCGGCTCGAGCAGCGCCACCAGGTACGTCTGCGCCACGAACAGCACACCGGCCAGCGCCAGACAGAACAGCAGCGCCCGCGCGACCTTCGCCGAACCGCCCGTGACCTCCTCCGCGAACGTGGCGATCGCGTCGAAGCCCAGGTACGACAGCACCGCCACCGACACCGCGCCGACCACCGCCGACAGCGCGAACGACCCCTGGCTTCCGTCCCCGGACAGCGGCGACAGCCAGTCGCGCGCGGTCCCGTCCTGCACCAGCACCACGATCGCCGCGGCCACGAAGACGATCAGGACGACGATCTCCATGGCGAGCACCAGAAAGCCCACCCGCGCGGCCGTCCGCACCCCCCACAGGTTCAGCAGCGTCGTCACGACGACCGCGATCGCCGTCCACACCCACCGCGACACCTCGGGGACCAGCGCCTCCATCGCGATGCCCGAGAAGAGGTACGCCACCGCCGGGATCAGGACGTAGTCCAGCATCGCCATCCAGCCGGCGATGAAACCGGCCCCGGTGCCGAGTCCCGCGCGCGCGTAGGCGAACACCGACCCCGCCTGGGGGACCACCCGCACCATCTGCGCGTAGCTGAACGCGGTGAACGCCATCGCGACCGTGGCGATGACGTAGACGAGGGCCACCGCACCGTGCGACTTGGCGTCCAGCGTGCCGAAGACGCCGACCGGCGCCATGGGCGCGATGAACAGCAGCCCGTAGACGACCAGGTCCCTGAAGCCCAGACTGCGTTCGAGCTGCTGCTGCGCACCGGCCCCGCGGGCCGTCGTACCGTTCTGCGACATCGTTCCTCCGCCGGCGCCTCGGACTCCGTCTCCAGACGTTCCCGCCAGTCTCCCCGGCCACGCCGTACCCACGCGATCTTTGACCCGCCGAACGCGGCCTTACGATGGGTGCCATGACTGCTTCGCCTGGCCGCCGTGTCCTGCTCGCCGCCCCCCGTGGTTACTGCGCGGGTGTGGACCGCGCCGTGATCGCCGTCGAGAAAGCCCTGGAGCAGTACGGGGCTCCGGTGTACGTCCGCCACGAGATCGTCCACAACAAGTACGTCGTGCAGACCCTGGAGAAGAAGGGCGCCATCTTCGTCGAGCGGACGGAGGAGGTCCCCCCGGGGAACATCGTGATGTTCTCCGCGCACGGCGTGGCCCCCGTCGTCCACGAGGAGGCCGAGCGCGGCAGGCTCGCCACCATCGACGCCACCTGCCCGCTCGTCACCAAGGTCCACAAGGAAGCCGTCCGCTTCGCGAACGACGACTACGACATCCTGCTGATCGGCCACGAGGGCCACGAGGAGGTCATCGGCACCTCCGGCGAGGCGCCCGACCACATCCAGCTCGTCGACGGCCCGGACGACGTGGCCAAGGTGGAGGTCCGCGACCCGTCGAAGGTCGTCTGGCTCTCGCAGACCACCCTGTCCGTCGACGAGACCATGGAGACCGTCGACGCGCTCAAGGACAAGTTCCCCCAGCTCGTCTCCCCGCCGAGCGACGACATCTGCTACGCCACGCAGAACCGCCAGCTCGCGGTCAAGCAGATGGGCGCCGAGGCCGAGCTGGTGATCGTCGTCGGCTCCCGCAACTCCTCCAACTCCAAGCGTCTCGTCGAGGTCGCCAAGCAGGCCGGCTCCCGCGAGGCGTACCTGGTGGACTTCGCGGACGAGATCGACGCGTCCTGGCTGGAGGGCGTCACCACGGTCGGCGTCACCTCCGGTGCCTCGGTCCCCGACGTCCTGGTCGAGGAGGTCCTGGAGTGGCTCTCGCAGCGCGGCTTCGAGGACGTGGAGATCGTCAAGGCCGCCGAGGAGTCGATCACCTTCTCCCTGCCCAAGGAGCTGCGCCGCGACCTGCGCGAGGAGGCGGCGTCCCTGGTGGCGGAGCGCGGCGGTTCGGGTACGGCGGGAGCCTGACCGGCCGGACCACCGCCCGGGTGACTGTCAGTCGTCCGTCGTAACGTAGGGCCATGCAGATCTTCGGCGTGGACATCGGCGGATCCGGGATCAAGGGCGCCCCTGTGGACCTCGACAGGGGCGACCTGGCCCAGGAGCGCTGCAAGGTGCTGACCCCGCACCCGGCGACCCCGGACGGCGTGGCCGACGGTGTCCGGCAGGTCGTCGAGCACTTCGGCTGGACCGGCCGGGTCGGCCTCACCTTCCCGGGCGTCGTGACCGGCGGTGCCACGGTGCGCACCGCGGCCAACGTCGACAAGAGCTGGGTCGACACCGACGCCCGCGCCCTGTTCAGCGAGCGGCTGGGCGGGCTGGAGGTGACGGTGGTCAACGACGCGGACGCGGCGGGCGTCGCCGAGATGCACTTCGGGGCCGGCCGCGGCCGCAAGGGCACGGTCGTCCTGCTCACCTTCGGCACGGGCATCGGCAGCGCCGTCTTCACCGACGGGGTCCTCGTCCCCAACACGGAGCTGGGCCACCTGGAGCTGGACGGGCACGACGCGGAGAAGCGCGCCTCCAGCAAGGTCAAGGACGACCACGACATGTCGTGGGAGCACTGGGCCCGCCGCGTCCAGAAATACCTCGCGCACGTCGAGATGCTCTTCTCGCCCGAGCTGTTCGTCATCGGCGGCGGGGTCAGCCGCAAGGCCCACAAGTTCCTGCCCCGCATCGAGGGCATCCAGGCGGAGATCGTCCCCGCTCAGCTCCAGAACAACGCGGGGATCGTGGGCGCGGCGATGCACGCGGCCGGCTGAGTGGCGCCGGCGCGGGCGCGGGTGCGGGTGCGGGGGCCGGTCACGGCCGGGCCGGGGGCCGGTTGCGTGCCGCCGCCCGTCGCCGCACCAGCCGGATCCGGCGGACGATCACGACCGACCCGGCGATCAGCGTCCCGCCGTACAGCCAGCCGACCCCGGTGGCCAGCGCGGTCACCATCCCCATCAGCCGCCCGCTGAGACCGTCCCCGCTCTCGGCCACGGGCACCAGCCCCACGGCGTAGGCGATCGGCGCCACCACGGGCGCGGTCAGCAGGTCGCCCCGGCGCACCCAGAGCGCGGTGAGCAGGCTCACCGGTACGAAGAGCACGCCGTACACGGTCACGGACGCGCCGAACAGGAGCTGGTCGAGGAACCCCAGCAGGGTCATCACGGCCGCGCAGAACAGGCCGCTGCCCAGCCCCGTCAGCCGGGGGTTGGGCATCCCGCGCAGGGCGCGCACCACCCGGGCCACCGGCGAACCCGGCGGGCCGGGAGCCGGCCGGACCGGTGCCGGCCGCTGTCGCACCGGCCGCCCGACCCGCCCCGCCGGGGGCCGTGCGGCGGCGGCACCGCCACGTCCCTGGGCGGGCAGCGGCGCCCGGTTCCGTCGCGGTCCGTACTGCGCAGGTCGCGTCCTGTATTGCTCCACTGGACCAACTTAGGTCGGTTTATGTGCCGAATAGCCCGACAGACACGCCGTCGGGCGCGCCTTGGCCAAGCGTTCGACTCCGCGGGGGCCCGCCACGGCTCACCCCGTAGACTGGTGGATCGGCCCTGCCCGGCCTGCCCCATCCCATCCACCGCTCCGCATCTCACGTACGGGAAGTCGCAACGTGTCGCTCACGATCGGAATCGTCGGTCTGCCGAATGTCGGCAAGTCGACCCTGTTCAACGCCCTGACCAAGAACGACGTGCTCGCGGCCAACTACCCGTTCGCCACGATCGAGCCCAACGTCGGCGTCGTGGGCGTCCCCGACCCCCGCCTGACGAAGCTGGCCGAGATCTTCTCCTCCGAGAAGGTCCTCCCGGCCACGGTCGACTTCGTCGACATCGCGGGCATCGTGCGCGGCGCGAGCGAGGGCGAGGGCCTGGGCAACAAGTTCCTGGCCAACATCCGCGAGTCCGACGCGATCTGCCAGGTCATCCGCGCCTTCAAGGACGAGAACGTCGTGCACGTCGACGGCAAGGTCTCGCCGAAGGACGACATCGAGACGATCAACACCGAGCTGATCCTCGCCGACCTCCAGACCATCGAGAAGGTCCTCCCGCGCCTCCAGAAGGAGTCGCGCATCAAGAAGGACGTCGCTCCCAAGGTCAAGGCGGTCGAGGAGGCCAAGGAGATCCTGGAGAAGGGCGACACCCTCTTCTCCCGGGGCATCCTCCAGGGCACCGAGCGCGCGGAACTCCTCCACGACCTCCACCTCCTGACGACGAAGCCCTTCCTCTACGTCTTCAACGTCGACGAGGACGAGCTGACCGACGACGACTTCAAGAACGAGCAGCGCGCCCTGGTCGCCCCCGCCGAGGCGATCTTCCTCAACGCCAAGCTGGAGGCCGACCTCGCCGAGCTGGACGAGGACGAGGCCCTCGAACTCCTCCAGTCCGTCGGCCAGGACGAACCCGGCCTCGCCACCCTCGCCCACGTCGGCTTCCGCACCCTCGGCCTGCAGACCTACCTGACGGCCGGCCCCAAGGAATCCCGCGCCTGGACCATCAAGAAGGGCGCCACCGCCCCCGAGGCCGCCGGTGTCATCCACACCGACTTCCAGAAGGGCTTCATCAAGGCCGAGGTCATCTCCTTCGACGACCTGGTCGCCACGGGCTCGGTCGCCGAGGCCCGCGCGAAGGGCAAGGCGCGCATGGAGGGCAAGGACTACGTGATGCAGGACGGGGACGTGGTGGAGTTCCGGTTCAACGTGTAACCGGTTCATCGCTTTTCGTCAGGCTTCGTCAAGCGCTCAAGCAGCAGGGGTCGGCTCGTGCGGGCCGGCCCCTTGCTGCGTCCCGCGTTGGGGTCTGATCTTCGTCCGCATCTGCTCTGCCCGTCAGGCGGGACCCCTTCGCGGGGATGGGTAAGCCTGAGCCGCTGAAGTACCACTTGCCGACGTTGCTGAGTTCAGGATCTCGTGGACCCGCGTAGGTTCGGAGGTCTCCTTCTCCCGGGCCTTGATCTGCTCGCACACGGATCGCACTGCGTCGGCCTTTCCTGAGCGGTGCCCCGCGTCAGCGACACAGTTCCTCGACCAGGCGGCAGAGCCGGTCACTGTCGAGGGGGACACGGTGGGCGAGGAGGTTGCGGGCTTCGCGCAGGATGCGCAGCCGGCGACGCTCGGCGGGTCTGAGGGTGATCGCGCCATCACAGTGCGCGCCCCACATCGCCCCCAGCTCCATCATGGCGACGGCGGAGTCGGCTGGTTCCGGAGCCGCGCCGGGTTCGAGGCGCGGGCCGTAGTCCTGTGCGAGTCGGGCCAGGGGAAGCCGGGCACGCAGCCGGACGGTGGTGGTGAACTGGTCTCGGGCGTCGTCCAGCAGCGGCAGCAGCACATGGTTCTGTGCCAGCCATACGCGGGCTGCCACCGCCTGCTCATGCACGAGGTCGTAACCGGGGTGGCGGCGTAGTCTGCCGTCCCAGCTGTCGACGGTGCCGGCATTCCATGCGGCAAGCAGCCTCTCGTCGGGGTGGCGGCCCGGATGCCGGGTGCCCTCGGCTCGCTGCGGCGGGATGGCCGCCGGTTCGGGTAAATCCGCGATCACGTCGTGGAGCGCCGACGTCAGACTCTCGGGACGTCCGTCGTCCCAGCGACGGGCCAGGGCCGCGGCGATGACGAGGAACGGGCCGCACACTTCGGTGATCGTGGCCTGGACGACCGCTTCGTGCAGATGACCGCGCTCCGTTGGGGAAGCCAGCGGTGGACGCGCCAGCGCGACGACCGTGGCGGTGTCCAGGCGGCCGGTGGCGCCCCACCACCAGTGCACCGCGATGTCCTCCCGGGGCAGTTGATCGGCCAAGCCCGTCGGAAAGTCCTCGGTGGAAGCGATGACGAGGGTCCTGGGGCGCCGGTCCGGGGGGAGGCCTGCCTCCTTGGCTGTTGCCACCAACCGACGCAGCAGATGGGCGGCGGCGGACGGCACCGGCTCACGCCAGGCCCGTACGACCACCGGACGGGTCTCGGGGGTGCCGCTGCCGCGGCCGGTGAGCCGGGCCAGTACATCGCCGGTCGGGTCCAAGCCGACGGATTCCGTGCCACTTCCGGAGCCCAGTTCCTTGGCGAGTCGCTCCAGCAGGCCCGCCAGAGCCTCAGCCGGGGTGAGAGGTGTCGGCGGCTCCGGCTCCAGGCGCGCAGGACCCTGCGCAGTGGGCAGGTCCGGCAACCCGTCGTCGAAGTCGGGCACAGGGGCCAGGCCCGTCCACCGGCCGCCGAGGGGCCTGGCCGACGGCAGGGGGAGTGCGGAGACCGGTGCAGGGGATTCGTCCGAGGGCAGCAGCAGGAAGTCGGCGAGTTCGTGCAGCACATCGTCGAGCAGCCGGTCGGCTCGGTTGCCGGCATCCTTGAGCATGCTCCGGGGAAGCAGCCACAGGCAGCTCCGGCCACTGTGCAGATCATCCAGCAGACGAGCGAGCCAGACCCTGATGCCCGGTAGGGAAGCACCGTTGGCGGTGGCTTCGCCGATCACGATTGCTTCCCCACCGTGGTGAGCGCGCGGAAAGTGACGAGGTCCAGCGCGTATCCGTCCTCGCCGTCGTCCAGTACGCCGTGGTCGGCGAGCCGGTCGGTGAACGAGCGGACCTCGGTCAGGTCGAGGCCGGTCACGGCAGCGATGTCGCCGTGGTTGCACCCCTCGCCGGGCTCGACGTACCGCACCCACTCAGCCAGCAGACCTCGCATGTCAGGGGTGAGTTCGGCCCGGTCGAGATGGTTGCGGGCGACCACTTCCTGGGCGTACTGGACCTGGATCGCCTCCACGGCCTCCTCCAGGGTGAACCCGCCTCGGGTGGCGTAGTCCACCGTGCGCTCCACAAGGCTGGGCCAGCCGCCGGTGGCCTCTATCAGCCGGCGCCGCTTGTCCGGGGTGTCGAATGGGCACTCGGGCCAGGCCCGCAGACTGTCGGCGTTCCACCGTTCCGGCCGCAGCACCTGGGTGACCCGCTCGTCCTTGAGAGCGGCCCGCGCCAGCGGATCGACCAGGACGATCCCTGCGCGTGGCGGTGCCGCCTTGCCGCGGACCGCGTGTTGATGCAACCGGTCCAGGGTCTGGTCGAGCGTCTCCAGTCCGCAGTAGCGCAGATCGGCCAAGATCACGCTGGGGTCCTTGCTCCGTGTGTCCTGCGTGAGCACGTCCACCAGCGTTCCCGGGGCGGCGGTGTGCACGGTGAGGCCACGCGCGTCGGCGTACGAACGGACTGCCGGTTCCATCAGCTCCGGGCCGTGGGCCTTCGTCAAACAGACCAGGGTCAGGCCCGGACTGGTCGCCTCGTACAACTGCTGCTCGGTGAGCGGACTGTACCGGTTTGCGCCGGACCGCTCGACCGATCCGAGAAGCCTGCGGGAGAATCTCGGGTTGTAGTCGTAGGGCAGGCTGAACTCCGTCTGGCGCAACTCCAGTTCGAGGTCCTCGTGGGTACCGAGCATGTGCACCACGTTGGGGCTGCGCACGGCGTAGTGCCGACGGTCGGCCTGCTGGATCAGCAGGCCGAGACCCACCATCTCCTCCAGGTAGATCCTCACGTCACTGGCGGTCAGTCGGCTGAAGCCCTCCGGCCAGTTCCGCTTGGCCTCGTGGAGCAGTTCGTCGGCGTCGTAGCCGCGCTGGAAACCGTCGGCCTGGCTGCGGAGCGCGATCACCAGAGCGAGTACCCGGTACCGGTCCTCCAAGTTGATGGTGAGCCGCAGCCGCTCCGCGATGTGCCGGTGCACCTCCAGCGAACCCGTCACGGCCCGTACGTCGTCCTCGGTGACCGTGACCGGCCACTGCGCCGAACCGAGCGGCTTCTCCCGCAGCGCGGTGACCAGGCGCTCGCAGAAGATCTGCACCAGGCACGCCTGATAGTTGGTCGCCGCCAGCACCCGCCAGACAAGTTCCGGGCGTTCGAAGCGGTAACCAAAGGCCGCCATCGGTTCGACCACCAGGCGCTGCGCATCGGCCGGCTTCAGCGGGCCGATCAGCTCCTCTCCGCCGTGCGCCAGGGGCACGTTGGACAGCCGGCTGAACCGCTGCACCTGATGCAGACCGGCGAAGACCACTTTGAAGCGCCGGTCGGTGCTGTCCATCAACCCCTTGAGACGCGCCACGTTGGCGAAGGTGCCCTCGCCGCCGCTGCCACGCACCGCTTTGGAATCTGCGGTCAGGAAGGCGTCCGCCTCGTCGGCAAGGACCAGTATCCGCCGCTCGCGGTGCTCCTCGAGCCAGCGGCGCACGTGCTCCAGCAGTTCGCCGGGAGGCACAGCCGTGGACACCTTCGGCCCCAGCACCCCCACGCGCTTGAACTCCGAGGCCAGTACGGGCCAGATCCGGTCGGCGGGTTCCGCCTCGCCTACCCCGCGCGCCTTCAGGTCCAGGTAGACGGCCTTGTGGTCGGGAGTCGAAGGGAAGTCGGCCTCCACCTTCCGCAGCAGCGCAGATTTGCCCAACTGGCGTCCGCCATAGAGGAAAAGAGCACCCAGCCGGTCCTTCACCGCCGCGATCTCCCGGACCCGGCCATAGAAGACCTCCGGGGGCACGAGCCCGGCTACGAACGGCGTGTACGGGTTGAAGCCGGTCCAGGGCAGCGTCACGCGCTGCAGGGCCCGGAACGACCGTGGCGAGCGCGCCGCCACCCATCCGAAGACGGCAGGGTCCACCACCAAGGCCTGTTGTGCGGAAGTCCGGGCCCGCAGCGCCATCGCCCTGCGTCCGGCAAGGCCCAGCGGGTAGAGATAGAGGATGATGCAGGACCCGGAGTCGCTGCGGTCGAGCAGTTCCAGGGGACTGCGCCCACGCTGCTCGTCCGACACCAACAGGATCGTGTACGTGGTTGCGGCAGAGCCGAGTTCGGCGACGTAACCCGGCGCGCTCTCGCTCGCCCGGAGTTTCGCGGTCAGCCGGAGGGTGCCGCGAAGCCGGCGGCTGTCGTCGCGGGTCGGTGGCCTGTCCCCCTCCAGCCCGAGCAGACGCAGCACCGTCGGTACATGTTTCTGCCACTCCGCACCGCGGGTGGACGGTTTACTGAGCGCGTCCCAGGAGCTGAGTCCGGCCAGCGCTGCCTCGGTCAGCGGCTGCCCGTCCGCGTAGTGCTCGGCCCATGACACCGCAGAAAAGCCCTGCTGGCCCGCCTTGACCGGTGTGACGGATTCCAGACCTGCCACGAACCGCTCAAGGTCCTCGCTACGCTCCGTGCCGCTCCACTGTGGCAGGGTGTCGCCCTTGCGTAGCAGCGCCAGACATTCCTCAGCCGTGACCGTGTCGCCGGCCTCCAGCAGGGCGGAAAGCCGCTTGTGATCCGCCTCGGTGAGCGTCAGTGCATCCAACTGCGCGCGCAGCCGCTGTACATACGCCTGTACCCGGTCCCGCAGCTCCTCCTCAAGCCGGCCGATAGCCTCCACCGTGGGACGGAAGGCACCGTCCGGCGTCGGCCGCTCCAACTGCTCGAGCTTCCCCACCAGTTCTCGTTCGGTTACGGGGTCGAGGCTTTGGGTGCGCAGCTCCGCGAGCAGCCCGGCGGCGATCCGGTGGGTCTCGGCCCGCACATTCGCCCAGTGGGCCCACTGCGCGTCACGACGGATCCGCCAGTCCGAGGGCAGTGCCTCGGAGCCGGGGGCAGCCGCGGGCACAAACCCCTGCTCCAGGGCCTCGGCCAGGGCGTCCGCAAGGTGCAGGTCCCCCCGCTCGGCGTAGGTCTCCGCCACGGCGGCCACATCCACCGGCTCCAAGAGGGACAGCACCGCCTGGGTAAAGCCCCGAGCCTGTGGATCGGGCGCCCCCTCGGGCGTCCGGGGCAGGTCCGCGGCGGCCAGCAGGGCCTCGGTGGCGGGTACGAAACCGGTGCCTGGGGCCGTGTGCTCCTGGTCGTCGACGAGGCCGGGCACCTGCCGGGACACCGGCGGGCGGCCCTCCCCGCTCAGCCAGTGCCGCAGACACAACAGCGCTGCTCCCTCGATGCCCGGCAGGGGAGGCGAGTTCCGTACTTGGGCGAGTGCGTGGCCCAGCGCGGTGATGGTGTCGCTGCGCTCTTCGATGCCGGGCGCGGCGAGCGCACGGGCCTGGGAAAGAAGTGTGACGACCTGCTCGATTCGGCTGAGCAGGGAGCGCTTGGCCTTGGCCTCGATGGGTTCCTTGGCCTGCTTGGGGGTGCGGATCGCCGCGTCGGCCTCCTCGATGACGCGCTCGGCGGAGTCCCGCTTGCGGAAGGTTTCCCAGACGTCCTCCAGCACGGACGCGTCCGCCCGGCCGGAGGCCCAGTCCCGGACCGCTTCGAGTGCACGTCCCAGCGGCTGCTCCGGGCGCATCAGCAGGTTCTGCACCTGGGTCGCGCGCTGCAGACCTATCTTGCGCTTCGGCAGGTCCACCCGGAGCCGCTCGGCTTCCTCGGCCAGCCCGGAACGTGTCAGGGTGGGGCCGGTCTCCATGCCGGGGTGCAGCGTGGTGGGGTCTACCCGCTGGTAGTGGCGGAGTACGTCGACGGCACACTCCAGTAGCTGCTTCCATGGGCCCGAGAGGGAGGAGCAGGGGTCCGTCTGCAGCAGCAGGTCGTTGGGCCAGCCCACGACCAGCCCGGCCCGGACGGAGGCGACGGCTGCCATGACGAGTGCCGGACGGTCGCTCTGCACGCTCTCCAGGTCGGGGACGTACCGGGTCATCACTGGTGTCGCGTCCTCCGGCGTGGCGCAGGAGAAGGCGGCGTCCGCGAACGCCAGGCATTCCGCGCGGTGCGCGGGCTCGGTGGATGCCACGGTCAGCCAGTAGGCCTCCTGGAAGCGTTCCGCGCTGACGAACTGTTCGACAGGAGAGGCGGTGGCACCAGCTGCGGTTCCGGGCTCGACGAGGGGCCCGTGCCAGGGCAGCGCGGGCTCCTCGGATGCCTCGGATCTCGCGGGCTGCTCAGGTTGTGCGGGTGAGGCGGTGGTGGATTCGTCTTTCAGGGCTTGCGGCTCCCCGCCGTGGATGGCAAGCGGGGGGTGCGCGGCTTCGGCAGGCACTTCCGTTTCCGTGGCCGCCACGGTCTGCGGGCCGTCCGCGTGCCATGCGACGTCGCCGGGCTCGGCAGGATCCGTGGCGCATGGGGGCTCCACAGCTTCCGCGGGCTCGACGGCTTCCGTGGCGTTGACGGTCACAGCGGTATCCGTCGATCCGACGGTGTCCGCAGCGGCGTCGGACAGTGCCGTTTCACGGTCGTCCGTGGCCGGCGGGTCCTTCTCGGCCTCGGCCGCTCTGAGTTCCGCAGTCTCTGTCGTGGGGTCGCTGCCGCTGTCCGCGCGCTGAGGCGTCGCTACCTCCGGGCTCTCAAGGCCGGGGCGGGTGACTTTGGTCAGCTCGACGATCTCCGCCTCAAGGGCCCGCAGCGTCGCCCGCAGGGAGTCCAGGTAGGCGCCACCGCCGCTCCCCTCGACTTGGCCCAGCAACGGCAGCAGCGCCTGTCGCTGCTCGTGCAGCACGGCGAGTTGTCTGGCGCGGGCAGCTTCCCGCTCCTGTTCCTTCTGAAGGGCGTCAACAATCGCCTGGAGTTCGTCGAAACCGTCTTCGACGGCCCAGTCGTGCCCCGTCTCCCGGCACAGGCGAGCCACAGCCTCACGCTCACGCGTCCACGCGGCAGTCTCCTCCTCCAGCGCCACGGGCAGGGAAAGCCCACGCGAGACCCGGTCCGCTGCGAGACTCAGCCCATCCGTGAACCGCGCAGCATGGGCCCGCAGCGCTTCCACGGCCGTGGCGAGGTCGGCAGGAGGGCTCGCATTCCCGGTCGTGTCCACGACCGGGGGAGCCGCTGTACCGGGGGCGGTCTCCGTCGCCCTGGCCTGCTCGTCCGACACAGCATCTCCCGAGTGGTCCGGCCGCTGCCGCGGTACGGCGTTCAGGGCATCGTCGTGCTCGGCGATGTCCTCGCCGGAGTCATGGCCGTGGTCCTCCGCCTCCGTGCTCCAACTGGTGGCCGCTCGGTCTGCGGTGACGAGCAGCTGGTCCCAGTACTGCTCGGCCAGTCTCTGCCGTGGGGTGCCGTCCTCCAACAGCATGGAGTGCAGGGTCAGCCGGGCAAGTACCGGAGGCAGAGCCTCGGTCATCGCCTTGAGAGCGTCGATGTCGGGCTGGGAAGGATCGACCGGAGGTCCCTCGGCGTGCTGGGACGAGAGGTGGTCTGCGAAGTCGGCGGCTGCGTCGGCGATTCGCTTCAAGTCGCGTGTATGTGCCCGACTCAGCCATGCTCGGGCCGAAAGTAACTCGCGACGGCCAACACGCGGATGTGGGCCACGGAGGGGGATCTTCGCCCAGAAGGGCAAGGGCCCCGGTATCAGGATCAGTTCACGAAGCTGCACATCGTCAAGCCTGGTCAGCCAGGCTCTCAGGTCCCCACCCTCTCTTGCCATGACGGGATCCTGCCAGACAGATCCTTGAGGGCCAAGTACCCGTCGGAAAGGGCGCATCCACGAGCATATCGATGCACGCTCAAGCCACCCTCAGAGCTCGCGGGAAGGACTGTGCCGAACGTTCCGCTTCAACGTCTGTGACGTCCGCGAAAGGCCGTCCGACCTGTGCGGGAGCGGGTTGGGGGCCTCTTTCCTCCACCGGCCCGTGGCTCGGTCCGCCGCCGGCCGACCCCGCGGTCGCCGTCAGGCTCCCGTCGGCACGGATTCGTCTGCGCGGACGGCGTTTCCGTGGCGGAGGTACGGGCTCGTGAGGGCGGGGAGGATGGCGAGGACGGCCAGGGCCGCGAGGCCGATGCCGAGGACGACCGGGGCGCGGAGACCGTGCTGGGGGACGAGGGCCGAGCCGGCGGCTGAGCCGATCATGACCCCGAGGGTGATGAAAGAACCGTGCACGGTGTTCACCAGCGGCGCGGTGCTCCCGGCGCGCTGTACACGCACCGCCATGGCGGGGTTCATGGTGACGCCGACCAGGCCGATGCCCACCATGAACGCGAGCGCCAGCGGCGGTACGTCCGCGAAGAGGGCGAACCCGGTGAGGAAGAGGACGTTCAGGCCCGTGCCGAGCAGCAGGGTGGAGACGGTCCGCCGGTCCGCGAGCCGTCCCACGACGATGTTGCCGGTCAGGGTCGCGGCGCCGTAGACGAGCAGGAGCACGGGCACGACGCCCGGGGAGAACCCGGTGACCTCGGTGAGGATCGGGGTGAGGAAGCTGAACACCGAGAACGTCGCGCCGATGATGAAGGTGCTGGAGACGAGCGCGAGCAGGAACTGCGGCCGGCGCAGCACCGCGAGGTCGGAGCCGGTCCCCGAGCGGGACTGCAGGTCGGTGGGGGCCGGGGGGTTGCGCACGCCGCGGAGGGTCAGGGCGGCGGCCGCCACGGTGATCAGGGAGATCGCCCAGAACGCGGACCGCCAGCCGAAGCGGTCGCCGACGAACGTCGCCAGGGGCAGCCCGAGCAGGGTGCCGAGCATGAGACCGTTCATCACGACCGCGACGGCCCGGCCGCGCGCCCGCTCGTCGACCAGGCGGACGCCCAACGAGACCGCGATGCCGAAGAACGCCTGTGACGCGGCCCCGCCGACGACGCGGGCGGTCACCATCATCGGGTAGCCGGTGGCCAGCGCCGCGACGAGATTGCCGACCAGGAAGAGGGCGAAGACCAGCATGAGCGCGGTCTTCGGCGCCACGCGCAACAGGGCGACGGTGAGGACCGGGCCGCCCACGGCCATCGCTGCCGCGAAGACGGTCACCAGGTAGCCGATCTGCTCGATTCCGGTGCCGAGACCCTCGGCGAGCTGGGGCATGAGACCGGCGACGGTGAACTCGCTGGTCACCATCGCGAAGACGCCGGTGGCCAGGATGTACACGGCTGGGGGTACGGGCCGGGACGGGGTCGGAGAGATCATGACTCCTGGTTTCTGTGATGGAGAATCCAAAACGACGGCATGCGCACGACGGCATGCGCACGACGCCATGCGCACGACGCCATGCGAAAGGCGTCAGGCGGAGGGCGGCAGGGGGGAGTGGCGTGTCGGAGGTGGCATGCGGGAGCGGGCGGGGCGTTCGCAGGCCGAGCGGTCAGCGCAGGAGGGCGCGCAGTCCGGACAGGGCGATGTACCGGAGGGTTTCGGGGGCGATGCCGGTCTGTGCGGTGACGCGCAAGCCCGAGATGACGGTCGTGACGAGCATGGCTCCGTCGTCCGGCGTCATCGAGTCGGCGAGCGAGCCGTCGGCCTGGCCCGCGCGGATGGCCTCCGCGAGGAGGGCGGTCCGCTCCCGCAGGTCCCTGTCGAGGACGCGCGCGACACGCTCGTCCCGCTGGCGCAGGTCGGGGTTCATGAAGCTCTGTACGACCATGCAGCCGGCCGCGTGGCCGTGCCGGGCGGCGTCCTGCTCCTCGCCGACGACCACGTCGACCAGGGCGCGCAGCCGCTCGGCACCGCACCGTGTCTCGTCGGCGAGGATGGCCGTCTGGCGTGCGCGGATCGTTGTGACGTAGTGCTCCAGGGCGCGGACGAACAGGTCGTCCTTCGACGTGAAGGCGTTGTAGAGGCTGCTGCGCCGCAGTCCCGCCGCCTCGCAGAGCTGCTCGGTGGAGGTGTCCGCGAACCCGTGCACCCGGAACTCGCGGGCGGCGGCGTCGAGTACGGCGGTCTCATCGAACGTACGGGGTCTGCCCATGCGGAGCAGCGTAGCCCGAATTTTGGACTACGTCATCCAGAATGGTCTGCGCCCGGCGCACGCGGAGCCGGAGGGACGGCGCCCTGCCCAGGTGCCGTCCCTCGCGGTCAGCGCCCCGTCGCCCCGTCGATCAGCTCGCGCAGGATGTCCGCGTGGCCCGCGTGGCGGCCGGTTTCCTCGAGCATGTGGGTGAGGGCCCAGCGGACGCTGGGCGCGGGGCGGCCCCCGTGCCGGTGGGGCCGGGGGAGTGGGGCGGCGAGGTCGGTGCAGCGGTCGAGGACGCGGTTCGCGCGCTCGACCGCGTCCCGGTAGCGGGCGACGACCTCGGTCACGTCGTCCTCGGGCGCGGCCCGGAACGTCGCGGGCCAGTTCCGTACCTCCTCCCCGAGGAAGAGCGCGCGCTCGACGTGGGTCAGGTGGTGGAGGAGCCCGAGCAGGTTGGTGCCGGACGGCACCGCGGCCGTGCGGACCCGTGGTTCCGGGGCGCCCTCGACCTTGCCGGCGATCGAGGTCCGCAGGTAGTCGAGGAATCCGCGCAGGGTGGCGGCCTCGCCGTCCCCGGTGCGGGGCGGCGGGGTGTCCCGGCGGTGGGTGCGGGGGGTGCGGGGGGTGGCCGACATGGTGACCTCCTGGTGGGAGCCGCGCCGTCAGTCCGCGCGGCGGACGAGCAGGACGTGGTCGACGACCTCGGCGGTGCGCCCGCCCGGGCCGGTGGCGGTCCGGCGCGGGGCCTCGGCCCGTTCGACCCGCCACGTCACCGGGTCCAGGGCGAGTTCCGCCGCGACGTCCCCGGGGGCCGGGAACCGCGCGTCGGGGTCCTGGTCCCACGACCACGGCGCCGTCGAGCCGTGGTCGACGACCAGCAGCCGCCCGCCCGGGCGCAGCGCCCGCGCGGCCCCGCGCAGGACCGACGCGCGGTCCAGGCCGAAGGGCGTGTGGAGGTAGTGCGCGCAGACCAGGTCGAACCGGCCCTCGGGGAAGGAGGCGTGCAGGTCGTGCCGTACGGCGTCCACCCGGCCGTCGAGGCCGTGCACGTGGGCGTGCTCCGCGAGCCGTTCGACCGCCACGCCGGAGACGTCCACGGCCGTGACCCGCCAGCCCCGCCGGGCGAGCCACAGCGCGTCGCCGCCGCTGCCGCACCCCAGGTCCAGCGCGTCGCCGGGAGACAGGCCGGTGACCGTCTCGACGAGACGGACGTTCGGCCGCGGGGCGTCGGACGCCGGGCGGGCGGCGTACACGCCGTCCCAGAACGTGACCGCGTCGGTGGCGCTCATCGGAACTCCTTCCGTCGGGCTCGGCCGGTCGGCCGGCCGTGAGCAGGGGATGCCGTCAGTCTGGGCAGCGGACGACCGAACCGGCACGGAATCTTGCCGTTGTGGCAAGGTGGCCCGATGGACGCCGCAACGGACGACGTACTCGACGCCGTGGGCCCGCGCCTGCGCGCGCTGCGCCGGGAGCGCGGCATCACCCTCGCCCACCTCTCGGCCGCGACCGGCGTGTCGGAGAGCACGCTGTCCCGGCTGGAGAGCGGACGGCGCAGGGCGACCCTGGAGCTGCTGCTGCCGCTCGCCCGGATCTACGACGTCCCCCTGGACGACCTCGTCGGCGCCCCGCGCACGGGGGACCCCCGCATCCACCTGAAGCCGGTCAAGCGGTTCGGGATGGTCTTCGTGCCGCTCTCCCGGCGGCCGGGCGGCACCCAGGCGTTCAAGATGATCATCCCGAGCCGTCCCGCGCCCCTCGAACCGACCCCGCAGACCCACGAGGGCTCCGAGTGGTTGTACGTGCTCGGCGGACGGCTGCGGCTGCTGGTCGGCGAGCGCGACCTGACGCTGTCGCCGGGTGAGGCGGCCGAGTTCGACACGTCCCTGCCGCACTGGCTGGGCAGCGCCGACGGCGGCGCGGTGGAACTGCTCGTCCTGTTCGGGCTGCAGGGGGTGCGGGCCCATGTGCACAGCCGCTGAAGGCCGTTCGGCGGAGTCGGGAGGGGGCACGGTGGGCGATGGGACGCGCTGAGCGGGAGACGGTCGCCCGCGGCAAGCGGCTCCAGGAGGCGGCGCGCGCCCTGGCCGGTGACCACGAGCGGGCCGTCGGGGCCGTCCGGGCGGCACTGGAGCCGCTGCACCGGGCCGCGGCCCGGGAGGCCCTCGACGCCATCCCCGTGACGCGGCTGCAGGAGGCCACCGGGGGGCAGTTGCGCCTGGGGGCCGTCGAGCGCGCCGGCTTCGGCACCGTCGCCGCCGTACTCGACGCCGGGGCCTACCGCCTGCGGCAGATACCCGGGGTCGGACAGCGCACCGTCGACCAGATCCTGTCCGCCGCACGGCAGTTGGCCGAGGCGGCCGGGGAGACGGTCGCCGTCCACCTGGACGTGGACCGGCCCGAGCCCGGTACGACCGCGCTGGTCTCGGCCCTCCACGTACTGGTGCAGGCGGGCCCGGAGGCGCGGCGCTCGGTCGACGAGGCCACCGCCCTGACGGGCCGGCTCGAACCGCTGCTGGCCGACGCCCGTCCGGCCGCCCGGCGGAGCGGACTGCTGCTGGCCGGACGGGCGCGGAGGGCGCGGGCGCGTGAGGCGGTCGCGGCGATCGGGACGCTCCTCGACGAGGCGGAGCGGGCCGGTGCCCCCGAGCGGTTCGCCCAGGCGTCGGTGGACCTGCTGCGCGGAGCGGCGGGCGACCTCGCGGCCTGGACCGACTTCGAAGTGCGCTCCGCCGAGTACTACGCACTGCTCGGCGAGATCGTCACGCGTGCCCCCGACACCGCGGCCGCCCAGGGCTTCCTGCCCGACGACCTCGCCGAGCGGGTGCGGGAACAGCACCTGGACGACACCCACCGCCGGGTGTCGCTGCGCGGGTACCAGGCGTTCGGGGCACGGTTCGCCCTCGCGCGGCGCCGGGTGATCCTGGGCGACGAGATGGGCCTGGGCAAGACCGTCCAGGCCATCGCGGCCCTGGCCCACCTGGCCGCGGGCGGCCGCACCCACTTCCTGGTGGTGTGCCCGGCGAGCGTCCTGGTCAACTGGACGCGCGAGGTCGCCTCCCGCAGCACGCTGCGGGTCCTGCCGCTGCACGGTCCGGACCGGCACGACGCCTTCGCCGACTGGCGGGAGCGGGGCGGGGTCGCGGTGACCACCTACGGCCTGCTGCGGCATCTCCCGGCCCCGGAGGCGGACCGACTCGGGATGCTGGTGGTCGACGAGGCGCACGCCGTGAAGAACCCGCAGACCCTGCGGGCGCGCGCGGTCGGCCAGTGGGCCGCCCGGTGCGAGCACGTCCTGTTCATGACGGGTACGCCGATGGAGAACCGGGTCGCCGAGTTCCGCAACCTGGTCCGGATGCTCGACCCGGAGGTGGCGGACCGGCTGGGGGACGGCGCCGGGCCGGTCGACCCGGTGGCCTTCCGCCAGGCGGTCGCCCGGGTCTACCTGCGCCGCAACCAGAAGGACGTCCTGACCGAACTGCCCAGCCTCCAGCACACGGACGAGTGGGAGGAGCCGAGCGCCGAGGACGAGCGGGCCTACCGCGCGGCCGTGGCCGACGGCAACTTCATGGCCATGCGCAGGGCCGCGTACGCGCGTCCGGAGGCGTCCGCCAAACTCGGCCGCCTGCGCGAGATCGTGCGGGAGGCCGGGGAGAACGGGCACAAGGTCGTCGTCTTCACCGCCTTCCGGGACGTGCTGAGCACGGTCGAGGACGCGCTGCGCACCGAGGAACCCGGCCCGCGGGCGCCGTACGGCCCGGTCTTCGGGCCGCTGAACGGCAGCGTGCCGCCCGCCAGGCGCCAGCAGGTCGCCGACGCCTTCACGGCCGTGTCCGGACCGGCGGTGCTGCTCGCGCAGATCCAGGTGGCGGGGATCGGCCTCAACCTCCAGGCGGCCTCCGTGGTGGTCCTGTGCGAGCCCCAGATCAAGCCGACCGTCGAGCACCAGGCCGTCGCCCGGGCCCACCGCATGGGCCAGGTCCGGCCGGTCCGGGTGCACCGGCTGCTGACCACCGGCGGGGTCGACGAGCGGCTGGTGCGGATGCTGGACAGGAAGGCCCGGCTCTTCGACGCCTACGCCCGGCGCAGCGTGCTGGCCGAGGCGACGCCGGACGCCGTGGACGTCCTGGACCCCGACCTGGCCCGCCAGGTCGTCGAGGAGGAACAGGCCCGGCTCGGACTGGGCGACGGACGGCCCGCGCAGCCGTCCTGAAGACGCGTCACGTCGGAACGGCCCGCGCAGCCGTCCTGAAGGCGTGTCACGTCCGAGCGGCCCGCGCAGCCGTCCTGAAGGCGTGTCACGTCCGAGCGGCCCGCGCAGCTGTCCTGAAGGCGTGTCACGTGCGGGCGGCCCGGCCCTCCGACCACCCGCGCACCGGCGACCGCCCGCCCGTCCTCCGCGTCGGCCGGTGCCTTCGGCCGCTGGTCCCGCCTGCGCCGCCTACGGCGGGAACGCGCACGCCGCCGGCGTCCGGTCCACCTGGCTCCGTACGACCAGCGGCCTCCGGAGCGCCGTCACGCGCGGGAGGCGGGCGAGCGGAGCGGGCGTGGGGCACCGGGCACGAGGGAGCGCAGCCGACGGCGCGGGGCGAGCCCCCGCCGTGGCCGGGCACGCCGCGGCCGGAACCGCGCCGATCGGCGCGGCGACGAACCCGGCGTGCGCCGCCGCGACCCGCGCGTCGCCTCCCCGCCGGGCCGCGCTTACGATGCGCGGGGCCGCGCACGCCGCCGCACCACCTCGTGAACAGGAGCAAGGCACTCGTGTCGATACCGCCGCCGCCGGGACCCCAAGGGCCCTACCCCCAGGGCCCGTACGCTCCGCCGCCGTGGGGCCACCCCTACGGGCCGCACCCCCGGCAGGCCCCCGTCAACGGGCTCGCCGTCGCCGCCTTCGTGCTCGGTGTCCTGTGCTGCGTGCCGGCGGTCGGGCTCGTGCTCGGGCTGATCGCGCTGGCCCGGATCCGCAAGCGGGGCGAGCGGGGCAAGGGATTCGCGGTGGCCGGAAGTGTGCTGTCCTCCGTGGGACTGGTCCTGTGGGTGCTGGTGTTCTCGACCGGCGCCGCCGCCGACTTCTGGGACGGCTTCCGGGACGCCGCCCGCAGCGGCACCGCCTTCGCCCTCGAGAAGGGCCAGTGCTTCAACACACCCGGGGGCTCCCTCCAGGGCGTGACGTACGACGTCGACGAGGTGCCCTGCGAACAGCGGCACGACGGCGAGGTGTTCGCCGTGTTCGACCTGCCGGACCGCGGCCCGTACCCGGGGGACCGCGAGGTCACCTCGACGGCCGACGAGCGCTGCTACGGGCTCGTGGACGAGTACGCCATGGACACCTGGGCGCTGCCGACCGACGTCGACGTGTACTACCTGACGCCGACCTCGGGCAGTTGGCGGGCGGGTGACCGGGAGATCACCTGCCTGTTCGGCAGCACGGACGAGGGGACCGGCCTGAAGGGTTCGCTGCGCAACGACGCATCGACGCTCGACGCGCACCAGGTCGCCTACCTGGAGGCCGCGCGAGTCGTGGACGACGCCTTGGAGTCGACGCCGGAGAGCGAGTACTTCGAGGACGACCCGGCCGGGTACCGGGCCTGGGCGGGCCGGGTGGAGAAGGCGCTGGGCGAGCAGATCGGGATGCTGGGCGCGCACTCCTGGCCGTCCGCGGCCGAGCGGCCCGTCACCAAGCTGGTCGCGGACCTCGAAGCGGCACGCAAGGAGTTCGCCGCGGCCGGGACGACTCCCGCCGCGGACCCGTTCTACGAGCACCTCGACGAGGGCTACGCGCTCGTCGACGGCGACACCACCGTCACCGCCCGCGAGTCCCTCGGCCTCGACACCACGCCGCCGGAGTACGAGGAGCCCGGCGGCGGCGGAGGAGACAGCCCCGGCAAGGAGGTGTGACGGCGCCCATAGCGGGGAGAAAGTGCCTGCGTAAAGCCCTCGGGCGGGGCAAGTCATCACTTCGAGTGATTCTCTGGCCTTTGCTTGCCCGGGACAACCCGCGGTTGCCACGCTGTTGCTGTCTGTACAATCTGATGGGAGCGGCCAGTGACATTCGGTGAGCAGCCGGCGTATCTGCGCGTGGCGGGTGATCTCCGCAAGAAGATCGCCGACGGCCTGCTGCCGCCCCACACCCGCCTTCCGTCCCAGGCGCGGATCCGCGAGGAGTACGGCGTCTCGGACACCGTCGCCCTGGAGGCCCGCAAGGTGCTGATGGCCGAGGGCCTGGTCGAGGGCCGCTCCGGCTCCGGCACCTATGTGCGCGAGCGGCCCGTCCCGAAGCGCGTCGCCCGGTCCGGGTACCGCCCGGCCGGGGGCGCCACGCCCTTCCGGCAGGAGCAGGCCGACGCCGACGTGCGCGGCACCTGGGAGTCGCGCAGCGAGCAGGCCGAGGCGAGCGGCGCCGTGGCCGAGCGGCTCGGGATCAAGCCCGGCGACCGCGTGATGTGCACCCGGTACGTCTTCCGGGAGGCCGGTGAGGCCGTCATGCTCTCCACCTCCTGGGAGCCGCTTGACCTGACCGGGCGCACACCGGTGATGCTGCCCGAGGAGGGGCCGCTCGGCGGCATGGGCGTCGTCGAGCGCATGGCCGCCATCGACGTCGTCGTGGACAACGTCACCGAGGAGGTCGGCGCCCGCCCCGGCCTCGCCGAGGAACTGCTCGCCCTGGGAGGCGTGCCGGGACACGTGGTGCTGGTCATCCAGCGCACGTTCTACGCCTCCGGGCGCGCGGTGGAGACGGCCGACGTGGTCGTCCCCGCCGACCGGTACCGGGTGGCGTACCACCTGCCGGTCAGGTAGCCGCCAAGGAGCGCACCGGCGCGGGGAGTTCACGCCACTCCGCGGTGTGAGATGGCGCACGCCCGTCGTGCGCCTCCCGCGCTCCGTTCCTCCTCCCGCACCCCTGCTCGCCCGTCCGCGGCCCCCGGCGGCACCCTCCGCCCGGCGCCGGAATCCGGCCGTTCCCGCAGGTCCCCTCCCCGGCTCCCCGTCATGCCTGTGACCGGAGGCAACGGTGTGCGCGGACGGCGCGTTCCGCAACGCGCGCCCCCTGCGTTCTGGCTGGTTGCGTACCTCTTTGTGCAAAGCCGTGTTCGCTCCGTGAAGGTAGGGCGTAGGCTCGGGCATATGCGGATTGCGGTTTCCCGGACGGGCGGGGCGCGGCGAGTGCCGCGGGCGACGGGAACGTGAGGCGGAGGGGCGCGATGAACGACGGCACGGTCACTCTTCCCTGGCTGGTCTTCCGGCAGGACGACAACGGCAATCGCTACCGCGTGGGCAGGTACGCGACCCGGGCCGAGGCCCAGGAGATCGCGGACACCCTCGACGGTCGCGGCCATCAGCGGCTCTACTGGGTCGAGAGGCTCGGCGCGAAGGACGCGGGCACGGCCACGGGCGCGGCGGACTGACCGACGCCGCCACCGGGCGGGCCGGACCGGCCGGGTGCGAGGCCGTAGGCTCCGGCGCATGACGGAACGGATCGTGGTGGGCGCCGCCCTGATCGACGGCGGACGCCTGCTCGCCGCACGCCGCAGCGCGCCCGCCGAACTCGCCGGGCGGTGGGAGCTGCCCGGCGGCAAGGTCGAGGCCGGCGAGGCGCCCGAGGCGGCGCTCGTGCGCGAGCTGCGCGAGGAACTCGGGGTGGCGGCCGGGACCGGTGAGCGTGTCCCGGGGCAGTGGCCGCTGCGGGCGCCGTACGTCCTCCAGGTGTGGACCGCCCGCCTGCTCCCCGGCTCCGCCGCCCCCGAACCCCTTGAGGATCATGACGCCCTGCGCTGGCTGACCCCCGCCCAGGTCTGGGACGTGCCCTGGCTCGAGCAGGACGTACCGGCCGTCGAGCGCGTGCTCGCCCAGGTCTGGCCCGAGGTGCGCGCCGCGCGGCCCGAATGAGCGGTACCCGGACCGGTACCGACCCCGGATAAAGGGGTATGGGCCCATTAACCCCCCGAAAAGGGGCACGCGTGGGAGTTGTCGTCCGGGGAAGTGATCGGCGTGAGCGGCATCGAGGGCGACTACGTCGAGTGGGTCTTCCCCGCGGCGCCGGACGCCGTGCGGACCGCCCGCTCCCGGGTCCGCCGCACGCTGGACGACTGGCGGCTCGACAGTGTCGGGGACATCGCCGTGCTGCTCGTCAGCGAGCTGGTCACCAACGCCCTGCGGCATGCCGCGGGACCCATCGGAGTCCGCCTGGTGCGCGAAGCCGCGGCGGCCGACGGAGCCGCCGGGGTCCTGCTGGTGGAGGTGTCCGACCCGCTGCCCGATCCGCCCCGTGAGCGCGTAGCCGGCCCCGACGACGAGGCCGGCCGGGGCCTGCAACTGCTGGCCGCCGTCGCGCGTGGCTGGGGCACCCGGCCGGGCGGGACGGGAAAGACCGTGTGGTTCGAACTCGCCCTGCCGGCCGATGTGCCGACCGACGTGCCGGCTTCGTGACGCTCCGTCGCCGCAGACCGGGAAAGTGTCCGGAATGTACCGACATCGACCCTTGTCCCGGCCGTCAACCGGTTCGGGCCGGTGGCAGTTGTGGAACTGCGTGATTCGATGCCGTGTCCGCTGGTTAGAAGACTGGAAGTGTTGTCACGGTCCGGACCGAAAACCATCGGGACCGTGCTGTGATCGTGAACACCGTGTCGTGCGGCGCCGTAGTGCTGGATACTGCGGGCAGCCGCCTCCGGTGACCGGTGCCGGACGCGGTGAGCTGGAGGGGACGGTTCGCGTGAGCGAGATACCAGCGAGGGCCGAGGAGCCCACGGAGCCCACCGAGTCCGGGGGCCCGGCGCAGGGCGCGCCGCTCGGTGACGCGGTGTGGCAGAGCAGCCCGCCCGGCTCCATCTACGACTACATCAAGGTCGCCTCCTTCTCCATCGGGCCCGACGGGCTCGTCGACCAGTGGAGCCTGCGCGCCGAGCAACTGCTCGGCATCCGTGCGGAGGACGCCGTCGGCGCCGATCCCATCGAGACCTTCATCGACCCCGACCTGCGCGAGCGCGGCCAGCGCAAGATGACCGAGATCCTCGACGGCCGGGAGTGGACCGGCGTGGTCCCCTTCCGGACGCCGGACGGCACCACCGGGTCCGGGGAGCGCGCGAACGGACGCCGCGGGCAGCGCGGGCTGGCCGAGGTGTACGTCATGCCGACGCGCACCGAGGACGGGCAGAAGGCCGCCGTCTGCATCGTCGTCGACGTCCGCGTCCTGCGCAGCATCGAGACCGATCTCGCCGCCTCGCAGGCCATTTTCGGCCAGTCACCCTTCGGCTTCCTGCTGATCGACCCCGACCTGCGGGTGCGCCGCGCCAACCAGCGCTTCGCCTCGATCTTCGGCGGCAACCCCGACGACCACCGCGGCAAGGGCGTCCACGACTACCTGCCGCGCGGCGAGGCCGACCGGGTCACCGCGACCCTGCGCCGGGTCCTGGAGACCGGCGACTCGATCACGGACATGCACGTCACGGGCTTCGTGCCGGGCTCGCAGGAACGCCGCCACTGGTCCGTCAACCTCTACCGCGTGCACAGCGGTTCCGGCCGGCCCATCGGCGTGGCCTGGCTCGGCACCGACATCACCGCCCGCCGCCGGGCCGCCCGCGAGGCCGCCGCCGCCCGGCGCAACCTCGCCCTGCTCAACGAGGCCGGCGCCCGCATCGGCAACTCCCTCGACCTGGAGACCACCGCCCGCGAACTCCTCGACGTCGTCGTCCCCGGCTTCTGCGACCTGGCCACCGTCGACCTCTACCAAGGACTGCTCGCCGGCGACGAGACCCCGCCCGGCCTCGCCGACGGCAGCGCGGAACTGCGCCGCGTAGCCTTCTCCAGCGCCGTCTCCGAAGCCCCCTTCCGCGGCGCCGGCCAGCGGGTCGAGCTCGGGGCCGTCCACCACTTCCCGTTCAACTCCCCCTGCGCGGACGCCCTGCGCACCGCCCGGCCGCGCACCGTCCCCGCCGAGGACGGCGGCCTCGTGCAGTCCACGATCGCCGTGCCGATGGTCGCCCACGACACGGTCGTCGGACTCGTCCAGTTCGCCCGCACCAAGGGCAGCGAGCCGTTCGGCGACCGCGACCGCGACCTCGCCGTGGAACTGGCCGCGCGCGCCGCCGTCTGCATCGACAACGCCCGCCTCTACCGGCGCGAACACGAACGCGCGCTGATCCTGCAGCGCTCCCTGCTCCCGCCCGGCGATCCGGAGGCGTCCGGGCTCGACATCGCCTGCCGCTACCTGCCCGGCAACGCGGCCACCGGCCGGGCCAGCGAGGTCGGCGGCGACTGGTTCGACGTCATCGAACTCCCCGGCCACCGCACCGCGCTGGTCGTCGGCGACGTCATGGGCCGCGGCCTGCGCGCCGCCGTCGCGATGGGGGAACTGCGCACCGCCGTGCGCACCCTGGCCCAGCTCGACCTCGAACCGGCCGAGGTGCTCGGCCAACTGGACGAGATCGCCCGCGGCCTCGGAGCCCCGGGAGGCGTCCAGCAGGCCACCCGCGCGGCCCGCCGTCCCCGGGAGGCCGACCTGTCCGAGGTGTACCTGGCGACCTGCGTGTACGCCGTCTACGACGCGGTGACCCGGCGCTGCACCTTCGCCAACGCGGGCCACCTGCCACCCGTCCTGGTCGAGCCCGGCGAGTCCGCGCTGATGCTGGACGTACCGCCCGGCCTGCCGCTCGGCGTCGGCGGGGAGCCCTTCGAGGAGGTGGAGGTCGAACTGCCCGAGGGCGCCCTGCTCGCCCTCTACACCGACGGGCTGGTCGAGAGCCGCGACCACCCCCTCGACGAGGGCCTGCGGGCCTTCGTGGGCGCCCTCACCGACCCCGCGCAGCCCCTGGAGGACGTCTGCGACCAGGTCCTCCACACCCTCGACAGCCACCACGGCGAGGACGACATCGCCCTGCTCATGGCCCGTGTCCAGGGACTGCCCAGCGACTCGGTCGGCGACTGGACCCTGCCGCGCGAACCGCGCAGCGTCGGCCGGGCCCGCGAGTACGCCCGCGCCCAGTTGCTCGCCTGGGACATGGAACCGCTGGTCGACACCACGGAACTGCTCGTCAGCGAACTCGTCACCAACGCGCTGCGCTACGGCGAGGGCGAGATCAGACTCCGCCTGCTCCTCGACCGCACCCTGGTCTGCGAGGTCTGGGACTCCGGCCTGGTCCAGCCCCGCCGGCGCCGCGCCCGCGACACGGACGAGGGCGGCCGCGGCCTGCAACTGGTCGGCCTGCTCAGCGCCGCCTGGGGCTCACGCCGTACGCCGCACGGCAAGACGGTCTGGTTCGAGCTGCCCCTGCCGGGCGCCGACACCCAGCTCACCGACCCGGCGGAGGCCCTGCTGAGCCTGTTCTGACCCGGCCCGGAGTCGTCCGGTTCCGGGCCCGCCGGGTACGGCGGACGTGGCCGTACCCGGCCAGCAGCAGGGCCGCCCCGGCCGTGACCAGGGGCGGCACCAGATCGGCGGAGACCGTCACCGCACACTCCCGACCGCAACCGGAACACCGGTTCGAGGCGTCCCCGGTGGCAACACGCTCGGAGCGTAGGCGCGCATTCCGGCTACCGCGACCGGGGCGGGACGACAGGGAGGGGACACCGTGGCGGACACGGACCGGAGAGACACCGGACCGGAAGACGCACCGGGAACCGATCCGGAAGCCGGACCGGGAACCGATCCGGAAGACCCACCGGGAACCGATCCGGCAGCCGGGCCGGAAGCTGGACCGAAGGCCGCCGACGGTGCTCGGCCCCGGTGGAAGAAGCGGCTCCGCCGCATCGCCCTCGCCGTCCTCCTCATCCTCCTCGTCCCTCTCCTCACCGCCGAAGCGGCCCTTCGCGTCACCTACATGGGTGACCCCGCCGACGGCACGCACACCCGCGACCGCGACGCGATGTGGCTCGGCCACGCCTGGGTCGACGGCCGCAAGACGGACGCGGACCTCACGGCGCTGGCCCGGGAGCTGAGGACCACCGGCATCCGCGACCTGTACGTCCACACCGGCCCGATGGAGCACGACGGCACGCTGCCCGAGTCCCTCTACCCGAACGCCCGCCGGTTCGTGGAGGGGGTGCACCGGGAGCTGCCCGGCGTCCGTGTCCAGGCATTCCTCGGCGACGTCCTCGCCACCGAGAGCCCCGACGGCATGCGCCTGGAGAAGGCGTCGACCCGCGCCGCCGTCGTCGGCTCGGCCCGCCAGGTCCTGGACGCCGGCTACGACGGCGTCCACCTCGACCTGGAACCGCTGCACTCGGGCGACCGGGACTACCTCTCCCTCCTGGACGACGTCCGCGCCGTCACCCGCGCCCGCGACGCGCGGCTCTCCGTCGCCGCCCACCAGATCGACCCGCTGCCGGGCTTCCACTCCTTCTGGGGCACGGTCGCCGGACACCCCAAGTGGTGGTCCCAGGAGTTCTTCGGCCAGGTCGCCCGCCGCGTCGACCAGATCGCCGTCATGTCGTACGACACCATGCAGCCCCTGGAGAGCCTGTACGGCGGCTACGTCGCCCAGCAGACCTCGCTGGCCCTGGAGGCGACCCCGCCGACGACCCACCTCCTGATGGGCCTGCCCTTCTACCACGAGAACCGTTTCGGCCACTGGAACCACGCGGAGACCGTCGACGCCGCCGTCCGCGGCGTCCGGCTCGGCCTGTCCCGCACGGACGCCGGCCGGGAGCGGTTCGGCGTCGCGGCGTACATCGACTTCGCGGCGACGGAGGAGGACTGGGCGTCGTACCGGGACGGCTGGGTCCGCTAGCGGTCCCGGGACCGGCGCCCGATCTTCGACCCCAGCCACACCAGCGGGTCGTACTTGCGGTCGGCGGCCCGTTCCTTCAGCGGGATCAGCGCGTTGTCCGTGATCCGGATGCCCTCGGGGCAGACCTCCGTGCAGCACTTGGTGATGTTGCAGTAGCCGAGCCCGTGGTCGTCCTGGGCGGCGCGGGACCGGTCGAGGCCGGTGTCGGCGGCGGCGTCCAGCGGGTGCATGTCCAGTTCGGCGACGCGCATCAGGAAGCGCGGGCCCGCGAAGGCGGGCTTGTTCTCCTCGTGGTCGCGGACCACGTGGCAGGTGTCCTGGCACAGGAAGCACTCGATGCACTTGCGGAACTCCTGCGAGCGGTCCACGTCCTCCTGCATCATCCGGTACTCGCCCGGCCCGAGATCGGCGGGCGGCACGAAGGCCGGGACCTCGCGGGCCTTGGTGTAGTTGAACCCGACGTCCGTCACCAGGTCCCGGATCACCGGGAAGGCCCGCAGCGGCGTGACCGTGATCGTCTCCTCCCGGGAGAACACCGACATGCGGGTCATGCACAGCAGCCGCGGCCGCCCGTTGACCTCCGCCGAGCACGAACCGCACTTGCCGGCCTTGCAGTTCCAGCGCACCGCGAGGTCGGGGGCCCGGGTGGCCTGGAGGCGGTGGACGATGTCGAGGACCACCTCGCCGTCGTGCACCTCGACCGTGAAGTCGTGCAGGCCGCCGCCCGCCACGTCACCGCGCCACACCTTGAACCGGGCCTCGTAGCCGCTCATTCGGACAGGCCCTCCAGCTCCTCGTCGGCGAGGTACTTCACCAGCTCCTCCTTCTCGAAGAGGGCGAGCAGGTCGGGCCGGATCGGCTCGGTGGTCTGCCGCTCCAGGGCGATCCGGCCGCGCTCGGGGTCCGCCGCGGCGAGGTCGTCCGCCGGGCCGGCCAGGGAGCAGACCAGGTTGACCGGGCGCCAGCGCCGGTCCATCGACGGGTGGTCCTCGCGGGTGTGCCCGCCGCGCGACTCGGTGCGCTCCAGCGCGGCCCGTGCCACGCACTCGCTGACCAGCAGCATGTTGCGCAGGTCCAGGGCGAGGTGCCAGCCCGGGTTGAACTGCCGGTGCCCCTCCACCCCGGCCCGGCGGGCCCGCACCCGCAGCTCCGCCAGCTTCTCCAGGGCCTGCTTCATCTCCGCCTCGCGGCGGATGATGCCCACCAGGTCGTTCATCGTCTGCTGGAGTTCCTGGTGCAGGGTGTACGGGTTCTCCGGCGGGCCGGCGCCGGGCTCGTGCGCCTCGGCGGAGAAGGGGCGCAGCGCCTCCGCGGCGGCGGCGTCGACCTGCGCGTCGTCCACCCGGGCACGCGTGCCCTCGTCCGTCCGGCCCGCCGCGTACTCGGCCGCGTACCGGCCCGCCCGGCGCCCGAACACCAGCAGGTCGGACAGCGAGTTGCCGCCCAGCCGGTTGGAGCCGTGCATGCCGCCCGCCACCTCACCGGCCGCGAACAGACCCGGCACCCCGCGGGCGGCGGCGGTGTCGGAGTCGACGGCGATGCCGCCCATCACGTAGTGGCAGGTCGGCCCGACCTCCATCGCCTCCGCCGTGATGTCCACGTCCGCCAGCTCCTTGAACTGGTGGTACATCGAGGGCAGCCGGCGCCGGATCACGTCGGCGGGCATCCGGGTCGACACGTCCAGGAAGACCCCGCCGTGCGGCGAGCCCCGGCCCTCCTTCACCTCGGCGTTGATCGCGCGGGCGACCTCGTCGCGGGGCAGCAGCTCGGGCGGGCGCCGGTTGTGGTCCGGGTCGTCGTACCAGCGGTCGGCCTCCGCCTCGGACTCGGCGTACTTCTCCTTGAAGACGTCCGGGACATAGTCGAACATGAACCGTCTGCCCTCGGAGTTGCGCAGCACCCCGCCGTCGCCGCGCACCGACTCGGTGACGAGGATGCCCTTCACCGACGGCGGCCAGACCATGCCCGTCGGGTGGAACTGCACGAACTCCATGTTGAGCAGCGGCGCCCCGGCCAGCAGGGCCAGCGCGTGGCCGTCGCCCGTGTACTCCCACGAGTTCGACGTCACCTTGAACGACTTGCCGATGCCGCCGGTCGCGATCACCACCGAGGGCGCCCGGAGGACGAGGAAGCGGCCGCTCTCGCGTTCGTAGCCGAACACCCCCGAGACCTTGCGGCCCTCCTTGAGCACGCGGGTGACCGTGCACTCCTGGAAGACCTTCAGCCGGGACTCGTGGTCCCCGGTCTCGCGGAAGTCCTCCTGCTGGAGCGAGACGATCTTCTGCTGGAGGGTGCGGATCAGCTCAAGACCCGTACGGTCGCCGACGTGGGCGAGGCGCGGGTACTCGTGGCCGCCGAAGTTGCGCTGCGAGATCCGGCCGTCCCGCGTACGGTCGAACAGCGCGCCCCAGGTCTCCAGTTCCCACACCCGCTGCGGGGCCTCCTGGGCGTGCAGCTCGGCCATCCGCCACTGGTTGAGGAACTTGCCGCCGCGCAGCGTGTCGCGGAAGTGGACCTGCCAGTTGTCGCCGGAGTTGACGTTGCCCATGGAGGCGGCGATGCCGCCCTCGGCCATCACGGTGTGCGCCTTGCCGAACAGCGACTTGCAGATCACGGCCGTACGGGCGCCCCGCTCGCGGGCCTCGACGGCGGCGCGCAGTCCGGCGCCGCCCGCGCCCACCACGACGACGTCCCATTCCTGCCGGTCGGCCACGGACATCAGAACAACCTCGGATCGTCGAAGACACCGGACGCGACGAGATACACGTAGAAGTCGGCGAGCGCCACGCTCACCAGCGACGCCCAGGCGAGCTGCATGTGCCGGGCGTTGAGCCGGCCGGCCCACTGCCACAGCCGGTAGCGCACGGGATGCCGGGAGAAGTGCCTGAGCTTGCCGCCGACGATGTGCCGGCAGGAGTGGCAGGAGAGGGTGTACGCCCAGATCAGCGCGATGTTGGCCAGGAACACCAGGGTGCCTAGGCCCATGTGGCCCCACGCGTAGTGCTCGTCGCGGAAGGCGAGCACGGTGTCGTAGGTGAGGATGCCCGCGACCAGGAGCGCCGCGTAGAAGAAGTACCGGTGGACGTTCTGCAGGATCAGCGGGAAGCGGGTCTCGCCGGTGTACCTCTTGTGCGGCTCGGCCACCGCGCAGGCCGGCGGGGAGGCCCAGAAGCCCCGGTAGTAGGCCTTGCGGTAGTAGTAGCAGGTCAGGCGGAAGCCCAGCGGGAAGACCAGAATCAGGATCGCGGGGGAGATGCCCCACCAGGCCCCGAACAGACCCCAGTTGGGCCCCGAGCGCATCGGCTCGCAGCTCTCCGCCAGACAGGGGGAGTAGAAGGGCGAGACGTAGGGGGCCGCGTAGTAGTCGGAGCCCGCGAAGGCCCGCCAGGTCGAGTAGACGACGAAGGCCAGCAGGCCCGCCGCGGTGGCGGTCGGCGCCAGCCACCAGCGGTCGGTGCGCAGGTGCCGGGCGCGGATGGCGGCACGCGTCGGGGTGTGGACGCCGCCGCCCGGGGGACGGTCATCGGTGGCTGGAGGTTCGGTACCAGTGGCCACTGGGCGACTCCGGTCGGTCGGGTCGGGTGGAGGGCCGGTCGCTCGTCCCGGAGCGGGCCCTAGGGGGCGCGGCGGTCGCGGGCGCCGAGCCCCTCGTCGTCCGAGTCCGTCCACAGCGAGCCGTCGTACGGCGTGTCGGGGATCGGTACGAGGTCCGGGCGCTTGGGCGCGTCCGGTGCGGCAACCGCGGCCCGCAGCAGCGCGAGGCTCTCGCGCAGGTGGTCGGCGTCGGTGCGGACCCGGCGTACCTCCAGGCCGCCGCCCAGCCGCTGTTCCAGCCGGGTCACCGTCCGGGACAGCTCGTCGAGGCTGCGCTGCACGGAGGACAGATCGTCGTGCACGGACAAGACGTGACCTCGCTTCTGTCGGACACGGCGGCACAGCCGCCGGGCCGGGCTCGGGGGGCCAAGCTCTCGCGCCTGAGAGTGTCGCGCGTCACACCGGCCGCTGGGAAGGGACGTGCAGCGATTGGCCGGGGCGCGCCGGCGCGCCGCGCGCCGGTGGCGTTGGGCCGCGCGGGTGAGCTTGCGGACCGCCGTCGCCGTGTCTCCCGGCGTCGCCGAACTGTTTCCCCTTCAGTGGCCGCATCCCCGTCCGGATACAAATGATCAACTTGAATACCGCAAATCCGGCAAACGCGGCCTTCCGGAGGTAGCAGAGATGTCCCACGTCGGCGTCGGCCCGCGCGCGGTCGCGCGTTCGGCCGCCTTCCTCACCGCGGGCGTCCTCGCGGTTCCCGCGCTGGCCGGCTGCACCTCCGAGGAACCGTCGAGCAAGCCGCTCGCCGCACAGGACGTCGCCTCCGCGGCCCGCGCCTCCGTCTCCGACGGCGGCACCCTGCGCTGGGCCGTGGACTCCGTGCCGGACACGCTGAACACCTTCCAGTCCGACGCCGACGCCACCACGACCCGCGTCGCCCAGGCCGTGCTGCCCTCGATGTACCGGATGGACGAGAAGGGCGGCCCGGCGCGCAACCCCGACTACCTGGAGTCGGCCGAGGTCGTCGACACCGAGCCCAAGCAGGTCGTCGTCTACAAGCTGAACCAGCAGGCCGTCTGGAGCGACGGCCGGGAGATCGGCGCCGCGGACTTCGCCGCCCAGTGGCGCGCGCTGTCCGGCAAGGACAGCGCATACTGGACCGCCCGCAACGCCGGCTACGACCGCATCGAGAAGATCGAGCGCGGCGCCAACGACCTCGAGGTCAAGGTCACCTTCAGCCGGCCCTACGCGGACTGGAAGGCCCTCTTCTCGCCCCTGTACCCGAAGGACGTCATGGGCACCCCGGACGCCTTCAACGACGGCGCGCGCCGCACCCTCAAGGTCACCGCGGGACCCTTCGCGGTCAAGAAGGTCGACGCCGGGGCCGACCAGGTCGTCCTCACCGGCAACCCCCGCTGGTGGGGCAGCCCGGCGAAGCTGGAGAAGATCGTGCTGCGCGCCGTGCCCCGCGACAAGCGGGTGTCCGAACTGGCCGCCGGCAAGCTCGACCTCGCGGAGATCGACCCGGAGACCGCCGACGAGGTCACCCTGGCCGCCGCGCCCCGGGACCCGGCCACCGGCACCCCGCTCATGGGCCCGCAGGGCTCCCCGGCCGCGGGCGCGCAGGGCAGGTCCGCCGCCGAGGCACTGCGCTCCTGGGCCGTCGCCAACGGCTCCGACGAGGAGGCCGCCGAGGAGGAGGTGCTCGCCCGCGAGGAGCGGCGCGAGGCCGAGGCGAAGGCCCAGCGCCGACGGCAGGCGCTGAGCGGCTACGAGGTCCGCAAGTCGCTGGAGCCCGCCTACACCCAGCTCGCCCTCAACGGCTCCGACGGCCCCCTCGCCGACGAGCGGGTCCGCAGGGCCGTCGCCCGCGCCCTGGACCGCCAGAAGCTGGCCAGGACGGTCCTGAAGCCGCTCGGCCTGCCCGCCGAGCCCGTGGGCAGCCACCTCGCCCTGTCCGGCCAGCCCGCCTATGCCGACGGCAGCGGGGCGCTGGGTGAACCCAACGCCAAGGAGGCCCGGGCCCTGCTCGCGGACGCCGGGTGGGTGCCGGGCGGCCCGGTGAAGGAGAAGGACGGGGCGGAGAAGGCGGCCGGCGCCGAGAAGGCGGAGGACGAGGGCGAGGGCAAGGACAAGGCCAAGGAGAAGTCCGAGGGCGACGACGACGGCACGTACATCGTCGGCGAGGACGACAAGGGCGGCGACGGCGAGGGCGGCGACGACAAGGGCGACGACGGCAAGAACAAGGACGGCGACGGCGGCGACGAGGAGAGCGGCGAGAAGCACAGCAGCGGCAAGAACACCGCGCAGGGCGGCGCCCCCGGCGCCTACGCCCCCAAGGGCACCGCGGCCCCGGCCGGCTCCGTGGCGGCCCCGCTCGCCAAGGACGGCAAGGCGCTCACCCTGCGCTTCGTGCTCCCCTCGGGCCCCGGCTCCGAGACCCTGCGCACCGTGGCCGACCGCATCACGGGCATGCTGAAGAAGATCGGCATCGGCACCAGGATCAGCAAGGTGTCCGACGAGAGCTACTTCAAGGACCACATCGCCGCCGGCGAGTACGACCTGGCGCTCTACTCCTGGCCCGCCTCCGCCTTCCCCGCCACCGACGCCCGCCCCATCTACGCCAAGCCCGTCCCGGCCGCCGACGGTTCCCTGAACGTCGCCCAGAACTACACCCGGGTCGGCACCGACCAGGTCGACCAGCTCTTCGACCGGGCCATGACCACCCTGGACCAGAAGGAGGCGCGGGACCTGCTGCGCAAGGCCGACTCGCGGATCTGGGCGGCGGCCGGCTCCATCCCGCTCTACCAGCGCCCCCAGCTCACGGTGGCCCGCAAGAACCTCGCCAACGCGGGTGCCTTCGGCTTCGGGACGCCGGTCTACGAGGACATGGGCTTCCTGAAGAAGGGCGCCCAGGGCTCCCGGCCCTCGGCCCCGGCGGCCTCCTCGCCCACGTCCTCGCCCGCCTCCTGACCCTCCCGGCAAGCCGCAGCCCCCAACGCCCCGTACCATTGGGTGAGGCCGTGGCATGTACCGCCCGGCAGGCCCGAGTGACACGGACGTCCGCGAGGGTCGTCATCACACCCTCCGGGAGTACGCCTCATATGACCGCGTCCACCACGCGTCACGACATCCGCAACGTCGCCATCGTTGCCCACGTCGACCACGGCAAGACCACGATCGTCGACGGAATGCTCAAGCAGGCCGGCGCCTTCGCCGCGCACCAGCTCGACTCCGTCGACGACCGGATGATGGACTCGAACGACCTGGAGCGTGAGAAGGGCATCACGATCCTCGCCAAGAACACCGCGGTGAAGTACCACCCGAAGGACGGCGGGGACCCGATCACGATCAACATCATCGACACCCCCGGCCACGCCGACTTCGGCGGCGAGGTCGAGCGCGGTCTGTCGATGGTCGACGGTGTCGTGCTGCTCGTGGACGCCTCCGAGGGCCCGCTGCCGCAGACCCGCTTCGTGCTGCGCAAGGCGCTCCAGCAGCGGCTGCCGATCATCCTCTGCATCAACAAGACGGACCGTCCCGACGCCCGGATCGACGAGGTCGTCAACGAGACGTACGACCTCTTCCTCGACCTGGACGCCGACGAGGAGCAGATCGAGTTTCCGATCGTCTACGCCTGCGGCCGCGACGGCGTCGCCTCCCTCACCAAGCCCGAGGACGGCACGGTCCCGACCGACTCCACCAGCCTGGAGCCGTTCTTCTCCACGATCCTGGACTACATCCCGGCGCCGACCTACGACGCCGACGCCCCGCTCCAGGCGCACGTGACCAACCTGGACGCCGACAACTTCCTCGGCCGCATCGCGCTGCTGCGCGTGCACCAGGGCGAGCTGAAGAAGGGCCAGACCGTCGCCTGGATGAAGCGCGACGGCTCCGTGCAGAACGTGCGGATCTCCGAGCTGATGATGACCGAGGCGCTCACCCGCAAGCCCGCCGAGAAGGCCGGCCCCGGTGACATCTGCGCGGTCGCCGGCATCCCGGAGATCATGATCGGCGAGACCCTGGCCGACCAGGAGAACCCGGTCCCGCTGCCGCTGATCACGGTGGACGAGCCCGCGATCTCCATGACCATCGGCACCAACACCTCCCCGCTGGTCGGCCGCGGCGCCACCGGCAAGGGCGCCGACAACAAGGCGGCCGTCAAGGACCGCAAGGTCACCGCCCGCCAGGTCAAGGACCGCCTCGACCGCGAGCTGATCGGCAACGTCTCGCTCCGCGTCCTGGACACCGACCGCCCCGACGCCTGGGAGGTGCAGGGCCGCGGCGAGCTGGCGCTGGCCATCCTGGTCGAGCAGATGCGCCGCGAGGGCTACGAGCTGACCGTCGGCAAGCCGCAGGTCGTCACCAAGGAGGTCGAGGGCAAGACGTACGAGCCCGTCGAGCGCATGACGATCGACGTGCCCGAGGAGCACATGGGCGCGGTCACGCAGCTCATGGGCGTGCGCAAGGGCCGGATGGACAACATGTCCAACCACGGCTCGGGCTGGGTCCGCATGGAGTTCGTGGTCCCCTCCCGCGGCCTGATCGGATTCCGGACGGAGTTCCTGACCCAGACCCGCGGCACCGGCATCGCCCACTCCATCCACGAGGGCCACGAGCCCTGGTTCGGCACCTTGACGACCCGCAACAACGGTTCGCTGGTCGCCGACCGCTCCGGTGCCGTCACGGCGTTCGCGATGACGAACCTCCAGGAGCGCGGCGTGCTCTTCACGGAGCCCGGCACCGAGGTGTACGAGGGCATGATCGTCGGCGAGAACTCCCGCGCCGACGACATGGACGTCAACATCACCAAGGAGAAGAAGCTCACCAACATGCGGTCGTCCACGGCCGACGTGACCGAGTCGATCGTGCCGCCGCGCAAGCTCTCGCTGGAGCAGTCCCTGGAGTTCTGCCGCGACGACGAGTGCGTCGAGGTGACCCCGGAGGCCGTGCGCATCCGCAAGGTGAACCTGGACGCCCGTGAGCGCGCCCGCGCCGCGAGCCGCGCCAAGCACGGCTGACCGGCCCGACGGGGCCGCACGACGAACGGCACCGCCCACCACGCGAGTCGTGGTGGCCGGTGCCGTTCGTCGTGGTGTCGGTGCGGGCCGACGGGGGCGTAGGGAAAACCCTAGACTTCCGGGCAAGGCGACGCGCGGCGGCCGGGGCCGCACTAACCTGCGCGGGAACACTCCGCCCGAGACGCCGCCGGGGCGTCCCGCCGGGGCCGGCCGACGTGTGCGACACAGGCACCGGGCACGGAACAGCCCATCGGGGCAGCTTGCACCCGGCACACGGTACGCGCAATCAATTTCTTTCGGGCAGGCGTCCGTTATACGGACAGTCACCTCCGTTAGATGTGTAACAAGTCCGTTTCGCAGCGATCTCGCACCAAACCCTTTGTCCGGATTTTGAAAGATCTGGCCCCTATCTGTGATCGAACCGAGACCTCGAACCTGTGGTTCGTTCCCCTGAACATGGCAGATAGTTAGGCGCGTAGAGCTCGGACGAACGGGTCACGCGCTGACGGCGCCGACTTACGAGCGTGGGGGCACCTGACGATCTCCGGCACCGACGACGGGCGGTGGGCGGTGAGATGACATGTGCTCCTCTTTGCGGTGAACCAATGGACTCATGAGGAGGAACCCATGCGCGGTGCCAAGAGCGCCAAGTGGGTCGCGGGTGCGATAGTCGTCGCGCTGGCTGCTACTGCCTGTGGTGGCAGCGACGGTGACAGCGAGGGGAAGAGCAAGGGATCCGGTCCTGCCGGGTACGTCTCGATCGACGTCGGCGAGCCGCAGAAGCCGCTCATCCCGGCCGACACCAACGAGTCCAACGGCTCGTACGTCATCCAGTCCCTGTTCACGCAGCTTCTGGACTTCGATGGCAAGGGCGAGATCGTCTACACGAACGCCGAGTCGGTCACCACCCAGGACTCGAAGACGTGGACGGTCAAGCTCAAGAAGGGCTGGAAGTTCCACAACGGCGAAGACGTCACCTCCAAGTCGTACATCGACGCCTGGAACTGGTACGCCAACATCAAGAACAACCAGCAGAACTCCTTCTGGTTCCAGGACATCAAGGGCTACGACGACGTCCACCCGGAGAAGGGCGACCCCAAGGCCGAGGCCATGTCCGGCCTGAAGGCCGTGGACGACCACACCTTCACCATCGATCTGAAGTACAAGATGCCGTACTTCAACTACAAGCTGGGCTACGCGACGTGGGCCCCGCTGCCCAAGGTCTTCTACGACGACCCGAAGGCGTTCGGCCAGAAGCCCGTCGGCAATGGTCCCTACAAGTTCGAGAAGTGGGACCACAAGAAGCTCATCCAGGTCAAGGCCTGGGACGAGTACCAGGGCCCGAACAAGGCGAAGAACAAGGGCGTCCAGTTCAAGGCCTACACGACGCTCGAGGCCGCCTACAAGGACGTCGTCTCCGGCAACCTGGACATGATCCGCCAGGTCGGCCCGACGGACCTGCCGAAGTACAAGCAGGACCTGGGCGACGGCGCCATCGAGCAGCCGTACGCGGCCATCCAGACGCTGACCCCCGCGTTCTACTCCAAGACCTTCAAGGACATCGACCCGAAGGTCCTCCAGGGTCTGTCGATGGCGATCGACCGCGACACGATCACCAAGACGGTCCTGAACAACACCCGCACGCCGGCCAAGGGCTTCACTCCGCCCGGCGTCAAGGGCTACCAGGACCTGGACACCGACGTGTTCACGTACGACCCGGCCAAGGCCAAGAAGCTCATCAAGGAGGGTGGCGGCGTTCCGGGCAACAAGTTCACCATCCAGTACAACACCGACGGTGGGCACAAGGAGTGGGTGACCGCGGTCTGCGAGTCCATCCGCAACGCCACCGGCGTCAACTGCGTCGGCGACCCCAAGCCGGACTTCGCCACGGACCTCGAGGCCCGTGACAACGACCAGGTGAAGGGCATGTACCGCGGTGGCTGGGTCGCCGACTACCCGGTGAACGCCAACTTCATGAAGGAGCTCTACCACACCACCGCCGAGGCCAACAACGGTCGCTTCTCCAACAAGGAGATCGACAACCTGATGAACAAGGCCGACCAGGCCAACTCCCTCGACGAGTCGGTGAAGGCCTTCCAGGACGTCGAGAAGAAGCTGGTCGAGCACATGCCGGCGATCCCGCTCTGGTACTACCGGATCAACGGCGGCCACGGCAAGAACGTCGACAACGTGAACGTCGACTTCCACGGTGACCTCGAAGTGTGGGCCGTCACCACCAAGTAAGAGGAGCCTCAGGGCTCTTCCCACTCGGCCGTAAGTCCGCCGCTGCCCTCGGGCAGCGGTGGGAGGTGTGTGGGGCCGTCCTCGTCATCCAGAGGCGGCCCCCTCGCCTGCGTTAACCCCTCACGGAGGCACCTATGGGGCGCTATGTCGCACGACGACTGCTCCAGATGATCCCGGTCTTCATCGGGTCAACCTTGATCATCTTTTGTATGATGTACGCCCTGCCCGGCGACCCCGTCCGGGCGATGATGGGGGATCAGGCGTACGACCCGTCCGTGGTTGCGAGCATCAAGAAGGACCTCGGTCTGGACCAGCCGCTGCTGCAGCAGTACGTGCACTACATGACCGGACTGCTCCACGGTGACTTCGGCACCCAGATCGCCAGTCAGAGGCCCATCAGCGATGTCATCGCCGACGCCTTCCCGGTGACGATCCGGCTGACCGTCTTCGCTTTCACCTTCGTCACGCTCGTGGGCATCGGCCTCGGCGTCATCGCGGGCCTGCGCCCCGACACGCTGCGGGACCGAGGACTGCTGACGCTGACACTGGTCCTGGTCTCGATGCCGTCCTTCGTGCTGGGCTTCCTGCTGCAGTACCTGCTCGCGTTCAAGTGGTCGGTCACCACGCCGACCGTGACCGACTCGACGAACTTCAGCCAGCTCGCGCTTCCCGCCATCGTGCTGGGGTCGCTGTCGCTCGCCTATGTCGCCCGACTGACCCGTACGTCGATCGCGGAGAACCTCCGTTCCGACTACATGCGCACCGCCATCGCCAAGGGACTGCCGCGTCGCCGAGTCATCGGCGTCCACCTGCTGCGCAACTCGCTGATCCCCGTGGTCACCTTCCTCGGCATCGAGCTCGGCAGCCTGATGACCGGCGCCATCGTGACCGAGGGCATCTTCAACGTGCGGGGTATCGGTGTCGAGATCTACGAGGCGCTCACCCGGCGTGAGGGCGCCACGGTCGTGGGCATCGCCTCGCTGATGGTGCTCATCTACCTCGCTGCCAGCTTGATCGTCGACCTGCTTTACGCGGTCCTGGACCCGAGGATCCGGTATGCCTGACAAGACCATCGCGGCAAAGGTCGACGCCCTGCCCGGCGACACCGCGAGCACCGCGGGCGTCGTCGTGACCGACTCCGGCCCGGCTCCCGAGAAGGCACGCAGTCTGTGGTCCGACGCCTGGCACGACCTGCGTCGCAATCCGCTGTTCCTGGTCTCGGCCGTGCTCATCGTGTTCCTGCTGGTGATGGCGATCTGGCCGGGCCTGTTCACCGGCACCTCGCCGACCCACGCCGACCTGGCCAAGCACTACCTGGGCAAGCCGAACTGGGGACACGTCTTCGCCGGGGACTGGCTCGGTTACGACGTCCAGGGCCGCTCGATCTACGCCCGTGTCGTCTACGGTGCCCGCGCATCGATCACCGTCGGTGTGGGTGTGACCGTCGCCGTCACCGTCATCGGCACGATCATCGGCATGGTCGCCGGCTACTTCGGCGGGTGGACCGACACCCTGCTTTCGCGAGTGACCGACATCTTCCTCGGCATCCCGTTCCTGCTCGGCGCCCTGGTGATCCTCAACTCCTTCGACGACCGCACCGTCTGGGTCGTCATCATGGCCCTCGCCTTCCTCGGCTGGACCCAGATCGCCCGTGTCGCCCGCGGTGCCGTGATCACCATCAAGCAGTCGGACTACGTGGTGGCCGCCAAGGCGCTCGGTGCCTCGACGTCCCGGATCATGTTCCGGCACATCCTGCCCAACGCGGTCGCGCCGATCATCGTCGTGGCGACCATCGCGCTCGGCGGCTACATCGCGGCCGAAGCCACCCTGTCCTTCCTGGGCGTGGGGCTCGGCGACTCGGCCGTGTCCTGGGGCGGCGACGTGGCGCGCGGACGGGAGCAGCTGCGTATCGCCCCCCACACCCTGATCATTCCGTCGGTGATGGTCTCGATCACGGTGCTTTCGTTCCTGATGTTCGGCGATGCAGTACGCAACGCCCTCGACCCCAAGCTGCGCTGAGGGAGGCGTACGTGACCATCATCGATGAAACGGCCGAGAGCCCCGGGCCGCAGGAAACGGGCCGTCCACTGCTGGAGGTCCGCGACCTGCACGTGGAGTTCAGCACCCGCGACGGTGTCGCCAAGGCCGTCAACGGCGTCAACTACTCCGTCGCTGCGGGCGAGACGCTCGCCGTGCTCGGCGAATCCGGCTCCGGCAAGTCCGTCACCGCGCAGGCGATCATGGGCATCCTCGACATGCCGCCCGGCCGCATCCCCAAGGGAGAGATTTTCTTCCGCGGGCAGGACATGCTGAAGATGTCCGGTGAGGAGCGTCGGAAGATCCGCGGCAACCGGATCGCGATGATCTTCCAGGACGCCCTGTCCTCGCTGAACCCGGTGCTCTCCGTGGGCTACCAGCTCGGTGAGATGTTCCGCGTCCACCAGGGCATGTCCAAGAAGGATGCCAAGGCCAAGTCGATCGAGCTGATGGACCGGGTGAAGATCCCGGCCGCCGCGGCCCGGGTCAACGACTACCCGCACCAGTTCTCGGGCGGTATGCGCCAGCGCATCATGATCGCGATGGCGCTCGCCCTGGAGCCGGACCTGATCATCGCCGACGAGCCCACCACGGCCCTCGACGTGACCGTCCAGGCCCAGGTCATGGACCTGCTCGCGGAGCTCCAGCGTGAGTACCACATGGGTCTGATCCTGATCACCCACGACCTCGGCGTCGTTGCCGACGTCGCGGACAAGATCGCGGTGATGTACGCGGGGCGGATCGTGGAGACCGCGCCCGTGCACGAGTTGTACAAGCGGCCCGCGCACCCCTACACCAAGGGGCTGCTCGACTCGATCCCGCGCCTGGACCAGAAGGGCCAGGAGCTGTACGCGATCAAGGGGTTGCCGCCCAACCTGACGCGCATTCCGTCGGGCTGCGCCTTCAACCCGCGGTGTCCGCAGGCACAGGACGTCTGCCGTACGGACATCCCGCTGCTGTTCCCCGTCACCGAGCGGGACGGCGGCGAGCTGGTCGGCCGCGGCAGCGCGTGCCACTTCTGGAAGGAGACGATCCATGGCTGAGCTGAAGAAGACGGACGAGTCCATGGACGCCACCCCCAACGTCACCGAGGTCCAGACGGTCGACGCCGCGACGGAGGAGGAAGCGGTGGCGGCGGTCGAGGCGCCCGTCGACCGCGGTGAGCCGATCCTCCAGGTGCGCAACCTGGTGAAGCACTTCCCGCTGACCTCAGGCATCCTGTTCAAGCGTCAGGTCGGTGCGGTCAAGGCCGTCGACGGGATCTCCTTCGACCTCTACCAGGGCGAGACGCTCGGCATCGTGGGCGAGTCCGGCTGCGGCAAGTCCACGGTCGCCAAGCTCCTGATGCTGCTGGAGAAGGCGACCGCGGGCGAGGTCTTCTACAAGGGCCAGGACATCACCAAGCTGTCCGGCCGTGCGCTGAAGGCGGTCCGGCGGAACATCCAGATGGTGTTCCAGGACCCGTACACCTCGCTCAACCCCCGTATGACGGTGGGCGACATCATCGGGGAGACCTTCGAGATCCACCCGGAGGTGGCGCCGAAGGGCGACCGGCGCCGCAAGGTCCAGGAGCTCCTGGACGTGGTCGGTCTCAACCCCGAGTACATCAACCGCTACCCGCACCAGTTCTCGGGCGGTCAGCGCCAGCGCATCGGCATCGCCCGCGGCCTGGCCCTCAACCCCGAGATCATCATCTGCGACGAACCGGTCTCCGCCCTGGACGTGTCCGTCCAGGCGCAGGTCATCAACCTGATGGGGAAGCTGCAGGACGAGTTCAACCTGTCCTACCTCTTCATCGCGCACGACCTGTCGATCGTCCGGCACATCTCGGACCGCGTGGGCGTGATGTACCTCGGCAAGATGGCCGAGATCGGCACGGACACGCAGATCTACGACCACCCGACGCACCCCTACACCCAGGCGCTGCTGTCGGCTGTCCCGGTCCCCGACCCGGACTCCCGCGACGGCCGTGAGCGGATCATCCTCACCGGCGACGTGCCGTCCCCGGCCAATCCCCCCTCGGGCTGCCGCTTCCGCACGCGTTGCTGGAAGGCTCAGGACAAGTGCGCCCAAGAGGTCCCGCTGCTGGCGGTGCCCGAGCGCTTCAAGGCCGCGAACACTCCCGCGGCGCACGAAACGGCCTGCCATTTCGCCGAGGAGAAGAACGTCGTCCACGCGGCCTGACCGCACAGGACGGCGCGAGCCGGTTCCGGGTACCCCGCGAGGGTACTGGGAGCCGGCTCTTCCGGTTTCGGCTCCTGGCCGCACTGGTTCAGGCCGGGCGACGAGGAGCGGCGGCGGAGGCCGACGACCGCTGCCGGCCGAGCTTGTCCAGCACGCGGCCGCGCAGGAGCTCGTACTCCTCGCGGAGCCTTCGTATCTCGGGCGGGCGGGGGACGACGACGCCTCCTACGACGTGCTCCTGAGGCCCGAACTGCTCGCGGGTGAGATCGATCTCGACGCCCATGCCCAAGCGGTTCCACCAGTGGTAGTCCACCCGCTCTCCGTCGACGTGGACCTCTCCCCGGATCAGCTCGCCTCCCAGCAGGTCGTTGAGCACCATGGCGGTCACGCCGCACTGGTCCCTGGCCGGGTTGTCCCGGGTCCAGCGCGACCGGTACTCGGGAGTGCACGTCTCGGCACTCCAACTGCTGCGGACGGCTTGCTCGATGTCGGTGAGAAGCAGCGTTGTCATGCCGGTGATCCTGCCAGGGGGCACTGACACAGGGCCTCGGGCCCTGAGAAGGGCGGAAAAGCTCCGGAAAGGTAATGGACAGGCATCCGGTCGACGATGGGGCCCGGCCCTGACCGAGCCGAGTACCTGCGACGACCACCACGCCGTTCATGGCTGAGAGGAACGTGCCATGATTGTTCCTATACTCATAATATCGATCGTTGTTTCATGTTTCAGTGCCTTCCTGGCGCTGAGCGTGGCGCTCCGTGTGAAGAAGACGCTCGATCCCCTCATCGAGGAGGGGGTGTTCAAACAGCGGTCCGACGCCGAGGAGTCCATGGACGTGCCCCTGGGCACAGTGCTGCCGACGGTCGGGGACATCGTGGACCACGAGGGGCGGACCGTCGTCGTGCCCGCCCGGGAGGACGGACCGTGGGTTCTCACCTTCCAGTCGACCGAGTGCGCAGAGTGCAAGACGCAGCTTCCCGTGTACCGCGCGTTCCTGGAGGAGCACCGGATCCCTCGGGAACGGGTCCTCTCGGTGGTCTCCGGAGCGAGGCAGAAGCTTGACGCCTACGTGTCCGGCGTCGGGGACCTGGCCACCATCGTTCACTCCGACGACGCGAAGTCACTCGCCGAGAGCATCGGCGTGCGGGCCTGGCCCACGTACCTGATCATTTCGCCCGAGGGCACGGTCATCTACTCGACTGACTACGCCGGGGCGCTCCCCGAGCTGGACCTGACGCCCGCGACCGGCGAGGTGACGGTGTGATCGCGCTGGCACTGGCGGGTCTCGTCGTGGCGTGCTGCGGATGCGCCGTGGCGCTGGCGCTGGCTCTGCGGGTGAAGCAGATCACCTCCGGGGTGGAGGTCCGTGCTCCCCGCGGCACGGACGTGGAGATCGGTGCGGCCGTTCCCGGCTTCCACGGTCTGACGGACCTCGACGGCCTTCCGTGGGAGAGGCCGCCGGCCGGGGGAGAACCATGGCTCTTGGCGTTCCTCTCGCCGGAGTGCCCCGGATGCAGTGAGCAGCTTCCCCGTTACATCCGCCATCTGCGGCATCACGGCATTCCCGCGGAGCGAGCTGTTTCGGTGATGGTCGGAGACGAGGTGAACCGCGACTCGTTGTCGACGGACTTGTTGCGATCAACCCAGGTCGTCCGAGCTTCTGCGACTTCCGCCCTGGTCATGGGCCTGAACATCTCGTCGTGGCCGACGTATCTCATTGTGGACGGTGAGGGAAAGGTCGCCTACGCGACACAGAGTGTGTCCCGGCTGGTCCATATCGATCCGCGTCTGCCCGAACACGCCGTGGCCACGCTCGCCATTCCGTGAGAAAACGGCGCCCGGAAGGAGCGCGTGCAGGGGTGTGGACCCGCCCCGCCCATTCCGGGGGCGGGGCGGACCCACACCCCTGCACGCGTGGTGCCGTGGGCCCGCCGTGCAGCGGCCATGCATCCACCATGCACACCACGGACAAGAATGAACCCGCCTCCACTTCTCAGGAAACGGCGGGTACTTCAATGAGAATCCAGTTGCTCGGCTGCGTGGAAGTCCGCACAAGCGACGACGAATTGGTCGAAATGCCGGAAGGCGCCCGTCGTCTGCTGGCATCCCTCTCCTGGAACCCGAACGACATGGTGTCGGACGACATCATGATCGACCGCATATGGGACTCCGTCCTGCCGCAGAGCCCGCGGCAGACGCTCTATACACACGCCGCCAGACTCCGCAAGGCGCTTCGTGAGGCCGGCGACGGAGACACCTCCATCACCGTCGACCGCAGGCGCGGGGGATACCTGCTGTCCTGCGACGAGTCCGCCATCGACCTGTTCCGCTTCCGTCAGGCGTCCCAGCGCGCGAAGAGTCACGGCCGGGCCGGCGAGGCGGACGAGGCGCTGGCGTTCTTCGACGAGGCCCTGCTGCTGTGGCGCGGTACACCCCTCTCCGGATTGCGTTCCCGTTGGGCGACGTCCGTACGGGCCGCGCTCGCCCACGAGTACCGTGCGGCGCTCACGGGCCTTGTCAACGTGGGCCTGAGCAAGGAGACGTACGACGATTACCTGTCCGTTCTGCACAGGTTCTGCGCCGACCATCCCCTGGACGAGGGGATCGCCGGACTGCTGATGATCACGTTGCACCGGAGCGGGCGCCAGGAGGAGGCGCTCAACTGCTTCCGGACGATACGTCAGCAGATGATCGACAGGCTGGGGGACGAGCCGGGCCACGAGCTCCGGACCCTGCACGCCCAGATACTGAAGCGCGAGCCGGTCCTCCTGACCTCACATGTCGCTCAGGTGCGCTGAAGCGCCGAGGAAAGCACATCACCGGACGGGGCTCTGGTAGCTCGCTGCCTGCGTGGTGAAGAGACGGGCGTACACGCCGGTCGTGGACATGAGGTCCTCATGACTGCCCCGCTCGGTGATGCGCCCGTTCACAAGAACCACGATGTGGTCGGCTTCCCTGACGGCACCCAGTCGATGTGAGATCAGCAGACTCGTACGTCCCTTGCGGTATATCGCCAGCGACTGATGGATCTCGTTCTCGGCTTCCGGGTCGAGGCCGGACGAAGGTTCGTCGAGTATCAGGAAATCCCTGTCGTCCCTCAGCAGAGCACGTGCCAGGGCCAGGCGCTGCCACTGGCCGCCCGAAAGCACAACCCCGGTCTCGGCGTTGTTCTTGTCCAGTTCGCTGAAGAACATGCGGGACAGGAGGGTTTCGTAGCCGTGCGGGAGGGACTGCAGTTTCTCGTGTGCTCCGGCACGGACGGCGGCGTGACGGACCTTGGACGTATCGGCCATCGCTGTCAGGTCACCCAGGCCGATGTTCTCCCGCACCGTCAGGTCGTATTCCATGTAGTCCTGGAACACCGCGCCCATCCGCGCCCGGAGCTGCTCCGGATCCATGGTGCGGATGTCCACGCCGTCCCAGAGGACCTGACCACGGGTCGGGTCGTAGAAGCGGCAGAGCAGTTTGATCAGGGTGCTCTTCCCTGCCCCATTGAGCCCCACGAGTGCCGTGGTCTGTCCGGCCCTGATCTCGAAGCTGACGCCGCGCAGTACCCAGTCCTGGTCCTCCCCGTAGCGGAACCACACATCACGGAGCTCGATCGACTCCGTCAGCGCGGGCACGGCCTTCGGCCTGGGCGGGACCCGCAGATCGGCCTCGGACTCCAGGACGTACAGCAGGTGCTGGAACATCAGCATGATCTCGTGCACGGTCGCGGCCCGGGCCGCGAACTCCGTCAGAGAGCCCTGGACGGAGGAGATGGCCGAGATCAGCATCGTCACGTCGCCGATGGAGATGTGCCCCTGATACGCGGCCCAGACCGCCCAGACCAGCCCCGCCCCGGAGACGATCGAGGCGGTCAGGCCGAGGCTCACCTGGATCCGCAGCGTCCTGCGGTCCACCAGGTCCTTGGCGGCGTTGATACTGCGCCGGTCGGCCAGCATGCGTTCCCGGAAGTACGGTCCCAGACCGAAGAGACGGATCTCCTTCGCGGCCTCGACGCTGGACAGGAGCTGATCGAAGAAGAACTCCCGGCGTTCGCTCGGGCTCACTTCCCACACAAGGCTGACACGAGAGGCGGCGAGCGAAAGCTCGGCGATGAGGACGGCGGAGCCGAACAGCAGCACGAAGAGGGCGAGCACAGGAGCCACGCTCAGCAATGACCCCATGAATCCGAAGACCGTCAGGAGTGCGCGTGTCATCCCCAGAAGGCTCTCAAGCAGCCCGACGGCCCCACCGCTGCCGGCCTGCTTGGCGAGCCGCAGCCGGTCCAGGAAGGCCGGGTCCTCGAAACGTGCCAAACCCGTCATGCGTTCCATGGCGCGGAACACGTCGGCCTGCGACTTCAACCCGACCGCCCTCGCGAGACGGGCGCTGGCGAAGGTGCTGAAGTGAGGCAGCACCCCCGTCAGAACTCCCGAGGCCACCATTCCGCCTGCCGGCAGGACGAGGGAGGACATCGGGCTTCCCGAGGTGATGTGGTCCACAAGCCCCTTCGTGGACCACGCCATCGCCACCGGCACGATCCCGGCGGTCAGAGCTCCCGCCATGTACAACGTGGTCAGCCATGGTGCTGTGCCGAAGACCAGGACCAGCGCCTTCTTCGCCGTCGCGGCCGTTCCATTCAGTTTGATCAGCCCGTCCGGGCCACGATTTCGCAAGACCTTGCGCCCTTCCACGACCATGGGCAGTGCGCAAGCACTCTGGCGCAGGGGCATCTCGCAAATCGCTCTGTGATCTGTCTGAGGACACGGGGGCCGTGACCGCGACAGATCGCCGAAAGGTCGAAGACGGCACAGGGGGAGAGGCTGGGCCGGAGCGGCCATTCCGGTGGCTCCCCCTCGCAGCCGAAGGGCAAGCCGTGCTGAAGGACCTCCCAGCCGTGGCGACGACCGTCGCGCTCGTCGCCGCCGTGACCGTCTGTGCCGCGGTGGTTCTTGTGGTGGTGCTCCGCCGCACCTTCGTGGTCGTCACCGTGACCGGGCTGAGCATGCTGCCGACCTATCGGCCGGGGGACCGTGTCATAGTCCGGCGCGGGCGCGTGCCGGCCAACGGTGGGGAAGTGGTCGTCGAGATGCCGCGCATCGAGGACCGGACGTGGCGGTCCGCGGCTGCGGGACTGGGAGCGCCGGGGGCCGACGTGACCCGGCGTTCGTGGCTGATCAAGCGGGTCGCGGGGGTTCCGGGAGACGTCTGCTCCCCTCTTAGCGGCGAGTCGGTGGAAGTTCCCCCGGGGCATCTCTTCCTGCTGGGTGACAACGCCGACCTGAGCTTCGACTCCCGGCAGATGGGGCCGTTCCGGAGCGATCGCGTCCTTGGCTCCGTGTGGTTCCGGCTTTAGAAATCTCGGAGGAGAAATGAGCTTCCTGCTCATCTTTTGCAAGCTCTCGCTGGCCGCCATGTTCGTCTGCTCGTCCGTCACCAAGCTGCGTGACATGGACGCCTTGAGACGGCACATCGGGACGACGGCCCGGCTGCCGCTGCTTTCTCCCCGGTTCCTGGCCTGGTCGACCGTGGTGGCCGAGGTGGTGGCAGCTCTCGGGCTCGTGCTGACCGAGCGTTTCGGCTTCGTGGCCGCCGCCGGAGTGCTGGCCGGTTTCACCGCCTACCTTGTGCACGTCCTGCGGTCGGGCCGTTCGATCTCCTGTGGATGCACCGGTGCTTCGGGTGCGGATGTCTCGGGGATCCATCTGGTCCGGAACGGAATCGCGCTGGCCCTGTGCCTCGCCGGTCTGGTGGTGCCACACGTCCCCCTGCAGGGGCACCTGGTGGAGTACGCGGTGATGGCAGGACCGTCCTTCATCGTCGGCGGCGGGCTGCTGTACCTGGCTGAACTCCGGGAACTGCTGTCCTTGGGCTTCGCCGACCCCGGCGTGCGTGGCCAGAGGCCCTGACCCCTGTCGCCTCGTTGGGGCGCCTGGGCGGCCCACCCTGCCGACCCTCTCCGCCGGCGGGACCGAGCCGGCCTGCGAGGCCACCCGGCGGACGGAGGCCTGCTCGGCCCAGTCGATCACCTGATGCACGGCGCCCCGGCTTGCCCCAGGGCCGCATGACCGGCGCCTCCCGTCGCGCCGGGGTCAGGCGTCCCGGGGCAGGCTGTCCATGAGACGTGAGATTCGTCGGGCGAGTATGCCGCCCTTGGACGCGCCGGTGAGTCGTGCCGCGTCGCTCACGGCCGACCTCGCACCGGCGAAGTCCCCGATCGCGCACCTGGCCTCGGCTTCCGACAACCGCAGCCGAGCGGAGAGGAAGGGGGCTCCTCGTTCCACGAGGAATCCGGCTTCTCGGATGTGCTGAAGCGTGGCACCGGGGTTGCCCCGCGCCAGTTCCCAGTCGGCCCTTTCCAGCAGGAGAGTGGCCCGGCTGATGGTCTCACGGGTACGGTCCACTATCTTCCCGGCGGACACGAGGTTCGTCTCGGCCTCGTCCAGACGTTCGCGTGTTCTGGCGGCCGCCGCGAGACCGAGCAGACAGGCGACTTGGCAGTTCTCGTTCTGAACGGCCTCTGCCTTCTTCAGAGCGTCTCTGAAGTATGTCTCGGCCATGGACGTGTCTCCGGCGTCGAGGTGTACCAGGCCGAGTGTTTCGAGGGTTATCGCCCTAGCGTATTCGGAGTCCACGACATCGGCGACTTCCAGAGCCTCCGACAGAACGTTCTCCGCCTCCTCGAAAAGCCCCATCCTCTGGCGGACCAGCCCCTGATTGACCAGGATGATCGAGCGGAAATGCTGATTCTCGCGAGCGAGTGGAAGCGCTTTGGACAGGGCTGTCTCGGCTTCGTCGAGTTCACCGAGAGCCAGGTGCGCGGACGCAGTGTTGTTCAGTGCCGCCACTTGGTCGGAGACGCGGCCGTTGACCATGAACAGCGCGGTTGCCTGTTTGTAGTGGAGGAGCGCCTTCCGCGGATCCCCCTGCTGCTTCGTGGCCACTCCCATGCCCTGCAGCGCCACCGCCTCGCCCTGCATCCAGTCCACCTTCCGCGCGAGCTCCCGGGCCTGGGAGTACTCGACGAACGAGCGTTCCAGATCGGTGGCCCGCCAGTAAGCCGAACCCAGCGTCAGGCCCATGCATGCCGCGCCGAGGACGTCGTCATTACGGAGGGCGGAATCACGGGCCAGGCTCGCTATCCTTATGACCTCGGTCATGGGGCGGCGTAGCTGTAGCAGATCGTGTAGCGAGGAAATGATCTGCCATGTGGGGTATTCCTTGTCCGACTGTGCCGCGTGGCTCACGACGGCGGCTATGTGTGGCCATTCCTTGTCGAACCAGGAGATTGCTTCTGCTCGGTGCTCGAAGGCTGGCGGTACCGACCCGGCCGTCGCCGGGGGCAGATCGACTCGTGAGGCTCCGAAGCCACAGGACACGGAGGCGTTGCAGGAGCCGTGAAGATAGTGGTCCAAAACCCTGTGCGAGGCTGCCAGGATCTGCTCACCGCCATCGACTTCCTCGCACAGTTCCGTTGCGAACTCGCGGACCAGATCGTGCCAGGTGTAAACCCTGTCGGTGCACTCCTGTATCAAGTGGAGACGGCTCGCCTCCATGAGTCCTTTCTCGACTTCACGTTCGTCCGCGCATGCTCCTGCCGCGAGTGCGGCCAATGAGATTTTCGATCCCGGAAACACTCCGATGGTTCGGAAAATGGCCTGGCTTTCCGACTGGAGTGTCCTGTAGGACAGATCCAAGGCGTGCCGGATCGCCAGGTCGTTGTCGCCGGCCACTCGCAGCTGGACGAGGCGGCCCTGGCGCTCCAGATCGCTGACGTAGCGGGCCACGGACATGGTGGGGCGCTGGTTGATGGCGGACGCGGCGATCGCTACCGCAAGCGGGAGCCTCTCGCACATCGAGATGAGTCGGCCGACCGCCTCCGGCTCGGCGGCCACACGCTCTTCTCCGACGACGCGTCGAAGATAGGCATGGCAGTCGGCATCCCGCATGGTGCCGCATCGGACCTGATGGGCACCGAACATGACGCTCAGGCCGTTCATCTGGTCGCGGCTCGTCAGCAGGACCAGGACCTCGTCGCCGGCCGGCAGCAGATCCCTTACCTGCGACGTGCTCGAGGCGTTGTCCAGGAGCAGGATGAGCTTGCGATCCGCACAGAGCGTGCGCAAGAGGGCAGATTGCGCGATCGCTGACGTCGGGATCTCGTCCGGCTCACAGCCGAGGGCCTGAAGGAGGATGGGGAGAGATTCATCGGTTCCCATCGGAGCAGAGCGGTCGAATCCGCGGAGGTCGAGAAATATCTGACCGTCGGGGAACTCGTGTGCGATGCTCCTGGCCCAGGCAATGGCCAGGGTCGTCTTCCCGGCTCCGGCTTCACCCGATATCACTATCAGGCGCTCGCCCTGCCTGAACGCAGCCTGAAGCGCCCCGACTTCCTCGGCGCGTCCACTGAAGTGGTGGGTGACGTGCGGCAGTTGACGTGGGACAACGTCTTTGCGCGCGCGGGCATCGGCGTCTTCTGTGCTTCCGGAGAGCAACGCAGTGTGCAACGCGGACAGTTCGCTGGACGGTTCTATTCCCAGTTCCTCCACGAGACGTCGGCGCAGGAGACGGAAGACCTCCAGGCCGTCCACCGTCCGCCCGACGTTGTGCAGCGCCTTCATGAGGAGGGCATGAGGCTTCTCGCGCAGAGGAAATTCGGTGGTGAGGCGAGTCAACTCCGGGATGGCAAGCTCGGATTGACCGCAGAAGATCCATGCTTCCATCTGTGTCTCCGCCGCCGACGAGTAGAGCTCGTACAACTGGTGGAGGTCGGGACGGGACCGCAGGTCCGGCAGGGGGTCGCCCCGCCACAGCTTGATCGCCGCGTCGAGTGTGTGCTGTGCCTTCTCCCATTCCCCCTGGGTGGAGGCGGCGATTCCCTCTCGGGCGATCCGGGTGAACTCGATGTAGTCCACCGACGTATCCGGTATCTTGAAAAGATATCCGCTGTCCGCGGTGCGCAGTATTTCCGTGGCATGCGGCCCTATCGCCTGTCGGATCTCCGCGACGAGTGAGCGTAGCCGGGCTGCGGCGCTCGCCGGCGGATGGTCGCCCCACACCATCCGGGACAGATGGGCTTGGGACACCGCACGGTTCGCGTTGAAGATCAGCGCTGAGCAAACCGCGCGTTGAAGGCGAGCCATTGGTACGGCTTCGCCGTCGATGACGAACTCGAAGGGCCCCAGGAGACGGGCCCGTAGAACCGGGGGGCGCATCCTGACAGTGTAGTGAGCGCCCGACCGCCACCTTGGTGGTGCGTCCACGGCCGGAGGTGCCCGTGTGCCCGTCGCGTGCGGCGTGCCCCGGCCGAGGGCGGCCCGGAGGCACGTCAGGATGAAAGTGGTTCAGTGGCCGCAGGTGCGAAGGAAGCGGCTCATACGCCGTAGAGTGGGTCCGTGCCGCCTCCACCACAGGAATCCCCACAACGACTGCATGCACGCCAGTACGGCGATAGTCGCCATACTGTCCATCATGACGAGAGGATTTCCGCCCACAGCCCCCTCCGCTGCCCGGAAAAACAGCGGTACGCTTACGGAAAGCAGGACGTGGGCACCTGCCGAAATGCACAGGACGGAACCGATCGCGCAGACAATCGCATAGATCCTGACAGATCTGCGCTCAGTGGTCCCCAGTGATCTGCTCGGGTCGACGAGGTTTTTGTGCCGAAGTACATGCTTTCGCGCCAGATGGGTGAGGTACTTCGTCGAGTCGAAGTACAGGTTCCGGCATCGGGACAGATCCTGTATGACGAAGTACAGATCAGTCCGCATGAATACAAGCAGTTGATTGAAGATCGACAGCATCAGCAGGACCGCGGCTATTCGGAACACCGGGACCGAAGGTTCGAACCCCACCCCGATACCGATCAGGCAGAGCCCGTAGATCATGCCGTCCGAAGCCATGCCCGCCAGATATACAGTCAGTCGTTCCCGTCTTCCGCGGAGCCATATTCCAGTGACTTCTGTCTGTACGACAAGGAATTGTAGCCGTGTTCCCAGATATACCCTTCCTGGCACGTCGAATGCCCGGGCGGTAGCCAAATGGGAGAGTTCGTGCAGAGATATCAGAACGGACGAGACGAGAATCTGTAGGGCGATGTTCAGGGTTCCATAAGGGGACCACAGGAGATCAGGGGCGGAGGGCACGTCGCCGCCCGACAGGAATATCGCCAAAAAGCCGAAGAAAGGTGTGAGAAGCGCCAGGAATTGCAGAGCCGGGTTGAGTACGAACTGCACATGGTGCGGTTTGACCCAGGGTAGGGAAGCAGGCAGTCGGCTGGCAGTCGGTATTTCTACGTCCGAGATTTCCGAGACGAATCCGATGTCTACCATTCGGGTGACGAAGTCCGAGATGTCGAGACGCTTTCCGGTGGCCCTGAAAAGCTCGTGCCTGGTTTCTTCGACAGTCCTGCCCGACTGAAGGAGGCGCAGTGCGTCCGCGCCGGCCTCGGGCAGGCATATGACACGTCGAACCGCCTGGACCCCAACGATCCACTCATCCCCTTCCCGGCGGAATTCAAGCGGATGGAAACGCACCCGTCTTGCATCCGCGCCAGTGGTCACGAGCCGCACACCGTGCAGTCGGGGCGAGAAGGATGGCGGACGTAGACAAGATGGTCGGGCGCTATCAGGTTCACGCCTCGCACGAACCCTGGGGCCTGCCGCGTGGTCCCGGTGACGATGCCGATGATCTCGTTGGCGAGGAGGGCTCCCGCGAGGGCCGCGGAGGGGGACATGACGCCGCTGTTCCCCAGGGGAGGGTGCCACTCGTCCTTGAGTTTCGCGGACTCACCCGCACCGAGACACTCGTAGCAGGGCCCCCCGGGACCGAACACTCCCACTGTGGACAGGGGGCCGCTGTAACCTGCGCACACCCACCGGGTGCCGCTCTCGGCGCACGTCGCGTTGACCATCCTGGTGATGGCATCATTCTTCGGCTCGTCGGCACACAACGCCAAGATGTCACAGTCGCCGACGACTTCTCTGATTTTTTCGGGTGAGTCCACCCGCTCGGGAGAGTAAGTGAAAGTGCCGGCGGAATTGACGTGCGCCAGGCGTCGCGCTGCCGTTTTCGCTTTGGGGGTGCCCAGGTCTCGTTCGTCGAACAGGACCTGGCGAGTGAGGTTCGACTCCTCGACCGTGTCGGGATCGATCAGGTGCAGATTCCCGACGCCGGCGGCGGCCAGTGCCCATGCAGCATGGCAACCGACGCCGCCCACGCCCAGAACCGCGATGCGGGAATCCATGAGGGCACACTGAGCTGTCGCCTCGTGAGCTCCTGGTCGCAGATCTATGTGACGGAAGTACGCGAGGTTCCGCATGTAACGCTTCATCTCGTGCGGTGATCTTCGACGGAAGGCATGTCCGTCCCCGGAACGCCCCGCTGCATCCTCGACGTACCCTGATTCGCACAGAAGGGAAATTACAGTGTCCGCTCCCGTGGGCCCGAGGTCAGGATATTTGGAGGAGAGCGAATCCCTTATGGCCTCGATGGGGGTGGATCCGTTCATCTGCGTGAGAGCTTCCCACGCCCATCCCCGCGGGTCCCGGATCTGAGCCGCCACGCCGTATACGCCACCGCCGATATGTATCGATCCGTCGTCGAATCGGTGCGGTGTGTGCTCGGGCTTGACCCGAGGCAGACGCATCGGAGGCTTCATCCGGCCGGCTCCCATCCTGTAACTTCCCGAAACCCTCTAGCGCGCCACAGCCTTGCTGTCGATGGTTTCGATCGCGTCGAGAAGGCGTATTTCGATCACCTGCTCTTCGCCTTCCTTGGTGTCGATGACCTGCTCGTCGTAGGTTTGCTCGTCCATGTTCACGGTCTGCTCCGTTTCCAGCTGGTTCATGAAATGAAGAGGGGCCGAGGAGATATCCTTCCGCGGCCCCTTTCCGATGACTCGACCTGTGAGAGTGCCTCGGTTGGGCAGAGACAGCTCACGGGTGTCCGGCTAGATTCCGCCGCAGCGCTTCCCGCCCACCACGCCGAGCGCGCAGTTGGGGTACGGCACGGCCGGGTCGCAGTAGTAGGAACAGGTGGGCGAGTACTGGCACCTGATGCGGAAGGCGCCCTGGCACTTGTAGCACGGGTCGGGCGCACAGGCCGCTGCCGCACTGGTCTGGGGCAGAACAGCCCCGGCCAGCTTCTCCAGAAGTCCTCGCACGGTAAAAACCCCTCTCGTAACCGTCGGGTCCGCAAGTGAAGGCGTTCGTTCGATTGAATCCGCCTTCCTGCGCAGCCAGTTAAGATCTCGGGCCTGTCTGATCTATTTCTGCTGTCTTTCCCACCAGGAAGCGCCACGGTCGAGATCCGTTTCCGCACGCTGTTGTCCGGCCGTTGCTGAAGCGGACCGTGTACCGCGGAAAGCCGAGCCACAGCTCCGTGAGGGCTGTCCGACGGCCTGCCACTGCTCATGTACCTCGCGCACCCGTCCGGAGGACACCCGCAACCCGTATGGACCGGACGGGTGTGCGCCACCGAGTGGACCCGCTGACGCTGGACCGGAACGGACCAGCGGACGAGGCAGGGCACGAGGAGGCACTCCATGCGCGGAGTCACGCACGCCACATGGGCCGCTTGCGCGGCGGCGGTGGTCCTCGCGGCGACGGGCTGCGGCGGTGGGGGCGGGGACGGCGGCAGCGGGGGGAGCGGCGGAGTACTCAGCTCCTCCTGGGGAGACCCGCAGAACCCGCTGGAGCCGGCCAACACCAACGAGGTGCAGGGCGGCAAGGTCCTCGACATGATCTTCCGGGGGCTGAAGAAGTACGACCCGGAGACCGGCGAGGCCAAGAACATGCTCGCCGAGAAGATCGACACCTCCGACTCGCAGAACTTCACCGTCACCGTCAAGGACGGCTGGACCTTCAGCAACGGCGAGAAGGTGACGGCCCAGTCCTTCGTGGACGCCTGGAACTACGGCGCCAGCCTGAAGAACAACCAGCGCAACGCCTACTTCTTCGCGTACATCGACGGCTACGACAAGGTGCACCCGGACAGCGGCTCGCAGAGCTCCGACACGCTCTCCGGGCTGAAGGTGACCGGCCCGCGCACCTTCACCATCAAGCTCAACCAGAAGTTCTCCAGCTTCCCCGACACCCTCGGCTACAACGCCTTCGCACCGCTGCCCAAGGCGTTCTTCGACGACCACGCCGGCTGGCTGAAGAAGCCGGTCGGCAACGGCCCGTACGAGGTCGACAACTACACCCGCGGCTCCCAGATGTCCCTGCGCAAGTGGGACGGCTACCCCGGACCGGACAAGGCGCAGAACGGCGGTGTGGACCTCAAGGTCTACACGGACAACAACACCGCCTACACCGACCTGATCGCGGGCAACCTCGACCTCGTCGACGACGTCCCCGCCTCCCAGCTCAAGAACGTCAAGAACGACCTCGGCGACCGGTACATCAACACCCCCGCCGGCATCATCCAGACCCTGGCCTTCCCGTTCTACGACAACGACTGGAACAAGCCCGGCTCCGAGAAGGTCCGCACGGGCCTGTCCATGGCCATCGACCGCAAGCAGATCACCGACACGATCTTCCAGCAGACCCGCACCCCGGCCACCGACTGGACCTCGCCGGTCCTCGGCAAGGACGGCGGCTACAAGCCGGGTCTGTGCGGCAGTGCCTGCGACTACAACCCCGACGAGGCCAAGAAGCTGGTCAAGGAGGGCGGCGGGCTGCCCGGCGGCCAGGTCAAGATCACGTACAACGCCGACACCGGCTCCCACAAACAGTGGGTCGACGCGGTCTGCAACTCCATCAACAACGCCCTGGGCAACGACCGCGCCTGCGCCGGCAACCCGGTCGGCACCTTCGCCGACTTCCGCAACCAGATCACCGGCAAGAAGATGAGCGGCCCCTTCCGCGCCGGCTGGCAGATGGACTACCCCCTCATCCAGAACTTCCTCCAGCCGCTCTACTACACCAACGCCTCCTCCAACGACGGCAAGTGGTCCAACAAGCAGTTCGACGGGCTCGTCGACAAGGCCAACGGACAGTCCGACACCAGCCAGGCCGTCAAGACCTTCCAGCAGGCCGAGGAGGTCGTCCGCGACAACATGGCCGCCATCCCGCTCTGGTACCAGAACGGCAGCGCCGGCTACTCCGACCGGCTCTCCCACGTGAAGCTCAACCCGTTCAGCGTCCCGGTGTACAACGAGATCAAGGTCGGCTGAGGGGGCGGGCTCCATGGGACGCTACGTCGTCCGGCGGCTGCTCCAGATGATCCCGGTCTTCATCGGGGCCACGCTGCTGATCTTCCTGATGGTCAACGTGATGGGCGACCCCATCGCGGGACTGTGCGGCGACCGCGAGTGCGACCCCGCGACGGCGGCGCAACTGCGGCACGAGTTCGGCCTCGACCAGCCCGTGTGGCGGCAGTACGCCACCTACATGGGCAACGTCTTCACCGGCGACTTCGGCACCGCCTTCAACGGCCAGCCGGTCACCGAACTGATGGGCACGGCGTTCCCGGTCACCATCCGGCTGACCATCGTGGCGATCATCTTCGAGATCGTCGTGGGGATCGTCCTCGGCGTCGTCACCGGGCTGCGCCGCGGCCGCCCGGTCGACACCGGGGTGCTGCTCCTGACCCTCGTCGTCATCTCCGTCCCCACCTTCGTCACCGGCCTGCTGCTGCAACTGCTGCTCGGCGTCAAGTGGGGCTGGATCGACCCCGCCGTCTCCTCCGAGGCGCGCTTCGGCGAGCTGATCGTCCCCGGACTGGTCCTCGCCTCGGTGTCGCTGGCGTACGTCACCCGGCTGACCCGCACCTCCATCGCGGAGAACCGGCGCTCCGACTACGTCCGCACCGCCATCGCCAAGGGCCTGCCCCGGCACCGGGTCATCACCCGGCACCTGCTGCGCAACTCACTCATCCCCGTCGTCACCTTCATCGGCACCGACATCGGCGCCCTGATGGGCGGCGCCATCGTCACCGAGCGGATCTTCAACATCCACGGCGTCGGCTACCAGCTCTACCAGGGCATCCTGCGCCAGAACACCCAGACCGTCGTCGGCTTCGTCACCATCCTGGTCCTCGTCTTCCTCCTCGCCAACCTCGTCGTCGACCTCCTGTACGCCGTACTCGACCCGAGGATCCGCTATGCCTGAGCAGGAGCCCTACGAACCCGAACGCGCCATCGCCGGCACCGGCATGGGCGGCACGATGGACCTCGGCACCAGCGAGGCGGTCACGCTGGAGCAGCCGCCGGGACCGGACGGGGCGGACCCGCGCGAGAAACCGCGCAGCCTGTGGTCCGACGCCTGGCACGACCTGCGCCGCAACCCGGTCTTCATCATCTCGGCCCTGGTGATCCTCTTCCTGGTCGTCATCTCCCTCTGGCCCTCCCTGATCGCCTCCGGCAACCCCCTCAAGTGCGACCTGGCCAAGGCCCAGGAGGGCTCCCAGCCCGGTCACCCCTTCGGCTTCAACGGCCAGGGCTGCGACGTCTACACCCGTACCGTCTACGGCGCGCGCACCTCGGTCGCGGTCGGCATCCTCGCCACGCTCGGCGTCGCCGTCCTCGGCAGCGTCCTCGGCGGCCTCGCCGGGTTCTTCGGCGGCGGCGGGGACGCGGTCCTGTCCCGGATCACCGACATCTTCTTCGCGATCCCGGTCGTCCTGGGCGGACTCGTCCTGCTCTCCGTCATCACCAGCAACACCATCTGGCCCGTCATCGGCTTCATCGTCCTGCTCGGCTGGCCGCAGATCTCCCGCATCGCCCGCGGCTCCGTCATCACCGCCAAGCAGAACGACTACGTCCAGGCGGCACGGGCGCTGGGCGCCTCCAACTCCCGCCTCCTGCTGCGGCACATCGCCCCCAACGCCATCGCCCCCGTCATCGTCGTGGCGACCATCGCGCTCGGCACCTACATCTCCCTGGAGGCGACCCTGTCCTTCCTCGGCGTCGGCCTCAAGCCGCCCAGCGTCTCCTGGGGCATCGACATCTCCTCCGCCGCCCCCTACGTACGCAACGCCCCGCACGCCCTGCTCTGGCCCTCCGGAGCCCTCGCCCTCACCGTCCTCGCGTTCATCATGCTCGGCGACGCGGTGCGCGACGCCCTCGACCCGAAGCTGAGGTGAGCGACCGCATGCTGCTCGAAGTGCGCGACCTGCACGTGGAGTTCCACACCCGGGACGGTGTCGCCAAGGCCGTCAACGGCGTCAGCTACGGCGTGGACGCCGGCGAGACCCTCGCCGTCCTCGGCGAGTCCGGCTCCGGCAAGTCCGTCACCGCCCAGACGGTGATGGGCATCCTCGACGTCCCGCCGGGCCGGATCACCTCGGGGGAGATCCTCTTCGAGGGCCGGGACCTGCTGAAACTGAAGGAGGAGGAACGCCGGAAGGTCCGCGGCGCCGAGATGGCGATGATCTTCCAGGACGCGCTGTCGTCGCTCAACCCCGTCCTGACCGTCGGCGCCCAGCTCGCCGAGATGTTCACCGTGCACCGCGGCATGTCCCGCAAGGACGCCCAGGCCAAGGCCGTCGAGCTGATGGACCGTGTGCGCATCCCGGCCGCCCGGGAGCGGGTGAAGCAGTACCCGCACCAGTTCTCCGGCGGCATGCGCCAGCGCATCATGATCGCGATGGCGATGGCCCTGGAACCCAAGCTGATCATCGCCGACGAACCGACCACCGCCCTCGACGTCACCGTCCAGGCCCAGGTCATGGACCTGCTCGCGGAACTCCAGCGCGAGCTGAACATGGGCCTGATCCTCATCACCCACGACCTCGGCGTGGTCGCCGACGTCGCCGACAAGATCGCCGTCATGTACGCGGGGCGGATCGTGGAGACGGCGCCCGTCCACGACATCTACAAGGCCCCGGCCCACCCCTACACCCGCGGACTGCTGGACTCCATCCCCCGCCTCGACCAGAAGGGCCAGGAGCTCTACGCCATCAAGGGCCTGCCGCCCAACCTCACCCGCATCCCGCCCGGTTGCGCCTTCCACCCCCGCTGCCCGATGGCTCAGGACGTCTGCCGCACCGACGTGCCGCCGCTGTACGAGGTCACGGAGTCCGACGCCGAGCGGGGCAGCGCCTGCCACTTCTGGAGGGAGTGCCTGCATGGCTGAGCCGATCCTGGAGGTCCGGGGGCTGGTCAAGCACTACCCGCTGACCTCCGGCATCCTCTTCAAGAAGCAGGTCGGCGCGGTCAAGGCCGTCGACGGCGTGGACTTCGACCTGGCCCGCGGCGAAACCCTCGGCATCGTCGGCGAGTCCGGCTGCGGCAAGTCCACGGTCGCCAAGATGCTGGTCAACCTGGAGCGGCCGACGGCCGGCGAGATCCGCTACAAGGGCGAGGACATCACCCGCCTGTCGGGCCGCGCGCTGAAGACCGTACGGCGGAACATCCAGATGGTCTTCCAGGACCCCTACACCTCCCTCAACCCCCGCATGACGGTGGGCGACATCATCGGGGAGGCGTACGACATCCACCCGGAGGCGGCCCCGAAGGGCGACCGGCGGGGGCGGGTCCGGGACCTGCTGGACGTGGTCGGCCTGAACCCGGAGTACATCAACCGCTACCCGCACCAGTTCTCCGGCGGCCAGCGCCAGCGCATCGGCATCGCGCGGGGGCTGGCGCTGCGCCCGGAGATCATCGTCGCCGACGAGCCGGTCTCGGCCCTCGACGTCTCCGTGCAGGCCCAGGTGATCAACCTGATGGGCCGCCTCCAGAGCGAGTTCGACCTCTCCTACATCTTCATCGCCCACGACCTGTCGATCGTCCGGCACATCTCGGACCGGGTCGGCGTGATGTACCTGGGCCGCATCGTGGAGACCGGCCGCGACGCGGAGATCTACGACCACCCCACGCACCCCTACACCCAGGCGCTGCTGTCCGCCGTGCCGGTTCCCGACCCGGAGGCCCGGGAGCACCGCGAGCGGATCATCCTGGCCGGTGACGTGCCGTCCCCGACCAACATCCCCTCCGGGTGCCGCTTCCGCACCCGCTGCTGGAAGGCACGGGAGCGGTGCGCGCTGGAGGTGCCTGCCCTGGCCGTCCCCGCCGAGTTCCGCTCGGTCTCCGGACCCGCGGCCCACGACTCGGCCTGCCACTTCGCGGAGGAGATGCGGGTGGTGCCGCCGGAGGACGCCGGGCCGCCCGCGCCGCCCGCGCCCCCCGGTTCACGCGGCTCGCACGGTCCGCGGAGTGCGCGGGGGCCGCACGGCGCGCACCGGGAGGACGGCGGGGGCGCGTGACCGGGCGGGGGGCAGGGGCGGCGCGGCCGGGCGGGGGCAGGGGCGGCGTGGCCGGGTGCTACGCCGGTCCGGGCAACGACCGCTTGAGGAAGTCCACCTGGAGCAGCAGCAGGTTCTCGGCGACGGACTCCTGCGGGGTCATGTGCGTGACGCCGGACAGCGGCAGCACCTCGTGCGGACGGCCGGCCGCCAGCAGGGCCGAGGACAGGCGCAGCGAGTGGGCGACCACCACGTTGTCGTCCGCGAGACCGTGGACGACCATCATGGGCCGGTGCGGCTCGGCGGCGTCGACCAGTCCGGCGTCGTCGATCACCGAGTTGCGGCGGTAGACGTCGGGCTGCTCGCCGGGGTCGCCGAGGTAGCGCTCCTGGTAGTGGGTGTCGTAGAGCCGCAGGTCGGTGACGGGGGCGCCGACCACGGCGGCGTGGAAGACGTCCGGCCGGCGCAGCGCCGCGAGGGCGGCCAGGTAACCGCCGAAGCTCCACCCCCGCACGGCGACCCGGTTCAGGTCCAGCGGGAAGTCGGCCGCCAGGGCCTGCAGGGCGTCCACCTGGTCCTGGAGCACGACGGCGGCGACGTCGTCCTTGATGGACTTCTCCCAGGCGGGGGAGCGCCCGGGAGTGCCCCGCCCGTCGGCGACGACGACCGCGAACCCCTGGTCGGCGAACCACTGGGAGGTGAGGTGGGCGTTGTGCGCGGCCACGACGCGCTGGCCGTGCGGGCCACCGTAGGGGTCGAGGAGCACGGGGAGGGGGGTGTCACCGTGGTAGTCCGTTGGCATAAGCACGGCGCACGGGATGCGTCGTGCGCCCCCCTGGGTGAGCGTCACGCGCGGGGACAAACCGGGGTCTTCCGCATACGACCCGACGGTCGCCGCCGGCTTCCCGTCCCGCAGCACCCGGACCCGGGCCCCCGGCCGGTCGAGGGTGGCGGAGACGAGCACGGTCACGCCCCCCGCGCGCACCGCCGAGTGCACGCCGGGCTCCTGCGACAGGCGCTCCACGCCGAGTTCGTTCACCCGGTACACGTGCACCTCGCCGATCTCCGGCTCGGCCGCCTCCTCGCCCGCCGAGGCGGAGACCAGCACGTCGTCGGCGCCGACGTCCAGTACCGCCCGCAGATGCAACTGGGCTCCGGTCAGCGGGCGTTCACCGACCGCCAGGACCCGCGCGCCCCCCTCGTCGGCGATCCGCACGAGCTGTCCCGAGGGGCTCCAGCAGGGCACACCGGGGAAGAGTTCAAGCCAAGTTGGATCTTCGTCGGCGTGGACCATGCGGGTCGTCCCGGACTCGGTGTCCACCGCCAGGTAGAGCTGGCTGCGCTGGTCGCGCGCCTGTACGAGGAGCAGCGGCGCACCTGCCGCTGACCAGTGCACTCGCGCCAGGTACGGGTACCGCGCCCGGTCCCAGAAGACCTCCGTGCGCCCTCCGTCGAGACCGACGACGAACAGCCGTACGTCCGCGTTCGGGGTGCCGGCCGCCGGATACGGAACGTGTTGTGGATCACGTCCGGGGTGGGCCGGGTCGGAGATCCACCAGCGCTGCACCGGCGTGTCGTCCACGCGTGCCACCAGCAGCCGGTCCGACTCCGGGCTCCACCAGAAGCCGCGGCTGCGGGACATCTCCTCGGCCGCGACGAACTCGGCGAGCCCGTACGTGACGCCCTCCCCGTCCGCCTCGGCCAGCGCCCGGTCGCCCTCCCCCTCGGCGCCCACGACGCGCAGGGCGCCCCGGGCGACATAGGCGACGTGCCGGCCGTCGGGCGAGGGGCGGGGGTCGATCACCGGCCCGGCGGTGGGCAGTTCGCGTGCGGTGCCGGCGCGCAGCTCGGCCGCGAAGAGCCGCCTCGACAACGCGAAGGCGGCCAACTCGACCGCCGCGTCGGTGGCGTAGCCGACGATCCCGGCGCCGCCCTCGCGGCTGCGCTCACGCCGGGCCCGTTCCTCGGGCGACAGGCGTTCCAGGGCGCCGCCCAAGAGGGCGCGGGGGTCGGCGGCCACGCGCTCCCCGCCCGTCTCTACGTCGAGGACCCACAGCGAGTTGGCCCGGTCGGTACCCGTGCCGGAGCGCAGGAAGGCGACCCGGGAACCGTCGGGTGCCACGGTGAACGAACGCGGCGCGCCGAGCGTGAACCGCTGGGTGCGGGCGTGCCGTTTGGGGAAGGAGTCGGACTCGGTCGTCATGCCCTGACCATATTGGCCATGCGCCCCCTTGTGCGGCCGTGCGCCGAGAGATGCGCGCGCACGGATAGTTATGATCACTAGCGCATAGTGGGTATCAACCAGGTGCCCGCTGCGTGGATTTATCTGCCCCGAGCTTTGTCTGCGACCGACCCCCATGTCCCTGGGCCTATTGGAGGTGAGCCGCCGTGGCACTCTCGATTTCGGCGGTTGTGCTGCTGGCGATCATCGTCTTCCTGCTGGTCAGGAAATCGGGCCTGAAGGCGGGGCATGCGGTGGTCTGCATGCTCCTCGGCTTCTACCTGGCCTCGTCGACGATCGCCCCCACGATCAGCGAGCTGACGACCAACATCGCGGGGATGATCGGAAGCATCAAGTTCTGACGCCGGGCGCCGGCCCGGCTCCGCAGCGGCCGCGGGGTGGTGGCGGCGAAGGTCAGCCGGACGACGCCGACGGCTGCGGACCGCCCGGTGCTCCCGAGGGGGCCCCGCTCGGCGGCGGGCCGGACGGGGCACCCCCGGGCGGTGCGCCGGTCGGGGCCCCGCCGGACGGGGCGCCCTCGCCGCCACCGCCGGGAGCGTTGCCGCCGGTGGGCTCGGTGCGGGTGTCGATCGGGACGGTCAGCTTCGCCGTGTAGCCGGCCTTCACCGATCCGCTCACGGCCGCGAGCTGGTGGACGCCGCCGTCGTCGCCGAAGACGTTGTCGGTCTTGAGGGTCAGCTCGGCGAGGTTGGCGACGGAGGACTCGTACCCGTCGGTGGCGAAGACGGTTTCGCAGACGCTCCCCGGCAGCGCCATCTGGGACGTGGACAGCCGCTTGTCGTAGTCGGTGACGGAGTCGAGGCCGGGGTAGACCTCGAAGTGGACGTGGGGCCAGCGGCCCGGGTAGCAGGCGGGGAAGACGCTGACGAACCGCACCCGGCCGTCGTCGTCGGCGACCTGGACGCCGCGCAGGTAGTTCTCGTCCTCGATCCCGCTGGAGTAGAGGGAGTAGTTGCCGTCCCGGTCGCACTGCCAGGCGTAGACGGCCGCTCCGGCCAGTGGCCCGCCGCCGTCGGCGAGGTCCAGCAGGGTGAACTCGAAGGTGAGGGGGATGCCCGGGGCGGTCGTCGTCGAGTCGCCGAAGCTGGAGCGGATGTCCTGGCGGACGATGCCGTCCCGGTCCAGGACCTGGACCCCGTTGGTGCCGTCGGCCGGGTAGGGACCGTTGGTCTCGTCGGGGATCTCGGCCGGACCGGACGAGGACGAGGAGGCGGACGAGGAGGCGGAGGCCCTGTCCGAGGCGCCGCCGGCGGAACCCGAGCCGCACGCGGCGAGCGCCGCCATGCCGCCGACCCCGCCGAGGAGGGACAGGGCCCGCCTGCGGGAGACGAGTGTGCCGAGGTCGAACCTCAGCCCCTGGTCGACGACCTCCTCGTCGGGCCGGGGCAGTGGCCGCCCCTGGTAGGCGGGGCCGTCGGGGGTCTGGTGGGCTTTCGGCTCGCGCATCGAGCGCCTTCCGTCCGGAGGTGACAGGTCCACGGGGCCGCACCGGGCCCCGGGAGCGGGCGCCGGTGCCGACCCGCCGCCCAGCCTGGCAACGCCGCCCATGAGCCCGCTCGGCGCAGCTTGTGCGTCGGCTGTGAACGGCTGCTCCCGGGCCCGCCCCGCCGGGCCGGTCCACGGACGGTCGCCCGTGTGACGTGACCGGCCCCGCGGCCTCATAGGGTGGAGCCCATGACGGAACTCCCCGGCCGGCGTCTGCTGCTGGTGCACGCGCACCCGGACGACGAGTCGATCAACAACGGCGTCACCATGGCCCGGTACGCGGCCGAGGGCGCGCACGTGACGCTGGTGACCTGCACCCTCGGCGAGCGGGGCGAGGTCATTCCGCCCGGACTCGCCCACCTGTCCGGGGCCGCTCTGGGCGGGCACCGCAGGGGCGAGCTGGCGGACGCGATGCGCGCGCTCGGCGTCGACGACTTCCGGCTGCTCGGCGGGCCGGGACGCTTCGCCGACTCCGGGATGATGGGGCTGTCCGACAACGGCGACCCCGGCTGCCTGTGGCAGGCGGACGTCGACGCCGCCGCGGCCCTGCTCGTCGACGTCGTCCGCGAGGTGCGCCCCCAGGTGCTCGTCACCTACGACCCCGACGGCGGCTACGGCCACCCCGACCACATCCAGGCCCACCGCATCGCCATGCGCGCGGTGGAACTGGCGGCCGAGGCGGGGTGCCCCGTCGCCAAGGTCTACTGGAACCGCGTACCGCGCTCCCATGCGGAGGCCGCCTTCGCCCGGCTCCGGGACGAGCTGCCCGGCCTGCCGTTCGAGAAGGCGGCCGGCGTGCAGGACGTGCCGGGCGTCGTCGACGACGCGGTGATCACCACCGGCATCCACGGCGAGGGCACGCCGTACGCCGCCGCCAAGGCCGCCGCGATGCGCGCGCACGCCACCCAGATCACGGTCGCCGAACCGTACTTCGCCCTCTCCAACGACCTGGCCCAGCCCCTCCTCACCACCGAGTACTACGAACTGGTGCGCGGCGAGCGCGGCGACGTCGGCGCGGACGGGCGCGAGAGCGACCTGTTCGCCGGGATCACCACGGCCCCCGGGAGCGGGGTGACCTCGTGAGCAGCCGCAACGAGCCCACGGGCTCCGCACTCGCCCAGCCGCTGCGCCCGCCCTCGGTGGGACGGGCCCTCCTGTACGTGGGCCTCTTCGTGCTCGGTGCCGTGCTCGCGGTGGCGGGCGCGCTGGTGCAGCCGGCCTGGTTCCCGGGCGGGCTGCTGCTCGCCCTGGCCGCCGAGGCGGGACTCTGTCTCGGCGCGGGCCGTGCCGTGGGGCGCCGGGCGGGGGCCGCCGCGCCCGCCCTGGGCTGGGCGCTTGCCGCGGTGCTGCTCACCACCAGCCGTCCGGAGGGCGACTTCCTCTTCGCCGCCGGCATCGGCTCCTACCTCTTCCTGCTCGGCGGGATCGCCATCGCTGTGATCTGTGCCACCCTCGCGCCGGTGCGGCAACCGGACGGCGACCGAGTCCGACTTCGCAAGTGACGTACCGCTTCACCGTGCCGCGGGCGTGCGAGTCCCGTGTGGGTTTCCCCGGCGGTCACGGGATACGCGTGAGAAGTGGCCAGTATGGTGGTGCGCGCCGCCGAGCCGCCCGCTGAAGGCGTGACGGGCGGCGGAGCCAATCGGGAGAACCTGCCTTGAGTCGTGAAACTGACAGTTCGTCCTCCGGGCCCCACGGGCGCGGCGGAGCCGCCTACCCCTCGGGCACCCCGCCCTACGGGACACCCGCGGCTTCCGACGCCGGTGCGGACGCGGGCCGTTCGGCCACGCGACCGGAGGAGCGCAAGACCGAGACGACGCTGACGACCCGGATCCGGATCAACATCCCCGGGTCGCGGCCCATCCCGCCGGTCGTCGTGCGCAAGCCCGTCACGGACGGCGAGGAGGCCGCCGGGAGCGCGGAGGCGACGACGACGGGCGAGCGGCCCGCCCCGGCGCCGAGCGCCGCCGCACCCGCGAGCCCTCCCGAGGCTCCCGCGGAGCCGGCCCAGCCCGCCGAGGAGAAGCCGACCAGCGACTGGTTCGCGCCCCGCAAGTCGGGTCAGGGCAAGGGCACTCAGGGCGGCGGTTCCACCAACGGCGCCGGTCTGCCGGGCGGTTCCGCGGCGCCCGCCGCGGGCCAGGGCGCGGCTCCCGCGGGCGCGGGCGCTCCCGGCGCCGGTGCGCGACCGGGCGGCGGGAGTGGCCGTCCCGGTGGCGTGGTCGGCTCCATGAACGCACCCGGCGGTCCCCGGCCCGGATCCGCGGGCGGCGCCGCCCGCTCCGGTGCGACCGGGGGACCCGTGGCGCCCGGCCACGGTGGCGGCACCGGCTCCTTCGACGTGACCGAGGCGCTGGCGGCCGGCCCGCTGGGCAGCAACGGCAACGGCAGCAGCAACGGCAACGGCGCCCGGCCGGGCCCCGGCACCGGCGGTACGCCGGGCCACGCCGACCGGCCGGGCTTCGACCAGCCGGACTTCACGGGCCAGGGCCGCACCGACCAGGGCCCCGGCGCCCCCGGCGGCCAGCACAACGGCCTGAACGGGCAGTCCCCGTACGGCGTCGGCCCCCAGGGCCCGGCGGGCCCGACCAGCGGCCCGGCCACCGGCGACAGCCGGCTGACGCCGCCCCCGGTCGGAGACCTCGGCGGCCTCGGCCTGTCCGGTGGGCCCGGAGCGCCGGCCGGACAGAGCGCGTCCGCACCGAACGGCCTGCGCGGCCCCGGCGGACCGACGGGCGCCGGAGGACCCGGCCCGGGCCCCGACGCGAGCCGTCCCGGCCCCGGCGGCGGCCTCAGCGACGACACCGCGATCCTCACCCCGCAGCGCCCGGCGAGCCCCGGCACCGGCAACCCGGACAACGTCTCCGGCAACACCGTCACCAGCGGCATCCCCGTCGTACCGGGCGAGCGCTCCGATCCGTTCCGGGCCGCGCCCGGCGACGGACCGCTGCCGCACACGCCGCCCAAGCTGCCCGAGCCGGTCTCCACGCCCCCGGCCGGCTCCGCCGAGCCCGCCAGGAAGAAGGGGCGCAGGAAGCTCCCGCTGCTCGTCGGCGGCCTGGTCGTCGTCGCCGGTGTCGCCTACGGCGCCGGTCTGCTCATGAACCGCTCCGACGTGCCCAAGGGCACCACCGTGCTCGGCGTCGACATCGGCGGCGGCACCCGCGACGACGCGGTCGAGAAGCTGGACAAGGCCCTCGGCGCCCGCGCGGCCAAGCCGCTCAAGCTCACCGTGGGCGGCGACACCGTCTCCCTCAAGCCCGACCAGGCGGGTCTCCAGCTCGACACGCAGGCCACCGCCAGCGACGCGGCGACGAGCGACTACAACCCGGTGTCGGTGATCGGCTCGCTCTTCGGCCAGAAGCGGGTCGTCGAACCGGTCATGCCCGTCGACGAGGAGAAGCTGCACGCCGCTCTGGAGGGCGCCGCCGGTGGCGCCGGGTCGGCGACCGAGGGCACGATCAGGTTCGAGTCCGGCAGGGCCGTCCCCGTGTACGGCAAGGCCGGGCAGGGGATAGACGTCGCCAAGTCGACCGAGGCCGTGCAGAGCGCGTACCGCGCCCAGGTGGAGACGGGTACCGCCACCGCGGTGAGCGTGCCGACGACCACCAAGCAGCCCACGGTCTCCAAGGCCGAGGTCGACCGGATGATGAAGGAGTACGCCGAGCCGGCGATGTCGGCCCGCGTGACCGTGCAGACGGACGCGGCCCACTCCGTCCCGCTGAGCCCCGAGAAGTCGCTGTGGAAGTTCCTCAGGGTCACGGCCGTCGACGGCAAACTGGTCGACAAGCCCGACCTGAACGCCCTCAAGGAGCTCTACGGCCAGACTTTCGACGGCGTGCTCATCACCCGCGCCAACGGTGACAAGACGCCCGTCACGCCCCAGGACGTGTACGGCGCCATGCGCCAGGCCCTGAAGAGCAAGACCGACCGGGTGGCGGTCATCGACACCAACCCGAGCTGACGTCACGTCGCACCACGGCAGGGGCGCCCGGCACTCGCCGGGCGCCCCTGCCGTCGTACGGCGGCCGTACGGCGGTCGTACGGCCGCCCGCACACGGTGCCGCATGACATCTGTCATCCGGCACCCGGGACGGCCGGCACTGCCGCCCGCCCGCCGCGGCCACGATGTACTTCGGCCTCTCCCTGCTCGGCGGCCTGTGGATGCCGGCCACCACCTTCCCGCGGTGGCTGCAGGACGTCGCCGAGTGGCTGCCCACCCACGCGTACGCTGCCCTCGGGCGGACGATCGAACAGAGTCACGCCCCGCACGCACAGGACCTCGCCGTCCTCGCCGTCTCCTTCGTGCTCTTCACGGGCGGCGCGGCCTGGCTGTACCGGAAGGACACGCTGAAGGCGTGAACGGCGTCGGCATCGGGCAACGCCCGGAGAACCGCAGGCAGAAGACCGTCAAGGTCATGTGGACCGCCATCTGGCTGGCCTACCTGGGCGCCCCCGTCAACGACCTGCTGCACGGCGGTCACGCCGTGGGCGTCCAGGTCCTCGGCTGGCTCGGCCTGCTCGGCTTCGTGGTCTGGTACATGCTGCTGATCTTCCGCACCGGGCGCGGCGACCGGACCCGCCTCGTCCTCGGCTCCCTCGCCGTCCTCGCGGCCGAGTCCACGGTCCTCGCCCTCAGCCTGGGCCGCGAGTGGCTGGTCCTGTTCGTGTACGTCGCGATCGCCTCCGGCGCCGCCCTGCCGCCGCGGCTGGCCCGCTGGACGATCCCGGGCGCCTCGGCGCTGCTCACCGCGCTGGCGCTGGTGGTGCCGGGCGGGACCTCCTTCATCGCCGCACTGCTGCTCCCGGCGCTGCTGGGCGGCTTCGCGATGACCGGCGTGCGCGAACTGATCCGGACCACCATCGCGTTGCGCGAGGCCCGCGCCACCGTCGCCCAGCTCGCCGCCAACGAGGAACGGCTGCGCCTCGCCCGCGACCTGCACGACCTGCTCGGCCACTCGCTCTCCCTGATCACCCTGAAGAGCGAGCTGGCGGGCCGCATGCTCCCCGCCCACCCGGACAAGGCCGCCCAGCAGGTCGCCGACATCGAACAGGTCAGCCGCCAGGCCCTCGTCGACGTCCGCGAGGCCGTCACCGGCTACCGCCGCCCCCGCCTCGCCGCCGAACTCGCCGGCGCGAAGGTCGCGTTGACGGCGGCCGGTGTGGTCGCCGAACTCCCCGGCGAACCGGACCGGGCCGGTGTCCCCGAGGAGTCCGAGGCGGCCCTCGCCTGGGCCCTGCGCGAGGCGGTCACCAACGTCGTACGGCACAGCGGCGCCCGGCGCTGCGTGGTGGAGCTGCTGCGGCGCCAGACGCTGGACGGCGCGGTGCTGGAACTGTCGGTGGAGGACGACGGCTCCGGCGGCCCCACCCACGCGAACGCCCCCGGCAACGGCCTCACCGGGCTCGCCGAGCGGCTGGAGAAGGTGGGCGGCGGGCTGGAGACGGACGCGTCCCGCCGGGGATTCCGGCTGGTCGCCCGCGTCCCCGCCGACGGAGCCGCCGACGTAGGATCCGGGGCATGAGCCGCACGATCAAGGTCCTGCTGGCCGAGGACCAGGCGATGGTCCGCGAGGCACTGGCCGCCCTGCTCGGCCTGGAGGAGGACATCGAGGTCGTCGCCCAAGTGGCCCGCGGCGACGAGGTGCTGGACGCCGCCCGCGCCCACGGCGTGGACGTGGCCCTGCTGGACATCGAGATGCCCGGGGCGACCGGCATCGAGGCGGCGGCGCTGCTCCACCGCGAACTCCCGTCCGTGAAGCTGGTCGTCCTCACCACCTTCGGGCGCCCCGGCTACCTGCGCAGCGCCATGGAGTCCGGCGCCGACGCCTTCCTGGTCAAGGACGCCCCCGCCGCCCAACTCGCCGAAGCGGTACGCAAGGTGCTGGCGGGGGAGCGGGTCATCGACCCGACCCTGGCGGCGGCGGCCCTGGCCGAGGGCGCCAACCCCCTCACGGACCGCGAACGCGAGATCCTGCGCGCGGCAGCCGACGGCTCCACCAACGCCGAACTCGCCACCGCCCTCCACCTCTCCCAGGGCACGGTCCGCAACTACCTCTCCACGGCCATCCAGAAACTGGCGGTCAGGAACAGGACGGAGGCCGTACAGGTGGCCAGGAACAAGGGCTGGCTGTAACGCGCCGCTCTCGCCGGGGGCGGCCGCGATGCCGCCCGTGCGGCGCGGTCGAGCGCCCCCCGGCCCGCCCGAACCCGCACGCGCCGAACGCTCAGTTCAACATCGCCCGCGCCGCCCGGGCCTCCCCCCGCACCTCCTCCGCAACGGCCCGGTCCACGGCCCCCACCACCTCGGCATACGCCTCCAACTCCCCGGCCCCCGCCGAGAACTCCCCCCGCTGCACCAGCAACCGCGCCCGCTCGTACCGCAACCGCGCCGCGTGCGCCGGCAGCAGCAGCGCCAGCTCGATCGCCCACAGCCCCACCGCCGACTGCTCCGGCCGCCCCGCCGCCCACGCCCGGATGTTGTTCAGCACCCGCGACACCACCTCCAACGGCGCCGCAGGCTCCAGCATCGACTCCCGCAGCTCCGCCCCCGTCGCCCCGGCGACCAGTGTCTCCGCGTCCCGGCCGCTGAGCAGCCGCCCCCCGTCGAACGGATCGACGAGCACCCGCTCGGCCGCCGTGCCTCCGCCCTCCGTCCCGAACCCGACCACGAAGTGCCCCGGCAGCGCGACCCCGTAGACCGGCGCCCCCGCCCGCCGGGCCACCTCCAGCCACACCACCGACAGCATGATCGGCAGCCCGCGCCGGCGCCGCAGCACCTCGTGCAGCAACGACGACTCCAGCCGCTGGTAGTCCGCGGCCACCCCGTGGAACCCGTACCGCCCGCCGAGCAGGTCCCGCAGCGCCTCGGCCCACGCCCGCGGCGTACCCGGCCGGAACGGCAGCTCCCCGGCCAGCCGGTCCAGTTCCACCTGGGCGGCGTCCAGGGCGGGTTCGTCCAGCGCCCCGTCCGCCTCCGCGCCCACCAGCAGGCACAGCGTGGCCAGGTCGGGCCGCTCGGACCGCGCCTCTTCGGCGAACCGCCGCCGCACTTCGGCCGAACGGTCCGGCGACGGGGGCTGGGGAGGACGGGGATGGCGCATGGCGGGCCGGTGCCCTTTCACAGTGGGGTCGATACGGGGGCGGGACGGGACGGGACGACGCCGGGCGGGCGGGGCGGGAGGGACGGTACGACGCCGGGCGGGCCGGGGCGAGGCGGGACGACGCCGGCCGAGGCGTGGCGGGGCGATCGGCTACCGGTCCGTCCCGGCGTCCCCGGGCTCCCGGTAGTGGTGGTAGGCGTGGTGCGCGGCGAAGCCCGTCCCGGCGTACAGCGCCCGGGCCCCGGCGTTGTCCGTCTCCACCTGGAGCCACGCCGCCGACGCGCCCTCGTCGAGCGCCCGCCGGGCCAGCGCGGACATCACGGCGGTCGCGAGCCCCCGGCGCCGCTGCGCGGGGTCGACCTCGACGGCCGCGAAGGAGGCCCAGCGCCCGTCCACGACACACCGCCCGATCGCCGCCGGAACCCCCGCCGCGTCCGCCCCCGGCACCGTGGCGAACCACACCGACGGTCCGCCGCCCAGCACCCGCAGGGCCACCTCGCTCACGCCCTTGCGCTGGTACCGGGCCAGCCAGGCCTCGTCCGCCTCCCGGGACAGGACCACACCGTCGCCCCCGGCCCGGTCGGCGACCGGTGCGAGCGCGCCGGTCCACACCTCCGCCGTCACCTCCCGCACCCAGCCCCGCCGCTCCAGCTCCGCGCACAGCAGCTCCTGCGTGCCGACGGCGCCGGTGGCGGTCTGGACGTACGCGGGCAGCCCGCGCTCGCGGTACCAGCGCCGTACGGCCGTCAGCGCCCCGTCGAGCGGGAGCCCCGGATCGCCGAGCGGCAGCACGGAGTTGGCTCGCCGGGTGAAGCCTCCGGCCGCCCGCAGCTCCCACGCGCCGAGCCGTTCGCTCTCCACCGGGGGCCAGGCCCGCGCGGCGGCCCGCGCCAGCTCCTCGTAGGACGCGGCGGGCCCGCGCCTGCGGGCGGGTGCGGGCGGCACGACCTTCCCGGCGACCAGACCGGACTCGGCGACCCGCACGGTCTCGCCACTCTTTCGTGTGATCAGCAGCACACCATCGGTCCACGATGTGAGAACACCAACCGTGTCGGTGAACTTCTCACCTGCGACACCAGCGTGGCCCAAGCGCCGTACGGAGACTCGTTTGCCCACGTCAGCAGCGGTGATACGGACCTCAAGCCGTCCTGCGGCAGAGATTTCCACGGGTCTGTCCACCCCTCCTGTTCGGATCATGCCCAAGAACGGAGATACTAGGGGCGGGCATCGACGACGCCGCGCTCCCGCGCGCCAGGCGGCGGAGCCTACGGAGGCCCGCCAGCGCCCTATCGAGGAGGAACGACAGCGTGACCTACGTCATCGCGCAGCCTTGTGTCGACGTGAAGGACAAGGCGTGCATCGAGGAGTGCCCGGTCGACTGCATCTACGAGGGCCAGCGGTCCTTGTACATCCACCCGGACGAATGCGTCGACTGTGGTGCCTGTGAGCCGGTCTGCCCGGTCGAGGCGATCTTCTACGAGGACGACACTCCCGAGGAGTGGAAGGACTACTACAAGGCGAACGTCGAGTTCTTCGACGAGCTCGGCTCGCCCGGCGGCGCCAGCAAGCTGGGGCTGATCGAGCGCGACCACCCGTTCGTCGCCGCGCTGCCGCCGCAGAACCAGTAAGAGCGGCCCCGCACACGCGCCGCCTCGGTCCCGTACGGCCCGGTCACTCCGATCGGCGCCGCACGGGACCGAGGCGTTTGCCGTAGCACCGGGCGCCGACGAGGAAAGGGAGCCACCCACCGTGTCCGCAGTCTCCGACCGTCTTCCCACCTTCCCCTGGGACAAGCTGGAGCCGTACAAGAAGACGGCCGCCGCCCACCCCGGCGGCATCGTCGACCTCTCGGTCGGCACCCCGGTCGACCCGGTCCCCGAGCTGATCCAGAAGGCCCTGGTCGACGCGGCGGACTCCCCGGGCTACCCGACCGTCTGGGGCACCCCGGCGCTGCGCGACGCGATCACCGGCTGGGTCGGGCGCCGCCTCGGTGCCCGCGACGTCACCCACCGCCACGTGCTGCCCATCGTCGGCTCCAAGGAACTCGTCGCCTGGCTCCCGACCCAGTTGGGCCTCGGCCCCGGCGACAAGGTGGCCTTCCCGCGCCTGGCCTACCCGACGTACGAGGTCGGTGCCCGCCTGGCCCGCGCGGAGTACGAGGCGTACGAGGATCCGACCGCTCTCGACCCGGCGGGCCTGAAGCTCCTGTGGCTCAACTCCCCGTCCAACCCGACCGGCAAGGTCCTTTCGAAGGCCGAGCTGACCCGGATCGTGGCCTGGGCGCGCGAGCACGGCGTCCTCGTCGTCTCCGACGAGTGCTACCTGGAGCTGGGCTGGGAGGCCGACCCGGTCTCGGTCCTCCACCCGGACGTCAACGGCGGTTCGTACGACGGCCTGGTCGCCGTGCACTCCCTCTCCAAGCGCTCCAACCTCGCCGGGTACCGCGCGGCCTTCCTCGCCGGCGACCCGGCGGTCCTGGGCCCGCTCCTGGAGATCCGCAAGCACGGCGGCATGATGACCTCGGCGCCGACCCAGGCGGCCGTGGTGGCGGCCCTCGGCGACGACGAGCACGTCCGCGTCCAGCGCGAGCGCTACGCGGCCCGCCGCACCGTCCTGCGCGAGGCCCTGCTCGGCCACGGCTTCCGCATCGAGCACAGCGAGGCCAGCCTCTACCTCTGGGCCACCCGCGACGAGTCCTGCTGGGACACGGTCGCCCACCTGGCCGACCGCGGCATCCTGGTGGCCCCGGGCGACTTCTACGGCCCCGCGGGCGACCACTTCGTCCGCGTGGCCCTGACCGCGACGGACGAACGGGTCCAGGCAGCGGCAGCCCGCCTGAAGCCCTGACCCCGGCCGCGGGCGTCGTTCCGACCCGGAACACACGAACGCCGGGGTCCAGGGAGCGCATCCCGGACCCCGGCGCCGCTGCGGCCCGGCGCTCAGCCGACCGGCAGCCCCTGAACCGGCAGCCCGCCCTTGCCCAGCGCGTCCGTCGGCAGGCCGCCCTTCGTGGCGGTCGCCGCCGTGTCACCCACGATGTCCCCGGCGGCGCCCGCCGCACCCCCCGCGGCGTTCTGCGCGGCGGGCGTGGCCTTCTTGACGACCGATCCACCGGTCTTGCCGGCGGCCGGCACGGCCTTCTTGACGGCCTTGCCGCCGGTGTCGCCCGCGGACTTGGTGACGCTCTGCGCCGCGGAGTCGACGGTGTTGCCGACGTTCGCCCCGTCCAGGGCGGTCAGCCCCCCGAGGTTCGGGGTGGCCGGAAGTTTGGGAGCCGCGCTCGCGGAGCCGGCCGCACCGACCCCGGCAGCCGCTCCCGCAGCGACGAGCAGCGCGGCACGGGCGATCCGGCGGGTCAGGGGGAGGGACATGATGCTCCTTCGACGGAAGTCAACGATGATCGTCCGGACTCGGACGCAGTGACTACCGCTCGAGAGCCGCGAAGGTTGCGGCGGCCCAACGTAAAGAGTTGGTAATGCGTCGCATTATCAGGTGCACAGAAAAACGGGCAAAAGGGCGGCGGTCGGAAAGTCTGCTGAATCCTTACGGCCCTTGATTTTCCTGGGCTCCCGCGCGTTCGGGGGTGAGTGTGCGAAAACCCGTGCTCCGCGCCGACGCGGTCACTCTCCAGGCCGACGGTTCGTACGGGCGAACTACCGGGCGGAGGTGATCCGCACCGGCCCCGCCGCCCGCTCCGCCCCCTTGGCGCCCGTCGAGCCCTTCGGGTACCACTTGCTGTCGGTGTTGCCCGCGGTCCACTCCCGGCCCGCATAGGTGACCCGCTGGATGCGCAGTGACGAGGCGTTGGCCACCGCCCAGTGCGCCACCTGCCAGCCGCGCCGCTCGGCCTCCCGCTGCCCCTTCGCTCCGGTGCCGCCGGTCACGGGCACGGTCACGGTCCGCTCGTCGGGGGCGCCCGCGGACCGCGAGGCGCCGGTGCCGGCGTCCTCACCCGCGGACACCTGCGCGCCGGCCGGTGCGAGCACGGCGCGCCCGAAGTCCCGCACCAGCGCCGCGCGTACCGCCTCCGGACCCTTCCGGGGCGCCGAGCCGGGGCGCCCGTCGCAGGTCAGCGTCGCCGCGGAGCGCCCGGTGAGCGCGGCGGCGAGCAGCGCGGCGTCCTGCTCGTGCTTGGCGTACGCGTACGGGAAGGCACTGCGCTGCACACGCTGGGCGGCGTCGGTCAGCGGAAGGTCCAGATACCCGGGAACCTTGACCAGGTGGTCGTAGAACAGGCCCGCCGAGTACACCGGATCCATGATCTCCTCGGGCTTGCCCCAGCCCCACGAGGGCCGCTGCTGGAACAGGCCGAGCGAGTCCTTGTCGCCGTGGTCCAGGTTGCGCAGCGACGACTCCTGCATCGCGGTCGCCAGGGCGATCGTCACGGCCCGCTCCGGCAGTTGGCGCGCGGTGCCCACGGCGGTGATCGTCGCCGCGTTCACCGCCTGCTCCGGCGTGAACGCGTACGCCCTCCGGCCGTCCTCGCCCGAGACCACCTTGCACCCGGGGGCGCCCGCGCCCCCGGCGACGTACTGCACGGCCAGATAACCGGCGACCGCGAGGAGGGCCATGGAGGCGGCGCCCGAACGGGCGAGGCGGCCACGGCGTTTGCGGGGAGGGGACGGCTGGAGCACGCGTACAAGGTACTGGAGGGTAAGGTCCGGTGTCCCCCGGGTGCGCACACTGCCCGAAGGGGCAGGGCGCTAGGGTCGGGGCCATGGCCGATACCCCGCTTGACCTCACGCTGGACGCCGCGGAGCTTACCGCGCGGCTCGTCGACCTCCCGTCCGAGAGCGGCACCGAGAAGCCGTTGGCGGACGCGATCGAGAGCGCCCTGCGGGCCCTGCCCCACCTCTCGGTCGAGCGGTACGGCAACAACGTCGTCGCCCGTACGGAACTGGGCCGCGCCGAGCGTGTGATCCTGGCCGGCCACATCGACACGGTGCCGATCGCCGGCAACGTCCCCTCCCGGCTGGACGAGGACGGGGTCCTGTGGGGCTGCGGCACCTGCGACATGAAGGCGGGCGTCGCCGTCCAGCTGCGCATCGCGGCCACCGTTCCCGCCCCCAACCGCGACCTGACCTTCGTCTTCTACGACAACGAGGAGGTCGCCGCCGAGCTGAACGGCCTGAAGCACGTCGCCGAGGCCCGCCCCGAGTGGCTGGAGGGCGATTTCGCGGTGCTCCTCGAACCGTCCGACGGCCAGGTCGAGGGCGGCTGCCAGGGCACGCTGCGGGTGCTGCTCAAGACGTCCGGCGAACGGGCCCACTCGGCGCGCTCCTGGATGGGCTCCAACGCCATCCACGCCGCCGCCCCGATCCTCGCCCGCCTGGCGGAGTACGAGCCGCGCCACCCGGTGATCGACGGCCTGGAGTACCGCGAGGGCCTCAACGCGGTCGGCATCACCGGCGGGGTGGCGGGCAACGTCATCCCCGACGAGTGCGTCGTCACGGTCAACTTCCGCTACGCCCCCGACCGCAGCCCGCAGGACGCCCTCGACCACGTGCGCGAGGTCTTCGCCGACTGCGGCGTGACGGACTTCGTGGTGGACGACCACAGCGGTGCGGCCCTGCCCGGCCTGTCCCACCCGGCCGCGGCCGCCTTCGTCGAGGCGGTGGGCGGCACCCCGCAGCCCAAGTACGGCTGGACGGACGTGTCCCGCTTCTCCGCGCTCGGCGTCCCGGCGGTCAACTACGGCCCCGGCAACCCGCACTTGGCGCACAAGCGCGACGAGCGGGTCGAGGTGGCGAAGATCCTGGCCGGGGAGGAGCGCCTGCGCTCCTGGCTGACGGCCTGATCCGCCGGGGCCCACCGCGTTTGTGCCGCTGCGTGGCGGACATGCTGAGGTCCCTCGCACGTAACCCGCGTAGATCTACGCTGAGGTGGAAGAACCCGCGACTGGAGGGAGCACGCATGCCTACTGGCAACCCCGAGGGCAAGAAGCAGCCACCGGAGGAGCAGCGCCTGGGTCCCGTCCTCCGGCGGCGGGGCCAGGTGCAGGGGAGCACCACGGACCAGCGGCTGCTGGACGAGCGTGCTCCGACGGACTGGGTGCACACCGACCCCTGGCGGGTGCTGCGCATCCAGTCGGAGTTCATCGAGGGCTTCGGCACGCTGGCCGAACTTCCGCCCGCCATCAGCGTCTTCGGCTCCGCCCGTACGCCGGCGGACTCGCCCGAGTACGAGGCGGGCGTGCGGCTGGGCCGCGGCCTGGTGGAGGCGGGCTTCGCCGTCATCACGGGCGGCGGTCCCGGCGCCATGGAGGCGGCCAACAAGGGGGCCCTGGAGGCGCAGGGCACCTCGGTCGGCCTCGGCATCGAGCTGCCCTTCGAGCAGGGGCTCAACCCTTACGTCGACATCGGCCTGAACTTCCGTTACTTCTTCGTCCGCAAGATGATGTTCGTGAAGTACGCGCAGGGCTTCGTCGTCCTGCCCGGCGGCCTCGGCACCCTGGACGAGCTGTTCGAGGCCCTCACCCTGGTGCAGACCCAGAAGGTGACCCGGTTCCCGATCGTCCTCTTCGGCTCCGCGTACTGGGGCGGCCTGGTCGACTGGCTCCGCGGCACCCTGGTCGCCCAGGGCAAGGCCGCCGAGAAGGACCTCCTCCTCTTCCACGTCACGGACGACGTGGACGAGGCGGTGGCCCTGGTCTCCAAGGAGGCGGGCCGGTAGAGCGGCCGGCCCCGGGCGGGGGCCACGGCCTACGCCAGCCCCCGCCGGGCCACCGCGGGCTCCCGGTGCCCGGCGATCGCCGACACCATGTCCAGGACCTGGCGGGTCTCCGCCACCTCGTGGACCCGGTAGACCCGCGCCCCCAGCCACGCCGACACCGCCGTCGTCGCCAGCGTGCCGATCACCCGTTCCTTCACGGGGCGGTCCAGCGTCTCCCCGACGAAGTCCTTGTTGGACAGGGACACCAGCACCGGCCACCCCGTCTCCACCATCTCCCCGAGCCGCCGCGTCGCCTCCAGGCTGTGCCGCGTGTTCTTGCCGAAGTCGTGCCCGGGGTCGATCAGCACCGACTCCCGCGGCACCCCGAGCCCCACCGCCCGCTCGGCCAGCCCCAGGGTCACCCGCAGGATGTCGGCCATGACGTCGTCGTACGCCACCCGGTGCGGCCGGGTCCGCGGCTCGGCGCCGCCCGCGTGCGTGCACACCAGCCCCACCCCGTAGCGGGCCGCGACCTCCGCGAGCTTCGGGTCGACGCCGCCCCACGCGTCGTTCAGCAGGTCCGCGCCCACCTCGCACACGGCCTCGCCGACCTCGTGCCGCCAGGTGTCGACGCTGATGACGACGTCCGGGAAGCGCCGCCGCACCTCCGCCACGAAGCCCACCGTGCGCCGCGCCTCCTCCGCGGCCGACACCTCGTCCCCGGGACCGGCCTTCACCCCGCCGATGTCGATGATCGCGGCGCCCTCGGCCACCGCCTGCTCCACGCGCGCGAGGGCGGGCTCGTCGCGGAAGGTCGCCCCCTGGTCGTAGAAGGAGTCGGGGGTCCGGTTCACGATCGCCATGATCACCGGCTCGTGCGCCGTGAACTCACGCCTGCCCAGCCTGAGCGTCCCCTGTGACATCTTCTCGTCCATACCCGTTCTCTCGTCCCGCTCTCGACCCCGGGTGCGCGGTCCTTCGACGGCCGCGGCCCCGACTGTCAGACTCGCATGGCACGATCGGACCCGACACAACGACTCGTACTCCGGACTCAACCGACCCGACCATGGGGGCCCAGCGATGGTCATGTTCCTGTTCCTCGTCATCGCGCTGGCCGTCGTCGTGGCCGCGGTGACGCTCGCCGTGGTGGGCGGCGGCGACAGCGGGCCGCTGCCCGACGCCGCGCCCGAGCGGGTGCGGGACGTGCTGCCGCCGGACCGCCCGGTGGGCCGCGGCGACGTGGAGCGGCTGCGCTTCCCGGTCGTCGTCCGCGGCTACCGCATGGCGGAGGTCGACGACGCCCTCGGCCGCCTCGACGCCGAACTGGCCGAGCGCGACGCCCGGATCGCCGACCTGGAGTCCGCGCTGGCGGGCGCCCGCACCGCGGCGGCCCACCGGCCCGTCGTCATGGACAAGCAGACCCCCGAGGAGCGGCAGTGAGCGCCGGGGAGGCCGTCGCGGGCCCGGACGGCGCGCTGCGCTGCCCCTGGGCGCTGTCCACCGAGGACTACGTCGCGTACCACGACGAGGAGTGGGGCCGCCCCGTCCACGGCGACGACGCCCTGTACGAGCGGCTCAGCCTGGAGGCCTTCCAGTCCGGCCTGTCCTGGATCACCATCCTGCGCCGCCGTACCGGCTTCCGCAGGGCCTTCGCGGGCTTCGCGATCGCCGAGGTCGCCGCCTTCACCGACGCGGACCGCGCGCGCCTGCTCGCCGACACCGGCATCATCCGCAACCGCGCCAAGATCGACGCGACCCTCGCCAACGCGCGCGTGCTGGCCGAGTGGGCCCCCGGCGACCTGGACGAGCTGATCTGGTCGCACGCCCCGGATGCCTCCGGACGGCCGGTCCCCAAGACCCTCGCGGACGTCCCGGCCGTCACACCGGAGTCCACGGCGCTGTCCAAGGCCCTGAAGAAGCGGGGCCTGCGCTTCGTCGGCCCGACGACGGCGTACGCGCTGATGCAGGCGTGCGGGCTGGTCGACGACCACCTGGCGACGTGCGCGGCCCGCCGGACCTGAGCCCCCGCGCGCCCGCCACCGCCGCACGCCGCGTCCGGCCGCCTACCGGCCCAGGTACGTCGGCTTCTGCTTCTCCACGAACGCCCGCACCGCGATCGCGTGGTCCTCCGAGGACCCCGCCCGCGACTGCAGCTCGTCCTCCTTGTCGAGCGTCTCGGAGAGCGAGTGCGTCATCCCGTAGGCCACCGCCTCCTTCAGCGCCGCGTACGCCACCGTCGGCCCCTCGGCCAGCGCCCGCGCCGTCTTCTCGGCCTCGGCGCGCAGCTCGGCGGCGGGCACGACCCGGCTCGCGATGCCCAGCTCGTACGCCTCCTGCGCGCCGATGCTGCGCGGGAAGAGCAGCAGGTCGGCGGCGCGCCCGGGCCCGACGACGCGCGGCAGCGTCCAGGAGATTCCGGAGTCCGCGGTGAGCGCCACGCCGGCGAAGGACGTGTTGAACGCCGCCGTGTCCGCGACGATCCGGTAGTCCGCCGCGAGCGCGAACCCGAGGCCCGCGCCGGCCGCCACGCCGTTCACCGCCGCGACCACCGGCTTCTCGGCCCCGGCGAGCGCCCGCACGATCGGGTTGTAGTGCTCGCGCACCGTGCTCATCGTCTCGCCCGAGCCGCTCTCCCGGTCGGCGGCCAGCAGCCCGACGTGCTCCTTGAGGTCCTGGCCGACGCAGAACGCCCGGTCCCCGGCGGCGGTCAGCAGCACCGCCCGTACGGCGTCGTCCGCCGCCGCGGAGCGCACCGCCTCCCGGAGCGCGACCTTGGTCTCGATGTTCAGCGCGTTCATCGCCTCGGGGCGGTTGAGCGTGAGCGTCGCGAGCCCGTCGCGCACCTCGTAGAGCACGGTGTCGGCCATGGGGATCCCCTCCGTGTAGCGGCGTGCAGTGGCGTGTGTCCGGGAGACAGCATGACGGAGATCACCGGGAACGGATCGCCCGGGCGATGTGACCTGCGTCAAAGAATTCCGGTCCGTATCCATTCGGCGGAAGTAGGAGAAGGCGCGCAGTATCGCAGTCACATCGCCGAATTGAGTGGTTTTGCTCGCGTGCGTTGCCCAAGCGATGCCGACTGATGTTGGTCATCGGGTCCTGGGATGCGGGATAATGGCTGGGAAGCAATGTGTTCGATGCCGGTGTCGCGCGTCCAGGCCGGATTGCGCGTGCCCTCAGGGGCCGTCGGCGGTGACGGTGAGCTGGTATCAGGAAGGGGAACGAGCATGGCGGCCATGAAGCCGCGGACGGGCGACGGCCCGCTCGAGGTGACCAAGGAGGGGCGGGGCATCGTCATGCGCGTTCCGCTCGAAGGCGGCGGTCGACTCGTCGTCGAGCTGACCCCCGACGAGGCCGACGCGCTCGGCGACGCCCTCAAGAAGGTCGTCGGCTGACGCGCGAGCGACCATACCCTTCAGTCGCCCCGGTACCCCACATGGTGCCGGGGCGATTGTTCTGCACCACGCATGTCCCGGCGTCCCGCGCATTCTGTCAGCGCTTCACGGCGCACAGCAGCCCGTCGCCTGCCGGAAGCAGGGACGGCACCAGTTCCTGGCTCTCCCGCACCGCGCGCAGGAGTTCCCGTACCCGCAGCACCTCGGTTGGCTGCGGTCCGGAGTCGATGGTGCGGCCGGCGCCGAAGACGCCCTCGAAGGCGACGAGACCCCCCGGACGCAGCAGACGCAACGATTCGGCGAGGTAGTCCAGGTATTCCAGGCGGTCGCCGTCGCAGAAGACGAGGTCGTACCCGGCGTCCGCGAGCCGGGGCAGCACGTCCAGGGCGCGGCCGGGGATGAACCGGGCCCGGTTGCTCGCGAACCCCGCGGCCCGGAAGGCCTGGCGGGCGAACTGCTGGTGCTCCGGCTCCGGATCGACCGTGGTCAGGACGCCGTCCGGTCGCATGCCCTGCAGCAGATGGATCCCGGAGACCCCGCAGCCGGTGCCGATCTCCGCGACCGCCTTGGCGTCCACGGCGGCGGCGAGCAGCCCCAGGGCCGAGCCCGTGCCCGGGGTCACCGAGCGCAGGCCCGCCTCGCGGGCCCGGTCGCGTGCCCAGAGCAGCGCGTCGTCCTCGGCGACATAGGCGTCGGCGAACGCCCAGCTCGTCTGCCGGTTGGCGGTAATGACCCTCTCCTGTCCCCGTCGTTGCCTCGGCGTGACTGTATCCGTTGGCGTCGGGAACCCGCAGATGGGACCAGTCGTTCAAAGGGGGAAGCAAAGAGACGGATGCGGAGACGGCCGAGCGGCCGGGGCCGCGACGGGGAGGGGCGGCGATGGACCAGGGCGTCGAGCGGGTGGCGACCCGGCCGGACGAGCCGTACCGGCCTCGATCAAATTCTCGTAAAACCGCTTATCCGGAGCTAACGGGCGAGGTGGCTATGGTAGGGGCTCCACTGGACACCACCAGAGCCGACAGGGGAGGTGCGGCCGCGCCCGCGGATCGGGGCGGAGTGCTGCGGCGCTTCCTCGGATCGGCAGGCAGGCCGAAATCCGTGAACGACACCGCTGCTGACCACCGCCACGCCGACCGTCCCGCGGGACACGGCCAGACCGCGACCTTCACCGGCGACGCGGACGGGCCTGCGTGGACTCCGCCCTCCTGGGAGGAGATCGTCAGCACCCACAGCGGCCGGGTCTACCGCCTCGCCTACCGCCTCACGGGCAATCAGCACGACGCCGAGGACCTCACCCAGGAGGTCTTCGTCCGCGTCTTCCGCTCCTTGTCGACCTACACCCCGGGCACCTTCGAGGGCTGGCTGCACCGCATCACCACCAACCTCTTCCTCGACATGGTCCGCCGCAAGCAGCGCATCCGGTTCGACGCGCTCGGCGACGACGCGGCCGAGCGGCTGCCCAGCCGGGAGCCCACCCCGCAACAGCTCTTCCACGACGCCCACTTCGACGCGGACGTCCAGCAGGCCCTGGACACCCTCGCGCCCGAGTTCCGCGCCGCCGTCGTCCTGTGCGACATCGAGGGGCTGTCGTACGAGGAGATCGCCGCGACCCTCGGCGTCAAGCTCGGCACGGTCCGCTCCCGCATCCACCGCGGCCGTTCCCAGCTCCGCAAGGCGCTCGCGCACCGTTCCCCGAAGGCGCGGGCCGACCGTCGCTCGTTCGCGGCCGGTGTTCCCGCGCTGGGAGGAGGGGGCACGAGCGCGTGAGTGGGTCACGGCCTGACTCCGAGGGTCACCTCGCGGAGCAGCATCTGGGAGACCGACTCTCCGCCCTGGTGGACGGAGAGCTCGGTCATGACGCGCGTGAGCGCGTGCTGGCGCACGTGGCGACCTGCCCGAAGTGCAAGGCGGAGGTCGACGCGCAGCGCCGGTTGAAGAACGTCTTCGCCGAGGCGGCCCCGCCGGCCCCCTCCGAGAGCTTCCTGGCCCGCCTCCAGGGGCTTCCCGGGGGCGGTGACGCGGACGACGGCGGCTCGCCGTTCGCCGGGCTGCCCGGCTTCGGAGCCACTACGCACTCCGGCGTCTTCGGCACCGGACCGGGCGAGCGGTTCGAGTTCGACTACGTCCCCGCCCGGCCGCACGCCCCCGTCCTGTCGGCCTCCTCCCAGGGCCGGGCCGGCTTCCGGATCCACGACGTGGGCAAGCAGGAGTCCGAGCGCTCGGCCTCGCGGGGCCTGCGGATCGCCTTCGCCGCCGCCGGAGCGGTGTCGCTGGCCGCGCTCGCCCTGGGCGGCGTCACCCTCGGCACACCGGACACCAGCACCGAGGCACGCGGCTCGGGCAGCGGCAGCAACGTGACGCCGATGCGCACCCCGGGTTCGGCGGCGGCCACCGGCTCCGAGAGCCAGCGCCGCCGCACGGCCGGCCCTCTGCTCGGGCAGGGGCAGCGCATGCTGGGCGACACCCCCGTCGCGCCCACCACGGCCGCCGCCCCGCTGCTGCCCGGCATGCCGGCCCCGGCCGGAGGCGACCTCCGCCAGCAGGCCGTCCGGGCGCTGACCACTCCGGTGACCGCCGGCGCGGCCGTCATGTCCCCGCTGATACGCCCGCTGGAGGCGGTCCCGCCGCTCTCCCTGAGCTCCTGGTCGGCGAGCGACGAGGTCAGGCCGCCCGGTCTGCTCGCCGCGCCCGACCCGGCCCCGTCCCCCTACCCCGCGGCCTCCCCGGCCGCGTCCTCCCCTCCGGTTCGCTGAGGGGATCTGCGCGCCGGTCCGCGAACCTGATTGAATCCGGGGTGGCGCCAGAGCCCTTGGAGCCGACGATCTGCGGCCAGCTGCGGGGGAGAAGATGAACGAGGGGAAGCCCACGAAGGCGAAGTGGTGGAGTCGTCCCCGCTCGTCCGAAGACGCACCCGACGGCGACTTCGAACTGGAACGCCCCCGCCCGGCCCGTCCCGCGGCAGCGGGCACGGACACCGGCGCGGACGCGGCCCTCGACGACCGGCGTGCCGAGACGGGTGACTTCGAACTGGAGCGCCCCGTGGCGCCCCGCGCGGCCGACGAGGGGGACTACGAACTGGACCGGCCCGAGCGGAAGGAACCGGCGGACGCCCCTCCGCCGCCGCGCGCCGGCACCGGCACCCCCGCCGGACCGGCAGGGGAGACGGGCGGACCGGAACCCGAGGAGTCCGGCCCCGCCCCGGCGGCCGACGACGCCCCGGCCGCCGAGCGTCCCAAGCCGCTGCACGAACCCGACCCGTACAGCACCCCGCCGTACGGCGAGCCGGGCCCCTGGGCCCCCGCTCCGCCGGTCCAGCACCCGGCGGCCACACCGGCGCACGGCACCGTGACGGCACCGCACGCACCGGCCGTACCCGCACCCGCGACGGCACCGGCGGCCTCTCCGCCTCCGGGCGCGGCACCCGACCCGGCGTTCGCCGAGGCGCCGCCTCCGATACCGGGGGCGGGCCAGGGCCGGCACCCGGCGGCCCCCGTCCCGCCGTACGCCACGGCAGCGCACTTCGCCGCGCCCACCGCTGCCCCTGCCGCTGCCCCCACCGCGGCGCCCGCCGCCCCGCCGGCCTCCGACCCGGCAGCCGCCCCGCCGTCCGACCCGTGGGCAGGGCCGACGGCCCCGCCGTCCGGTGCCGACCCCGCCGCCGATCCGTGGGGGCGTTACGACCCCTGGGCCGCCTCCGCCGTCCGGCACCACGAAGCGGCCGACCCGACGCCGACGCAGCGACGCCGGCGCAGGGCCAGGACGCTCGTCGGCGGGGCCCTGCTCATCGCCCTGGTCTCCGGCGGCCTCGGCGGCGCCGTGGGCGCGTACCTGGAACGCAACGGCGGCGTGGGGACGGTCGAGCTGCCGCAGGCCGCCCCCGAGGCGGCCGAGCGGGCTCCGGACAGTGTCGCCGGCATCGCCGCGCGTGCCCTGCCCAGCGTGGTGACCCTGCACGTGAGCGGCAGCGAGGCCTCCGGCACCGGCACCGGCTTCGTCCTCGACGACCGCGGCCACATCCTCACCAACAACCACGTCGTGGAGCCCGCAGGCTCCGGCGGCGAGATCACCGTGACCTTCAACAGCGGCGACACCGCCGAGGGCACGGTCGTCGGCCGGGACAGCGGGTACGACCTGGCCGTGGTGAAGGTCAAGGGCGTCAAGGGCCTCACCCCCATGCCCCTCGGCAACTCCGACAGCGTGCGCGTCGGCGACCCGGTCGTCGCCATCGGCGCCCCCTTCGACCTGGCCGGCACGGTCACCTCCGGCATCATCAGCGCCAAGGAACGGCCCATCACCGCGGGCGGCGAGGAGGGCGACGGCAGCGACGTCTCCTACGTCGACGCCCTGCAGACCGACGCGCCCATCAACCCGGGCAACTCCGGCGGCCCCCTGCTGGACGGCGCCGGCCGGGCCGTCGGCATCAACTCCGCCATCCGCTCCGCCGACAGCGGCAGCGCCGAGTCGGACGGCGGCCAGGCCGGTTCCATAGGGCTCGGCTTCGCCATCCCCATCAACCAGGGCAAGCGGGTCGCGGAGGAACTGATCAACACCGGCAGGGCCACCCACCCCGTCATCGGCATCACCCTCGACATGGGCTACGCGGGGGACGGCGCCCGCGTGGGCGCCAAGGGCAGTGACGGCGGAGCCGCGGTCACCCCGGGCGGTCCCGGCGCGAAGGCGGGCATCAAGCCGGGGGACGTGATCACCGCGGTCGACGGACAGCGGGTGCACTCCGGCGAGGAACTCATCGTCAAGACCCGTGCCCACCGCCCCGGCGACCGCCTGGAACTGACCCTGGAACGCGACGGCAAGGAGACGAAGGTCTCACTGGTGCTCGGCTCCGCGGGCGGGAGCTGACCGACGGGCAGGACCCGACAAGGGGCCAGGAAGGCAAACAATTCGGAAAGCGGTCACGTACACCCGCCCGGCAGCCCCGGGACGGTACCGGCCGGCCGGGGTCGGCGGGTACCGTGGTGCCGGCCCGGACTTTCAAGGAGCTTCAGGTGTTCAATGACATAGGCGCACTAGAGCTGGTGACGCTCGTCGTCCTCGCCGTGCTCGTCTTCGGTCCGGACAAGCTCCCCAAGGTCATCCAGGACGTGACGCGCACCATCCGGAAGATCCGGGAGTTCTCGGACAGCGCCAAGCAGGACATCCGCCAGGAGCTGGGCCCCGAGTTCAAGGACTTCGAGTTCGAGGACCTGAACCCCAAGACGTTCCTCCGCAAGCAGTTGGACAACGACGAGCTGGGGCTCAAGGAGATCCGCAACGGCTTCGACCTGAAGAAGGAGATGGCCGAGGTCGCCGACGCGGTCCACAGCCGTGACGCGGAGTCCTCGGCCTCCGGCTCGTCGTCCTCCGGCTCCTCGGGCTCCGCCGGTTCCGGCAGCGGCCGTGTCGACATGTCCAAGAAGCCCGGCCCCTCCGAGAAGCCCGCCGCCGACGACCGCCCGCCCTTCGACGCGGACGCCACCTGATCCGGGCCCCGCACGCGGCCCCACGTCCGGCCCACGGCCGCCCCGTGCGTCGCGAACGTGACGTGTCTCATACTCCGGACGGGGCGCGCAAGCCCTGAAGACGACGCCCGCGCGGCCCACGCGCCGGGCGATTCCCCGGCTGCCGCCAGTGGTGTGGCTATGCTGCCCGAGTTGTTGTGCGGACCGGACGAGTGCGCCCGAAGGGGGGCGGGCACGGTCCGACGAGAGCGAGGAGGCGTCCGGGCACATGGAGACGACGAGTCGGGCAGTCGCACAGACGCCGGCCGCGGAGGGCGGACCCGGGTCCCCCTACGGCCGCCGTACGGTCGACGACTACCTGCGTGCGCCCTTCCCGTGGTACGGCCTCGACGAGGCCTTCACCGGGCCGCGCCGGCTGATGCAGGTCGGTACGGCGGCCGACGGAGCGGTGGAGCACGGTTCGATCGGGCACGGCGACGAGCCGTCGGTCCGCAACGAGCACGTGGCGGGCGACGAGCAGGACGCCAAGGAGAAGTTCGCGGTCGTCGTGACGGTCGCGGCCAACCCCGACCGGCGCAGCGCCGACGGCACCGGCCTGCTGGAGGCCACCTCGGTGTCCTCGGCGGCCTGGCTCGCCGGGGTGGGGCTGCTGTCCTTCACCTGGCCCGGCCAGATGGACCACTCGCTGCGCGACGACTGGCTGGAGCAGCAGACCGAGACCGCGTGGGTCCTCGCGGACGACCTCGAGGGCGAGGACTGGACGACGCTGTCCCTCCCGGTGGACGGCGTGCCCACGCCCTTCCACTACCGGGAGTCCGAGTTCGGCTGGGTGCTGGCCGGCTCCACCGGGCAGGGCGTCCACCTCGGCGCCTACGGACGGGGCATGAGCGCCTACGGGCTGGCCTTCGCCGTGGTCAAGGACATCGCCGCCTACGCCTAGCCGCGGCCCGTCCGGCAGCCGCGCGCGTACGACGAGGGGCGCCGTCCCGGCGGACGGCGCCCCTGCTTCCGTGCCCGTCCCCCGGCGGGGGGATCAGAACTTGTTCTTGGGAGTGATCCCCAGCGACAGCCCGGAAAGACCCCGCTGACGGCCCCCCAGCTTGCCCGCGATCGAGCGCAGGGCCGCGCCCGCCGGGGAGTCCGGGTCGGACAGGACGACGGGCCTGCCCTCGTCGCCGCCCTCGCGCAGCCGGACGTCGATCGGGATGGCGCCGAGCACCGGCACCGACGCACCGGTCGTACGGGTCAGGCCGTCGGCGACCGCCTGACCGCCGCCGGTGCCGAAGACGTCGACCATCTCGCCGCAGTGCGGGCAGGGCAGCCCGGACATGTTCTCGACCACGCCGACGATCTTCTGGTGGGTCTGCACGGCGATGGCGCCCGCCCGCTCCGCCACCTCGGCCGCGGCCTGCTGAGGGGTCGTCACGACCAGGATCTCGGCGTTCGGCACGAGCTGCGCCACCGAGATCGCGATGTCGCCGGTGCCGGGCGGCAGGTCGAGCAGCAGGACGTCCAGGTCGCCCCAGTACACGTCCGCGAGGAACTGCTGGAGCGCGCGGTGCAGCATCGGGCCGCGCCAGACGACCGGCGCGTTGCCCGGGGTGAACATGCCGATCGAGATGACCTTCACGCCGTTGGCCGACGGCGGCATGATCATGTTCTCGACCTGGGTGGGACGCCCGTCGGCGCCCAGCATGCGGGGCACGGAGTGGCCGTAGATGTCCGCGTCGACGACACCGACCTTGAGGCCGTCGGCCGCCATCGAGGCCGCCAGGTTCACCGTCACCGACGACTTGCCGACGCCGCCCTTGCCGGACGCCACCGCGTACACCCGGGTCAGGCTGCCCGGCTTGGCGAAGGGCACCTCGCGCTCGGTCTGCCCGCCCCGGAGCGCGGCGGCCAGCTCCTTGCGCTGCTCGTCGCTCATCACGTCCAGCTCGACGTCGACGCGCGTGACGCCCTCGACCCGCGACACCGCGTCCGTCACGCGCTGCGTGATGGTGTCCCGCATCGGGCAGCCGGAGACCGTCAGGTACACGGCGACCGCGACCGCTCCGTCCGCGCCGATCTCCACCGACTTGACCATCCCCAGCTCGGTGATGGGCCGGTTGATCTCGGGGTCGTTCACCGTCGCCAGTGCCTCGCGCACCGCGTCTTCCGTAGCCATAGACACGATGGTACGGCGCCGCCCACGGGGCGCGGAAAGCCCCGTCAGCGGTCGTGTACGTCACTCCCGGCGGACCGGTCCGCCGGGAGTGCCCCCTGCTGCGACCGCCGGCCGTCCTGCCGCTCCTCCAGGTCCCTGACCAGGTCCTGCAGCTCGGAGCGGATCCAGTCCCGCGTGGCGACCTCGCCGAGGCCGATGCGCAGGGCGGCGATCTCCCGGGTCAGGTACTCGGTGTCGGCGATCGACCGCTCGTTCTGCTTGCGGTCCTGCTCCAGGTTGACCCGGTCCCGGTCGTCCTGCCGGTTCTGCGCGAGCAGGATCAGCGGGGCGGCGTAGGAGGCCTGGAGCGACAGGGCCAGGGTCAGGAAGATGAACGGGTACTCGTCGAACCGCAGGGCGCTCGGGGCCGCCACGTTCCACAGCACCCACAGGATGATGACGACCGTCATCCAGACGATGAACCGCCCGGTGCCCAGGAACCGCGCGATGCGCTCGGAGAGCCTGCCGAACGCCTCCGGGTCCCACTCGGGCAGCAGCCTGCGGCGCGGCGGGCGGGGCTGGTCGAGGCGGGCCCGGGTCCGGGAGGACGCGGTCGCCCCGGACGCGGCGCGCTCCCGGGCCGCCGTCTCGCGCTCAGGCACCACCGGCGCCCACCTCCCCCGTCGTCCCGGCCGCGTCGTCCAGGTGGTACTCGGTCTCCCGCCAGTCGTCGGGCAGCATGTGGTCCAGGACGTCGTCGACGGTGACCGCGCCGAGCAGCGCCCCGGAGTCGTCGACGACGGGCGCCGCGACCATGTCGTACGCGGCGAAGAACCCGGCGACCACGGGCAGCGCGGCGTCCGGCTCCAGGGGCTGCAGGTCGTCGTCGAGGATCGAGCCGACCAGCGTGTACGGGGGGTCCCGCAGCAGCCGCTGGAAGTGGACGGTGCCCAGGTACTTGCCGGTCGGGGTCTCCTCGGGCGGGCGGCAGACGTACACCTGGGCGGCGTGCGCCGGGGACAGGTCGGGGTTGCGGATGCGGGCCAGGGCGTCGGCGACGGTCGCGTCGGGCCGCAGCACGATCGGCTCGGTCGTCATCAGGCCGCCGGCCGTGTGCTCCTCGTAGGCCATCAGCCGCCGCATGTCGGCCGCGTCGGAGGGCTGCATCAGGCTCAGCAGCCGCTCCTTGTCCGCCTCGGGCAGCTCGCCGAGCAGGTCGGCGGCGTCGTCGGGGTCCATCGCCTCCAGGACGTCCGCGGCGCGTTCCTCCTTGAGCTTGCCGAGGATCTCGATCTGGTCGTCCTCCGGCAGCTCCTCCAGCACGTCGGCGAGGCGGTCGTCGTCGAGGGCGGCGGCGACCTCGGCGCGGCGCTTGGCGGACAGGTGGTGCAGGACGTTGGCGAGGTCGGCCGGGCGCAACTGCTCGAACGTGGCCAGCAGGTTCTCGGCGCCCTGCCCCTGCTCCTCGACGGAGAAGCCGGTGACGCCGGACCACTCGACGGTCAGCGTCTCGCCCTTGTTGCGGCGGAACGCGCCGCTCCTGCGGCCCTTGCGGACGAAGACCTTGTCGATCTCCCAGTCCCGGCGGGCGGGCAGCTGCTGCACCGACAGGTCCAGCACGGTGACCTCCTCCTGCGTCTCGGTGAGCGTCACCCGCCGGTCGAGCAGCTCGCCGAAGACGAGGCGCTCGGTGGGCCGCTGCTCGAAACGCCGGACGTTGAGCACGCCGGTGGTGATGACCTGGCCGGAATCGATGCCGGTGACCCGCGTCATGGGCAGGAAGATCCGGCGGCGGGTGGGGAGTTCGACGACCAGCCCGAGGACCCGCGGGGGTTTGCGGCCGACACGGAGCATGACGACCAGATCGCGCACGCGGCCCACCTGGTCACCGGCCGGGTCGAACACGGCGATGCCCGAGAGGTGGGAGACGAAGATCCGGGGGGCGCCCGCTGCCATGGCCGCGGCTCCTTTCCTCACGTCTCGCGCGGCGCGGGGCCGGGGGCGAGTGCGTGAAGGCTGATTCGTAGGGTGTCTCTTTTCCGAATTGCCCGCTCGGACGCGCTTCAGGCTAGCCCGTCCCGATCGGCATCGCCCTGGCGGCCGGTCCGGACGGACTGGCTCCGTCCGCCCCGACCGGCCCCGGTACGCTGCGGCCTGGCCCGGTCGGCTCGCCGCCGACGCCCGTCGGCCCCGTGTCAGCCCTGTCAGAAAGGCAGTCCCACCTGTGTCTGTGACTCCCCGGCGCCGAATCCGCAGGGCCGCCTGGCTGGGCGCCGTGTGCGCCCTGGCCGTGACGGGGGCCGGGCTGACGGGATGCGGCAGCGAGGACCCCGACGCGGGCACCAACGGCCTGGGCAAGCTCCCCGCCGACAAGATCCACGCCAAGGCCGCCACGGCCGCCGAGGCCGCCGGCACGGTGCGCCTGCACGGCACGGTGGAGGCCGGGGGCAACACGTACACCCTCGACATGCGGCTGAAGGCCGACGGCGGCACCGGGTCGGTCGCCGCGCAGGGGACGACGTTCGGGCTGCTGCGCGTCGGCGAGCAGCTCTTCCTCAAGGCCGACGCCACGTTCTGGAGCCACGGCGACGGCGACGCCAAGGCGGCCGACAAGCTGGCCGGCAAGTACGTGAAGGTGCCGCAGAGCGACCCCGTGTACAAGAAGTTCAGCGGCTTCACGGACAAGGACGTCCTCCTCGACGGACTGCTGACCCTGCACGGCACGGTGAAGACCGACGGCCGTCACGAGCAGGCGGGCGTGCGCACCATCCGGATCACCGGGGACGAGGGCGCGGGCGGCTCGCTGGACGTCTCCCTGGAGGGCACGCCGTACCCGCTGCGCCTGGTGCGGGCGGGCAGCGCGGGCACGATCGGCTTCTCGGACTGGAACAAGGACTTCGCGCTGGAGCAGCCGGCGAAGGACGACACCCTGGACTACGGCGGACAACTGCCGACGTCCTGAACCGGGCCCGGCCCGGCACTACCGGCGTCGCCGCCGCTTCAGCAGCAGCCGGTGCAGCCCCGCCGGCGCCGGGTGCCGGGTCGTCGCCGGGCTCGCGAGCGGCGCCTCGGCCAGCGAGCCGTCGGGCAGCGGCGCGGTGGTCCCCGTCGGCTCCAGGCGCAGCACCCGGCACTCGCGGGCCCAGCGGTCGGTCATCGCCTCGCCGTCCGGGGCGTTCAGCCGCTTGCCCTTGAGGCCGCCGACCGCCGCCTGCCACGCCTCGGAACCGGACGGCAGTTCCACGACCCGCGCGGCCCAGGAGACCAGCCGGCCGCCCTTGTCCTTGCTGCGCACCGTCACCTCGGCCGCGGCCCCGTCGGCCAGGCCCGGCAGCGGCTGCTCGCCCGGTCCGTCGCCGACGACGCAGGCCGCGCCCTCGTGCCAGACGTGCCACAGCGCCCGTGCGGGCACCCCGGGACCCTGGACCCAGATGAGGCCGGACTTCTTGGTGGCCTCCTCGACCAGGGCCTTGTCGAGCAGCTCGCTTGTCATGCCGTCAGCCTATCCAGGGGCCCGGGGGCGGGTTCAGAGCCAGCCGTTGCGCTTGAGCGTGCGGTGGATGCCGAGGCAGATGCCGACCGTGATCGACAGGACCAGCGGGTAGCCGAACTTCCAGTGCGTCTCCGGCATGTAGTCGAAGTTCATGCCGTACACGCCGCAGACCATGGTCGGCACGGCGATGATCGCGGCCCACGAGGTGATCTTGCGCATGTCCTCGTTCTGCGCGACGGACGCCTGGGCCAGGTTGGCCTGGAGGATGGAGTTCAGCAGTTCGTCGAATCCGATGACCTGCTCCTGCACCCGTGCCACGTGGTCGGCGACGTCCCGGAAGTACTTCTGGATCTCCGGGTCGACCAGCCGCATCGGCCGCTCGCTGAGCAACTGCATGGGACGCAGCAGTGGGGCCACCGCCCGCTTGAACTCCAGCACCTCGCGCTTGAGTTGGTAGATCCGGCCGGCGTCCGTGCCGCGCGGGGTGCCCTTGCGGCCCGGCGAGAACACCTCCGTCTCGACCTCGTCGATGTCGTCCTGCACCGCGTCGGCGACCGCGATGTAGCCGTCGACGACGTGGTCGGCGATGGCGTGCAGCACCGCCGAGGGGCCCTTGAGCAGCAGCTCCGGGTCCTCCTGGAGCCGGCGCCGCAGGGCGCGCAGCGAGCCCTGGCCGCCGTGCCGGACGGTGATGAAGAAGTCCCGTCCGGTGAAGCACATGACCTCGCCGGTCTCGACGACCTCGCTGTTGGCGGTGAGCTGGTCGTGGTCGACGTAGTGCACGGTCTTGAAGACCGTGAACAGGGAGTCGTCGTAGCGCTCCAGCTTGGGCCGCTGGTGGGCCTGGACCGCGTCCTCCACGGCCAGCGGGTGCAGCCCGAACTCCCGGGCGATACCGGCGAACTCGGCCTCGGTGGGCTCGTGCAGGCCGATCCACACGAAACCGCCGTCGCGGCGCACCTGGCGCATCGCCGTGTGCGGGGTGAGCGGCACGTCGGTCCGCACGCGCGTGCCGTCGCGGTAGATCGCGCAGTCGACGACGGCGGAGGCGGTCGCCGGGTCGCGGGTGGTGTCGTAGGGACTGCTGTCCTTGCGCAGGGAGACGCGGGACGGGCGGACCACGGCGCGCAGGTCACGGATCATCGACATGGCAGGCTCCTTCGCGGCGGGCAGCGAAAAGGGCCGGTGACGGATGGAACCGCCCGGAATGAGGACGTCCTGACCACGCGTGCTCGGCGCGTCCACAAAGCGGGGGGCACCGCACCGTCGCGGTGACCGACTTCGCTGCTGAATCAGCGTCTGACACGGATCGGCGCGGTCGACACGGATCCAAGGTGGGCGCGTCGGCGGACCGGATCAGACAAAAGATCAGGCAAAACGGGACGAAGTGCTCTTCCGTGTGAAGGCGCGCGAACGAAAAGCGGCAGTGGGAAGAACCGGAACTGCTCGGTCAGCGGCCGGAAGAGCGAGTGGTACTGCACGGTCGACTTCGGTCCATGCCAGCCCCACCTCCTCCGGCCGGTCCCTCGTGAGGGACGATCCATTCCCCTTGTTTGGAGGGGTTCCCCGTAGGGGATATTGCACAGCGTCGGGGACTTGATCGCGACGCACTGCGTGCTGCCCCGAACCGCTGGGCCAGAGTACCAGTCGACCGACGTGTCAAGGCGCCGCTTTGCCTCTTCGCGACGAGTTCTATGCTCGCCGCATGGCTGATGTTCTTCCTCTGGTCGAGGCCCGGTTGCGCACCGCGCTGGGCGAGCCGGACGCGCGCGCGGCGGTCACCTTCCTCGGCACCGACCGCATCGAGGTACTGCGCTTCCCCGCCGCCGGCCAGGAGGGCGACGTCGTCCGCTACGCCACCCTCGGGATGTCGGCCCAGCCCATGGCGGACCCCACGGCGGTGCTGGCCGACCCGGTCAAGGGCCCCCGCGCCGAGCTGGTGCTCTCCGTGCGCGCCGGGACGGCCGACACCGACAAGGTGCTGCGCCCGCTCGCCGTGCTGGCCGCGTCCCCGCAGGTCGAGGGCGTGATCGTGGCGCCCGGTGCCTCGCTGGACGTCGGTGAGCCGTTGTGGCCCGGGGCCCCGTTCACCTCGGTCCTGGTCGCCGAGCCGGGCGGTCTGGTGGAGGACCTGGAGCTGGACGCCCCGCTGGACCCGGTGCGGTTCCTGCCGCTGCTGCCGATGACGCCGAACGAGGCCGCCTGGAAGCGCGTGCACGGCGCGCCCGCCCTCCAGGAGCGCTGGCTGAACCACGGAACGGACCTGCGCGATCCGTCCCGCAGGTCCGTTCCCCTGGACTGACGCACCGGAGTGACGCAACTCACCGGTGCGGCTCGTGGGTTGGGCGTCGGCCTGCATCGGCCGCCGTCGGCCGGTCTCAGTCGGCGAAGACCGTGACCGAGTCCTCGGCCGCGTGCTTCGGCTCCAGCTCCTGCGCGTCGTGGGTGAGCGCGCGGCGCCGTACGGCGACCACGGCCGCGCCGAGCACGGCGGTCACCGCCGCCACCACGAACGGGATGTGGACGTCGGTCCACTCCTCGATCTTCGGCGCGAAGTAGGGCGCGGCCGCGGCGGCGAACCAGCGCACGAAGTTGTAGCCCGCGCTCGCCACCGGACGCGGCGCGTCCGAGACCCCGAGGGCCAGCTCGGTGTAGACGGTGTTGTTCACGCCGATGAACGCGCCGGACAGGATCGTGCAGACGACGGCGGCGGTGTGGTTGCCGTACCCGAGGACGAGCACGTCGGCCGCGAGCAGCACCAGCGAGCCGCCGAGCACCTTGAGCGAGCCGAAACGCCGCTGCATGCGCGGCGCCACCAGCACCGAGAAGACGGCGAGCAGCACGCCCCAGGCGAAGAACACGGCGCCGGACTTGTACGGCGTCATGTTCAGCACGAACGGGGTGAAGGCCAGCACGGTGAAGAACGTGTAGTTGTAGAAGAACGCCGAGACCGCGGCGGAGGCGAGGCCCCCGTGGCCCAGCGCCCTGACCGGGTCGAGCAGCGAGGTCTTGCGGGCCGGCTTCGGCTGTTCCTTCAGGAACGCCGAGATGCACAGGAAGCCGATCGCCATCAGGAAGGCCGTGCCGAAGAAGGGGTAGCGCCAGCTGGCGTCGCCGAGCAGCGCTCCCAGCAGCGGACCGCAGGCCATGCCGAGGCCGAGGGCGGACTCGTAGAGCAGGATCGCGGCGGCGCTGCCCCCGGCCGCCGCGCCGACGATCACCGCGAGGGCCGTCGAGACGAACAGGGCGTTGCCCAGTCCCCACCCGGCCCGGTAGCCGACCAGTTGGCCGACGGTGTCGGAGGTGCCGGCGAGGCCCGCGAAGACCACGACGAAGGCCAGGCCGAGCAGCAGGGTCTTGCGGCCGCCGATGCGGCTGGAGACGAAGCCGGTGACCAGCATGGCCAGGGCGGTGATGAGGAAGTACGAGGTGAACAGGAGGGAGACCTGTCCGGCGCTCGCGTCCAGGCCCTTGGCGATGGACGGGAGGATCGGGTCCACCAGCCCGATGCCCATGAAGGCCACGACGGACGCTCCCGCGGTCGCCCACACGGCCTTGGGCTGCCGCAGGATGCCGCCCGCACCCGCGTCGAAGGGATCCATTGCTTGCTCTCCAATGCCGACGAGACGGTGCCAAATGGTTGGCGTATACACATAGTAAGTTAGCTGTGCTAATTAATGCAACATGCACCTAGTTCTGCGGGGTCCTGCCCGGGGTCCTGCCCGGGGTCCTGCCCGGGGTCCGGCCCGGGGCCCGGCCCGTGCGGCGCCCTCCCGACCGGACGGGTGATCGTCCTTGACGTGGGCGGGCGAGGGTAGGACCGTGGGGCTCTATGAGGGGCGAACCCAGTTGCCCGAAGTGTGGTGGCCGGGTCAGGGCTCCCGGCCTCTTCGCCGATTCCTGGCAGTGCGACCTGCACGGAACCGTGCATCCTCTGCAGCCCGTGCTCCCGCCCAGCGTCGAGGCGCTCGGCGTCGTGGTGCACCGCACGCAGGTGCCGGTGTGGATGCCCTGGCCACTGCCGGTCGGCTGGCTGTTCACCGGCGTGGCCTGTGCGGGCGACGACCGCAGCGGGGGCCGGGCGACCGCCGTCGCCTGTTCCGGTCCCGGTCCGCTGGGCGGCATCGGTGAGCTGATCCTGGTCGCCGAGGAGCTCGGCGTCGGCCTGGGCGCGCGGTACGCGGGCCTGGACGCCCCCGACCCCGGTCCGTACATGGACGTGGAGAAGCCGCCCCAGGCCAAGGTTCTGGCCGCGGGCCGGCCCACCCCTCTCTGGCACGTCTCCGGCGGCCCCGTCGACCGTGCCGTCTTCGCCGGGGAGGCCCTCGGGATGTGGCTGTGGGCGGTCGTGTGGCCCGAGCGGTCGGGACTGCTGATGTACGAGGAGCTGGTGCTGACCGACCTGCGGGACGCGGGCGCCGAGATTGAACTGGTGCCGTGCGGGGCGCTGTCGCCGCGGCTGATCGAGCCGACGGTGCCGTGACGCTCCGCGCGGGGTGCGGGGTGCGGGGGCCGGCGGGGTACGGGTTCGTGCGGGCGCGGGTCAGAGCGGGCGTGGGCCGGGTGCGGATGCGGATGCGGGTGCGGGTCCGTGCGGGCGCGGGTGAGCGGGGCGCGTAGGGGGCGCAGGCGGGCTGCGGGTGTGACAACGGGGGTTCGGGTTCCGGTTATCCTTGAGCGTCCCCTTCCGTCCCGTCACCGCTTGGAGTCAGCGTCGTGCGCATCGATCTGCACACCCACTCCACCGCGTCCGACGGCACGGACACCCCGGCCCAGTTGGTGCGCAAGGCCGCCGCGACCGGCCTCGACGTCGTCGCGCTGACCGACCACGACACCACCCGGGGCCACGCCGAGGCGATCGCCGCGCTGCCCGAGGGGCTCACCCTCGTCACCGGCGCCGAGCTCTCCTGCCGCCTCGACGGCGTCAGCATGCACATGCTGGCCTACCTCTTCGACCCCGAGGAGCCCGCCCTGCTCGCCGAGCGCGAGCTGGTGCGCGACGACCGGGTGCCCCGGGCCCGGGCCATGGTCGCCAAGCTGAACGAGCTGGGCGTGCCGGTCACCTGGGAGCAGGTCGCCGGGATCGCCGGGGGCGGCTCGGTCGGCCGCCCGCACGTGGCCTCCGCCCTCGTGGAACTGGGCGTCGTCCCGACCGTGAACGACGCCTTCACCCCGGACTGGCTGGCCGACGGCGGCCGGGCCCACGTGGAGAAGCACGAGACCGACCCCTTCGAGGCGATCCGGCTGATCAAGGGCGCGGGCGGCGTCGCCGTGTTCGCGCACCCGGCCGCCGTCAAGCGGGGCCGCACGGTGTCCGAGGCCGCGATCGCCGACCTGGCGGCCGCCGGGCTCGACGGCATCGAGGTCGACCACATGGACCACGACGCGGAGACGCGGGCACGGCTGCGCGGGACGGCGAAGGAGCTGGGCCTCCTGGTGACCGGCTCGAGCGACTACCACGGCAGCCGGAAGACCTGTGTGCTCGGCGAGTACACGACCGACCCCGAGGTCTACGGGGAGATCACGCGACGGGCGTTCGGGGCGTTCCCCGTGCCCGGGGCCGGCGGGGCCTGAGCCTCACCCCCGCGCGACCTCCTCCACCCTTCCTTCTCTTCCGCAAGGCCAGTAACACACCCATGTTCGACGTCGCCGTCTTCGGCTCCCTCTTCCTGACCCTTTTTGTCATCATGGATCCCCCCGGGATCACCCCGATCTTCCTCGCGCTGACCGCCGGCCGTCCCGCCAAGGTGCAGCGGCGGATGGCCTTCCAGGCCGTCTGCGTCGCCGGTGGCGTGATCACGGTGTTCGGTCTGCTCGGGCACCAGATCCTGGACTACCTGCACGTGTCCGTGCCCGCCCTGATGATCGCGGGCGGGCTGCTGCTCCTGCTGATCGCCCTCGACCTGCTCACCGGCAAGACGGACGAGCCGAAGCAGACCAAGGACGTCAACGTCGCCCTCGTCCCGCTCGGCATGCCCCTGCTCGCCGGGCCCGGGGCGATCGTGTCGGTCATCCTGGCCGTGCAGAAGGCGGACAGTGTGACCACGCAGGTCTCGGTGTGGGCGGCGATCCTCGCGATCCACGTGGTGCTGTGGCTGGTCATGCGCTACTCGCTGCTGATCATCAGGGTGATCAAGGACGGCGGCGTGGTCCTGGTGACCCGGCTCGCCGGCATGATGCTCTCCGCGATCGCCGTGCAGCAGATCATCAACGGCGTCACGCAGGTGGTCCAGGGCGCGTGAGCGCCACGACAGAGCCCCCGCACGGCGTTCCGTGCGGGGGCTCCGAGCATGTGCGAACGGTCCGCGTTACAAGGCCGAGGTGTCGGCGGGGCGGATCCACAGGCGCTGCCCGATGGCGGCGGCCTGCTGAACGATGCGGTTCACGGAGGCGGCGTCCACGACAGTCGTGTCCACGGGGGTCCCGTCGACGTCGTCGAGTCGCATGACTTCAAAGCGCATGGCCTCTCCCTTGATCTGGTCATCCTCCTGCGGAGAACTACTGGTGTGGCTCCTGGGTCGTCGGTGCCCGGGCTCCCGAAGGGTTCAACGAGATGCCCTCTGCAAACATTCCCTACGCTAAGGAAATTTTTCGCACGGCTAATTACTGACAAGTAAGTCGCTTGTTACGAGACGATGGGAGCGGATTCGGCCGATAAGTACCTGATGCAAGACTGACCGGGACCGGTTGTGTTCGTAGCGTGACGGCCGGGACAATGGAGGGTGATGAACGACGACCTCGCCCCCCTGAACGCTCGCATCGATCGCACGAACGAGCTGCTCCAGCGCATGCTCGCCGAGGTGGCGAAGACCCCTTCGACCCACGCGATCTTCGTCGACGCCGGGTACCTGTACGCGGCGGCGGGGCGGCTGGTGGCCGGGACCGAGGACCGCAGGGCCTTCGACCTGGACGCCGAAGGGCTGATCGAGGCGCTCATCGACCGGGCCCGCAGCGTCTTCGCGGACAGCCGCCTGCTGCGGGTGTACTGGTACGACGGTGCCCGGCGCCGCATCCACACCGCCGAGCAGCAGTCCATCGCCGAGCTGCCGGACGTCAAGGTCCGCCTGGGCAATCTGAACGCGAACAACCAGCAGAAGGGCGTCGACTCCCTCATCCGCACCGACCTGGAGTCCCTCGCCCGGCACCGCGCGATCAGCGACGCGGCCCTGCTCGGCGGTGACGAGGACCTGGTGTCGGCAGTCGAGGCGGCCCAGGGGTACGGCGCCCGGGTGCACCTGTGGGGCATCGAGACGCCGGAGGGCCGCAACCAGGCCGAGCCGCTGCTCTGGGAAGTCGACAGCCAGCGCACCCTCGACCTCGACTTCTTCAAGCCGTACGTCTCCCGGCGCGCCACCCACTCCGTCGAGGGGCCGGTCGCCCCGCGTCCCGGCCGCGAGGACGTCCGCTTCGTGGGCGCCCGGATCGCGGCGAAGTGGCTGGCGGAGCGGGGCCGCGACACCTTGGTGGAACTGCTCCCCGGCCACCCCTACCTCCCCGGCTCCGTGGACCAGGACCTGTTGGTGGAGGCCGAGGGGCTGCTCCAGTACTCCCTGCGCGGCCAGGCCGACCTGCGCCGGGCGCTGCGCGACGGGTTCTGGGAGCACCTGCGGGCGCAGTACTAGGCCGGCCCGGGGTGGTCGTCCCAGAAGCCGGCGAGGGCGCGGGCGGTCGGCAGGGGCTGGTCGGTGTTGGGGGAGTGCTCGGCGCCCACGACGACCGTCCGGCGCGCGCCCAGCCGTAGGGCCATCTCGTCGAGGAGCGGCACCGGCCAGGTGTCGTCGTAGGCGCCCGACAGCACGTGGTACGGCAGCGGCACCGCGGCCAGCTCCGCCACGCGGTCCGGCTCGGTGCACAACTGGCGCCCCGTGGCGAGCAACTGCGCCGGCCTGGTGCCCAGCCAGCGGTCGCGGAGCCGTACCGGGTCCTCCGGGCCGTGGGCGGGGGCCGGGGCGCCGGCCTCCTCCGGTGGACCCATGGCCTGCATCACCTCCCAGACCTCCGCCATCGTCATCGTGGCCAGGGCGTCCCGCAGCAGCTTCACCCGCCGCCGCTGGGACTCGGAGATCCGCGCCGGGCCCGAGGACATGAGCGTGAGGGAGAGGAACGGGGCGTGGTCGAGCAGGACGGCGGCCCGTGCGATCTGACCGCCCAGGGAGTGCCCGACGAGATGCACGCGCGTCCCGAGGGCGGCCACCTGCGCCAGCACGTCCCGGGCCAGCTCGGGCCGGGCGTACGCGGCCTCGTCGTGCTCGGGCCCGTCCGACTCGTACTGACCCCGTCCGTCCACGGCGACCGTGCGGTACCCGCGCACACCGAGCGGCCGGTGCAGCAGCGTGAAGTCCTCCTTGCTCCCCGTGAACCCGGGCAGCATCAGCACCACGCCCCTCGGCGCGACCCCGTCTGCCACCGGCGAGTCGACGACGGCGAACTCACCGCGCGCGGTGCGCAGCCGGTACGCGCGGGCGTCCGGGGGAGGGCTGAAGGCGGCGTTCCTGCTCACGGGCAGAGGCTATCGGGCGGGGGCCGACGGGCGGAGGCACGGGTGCGCCGACGCCGTCGGCCCGGCCCCGCGCGGATGGCGGGACCGGGCCGACGGACCGGGCGAGCGGCGTGGATCAGCTCTCGCCGGCCTCCACGGGCTGCGGGGCGGCGGCCGTCTTGCGGGTGCGGCGCGCCTTCGGCTTCGCCTCCGCCGCGTCGGCCGCCTCGACGGCGGCCGCGGCCTTACGGGTCCGACGCCGCGGTGCGGCCTCCGTCTCCTGCGAGGCCTGCGCCGGAATCTCGGCGGCGGCCTCGGTGGCGGCGGCGGTCTTCCGGGTGCGGCGGGTCTTGGGCTTGGCCTCCGTGCCTTCGGCGGTGTCGGTGGCTGCCTCGGCGGTGGCTTCGGTCTTGGGGGCGGCCGTCTTGCGGGTGCGGCGCGGCTTGGCCTCGGCTTCTGCCTCGGGTGCCGGTGCGGCGGGTTCGGTGGCCTTGCGGGTGCGGCGGGTCTTGGGCTTGGCCTCCGTGGCCTCGGCGGTGTCGACGGCCGCCTCGGCGGCGGCCTCGGTCTTGGGGGCGGCCGTCTTGCGGGTGCGGCGCGGCTTGGCTTCGGCTTCTGCCTCGGGTGCCGGTGCGGCGGGTTCGGTGGCCTTGCGGGTGCGGCGGGTCTTGGGCTTGGCCTCCGTGGCCTCGGCGGTGTCGACCGCCGCCTCGGCGGCGGCCTCGGCCTTGGGGGCGGTCGCCTTGCGGGTGCGGCGCGCCTTCGGCTTGGCCTCGGCCGACTCCGCCGTGGCCTCGGCCGTGTCGGCCGTCTCCTCGGCGGCCGTGGCCTTGCGGGTGCGGCGGCGCGGCTTCTCGACGGGAGCCTCGACGGCCGGGGCCTCGACGACCGCCGGCGCCTCCACGACCGCGGGTGCTTCGACGACCGCCGGGGTCTCGACGACGGCCTGGGACTCCACGGCCGTCGCCTCGGTGGCCGCCGGGGTCTCCGCCGACTTGCGGGTGCGGCGGCGGCGCGGCTTCGCCGGGGTCTCCGCCACGATCTCCGCGGCCTCGGAGGGCGCCGGAGCGCTGTCCTCGGCGGTCTGCGGCGCGGGGGCCTCGGTCGTCGCGGCCGTCTCCGGACGGCGCGACGGCTCGCCGCCGCGCGTACGGCGCCGGCGGCGCAGCGTGCGGGGACCCGCGTCGGCGGCGCTGTCCGCCTCGCCGGTCACGGCCTCGGCCGCGGGGCTCGCGGCGGCCTCCGCGTCCACCGGAGCACCTCCGCGCATCCGACGGCGACGGCGCGGCGTCGTACGGGACGGACGGTCGCGGTCGCGGTCGCCGGAGCGCGCGTCGTCCCGGCCGCCCCGGCCACCCCGGTCGCCGCGTCCGCGGCCACCGCGTCCGCCCGGCTCGCCCAGGTCCTCAAGCTCCTCCGCGTCCAGACCGGCGCGGGTGCGCTCGGAGCGCGGCAGGACGCCCTTGGTGCCCTCGGGGATGCCGAGGTCGGTGTACAGGTGCGGGGAGGTGGAGTAGGTCTCGGCCGGGTCGCTGAAGCCCAGGTCGAGCGCCTTGTTGATCAGCTGCCAGCGGGGGATGTCGTCCCAGTCGACCAGCGTGATCGCCGTACCCTTCGCGCCCGCGCGGCCCGTGCGGCCGATGCGGTGGAGGTACGTCTTCTCCTCTTCCGGCGACTGGTAGTTGATGACGTGCGTCACGCCCTCGACGTCGATGCCGCGGGCGGCGACGTCGGTGCAGACGAGCACGTCCACCTTGCCGTTGCGGAAGGCGCGCAGGGCCTGCTCGCGGGCGCCCTGGCCGAGGTCGCCGTGGACCGCGCCGGAGGCGAAACCGCGCTGCTTGAGCTGGTCGGCCAGGTCGGCCGCGGTGCGCTTGGTGCGGCAGAAGACCATGGCCAGACCCCGGCCGTCGGCCTGCAGTATGCGGGCCACCATCTCGGGCTTGTCCATGTTGTGCGCGCGGTAGACGAACTGCTTGGTGTTCGCCACCGTCGCGCCCGCGTCGTCCGGCGAGGTGGCGCGGATGTGCGTGGGCTGCGACATGTAGCGGCGGGCGAGTCCGATGACCGCGCCCGGCATGGTCGCCGAGAACAGCATGGTCTGGCGCCGGGCCGGCAGCATGTTGATGATCTTCTCGACGTCGGGCAGGAAGCCCAGGTCGAGCATCTCGTCGGCCTCGTCGAGGACCAGGCACTTGACGTGCTTGAGGCTCAGCTTCTTCTGGCCCGCCAGGTCCAGCAGGCGGCCCGGGGTGCCGACGATCACGTCGACGCCCTTCTTCAGGGCCTCCACCTGCGGCTCGTAGGCCCGGCCGCCGTAGATCGCGGTGACGCGGACGTTGCGCACCTTGCCGGCGGTCAGGAGGTCGTTGGTGACCTGCTGGCACAGCTCGCGCGTCGGGACGACGACGAGGGCCTGCGGGGCGTCGGTCAGGGACTCGGGCGCCGCGCGGCCCGCCTCGACGTCGGCGGGGACGGTGACGCGCTCGAGGAGCGGAAGGCCGAAGCCCAGCGTCTTGCCGGTGCCGGTCTTGGCCTGGCCGATCACGTCCGTGCCCGAGAGGGCCACGGGGAGCGTCAGCTCCTGGATCGGGAAGGGGTTGGTGATGCCGACGGCTTCAAGGGCTTCGGCGGTCTCGGGGAGGATCCCGAGGGATCGAAACGTCGTAGTCAGGGTGCTGCCTCTTCTGTGTGCGTGGTGCGAGGCGAGCGCGCGGGTCGTGCCGGACCGTGTCGGGGACGTCGGCTGCCTTACGGGTGAGCCGTAGGACACGGGACCTCTGTCGACGCTCCAGCGCTCGTACCACTGAGGGTCCCCCTCCGGGCTCCGTACGCAGTTCGGCGTACGGCAGGAGGGCTGTCGGGTCGGAGCCGATCGGGCCACCGACCGGGCATCCTCATGCGTGCGGCCCGACGACGATGTCACGTACCCGTACGTCACATACTCGGCAGGCGCATTACCACCATACCCCGGAATCGCGCACACGCGATGGCCGATTTGCTCACGTAGTCGTCGTCACACTCACTGACCAGGGCCTTACCACCCCCGAAGAGCGGACTATTGTGCGCTGCATGACGAGCTCTGACAAGCCTGGCACCGCCGCAGACGCACCCACCGAGACCACCGGAACCGCAGGTACCCCGGGCAGCGCCGGAGCCACCCCGGTCGCCTCCCGGGACTGGGAGTCGGCCGCGGCCGACCCGCAGTACCGCGCCGCGGTCGTGGACCTGCTCGGCGCCCTCGCGTACGGCGAACTGGCGGCGTTCGAGCGGCTCGCGGAGGACGCCAAGCTGGCGCCCACGCTGGCGGACAAGGCGGAGCTGGCGAAGATGGCCTCCGCGGAGTTCCACCACTTCGAGCGGCTGCGCGGCCGGCTGGCCGAGATCGGCGAGGAGCCGACGGGGGCCATGGAACCGTTCGTGGCCGCCTACGACGGCTTCCACAAGCAGACCGACCCCTCCGACTGGCTCGAAGGGCTCGTCAAGGCCTACGTCGGCGACTCCATCGCCAGTGACTTCTACCGCGAGGTCGCCGCACGCCTCGACACGGACACCCGCGAGCTGGTCCTCGCCGTGCTCGACGACACGGGGCACGCCGGGTTCGCCGTGGAGAAGGTGCGCGCGGCGATCGACGCCGACCCGCGCGTGGGCGGGCGGCTCGCCCTGTGGGCGCGGCGGCTGATGGGGGAGGCGCTCTCGCAGTCCCAGCGGGTGGTGGCCGACCGCGACGCGCTGTCGACGATGCTCGTGGGCGGGGTGGCGGACGGCTTCGACCTGGCGGAGGTCGGCAAGATGTTCTCCCGGATCACCGAGGCGCACACGAAGCGGATGGCGGCGCTGGGGCTGGCCGCCTGACCTCTGTCGCCCCGCCCTGCGCCGACGCGGGGATCCGGCCCGGTGCGGCGGCTGCCGTCAGGCGGTCGCCGAGCTGCGCCGGATTCTTCCCGCCGGACGCAGCAGCAGCGACAGTGAGGCCGCGGAGAACGTCGCAGATCCCAGAAGCACCGCCACGAGCCCCCCGGCGCCCAGCGCGGTGTGCGTGACGAACGCCCCGAAGAGGGCCCCGGCGACACCGGTCGGCAGCACCAGGAGCCGGGCGGGCAGGCGGTGGGGCAGACGGTGCGCGGCGGCCCATGCCAGGGCGAATCCGAGGATCGCGGCGCTGAACGCTTCCAAGAGCATGTCGGGGTCCCTCCCACACGGCCGGCCTGCCCCAAACGGTCACAGCCGACTTACCCCTGCCCTGCGGAACACAATCCTCCTCCTGTGGGTGAACTGTGCTCCGTACGTGAACGCGAACGGGAAGACGGGACGCGAACGGGAGGACGGCGGCGTGCGAACGGGAAGACGGGTGGGCCCGGCGGAGATTTCCGCCGGGCCCACCCGTCCGCGTCCGTCGTCCGCGTCGCCGACTACAGCGCGCCGAAGCCCACCTTGCGCGGAGCCGGCTCACCGATCTCGACGTAGGCGAGACGGTCGGCCGGCACCAGGACCTTGCGGCCGTGCTCGTCCACGAGGCTCAGCAGCTGCGACTTGCCGGCCAGCGCCTCGCCCACCACGCGCTCGACCTCCTCGGCGCTCTGACCGCTCTCCAGAACGATCTCGCGGGGCGCGTGCTGCACGCCGATCTTGACCTCCACGGCTATGTCCCTCCGACGGTCAGTGAGTGCGCGATCTTACGCGCCGTACCAGCACACATTAGCCCGGTGAGGGGACGTGCACGCTGCGCCGGAGAACGCCAGGAGCGAACAGCCGACGGGAACAGAATCCGCGCGGTGCCGGTCAGTGCTGCTCGGTGCCGTGCAGCGGGAAGCCCGCGATGCCGCGCCAGGCCAGCGAGGTCAGCAGCTGGACCGCCTGGTCGCGCGGGACGCTGCGGTCGCTGTGCAGCCAGGAACGCGCCACCACCTGCGCGAGGCCGCCCAGACCGGAGGCCAGCAGCATCGACTCCGCGCGCGAGAGGCCGGTGTCCTCGGCGATGACGTCGCAGATCGCCTCGGCGCACTCGTTGGTGACCTTGTCCACGCGCTCGCGCACGGCGGGCTCGTTGGTCAGGTCCGACTCGAACACCAGTCGGAACGCGCCGCCGTCGTCCTCGACGTAGGCGAAGTACGCGTCCATCGTCGCGCGGACGCGCTGCTTGTTGTCGGAGGTCGACGCGAGCGCGCTGCGCACGGACTGGATCAGCGCCTCGCAGTGCTGGTCCAGCAGGGCGAGGTAGAGGTCGAGCTTGCCGGGGAAGTGCTGGTAGAGCACCGGCTTGCTGACGCCGGCGCGCTCGGCGATGTCGTCCATCGCGGCCGCGTGGTACCCCTGGGCCACGAAAACTTCCTGTGCGGCGCCCAGCAGTTGGTTGCGTCGGGCTCGGCGGGGAAGGCGTGTGCCCCGCGGGCGTACCGCCTCTGTCTGCTCGATGGCTGTCACGCCGCCTCCCATAGTCGTCCTCGTGCGGTGTGCGCCGCGTCGACATCGTACTTTTCGGTAACCGCGGTGTGTGAGCCGCGAGCGCAGAATTTCACGGACCGGACAGTGGCGAAAACCGCACAACAAGTTTCAAAAGGGCTCAGGCCGGGCAAAGATCGGCCTCCCTTCTGTCCGGCGAGGCGTGCCGGGGCGGTGGTCGCCTCCGCGGTCCTCGCCCCCGCGGTCCTCGCCTTCGAGGCACGCGCCTCAGCGGTAGTCGTCCTCGTCGTGCGAGACGACCCGGGCCTGTTCGGCGAGGTCGGCCTCGTTGGCGCGGTCGGGGTCCACGTCCGTCAGCGGTTCGTCGCGCTCCTGCCCGACGTCCGCCCGCTGCTCGGCCGTGTCGGCGTCGGGTGCCTCCACGTCGCGTTCCTCCGCTTCCGGCACCTCGTCGGCGAAGGTCTCGGGGTCGGTCGGGTCGACGGTCATGCTGGGCTCCCTTCCTACGAACGTCCCTGGGGTGCAGGGGCCACACGCGGGTGCCCACTTCACGAGCGTAGGAGACTCCCGATCCGGACGCCATGCGTCGCCCGTCCCGGTCCTCCGCGGCCGGCCCTCGCACCGATGGCATGCGTACCCCGTACGTGGGCCGTCAGTGCACTGTCTGTGACGGCGAACACATGAGTCACCGCGTGATCGTCTCGTAACATTGCCGCATGCCTTCGACCGAGCCGCCCTCCGTGCCGCCCGCCAACGTGCTGCCGAAGGTCGCGGCCGTCGGGGTCGCGGACGGGGAGCGGCTCAGGTCGGTCCGCCTTCCCGGCGTCACCCTGACGGTACGGTCGAGACCGCCTGCCCGCGAGGGTTTGCCGCCCGCCCTGTACGTCCACGGCCTCGGCGGTTCCTCGCAGAACTGGTCCGCGCTCATGCCGTTGCTGGACGGGGTCGTCCACAGCGAGGCCCTCGACCTGCCCGGTTTCGGCGACTCCCCGCCGCCGGACGACGGCGACTACTCGATCACGGGCCACGCGCGCGCGGTCGTGCGTCACCTCGACGCCGCCGGGCGCGGCCCCGTGCACCTCATCGGCAACTCGCTGGGCGGCGCCGTCGCGACCCGCGTCGCGGCGGCGCGGCCCGACCTGGTGCGGACCCTGACGCTGGTCTCGCCCGCGCTGCCGGAGATCCGCGTGCAGCGCAGCGCCGTGCCGACGGGGCTGCTGGCGCTGCCGGGAGTGGTGCCGCTGTTCAACCGGCTCACCCGGGAGTGGACGGCGGAGCAGCGGGTCCGCGGCGTGACGGCGCTCTGCTACGGCGACCCCGCGCGGGTGACGCCGGAAGGCTTCCGCAACGCCGTGGAGGAGATGGAGCGGCGGCTGCGGCTGCCGTACTTCTGGGACGCGATGGCCCGTTCCACCCGGGGACTCGTCAACGCGTACACGGTGGGCGGCCAGCACGGACTGTGGCGACAGGCCGAGCGGGTTCTCGCACCCACGCTCCTGGTCTACGGTGGACGGGACCAACTCGTCGGCTACCGCATGGCCCAGCGGGCCGCCCGTGCCTTCCGCGACTCCCGGCTGCTGACCCTGCCGGACGCGGGACACGTGGCGATGATGGAGTACCCGGACGCCGTGGCCACGGCGTTCCGTGAGCTCCTCGCGGACACCGGGGGCGCCGCGCACACCGCGGACGGCCCGGACGCCGTGGACAGCGGGAGTCCGGCGGGTGGCGAGAGGACCGACGGGGCCGTCGACGGCGAGCCCGCCAACCAGACAACAGGAGGCTGAGGCGCGACGTGGGACGCCACAGCCGCCGTGGGCCCGCCCCCAGGGCCGACGCCGCGGAGAACGCCGCAACACGTGAGAACCGCACCGGCGGGCGGGCCCCGGAACCACCGCACCCGGCGAACGGGACCGCGCGGGGGCCGTACGGGCAACGGGGGGAGCAGGGGGACCCGAGGGCGCGGGAGGCGTTCCGGTCGGCGCCCGGCGAGAACCCGGGCATGCGCCAGGGGTTCGCGGGTCCCGGACCGGGCCGGGGAGGCGGCACCGGCACGCCGCTCCCGGACGGCACGCCGGCCCACGGCTTCCCGCGGCCGGCGGACCGCACACCGGCCCAGGGCGTCCCCCGGTTCCCCGACGGCACGCCCGCCCACGGCACGCCCGCCCACGGCGCACCCGGGTTCCCCGGCGGCTCCCCGGGGCAGGGCGCGCCGGGGGTCCGGGGCGGTCACCCCGAGCAGCGGGAACCCGGCGGCGGCTGGGGCGAGTGGAACGGCCGGTCCGGTGCCGGGTACGGACCCGGGACGGGAGCGCGCGCCGGCGCCGCCCCCGCGTCCTACGCGCCGGCGCCCGGGTCCTCCGCACCGTCCGGTCCCTCCGCACCGTCCGGGCCCCTGCCCCGGCAGCGGCGGGCGTCCCGGGAGGGGCCGCGGCAGGACTACCTCGACGCCTTCGACACGGATGCCTTCGACGCCGAGGACGACGTCTTCGCGACCCGCCCCGCACGCCGTGCGCCAGGCGCGGCGCGGCCCGCCGACCCGTACGCCTCCGTCACCGACTGGAGCGCCGCCGACGGGGGCGCCGCCGGGCGCGGAGGCGGGGGAGGCGGTGTCCTCGACGACACCGAGGACCGGTCGCCCACGGGCGAGCCCGCGGCGGCCAAGGGTGCCAAGGGCCGGACCTTCACCGGTATCGCGGCGGCCGCCGTCACCACGGTGCTGGCCGTCGTCGTGGCCGGTCAGGTGGCCGACGGGACGGACGGGGGCGACACGCGCTCCCAGGCGGCCACGGACCAGGCCCGGGACGCCCACGGCTCCGCGTCACGGGACGACGCGCGGCCGACGCCCTCCGCGTCCGCGAAGCCGCTGACGTACGAGCAGAAGATGGGCAAGACGTACCCGCTCAGCGCCACCCTCAAGGGCTCCGGGAAGTTCGAGGCGGTCCCGGGCATCGCCAAGGGGACCGGGAAGGGGGAGCGGTACGCCTACCGCATCGACGTGGAGCAGGGGCTCGGCCTCGACGGCGAACTCTTCGCCGAGGCCGTGCAGAAGACGCTCAACGACGACCGGAGCTGGGCCCACAACGGCGCCCGCACCTTCGATCGCATCGAGTCGGGCCAGCCCGATTTCGTCATCACCCTGGCCAGTCCCGGGACCACCGCCGAGTGGTGCGCCAAGTCCGGCCTGGACACCACCGAGGACAACGTGTCCTGCGACTCGGCCGCCACCCAGCGGGTGATGATCAACGCCTACCGGTGGGCGCAGGGCGCCGAACCGTACGGCGACGCGATCCACCCCTACCGGCAGATGCTGATCAACCACGAGGTCGGTCACCGTATCGGCTTCAACCACGTCACCTGCGACAAGGACGGCGAACTCGCCCCGGTCATGCAGCAGCAGACGAAGTTCGTCGACCACGACGGAATCGACTGCCGCCCGAACCCCTGGGCCTACCCGAACAGTTGAGCAGGGTCAGATCGGGCCCGTGCATCACACCCAGTGACTGCTTGATCTCCTAGCGCGACCGAACGCGTTTCGTGCGGGAAAGTTACGACCGTTCACCCCTTTTGGTGGCGCGATGGACAACCGTCCGTCGCGCCACCTCCTTGTCCGCATACGTTCGTCCCGCTGCGAGCCGCCGGGCCAACGGCGGCTCCCCAAACGGGAGATCGGGGGTGCGCGCGTGCGCATCGGACTGCTTACGGAGGGTGGCTATCCGTATGTGAGCGGTGAGGCCGGACTCTGGTGCGACCGGCTCGTGCGCGGCCTGGACCGGCACGAGTTCGACGTCTATGCCCTCAGCCGCAGTGAGCAGGAGGAGGCCGGCGGCTGGGTTGCGCTGCCGCCGCAGGTCGGCCGGGTGCGCACCGCCCCGCTGTGGGAGTCCGTGGACGACGGAATCGTCCACGGACGGCGCGCGCGCCGGCGCTTCTCCGAGTGCTACGGCGAGCTGGCCACGCTCCTGTGCGCCACCACCCCCGGAAGTCCGTCCGCGGCTGCGGGCGGGAAGGCGGAAGAGGGGGCGGGAGGGCAGTCGGCCCTTGAGGCGGACCGTTTCGCCAGCGCGTTGTACGGGCTCGCCGAACTCGCCCGCGACGAGGGCGGGCTGCCCGCCGCACTCCGCTCGGAGACCGCCGTGCGCGCCCTGGAGCGCGCCTGTCGCGCGCCCGGCGCCCACAGCTCCGCACGCCAGGCGCGCGTTCCCGACCTGCTGACCGTCGCGGCGCGCCTCGAACGCGCCCTGCGCCCCCTGTCGCTGGACTGGTACGAGGACGACGACCTCGGCTCGGTGGACCTGTGCCACGCGGCCTCCGGCGGCACGGCCGCCCTGCCCGGCCTGCTCGCCCGGCACTTCTGCGACGTCCCCCTGCTCGTGACCGAGTACGGCGTGCGACTGCGGACGCACTACCTTACGGAACCCGATTCCTCGCCCGCGATACGCTCCCTGCTCGCTTCCTTCCATGGTCGGCTGGCCGCCGAGACCTACCGGCGCGCGGCCGTGATCACGCCCGGCAACACGCACGCCCGCCGCTGGCAGGAGCGCTGCGGGGCCGACCGCGCCAAGCTGCGCACGGTCCACCCGGGCATGGACGCGACCCCCTTCGCCCAGGCGGCGGAGTCACCGGAGTGCGCCGACCCGCAGACCCTCGTCTGGGTCGGACGCGTCGAGCCGGCCAAGGACCTGGTCTCGCTGCTGCACGCCTTCGCGGAGATCCGCCGGGCCGAGCCCGGGGCGCGCCTCAGGATCGTCGGCACCCCGTCCGGGCCGGAAGGCGCCGCCTACCTCGCCCACTGCAAGGCACTGGCCGCGCAGCTCTTCCCGGACGAGGCCGACGGCCCGCACGCCGTCGGGCGCAACCCGGTCGCCTTCGAGGAGACCGGCGGACCCGAACTGCCGACCCGCGCCGACGCGTACGCCTCCGGTGCCCTGGTGGTGCTCTCCAGCGTGGTCGAAGGGTTCCCGTCCGGGCTCGTCGAGGCCATGTTCTGCGGCCGCGCGACGGTGTCGACGGACGTCGGCGCGGTGGTGGAGGCCATCGGCGGCACCGGGTTGGTCGTGCCCCCGCGCAATCCGCGGGCGCTCGCCGAGGCGTGCGTCGCGCTGTTGCGCGACCCCGAGCGCCGTGACCGGCTGGGCGCCGCCGCGCGCGCCCGCGCATTGGAGCTGTTCACCGTCGAGCAGAACATCGCGGCATTTCACAGCATTTACCTGGAGATCCTTTCGCGCACACCGGTCCGCCGCGTCGTCCTCGACGAGACCGGCGAGCCCCTCCCCTTCGCTGTTCCCGCCGAGGCCCACGTCCCCGGCCGCTGGAGCGACCCCGCCGCCCGGGGCACGGCCAGGGGCGGCCCCGGCTCGCCCCGGAGCGCTCCGGGCTGGGCGACGGACGATCCCGTCCGGGCCACGGCCAGGGCCACGGTGCCGGCGACCGAGGGAGCGGCCCTATGAGCGGCATCGGCGAACTGGACCGGCCCGAGACCCCGCGCAGCCCGGGCGCCTGGGACGAACGCTCACGGACGTGTCTGGCCGACGGGACGGACGAGGCGGACGGCGTGCGTTCTGCGGCGGCGGACCGGAGTCCGGACTCCGCGGAGGGGTGCGGTCATGACGGTGACGGTGGCGACGGCGACGGTCGCGGTCGTGGTGGTGACGGTCGCGGTCGTGATGGTGACGGTCGCGGTCGTGATGGTGACGGTCACGGTCGTGATGCTGACGGTCGTGGCGGTGTCGGTTGCGGGGGTGACGCCCATGAGGGCGACGCCCGTGGGAACGACGGTCGTGTGGGTGCCCGGGGCCGTGACGACGGCCCTGTCGGTGCGGGGCGTGGAGGAGGCGACGTCGCTGGAGCGGTCCGCGACGGCAGTCGGCCGCCGTCCGGATCCGCGGCCGCCGTACGCCGCTCCGCCGCGGCGGATCCCGTGAAGGGACTGCTGCACCGGCACCGCGACCTGTGCGAACGCGCCGTGGACCCACTGGAGATCGCGGCGGGCCTGGAGGCGCACGGCGTCACCGACCGGACCGCCGCACGTTTCCGCCACCGGGACGTCTTCTCCCTGGCCGAGGAGATGTACGCCCGTGTCCCGCGCGACGGCGACACCCCGGCCCGCCCCGAGGAGGCGCCGGTGTCCCGGCCACGCGGGCCACGCGCCGCCGGGGTCATCCTCGCCCTGCTGCCGGGCGCGCTGTGTGCCGCCGCCGTGGTCTGCCTGCGGCTCACCGAGGGACGGCCGCGCCTGATCGCCGCCGCCGTCGGTGTCCTCGCGGTGGCCCTGGCCCTGGGCGCGGCACTGCGCCGGGGGCCGCTGAGGGCAGCGACGCGCAGCACGAGCACCTGGGCCTGCTGGCTGGTCGGCTACGCCCTCCTCGGCGACGGACTCCTCGACAACGCCCTCACCGGCGGGCCCGACGGCCTTCCCGACGGCACCGCCGACGACCCGTGGCCCGTCACCGTCGGCCCCGTCCTGGCGCTCGCGCTGTCCTACGCGCCCGCGGCCGGGTGCGCCCACCTCTTCACCGCCGGGGCCCGCCGCAAACTCGCGTCCAGCCGGGGCCTGGCCGAGTTCTCCGCCTCCGTTCGGCCTCTGCTGCTCGGCACGTTCGCCCTGTACGTGGGTGCGCTCGCGGCCCTGCTCGCGCTCACCGGCGCGGTGCTCGGCGAGCCCGCCGCCCATCCCCAGGGCCTCACTTTGGGTGCCCTGCTGCTGCTCGCCCGGCTGCTCACCGTGCACGGTCACCTGCACGCCTCCAGGCTCGTCCTCACCGCGGCGGCCGCCGCCGAGGCGGTCGCCCTGGCCGCGCCCTTCGCCGGCCGCCTGCCCGGCTGCGGCTTCCTGAGCGTCCCCGTGGAGACCCTGGTCGCCGCCTGCGGTCCGGCCGGTGTTCCGACGGCCGCCTGCGGGATCGGCGCCCTGGCCCTCCTGGTCCACGCGGCCCGTCGGCTGACCAGAGCCTCGGCCCACGCGCCGACGGAGCGGACGCGTTGAGCGTGCGCACGGACAGCCGTTCACCCGCCCCCGAAACCCTCGCATCACCCCTTGAAGGAGCCCCCAGATGACCACCTCCCGACCCGACGCCTCGGCACCGGGAGCCGCCCGATGAGAGTCCTGCTGATCGGAGCCAACGGCTACATCGGCCGCTTCGTCGCCGACCGCCTGCTCGCCGACCCCGCCGTCCAGCTCACCGCCCTCGGCCGGGGCGACGACGCCGACGTCCGCTTCGACCTCGCCACCGGCAGTCCCGGCGCCCTCACCCGCTTCCTCGACGCGGTCCACCCCGGAGTGGTCGTCAACTGCGCGGGTACCACCCGGGGCGGAGCCCGCGAACTCACCCGGCACAACACCGTCGCCGTCGCCACCGTCTGTGAGGCCCTGCGCCGCAGCGGCTGCGGCGCCCGCCTGGTGCAGGTCGGCTGCAGCGCGGAGTACGGCCCCAGCCAGCCCGGCTCCTCCACCGCGGAGGACGCCGTACCCCGCCCCGGCGGCCCCTACGGCGTCAGCAAGCTCGCCGCCACCGAACTCGTCCTCGGCTCCGGTCTGGACGCCGTCGTCCTCCGCGTCTTCTCGCCCGCGGGGCCCGGCACGCCCGCCGGCTCCCCGCTCGGCCGCCTCGCCGAAGCCATGCGGCGGGCGATGCAGTCCGGTGACGGTGAGCTGCGCCTCGGCGGTCTCGGTGCCCAGCGGGACTTCATCGACGTCCGCGACGTCGCCCGCGCGGTGCACGCCGCCTCGCTCTCCGCCGCGCAGGGCGTCATCAACATCGGCTCCGGCCGGGCCGTCCGCCTGCGCGACGCCGCCGCCACCCTCGCCCGGGTCGCCGGTTACGGCGGCGCCCTGCACGAACTCGACGGTCCCCCCGGCGCGCTGCGGCCCACCATCGGCCATCCCCGCGGCGAGTCCGTCGGCCACCGCCTCGACGCCCTCGGCCACCACCGGCCCGACGCCCTCGGCCACCATCGCCCGGACGGTCTCGCGGGCCGCGGCGAGCGCAGCGACCCGGAGCACCCGGCACCCGCCCCCCACCCGTACCCCGACGGCTGCGGCAGTTGGCAGCAGGCCGACGTGCGCACCGCCCGCGACCGGCTCGGCTGGCGCCCCCGGATCGCCCTGGAGGAGTCCCTCGCCGACATCTGGATGGAGGCGGCATGTCGTATCTGATCGGTGCCGGTGCCGGTGCCGGTGCCGGTGCCGGTGCCGGTGCCCGTGCCGGGGCCAGGACAGGCACCGCGAGTACGTGCGTCCGCACCGGGTTCGGTGTCCCGGGGCTGGCCCATCCCCTTCTCGCTCCCGACGAGTGGGCCGGCCTCACCTGCCCGGGCACCCCGCTGCACTGGGTCGTCCTCAACGTCGCCGACGGCCCCGGCGCCCACCCCGACCCGCGCTGCCTGGAGGCCGCCGGCCGCCTGCGCAACGCGGGCGTCCGTGTCCTCGGCCATCTCGACGCCGCGTACGGGGCCCGCAGCCTCGGCGAGCAGATCTCCGACGCCCGCCGCTACCTCGACTGGTACCAGGTCGACGGCTTCCTCCTCGACCGCTGCCCGTCGGAACGGGCCGCCCTCCCCGAGGTCCGCCGCACGGTCACCCTCCTCCGGGCGATACGTGACGATGCCCACATCGTCCTCGGCCACGGCACCCACCCCAGTCCCGGCTACGCCGAGAACGCCGACCAGCTCGTCACCTTCTCCGGCCCCTGGGCCGACTACCGCTGGTCCCAGGCGGCCGAGTGGAGCGCCGACTATCCGCCCGACCGCTTCTGCCACTTCGTCCACGGCGTGCCGCGCGGGCACCTGGAGGAAGCGCTGCGCATAGCCCGTTGGCAGGGTGCCGCGACGATCTACTTCACCGACCGCACGGACCGCGGCGGTCTCGCCGACCCCTGGGAGACGATGCCCGGCTACTGGGACGACATCGTCTCGCGGGTCGGGACGGGTGTCTCGGAATGAAAAAGGCCGTGGCAGTGTTACTTGGAGAACAACCGTAATTACTGACCGACCAACGGAGTCCCCGTGTCGCTGCCACCCCTGGTCGAGCCGGCTGCCGAGCTCACCGTAGAAGAGGTCCGCAGGTACTCCCGCCACCTGATCATCCCGGATGTGGGGATGGACGGGCAGAAGCGGCTGAAGAACGCCAAGGTGCTCGCCGTCGGCGCGGGCGGCCTCGGTTCGCCGACCCTGATGTACCTGGCGGCAGCCGGTGTCGGCACGCTCGGCATCATCGAGTTCGACGAGGTCGACGAGTCGAACCTGCAGCGTCAGGTCATCCACAGCCAGGCCGACATCGGCCGGCCCAAGGCGGAGTCCGCCCGCGACACCATCAAGGGCATCAACCCGCTGGTGGACGTGGTCCTTCACCAGGAGCGGCTCGAGGCCGACAACGTGATGGACATCTTCAGCCAGTACGACCTGATCGTCGACGGTACGGACAACTTCGCGACCCGTTACCTGGTCAACGACGCCTGCGTGCTGCTGAACAAGCCCTACGTCTGGGGTTCGATCTACCGCTTCGACGGCCAGGCATCCGTCTTCTGGTCCGAGCACGGGCCCTGCTACCGCTGCCTCTACCCGGAGCCCCCGCCCCCCGGCATGGTCCCGTCCTGCGCCGAGGGCGGCGTGCTGGGCGTGCTGTGCGCGTCCATCGGCTCCATCCAGACCAACGAGGCCATCAAGCTCCTTGCGGGCATCGGCGAGCCCCTGGTCGGCCGCCTGATGATCTACGACGCCCTGGAGATGACCTACCGTCAGGTCAAGGTCCGCAAGGACCCCAACTGCGCGGTCTGCGGCGAGAACCCGACCGTCACCGAACTCATCGACTACGAGGCCTTCTGCGGCGTCGTGTCCGAGGAGGCCCAGGCGGCGGCCGCCGACTCCACGATCACTCCCAAGCAGCTCAAGGAGTGGATCGACGACGGCGAGAACATCGAACTCATCGACGTCCGCGAGCCGAACGAGTTCGAGATCGTCTCCATTCCGGGCGCCCGGCTGATCCCGAAGAACGAGTTCCTCATGGGCTCCGCCCTCGAGAGCCTCCCGCAGGACAAGAAGATCGTCTTGAACTGCAAGACGGGTGTCCGCAGTGCGGAAGTCCTCGCGGTCCTCAAGTCCGCCGGCTTCTCGGACGCCGTCCACGTCGGCGGCGGCGTGATCGGCTGGGTCAACCAGATCGAACCGGAGAAGCCCGTCTACTGACCGGCTCCCGGATCCGCTTTCCGGACGGCGGGGGTTTCGCGCACCACGGGTGCCCGAAGCCCCCGCCGCCGTCATGAGCAGACCTTGCCGTCCTTCGGCACCGTCCCCTTCAGCAGGTAGGCGTCCACCGCGGAGTCGACACAGTCGCTTCCGCTCCCGTACGCGCCGTGACCCTCGCCCTCCCAGGTCAGCACCACGCCGACGTCCTTGCCCAGCTCGTCCGCCATCCTGCGGGCGCCTTCGTAGGGCGTGGCCGGGTCGCCCGTGTTGCCTACCACCAGGATCGGGGCCGCGCCGGGTGCGCTCACCTCCGGGGTCTCGTGCTGACCGGCCACCGGCCAGTCGTGGCACCACCCGGCCGTGTCCCAGCCGAGGAAGGCGCCGAAGACGGGCGAGATCTCCTCGAGCCTCGGCAGCAGCTTCTTCGTCTCCTCCACGGTCGGCCGCTGCTTGTCGTCCAGGCACGATATGACCCGCTGTGAGTGGGTCGTCGTGCCGTAGCGCCCCGAGGGATCGCGTTCGTTGTAGCCGTCGGCGAGCGCGAGCAGCTCGGAGCCGTCGCCCTTCTCGGCCGCCGTCAGCGCACTGGTCAGGGCCGGCCAGCCGCTCTCGCTGTACAGCGGCAGCACGATCCCGGTGACCGCGAGCGTCTGCGTCAGCTCGCGTCCCGGTGAGGACGTGGGCAGCGGCTTCGCGTCCAGCCGCTTCAGCAGGCCGGCGATCTTCCGCGATCCCTGCTCGGGGTCCTGACCGGTCGACTTCAGGTAGTCGTCCAGCGCGCGTTGGAAGCCCCTGGCCTGGTTCTCGGCGTGCCCCATCGTGTCGGCGCCCGGGTCCACCACGGCGTCGAGGATCACGCGTCCGACGTTCCGGGGGAACAGGTGGGCGTAGACGCCGCCCAGTTCGGTGCCGTAGGAGATGCCGAAGTAGTGCATCTTCTCGTCGCCCAGGACGTGCCGCATCAGGTCCATGTCGCGGGCGGTGTCCGTGGTCGAGACGTGCTCCATGAGCTTGCCGGCGGCCTTCTGGCAGCCCTTGCCGAAGTCGGCGGCGTCCTTCAGGTAGGCCTGCTCCTCGGCCGGGGTGTCCGGCGTGGAGTCCACCGACTCGGCTGCCTCGATCGCCTCGTCGGAGCGGCAGCGGACGCCCTCGCTGGCCGCCACGCCGCGTGGGTCCCAGCTCACCAGGTCGTACCGCTTGTGCAGAGAGGAAACGGTGTCGGCGTAGGACGGCAGCGTGGAGACGCCGGAGCTCCCGGGGCCGCCGAAGTTGAACAGCAGGGAGCCGATGCGGTCGTCGCCGCTCGCCCTGGACCGGATCAGCGCGAGATCGATCGTCTCGCCATCCGGACGGGACCAGTCCAGTGGCGCCTTGAGCGTCGCGCACCGCCAGTCGCCGTCCGGCGCCGGGGCGTCGTCGGTGCCCTTGCAGCGGGTCCAGTCGAGCGTCTGGGACGCCAGTGCCTTCGGTACTCCGGACGGGGCCGCCGCCGTGGGCGCCGCGCTGCTCCTGCCCCCGTCGTCCTTGTCCCCGTCGGACGAACCGCCGCCGCAGCCCGCGGTCAGCAGTGCCGCGGCGGCCGTCAGAGCCGTCCACCTCGCGAGACGCGCCATGTCCTCTCCCCCCTGGCAAGCCGTCCGCGCCGGGCGGCGGAAGGCGTCGATGCCATGGTAGGGGGAGTCCGCATGGACCGCCGAAGCCTGTGGATAACGTTCTGACCTGCCGATTCACCGGCGCACTCGGCTCGGCCGTTGATCGGGTCTGCGGTCAGGAGCACACCGTTCCCGCCGCCGGCACCTTGCCGTCGAGCAGGTAGCCGTCCACCGCGTTCTGCACGCACCGGTTCTTGCTGTCGTAGGCTCCGTGTCCCTGGCCCTTGTAGGTCAGTTCCACGCCGACACCCTTGCCCAGGGCGTTCACCATCCTGCCGGCGCCCTCGTAGGGCGTCGCCGGGTCGCCGGTGTTGCCGATCACCAGGATCGGCGGCGCACCGGGCGCGCTGACGTCGGGGTGGTCGGCGGCTCCGGCGACCGGCCAGTCGGTGCAACTGAGCATGGACCAGGCGAGGTAGTCGCCGAACAGCGGGGACGCCTTGCGGAACTCGGGCAGCTTGCCCTTCACATAAGCGGTGTCGTACCGGGGCTTGTCGTCGGCGCAGTTGATGGCGACGTTGGCAGCGGTGATGTTGCTGTACTTCCCGTCCTCGTTGCGTCCGTTCAACGCGTCCGAGAGCACCATGAGCACCCGTCCGTCGCCGTCGTACGCCTGCTCCAGGCCCTCGGTGAGGTACTCCCAGAAGTCCTTCGAGTACAGCGCCTGCGCGATGCCGCCGGTGGCGGCGGTCTCGGTGAGTTCGCGCGGGAAGACGCCGGGGATCGGTGTGCGGTCGAGGTCCTTCAACAGCCGGGCGATGCGCGCCTTGACGTCCTCGGCCGTGTCGCCGACGGGACAGCCCTCCGCCTTCGACACGCAGTCCGCGGCGAAGTTGTCGAGCGCCAACTGGAATCCCTTCGCCTGGCCCAGCGAGCTCTGTTCCGCCGTCTGCGTCGGGTCGACGACCGCGTCGAAGACGGCACGGCCCACGTGCCGGGGGAAGAGGTGGGCGTAGACGCCGCCGAGTTCGGTGCCGTAGGAGATGCCGAAGTAGTACAGCTTCTCGTCGCCGAGCACCTGGCGCATCAGGTCCATGTCGCGGGCGGCGTCAGTCGTGCGCACGTGCGGGAGGATCTTCTTCGAGTGCTGCTCGCAGGCCGCGTTGAACTTCTCGGTGCTGTCCACGAACTCGGTGCGCTCGGCCCGGTCGTCGGGGGTGGCGTCCTGCTGGAAGTAGCGGTCGAGCTGTTTGTCGTCCAGGCACTCCACGGGGTCGCTGCGGCCGACGCCGCGTGGGTCGAAGCTGACCAGGTCGTAGCGGGTGCGGAGTTTCGCGTAGTCCTGGCCGAACGCGGGCAGCGTGGTGACGCCCGACCCGCCCGGTCCGCCGAAGTTGAAGACCAGTGAGCCGATCCGCCGGTCCGCCGCGCCGCTGGCCACGGCCCGGATCAGCGCCAGGCCGACGGTGTCCCCCTTGGGGTGGTTCCAGTCGAGCGGCACCTTCATGGTGGCGCACTGCCACGCGTCGCCGTCCGGCAGCGGGGAGGGAGCGGCGCCGCCGCCCTCGGCCTCGGACGGTGCCGGGCAGCTCTTCCAGCTCAGCTTCTGCTTCGTCAGGTCCTCGTCGTCCTCCTGGGTGCCGCCGCCGCAGCCCGCCAGCAGGACGGACAGGGTGACGGCGGTGGCGGTCAGGGCGGCGGCGCGCAGCCGGGCGGGATTCGGCATGCGTCCATCGTGCGGTCGCGCGGGAGCACCCGCTCGTGACCAGGGCCGTACGAGGGACGAGGGGTGGGGGGGCGAGGTGCGAGGGGCGAGGGACGACGAGCGGGCCCGTCTCCGGTTACAGCGCCTCTTTGCGCGTGAGGTGGTTGAAGACCAGCCAGCCCGGCAGGACCGGCAGCCACAGGGTGAGCAGCCGGTAGAGCAGCACCGCGGGTGCGGCGACCTCCTTGGGGAGGCCGACGGCGATCAGACCGACCGTCAGCGTCGCCTCCACCGCACCCACACCGCCCGGCGTCGGCGCGGCGGACCCCAGGGCGTTGCCGGCGAGGAAGACGACCGCGACGCTTGCCAGGGAGATCGACGACGACTCGTCGCCGAAGGCGCGGATCGAGGCGTCCAGGCACATCACGAAGCAGGCGGTGAGCAGCAGCATGCCGCCGATGCCGGTGATCAGTTTCTGCGGCCGCTGCAGCACGTCCAGCATGCGCGGCACGACCCCGGCGAAGAGCGACCGCACGCGCGTGACGACGAATTTGCGCAGGAACGGCACGGACGTCACCACGAGCACCAGCACCGCCACGGTCAACAGGCCCGCGATGACCGTCCGGGACGGCGACAGCGACGGCGTCTTCTCGGTACCGGTCAGGTAGCCGAAGGACAGCAGCATCAGGATGTGGCAGCCGAGCCCGAACAACTGGGACGCGCCGACACTCGCCACCGCGAGCCCGGGGCGTACGCCCGCGCGTTGCAGGAAGCGTGTGTTCAGGGCGACGCCACCGACCGCCGCGGGGGCGACGATCTTCACGAACGACCCGGCGACCTGTGCGGCAACGGTGCGCAGGAAGGGCACGCGTTCGGGCACGAAGCCCAAGAGCGACATCGCCGCCGCGACGTAGCTCGCCGCCGAGAAGAGCACGGCCGCCGCCACCCAGCCCCACTGCGCGTTCGAGATCAGGGGGCCGAACTCGATGTGCGTGAGCTGCGTCAGCAGGAAGTAGGCGCCGATCGCGCCGGCGATGAAGCTGATCAGCGTGCGGGGTCGCACCCGCTCCAGGCGGGCCGGTTCGACGGGGGCCTGCGGCCTGATGCGCAGCACCGCGTGGCGGATCAGGGTGAGCAGGTCCTCCTCGCGCGCCTCCTCGATCGCCTCGTCCACGGCCCGTTTCTCGGCCCGCTGCTCGGCACGTACGGCCTTCTTGTCCGGCTTGCCTGCCTTATCCGTCTTGCCTGTCTTGTCTAGACTGCCGGGCTGAGTCGATGTGTCGGCTTTCTCGGGCGCGGCGCCCGTGGTGTCGCCGCCGGCCGCCTCCGCGCGGGCGAGCTTGGCCTGGCGGGAGGACTCCAGGACCGCCTCGCGCTCGCGCTGGGCCCGTTCCCGGGCCAGCCTGCGCAGGGTCGCGCGCGTGGAGCGGCTGAGTGCGATGGGCTGGAGCATGGGCAGGCAGTCCGCCACCGCGTCGGGACCGAGTACGCCCACCGCCGACGCGACCGCGCGCTCGGCGCCGACCCGCAGGCCGAGCGTCACCAGGAGCTGGGAGATGTCCATGCGCAGCAGCAGGTCGCCGGCGGCGATCTCGCCGATGCGCAGGTCGGTGAGGATCACCGTGCCGGAATGATCCACCAGGATCGCGTCGCCCACCAGCCTGCGGTGCGCGATGCGCCGGGACTGCAGGGCGCGTACCTGCTCCCAGGTGTCGCGCAGCAGGTCGTCGGTGATCTCCTCGTCCGCCAGCGAGTCCAGGGACCGCCCGCCGGTGTGCTCGTAGACCAGCATCACGGCGTCGGGGCCCAGCTCCGACGTGGCGATCAGCTTGGGGGCGTTGGCACCGGCCGCGATGGCCGCGTAGGCGAGCAGCGCCTCCTGCTCCAGGGCCTGCCGCAAGGAGGGGAGGCTGCTGCGGGTGGCGAAACCGCGCAGGGTCAGATTGCGCCAGGCCCGGTAGAAGAAGCCCTGTGCCTGCTGTTCCCGGTCCACCACCGTCACGTCGAGCGGCCGGCCGTCCTCCAGGGTGACGAAGTAGCGGCGCCCGCGGTCGCCGGTCTCGACGCTGTCCGACGGCGCCTCCTGCCGGGCGGCGGTCACCGGCCGGAAGCCGACGTGCCGCAGGCCCGCCATCAGCGTCCGGCCGGTGGGGCGGACGTTGGGGGAGCCGACGGCGTACAGCGTCCCGTAGGCGACGGTCCAGCCGATGAGGACGGTCAGGATGATCGAGAACGGTGTGGTGTAACCGGTGACGAGCATCGAGAAGGCGTCCAGGAGCAGCACGATCCACAGCACCGCGCGCCAGCGGGGTCTGCGGGACATGCCGACGGCCGTCATGTACGCGATGACCGGGGCGAGGTAGCCGTGCACGGGGTCGGTCAGCGCGTGGATGTCGCCCGGGGACGGCTGGGTGAGCGCCTCCTGGATCGAGCCGGGGGCGGCCTTGGCGACCCAGAGATCGGTGGCGAGGGTCACCCCGTGCGCGAGGACCGCCGCCAGCACGCCGTCGGCGATCCGCAACCCGTCCCGCTTGATCAGCCGCTCGATCGCGAACGCGACCGGCACCAGGAGGATCGCGATGCTGGACGCCAGCCCCGCGATCTTGATGAGCAGGTCGGGAGCCTGTCCCGTGCCTTTGTTGATGTCCTGTTCGAGGCCCGAGGTGGTGCCGTGCGCGAAGGCGGCGATGGCGAGAAGTACGGCGACGGCGAGGACGCCCACCAGGAGGCGCACCAGGTCGGAGGGGCGGTGCACGCGCGCGGGGAGCAGCGGTTCGTCGCCCTCGACCTCGTCGATGTGCGCCACGTCCTCGGGGTCCGCCGCCGTCGCCGACGGGCCTCCGGGCGCCCGCTCGCGGGGCTTCCCGCCGCCCGCCTCCGCGGTGTCGGGGCGCGACGAAGAGTCAGAGGTGCCCTCGGCGTCCTCGGGGTGCGCACCCTGCTGCTTCATCGCCTCTTCTTGCTCTCGTATCACTGGTCACCGCCCGCACGATGGTGGCATGCCGCGTCGGTCTCGGCAGGCATCAGGGTGCCCGTGCGGGCCGCACAGTCTGCCCGAAGCACCGCCTCCGGGCGAGGGCCGCGGGCCCTCGGGAGGGCGTCGCGCTGTCGGCGGGGTGCGGCACCATGGGGCGGATGAGCGAGCAGAGCCTTCCGGACGGCGCCGGTCCGGAGAACGCGGACGCGCTGCCCGAGTATGCCGAGCGGGTCCTCGACGTGACCGAACTGATTCCGCCGGGCCGGGTCATGACCTACGGGGACGTGGCCGAGTACCTGGAGGAGGGGGGACCCCGGCAGGTCGGCCGGGTGATGTCCCTCTACGGGGGCGGCGTTCCCTGGTGGCGCGTCGTCCGCGCGGACGGCGTCCTGCTCGCCGGGCACGAGCTGGAGGCCCTCGACCACTACCGGGACGAGGGCACGCCCCTGAAGGAGGCGGGCAGAGCCGCCGAGGGACACCTGCCGCGCCTCGATCTGAAGCGGGCGCGGTGGGACGGCGGCACGGGCGTCCAGGGGCACGGCGGACGTGCCCGGGAGGACGGCGGACGCGCGCAGGGTCACACCTGACAGCTTCCGCCATGCGCCCGGCCGATGGGTGACCTGTGATCCGTATGAGGTAAACCGGGCACTTCGGGCATGTCCGTGGCATGACGTACGTTCGTGGGGCAGGGGGCGTCCGTGCCGCGAGTGACGTGAGGGAAGAAGGGGAAGCGCTGCTTCCGTCTCTTTCCCCGGCGTAGCGTCGGCCGCACGCGTCCCCCTCATCCCGGGACCACCGCCCCACCCGTGGCGCGGACGGCCCACCAGCACACCCACCAGGACCGGCGAACCACGTGAGCTCCTTTTCCTCCAGCGGACACCCGCCGCACCCCCAGGTGCGGCGGGGGAGCCGTGGCGCTTACCGACTGGTGCGTACCCCGCCGGCCCCCACGGACCCCCCTCGTCTGGACGCCGCACAGCGCGCCGTGGTTGACCACCGGTCGGGACCGCTGCTCGTCCTGGCCGGGCCGGGCACCGGCAAGACCACCACACTGGTCGAGTCGGTGGCGGACCGGATCGCCGGGGGCGGCGACCCCGAACGCATCCTGGTGCTCACCTTCAGCCGCAAGGCGGCCGTCGAGCTGCGCGACCGGATGGCGATGCGGATCGGTGCCGCGCGTGCGCCCCGCGCGACGACCTTTCACTCCTTCGGCTACGCCCTGGTCCGCGCCCACCAGGACAACGACCTGTTCGTGGAGCCCCTGCGGCTGCTGTCCGGCCCGGAGCAGGACGTGACGGTGCGCGAGCTGCTCGCCGGACAGGTCGACCTGGAGCGGCTCGGGCTCGCCCATGTGCGCTGGCCCGACGAACTGCGCGCCTGCCTGACCACCCGCGGCTTCGCCGACGAGGTCCGCGCGGTGCTCGCCCGCAGCCGCGAGCTGGGGCTGGGCCCCGACGCGCTCGGGGCCTTCGCCCGGCGCATCGGCCGCCCCGACTGGCGTGCCGCCGCCGTCTTCCTCGCCGAGTACCTCGACGTGCTCGACCTCCAGGGCGTGCTCGACTACGCGGAACTGGTCCACCGCGCGGTGCTCCTCGCCCGCCGCCCCGAGGTCGCCGCGCACCTGAGCGCCCAGTACGACGCGGTCTACGTCGACGAGTACCAGGACACGGACCCGGCCCAGGTACGGCTCCTGCACGCCCTCGCGGGCGGCGGGCGCACCCTCGTCGCCTTCGGCGACCCCGACCAGTCGATCTACGCCTTCCGGGGCGCCGACGTGAACGGCATCCTGAACTTCCCGACCGCCTTCCCGCGCGCGGACGGCCGTCCGGCGCCGGTGGCGGTGCTGCGGACCTCACGCCGGTCCGGGGCCGGCCTCCTGGCCGCCACCCGGCTGCTCACCCAGCGCATGCCGCTGACCCGCCTTCCCGCCGACAAGGTCCGCGCCCACCGCGAGCTGACCCCAGAGCGGGACGGCGGGCGCGTCGAGGCGTACACGTACCCGACCTCCGGCACCGAGCTGGACAACATCGCCGACATCCTGCGCCGCGCGCACCTGGAGGACGGCGTCCCGTGGCGGGACATGGCCGTCCTGGTGCGCGCCGGTTCGCGCACCATCCCCACGCTCCGCCGCGCCCTCACCGCGGCCGGCGTCCCCCTGGACATCGACGGCGACGACCTCCCGCTGCGCCACGAACCCGCTGTGGCGCCCCTGCTGACGGCGCTGCGGGCCGTGGCGGAGGCAGAAGCGGGCACGGGCGACCAGCCCGGACCGGACGCGGGCCGGGCGGGGGACGCGCCGCCCGACGGGGCCGCGCGCACGCGTGACGCCGACGGGGACGCGCGGCCGGAGGACGCCGACGACGCGCGTACGGCCGATGCCGACACCGGCGCCGATGCCGAGGCCGCCTCCCCGGCCGCCCAGGCCGAATCCGCGTCGGACACCGATGTCGCCGACGCCGACACGGAGGGGCAGCCCCCGCGCGGTGGACGCACGCCCCGCGCGGACGATCCCTGCTGGCTCCCCACCGAGACCGCCCTCACCCTGCTCACCTCGCCCCTCGCCGGCATGGACGCCGCGGACCTGCGCCGCCTCGGCCGCGCCCTGCGCGAGGAGCAGCGGGCCGCCGGCAACCCGCTGCCGCCGCCCTCGGACGAACTGCTCGCCCGGGCACTGGCCGAGCCGGAGCGGCTCGCCGTGCACGACCCCGCCTACGCGCGCGGCGCCCAGCGGCTCGGTGCCCTGCTCCGCCAGGCACGCCGACGCCTCGCCGCGGGCGGCAGCGCCGAGGAGGCGCTGTGGGACCTGTGGGACGGCACACCCTGGCCCACCCGCCTGGAACGCGCCGCGCGGCGCGGCGGCGCGGCCGGACGCAACGCCGACCGCGACCTGGACGCCGTATGCGCGCTGTTCGCGACGGCCGCCCGCGCGGAGGAGCGCACCGGCGGCCGGGGCGCCCTGAACTTCCTGGAACAGATCGACGCCGAGGACATCGCGGCCGACACCCTCACCCGGCGCGCCGTGCGCCCCGACGCCGTCCGCCTGATGACCGCACACCGTGCCAAGGGGCTGGAGTGGCGGCTGGTCGTCGTGGCGGGCGTCCAGGAGGGGCTGTGGCCGGACCTGCGCCGCCGCGGCTCCCTCCTGGAGGCCGACCGGATCGGACGCGACGGACTCGCCGAACCCCTCACCCCCGGAGCCCTGCTCGCCGAGGAGCGCCGCCTGTTCTACGTGGCCGCCACCCGCGCGCGCGAGCGGCTCGTCGTCACCGCGGTGAAAGCGCCCGCCGACGACGGGGACCAGCCCTCCCGGTTCCTGACCGAACTCGGCGTCGAACCCGTCGACGTCACCGGCCGTCCGCGCCGCCCCCTCGCCGTCGGCGCACTCGTCGCCGAACTGCGCGCCACCACCGTCGACCCCCGCGTCTCCGCACCCCTCAGGGAGGCCGCCGCGCACCGCCTGGCCCGCCTCGCCGCCCTCACCGACGAGGACGGACGGCCCCTGGTGCCCTCCGCCCACCCCTACCGCTGGTGGGGCATGTGGGACCTGACCGAGAGCAAGGTCCCGCTGCGCGAACGCGACCAGCCCGTCACGCTCTCCGGCAGCGCCCTGGACCAACTGGCCAACACCTGCGCCCTGCAGTGGTTCCTGGGGCGCGAGGTGAAGGCCGACGCGCCCGCGACCACCGCCCAGGGCTTCGGCAACGTGGTGCACGTGCTCGCCGACGAGGTGGCCTCCGGTCACACCCTGGCCGACCTCGCCGTCCTCATGGAACGCCTGGACTCCGTGTGGAACGCCCTCGCCTTCGACGCACCGTGGAAGTCCGCGCAGGAAAAGGCCAACGCGCGCGCGGCGCTCGAACGCTTCCTGAAGTGGCACGTCATGGACCGTGCCGGACGCACCCCCGTGGCGAGCGAGCACGACTTCGACGTCACCCTTCAGGCAGGCGACTACGAGGTCCGCATCCGCGGCCAGATGGACCGCGTGGAGGCCGACGGCGACGGCCGGGCCTACGTCGTCGACTTCAAGACCGGCAAGCAGGCGCCCACCTCCGCGGAGGTGGCCCGCCACCCCCAGCTCGCCGTGTACCAGCTCGCCGTCCGCGAGGGCGCCGTCGACGACGCCTTCGACGGTGTGCGCCCCCGGCCGGGCGGCGCCGAACTCGTCCACCTGCGCCAGGGCGCGCCCAAGCGGGACGGCGGCGAGAGCCTGCCCAAGGTCCAGGCGCAGCAGTCGCAGGAGGGTCCGGAGGGGGAGTGGGTCGGCGACCTGCTCGCCACGGCCGCCGGGAAGGTCCTCGACGAGCGGTTCACCCCGACCACGGGCCAGCACTGCACCCACTGCGCCTTCCGCGCGTCCTGCAGCGCGCGGCCCGAGGGGCGGCACGTCGTGGAGTGATCGCCCGGGGCGTCCGGTGCGCGGCGCCGGTCCCCCCGGGCCGGGCGCGCGCCGGAGCCGAGTGGCCGGTGTGACACGTTGCACCACCCCGGCTGACCTGCGCATCCCTCGCCCCGACGGGCGGTTCGGCATCCGCTGTCAGTGGCCGCGGCTAGCCTCTGTGACGTGCGCGCCCACATCACCGATCCCGAGCAGCTCAAGGAGCTCCTCGGGATCCCCTTCACCCCGGAGCAGACGGCCTGCATCGTCGCGCCGCCCGCCCCGCAGGTGATCGTGGCCGGAGCCGGGTCGGGCAAGACGACGGTGATGGCGGCACGCGTGGTGTGGCTGGTCGGCACCGGCCAGGTCGCTCCGGAACAGGTCCTCGGCCTCACCTTCACCAACAAGGCGGCCGGCGAACTCGCCGAACGCGTTCGCAAGGCGCTGGTCAGGGCGGGCGTGACCGACCCGGACGCCATCGACCCCGACCACCCGCCGGGCGAACCGGCGATCTCGACCTACCACGCGTTCGCGGGCCGCCTCCTGACCGACCACGGCCTGCGCATCGGCCTCGAGCCGACCTCCCGCCTGCTCGCCGACGCCACCCGCTACCAGCTCGCCGCGCGGGTCCTGCGCGAGGCCCCCGGCCCCTACCCGGCACTCGCCCGGTCCTTCGCCGACCTGGTCAGCGACCTCCTCGCCCTCGACGCGGAACTCTCCGAGCACCTCGTGCGCCCCGAGGACCTGCTCGCCCGGGACACCGGTCTCCTGGACGCGCTGGCGGACGTCCGGCTCAGCAACGCCGATCTGCGCAAGGTCCCCGAGGCAGCCGCCGCCCGACGCGAACTGACCGACCTGGTGATCCGCTACCGGGCCGCCAAACGCCGCCAGGACCTCCTCGACTTCGGGGACCAGATCGCCCTGTCCGCGCAGCTCGCCGGGCTCCCCGAGGTGGGCCGCGTCCTGCGCGACGAGTACCGGGTCGTGCTGCTCGACGAGTACCAGGACACCTCCGTGGCCCAGCGCATCCTCCTGGCCGGGCTGTTCGGCGGCGGCACCGGCCACCCCGTGACCGCCGTGGGCGACCCCTGCCAGGCGATCTACGGCTGGCGCGGCGCCTCCGTCGCCAACCTCGACGATTTCCCGGACCACTTCGCCCGCGCGGACGGACGCCCCGCGGTCCGCCAGGCGCTCAGCGAGAACCGCCGCAGCGGCGGCCGCCTCCTGGACCTCGCCAATGGCCTCGCCGAGCCCCTGCGCGCCATGCACGCGGGCGTGGAGGCCCTGCGGCCCGCCCCGGGCGCCGAACGCGACGGCTCGGTCCGCTGCGCCCTGCTGCGCACCCACGCCGAGGAGATCGACTGGATCGCCGACTCCGTCGCCCACCTCGTGCGTACCGGCACCGCGCCCGGTGAGGTCGCCGTCCTGTGCCGCACCGCGTCCGACTTCGCCGAGATCCAGGGCGCGCTGGTGGCCCGTGACGTCCCCGTCGAGGTCGTCGGCCTGTCCGGACTGCTGCACCTGCCCGAGGTCGCCGACCTCGTCGCCGTCTGCGAGGTCCTCCAGGACCCGGGCGCCAACGCCTCCCTGGTCCGGCTGCTCTCCGGCCCGCGCTGGCGCATCGGCCCGCGCGACCTCGCCCTCCTGGGGCGCCGCGCCCGGCTGCTCGTGAGCCACGCGCGCGTGGAGGGCGGCGACGACCCCGACCGGAGGCTGGCCGAGGCCGTCGAGGGGGTCGACCCGTCCGAGGTGACATCGCTCGCGGACGCCCTCGACACCTTCCTCGAGACACCGCTGGACGGCTCCGGCGACGACGACGGGCTGCCCTTCTCGCCGGACGCACGCGTGCGGTTCGCACGGCTGGCCACCGAACTGCGCGAGCTGCGCCGGGCCCTGTCCGACCCGCTCATGGACGTCCTGCACCGCGTCCTCGCCGTCACCGGCCTGGAGGTCGAGCTGTCGGCCTCCCCGCACGCCCTGGCCGCCCGCCGCCGCGAGACCCTGTCCAACTTCCTCGACGTCGCCGCGTCCTTCGCCGCGAGCGACAGCGAGGCCACCCTGCTCGCCTTCCTCGGCTTCCTGCGTACCGCGGCGCAGTACGAGAAGGGGCTGGACAACGCGCTGCCCGGCGGGGAGAACACCGTCAAGGTGCTCACCGCGCACAAGTCCAAGGGCCTCGAATGGGACGTCGTCGCCGTGCCCGGTCTCGTCACCGGCACCTTCCCCAGCGGCCAGGGCCGCGAGAAGTGGACCGCCCAGGGCAGGGTGCTGCCGCACGGTCTGCGCGGCGACGCCGACACCCTGCCCGACGTCGCCTCCTGGGACTCCCGCGGTCTGAAGGACTTCCACGCGGCCATGAAGGAGCACCAGCACACCGAGGAGCTCCGCCTCGGCTACGTCACCTTCACCCGCCCCCGTTCCCTGCTCCTCGGCTCCGGCCACTGGTGGGGGCCCAGCCAGAAGAAGCCCCGCGGCCCGTCCGACTTCCTCACGGCCCTGTACGAACACTGCGCCGCCGGACACGGCGAGATCGAGGCCTGGGCGGACGAACCGGCCGAGGACGAGGAGAACCCGGCCCTGCACCGGGCGACCGCCGACGAGGTCTGGCCCCTGCCCCTGGACGACGAGGCACTCGCCCGCCGTCGGACCGCCGCGGAGACGGTCCTCGCCCACCTGGACGCCCTCGCCACCGGCCAGGACGGTCCTCCCGCCGCCCCCGGCGCCTACGACGACCCGGACTGGCCGCCACCCCCCGAGGACGACGAGGCGCCCTCGGACGCAGCGGATGCCGGCTGGAGCGGGGACCCCGCCGACTGGGACACCTGGACCACGGACCGCCCGGCCGCCCCGCACGACACCCGCCCCGCGCGGGAGCACCCCACCGTCCCTCACCAGGCGACGCCTGCCGAACGGCGCCCGGGCGACGCCCCCGTCCCCGGCCCCGCGCGCCTCACCCCGGAAGAGGCCCGGACCGTCGCCTCCTGGGACCGCGACCTGGACGCGCTCACCGGCGAGCTCCTGCGCGCGCGAGAGAGCGTCACCGAGGTGCCGCTTCCGGCCTCGCTGACCGCCTCCCAGGTGCTGAGCCTGGCCGCCGACCCGGACGGTTTCGCCCAGGAGCTGGCCCGTCCCATGCCCCGCCCGCCGCGGCCCGCGGCCCGCCGCGGCACCCGTTTCCACGCCTGGGTGGAGGCCCGGTTCGAACCTCTGGCGCTGCCCCTGCTGGAACCGGAGGAACTGCCCGGCGGCGACGCCGAGATCGCCGACGAACAGGACCTGGAGTTCCTCAAGGACGCCTTCGAACGCACCGAGTACGCCCGCCGCACCCCGTTCCGCGTCGAGGCGCCCTTCCAGCTCTCCCTGGCCGGCCGGATCGTGCGCGGCCGCATCGACGCCGTCTACAAGGAGGGGGACGGGGACACCGCGACGTACGAGATCGTCGACTGGAAGACGAACCGCGCCGCCACCGCGGACCCGCTCCAGCTCGCGCTCTACCGCATCGCCTGGGCCGAGCAGCAGGGCGTACCGCCCGCCTCGGTGACGGCCTCCTTCCTGTACGTACGCACCGGCGAGGTCGTGCGGCCCGAGGGGCTGCCGGACCGCGCGGCGCTCGAGAAACTGCTGCTGGCCGAGCCGGCCGGTGACGAACCGCACGGTCGGGGTGTCCCCGCGGGCCGATAGGCTCGTAAGCATGAGCCACCCCGTTGACGATGCTGTCAGCGCTGTCCGCACGTACATCGAACAGCACCGCGCCGCCTTCCTCGACGACCTCGTCGACTGGCTGCGCATCCCGTCCGTGTCGGCGCAGCCCGACCACGCGACCGATGTCCGCCGCAGCGCCGACTGGCTCGCCGCCAGACTGCAGGAGACCGGCTTCCCCACCGCCGAGGTCTGGCCCACCCCCGGTGCTCCCGCGGTCTTCGCCGAGTGGCCCTCCGGGGACCCGCAGGCACCGACGGTCCTCGTGTACGGCCACCACGACGTACAGCCCGCCGCCCGCGAGGACGGCTGGAGCAGCGAGCCCTTCGAACCGGTCGTCCGGGAGAACCGCCTGTACGCGCGCGGGGCGGCCGACGACAAAGGGCAGGTGTTCTTCCACACACTCGGGGTCCGCGCCCACCTCGCCGCCACCGGCCGCACCGCCCCCGCGGTCAACCTCAAGCTGCTGATCGAGGGCGAGGAGGAGTCCGGCTCCCCGCACTTCCGCGCCCTCGTCGAGGAGCACGCCGCGCGGCTCACCGCCGACGCGGTGATCGTCTCCGACACCGGCATGTGGTCCGAGGACACCCCCACGGTCTGCACCGGCATGCGGGGCCTCGCCGAGTGCGAGATCCGCCTGCACGGCCCCGGCCAGGACATCCACTCCGGGTCCTTCGGTGGCGCGGTCCCCAACCCGGCCACCGCCGTCGCCCGCCTCGTGGCCGCCCTGCACGACGAGCACGCGCGCGTGGCGATCCCCGGCTTCTACGACGGCGTGATCGAACTCACCGACCGCGAACGCGAGCTCTTCGCCGAGCTGCCCTTCGACGAAGGGCAGTGGCTGCGCACGGCCAAGTCCCGCGCCACCCACGGCGAGGCCGGACACACCACCCTGGAGCGCATCTGGGCCCGCCCCACCGCCGAGGTCAACGGCATCGGCGGCGGCTACCAGGGCCCCGGCAGCAAGACGATCATCCCGGCGTCCGCCATGGTGAAGCTCTCCTTCCGTCTCGTCGCCGGCCAGGACCCCGACCACGTGGAGAAGGCCGTCCGTGCCTGGGCCGCCGAGCAGGTGCCCGAGGGCATCCGCTGCGAGATCGCCTTCGGTCCGGCCACCCGCCCGTGCCTGACGCCGCTGGACCACCCGGCCCTGCGGTCCGTGGTCCGCGCGATGGGCCGCGCCTTCGACGCACCGGTGCGCTTCACCCGGGAAGGGGGCTCCGGACCGGCCGCCGACCTCCAGGAGGTCCTCGACGCCCCGGTGCTGTTCCTCGGCATCTCCGTCCCGTCCGACGGCTGGCACGCCCCCGACGAGAAGGTGGAACTGGACCTGCTCCTCAAGGGCGTCGAAACCTCCGCCCACCTCTGGGGCGACCTGGCGGAGTACTGGCGTCACGCGCCCTGAGCACCGCGCACGGTCCGGGACCCGACCGGCACCGCGCGCGGCACACTGGAAAGGCCGCCCGCACCGCCGAGCCCTCCCGGACCCGGTCACCACCCGCCGTACGAACCGCTGAACCCGCCTGCCGAAACGAACCGCTCACCGGGGGAGTTGGAACCACTCGTGACCACCTGGACCGACCGCACCGCCGACCGTCCCATCTCGCTCACCGCCCCGAGCGGCATCGACCGCGCCGCCCACCACCGCCTCGACGAGGCCTGGCTCGCGGCTGCGTGGAGCCACCCCTCGACGCGCTGCTTCGTGGTGTCCGGCGGCCAGGTCCTCATCGACGAGACACCGGACGGGGCCACCGAGCTGGTCATGACCCCCTCGTTCGAGGCCCCGCTCACCGAGGCACACCGCTACTTCCTGGGCACCGACGCGGACGGGACCAGCTACTTCGCCCTGCAGAAGGACTCCCTGCCCGGCCGCATGGACCAGTCCGCGCGCCCGGCGGGACTGCGCGAGGCCGGCCTGCTCCTGTCGGACCGCGACGCCGGACTGATGGCCCACGCGGTCGCACTGGAAAACTGGCAGCGCCTGCACCGCTTCTGCTCCCGCTGCGGCGAGCGCACCGTCATCGCCGCGGCGGGCCACATCCGCCGTTGCCCCGCCTGCGGCGCCGAGCACTACCCGCGCACCGACCCCGCGGTGATCATGGCGGTCACGGACGGCGAGGACCGCATCCTGCTCGGCCGCCAGGTGCACTGGCCCGAGGGCCGTTTCTCGACCCTCGCCGGTTTCGTGGAGCCGGGCGAGTCCATCGAGCAGTCGGTGCGCCGGGAGGTCCAGGAGGAGGTCGGCGTCGCCGTCGGCCAGGTCGAGTACGTCGCGAGCCAGCCGTGGCCCTTCCCGTCCAGCCTGATGCTCGGCTTCATGGCTCACGCCACCTCGACCGAGATCAACGTCGACGGCGACGAGATCCACGAGGCCCGCTGGTTCTCCCGCGAGGAGCTGGGCGCCGCCTTCGAGACCGGCGAAGTGCTGCCGCCCTACGGCATCTCGATCGCGGCCCGCCTCATCGAGCTGTGGTACGGCAAGCCGCTGCCGACGCGCGGCGCCTTCTGAACCCGGCACGGCACCGCGAGAGGGGCGGCCCTCCCGTCACACGGGAGGGCCGCCCCTCTGCCACCGCCACGACCGACGCGGCCGTGGCGCACCGGCTACGCGCCGATCTTCTGCTTCACCTGCGCCAGCGACGGGTTCGTCAGCGTCGACCCGTCGGGGAAGAGGACCGTCGGCACCGTCTGGTTTCCGCCATTCGCCTTCTCCACGAACGCGGCGGACTCCGGGTCCTGCTCGATGTTGACCTCGGTGTACGCGATGCCCTCGCGGTCCATCTGGCTCTTCAGCCGACGGCAGTAGCCGCACCACGTGGTGCTGTACATCGTCACAGTGCCCGGCATGTCTCTCGTGCTCCTTCGGCGACTCGGGGAAGCGGCGGCTCGGGGATCGAGGTCGCACGAGGGGAACGTCCGGAGCGGCGCCACCATTCCCGCCGGGTGACGTCTGTCGCACGGTACGACAATCGGTGCGTGCCTGTGGACAGCCGACTCACCCGTCTCGCGAGACCTGGCAGCATTGCGGTGTGACAGCAGCAACGCACTCCACCCTCTTCCCGCAGGTACCGGACTCGGCCGACGCGGTGCTCGACGGGCTCGACCCCGAGCAGCGCGAGGTGGCGACCACCCTGCGCGGCCCGGTGTGCGTGCTGGCGGGAGCCGGTACGGGCAAGACCCGCGCCATCACCCACCGCATCGCCTACGGGGTGCGCGCCGGCATCCTCCAGCCCTCCAGCGTGCTCGCCGTCACCTTCACCAACCGCGCGGCCGGGGAGATGCGCGGTCGGCTGCGCCAGCTCGGTGCGGCCGGGGTCCAGGCCCGCACCTTCCACTCGGCGGCCCTGCGGCAGCTCCAGTACTTCTGGCCGAAAGCGATCGGTGGCTCCCTGCCCCGGCTCGTCGACCGCAAGATCCAGCTCGTCGCCGACGCGGCCGCCGCCTGCCGCATCCGCCTCGACCGGGGTGAGCTGAGGGACGCCACCGCGGAGATCGAGTGGTCCAAGGTGACCCAGACCGTCCCCGCCGACTACGCCCTGGCGGCGGCCAAGGCCGGCCGCGAGACCCCCCGCGACCCGGCGGAGATCGCGCAGCTCTACGCCGCCTACGAGGATCTCAAGCGCACCCGCTCCGTGATCGACTTCGAGGACGTACTGCTGCTGACGGTGGCCGTCCTCCAGGACCGGCACGACGTCGCCGAGCAGGTCCGCGCCCAGTACCAGCACTTCGTCGTCGACGAGTACCAGGACGTCAGCCCCCTCCAGCAGCGGCTGCTGGAGCTGTGGCTCGGAGACCGCGACGACCTGTGCGTGGTCGGCGACGCCAGCCAGACGATCTACTCCTTCACGGGAGCAACCCCCGACCACCTGCTCGACTTCCGCGTCCGCCACCCCGGCGCCACCGTCGTCAAGCTGGTCCGCGACTACCGGTCCACCCCCCAGGTCGTCCACCTCGCCAACGGCCTCCTCGCCCAGGCGCGGGGCAGGGCCGCCGACCACCGCCTGGAGCTGGTGTCCCAGCGCCCCGCGGGCCCCGAGCCCGTCTACACCGAGTACGCCGACGAACCGGCCGAGGCCGAGGGCGCGGCCCGCCGCATCCGCGAACTCCTCGACTCGGGCGTCCCGGCCGCCGAGATCGCGGTCCTGTTCCGCACCAATTCCCAGTCGGAGACCTACGAGCAGGCGCTCGCCGACGCCGGAGTCCCCTACCAGCTGCGGGGCGCGGAGCGCTTCTTCGACCGGCCCGAGGTGCGCAGGGCCGGAAGCGCCCTGCGGGCCGCGGCGCGCTTCGGCGGCAACGACTCCCTCCTCGACGACACCGTCGACCTGCCCTCGCAGGTGCGCGCGGTGCTGTCCGGCGAGGGCTGGACGACCGAGCCCCCGGCCGGGTCGGGGGCCGTCCGGGAGCGCTGGGAGTCGCTGGCCGCCCTGGTCGGCCTGGCCCAGGACTTCGCCGCCGCCCGGGCGGGAGCCACGCTGAGTGATCTCGTCGTGGAGCTCGACGAGCGGGCGGGCGCCCAGCACGCACCGACGGTGCAGGGCGTCACCCTCGCCTCCCTGCACTCGGCCAAGGGCCTGGAGTGGGACGTCGTGTTCCTGGTCGGCGTTGCCGAGGGCATGATGCCGATCACCTACGCAAAGACCGACGAGCAGATCGAGGAGGAGCGCCGCCTCCTCTATGTCGGGGTCACCCGCGCGCGTGATCGCCTGCACCTGTCGTGGGCGCTGGCCCGGTCGCCCGGCGGCCGGCCGAGCCGCAGGCCCAGCCGGTTCCTCAAGGGGCTGCGGCCCGGTTCGGGCACGGCGGGCGGACGGGCGTCCGGCGGGGGTGCCGGGGGAGTGGAGCGCGGCTCCCGGGGCGGCGGTCGCGGTGCCGCGGCCCCCGCGCCGAGACGGGCCCAGCGGACACCGGCGCGCTGCAGGGTCTGCGGGCGCACCCTCACCGACGCCGGCGAGATGAAGCTGATGCGCTGCGAGGGCTGCCCGTCCGACATGGACGAGGGCGTCTACGAGCGGCTGTGCGCGTGGCGGGCGGTGCAGGCGGAACGCAGCGGACAGCCCGCGTTCTGCGTGTTCACCGACAAGACTCTGATGGCGATCGCCGAGTCCGTCCCGGAGGACGAGCGCGAACTTGCCCGGATCCCGGGGGTCGGGATGCGCAAGCTCAACCGCTTCGGCTCCGACGTCCTGGCCATCTGTGCAGGCCAGGAAGGTGTGGGGCTTGACGCGGACGACTGATGCGAACTCGTCGAAAAAATAGTTTGCGCATGCCCCGGGAATCCCCATAGGTTCTTGGTCACGGGAGCAGCGGCCTTCCCGAAGGCCCTGAATCCGTGTTGTACTTGCATATCCGTGGACTGGTTCGTCCCAGTCCCCCGAGACGCCGAGAGGAGGCGAGTCCAGTGATCAGCATCAACAACAGCTCCGTCGTCGGCTTCACCGCCAAAATGACCGATCGCTCGGCCGTCTCCCTGTGCATCCTCGGCGCTTCCCACTCGGGCACCGGTCTGTCCGGCATTCCTGCCGTGCGTCCGGCTGCCTCCGCCGCTGCTCCCGCGGGCCTTCCCGTCCGCGAGCGCAATGAGCGACCGACCAAGGCACTGGAAGCAGCAGTAGTGGCACAGGCGCAGGCCTATGCCTTTACCGCGACCGGTGCCGGATTCCGGAAGCAGACGACGACGCAGCACCACCTGATGTGGGCCTTCCGTGGGCCAGAACCCTGGAGTGATCCAGCCTGATCGCCGATCAGGCCGGCGCCTTCAGGGCCGCGGAACCCCACCCGGGATCCGCGGCCCTTCTGTTTGTCCCCGAACGGGGGCGACAGCACGAAGGAGCCTCGGGACAAGAAAAGAACCCGGTACCAAGCCGCCACCCGGTCAACCGGCCGGAACGAACAGACGAGGAAGACCACCCGTGCAACTCGAAGCGCACGCCCCGTCCGTACCGCCTTCCGACACGATCCCCAAGCCCTGTTCCACGGAGGACTCCACCTTGACCCCGCTCACCGCGCTCACCGCGCTCGACGACGCCATCGAGAACCTCGGCGTGCCCGTCCCCTGCCGCTCCTACGACCCGGAGGTCTTCTTCGCCGAGTCGCCGGCGGACGTCGAGTACGCCAAGTCCCTCTGCCGCACCTGCCCGCTGATCGAGGCCTGCCTCGCCGGTGCCAAGGAGCGGCGTGAGCCCTGGGGCGTCTGGGGTGGAGAGCTGTTCGTCCAGGGTGTCGTCGTCGCCCGGAAGCGGCCCCGTGGCCGTCCGCGCAAGAACCCGGTTTCGGCATGAACACCGCAGGAACGATCGACCGCCCCCTCACGTACGACCCCCAGAAGCAGGCCCCGATGAAGCCGTCCACCCACGACATCGCAGGCACCGCGCCTGAAGACTTCACCACCACCGGCGCGAAGGACTCGCGTCAGAACAGGACCCGTGAAATGCAACTCATCCCAGAAGCCCTGGCGCGTGCGCATATGCGCGACCGCCTGCATGAGGCCGAGCGGGAACGCCGGGCGCTGCGCCTGGCGACCGCCCGCCGGATGCAGCGCCGGGCGGAGCGCGCCTCGCTGCGTGCTCGGCGCGCGCTGGCCATGGCGGTCATGCAGTAACCGACACACCTGAAGCGGTGGTCTCCCGGGGGAGAGACAGGCTTCGCTCGTGGGGGCCGGTCCGGCCGAACGGACCGGCCCCCACGGCGCGTTCGGTTCCGGTGGATCAGGCCTCCGCGGCGGTCTCCTTCACCTCGTCCACGTCCTCGCCGTCCCCGGCGGCGTTCTCCTCCGCTTCTTCGGCCTCGTCCTCGGCGACGAACCCGACCAGCCACTCCTCCAGCTCGTCGCGCAGCCGCACGGTGGCCCCGAGCTGGCACAGCACCCCGATGGTGCTCAGGGTCACGCGGTGGATCAACAGGTAGGCCGGCGGCAGGTTGAGCTGCTTGGCCAACTGGTAGGCGGGGGAGCGGGGGTCGCCGATGCGGGCGGCCTGGCTCCGCATCCACCCGCGGGTGAAGGTGAACGCGTCGACACGGGCCGGCTCGATGATCGGCAGGAGGTAGTCGAGAACCGCGTCGGGGTCCAGGTCTATCGACTCCTTGACGAACCCCTCCGCGCGGAGCATGTCGTAGACCGCCTCTGCCTCGCCGTCCAGCGTCATGCGCAGGGCCTCGCCGATGGGCTCGGGCAGGCCACCCGGGAGGCGGTCGACCGTGCCGAAGTCCAGGACACCCAGCCGCCAGTCTTCCTCTCCCTCCGGCCCGCCGGGCAGCAGCCGGAAGTTGCCGGGGTGCGGGTCGGCGTGCAGCAGCCCGGTGCGTGCCGGACCCGAGAAGAGGAAGTGGGCCAGCAACTGGCCGGCCCGGTCGCGTTGCTCCGGTGTGCCGTCCGAGATGATCTCCGACATCGGGATGCCGTCGATCCACTCGGTGATCAGCACCTGCTCGCGCTGGTGGACCACGTCCGGCACCACGATGTCCGGGTCCTCGGCGAAGACCTCGGCATGCGTCCGCTGGGCCTCGGCCTCCAGGTCGTAGTCCAGCTCCTCCGAGACCCGGTCCTTCAGCTCCGTGATCAGCGGCTTGATGTCCATGCCGGGGACCAGCGGGCCGAGCAGGCGGGCGAAACGACTGAGCTGGTTGAGGTCGGACAGCAGTGCCTCGCCGGCGCCCGGGTACTGCACCTTGACCGCCACCTCGCGGCCGTCGTGCCACACCCCCCGGTGCACCTGACCGATCGAGGCGGCCGCCGCGGGCTTGTCCTCGAACTCCAGGAACAGGTCCTGCCAGTCCTCTCCGAGCCGCTCCGCGAGCACGGCGTGCACGGTGCGGGTCGGCATCGGCGGTGCCGCCTCCTGCAACTTGGTGAGCGCGGCCCGGTAGGGTCCGGCGACCTCCTCGGGCAGCGCCGACTCGAAGACGGACAGCGCCTGCCCGAACTTCATCGCCCCGCCCTTGAGCTCGCCCAGCACCTTGAACAGTTGGTCCGCGGTGCGCTGCTGCAGTTGCTGGCCGACGATCTCCGCGGACTCGCCCACGATCCGCTTGCCGAGCCCCCAGGTGGCCCGCCCGGCGAAGCCGAGCGGGAGCGCGGCGAGCTTGGCGGTCCGGGTGACCGCCTTGCGCGGAAGATCAGACATGCGCCCTCCAAGTCCCAGCCGGCCGCGCCGGTTCCGCCTCGTGGCGTACTTCCGCTGACGGCCCTTGCCCAGCCATTGTCGCGCGCCGTGCCCCGTCCTCGGGGATGTGTTGCTGCTTACCTTTTGCGGCCGCTCCGCAGGGACACGCGGGGTGCGGCCGGACCGGTCGTGTCTGCCAGTGCAGACCGGGCAGCGAGACCTCCCAGCGCACGCCGGTGCTCGACGGCGTCCGGCCGTCCAGGAAGGAGAGCGCGTGAGCCGCCGCGAACCCGGCGACGGCTGCCGCGAGCGTGAGGTCGCAGGGCGGCACCCGGCGCTGCCGGCCGGAGCGCCACTGCGCCACCAGCCGCGGCCAGGCGGCGTCCCGGTCGGCGCGGTCGGCGTACAGACAGCCGGCGCATCCCGTCTCGCCGGGCAGCACGAGGGGGCCGACGACACCGGTTCCCTCGACGACTCCCGCGTACAGGTGGGGCGTGCCGGAGGCCATCAGGGATTCCGCCGCGGTGGGATCGGGCGTGTGCACCGCCACGTCGTCGCGCGGAGCGACGATCACCAGGGAGAGGCCCGTGGCGGCCTCCTCGTGCGGTGTCGTCGGGCTCCGGCGCGGCGGCCGGCCGGGGGCGGCCCTGCGGACGACACGGCGGGCGGCCTCGTCCCGGCGGTCGCCGGCCGACTCGGCGGGCAGGCCGCCCGGAGCGACGTCCCAGGGCTCGACGCGTCCGCCGTCGCGCACGTCGATCTCGCCGACGCCCGCGCCCGACAACAGGCCGGCCAGCATCGCGCCCACCCGTCCCGCACCCCTGACCCCGACCCGCAGCGCGCGACGGGCGGCCAGGTGTCTCATGGCGTCACCGGGCTCGGAGGTGGTCAGGGACAGCGAGGCCAGGTCGGGGCGGAGCCGGTCGAGGACCTCCTTCTTCTGCCGCAGGGCGTCGGCGTCCGGCCCGCCCCCGCGGGAGTCGTCGAGGAGACCGGCCCGTGCCAGCCGCTCCACCACCCGGTCCACGTGCCCCTCGGGCAGGTCCATGCGGTGCCCCTCCTCACGCAGGAGCGCCGGGCCGCGGGTGCCGTTGAGCAGGTCGAGGAAGCTGCCCGTCGCCGTGTCCACCGGCGCCAGCGTCAACGCGTGCGCCGGTGTCATCCCGAACTGCACAGTGTTCAGATCGCGCCAGCCGCGCCTGAGCGCGGGCTTCACCATCGGATGCATGCCAGGTCCCCCGTAAGTCTCCCGTGTCCGTGTCCGTGTCCGTGCCCCAGCCCGTGCCCGTGCCCCAGCCCGTGCCCGTGCCCGTGCCCGTGCCCGTGTCGGTGCCCGAGCCCGGGCCTGTGTCCGTGTCCGCGTCGCCGTCCGTGGTCACCGCCCGGCGACCGGTCGCGGATCGGCCGGCGAGTGCCAGCATGCCCGGCTGCGCGGAAAGGCGTCGAAAGTTGTCCACAGGCGGGGGATGTTCGTCGTACGAATCAGCCGCACGTCTGCCGTGACGAGTGGCGGATCGGCACGGAAGCGTCCCGGACCCGGGACTTCCCCGTGTGCAGCGGGTAACGTCGCTGGCGTGTCCGCCGACCCACTGCACCGTGCCGGGGCGCCCCCGCGCACACCCACGAATCCGTCGCCGCGCGGCTCGGGCAAGAGCGCGGTCGAGGTGCGCAGGAGCACCCGGCGACGACGGACGGTCTCCGCGTACCGCGAGGGCGACCGCACCGTCGTGCTGATCCCCGCCCGGATGTCCGCGGCGGAGGAGCAGCGCTGGGTGGGCGTCATGCTGGACAAGCTGGCCGCCCAGGAGAGCAAGCGCCTCCTCGGTGACGCCGAGCTGGCCGAGCGCGCGGAGCGCCTGTCGGGACAGTACTTCGACGGCCGGGCCCGGCCCGCCTCGGTCCGCTGGGTGACCAACCAGAACACCCGCTGGGGCTCCTGTACCCCGTCCGAGGGAAGCATCCGGCTGTCGCACCGCCTCCAGGGCATGCCCGAGTACGTCGTCGACTACGTCCTCCTGCACGAACTGGCGCACCTGCTGGTCCCCGGGCACGGGCCGCGGTTCTGGCGCCTCCTCGACGCCTACCCGCGGACCGAGCGCGCCAGGGGCTACCTGGAGGGTGTGGTCGCCGCCGACCGCCTGCCGCACGTACCCGGCGCCCGCAGCGAGTAGCGTGCGGCCCGGGCGGGCGTCCGCCACGGGCCCGCACGGGTTTCGTACCGGGTCTGTACCGGCTTCCTCCGGTGTCGGTGATTGCCGCTAGCCTGACGCGACGCACTCACATTCGGATGGGGGACGGTCGTAACGCATGGCCAGGGAATTCCAACGCGGCCACAAGGCCAGGATCAGTGACCTCACCGCGGGCACGGATCTGTACGTAGGCGTGCAGATCTCCGGCCCCGGGCTGAGCTTCGACATCAGCTGCTTCGGCCTCGACGCCGACGAGCGGTTGTCGGACGACCGGTACTTCGTGTTCTTCAACCAGCCGAAGACGCCCGAGGAGTCCATCCAGCTCCTGGGTGCGCAGGCGGGTGACACGGAATCCTTCCGGGTCACCCTCGACAGGATCCCGCAGCAGATCCAGAAGCTCTCCTTCACCGCGACGATCGACGGCGCGGGCCAGATGTCGCAGGTCGGGCCCGGGTACATCCGGATCGTCGCGGGCGGCGAGGAGGTGGCCCGGTACCCGTTCAGCGGTTCGGAGTTCTCCACCGAGCGCGCCGTGATGCTGGGCGACTTCTACATGAAGGACGTGTGGCGGTTCGCCGCCGTCGGGCAGGGCTTCGACGGCGGTCTCGACGCGCTGCTGAGGAACTTCGGGGGTGAGGTCGCCGAGGACGAGGCGCCCGCCGCGCAGCAGGCGCAGCAGCCGCAGTCCGGGGCCGCCCCGGGCTTCGCCCCGCCCGCCCAGGCCTCGGCGCCGCCGGCCTTCGGCGCCCCCGCCGCCTCCGCGCCGGCTCCTGCTCCGGCACCCGTTCCGCAGCCCGCACAGCAGGGCTTCGCCCCGCCCCCCGCGGCCACCCCGCCGCCGGCTCCCGCTCCGGCGCCCGCGGACGTGCACGCCGCGGCGACCATCGTCGCGCCGATGAACCCGGCTCCCGGCGGCGCTCCCGTACCACCACCGCCCGCCCCGGCACCCGCGCCGTACGGACAGCCGGGCCAGCCCGGTCAGCAGCCGCTGTACGGCCAGGTCCCCGGTCAGACCGCGCCGCCGCCCCCCGGCTACGGCCAGCCCCCGGCGCCGCAGGCCCCGGCCCCGCCGCCCGGTTACGGCCAGCCGCCCGCGCCCGCCGGCTACGGGCAGCCCGCCCCGCCCCCGGGCTACGGGCAGCCGACGGCACCTCCCGGCTACGGCCAGCAGCCTCCGCAGGCCGCACCGCACGGCATGCCCCAGGGAGCGCCGCAGGGCGCCGGTGTGACCGCGGCGCTCCAGCAGTACCGGGAGACCGCGGCCGGGCAGCGCTGGACGCAGCAGAACAAGAAGCTGGTCCGCGTCGACCTCGGAGCCGAGGGCCAGCCCGTGCTCGCCCGGCAGGGCAGCATGGTGCTCTACCAGGGCAAGGTCGACTTCAGCTACAAGGGCGCCGGATTCACCGGCCGGGTCGTGGGCAACGTGACCGGCCAGGAGATGCAGCTCATGCGCTGCACCGGCAAGGGGCAGGTGTTCCTCGCGGACGACTCCTCGATGCTCCACCCCATCGAGCTCCAGGGCGACGCCGTCTGCGTCTCCGCGGAGAACGTCCTCGCCTTCGACGAGAGCCTCCAGTACGAGGTCCGCCGGATCGAGGGGCACGGCATCCCGGGCGGAGCGCTGTTCACGATGCAGTTCCAGGGCACCGGCACGATCGTCGTCAAGACGCACGGCGTGCCCGTGGTGCTGCCGGTCACGCCCACGACGTTCGCCGACTGCAACGCCGTGGTCGCCTGGTCCGCCGCCGCCCAGGTGGTCGTCTCCAGCCAGGTGCGGATGCGCCGCAACTCCTACGCGGGCGACACGGGAGAGAGCGTCAACCTGCAGTTCCGGGCCGCGCCCGGCAGCTTCGTCGTCGTCCAGCCGTACGAGATCTGAGGGAGAGCCCGACATGAACCAGCCGCTCGCGGGCTACGCCCCCGCACCCGTCGGCGCCCGCATGGAGAACCACGGCAACCACATGCTGAAGGTCGCCATGCAGACCGGGAACGACCTCCTCGCACGCGTGGGGTCGATGGTCGCCTACGAGGGCTTCGTCCAGTACGAGCCCAACCCGTCGGCCGTCCGCCAGATCGCCAAGGACTGGATGACCGGCGAGGGCGCGCCCCTGATGAAGTGCTCCGGCGACGGACTGCTCTACCTCGCCGACTACGGCGCCAACGTCGTCGTCATCAACCTCAACGGCGACGGGATCTCCGTCAACGCCACCAACCTCCTCGCCTTCGACGCCCACCTGACGTGGGGCGTGGAACGGGTCAAGGGCCTGGCGAAGTTCGCCGGACAGGGCCTGTGGAACACCAGGATCTCCGGGCAGGGCTGGGTCGCCCTCACCTCCCGGGGCAAGCCGATCGTGGTGGACTGCGGCGGCGGCGAGGACGAGACCTACGTCGACCCGGACGCGCTCGTGGCCTGGTCCCCGAACCTCAAGGTGAAGGGCAAGCGCAGCTTCAAGGCGCAGTCGCTGATCGGCCGCGGCAGCGGCGAGGCCTTCCAGATGGCCTTCTCCGGTCAGGGCATCGTCGTCGTCCAGCCCAGCGAGGACAGCACCGACCGCCTCCGGGTACGGGGCTGAGGGGGAGCCACACATCATGCAGAGCCCGATTTTCGCCTACAACGACCAGCAGTCCCAGGAAGCCTGGAGCCTGCAGAACAAGCACATGCTCCGCGTCGCCCTGACGGGCCACGACGACGTGCTGGCCCGCAAGGGCACGATGGTCGCCTACCAGGGGCTCGTCGAGTTCGACGCCGAGTACCAGAGCAACAGCCAGTCGCACGCGCGTGCGTACACCGGTGAGGGCCTGGACCTGATGCGCTGCCACGGACAGGGCACGGTCTACTTCGCCAACCTCGCTCAGTGCGTCCACGTCGTCGACGTCGACCAGGACGGCCTCACCGTCGACAGCAGCTACGTGCTCGCCATGGACTCCGGCCTGCACCACGAGGTCATCGCGGTGGACAGCCTCTACGGCATCTCCGGCTCGGGGAAGTACCAGCTCAACATCACCGGCCGGGGCAAGGTCGCCCTGATGACCTCGGGCTCCCCGCTGTTCCTGCAGGTGACGCCCGACAAGTACGTCAACTGCGACGCCGACGCCATCGTCGCCTGGTCCACCGGCCTGCGCGTGCAGATGCAGGCCCAGACGCACTCCTCCGGCGTGTGGCGGCGCCGGGGGAACACCGGTGAGGGCTGGGAGCTGAGCTTCATGGGCAGCGGCTTCGCGCTCGTCCAGCCCAGCGAGCTGCTGCCGCCGCAGAACGCGCAGATCGGCTCGGGTCTCGCCGCGCAGTACGGCATGGGCCAGCACGGAGCCCGCGGGCAGAACCAGGGCAACGTCTGGAGCTGAGCACGGCGGACGGCCGCAGTCCGGTACGGGGTGTTCGCGAGAGCGGTCACCCCTTACCGGTCACAGCCGGGCGCGGGTCGCCTCCAGCAGGCGCACGACCGACGCGTCGGCCACGTCCGCGACCTCGGCGTACGGGAACCAGCGCAGGTCCAGGGACTCGTCGCTGATCGCCTCCACGGCTCCCTCGGGAGCCAGGGCCGCGTACTGGACGTCCAGGTGCCAGGCACAGGGCGTGTGGTGGCGGTCCAGCCGTACGGGGCCGCCCGGCAGCAGGGTCAGCCCGGCGATGCCGGACTCCTCCGTGCCCTCGCGCAGGGCCGCGCGGTCCAGGGTCTCGTCGACCGGTTCGCAGTGGCCGCCCATCTGCAGCCACATGCGCAACTTCTTGTGCAGGGTGAGCAGGACCCGCTCGCGCGAGGGGTCGATCACCAAGGCGCTCGCGGTGATGTGCCCGTCGGCGCAGGCCTTCCACATCCCGTCGGGGTGTGAGGCGAGGTGGTCCAGGTAGACCTGGCGCAGCTCGTCCTGGCCCTCGAAGCCCTTCAGGACCAGGACCGCGTCGTCGTGGAGGCTCACTCGCCGTCGTCGCCCTTGGGCTTGTCCCGGTCGTCGGACCGCCTCTCGCCCCGGACGTCCTCGTCGCCCTTGTCCCTCTTCTTCAGGTCGGGCTTGCCCGCGGCCTCGCCGAGCATCTTGTCCAGCTCGGAGAAGTCGAGCTGCTCGCGGTGCACGAAGCCGTCCGGGTCGTCCAGGTCGGTCGCGGTCGGCAGCATGTCCGGGTGGGCCCACAGACCGTCCCGGCCGTCGACGCCGTGCGCGTCCGTCAGGGAGGCCCACAGCCGGGAGGCGTCGCGCAGCCGGCGCGGGCGCAGCTCCAGGCCGATCAGCGTGGCGAAGGTCTGCTCGGCGGGACCGCCCGAGGCGCGGCGGCGGCGCAGCGTCTCCCGCAGCGCGTCGGCGGAGGACAGGCGCGGCTTGGCGGCGGTGTGCACCACCGCGTCCACCCACCCCTCGACCAGCGCCAGAGCCGTCTCCAGACGGGCCAGGGCCGCCTTCTGCTCCGGGGTGTCCTCCGGCTGGAACATGCCCTGCTGGAGAGCCTCCTGCAGCTGCTCCGGGTTCTGCGGGTCGAACTGGCCGACCACGTCCTCCAGCTTCGCCGTGTCCACCTTGATGCCGCGGGCGTAGCCGTCGACGGCACCGAAGAGGTGCGAGCGCAGCCACGGCACGTGCGCGAAGAGGCGCTGGTGGGCGGCCTCGCGCAGGGCGAGATACAGCCGCACCTCCTCCTGCGGCACGCCGAGGTCCTTGCCGAACGACTCGATGTTCGCCGGCAGCAGCGCGGCCTTTCCGGCCGGGCCGAGCGGCAGGCCCACGTCGGTCGAGCCGACGACCTCGCCGGCGAGCACGCCGACGGCCTGCCCGATCTGCGTGCCGAACATGGCGCCGCCCATGGACCGCATCATGCCGATCAGCGGGCCCGCCATGGCCTGCATCTCCTCGGGCAGGACGTCGCCCATGGCGTTGCCGACGCGCTCGGCGACCGGGTCGACCAGCTCGCGCCAGGCGGGCAGGGTCGCCTCGACCCACTCCGCGCGGCTCCAGGCCACGGCGGTGCCCGCGCCCGAGGGCAGGGCGGTGGCGTCGTCCAGCCACAGGTCGGCCAGGCGCACGGCCTCCTGGACGGCGGTGCGCTCGGCGGGACCGACGCTGGCGTCCTTGCGGCCGTCCGGGGTGCCCTGGGAGACCGTCTGGCGGGCGATCTGCTTGGCCATGTCCCAGTTCACCGGCCCGCCCTCGTAGGAGAGCATCTGGCCGAGCTGCTGGAACGCGGCGCCCAGGTCGTTGGGGTTCATGGAACCGAACATGGCAGCGAACGGGTTGTCCGCGCCGGGACCGCCCAGGCCTCCGGCCCCGGACATGCCGAAACCGAACGGGTTGGCCGGTCCCTGACCACCGCCGCTCTGCTGGTCCTTCTTCTTGCCCTCGTCGCCGTCGTCCGGCTCCTCCGGCGGAAGGCCGAATCCGAATGGGGTGTCACTCACGGGGTTCCTCGGCTGGTAAGGCCGCCGGTTCTTTCCGGCGGCACGGCTGCCCGACTTCACCATCCAGCGTAGACACCCGAAGCCGATCGGGCCTCGGTGCTTCGCCGGCCGGCGGCCTGCGGCAGGATGGATGCCACCTGGTACGCACGCGTCGCTCGCGCTCGTACTGAAGACAACCTCTGGAGACGCCCGGTGAGTTCCCCAGATCCACAGGTTCGCGCAGCGCGAAACCAGTCAACCAGTTCCGCCCGCCCCGGCGCGCGCGGACCCGTCGTGGCGGTCACCGGTGCCGCGTCCGGCGTCGGGGCGCTGCTCACCGCCCGGCTCGCGGCGTCCGACGAGGTCAGACAGGTCGTGGCCATCGACGAACGACGCGGTGGGTGCGAGGCGGCCGAGTGGCAGATCCTGGACGTACGGGACCCGGCCATCGCGGAGAAACTCCGAGGTGCGGACGTTGTGGTGCACCTGGCGCTCGACCTCGACCTGGAGACCGACGCGGCCGCCCGCACGGCTTACAACGTCCGGGGGACCCAGACCGTCCTGACCGCCGCCGCGGCGGCGGGTGTGCACCGGGTCGTGCTGTGCACCTCCGCGATGGTCTACGGCGCCCTCCCGGACAACGAACTGCCGCTGTCCGAGGACGCCGAGCTGCGCGCCACGGCCGAGGCCACGGGCGTCGGGGACCTGCTGGAGATCGAGCGGCTCGCGCGCCGCGCGCCGCGGGCGCATCCCGGCCTCAACGTCACGGTGGTCCGCCCCGCCGTGCTGGTCGGCGGCATGGACACCGCGCTGACCAGGTACTTCGAGTCGCCCAGGCTGCTGGTCGTGGCCGGGTCGCGGCCGGCCTGGCAGTTCTGCCACGTCGACGACCTGTGCAGCGCCCTGGAGTACGCCGTCCTGGAGAAGGCCGACGGTGAGCTGGCCGTCGGGTGCGACGGCTGGCTGGAGCAGGAGGAGGTCGAGGAGCTGAGCGGCATCCGGCGCATGGAGCTGCCCTCGGCGGTGGCGCTCGGCGCGGCGGCCCGGCTGCACCGGATCGGACTGACCCCCTCCCCGGCCGGCGACCTCGCCTACACGATGTACCCGTGGGTGGTGAGCGGCAGCCGTCTGCACGATGCCGGATGGCGTCCCAAGCACACGAACGAGGAGGTGCTGGCGGAGCTGCTCGAGGAGGTCTCGGGGCGGCACACCGTCGCCGGCCGGCGCCTGGGTCGCAAGGACGCGACGGCGGCGGGCGCCGCGGGCGCGACGGTGGCGCTGCTGGGCGCCGCCGCGGTGGTGCGCCGCGCGCGCAAGGCCCGGCGCCGCATCTGAGGGGAGTCCACGGGGTGGCGGCGGCCTCTGTAGGAGGCTCCAACGCCGCACGCGCGCGTGCCGGGCGATCAGGCTATTCCGCGCCGTCCGCGCCGTGGGGCACGATGGACGCATGGCAACCACGAGCGACCACCCCGGTGAGCGGGCCGCAGCGGACCCCGTCAGGCTGATCGGCATCCGCGAGACGCCACTGTCCGTGGACGAGGTCTTCCGCGCGGTCGGGGACGACGCGTCCGGCGGCACCGCGCTGTTCGTGGGGACCGTGCGCAACCACGACGGGGGCACCGACGTCGACCGGCTCGGGTACTCGTGCCACCCGAGCGCCGAGGCCGAGATGCGGCGGATCGCCGAGAAGGTCGTCGCGGAGTACCCCGTTCGGGCGCTCGCGGCGCTGCACCGTGTGGGGGACCTGGAGGTCGGGGACCTCGCGGTGGTCGTCGCGGTGTCCTGCCCGCACCGGGGCGAGGCCTTCGACGCCTGCCGCAAGCTGATCGACGACCTCAAGCACGAGGTGCCCATCTGGAAGCACCAGACGTTCTCCGACGGCACCGAGGAATGGGTGGGCGCGTAGCGCCTGCGCCGGGTACCTCGGGTTGCGTAACCCGCCCCCCGGCGTGAGCGTTGTCACTGCGAATGGTTAATCTGCTGATCAGTCAGTCGCGGACACTCATGGGGTTGGGAGGTCGGCATGGCGGCGCTCGCCTGGTTGCTGATTCCGCTGGTGGCCGCTGTCGGCGCGGGCCTGTGGGGCAGTTGGGCCAACCGGACCCGCAAGGCGCGCAGCGACGGTCCCGAGCTGGACGGGTACGCCCGGTTCCGCGAGGCCATGGAGAAGTCCCGCACGGGTGCCTGACGACCGTCCGGACGGCCGCCCGGCGGGGGTTGCCCTGACGATGTTCCGACAGCCGCGTCCCGTACTGTCGTGCCATGCCACGCCGCACCGCGACGATGCTCGCCTCCACCCTGATGCTGATCGCGCTCCTGTGCGCGGGTGTTTTCATCCCCGTGCCCTACTCGGAGATGTCGCCCGGTCCGACGGTGAACACCCTCGGCGACCACGACGGCGAGCCGGTGCTGCAGATCTCCGGGCACAAGACCTATGAGGCGAGCGGCCATCTGAACATGACCACCGTCCGGGTCACCAGCGCCGAGTACAAGATGAACCTCGTGGAGGCCGTCTACGGCTGGCTGTCGCACGACAACAGCGTGGTGCCGCACGACACCCTCTACCCGGACGGCAAGACCGAGGAACAGGCCACCCAGGAGAACGCGGAGGAGTTCAGCGCCTCCCAGGAGACCGCGAAGGTCGCCGCCCTGAAGGCGCTCGACATCCCGGTGAAGTCCTGGGTGGTCGTCTCCGCCGTCGTCAAGGGCTCCCCGGCGCAGGGCAGGCTGCACGCCGGCGACGTGGTCAAGGCCGTGGACGGCACGGCCGTCAAGAAGCCCGCGGACGTCGCCGAGCTGGTGACCAAGCACAAGCCGGGCGAGGAGACCGTCTTCACGATCGTGCCCGCCAAGGAGCAGGCCGCCGCCAAGAAGGAGGGCCGGACGGCGACGAAGACGCAGGAGGTCACGATCACCACCGAGGCCTCCGACGACGTCGGCGAGAAGCGCGCCATCGTCGGCATCTCCGCCGGGACCGACCACACGTTCCCGTTCGAGATCGACATCAAGCTGGCCGACGTCGGCGGTCCGAGCGCCGGCCTCATGTTCGCCCTCGGCATCTACGACAAGCTCACCCCGGGCGACCTCACCGGCGGCAAGTTCGTCGCCGGCACCGGGACGATCGATGACGACGGCAAGGTCGGCCCGATCGGCGGCATCGGCATGAAGACCATCGGGGCGCACGACAAGGGCGCCCAGTACTTCCTGACGCCCGAGGACAACTGCGCGGCGGCGGCCGAGGACACCCCCGACGGGCTCACCCTCGTGAAGGTCGGCACCATCGACGACGCCCTCGGCGCGCTGAAGGACATCCGCGCCGGGAAGACCGCCGACCTGCCGAAGTGCACGAAGGGATAGCCCCCGCCACGGGCGTCCGGCGGCCCGGCGCCGTCCCGGGGCCCTAGTCCTCGAAGGTCGCCGTCAGCGCCTCGGCCAGACCCGGCACCAGGTCGGAGCCCGTGAGGACCTCCGTGGCGGTGTCCTTCTCCCGCAGCCGCAGGGCCGAGTCGCGGGCGCCGTCGCGCAGGACCGCGACCGTCATGCGGACCTCCTGGCGGTCCGGGTGCTCCGCCACCCACTGGGCGAGCTTCTTCTCGTTCAGGCCCTGGGGCACCTGGGCCTCGGCCGAGGGCGGCAGCATCAGGCGCTCCACGGCGAGCGCGCAGCCGACGACGGCGTCGGGCCAGGCGATGGTGCCCAGGAACTCGTCGAGCGCCTGGTTCGTGGGAATCTCGTCCTGCTCGATCGGGGTGAGGCCGGAGGACTCCGCCTCGTCCTGCAGACCGAGCCGGTCCGCGAGCGAGGGCTGGTCGGACCGCAGCCGTGCGGTGTCGACGAGTGCGAAGAGGCGTGCGGGCTGGTCCCAGCCGAGGCCGGAGACGTACTCGTCGATCTCGAGCACGGCCCGGGTGAGGGGGCTCGCTGCCATGGGGGTGTTGGACATGGTCACAATCCTGCCTCGTTCATGGCCCGAATCGGGAACCGAGTAAACGATGAGTAAGTTGCATAAGTGTGCGCCCACGAATACGGGGGCGCACGGGGGGCCCGCGAACCCGAGGGCCTGACGGATCAAACAGCGAACTTCGAGGTGCGCACCTTGGCTTTCCAGATGCCGGACCGCGGCGGAGGCCCCCCGACGGGGCCGCGGATCAGAGTGGGCCGCCCGTCCCGGCGTGTCCGAACCCTGCTGCTGACACTCGGTGTTCTCGCCGTGCTTCTCATGGCGTTCACCATGTTCGCGGGGTTCTGGACGGACTGGCTCTGGTACCGGTCGGTCCACTACTCGTCGGTGTTCACGACGACCCTGTGGACCAAGATCGGTCTCTTCTTCGTCTTCGGCCTGCTCATGGCGCTCGCCGTAGGGTTCAACATCTGGTTGGCCCACCGCCTGCGCCCGCCGCTGAGCGCCATGTCGATGGAGCAGCAGAACCTCGACCGGTACCGGATGGGCATCGCCCCGTACAAGAAGTGGCTGCTGCTGGGCATCACCGCCCTGGTCGGCCTCATCGCCGGTGCCTCGGCCTCCGGGCAGTGGCGTACCTGGCTGATGTGGATCAACGGCGTGCCCTTCGGGCAGAAGGACCCCCAGTTCAAGCTGGACGTCTCCTTCTACGCCTTCGACCTGCCCTGGTACCGGTTCCTGCTCGGCTTCGGCTTCGCAGCCGTGATCATTTCCGTGATCGCCGCCGCGCTCACCCACTACCTGTACGGCGGGCTCCGCATCACCAGCCCGGGCGCGCGCGCCACGGCCGCCGCCACCGGGCACCTGTCGGTGCTCATCGGTGTCTTCGTCGCCCTCAAGGCGGTCGCGTACTGGCTCGACCGGTACGGACTGGCCGTGAAGTCCAGCGACTTCAAGGCGACGGACAACTGGACGGGCCTCAGGTACGTCGACGCCAACGCCTACCTGCCGGCCAAGACGATCCTGTTCTGTATCGCCGTCATCTGCGCGCTGCTGTTCTTCGCCACCCTGTGGCGGCGCACCTGGCAGTTGCCCGTCATCGGCTTCGGCCTGATGGTGCTCTCCGCGATCCTCATCGGCGGTCTGTACCCGGCGCTGGTCCAGAAGTTCCAGGTCCAGCCGAACGAGCAGGCCAAGGAGGCGCCGTACGTCGAGAAGAACCTCGTCGCCACGCGCGACGCGTACGGCATCGAGGGCACCCAGGTCACCGAGTACCCGGGCAAGAGCGAGACCACGGACAAGACGAAGCTCCGTGACGACGTGGACGCCGCGGCGTCCATCCGCATCATGGACCCGAACGTCATCTCGCCGACGTTCCAGCAGCTCCAGCAAATGCGTAACTACTACGCATTCCCGACCAATCTGGACGTCGACCGGTACTCCAAGGACGGCAAGGACCAGGACACGGTCATCGGTCTGCGCGAGCTGAACCTCGCCGGCATCCCGAAGAAGAACTGGATCAACAACCACTTCCGCTACACCCACGGCTACGGCGTGGTGGCGGCCAAGGGCACGGCCGTCGACGCGGAGGGCCGCCCGGTCTTCACCGAGTCCAACCTGCCGTCCGAGGGAGACCTCGGGAAGTACGAGCAGCGGATCTACTACGGCGAGAAGACGACCACCTACTCGATCGTCGGCGGTCCCCAGAAGGAGATCGACTACTCCGACGACACCGGTGAGAAGACGTTCAGCTACAAGGGCGACGGCGGCGTCGACCTGTCCAGCCCGATCAACCGGGCGGCGTACGCCGCGGCGTTCAGCGAGCCGCAGATCCTCTACTCCGGTGCGATCGGCGAGGGTTCGAAGATCCTCTACAACCGCACGCCCAAGGAGCGCGTCGAAGCGGTCGCCCCGTGGCTGACCATCGACGGCGACGCCTACCCGGCGGTGGTGGACGGCCGGATCCAGTGGATCGTCGACGCGTACACCACGATGAACGGCTATCCGTACGCCTCCCGCACGACGCTCGGCGACACGACGGCCGACTCGCTGACCGCCAACAACAACTCGCGCGCGGTGGTGGCCCAGCAGAACCAGGTCAACTACATCCGCAACTCCGTGAAGGCGACCGTCGACGCGTACAGCGGTGACGTGAAGCTCTACGAGTGGGACACCCAGGACCCGATCCTGAAGACCTGGCGGAACGCCTTCCCGGGCACGGTCCAGGACAAGAGCGAGATCTCCAAGGAACTGATGGCGCATCTGCGCTATCCGCAGGACCTGTTCAAGGTCCAGCGCGAACTGCTCACGCGCTACCACGTGAAGGACGCCAACACGTTCCTCAGCGGCAGCGAGGTGTGGCAGGTGCCGGACGACCCGACCAACAAGTCGGGCGACGCGGTGCCGCCGTACTACCTGAGCATGAAGATGCCCGACCAGAAGGCGCAGGCGTTCTCGCTGACGACCACGTTCACACCCAACGGGCGTGACAACCTCAGCGCGTTCATGGCCGTCGACGCCGAGGCGGGCACCAGCGACTACGGCAAGATCAGAATCCTGAAACTGCCGACGAGCACGACCGTCAACGGACCCAAACAGGTCCAGAGCCAGTTGAACTCCGAGCAGGACATCGCCGAGACCATCAGGCTGCTGAGAGGCGGCGACTCGGAGGTGGAGTACGGCAACCTGCTGACGGTGCCGCTCGACGGCGGGCTGCTGTACGTGGAGCCGGTCTACGTGCGCGGTGGCGACCTCAAGTACCCCTTGCTCCGCAAGGTCCTGGTGAGTTACGGGGGCAACACCGCCTTCGAGAACACCCTCGACGAAGCGCTCAACAAGGTCTTCGGAGCCCAGGCGTCCGAGAGCGAGCAGCCACCGTCGGACGAGGGCGACGACACCACCCAGCCGCCGCCGTCGTCCACCAACCCGACGGTCCGGGAAGCGCTGAGCGACGCGCAGAAGGCCTTCGACGCCGGGCAGAAGGCCCTGGAGCAGAAGGACCTGGCGGCGTACGCCAAGGCGCAGAAGGACCTCGAGGACGCGCTCAAGCGGGCCGAGGACGCACAGGCCAGGGCCGACCAGGGCGCCGGCGGCAAGAACGGCGACAAGAGCACCGGCGACAAGACCGGTGAGGACAAGGCCGGGGACAAGGCCGGGGGCGACAAGGCCAGTCCGGACGCGACCCCGACCGGCGACGCCGGCGGAGGGTCGGACACGAGCTGACCGACGCCCCGCGCCCGGCGTCCGCGTCAGGCGTTCGAGCTGGTCAAAGCCCCATCCCGCGCCGTGCTAGGGTTGTTTACACAACGGCGCGGGGTGGAGCAGCTCGGTAGCTCGCTGGGCTCATAACCCAGAGGTCGCAGGTTCAAATCCTGTCCCCGCTACTGATGTCGTGAGCTGGTTGCGAACGACCACGAAGGCCCGGATTCCCACAAGGAGTCCGGGCCTTCGTGATGTGCGAACGCATGTCCCGGTGGACACGACGGCCGCGCCGCCAGGGGGAGTTGGGCACTTCTGTGTTTGACTTGTCTCCCTGTGGGCATGTCGACAAAACGCTGAAGTGACCTCACTGACTGCGGTATACCGGATGTACCGAGGTTGCGGGTGGTGCGACGATGAACGTTATGGGGGACATGGCAAATCTGTTCGGGACAGGGCGTTTTGCGCAGCCGTCCGGTGAGTCGTCCGGTCAGTTGTCCGGTCAGGACGAGGCTGCCGACGAGGCTCAGGTGGCCGCCGACGAGGCCGCCGAGGAAGTGCGTCTGCGGCTCGCCGTCGACGGCGGTGACGTCGAGGCGATGAGCGTGCTCGGGGCGCTGCTGCTGCGCCGCGGCGACTTCGACGGCGCCGAGTCCCACCTGCGTGCCGCCACCGCCGCCGGCGACCGGGCCGCCGCCAACAACCTGGGCGTCCTGCTGCACCAGCGGGGGTACGCCGACGAGGCCGCCGGATGGTGGCGCATCGCCGCCGTCGCCGGATCCGCCGCGGCCGCGCACGCGCTGGGCCGGCACTTCCGTGAACGGGGGGACGAGCCCGCCGCCGAGTACTGGCTGCGCCAGTCCGCGGAGCAGGGCCACGTACTGGCCGCCTACGCCCTCGCCGACCTGCTGGAGCACCGCGGCGACGACACCGGGGCCGAGCGGTGGATGCGGGCCGCCGCCGAGCGCGGGCACAGGGAAGCGGCGTACCGGCTGGCGCGGACCCTGGACCGGCGTGCCGGGCAGCGCGCCGGCGACGACGAGGCGGCCGTGCACGCGGCCGGCGAGGCCGAGCAGTGGTACCGGCAGGCCGCCGCGCGGGGTCACCGGCGGGGCGCGCTGCACCTCGGGGCGATCCTGGAGAAGCGCGGCGAGCTCAGGGAGGCCGGCCGCTGGTACCTGACGTCCGCCAAGGACGGCGAGGCCCGTGCCGCCTGTGCGCTGGGCTTCCTGCTGCGGGACGCCGGGGACACCGAGAGCGCCGCCGTGTGGTGGCTGCGGGCCGCCCAGGACGGGGACGGCAACGCCGCCAACGCGCTGGGCGCGCTGCACGCCGAGCGCGGCGAGACGCAGACGGCGGAACGCTGGTACCGGGCCGCGATGGACGCCGGTGACGACAACGGCGCGTACAACCTCGGTCTGCTCTGCGCCGAGCAGGGGCGCACCACGCAGGCCGAGCAGTGGTACCGGCGGGCCGCGTACGCCGGGCACCGGGAGGCCTCCAACGCGCTGGCCATCCTGCTGCTGAGGGCCGGGGACGAGAGCGGCGCCGAGCCGTGGTTCTCCAAGGCCGCCGAGGCGGGCAGCGTCGACGCCGCCTTCAACCTCGGGATCCTGCACGCCGGGCGCGGCGAGGAGCGGGAGGCGCTGCGCTGGTACGAGCGGGCCGCCGCGGCCGGGCACACCGAGGCCGCGCTGCAGGTCGGCATGGCACGGCTGCGCGGCGGCGACGAGCGTGAGGCGGAGCGGTTCCTGCGCTGCGCGGCCGGGGGCGGCAGCGCCGAGGCCGCGTACCGGCTGGCGTCGGTGCTGGACGCGCGCCGCCCGCCCGCGCCCGCGCACGAGCTGGGGGAGCCGGCCCACGAGAAGACCGAGTGCGAGGAGTGGTACGAGCGTGCGGCCTCCCAGGGGCACCGGCGGGCCCAGGTGCGGGTCGGCATGCTCGCGGCGGCGCGGGGCGACGTGGTGGAGGCCGCGCGGTGGTACCGGGAGGCGGCCGAGGCCGGGTCGCGCAACGGGGCGTTCAATCTGGGGCTGCTGCTGGCCCGCGAGGGCAGTGAGCCCGAGGCGGTGGTGTGGTGGCGCCGCGCGGCCGATGCCGGGCACGGACGGGCGGCGCTGCGGCTGGCGCTGGTGTGCGCGCGGCGGGGGGAACTGGCGGAGGGGCAGCGGTGGGCGGACCTGGCGGTGTCGCTGGGGCCGGAGGAGGTGGGGAAGCGGGCGGCGCGGTTGCGGGACGCGTTGCTGCAGGAACTGTCGGCGTGACGCCGCGCTGAGCGTGGTGCGGGCGCGAGGGGCGCGGCCCGGCGTAGCGGCGTGGTCATGCACCTGGGGCCGGAATCCTTCCGGATTCCGGCCCCAGGCCTTCAGTAGCGGGGACAGGATTTGAACCTGCGACCTCTGGGTTATGAGCCCAGCGAGCTACCGAGCTGCTCCACCCCGCGTCGATGAATGGAACACTACGTCAACACGAAGACGGGAAGCAAATCCGTGCTCACGCCGCCGCGCAGTTCGGGCAGGTGCCGCGGTACGTCACCTCGACCTCCGAGACCGTGAAGCCGAAGCGCTCCGAGTCGGGGAGGTCGGCCAGCGGATTGCCGGTCGGGTGGACGTCGCGGATCGCACCGCACCGGGCGCAGACCAGGTGCTGGTGCGGACGGTGCGCGTTCGGGTCGTAGCGCTTGGCGCGCTTGTCCGTCGCGACCTCCAGCACCTCGCCGAGCGAGACCAGCTCGCCCAGGGTGTTGTAGACCGTCGCCCGGGAGATCTCGGGGAGCTTGGCCACGGCCCGGGAGTGCACCTCGTCGGCCGTCAGGTGGACGTGTTCGCCGTCGAGGACCTCGGCCACCACGCGCCGCTGTGCGGTCATGCGCCAACCGCGACCGCGCAGCCGTTCCAGAAGGTCACTCATGCCCACCAGCCTAACAGCAAGGGGGTCAGGTCCCGAACGGGTGTGATTTTGGACTGCTACCTGACTTAGACATTGTCTATCATAGCCCTGGGCCGGCTGTGGCGCCCCCTCGTCACGCGGTCGCGACCGGTGTGCGGTGCGGGGCGCGGGCCGGTGCCCAGCGGCGGATGATGTCGCGCACCGAGACGATGCCGACGGGCTCGCCGCCGTCCAGGACGATCAGATGACGGAAGCCGCCGTGCGCCATCGCGGTCGCCGCCTCCTCCACGGTCCAGGTCGGCGTGGCGAAGACGACGTCGGTGGTGGTGTGGCCGTGGGCGCGCTCGGTGTCGGGGTCCTGGCCCCCGCCCACCGAGATCAGGACGTCGCGTTCGGTGAGGATGCCGATGCCGCCGGCGTCGGGGTCGTACACCACGGCCGCGCCGACGTGGCGTGCGGACATCAGGGCGGCGGCCTGGCGGAGCGTGTGGGCGGGGCCGATGGTCAGGACGACCTTGCTCATGACTTCACGGACGAGCATGGGGGAGGCACCTCCTGCGGTGATCCATGAGGTGGTGCATGGATTCACACGTTCACAAGTGGGGGAGCTCTCAGAGTGGCAGGCAAAGCACCGGTCAACAAGGGGGCGCGGAGGACGATTCGGGGGGCGCTCAGTAGCGCTGGTTCAGATACCCGAGCAGCTCGTCGTGGAGCCGGCCGTTCGACGCCGCCGCGTTGCCGCTGTGCGGGCCGGGGCGGCCGTCGAGGCCGGTGAAGGTGCCGCCGGCCTCCGTGACGATGATCGCGTTCGCGGCCATGTCCCAGAGGGAGAGCTCCGGTTCGGCGCAGATGTCCACCGACCCCTCGGCCACCATCATGTACGGCCAGAAGTCGCCGTACGCGCGCGTGCGCCAGACCTCGCGCGTGAGGTCGAGGAAGCCGTCGAGGCGGCCCTGTTCCTCCCAGCCGCTCAGCGAGGAGTACGCGAACGAGGCGTCGGAGAGCGTGGCGACCTGGGAGACGTGCAGCCGGGAGGCGGAGGTCAGGCTGCGGCCGGTGAACGCGCCGTGGTCCTGCACCGCCCACCAGCGCCGGCCGAGGGCGGGCGCCGAGACGAGCCCGACGACCGGCTGGTAGCCGCCCTCCTTCGCCTCCATGAGGGCGATGAGGGTGGCCCAGACGGGCACCCCCCGCACGTAGTTCTTGGTGCCGTCGATCGGGTCGACGACCCAGCGCCGGGGGCCGGTGCCCGCGACGCCGAACTCCTCGCCGTGGACCGCGTCACGCGGGCGGGCGCGGGCGAGGTGGCCGCGGATGAGTTCCTCGGCGGCCTTGTCCGCCTCGCTCACCGGGGTCATGTCCGGCTTCGTCTCGACCTTCAGGTCGAGGGCCTTGAACCGGTCCATCGTCGCGGCGTCGGCGGCGTCGGCGAGCACGTGGGCGAGGCGGAGGTCGTCGAGGTAATCGGGCATGCCGTCACGCTATCTGTCCCGGGCGGGGCAGGGCCACCAGGGGTTTGGCGGGCGTGGCGGGGTGTGGAGGGCGGCGCGCGGACCGCCGCCCGCACGGGGGCGCGAGAACCCTTGACAGTGCCCCCATACCCGTCAAATCTGGCAGCGAGCCGCTCGGTACCGGCGGCAGCGCAACCGCCTAGGGAGGCGACGGTGCCCGCAGCCCGGGAGTCCCTGCTCGACGCCGCCTTCAGGGCGTTGGCGCGCCGACCGTGGTCCGCCGTGCGGATGGTGGACGTCGCGGCCTCCGCCGGGGTGTCCCGGCAGACCCTCTACAACGAGTTCGGCAGCAAGGAGGGGCTCGCCCGGGCGCTGGTGAGGCGCGAGGCCGACGGCTATCTCGCCGGAGTGGAGCGTGCGCTGGCCGGGGCCAGTGACCCCCGCGAACGGCTCACCGCGACCGCCGAGTGGATGATGTCGGCGGCCCACGACAACCCCCTGGTCCGGGCCATGCTCACCGGCTGCTGGAGCGAACGGCTGCCCGCGCCCTCCCCGGCGGCGGTGCCTTCCTCCATCACCGCACCGGCCCAGCGACGGGCCGACGGCCCGCTGCCCACGCCCGGCGACCTCGTGGGCCTCGTCCGCGACCGTGCCGTGGCCGTCCTCCACGGCACCGGTCCGCTGCCCCCGCCGGACGCCGCCGAACTGGCCCGCTCGTGCGAACTGGCGGTGCGGCTCGCCCTGTCCTGCGTGACGGCGCCGCCGGCCGAGGGCGGGGTGGCCGACCTCCTGCGCACCGCCCTGCCGCGCCGGCTCACGGCGTAGCGGAGCGGCGGGTCAGTGGGCCGAGCCCGACAACTGCAGTCCGATGACACCGATGATGACGAGGCTGATCGAGACGATCTTCAGGGTGGAGACCAGGTCGCCGAGGAAGACCATGCCGTAGATGGCGGTGCCCGCCGCGCCGATGCCGGTCCACACCGCGTAGGCGGGGCCGACGTCGAGCTTCTTCAGGGACATGGTCAGCAGGCCGAAGCTGCCCAGCGCGAAGGCGCAGAAGGCGATGGTGGGCCAGAGCCGGGTGAAGCCGTGCGAGAGCTTCAGACAGACGGCGAAGCCGGTCTCGAGCACTCCGGCCACTATGACCAGCAGCCACGCCATGTCTCGTCCTCCCGTAGTCCGTGCCGTGACCACCGCGTCGATCGGTGCCGATCAGCGGCTTCGTCCGACCGTGAACCCAACGGCCCCGCCCGGCAGACGACTTGGTCCGCCGGTGATGTCGTCGGGCTTTGCCCGGGCTTGGTTCCGGCTTGGTGCGATTATGCACTTACCGGCTGCACGGCACGGCAAACAACGCGGCGGTCAGTCGCCTTCCTTGCGTTCCCGCGTCGACAGCAGCCGGCGCAGCGAGTACAGCCGGGCCGGGTCCGCGTGCCCCTCGGCGACCCAGGCGTCCAGGGCGCAGTCGGGCTCGTCGTGACTGCACGCGCGCGGGCAGCCCTCCGTGCCGGGCACCAGGTCGGGGAAGGCGTTGATCACCCGGGACGGGTCGATGTGCGCCAGCCCGAACGACCGTACGCCGGGGGTGTCCACGACCCAGCCGCCCTCCGCCGAGGACAGCGGCAGGGCGAGGGCCGAGGTCGTGGTGTGCCGGCCGCGGCCCGTCACCGCGTTCACGTGTCCCGTCACCCGGCGGCGGTCCTCCGGCACCAGGGTGTTGACGAGGGTCGTCTTGCCGACGCCGGAGTGGCCGACGAAGGCCGTGATCCTCCCGTCCAGGTGCTCGCGCACGAGGTCCGCGGCGGCGCCGTTCTCCAGCTGCTCGCGGCTGGTGACGACGTACGGGATGTCGAGGGCGCCGTACAGCTCCAGGAGCTCGTCCGGCGGTGCCAGGTCCGCCTTGGTCATCACCAGCAGCGGGGTCAGGCCGCCGTCGAACGCGGCGACCAGGCAGCGGTCGATCAGGCGGGGGCGCGGCTCGGGGTCGGCGAGGGCGGTGACGATGGCGAGCTGGTCGGCGTTGGCGACGACGACGCGCTCGTACGGGTCGTCGTCGTCCGCCGTACGGCGCAGTACGGACGTGCGCTCCTCGATGCGCACGATGCGCGCGAGGGTGTCCTTCTTGCCGGACAGGTCACCGACCAGGGCGACCCGGTCGCCGACCACGGCCGCCTTGCGTCCCAGCTCCCGGGCCTTCATCGCCATGACGACCCGGTCCTCGACCAGGCAGGTCAGCCGGCCGCGGTCCACCGTGAGGACCAGGCCCCCGGCGGCGTCCTCGTGCTTGGGCCGGATGTGGGTCCGCGGCCGGTTGCCCTTGCGGTTCGGGCGGGTGCGGATGTCGTCCTCGTCGGTGTGCTTGCCGTAGCGGCGCATGGCGAACCGTCCCTACGCCCCGAGCATCCCGGTCCACAGGTCGGGGAAGTCGGGCAGGGTCTTGGCGGTCGTCGCCACGTTCTCGATCTCGACGCCCTCGACCGCGAGGCCGACGACGGCGCCGGCGGTGGCCATGCGATGGTCCTCGTAGGTGTGGAAGACGCCGCCGTGCAGCGGGCGCGGGCGGATGTGCAGTCCGTCGGCGGTCTCGGTGACGTCACCACCCAGTTCGTTGATCTCCTTGGTGAGCGCGGCCAGCCGGTCCGTCTCGTGCAGCCGCAGGTGGGCCACGTTCCGCAGGGTCGAAGGGGAGTCCGCGAGGGCGGCGACGGCCGCGATGCCGGGAGTCAGCTCGCCGACCTCGCCGAGGTCGACGTCGATGCCGTGGATGGCGCCCGAGCCGGTGAACACCAGCCCGAAGTCCGTCAGTTCGCAGGAACCGCCCATCTCGGTGAAGATCTCGCGCAGCCGGTCGCCGGGCTGGGTGGTGCGGGAGGGCCAGTCGGGGATCACGACCTTGCCGCCGGTCACCAGCGCCGCCGCCAGGAACGGCTGGGCGTTGGACAGGTCCGGCTCGATCGTCAGGTCCCGGCCGAGCAGCGCGCCCGGCGTGACCCGCCACACGTTGGGCTCGCCGCCGGACTCGGGGGTGTCGACCTGCGCGCCGACCGCGCGCAGCATGTCGACCGTCATCCGGATGTGCGGCATCGACGGCAGCGCGGAACCGGTGTGGCGCACCTCGACGCCCTGGTTGAAGCGCGGCCCGGACAGCAGCAGGGCGCTGACGAACTGCGAGGAGGACGACGCGTCGACCTCCACCGGCCCGCCCTCCAGCGCGCCGCCGCCCTGCACGGTCAGCGGCAGGGACCCGCGCCCGTCGTCGTCGACCCGGGCGCCCAGCACGCGCAGCGCGTCGATCACGCCGTGCAGCGGACGCTCGTAGGACCGGGGGTCGCCGTCGAAGCGGACGGGGCCGTCGGCCAGCGTGGCGACCGGCGGCAGGAAGCGCATCACCGTGCCGGCGTTGCCGACGTCGACCGTTGCCGGGCCGCGCAGGCCCGCCGGGATGACCCGCCAGAACTCGCCGGTGCCGTCCGGGCCGACACCCTCCTCGATCTCGACGCCCATCGCGCGCAGCGCCTCGGCCATCAGCACGGTGTCGCGGGAGCGCAGTGGGCGGCGCAGCCAGCCGGGCTCGGAGGCGAGGGCGGCCAGCACCAGGGCACGGTTGGTGACCGACTTGGACCCGGGCACGTGGACGGTCGCGTCGACGGCTCCGCTCGCGTGCGGGGCGGGCCAGAGGGGGGTGTGCGCGGGGTTCACGGTCATGGGCCCCACTTTAATGGCTGGGGGCGGTCGGAGATCTTGATCAAAAGTGGCGAAATCTGACCGAAACCACGGAGGGGCGTATGCGGTGGCACATGCCTTGCATATATGCGGGCACCTTGGGGCGCCGTGCCTGTTCCGCGCCGGGACTGCTTCTGTCCGCGCCTGTCCGGGCCTGTCTGTGCGCGGTTGCGCCCGTCTGTCTTGTCTGTTCCTGTCTGCGCCTGTCTGTGCCTGTCCGGGCCTCACAGCTCCAGCAGCCAGCGCCCTCCGCCGATCAGCGAGCACAGCGACACCGCGTGGAAGAGGAAGAACCACACGCCCGCGGGGGCGTGGGTCAGCCGCGCCAGCTGGTCCGCGTCCGAGTCCCCTGCCCCGCCCCGCGACCGCTTGGCCTGCAGCTCGAAGGCCGGGCGCACCCCGCCGAGCAGCAGGAACCACACCACCGCGTACGCGAACGCCGCCTGCACCTGCGGGCCCGCCAGCCAGGACACCAGGACGAACGTGCCGCCGGTGACCACCACCGTCAGCACCCCGTAGGCGTTGCGGACCATCACCAGCAGGGCCACGAGCAGCGCCGTGGCCAGCCACAGCAGCAGCGTGATGCGCCCCGCGGCCAGCAGCGCGGCGCCGCCGAGGCCGAGCAGCGGGGGAGCGGTGTATCCCGCGACGGCGGTGAGGATCATGCCCAGTCCGTGCGGCTTGCCCCGGCTCACGGTCAGGCCGCTGGTGTCCGAGTGCAGCGTGATCCCGGTCAGGGTGCGTCCGGTCAGCAGGGCCACCAGACCGTGACCGCCCTCGTGGGCGATGGTGATCGCGTTGCGCGCTATCCGCCACGAGCCGCGCGTCACGACGACGGCGAGCGCGACCACCAGGGTCGCGATCACCACCCACAGGTCGGGATCGGGCTGGGTGCCGGAGACCTCGTCCCACAGAGAGGTGAGCGAGGCCGTTGCGAGGTGGTCCATGTTCGGGGAGGGCTCCTCGTAGTGACGGTTGAGCGGGTGCGGCGCGAAGCGCCTCGTTGAGGGATGGTGGCCGGGAGGCGGGCGGGCCTGGCAGTGTGGCACGTATGTGCGGACGGTATCTGAGACGCTGACATAACAGCGAACGTTCCTGGCGGCAAACGTGCAGGTCATAGCGTTAGAGCACCGGAGTGATCCGGGGCTCTTGCTTTACCGGTGCTGACTGAGTGCTGACCTGGAGGCACCTGTGATCACCCCAGGAAACCCGTCCGGTGCTGGGCCGGTGCTGATGTCAGTCCCTTTTACGCAACTGGAGCGTGCTCCCACACGGCACGATCTCCATGAGAGCCTGGTGGAATCCCTCCCGCAGACACCGGCGAATGACTCGGCACTGTGCTGTCAGGCATCGGCGTTGGAGGAGTTTGCTAGGCGGTCGATGAGGTGCTGCTTGACTCCGTAGGCCGCATCACCGGCACACCCGGGCTGCCGTCGGAACAGGCCGCCCTCACTCTCAGAGATTCCGTGCTGTCCCCTGCCAGTCCTGCCGTGAGGCGTAGCGCAGGCTCTGCCTGATCAGGTGAACGACGCAGCGCTGCCCGATGGTTGGGGCCACACGGTCGCGACCGCGTCCGGCAGGGCGGACAGTCCGTCGCAGACCAGCATGAGGATGTCCTTCACGCCGCGTTTGCGTAGGTCGGTGAGGACTTGTTGCCAGAACAAGGTGCCCTCGCAGGGCTTCGGCGTAGTCGCGTGACGCCCGGTTCGTGGTGGTCCGTCGGGTGAGTGGCAGGGCCGGAACGTGACAGGCATGGCTTCCAAGATCATGGAGTTCTCTACGCTCCGTGATCCGAGGTGCCGGACTCGCGTGATCCGCGCGGGGTGCGTCATCGCCTGGCCGTCGTGCTCGCGCTGACCGCGTGTGCGGTACTGGCCGGAGCGGCCTCGCTGCTGGCGGTCGGCGAGTGGATTGCCGATGCTCCTGCACATGTGCTGGATCGGGTCGGCGCCCGCCCCGATCCGCTTGCGCCCAGACGGGCCCTGCTCGCCGAGACCACGGTCCGCCGACTACTGGCCCGTGTCGACGACGATGCGCTGGACAGAGCGGTCGGGAGCTGGCTCGCGGACCGCCGGCTGAGGACGACCGGAGTCACCACGCCGCGCGCTCTTGCCGTCTACGGCAAGTGCGAGCGTGGCGCTGCCAAGGCAAAGGACCGCAAGATCCATCTGCTCGCCGCACTGGACCACACCACCGGCTGGTCCTGGCCCAGTTGGACGTCGGCGAGGAGACCAACGAGATCACGTGCCTCCAGCCGCTGCTGGACACCGTCGTCGACCTGGCCGACACCGTGGTCACCAGCGACGCCATGCACACCCAGCGCGAACACGCCGAGTAACTCCTCGGCCGCGCCGCCCACTACATCGTGATCGCCAAGGGCAACCAGAAGAAGCTTCGCGGGCAGCTCAAGTCCCTTCCCTGGAAAGACATCCCGCTTCAAGACCGCACCAAGGGGGCCGGCCACGGCCGGTCGGAGCCGCCGGATCAAGGTCGCCACCGTGAACAACCTCCTCTTCCCCGGATCCCGCCAGGCCATCCAGATCAAGCGGCGACGCACCGACCGCAAGACCGGCAAGGCCGCCGTCAAGACGGTCTACGCCGTCACCAGCCTGACCGCCGAGCAGGCCACCCCGTCCCTGCCCGCCAACTCGTCCGCGACCACTGGAAGATCGAGACCCTGCACGACGTCCGCGACACCACCTTCGCCGAGGACGCCTGCCAGCTGCGGACCGGCAACGCGCCCCGCGCCATGGCCACCTGGCGCAACTTCGCCATCGGAGCCCTCCGGGTCGCCGGAGCGAAGAACATCGCGGCCAGCCTCCGCCACAACGCTCGCGACTCCCGTCGCCCGCTCAGACTCCTCGGCCTCAAGTGATCACAAACCGGGCGTCACGCGACTACGCCGAAGCCCCTGCCGACCGTGAGGGCACGGTAAAGAAAGCGTGAGCAACGGGCAACCGTCGAGCGGAGATGCCCCTCTGAACTGAGGCAACACCAGCGGATGACCTGATGTACCACCAGCAAAACGGAGACAACGAAAAGGAGGTTCACGACAACACCCCAGGAGTCTTGACTCACCACCGCCCCAACGCCTTGCTTCGCCGAGCGCACGGCGGGCCACGCGGGTGACGCACGCAGACCACAAGTGCCGAATGATCAGAAAGAACTTGATGCATCACCGAATACCAGCGCACGTTCGTCTTGCTGCGCTCGGCGCGGCTGCGGCGATCCTGCTTGCCTCGCCCGGCGTGGCATGGGCCGCGCCGACTCCGACCGCACCGACCGCAACGCCGTCCGGCTCCTCTGGGACTCCGGGCACCGGGGACGACGCCTCCCCCGTGCCCTCAGGTACCCCGTCCACGGCCCGGCCGACGGATGAGGCGAAGGAGGAACCCACTGTTCCGGCAACCCCTTCTCCTAGTCCCGAGGCGGGCACGCCGATGCCGGAGGACCCCGCGACGGCGATGCCGGAGGGTTCCCCCACGCCCAAGGAATCCGCAACGCCGGATGACTGGCTGCAAGCGACACCCGAAGAGATCGCGGAGGCGAAGAGGGCGGAGGCATACTGGACGCCGAAGCGCATCGCGGACGCGGTGCCCGCCAATCCGGAAAAAGGTGTTGAGAGTTCGCCGACGCTGCGCGACCTCATGAGGTCCCCCTCGCACGTCGACAACAACGGTGTTGCCACTGCGGGTGTCTTCCTCATCAGCCAGGACGACGACCCGCAGTCGGATCCGGGCAAGCGCGACCAGTTCTGTTCCGCCTCGTCGGTGGCCTCTCCCACCAAGTCACTGGTGCTCAGTGCCGCGCACTGCCTCAATGACAACGACCGGTTCCGCAATCTCGCTTTCGCCCCGGGATGGAAGGTCGACCCGAACAACAAGGCCCAAGGCATCGCACCGTACGGGATCTTCCCGATCAAGAAGGGAAAGATCTGGATCGACGGGCGCTATCTGTCCCAGGGCACGGTGAAGGCGGACGACCTCGACTTCGCATTCCTGAAGACCGGCCCGAACTCCAAGGGCCAGTTCCTCGAGAACGCTACGGGGATGGGTAACCAACTCACCACGCTGCCTGCCTCCGGGAACCTGAACCAGAAGAACGTGTCCCTGATCGGCTTTCCGGGAGGGGCCAAGTCGCCGCTCGTTTGCCCCTCGACCACCACCAAAGAGTTCGAGGGTCGCTTCCTGGAGATAGCCTGCGACGGGTTTGCCCCCGGTGTCTCCGGCGGTCCGTTCCTGCGGAACTTCGATGGCAAACGGGGAGATGTCATCGGTGTGATCGGCGGATACAAAACGGGCGGAAAGTTCGACAACGTCTCCTATTCCTCCCAGTTCGACGCCGACGTGGTGCGCCTGTATAACCAGGCGGTCAACGACTACGCACCGGACCAGCCGACCGGGATCGACGGCATGGGCGACGCCAACCTCTGGACCCATGCCGAAGCCGCCGCCACCGGCCAGTTCCACACGTCCTCGCAGAAGACGAAGGACGGCGACCTGATCGTCAAGTGGTCCGATGGAGAGGTCACGCTGTACCCGGGCGACCAGTCGCAGGGCTTCTACACCGGCTGCACTGCCGGCCAGCCCTGCGAGACCCAACTGGCGAAGCCCAACAAGCTGTGGGCGGACCACGCCGAGGTCATCACCGCGGGCGACTACACCGGCTCCGACGCCTTCGACCTGATGGTCAAGTGGAGCGACGGCGAAGTCACGATCTACAAGGACATCGATGAGAGGACGAAACTGCCGACCGCAGCTGATCAGCACCCGGCGAACGAGATCAAGATCGCCGCTGCCGGTTCGACATGGAAGTACGCCAAGGGTCTGGCGACCGGCAAGTTCGGCGGCAACAAGTGGCCCGACGACGTGGTGGTGCGCTGGGTCGACGGCGAGGTGACGAAGTACACCAACGTCGACGGCACGGGCTTCCACGCCGAGCAGCAACTCCAGGTCCCCAACGCCCTGTGGAAGAACCATGCCACGATCATCGCGGGCGGCGATTTCGACGGGACCACCAACTCCGACTTCGACCTGCTCGTCCGCTGGTCCGACGGTGAACTCACCGTGTACGAGGACCTCGGCGCCAACAGCTTGAAGAGAGAGCGGAAGCTCAAGCCCGCGAACCAGCTGTGGACCCACTCCCGCATCCTTGTGCCCGGCGAATTCGGCGGCAATCTGTGGGAGGACGATCTCTTCGTCCGCTGGTCCGACGGAGAGGTGACGGTTTACGGAAACACCCAGGCCGACGCACTGGGCCGGGAGTACCAGCTCGTGCCCCCGCCCGCCAAGGGCTCGGCGTTCCGTCGTGGGCAGCCAAGCGGTCGCCTTGTCGGAGAGGAGACAGCCGCCGAAGAGTCCTGCGACTCGGTGTGCGGCCCCGGTCTGCTCCGGCGGATCTCCGCAGACAAGTGAGCAACAACCCGCGTTGAGCCGCCGGCGGGGCGACAGCCCCGCCGCCGGCCCCGAACCTACGGTGGATACATGCGTATACGTCACTTCCTGCCGATCTGCGTCGCGGCGATCGGTCTGCTCACCGGCTGCTTCAAAGCGAGCGAGGAGCCGAGCGGTGCGACGGACCGGTCGTCGGCTCCGGCCGTCCAGCAGAGCGATCCGGCGGGTGACGGCAGCCGGGCCTGGGAGCCGGACGACGCGATGCGGCGGGCGGAGCGTGCTCTGAAGGCGGCGTCGGACAGCGACGCGAGTCCGGAACTCGTCGACACCGCGAGCGCGTTTATCGCGAGCGGCATGGACAAGAAGCACACTGCGCACGGCGACCGGCCGTACCTCCTCAGCATCACCTGTGACACGGACGGGATCGGAGAACTCACCCTCACCCTGTCGCGGGGCGATCAGGAGCAGGCGTACGGGATCGAGTGCGGGGACCGGGAAGCTGACCAGTTCAACATCCCCGCAGGTGAGCCGTTCACCGCACAGGTCGACCCGGTCAAGAACGGCACCGGCCTGATCCTGTGGCGCCTGGACACCATCGCCCGGAATGCGGTGGAGGGTTGTGACGACGACATCGATGGCTGTGACAGCTGAGCGGTGGACATTGTTCGAGCAACGGTGGCGGAGCCACCTGGGTTCTACGCGGCCATGATCCGTACCCACGCGGCGTGCCGGGCACGCGCGGTCCAGTTCCGCCGCACGACGCGTCCAAGGGGTCTCCGGTGCCCGACACTGCCACGGGCCACTGGGCGTAAGAGCAACAGCAAGCCGGCGAGGCGGGCTTCGGGTTTGGGGTGTCGTCGTGCAGGAGCTGGTGGTTGTGCTCGTCCGCTGCGTGCTCATGGCAGACATCACCGGCTGGCCGTGGGCGCTCGGCACGATGGTCCAGTGCGCCGGGATGGCTTTCCTGGCGCGCCAGGCAGCGTCGTGCCGAGCGGTTGGGGCGTCGCCGGATACACCGACATCGGTGGGATGGTGTCCGAATCGCTCGACGACGCCTACCCGGGGCGGTGATCCCATGACCACCGGCGTAGTCGCGTGACGCCCGGTTCGTGGTGGTCCGTCGGGTGAGTGGCAGGGCCGGAACGTGACAGGCACGGCTTCCAAGATCATGGAGTTCTCTACGCTCCGTCCAAGGACGACGACCGTCAGGCAATCCGTCTCCGTGCTCGGCGCGCCTCTCAGACCCCGCCTCCATTCTGTCCAAGGCTGCTTCCGGATCGAGGATCTGCCTGCGAGAAGCGAGCGCTCGCTCCGAAGATCCCGTTCGGACGGCGGCGCTGTGCCACCCGCCGCCCCTCGGGTGGGGCGGGAGGCGGATGGCCTCTCCACGGCTGGGTGGAGGGCGCGCCGAAGGGGCACAGGCGGGACATTCCGTTGGCGATGGACCTGGCCGAGGCCGTGGGCGAGCACGTGGTCCGCTGTGGCACCGGTCCGGGTGGTGCCCTCGTTTAAGACGATCACCGGAACCCTGGTCACCACCTCGGACTACTCGTCTGTGTTCCGTAAGGTTATGAAGACCTTGGGTTACGACTGGTCACGGTCACTACCTGCGACTTGGTTCGCCCCGACCGCGCTCAGTAGCGGTCTGTCACTCTTGCACATGTCCCGGTGGCCGGGGCACAGGAGCATCAAGGGGCGGACACGGCACCTTTCGCCGGACGCCACTGGCCGGGCGGTCAAGGGGATGGATGTGACGCTGGCCGGCACCGTGCTGACTTGGTGCTGAATGAACAGATATTTCCGCAGGTCAAAGGGGTTCTCCATATGTGCGGACGGTATGCGGCGAGTCGTCGACCCGAGGATCTCGCAGGAATCTTTGAGATCGAGAAGTGGGAGCCCAAGGAGAGCTTGGAGCCCGACTACAACGTGGCGCCCACCAAGGAGGTCTACGCCGTCCTGGACCGTCCCCTGAAGGACGCCGGGGACCCGAGGCCGGTTCGCCAGCTTCGGAAGCTGAAGTGGGGACTGGTCCCCTCCTGGGCCAAGACGCCCGAGGGCGGCGCCCGGATGATCAACGCCCGTGCGGAGACCGTCCACGAGAAGCCCTCCTACCGCCGCGCCTTCAGCGCCCGGCGCTGCATCCTGCCCGCCGACGGCTACTACGAGTGGGTCACCGGCAAGCAGGAGCGGGACCTGGAGGTCGAGGGGCGCAAGAAGCGGCCCCGCAAGCAGCCGTACTTCGTGACCCCGGCCGACGGGTCCGTGTTCGCCATGGCCGGGCTCTACGAGTTCTGGCGCGACCGGACCCTGCCGGACGACCACCCGCAGGCCTGGTGGGTGACGTGCTCGGTGATCACCACCGAGGCCGAGACCGAGCCGCTCGCCGTCGGCCCGGCCGACGGCCCGCACGCGCTGGCCGAGATCCACCCCCGGATGCCGCTGATGCTGACCCCGGACCGCTGGGACGACTGGCTCGATCCGGCCCGTACCGACCCCGACGCGCTGACCTCCCTGCTGGCGCCCCCGCCCCCCGGGCTGATGCGGGCCTTCCCCGTGTCCACGGCCGTGAGCAACGTCCGCAACAACGGGCCCGAGCTGCTCAAGGAGCTGGAGGCACCGGAAGAGGGCACACTCTTCTGACGTGACCAGCGACACCATCGAGAACATCCGCACCGAAGCGGGCACCGCCCGCATCACCTGGCACCGCGCGGACCGGCCCCGGCTCGTCCTCGCCCTGAGCCACGGCGCCGGCGGCGGCATCGAGGCACGCGACCTGCGGGCACTGGCCGCCGCCCTGCCGGCCCACGGGGTGAGCGTCGCCCTGGTGGAGCAGCCCTGGCGGGTGGCGGGCAAGAAGCTGGCGCCCGCGCCGAAGACCCTGGACACCGGCTGGCGGGGCGTCTGGCCCGCGCTCGCCGCGTCCGGCCCACCGGTGATCTCGGGCGGCCGCAGCGCGGGGGCCCGCGTCGCCTGCCGCACCGCGGCCGAACTGGGTGCCCACGCCGTCCTCGCGCTCAGCTTTCCCCTGCACCCGCCGGGCAAGCCGGAGAAGTCCCGCGCCGACGAGCTGCTGGGCGCCGGGGTGCCCACCCTCGTGGTCCAGGGCGGCAACGACCCCTTCGGCAGGCCCGAGGAGTTCCCCGAGGCACCCGAGGGGACCTACGACCTGATCGAGGTGCCGTACGGGGACCACGGCTTCGCCGTGCCCAAGCGGGCGGAGATCACCCAGGAGCAGGCGCTGGAGCTGATCACCGAAGGCGTCCTGGAGTGGGTCGGCCCACTCGGCTGAACGGCCGGGAATGACCGGCGGGTGACCGATGTTGTGCGGTGCATACGTTGCTGAGAATCAGCACCGACGCCGTAGGAGAGGAAGTCCGCCGCATGGGTTCAGCCTTCTGCCCGAGTCGCAGCAGCCGCGCCGACCTGGACTGGACCGTGCTGCACGCCGCCAAGACCGCCCCTATTCGGGCGGCGGGCGGACCGGATCGTCGTCTATCCTCCGATTCGAGTGAGGCCGGTCTCGGTTTCACGACGTCATTGGAGGAGGTGGGTCCGGTCACTGGGACCGACGCAGGGACCGAACACGGCCAGGCGGAGCAGCCCGAGGGCCGGGGCACGGGCGCGGAGTCGTCCGCCGAGCGCAGCGCGCGCTTCGAGCGGGACGCGCTGGAGTTCCTCGACCAGATGTACTCGGCCGCGCTGCGCATGACGCGTAATCCGGCCGACGCCGAGGACCTGGTGCAGGAGACCTACGCCAAGGCGTACGCGTCCTTCCACCAGTTCCGCGAGGGCACCAACCTCAAGGCGTGGCTGTACCGCATCCTCACGAACACCTTCATCAACTCGTACCGCAAGAAGCAGCGCGAACCCCAGCGCAGCGCGGCCGAGGAGATCGAGGACTGGCAGCTCGCCCGTGCCGAGTCGCACATGTCGACGGGTCTGCGCTCCGCGGAGTCGCAGGCGCTCGACCACCTGCCCGACTCGGACGTGAAGCAGGCGCTCCAGGCGATCCCCGAGGAATTCCGTATCGCCGTGTATCTGGCGGACGTCGAGGGCTTTGCCTACAAGGAGATCGCGGACATCATGGGGACACCCATCGGTACGGTGATGTCCCGGCTGCACCGTGGACGCCGTCAGCTGCGCGGCATGCTGGAGGACTACGCCCGCGACCGCGGTCTGGTCCCCGCCGGCGCCGGAGAGTCGAACGAAGCGAAAGGCTCGGGGTCATGAGCTGCGGAGAGCCGCACGAGACGGATTGCAGCGAAATCCTCGATCATCTCTACGAGTTCCTCGACAAGGAGATGCCGGACTCGGACTGCGTGAAGTTCGAGCACCACTTCGAGGAGTGCTCGCCCTGCCTGGAGAAGTACGGGCTGGAGCAGGCCGTGAAGAAGCTGGTCAAGCGGTGCTGCGGACAGGACGACGTGCCGGGCGACCTGCGGGCCAAGGTGATGGGACGGCTGGACCTGATCCGGTCCGGGCAGTCCGTGCCCGAACACGACGTCACCACGTCGCCGTCGGCGTCGCAGGAGTCCTGAGCCGGTCCGGAGACGCACAGGACTGTTCGGTTCTGTGCCGTTCCGAAGTCACTCGTACGTGCTAATCCGCGGGTTATCTGCCCGCGGCCTCCCCTTCGTCGTCCTAGGCTCCGAGCTTCACAGGCGTGGCCGGGGAGGGGCTCATGGACGCGGTACCCGCACGCGCGCGTGCGTACGTCGTATGCGTCGCCCTCGTCGCCCTGCTCTGCCTGCGGCCGCTGCCCTCGGTGCACGCGCCCTGGTGGGCGGTGCTGCTGCTGGCCGGGCTGTACGCGGGCTCCGAGCTGGTCGCGCGGTCCCGCTTCGTCGGCACCTGCTATCCCGTCCTGCTCGCCGGCGCCTTCCTGCTGCCGCCGCCCGCCGCCGCGCTCGTCGCCCTGCCCGGGGCCCTGCTGTCCCCGGTGCCGCGACGGCCCTACGGCCTGCGGCGGGTGTGGCGGGCCGCGCAACTGACCCTCGCCGTGTGGGCCGCCGCCTGCGTCCACTGGCGGCTCGGTGGCCGGGACGCGGTCGTGGAGCCCGCCTTCCCGTACGTCCTCGTGCCGGCCGGGGCCGCCGTACTCGCGTTCTGCGTGGTGCTCACCGTCCTGGACGGCGGGATCCTCACCCTCGCCGACCGGGTGCCGCCGCGCCGGGCGTGGCGGGGGCTGTTCCTCCGGTCGCTCGCGCCGATCGCGGCGCACGGGCTCGCCGGTCTGATGATGGCGGTCCTGTGGCGCAGTCCCTACGGCCCGGTGGCCGCGCTGCTCGTACTGCTGCCGATGTGCGTGGCGTGGTGGGCCTTCGCCCAGTACCACCGCGAGCGGGCCGCGCACCAGGCGACCATCCGGGCCCTGGTGCAGGCCGTCGACATCAAGGACGGCTACACGCGCGGCCACAGTGAACGCGTCGGTCAGGCCTCCATGATGATCGCCCGCGAGCTGGGCATGGACGACGAACGCGTCGAGACCCTCCGCTTCGCCGGGATCCTGCACGACGTGGGCAAGCTCGGGGTCCCCACCCGGCTGCTGCGCAAGGACGGGCCGCTGACGCCCGACGAGCGGCGGGTGATCGAACTGCACCCGGAATACGGTCACGAGATGGTGCGCGGCATCCGCTTCCTCGGCGAGGCCCGGGCCGCCGTCCTCCACCACCACGAACGGCTGGACGGCAGCGGCTACCCCTACGGGCTGGCCGGCGACCGGATCCCCGAGTCGGCCCGGGTGGTGGCGGTGGCCGACGCCTTCGACGCGATGACCTCCACGCGCTCCTACAGCCGGGCCCGTCCCGTCGCGGCGGCGCTGGAGGAGCTCCAGCGGTGTGCCGGGGCGCACTTCGACCCGCGGATGGTGCGGGCGCTCGTCCACGCCCTCGGACGCCACGGCTGGCGCCCGTCGGTGACGGCGGACGGCACACCGGCGCCCCCCGGCGCGATACCGGGCCGGCGCGGGGGCGCGCGGGACCACGTCGGCAAGGGGGCGTCATGAGGACGCCGGTGCCCCCGGCACGTCCTTGCCGGACCCGCCGTCCGCGCCGCGTCTGCCGTCCGCGCCGCGTCTGCCGTCCGTTCCGTGCCGGGCGTCGTCGGCCGGCTCTCTTTCCGTGGGCTGTTGGGTGCTTTCGTCCTCTTCTCCGTCGGTGCGCTGTCGGGTGCCTTCGTCCTCTTCTCCGTCCCTGCCCTGCCGGGTGCCTCCGCCCGGCCCGTCGTCCGTCCCCTGCCGGGTGCCCTCGCGCGGTTCTCCCTCCGTGCCCCGCCGGGTGCCTCCGTCGGGCTTGCGGTCCCGGGGGGCGCCGTCCTCGCCGGGGCCGGCACCACGGCCGGGTCCCGCGCGCGTGTGCCGTCGGCCGAGTCCGGGGAGCCCGGCGTCCGGGAGGCGACCGGGGGACGGGACCGGCCGCCGCGCGCCGTCGTCGGGGACCGGGACCGGCGGACACGAGGGCGCGGGCCGTCGGTGCGCGTGCGCGGTGCGCCGGCCGGCGGCGGCCCCCGGCCCCGGGGCGCGGGGGGCGTGCGGGCGGGGGTGCGCCGTGACGTCCTTCCGGCCCCGCGTCCCGTCACCCTCCCCGGCGGCACCGCGCCGGCGGCTGCGCCCGGACCCGCCCCGGGGCACCGGCGAGACGCCCCGGCCTCCGGGGACGGCGCTGTTCCTCGTACCCGGCTGTGCCGGCCTCCTCGCGCTCGGGTGCCTCGCCTCCGTGCTCGGGTCGGGGCCCCACCAGCGGCCCGTTGCGCTCGCCTTCGGGGGCCTCGTCGCCCTCGGCGAGCTGACCCGGCGCACCGGTGCCGAGGCCCGGGAGGCGGCTCCCCTCGGGGCCGCGGGCGCGCTGGCGTACGCGCTGCTCGGAGACGTCGCAGGGCAGCCCGCGCACCACGGCGTCGCCCAGACCGTCAGCGTCGTGCTCGCCGCCTCCCTGCTGGGCAGCGTGCCCCACGTCGCCCGCGGCAGCGGTCCCGTCCTCGACCCCCTGGCACGGCGCGTGCTCACCGTCGGCTTCGCCGCCGTCTGCTTCCGGCCCCTGTCCAACCAGGGCGTCTTCGACCACTGGAGCGGCCCCGCCTACGCGCTGCTGCTGCTCGCGCTCCTCGCCCTGACCACCCTGTGCGACGCCGTGCTCGCCGCCGCACCCGCGCACGCGCGCACCGGCTGGCCCTTCGGGCCGCTGCTGCGCGAAGAGCTGCGCGGCATGGTCGGGATCACCTCCGCGGTGTGTGCGACCGGTGCCGTGATGGCGCTCGCGGTGAGCGTCGCGGGCCTGTGGGCGCTGCCCGTCTTCTCCGTGCCGCTGCTGCTCGCCCAGCTCTCCTACCGCCGGTACGCGGCCGTGCGGGCCACCTACCGGCAGACCATCGCCTCCCTGGCCCGCGCCACCGAGATCGCCGGGTACACCCCGGCCGGGCACGCCCGCCGCGTCGCCGGGCTCGGGGTGGCCGTCGGGCGGGACCTGGGGCTGTCCGGGGCGGAGCTGACGGTGCTGGAGTACGCGGCGCTCATGCACGACATCGGCCAGCTGAGCCTCGTCGACCCGGTTCCGGCGGGTGCCACCGCCGACCTGCCCGCCTCGGAACAGCGGCGGATCGCGCTGCTCGGCGGGGCCGTCGTCCGCCAGACCGGCGTCGACGCGGCGGTCGCGGTGGTGGTGGAGCGGCAGGCCGACCCCTGCCGGGAGCAGCCGGTGGCCGCGCGGATCGTGCGGGTCGTCAACGCCTACGAGGAGAAGGCACGGGACGCGGGTCCGGGCGGTGGCCTGGCGGCGCTGGAGGAGCTGCGCCTGGCCACCGCCGGCGACTACGCTCCCGAGGTGGTGGAAGCGCTGGCCCGAGTCCTTTCGCGAGGCAGCCTTACCGAGCCCGCGGCTGGGTAACCCATGGGTAATGAGCGCCTCCGCAGCCGTACGTGGTTTGATGCCCGGGAGAGGGTGTCCGGGGGCGCGAAAGGCACAGCCAGCCCACTGAACGGAACTGGCAGGCGGGAATCGTGAGGATCTTCGGCAAGGCACGGCACCGGCCCTCCGCCTCCTGGCGGCAGGCCACCGACCGCGCGTTCACGCTGATCGGCGACGGTCGCTACGACGACGCGGGCGCGCTGCTGACGCGGGCGGCGGACCTGGAGCCCTGGCTGTCGGAGTCCTGGTTCAACCTGGCGCTGCTGCACAAGTTCCGGCACGACTGGGAGCAGGCCAGGGCGGCGGGCCTGAGGGCCGTCGCACTGCTCGACCGGGACGCCGGCGCCCCCGACTGGTGGAACGTCGGCATCGCCGCGACCGCCCTGCAGGACTGGCCGCTGGCCCGCCGGGCCTGGCAGGCCTACGGGCTGCGCACCCCGGGCGAGGCCACGGACGCCGGTGAGCCGCTCGGCATGGACCTCGGCAGCGCGGCGGTACGGCTCTCCCCGGAGGGCGAGGCCGAAGTGGTGTGGGGGCGGCGGCTCGATCCCGCCCGCGTCGAGGTGCTGTCCATCCCGCTGCCGTCCTCGGGCCGGCGCTGGGGCGAGGTCGTCCTGCACGACGGCGTGCCGCACGGGGAGCGGACGACCAGCGCCGGGCACTCCTACCCCGTCTTCGACGAGATCGAGCTGTGGGCGCCCTCACCCGTGCCCACCTGGGTGGTCCTCCTGGAGGCCGCCACCGAGGCCGACCGGGACGCCCTGGAGCAGCTGGCCGCGGACGCCGGGTTCGCCGCCGAGGACTGGTCGTCCTCCGTCCGGCTGCTGTGCCGGATGTGCTCGGAGTCGCGGATGCCGTCCGACGAGGGCGAGGGCGAGCACCTCGACCCGCACGACCACAGCGAACCGGGACACCCCGGGCCGCTCGGGCACCGCACGGACGGGCAGCTGTGGGTGCCGGAGCGGGAGTGCGGGGTGGCCGCGCCGGCCGGGCTGGTGAAGGGGCTGCTGGACGGGTGGGTCGCGGACAGCCCGGACTCGCGTGACTGGCGGGACCTGGAAGAGGTCTGCTGAGCGGCCCCGTAGTCTTTGACGGGGCAGTCTCTGCCCCAGGCACTCCAGCATCACCCTTGGTTGTACGAGGAAGGCATACGTCGGTCATGGCCCAGCAGGACACCGAACAGCAGCACCCGGGCGTGCTCCCCGTGGACGACGAGGGGTTCGTCGTCGACACCCAGGACTGCGAGGAGCGCGAGGCCGACTGGCGCGGGCGCGGCACCTCGCGCCCGATCACGGTGGTCGGCAACCCGGTGCTGCACAAGGAGTGCGAGGACGTCACCGACTTCGGCGAGGCGTTCCAGCAGTTGGTGGCCGACATGTTCGCCAGCCAGCGCACGGCCGAGGGCGTGGGCCTGGCCGCCAACCAGATCGGTGTCTCCAAGAAGGTCTTCGTCTACGACTGCCCGGACGACGAGGGCGTCCGTCACGTCGGCGTGGTCTGCAATCCCCAGCTCGTCGAACTGCCCGCGGACCGCCGCCGCCTGGACGACAGCAACGAGGGCTGCCTGTCCGTGCCGACCGCCTACGCGCCGCTGGCCCGCCCCGACTACGCCGAGGTGACCGGGCAGGACGAGAAGGGCAACCCCGTCAAGGTGCGCGGTACCGGGTACTTCGCACGGTGTTTGCAGCACGAGACGGACCACCTGTACGGGTACCTGTACATCGACCGGCTCTCCAAGCGCGAACGCAAGGACGCCCTGCGGCAGATGGCCGAGAACGAGCCCCGCTACCCCGTGGTCGCCAACGACTGACACCGCCACACCCGCCCCACATCTCCCTCGCGCACGGCGCCTGTTCGGGTCTTCCCCGAGCGGGCGCCGTTCGTCTGTGCGCGTCCCTGGAAAGCCGCCACACAACAGGAGAATTCCGGCACGCAGGGGTAGTGAATGAAGCAAATCCGTTCCCAGAACGGTCAGTTGTGGTGCTGAATGGGAAGTGCGGGATACGCAACGGCGCACGCCCGGCTCAGGGAGAGGGGTGCGCCACCGGCGGCTGAGAGGGGTTTGTTCGTGCATGCTTTCTCACACGGCACCACAGCGACACCGACAGCGATCGCAGTACCGTCATCGCTCCGCCTTCCAGTGATCGAGGCGGAATTTCCGCGGCAACTGCACCCGTATTGGCCCAGGCTCCAGGAGACAACACGCGCCTGGCTGCTCGAAAAGCGGCTCATGTCGGCGGACAAGGTCGAGGAATATGCCGACGGCCTGTGCTACACGGACCTCATGGCCGGGTACTACCTGGGTGCCCCCGACGAGGTCATGCAGGCGATAGCGGACTACAGCGCGTGGTTCTTCGTCTGGGACGACCGGCACGACCGCGACATCGTGCACGGCCGCCCCGGCGCCTGGCGACGACTGCGCGGCCGGCTCCACACGGCGCTCGACTCCCCCGGGGACCACCTGCACCACCAGGACGCGCTGGTGGCCGGGTTCGCCGACAGTGTGCGGCGGCTCTACGCCTTCCTGCCGGCCACCTGGAACGCCCGCTTCGCGCGGCACTTCCACGCGGTGATCGAGGCGTACGACCGGGAATTCCACAACCGCACGCGCCGCACCGTGCCCGGCGTCGAGGAGTACCTCGAACTGCGCCGGCTCACTTTCGCGCACTGGATCTGGACCGACCTGCTGGAGCCGAGTTCGGGATGCGAACTCCCCGACGCCGTACGGAAACACCCGGCATATCGGCGGGCGGCGCTGCTGAGTCAGGAATTCGCCGCCTGGTACAACGACCTCTGCTCGCTTCCGAAAGAAATAGCCGGGGACGAGGTCCACAATCTCGGTATCAGTCTCATCACCCATCACTCACTCACGCTGGAAGAAGCCGTCGCAGAAGTCAGGCGACGCGTGGAGGAATGCATCACCGAATTCCTCGCCGTGGAGCAGGAAGCCTTGCGCTTCGCCGACCGGCTCGCCGACGGAACCGTACGCGGAAAGGAACTGAGCGGCGCCGTACGGGCCAACGTCGGCAATATGCGGAACTGGTTCAGTTCCGTCTACTGGTTCCACCACGAGTCCGGCCGGTACCGGGTCGACAGCTGGGACGACCGGTCCACGCCCCCGTACGTCAACAACGAAGCGGCAGGTGAGAAATGACCGTCGAGTCCGTCCGTCCCGAAACGCGCGCACCAGGCGCACCGGAGCTGCGCGAGCCACCCGTCGCGGGCGGCGGCGTGCCGCTGCTCGGCCACGGCTGGCGGCTGGCCCGCGACCCGCTGGCCTTCATGTCCCAACTGCGCGACCACGGCGACATCGTGCGCATCAAGCTCGGCCCCAAGACCGTCTACGCGATCACGGACCCGGAGCTGACGGGCGCCCTCGCCCTGAACCCCGACTACCACATAGCGGGACCGCTGTGGGAGTCGCTGGAGGGGCTGCTCGGCAAGGAGGGCGTGGCCACCGCCAACGGCCCGCTCCACCGCCGCCAGCGGCGCACCATCCAGCCGGCGTTCCGGCTCGACGCCATCCCCGCCTACGGGCCGATCATGGAGGAGGAGGCGCACGCGCTCACCGAGCGCTGGCAGCCCGGGCGGACCGTCGACGCCACCTCCGAGTCCTTCCGGGTCGCCGTGCGCGTCGCGGCCCGCTGCCTGCTGCGCGGGCAGTACATGGACGAGCGGGCCGAGCGGCTGTGCGTCGCGCTCGCCACCGTCTTCCGGGGCATGTACCGGCGCATGGTGGTCCCGCTCGGGCCGCTGTACCGGCTGCCGCTTCCGGCCAACCGCCGCTTCAACGACGCGTTGGCCGATCTGCACCTGCTGGTCGACGAGATCATCGCCGAGCGCCGCGCATCCGGTCAAAAGCCGGACGATTTGCTCACGGCATTGCTGGAGGCGAAGGACGACAATGGCGACCCGATCGGGGAACAGGAGATCCACGACCAGGTGGTCGCGATTCTCACCCCCGGCAGTGAAACCATCGCGTCCACGATCATGTGGTTGCTCCAGGCACTTGCCGAGCATCCGGAACATGCCGACCGCATACGCGACGAAGTCGAAGCGGTCACCGGCGGGCGCCCCGTGGCATTCGAGGACGTCCGCAGCCTCACGCACACCGGCAATGTCATCATGGAGGCCATGCGTTTGCGTCCGGCCGTATGGGTATTGACCCGGCGCGCGGTGGCCGAGAGCGAACTCGGTGGCTATCGCATTCCGGCCGGTGCGGACATCATCTACAGTCCGTACGCAATCCAACGCGATCCGAAGTCGTACGACCGCAACCTGGAGTTCGACCCGGACCGGTGGCTTCCGGAACGGGCGAAGAATGTGCCGAAACACGCCATGAAGCCTTTCAGCGCGGGCAAGCGGAAGTGCCCCAGTGACCACTTCTCGATGGCGCAGCTCACGCTGATCACGGCCGCGCTCGCCACGAAGTTCCGCTTCGAACAGGTGGCGGGCTCGAACGACGCCGTCCGGGTCGGCATCACGCTGCGCCCGCACGACCTGCTGGTCAGGCCCGTGGCGCGATGACACGGCCGGGACGGATCAGGCGGCGGCCTCCGGCCCCCGGAAGGTGCGCCGGTAGGCGTGCGGGGTGGTGCCCAGGGCCCTGACGAACTGGTGCCGCAGGGCCGCCGCCGTGCCGAACCCGGCGCGCCAGGCGATCGTGTCCATCGTCTCGTCCGTCGCCTCCAGCAGCCGCTGCGCCAGCAGCACCCGCTGGCGCAGGATCCAGCGGTAGGGAGTCGTCCCCGTCTCCTGCTGGAAGCGGCGGGCGAAGGTGCGCGGGGACATGTGCGCCCGGGCCGCGAGCTGCTCGACGGTGACCTCCTCGTCGAGGTGCTGTTCCATCCAGGCCAGCACCTCGCCGACGGTGTCGCAGGAGGAGCGCGGCAGCGGCCGTTCGATGTACTGCGCCTGCCCGCCGTCCCGGTGCGGCGGCACCACCATGCGCCGCGCGATCCGGTTGGCGACCTCGGTGCCCTGCTCCTTGCGCACGATGTGCAGGCAGGCGTCGATGCCGGCGGCGGTCCCGGCCGACGTGATCACCGGGTCCTCGTCGACGTAGAGCACGTCCGGCGCGACCTCGGCCCGCGGGTACTGCCGGGCCAGTTCGGCCGCGTGGTGCCAGTGCACCGCGCACCGCCGCCCGTCCAGCAGACCGGCGGCGCCCAGGACGAAGGCGCCGGAGCACACGCTCAGGACGCGGGTGCCCCGGTCCGCCGCCCCGCGCAGGGCCTCCAGCAGCTCCGGCGGATACTCCCGGCGGACGAAGTCGCTGCCCGCCGGCACCGCGATCAGGTCGGCCTCGGCCAGCCGCTCGAGACCGTACGGCGTCGAGACGGTCAGCCCGCCGACGTGGGTGCTCAGCTCGGGGCCCTCGGCGGAGACCACCGCGAAGTCGTACCGCGGCAGACCCTCGTCGCTCCGGTCGATGCCGAAGACCTCGCAGATCACGCCGAGTTCAAAGGGATGCGCGCCGTCCAGCAGGACGGCGGCCACGTTGCGCAGCATGGTGTCAGTGTGCCCCGGAAGTGGCAGGAAATCGAGGCCGTACGGCAGTCCTGCCACTCCCGGTAAGGAGCGACCACGACGACAGTGGTGTCATGACCGGAAACCAGATTGAAGGCCTTGTCGGAATGCTCGTGACCTTCGGACTCCTCGTCCTCATGGTCCTCCCCTCCGTGATCGGCATCGTGCGCGACCGGCGCATCGACCGGCAGCTCAGGGAGGCCGAGGAGGGGAGGGGTCCGGGGAAGGAGACGCGGACGCCCCGGAAGACTCAGAAGTCCTCGGACAGGTCGACGGTGCCCTCCACCGCCACCTGGTACGCCGAGGGGCGGCGCTCGAAGAAGTTGGTCAACTCCTGAACGCCCTGCAGCTCCATGAAGGAGAAGGGGTTCTCCGAGCCGTACACCGGGGCGAAGCCGAGCCGTGTCAGACGCTGGTCGGCCACGCACTCCAGGTACTGCCGCATGGAGTCGGTGTTCATCCCCGGGAGGCCGTCGCCGCACAGGTCGCGCGCGAACTGCAGCTCGGCCTCGACGGCCTCCCGCAGCATGTCGGTGACCTGCTCCCGGAGCTGCTCGTCGAACAGCTCCGGCTCCTCCTTGCGCACGGTGTCGACGACGTCGAACGCGAAGGACATGTGCATGGTCTCGTCCCGGAACACCCAGTTGGTGCCGGTGGCCAGGCCGTGCAGCAGACCCCGGCTGCGGAACCAGTAGACGTAGGCGAAGGCACCGTAGAAGAACAGGCCCTCGATGCACGCGGCGAAGCAGATGAGGTTGAGCAGGAAGCGGCGCCGGTCGGCCTGGGTCTCCAGCCGGTCGATCGACTCGACCGAGTCCATCCACGTGAAGCAGAACTCCGCCTTCTCGCGGATCGAGGGGATGTTCTCCACGGCCGCGAAGGCGGCGGCGCGGTCGTCCGGGTCGGGCAGGTAGGTGTCCAGCAGCGTCAGGTAGAACTGGACGTGCACGGCCTCCTCGAAGAGCTGGCGGGACAGGTACAGCCGTGCTTCGGGGGAGTTGATGTGCTTGTAGAGGGTCAGCACCAGGTTGTTCGCGACGATCGAGTCACCGGTGGCGAAGAAGGCCACCAGCCGGCCGATCAGGTGCTGCTCCTCGGGGCTGAGCCTCGCCAGGTCGGCGACGTCCGAGTGGAGGTCGACCTCCTCGACGTGCCAGGTGTTCTTGATCGCGTCCCGGTAGCGCTCGTAGAAGTCCGGGTAGCGCATGGGGCGCAGGGTCAGCTCGAAGCCCGGGTCGAGCAGGTTCTTCGTGGCGTGGTGCGCGGGGGTCTCGGCGGTCTCGGTGGTCATTACTGGCAGGCCTCGCAGGACTCGGGGTTTTCCAGGGAGCAGGCGACCGCCTCGGGGTCCGGGGCGGCCTGCACGGGGACGGTGGTGGTCCGGGCCGCGGCGCGGGCGATCCGGGTGGCCGGGCGGGAACGCAGGTAGTACGTGGTCTTCAGGCCCCGCTTCCAGGCGTAGGCGTACATCGAGGAGAGCTTCCCGATGGTCGGCGTCTCCAGGAACAGGTTCAGCGACTGGGCCTGGTCGAGGTACGGGGTGCGGGCGGCGGCCATGTCGATCAGGCCGCGCTGGGGGATCTCCCAGGCGGTGCGGTACAGCGCGCGCACGTCGTCGGGGATCCAGGAGAAGCCCTGCACCGAGCCGTTGGCCTCGCGCAGCGCCTCGCGGGTGCGCGCGTCCCACACGCCGAGCCGCTTGAGGTCGTCCACCAGGTAGGAGTTGACCTGGAGGAACTCGCCCGACAGCGTCTCGCGCTTGAACAGGTTGGACACCTGCGGCTCGATGCACTCGTAGGCACCGGCGATGGAGGCGATGGTGGCGGTCGGCGCGATGGCCAGGAGCAGGGAGTTGCGCAGCCCGGTCGTGGCCATGCGCGCGCGCAGCGCGGCCCAGCGCTCCGGCCAGGTGTGCTCGACGCCGTAGTGGTCGGGGTGCAGCACACCCCGCGCCGTACGGGTCTTCTCCCAGGCCGGCGCGGGGCCGTTGCGCTCGGCGAGGTCGGCGGAGGTCTCGTACGCGGCGAGCATGATCCGCTCGGCGATGCGGGTGGACAGGGCCTTCGCCTCGGGGGAGTCGAAGGGCAGGCGCAGCCGGAAGAAGACGTCCTGGAGACCCATCGCGCCGAGGCCCACCGGACGCCAGCGGGCGTTGGAGCGGCCCGCCTGCTCGGTCGGGTAGAAGTTGATGTCGACGACCCGGTCGAGGAAGGTGACGGCGGTGCGGACGGTGGCGTCCAGGCGCTCCCAGTCCATGCCGCCGCTCGCGGGGTCGGCGAAGGCCCCGAGGTTGACCGAGCCCAGGTTGCACACCGCCGTCTCCCCGTCGTCGGTGACCTCCAGGATCTCCGTGCAGAGGTTGGAGGAGTGGACGACGTGGCCCGGGGTGGCGGTCTGGTTCGCGGTGCGGTTGGCGGTGTCCTTGAAGGTCATCCAGCCGTTGCCGGTCTGTGCGAGGGTGCGCATCATCCGGCCGTACAGCTCACGGGCGGGCAGCGTCCTGCGGGCGAGCCCCGCCTCCTCCGCCCCGCGGTAGGCGGCGTCGAACTCCTCGCCCCACAGGTCGGTCAGCTCCGGCACGTCGGCGGGGGAGAACAGCGACCAGGTCCCGTCGGCCTCCACGCGGCGCATGAACTCGTCCGGCACCCAGTGCGCGAGGTTCAGGTTGTGCGTACGGCGGGCGTCCTCGCCGGTGTTGTCCCGCAGCTCCAGGAACTCCTCGACGTCCGCGTGCCAGGTCTCCAGGTAGACCGCCGCCGCGCCCTTGCGCCGGCCGCCCTGGTTCACGGCGGCGACCGAGGCGTCCAGCGTCTTCAGGAACGGGACGATGCCGTTGGAGTGTCCGTTGGTGCCGCGGATCAGCGAACCCCGGGAGCGGACGCGGGAGTAGGCGATGCCGATGCCGCCGGCGTGCTTGGACAGACGGGCGACCTGGTGGAGCCGCTCGTAGAGGGAGTCCAACTCGTCCCGGGGGGAGTCCAGGAGGTAGCAGGACGACATCTGGGCGTGCCGGGTGCCGGAGTTGAAGAGGGTGGGGGAGGAGGGGAGGTAGTCGAGGCGGCTCATCAGGCCGTACAGGGCGGCGACCTCGTCCACGGACCGCGCGGTGTCGTCCTCGGCGAGTCCGGAGGCGACCCGCAGCAGGAAGTGCTGGGGCGTCTCGACGGCCTTGCGGGTGATCGGGTGGCGCAGCAGGTAACGGCTGTAGAGGGTGCGCAGCCCGAAGTAGCCGAAGCGGTCGTCCGCGTCCGGGTCGACGAGGGCGTCGAGACGCTCCGCGTGCAGCCGTACGAAGGCGGCCGTGCGGTCGGCGATCAGGCCCTCGCGGTGGCCGGTGGCGACCGAGTCGGTGAAGGTGACGACGCCCTGGCCGGCGGCCTCGGCGCGGATGCCGATGGTCAGCAGCCGGGCGGCCAGCCGGGAGTAGACCGGGTCCTCGGAGATCAGCCCCGCGGCGGCCTCCGTGGCCAGCTCGCGCAGCTCGGCCTCGTCGGCGTGCGCGGACCGGCCGCGCAGCGCGGCGGCGGCCACCCGGCCGGGATCGGCGTCGGGGAGGTCGGCGGTCAGCCCGGTCAGGGTCCGCAGCAGGGCGGCACCGGGGCCGTCGGGTCCCGCGGTCACGGGGGCGGCGGTCCCCGGGGCGGCTGGAGCCGTCACCGGGTTCGCTGAAGCCGGGTCGGCTGGCGCGATGGTCACGTGGAGCACTCCCTCGCTCGGCACGGGGCCTGGCGGAGGGCAGGGGGCAGCACACGAGCGCACGCGGCGTCGCGCGTCCACCGGCCCACTCCACGAGGCCCGGACGTCATGGCACCCGGGCCGGGACGGCCGGGCGCACTGTCGGCAGGTCCTCGGACTGGACAGGCGTGCGCGCACGTGCGAAGACGTACGGATGCACGCAAGTACACCGTTGCGGGTCAGTTCCGGATTCGCACCGGATTCCCCTGCGGCGACAGCGAGCACGAGCATACATCTTGTGCCGGGTGGTGCGAGCACCCCCAGATGTTGTGTCCTGGCGTGGTCTCTCGCCGGTCAGGGCGCCGCTGTCAGAGCGTCAGCCGGTAGGTGAGCAGCATGATGTCGTCCAGCTCCGGCAGGGGATTCCAGTCGCGGCCGGGCGTGCGGACGAAGCCCAGGCGCTCGTAGAGCCGGTGCGCGGTGCGCATCGCGGCCTGGGTCGACAGCACGACGCCCGTGCACCCCGCCACGGCCCGGGCGCGGTCCACGCAGGCCCGCACCAGCGCCTCCCCGGCCCCGCGGCCGCGTGCCTCGCGGGCGACGGCGAGCATGCGTATCTCGGCCTCCCCGGGGCGCGAGATGTCCGCCATCGGGCCGCCGGACGGCACGAAGGTCACGCCGCCGAGCACCCGGCCGTCCGCCGCGGCGACCAGCACCTCCGCGGCCGCCGCCCGCTTGGCCACGTCGCGCAGCTCGTCCAGGTACGAGTCGCTCTCCCCGAAGTCGAGGAGGCCGTCGCGCAGGTAGGCCTGCGCGGTGATCTCGCCGAGGGTGTCGTACTCCTCGGCCGTCGCCCGCCGGATCACGAAGTCCATGCCGCGAGTGTGCCCGATGGGTACGACAACGGGCCGCCGGTTTTCTCCGACGGCCCGCTGGACGGGGGGAACTAGTGCGAGCTGCCCGCCGTGGCCGGCGGCAGTTCGACCTGGACGCCGGGGTCGCCGGCGTCCGCCGTGTAGTCGGCCGGCCTGGTCTCGTCCACGCCGTCGGGCGCCTTGACCGCCCTCAGGACGACGGTCAGGACCACGGTGACCAGGACGTTCAGCACGAAGGCGGTGAGACCGATGTAGCCGATCTCGCCGATGCCGGGGATCTCGTCGGAGGAGCCGCCGAAGTGCTTCTGCGTCGGGGAGGCCACGCCGTAGGCGGCGACCGTGCCGTAGACCATGCCGACCGCCCAGCCGCCGAGCAGTGCCCAGCGGTGGAACCAGCGGGTGAACAGGCCGCCGACCAGGGCCGGGAAGGTCTGCAGGATCCAGATGCCCCCCAGGAGCTGGAAGTTGATCGCGACCGTCTTGTCCATGCCCAGGACGAAGATCAGCGCGCCCACCTTCACCAGCAGCGACACCAGCTTGGAGACCTTGGTCTCCTGGGCCGCGGTGGCGTCCGGCTTGATGAAGTCCTTGTAGATGTTGCGGGTGAAGAGGTTCGCGGCCGCGATCGACATGATCGCCGCCGGGACCAGGGCGCCGATGCCGATGGCCGCGAACGCCACGCCCGCGAACCAGTCCGGGAACATGTTCTCGAACAGCTGCGGGATCGCCAGCTGGCCGTTCTCCACCTTGACCCCGGCGGCGATCGCCATGAAGCCGAGCAGCGCGAGCAGGCCCAGCATCAGCGAGTACAGCGGCAGGATCGTGGTGTTGCGGCGGATCACCTCACGGCTGCGCGAGGACAGCGTGGCGGTGATCGAGTGCGGGTACATGAAGAGCGCGAGGGCCGAGCCGAGCGCGAGCGTCGCGTAGGTCCACTGGCCCCCCGAGTCGGGCACCACGCCGCCCTTGCCCGACTCGGCGAACTTGTCGCTCGCCGCCGCGAAGATGTCGTCGAAGCCGCCCAGCTTGATCGGGATGTAGATGATCGCCACCGCGATGACGATGTAGATCAGCGTGTCCTTCACGAACGCGATCAGCGCGGGCGCGCGCAGCCCCGACGAGTAGGTGTACGCCGCGAGCACGCCGAAGGCGATCAGCAGCGGCAGGTCCTTGACGAACCAGTTGGTGTCCTCGCCGCCGCCGACGCCCATCACGTCGAGCACGGCCTGGATGCCGACGAGCTGGAGCGCGATGTACGGCATCGTCGCCAGGATGCCGGTGACGGCCACCGCCAGCGACAGGCCCTTGGAGCCGAACCGGCCGCGCACGAAGTCGGAGGTCGTCACGTACCCGTGCTTGTGCGAGACCGACCACAGGCGGGGCAGGAAGGTGAAGATCAGCGGGTAGACCAGGATCGTGTACGGCACCGCGAAGAAGCCGGAGGCGCCCGCCGCGTAGATCGCCGCCGGGACGGCCACGAAGGTGTAGGCGGTGTACAGGTCGCCGCCCAGCAGGAACCAGGTGACCCAGGTGCCGAACGAGCGGCCGCCCAGGCCCCATTCGTCGAGGCTGTGCTCGTTCTCGGCCCTGCGCCAGCGGGCGGCCATGAAGCCCATGGCGGTGACGAGGACGAAGAAGAAGATGAAGACGGCGAGTGCGACGCCGTTCACGCCGTCGTTCATCGCGGCTCACCGCCCTTCGCGGAGGAGGTGGCGGCGGAGTGGGCGGCGCGTCCGCGCTGGTCGCGCTGCCACAGTTTGTACGCGGTGACCGTGAGCAGGGTCGAGATCAGCACCCAGGCCATCTGGTACCAGTAGAAGAAGGGGACGCCGATGAACGTCGGGTCCGCCTTCGCGTAGGAACCGACCCAGAGCATGGCGACGAACGGTGCGACGAGACAGATCCCGATGACGACCCGCACCGGGGTCACCACCGGCTCTCTGCTCGCGTCTGTGTCTTCTGGCATGCGCGGCTCCGTCCCCTCGCTGATCACCTCGTGCAGTGCGCACGCAATGTAGGTGACGGCGTCAGGACAGCGGAAGACCTCGTCCGTATATCGGTCCTCAACCGAAACGTCGCGTCCGGGCGTGGGAAAGGTACGCCCGGAATGTGCTAGTCCTGCGGGCGCTTGAGGCGGGCCACGAACTTGTAGCGGTCGCCGCGGTACACCGAGCGCACCCACTCCACCGGCTGGCCGGTGCGGTCCTGCGAGTGCCGCGAGAGCATCAGCATCGGCAGGCCCACGTCGGTACCGAGCAGGCCGGCCTCGCGCGGGGTGGCCAGCGAGGTCTCGATGGTCTCCTCGGCCTCGGCGAGGTGGACGTCGTACACCTCGGCCAGCGCGGTGTAGAGGGACGTGTACTTCACCAGGGAGCGGCGCAGGGCGGGGAAGCGCTTCGCGCTGAGGTGGGTGGTCTCGATCGCCATCGGCTCGCCGTTGGCCATGCGCAGCCGCTCGATGCGCAGCACCCGGCCGCCGGCCGTGATGTCCAGCAGTCCGGCGAGCCGGTCGTCGGCGGTGATGTAGCCGATGTCCAGCAGCTGCGAGGTGGGTTCGAGGCCCTGGGCCCGCATGTCCTCGGTGTACGAGGTGAGTTGCAGCGCCTGCGACACCTTGGGCTTGGCGACGAAGGTGCCCTTGCCCTGGATGCGCTCCAGGCGGCCCTCGACGACCAGTTCCTGCAGGGCCTGGCGCACGGTGGTGCGCGAGGTGTCGAACTCGGCGGCCAGCGTGCGCTCGGGCGGGACCGGGGTGCCCGGCGTCTGGGTCCGGGTCATGTCGAGCAGATGCTTCTTCAGACGGTAGTACTTGGGCACGCGCGCGGTACGGACGGTCGCCCCACCCTCGTTCTCCGCACTGCTGACGTCGGTGCTCATGCTCTGCCTTCCCGGCTCCGGGTGCCGAAGCGACCGCTATCCCTGTCGGCCACGGCTCACATCGTGGCACGGCTCCGCGCGAGGATGCCCCCGTACGCTCCGTGATCCCTTCTGTATACCCGCGGGAACACCCTTGGTCTAGTCCACAGGGGGTTCGGGCGTCGCTGGTACGCGCGTTCGGGGGGTGCGCGGACAGGCCATTCGGTGGGGGGTGGTACACCCGGTCCCGGTCCGCCCGTTCTGTCGCTTGCGCAATGAAAGGTCCCTGCATATCTCGGTCCCATCACGGAGGGACCGGGGGAGTTTGAACACCCTTGACAGTCCTATTGGTCTGGGCCAAGCTCCCCCTACTGGTCTACACCATTGGTCCAGGTCCCGGCCCCAGGAGCGGTACGCGTTCACGCTCGAACCGCAGGGAGGCAGGGGGGTTTGTGGCATCCCTGAGGAGGGTGGCGTGAAGCGCAAGCTGATAGCCGCGATCGGTATCGCGGGCATCATGGCAAGCATCGCGGCGTGCGGGAGCTCTGACGACGACGCGTCCAAGCAGGATCCGAAGGACCGCAAGGGCGAACTCACCGTCTGGCTGATGGTCGACGCCCAGAGTAGCTGGCCCGAGCTGGTCAAGCAGGCGAACACCGAGTTCAACAAGAAGTACCCCGGCGTCAAGGTCAACGTCCAGTACCAGCAGTGGGGCGACAAGACCAAGAAGCTCGACGCCGCCCTGTCCGGCGACTCGTTCCCCGACGTCGTCGAGCTCGGCAACACCGAGACCATGACGTACATCCTCAACGGCGCCCTCGGCGAGATCGACGCCAAGAAGTACGACAACTCGGACACGTGGATCGAGGGCCTCAAGGACACCTGTTCCTACGAGGGCAAGCTCTACTGCGTCCCCTACTACGCGGGTGCCCGCGTCGCCATCTACAACAAGGACATGTTCAAGGCCGGCACGGGCTCCGACCAGCTGCCGACGACCGAGGCCGACCTGCTCAAGGCGCTCGACAAGGTCCAGGACAAGTACAAGAAGGACAACGCGTTCTCCGCGCTGTACCTGCCGGGCCGTTACTGGTACGCCGCGATGTCCTACGTGGCCGCCTACGGCGGGGAGATCGCCACCTACGACGAGGGCAGCAAGGAGTGGAAGGCCGCCCTGTCCACGCCGGAGGCGCAGAAGGGCATCCAGCACTTCATCGACCTGGTCAAGAAGTACAACCACGGCGACCAGACCAAGGACGAGCAGGACCACGCCAACGTCATGGCCAACGAGAAGGCCGCCCTTCTCTACGGCAACGGCTGGGAGGCCGGCAGCGTCGTCGACTCCAAGACGAGCGGCAACCCGAAGCTCAAGGACAAGATCGCCACGGCGGGCATGCCCGGTCCCGAGGGCAAGACCCTGCCCTCCTTCATCGGCGGGTCCGACCTCGCGACCGTTTCCAAGTCCGACCAGCAGGACCTCGGTCAGGAATGGATCTCGCTGTTCACCAATGAGAAGTCCCAGGCCGCACTGGCCGAGAAGGACATTCTCCCGAACAACACCAAGCAGCTCGAGCCGCTGAAGGCCAAGCCCGAGACGGCGCCGATCGCCAACGCGGTTCCCGACGCGTGGTTCACCCCGATCGCCCCGGGCTGGTCGGCGATCGAGAAGAAGGAAACGCTCGAGACGATGCTCCTCGACATCCTCAAGGGCAAGTCGGTCGCCGACGCCACCAAGGCGGCCGACGCGGAGATCAACTCCCTGATCAACGAGTCCTCCTGAGCCTCCCCGCTCGAACTCGTTGACTTCCGGTGCCTTGTCCGGCCGCGCCGGCCGGACAGGGCCGGTTGGGCGGCCGGCCGCATGGCGCGTGCCGGCCGCCGACTCGATGCAGAATCCTTCGAACGGAAGGCCAGCACAGTGAGTGCCGCCGACATCAAGACAGCCGGCCCGGAGGTGTCCGCCCCGCGGCCTCCTCACGGTGCCGGCCCGGCGCCGTCCGCACCCCGGCGGAGCCGGTGGACGAACGGGCCGTTGCTGCCCTACCTGCTGATCGCGCCGGCTGTCGTGGCCCTCGCCGCGGTGTTCGTCTGGCCGCTGATCAAGACCGTGATCATGTCCTTCCAGGACGTCGGCCGACGTGAACTGTGGACCGGTCAGGCCGCCGACTGGGTCGGCTTCGACCAGTTCACCAACATCCTCGGCGACAGCGAGTTCTACGATGTCGTGTGGCGCACCGTGCTGTTCATGGTGGTGTGCGTCGTCACCACCCTGGCCATCGGTCTCTTCCTCGCGCACTCCATGCAGCGCATGACCAAGGCGGTGCGACTGCTGCTGACCGGCGCGCTGATCGCGGCCTGGTCGCTGCCCCTGCTGGTCGCCACCTCGATCTTCCGCTGGTTCGCCGACTCCGACTACGGCGTCGCCAACATGGTCCTCACCGAGTACCTGGGCCTCGACTTCCAGGGCCACAACTGGTGGCTCGATCCGAAGCAGGGCTTCCTCATGATCGGTGCCGTGGTGGTGTGGGGAGCCGTGCCGTTCGTCGCCGTCACCCTGTACGCCGCCTTCACCCAGGTGCCGAGCGAGCTGGAGGAGGCCGCGGAACTGGACGGCGCCGGCCGCATCGGCGTGTTCCGCTACGTGACCTGGCCGGTGATCAAGCCCGTCTTCCAGATGGTGGCCACGCTCTCGGTGATCTGGGACTTCAACGTCTTCGGCCAGGTCTTCCTGATGCGCGGCAACAAGCCGGAGCAGGAGTACAACCTGCTCGGCCTCTACTCGTACGAGAAGGCCTTCGAGTCGAACAGCTTCAGCCAGGGTGCCGCCATCGCCCTGATCACCGTGCTGCTCCTCTCCGGCGTCGCCGTCTACTACCTGCGCCAGCTTCTGAAGATCGGAGAGGTCGAGTGAGCGACACGACCGCCCCCGGCGCCACGGCGCCCGCATACCGGCCCGACCGCAAGAAGCGCAGCCGGCACTTCTACAACCTCGTGGGTGTCGTCACCTTCGTGGTGATGGCCTTCCCGGTCTACTGGCTCGTGGTGAGCGCGCTGCGCCCCAACAACGAGATCCGTTCCTACGACCAGAAGCTCTGGCCGAGCTCCATCACCTTCGACAACTTCCGCCGGGCGATCGACGCGCCGAACTTCGGCACCGCCATCCAGTCCAGCCTCATCATCTGCGTGACCGCCGTCCTCGGCGCCATGGTGCTCTCCACGATCGCGGCCTTCGCGATCGGCCGGTTCCGGTTCGCCGGGCGCAAGGCCTTCATGATCGTGCTGCTCGTGGTGCAGCTGCTGCCGCCCACGGCGATGCTGATCCCCCTGTACATCCAGCTCAACGACCTCGGCGCGATCAACGAGTACTGGGGCGTCATCGTCATCTACCTGGTCACCACGCTGCCGTTCGCCACCTGGATGATCCGCGGGTTCGTCGTGAACATCCCGCTGGAGCTGGAGGAGGCCGCGATGGTGGACGGCTGCTCCCGGATGGGCGCCTTCTGGCGCGTCGTGTTCCCGCTGCTCGCCCCCGGCCTCGCCGCCGCGTCGATCTTCTCCCTGATCAACGCGTGGAACGAATACCTGCTCGCCTACATCGTGCTGCAGGACAACGACAAGTACACGCTCAACGTCTGGCTCATGAATTTCACCACCTCGCACGGCACGGACTACGGCGCCCTGATGGCCGCATCGACGATGATCGCGATCCCCGTCGTGGCCTTCTTCATGATCGTGCAGAAGAAGATGGCCGCCGGCCTGACGTCCGGCGCCGTGAAGGGATAGCGCCACCGATGACCACCCTCGCCAGGGCCACCGACACCCTCACCCGCGACGCGCTCACCGTCCTCCAGCCCGGCTTCGCCGGCACCACCGCCCCCGACTGGCTGCTGCGCCGGCTCGGCGAAGGGCTCGCCTCCGTCGCCCTGTTCGGGCGCAACGTCACCTCGCCCGAGCAGGTGGCGGCGCTGACCGCGCAGTTGCGCGCCGAGCGCGAGGACGTGCTGGTCGCCATCGACGAGGAAGGCGGTGACGTCACCCGCCTCGAGGTGCGCACCGGCTCCTCCTTCCCCGGCAACCACGCCCTCGGCGCCGTGGACGACGTCGGGCTCACCCGCGCGGTGGCCGCGGAACTGGGCCGCCGGCTCGCCGCCGCGGGCGTCGACTTCAACTGGGCGCCGTCCGCCGACGTGAACTCCAACCCGGACAACCCAGTCATCGGCGTGCGGTCCTTCGGCGCCGACACCGACCTGGTCGCCCGGCACACCGCGGCCTACGTCACCGGCATGCAGTCCGCGGGCGTGGCCACCTGCACCAAGCACTTCCCGGGCCACGGCGACACGGGCGTCGACTCCCACCACGCCGTGCCGCACATCGACGTGGACGCCGACGTGCTGGCCGAGCGGGACCTCGTCCCGTTCCGCGCCGCCATCGCGGCCGGCACCCGCGCGGTGATGAGCGCCCACATCCTGGTCCCGGCCCTCGACCCGGACCGCCCGGCAACGTTGTCCCGCCGCATCCTGACCGACCTGCTCCGGGGCGAACTGGGCTACGACGGGCTCATCGTCACCGACGGCATCGAGATGCAGGCCATCGCCGGCACCTACGGCATCGAACGCGGCACCGTCCTGGCCGTCGCGGCCGGTGCCGACGCCATCTGCGTGGGCGGCGGCCTGCACGACGAGGGCACCGTACGGCGGCTGAGCGACGCGCTCGTCGAGGCCGTCCGCGCGGGTGAACTGCCCGAGGAGCGCCTGGCCGACGCGGCGGAGCGGGTCAGGGCCCTGGCCCGCTGGACCGCGGCGAACCGCCCCGCCGACGGGGCCCCGGACACCGCGGACGGCGACGTGGGCCTGCGTGCGGCCCGCCGCGCCCTGCGCGTCACCGCCGCCGAGGACGTCGCCCCGCTCACCGAGCCGCCCTACGTCGCCGCGCTCACCCCCGTGGCGAACATCGCCGTGGGCAACGAGACGCCCTGGGGCGTGGCCGCCGAACTCGGCCGCCTGCTCCCGGGCACCGAGACCGGCAGCTTCCACGGCGCCGACGCCGGAAGCGAGGCGCTGGCCGCGGCGGGCTCCCGCCGCATCGTCGCCGTCGTCCGCGACGAGCACCGCCACCCGTGGATGGCGGCGGCCCTGGACGTCCTGCTGGCGGCCCGGCCCGACACGATCGTCGTCGAGATGGGCGTCCCGCGCGCCCGGCCCCGCGGCGGTCTCCACGTGGCCACCCACGGCGCCGCCCGCGTCTGCGGCCGAGCCGCCGCGGAGGCCATCGCCGGCGTCTGACGAACACCGTCGCCGTACCGAGGGCGCCGGTCCCGTGCACGGACCGGCGCCCTCGGCGTGCGCGCCCACCCGCGCGGGCCGCGGCGAGGCCGCCCCGTGCCGTGGGCGGGGCTGCGGGTGCGGGGCGCGGGTACGGCAGAGGCGCCGGGCCCGTGACGGGTCCGGCGCCTCGCGCGCGTGGGTGTCCGGTCCGGCCCGTGGGGCCGCACCGGGGCGGGTCAGATGCCCTGCCAGTCCGGCTTGTGGGCGTAGGTGTGCCGGAAGTAGTCGGCGAGCTTCAGCTTGGACGCCGCGGCCTCGTCGACGACGACCGTGGCGTGCGGGTGCAACTGCAGCGCGGAGGCCGGGCACACCGCCGCGACCGGACCCTCGACGCTGGCGGCGACCGCGTCGGCCTTGCCCTCACCGGTGGCGAGCAGCACCACGTGCCGCGCCTCCAGGATGGTGCCGATGCCCTGGGTGATCACGTGGTGCGGCACCTGCTCGATGTCGCCGTCGAAGAAGCGGGCGTTGTCGACGCGGGTCTGCTCGGTCAGCGTCTTGATCCGCGTGCGCGAGGCCAGCGAGGAGCACGGCTCGTTGAAGCCGATGTGTCCGTCGGTGCCGATGCCCAGCAGCTGGAGGTCGACCCCGCCGGCGCCGCTCAGCGCCCGGTCGTAGGCCTCGCACGCGCCCTGCACGTCCGTGGCCGTCCCGTCGGGGCCCATGAACGCGTCCATGCCGATGCCCAGCGGTTCGAGCACCTCGCGCCGCAGCACCGAGCGGTAGGACTCCGGGTGGTCCGCGGGCAGCCCCACGTACTCGTCGAGCTGGGCGATCCTTGCCCGCGCGGTCTCCACGGCACCCGAGCGCACCTTGGCCGCCAGCGCCTCGTACACGGGCAGCGGCGTCGACCCGGTGGCCACCCCGAGCAGGGCGTCGGGCTTGCGCCGGAGGAGCTTCGCCATGGCCTCGGCTATGAGAGCGCCGCCCGCCTTGGCATCGGGAACGATGACAACTTCCACGCTGGCCTGCCGTTTCGAAGAGAGGACTCACCCGGGGTCCGGGACTGGCTATGTGGTTTAGACCAATCTAACAGAGCGGGGCCCCGCGGTCGCGCCCAAACGGTCGGCCGGGTGACGGGGGCGCGGGCGGCGGGCGCGCGGAAAATGAACCCCTCGGACCGGCCCCGCGTGTGAGCCAACAGGGTTAGGCTTCTGACGGCTGCCGACGCGCCCGTGCGGCCGACGGAACCACCGACAACAAACGACGCCCACCACATGGACACGGTAAGTGGTCTAGTCCAGAATGGACGCGGGGACACCGACCGTGTCCCGCGCACCAGGTGATCGTCAGGCTTCCGTCCTCCCCGCACAGGAGGACGGACCGAGGAACCGGAGCTCTCTGCCCTGACTGCCCCGGCTCCTCATCCTTCGGCCGACCGGGACCGCACACCCCACGGCCGATGTTGCTCCGGGCTGCGGTGCCGGGAGGGTTGAGGGTCCCTCCCAGGCGCCGCGGCCCGCGGGTGTCTCCCGGGGGCGTCCGGCCGCGCCGCGGTCCCCTCGGGGCCGGGGGAGCAGTGGACAGTGGCTGGTTTCGATCGCTGTCCGTACCGCCAGGTACGCTCAGCCCCGTGCCCTCCATGAACGAACTCGTACGCCAGCACACCGCGCTCGACGACTCCGACCTCGAGTGGCTCCACCTGCTGGTCTCGGAGTGGCAGCTCCTGTCCGACCTCTCCTTCGCCGACCTGGTCCTGTGGGTGCCCACGCGCGACGGCACGCGCTACGTCTCCGTCGCCCAGATGCGCCCCAACACCGGCCCCACCTCGTACCAGGACGACATGGTCGGCCACCTGGTCCCGCGCGGCCGGCGCCCCATGCTGGACGCCGCCCTGGACGAGGGCCGCATCGTGCGCGAGGGCGACCCCGAGTGGCGCGAGGAGGTCCCGGTCCGCGTCGAGTCCATCCCCGTACGCCGCCAGGGACGCGTCCTGGGGGTCATCGCCCGCAACACCAACCTGCTCACCGTGCGTACCCCGAGCCGGCTGGAGCTGACGTACCTGCAGAGCGCCTCCGACCTCGCCCAGATGATCGCGGCCGGCGCCTTCCCGTTCGAGAACCAGCAGGTCGACATGGACGCCTCGCCCCGCGTCGGCGACGGCCTGATCCGGGTCGACGGCGACGGCATCGTCCAGTACGCCTCCCCGAACGCGCTGTCGGCCTATCACCGCATGGGGCTGGCCGCCGACCTGGTCGGCCACCACCTGGGGCAGACCACCGCCGAACTCGCCCCGTCCCGCGGCCCGGTGGACGAGGCGCTCGCCAAGGTGGCCAGCGGCTGGGCGCCGCGCGAGTTCGAGATCGAGGCGCACGACGGCGTGATCCAGTTCCGCGCCATCCCGCTCAAACCCAAGGGCACCCGCATCGGTTCGCTGGTCCTCCTGCGCGACGTGACGGAACTGCGCCGTCGCGAGCGCGAGTTGATCACCAAGGACGCCACCATCCGGGAGATCCACCACCGGGTGAAGAACAACCTCCAGACGGTGGCGGCCCTGCTGCGCCTGCAGGCCCGGCGCATCGAGTCCGACCGGGGCCGCGAGGCGCTGGAGGAGGCCGTGCGCCGGGTGGGCTCCATCGCGATCGTGCACGAGACGCTCTCGCAGAACCTGGACGAGCGCGTGGAGTTCGACGAGATCGCCGACCGCGTGCTGGCGATGGTGGCCGAGATCTCCCCGGGCAGGGTCACCGGCCGGCGCACCGGCCGCTTCGGCATCCTCGACGCCGAGGTCGCCACCCCGCTGTCCATGGTGCTCACCGAGGTGCTGCAGAACGCCCTGGAGCACGGCTTCCGGGACAGCGACACCGGCACGGTCGAGGTCTCGGCGGTCCGCGGCGGCACCACCAAGGAGGCCCGGCTCCTGGTCACCGTCCAGGACGACGGCGTCGGCCTGCCCGGGGACTTCGACCCGCACCGCTCCGGCAACCTCGGGCTGCAGATCGTGCGCACCCTGGTCGAGGGCGAGCTGAGCGGCACCTTCGACATGGTCCCGGCCTCCGGGCGCGGCACCCGGGTGATCCTCGACATCCCGGTGCCCGCCGAGAAGTAGTCGAGGGGTCGAGGAGTCGAGGAGCGGCCCGGTCGGCGGGCCGACGGACGGGGCCGGAGCCGAGGACCGCGGTTCCCGGCACAGCAAAAAGCCCCGGACCTGTGAAGGTCCGAGGCCTGTGCTCGTGCGCTACATCGTCCGATGCGCATCGGGGGTACTGCGCGCTGCGGCTCGGGAGCGGGGGATGCGTACTCGCTGTACGCGCCGCCAAGCTGAGGCTGTCAGTAGGGGTGGGTTGTCAGGCGGAGGCCTGACGGGCCCGGTTGCGGGCGGCACGGCGCTTCATTGCGCGACGCTCGTCCTCGCTGAGACCACCCCAGACGCCGGAGTCCTGGCCGGACTCGAGCGCCCACTGCAGGCACTGCTCCATGACGGGGCAGCGACGGCAGACGGCCTTGGCTTCCTCGATCTGCAGCAGCGCGGGACCGGTGTTGCCGATGGGGAAGAAGAGCTCGGGGTCTTCCTCGCGGCAAACGGCGCGGTGACGCCAGTCCATGGCTGCTACCTCTCCTTGGTATTACATGCTCGGATGCTTGTGAATGTGAACGCTTTCACGAATCCCTCAACAAGGGAAGGGCCTACCGCCAGGTTCCCTGGCGTGGTCCTGTGGTTTGAAGAGGGGTTCCGGTGATCTGTGGATGCCGGTCTTGCGGGCTGTCCCGATCGCCAAGAAGAGACTCGCAAACCTCGGCGGCGGATACAACCCCTTCCGGAAAGTTTTTTTTGATTCTTCGGTGTCGACTAGGTCACAGCCGTACTTCCATGGGGTGGACCCTGGTCTAAACGTTCGAGTGAAAGGACTTTCGCCCCTTCTGCTCACACAATCACACGCAGTGCACGGCGTACGCCTGTGAACGTCACGCTGGTCCGCAGGCCCAGGTGGTCACCGTCCATCTGAAGGGGCAGAGGCACCTTCGAATGCAAGGTGAAGTCGGTCAGATCGTGCAGGGAGACCGCGTGCCGGCCTCGCGGCCCGCGCTCGGGGGACGAAGTGAGCAACTGGGTGCCATACCGGGCAACCGCGGCCGTCGACAGCCGGCTGAGGCCGAAGACGTCGAGCGCGGTGTCGAACGACGCCTCGGGGGAGGCGTAGATCGGGCGGTTGCCGAGGAACGTCCAGGGGCAGGTGTTCGAGACTATGGACAGCACCAGGTCGGTGACCGGGTCCTCGCCCTCCCGCTCCAGCGTGATCGTGCCGCTGCGGCGGTGCGGCTCGCCGATGAGCTGGCGCACCACCTGACGGACGTAGAGCGCGTGCGTCGACTTCCTGCCGCGCTCGCGGTGCTGCTCGACGCGGCCGACCACACCGGCGTCGAAGCCCAGGCCGGCGTTGAAGGTGAACCAGCGGGCCGGGACGGCCTCGTCCTCGGTGCCCGGCGTACCCGACGCCAGACCGAGACCGACGGTGCGTTCGCTGCCCTCGCGCAGGGCGTCCAGCAGGGCCCCGGTCGCCTCCACCGCGTGGTTGGGCAGGCCGAGGGCGCGGGCGAAGACGTTGGTGGAACCGCCGGGGACGACCGCGAGACCGGGCAGGTGCTCCGGGTCGGGGCCCGCGTGCAGGAGGCCGTTGACGACCTCGTTCACCGTGCCGTCGCCGCCGAGGGCCACCACCAGGTCGATGTCGTCGCTCCGGGCCGCCTGGCGCCCGAGGTCGCGGGCGTGGCCGCGGTACTCGGTGGTGACCGCCTCCAGCTTCATCTCGCTCGCCAGCGCGTGGATCAGCACGTCGCGCGTACGCGCACTCGTGGTGGTTGCCGCCGGGTTGACCACGAGAAGTGCACGCATGGTGTGCAGGGTACCTACTGGGTGGTACTCGGCCCAGACCGGAGTGAAGATCGCCACCCGGGCCCACCGGCGCGTGAGGGGCCCGACACCCGGGCGGGCGCGGGCGGGGCCGCGCCGACGGCTACCCTGCAGGGGTGAGCAGTGAGCAGACCCCCGACCCCGCCTCCGCAGCCTCCGAGGAGGCAGAGCCCCGCCCCGCCCGGGTGACCGCCGCGGCGGCGATCGCCGCGCTGGAGGGCCTGGCCCTCGTCGTCGGCGGCGCCTGGATGCTCGTGGGAGGCCTCACCGGACACCCCGACGACCGGACCTCCGCCGTCACCGGCGGCATCACGCTGATCGTCCTCGCCCTGCTGCCGCTGCTCGCCGCCCGCGGACTGCTCCGCCTGAAGGGGTGGAGCCGGGGGCCCGCCGTGATCACGCAGATCCTGGCGCTGCCCGTCGCCTACAACATGGCGGGGGCCGACAGCCTCGCCGTCCCCGCGGGCGCCGTGCTCGGTGTCCTGGCGCTCGCCGCGCTGTACATGCTCATCAATCCCGAGACCACCCTGGCCCTCGGCATCCGGGGACCGGGCAACGCCCGGAAGTAACCGGAAGCCCTCGCCCGCGCCGGGCGGCCGGCCGCGGCTACTCCTCGACCAGCAGCTTCTCCCGCAACTGCGCGAGCGTGCGGGCCAGCAGCCGCGACACGTGCATCTGCGAGATCCCGACCTCCTGCGCGATCTGCGACTGGGTCATGTTGCCGAAGAAGCGCAGCAGCAGGATGCGTTTCTCCCGCGGCGGCAGGTCCTCGAGCAGCGGCTTGAGCGACTCCCGGTACTCGACCCCCTCCAGTGCCTCGTCCTCGGCACCGAGGGTGTCGGCGACCGCCGGGGACTCGTCGTCGGTGTCCGGGACGTCCAGCGACAGCGTGGAGTAGGCGTTGGCCGACTCCAGGCCCTCCAGGACCTCCTCCTCCGAGATGGACAGCTTCTCTGCCAGCTCGTGCACCGTGGGGGAGCGGCCGTGCAGCTGGGAGAGTTCCGCCGTGGCCGTCGTCAGGGCCAGCCGCAGCTCCTGGAGCCGGCGCGGGACGCGCACCGCCCAGCCCTTGTCCCGGAAGTGCCGCTTGATCTCGCCGACGACCGTGGGGGTCGCGTACGTGGAGAACTCCACCCCGCGGTCCGGGTCGAAGCGGTCCACCGACTTGATCAGTCCGATGGTGGCGACCTGGGTGAGGTCGTCCAGCGGCTCGCCGCGGTTGCGGAAGCGGCGCGCGAGGTGCTCGACGAGCGGCAGGTGCATGCGGACCAGCCGGTTGCGCAGCTCCGCGTACTCCGGGCTGTCCTTCGCCAGCGTGCGCAGCTCGGCGAACAGGAGGCGCGCGCCGCTGCGGTCCTGCGGGTCGTGCCGTGTGCCCTGCGTGCCCCGTGCGCCCGGCGCGTGGCCGTCGGCGTGTCGCTCGTGCTCGCTCATCGTCCCGCCCGTCGCCCTTTCCCGAGCCCGTGCCTCCGCTCGGGCGGGCCGGACGGGGGTCCCCCCGGTCCGCTGCCCGCCGCCCGGAACGACGGCCTCGGGCGAGGTCTCGTCCTCCGGATGCGGCCGGGCCTGCTCGGGGATGCCGTCGATGCCGTCCGCCGTGCGCCGCACCTCGTTCGGAGAACGTGTGCCCTCGGCCGGCAGCTCCCGTGTACCGCGCTCTTCGTCCCGCACCGGCCCGTCCCCGTCCCCGTCCCTCACGTCGGCCCGGGTCCCGCGCCGCGCTGTTTGTAGAGGCTGATCGAAACGGTTTTGTCCTCGTCCACGGCGGAGGAGACCTTGCCCGCGAGGGCGGAGAGGACCGTCCACGCGAAGGTGTCCCGCGAAGGGGCGTGGCCGTCCGTGGTCGGCGCCGAGACGGTGACCTCGAGCGAGTCGTCGACGAGACGGAAGACGCAACTGAGCACCGAGCCGGGCACGGCCTGCTGCAGCAGGATCGCGCAGGCCTCGTCGACTGCGATGCGCAGGTCCTCGATCTCGTCGAGGGTGAAGTCCAAACGGGCTGCGAGGCCGGCCGTCGCCGTACGCAGCACCGACAGGTAGGCACCCGCGGCCGGCAGCCGGACTTCCACGAAGTCCTGGGTCGCGGGCTCGCCTGCGATCTGGGACACCCTCACCTCCAAGGTGGTACAAGCGTTACAGGGCCGAGGGACGCCCCTCGGAGCAACGCGATACGTGGTTCAGCGGTGACGTTATCGCGCCCCGAAGTTTCCTGTCCCCGAGACCCCAACCCCGTGCTGTCACTCATAGTAAACACATGAACACGCACAGTGGCTAGGGGGTCGGCGGGCCCAAATCGGAAGAGCGCGCGCCGGGTTGACGTACCCAGACGTCAGACGGTCGAACCGTCGCGGGCCGGGGTCACACGAGTACATGATCGACGAAGCACCAGCGCCAGCTCTCCCCGGGCTCGAAGGACCGCATCACCGGATGACCGGTCTCCTTGTGATGCGCCGTCGCGTGCTGCCGCGGCGAGGAGTCGCAGCAGCCGACATGACCGCAGCTCAGGCACAGCCTCAACTGCACCGGGTCCGTGCCCTCGGCCAGACACTCCGGGCAGGTCTCGCCGCACGGCTCGGGTTCCGGGTGCGGCAGCGCGTCGGCGTGCGTGCACTGTTTCATGATTGCCAGGTTACGACGGGTGTGCGGATGACCGCGCGGAAACCGAGGGCGGGCGAGGACGATGGACGTGATGCCGCTGCTGTTGCTGGTGGCGGGCAGCGCCGCGGTCGCGGCGGCGGGCCGGCGCGTGCCGGTACCGGTGCCGCTGCTGCTGGTCGCGGCGGGCCTGGCGGTGAGCTACGTGCCCGGCGTGCCCGACTACACCCTCGACCCGCACGTCGTCCTGCCCCTGCTGCTGCCCCCGCTGCTCTACACGGCGGCCACCGACAGCTCCTACCTGGACCTGCGGGCGCAGGCGAGGCCCGTGGCGCTGCTGTCCGTGGGCTACGTCCTGTTCGCCACCTTCGTCGTCGGATGCGCGGCCTACCTCATCGTGCCCGGCCTGCCGCTGACCGCCGCCCTGGTGCTCGGCGCGGTCGTGGCGCCGCCGGACGCCGTCGCGGCCACGGCGGTCGCCCGCCGCGTGGGGCTGCCCTCCCGGATCACCACGATCCTCCAGGGCGAGTCCCTGGTGAACGACGCCACCGCGATCACCGCCTTCAAGGTGGCGCTCGCGGCGGCCGTCGGGGAGGGCACGACGTGGGCGGGCGGCATCGGGGAGTTCCTGATCGCGGCGGTGGGCGGCGTCGGTGTCGGACTGGTCCTGATGGTGCCGCTGCACTGGCTGCGCACCCACCTCACGGAGGCGCTGCTGCAGAACACGCTCTCCCTGCTGATCCCGTTCGTCGCCTACGCGGTCGCCGAGCAGGTGCACGCCTCGGGTGTGCTCGCGGTGGTCGTCGTCGCCCTCTACCTCGGGCACCGCGCGTGGGAGGTCGATTTCGCGACCCGGCTCCAGGAGGAGGCGGTGTGGAAGATGGTCGCGTTCGTACTGGAGTCGGCCGTGTTCGCCCTCATCGGACTCCAGTTGCCCGTCGTCCTCAGGGGCCTGGGCGAGATCGAGGGCCTCGACGCCGCCTGGTACGCCCTCGCCGTCTTCCTGGTGGTCGCGGTGGCGAGGTTCGTGTGGGTGTACCCGGCGACCTTCCTGCCCCGGCTGTCGGCCCGCGTACGCGCGCGTGAGGGAGCCCTCTCCTGGAAGGCGCCGTTCGTGATCGGCTGGGCCGGGATGCGGGGCGTGGTCTCCCTGGCGATCGCCTTCTCCATTCCGCTCACCGTGCACGGCGGCGCGCCCTTCCCCGAGCGCAACCTCGTCCTGTTCCTCACCTTCACGACCGTCATCGGCACCCTGGTCGTCCAGGGCGTCAGCCTGCCGCCGCTGATCCGCCTGCTGAAGTTCCCGGCGCACGACGTGCAGGCCGAGACACTGGCGGAGGCCAACGCCCAGGCGCAGGCCTCACGGGTCGCGGAGGAGCGCCTGGACGCCCTGCTCGCCGACGAGCGCAACACGCTGCCGGCCCCCCTCGCCGACCGTCTGCGCACGGTCCTGGAGCGCCGCCGCAACGCCGTCTGGGAACGGCTCGGTCAGGTCAATCCCGTCACCGGTGAGACGGTCGACGACACCTACCGGCGGCTCTCCCGGGAGATGATCAGCGCCGAGCGCGAGGTCTTCGTCCGGCTGAGGGACGGCCGCTACATCGACGACGAGATGCTCCGGACACTGCTGCGCCGGCTCGACCTGGAGGAGGCTGCGGCCTACCGCGAGACCACCTGAACCGGTGTGCCGACGCGGTGGTGGGCCGCTCAGGGGAAGGGCCGGCCGGTGACGACCGCCGCCAGGGCCGTCCCGCGCGGGAAGGCGCCCTCCTCGGTGAGTGCCAGGAGGGCGAACAGCAGTTTGGCGACGTAGACGCGTTCCACGGGCAGCCCGTGGCGGTGCTCGAAGTCCTCGGCGAAGGCGTCGAGCGCGGGCGTCGTGCGGGCATAACCGCCGTGGTGGAAACGGTCCTCCAGGCTCCAGTTGCCGCACGGCCCGCCGAACGCGCCCTCCTGGAGCCGCCGTATGTCGCCCTCCAGGAAGCCGCCCTTGAGCACCGGTATGCCGAGGGCCCGCCGACCCGGAGGGAGCCCGGCGGCCAGCCCGGCCAGCGTGCCGCCGGTGCCGCAGGCGACGGCGGCCACGTCGGCGTGTTCGCCCAGTTCCTCGCCCAGGGCGCGGCAGCCGCGGACGGCCCGGGCGTTGCTGCCGCCTTCGGGGACGACGAGGGCGTCCTCGGCCTCCACCGCGCGCAGCAGGGCGGCCAGCGTCTCCGGCTCCGTCTTGCGGCGGTACGTCGCGCGGTCGACGAAGTGCAGCCGCATGCCGTCGGCGGCGCACCGGGCCAGCGAGGGGTTCAGCGGCCGGCCCGCCAGTTCCTGACCGCGCACGACGCCCACCGTGGGCAGGCCGAGCAGGCGGCCGGCGGCGGCCGTGGCCCTCAGGTGGTTGGAGTAGGCGCCGCCGAAGGTCACGACCGCGCGGCCGGCCGCCGGGGCGAGATTCGGCGCCAGCTTGCGCCATTTGTTGCCGATCAGCTCGGGGTGGATCAGATCGTCCCGCTTGAGCAGCAGCCGGACGCCGCGCCGCTCGAAGCGCCCGTCGGCCACCTCCTGCACGGGAGAGGGCAGACGGGGCCGCAGGGCGTCGAGGCCGTCGGTATCGGTGCCGGTCACCCCGCCATTGTCACGCCGCCGCGCGGAGCGGACACCTCGCGTTCGCCGCTGCCGGATCACCTCGGCCGGTGATCCACCCCGGCCGGGCCCGGTTCACTTCAGCCGGTCACGGATCCGCTCCCGCATCGAGGCCATCGTGAACCCGCGCGGGTCCACCTTCCCCGGCTGCCACTCCAGGTGGCCGATGACGGACCGCTCGTTCCAGCCGTGGTGGCGGCACACGGCCGCGGCGGCCCGCTCGATGGCCTCCAACTGGGCCTCCGGCCAGGGATCGGCGCCGTCGCCGAGGTTCTCGCACTCGAAGCCGTAGAAGTGGCGGTTGCCGTCGGTGCCGGCCTCGTTGTCCCGGGGCAGCGCCTTCTCCGCGATGACGGCGCGCAGCACGTCGTCGTCGCCGAGACCGGCGTGGTTGGCGCGGCCGTAGCCGACCAGGTGCACCGTGCCGTCCTTGGTGACGACCCCGTGGCACAGCGGGCCCGGCAGGTCCTCGTGGCCCTTGCGGCAGATGTCCACCGTCCGCTCGCTGCCCTCGGTGACCGTGTGGTGGATCATCACTCCGTGCACGGGGCCCCAGGGGCCCTTGTGGTTGCGGTTGTGATCCCGCCAGTCGCCCACCTCGACGACGGTGAGGCCCTCCGCCTTCAGTGCCTTGAGGAAGCTGCTCGCGGACATGGGTGAGGCCATGGCCGACTCCTTCGCGCTGCGCGACGACCGCCCGGCGCGACCGTCTCGTACGGAGCTTGTACCGAAACGGAGCGTCGTCTATTGCTTGTTCGGCCCGTGTGCGAGCCGTTTCGGACAACCCCGTCCGGGCCAGGGGCGGCGGGGGGACGGGACGGGGCAGGCCCCGACGGAGCCGGACATGTCAGGGAGACACCGAACAAGCCCCCATATCTGCCCCGGCCGGACGTGATCCATTCCCGCTCTTTCGTGTAATAGCACCGGCACGCTCCGTGAGGAAGGGTGGTCCACGCACATCGATGCCGGGCGCAGTCGTCCGGCATGACCGGGAGGGCAATTCCTTATGTCGGTAGGCGAAGAGGTCCGCACCGAGCAGACCAGGCCGCAGCAGAGCCTGGGCACGGCGGCCGCGCGGAACCTGGCCACCACCACCAAGTCCGTTCCTCAGATGCAGGAGATCAGCTCGCGCTGGCTGCTGCGCACGCTCCCCTGGGTCGACATTCAGGGCGGCACGTACCGGGTGAACCGGCGCCTGACCTTCGCCGTGGGCGACGGCCGCGTGACGTTCGTGAAGACCGGAGACCGCGTCGAGGTCATCCCCGCCGAGCTGGGCGAGCTGCCGGCCCTGCGTTCGTACGAGGACGACGAGGTCCTGTCGGAGCTGGCGCAGCGCTGTGAGCAGCGGGAGTTCGGCCCCGGTGAGGTCATCGCCTCGTTCGGGGGCCGGGCCGACGAGGTCTACCTGCTGGCGCACGGCAAGATCGAGAAGATCGGCACCGGACCCTACGGCGACGACGCGGTGCTCGGCGTCCTCGCCGACGGCGCCTACTTCGGCGACCAGGCGCTCCTGGACGGGGACGCCATCTGGGAGTACACCGCCCGCACGGTCACCGCCTGCACCGTCCTGGCACTGCCCCGCCAGCAGGTGGAGCAGGTGGCGGAGCGGGCCGAGTCCCTGCGCGCGCACCTGGAACAGGCGCGCGCGATCCCGGAGCAGCGCACCAACAAGCACGGTGAGAAGGAGATCGACCTCTCCGCCGGCCACAGCGGCGAGCCGGACATCCCGCACACCTTCGTCGACTACGAGGCCCGCCCCCGCGAGTACGAACTGAGCGTCGCCCAGACCGTGCTGCGCATCCACTCGCGCGTGGCCGACCTGTACAACCAGCCGATGAACCAGACCGAGCAGCAGATCCGGCTGACGGTCGAGGCGTTGAAGGAGCGCCAGGAGCACGAGCTCATCAACAACCGCGAGTTCGGCCTCCTGCACAACTGCGAGTACGACCAGCGCATCCAGCCGCACGACGGTGTGCCCGGCCCGGACGACCTCGACGAGCTGCTGAGCCGCCGGCGCGGCACCAAGCTGCTCCTCGCCCACCCGCGCGCCATCGCCGCCATCGGGCGCGAGCTGAACAAGCGCGGGCTCGTCCCCGAGACGATCGACGTCGGCGGGAACCGCATCCCGACCTGGCGCGGTGTGCCGATCTACCCGTGCAACAAGATCCCGGTCACCGAGGCCCGTACGTCCTCGATCATCGCGATGCGTACCGGCGAGCAGGACCAGGGCGTCATCGGTCTGCGGGCCACCGGCATCCCGGACGAGATCGAGCCGAGTCTGTCGGTGCGCTTCATGGGCATCAACGAGCAGGCCATCATCAAGTACCTGGTCACGGCCTACTACTCGGCCGCGGTCCTCGTGCCCGACGCGCTCGGCGTCCTGGAGAACGTCGAGATCGGCCGCTGGCGGTGACGCCACAGTCCCCGACGCCGTGTTCCCGCCCTCACGGGCGGGTACACCCCAGGGGTACGGACGGGCCCAGGGGGAAGGTGAGTCCATGACGGAGAGCCGGCGCGGCGCCACGGCGACGCCCCTTTCCACCGGAGCGCCCGAAGGACACGGTCTCATCGGCGCACAGCGGGACAAGGAGCCGGGGGAACCGCCCGGGGGGCAGGGGCCGGTGGGGGCCGAAGGGCACGAAGCGGCGGTGCTCCTGCGGGAGTCACGGGCGTCGGTGGACCCCGAACTGCGCTCCGCCATCGCGTCGTTGCCCGATGCGATGCGCCGGATCGCGCTCTACCACTTCGGCTGGCAGCACGCGGACGGCACCCCCGCGGCGGGCAACGCGGGCAAGGCGATCCGCCCCGCACTCGTCCTCACCGCGGCGACCGCGCTCGGCGGGCCGGCGGCCCGTGCGGCGGCCGGCCGGGCCGCGGCGGCGGTGGAGCTGGTCCACAACTTCACGCTGCTGCACGACGACGTGATGGACCGGGACGCCACCCGGCGCCACCGGCCCACCGCGTGGACCGTGTTCGGCGACGCCGACGCGATCCTCGCCGGAGACGCCCTCCAGGCGCTCGCCCTGCGGCTGCTCGCCGCGGACCCCCACCCGGCGTCCGCGGCGGCCGCCGCCCGGCTCGCCGACTGCGTCATGGAGCTGTGCGAGGGTCAGCACGCGGACACGGCCATGGAAGGGCGCCCACCGCAGGGGGTCACCCTCGACGAGACGCTCACCATGGCGGAGGCCAAGACGGGGGCCCTGCTGGGCTGCGCCTGTGCCCTCGGCGCGCTGTACGCGGGAGCCCCCGCGGAGGACGTCGAGGCCCTGGACGCCTTCGGCCGGGAGGCGGGGCTGGCCTTCCAGCTCATCGACGACGTCATCGGCATATGGGGCGACCCGCGCCACACCGGCAAGCCGGCCGGTGCGGACCTGGCCGCCCGCAAGAAGTCGCTGCCGGTGGTCGCCGCCCTCACCTCCGGCACTCCGGCCGCCGCCGAACTGGCCGAGTTGTACGCGGTGCCGTACGACCAGGACAGGGAGGACCTGGAGCGCACCGCCCTGGTGGTGGAGCGGGCCGGCGGACGGGACTGGGCGCAGGCCCAGGCGGCCGACCGGATGGCGCGGGCCATGCAGGAGCTGGCCCGGGCCGTGCCCGACCCGGAGGCGGCGGGCGGCCTGCTCGCGCTGGCCGAGTTCGTCACCCGGCGCAGCACCTGACGGCCGCGCCGGCCGTGCAAGACCCCGGAGCCCGTGCAGGGCCGTACGGCACCTGACCGACGTACGGCCGCACCGCCGACGGCTCCGGTCGGGCGGGTCCCGCACTTCCCCACGGTGTGCGGGGCCCGCCTCCCTGTCTTCCCGTCGGGCAGGGCCTGGGCCCTGCCGCCGTACAGGCGAGCGAGGTTGACCCGAAGAGGCGGGTCAGGGTGTGGTGATCCGGACGGCAGGGCGAGGGGCTGGAGGGCGCGCTGATCGCGCGCTGATCGGCGGCGTACTCGACCGCCGCGACCGGGAGGGAGCGCCCGCCTGTCTGGAGGCGAGCAGCGCACGGGTCAGGGTGCCGTACGAACGCCTCGGCCTCGCGTGCACCGGCCGGGCCCTGAACCTGCCGGACGACCCCCGCAGGTGGCCGATGCGGCGTGAGCCGCGGGCCCGGTAGAAGGCACTTCCCCAGACAACTACACATGGAGTACTGTGAGCGTAGTGGTCAAACGGAGGGGAGACCGGTTTGCGCAAGCTCACGTACTTCATCGCCTGCTCGATCGACGGCTTCATCGGCGGGCCGGACGGCGACGCGTCGTTCATGGTCTCGTTCGTCGACGAGGAGTTCATGGAGTTCCTGAAGGCGGAGTATCCCGAGACGCTGCCGACGCACGGCCGTCGGCCGCTCGGCATCGACGACCTGCCGAACAAGCGCTTCGACACGATCATCCAGGGCCGGGCCAGCTACGACCTGGCCCTCAAGGAGGGCATCACCAGCCCCTACGCACACCTGCGCGAGTACGTCGCCTCGCGCACGCTCACGGAGTCGCCCGACCCGAATGTCGAGATCATCTCGACGGACCTGGTCGGCAGGGTCAGGGAGTTGAAGGCGGAGGACAGTGCCTTCGGCATCTACCTGTGCGGTGGGGCGGCCGTCGCCGGCGAACTGGTCGACGAGGTCGACGAACTGGTCATCAAGACCTACCCGGTGATCATCGGTACCGGCATGCCGATGTTCGCCTCCGGGTTCCAGGTCTCCGAGTTCGTGCCGGAGTCGGTGCGGACCTTCGGCAACGGCGTCGTGGTGCGGACGTACCGCCGCAAGCACTGAGCCGCCCTCCGACTCCGGTCCGGGGCGGCAACGCGGAAGGGGCCCGGCCGGGTGGCGGCCGGGCCCCTTCGGGCTCCCTTGCGGCCTGCGATGGTGCACCGATCGCCGGCCCCGGGTACGGACCTTCGTCAGGCCTTCTTGGTCTCCCAGAAGATCTTGTCGATCTGGGCGATGTAGTCCAGGGCCTTCTGGCCGGTGGCCGGGTCCTTGGAGCCCTTGGCGGCCGACAGGGCCTTCAGGGTGTCGTTGACGAGCTGGTGCAGCTCCGGGTACTTCTCGAAGTGCGGCGGCTTGAAGTAGTCGCTCCACAGCACGGAGACGTGGTGCTTCGCGAGCTCGGCGCGCTGCTCCTTGATGACCGTGGCGCGCGTCTGGAAGTGCGGGTCGTCGTTGCCGGCCATCTTCTCCTGGACGGCCTTCACCGACTCCGCCTCGATGCGGGCCTGGGCCGGGTCGTACACGCCGCAGGGCAGGTCGCAGTGGGCGCTGACCGTGACCTTGGGGGCAAACAGGCGGGAAAGCATGAAGCGTTCCTTCCTCGTGATCGTCTTCTCAGGGGGGACATTACTCCCTGGGAGGACCGATTTCGCGGGTGCCCCCGTGGGCTTAGGACAAAAGTCCGGGGTGAGACTGAGACTGGTGGAGGAAAGACCGGGGAGGTGCCGGGTGATGCCGGAGCAAGTGTCGCAGGAGACCGAGCGCCCGAGAGGGGCGTTGCCCTTCGGGCCGGCCGAGGTGACCGGGCCGTCGATGGTGCCCACGCTGCACCACGGTGACGTGCTGCTCGTGCACTGGGGGGCGCGGGTCCGTCCGGGTGACGTGGTGGTGCTGCGGCATCCCTTCCAGCAGGACCTGCTCGTGGTCAAGCGGGCGGCCGAACGGCGGGGGTCCGGCTGGTGGGTGCTCGGGGACAACGCGTTCGCGGGCGGGGACAGCACCGACTACGGCGTTGTCCCGCAGGACCTCGTCCTCGGCCGGGTCCGGTTCCGGTACCGGCCGAGGGCCGGTCAGCGGTCGCCGTTCGCCGTGGTCCGCTGGGCGCTGTCGGCGGTCAGGCCGGTGCCGGCCGACCGGTCCGCCTCCAGGCGCTTGCGGGCGCGGTAGGCCGCCACGTTGGCGCGGGTCGCGCAGCGGTCGGAGCAGTAGCGCCGGGAGCGGTTGGTCGAGGTGTCCAGGTAGGCGTTGCGGCAGGGGGTCGCCTCGCACAGGCCCAGCCGGTCGACGCCGTACTCGGTGAGGTGGAAGGCCAGGCCCATCGCCGCGATGGCGGCGAAGCCGGCGGTCGCGTTGGAGGGGTGGTCCGCCAGGTGCATGTGCCACAGCGGGCTGCCGTCCTCCGCGCGGTGGTCGTGGCCGGAGATCTGCGGGCTCACCGGGAATTCCAGGAGCAGGGAGTTCAGCAGGTCCACGGCGAGGGTCTCGTCGCCGCCGTCGGCCGCCTCGAAGACCGCGCGCAGCCGCCCCCGGACCGAGCGGAACCGCGTCACGTCGGCGTCGGAGGCGCGCCGGGCCGCCGACTGGTTGGCGCCGAAGAGTTCACGGACGGCCTCCACCGAGGTCAGGGAGTCCTGGCCCCGTGAGGGTTCCTCGGTGTTGACGAGACGTACGGCGTAATCCGAGTAATAGGCCAGTTCCACTTGTAGTCCTTACGAAGGGGCTCTAGGGTCGTGCCTGCGGTCAGGTAATGGCTGATCGTGCTTACAGGGTATTACGTGACGCAGGTACGGAGGGGCTCGATGACCGACGCGGACACCACGAACGCGGCCACCGGCACGACCACTGGCACGACTACCGGCACGACCGCCGGGACGCCCACGGCGGCCGGTGCCGACTGGCAGGCATGGCAGCGGAGCTGGGACCGGCAGCAGGAGTGGTACATGCCGGACCGCGAGGAACGGTTCCGGATCATGCTCGACATGGTCGAGGCACTCGTCGGCCCCGCGCCGCGCGTGCTCGACCTGGCCTGCGGCACCGGCACCATCACGGCCCGGCTGCTCGACCGGTTCCCGGAGGCCACCAGCACCGGCGTGGACCTCGACCCGGCGCTCCTCGCCATCGCCGAGGGCACCTTCGCGGGCGACGAGCGGGTCTCCTTCGTCGCCGCCGACCTCAAGGACCCCGACTGGCCGGCGACGCTGCCGTACGACGCGTACGACGCCGTGCTGACCGCCACGGCCCTGCACTGGTTCCACGCCGAACCCCTCGCGGATCTCTACGGTCGGGTCGCGGGGCTGGTCCGCGACGGTGGTGTCTTCATGAACGCGGACCACATGATCGACGACACGACGCCCCGGATCAACGCGGCCGAGCGCGCGCAGCGGCACGCGCGGATGGACGCCGCCAAGGAAGAGGGCGCCCTGGACTGGTCCGAGTGGTGGCAGCTCGCCGCCAAGGACCCGGTGCTCGCCGCTCCCACCGCCCGCCGCTTCGAGATCTACGGCGAACACGCCGACGGCGAGATGCCCTCGGCGGCGTGGCACGCGCGCGTCCTGCGGGAAAAGGGCTTCGGCGAGGCGCGCCCGGTGTGGTGCTCGCCCTCGGACACCCTGCTGCTGGCCGTGAAGTGAGCCGTTGACGGCGAGGACGGCAGCCGGAAGGGGCGGTACGGGAGTCCCGTACCGCCCCTGTGGTGGACGTGGTCTCAGAGGACCTTGGACAGGAACGCCTTCGTCCGGTCGTGCTGCGGGTCGGTCAGGACGTCGCGCGGGTTGCCGGACTCGACGACCACGCCGTCGTCCATGAAGACCAGGCTGTCGCCGACCTCGCGGGCGAAGCCCATCTCGTGGGTGACGACGACCATGGTCATGCCGGACTCGGCGAGGTCGCGCATGACGTCGAGGACGTCGCCGACCAGCTCGGGGTCGAGCGCCGAGGTCGGCTCGTCGAACAGCATCAGCTTCGGGTCCATCGCCAGGGCCCGCGCGATGGCGACGCGCTGCTGCTGGCCGCCGGAGAGCTGCGAGGGGTAGTTGCCGGCCTTGTCGCCAAGGCCCACCCGCTCCAGCAGGGCCCGCGCGCGGTCCCTGGCCTGGGCCTTGCCCACGCCCTTCACCTGCACCGGCGCCTCCATGACGTTCTCCAGGGCCGTCATGTGCGGGAAGAGGTTGAAGCGCTGGAAGACCATGCCGATGTCCCGGCGCTTGAGGGCGACCTCGCTGTCCTTCAGCTCGTAGAGCCTGTCACCCTTCTGGCGGTAGCCGACCAGCTCGCCGTCGACGTACAGCCGCCCGGCGTTGATCTTCTCCAGGTGGTTGATGCAGCGCAGGAACGTCGACTTGCCGGAGCCGGAGGGCCCGATGAGGCAGAACACCTCGCCCTGCTTCACCTCCAGGTCGATGCCCTTGAGGACCTCGACGGCGCCGAAGGACTTGTGGACGCCCTCCGCCTTGACCATGGGGACGGCGGAGTCCCGCACGCGGGCACCGTCCGTCCTGGCAAGCTTCCCGGTCATGCCATGCCTCCCTTCGGGCGGCCGAGGGAGAACATGTTCGCCCTGACCTTCTGCCACGGCGTCGGCGGCAACTGGCGGCTGGAACCGCGGGCGTAGTACCGCTCCAGGTAGTACTGGCCGACGCTGAAGACCGAGGTCAGCAGCAGGTACCAGGCCGCGGCCAGGAACAGCATCTCGGCCGGGGCGCCGGAGGTCTGGCCGATGTCCTGGGCGACCCGGAACAACTCGGCGTACTGGACGACCGACACCAGGGAGGTCGTCTTCAGCATGTTGATGACCTCGTTGCCCGTCGGCGGCACGATGACGCGCATCGCCTGCGGGACCACGATCCGGCGCAGCGTCTTGGCGTGGCTCATGCCGAGCGCGTGCGCCGCCTCGGTCTGACCCTCGTCGACCGCGAGCAGACCGGCGCGGCAGATCTCCGCCATGTACGCGGCCTCGTTGAGGCCGAGGCCGAGCAGCGCCGTCAGGAACGGCGTCATGAAGTCCGACCACTCGTCGCGGTAGAACGGGCCGAGGTTGATGTACTCGAAGACCAGGCCCAGGTTGAACCAGACGACGAGCTGCACCAGGACCGGCGTGCCGCGGAAGAACCAGATGTAGAACCACGCGAGGGACGAGGTCACGGGGTTCTTCGACAGCCGCATCACGGCCAGCAGGATGCCGCCGACGATACCGATCAGCATCGCGAGGACGGTGATCAGCAGCGTCTTGCCCATGCCGGTCAGGACGCGGTCGTCGAAGAAGTAGTCCGGGATCGCACCCCAGTTGATCTTGCCCTGGGAGAACGCGTACACGACCGCGGCCAGCAGCGCGATCGCGACGACCGCGGACACGTACCGCCCGTAGTGCCGGACCGGGATGGCCTTGATGGCCTCCGGACGGGTCGGCGGGGTGCCGGGCGGGCCGCCCGCCGTCTTCTCGATGTCAACAGTCACGGATACTGCCTTTCAGCGCCCGCCGCCCGGTCACTTGCCGCCGTTGACGACGGCCTGGGTGACGGCGCCTTCCGCCACGCCCCACTTGTCCATGATCTTCTTGTAGTCACCGTTGGCGATCACCGCGTCCAGCGCCGCCTTCAGGGCGTCGCGGAGCTGCGTGTTGTCCTTGGCGACCGCGATGCCGTACGGGGCGGCCTCGACCTGCTCGCCGACGAGCTCGAAGTCCTTGCCGCCGCCGGAGGTCTTCACCGCGTAGGCCGCGACCGGGAAGTCGGAGGAACCGGCGTCCGCGCCGCCCGCGCGCAGGCGGGTCTGGGCCTGCTGGTCGTTGTCGAAGGCCTCCATGGAGATCTTCTTGCCGGCCGGACACTTCTTGTTCTCGGACTTGGCGAGGTCCTCGGAGACCGTGCCGCGCTGGACCACGAGCTTCTTGCCGCACAGGTCGGACCAGGTCCTGACGCCGCGGTCGTCGCCCTTCTTGGTGTAGATCGAGACACCGGCGGTGAAGTAGTCGACGAAGTCGACGCCCTGGCCGACCTTCTTGCCGGTGTCGGCGTCGATGCCCTCCTGGCGGTCCTTGGTGTCGGTCATCGCGGACATGGCGATGTCGTACCGCTTGGAGCGCAGGCCGGTGATCAGCGTGTCGAAGGTGCCGTTCTCGAATTCGAACTTCACGCCGAGCTGCTTGCCCAGGGCGTCCGCCAGATCGGGGTCGATACCGACGGTCTTGCCGGAGTCGTCCTTGAATTCGACGGGAGCGTACGCGATGTCGGAACCGACCTTGATGGTGCCCTTGTCGCGGATCGACTGCGGGAGCTTGTCGGCCAGCGGAGCGCCGCCGGAGGACTGGTTGTCGCTGCTGCCGGAGTCGCCCTTCTCGGTCTGGTCGCCGCAGCCGGTGAGCAGCAGGGCGCCTGCGACCGCGATCGCACCGACCGCTGTCAGCCGGAAGCGCGCGGCGGTCGTACGACGGGTGGAGCGTGCGGTCATGGTGGTTCCTCCGGCGGATGAGGGAGTAGCCGATGGGGACGGTCGGGTTCCGTGGGACGGGACGCCGGCCGGGGCCGACCGGCGTCGTGGGTCGACGGGAGCACACACCTTCGAGTGCCGCGACCTCGTGTGATTACGGCATCTTGCCATTCGGACTCGGCCATTCAGGGGGGACGTCATGTCAAAATCGGATAACGGGTCACACCCCGAACCGCACCAGGTCGGTACAACACGACCGAACCTTTGCGGGAATCTGCCCTTCCGGCCGGAAGATCTACGGAATTTCTCGTTATCCGAACATGGACTGCGCGTCGACAGGGTCGTGGAAGGTGGCGTCGGCGGGTCTGTCAAGGGGTGCGGGAAGGTTGTCCGGAACCCTGGCTATGAGGCTTGTCACCGACATGCGGCGTTCGGGGTCCGGCATGTGAGCTTGCGCTTATCGGACTCGTCGCGAGGGCCGTCCGTCGGGTAAGAAGGTTCTTTACACCCCTCATCAGGGGCTCAGGGCGCGTGTGCGGCGCGCCCGTCGCGCAGGGGCCTTGTGGCCCGTACAGCCATCTCCCTGTGCGGTGCCCGCCCATTCCTCACCAGGAGTGGACAAAACCCTCAATCCATGAACTCTTAAGGGGTAAGACAAAGTGGCAGCGGAGATCGTCAATCCTCGCAGCGACAGCGCCGCCGGTGCGGAACAGGGGGAGGGCGTCGAGCCGCTCGACTCCTTCGACCCCGCGTTCGCGCTGCACCGCGGCGGCAAGATGGCCGTGCAGGCCACCGTGCCGGTCCGCGACAAGGAAGACCTGTCCCTGGCGTACACACCCGGCGTCGCGAAAGTGTGCAGCGCGATCGCCGAGCAGCCGGACCTCGTCCACGACTACACCTGGAAGTCGTCGGTCGTCGCGGTCGTGACGGACGGCACGGCGGTGCTGGGGCTCGGGGACATCGGGGCCGAGGCGTCCCTTCCCGTGATGGAGGGCAAGGCCATCCTCTTCAAGCAGTTCGGCGGCGTGGACGCGGTCCCGCTCGCCCTGAACTGCACGGACGCCGACGACATCGTCGAGACCGTGGTCCGGCTCGCGCCCTCCTTCGGCGGCGTGAACCTGGAGGACATCTCGGCGCCGCGGTGCTTCGAGATCGAGCGCAAGCTCCAGGAGCGCCTGGACATCCCGGTCTTCCACGACGACCAGCACGGCACGGCCGTCGTGACGCTGGCGGCGCTGCGCAACGCGGCGCGGCTGAGCGGGCGGACGCTGGGCGAACTGCGGGCGGTGATCTCGGGCGCGGGCGCGGCCGGGGTGGCCATCGCCAAGATGCTGGTCGAGGCCGGTATCGGGGACGTCGCGGTCGCCGACCGCAAGGGCGTCGTCTCGGCCGACCGGGACGACCTGACGCCGGTCAAGCAGGAGCTGGCCTCCTTCACCAACAAGGCGGGGCTCTCGGGCTCGCTGGAAGTGGCCCTCGCGGGCGCCGACGTCTTCATCGGCGTCTCCGGCGGCACGGTGCCGGAGACGGCGGTGGCCTCGATGGCGAAGGGCGCGTTCGTCTTCGCGATGGCCAACCCGAACCCCGAGGTGCATCCGGAGGTCGCCCACAAGTACGCGGCGGTCGTCGCGACGGGGCGCTCGGACTTCCCGAACCAGATCAACAACGTGCTGGCGTTCCCGGGCATCTTCGCGGGGGCGCTGCAGGTGCGGGCCTCCCGGATCACCGAGGGCATGAAGCTCGCGGCGGCCGAGGCGCTGGCCTCCGTGGTGGGGGACGACCTCGCGGCGGACTACGTCATCCCGTCCCCGTTCGACGAGCGGGTCGCTCCGGCGGTGACGGCGGCGGTGGCCGCGGCGGCCCGGGCGGAGGGGGTTGCGCGCCGGTGACGGTGTGAACGTCCGCGGTGCGGTGAGCGGCCTCGTCCCTCGGGGGGCGGGGTCGCTCGTTTTTTTGGACGCGGGCGGGTCGCGGGGGCCGGTGCTGCCCGGGGGTGCCTGGGGGTGCCTGGGGGTGTCTCCCAGGCCGTTCAGGCACCGGGGGCGGCTCGACTGCCCGCAGCCGGGGCGGTGCGTGGCCGTCTGCGTCTGCGGCTGCGGCTGCGGCGGTGTGCGCAAGAGGGGGTGTGTCACACGGCGCCGCGGTTTCGGTCGGGGGGTGGGGAATCTATCGTCGAGGTCATGTTCGCTGTCTACGCCGCCCGAATCGACCGCGACCAGCCCTTGGCCGGACTGGAGTTGGGAGAGCTTCCGGCTCCCGAGGCCCGGCCCGGCTGGAGCGTCGTCGATGTCAGGGCCGCCTCCCTCAACCACCACGACCTGTGGTCCCTGCGCGGCGTCGGTCTCCCCGAGGACCGGTTGCCGATGATCCTGGGCTGCGACGCCGCCGGGGTCGACGCGGACGGCAACGAGGTCGTCCTGCACTCCGTCATCGGCCAGAGCGGCCACGGGGTCGGTCCCAAGGAGCCCCGCTCCATCCTCACCGAGCGCTATCCGGGGACGTTCGCGGAGCAGGTCGCCGTGCCGACCTGGAACGTCCTGCCCAAGCCCAAGGAGCTCTCCTTCGAGGAGGCCGCCTGCCTGCCGACCGCCTGGCTGACGGCGTACCGGATGCTGTTCACCAACGCCGGGGTGCGTCCCGGCGACTCGGTGCTGGTGCAGGGTGCCGGCGGCGGGGTCGCCACGGCCGCGATCGTGCTCGGCAAGGCCGCGGGGCTGCGGGTCTTCGCGACCAGCCGTGACGAGGCCAAGCGCAAGCGGGCGCTGGAGCTCGGCGCCGTCGAGGCCGTCGAGACCGGGGCGCGGCTGCCGCAGCGGGTCGACGCCGTCATCGAGACGGTGGGCGCCGCCACCTGGTCGCACTCCATCAAGTCGCTGCGGCCCGGCGGCACGCTGGTCATCTCCGGTGCCACCAGCGGTGACCGGCCCTCCCACGCCGAGCTGACCCGGATCTTCTTCCTGGAACTCAAGGTCGTCGGCTCCACGATGGGCTCCAAGGACGAGTTGGAGGACCTGCTGTCCTTCTGCGCCGCCACGGGGGTGCGTCCCGTCATCGACGAGGTGCTTCCGATGGACCGGGCCCGTGAGGGGTTCGAGCGGATGGCCTCCGGGGGGCAGTTCGGCAAGATCGTGCTCAGCAACTCCTGAGCCGCCCCGGCTTCTTCCTCTTCCTCCCGTGTACGGCGGGTCCGGTGCTCCGGGCCCGCCGTTCGCGTGCCTCGCCCGGCCCCCTCGTCTGTCAACGAAGGTTGACAATCGAGGGCTGTCAACCTACGTTGACAGCATGAGCGAAGCAACGGATCTCGCCACGCGTGCGGGTGACCGCGATCCCCGGGTCGGGCTGCGGGCCGTCGCCGCCCTGCGAAAGCTGGTGGAGCAGCTGGAGGCGGTGCAGGTGCGCAGCGCACGCCAACGAGGGTGGTCGTGGCAGGAGATCGCCACGGAGCTCGGGGTCAGCAGGCAGGCCGTGCACAAGAAGTACGGGAGGCATTGATGTTCGAGCGATTCACGAAGGACGCCCGGGCGGTCGTGCAGGGGGCCGTCGAGCACGCCGAACAAGCGCGGGCGGGAACCGTCGAGCCCGAGCACCTGCTGCTCGCCCTGCTGGACCGGGAGGGCAGCCGCGCCTCGTTCGCACTGGCGGCCCTCGGTGTCGGCGAGCACCGGGACGTCGTACGGCAGGAGCTGCGGGAGGCGCGGCGCCGTGCCGGTCTGTCGCGGTCCGAGACGGAGGCCCTCGCCGGGCTGGGGATCGACGTCTCCGAGATCGTCGCCCGGGTGGAGGAGGTCCACGGCGTCGGTGCCCTGTCGGCCGGCGACCGGCCGCGCGGGCGCCGCTGGAGCGGGCACCGGGGTTTCGGCCGGGGGGCCAAGGAGGTCCTGGAGAAGGCGCTGCGCGTCGCCGTCGCCCGACGCGACCGGCACATCGGGGACGAGCATCTCCTCCTCGCCCTGGCCCTGCGCCCCGGTGTGCCGGCCGAGGTGCTCGCCGGCCACGGCGTGACCCACGCGTCGCTGACCCGGGTGCTGGGCGACGGAACCGGGCAGGCCTGCGCCTGACCCCCACGTCACCGGCGCACGGCGCCCCCGCGGGAGTGGGGGCGCCGTGCCTGCCGTGCCCGGCTCAGTGCTTCGGCGCCCGCAGGATCGCCCCGATGTGCGCCGCTGCCTCCGACAGGCGGCGGCGGGAGTCGCGCAACTGGTCGGCCGTCACGCCGTGGTCCCGGGCAGCGTCGCGGATGTCGTCCCGGAAGCGGTCGAGCAGCCGGTCCAGGTCGCGGGCCGGGTCGCCGGTGGAGTCCGCGGCGTCCTCGTGGGCCCAGCTCGGAGCGTATTCGGCGGGGAAGTCCTCCCGCGTGACGGAGTACTCGACGCCGGGGGAGTGCTCGGACCGCGGGGTGGTGCTCGCGGCGTCGCTGCGGCCGAAGCCCCAGTCCTTGCCGAACTCCTTCCCGAAGTCGCCGACCTCCTTGGCCAGTTCGCTCAGGCCCTCGCGCAGCCCCGTCGGCCAGTCGCCCCGCGAGAAGTGGGTCTGCACCTGCTCCTGCACGCGCTGGGCGATGCGCTGCACCTCCTCCTGGGCCTGGGCCCGGGCCCGCTCCTGGGCCTCCTTGGCCTGGCGCCGGGCCCGCTGCGCCTCGTCACGGGCGCGGCGGCTCTCGTCCTTGGCGCGGCGGGCCTGCTCCTTCCACTCCTGCTTGACCCGCCGCATCTCCTCCTTGGCGGCACGCCACGCCTCCTTCTCGCCGGTGTCCCCGGCGCCGTCCGCCGAGTCGCCGTACGCGTCGGACGCGTCGGACGCCCCGGAGTCCGTGCCCCGGCGGGCAGCGGTGGCCGCGGCCCGCATCTCGCGCCGCAGGTCACCGGCCGCACCCCGTACGTCGGCCCGGATCTCGGCGGCCAGCTCGGCGACCGACTCGCGGATCTCCAGCTCCAGGTCGGCCAGCTCCCCGCTGCGGTCGGCCAGCTCGGCCCGGCCGGCGTCCGTGATCGCGTACACCTTCCGGCCGCCCTCGGTGGTGTGGGTGACCAGGCCCTCCGCCTCCAGCTTGGCCAGGCGCGGGTACACCGTGCCCGCGGACGGGGCGTACAGGCCCTGGAAGCGCTCTTCGAGGAGCCGGATCACCTCGTAGCCGTGGCGCGGGGCCTCGTCCAGGAGCTTGAGGAGGTAGAGGCGGAGTCGGCCGTGGGCGAAGACGGGGGGCATGTCAGAGCACCTTCTTGTCGGTCGTGCCTTCGGAAGGGGCACCGGTGGCGCCCTGGTCCCGGACGGAAGCGGAATGGCCCCCCGAGTCGTCCCGTGCGTCGCCCGCCGGACCGGGTTCCTCCGGCTCCCGCTCCCACGGCGTCTCCTCCGTCGCCGGACGGCGGAGCAGGGCGATCGAGCCCGAGACCGTGGTGGCCCTCAGCCGTCCGCTGCCCGCGCCGAGCCGCCCGGTGATGCGCTTGGCCCCCCACTGGCCGCCCACCCGGAGGTCCTCGAAGGCGCTGCTGACCGTGCCGCTGGCGGTGTTCGCCTCGACCCGGGCGTCGGCGGGCTGGGGCAGCCGGATGGCGATCTCGCCCGAGACGCTGTTCAGGCTGACGTCGGTGGGCCCGCCGGCCGGGTCCAGGTCGACGATCATCGATCCGCCCACGGAGTCCGCCCGGACGGAGGAGCCCGCCTCCACCACGGTCAGATCGCCGGAGACGGAGTTGAACCGCAGGTCGCCGGTGAGGGCCTGGGCCTCCACGTTCCCCGAGACGGTGTCCGCGCGGACGGGGCCCGCGAGACCCACCAGGGTGGTGTCCCCGGAGACGCCCTTCACCTCGGCGGGCCCCTCGATGCCGGAGATCACGGCAGCGGCGCTGACCGCGCCCACCTCCACGCGGGTGCCGGCCGGCACCGCCAGGGAGACCACCGCGCTGCGGCGCCAGCCCTTGCGGTCGAGCCACTTGAGGAAGCCCTTCCAGGGCAGGTCCTCGTACGCCACCGTGAGCACGCCGTCCCGGTGGGTCACGAGCAGAGGTGGTCCCTCGATCTCGGAGATCTCCAGGCGGGCGGAACCTTCGTCCGTACCCACCACGTTCACCGTTCCACCGACCACGCGGACGTGGAGCCGGTCCACCGACTCGTCGAAGGTGAGCTTCCTGGGCTCCGCGACGGACCACTCGGACATGGTGACGACCTCCTCGAGGCAACGCGCACTATCGCGTCCTACTCGATTCACGATATATCGCGGACACGGAAAGTCAAGACACCCGTTCCGGTGGTCAGGGAGTCACAGAGTGGGACACCTTGCTCGGATTTGTCCGTGAAGCGACGCAGAAGATCCTGCCCCTCACCCGCTCACCCGCTCACCCGCTCACCCGCTCACCCGCTCACCCGCTCACCCGCTCACCCGCTCAGGCACCCGGGCGCGACAAGGCGGGCGCCGCCCCGTGGCCGGTGCCCGCCCCGTGGCCGGTGCCTGGCCCCGGTGACCCGCCTGCCGCTCACCGTCCCGAGACCGCGGCGCCCTCCGGAGTCCGCGGCGTTGTCCGAGGGCCGCGCGCGCTCCCGGCGCGGGCGTGCCCCTGCGCGTCCGGCGGTGTCCCTACTCGTCCTCGTCCTCGTCGTCCAGCCGTGCCAGCCAGGTGGCCAGGCGCTCCACCGGTACCTCGAAGTCCGGGTTGAGGTCGACGAACGTGCGCAGCTGCTCGGCGAGCCACTCGAAGGTGATCTCCTCCTCGCCGCGCCGCTTCTCCAGCTCCTCGATGCCGCGGTCGGTGAAGTACATGGATCGTGCTCCGTCGGGTCTTCGCAGGGTTGAGAGTCTCCCGTGCGGGAAGAAACCTGTGCCTGCGGGGTGGAGAGATGAGGTCTTTTCGTCAGTTGTGAGAAGACAGCACAAGGATAGGCGCCCACGAGGCAAGCCCTTCCGGGGCCGTCGAGGGGGCGCGGGGACGGGGGAATCGCATGGGACAGGAAGCGACGCGCGTCACGCGCATCGTGCTGCCGGACGGGACACCGGTGTGGGCCCGGATCTCGGGCACGGCGGAGCCGCCGGCGCCGTCCGGGCAGCTCTCGTACCGAGACACCGGTTTCACCGACCGGCTCGAAACGGGCGTGGAGAGTCTGAACGCGCTCGTCACCGGGGTCGCGCGCTCACTGGCGGCACCGTTGCGCGCGGTGCGGCCGGACGAGGTGAGCGTCCAGTTCGGCATCGAGCTGACGGCCAAGGCCGGCAAGGTCGTGGGGCTCCTCGCCGACGGCGAGACCAAGGCGGGCATCACGGTCACCCTCACCTGGAACGGCGGGCCGCCCGACCCGCCCGCGCCCGGCGCCCCGGGAGGTGAGCCCCCCGACGCCACCGCGGACGCGTCCGCCCGCGCCCCGGAGCACGGCGGGAGGGGCGACGCCGCTTCCGGGAGCGGGGCATGACGCACGGACGCGCCCCCGGCGCACCGGGGGCCCGGGACGCGGCCCGCCGTGCGCTGCGTGGCCTCGTCATGGCGGCGACCGTCCGCATTCATCGGCCGGACGCCGGGTATGCCCTCGACGAACCCGGGACGTTCCTCGGCAGCGGGTACTTCGTCGCGCCGAGCTGGGTTCTGACCTGCGCACACGTGGCATGCGGCGGTGAGGGGGGCGAGGTCGTGGTGGTGTACGAGCCCGCACCGGGCCGCGGCATGTCCGCGGTGCCGGGCCACGTGGCGGCGGCCCTTCCCGAGGGCGCCGGATCCGTGCCCGGCGGCTGGCCCGCCCCCGACCTCGCGCTGGTGCGGCTGAGCGAGCCGGTCGACCACGAGTGCGTGTACCTCTCCGAGCGCCCGGCGGCCTACTTCGGCGAGGGCACGGTCCTGTACGCGGGCTGGACAGTGGTCGACGGGCACCTGAGGATGCTCGACGGCACCCTGACCGTGGAGGGCACCATCGGCGGCTGGACCACGGACGTCCAGATGCGGCTCGGCAACAACGACCTGCCGGACGGCGTCTCCGGCGGCCCCGTGATCGATCCGGAGCGCGGCGAGGTCATCGGCGTACTGAAGTCGCGTTCCGACCACGCGCGCGGGGGCACCTCCACCGGGCTCGAACAACTGCGGACGCTGCCGGTGCCCGCCGGGGAGCTGAAGGCGGAGGCGGACGACCTCTACCAGGCGGTGGTGCACGCCCACGACCGCTACCACCGCGACCGGCAGCGCCACCCGGACGCGCGCCGTCACACCTGGGCCGACGTGCAGAACCAGCTCGGTGCCCGGCCCGGTCAGACGCTGAGCCCCGACGAGCGCGTCCAGTTGCTCGGCCGGCTCGCGGACCTGCCGCCGCCGGCCAGCACCCGCTCCCTGCTGGACCTCCTCGGTTCCCTGCCGGACTTCGAGGCGCCGGCTCCGCTGCCCGCCCCGCGCGGCTGGCGCGACGGACTGGGTGCCCTGTACGAGTACGCGCTCGACGACGGCGCCCTCTACCTGGTGCTCGACTACGCGGTGCACGTCATGACCGCCGACCGGCCGTTCCTGGCGACCAGTACGCCGGCCGCCGAGGAGGCCCTGTGGGCCGGGGTGTGGCAGGCCGCCCAGCGGCTCGGCCCCGGTCGCCGCAGTGCCCTCCTCGAACGGCGGAGGACCAGGATGGCGGCGCGCCCGCCCGCCCCGGTGGGCGGCGCCGGCGGCCGGGCGGGGGCGGCGACCGGCCGGTCGTCCGTGCTGGTCGAGATCGTGCGGCGGGGCTGGGAGCCGGACCACTGCGACTGGTCGGTCTTCGTCGTGCGCTCCGACGGAGAGGCGAAACGCATCGAGGAGGTTCAGCGAGTCCCGCTGGCCGACCTCCCCGCCCATCTGTCCGCGCCCCTCAAGGAGGCGTTCCGCCAGTGCGACACGCCGGGCCGGCCCGCGGTCCTGCAGGTGGCGACGGAGCACTCGCTGCTCGCCCTCGACGTGGACGAATGGCGGCTCGGCCCCGAGGACGAGCGACTCGGTACGCAGCGCCCGGTCGTCCTGCGCTGCACCGACCGCGACCAGCTCATGGAGGACGGCGAGTACGGCCCGTACGACCCGTACGGCGAGAAGAGGGAGGGCGGCGGGAGCCCGGCTGCCGTCGTGGGCGGTGACCGCCGGCTGGACGTCGACGAGGAACGCCGGGCCCGCTGGCGCTGGCTGCACGCCCACCCGGTGACGGCCGCGGTCCTCGACTGCGACGACGGCCTGCGCAAACCGGTGCCGCCCGTGGAGGAGTTGCGGGGCCTGTCGCACGGCACGGTCCCGGTGCTGTGCCGCTTCGACGGTCACGGCCACGAGGGCGGCACGGACGGGCTCGCCCGGCTCGTGCGCGGCGGGTTCGGTGTGGCGCTGTGGCGCCGCCGGCACGGGCTGCCGGAGGCCGTCTGCGGTGAGTTCCACCGCGGCACCCTGGACCAGATCGCGGGCCCGGCCGGCGCCCACCGGCTGCCGGAGGCCGTGCACGACCTGCGCTCGAGACTGCGCTCGGGACGGCCCGAGACCTTCTGGGCCCACGGCATAGCGCTGCTGTACGACGATCCGCACCAGCCCCTTCCCGGCGCGGGCGACCTGCTGGAGGCACCGTGAGCGCGGCCCGCGCGTGCCGCCGCCGACCGCGCGCCCCGGTGTTTCAAGTCCCTTGGCCGAGAGACCCGTTGGGTGATGTGCCTCTTACCAGTCCCGTTCAGGATCGATACCGTGATGGACGCCCCACGACGACAGCGCCCCCCGGACGAGTGACGACGAGGATTGGATCATGACCGAATCCAGTGAGTGGCTCATCTACCGGGGCGCCGGCGAACCCCACGACGGCATCGACCGGCTTCCCGACCCGCCGCCGTGGCGGGACTTCACCAGCCGGGACGCGGCGGGCTCGGGCGACGGCTCCGAGGACCGCAGGCTCGGTGCCCACCGGCACCTGGCCGAACTGCACCGGCCGGGCGCCGAGGAACTCGAGATGATCAACGCCGCGCTGTACCTGCGCCGGCCGCTCCTCGTCACCGGCAGCCCCGGCGCGGGCAAGAGCACCCTGGCCCACTCGGTGGCGTACGAACTCGGCCTGGGCAACGTACTGCGCTGGTCCATCGTCAGCCGCTCCGAACTCCAAGACGGCCTGTACCACTACGACGCCATCGCGCGTCTGCAGGACGTGCAGATCGCCGCGCAGGCGGACCACGGCCCCGGATCCGGGGCGCCGGGCGCGGTCGACGGGATCGGCGGCTACATCCGGCTCGGCCCCCTCGGCACCGCCCTGCTGCCCTCCGACAAGCCGCGCGTCCTGCTCATCGACGAGCTGGACAAGAGCGACATCGACCTGCCCAACGACCTGCTGAACGTCCTGGAGGAGGGCGAGTTCGCCATCCCCGAGCTGGAACGCATCGCGGACCGGCTGCCCGACCGCACGGCCGAGGTGCTCACCGCGGACGGCGTGAAGGTGCCGGTGCGCGACGGCCGCGTGCGCTGCCGGGCCTTCCCGTTCGTGGTGCTCACCAGCAACGGCGAACGCGACTTCCCGGCCCCGCTGATGCGGCGCTGCATCCACCTGGAGCTGGGCCGCCCCGACCACAACCGGCTCGCCACCTTCGTACGGGCCCACCTGGGCGACGAGGCGGCACGCGCGGGCGACGACCTCGTCACCCGGTTCCTGGAGCGGTCCCGCAGCGAGCTGCTGGCGACGGACCAGCTGCTCAACGCGATCTACCTCACCGACGCCGCCGCCACGCCCAGCCGCGACCGCCTGGCCGACCTGCTCATCCAGCGGCTCGATCGCCCGAGGTGACGCGATGCCCGACGAGACGGCGCGCCACGGTCCCGGCCACGACGGCACCCCCGGCGACGGCGGTTCCGGGGCGGGGCGCGCGGCCGTGCCCGCCGACGACCCGCTCGCCCGACTCGTCCTGAAGCTGCGGGAGATCGGCCTGGACCCGGACGCCGAGCAGCTCTGCGACGCGCTCTGGCTGGCCCGGTGGACCGGGTCCGCCGACGCCACGGACGCTCCGCCCGAGCCGGACCCCCGCCTCGCGCCGCCGGTGGTCCGGCCACCCGCCAGGCCCGTGCCCCTGCCGCGGAACGAGACCCGGCCGCCCGAGTCCGAGCAGCCCGACACCCCGGCCGCCCGACGCGTGGCCCTCTACCCCCTGCCCCCCGGCGACGGGCCCGGTGCGCCCGGAACCGGCCGCGCCCGCGCGCTGCCGGTGGGGGTGCCGGCCGCCCCCGTCCTGCCCGCGCCGCTCGAACTCCAGCGTTCCCTGCGCCCCTTGCAGGGCTACCGGAGCCCGGCCACACCGCTGCGCTCCGTGCTCGACGAGGTCGGCACCGCGGAGCTGAGCGCCCGGGCGGGCGGGCTGATCCTGCCCGTCCGCCGGTACCTGTCCCGCCGCGACGCCCGGCTGCAACTGGTCCTGGACGCCTCCTCCTCGATGCGCGTGTGGGGCCGGCTCTTCGCCGAACTGGCCCAGGTCTTCGGCCGGCTGGGCGCCTTCTCGGACGTCCAGGTCAGCCATCTGCACCAGGGGCCGGACGGGGGTCCGGCCGTCAGCCGCAGCGCCGACCCGCACGGTGCGCCGCTGCACGCCGCCGACCGGCTCAGCGATCCGACCGGACGCCGGATCGTCGTCCTGGTCAGCGACTGCGCCGGCCCGCTGTGGCACAGCGGCCACGCCCACCGGCTGCTCCACCACCTGTCCCGGCAGGGCCCCGTCGCCGTGCTCCAGCCGCTGCCGCAGCGCATGTGGAACCGCACCCGGCTGCCCGTCACCTTCGGCGGTCTGTCGCGCGGTGACACCCTGGGGGGCGGCGCCGTGCTGCGGGTGCGCACGGCCTCCGGCACCGCCGCCGAGCCCCGCAGGGGCGCGCTGGCCGTACCCGTCCTGCCGCCGGAGCCGGTGGCCCTCGGATCGTGGGCGCGCCTGCTGTCCGGCGCCGGACCGGTCCCCGGCGCCGTCGGCTGGGTGCGCGCCGACCAGCCGGCTGCCCCGGTGGCCCGTCCCGACCGCCGCCGCACGCCGCTGGAACGGGTCAGCCGGTTCAGCGCCGGGGCCTCACCGGCCGCCGCCCGCCTGGCCGTCTACCTCGCGGCGACCCCGCTGTGCCTCCCGGTGATGCAGTTGGTCCAGCGGACCATGCTGCCCGGATCCGGCCCCTCCGAACTCGCCGAGGTACTGGTCGGCGGCCTGGTCACCCGGGCCCGCGCGGACCACGGCGAGGACGGCTCCCAGTGGTACGAGATCGACCCCGAGGTGCGCGAGGCCCTGCTGTCCCGGCTCGGACGGGACGAGGCCATGCTGGTCCTCAAGCACTGCTCGGAGTACATCGAGCAGCACTTCGGCAAGGGCGGCCCCAACTTCCCGGCGCTCGCGCTGGCCCAGCTCGGCGACGGCGGCCCCGGCCGCCCGCACCCGCACGCCTCCGGCACCGCCGAACCCGGGTACCCGGGCGAGAACGGGGGCGACGACGGAGCCGCCCACGTCCCGCAGCCCTTCGCGGAGGTCGCCGCCCGGATCCTGGAGCGGTTCATGCCGTTGCCCGATCAGTTCGCGACGTACGACGGCCGGACCGGCCCGCAGCTCACCGCGGAGCGGCCCACGCACCGGGCGGTCGTCCGGGCGCGTGCCCTGCTCTCCCGGTTCGACGGCGAGGGCATGGTCCAGGACCTCATCGACGCCGTGCAGGTGCTGCGCGGCGCGACCGAGCAGGAACGGCCGGCCGGGGCCGACCCCGAGCTGTGGGGCGAGTACGCGCGCTGCACGCTGCGGCTGTGGGAGGTGCAGGGCGGTGCCGCACTGCTCCAGGAGGCCACCCGGGCCGCCGAACGGGCCGCCGCGCCTCCGCACGCCCTGCGCGAGCGCGCCGTCCTCGCGCGCGTGCTGCACGCCGGAGCCACCGACGCGCGACGGCGCGGAGACCGGTCCGGCGCGCTCGACCTGCTGCGCCGCGCCGACCGGGAGTACGCGGTCGCCTGCGCGGCACCCGGCCTGGACGAGGAGGAGGCGCTGCGGCTCACCCTGGAACGCGTCGCCTCCCTGGAGACCCAGTGGCGCCTGGGCGGCGACAGCGCCCTCCTGCAGAGCGCCGCCGGCATGCTGGAGGCGTTCGCCGACGCCTGGCCCGACCGGAGCGAGCGCCCCTCCGCACTGCTGCTGGCCCACGGCCGCACCCTGCTGCGCCTGTCGGAGGTGACCGCGGACCCGGTCCAGGCCCGGCTGTACGCGGAGCAGTCGGCGCGGTCGCTGCGCCGGGGGCTGCGGTCCGCCCCGGCACAGGACACCGCCGAGTCCGTCCGCGACCGGGTCCGGATGCTGCTCGACCTGGTCGACGCGCTGCTCTCGGCGGGCGGCCCGCTGGACGAGGCCCAGGCCCGGACCGACGAGGCCCTCGGCCACGTCCGCGAGCAGGCACAGCGCGCGGCGTCGCTGGTGCGCGCCGGCCGGGTGGCCGTGGCACGCTACGGCGAGTCCGGGGACCCGGCCGAACTGCACCGGGCCTCCGACCGTTTCGCACAGGCGGCGCACTGGATGTCCCGGGACGCGCCCGCGCACGCGGACGTGCTCGCCGAGTGGGGGAGCGTCCTGCTGCGGCTGGCCACGCTGGAACCCGCGCACCGGCAGCAGGACCACTTGTCCCGTGCGATCCGGGTGCTGCGGGACTGCCGGATGGAGACCCCGGCGGGCAGCCGGCGGGTCGCCCACCGGCTGCTGCTCCTCGGACAGGCGCTCATGCTCCGCTACCAGGCGCGCGGCGAGGTGGTCGACCTCAGGGAGGCGGAGCATCTCTTCGGGCTCGCCGCGGCCGACGCGGAGACCCCGTTGCTGGCGGCGCGCTGCCGGCTGGAGCTGGGGCAGGCCCAGTTCGAGGCGTTCCAGAGCCTGGGCCGCGCGGCACGTCTGGACGTGGCGGTCGACGCCTTCCGGGCGGCCGCCGAGTCGGCCCGCCGGGCGGAGGAGGAGGCCGAAACCGAGCGTCGGCGCCAAGAAGCCGTGGAGCTGGCCGCACAGGCGCACCACTGGCGGGGTATGTCCTTCGAGGCGGCCGGCCGGCCCCGCGCGGCCCGGGACGCCTACGCGGCGGCGCGGGCACAGTGGGACCGGTTGCCGGAGGACCGGCTGGCCACGGGGGAACCGACCGCGCGGCAGACGGCGCAGCGGCTCGCTGACCTGGAATGAGGCCGGACGCCGGAGGACCGGGCGACGGGTCCGCCGGGCAGCGGAGCAGCGGAGCGCGGAGAGGAACGAGAGGAACGAGGGGAACGGGGAATGGGCATACAGGACGAGGCCGGGGCCGAGCAGGCGCCTCCGGGCGCCGAAGAACCCCTGCCGGACCTGCTGGAACTGGACCTCGCGGAACTGGGCACCATCGAGCATCCGGTGCTCAGCGAGGTGCTGGGGGAGCTGAGGGCGCGGGCCGCGGAGCCGACCGAGATGCTGTGGGGCTTCGACAACTCCTTCTGACCGGTGGCCGCGGCCGTCCCGGCTCGGCTCGGCTCGGGAAGTCATGTGAACAGGACAACTTTCGCCGCGTCGAGTTTCGGGCACCCGCCGCGCCGGGAATGCGGCTCCGTACGGCACGCCGCCGTGGCGCCGGCTCGCGGCGACACCGGCCGGACCGTTACGGCATGGGGGGTGCTGAGGTGTCGGAACAGGCCAAGGGCGGTCCGGCTCCCGTCGTTCCCGGCCGGCGGAGCGGTCCTGAAGGCCCCTTTCCCTTCCGCCAGTTCATCGTCAAGATGCACGGCCGCTGCAACCTGGCGTGCACGTACTGCTACCTCTACGAGGGCCCGGACAGCAGCTGGCGCGAGCGGCCCGCCGCCGCTTCCGCCGCCGTCCTGGAGCGCACCGCCCACCGCATCGCCGAGCACGCCGCTCGGCACGCGCTGCGTGACCTCGCCCTGGTTCTGCACGGGGGCGAACCGCTGCTCGCCGGAGCCGGTCCCCTCGCCGCGGTCGCCGGGAGGGTGCGGGAACTGGTCTCGTCGGGATGTCAGGTTCACGCCACCGTGCAGACCAATGCCACCCTGCTCACCGCGGAACGCCTCGCCGTACTGGCCGACGCCGGCATCCGCGTCGGCATCAGCCTCGACGGAGGCACCGCCGCCCACAACCGACGGCGGGTGGACCACGTGGGGCGCCCGTCCTGGCCCGCCGCGGCACGGGGGGCCCGCCTGGTCGCGGAGCGCTTCCCGGAGGCGTACGCGGGTCTGCTGACCGTCGTCGACCCGACGCTGGACCCGGTCGAGACGTACGAGTCGCTGCTCGGCCTGCGTCCGCCCGCGCTGGACCTGCTGCTGCCGCACGGCAACTGGTCCGCGCCGCCGCCGGGCCGGACCGGCGTCCGGTACGGCGACTGGCTGTGCGCCGTCTTCGACCGCTGGTGGGCGGCCGGGCGGCGCGAGGTGCGGGTACGGCTCTTCGAGGAGTGCGTGGCGCTCCTGCTGGGGATGCCCGCGGCCACCGAGGCGCTGGGGCTCGCGCCGTTCGACGCGGTCGTGGTGGAGACCGACGGGTCGATCGAGCAGGTCGACTCCCTCAAGTCGGCCTACCCCGGCGCCGCGCGGACCGGCCTCGACGTGTTCCGCCACACGTTCGACGAAGCGCTGCGACACCCCGGCGTGGCCGCCCGGCAGGCGGGCGCCGCGTCGCTCGCGGACCAGTGCCGGGCCTGCCCGCTGCTGCGGGTCTGCGGAGGCGGCCACTACGCCCACCGCTACCGTGCCGGGCACGGCTTCCGGAACCCGTCCGTGTACTGCGCGGACCTCCAGCGCTTCATCCGCCACGTGGCCTCGCGGCTGGCCGCGGCGACGGGTGGGCCGGCGTCCGGCGGACCGGCTTTGGGCGGACCGGCTTTGGACGGACCGGCTGTGGGCGGGCCGGCTGGGAACGGGCAGCCTGTGACAGGTCCGGCCGCGGCCGGACCGCCGGACGCCGGACCGCCGGACGCCGACCCGCCGGACGCCGGGCCGTCGGTGGCCGGTCCGGCGGTGGGCAGGCAACCTGCGGCCGGTCCGTCCGCGACGCGCCCGTCCTCGGCTGGGGCGACTTCGGCTGGGGCGACTTCGGGCCACCGGTCCGCGACCGGCCCGTCGGTGACGGGAACGCCCAGTCCGTCCGCGACCGGCTCGGCGCAGGCCGGGCCGACAGCGGCCGGTCCAACGTCGGCCGCACCGATCGCCGTTGGCCCGGCGCCGGGCGAACCGGCTGTCACCGGCGCGGCGTCGGCGGGGCCGGCTGCCGTCGGGGCGGCGTCGGCCGGGACGGGCGCCGTCGGAGCGGCCTTGGCCGGCGCCGGTGGTTCTGCCGGGCCCGGCTCGGGCGGCGTGGTCGCGGTCTGGCCGGTCGCCAACGGTTCGGGCGCCGCCGGGACGGTTCCGATCGGAGAGGGCGCCACGTGATGTTCCCAGTCGTTCCCGAGCAGGCCCTTCTCGAACTCGCCCGGACCGAGGGCGGGCCCGACACCCTGGCGCTCCTCGTCCGCGACCAGGACACACGGCGGCTGCTGCTGCTGCGAGCCGTGCTCGACGCGGCCGAGGCGGCCGAACGGTCCGTCTGCACCACCGCGCAGAAGGCGAGGCTGCGCGAGGACTGGGCGCTGCTGACCGAGGCGGACCGGATGCCGGCGGCGGACGCGACGCCGGACCCGGGCCACCGGCGCGGCCACGCGGCCACGCGCAGCGACCGCGACGGCCGTGCCCTGCCCGGCGCAGGGAGCGCCCAAGCCCCCGCGTCGTTCGCCAACCCGGCGCGTGCCCGGCTCTTCCACCCGCTCACCGGACCCTGGGCGCGCTCCTGCCTGCGCGGCCTCGACGCCGCTCCCGGACCGGCGGAGGGCGAGCGGGGGCTGCGGCTGCGGCGGGACCTCGCGCACTTCGGCGCGATCGCCGCGGTGGTCGCCGCCGGGGCGGGCATCTCCTTCAGCACCCGGCTCACCGCCCGCGCCGGAGTCCTCGCCCTCCCGTCGCTCGGCGCCCTGCACACGGCACGGTCCGGCGACGTACCCGTCGACGTCACCTGCGCCGACGGCCGGCTGGTCCTGCGTCAGGCCGACGCCCCCGACGTGACCGTCCACCTGGAGAGCGGCGCCGGCGCCTGGTCCGGGTCCCTCGCCTGGACGCCCGCCCACGCGCTGCCCGGCCTCACCCCGGCCGCACCGCCCCTGCCGCTCGACGACCTCGACCCGTACCGCGAACTTCCCCCCGGCCCCCGCCACGGCAACCTGCGCACCCCGCTCGCGCTCGACGACGCGGAACGCAAACGGTGGCTCCAGGCCTGGTCCGGCACGGCCCTCGCCCTCCGCTCGGGCGGCGCCCAGCGCCTCGCCGAAGCGGGGACCCTGCTGCGCTGCCTGGTCCCGCTGGAGACGCCGCCCGACGTCGGCACCGGCCGCGGCAGTTGCAGCGCCACGCGCCGGGAGGCCTTCGGCGGCCTCCTCAGCAGCACCCCGCCCGACTCCGTGACCCTCGCCGCCACCCTCGTCCACGAACTGCAGCACGCCAAACTCGCCGCCCTCGGCGACCTGGTGACCCTGCACCGGGCCGGCCCCGCGGCGCGGTACTTCGCACCCTGGCGCACCGATCCCCGGCCCTACGACGGCCTGCTCCAGGGCACGTACTCCCACCTCGCGATGGCCGCGTTCTACCAGCGCCGGGCCCTCGTCGGCGGGCTGCCGGACCGGGACTGGGCGTGGGCCCAGCACGCGCGCTACCGCGCCCAGGTCGGGGCCGCCCTGCCCGCCCTGGTCGGCTCGCCCGACCTCACCGTGCGAGGACGCCGGTTCGTCGACGAAATGGCCGCCGCCCACGACCGGATGGCCGACCACCCCGCCCCCAGGGGCCACGTCGCCCGCGCGCAGGCGTACGTGGCCTCCGCGCGCGCACTGTGGAACCAGCGTCACGGCTCCGCGCTCCCGCCCTCTAACGGATGAATGCCCACGCACGGCGGCCGGGTACGGAAAGATCGTCCGTACAGGGGGTGTTGCCGTCGGTCGGCGGACTTACGCGCGGCGCTCCGGGGTCCTAGGATTTTGCGGTACTACGTGCTGGAGGCCACTGCATGTCTGGAGCTCGCAAGCCGGCCGAGACGGCCGAGAGGGGGACCGCCAGGCAGACGGTCACGATCCATTTCGCAGGCTTCAACCGGGCCTGGGCGGCCTGGATCGGGGACCGGCTGGAGCGGCGTGGGGTACGGGTGGTGCCGCTGCGCTGGGACTCCCCGGCCGATGTCCCGCTGGTGGACCTGCTGCGCGACCTGACGCTCGCCGAGGGCCGGGTCCTCATCATCGTCAGCGAGTGGTACTTCCAGCTCGGCCCGCGCACCCACGAGGAGTGGAACGCTGCCCTGCGCGAGGTCGTCGCCCCCGACCCGTCCCGGTTCGCGGCCGTGTCGGTCACCACGGCCGCGGTTCCGGCCGCCGCGGCCGTCCTGGCCCCGGTCGCGCTGACCAACATGGGCGCCGAGGAGGCGGAGCGCCGGCTGCTGGACCGGCTCGACCTGCCGCCCGAGGCGCCCGCCGAGACCCCGGCGGAGTCGCGGCGCGGCCCGCGCTTCCCCGCGGCGATGCCGGACGTGTGGGGCGTGGTGCCCCGGCGCAACACCCGCTTCACCGGCCGCGAACCGCTGTTCAACGAGGCCTACCACCTCCTCCAGAGCGCCGAGCCCGGCGCCGGCGTGCTGACCCTGCACGGCATGTCCGGGGTGGGCAAGACCCAGTTCGCCGCCGAGTACGCGCACCGGTTCGGCTCGGAGTACGACGTGGTCTGGTGGGTGAACGCGGAGAAGCGCGTCACCTACCGTCGGCAACTGGCCGAGCTGGCCCCGAAACTGAACCTGCGGACCGGTCAGGAGTACGGCGAGCGGCTGCGTGCCGTACGCGACGCGCTCCGCCGCGGGGAGCCGTACTCCAGGTGGCTGCTGGTCCTGGACGGGGCGGACGAGCCGGACCAGATCTGGGACCTGCTGCCGACCGGCCCCGGACACGTCATCGTCACCTCGCGCAACCCCGAGTGGAGCGAGCACAACAGCAAGCTGCTCGAAGTGCGGGTCTATCCCCGTGAGGAGTCGGTCGCGTTCATCCGCCGGCGCGCCCCCCGCCTGTCCGAGGCGGAGGCCGACCAACTGGCCGAGGCGCTGGGCGACCTGCCGCTGCTGCTCGACCAGACGGCGGGCTGGCTGAACGACTCCGACCTGTCGGTCGACGCGTACATCGCCCTGCTGGAGGGCGGCATCGACAGCGACGTGGTGAAGGTGTCGGCGGACTTCCCGCTGGCCTTCCAGACCGCCTGGTCGATACTGCTGAACAAACTCCGCGAGACCGTCCCGGAGTCCGTCGACCTGCTGCGCCTGTGCACCTTCTTCGCGCCGGGGTTCATCCCCGTGCGCCTGCTGAAGGAGATGCCCGTCGACGAGTTGCCCGAGCAGCTCGCCGGACTGCTCAACGACCCACTGCTGTGGAACAAGGCGATCAACCAGCTCCGCACCTACTCGGTGGTCCGGCTGGAGTCCCACGAGGCGTCCCTGGACGAACCGGTGTCCGCGGGGGAGTCGCTCTACCTGCACCGCATGGTCCACCAGATCGTGCACAAGGACATGCCGGACACCGACCGCCGCGAGTTCATCGACGTCGTACGCCGGGCCCTCGCCGCGGCCGACCCGGGCCGGCCGACCGAGACCCGGCTGTGGCCCGGCTACGCCGAGATCGTGCCGCACCTGAAGTACGCGGACGTCCTCAAGAGCAAGGACCCGAAGGTCCAGCGCATGGTCCTGAACTGCCTGCGCTACATGTACTTCTCCGGCGAGTACCGGGCCGGCATCAAGCTCGGCGAGCGCGCCCTCACCGCCTGGCGCCGCCTGCTCGGCCCGACCCACGCGCGGATCTGGGAGCTGACCTACCACTACACCAACCTGCTGCGCGCCATGGGCGACTACGCCCGCACCGAGTCCCTCAGCCGCGACGCGGTCGAACACCTCAGGGAGGAGCGCGGACCGCAGGACCTGGACCACCTGCGCGCCGCCGCGGGCCTGGGCGGCGACCTGCGCGGCCTGGCCCGCTACGACGAGGCCCTGGAACTCTCCCAGTGGGTGCTGGCGGCCTACCGCGAACTCCTGGGCGACCAGGACTCCAGGACGCTGAACGCGCAGAACAACCTGGGCGTCTCCCTGCGCCTGCTCGGCCGCTACGAGGAAACGCTGGAAACCGACCGGAAAACCATGGAGGCGCGTCGCCAACTGCTTCGCGCCCGCCACCCGTGGGCGCTCAGCTCCGAGATCACGTACGCCATCGATCTCCGCCTGCTGGGCCGCTACGCCGACGCCGAGTCCCTCCAGGCGAAGAACGTGCGTGAGAACCGCATCGTGATGGGCCCGGACAACCCGCAGACCCTCAAGGCCGAGTACAACCTGGCGCTGTGCCGGTACCGCCTCGGCGAGCGGGCCCCGCACGGCGAGGAGCCGGGGGCGATGCTCAGCAGCGTTCTGGAGCGCGGTGAACGCGTCCTGGGCGAGACCCATCCGCTCACGCTGATCTTCGCGACGGGCCAGAGCTGCTACGCCCGCGAACACGGCGACATCGACCAGGCACGCGAGCTCAGCGAGGCAGTCGTCGCCCGTTACGAGATGATGCTTCCCGAGGGGCACCCGTTCATCGCCGGGTCCCGCGCCAACCAGGCCCTGATCCTGCGCAACGTCGGTGAACGGGAACACGGGCACGTCCTCGTCGAACAGGCCCTGGCCGAGATGACGCAGGCCGTCGGCGAGAGCCACCCCTGGACGCTCGGGTGCGCCCTGAACGCCTCCGCGCTGCGGAACCTGGTGGGCGACATCGAGGGCGCCGCCGAGCTCAGCCGGAACACCGTGTCGAGGGCCATCGAGTCGCTGGGGCGCACACACCCGCTCACGCTGTCGACCCGTATCGCGTACGCGGCGGACCTGCGGGGCCTGCGGGACCGACGGCAGGCGGAAAAGGTCGAGCAGGAGGCACTGTCCGACCTCGACGCGACACTGGGCAGCAAGCACACGCACACCGTCTCCGCCCGGTCCCGCAACCGCCCGTACTGGGACTTCGAGCCCCAGACCACCTGACGGCGCGGAGGACGAGACCGGTCGGTCACGTTCGTTGCCCCGGGGCGCATAACCCCCCGCGCCCCGGGGAAGAACACGGGTCCACTCAACACACCTGTAACACAAACGAGTTGGGCCGGGGGGGAGCGTGTGGTGATCCTATTGGGACCCGTGCCGGAGGGCGCGGACGGGCCCATAGCGGTCGAGGTCGACGCGCAGGTCGACCCGTCCGCCGTCGACGGCCTCGGCCTCGTCTACGGCGACGAGGAGACCCGCGACGGCGCCGGGCAGCGGGTCGTCCGGGTGGCGCGGGACGTCTACACCGACGGGCTGGACCTCGCCCGCAGGTGTGCCGCCCAGGCCGTACGGCGCTTCGGCGAGCTCCAGGAGGGGCTGCGGCCGGACGAGATCGAGATGCAGCTCGCCATCAAGATCGACGCCGGGGTGGCGACCCTCGTCAAGAGCGGGGCCGAGGCCCAGCTCCAGATCACGCTCCGCTGGCAGACCGCCCCGGCCCCGCACCCGGCCCCGGCTCCCGCCCCGGCCCCGCACCCGGCCCCGGCTCCCGCCCCGGCCCCGCACCCGGCCCCGGCTCCCGCGCCAGGCCCGCACCCGGCCCCCGTGCCCACGCCCCACCCCGCCCCCGCCCCCGACGACCACGGGACCGGCACGGCCGACGGGGCCGGTTCGTGAACCGCGCCCTGCCGGGCCCGCGCATCCTGCCGTACTCCCGCGTCGTGGCCCAGGACGAGCTGAAACTGGCGCTGGAGCTCCACCACGTCGTCCCCCGCATCGGCGGTGTGCTCATGGCGGGACCGCGCGGCACCGCCAAGTCGACCCTCGTACGGGCCTTCGCCCTGATGGCGCACGACGCGCTGCCGGTCACCCTGCCCATCAACGCCACCGACGACCGCGTCGTCGGCGGCTGGGACCTGGACGCGCTCCTGCGCGGCGAGCCCCGGCCGCAACCCGGGCTGCTGGAGGACGCGGCGGACAAGGGGCTGCTCTACGTCGACGAGGTCAACCTCCTCGACGACCACCTCGTCGACATCATCCTGGACGTCGCCGCCACCGGCGTCCTGTCCGTGCAGCGCGAGGGGCTGGACACCGCCAAGTACCTCTCGTTCGGGCTGGTCGGCACCATGAATCCCGAAGAGGGCGGGCTGCGCCCCCAACTGCTCGACCGCTTCGGCCTGATGGTCACCGCCGAGACGCTGGACGCGACCGCCCGGCACCTGCTGCTGCGCACCGTGCTCGACTTCGAGGAGGAACTCGGACGCGAGGACTCCGCGTGGCTGGCGGCAGCCCGTCGGGACGACGCGCGCACCCGGGAGCGGCTGACGGCCGCCCGGCGCCGGGTCGGCGACGTCGGCGTCCCCGAGCACATCCTGGAGCTGTGCGCCCGGGCCGCGGAACGGAGCGAGGCGGTGGGCCAGCGCGGGGAGATCGTGGCCGTACTGGCGGCACGGGCCCTGGCGGCCCTCGAAGGCGCGGACCGAGTGGCCCCCGGGCACCTGCGGCGGGTCCTGCCGATGGCCCTGCGGCACCGGCGCCCGGAAGCGGTGCAGGGCGACGCCTTCGACTGGGGGCCCGACGACGAGGCCCGCCTCCAGGATCTCTTCGAGGACTGACCGGGGATGGCAGCCGTTGCGCCCGACCCGCCCACCCCACCGGACCCGCCACCGGCCCGGGGCGCGGCCCCCACCGGCGCGGTCCCGCACGACGACCCGGCGCACCGGCTCGGACTCGCCCTGGTCTGCGCGGCCGCCGAGCCCGCCCTGTCCGGGGTGCTGCTCCTCGACCTGGACCCCCGGCTCGTCGATCCGGTCGCCCGGGTGTTCGGGGCCGTCCTCGCCGGGGCCGACGAACCGGCGCGCCCGCCGCTCGTGCTGGGCGCCGCGGACCGGGACGAGGACCTGTGGACCCGCACCAGGATCCGCGGCGGCGAGCACGGCATCACCGTCCGCACCGGGCCCGGCCCGCTGACCGAGGGGGACGACGCCGACGGGGCACCGCCGTTGGTCGTGGTGCCCGACCTCGCGCGGCTGAGCGTCGCCGGGATGCGGGCAGCGGTGCAACTCCTCGGCGCCGACGTCGTGACCGTCGAACGCGGGGGCCCGCGCCGGACGGTCCGGCCCCGGGCGCGCTGGCTGGCCGTCTGCCGCAGCGCCGACGTGGGACGGGTGAGCCGGCACCTGCTGGACCGGTTCGCCCTGCGGCTGTCGGTGGCGGGACTGCGGCTGCCCGCCCCGGGCGGGGCACTCCAGGAGCCGGGGGCGGCAGAGGCGCGGGAGGCGCTGCTCGCGGGGCTGGCGGATACCCGGCGTCCGGCGTCCGGCCGGGGCATCGGGCCCGTGTCCGTGGACGACGCGGCGATCGGCCGGGCGCGGGACCTGCTCGGGCCCGACGCGGGAGTCCGCCGGGAACTGGCCCTGCTGCGGCTCGCCCGCACCCTCGCGGCCCTGGACGGCGCCCCGTCGGCCTCGGCCGGCCACACCGACGACGCCGCCCGGCTCATCGGCGTGTCCGTGCCGCAGAGCGCGCCGGAGCGCGCGGAGAGCGACCCCGAGCCGCCCGGCACGGGTCCGGAACCGGCCGGCCCGCCCGGCACCCTCCCGGAACGCCACGGCAGCGGCGGGGGAGGCCGGCCCCGGACCCGCGACGGCGCCCGGGCGCTGCGGGACACCGGACCCGCCGAGGGGATCGGCACCGCACCGGGCGCCGCACCCTCCCCGGCCGCGGGGAGCCCCTACCCGGAGGACGAACCGGCCGCGGTGCGCGACGCCGTGCCGCTGAGCAGTCCCCGGCGGCGCACCACCGGGCCCGTCTCCACCCGCGGCACCGTGATCGGCACCCGCCGCGCCACGGACCTGCGGGACATCGCCCACGTCCGCACGGTCCGCGAGGCCGCCGTGCACCAACGGGCCCGGCGCACCGAACGGTTCACCGTCTCGCCCGTCGACCTGCACAGCAACGTGCGCGCCGCCGCCCCCGAGCGGGTCCTGGTGCTGCTCCTGGACCACACCTGCCGGGCCGGGGACGGAAACTGGCCCGAGGTCCTCGCCCCCTTCCTGCAGTGGGCGTACACGAGCCGGGCCACGGTCCAGGTGATCGAGGTCGGCGCGGCGGACGCGGCCGACGAACTGCGCGCCGGCTCCTTCACGGCCCGCGGCGTCCTGGACCCCCGGGTGCCGGCCGCGCTGCACCGCCGGGCCGGGCGGGCGACGCCGCTCGCCCACGGCGTCGAACTCGCGGCGCAGGCGCTGCGCCGGCTGCTGCGCCGGCAGGGCACCGGGCCGGCGGAGGCGTGGCTCGTGGTCGTGACCGACGGCCGCGGCAACGTCCCGCTGCGGGCCGGCCACACCGGGCGGACCGACGGGGAGGTGGCCGCCGCGGGGGTCGAGGACGCGGTGGAGGCCGCGTCCCGGATCGGGGCCATGGACCGGACGCGGCTGCACGTCGCGGTCGTCGACCCCGGCCGGGAGCCCTACGGCGACCTGCCGTACGTCCTCGCCGACCGGCTCGGGGCGATCGTCGTCGACGGGCGCCGGGGGCCCGGGACGGAGGCCGCCGGTGGGTGAAGCGAGACGCGGGCCCGGCGGACTCCCGGTCAACGGCACCGCCGGGCTCCGGGCGGCCCTGCCGGGACTGAGGGCCGTGGCCCGCCGCCCCGCAGCGTCCGTGCTGAACCTGCGCCGGGCGCAGGAGCCGCCCGCAGGGCTCGGCGGCACCGACGCACGCCCCGGCGCCCGCCTGGAGGACGGCTTCGCCGTGCTGCGCGTCCTGCGGGCCGACGGGGCCGACGGGGTGCCGGGATACCGGCTGCAGGGCTGGTGCGGCGACCTGTCGGTGACCTGCGCGGCCGGGCCCACCCGCCGCCCCGCGCCCGCCGTCAGCCTCGCCCGGCTGCGGCAGGACGGCGACGCGCACTACCCCTCGGAGGTGCTGCGGGGCATCCGCCTGTGGTCGGACAACCAGTACGAACTCGCCCACTGGATCAACCGGATCCGCGCCCGGCACGGCGAGGGACTGCGCCTGGTGGTGTGGGACGACACCGGGTACGACCTGCCCTGGGAGCTGCTCCTGCTGCCCGAGGACGCCGTACTGGGCCTGGCGGGCGGGCCGCTGGGGGCGCTGATCGCCGTGGCCCGCTGGACGACCGTGCGGGACCTGAGCCAGGACGGCCTGCCCGCCGAGACCGGCGACTGCCACGGCCGGGTGCTCGGCTACCTCCACCAGGACATGGCGGACGACGGCCGCGTCTTCACGTCGTACGCGCACCGGCTGCACCGGCGCATGACCCCCTTCCTCAGCGACCTCGACACCGAGGCCGACCGCACCGGACTGGTCTACCTGGGCTGCCACGGCACCTACGGCGACGCCGTGCCGGGCCTCACCCTCGGCAACCGCACCTGGGCCGAGCTGAACGGCGAACCGATGTCGGTGCTGCGCCGGGACGGCTCGCTGGTCTGCCTCAACGCCTGCGACTCCGGGCGGTTCGTCGACAACCGGGCCCAGGGCGAGGAGGCGCTGCGGGGATTCGCGGAGCTGTTCCTGCGCAAGGGCGCGGGCGGCTGCATCGTCAGCTCCGGGAAGGTCGGAGACCTGGAGGCCCGGGCGCTGGCGCGGCGCCTGGTGCGCGAGGTGGCCGGGCATCCCCGCCGCCCGGTGGTGCGCACGCTGCGGGACTTCCGGGTGCGGGCCCTGGAGGAGTTCGGGTCCCTGGCGGAGCTGCCGCGGGTCCGCAACGATGACGGACAGGTCGACGTCGTGGGCCAGAAACGGGTCCTGCGGCTCCTGTACGCGTTCATGTTCCACTACTACGGGCATCCGGGGACGGCGCTGCGGCTCACCGCGGTGGACGCGCCCGGCACCGAGGGGGGAGGCGGCCGGTGAGCGCCGCCGCAGGACCCTCCGGGCCGCCGCTGCTGATCGAGCCCGTCGTCGCGTGGCCCCGGCGGGCGGAGGCCGGGGGCGACTACCTCGTCACCGTCGACCTGCGCGGCCCCCTCCCCGCCCCGGACGGCACACCGGCCCCGTGGCCCTACGCCGAGGAGGAGTTCACCTTCACCGTCACCCTGGACGGCGCCCCGCACTTCGACTGCTCCGCCCTGGGCGCACCGAACCTCGTCCTGCACCGCTTCGGCGGCACCTACGGCCCCGCGCGGTTCCGGGTCTCCGCGGGCACGGGCCTGGGGCCCGCCTCGCTGTGGCTGACCGTCAGCAACCAGTGGGGCGTGCCGGTCCGCAAGGCGGAGCTGCGCTGCGAGATACGCGAGGCCACCGGCGACGCGGCGGCGCCGGTCCCGGACGGACCCGCACCGCCGCCCGTACCGCGGGCGCCCCGGCCGCACCGGCCCCCGGCCGCCGTAGCAGCCGGCCCGGACCGGCAGACGGTCACGATCAGCTTCGCCGGTCTCGACCGGGCCTGGGCGGCCTGGATCGGGGACCGGCTGGAGCGGCGCGGGGTGCGGGTGGCGCCGCTGCGCCGGGGCTCCCCGGCCGACGTCCCCCCGGCGGCCCTGCTGCGCGACCTGACCCTCGCGCCCGGGCGGGCCCTGCTCGTCCTGGACACCCCCTACTTCGGCCACGGAACGCACGCGCACGACGAGTGGAACGCCGCCCTGCGCGAGGTCGTCGCCCCCGACCCGTCCCGGTTCGCCGCCGTGTCGGTCACCGGGGCCGCGCTCCCGCCGGAGGTCTCCCTCCTGGCGCCCGCCACCCTGCACGGCGTGCGCGCCGAGGAGGCCGAGCGGCGCCTGCTGGAGCGGCTCGGCCTGCCGTCCGAGCCGGTGGCCGAGGACGCGGCGCAGGCCGGGCCCCGGCCGCGGTTCCCGGCGGACGCACCCGGCGTGTGGGGCGCCGTACCGCGCCGCAACACCCGGTTCACCGGCCGCGAGGCCCTGCTGGACGAGGTGCACGACCTGCTGGGCCGTCCGGGGCCGGGCACGGGGAGGCTGACGCTGCACGGGATGTCCGGGGTGGGCAAGACGCAGCTCGCCACCGAGTACGCCCACCGGCTCGGCCCCGAGTACGACGTGGTGTGGTGGGTCAACGCGCAGGACCGGGCCGGCTGCCGCCGCCAACTGGCCGACCTCGCCCCCAGACTGGGCCTGCGGACCGGCCAGGAGTACGGGGAACGGCTGCGCGCGGTACGGGACGCGCTGCACCGCGGCGAGCCGTACTCCCGCTGGCTGCTGGTCCTGGACGGCGCCGACGAGCCCGAGGAGATCGAGGACCTGGTGCCGGCCGGCCCGGGGCACGTCCTGGTCACCTCGCGGAACCCGGAGTGGGGCCGCTACGGCAGCGGGCTGCTGGAAGTCCCCGTGTACACCCGCGAGGAGTCGATCGCCTTCCTCCGCCGCCGGGCGCCCGGACCGACACGGGACGAGGCCGGCCGGCTCGCCGAGGCCCTGGGCGACCTGCCGCTGCTGCTCGCCCAGACGGCGGGCTGGCTGAGCGACGCGGACCGCTCGGTGGACGAGTACCTGGCGCTGCTCGCGGACGGCGACGGCACCGGGGGCGACGCGCGGACCGTGGCGGACGACTTCCCGCCGGCCTTCCGGACGGCCTGGTCGATCCTGCTGTCCGAACTGCGCGAGAGCGCCCCGGAGTCCGTCGTCCTGCTCCGGCTGTGCACCTTCTTCGCCCCCGGCCTCGTCCCCGTCCACCTGCTGCGCGGCATGCCGCACGACGGGCTGCCCGACTCCGTGGCCGGACTGCTCACCGACCCCCGGCTGTGGGACCGGGCCGTCGGCCACCTGCGACGGCACTCCGTCGTCCGGGTCGAGACGGACCCGGACGAACCGGAGCACGAGAACCTGTACGTGCACCGGGTCGTCCACCAGATGGCGCACCAGGCCATGCCGGAGGAGGCCCGCCGCGACCTCGTCGACGTCGTACGGCGGGCCCTGGCGGCGGCCGGCCGCGGCCGGCCCTCGGCCCCCGAACAGTGGCCCCGGTACGCCGAGATCGTGCCGCACCTCAAGTACGCCGACGTCCTCGCGAGCACCGACGAGGCCGTGCAGACGCTGGTCCTGGACTGCCTGCGCTACCTGTACCTGTCGGGCGAGTACGGAGCGGGCGTCCGGCTCGGCGGCCACGCCACCCGGATCTGGCGTGCGCTGCTGGGCGACCAGCACCCCCTGCTGTGGGAACTGACCCACCACTACGCCAACCTGCTGCGGGCGGCGGGGGACTTCCACCGGACGATGGAGATCGAGCGGGCGGCCGTGCGGCACCTGAGCGAGCAGCGGGGCGAACGCGACCCCGTCCTGCTGCGGGCCCTCGGCGGACTCGCCGCCGACCTGCGCGGACTCGGGCACTACACGGAGGCCCTGGAGATCTCCCGGCGGGTGCTCGACGGGTACCGCGAACTCCTCGGCGACCAGGACACCCGCACCCTCAACGCGCAGAACAACGTGGGCGCCTCGCTGCGGCTGCTGGGCCGCTACGCGGACGCCCTGGACGTCGACCTGCCCACCCTGGGCGAGCGCCGCCGGGTGCTCGGGGACCGGCACCCGTGGACACTGGGCTCGGAGACCACCTGCGCCGTCGACCTCCGGCTCCTCGGCCGGCACGGGGAGGCCCTGTCGCGGCAGGACGCCAACTGGCGGCTGGTCCGCGAGACACTGGGCGCCCACCACCGGCAGACCCTGCTCGCCGCCCACAACCTAGCGCTGTGCCACTGCGCCGCGGGCGACACCGACGAGGCGGCGCACCACGCCGGGCATGCACTGGAGCTGGGGGAGCGGGTGCTGGGCGACAGCGACCCCCTGGTGCTGATGCTCACCGCGAGCCTGAGCTGCTTCGCCCGGGAGCAGGGGGACCTCGACCCGGCCCGGGCGCTGAGCGAGCGCGTCGTCGGCCGCTACGAGGAGACGCTCACCGCCGGCCACCCCTACGCCGCGGGGGCCCGCGCCAACCACGCCCTGCTGCTGCACCGGGCGGGGGAGGGCGACCGTGCGGCCGCCCTCGCCGACGACGCGCTGGCCGGCATGGACGCCGCCGTGGGGCACGACCATCCGTGGACGCTGGGCTGCGCTCTCAACGCGGCGGTGCTGCACGGGAACGCGGGGGAGGCGGACCGTGCCCTCGCTCTGAGCCGGGCCACGGCGGGCACGGCGGCGCGCGTCCTCGGCGCCGCCCATCCGTTCACCTTGTCCGCGGAGGTGGCCCTCGCCTGCGAACTGCGGGTGCGCGGGCGGCGCGGGCAGGCCGACGCGGTGGAGCGCGAGGCCCTGGAGGGACTGGCCGCCGCCCTCGGCCCCCGGCATCCGCGCACCCTGTCGGCCCGTGCCCGGCGCGCTCCCTTCTGGGACTTCGAACCCCAGCGGACCTGACCGGCGCACGCGCACCCCCACAACGCCGCAGGGCCCGGCCCCGGAGTGTTCCGGGGCCGGGCCCTGCGCGTCGCCGCCGTGGCCGGTGTCAGCCGGGCACGGCCGACGGGTCAGGCCTCGAAGACCTCACGCACCAGCTGCTCCTGCTCGGCCTGGTGCCGCTTGGCGGAACCGACGGCCGGGGACGAGCTGTGCGGGCGCGAGATGCGGCGCAGGCGCTCGCCGTGCGGGACGTCGGCGCCGACCGCCAGGTCCAGGTGGTCGATCAGGTTGAGCGCGATGAACGGCCAGGCACCCTGGTTCGCCGGCTCCTCCTGGGCCCACAGGTACTTCTCGGCGTTCGGGTACTTGGCGATCTCCGCCTGGAGCTCGGCACCCGGCAGCGGGTACAGGCGCTCGATGCGGATGATCGCCGTGTCCGTCAGGCCGCGCTTCTTCCGCTCGGCGTCGAGGTCGTAGTAGACCTTGCCCGCGGTGAAGACGACCTTCCTGACGGCGGCCGGGTCGACCGACTCGTCGCCGATGACCGGGCGGAACTGACCCGTGGTGAACTCCTCCGCCTTCGAGGCCGCCGCCTTCAGGCGCAGCATCGACTTCGGGGTGAAGACCACCAGCGGCTTGTGGTGCGGGTTGTGCACCTGCCACCGCAGGAGGTGGAAGTAGTTCGACGGCAGGGTCGGCATCGCGACCGTCATGTTGTTCTGCGCGCACAGCTGCAGGAACCGCTCCGGGCGGGCCGAGGAGTGGTCCGGGCCCTGGCCCTCGTAGCCGTGCGGCAGGAGCAGGGTGACGCCGGAGGTCTGGTTCCACTTCTGCTCGGCCGAGGAGATGAACTCGTCCACGACCGTCTGCGCGCCGTTGACGAAGTCGCCGAACTGCGCCTCCCACATCACCAGCGCGTCCGGGCGGGCCAGCGAGTAGCCGTACTCGAAGCCCATCACCGCGTACTCGGAGAGCAGGGAGTTGTAGACGTTGTACCGGGCCTGGTCCTCGGACAGGTACAGCAGCGGCGTGAACTCGTCGCCCGTCTCGCGGTCGATGACGACCGCGTGGCGCTGGCCGAAGGTGCCGCGCTGCGAGTCCTGGCCGGTGAGGCGGACCGGGACGCCCTCCAGGAGGAGGGAGCCGACGGCGAGGGTCTCGCCCATGCCCCAGTCGATCGTGCCGTCCTCGACCATCGCGGCGCGGCGCTGCAGCTGGGGCAGCAGGCGCGGGTGGATGGTGACGTGGTCGGGGATGTTGACCTGGGACTCGGCGATCCGCTTGACCGTCTCGGCGCTGACCGCGGTGTTCACGGCGACCGGGAACTCGGCCTGCGGGTCCGACGGTTCGGCGGCCGTCGGCTGCGAGACGGCCTCGCGGACCTCGGTGAAGACCTTCTCGAGCTGGCCCTGGTAGTCCTGGAGCGCCTGCTCGGCCTCTTCCAGGGTGATGTCGCCGCGACCGATGAGGGACTCGGTGTAGAGCTTGCGCACCGAGCGCTTCTTGTCGATCAGGTCGTACATCAGCGGCTGGGTGAAGGCCGGGTTGTCCGACTCGTTGTGACCGCGGCGGCGGTAGCAGATGAGGTCGATCACCACGTCCTTGTTGAACGCCTGGCGGAACTCGAAGGCGAGCCGCGCGACGCGGACCACGGCCTCCGGGTCGTCGCCGTTCACGTGGAAGATCGGGGCCTCGATCATGCGGGCCACGTCGGTGGCGTACATCGAGGAGCGCGAGGACTCCGGGGCGGCGGTGAAGCCGACCTGGTTGTTGATGACGACGTGGACCGTGCCGCCGGTGCGGTAGCCGCGCAGCTGCGACATGTTCAGGGTCTCGGCCACCACGCCCTGGCCCGCGAAGGCCGCGTCGCCGTGGATCGCCACCGGCAGGACGGTGAAGTCCGTGCCGCCCTTGTTGATGATGTCCTGCTTGGCGCGGGCGACGCCCTCCAGGACCGGGTCGACCGCCTCCAGATGCGAGGGGTTGGCGACCAGCGAGACCTTGATCTGCTCGCCGTCCAGGCCGGTGAAGGTGCCCTCGGCGCCCAGGTGGTACTTCACGTCGCCGGAGCCGTGCATCGACTTCGGGTCGAGATTGCCCTCGAACTCGCGGAAGATCTGCGCGTACGACTTGCCGACCACGTTGGCCAGCACGTTCAGCCGGCCGCGGTGGGCCATGCCGATGACGACCTCGTCCAGGCGGGACTCGGCGGCCGAGTCGATGACCGCGTCGAGCAGCGGGATGACGGACTCGCCGCCCTCCAGGGAGAACCGCTTCTGGCCGACGTACTTGGTCTGCAGGAAGGTCTCGAAGGCCTCCGCCGCGTTCAGCCGGCGCAGGATGCGCAGCTGCTCCTCGCGCTCCGGCTTGGTGTGCGAGCGCTCGATGCGGTCCTGGATCCACTTGCGCTGCTTCGGGTCCTGGATGTGCATGAACTCGACGCCGGTGGTGCGGCAGTACGAGTCGCGCAGCACGCCGAGGATGTCGCGCAGCTTCATCAGGGACTTGCCGGCGAAGCCGCCGACCGCGAACTCGCGCTCCAGGTCCCACAGGGTGAGCCCGTGCTCGGTGATGTCCAGGTCGGGGTGCTTGCGCTGCTGGTACTCCAGCGGGTCGGTGTCGGCCATGACGTGGCCGCGGACCCGGTAGGAGTGGATCAGCTCGAAGACGCGGGCGGCCTTGGTGACGTCGTCGTCGTGCGAGGCGTCGATGTCCTTGAGCCAGCGGACCGGCTCGTAGGGGATGCGCAGCGCCTTGAAGATCTCGTCGTAGAAGCCGTTCTCGCCGAGGAGAAGGTTGGCGACCTGGCGCAGGAACTCGCCGGAGGCGGCGCCCTGGATGACCCGGTGGTCGTAGGTCGACGTGAGCGTCATGACCTTCGAGATGCCGAGCTTGTTCAGCGTGTCCTGGCTGGTGCCCTGGAACTCCGCCGGGTAGTCCATGGAGCCGACGCCCAGGATGACCGACTGGCCGGGCATCAGGCGCGGCACGGAGTGGACGGTGCCGAGACCGCCGGGGTTGGTCAGGGAGACGGTGACGCCGGTGAAGTCGTCCATCGTCAGCTTGTTGTCGCGGGCGCGACGGACGATGTCCTCGTAGGCCTGCCAGAACTCGAAGAAGTTCAGCGTCTCGGCCTTCTTGATCGCCGCGACGACGAGCTGGCGGTCGCCGTTGGGCTTGACCAGGTCGATGGCGAGGCCGAGGTTGATGTGGGCCGGCTTGACCAGGGTCGGCTTGCCGTCCTTCTCGCCGAACGAGTGGTTCATCGACGGCATGGCCTTGATGGCCTGCACCATCGCGTACCCGATCAGGTGCGTGAAGGAGATCTTCCCGCCGCGGGCGCGCTTGAGGTGGTTGTTGATGACGATGCGGTTGTCGAACAGCAGCTTCACCGGGACCGCGCGCACGGACGTGGCCGTGGGCAGCTCCAGCGAGGCGTTCATGTTCTTCGCGACCGCGGCGGCCGGGCCGCGCAGGGTCACCAGCTCGGGGCCCTCGGGGGCGGCAGCGGCGTCCTTGGCGGGCGCGGCGGCCTTCGCCTGCGGCTTGGCGGCGGGCTCGGCGGCCGGCGCGGGGGCGGGCTTGGCGGCCGGGGCGGCGGGCGCTGCGGCGGCGGGCTGCGCGGCCGGCTTCGCGGGAGCGGGGGCCGGGGCGGCCGCCTTCGGCTGGGCGGGGGCCGCGGCCTGCGGGGCGGGTGCGGCCTGCGGCGTGCTGCCGGAGTCCGTGGTCGCCGTGCCGGCGGCCGGCTGGGCCGCGGCTCCGGGCTTGTAGTCGGCGAAGAAGTCCCACCAGGCTCGGTCCACGGAGTTCGGGTCCTGGAGGTACTGCTGATAGATCTCGTCGACGAGCCACTCATTGGCACCGAAGGCGGCCGCGGGGTTCTTACCCGTGGTGCCCGCTTGGTCGGTGTCGGTCGAGATGCTCGAGTTACTGGGGGACTGTGGCGACACGGCGAGAACCGCCCTCTTCCGCTTCACAAGGATGGTGGACAGCGGGAATCAAGGCTACGCCTACCGGCACCGGAAGGTCAGTCCGGGCCCGTTCATCGTCGCGTAAGTCACATCACAGACCGCGTTTCAGCGCTGGAAATGGCGGGAAACAAGCCAGGTTCTGTTGCGTGAGGGATCGGGAGACCGCGACCCGGCGCCTCGAAAACGCGGGCCTGTGCCTGATCACACGTGTCCGCCAGCGCGGATGCAGTGGATCTTGGTGCTCCGCTGTGAACCCTACGTCAACCGGACCGCGACGGCAGGCCCGGAAGAGTGATGAGAATCCGGCAGCCCCGCTCGGATTCGGCCACTCCGATCCGGCCGCCGTGCAGATCCACCGCCCAGCGCGCGATCGCGAGCCCCAGACCGGTGCCTCCGTCGCTGCCCGGACCGTGCGGCCGCGACACCGAACCCCGGTTGAACCGCTCGAACACCCGTCGCCACTCCGAACGCGGGATGCCCGGACCCTCGTCGAGCACCTCCAGCTCCAGCGACTCGGGCAGCTCCCCGGCCCGCGCCCGCACCGTCACCCGGCCGTGCGGCGGGCTGTGCTTGACCGCGTTGTCGATGAGGTTGGCGACGACCTGGTGGATGCGCTCGGGGTCGGCGTGCGCGGTGAGGTCCCCGGGGAAGACGTCGAGGGCCAGGTGGACGTCGGTGCGGGTGTGCCTGCCGGAGCCGGAGGCGATGCCCGCGCGGGCCGAGGCGACCATGTTGGCCTCCTTCAGTACGCCCGCGAGGTAGGGCCACACCTCGAAGCGCCGCTTGCGCAGCGGAATGACGCCGTTGTCCAGGCGGGAGAGGTCCAGCAGGGTCTCCACCAGCCGGCCGAGCCGCTCGGTCTGCCCGAGCGCCGTGCGCATGGTCTCCGGGTCGGCCTCGGTGACGCCGTCGACGATGTTCTCCAGCACCGCGCGCAGGCCCGCGATCGGGGTGCGCAGTTCGTGCGAGACGTTCGCGACCAGCTCCTTGCGCTGGAGGTCCTGGGCCTCCAGGTCGTCGGCCATGCGGTTGATGGTGACGGCCAGGTCGCCCAGCTCGTCGCGGCGGTTCTCGCTCACCCGGCGGGTGTAGTCGCCGTGCGAGATGGAGCGGGCGACGGCGTTCATCTCGTCCAGCGGCGCGGTCAGCGAGTGCGCCACGAACTGCGTGATCAGCAGCGTGGCGATCATCGAGAACACCGTGATGAAGCGCAGCTCGGTCTTGGTGTGCACCGCTATCACCGACAGGCCGGTGGTGATCAGCACCGACGTGACGACGAGCGCGCCCAGCTTGGTCTTGATCGAGAACGGGCGTACGCCGCGCCAGGGATCCCCGGTCTTCCGGGGGCCGGGGCTCCTGCGTGCGGTCTCCCGTCCCCGGCTCATGGGGTCGGCGTCTCCAGGGCGTAGCCCACGCCGTGCACGGTGCGGATGCGCTCGGCGCCGATCTTGCGGCGCAGCGCCTTGATGTGGCTGTCCACGGTCCGGGTGCCGGAGGCGTCCGCCCAGTCCCAGACCTCGGCGAGCAGCTGCTCGCGGGAGAGCACCGCGCGGGGGGTGTTCGCCAGGCAGACCAGCAGGTCGAACTCGGTCGGCGTGAGGTGCACGTCCTCGCTGCGCACCCGCACCCGGCGCTGCGCGTGGTCGATCTCCAGCTCGCCCAGGCGCAGGATGCCGCTGCGCGGGGTCGAGGCGGCCACCACGGCCCGCTCGACCCGCCGCAGCAGCACGTGCACGCGGGCGGCCAGCTCGCGCATCGAGAACGGCTTGGTCATGTAGTCGTCGGCGCCCACGCCGAGGCCGACCAGCATGTCCGTCTCGTCGTCGCGCGCGGTGAGCATCAGCACCGGCACCGGCCGCTGGGCCTGCACGCGGCGGCAGACCTCCAGGCCGTCGAAGCCGGGCAGCATGATGTCGAGGATGAGCAGGTCGGGCTGCCACGCCTCGGCCGTGTCGACGGCGGACGGACCGTCGCCCGCCGTCTGCACCAGGAATCCCTCGGCGCGCAGGCGGGTCGCGATGGCGTCCACGATCGTCTGATCGTCCTCGACCACCAGGACCCGGCGCTGGGCGCCCTGGGTGGCCGTGCCGTTGTGGGAGGTCTGTGTCTGCTCCATCGCCCGCCCCTGAGGTGTGCTTTCCGGAATCCGTGGGGTGATCCCATGACTGCGCTTGACGCTTGAATGATCCGCGCCAGGGCAGCAGCGTACGGGGAGTCACCGCGCCTTTGCTATCCAGGCCCGACGCCGATGTGCACGACGTCCGGAACGCCCCGGGCAACGGGGATCTCTTCGGTACGCACCTGCTGGAAACCGGCATTACGCAAGGTTTCTTCGAATTCCGGAGAGGGCTGCGCGGACCATACGGCCAGCACCCCGCCGGGCCTCAACAGCCGTGCGCAGCCCGCCAGTCCGGACGGCGCGTACAGCCCGTCGTTGCCCTCGGTGACGGTCCACCCGGGGCCGTTGTCGATGTCGAGGCACAGGGCGTCGTACGTGTCGGAAGTCTCATTGACGTACTCGACCAGGTCCGCCTCGACGATCTCCGCGCGGGGGTCGGCCAGCGCGTCGGCGGAGAGCGCGGCCAGGGGGCCGGTGCGGTGCCAGTCGATGATGGCGGGCTCGCGTTCGACGACCGCGATCCGGCCCCAGCGGGGGTCGGCGGCCGCGTGGACGAGGGAGAAGCCGACGCCGAGTCCGCCGACGAGCAGATGCGGCGCGATCCGCCCGCCGGAGGCGGCCAGCGCGTCGGCCGCCGCGTCGATCAGGCGCCGCTCCGAACGCCCGTCGGAGGTGTCCATCAGGAAGCAGCCGTTCGCGATGATCTGCAGGAGGGGTCCGTGCCGGCGCAGGACCACCTCGCCGTACGGACCCTCGCGGCGGTCCAGCACCTCGGGGGCGTCGGGGTCGTGGTGAGAGGTGAGGGGCATCGGCCCATCCTGGCACCCGCCCGGCGCAGGAATGCCGCTCGGTCCGGCGGTGCTGTCCCGTGGGCGGGAGGCGCCCCCGGCGCATGATCGCTCAGAGCGAACACGGTGGGGGGAACAATCCCGGGCTCGCTTTCATTGAGTCGATGTAACTCAACTTGACTGCCGAAGGGGAGATCATGGCTGCTGAGTCCGCCGCCTTCACACCGCTCACCCTGCCCGTGCTGCCGCTCGACGACGAAGTGGTCCTGCCCGGAATGGTCGTCCCCCTGGACCTGAGCGACGCCGAGGTGCGGGCCGCGGTGGAGGCCGCGCAGGCCGCCGCCAGGTCCGAGCCCGGCAAGCCCCGCGTCCTCCTCGTCCCGCGCATCGACGGCACCCACGCCGCGACCGGCGTCCTCGGCACGGTCGAGCAGGTCGGCCGCCTCGCCGACGGCGACCCGGGCGCCCTGATCCGCGGCCGGGGCCGGGTGCGGATCGGCGCCGGCACCACCGGCCCCGGCGCCGCGCTCTGGGTCGAGGGCACCCGGGTCGACGAGACCGTCCCCGATCCGCTGCCCGGCCAGGTCGCCGAGCTGATGAAGGAGTACAAGGCGCTCGCCACCGCGTGGCTGCGCAAGCGCGGCGCCTGGCAGGTCGTCGACCGGGTCCAGGCCATCGACGACGTGTCCGCGCTCGCCGACAACTCCGGTTACTCGCCCTTCCTGACCACCGAGCAGAAGGTCGAGCTGCTGGAGACCACCGACCCGGTCGCCCGTCTCAAGCTCGCCACCCAGCAGCTTCGCGACCACCTCGCCGAGCAGGACGTGGCGGAGACCATCGCCAAGGACGTCCAGGAGGGCGTCGACAAGCAGCAGCGGGAGTTCCTGCTGCGCCGCCAGCTCGAAGCCGTCCGCAAGGAACTGCGCGAGATCAACGGCGAGCAGGAGGGCGAGGAGTCCGACGACTACCGCGCCCGGGTCGAGGCCGCCGACCTGCCGGAGAAGGTCCGCGAGGCCGCGCTCAAGGAGGTCGACAAGCTGGAGAGGTCCTCCGACCAGTCGCCCGAGGGCTCCTGGATCCGCACCTGGCTCGACACGGTCCTGGAGATGCCCTGGAACGAGCGGACCGAGGACGCCTACGACATCCGGGGCGCCCAGGCCGTGCTCGACGCCGAGCACGCGGGCCTGGAGGACGTGAAGGAGCGCATCACCGAGTACCTGGCCGTGCGCAAGCGGCGCGGCGACCGGGGCCTCGGCGTCGTCGGCGGCCGGCGCGGGGGCGCCGTCCTGGCCCTGGTGGGCCCGCCCGGCGTCGGCAAGACCTCGCTCGGCGAGTCCGTCGCCCACGCGATGGGCCGCAGGTTCGTCCGCGTCGCCCTCGGCGGCGTCCGCGACGAGGCCGAGATCCGCGGCCACCGGCGCACGTACGTCGGCGCGCTGCCCGGCCGGATCGTGCGGGCGATCAAGGAGGCGGGGTCCATGAACCCGGTCGTCCTGCTCGACGAGATCGACAAGGTGGGCTCCGACTTCCGCGGCGACCCGGCCGCGGCCCTGCTGGAGGTCCTCGACCCGGCCCAGAACCACACCTTCCGGGACCACTACCTGGAGGTCGAACTCGACCTGTCCGACGTGGTCTTCCTGGCCACCGCCAACGTCCTGGAGGCCATCCCCGAGGCCCTGCTCGACCGGATGGAGCTGGTCCGCCTCGACGGCTACACCGAGGACGAGAAGGTCGTCATCGCCCGCGACCACCTGCTCCCGCGCCAGCTGGAGCGGGCCGGACTGGACGCCGGCGAGGTCACCGTCGACGAGGGCGCGCTGCGCAAGCTGGCGGGCGAGTACACCCGCGAGGCGGGCGTGCGCACCCTGGAGCGGTCCATCGCGCGGCTGCTGCGCAAGGTGGCGGCCCAGCACGAACTGGGCGAACGGGAGCTGCCGTTCACCGTCACCGAGAGCGACCTGCGCGGCCTGATCGGACGGCCGCACCACGTGCCCGAGTCCGCCCAGGACCCGGCGGAGCGGCGCACGGCGGTGCCGGGCGTGGCCACCGGCCTCGCGGTCACCGGCGCGGGCGGCGACGTCCTGTACGTCGAGGCGTCGCTGGCCGACCCGGAGACGGGCGCGGCGGGGCTGACCCTGACCGGTCAGCTCGGCGACGTGATGAAGGAGTCGGCGCAGATCGCCCTGAGCTTCCTGCGCAGCCACGGCGCCGAACTGGAACTGCCGGTGGGCGACCTGAAGGACCGGGGAGCGCACATCCACTTCCCGGCCGGCGCGGTCCCCAAGGACGGCCCGAGCGCCGGCGTCACCATGACCACGGCCCTCGCCTCGCTGCTCTCCGGCCGGCTGGTGCGCACCGACGTGGCGATGACCGGCGAGGTCTCGCTGACCGGGCGCGTGCTCCCGATCGGCGGGGTCAAGCAGAAGCTGCTCGCCGCGCACCGGGCCGGGATCACCACGGTGATCATCCCCAAGCGCAACGAGCCCGACCTGGACGACGTCCCGGCCCAGGTGCTGGACAAGCTCGACGTCCACGCCGTCACCGACGTCCGCCAGGTGCTGGAGCTGGCGCTCGCACCGGCGACCAACGGCGCCGGGCAGGAGGTTCCGGTCGCGGCGTGACGGGCGCGGCCGGACGAGGAAAGGGGAAGGCCCGGACTCCGCTCGGAGTCCGGGCCTTCGCCGCGCGCGGGGCGGGGTGTCAGCCGTTGGCGAGGGCCTGGACGCGGTCCAGCGCGCCGTTGAACTTGTTGTGGTCGCCGACCGTCGGGCCGGACGACGTGTACTGCCACATCGTGTAGTAGCCCCAGCCGGCCGGCAGCGTGCCCACCGTCGAGGCGTACCGGGCGACCCACAGCGGGTTGTTGGCGGCGAAGCCGCCGTAGTTGCCGGTGCACTGGGTCCACCAGCTCGTGGCCGTGTAGATCACGGCGTCCCGGCCGGTGCGGGCCTTGTACGTGTTCAGGAAGTCGCTGATCCAGGACACCATCGCGCTCTGCGACTTGCCGTAGCAGGTGGCGCCGTAGGGGTTCCACTCGATGTCGAGCGCGCCCGGCAGCGTCTTGCCGTCCTTGGACCAGCCGCCGCCGTGGTCGACGAAGTAGTTGGCCTGCGCGGCGCCGCTCGTCGTGTCCGGGGTGGCGAAGTGGTACGAGCCGCGGATCATGCCGACGTTGTAGGAGCCGTTGTACTGCTGGGCGAAGTAGGGGTTGGTGTAGTACGTCCCCTCGGTGGCCTTGACGTAGGCCCACTTGACCCCGCTGTTCCACAGGGTCGACCAGGCCACGTTGCCCTGGTGGCTGGAGACGTCCACGCCCTCGGTCTGGGCCGCGCGGCCCGGGACGGGGGTGCCGTGTTCGCCGTCGTGGGCCGCGACGCCCATGCCCATGTGGGCCGAGCCGCGGGGCGGGACGTCCGCGGACGACGCGGCGTCGGCGGGAAGGGTGAACACGAGGGAGAACGCGGCGAGCAGGATCCCGGTGACGGCGAAGCGCCGGCCACGGACCGATCCGGGTCTGTGCACGAGCATGACGTGCCTCCGATGGCTCGGTGGTGCTCGGTGGGGGATGCGCTGGTGGGGAGAACCCCGGGATGGCGTGCGCATGCCATCCGGGGGTCCGGTGAAGACTCTACGCACGTAGAACGAGGGGTGGGAAGAGGGACCGGCGGCCGCCGTTGGTCTAAGCCTGCGAAATACTTGGCGAGCTGCGGCGATGGCGGCCGGCGGCGGAAACTTTCAGGACCGGAAAACCCAGAAAACGAGGCAGGGGCTGACGTGCACGAAGACGCGAACGGCGGCGGTCACGGAGCTGAATCCCACCTGTCCGGCAGCGGTGTGCACCAGCCGGAGTTCCTCGCCCTGGAACGGGAGATGACGGTCCTGCTGCGGCGGGCCCGGGCCAACCAGGGCGAGATGGCCCGGGAGGTCCACCCCGACCTGGAGTCGTCCGCGTACGGACTGCTGGTCCGGCTCGGCGAGAGCGGCGGCCAGCGCGCCACCGACCTCGCCGCCTTCATCGGCGTCGGCAAGGCGACGATGTCCCGCCAGCTGCGCGCCCTGGAGGAACTCGGGCTCGTCGCCCGCGAGCCCGACCCCGCCGACGGCCGGGCCTGGCTGGTCACGCTCACCCCCGAGGGCCAGGAACGCGTCGGCCGGGTCCGCGAGGCGCGCCGCGCCCGGTACGCCCGCCGGCTCGCCGACTGGGACCGGCGCGAGGTGACCGAACTGGCCCGGCTGCTGCACGAACTCAATCGGGGGATGGAGAAGTAGCACCTCGCCGGGCCGGGCAGGCCGGGCGGGGCGGGGCGGGGCTTCACAACTCGGCGTAGACCACCGTCGCGTCGTCGTGCGTCTTGCCGCGCCCGAGGAACGCCCGCTCACCCGCCGCGTCCGCCCGCTCCAGCTCCCGCACCCGGTCCACCAGGGCCTGCGCGCCCTGCTTGCGCACCAGTGCCAGGCAGTCCGCCCAGTCGCCCTCGCCGAACGTCTCCACCCACCGCGCGGCCCCGTCCGTCAGCGCCACCAGCGTCCGCACCTCCTCACGAGGCAGCGTCCCCGTCACCGCCCGCGCCGCCACCGAGGGATCGGCCGCCGCGGTGAAGAAACCGCCCTCCTTGTTGCGCAGGCGGGCGTCGACCATCGCGTCGGTCGCCAGCGCCGAGCGGGGCAGCCGGGCCAGCCGGTCGTCCAGGACCGGCGTGACGGTGCCGTCGGGGGCCTCCAGGAGCAGGGCGGAGTCGGACAGGACCAGGTACTCGACCGCCGCCGGGGACCAGCGGGCGAGGACGACGGTCGCCTGCGGCGTGCGCGGGTGAGAAAGGTCACAGGTGTCGGCGTGCGCCGCCGCGGTACGGGCAACGGCACGGGACAGGACCTCGACGAGGGGGAGATCCGGGAGTGAAACGGTCAGTTCGGTCAGTGCGCCACCCAGGCGCGCCGTGAACCAGGGCACGGAATGCAGACATCCCGTCGCGGTCCGTGGCGGGGTCACGCCGTCCAGCACGACGAGCGAACCACCCCGTCCCGAGGCCGGTAGTCCGACGCTCGCGAAGTCCTCGTTGGGCCGTTCGGCGAGGCCTGGTTCCGAGACGAGTTCCGTACGCATCCGGCCAGTCTGCACGACCCCTTCACGGCCTTCGCACGAGGCTGGCATCTTCCCCGGATTCTCCCGGAATCGACGCGGCGGCGCAGGTCAGGCGCCGGATTTGGGGTGGAATTCGGTCCCCGGGCGGCACGTGGCGGCACATAGTGCCACCGCCGCTCGCAGACGTCCAACCGGCTCGCCGGGCGACCGCCCGGCACGAGCCGGGGGAACTTGCCCCTCAACTCCCCTCCGGGGTTCACTCCTTCGGGTGGCGGGTCGGATGATGCGCGCTCACCGCCCACCGGCACTGGGAGGGTCGGGAACCGGTGGGGGCCCTGCCCCGCTCACGCGGTCTCCCCGCCCGACGCGCTGCCGGCGGACGGGCGGCCCAGCGTCCGGCGGAGGGTGGACGCGCCCCCGACCGGCCAGTTGACGGAGCGCCACCCGGCCCACGGGTACACGAGTCAGGAATGCGAGCACCGGTGCAGAAGACGCGGCCTCGTCGCACAGGCAAGCAGACGGCCCCCGCGGGGAGCGCGGAGCACACCTCCGGCACCGCCGGGAACTCCACCCCTCCGCCGCCGGAGGCACCCGTCGGCAAGGGGCGTCCCACCCACGTACGCAACCGCCTGATCGTCGCCGTGGCGGTCGTGGCGGCCGCCGTCGCCGGGGCGGGAGCGCCCTCGGTCCTGGCCGCCTCCGGGCAACTGCACGACTCCCAGGAACTGGTGACGCTCGCCGAGCAGACCCAGGGCGCGCTGACCCTCGCCCACTCCCTCGCCGACGAGCGCGACGAGGTCACCCCTTACATCGCGGCCGGCCGCCCCAAGTCCAAGGCGCCCTCCGAGCAGCGCAGCGCCCGCGTCGACCGCCAGGTCGAGGAACTGCGCACCGACCCCGACATGCCCGCCTCCCTGCGCGAGGACCTCGACGCCGTCGCGGCGCTGCGCCGGGCGGCCCTCAGCGGCAAGAGCACCGCGCTGGAGGCCCACGAGGCGTACTCGGAGGCGATCACCGAACTCCACGCCCTGGCCGAGAAGCTGGGCGAGGAGATGCCGCCCCGCGCGGGCGCCGGCGCGTACGCCCTCGCCGAACTGGACACCGCCGTCCAGCAGGCCGCCGCCACCCGCGGTCTGCTGCTCGCGGCCCTCAACGTGCCCAGCACCACCCAGACCGTCATCGACCCGATCACCGGCCTGCCGACCGAGACGTCGACCGCCTCGGAGGCCGACGCCAAGCAGCGCGACGCGCTCTCCGCCGCCGCCCAGCAGGCCCGGGTCCGCTCCGACGCCGCCCTCGCCGACTTCCGCGAGGGCGCCCCCAAGGAGGCGCGGAGCAGCTTCGACGCCACCGTCGCCGGGCCCGACGTGAACAGCGCCGAGAAGTACCTCGCCGGCCTCACCGACGAGCCGACGCTCTCCGACGGCGACCTGCGCACCAGCACCAAGCGGCTGGACGCCGCGCTCTCCGCCCGCGTCGACGCGATGCGCGGCGCGGAGTCCGCCCTGTACGAGAAGCGCGTCAAGGCGCTGGAGCAGCTCCGCGACGACGACGTCACCGCGCTGGAGATCCGGATCGCCGTCCTCGGCGCCCTCGTCCTGCTCGCCGTCGGCATCGCCACCGCCCTGGCCCGCACCCTCACCCGCCCGCTGTCGGTCCTGCGCCGGGGCTCGGCCCGGCTGGCCGGCGCGGAGGACCCGACGGCCGAGGAGCCGGTCGCCTTCACCGGCCGCAACGACGAGTTCGCGCAGGTCGTCCGCTCCGTCAACGCCCTGCACGCGCACGCCGCCACGCTCGCCGGACGGGTCGCCACGCTGGAGTCCGACCGCAAGCACCTCGTCGGCCAGCGGCAGAAGATGGCCGACGCCCGCGAGGAACTGCGCGCCGAACTCGCCGAGTCGGCCGCCCGGCTCGAGACGGTGCGCAAGAGCATCGGCTCCACCTTCGTCAGCCTCGCGCTGCGCACCCTCGGCCTGGTCGAGCGGCAACTCGCCGTCATCGAGAACCTGGAGGAGCGCGAGCAGGACCCGGACCGGCTCGCCACCCTGTTCAAGCTCGACCACTTCGCCACGGTCATGCGCCGGCACAGCGAGAACCTCCTCGTCCTCGCCGGCACCGAGCACGTCCAGCACAGCGCCTCGCCGGTGCCGCTGGTCGACGTGGTCCGGGCCGCGGTCAGCGAGATCGAGCGGTACGAGCGGGTGCGGATCGCCGCGCTGCCGCCGCACGCCCACGTGGCCGGGTTCGCCGCCGACGACCTCTCCCACCTGCTGGCCGAACTGCTGGAGAACGCCACCTCCTTCTCGCCGCCCGACCTGCCCGTCGAGGTCTCCGGCTGGCTGCTGGAGAACGGCGAGGTGATGCTCTCCGTCCAGGACGAGGGCATCGGCATGACGACCGAACGCCTCCAGCGGCTCAACGCCCGCCTCACCGACTTCGACCCGGAGGCGCCGTACGAGCGGGAGGGCGAGGAGGGCGAGGACGGCCTCGGGCTCGGCCTCTACGTCGTCGCCCGGCTCGCCCACCGGCACGGGGCGCGGGTGCGGCTGCGGGAGCAGAAGCAGGGCGGCGTCGCGGCCGTCGTCGTGCTCCCCTCCCCGCTTCTCGCGGAGGCCCCGCCGGCCGCGCTGGCCCCGACCGTGCCGGTGTCCGACGGCACCGGTTCCTTCACGCTGCCCGGCGCGGACGCGGAGGCCAACTCCAACGTCCTGCACGGGCGGGCGGAGAAGGCGGAACAGGCGGCCCCGGGCGCCGGCGAGGACCCCGCCCCGGACCAGGAGCCCGGCACCGACCCGCTGGTGGCCTCGGCGGAGGAAGCCGTACGCCGCGCCGAGGCGGAGGCGTCCGGCGGGGAACCGGGGAAGGACACGCCCCTCGCGGAGCAGGAGCAGGAGCAGGAGTGGGACCGGGACCGGGACGAGGCCGGCGCCGACGTCGCCGCCACGCAACCGGTGCCGTCGGACGCCCCGGACGCCCCGGAGACCGCCGGCCGGGCCACCGCGAGCCCGGAGCGCCAGGGCGGCGCGACCACGGACCCGGCACCCGCGCGCGCCGAGGACCCGGGTGCGGACGACGCCACCCGCCCGGCGGCCCCCGGCCGCCCCGAGGCCCCCGCACCGGACCGGCAGACCGCACAGGCGGACCGGCCCGCCCCGCAGGAGCCCCGCCGGGACGCGGCGGCCCCCGGGGACGGTGCCGCCCCCGGCAGCGACCTCCCCGACGACGCCACGATGGCGCTCTTCCTCCCGGCCCTCGCCGCCCCCGAGAACCGGCCGGAGCCCGCCTCCGACCCGTACGCCATCGGTCCCGATGCCCACGCCCGCACCCCGGACGAGGGCGCGGCGCGCACGCCGGACGACGCACCGGACCCGGCGGAGGGACCCGGCACTCCCGCCGAGTCGGACACCCCGCAGGCGCCCGGCGCGGACGCCGGACCGGGACCGCGTGCCGAACCCGAACCGCCCGCCGAGCCTGTCACCGACAAGGGCCTGCCCAAGCGGACCCCGAAGCTCACCACCCCCGCCGCGGTGCCGCACCCGCGCACGTCGGGGTCCGTGGACGCCGACGCGCTCCGCCGGCGCCTGGGCGGGTTCCGCCGGGGGGCGGAGGCCGGCCGCCGGGACGTGGAGGCGGAGATCGCCGACCGCACCGGAGCGAACCGGACGCCGGAGACCGCGGCGGACACAACCGAAGAAGCAACGGGGGGCACTGTCGAGGAGGCAAGCAGTTGACCGCTCCCAGTACCTTCGGACTGAGCAGTGAAGCCCGCAATCTCCACTGGCTGCTGACCAACCTCGTCGAGGAGGTGCCCGGCATCCGGTCGGTCGCCGTGGTCTCCTCCGACGGGCTCCTGCTCCTGTCCTCCGACCCCGGCCGCAACGAGGAGGCCCGGCAGGTCCGCGAGACCCGGACGGGCCCGCGCGGCTCGGCCGCCGACCTCGCCACCGTCGTCTCCGGCGTGGGCAGCCTGACCGTCGGCGCCGCCCGGCTGATGGACTTCGGCACCGTGAAGCACACGATGGTCACGATGGACGAGGGCAGCCTGTTCGTCATGTCGATCAGCGACGGCTCGCTGCTCGGCGTGCACGGCTCCGCGGAGTGCGACATGAGCGTCGTGGCGTACCACATGGCGCTCTTCGTCGGCCGCGCCGGCCACGTCCTGACCCCCGAACTCCGCAGCGAACTGCGGAAGTCCCTGGAGTCCGAGCCGACGGGGAGCGCCCGATGAGCAGCAGTCCCGGAAAACGCCCGAAGAACGGCCGGGGAAGCCTCCCCGTGCGGGGCGCCGACCGCAGACCCGCCCGCGTCCGCCCCTACTCGCTCACCGGGGGCCGCACCCGCTTCGGCCACGTCCTGCTCGTGGAGACGTTCGTCGGCGCCACGGCCGGCACCGCCGCGCTCGAAGCCGCCGAGGAGCGCAAGGAGCTGACGAACGGCGGCCTCACCTCCCGCGTGATGCCGGAGATGCGGGCCATCGTCGAACTGTGCCGCCGCATGCGTACGGTGGCCGAGATCGCCGCGCTGCTGAAGATGCCGCTCGGTGTGGTCCGCGTCCTCATCAGCGACCTGGCGGACCAGGGAAAGATCCGTGTGTACGGCACCGGGACCGGCCACGGCACGGGCCGCCCGGACCGCGCTCTGCTCGAAAGGGTGCTCAGTGGACTCCGTCGTCTCTGACGCCGCCGTCTCCGGCGTCTCCCCGCTCGTCGACACCGACGGGCCCGTACAACCCTGGCAGACGGACCCCACCCGCGCTCCGGTCGCCACGAAGATCGTCGTCGCGGGAGGGTTCGGCGTCGGCAAGACCACGCTGGTCACCGCCGTCTCGGAGATCACGCCCCTGCAGACCGAGGCGCTGATGACCGAGGCGAGCGAGGAGACCGACGACCTCACCGCCACCCCGGACAAGCTCACCACCACCGTGGCCATGGACTTCGGCCGCATCACGCTCGACGACGACCTGGTGCTCTACCTGTTCGGCACGCCGGGCCAGCAGCGGTTCTGGTTCATGTGGGACGACCTGGTGCGCGGCGCGATCGGCGCGGTCGTCATGGCGGACACCCGGCGCCTGAAGGACTGCTGGCCGGCGCTGGACTACTTCGAGAGCTGCGGCCTGCCGTACGTCGTCGCGGTCAACCACTTCGACGGCAGCGAGCTGTTCGAGGCGGAGGACGTGCGGGAGGCGTTGACGATCCCCGCGCACATACCTGTAATGATCATGGACGCGCGCCGTCGGATCTCGGCCATCGAGACCCTCCTGTCCCTCGTGGGCCACGCGCTCGACGAAACACCCGAGTAGACGAACCCCGAGTAGGAGACGGAAGAACCGCATGCGGAAGATACTCGTCGTCGGAGCCGGCCAGTCCGGTCTCCAGCTCGCCCTCGGCCTGCAGTCGCACGGCTACGAGGTCACCCTGATGTCGAACCGGACCGCGGACGAGATCCGCACCGGCCGGGTCATGTCGACGCAGTGCATGTTCCACACGGCACTCCAGCACGAGCGCGATCTCCAGTTGAACTTCTGGGAGTCCCAGGCCCCGAAGATCCAGGGACTCGGCGTCTCGGTGGCGGCCCCCGGCTCCTTCGACCCGGGCCCCTCGCAGCGCGCGATCGACTGGCTCGGGCGCCTCGACGGCTTCGCGCAGTCGGTCGACCAGCGGGTGAAGATGGCCGGCTGGATGGAGACCTTCGCCCAGCGCGGCGGCCAACTGGTCATCCACGGCGCGGCCGTCGGCGACCTGGACTACTTCTCCCGCGCCTACGACCTCGTCCTGGTCTCGGCGGGCAAGGGCGAGCTGGTCCAGATGTTCGGCCGCGACGCGGAGCGGTCCCCGTACAGCGAGCCGCAGCGCGCCCTCGCCGTCGCCTACGTCCACGGGATGGCTCCGCGCCCGGAGCACCCGGAGACGGAGGCCGTGCGCTGCAACCTGGTGCCGGGCGTCGGCGAGATGTTCATCATGCCGACGTTCACCACCTCGGGCCGCGCCGACATCCTGTTCTGGGAGGGCATACCCGGCGGCCCGCTCGACGCCTTCAAGGACGTCAAGGACCCCTCGGAGCACCTCTCCCTGACCCTGGAACTCATGGAGAAGTTCCTCCCCTGGGAGTACGCGCGGGCCACCAAGGTCGAACTGACCGACGCCGGCGGCACCCTGGCCGGCCGCTACGCCCCCACCGTCCGCAACCCGGTCGGCCGCCTCCCCGGCGGCGGTGCCGTCCTCGGTGTCGCCGACGTGGTCGTCGCCAACGACCCGATCACCGGGCAGGGCTCCAACTCCGCCTCCAAGTGCGCCGCCTCCTACCTCGCCTCGATCATCGAGCACGGGGACAAGGAGTTCGACGAGGCCTGGATGCAGCAGACCTTCGACCGCTACTGGGAGACGGCCCGGCACGTCACCAAGTGGACGAACACCATGCTCGCCCCGCCGCCGGAGCACATCCTCAACCTGTTCGGCGCCGCCGGCCGGCTCCAGCCCATCGCCGACCGCGTCGCCAACGGCTTCGACGACCCGTCCGACTTCGAGAACTTCTTCTACGACCCGGCGAAGACGGAGAGCTACCTGGCGGAGGTCTCCGGCGCGGCCGGCGCGTAGGAGTCCGCGTACCCCTCGTCCGACCCGTCCGCGGCCCCCGGGGGGAGCCTCGGAGGCGTGTAGCGCCCTACCGGCTCCCCGTCCGGGTCGGGGCGCACGGCGCCCAGGACCGGGTTGGCGGCGATCGGCGACACCTTGACGGCGGCACCGGGGCGCGGCGCCTGGACCACCATGCCGTCGCCCAGGTACAGCGCGACGTGGGTGGCCTCGGGGAAGTACACGACCAGGTCGCCGGGGCGCAGCGCGTCCAGCGGCACGTGCTCCAGGCGCGCCCACTGCTCCTGGCTGGTCCGGGGGATGGGCGTCCCGGCGCGCTGCCAGGCGACCGAGGTCAGCCCCGAGCAGTCGTAGGACGCCGGGCCCTCGGCGCCCCACTCGTAGGGCTTGCCGAGCTGCTCCACCGCGAAGCGCACCGCCCGGTCGCCCTCGGCTGAGGGCCTGGCGTCGTCGCCGAGCGCGCCGGACGCCAGGAAGCGCTCCTGCTGCTCGGCCGCTCCGCTCCGCTCCAGCTCCGCCACCGCGGCCAGTTGGTCGGGGGTGAGCGAGGCGAGCAGCTCCTCGACGGCGCCGAGGCGTTCGCGCACGCCGTCGCGTTCCTTCTCCTGGCGCTGGGCGAGGGCGGTCTGCCGGGCCAGCGCCGCGCGCGAGCGCCGGGACAGCTCCCCGGCCTTCTTCTCCGCACCCGTCAGGCGGCCCACGGTCTCGACCCGTTCGCGGGCCAGCCGGCCGATCACGTGCCCCTGGTCGACCGCGTGCTGCGGGTCGCGGGCCAGCAGCAGCCGCAGGTAGGGGGAGAGGCCGCTGCTGCTCTGGTACTGCTGCCGGGCCAGCCGTCCGGCCGCGCCCCGGCTGTCGCTCAGGGAGTGCCGGGCCCGGGCCAGCTCGGCGTCCAGCCTGCGCACCTCGGCGCGCTGCCGGCGCAGCCGCTCCTCGGTGGCGTTGTAGGTCTCGGTCGCCCGTTCCGCCTCCCGGTACAGCCGCTGAAGGTCCGTCAGCAGACCGGCCACGGTGCGGTCGCCGGTCGTGCCGGGTGCGGGTTCGGCGGCGGCGGGTACGGGCGCGAGCGCGATCCCGGCCGCGAGCGCCGCCGTACACGCCCGTCGCAGAAGCCTTCCTGACACACCATCACCTCCGGTGCGGGGCGGTGGGTCCGCTCCGCACGGCGAGCATGGGGCGGGTCCGCGGGCTTCGCGCGGCGAGTGTGCGCGGATCGGCGCAACCGGGTCACCCGTCCGCGTCGTCCGGCTTGCCGCGCGGCGTGGCGTCTGGATCGGAGGCTGCCGGGGGGCCCGGCTTCGACCAGGGCCACTTCCGGCCGGAGCCCTTTCGGCCCGTGGGGTCGTACGTGTACTTCCAGCGGGCGAACCGCAGCCCGCCCCGGGCGTCCCGGGGCTCCCTGCGGTACACCAGGACGGTGGGCGGGCCGCCGTCCGGGTCCGGCACGGGGATGCGGTACGTCTTCGGCGGGTGCCCGGTCATCCCGACCAGGACGGGCAGCACGCGTCCGTCCATGGGGCCGCCCTCGAAGGGGGTGTCTTCGCTCTTCACGGCACCAGTGTCGGTGATCGGCGCACCGGGTCAGAGGTCCGCCGCGAGTGCCTCGACCAGTCCGGCGGTCTGCGGGTCGCGGCGCGCGGTGACCGTCAGCACGGCGAGGAACTGCTCCACCAGCCACTCCCGCAGCTCGTCGACGGGCGGCTGCTTGTCCTCGTCGAGCCAGATCAGCGAGGCCGCCTCCACCGCAGTGATCCACATCCGGACGGTCATCCGCAGCCGGGGGCCCGGCGCGGCGACGTCCAGGTGGCTCAGGATGTGCTCGGCGGCGGCCCGGCGGACGCCGTCCACGATGCCCGAGGTCTGCGAGGTCTCGACCACGCTGCCGCCCCGCAGCAGGGCGCTGAAGCCGGTGTCGTGCTCGTCGACGAAGGCGAGGTAGCGGTCCAGCGCGCGGGAGAGCCGGGCCAGCAGCGGGCCCACCCGGGGCTCGTCGAAGCACAGGCGCAGCTCGGCGGCGGCGGAGCCGAGCGCGGCCTCGTAGAGCTGCTGCTTGCCGCCGGGGAAGTACCGGTACACCAGCGGCCGCGAGACCCCGGCCTGCTCGGCCACGTCGTCCAGGGAGACCTCCTCCGGGGGCCGGTGCGCGAAGAGGACGAGCGCCGCGTCCAGCAGCTGGACGCGGCGCTCCTCGACGCTGAGGCGGCGGTAGGCGGGGGTGGAGGCCTGCGGGGTCATGAACCGCAGCGTAACCCGCCCAACCGGGCGCTCCCTCATGCCGGCGGAGCCGACCGGCCCGACTAGGCCAGCAGCCCCGACGACCGCCACAGCTTCCGGCCGACGCCGCGCAGGACGCCGATGTCGTCCAGGAAGTCCGTCAGGCGCTTCGCGCCGGTCTGCATGATCTCCTTGCGGTGGCCGCTGGCCTTGACCTGGGCCAGGGCCTCGCGCTTGTCGAGGCCGACGTTCGTGTAGACCTCCGGGTTGATGAAGGCGATGGAGAAGACGCGGGCGAACTCGCCGGAGGTGACCCGCGTGAACTCCTGGGACCACTTCGGTGCCGTCACCATCTGCCGGCGCAGCTCCTCGCGGGCGTACCGCACGTGCCGCGCCTCCTCCACGACGTGGATGCGCGTGACGCCCCGGATCAGCGGCTGGACCCGCTCGTCCGGGAAGGTCAGCCGCTGCATCCAGTCCAGGACCTCCTCGCCGAGCAGCGTGGCGGTGAAGGAACCGGGCGTGGTGGAGATCGTCTTGAACAGGCGCCCCAGGTGCTGGTGGACCGGGCTCACCGGGTACCACGGGGTCCCGCCGCGCGATATCAGCCGGGCGAACATCTTCGAGTGCCGGCACTCGTCCTCGATCTCGGTGAGCGCGTAGCGCACGTGGGCGCTGGTCGCCGACTTGTCGTAGATGTGCCGGACCAGGAGCTGCATCAGGATCAGCTCGAACCAGATGCCGAGCGAGGCGAGCGCGGCGGCCTCGTGCTGGGAGAGCAGGATGCGCTGCTCCTCGCTCATCCGCTGCCACATCGGGGTGTCGTACAGCGACACCAGCTCCGGCGGCCAGAACCACTTGCCGTCCTCGAACGGCGCGTCCCAGTCCAGCTCCTTGTCCGGGTCGAAGGAGTGCTTGGCGGACGAGTCGAGCAGCCGTTCGGCCACCTGCTCCCGGTCCTTGAGCAGGCCGAGCGCGTCGCGCAGGCCCTCGAGCGCGTCGGCTTCCGTCAGGGTCGTCATGACTGTGTCCCACCTCGTCGAACGGATCGTGTTACCCGCGGTCACTCCACCTTGCTCCGTCTTATGAGACTGCCTGTCAGCAAGCCCGTCAATCCCCTGCGCGGAACTTGTTGACTGCGAGTAAAGAAGTGAGAGGTGCTCAGGTGTCCAGACCGAGCAGCCCAGCCCCTCCGGCACCTCGCCCGCCACCGGCACCGAGGCTCCGGCGGGGCAGGACGTCCGCAGGGTGAAGGCGTACGGCGTCGGGCCGTGGCTGCGCAGGTGGAGCAGCCGGGACTCCGCCTCCGCGACCGTCGGACGGTGGCCCGCCGGCACCCACCCCAGGGTGGTGACGGCCTCGGCCGGCTTCTCGAACCACTCCCTGCGCCACGCCGGCATCTCCCGGTGCCGCCCCGGGTGCATGAACGCGGTCAGCGCGTCCGCGTCGCGCCGGACCGTCAGGTCGACGATCGGCCGGGCGTCGCCGAAGACGGGGATGTCGGTCGCGTCCCCGCCCTCGCTCCGCAGGCGCCGCACGAAGCCGTCCGCGGCGTCGGCGGAGGCGTTGACCGGATCGAGCGCGTCCACGAAGTCCTTCAACCGCGGGGAGTCCAGCGGGGCGTTGAGGCGGGCGATGTCGACCTGGGCGAGTTCGCAGGCGGCGTCAGCCATGTACCGGAGGTCAGGGCGGTGGCCGTGCGGTGCGGTACCCCCGTCTCACCCGCCGAGCACCGCCTCCCTCACCCGCCGAGCACCGCCTCCATCACCCCCCGCGCGATCGGCGCCGCCAGCCCGCCCCCGCTGACGCCCTCCCGGTCCGCCGCCGAGCCCTCGACCACCACCGCGACCGCGACCCGGGGCTCCGCGTCCCCGTCGCCCCGCGCCCAGGAGATGAACCACGCGTACGGCGTGCCCGAGTTGCCCACCCCGTGCTGGGCCGTGCCGGTCTTGCCGCCCACGGTCGCACCCGGGATCGCGGCCTTCGCGCCCGTGCCGTTGTCCACGACGCCGGTCATCAGCTCCTTGAGCAGCGCCGCCGTCGAGGGGCGCATCACCTCCCGGGAGGGACGCGACCCGGCCGCCGCCACCAGGCTCCCGCCCGCCCGCGTCGTCCGCTCCACCAGGTACGGCTGGCGCACCTGGCCGCCGCCCGCGACCGCCGCCGCCACCATCGCCATCTGCAGGGGCGTCGCCCGGGTGTTGTACTGCCCGATCGAGGACAGTCCGAGCTGCGCCCGGTCCACCGAGGTGTCGAAGCTGCTGCGCGCGACGGGGAAGGGGACCCGCAGCCCGTCGTCGTTGAAGCCGAAGGCCTCCGCCGTCGACGTCATGCCGCGCACCCCCACGTCCACGCCGAGCTTGGCGAACACCGTGTTGCAGGACCACTCGAACGCCTCCCGCAGCGAGGCGTCGCGGCACCCGTCGGACTCGTTGGTCAGCTTCGTCCGCGTCCCGGGCAGCGTGTACGGGTCGGGGGAGCGGGTCGGCGCGTCCAGGTCGCGGATCACCCCCGAGTCCAGCGCCGCCGCCGCGGTGACCACCTTGAAGGTCGACCCCGGCGGATAGGTCCGGCTCACCGCCCGGTTGAGCATCGGCTTGTCCGGGTCGGCGTTGAGCCGGTTCCAGGTACGGGTGGCGGCCGCGCTGTTGCCGGACAGCGACTGGGGGTCGTAGGAAGGGGTGGAGACCAGGGCCAGGACGCGGCCCGTGGCCGGCTCGATCGCGGCCACCGCCCCCTTGCGCCCTCCGAGCCCCTCGAACGCCGCCCGCTGCGCGGCCCCGTCGATCGTCGTCACGACGTCGCCGCCCGGGTTGGGGGCGCCCGTGACGTCGTTCCACAGCGGCAGCGGCGCGAGCATCGGGTCGGCGCCGGACAGCAGGCCGTCCTCGGCGTGCTCCAGCAGCGTCGTCCCGTACGCCTGCGAGGCGAAGCCGGTGACCGGCGCGTACATCGGCCCGTTCGCGTACGTCCGCTCGTAGCGCAGGTGCTCGCCCGTGTCCCGGGAGCCGGTGACCGCCTTGCCGCCGACCAGGATGTCGCCGCGCGGCTGCTGGTAACGGGCGATGTCGGGGCGGCGGTTGGCCGGGTTGTCGTCGTACTCCGGGGCCTGGACGATCTGCACCCGGGCCGCGTTGACCACCAGGGCGACCAGCAGCAGGGCGCAGAAGACGGCCGCGTGCCGGATGTTCCGGGTCACCGGACCCGCTCCCCGCTCACGGCTCCGCCCGCCCGCCGGCCTGGCTGCGGGCCGCGTGGCTCACCCGGATCAGCAGCGCCACGATCGCCCAGTTGGTGACGACGGAGGAACCGCCTTGGGCCAGGAACGGCATCGCCATGCCGGTCAGCGGGATCAGCCCGGTCACCCCGCCCGCGATGACGAACACCTGGAGCGCCACGATCGAGGAGAGGCCGACGGCCAGCAGCCGCCCGAAGGGGTCGCGGGCGCCGAGCCCGGCCCGGTAGCCGCGTTCCACCAGCAGCCCGTACAGCAGGAAGACGGCGGTCAGGCCGAGGAAGCCCAGCTCCTCCCCGGCCGTCGCCAGGATGAAGTCCGACTTGACGGCGAAGCCGATCAGGACCGAATGGCCGAGGCCGAGGCCCGTGCCGGTCACCCCGCCCGCCGCGAACGCGAAGAGCGACTGGGCCAGTTGGTTCGGGCCGTGGCCCGCCTCGATGGACGCGAAGGGGTGCAGCCAGTCCTCCACCCGGCTGTGCACGTGCGGCTCCAGCCAGCCCACCGCGACCGCGCCCAGCGAGGCCAGCAGCAGACCGACGGCGATCCAGCCGGTGCGGCCGGTGGCGACGTAGAGCAGGACCACGAACAGGCCGAAGAAGAGCAGCGAGGTGCCCAGGTCGCGCTCCAGGACCAGCACGCCGACGCTGACCAGCCACACCGCGAGGATCGGGCCCAGCACCCGCCCGGTGGGCAACTGCAGCCGCCACACCCTGCGCCCCGCGTACGCCAGCGCGCTGCGGTTGGCGGCCAGGTAGGCGGCGAAGAACACCGCGAGCAGCACCTTGGCGAACTCGCCGGGCTGGATGGAGAAGTCCGCGATCCGGATCCAGATGCGCGCGCCGTTCACCGCCGGGAAGAGGATCGGCACCGTGAGCAGCGCGAGCGCGGCGGCGACGCACACGTAGGCGTAGCGCTGCAGGACGCGGTGGTCGCGCAGGAGCAGGACGACCACGATGAACAGGGCGACACCCAGCGTCGACCACACCAGCTGGGCCGGTGCCGCCCGGTCGCCCGGCGTCTCCAGGTCGAGCCGGTAGATCAGCACCAGGCCGAGGCCGTTGAGCAGCACGCCGATGGGCAGCAGCAGCGGGTCCGCGTACGGGGCGCGCAGCCGCACCGCCAGGTGGGCGAGGAGGGCGAGCACCCCGAGCCCGGCGCCGTAACCGGCGGCGCCGGGCGGGAGGGCGTCGTGCCGCGCGAGGCCGACGTTGCAGTAGCCGAACACCGACAGCAGGACGGCCAGCAGGATCAGCGCGAGTTCGATCCCCCGGCGCCGGGGGAGACGGGCGACGGGAGCGGGGGTGTCCGCCTGTGCCACGGTGAGTCCGGTTCCGGTTCCGGCCTTGGTCATGTCCGGAACTTACCCAGATGTGATGGTCTGCGCGGCGTCTGGTTCAGCACCAGCGCGGCGCGGGGCCGACGGTGTCGATGGAACGGGCAGCGTCCCAGGCCCCGGTGCCGTCCGTGAGGAGGTACCAGAGGGGGTTGCCCCGGACCTTCGGGCCGGGCGTCTTGCAGTGGATCGAGACGACCTCGCCCCGGCGGGCGTGACGGCTGACCTCCGGCCCCCGGCTCGGCGAGGTGCGCAGGGCGAGCCGCTCGGCCGTCACGACGCCCCGGTAGCGGCCCTGCCGCTCCTGGCGGCCGTCGCCCCCGCCCCACGCGTCGCCGTCGCCGCATCCGTCACCGTTTCCGCCGCCGGTGACGGCGGGCGCGGAGTCCGCGTCCTCGCCCCGGCCGTCGTGCGCGACGGCGGGCGTGACGGCGACGGCGGTGGCGGGTGCGCCGGCCGCGAGGGCGGCGGCGAGGCCGCGGACCAGCGGGAAGCGCGAGGCCGGTGCGGGCGGGTGCGGCATGGGAGTACCTCCCGGGAGCGAACAGGTCTTCAGGTGACTAACCGCCACATTAGGAGCGCCCGCAGGGCACCGCCCGCCGCACTGAGCCATCGGTGCGGGCACCGCGGCCGGGCCGCGGACGGGGCCGGGTCAGGGCCGGTGGGGCAGCGTCAGCCGGGCCAGCGCCCCGCCGTCCGGCGGGTTGGTGAACTCCAGCCGCGCCCCGAGCACCTCGGCCTGTCCCAGCGCGATGGTCAGCCCCAGGCCGTGCCCCTTGGTCCCGCCCTCGGTGCGAAAGCGCTGGGGCCCGTGCGCGAGCAGGTACTCCGGATAGCCGTCCCCGTGGTCCCGCACGGTGATCACCGCACCGTCCACCGTCAGCACCACCGGCCCCCGCCCGTGCCGGTGCGCGTTGGTGACCAGGTTGCCCAGCACCCGCTCCAGGCGCCGCCGGTCGGTCTCCACCCGGGCGTCCCGTGCGACGTCCACCCGCGTGTCGGTGCCCGAGCCCCGTACCACCCGCCGGGCCAGCGCGCCCAGCTCCTCCGGCTCCGTCTCCAGCCGCTCCCGCCCGCTCTCCAGCCGGGAGATCTCCAGCAGGTCCTCGGTCAGCGTGCGCAGCGCCGCCACCCGGTCCCGCACCAGCTCGGTGGGGCGGCCCGGCGGCAGCAGCTCGGCCGCCGCGTGCAGACCGGTGAGCGGGGTGCGCAGCTCGTGCGCCACGTCGGCGGTGAACCGCTGCTCGGCCAGCAGCTTGCCCTGCAGGGACGACGCCATGGAGTCCAGCGCGGCGGCGACCGACGCCACCTCGTCCTGCGGGCGCGTCGGATCCTGTGCGCGCGGATCGCCGACCCGTGCGTCGAGGTCGCCCGCGCTGATCCGCCGCGCCACCCGCGCCGTCGTGTGCAGCCGCCGCGTCACCCGCGTCACCGCGAACGCGCCGACCAGCAGCGTCGCCCCGATCGCCAGTCCCGACGCCCACACCAGGGTGTGGTCCAGGCCCTCGATGGTGGCCCGGCCCTGGGAGTGGTCGACCCGCACCGCCAGGGCCCGGCCGCCGTCGGCGGGGCCCGCCGCCCACATCGTGGGGCGCCCCTCGTACTCGGCGACCATCGTGCCGCGCCGCCCCGACACGGCCAGCTCGCGCAGGGCTCGCGGCAGCCCCGGCGGATCGACGCCGGCCCCGCGCCGCAGCGGGTCCCCGGCCTCGTAGGACTCCGTCGCGTCCCGCAGCCGGGCCAGGGCGACGTCACGCGCCTGGCCGACGGTCCGGTCGGTGACCGAGACGTGCACCAGGACGCCGAGCAGCGCGGCGAGCGCGCAGCACATCACGGTGATGAAGACGGCCGCCTTCACCGCCAGCGGCCCGGCCCACCGGGGGAGGGCGAGCCTCACCGGGCGCTCGCCGGGGACGACGCGGAGGGAGAACCGGACGGCGAGGGCGACGGTGACGGCGACGCCGATGCGGACGGACGCCTCGTGTGCCGTCCGCCGTCGTCGGTGCGCAGCATCTCGTCGCTGGTCAGCAGCATGGCCCGCTGGTCCGGGGCCCAGGTCCACTGCAGGCGGTACTCGTAGCCGGCCACCTCCGAGGGCGAGCGGACGATCACCGTCCGCCCGGCCAGCTCGACCGCGCTCACGGCGTCCTGGTACGACATGACCCGCACCAGCCGGCCCTTCTCGACGGTGTACACGCGTACGGCGGTCAGCTTCTCCGGCAGCAGCCGGAACCCCAGCGTCATCTCGGGGCGCCCGTCGCCGGTCAGGTCGCGGTAGTACGGCCGCAGCACCGGGCAGCGGCCGGCCGCGTCCCCGGCCCCCTGTCCGCAGTCCGCCATCCGCCCGGACGTCTCGTGGTACGGCGCCTTCGCGCCCGCGTAGTCCTCCGGGTGCGCGGCGATCTCGGCCCGCACCGCGGCCACCGGGTCCACCCTGCGGATGTCGCCCCCGGGCACGGCGACGCCCTCGACCACCGCGTGCTCCACCTCGCCGATGTCGTACGCCGGACTCGACGCCGGCGTCAGGCCGGGCCAGAGCCGGGCCGGATCCCGTGCGGGGGGCGTCGCCCCGGCGGCACGCAGCCCGCCGGTGTCCCCGCAGGCGGCCAGCGTCCCGGCGGCGGCCGCGGTCGCCAGGAGCAGCGCGAGGGCGGCGGAGACGCGGGCGGGGCGCCCGCGGCGGCTCGGGAGCACTGCACTCCTGGGGTCGGGATCGGCGATCGGCGTCTGCGGGGCAGCGGGCGTCGCCGTACGCGTCTTCGTACGGAAGACCATTTTGCGTGCGCACGGGCCCGCCGGGCTACTCGGCCAGGTCCTCCAGCAGCCGTACGGCGGCCAGCCCCGCCCGCAGGTAGGCCACGAACAGGTCGTTGTGCAGCGCCCAGGGCGAGCGCCGGGTGCGGATCAGCCGGATCGCGTCCTCGGCGCCGCAGCCCCGGCGCATCAGCGCGTGCGCGACGACGAGACCGGAACGGTTGTAGCCGTGATAACAGCGGACGAGCACCTTGCGGCCCTCGTCCAGGGCCTCGCCCGCCGCCTCCCCCAGCCGGATCACCCCGGCGAGCTGCGTGCCGTCCAGGGGACCGTCGGGGATGGGCCACACATGGTGCTCGACGTCCTCGTCCGGGCCGTGCCCCGGCAGTCGCAGCAGCGTCTGCACGAGGTCGAACTCGTCCCGCACGACGGCGAACTCCAGCCGCCCGGCCGCCCGCCGGAACTCGTGCCCGCCCATCCACAGACCCGGCACGATCTCGTCCCACGGCCGGTCCGGAGCCGGCACGTCCGGACCTTCCCCACGGGTTCGCACAGGCACCTCCCCAGTCCCGCCCAGGGCTTGCCCGATTCCCCTCAAAGGTAACCGGGTTCTTGCCCCGGCAGCACCCCTCCTGGTCCCATGGAGAGGGGTGTTGTGCGTGGACGGACTGCGCGTCGTACCGACCCGGCGGCACGGCCGGGAACGGCTCTACGTCTGCCTCCCGGACGGCGCGAACGTCGCCTGGTACGACCGGGAGGCGGCCCGCGTCAACCTGCTGGGCGACGACCGCCGGGAGGAGGTCCTGCGGGCCCTGGCCCCCTTCCTCACCGGCCCGGTGACCGTCGGCCCGCCCCCGGTCCCGACCCCGGCCGAGCTGGCCCGGCTCGCCCTCCACCCGGACGACGACCTCGCCCCCAACCGGCCCGGCGAGGCGCTCCTGGTCGCCCTGGAGCGCGAACCCGGCCCGGCGCACCGGCTGCGCCCCGACCCGCGCCGCCGGGCGCTGGCCGCCGAGCAGGCGACGGGGGAGGCGCTCGACCGCCTCGACGGCGCCGGCTGGCACACCCTGCACTCCCTCCCGCTGCCCGGCGGCGACCGCGTCCACCACCTGCTGATCGGACCCGGGGGCCTCTTCGCCCTCCACGTGCTGCCCGCCCGCAGGCACCGGGTGCGGGTCGCCGACCCCCTGGTGACGCTGGGCCGCGGCGCACCGCTTCCCCTGCTGCGCCGGGTCCGCGCCGACGCCGACCGGGCCTCGTACGCCCTGACCGCCCAGGTGCGTCCCGTCCTCGTCCTGGTCGAGCCCGCGCGCGTGAGCCTCACCGCCCCGCCGCGCTCCGTGCGCGTCCTCACGGACCGCGAGCTGCCGCGGCTGGCCCGGACGGGCGGCATGCTGAAACCGGCGGACGTGGAGGCCCTGCACGCCGTGGCCCGCGACCGCGCCACCTGGGCCCGCCTGTGAACCGCGCCCGGGGTCAGGGCAGTACTGCCGCCCGCCCCCGGTCGAAGAGCGGCGCGAGCAGGTCGCCGTAGTCCTCCACCCGGGGCCCCACGTCCGCGGTCCGGAAGACGAACTGCTCCGCCCGCCCGCACCCGGCGACCTCGTCCCACGTCACCGGGGTGGACACCGCCGGTACGTCGCGCGCCCGCACGGTGTAGGGGGCGGCCGTGGTCTTGCGGGCGGCGTTCTGGCTCCAGTCCACGAACACCTTCCCCGGCCGCAGGCTGCGCGTCATCCGGTGCACCACCAGCGCGGGCAGCGCCTTCTCCGCCTCCACCGCCAGCGCCTTCGCGTACTCCGACACCCGCTCCGAGGAGGCGCCCCGCACGCCCGCCAGCAGGTGCAGGCCCTTGGCCCCCGACGTCTTGGCGTACGCCTCGACGCCGTCCGCCGCCAGCCGGTCCCGCAGCCACAGCGCGACCTCGCAGCACTGCACCACGGTCGCGGGCGCCCCGGGGTCCAGGTCGAACACCAGCCGGTCGGCCTCGCCGGGGTCCCCGGCGGTCCACTGGTGGGTGTGGAACTCGGTCACCAGGTTCGCCGCCCACATCAGGCTCGCCAGGTCCTGCACCAGCACCATCCGGGCCGGGCCCTCCGAGCGCGGCACCTCGGCCGTGGTGACCCACTCGGGCGTACCCGGCGGCACGTTCTTGGTGAAGAACACCTGGCCGTCCGGGCCGTCCGGATACCGCAGGAAGGAGACCGGACGGTCCCGCAGGTGCGGCAGCAGCACCTGAGCGGTCGTCGCGTAGTAGTGCAGCAGCTCGCCCTTGGTGAGGCCGGCCGCGGGATACAGCACCTTGTCCAGGTTGCTGAGGGCCACCCGCCGCCCCTCCACTTCCGTCATCGGCGCCATATCATGACAATCTCATAAAACAGCGACGAAATGCCCGAGAGGAACGGTGCTGCACGTGCGATCCATCTGGAACGGCGCCATCTCCTTCGGCCTGGTCAGCATCCCGATCAAGCTGGTGAACGCGACCGAGAGCCACGCGGTCTCCTTCCGTCAGATCCACACGGAGGACGGCGGCCGGATCCGCTACCGCAAGGTGTGCGAACTGGAGGACCGCGAGGTCACCCAGGCCGAGATCGGCAAGGCCTACGAGGACGCCGACGGCGCGATGATCCCGATCACCGACGAGGACCTCTCCCAGCTCCCGATCCCGACGGCCCGCACGATCGAGATCGTGGCCTTCGTGCCCGAGGACCGCATCGACCCGCTCCAGATGGGCTCGGCCTACTACCTCGCGGCGAGCGGCGCGCCCGCCGCCAAGCCGTACACACTGCTGCGCGAGGCGCTCAAGCGCAGCAACCGGGTCGCGATCGCCAAGTTCGCGCTGCGCGGCCGGGAACGCCTCGGCATGCTCCGGGTCGTCGGCGACGCCATCGCGATGCACGGCCTGCTGTGGCCGGACGAGGTCCGGGCCCCCGAGGGCGTCGCCCCGGAGGGCGGCGTCACCGTGCGCGACCAGGAACTGGACCTCGCGGACGCCCTCATGGACACCCTCGGCGAGATCGACCTGGACGACCTGCACGACGAGTACCGGGAGGCCGTCGAGGAGGTCGTCGCCGCCAAGGCTGCCGGGGAGCGGCCCCCGGAGTCCCGCGAGGAGGCGGCCCCCGGGAAGGTGCTGGACCTGATGGCCGCCCTGGAGAGCAGCGTGCGGGCGGCCCGCGAGTCCCGCGGGGGCGAGGGCGGCGGCACCGACGAGGAGGCCGAGGTCAGGTCCCTGTCGCAGCGCAAGACCGCCTCCCGCCGGACCCCCAAGGAGACCGGGGGCAAGAAGTCCACCTCCACGGCCGCGAAGAAGACGGCGGCGAAGAAGGCGGAGCCGAAGAAGTCGACGGCGAAGTCCGGCGCGTCCGCGCCCGCGAAGAAGACGGCGGCCAAGGGCACCGCCAAGAAGGCCGCGGGCCGCAGCACGGCCAAGGAGAGCGCCAGGAGCACCGGCAGGAGCACGGCCAAGAAGACGGCGTCCCGCAGGCGCAGCGCCTGACGCGCGGACCCCCGCCGCCCGGACGGCAGGTCGTCGGACAGCCGTTCAGTTGATGGTCCACGGGGAGCCGGACGCCCCGGGTGTCGCGGACGGGGCGGGCTCGAAGACGGCGGGACTCGCGTCGCCGGACGGCGTGGGCACGGCGGCATCCGGGAGCGAGCCCGCCGTGGGCAGGGTGGGGCTCTCCTCCAGGCGCTGCCCGATCGTTTCGGCGGGTCCGCCGTCCGGGACGACCGGGTCGGTGGACAGGTGCGACCACGCGGTCAGGGCGAGGGCGGCCGCGGCGGCCGTGCCGAGCACCCGGCCGATCCGCCGCGCCCGGGCCCGGCCGTCCAGCTCGCGCCAGGCGGGACCCGCCCATGTGTCCTCCGCGCGCCACGCCTCGCCGACCGTGGGAACGGGAGCAGGGGCGAGGGCCTCGCCCGGCCGGTCCGCAGGGGGCTCCGGCGGCCGCCCGGGGAGCCGGTCCCGGGCGGCGGGCTCCCTGGGGGCGGAGGCGCGGATGGCGCGTTCGTCGTCCTCCAGGAAGAGCCGCCAGACGTACTCGGGCACGGTCGGCGTGCCGTCCGGCCCCTGAGGGGCGTCGCCGCCCGGTCCGGAAGCTGTCATGGTCCCGCTCTTCCTGTGGTCGGCCCCGGGCGGGCGAGGGCGGCGGAGGGTGACGGCCCGCCCGCCACCGGTCCCGGCGCCGGATGGTCATGGCCCGGCGGACTCCGTCGGCCGCCAACCCCTAAGAACGCGCGGGGCGCGGGGCCCGTTCCCCCCGCCGCCGGTCGTGACGCGGTCGTGATGGTGCCCGCCCCCGGGGGCGCCCCGGATTCAGGGGGCCGCCGGAGACGGAGCCGGCGCCGGGGACGCCGTGTTCACGTTCAGGTCGGGCCGCGGCTTCAGCACCCGCACCTGCTCGCCCGGCTGCGGCGGGGGCGGGGTGACCTTCTCCCGGGGCAGCTTCGCCGGTCCGGTCTGCTGGAAGGTGACCCGGTCGTACTCGACCAGGCCGGTCTTCTCCAGCACCGTGATGTGGTCCAGGACGGTGTCGTTGGCCAGGTCCGCCAACTGCCGCACGAGCGTGTTCTTGGTGGCGGCCCGGATGGTGGCGATGGCGGGGAAGATCTGGCCGTGCGTCACCCGCATGATGTTGACCGCCGCCGAGTCGAACTCCTTGCCGCTCCTGGCGTCCACCGTCGCCACGAAGCCCTCCTGCTGCGGGGAGGCCCGGTTGGGCAGGGTGATGCCCAACTCGGGGGCGATCTCGCGGCACTTCGCGTCGAGACCGGCGTGCCCGACGACCAGGTGCTCCCCGGCCGTCCTCATCGCCTGCGTCGTACCGCGCTCCCTCACCATCTCGCCCAGCGGGTACTCCCACAGCCCGGCGGCACGGACCTTGACCACGAAGTCGCGGTCCGCCTCGGTCAGCGGGCCGAACCTCGTACTGGCCACCACCCGGTTCTGGTCGCCGTCGGGCTTGTCCAGACCGAGCACGGCCGGGAAGGCCAGCGCGGTGAGGGTCAGGGTCATCGCACCGAACAGGACGAGGACTCCGATCCTGCTTCGGGACAGGCGCATGGTGCCTCCAGGGGCGACGCGGGGGACGCGCACGCGTGCGCGTCCCGGTGACGCCAGGAGGTACGGAAACGGCGGGCGGATCTATCACCGCCCGGCACAGAACTTGCGCGCCCCGGACGGCCGCCGGGCCGGTTCAGCCGAGGGCGGCGCCGTACACGCGCTCGACCGCGATGGTGAGCAGCACCCGGCGGTCGGACACCATCGTCGCCCGGTACTCGTCCCAGTCCGGGTGCTCCCCGGACGCGGCGCGGTAGTACGCCACCAGGGCCTCGACCTCCGGCCCGTGCGGGTCGGTGCCCGGCCCGGTGAGGGTGGCGACGCCCTCGGCGGTGGCCCAGGACCTGCCGTCCGGGGCGGTCACCTCCAGCGTGGCCCGCGGGTCCCGGCGCAGGTTCGCCGTCTTGGCGAGCCCTTCGCGCGTCGACACCCGGATGACGCCGGCCGCCTCGTCGTAGGCGGGCATCACGGGGGAGAGCTGCGGGCGGCCGTCCGACTTGATCGTCGCCAGGACGCCGAGCCGACTCGTCGCCAGCAGGGTTCGGGGATCGAAGCGCGGTGTGGTGGTCATGAGCCGATCATCACCCCGCGGGGCGCGGCCTGTCCTGCGAACCGTCCCCCGAACAGCGCCGCCGCGGCCGGCTCAGGGCACCGAGGGGCCGCTCAGGTAGGTGCCGGACTCGTCGTAGGGCCAGGCGTTGGCGACGCACCCCTTGAGGCCCTTGATCTGCTGCATCATCGCCGGGGCGGGCCGCCCGGCGCCGGGGCAGGTCTCGTGGCCGTGGCCGATGCGGTGGCCGACCTCGTGGTTGACGATCAGCGCCCGGTACTCGTGGATCGGGCCGTCGAACTCCGGCGAACCCAGCACCCAGCGCTTGAGGTTCACCACGACGTCCGTGCCGACGCTGCAGTTGACCTCGCCCCGCGTGAGCAGCCCCGCCGCGCCGCAGATCTTGTCCACGGTGCCCGGCGTGGCGATCTTCACCACGAAGTCGTACGAACCGCTGCTGACCAGACGGAAGGAGTTGGTCCCGTCCCGGGTCCAGCCGCGCCGGTCGGCGAGCACCTCGGCTATCTCGTCGGCCGCCGCACCGGGCCGGACGTCGATGCCCTCCTCCACCAGGACCTTGTAGCGGCGTACGCGACTGCCGGTGCCCACGGTCGTGCCGTCGGCCTGGGCGGTGACGAAGGTGCCGGGACCGGTCGCCGGAATGGCGATGGTCGAGGGAGAGGCCGAGGGAGAGGCCGAGGGCGACGTGGAGGCCGTCACGGACGACGAGGGGGAGGGGGAGGAGGAGGCGGAGGGCGTTCTGGTCGAGGCGTCCAGGGCGTCCGTGACGTCGGCCACCTGGTCGTCCGTCACCGGCGGCCGGGTCTCCCGCCAGTACGCCACGGCGGCACCCGCGGTGAGCAGGACGGCCCCCAGGGCGACGCAGGCCAGGACCGCGCGGGCGGGTCCGCGGCGTCTGCGTCTGCGGGAGCGGGATCTGTGCCCCGCACCGTCGCCTCCGGTTCTCCGGCTGGCCCGGCGGGCGGTGGATCGGCCCACGGCGTGCGTCCTCTCTGCTGGTCGTCGGGGCACGCACGGCGCATCGCTGTGCTGTTGTACCCCCAAGATCCAAGCGGACGGACGTACGAAAACGTCACGGTTTCCGAGGTGTCCCTTCTCACGCGGACATTCGATTGCTGAAGGCAACCGATCGGCCTCCGGAAACGTCTTCGCCGGGGTCACCCGTTTCCGCGGGTGACCCCGGCGCGCGGGGGCGGTGCCGTCAGCCGGCGGGGGTCCGCTCCCAGCGGTAGAAGCAGCGCGCCATCGCGTCCTTCGGACCGCGCCAGGTCGCCGGGTCGTACGCCGAGACGTACGGCTCGAGCCGCTCGCTGACCCGGCGGAACTCCGGGTGGCCGGTCAGCCTGCCGATGGTGGGGGCCGGGTCCTCGTCGCTCTCGATGAGGTGCAGGTACACGCCGTCGCCGAACTCGAAGAGGCTGCGCCGGTTGACGCCGACCAGGTGCGGCAGTTCGCCGCTGTCGGACTCCGCGAACACCTTCGCGATGTCCGGTGCCGCGCCGGGTGCCATCCGGGCGACGATCAGTGTGTGGTGCATGGGGGTACTGCCCTTCGCCGAGGTCGGTCGGTGCCGGTCGGTGCCGGTCCGTGCTGGGGGGCCGGTCTCAGTCGGCGAGCACCGACGCGGTGCGCCGCTCGCCCGCCGCCTGCTCGATCCGGTCCCGGATCAGCGCCATCTGCGTACGCGAGTTGCGGTTGATGTTGTCCGTCATCCAGGCGTCGTCCACGGGCGCGTCCGGCTTCATCGCGAAGTCCTGCGTCCAGCGCATGACGGTGCCCTCGGCGGTCTCGGCGTACTCCCAGACGATGTTCATGTACTGGAAGGGGCCGGTCTCGACCCGGTGGGCGCGGACGGTGCGGGTGACGGGGTCGGCGACCCGCTCGGAGACCCAGCTCCACACCTTGCCGTCGGCGTCCGGGTGCATGGTGAGCCGGAAGGTCACCTTGTCCCCGTCGCGGTCGAGCACCTCCACGGAGGCGTACTCGCTGAACAGCCCGGGCCACTTCTCGATGTCGTTGGTCATGTTCCAGACCAGCTCCATCGGGGCGGCGATGGTGATCTCGTTGTCGGTGTGCCCTGCCATGTCACACTCCCGTCTTCAGGGCGCCGTTGACCAGCGCGAGGAAATCGGCGGGCGTCTTGCAGCGCTCGGCCTGCTCGGGCAGGCCCAGGCCGTACCGCTTCTCCAGCTCGGCCACGATGCCCAGCAGGCCGAGGGAGTCCAGGCCGAAGGTGTCGAAACCGTCGTCGGCCTGCTGCCGGAGGGTGGCCGGGTCGACGTGCACGCCGGCGGTGCGCTTCATCAGCGCCGACAGCTCCTCGACGGTCACCTCGTGGTCCAGTTGCTCGGTCATGGTGTCCTCCTTGACTCGGTTGGCAGGCCACGGACGTTCTCCGTGGCCCTCGGTGGTCGGTCGGGCCCGGGGTCAGCGGCCCGCGGGCGGCACGGTGCCCCGGCGCAGGACGAGCGCCGAGTTGGACCCCATGAGGCCGCGCGCCAGGACCAGGGCCGTGCGCGGCTCGGCCGGGCGGGCCCGGCCGGTCACCACGTCCAGGTCGTGGCACACGTCGGCCACGTGCGGGGTCGGCGGGACCAGCCCGTGCTCCATCGCGAGCACCGCCGTCGCCACGTCCAGCACCGGCGCCGCGCAGTACGCCCGTCCGGTCCCCGTCTTGGGCGCGGTCACCGGCACCCGCGCGGCGTGCGGGCCCAGCGCGTCGGCCAGGGCCAGGGCCTCGGCCCGGTCGGCCTCCGGGACCCCGAGGGCGTCCGCGAAGACCACGTCCACGTCCTCCGGCCGGCAGCCCGCCTCGGCCAGGGCGCCCTCGATCGCGCGGGCCAGGCCCTGGCGGGAGAGCTCCCAGCGCCCGGGTCCGGTGAAGGTCGCCGCGTGCCCGGCCACCGTCGCCCGCACGTCCGCGCCGCGCTCCCGGGCCGCCGTCTCGTCCTCCACGAGGAGTACGGCCCCGCCCTCGGCCGGCGCGAACCCGCAGGCCGCATCGGTGAACGGGCGGTAGGCACGGTCGGGTTCGGCGGACCGGCTCAGCTCGGGGTAGCCGAGCTGGCAGACGATCGAGTACGGGGCCAACGGAGCCTCCGTCGCGCCGCAGACCACCGTGTCGGTGCCGTTGCGCACGGCCAGCGCCGCGTGTGCCAGGGCGTCCAGACCGCCCGCCTCGTCGGCGGCCACGACCCCGCAGGGACCCTTGAAGTCGTTGCGTATGGAGACCTGGCCCGTGCTGGCCGCGTAGAACCAGGCGATCGACTGGTACGGGCCGACGTGCCGCGAGCCCTGGCCCCACAGGTTCTGCAGCTCCCGCTGCCCGAACTCGCCACCGCCCGAACCGGCCGCGGTGACCACGCCGACCGTGAACGGCGAGTCGACGTCCGCCCGGCCGAACCGGGCGTCGGCCAGGGCGTGCTGGGTGGCGGCCAGCGCGAAGTGCGTGAACCGGTCGGTCTGGACGAGGAAGCGGTCCTCGACCGTCTCGGCCGCGTCGAAGCCGTGCACCTCGCCCGCGACCCGCAGCGGCAGGTGCGCGCAGCCCTCCCGGGTGACGGGACCGAGACTGCTGGTGCCGTCGGCGACCGCCTTCCAGTGCGCCTCGACGCCGGTGCCGTGCGGGGACACCACGCCCAGGCCGGTGACGACCGCGCGCCGGGGCCCGCCCTTGGTCTGTCCTGGTCCGCTCATCGCAGCCCTCCTTCACTGCCGCTCAGCACGACCGCGGACTGGAAGCCGCCGAAGCCGCTGCCCACCGACAGCACGTGCCGCAGCGTCCGCTCCCGTGCCTCCCGCGGCACGTAGTCCAGGTCGCACTCGGGGTCGGGGGTCGTGTAGTTGGCCGTCGGCGGCACCACCTGGTGGGCCATCGCCAGCACGCACGCGGCCAGTTCGATCGAGCCGATCGCCCCCAGCGAGTGGCCGACCATCGACTTGATCGAGCTCATCGGCGTCGCGTAGGCGTGCTCGCCCAGCGAGCGCTTGACGGCCGCGGTCTCGTGCCGGTCGTTCTGCTGCGTGCCGGAGCCGTGCGCGTTGACGTAGTCGATCGCGGAGCCGTCGAGGCGGGCCATGTCCAGCGCCGTGTCGATGGCCCGCGCCATCTCCAGGCCCTCCTTGGTGAGCCCGGTCATGTGGTACGCGTTGCCGAACGTGGCGTAGCCGGAGATCTCGCAGTACACGTCCGCGCCCCGGGCCCGGGCGTGCTCCAGGTCCTCCAGGACCAGCACCGCCGCGCCCTCGCCCATCACGAAGCCGTTGCGGTCGGCGTCGAAGGGGCGGGAGGCGTGCGCGGGGTCGTCGTTGTTGGGCGAGGTCGCCTTGATGGCGTCGAAGCAGGCCATCGTGATCGGCGATATCGGCGAGTCCGACGCGCCCGCCAGGCACACGTCGACGCGTCCCTCGGCGACCGCGTGAAAGGCGTACCCGACCGCGTCGAGGCCGGACGTGCACCCGGTGGAGACGGTCTGCACCGGTCCGCGCACCCCGAACTCCTCGGCGACCGCGGAGGAGAGGGTGGCGGGCGTGAACGCGCGCTCCAGGTGCGGCTCGGCCCGCCGGTCGTCGACGTCCCAGCGCGTGCCGCGCTCACTGACCAGCACGTAGTCGTGTTCCAGCCGGGTGGTGCCGCCGACCGCCGTGCCGAGGGTCGCGCCGGTCCGCCAGGGGTCCTCGCGGTTCATGTCGAGGTTCGCGTCCCGGACCGCCTCCGAGGCGGCCACCAGCGCGAACTGCACGTACCGGTCGCAGCGTTGGGCCGTGGCGAGGCCGAGCCCGTGGTCGGCGGGCTCGAAGTCGCACTCGGCGGCGATCTGCGACCGCAGCCCGGCCGGGTCGAACAGGGAGATGCGGCGCGTCGCCGTACGGCCTTCGGACAGCAGCCCCCAGAACTGGGGCACGCCGATCCCGCCCGGGGCGACGACGCCTATGCCCGTGACGGCGACCCTCCGCCGGGTCATGACACCACCTCGGCCGCGGGGGCGGGCCGCTCGTGCGCGGCGTGGCCGTGGGCCCCGTCGCACGGGAGCGCGTTGCCCTCCGCGTCCTCCGTGTCGACGTGGCCCAGCTCCGGCCGCGGGGCCAGCGGCCCCAGGTGGAAGACGAGCCGCGCCTCGACGTCACCCGTGTTGCGGAAACGGTGGCGCATGTCCTGCGGGATCAGCAGCCCCTGCCCGGTGGCGAGCGAGTGCGGCACCCCGTCCAGGTCCACTTCGAGGGCGCCCTCCGTGACGTACACGAACTCCTCGGAGTACGGGTGGTAGTGCTCGGCGATGCGGTCGCCGGGCTGCACGATGGCCACGCCCATGAAGCCGCTGGTCGAACCGGCGGTGGTGGGCGTGAGGAGAGCGCGGAGGTCTCCGCCGCGGCGGCGGTTCGGCGCGATGTCGCCGAGGGAGACGATGCGTACCTGCTGGTCTGTCATGTCGTTCACTCCGGGGAGACGGGAGGAAGTGGGGGAGAAGGGGGAGGGACGGTGCGGAGAGGGGCGGGAACGGGTCCACGCGGACCGGCGGGCACACCGCCGGGGAGGGCTCCTCAGGAACCGGCCGAACTCCGGTCGGTCAGAGGCGTCATACGGAGCCGGGTCAGCAGCCGGGACAGCGTCGCGGGCTCGGCCGGCGACCCCTCGACGCCGGCCGCGGCGACGTCCAGCAGCCGCTCGGCGGCCGCGGCGCCCTCGGCCCCGTGCAGGCCCAGCACGGCGGCGGGCGCGGACTCGGGATCACCGGCCACGTCGACGAGCCGTACGACGAGGTCGTCGCGGTGGAAGACGGTGGCCGCCAGCACGGGACCCGCCGGGTCCTGCGCGGCCGACGCGTCCTGCCGGGCCAGCAGCCGGGCCAGTTCCCCGCCCGCGCCGGCGCGCACCGGGTAGAGCAGCGCGAGCCGCTCGATGCGCGCACCGGCCCGCCCACCGGTCGCCGCGTGGTGGACGGCCGGCATGGCGGCCCGGGTGAAGAACCGCCGGGCGGACTGCGGGTCGGCGAGGTCCCGGTCCTGCTCCAGGTACGGGTTGAGGGCCTCCTCGACGGCCCGTACCCCGGGCTGCCGGGCCACGTGGCGCAGCGCGGTCTGCAGGTCGCCCCGCACCTCCACCGCGCGCACGATCCGGTTGCCCTGCATGAACAGCGAGGTGCGCAGCAGCCGCGTGGAGCCGTCCACGTGGGCCTCGGGCGACACGTACTCGGACAGCAGCCGGGCGGTCTCCGCCTCGCTGCCGGGCCGTACGGTGAAGGTCAGGGCGTGCCGCACGACGTTGCCGCCGATGCGGGGCGCGGAGCGCGGCTCACCGGGTGCCGGGCGCCCGCCGTCGGTCTCCCGCAGGACGCTGTAGCGCAGCGAGTGGGTGTCACGGACGCAGGTCTGCAAGGGCTCGACGGTGTCCAGGTGCTCGTCGCTGTTGACCCAGGCCAGGAAGGGCGCGGCGCTCTCCCACTCGCTGGTCAGCAGCCACTGGGTCGGGTTCTCCAGGGACTGGCAGAGCTGGTCGCTGACGTGCCCCGGAACGGCGGCGACCCGGTCGCGGATGCGTTCGTAGGCGTCCAGGAACTCCTGCTGCATGCCGTCGTGGACGTCCAGCATCAGGACGACCCGTACGCGGGAACCGTCGAACGCGGATATCGACACGCCGCCCGCGTCCGCCGCCACGGACGTGGTGTCCGTGGCGACCGTCGCGTCCGTGGCATCCGTGGTCGGGGCATCCGTCGCTACGACGGGAGAGACCGTCATCCGGCCCACCTCTTCTCCGGGGGACTTCTCGTGGACTGGGGCGATCGTCACTGGCGCGCGCCGTGCCGGCGGGGTGTGACGGTCGCACAAGCACGATCGTGGGCCGTGCCCGCGGGCTCCGCGAACCAGGAGGGTTAAGCGGGTGAAGCCTGCGCCGCCGCGGGCCTCGACGGGCCGTACGGGGCATGCATGAAGACCCCGGCGCACACCGGTCGCGGGGCGCGCCCGTCCCTCACGCACAGCGGTCGCGGAGGCGCGTCCGTCGCGGGGCGCGTTCCGTCCCGCGGGTCTGTCCCGCGGGTCTGTCCCGCAGGTGTGTCCCACAGGTCTGTCACGCACGTCTGTCACCCACGTCTGTCGCAACGGAGGACGAGCAACCATGAACGAAAGAGCCGACCGGTCCGGCGGCGCCCCCGGGGGCGACCGGACCCACCGTGTCCCGGTCCTCGTCGTCGGAGGGTCCCTGGTGGGCCTGTCGATGTCGGTCTTCCTGGGCCGGCTGGGCGTCCGGCACACCCTCGTCGAGCGGCACGCCGGCACCTCCATCCACCCCCGCGGGCGCGGCAACAACGTCCGCACGATGGAGATCTTCCGGGTGGCCGGCGCCGAGCCGGACATCCGCAGGGCCGCCGCCACCCTGGCCGACAACCACGGCATCCTCCAGACGCCCACCCTGGCCGGTGACGCGGGGGAGTGGCTGTTCAAGCAGATCGACCCCGGCAACGGACTGGCCCGCTTCAGCCCCAGCTCCTGGTGCCTGTGCAGCCAGAACGACTTGGAACCCGAACTCCTCACCCACGCCGCCACCCTCGGCGGCGACCTCCGCTTCGGCACCGAGATGCTCTCCTTCGAGGCCGACGCCGACGGCGTCACCGCGATCGTGAAGAGCCGGGAGACCGGCGAGCACACCACCATCCGCGCGGACTACCTGGTCGCCGCCGACGGCCCCCGCAGCCCCGTCCGCGAACAGCTCGGCATCGGCCAGAGCGGCCCCGGCGACCTCTTCCACAACGTCAGCATCACCTTCCGCTCCCGCCGCCTCGCCGACGTCGTGGGCGACCGCCGCTTCATCGTCTGCTACCTGACGGACGAGAACGCCGACGGCGCCCTCCTGCCCGTGGACAACCGCGAGAACTGGGTCTTCCACGCCCCCTGGCACCCCGACCAGGGCGAAACGGTGGAGGACTTCACCGACGAGCGCTGCGCCGCCCACATCCGCCGCGCCGTCGGCGACCCCGGCCTCGACGTCGAGATCACCGGCAAGGCGCCCTGGCACGCCGCCCAGCGCGTCGCCCGCAGCTACCGCTCCGGCCGCGTCCTGCTGGCCGGCGACTCGGCCCACGAGATGTCCCCCACCGGCGCCTTCGGCTCCAACACCGGCATCCAGGACGCCCACAACCTCGCCTGGAAGCTGGCGGCGGTACTGGAGGGCTGGGCGGGCGAGGCCCTCCTGGACACCTACGACACGGAACGCCGCCCGGTCGCCGAGGCCACCAGCGCCCGCGCCGCCCACCGCTCGGTCGAGCACAGCCACCCGGGCTTCGCACCGCCGCCGGTGATGGGGGGCGGAGGGCCCGGTGGGGGCGGCGCCGCCCCCGGTGGCCCCGGTGGTCCTGGTGGCTCCGGCGGCCCCGGTGGCCCCGGTGGTCCGGGTGGCCCCGGTGGTCCGGGTGCCCCCGGGGTTGCGTCGGGTGCGTCGGGTGCGTCCGTGCCGTCCGGGGGTGCTCCCGGGGGGCCGGGCGGCGGTCCAGGCGGTGCGGCTCGCGGCGGTCCGGACGGGGCTCCCGGAGGCGGTCCGGGCGGGGCTCCCGGAGGCGGTCCGCAGCGCGGCATCCTCAACGTCGCCCTCGGCTACCGCTACCCCCAGGGCGCGGTGGTCGGCGCCGACCCGGCGACGCCGGTGGTCCCGGAGGGGCTCGACCTCTCCGGCGCCCCCGGCAGCAGGGCCCCCCACCTCTGGCTCCGCCGGGACGAGGAGCGCCTGTCCACCCTGGACCTCTACGAGGACTCCCTCGTCCTGCTCAGCGACGCCGCCCAGCCCACCGGCTGGCACGAGGCGGCGACCGAGGTGGCCGCGGAGATGCGGGTCCCGCTGACGTCGTACCGCGTGGGCGGGAGCGCCGGGGCCGACCTGGTCCCGGACGACGAGGAGACCGACTGGGCGCGGGCCCACGGAGTGACCCGGGGCGGCGCCGTCCTGGTCCGCCCCGACGGCTTCGTGGCCTGGCGCTCCCCGGGCCCCGCCCCCGACCCGCGGGCGATGCTGCGCCAGGTGGTGGGCACGGTACTGGCCCGCGCCTGAGACCCGCGGTGCGAACCGGCGACGCACACCCCGCCGGCCGGCGCCTCAGCCGGCCGGCGTCCCGACGGCGCACCCTGCCGTCAACGCCGCACCGCGCCGTCACCGCCGCACCCTGCCGAAGGCGAGGTAGGCGAACCCCTCGCCCTCACGGGGCGCCCGCGTCCAGGACCGGGTGGTGAAGGTGGGCAGCCTGCCCTCGGTGAGCGCGAAGCGGGGCAGCGACAGCCCGAGTTCACCGTGCAGCGCGTCGAGCGCCCGCCGATGCCCCTCGTTCCCGGAATCCCCCGGGCGGAACAACCGGTCCGGGTCCAGGGCGTCGGGTATCGCCCCGGAGCGCTCGACCTCCGAGCCCCACAGGGTGAACGCGTACCGCTCCTCGCCCCCTTCGGCCACGGACAGGTGGAACGCGTCCGGGCGGCCCCCGGCGCTCGCGCCCCCCGGCTCGCACCACACCACCACGGCCCGCCCGGCCGCGGAGGCGTCGGTGACCGGCGACCGGAACAGCTGACTCATGTGGTGCAGGCCGTACCCGTCGAAGGCGAAGGCCCACGCCCCCTCGGCCCGCCCGGCGGCGACCACGGCCCGGTCCTCCCACAGCTCCACGCCCTCGTCCTCCCGCTCATGCGGTCTGCGCGCCGCCCGGGCCGCGTCGAACGGCCGCACGGGACCGCTCAGCACCGCCCCGTCCTCCCCGATCAGCCCGGGCAGCCGCGCGGGTTCGGCCCCCTCGACCCAGACACAGCGGTACCCGCCACCGAACGACCTGGGGAACCGGGCGGGCTCCGCCAGCCACGCGAGCCCCGGCGGGTCGAGGGCGGGCACCGCCTGGGGAGCGGGCCCCGTGTGCCCGGCCCGCGGCGTCGCCAGCAGCTCCCGCCCCCGCTCCGCGGTGACCAGCGGCCCCAGCACCGGATCGGCGAGCAGCCCGAGCGGAACGATCAGCAGGGGCCCGGGCTGCTCCCACCGCGGAAGCGCGTCCCGCAGCACCCGCCACGCCGCGTCGCACGCACCCCACCGGGCTGCCTCCCGGGCCTCGCCGACGGCCCGCCCCCAGGCACCGGCGGGCGCATAGCGGTAGGTCCCGTCCCGCACCTCCCCCAGCACGGCCTCGGCCGCCTCCCGCCCGGCGCCGCGGGCGGCCATCATCCCCAGCCAGTGCTCGTCACCGCCCGCCCGCCACTGCTCCTGCGCCGGCCCCACGGCCTCCACGGGCAGCACCTCCGGCAGGTAGCGCGCGTCGGCCACCAGACTGCCGTAGCCCCGGGAGTGCCCCGGAGCCAGGAAATGCCGTATCTGGTTCAACAGGACGGCACTGTGCGGCCGCCCGAACCCGGCCGCCTCCTCCAACAGCGGCACCGCCTCCTCGTACCGACCCCGCAGGGCCAGCGACCGCGCGCGCTCCACTCGCCCGTCCTGCTCACGCGTGGTCGCGTTCACGAAGTCGGACCGCTCGGCCCGGGTGGCGTGGAAATGGCGGTACATGGCCTCCATGTAGGCGCGGAACGACGGATACCGGTCCGGGAACTCGCCGCTCCAGCCCTGGTAGACGTAGAGCGCCCACTCACCGTCCTCGTCCCGGTCGCCCGGGTCGAGCAGCGCGTACGACGCGTCGGAGTCCGTCTCCAGCCGCAGCGCCCGCCGCCACATCCCGGCCAGCAGGACCGCCTCCCGCGACGGTTCGTCGTCCAGGAAACCCTCGTACACGGACGTCATGTCGTACGGATCCCCGAACCAGTCGATCTCCGCGATGCCGCCGAGCCGGTAGACCCCGGCCGTCTGGTCCACGAACCACCCGTCGCTCACGGCCAGGAACTCCCGGTACGACGGCGGCAACCGCCGGCCCAACCGCTCCTCCGCGGCGACGATCGCCGCCTCACCGGCCCCGTCCCGCCCGAGGACGACGGACCGGGGCCCGCCGTCGGCCTCCCCTTCGGGCCGGGGCATCCACTCCTCCTGCCAACGCCCGAGGAACCCGCGCCAGTTGAAGGACCCGTAGGAAGAAACACCGCTCATGCCCGCATGCTGTCACCGGGCACCGACAACGCGGCCGTGGCGTCATCCTCCGGGTTCCGACAGACCGGACACCTCGTCGACCAGAGGCTGGACGCGAGGGGGAACGACCGCACTCAGCGCGATGACCGTCGTACTGCGCCGCACCCCGGGAACCGCGAGCACGTGGTCGATCACCTCCTGGACGCGCTGGTTGCTCGTCCCCGCGATGCGGCACCAGATGTCGCCGGGCCCCGTCACGACGTGGGCCTCCAGGATCTGCGGAACGGCCCGCAGACGCGCCGCGATGGCCGCACGGGCCGGCTGGTCCACCTCGAACGTCGTGAACGCCTGCACCCCGTGCCCGAGCGCGGCGACGTCCACGTCCGGCCCGTATCCGGTCACGACACCGGCGCCGGCCAGCCGGTCGAGCCGTGCCTGCAACGTGCCGCGGGCCACCCCGAGTTGGCGGGCGATCTCCAGCAGCCCGTCGCGCGGACGCTCCCGGAGCAGCCGCAGCATCCGCCCGTCGAGCCGGTCGAGCCCCTGCCGTGCCACCGTACGCACCTGCCGATCTGCCACCGAAAAGGCAACCCGAAGCCCCTGTTCCTGCCGAATGAGCAAGCGAGGACGGCATCTGTTGCCTGTCCGGCACCCGCTGTCCCACTCTAAGGACTCCCGTCCACGAGGAGACCCGTGAGGCAGCACACGCACCCGTTCATCCCCTACCGCCCCGACCGCTACGACGAAGCCGAAATGATCCGCCGCGGACGGGACTTCGTCTCCTTCGTCGACCGCCGGCGCAGCGTGCGCTTCTTCAGCGACGAGCCGGTTCCCCGCGAGTGCATCGACCTCGCGGTCGCCGCGGCGAACACCGCGCCCTCCGGCGCCCACTTCCAGCCGTGGAAGTTCGCGGTGATCGGCGACGCCGGGACCAAGCACCGCATCCGGGTCGCCGCGGAGGCGGAGGAACGGGTGAACTACGAGGGCGGACGCATCCCGCCCGAGTGGCGCGCGGCGCTCGCCCCGCTCGAAACGGACTCCGACAAGGGCTTCCTCGAGGTCGTGCCGTGGATCGTGGTCTGCTTCGCCGAGAAGAGCACCGTGATGCCGGACGGCACGCTGCGCAAGAACTACTACGTGAACGAGAGCGTCGGCATCGCCTGCGGCCTCTTCATCACCGCCCTGCACACGATGGGCCTGAGCACGTTGACGCACACACCCAATCCCATGGCCTTCCTCACCAGGATCTGCGAACGCCCCGGCAACGAACGCCCCTACATCCTCTTCCCCGTCGGCCACGCGGCCCCCGACTGCGAGGTCCCGGACCTGACCCGCAAGCCCCTGGCGGAGGCGATCACGACCCCGATGACGTCCGGCCCCGGCGGGTGTCTGCCTACCGCAGGACAGGGGAAGACACGAGAAGCGCCCTGACCATCCTCGCCGGGAAGCCGTGGGCGGACGCCGTCGACCGCGACGCGCATCCGGCCGGATGCCCGGAGACCGTCGAAGGGGCCCGCGCCGCCGAGGGCTGCCGGGACTTCGCCACTCGGTCGACTTGATCGAACCGGACCGGATCAACGTCCACGAGCGCTGGGAGACGGACGAGGCACTCGCCCGCTTCCGCGGCGCGGGCCCGGAACCCGCGCAGGCGGCCCGGATCCGCGACGCGGAGGTGCGCGCGTACCGGATCGCGGCAGTCGAGGCACCGTAGCCCGGGCCTGCCTCCCGCACCCCGGAAGCCGCCGGAGGCGCCGGCCGGTCAGCGCGAGGCGCCGGGGCCTTCCAGCGCGCGCAGGCAGGCCGCCGCCTCGGAGACCTGGTCCTCGCTGAACACCCGCACCCCCGCGCGCCTCAACAGCGCCGTGGTGACACCGTGCCCCGGCACCCGCGCCCCCGCGAACCGCCCGTCATAGACACGAAGCGAGCCACAGGACGGACTGGACTCCTTCAACAACGCCACACGGGCGCCGGCACCCCGCGCCGCCTCCAGCGCGAGACGGGCCCCGCGGACGAACTGCCGGCTGACGTCCTCCCCGCCCTCGGTGAGCACCCGGGCGACCCCGTCCAGGACATCGTCTCCGTCACCGCCCACGATCTCCGCCGCCGCCCGCGGCACGGGCAACCCACCGGACACCTCCGGACAGAAGACGACGATCCGCCCCTCGCCCCGCCACCGCGCGACGACCTCGTCCCCGACGGGCTTCGCACCCCCGTCGTAACGCACGGGCCTGCCCAGCAAACAGGCACTCACCAAAATCCGCTCCACCGCGCCAGGCTACGAGGCGTCCCGGATCCACGCGGACGCGGAGGGCACGTCACCCTGCCGTGCCAACCCGGACCTTCGGCTCCTTGGCGAGAGGGCTCACCACCGTGCGGGGGTGACCGGCCAGGCCTTCTCCTCCGAGACCCTCGCGCGGGCTTCCCTCAGAGCCCACATGTAGTGCCTCACCCCCTTACCGATGGCCCAGAGGCCGGCCACCACGAGAACCCCACCCGCGCCCACCACGCCCAGTTGGTCGTAAGCGCCGTTGCCGTCGCTGAAGTCTCCTGCCAGGGCGGCGAGGACCACGACCGCGCCGATCATGACCGGGGCGACGGGCACCACCACCCAGGCAAGCGACTTCCCGGCCAGGAACACCAGATAGCGACGCCCGTCGAGCGGAACGGTCTCCTTCCACGGCCGCCCGGAGCGCATCAGGTCCCAGGTGGAGGCGAGCGGCTGTGGGATGTCCCCGGCGGGAAGCGAGCGAGCCGACGGCTGACGGTCGAGCGCCGTCCATGCCTCCAGCAGCTTCTGCGCGGCTCGACCGCGGCGCACCACGCGTACGAACGCCACGGCGGCAGCACCTGCGGCCGGCAGCAGTACGAGCCCCACTGCGACGGCCACCACGAGATCTGCTCCTTGGGGATCACCAAGCCCGCGGTACCAGCCGACAGCGGCCGATGTCATCAGGCAGGCTCCCGCGATCACTGCCGTGGCCAGCCCGGTCCACAGCATGTCGCGCAACGCGACGCTGCGCCGGACGAGGAAGTCGACGGCTGCCGCCCGGTCGGACAGCAACTGGGCACGGTCGGACCACGTCAGCCCCTGGGGGTCCGGCGGAATCTCCAGCGTGTTCCCGGGCTTCATGACCACGTACCGTCCTCAGCAGCGACCCGTTCCTCGAGGAACGTCGATTTCCGGGACGGTGAGCACCAAGACGCTCACCGTCGCCAGTACCTGGTCGGCATCCGGCCGGCTGCCGACGACCAACAACCTACGTCCGTCCCCTGGTCGGACCTTCGGGAGACCTCATGAGCTTGCTCGCCCTCCTCGACGAAGCGGTGTCCGCGCTCAAGGCTCCCCTGGACGAGGACGACCGGACGCAGGGCTGGACCGACGATCTCCGAAGAGAGGTGCAGGAAGAGATCTCGATCAACCGCTCGGTGCTGCGTCGCCACGGGAACGGCATGGCGCGGCACCTGCGTCCGCGCTTCGACGAGTGGATGGAACGCGAGGGCGTACAGCCCGGTCGTCTCCGAGACCTGGTGGGCACCGTGCAGCGCTCACTCGTGGAGGAGGCACGGGCCACCCAGTGACAAACGCCTGCCGCCCCCACGGTGGCCGGGGCATCAAAAAAGTCCGCTACGACTCGCGTACATACTCGAAGGGGCTCACAAAGGCCTCTTGGAGCGCCAGTTGGCAAAGGACCCATCCCGTGAGCGGACGCCGGTGAGATCTCCGTGGAACAGCACCGCTGCCTCCGCTCTGTGCGCAGGAGGATCGGTTAAGTACGCATTGGCGTGGTCCCATGTCTGGAGGTCGGCAGCGAGGCTCTCGTACCAAGCCAAGCCGCGGGTGTTGCAGTCCTTGCACAGCAGTCCTCGTACGCATTGTCCGCAAGAGGTCGGACCGGAACAGCAGCGATGGTCGTGATCAATGTGCCACCATGACGGCCCTTCCATGGAGGAGTCGCCTCCCAGACTGCCGCAGAGGGGACAGGTGTCATCCTGAACTCTGAGGATCGCATTGACCCGAGCTCGCGTCAGATTATGTCGCCGTGCCTGTCGTTCGGCGTTGCGGCACTGCGGACATACTCTTCCCTTGGGGCCCGCTTCGACCCGCCAAAGCTTGTCGAAGCACACCTCGCACGGTTCCAAAGTATCGACCCACGCGTCGAACTCTTCACTCGTAAGGGCGACGATCTCGTCGTCTGTCAGCCAATCCACACGCCGCAAGATAGACGCCCCCACCGACAGCCGGTGAGCGCTGCCAAGTTCTCACTGCCGCTCACAGCACAAGCCGCGCAAGAGCCCCAGCCCACCCAGCAGTTCCCCACCGTTGCTGCCGCAGCACGAGTAGCGCTTCCGCAATCCGGGCTCCAGGTTCGTCCCGACAATCGCCCGTCGAGGAACACGGCACGGTACTGGCCGGGCACATGCCGCCAAGGCGGAGGAAAGCGTCTCTTACCGATGGCGGCACTTTGGAGCGCTGCCCTCGGCTTTACTGGACGTCCGAGGAAGCGAGCTTGATGAACTGTTCCAGAACCTCTCGTGCCTGTGTGCCGACGGCACTCAGCTCTGTCTTGTCGGATGCCTTGTGCAGAGTGGACGTCAGGGCGTAGGCATCCTGCGCGGTGTCGATCAGTGTCCGGGCGCTCGCTATGAGCTGGACACGGAACAACGCGTGGAGGGCGATCCCGCGCAGCCGGTAGGCCTCTGTTCGAGCTTCGATGAACGCGGAGCCGTCTGGATCTTCGTTCCAGCGATGCCAGCGATCTTGTTGCCCCCGTCGGAATTCTGTCAGCGCGCCAGCGAAGTCGCTGTAGACGGTCATCCGGTCGGAGCGGATTTGTTGCTGAGCCGCGAACAGGTGATCTTGCGCGGACGCTTTGCGCTGAAAGGCATGCGTGACGGCAGAGCCCAACAAGGTGCCCGCAATGGCGATCAAAGCCGAGATGGCAACATCCACGGAAGCAGAACATCACAAGAGCTTCTGCGTGCCCAGGTCCATAATGAGACGTGCTCGGGACTCCCGAAAGGGGCCCTGGCCTGCGAAGAGGCTCACCAAGATCATGACGTCGGCAGTGCGTGATCACTGCCATCGGCCTGCATCGAACCGCATCCGCCCGCACATGCAAGAAGACCCCGCACGCAGCGTCTCCGCTGGTTACGGGGTCTTGGCACACTTGCACAGTGTGCCCCCGGCAGGATTCGAACCTGCGCACACGGCTCCGGAGGCCGTTGCTCTATCCCCTGAGCTACGGGGGCGTGTTCGTCGCGGTCGGTGTTGCTCGCGGCGACGGGTAGAACACTACCAGCTCGCCCGGGGTGGTCATGAACGGGTTTTGGCGGGTCGTGGGGGCCGGTTGTCGCTCGCGCGGGGTGGAAGTGGGGAAAACCCGGACGCGGTGGCCGGTGTCGACCTACTCTCGAGTGGTGCCTAGGGCTTCCGGCCGGATTCTTGTTGTGGATGACAACAAGGTCATCCGGCAGCTGATCAGGGTCAACCTCGAGCTGGAGGGCTTCGAGGTCGTGACCGCGGGCGATGGTGCCGAGTGTCTTGAAGTCGTCCATCAGGTGCGGCCCGACGTCGTCACGCTGGACGTGGTCATGCCTCGGCTGGACGGGATCGGGACGGCTGCCCGGCTGCGTGCCGATCCGCGGACCCGGGACCTTCCGATCGCGATCGTCAGTGCCTGCACGCAGTACGAGGTCGACGCCGGGTTCGCGACGGGGGTCGACGCCTTCCTCCCCAAGCCCTTCGAGCCCGCCGAGCTCGTCCGCCTCGTACGGCAGTTGGCCGAGCGGGAGGCCCGTCGGCCGACCGGGGCGCCCGCCGCCGGCTCCCGGCCCCGGGTCCGCGGGCTTGCCGGGGGGAGTGGGTCGCCCGCCCAGGCGTGAGCCCGTGACGGCGCGACCCGCGTCCACATCCCGGGACTCCCGGGAAACGGTTCGCCTGCCCACCCCCTCCCTCCCATACGCTTGTCACGTGACCCCCGTCGAGCTCTCCCGCACCGTGCTGCACGCCGTGCGCCGTGCCGTCGACGCGGGGGAGCTGAGCGTGGCCGTGCCGACGCGTGCCGTGGTCGCGCCGCCGGGGCCCGGGGGGTGCGGGGACTACGCCACGAGCATCGCCCTCCAGCTGGCCCGCCCGGCCGGGCAGCCGCCGTTCCGGGTCGCCGAGGTGCTGCGGTCCCACCTCGCCGAGGCCGACGGGATCACCGACGTCGTCCTCACCGGGCCGGGGTTCCTCAACATCAGCCTCGACCGTGCCGCCACCGACGTCGGTCTCGTCCGCGAGATCCTGCGCCGCGGACCCCGGTACGGGTACGTCGACGCGGCGGAGGGCGCCGAGGGACGTGTCGTGCAGCTCCGTTGCCCCCGCGACCCGCGTGCCGTCGTCGTCGCGGACGCGTCCGCGCGGATCCTGCGTTCCCAGGGCACCCGCGTGCGGGTGAGCGCCGAGGGGATCGAGCCCGCGTGGACCTCCGTCCTCGGGGTGACCGTCGACGCCGTCGGCCCCGTTGCCGCCGAGCTGCCTGTCGAGGTCCGCCCCGCTCCCGTCGACGCCGTCGGCCCCGTTGCCGCCGAGCTGCCTGTCGAGGTCCGCCCCGCTCCCGCCGAGCTGCCCGTCGACGTCCGGCCCGTTCCCGCCGTCGCGTCCGCCGAGCTGCTTTCCCTCGGCCGCGACGCCGGGCGCTGGGCCCTGCTCCACCCCGCCGCCCACGACCGGCCCCGTACCGGCGTCGAGCACCTCGTCCAGCGGGAGAGCAACCCCCTCTTCCGGGTGCGCTACGCCCACGCCCGCGCCCGTGCCGCCGCGCGCAACGCGGCCGACCTGGGGTTCACCGCCGCCCCCGGTCCGCTCACGGACGTGGAGCCGGGACTCCTCGCCGCCCTCGCCGACCACCCCCGCGTCCTCGCCGCCGCCGCGGACCACCGCGCCCCCGACCGGCTCGCCCGGCATCTCGTCACCGTCGCCGACGCCGCGCTGCCCTTCCTGCTCACCGTGCTGCCGCGCGGCGGGGAGAAACCCTCGGCCGCCCACCGAGCCCGGCTGGCCCTCGCCGAAGCCGTCGGGGCGGTGCTGGCCGGCGGCCTGGCCCTCCTCGGCATCGACGCACCCGACCACCTCTGAGAGAGCGCAGAAGACGCCATGAGCCGTTCCGCACACCCCGCCGGGCCCCGCCACGCCGATGTCCTGCCCGAGGGGCACTACGCCGCCCCGGCGGAGGACCTGAACGCCCTGGACCCCAAGGTCTGGGCCCACACCGTCGGACGGGACGCGGACGGTGTCGTCACCGTCGGCGGGATCTCCGTCACGCAGCTCGCCGAGGAATACGGCACCCCCGCCTACGTCCTCGACGAGGCCGACTTCCGGGACCGGGCGCGGGCCTGGCGCACCGCCTTCGGCGACGACGCCGACGTCTTCTACGCCGGGAAGGCCTTCCTGTCGCGGGCCGTGGTGCGGTGGCTGCACGAAGAGGGGCTCAACCTCGACGTGTGTTCCGGGGGCGAGCTGGCCACCGCGCTCTCCGCCGGGATGCCCGCCGAGCGGATCGCCTTCCACGGCAACAACAAGTCGCCGGAGGAGATCGAGCGCGCCGTCCGCGCCGGGGTGGGGCGGATCGTGCTCGACTCGTTCCAGGAGATCGTGCGGGTCGCGCACATCGCGCAGTCGCTCGGCAAGCGGCAGCGGGTGCAGATCCGGATCACCGTCGGGGTCGAGGCGCACACGCACGAGTTCATCGCCACCGCCCACGAGGACCAGAAGTTCGGGATCCCGCTGGCCGGCGGGCAGGCCGCCGAGGCCGTGCGGCGGGCGCTGCAGCTCGACGGGCTCGAGGTCATCGGGATCCACTCGCACATCGGGTCGCAGATCTTCGACATGTCGGGGTTCGAGGTCGCCGCGCACCGCGTGGTGGGGCTGCTCAAGGACATCCGCGACGAGCACGGCGTCGAGCTGCCCGAGATCGACCTCGGGGGCGGGCTCGGGATCGCGTACACCAGCGACGACGACCCCCGCGAGCCGCACGAGATCGCCAAGGCGCTGACCGAGATCGTGACGCGGGAGTGCGAGGCCGCCCGGCTCGCCACCCCGCGCATCTCCGTCGAGCCGGGGCGGGCCATCGTCGGGCCCACCGCCTTCACGCTCTACGAGGTCGGCACGGTCAAGCCGCTCGACGGGCTGCGGACGTACGTCTCCGTCGACGGCGGGATGTCGGACAACATCCGTACCGCGCTCTACGACGCCGAGTACAGCGTCGCTCTCGCCTCCCGCACCTCCGACGCCGAGCCGATGCTCGTGCGCGTCGTCGGCAAGCACTGCGAGAGCGGGGACATCGTGGTCAAGGACGCCTTCCTGCCGGGGGACCTGGCACCCGGTGACCTCGTCGCCGTACCGGCGACGGGGGCCTACTGCCGGTCCATGGCGAGCAACTACAACCACGTGCTGCGTCCGCCGGTCGTCGCCGTGCGGGACGGCGCGGCGCGGGTCATCGTGCGGCGGGAGACCGAGGAGGACCTGCTCCGTCTCGACGTCGGGTGATCCCGGCCACGGGGGAGAGAGAGGGCCGGGGCGACGAAGATCCTTCGGCCTCTACCCCTCCGAAAATGAAATAAACGTCTCACGATCCGGACGAATGGCAGAAAATCCCGTCCGGTGCGTGAGACTGGTCCCACCGTAGACGGTAAGAGGAAACGAGGTCGGATGATGCGTACGCGTCCGCTGAAAGTGGCGCTGCTGGGCTGTGGAGTGGTCGGCTCAGAGGTGGCGCGCATCATGACGACGCACGCCGCCGACCTCGCCGCACGGATCGGGGCGCCGGTGGAGCTCGCGGGCGTCGCCGTACGGCGGCCCGACAAGGTGCGCGAGGGCATCGACCCGGCCCTCGTCACCACCGACGCCACCGCCCTCGTCAAGCGCGGGGACATCGACGTGGTCGTCGAGGTCATCGGGGGGATCGAGCCCGCGCGGACCCTCATCACCACGGCTTTCGCGCACGGCGCCTCCGTGGTCTCCGCCAACAAGGCGCTCATCGCCCAGGACGGCGCGGCCCTGCACGCCGCGGCCGACGAGCACGGCAGGGACCTGTACTACGAGGCCGCCGTCGCCGGTGCCATCCCGCTGATCCGGCCGCTGCGCGAGTCGCTGGCCGGCGACAAGGTCAACCGGGTGCTCGGCATCGTCAACGGCACGACGAACTTCATCCTCGATGCCATGGACTCGACCGGGGCCGGGTACCAGGAGGCGCTCGACGAGGCCACCGCCCTCGGGTACGCGGAGGCCGACCCGACCGCCGACGTCGAGGGCTTCGACGCCGCCGCCAAGGCCGCCATCCTCGCCGGGATCGCCTTCCACACCCGCGTGCGCCTCGACGACGTCTACCGCGAGGGCATGACCGAGGTCACCGCCGCCGACTTCGCCTCCGCCAAGGAGATGGGCTGCACCATCAAGCTGCTCGCCATCTGCGAGCGGGCGGCGGACGGGGGATCGGTCACCGCACGCGTGCACCCCGCGATGATCCCGCTCAGCCACCCGCTGGCCAACGTGCGCGAGGCGTACAACGCGGTCTTCGTCGAGTCCGAGGCCGCCGGTCAGCTCATGTTCTACGGGCCCGGCGCCGGCGGCTCCCCGACCGCCTCCGCCGTCCTCGGCGACCTCGTCGCCGTCTGCCGCAACCGCATCGGCGGCGCCACCGGCCCCGGTGAGTCCGCGTACGCCGCGCTGCCCGTCTCCCCGATGGGCGACGTCGTCACGCGCTACCACATCAGCCTCGACGTGGCCGACAAACCGGGCGTGCTCGCCCAGGTGGCGACCGTGTTCGCGGAGCACGGTGTCTCCATCGACACCGTGCGGCAGTCCGGCAAGGACGGCGAGGCATCCCTCGTCGTCGTCACCCACCGCGCGTCCGACGCCGCCCTCGGCGGTACGGTCGAGGCGCTGCGCAAGCTCGACACCGTGCGGGGTGTCGCCAGCATCATGCGGGTTGAAGGAGAGTAACGAGCAATGACCCACCAGTGGCGCGGAATCATCGAGGAGTACCGGGACCGGCTGCCCGTCTCCGACAGCACGCCCGTCGTGACGCTCCGCGAGGGCGGCACTCCGCTCGTGCCCGCGCAGGTGCTCTCCGAGCGCACGGGCTGCGAGGTCCACCTCAAGGTCGAGGGGGCGAACCCGACCGGGTCCTTCAAGGACCGCGGCATGACCATGGCCATCAGCAAGGCCAAGGAGGAGGGCGCGCAGGCCGTCATCTGCGCGTCCACCGGGAACACCTCCGCCAGTGCCGCCGCCTACGGCGTGCGCGCGGGCATGGTCTCCGCCGTGCTCGTGCCGCAGGGCAAGATCGCGCTCGGCAAGATGGGCCAGGCGCTCGTGCACGGAGCGAAGATCCTCCAGGTCGACGGCAACTTCGACGACTGCCTCACGCTGGCCCGCGCGCTCAGCGACAACTACCCGGTGGCGCTGGTCAATTCGGTCAACCCGGTGCGTATCGAGGGGCAGAAGACGGCCGCCTTCGAGATCGTGGACATGCTCGGCGACGCACCCGACATACACGTCCTCCCGGTGGGCAACGCGGGCAACATCACCGCGTACTGGAAGGGGTACAAGGAGTACGCCGCCGACGGGGTCAGCACCAGGACGCCCCGCATGTGGGGGTTCCAGGCCTCCGGCAGCGCCCCGATCGTGCGCGGCGAGGTCGTCAAGGACCCCTCGACCATCGCCACCGCCATCCGGATCGGCAACCCCGCCTCCTGGGACTTCGCGCTCGCCGCGCGGGACGAGTCGGGCGGCGCCATCGACGAGGTGACGGACCGTGAGATCCTGCGCGCCTACCGGCTGTTGGCGTCCCAGGAGGGCGTCTTCGTGGAGCCCGCGTCCGCCGCGTCGGTGGCCGGACTGCTGAAGGCAGCCGAGCAGGGCAAGGTCGACCCGGGACAGCGCATCGTGTGCACCGTCACCGGCAACGGGCTCAAGGACCCGGACTGGGCCGTCGCGGGTGCCCCGCAGCCCGTCACCGTCCCGGTCGACGCGGCGACGGCGGCCGAGCGGCTCGGCCTGATCTGAGCGTCGCCCCGGTGGAACGCGACCGGCGTACGAGGGCGTAAGCGACGTCCGGCCGGGAAAGCCCCATACGGGGGGTGCACAGGGGGCTTACGACACGCATCGTGCGCCTCCTGTGCGCCCTATGTCGCCACAGAACCTTCCTTCGATAGGCTGTACCTAACCCGCCTGCCGCATATGCCGCGGTGCCGCGCCGTCTCCGCGGTCGGTACGGGCCGGCCGTTCGGCAGCAAGCGGCGAGGCCCGCGGTCCCGTACGTCATCGAAGGTCATTCGACGTCCCGACAGTCACGACAGATACGACAGTCACGCAGCTCAAGGAGAGTCATCGAGCGATGGCCGGTCCAGCGTTCCGCGCCGCCGCCGTCAGGGTGCGCGTCCCCGCCACCAGCGCCAATCTCGGTCCGGGCTTCGACGCCTTCGGCCTCGCGCTGGGTCTGTACGACGACGTGGTCGTCCGGGTGGCCGACTCCGGGCTGCACATCGACATCGCGGGTGAGGGCAGCGAAACCCTCCCGCGCGACGAGAAGCACCTCCTCGTCCGTTCCCTGCGCACCGCCTTCGACCTGCTCGGCGGCCAGCCGCGCGGCCTGGAGATCGTCTGCGCCAACCGCATCCCGCACGGCCGCGGCCTCGGCTCCTCCTCCGCCGCCATCTGCGCCGGCATCGTCGCCGCGCGCGCGGTGACCATAGGCGGCGAGGCGCGCCTCGACGACGCCGCACTGCTCGACCTCGCCACCGAGATCGAGGGCCACCCGGACAACGTGGCGGCCTGTCTGCTGGGTGGTTTCACCCTGTCCTGGATGGATTCCGGCGCCGCCCGGGCGATCAGGATGGAGCCCTCCGATTCCATCGTTCCGGTGGTTTTCGTGCCCGGAAAGCCGGTACTGACCCAGACGGCGCGCGGACTGCTCCCGCGCAGCGTCCCGCACGTCGACGCCGCCGCCAACGCGGGCCGCGCCGCGCTCCTCGTCGAGGCCCTCACCCGGCGCCCCGAGCTGCTGCTGCCGGCCACCGAGGACCGCCTCCACCAGGAGTACCGCGCCCCGGCCATGCCGGAGAGCGCGGCGCTGGTGGAACGGCTGCGCGGCGACGGCATCCCCGCGGTGATCTCGGGCGCGGGACCCACGGTGATGGCACTGGCCGACGCCGACACGGCCGACAAGGTCGAGGCGCTGGCCGGCACGGACTGGGCGGCCAACCGGCTCAGCCTGGACGGGCGGGGCGCGAGCGTCCTGCCGCTGGCGACATCCGGCGACATCTAGACGCGCGAGCGGTTGCCGGACTGCGAGAGGGGGAATGTTTGTTGGATCCGGTAGTGTTAACCTCAAGTCTGCACCCGACCCCACCATGGCGAGGTGCCTTGTGTCCCCGTCCGGGACAGACATTCTTCCGGGAGCCCCCCAAGACGCCTCATGCAGTGGATGTCGTACGTGATCAGTACGGCCGACACGGGCAGTGAAGCGGCCCTCCGGTGGGGGTCACCCCCTCTGGGGGAGTTTCGGAACCGGTGCGACCACGCCGCATGACACAGACACCGGGTGCCACGGCTAGGGGAAGCGCCATCACCAGATATCTCTTCCGCCGTTCAGGCGGACCACCGCCCCGGCACGGTTCGCACAGCAAGGACCGAAGCCGGACAGCACAACCGGTCGCCGAGCCAGACAGGCCGACGTCCGCTCCAGGGAAGGACCCTTCGTGAGCGACACCACCGATCTGATGGGCGCACGTGTCGAGGAGACCGCTGCCGCGCCCGCCACGGACGCCTCCGCGCCTGCCACCGGTGCCGGCTCCCGGCGGCGCCGCGGTACCGGCCTCGAGGGCATGGTGCTGGCCGAGCTGCAGCAGGTCGCATCCGGCCTCGGCATCAGGGGCACCGCGCGTATGCGCAAGAGCCAGCTGATCGAGGTCATCAAGGAGGCGCAGGCCGCGGGGGGAGCCCCCGCCAAGGCCGCGCCCGCCGCCGCGGACGCCGCCGGCGAGACCAAGCCGAAGCGCCGCAGCACCTCCCGGGCCCGTACGGGCGACGAGGCCCCCGCCGAGAAGGCGGAGCGGGCGGAGAAGGCCGGCAAGTCCGGCAAGAAGGCGGACACGGCGGACGCCGACAAGGCCGCCGCCCAGCAGCAGATCGACATCCCCGGTCAGCCGTCCCCCAAGGTCGACGCCGCCGCCGAGCAGGCCGCGCCCGCCGCCGACGCCCCCTCCGAGCGCCGTCGCCGCCGGGCCACCGCCGACGCGGGCAGCCCGTCCGGCGGCACCGAGACGGTGGCCGTCGAGACCCGCGCCGAGCAGAAGGCCGACGCGTCGGCCCAGCAGCAGGGCCAGGGCCACCAGCAGGGCCAGGGCGACGCCCGTTCCGACGGCGAGGGCGGCGAGGGCCGCCGTCGCGACCGCCGTGACCGGGGCGACCGCAGCGACCGGGGCGACCGCGGTGACCGCGGTGGTCGCGACCGCCGCAACAAGGGCGACGACCAGCAGCAGGCCGGCGGCCGCCAGGACCGCCAGCAGCAGGGCGGCGGCCGTCAGGACCGTCAGCAGCACGACGACGGCTACGACGACGACGGCGGCGGCCGCCGCGGGCGCCGGGGCCGTTACCGGGACCGCCGGGGCCGTCGCGGACGCGACGAGATCCAGGAGCCGCAGATCAACGAGGACGACGTCCTCATCCCGGTCGCCGGCATCCTCGACATCCTCGACAACTACGCGTTCATCCGGACCTCCGGCTACCTGCCCGGTCCCAACGACGTGTACGTCTCCCTCGCCCAGGTCCGCAAGAACGGCCTGCGCAAGGGCGACCACCTCACCGGTGCCGTGCGCCAGCCCAAGGAGGGCGAGCGCCGCGAGAAGTTCAACGCGCTGGTGCGCCTGGACTCGGTCAACGGCATGGCGCCCGAACACGGCCGCGGACGGCCGGAGTTCAACAAGCTGACGCCGCTGTACCCGCAGGACCGCCTGCGCCTGGAGACGGACCCCGGCGTCCTGACCACGCGCATCATCGACCTCGTCGCGCCCATCGGCAAGGGCCAGCGCGGTCTGATCGTGGCCCCGCCGAAGACCGGCAAGACCATGATCATGCAGGCGATCGCCAACGCCATCACGCACAACAACCCCGAGTGCCACCTGATGGTCGTCCTGGTCGACGAGCGTCCGGAAGAGGTCACCGACATGCAGCGGTCGGTCAAGGGCGAGGTCATCTCCTCGACCTTCGACCGCCCGGCCGAGGACCACACCACGGTCGCCGAGCTGGCCATCGAGCGGGCCAAGCGCCTGGTGGAGCTGGGTCACGACGTCGTCGTGCTGCTCGACTCGATCACGCGTCTGGGCCGTGCGTACAACCTCGCCGCCCCGGCCTCCGGCCGCATCCTGTCCGGTGGTGTCGACTCGACCGCCCTGTACCCGCCGAAGCGCTTCTTCGGTGCGGCCCGCAACATCGAGGACGGCGGTTCGCTGACCATCCTCGCCACCGCCCTGGTGGACACCGGGTCCCGCATGGACGAGGTCATCTTCGAGGAGTTCAAGGGCACCGGCAACGCCGAGCTGAAGCTCGACCGCAAGCTCGCCGACAAGCGCATCTTCCCCGCGGTGGACGTCGACGCGTCCGGCACCCGCAAGGAGGAGATCCTGCTCGGCAACGAGGAGCTGGCGGTCACCTGGAAGCTGCGCAGGGTGCTGCACGCCCTCGACCAGCAGCAGGCGATCGAGCTGCTCCTCGACAAGATGAAGCAGACCAAGTCGAACGTCGAGTTCCTGATGCAGATCCAGAAGACGACGCCGACGCCCGGCAACGGCGACTGAGTCACCGCCGGACGGCCCGCCGTACGGAAGAAGTCCCGCTTCGTCACTCGTGTGACGGGGCGGGACTTCTGGCGTACGGGGCTTGTAGGATCAGCGCACTGCAGTGGGGGGGAACGTATTTTCGGATACGCCCACAGGGCGATCAGTGCTGCCTTCACCGGCCCGCGCCCGGGGGCGGTTCTCTCCTGCCTGCGTCTACAGCGACAGGAGATCTGAGTGACATCTACTCCTCGAAGAGCCCGGCTGGCTCTTCCCGCGGCCACCGCCGCACTCGCCCTGTCGGGCGCGGTCCTCGCGGCCGCCCCCGCCCACGCCTCCGGCGGGGCACCCGTCCCGCCCCAGCCGGCCGCCACCGAACGGCCCGCCGGCGCGTCCCCGGCCGAGCTGGCACAGCGGATCCAGGACTCCGCGGCCATCCTCAAGGGGCACACCGCCACCGCCCCCGGCGCGCAGCCGGAGGCCACACCGAGCGCCGGGGCCCCGTCCGGCAGGATCGACCCGAAGATCATCGGCGGCAAGGACGCGTCGATCTCCGAGGCGCCGTGGATGGTGCAGCTGCACTACTACGACGACAAGGGCACCCAGGACCCGGGCGACGACGAGGGCTACTTCTGCGGGGGCACCCTGGTCGCCCCGGCGAAGGTCCTGACCGCCGCGCACTGCGTGTACGGCCTGGACTGGTCGGAGAACGGAGCCGTCCTCGGCGGCACCGCCCAGCTCCCCGACGAAGAAACCGGCGACCTGCACGGCGGCCGGGTGGCCGGCGTGTGGAGCCAGTGGGTCAACCCCACCTACCGGCCGAGCACCACCTCCGGCGGTGACGTCGCGGTGCTCACGCTGAGCGAGGCGCTGCCGTACAAGACGCTGCGGCCCACGACGAGCGACGACACCGCCTCCTACACCAACGGGGCCCCTGCGACGGTCTACGGCTGGGGGCGCACCAGTTCCGCCAGCCAGGAGATCTCGCCGACGCTGAAGAAGGCGACCGTGCCGATGCGCTCGGACGCCTCCTGCACGTCGTACTGGGGCTCCGACTTCGTGCCGGGACAGATGGCCTGCGCCGGCAACCCGGCCTCCGGTCAGGACGCCGGGACGGTCTCCCCGTGCAACGGCGACTCCGGCGGTCCGCTCGTGGTCAACGGCCGGATCGCCGGCGTGGTGTCCTGGGGTGTCGAGGACTGCGTCGCCTCGGGCGCCTACGGCGTCTACGCCAAGGTCAGCTCCTACGTCGCCGAAATCAACTCCCGCGTCGACGACACCGACCTCGACTTCGACGGCCTCGCGGACCTCTTCGCCCGCACCCCGGGCGGCGCGGCGTACGAGTACTACTCGCTCGGCGACCAGTGGCCCTACCTGGGCAACCGCTTCGAGCTCGAGGGCTGGGGCAACCTGAGTCTGGTGCGCCAGGCCGACCTGGACCGCGACTCCTGGCAGGACTACGTGTTCCGTGCCCCGGACGGGGTGCTGTACACGTTCGCGTTCAACGGGGCCGACCGCTACGAGACGATCCGTGTAGGCGGCGGCTGGAACGCGATGAGCGACCTCCGCGTCCCGGGCGACCTCTCCGGCGACGCCCTGCCCGACCTCGTCGCCAAGGACAAGGACGGCGTCCTGTGGCTCTACCCCGGCAAGGGCGACGGCACCTTCGGCAGCCGGGTCCGCGTCGGCGGCGGCTGGTCCACGTACACGATCACCGGCAAGGGCGACTACAACCGCGACGGCAGGCCCGACCTGCTGGCGCGGGACGGCTCGGGCGTCCTGTGGCTGTACCCGGGCACCGGCAAGGCCTCCCCGGCGTTCGGCAGCCCGGTCAGGGTCGGCGGCGGCTGGTCCGTCTACAGCGCCCTCGCCACCGCGGGTGACACCACCGGCGACGGCAGGCCCGACCTGCTGGCCCGCGACACCTCCGGTGTGCTGTGGCTCTACAAGGGCACCGGCAAGTCCGGCACGGCGACGTTCCAGACCCGCGTCCGGGTCGGGGGCGGCTGGAACGCGTTCAACCTCTTCGGCTGAGCGAGCGGTCCCGGCGGGGGCCGCCTCCCTCCCAGGGGGCGGCCCCTTCGCCGTGCCCGGGCCCGTGGCTGCGACCTTCGCCACACGGGGCGCCCCGGACGGCGTCCGCGCCGGTCCGGGGCGGGGCTGGCGGATGCCCAGGTCAGCGGCGCGGGCCACGAACCGGTGAACACGCTCCGTCACCGTTTCCGCACCAGGTCGCCACAGTCCGTTGTGCAACCCTGTCCCGAGTTCCGCCGTCTGAGCTACGGAGGGACCATGGTGAGGAACCGGTGCCAATCCGCTGGAACCGACCGACCCGACCCTGAGCGCAGGGGGTAACCGACCGGACGAACACCGAGGAGCCCATGCCAGCCGAGAACAAGCCGGACCCCGCGATACCCGGCCCCGGCCCGTCCCGCCCCACCGGACCCGGCCACCGGGGCAAGGGGCGCCGACGCAGGCCCAGAACCGGCCGGCGCAAGGCGCTGCTCGTCGCCGCCTGGAGCGCCGCCGGCATCGTGCTCCTCGGGGGCACCGGAGCGGGAGTCCTCTACCTCAAGCTCAACGGCAACCTCAGCAGCGTAAACATCAACCAGGCCCTCGGCGGCGACCGCCCCGCGAAGGCCGACAACGGCTCCGAGAACATCCTGGTCCTCGGCTCCGACACCCGCGCCGGCGGCAACAAGAAGCTCGGCGGCGGCACCGACGACGGCACCGCCCGCTCGGACACCGCGATGATCGTGCACGTCTACAAGGGCCACAAGAAGGCCAGCGTGGTCTCCATCCCGCGCGACACCCTCGTCGACCGCCCCGAGTGCACCGGCACCGGCGGCGACGACCACCCCGCCGCCGACGGCGTCATGTTCAACTCCGCCTACTCCACCGGCGGCGCCGCCTGCGCCGTGAAGACCGTCGAGTCGCTCAGCGGCCTGCGCATGGACCACTACCTGGAGGTCGACTTCGACGGCTTCCAGCACCTCGTCGACGACCTCGGAGGCGTCCAGGTCACCACCAACGAGAACATCAAGGACCCCGACAGCCACCTCGACCTCCGGGCCGGCACCCACCGGCTCGACGGCGAGCAGGCCCTCGGCCTGGTCCGCACCCGGCACGGCGTCGGCGACGGCTCCGACCTCGGCCGCATCCAGCTCCAGCAGGCCTTCGTCAAGGCCCTGGTCCACCAGGTCAAGGACATCGGCCTGCTCGGCAACCCCAAGAAGCTGTACGACATCGCCGACACCGCCACCAAGACCGTCACCACCGACTCCGACCTGGGCTCGGTGAACTCCCTGATGTCCTTCGCGAGCGGCCTGAAGGGCATCGGCCCGGACAAGATGCACATGGTCACCATGCCGGTGGTCTACGACCCCGCCGACGGCAACCGCGTCCTGGTCGAGAAGGACAAGGCCCAGCAGCTCTGGACGGCCCTGAAGAACGACCGCCCGATCCCGGGGTCGGTGACGCGGGGAACGGCGACGGGCGAGGCGAACGGCGTGGTGAACGGCGCCCCGTAAGGGCCCGCGGCCGTGACACGGCGGCTCGGCCGCACGGGCGCGGGCACCCGCCGCCGGCCCGCGGGGAATAGACGGCGCCAACCCCCGGTTTGGGGAGATGGCACCAGTCCTGGCAGACTGGTTCGTCGGCTCCGGTTCACGCTCCCGCATCCCGCGGCGGCGACCCGGCGCCCTCCAGGAACAGTAGGAGACACCTTGAAGCGCGACATCCACCCCGAGTACGTCGAGACGCAGGTGAGCTGCACCTGTGGCGCGTCGTTCACCACCCGCAGCACCATCGAGTCCGGCACCATCCGGGCCGAGGTCTGCTCCGAGTGCCACCCGTTCTACACGGGCAAGCAGAAGATCCTCGACACCGGTGGCCGCGTGGCCCGCTTCGAGGCCCGCTTCGGCAAGGCTGCCGCCGGCTCCAAGAAGTAGCGAGCCTCCAACCGCCGGTCCACGGCCGCATCCCCTGCCCGGGGAGCGCCGGGACCGGCGTTTTTGGTCGCCCGTCTTCCCTTCCCACGCAGTAGCAGGAGCCCAAGATGTTCGAGGCCGTCGAGGAACTCGTCGCCGAGCACGCCGACCTGGAGAAGAAGCTCGCCGATCCGTCGGTCTTCGCCGACCAGGCGAACGCGCGCAAGCTGAACAAGCGGTACGCCGAGCTGACCCCGATCGTCGCCACGTTCCGCTCCTGGAAGCAGACCGGCGACGACATCGAGACCGCGCGCGAACTGGCCGCCGACGACCCGGACTTCGCCGCCGAGGTCAAGGAGCTGGACAAGCAGCGCGAGGAACTCACCGAGAAGCTGCGCCTGCTGCTCGTCCCGCGCGACCCCAGCGACGACAAGGACGTCATCCTCGAGATCAAGGCCGGCGCCGGCGGCGACGAGTCGGCCCTCTTCGCCGGCGACCTGCTGCGCATGTACCTGCGCTACGCGGAGCGGGTCGGCTGGAAGACCGAGATCATCGACTCCACCGAGTCCGAGCTGGGCGGCTACAAGGACGTCCAGGTCGCCGTGAAGACCAAGGGCGGGCAGGGCGCCACCGAGCCCGGGCAGGGCGTGTGGGCGCGGCTCAAGTACGAGGGCGGCGTGCACCGCGTGCAGCGCGTGCCCGCGACCGAGTCCCAGGGGCGGATCCACACCTCGGCGGCGGGCGTCCTCGTGACCCCCGAGGCCGAGGAGATCGACGTCGAGATCAACCCCAACGACCTCCGCATCGACGTCTACCGGTCCTCCGGGCCCGGCGGCCAGTCCGTCAACACCACCGACTCCGCCGTGCGCATCACGCACATCCCCACCGGGGTCGTCGCCTCCTGCCAGAACGAGAAGAGCCAGCTCCAGAACAAGGAGCAGGCGATGCGTATCCTGCGCTCCAGGCTGCTCGCGGCGGCGCAGGAGGAGGCGGAGAAGGAGGCCGCGGACGCCCGGCGCAGCCAGGTCCGCACCGTCGACCGCTCCGAGAAGATCCGCACGTACAACTTCCCGGAGAACCGCATCTCGGACCACCGCGTCGGCTTCAAGGCGTACAACCTGGACCAGGTCCTGGACGGCGACCTCGACTCGGTGATCCAGGCCTGCGTCGACGCGGACTCGGCGGCCAAGCTCGCCGCCGCGTAAGCGCCGCCGTACCACCCGCACCGGACCACAGCTCAGCCCCGGAGGACCAGCGTGCCGCTACATCACGGGGGGCGACCCCCGAGCCCCCGCAGTGTGCTGCTCGCGGAGGTGGCCCAGGCCACCCAGCGGCTGGCCGACGCCGGCGTGCCCTCGCCGCGCACCGACGCGGAGGAGCTCGCGGCGTACCTGCACGGCGTCAAGCGGGGCGAGCTGCACACCGTGCCGGACGCGGACTTCGACGCCCGGTACTGGGAGGTCGTCGCCCGCCGGGAGGCGCGCGAGCCGCTCCAGCACATCACCGGCCGCGCCTACTTCCGCTACCTGGAGCTCCAGGTCGGCCCCGGCGTCTTCGTGCCCCGCCCCGAGACCGAGTCGGTCGTCGGGTGGGCCATAGACGCGGTCCGGGCCATGGACGTCGTCGAGCCCTGCATCGTCGACCTGTGCACCGGCTCGGGCGCCATCGCGCTCGCGCTCGCCCAGGAGGTGCCCCGCTCGCGCGTGTACGCCGTGGAGCTGTCCGAGGACGCCCTGAAGTGGACGCGCAGGAACATGGAGGGGTCCAGGGTCGAACTGCGCCAGGGCGACGCCCTGACCGCCTTCCCGGACCTCGACGGCCAGGTCGACCTCGTCGTCTCCAACCCGCCGTACATCCCGCTCACCGAGTGGGAGTACGTCGCCCCCGAGGCCCGCGACCACGATCCCGAGCTGGCCCTGTTCTCGGGCGAGGACGGTCTCGACCTCATCCGCGGCCTGGAACGCACCGCGCACCGCCTGCTGCGCCCCGGCGGCGTGGTCGTCGTCGAGCACGCCGACACCCAGGGCGGCCAGGTGCCGTGGATCTTCGCCGAGGAGCGGGGCTGGGCCGACGCGGCCGACCACCCCGACCTCAACAACCGGCCCAGGTTCGCCACCGCCCGCAAGGCGCTGCCGTGAACACCCCGACGACTCTCAAACCGCAGTACGTGTACGAGGAGGCCCGCTAAATGGCACGGCGTTACGACACCAACGACGCGACCGACCGAGTGACCGGTCTGCGCGAGGCCGCGTCCGCCGTCCGCCGTGGCGAGCTCGTGGTGCTGCCGACGGACACCGTGTACGGCATCGGCGCCGACGCCTTCTCCGCGGAGGCCGTCGGCGACCTGCTGGAGGCCAAGGGACGGGGCCGCACCATGCCCTCCCCGGTCCTCATCGGCTCGCCCAACACCCTGCACGGCCTGGTCACGGACTTCTCCGAGATGGCCTGGGAACTCGTCGACGCCTTCTGGCCCGGCGCGCTGACCCTGGTCGCCAAGCACCAGCCGTCCCTGCAGTGGGACCTCGGCGAGACCCGCGGCACGGTCGCCGTCCGGATGCCGCTGCACCCCGTCGCCATCGAGCTGCTCACCGAGGTCGGCCCCATGGCCGTCTCCTCGGCCAACCTGACCGGCCACCCCGCCCCCGAGGACTGCGACGCCGCCCAGCGGATGCTCGGCGACTCCGTCTCCGTCTACCTCGACGGCGGCCCCACCCCCGGCAACGTCCCCTCGTCCATCGTCGACGTCACCCGCGAGGTGCCGGTGCTGCTGCGGGCGGGCGCGCTGTCGGCGGAGGAGCTGCGCAAGGTGGTACCCGACCTCGAGGTGGCGAATTGACGGCCCCTGAGACGGGGCGTGGCATAGGCAACGGGGAACGCGCCGCGGAGATCACGACCACGTTCGTGGGCCTTCCGCGCGACAGCTTCCGCATCCTCCACGTCAGCACCGGAAACGTCTGCCGCTCGCCCATCACCGAGCGGCTGACCCGGCACGCGGTGCAGGAGCGGCTCGGCGTGCTCGGCGGCGGCCTGATCGTGGAGAGCGCCGGCACCTGGGGCCACGAGGGCGCCCCCATGGAAGCGAACGCCGAGACCGTCCTCACGGACTTCGGCGCGGACCCGGCCGGGTTCACCGGCCGCGAGCTGCTCGACGAGCACGTGATCCGCGCGGACCTGGTCCTCACCGCGACCCGGGACCACCGCGCCCAGGTCATCTCCATGGGTCACTCGGCGGGCCTGCGCACCTTCACGCTCAAGGAGTTCACCCGCCTGGTGAACGCCATCGACCCGGCGACGCTGCCTCCCCTGGAGGACGGCGTGGTCACCCGCGCACGCGCCCTGGTCCGCGCGGCCGCCGCTCTGCGCGGGTGGCTCCTCGCGCCCACCGCGGAGGCGGACGAGGTCTACGACCCCTACGGCGCCCCGCTGACCTTCTTCCGCTCCATCGGCGACGAGATACACCAGGCGCTGGACCCCGTCGTGACGGCGCTGACGGGGGTCCCCGCGCGGGCGTGAGGCGGCGACGGCCCCCCGGGCGGGTCTCCCGGCCGCGGCGGCGCCGACGGGGGCCCCGCGCGAGCACGGGCCGCAGGCGCGCCCACACCGGGCGGCTTCGCCGGGCCGGGCCTACATTGGTCGTACGTCACCGTCGACGCACGCCCGGAGCGCACCATGTCGGTCACCCACGACATCATCGAGGCCGATGACGGCTCGCTCGGAGTCCTGTCGCGCCAGGATCCCGAGCTGGCCGAGATCCTGTACGCCGAAGGCCGCCGCCAGTCGACGACCCTGCAGCTGATCGCCGCCGAGAACTTCACGTCCCCCGCCGTGCTGGCCGCCCTCGGCTCACCGCTCGCCAACAAGTACGCCGAGGGCTACCCGGCCGCCCGTCACCACGGCGGCTGCGAGATCGTCGACGTCGCCGAGCGGCTGGCCGTCGAACGCGCCCAGGGCCTCTTCGGCGCCGAGCACGCCAACGTGCAGCCCCACTCCGGCTCCTCCGCCGTGCTGGCCGCCTACGCCGCCCTCCTGCGCCCCGGCGACACCGTCCTCGCCCTCGGCCTGCCCCACGGCGGACACCTCACCCACGGTTCGCCCGCGAACTTCTCCGGCCGCTGGTTCGACTTCGTCGGCTACGGCGTGGACGCGGAGACCGGGCTGATCGACTACGACCAGGTGCGCACCCTGGCCCGCGCCCGCCGGCCCAAGGCGATCGTCTGCGGCTCCATCGCCTACCCCCGCCACCTCGACCACGCCGCCTTCCGCGACATCGCCGACGAGGTGGGCGCCTACCTCATCGCGGACGCCGCGCACCCCATCGGGCTCGTCGCCGGGGGAGCGGCGCCCAGCCCGGTGCCGTACGCCGACATCGTCTGCGCCACCACGCACAAGGTGCTGCGCGGACCCCGCGGCGGCATGATCCTGTGCGGGAGCGAACTGGCGGAACGCGTCGACCGGGCCGTCTTCCCGTTCACGCAGGGCGGTGCGCAGATGCACACCATCGCCGCCAAGGCCGTCGCCTTCGGCGAGGCGGCCACCCCCGCGTACGCCGCCTACGCCCACCAGGTGGTCGCCAACGCCCGGGCCCTCGCCGCCCACCTGGCCGCCGAGGGCCTCGTCGTCACCACCGGCGGCACCGACACCCACCTGATCACCGCCGACCCCGCCCCGCTGGGCGTCGACGGGAAGACCGCGCGGGGGCGGCTCGCGGCGGCCGGGATCGTCCTGGACTGCTGCGCGCTGCCGCACGGCGACGCCCGCGGCCTGCGCCTGGGCACGGCGGCGGTCACCACGCAGGGCATGGGGGAGCGGGAGATGCGGGCGGTGGCCACGCTGCTCGCCGGGGTGCTGCGCGGGACGACGGACCCGGCCGCGGCGCGGGCGGACGTACGGGACCTGACCGCGCAATTCCCGCCGTACCCGGACTGAGGACGGGTAGGAGTACGGGCGTACACGGCCACACGTGCAACCATCGTCGCTACCCGTAAGTCCTCCACCGTATGCGTTGCATTGCCAGGCGCATCGCTAGGGTGTGAGGTTGAGGATGGCCAGCGAGACCTGTGGGGAAGCCCGTGCGTGAATACCTGCTGACGCTCTGCATCACGGCCGCGGTGACGTATCTGCTGACAGGGCCGGTACGCAAGTTCGCGATCGTGGCGGGAGCGATGCCGGAGATCCGGGCACGTGACGTGCACCGGGAACCCACTCCGCGGCTCGGCGGGATCGCCATGTTCTTCGGACTCTGCGCCGGCCTGCTGGTCGCCGACCACCTCACCAACCTCAACGAGGTCTTCGAGAAGTCCAACGAGCCGCGCGCCCTGCTCTCCGGAGCCGCCCTGATCTGGCTGATCGGCGTCCTGGACGACAAGTTCGAGATCGACGCCCTGATCAAGCTCGGCGGCCAGATGATCGCCGCCGGCGTGATGGTGGTCCAGGGCCTGACCATCCTGTGGATCCCGGTACCGGGCGTCGGCACGGTCGCGCTCACGCAGTGGCAGGGCACGCTGCTGACGGTGGCCCTCGTCGTCATCACCATCAACGCGGTCAACTTCGTGGACGGCCTGGACGGTCTCGCGGCGGGCATGGTGTGCATCGCCGCGGCGGCGTTCTTCATGTACGCCTACCGGATCTGGTACTCGTACGGCATCGAGGCGGCGGCACCCGCGTCGCTCTTCGCGGCCATCCTCATGGGCATGTGCCTCGGCTTCCTCCCGCACAACATGCACCCGGCCCGGATCTTCATGGGCGACTCCGGGTCGATGCTGATCGGGCTGGTGCTGGCGGCCGGCGCGATCTCGGTCACCGGGCAGGTCGACCCGGACGTGATGAAGCTGTTCTCCGGTTCCGAACGCAACGCCGTGCACCAGATGGTGCCCGTGTACATCCCGTTGCTGATGCCGCTGACCATCATCGCCATCCCGGCCGCCGACCTGATCCTGGCGATCGTGCGCCGCACCTGGCGCGGTCAGTCGCCGTTCGCCGCGGACCGGGGGCACCTGCACCACCGCCTGCTGGAGATCGGGCACTCGCACAGCCGCGCGGTGCTGATCATGTACTTCTTCTCGGCGTTGATCGCCTTCGGCGCGCTCGCCTACTCCGTGAACGCGGCGTCGATGTGGATCGTGCTGAGCGTCGTCTTCCTCAGCGCGATCGGGCTGGTGCTGCTCCTGCTGCCGCGCTTCACCCCGCGCGCCCCCCGCTGGGCGGAGAGCTTCGTCCCGCCGCGCTACCGGCGCCGCAGGGCGGCTGCCGTCCCCGTGAGCGAGGACGGCGGCGCGGCGGTCGCGGACGAGGAGGAGGAGCGCGTCCCGGTCACCGCGGGCGTCTCGGGCGTCAACGGGGCGACCGCGGTCGGGCACCGTACGAGGGGGGTCAGGTAAGGGCGGCAAAACGCCGCATTACCAGACAAGTTGACCCCGTGATGGCACAAACGCGCACGGTCACACTCACGTGTGACAGCAAGCACACCCAGAGGTAAAGACCTCATCAAATAGTTTGTGATACGGTTCACGAGTATCCCCCGGGTAGAGCCCAAGGGCCGTAGTGCGACGGCCTCTTGTAAGTGAGGACCTCGTCCGGCTCGGGGCTACGCTCGTCCATGACGACACCTGCCCCCTGTGTGTTGAAAGCGGAGTTGCCGCCATGCCGTCCAATGACGTCCGGATCCTGCTTCAGGCTGCCGTGCCCACGGCTGCCGTCGGCGCCGTCGCCGCCGTCGTCAGTGCCGTGGTGGCCGGCGGCAAGGGCGCGGTCGGAGCCGTCGTCGCGACCGTGGTGGCGATGCTCTTCATGGGAATCGGGCTCTACGTCCTGCAGCGCACTGCCAGATCGCTTCCGCACCTTTTCCAGGCGATGGGCCTGATGCTCTACGCGGCACAGATCCTGCTGCTGTTCGTCTTCCTCGCCGCGTTCAAGAACACGACGCTGTTCAACCCCCGGTCCTTCGCGATCACTCTGGTCGCCGTCACGCTCGCGTGGATCGCCGCGCAGACGCGGGCGCACATGAAGGCCAAGATCCTCTACGTCGAGCCCGAGTCGTCGACCGAGAAGCCCGAGAAGACGGGCCACTCGTCGTGAGGGGTAGGGCCGGGATAAAGAGGCATGTGAACTCCTGCTATCGTCCGGTGCCAACTGCGGCATCGCGGGCGCGGGCATCCGAGCCGACGCCTGTTGAATCGCGAGGCGAGATGCCCCACTGCCGCCCCCACACCCGAAACACCAGTCCCGTGCCGAACAGCGGCCCCGCGCCGCGCCGACACAACGAGGTTGCCGTATCCATGCGCCACGCTGAAGGAGCCCGCGGTGAGTGCTGACCCGACGCAGGTGCTCGCCTTCGAGACCGACTGCCACATCTTCGACGGCTGTGGCTTCCCGGCTCCCGGCCTGCACTCGTTCCTGTTCGAGCCCCTTTGGGGCGATGCGGACAGCAACCTGTACTTCAACAAGCCGATGCTGCTGGCCCTGCTCGGTTCCATCGTCATCGTCGGCTTCTTCTGGGCGGCCTTCCGCAAGCCGAAGGTCGTGCCGGGCAAGCTGCAGATGGTCGCCGAGACCGGTTACGACTTCATCCGTCGCGGCGTTGTCTACGAGACCATCGGCAAGAAGGAAGGCGAGAAGTACGTCCCGCTGGTCGTCTCGCTCTTCTTCTTCATCTGGATGATGAACCTCTGGTCGATCATCCCGGTCGCCCAGTTCCCGGTGACGTCGATCATCGCCTACCCGGCGGTGCTGGCCCTGATCGTCTACGTCCTCTGGGTCTCCCTGACGTTCAAGCGGCACGGCTTCGTCGGCTTCTTCAAGAACGTCACCGGCTACGACAAGTCCCTGGGCGCTGTTCTGCCGTTGGCCATGCTCATCGAGTTCTTCTCGAACCTGTTGGTGCGGCCCTTCACGCACGCCGTCCGGCTCTTCGCGAACATGTTCGCAGGCCACACGCTGCTGCTGCTCTTCACGATCGCCAGCTGGTACCTGCTGAACGGCGTCGGCATCGCCTACGCCGGGGTCTCGTTCGTGATGACGATCGTCATGACGGCCTTCGAACTCTTCATCCAGGCACTTCAGGCGTACGTCTTCGTGCTCCTCACGTGCACGTACATCCAGGGCGCGCTCGCCGAGCACCACTGAGCGCCCCGCACCACACCCCTGATCGTCCGGTGGCCAACCCCCACCGGTCCGTAAAGAAAAGGAAGAACTGGCATGTCCCAGACCCTTGCCGCTGTTTCCGGCTCGCTCGGCTCCATCGGTTACGGCCTCGCTGCCATCGGCCCCGGCGTCGGCGTCGGCATCATCTTCGGTAACGGCACCCAGGCCCTGGCCCGTCAGCCCGAGGCGGCCGGCCTGATCCGCGCCAACCAGATCCTCGGCTTCGCCTTCTGTGAGGCGCTCGCCCTGATCGGTCTGGTCATGCCGTTCGTCTACGGCAAGTAATCGCGGATCAACTTCCCGCCGACTAGACGAAAGGCAAACCCATGAGCCCGATGCTCCAGATCGCGGCCGAGGAGATGGAGAATCCCCTCGTCCCGCCGATCCCCGAGCTCGTCATCGGCCTGATCGCCTTCGTCATCGTCTTCGGCTTCCTCGCCTGGAAGCTCCTCCCGAACATCAACAAGGTTCTGGAAGAGCGTCGCGAGGCCATCGAGGGCGGTATCGAGAAGGCCGAGGCCGCGCAGACCGAGGCCCAGAGCGTCCTCGAGCAGTACAAGGCCCAGCTCGCCGAGGCCCGGCACGAGGCCGCGCGACTGCGCCAGGAGGCACAGGAGCAGGGCGCCACGCTCATCGCCGAGATGCGCGCGGAAGGCCAGCGGCAGCGTGAGGAGATCATCGCCGCCGGTCACGCCCAGATCCAGGCCGACCGCAAGGCCGCCGCGTCCGCGCTGCGCCAGGACGTCGGCAAGCTGGCCACCGAGCTGGCCGGCAAGCTGGTCGGCGAGTCCCTCGAGGACCACGCCCGCCAGAGCCGTGTGATCGACCGCTTCCTGGACGAGCTGGACGACAAGGCGACGACGGCAGAGGCAACCCGATGAGTGGGATGCACGGAGCGAGCCGCGAGGCTCTTGCCGCCGCACGTGAGCGTCTCGACGCGCTGACGGACTCCACGTCCGTCGACGCCGGCTCGCTCGCCGACGAGCTGGCCGCCGTCACCGCGCTGCTCCACCGCGAGGTGTCGCTGCGTCGGGTCCTCACCGACCCGGCGCAGTCCGGCGAGGCCAAGGCCGAACTCGCCCAGCGTCTCCTCGGCACCCAGGTCAGCGGCACCGCCGTCGACGTGGTGGCCGGCATGGTGCGCTCCCGCTGGTCGCAGTCCCGCGACCTGGTGGACGCGCTGGAGGAGCTGGCGAACATCGCCGACCTCACCGCCGCCCAGAAGCGGAGCCGGCTCGACAACGTGGAGGACGAGCTGTTCCGGTTCGGCCGGATCGTCTCGTCCAGCACGGAGCTGCGCGCCGCGCTCACCAGCCGGTCGGCCACCACCGCGGCCAAGAGCGAGCTGCTGCGCGGCCTGCTCGGCGGCCGGGCGGAGCGGACCACCGAGCGTCTGGTGACGCGCCTTGTCACCGCGCCGCGGGGACGTAGCCTGGAGTCGGGACTCGAGTCCCTGTCCAAGCTCGCCGCCGACCGGCGCGACCGGATGGTCGCCGTGGTCACCTCGGCGGTGCCGCTGAGCGACACGCAGAAGCAGCGCCTCGGCGCGGCCCTCGCGAAGGTCTACGGCCGTCCGATGCACCTCAACCTCGACGTGGACCCCGAGGTCCTCGGCGGGATCCGGGTGCAGGTCGGTGACGAGGTCATCAACGGCTCCGTCGCGGACCGCCTGGAGGACGCCGGCCGCCGTCTGGCGAGCTGACGGCCCCGAGACAACAGCACAGCAAGCAGTAGCAGTACGTACTTACGACGGCCCTGGTTGGGCCGTGCAGAGGATTCACCTCTCATTGGGGGGAGTCCCGACTCGTGGAATACCCCCCAAGTGAAACTTCGGGCCCAACAAGGAGAGCAGGGAACTCAGATGGCGGAGCTCACGATCCGGCCGGAGGAGATCCGGGACGCACTGGAGAACTTCGTCCAGTCGTACAAGCCGGACGCGGCCTCGCGCGAGGAGGTCGGTACGGTCACCCTTGCCGGCGACGGCATCGCGAAGGTCGAGGGCCTGCCCTCGGCCATGGCCAACGAACTGCTGAAGTTCGAGGACGGCACCCTCGGCCTCGCCCTCAACCTCGAGGAGCGCGAGATCGGTGCCATCGTCCTCGGTGAGTTCAGCGGCATCGAGGAGGGGCAGCCGGTCTCGCGTACCGGTGAGGTCCTCTCCGTGGCCGTCGGCGAGGGCTACCTCGGCCGCGTCGTCGACCCGCTCGGCAACGCGATCGACGGCCTCGGCGAGATCGAGACCTCGGGCCGCCGCGCCCTCGAGCTGCAGGCCCCCACGGTCATGCAGCGCAAGTCGGTGCACGAGCCGATGGAGACCGGCTACAAGGCCGTCGACGCCATGACGCCGATCGGCCGCGGCCAGCGTCAGCTCATCATCGGCGACCGCCAGACGGGCAAGACCGCCCTGGCCGTCGACACGATCATCAACCAGCGCGACAACTGGCGTACCGGCGACCCGAACAAGCAGGTCCGCTGCATCTACGTCGCCATCGGCCAGAAGGGCTCCACCATCGCGTCGGTCCGCCGCGCGCTGGAGGAGAACGGCGCGCTGGAGTACACGACCATCGTGGCCGCCCCGGCGTCCGACCCGGCCGGCTTCAAGTACCTGGCGCCGTACACCGGCTCGGCCATCGGCCAGCAGTGGATGTACGAGGGCAAGCACGTCCTGATCATCTTCGACGACCTGTCGAAGCAGGCCGACGCCTACCGCGCCGTGTCGCTGCTGCTGCGCCGCCCGCCGGGCCGCGAGGCCTACCCCGGCGACGTCTTCTACCTGCACTCCCGTCTGCTGGAGCGCTGCGCGAAGCTCTCCGACGACATGGGTGCCGGCTCGATGACCGGTCTGCCGATCGTCGAGACCAAGGCCAACGACGTCTCGGCGTTCATCCCGACCAACGTCATCTCCATCACCGACGGCCAGTGCTTCCTGGAGTCCGACCTGTTCAACGCCGGTCAGCGCCCGGCCCTGAACGTCGGTATCTCGGTCTCCCGCGTCGGTGGCTCCGCCCAGCACAAGGCGATGCGCCAGGTCTCCGGCCGACTGCGCGTGGACCTCGCCCAGTACCGCGAGCTGGAGGCGTTCGCCGCCTTCGGTTCCGACCTGGACGCGGCCTCGAAGGCGCAGCTCGAGCGCGGTCAGCGCATGGTCGAACTGCTCAAGCAGAACCAGTACGAGCCGATGGCCACCGAGGACCAGGTCGTCTCCGTCTGGGCCGGTACCAACGGCAAGATGGACGAGGTGCCGGTCGCCGACATCCGCCGCTTCGAGAAGGAGCTGCTGGAGTACCTGCACCGCCAGGAGCAGGGCCTGATGACCTCCATCAAGGAGGGCGCCAAGATGTCGAACGACACGATCCAGGCCATCGACGACGCCGTCGCCGCGTTCAAGAAGCAGTTCGAGACCTCGGACGGCAAGCTGCTCGGCGAGGACGCCCCGTCCACCGCCAAGTGACGTAAGGAAGGGACCTGACTCATGGGAGCCCAGCTCCGGGTCTACAAGCGTCGCATCCGATCCGTCACCGCGACCAAGAAGATCACCAAGGCGATGGAGATGATCGCCGCCTCGCGCGTCGTCAAGGCGCAGCGCAAGGTGGCGGCCTCCACGCCGTACGCGCAGGAACTGACCCGCGCGGTCACGGCGGTCGGCACCGGGTCGAACACGAAGCACCCGCTCACCACGGAGGCGGAGAACCCGACCCGTGCCGCGGTCCTGCTCCTCACGAGCGACCGCGGTCTGGCCGGCGCCTTCAACTCCAACGCCATCAAGGCGGCGGAGCAGCTCACCGAGCGCCTCGAGCGTGAGGGCCGGCAGGTCGACACGTACATCGTCGGCCGGCGTGGCCTGGCCCACTACAACTTCCGCGAGCGCAAGGTCGCGGAGTCGTTCACGGGCTTCACCGACGAGCCCTCGTACGCGGACGCCAAGCAGGTCGCGGCGCCGCTGATCGAGGCCATCGAGAAGGACACGGCCGACGGCGGCGTGGACGAACTCCACATCGTCTACACCGAGTTCGTCTCGATGATGACGCAGACGGCGGTCGACTCCCGGCTGCTGCCGCTGAGCCTCGACGAGGTGGCCGAGGAGTCGGGCACGAAGGACGAGATCCTTCCGCTGTACGACTTCGAGCCGTCGGCGGAGGACGTCCTCGACGCCCTGCTGCCGCGCTACGTCGAAAGCCGGATCTACAACGCGCTGCTGCAGTCGGCTGCCTCCAAGCACGCCGCCACGCGGCGCGCGATGAAGTCGGCCACCGACAACGCGGGCGAGCTGATCAACACGCTCTCCCGTCTTGCCAACGCGGCCCGCCAGGCCGAAATCACCCAGGAAATCAGCGAGATCGTCGGTGGCGCCAGTGCCCTGGCCGACGCGACCGCGGGGAGTGACAACTAATGACCACCACTGTTGAGACCGCGACGGCCACGGGCCGCGTCGCCCGGGTCATCGGCCCGGTCGTCGACGTGGAGTTCCCCGTCGACGCGATGCCGGACATCTACAACGCGCTGCACGTCGAGGTGGCCGACCCGGCCAAGGAGGGTGAGCTCAAGACGCTGACCCTCGAGGTCGCCCAGCACCTCGGTGACGGCCTGGTCCGCACCATCTCCATGCAGCCCACCGACGGCCTGGTCCGCCAGGCCCCGGTGACCGACACGGGCACGGCCATCTCCGTCCCGGTCGGCGACTTCACCAAGGGCAAGGTGTTCAACACCCTCGGTGAGGTGCTGAACGTCGACGAGCAGTACGACGGTGAGCGCTGGCCGATCCACCGCAAGGCCCCGAACTTCGACGAGCTCGAGTCGAAGACCGAGATGTTCGAGACCGGCGTCAAGGTCATCGACCTGCTGACCCCGTACGTCAAGGGCGGCAAGATCGGTCTGTTCGGCGGCGCCGGCGTCGGCAAGACGGTGCTCATCCAGGAGATGATCTACCGCGTCGCCAACAACCACGACGGTGTCTCCGTGTTCGCCGGTGTCGGTGAGCGCACCCGTGAGGGCAACGACCTCATCGACGAGATGAGCGAGTCGGGCGTCATCGACAAGACCGCGCTGGTCTTCGGTCAGATGGACGAGCCGCCGGGCACCCGTCTGCGCGTCGCGCTGGCCGGCCTGACCATGGCCGAGTACTTCCGTGACGTCCAGAAGCAGGACGTGCTGTTCTTCATCGACAACATCTTCCGCTTCACCCAGGCGGGTTCCGAGGTGTCGACCCTGCTCGGCCGCATGCCCTCCGCGGTGGGCTACCAGCCGAACCTGGCCGACGAGATGGGTCTCCTCCAGGAGCGCATCACCTCGACCCGTGGTCACTCGATCACCTCGATGCAGGCGATCTACGTCCCCGCGGACGACCTGACCGACCCGGCCCCGGCCACCACCTTCGCCCACCTCGACGCGACGACGGTTCTGTCCCGTCCGATCTCCGAGAAGGGCATCTACCCGGCCGTGGACCCGCTGGACTCGACGTCCCGCATCCTCGACCCGCGGTACATCGCGGCGGACCACTACCAGGCCGCGATGCGCGTGAAGAACATCCTGCAGAAGTACAAGGACCTGCAGGACATCATCGCGATCCTCGGTATCGACGAGCTGGGCGAAGAGGACAAGCTCGTCGTCCACCGCGCCCGTCGCGTGGAGCGCTTCCTGTCCCAGAACACCCACGTCGCCAAGCAGTTCACCGGCGTCGACGGGTCGGACGTCCCGCTGGACGAGTCGATCGCGGCCTTCAACGCGATCTGCGACGGCGAGTACGACCACTTCCCGGAGCAGGCGTTCTTCATGTGCGGTGGCATCGAGGACCTGAAGAACAACGCCAAGGAGCTGGGCGTCTCCTGAGCCTCGGCTCACGGTGAGCCGCACGGCTCGCCATCCGGAGGGGGCGGGCGCGTCCCGTCCCCTCCGGCACGCCCCTTAGACTTGTAACCAACACCCGGCTCTCCCGCCGGGTGGTGACCCGAGGAGCCACCTTGGCTGCTGAGCTGCACGTCGCGCTGGTCGCGGCCGACCGAGAGGTCTGGTCCGGCGAGGCCACCCTGGTCGTCGCGCGCACCACGTCCGGCGACATCGGCGTCATGCCCGGTCACCAGCCGCTGCTCGGTGTGCTGGAGTCGGGCCCGGTGACCATCCGTACGAGTGACGGCGGGACGGTCGTCGCCGCGGTGCACGGCGGTTTCATCTCGTTCGCCGACAACAAGCTGTCGCTGCTGGCCGAGACCGCCGAGCTGGCGGACGAGATCGACGTCCACCACGTGGAGCGCGAGCTCGAGCGCGCGAAGGCGGAGGGCGACGCCCACGCCGAGCGCCGCGCGGACGTCCGACTGCGCGCTGCGGCGGGACGCTGATCCACAGCACAGTGCGATAGCGTCATGCCATGACGTCACTCAGCCGCGGCTGGGACCGGAGCCATCCGGACCCGGCCGCGGCTGAGGCAGATCCGGGTGTTTTTTCCGTTCCGTTACCTAGGAGACGAGGAGGTCGGTGTCGATGGCCCTCGCTCTGACTGTGTGCGGAATCGTGGTCGCCCTGGTGGTGATCGGGCTCTTCGTCTTCGGTCTGCGCCGCCGGCTGATCCAGCGATCGGGCGGCACCTTCGACTGCTCCCTGCGCTGGGAGGCCCCCGAGGAGAGCGACGCCGGCGGCAAGGGCTGGGCGTACGGCGTGGCCCGCTACAACGGCGACCGGGTCGAGTGGTACCGGGTGTTCTCGTACTCCCCCCGCCCGCGCCGCGTGCTGGAACGCTCCGCGATCGAGGTGGCCGGCCGCCGGATGCCGGACGGCGAGGAGGAGCTCGCGTTGCTCTCCGACGCCGTGGTCCTGGCCTGTCTGCACCGGGGCACACGGCTCGAACTGGCAATGAGCGAAGACGCGCTGACCGGATTCCTCGCGTGGCTGGAGGCAGCCCCGCCCGGTCAGCGCGTCAACGTCGCTTAGGGCCTGTGGCCCTTCGGGACTACTTCAGACCGCTGTCGATGGCGCTCACCAGCTCGCCGTTGGCGGTGTCGCCGCTGAACTCCCAGAAGAAGGCGCCGCCGAGGCCCTGCTGCTCCGCCCAGTCCATCTTGGACTTGATGGTGGCCGGGGTGTCGTAGGACCACCAGTTGGTGCCGCAGTGGGCGTACGCGGTGCCGGCGACGGTGCCGGTGGACGGGCAGCTGTTCTTGAGGACCTTGTAGTCCTCGATGCCCGCCTCGTAGGTGCCGGCCGCCGGGCCGGTGGCGGTGCCGCCGGGCGCGGACTGCGTGACGCCGGTCCAGCCGCGGCCGTAGAAGCCGATGCCGATCAGGAGCTTGGTGGCCGGCACGCCCTTGGACTTGAACTTCGCCATCGCGTCCGCGGTGGTGAAGCCCTGCTGCGGGATGCCGTTGTACGAGGTCAGCGGCGAGTGCGGGGCGGTCGGGCCCTGCTTGTCCCATGCGCCGAAGAAGTCGTACGTCATCACGTTGTACCAGTTGATGTACTTCGACGCCTCGCCGTAGTCGGCGGCGTCGACCTTGCCGCCCGCCGAGCCGTCGGCGGTGACGGCCGCGGTGATCAGGTAGTCCTGGCCGAACTCGGCGCGCATGGCCTTCATCATGCTGCTGAAGGCGTTGGGGGCGCTGGTCTCGTCACAGCTCAGACCGCAGGCGTTCGGGTACTCCCAGTCCAGGTCGATGCCGTCGAAGACGTCGGCCCAGCGCGGGTCCTCGACCAGGTCGTGACAGGACTTCGCGAACGCGGCCGGGTTCTTCACGGCGTCCGGGAAGCCGCCGGACCAGGTCCAGCCGCCGAAGGAGTAGAGGATCTTGATGTGCGGGTACTTGGCCTTCAGCTTGCGGAGCTGGTTGAAGTTGCCGCGCAGCGGCTGGTCCCAGGTGTCGGCGACGCCGTCGACGGACTGGTCGGCGGTGTACGCCTTGTCGTAGTCGGCGTAGGAGTCGCCGATGGTGCACTTGCCGCCCTGGACGTTGCCGAAGGCGTAGTTGATGTGCGTGATCTTGTCGGCGGAGCCGGAGGTGACCAGGTTCTTCACGTGGTAGTTGCGCCCGTAGACGCCCCAGTTGGTGAAGTAGCCCATCTTGACCTCGGCACCGGGGTTGGGGTTGCCGCCGTCCCCGCCGCCGGTGGTCGTGACCTTCACGGCGCCGCTGACCGGACCGGTCTGGTCGGCGGTGTCGCGGGCCTTGACGGTGTACGAGTAGTCGGTGCCCTTGGTGAGGCCGTTGTCGGTGTAGGTGGTGCCGGTGACGGTGGCGACGGTCGCGCCGTCGCGCAGGACGTCGTAGTTCTTGATGCCCTTGTCGTCGGTGGCCGCCGTCCAGGACAGCTTCACCGAGGTGTCGGTGATGTTGGAGGCGGTGGGCGTGCCGGGCGCCGAGGGGGCCTGGTCGCCGGGGACCGAGCTGCCGTCGCAACTGCCGCCGTTGAGCTTGCAGTTGGCCGGGGAGCCGGGGCCGCTGCCGTTGAAGCCGAAGGAGACCGAGGCGCCGGGGGCGAGCGTCCCGTTCCAGCCGACGTTCTTGGCGGTCCAGTGGTCGCCGGAATTGGTGACGGTGGCGTCCCAGGCGGAAGTGACCTTGGTGCCGGCGGGGAAGTCCCACTCGACGGTCCAGGAGCTGAGCGAGGAGGTGCCGGTGTTCTTCACCGTCCACTGGCCGCCGAAGCCCGAGCCCCAGTCGGAGGTCTTCTGGAAGGTGGCCGTCGCGCTGCCGGCCGCCTGCGCCGGGCTCGCGAGTCCGACCAGTCCGGCGAGGGGGAGCGCCAGGGTCGCTGCGAGCGCCGCGGCCTTGTGTCTGAAGCGCATGTGCGCCTCCTTTTATGGGGATGTTGTCGAGGGCATGACTGAGCCTCATGCCCGCAGTGCGGCGAGAATAGAAAGGTCTGGACCATCGGTCAATAGGTCTGGACCAATGTGACAGCGCGTGGTTGAGGGCGGAACTAGATGCCCAACTCCTGCGCCAGCACCGCCGCTTGCACCCGGCTGCGCAGTCCCAGCTTTCCCAGCAGTCGGCTGACGTGCGTCTTCACCGTGGCCTCCGCCATGTCCAGCCGCGCGGCGACCGCCGCGTTGGACAGACCCTCGCCGAGGCAGGAGAGCACCTCGCGCTCACGCCGCGTCAGGTCCCGCAGCACGGCCGGGTCCGCGGCCGGCTCCCGCACCGGCTTCGCGGCGAACTCGGCGATCAGCCGCCGGGTGACGGCCGGCGCGACGATGCCCTCGCCGCCCGCCACCGTGCGCACGGCCGCGATCAGATCCTTGGCCTCGGTGTTCTTCAGCAGGAACCCGGCGGCCCCCGCCCGCAGTGCCCCGAAGACGTACTCGTCCAGGTCGAAGGTGGTCAGCACCAGCACGTCGGCGAGACCTTCCCCGACCACGATCCGGGTCGCCGACACCCCGTCCAGGCGCGGCATCTGCACGTCCATCAGCACCAGGTCGGGACGCAGCTCGCGGGCCAGTGCCACCGCCTGCTCGCCGTCCGCGGCCTCCCCGGCCACCTCGATGTCGGGTGCGCTGCCCAGGATCAGCACCAGCCCCGCGCGGACGGCGGACTGGTCCTCGGCGACGAGGACGCGGATCATGCGAGATCTCCTTCGGTCAGGGGGAGGGTGGCACGTACGGCCCAGATCCTGTCGCCCGCCGGGCCGGGGCCGGCCGTCGCCCCCGCCTCGAAGGTGCCGTGCAGCAGGGCGGCCCGCTCCCGCATCCCGACGAGACCGGCGCCGGAGCCCGGGGCCCGCGGCGCGTCCCGCTCGCCGCAGGGGCTGGTCACCCGGATCCGCAGGGAACCCTCGTGCCGGTCGAGCCGCACCCGGACGGTGCCCTGCGACGCGTGCTTGAGGGCGTTGGTGAGCGACTCCTGCACGATCCGGTACGCGGCCAGCTCGACCGGCGCGGGCAGGTTCTCGCCGGGGTCCGCGTCCAGGACGACGTCCAGCCCGTTGGCACGGGCGCCGTCGACCAGTGCGCCGAGCCCGTCGAGGGTGGGCGCCGCGGCGGGCTCCGCGTCCCCGCCGTCGTCGCGCAGGATGCCGATCAGGCGGCGCATTTCGGCCAGTCCCGCCACGCTGTTCTCGCGGATCACGCCGAGCGCCTGCCGGGTGGTGTCCGCGTCGTCCAGGGAGAGCGCGGCCGTGGAGTGGATGGCGATCGCGGAGAGGTGGTTGGCGACCATGTCGTGCAGCTCGCGGGCCATCCGGGCGCGCTCCGCCGTCACCGCCTGGACCCGGTCCGTCTCGGCCAGCAGCGCGGTCTGCTCGGCCCGCAGCAGGGCGGCGTCGGCGGCCTCGCGGTGGTTGCGGACGATGAGCCCCGTGGAGGCGGGCGCGAACGACACGATGCCGACGGCGACACCGACGAGCAGCGCCTCGGGCACCCGCCACAGCGCGAACGGCACGACCGTGCCGGCCACGGTGAGCAGCCCCGTGATCCACGGGATGCGGCGGGCCGAGGCGGGCGGACCGTAGAGCACGGCGGCGTACATCAGGTCGGTGTACATGATCACCGTGACCAGGCTGCCCTGCGTGAGCGTGTCCGCGACCAGGGCGGCGGTGCCGATCAGGAGCCCGGTGCGCGGCGCGGCCCGGCGCAGCAGTTCGCAGCCCGCCATGACGGCGAGCGGCGCCAGCAGCGGCCAGCGGCCGTCGAACAGCACGACGGGGTCGTCCGCCCGGCGCACGCCCAGGCCGATGCCCCACAGCAGCAGTCCGCCCAGCAGCCCCGCCGACGCGGCGTACACGTCGAAACGGCGCGGGCGGGGGAGTCGTACGGCCATGCCACCATCCAACACGGACCCCGCCCGGCCCGCCTGATCCCGCGGGAGGGTTGGGCACTGCATCTTTCGATGTACCGGAGGTTCGTCACCCGCGACGACGAACGCGGCGTTTCCCCGCGGGAGCCTGGGAGGGCGAAGGAAGGGAGTGCGTCGTGGTCGTCGCGTTGATCATCGCCTGCGAGGTCGGTTTCTGGGTGCTGCTCGCCCTCGGCCTGGGCGCCCGCTACCTGCTGAAGTGGCGGCGGACCGGTGCGGTCCTGCTGCTGTGCGAGCCCGTGCTGGAACTGGTGCTCTTCGCGGTGACGGCCTGGGACCTCAAGAACGGCGCCGACCCGGGCTGGCAGCACGGTCTGGCCGCGCTGTACATCGGCTACACCGTCGCCTACGGCCACTACACGGTCCGCTGGCTCGACGGCCACGCCGCCCACCGCCTGGCCGGCGGCCCGCCACCGGTCAGGCCCCCGCGCCACGGCATGCCCCGGGCGCGGCACGAGGGCGGACTGTGGCTGCGCACGGTCCTGGGCGCCGCCGTGGCCTACGCGCTGCTCCAGGGCGCCGTCTGGTACGTCGGCGACGACGGCGACACCTCCTCGCTGCGGTCCTTCCAGTGGACGGTGCTGCGCGTCGTCGCCCTCCACGGCCTGATCGCGCTGACGTACCTGATCTGGCCGAAGAGGGGGCCGGCGGGCAGTGCCCCCGAGGGGCGCGGGGAACTGCGCGACCAGCCACGATGAGGCGCCGGGCGACCGACGGCCGTCACGCCCCTGTCCCGGGGGTGCTCAGCGCTCCCCGCCCGGCACCCACAACACGTCGCCGACCTCCTTGTTGGCCACGCGGGCCAGGATGAAGAGGAGGTCGGAGAGGCGGTTCAGATAGGTGGCGGTGAGCGGGTTCATCGTCTCGCCGTGGACCTCCAGCGCCGCCCAGGTGGAGCGCTCCGCCCGGCGGACCACCGTGCACGCCTGGTGCAGCAGGGCCGCGCCGGGGGTGCCGCCGGGGAGGATGAAGGAGCGGAGCTTCTCCACCTCGGTCAGGAAGCGGTCGCAGTCCGCCTCCAGCTTGTCGACGTAGAACTGCTCGACCCGCAGCGGCGGGTACTCCGGGTCCTCCACCACCGGCGTGGACAGGTCCGCGCCCACGTCGAAGAGGTCGTTCTGGACGCGGACGAGGACCTTGGCGACCTCCTCGGACAGGCCGCCGAGAGCGAGGGCGGTGCCGATCACCGCGTTCGCCTCGTTGGCGTCGGCGTACGCGGAGATCCTCGGGTCGGTCTTGGGGACCCGGCTCATGTCGCCGAGGGCGGTGGTGCCCTTGTCGCCGGTGCGGGTGTAGATGCGCGTCAGGTTGACCATGGGGTCAGCGTAGTTACGCCCCGGCGGTCCGGAACACGCGTGTGCCCACCGTCACGGCCAGTGCGGTGAGACCCAGGGCGACGAGGAGGCCGTACAGCATGTGCGCCGTCGCGTAGGAGCCGACGTACGCGTCCCGCACCGCGTCCACCAGGTAGCGGAACGGCATCAGGTGCGAGAGCACGTCCAGCCAGGCCGGCCCGAGCGTCATCGGGAGCATCAGGCCGGACAGCAGCATCGAGGGCATGGTGAGGGCGTTGACCGTGGGCCCGAACTCCTGCGGGGTGCGGACCTTCATCGCCAGCGCGTACGACAGCGAGGCCAGCGACACCGTGAGCAGGACGACGAACGCGAAGCCGATCAGCACGCCGGGCAGCGGCGCGCGCAGGCCCATGGCCCCGGCGGCGAGCACCAGCAGCACCGCCTGGAAGGCGAAGACGGTGGCGTCCCGCAGCACCCGCCCCAGCAGCAGCGCCAGGCGGCTGACGGGAGTCACCCGCATCCGCTCGACCACGCCCTGGCCGTTCTCGATGATGACCGAGAACCCCGCGAAGGACGCGCCGAACAGACCGAGTTGGAGCAGCAGGCCGGGGACCAGCAGCTGCCAGGAGCTGCCCCGCCCGCCGAGCGGCAGGCCGGTCAGCAGCGGGCCGAAGAAGAGCAGGTACAGCAGCGGCATCAGCACGCCGAACAGCAGCGCGAAGCGGGAGCGCAGGGACTGGCGCAGATAGCGGCCGTAGACCAGGCCGGTGTCGTGGAGCAGCATCGGGGATTCCCAGGGGTGCTAGACGGCGACGGGGGCGGCGTCGGCCGCGGGGGCGGTGCGGCCGGTGACGGCCAGGAAGGTGTCCTGGAGGGAGGCGTCGCGGGAGCCGCCGTACTCCCGTTTCAGGGCGGCCGGGGTGCCGTCGGCGACCACCACCCCGCCGTCCACGACCACCAGGCGGTCGGAGAGGGCGTCGGCCTCGTCGAGGTAGTGGGTGGTCAGGAAGACCGTGGTGCCGTGCTCGTCGCGCAGAGCGCGGACCAGGTCCCACAGGTCGGCGCGGCTGCCCGGGTCCAGGCCCGTCGTCGGCTCGTCCAGGAAGAGCACCGCCGGGCGGTGCGTGAGCGCCATCGCGATGTCCAGGCGGCGCCGCTGTCCGCCGGAGAGCGCGCCGCACTTGCGGTCGAGCAGCGCGGAGAGGCCCAGGTCGCGGGCCAGTTCGTCGGCGCGCTCGGCCGCCCGCGCCCTGGACAGCCGGTACAGGCGGCCCTGGGTGACCAGCTCCTCCCGCACGGTGATCTGCGGGTCCACCCCGCCCGACTGCGCCACGTACCCGCACACCGCGCGCACCCCGGCCGGGTCGGTCGCCAGGTCGTGCCCAGCGACGGTGGCCGCGCCGCCGGTGGGGGCGAGCAGGGTCGTGAGCATCCGCAGGGTGGTGGTCTTGCCGGCGCCGTTGGGGCCCAGGAAGCCCAGGATCTCGCCCTCCCGGACGGTGAGGTCGATGCCGCGCACCGCCTCCACCGGACCGCGTCGGGTCGTGAAGGTACGGGCCAGCCCGGCCGTACTGATGATTGCCATGCGTCCCAGAAAAACAGAGTCACTTAAATTTTGCAATGCCCCCAAGTTTTCAGCGGCACCAGTGAGGAGGGCGGGCGCGGCTAGGATGCGGGCATGGCCGAGGGACTCAGGGAACGGAAGAAGCGGCAGACCCGGCAGTACATCTCGGATGTCGCCACGGGGCTGTTCCTGGAGCGCGGCTTCGAGGCCGTGACGGTGGCGGAGGTCGCGGACGCCGCGGACGTCTCCGTCAACACCGTCTACAACTACTTCCCGGCCAAGGAGGACCTGTTCCTCGACCGCTCCAAGGGCGTGGTCGACCGGCTCTCGCGCTGGGTGCGCGGCCGGCGCGGCGGGGAGTCCGCCGCGAGCGCCGTCCTGCGGGAGCTGCGCGAGGAGGTCGAGTCGGTGTCGCCGCGCGTCGGCCTGATGGACGGGTACGCCGCCTTCATGAGGGTCGTCCAGGAGTCGCCCGCCCTGCGGTCCCGGATGTGGGCCATCGGCCAGGAGGTCCTCGCCGACCTGGAGCGGACCCTGCGGGAGGAGACCGGCGCCCCGGCCGAGGACCCGCTGCCCACGCTGATGGCCGGTCAGATCAACTGGCTGCACGGCACGGTGATGACGGAGATCGGCCGGCGCATGGTCGCCGGCGGCAAGCCCCCGGAGGTCTCCCGCGAGGTGCTCCTGCTGCTGGACGAGATGGCGGACCTGCTGAGCGAGAAGGTGCTCAACTACGCCGTACGGGGCGCGGGGTGACACCCGAATGGCACCCCTCGGTGTGACGTCCGTCATTTGAGACGTGACGCGCGTTACTAACCGGTCACACAGCGCCCCACGCCCGCTAATCTCCGGCCGAGAGACGAGAATCAGCGCGTATCAGGGGAGTCGCACAGTGGCACGGAAGCTCGCCGTCATCGGAGCCGGTCTCATGGGATCGGGCATCGCCCAGGTCTCCGCCCAGGCGGGCTGGGACGTCGTCCTGCGCGACGTCACCGACGAGGCGCTGCGGCGCGGCACGGACGGTATCAAGGCCTCCTACGACAAGTTCGTCGCCAAGGGGAAGCTCACCGCCGACGACGCCGGGGCCGCGCTCGGGCGCATCACCGCGACCACCGACCTGGAGGCCGCCGCCGACGCGGACGTCGTCGTCGAGGCCGTCTTCGAGAAGCTGGACGTCAAGCACGAGATCTTCCGTACCCTGGACAAGCTGGTGAAGGACGGGGCGATCCTCGCGTCCAACACCTCCGCCATCCCGATCACCAAGATCGCGGCCGTGACGGAGCGCCCCGAGCGGGTCGTCGGCACCCACTTCTTCTCGCCGGTCCCGATGATGCAGCTGTGCGAGCTGGTGCGGGGCTACAAGACGAGCGACGAAACGCTCGCCACCGCGCGGGAGTTCGCCGAGTCCACCGGCAAGACCTGCATCGTCGTCAACCGCGACGTCGCCGGGTTCGTGACCACCCGTCTCATCTCCGCCCTCGTCGTCGAGGCCGCGAAGCTGTACGAGTCGGGCGTGGCCACCGCCGAGGACATCGACCTCGCCTGCAAGCTGGGCTTCGGCCACGCCATGGGACCGCTGGCCACCGCCGACCTCACGGGCGTCGACATCCTGCTGCACGCCACCGGCAACATCTACACCGAGTCCCAGGACGAGAAGTTCGCCCCGCCGGAGCTGATGCGCCGGATGGTGGACGCCGGTGACATCGGCCGCAAGAGCGGGCAGGGCTTCTACAAGCACTGAGGCCGCACCGGCCCCGGCGAACGTCACACGCCGGGGTGAATTCGGTATCGGTTCGCTTACAGGCGGCAACCTCCGGTCGTTTCGGCCAGTCAGAGGGTGCAACACCTGATATCGCCGAGAGACCACCACGCACGGACGACACGCACGGACGACGAAGACAAGACGCACGCCGGGGAGCGCATATGCACATCAGGGGCGACCACGTCGAGCTGGTCGTCGGGGGCCGCCTCGACGTCCGCAGCGCGGCGGACGCCCGTACGGTCCTGCACTCGGCCGTCGACGACGGAGTCGGCGACCTGGTGCTCGACCTGTCAGAACTGGACTCCTGGGACGCCACCGGTCTCGGCGTGATCATGGGGGCCCACCGGCGGGCCGGCCGCTGCGGCCGGCGCCTCGTGCTGCGCGCCGTGCCGCCGCAGATGCAGCGCCTGCTGGTGGCCACCCGGCTGCACCGGATCCTGGCCATCGAGGGCGGCATCGGTGTGGAGACCCTGCCCCGCGTGTAAGTGAAGGTTCACACCTCCGACACACGCAATCCTCACGAGACCGTGACCTCTCGGACGGCCCGGCACCCCGGACTGTCGGAGATACTGGGCGAAGGTTTAGGGTCTGGCTGCCCGCTGCCTTTGCAAACCCGCCGGCGGGCCCGGACCAGAAGCGACAGCGCGGTGTGCGGCAAGGCCGGGAGGGTGGTCCCTGCCGGGGGCCTGCACACGACGCTTTTGGGGGCTTGAACCAATGGACCCGAACACCCGGGGCCCTGAGGACCACGGCCAAGACGGCGGCCAGCAGACGCCGCGCCCGCGCCCGCCCAGGGACCCGCTCACCTCCGACTTCGGACAGCACGCACCCGCGCTCGCCCGCACCGTGCAACTCGTGTCCGGCGACCTCCTGCTCACCGTGAACCCCGTCGACGGCAGCGAGATCGAGGTCTGCCCGCCCGCAGACCGGCCCGCCCGGCCCGAGAAGCTCACTGCCGCCGAACGCGCCGAGGCGGAGCGCGCCGCACGGCCGCCCGTCCCGCCGGGCCCGGTCCGCACCGTCCTGGGCCTGCTGGCCCGCGAGGACGAACGCGAACGCCTGGTCCGGCTGCTCGCCCGAGGCCGCTCCGTGCGCCTCACCGGCCCCGCCGGCTCCGGCCGCACCAGCCTCCTCGACGTCGTCGCCGAGGACTGCGCGGGCCTCGCGCCCGACGGCGTCGTCCGCCTGAACGGCCACCACCGCACCGCCGACGACCTGCTCCACGACCTCTTCCACGCCGTCCACCACGCGCCCCTGCACCGCCCGGACCGCACCGAACTCCGCGCCCGCCTGCGCGAGGTGGGCGCGGTCGTCGTCCTGGACGACGCCGAGTTCGGCGGCACCGCCCTCGACGAGCTCCTCGACGCCACCCCCGAGTGCGCCTTCCTCATCGGCGCCACCCCGGACGTGCCCGCGCCCTCCGCCGAATCAGGCGTCGAGGAGGTCTTCCTTCCCGGCCTGGACCGCTCGGACGGCGTGGAGCTGCTGGAGCGCGCCGCCGGCCGGACCCTCACCGAGGAGGAGGCCAACTGGGCCGGCGACCTCTGGTTCGAGTCCGAGGGCCTGCCGCTGCGCTTCGTCCAGGCCGGTGCCCTGCTGCGCCGCCGGGACCGGGAGCGGGCCGGCGCCGACGCCGTCGACGAGTTCGGCGTCTTCGCCGACGCCCACCAGGGCGACGACACCCCCTACGAGGCCACCGAGGCCGACGACGACGTGCCCCTGCCGTCCCTCGGCGAGGCCGCCGCGCCCGCACCGCTGCTCGCCTCCCGGTTGAGCGCCTCCGCCCGCGCCACCCTGGAGTTCGCCGTCGCCCTCGGCGGCGAGGTGCCGCACCAGGCGCACCTGCCAGCCCTGGTCGGCGACACCCACGCGGACGCCGCCCTCGGCGAACTGGCCGACTGCGGACTGGTCTCCCCGGTCGGCTCCCGCTACCGGCTGGCCGCCGGGGTGCTCGCCCAACTGGAGAGCGCCGGATACGCCGACGACGTGCCGGAGCGCGCGCGGGCCGCCGCCCAGCACTACGCCTGGTGGGCCGGTCACCCCTCGGTCACCCCCGAGCGGGTCTGCGCGGAGGCCGACGCCGTCCTGGCCGCCCTCGCCGTCCTGGTGCCGGCCACGACCCCGACCGCCGAGGACGAGGACAGCCCGGCCGTCCAGTTGGCCCGCACCGCGGCGCCCGCGTTCGCCGCCGGACTGCACTGGGGCGCCTGGGAACGGGCGCTGCGCTCGGGCACCGAGGCCTCCCGGCTCGCGGGCGACGTCGCCGAACAGGCCTACTTCCATCACGAACTCGGTGTCCTCGCCCTGTGCCAGGACCAGTTGGACCGGGCACGCGCCGAGCTGGAGGCATCCATCGGGCTGCGCGGCGCGCTCTCCGACAAGCGCGGCGCCGTGGCGGGCCGCCGCGCCCTCGCGCTGGTCGCCGACCGCACCGGGGACACCCCGGGCCTGGGCAGCGGCGCGGGCGCCTTCGGCGTACCGGGTGCCGCCGCCGGACTCGGTGCCGCCGGCGCCGGTCTCGGACCGACGGTGGGGGAGGAGGTCCCCGTCGCCCGCACCGAGGAGTCGGTGTCGCCGTCCGCGGGGGTCCCCTCGCCCTTCCCGCCGCTCCAGCCGCCGCCGCAGTCCCCGACCCTCGTCACCCGCCGCGAGCCCGACGAGGAGCCGTCCCGCACGGTCGCCGGCGGCATCAAGGGCTTCGCCCGGCGCAACCTCGTGGCCGCCGGAGCGGGCGCGCTGCTCGTCGCCGTGCTCGGCACGGTGGTGACCCTCGGGGCCACCTCCGAGAACGACGCGGGCGACCCCTCCAACGAGGTCGGCGGCACCCCCTCGGCGAGCCAGGGCGTCGACGACGGCAGCCTGGGCGCGGACCGGCCCTCCGACGACGGCAAGGACCAGCAGGTGACCGGCGGCCCCACCGGCCCGGGCACGGGCACCCCCGGCCCGTCGGACGATCCGCCACCGACGGAGTCCGACGGGCCCTCCGACGAGCCGAGCGACTCCGGGCAGCCCGGCGACCCCGGTTCCGGCGACCCGAGCCGCCCGAGCGACCCGACGACGTCGTCGAAGCCCCCCACCTCGCCGAGCCCGTCGAAGTCGACGCCCACCGACCCCCCGTCGTCGCCCTCGCCCTCGCCGGACGAGTCCGAGACGGAGCCCGACCCGCCGGAGTCCTCGGACCCCGGTACGCCGCCCGAGCCGCCCTCGAACAGCGCCGGCGAGATCACCGGTCCCACGGCCGCCCACTCGCCCGCGGACACCCCGGCCGCCGCCGCGAGCGGCAGCGCGGACCCCGGCACCGGGACAGAAACGCCGGTCCGCTCCGACCCGGAGGCCGGCGGGATCATCTGACCCCGGCCGGTCCGCGACGCACGCAGCAGGGCCGGGTCCGCCCGTCGGACCCGGCCCTGCCCACGTCGTGCGTGACGCCCCCTCAGAACAGCCGCAGCTTGTCGTCCTCGATGCCCCGCAGGGCGTCGTAGTCCAGCACCTGGCAGCCGATGCCGCGGTCCGTGGCGAGCACGCGGGCCTGCGGCTTGATCTCCTGGGCGGCGAACACGCCGCGCACCGGGGCGAGATGCGGGTCGCGGTTCAGCAGTTCCAGGTAGCGCGTGAGCTGTTCCACGCCGTCGATCTCGCCGCGCCGCTTGATCTCGACGGCGACGGTCCCGCCCTGGGCGTCCCGGCACAGGATGTCGACGGGGCCGATGGCGGTCATGTACTCGCGGCGGATGAGCGTGTAGCCCTCGCCCAGGGTCTCGATGCGGTCGGCGAGCAGCTCCTGGAGGTGTGCTTCCACGCCGTCCTTGATCAGGCCGGGATCGACGCCCAGTTCGTGCGAGGAGTCGTGGAGGATCTCCTCCATCGTGATGATGAGCTTCTCGCCCGCCTTGTTGACGACGGTCCAGACACCCTCCTCCTCGCCCGCGCCCTCCTTCAGGGTGCAGGGCGGCGACATCCAGTTGAGGGGCTTGTAGGCCCGGTCGTCGGCGTGGATCGAGACGCTGCCGTCCGCCTTGACCAGGATCAGCCGGGGGGCCGAGGGCAGGTGGGCGGTGAGCCGTCCGGCGTAGTCGACGGAACAGCGGGCGATGACGAGACGCATGGTCGGCAACGCTACTCGACGCGCCCGGCCCGACGCGATTCGCCCGTGCCCCGGCGACCCGCGGCACCCCCGCGCGCTGTCCCACTTCTCCCATTGGCCCCGTTGTGCCCACTGGCCGATTGTGGGCCTACCGGATGGTGTCCATCTGGGCATTCTCCTGGTGCCGTCACGATCGGATGCTTACGGTATTGAACGGGAGGTCGCGAACTGTGTACGCAGCGTGTTCGGAATCGCGTACTCCCTTTACTGTCCGGCAACCCCTGCTGGTCGGGGGTGCGAGAGGAGAACCCATGTCGCTCGACGTCTCACCGGCCCTACTCGAACAGGCCGAGCGAGGCGAGGTCGACGAAGCAGACTTCGTCGACTGCGTCCGGACCTCCCTGCCCTACGCATGGGAGATGATCAGCTCCCTGGTGGCACAGCTGAAGGTCGACGGCGGAGCCTTCGCCGACAACCAGACGCCCCCGCCGGACGAGCAGGCGCGCGGCCAGCTCCTGCGTGCGCTCGCGAGTGACGCCATACGCGGTGCTCTGCAGCGGCACTTCGGTGTGCGGCTCGCCTTCCAGAACTGCCACCGGGTGGCGGTGTTCCCGTTGGACTCCTCCGTCGACGAGACGCTGACCAAGTTCACCTCGGTGCGCAGCCAGTTGCTGAACCAGTCGCCGGAACTGCGCGACTGCTGAGGCACTCCGGAGCGCCCGCTTGCCGCTCCGTACGCGCAAGGTGCAGTTCTTGTGCCGGAGCGGCAAGCTCGCGCCCGTCGGCTCAGCGGAGCTGGGGGAGCACCTCGGTCCCGAGCCGCCGTACGTTCTCCTCGGTCGCCGCGAGGTCTCCCGAGCCCTCGACGAGGAGCGCGAAGCGGGAGATGCCGGTGCGCTCGCCGGTCGCCGCGAGCCGGTCCGCGCACAGCCGGGGCGTGCCCACCGGATGCAGCCCGCAGAGCAGTTCGGTGTACGCGTGCGGGTCGCGCATCCGCCGCTCCCGGCCGTCCACCGTGACATGGGCGCCCAGCCCCTGCCGCAGCCAGCCCGGCATCGCCTTGAGCAGCGTCTCCGCCGCGTCCGGGCGCCGGTCCGCGATCTGGCAGACGCCGGCCGAGACGTGGGCCGCGCCGTGGATCTCCGCCGCCGTCCGCCCGGCGGCGCGGGCGTGGCGGCGCCACAGGGCGACCATCTCCGCCTTCTCCTCGTCCCCGACGTGCATCCCGAGGAGCATCGGCAGCCCCCGCTCGGCCGCCATGCGCACGCTCGACGGCGAGGTGCAGGCGACGACGACCTCCGGGCCCGGCTCCTCGGAGAGGGACTCCGACGGCCGCGGCACGACCGGCACCTCGCGGAAGCGGTAGCGGTCCCCCGAGGCGCCGACGGCCGGTTCGCGCAGCCAGCGCAGCAGCAGGTCGAGCGACTCCGGAAAACCCTCCTCGTAGGCCTCCAGCCCCGCGCCGAACACCTCCAGGTCCACCCACGGGCCGCCGCGGCCGACGCCCAGCGAGAAGCGGCCGCCGCTCGTGACGTGCAGCAGCGCCGCCTGCTCGCCGAGCGCCACGGGGTGGACGGTGGGCAGCACGCTGACCGCGGTGCCGACCCGCAGGCGCCGGGTGCGGCCCAGCAGCAGCGCGGCCAGGGTCACGGCCGACGGACACGTGCCGTACGGCACGAAGTGGTGTTCGGCCAGCCAGGCCGTGTCGAGCCCGGCCTCCTCGGCGACCTCGGCCGAGCGGACCGCGCGGTGCAGCGCTTCCCCCTGGCCCTGGCCCGGGAACTGGGCTCCCAACACGAAACTTCCTACGCGCATTGCCTTTTCCTGCTTCCTCGGCCCCGACGCGGAGCTCCCCCACAGGGCATAACCGCCTGACACGTGCCGAGGACACGGCCGGACGGAGGACTTTGCGGATTGTCTGCAGAATCGGCCGCGGCGGGACGGCCGCCGGGGCCCGCACGGAAGGGGTGTGTGCCGCGTAGGCTGGATGCCGCCCTGCTTCCTGTATAGCTCCGTGAGGTGTCCTGTGTCCCCGCGTCGCAACCGACCCAAGGGAGCCGGTTCCTCCGGCCACAGCGCCGAGGCGGACGGCTCCGGCCGCTACGGCGGATGGCAGTCCTCGGAGAACTGGCAGGGCGAGGACTGGAGCGTCCGGCACGTGGCGGGCGCGAGCGCGCAGGGGAAGTCGTACCGCTGCCCGGGGTGCGACCAGCTCATTCCGGACGGCGTCCCGCACGTGGTGGCCTGGCCCGCGCACGCGGGCGTCGACGACCGCCGGCACTGGCACAAGGCGTGCTGGAACGCGAAGGACCGCCGCACCACCCGGGTGCAGCGGTCCCGTAACGCGCCGAGGTTCTGAAGCCGCCGGCTCTCCTACACGTCCCGCTTCTCCAGCAGCGCGTAGGCGGCGGCGAAGGCGACCGCGGTCACGCCGAGCACGATCCACAGCGGGTCCCAGCCCGAGGGCCCGGAATCGGAGAGCGAGTTGGCGTAGAAAATGCTCATCTGGTTCGGGATCGAGTACTCGAACAGCGCCTGCTGCACGTCCTTGAGCGACTCCGAGAACATGAACAGCGCGATCACCAGCGGGGCGAGCAGGAGGCCGATCATGAGGGTGATGGCGCCCGCCGAGTGCCGGATGATCGAGCCCACGGCCAGCGAGAGCAGCCCGAGCAGCGCGATGTAGAGCGAGACGCCGACGGTGCCCTTCAGCCACTCCGTGCCGGTGGGATCACCGGCGCCGTTGCCCTCCAGCAGGGACACGTGGAACAGCCCGACCACCGTCGCGGACACCAGGGTCACCACGAAGGCGACCAGGAAGAACACGATGCCCTTGGCCGCCAGCACCCGGCCGCGGCTGGGGCAGGCCGTCATGGTCGTGCGGATCATGCCCGTGCCGTACTCCGACGCGGTGGTGAGCACGCCGAGCGTGATCACGCAGATGCTGCCGAGCAGCAGGCCGAAGAAGCCGAGGCTCAGCGCGCTCTCGCCGGCCAGGTCGGAGTCCGAGCTCGCCACCACGGCGCCGGTCAGCAGCCCGATGCCGAGGACCAGCAGGACGAACACGCCCAGCGTCCACATCGTGGAGCGCACCGACCTGATCTTCGTCCACTCGGAGGCCAGCGCGTGCACGAGGGTCGTGCGCACCACCGGGATCGGCGAGGTGTAGGTCGGGTACGGCGAACCGGGCGCCGCCTGCCAGTCGGGCGCGGCCTGCTGCGTCGGGGGCTGGGGGGTGCTCATCGGGCGTCCTCGGGCTTGGTCGGGTCGGTGACGGGCGCGGAGGCGGGCGCCGGGGCGGTGGCGGGCGGTGCGGCGGCGGCGGGCGGCTGGGGCGTCTGCGGCGCAGCCGCCGGCGCCTGCGGCAGGTGCTGCGGGGCCTGCTGGGCCGCGTACGGGTTGGCCGGCTGACCGCCCGGTACCGTGCCGGGCGCCGCCGGGGCGCCGTACGGGCCCGCCGGGGCCTGGCCCGGTGCGCCCTGCGGCGCGGCGAAGGGCTGACCGCCCTGCTGGGGCGGCGGCGGGGCGTACCACCCGGGCTGGCCCTGCCCCGGCACCGGCATCGGCGGCTGCGCGCCGGGCGGCAGGGGCTGCTGGAGGCCGGCCTTCTGGTCGGCGGTCGAGCGGTAGTCCACGGCGCCCTGCGTCATCCGCATGTACGCCTCCTCCAGCGAGGCCTGGTGCGGCGACAGCTCCCACAGCCGTACGTCGGCGCCGTGCGCGATGTCGCTGATCCGGGGGAGGGGGAGGCCGGTCACCCGCAGCGCGCCGTCCTGCTCGGGCAGCACGTGGCCGCCCGCCTCGGTCAGCGCGGAGGTCAGCTTCTCCCGCAGCTGCGGCTCGCTGTCCGGCGTCCGCACGCGGGCGAAGTCGGCGGAGTTGGCCGAGATGAACTCCGTCACGCTCATGTCGGCGAGCAGCTGGCCGCGCCCGATGACGATCAGGTGGTCGGCGGTCAGCGCCATCTCGCTCATCAGGTGCGAGGAGACGAAGACGGTGCGGCCCTCCGCCGCGAGCGCCTTCATCAGGTTGCGCACCCAGTGGATGCCCTCCGGGTCGAGGCCGTTGACCGGCTCGTCGAAGAGCAGCACCTGGGGGTCGCCGAGCAGCGCGGCGGCGATGCCGAGCCGCTGGCCCATGCCGAGGGAGAAGCCCTTGGAACGCCGCCGGGCCACGTCCTGGAGGCCCACCACGCCGAGCACCTCGTCCACCCGGCGGGCCGGGATGCCGGAGAGCTGGGCGAGGCTCAGCAGGTGGTTGCGGGCGGCCCGGCCGCCGTGCACCGCCTTGGCGTCCAGCAGAGCACCGACCTGGCGCGCCGCGTTGGGCAGTTTGCGGTACGGGTGACCGCCGATCGTGACGTGCCCCGCGGTGGGGTTGTCCAGGCCCAGGATCATCCGCATCGTCGTCGACTTGCCCGAGCCGTTGGGCCCGAGGAAGCCGGTGACGGCACCGGGCCGCACCTGGAAGGAGAGGTTGTACACGGCGGTCTTGTCGCCGTATCGCTTGGTCAGGCCGACAGCCTCGATCATGCTCCGCACCCATCGGAAGGTTCAGGGACAGCAGGGCACACGCCCCCGTAAGGGTTAGGAGGATATCCAGGCGCTGACGGTTCCGTTCAAGCCCGGGCAAAATCCGGACCGGCCCGAAGGCGGCCGGTCCGCCTCCTAGGCGTCCCGGTGCCTCAGCACCGCGTACCCGCCGACGAGTGCCGCGATCACCCACAGTGCCATGATCCCGAGCCCGCCCCACGGTCCGTACGGCACGTTGTCGTCGACCGGCGTGACCACCTGCATGATCCGGCTGCCGGCCTGGTCGGGCAGGAACCGGCCGACCTTCCGGGTCGCGGGGACGTTGCCCAGGATGTTGGAGATCAGGAAGAAGAACGGCATCAGGATGCCCAGCGACAGCATGGGGGAGCGCAGCATCGCCGCGACACCCATCGAGAACATCGCGATGAGGGTCATGTAGAGGCCGCCGCCGAACACCGCGCGCAGGACGCCCGGGTCGCCGATCGACGCCCGCAGGTCGCCCAGCATCGCCTGCCCTAGGAAGAAGGTGGCGAAGCTGGTGACCATGCCCACGACCAGGGCCAGCGCGGTCGCCACCGCGACCTTGCCGAACAGGAAGGTGCCGCGCCGCGGCACGGCCGCCAGCGAGGTGCGGATCATGCCGGAACTGTACTCGTTGCCCACGACCAGGACGCCGAACACGATCATCGCGAGCTGGCCGAGGCTCGTGCCGGCGAAGCTGATGAAGGTCGGGTCGAAGGAGAGCTGGTCCCGCCGGCTCATGTCGCTGAACTGGCTCTTGGTCAGGGCCGAGATCAGCATGCCGAGGGCGATGGTGACGACCACGGCCAGGCCCAGCGTCCACACCGTCGACGCCACCGACCGGATCTTGGTCCACTCGGACCGCAGGACCTGTGTCGCCGCCATGCTCAACCCCTCTTCCAGTCGCTGCCCCACTGCTGCCGCGGCGGCTGCCCCGGGGGCTGTTGCTGCTGCGGCGGCACCGCGCCGGGCTGCTGCCCGTCGTGCGCGTGGTACTCCACGGACTCGGCGGTCAACTGCATGAACGCCTCCTCCAGCGAGGCCCGCTGCGGGCTCAGCTCGTGCAGCACGATCTGCTGCCGCGCCGCCAGCTCGCCGACCGCCTCCGACTTGTCGCCGTCCACCTCCAGGACCCCGTCGCCCGCCTCGGCGACCGCGACCCCGGCACCGTGCAGCGCGTCGAGCAACTGCTCGCGCTGCGGGGTGCGGATCCGGACGTAGCTGCGTGAGTTCTCCGCGATGAACTGGGCCATCGAGGTGTCCGCCAGCAGCCTGCCCTGGCCGATGACCACCAGGTGGTCGGCGGTCAGCGCCATCTCGCTCATCAGGTGGGAGGAGACGAAGACCGTACGGCCCTGGGAGGCCAGGGTCTTCATCAGGTTGCGGATCCAGTGGATGCCCTCGGGATCGAGGCCGTTGACCGGCTCGTCGAACATCAGGATCCGCGGGTCGCCCAGGAGCGCGGCGGCGATGCCGAGCCGCTGGCCCATGCCGAGGGAGAAGCCCTTGGTCTTCTTCCGGGCGACCGCCGACAGCCCGACCGTGTCCAGCACCTCGCGCACCCGGCTCGCCGGGATGCCGTTGCTCTGCGCGAGGCACAGCAGGTGGTTGTAGGCGCTGCGCCCGCCGTGCCAGGCCTTCGCCTCCAGGAGCGCGCCGATGTACGTCAGCGGGTCCTTCAGCTCGTCGTAGTGCCTGCCGTCGATCCGCACGTCCCCGGCGGTGGGCCGGTCCAGGCCGAGCACCATCCGCATGGTGGTCGACTTGCCCGCGCCGTTGGGGCCGAGGAAGCCCGTGATGATGCCGGGTCTGACGGTGAAGGAGAGGTTGTTGACCGCCACCTTCTCGCCGTACCGCTTGGTCAGCCCCTCGAGCTCGATCATGGCGCCCACGCTAGAACGGGACGAGGCCCGCTGCCACCCCAGTGACAACGGGCCTCGCTCTTCTTCGTACATATGCGGCAGGCGCACGCCCTCGCGCGGGCGCCGGCCGCGTCAGCGGGACTGCTGGGCGGGCACCCCGCGGGAGACCGACTCGTCCTCGACCGCCGGGGCGGCGGCCACCGCGGCACCGGTGAGCGACGCCAGCATCTCGCGCACGTTGGTGAGCTGCGCGTTGATGGAGTCGCGGCGGTTGGTGAGGGCGGCCAGCTCGCGCTCGGACTCCGAACGGATCCGGTCGGCCTTGGCGTTGGCGTCGGCCACGATGTCCTCGGACTGGCGCTGCGCCGTCTCCACGGTCTGGCGGGCCCGGCGCTCGGCGTCCGTGCGCAGCTTCTCCGCCTCCAGGCGGAGCTGCTCCGCGCGGTGCTCGATCTCCGCGAGCCGCTTCTCGGCCTTGGCCTGACGGGAGGCCAGGTCGCGCTCGGACTGCTCGCGGCGCTTGGCGAGGTTCGTCTCGAAGTCGGCGGCGGCCTGCGCGGCCTTCGCGCGGGTCTCCTCGAAGAGCGCGTCCGCCTCGTCGCGCTTGGACTGCGCGTCCTTCTGCGCCTCGGAACGCAGCTGGGAGGCGTCGCCCTTGGCCTTCTCGACGATCCGGACGCCCTCGTCCTCGGCCTTGGCCTTGCGCTCGGCGGCGTACGACTCCGCGTCGTTGCGCACCTGCTGGGCGGCCGACTCGGCGAGCTCGCGGTGCTGCTCCGCCGCGCGCCGGGCCTCCTCGCGCAGGTCCTTCGCCTCTTCCTCGGCGAGCCGCAGGATCTTCTCGACCCGGGCACCGAGACCGGCGTACGACGGCTCGGCGTCGTTGACCTGGGCCTGGGCGTTCTGGGTCTCGAGGTGGAGTTCCTCGATGCGCTTTTCCAGAGCGGTGATGCGGGAGTGAGCGCTGTCACGGTCGGAGACGAGCTTGGCGATGTAGTCGTCCACCTGAGCGCGGTCGTACCCACGCCGCACGTGCTCGAAGCCGTAGGGGGAAGTGTCGCTCATGGGGTTCCTGTCGAAAGAGACCGGGTGAGGTGATAGAGGGAATCCTAGGCGCCAATGCGGTGTGTCATCGAGCGGATGCACGTTTGATACGGAGAATGACACCTCTTTTGAGTGGCTGACCCATGGATGGCTTGCCAAAGCTCCGGGCAGTGGTCCCGACGGGACCCGGCCAAAGATCTCCAGCAGACACCCAAATCCCCTCGAATGCTAGCCGTCTGACGACTTGCCACCCGAACGTGGGGCGCCCACCGTCGCTCCGGCCTTCACCCCGTTGTCCTTCGCGCCCCCGGGCGCCTCGAACGACTCCAGCGCCTCCAGGACGTCCTGCACCCGGGAGATCTCCGCGTTGATGTCCTCGCGGCGCCGGACCAGCACCTCCAGCTCGCGCTTGCCCTCGTCGACCGTGCGCCGGGCCTCGCGGACCGCCTCGGCCTTCAGCTCCTCGGCCTCGCGGACCAGGGTGGCCTTCTTCTGCTCGGCCTCCTTGAGCAGCCCCTCGGCCTTCTTGACGGCGGCGATGCGCACCTTGCCGGCCTCGGAGTTGGCCTCCGACACCAGCTCCTTCGCCTTCGCCTCCGCCTTGGCGAGCTGCTCCTCGGCGGCCTTGATGAGCGCGTCGCAGCGGTCGCCGGCCGACTTCATGGTCTCGGCGGCCTCGCGACGGGCCCGCTCGTGCAGCTCCTCGATCTCGGAGGTGAGCCGCTCGCGCAGCTCCTCCGCACGCTCCCTTATGGCGGTCGCGTCCCGGCGGGCGCCGACCAGCAGCTCGTCGGCGTCCGTACGGGCCTTCTCCACCCGGGTGTTGCCCTCGACCGTCGCCTCCTGGACGATCCGGTCGGCCTCCGCGCGGGCCGCGCCGACCATCGTGTCGGCCTGCGACTCGGCGTCCGCGGTGGTCTTCTGGGCCTGCTGCTGCGCCTCGGTGAGCAGCTTGTCGGCCTCCGCCGCGGTCTCCGTGATGAGGGTGTCGACCTGCTCGGCCGCCTCCGAACGCCGCTTGTTGGCGTCCTTGCGGGCCTCGTCGAGGGTCCGCTCGGCCTCCTCGCGCGCGGCCGTGGTGACCCGCTCCGCCTCCGCGGCCGCCTCGGCCCTGACCCGCTCCGCCTCGGCGCGGATCCGCTGCGCGTGCTGCTGGGCGGAGCCGACCGTGTCGGCGGCCTCGGCCCGCAGCCGCTCCGCCTCCCCGGTGGCCTCCGAGACCACCTGCTCGGCCCGGGCGCCCGCCTCGGCGCGGACCCGCTCGGCCTCGTCCGCCGCCTCGGTGGTGACGCGCTCCGCCTCGGCGAGGGTCTCCGTGCGGAGCCGGTCGGTCTCGGCCGCCGTCTCCGTGGTCAGCCGCTCCGCCTCGGAACGCGCCTCGGTGATCAGGGTGTCCGCCTGCGTCGCCGCGTCGGACCGGATGCGGTTGGCGTCCTCGCGGGCGTCCGCCCGGGTGCGCGAGGCGGACTGCTCCGCCTCGGCGATGGCGTCGGAGGCCTCCGTGCGCACCCGCTGGGCGTGCTCGTTGACGTCCGTGCGGATCCGTTCGGCCTCCGCGACGGCCTCGGACACCGTCCGCTCGGCCAGCGCCTTGGCCGCCTCCGTCTCCTCCTGCGCCTCGCGCCGCAGACGCCCGGCGTCCTCGCTCGCCCGCTCCCGCTCCGCGTAGGCGTCGGCGCGGACCCGGTCCGCCTCCTCCTGGGCCTCCTGCCGGGTGCGCTCGGCCGCGTGCTCGGCGGCGCTGCGCAGCCCGGCGATCTCCTCCTGGGCCTGCTCGTGCAGCCCCGCGACGGACTCCCGGACCTGCTGCGCGTGCTGTTCGGCGGCGGACACCATCTCGGTGGCGCGCCGGTCGGCCTCCTCGACCAGCCGGACCGCCTCGGCCTGCGCCTCCTCCACGCGGTTGCGCGCCGAGGCCAGCAGCTCCTCGCTCTGCTCGCGGGCCTGCTTGCGCTCCTGGTCGGCCTCCTGCCGGGCCGAGCCGAGCAGCTCCTCCGCCTCGCGGCGGCGCCGGGCGGCCTCCTCCTGGGCGGCGGCCAGCGCCTCCGAGGCCTCCGCGGCGAGGCGCTCGGCGGCGCTCTGCGCCTCCGCCCGCACCCGGTCGGCGCTCTCCTGCGCCTCCGACTTCAGCCGCTCCGCCTCGCTCGCCGCCTCCGAACGCAGCCGTACGGCGACGGCCTCGCCCTCCGCGCGGGAGGCGGACGCGTCCGCCGCGGCCTCGGTGCGCAGCCGCTCGGCCTCCGTCTCGGCCTGCTGCTGGAGCATACGGATGCGCTCCGCGGCCTCCGCGCGCAGCCGCTCGCTCTCCTCGGCGGCCTCGCGGCGGATCCGCTCGCCCTCCTCGCGGGCCTCGCTGAGCGCCTCCTCGGCGGCGGTGCGGCGCTCCTCGGCCTCGGTGTGCAGCCGCGTCAGCTCCTCGGCGGCCTCCGCCTGCCGGGCCTCGACGGCGCGCTCGGTCTCCTCGCGCAGCTCGCGGGCGGCCCGCTCGGCCTCCGCCTGCAGCTCCTCCACCCGCTCGGCGGCCTCCGCGCGGTGGCGCTCGGCCTCCGCGCGGGTGCGCTCCAGGGTCTCCTCGGCCTGCCGGCGCAGCGTCGTCGCCCGCTCGATGGCCTCGGTGCGGACCTTCTCGCTGTCCGCCGTCGCGGTCTGCCGCAGCTCGTCCGCGTCCGCCTTGGCCTTGGCGAGCAGCTCCTCGGCGGTCTTGGCCGCCTCCTCGATCTGCGCCACGGCCTCCTTGCGGGCCTCGGCGCGGATCTTCTCGCCCTCTTCGACCGCGTCGGCCCGCAGCTGCTCGGCCTCGCCGCGCAGCCGGCGCGCCTCCTCCTGCAGCTCGACCGTCTTGGCGCGGTACTCCTTGGTGTCGTCCTTGGCCGCACCCTTGAGCTGCTCGGCGATGTCGTGCGCCTCGCCGCGCAGCCGGTCCGCCTCGGCCTCTGCCTCGGAGCGGATCCGCTCGGCCTCCTCGGTGGCGGCCTTCGTGGTGCGCTTGGCGTCCTCCGACGCCTTGTTCAGCACGTCCTCGGCGGTCTTGGCCGCCTTGGAGAGCTGGGTGGCCGACTCCTCGGCGGTGATCGTACGGGCCTTCTCGACGGCCTCGGCGAGGATCCGCTCGGCCTCGGCCCGGGCGTCGGCGACGACCTGCTCGGCCTCGGACCGGGTGTTCTCGGCGTCCTTGGTGGCCTCGCCCACCAGCCGGGCGACCTGCTCCTTGGCGGTGCGGGTGCGCTGCTCGTTGGTCGCCTCGGCGCTCGACAGCGCCTTGGCCGCGGCCTCCTCGGCCTCGGTGACCACCTTCTCGGCCTCGGCCTGCGCCTTGCGCAGCGCCTCCTCGGCCTCGGCCATGCGCCGCTCGGCGGCCCGGCTCAGCTCCTGGGCCTCGCGGCGGGCGGACTCCGACTCGCTGGCGGTGGAGCTGCGCAACCGCTCCGCGTGGTCGGTGGCCTCCTGCGCCTGCGTGGAGGCGGCGTTCAGCAGCCGCTCCGCGTCGGTGCGGGCCCGGCGCAGGATCTGCTCGGCCTCCGCGCGGGCGCTCTCCGCCTCGCTGCGCAGCCGCTGACGGGCCTCGGCGGTCAGCCGCTCGGCCTCCGCGCGGGCCGCGCTCATGGCCTGCTCGGCCTCCGCGCGGGACTCGTCGAGCAGCCGGCGGGCCTGCTGCTCGGTGCGGGCGCGCAGCTGCTCCGCCCACGCCACGTTCTCGTTGACGTGCGACTCGACGGTCTGCCGGCGCTCGGCCAGCTCCTGGTCGAGCTGCTGGCGGCGGGTCACCGCCTCCTGGTGCAGCTCGGCCTGGAGACGGGCGGCCTGCTCGGCGTGCTCCTGGAGGATCCGCTGCGTCTGCGCGCGGGCCTGGCTCAGCTCCCGCTCCGCGTCCGCGCGGAGCTGGTCGGCCTGCGTCTGCGCGTTGCGCAGCAACTGCTCGGCCTGGTACCCGATGTCGCCGCCGTCGAAGGCGGGCCGGGACATGATGGTGCGCCGCGCCTCGTGCAGCTTGGCGCGCAGCACCTCGACCTGGTAGCCGAGGTCCTCGGCGTGCTGGATCGCCTTTTCCCGCTCGGTCTTCAGCCGCTTCATCTCGGCCTCGAACCGAGAGAGGTGGTCGACGTCAGCCGCCGGCTCTCGCTCCTGGCTCTCGTAGCCCCGCACTGCGCGGTCCCATCCGTCCCCTGGTCGCAAATCTTCCCGAACGAGCTCCGTCCGTACGCCGGACGGTGCCCCCGGGGAATGGTGTCAGATCAACGGCGGAGCATGTGCTGCTGCCCCGTCGCCGACCCCCCGAAACACGACCCCGGCGGTCCCGGCGCCCAAGACGACAGGACCGGGTCACCCTGGACTGAGCGGCGACCGCAGCCAACCCTACCGGCCCCTATGTACGAGGGTCAGTGCTCAGGTGACTCAACAGGCGCCGAAGTGACCAGTTCTGTCAGGACGCCATGGCAGTCCTTGGGGTGGAGGAAGGTGATCCGCGACCCCATCGAACCGCGCCGGGGCTCGTCGTACAGAACGCGCACGCCCTTGTCCCGGATGTCCGCGGCGTCCGCGTCCACGTCGGCCGTGCCGAACGCGATGTGGTGGACGCCCTCGCCGTTCTTCGCGAGCCACTTGCCGACCGCGGAGTCCTCGCGGGTCGGCTCCAGGAGCTGGAGGTAGGAGGCGCCGCCGTCCGAGGTGCCGTTGATCCTGAGCATGGCCTCCCGGACCCCCTGCTCCTCGTTGACCTCGGTGTGGAACACCTCGAAGCCGTACGTGGCACGGTAGAACTCGACGGTGGTGTCCAGGTCGCGGCAGGCGATTCCGATGTGGTCGATTCGCGTCAGCATGGATTCAGTGCAGCGCTCCCCGGGCGGTTACGCAACGTGCGCGCGATCACACCGACCGCCGGGTGACGGGCGGCATACCGCTCAGTACATTCAAGTAAACCCTCGTTCACTCCGCGGCCTGTGCGGGCCGGAAAAGGGGATCGCAGCCCATGTCTTCTGCAGCTTCTGGAACGTCCTCCGGTACGAACGGCACGACGTCCGTCGTCGTCGCGGGTGCGCGCACCCCGATGGGGCGGCTGCTCGGCTCCCTGAAGTCCTTCTCCGGGGCCGACCTCGGCGGCTTCGCGATCAAGGCCGCCCTCGACCGCGCGGGGATCGGCGGCGACCAGGTCCAGTACGTGATCATGGGGCAGGTGCTCCAGGCCGGCGCCGGGCAGATCCCGGCCCGCCAGGCCGCCGTCAAGGCCGGCATCCCGATGAGCGTCCCGGCGCTCACGATCAACAAGGTCTGCCTCTCCGGCCTCGACGCCATCGCACTCGCCGACCAGCTCATTCGCGCGGGTGAATTCGACGTGGTCGTCGCCGGCGGCCAGGAGTCCATGACCAATGCCCCGCACCTGCTCCCCAAGTCCCGCGAGGGCTACAAGTACGGCGCGATCGAGATGATCGACGCCATGGCGTACGACGGTCTGACCGACTCCTTCGAGAACATCGCCATGGGCGAGTCCACGGAGAAGCACAACACCCGGCTCGGCATCGGGCGCGCCGCCCAGGACGAGATCGCCGCCCTGTCCCACCAGCGCGCCGCCGCCGCCCAGAAGAACGGGGTCTTCGACGCCGAGATCACCCCGGTCGAGATCCCGCAGCGCAAGGGCGACCCGGTGCTGTTCAGCAAGGACGAGGGCATCCGCGGCGACACCACCGCCGAGTCGCTGGCCAGGCTCCGCCCGGCCTTCGCCAAGGACGGCACGATCACCGCCGGCTCCTCCTCGCAGATCTCCGACGGCGCGGCGGCCGTGGTCGTCATGAGCCGGGCCAAGGCCGAGGAACTGGGCCTGGAGTGGATCGCGGAGATCGGCGCGCACGGCAACGTCGCGGGCCCCGACAACTCTTTGCAGTCGCAGCCGTCGAACGCCATCCGGCACGCCCTGAAGAAGGAGGGCCTGACCGTCGGCGACCTGGACCTCATCGAGATCAACGAGGCGTTCGCGGCCGTCGCCGTCCAGTCAATGAAGGACCTCGGTGTTTCCACCGAAAAGGTGAACGTCAACGGCGGTGCCATCGCCCTCGGTCACCCGATCGGCATGTCCGGCGCCCGTCTGGTGCTGCACCTGGCGCTGGAACTGAAGCGGCGCGGCGGCGGCGTCGGCGCGGCGGCGCTGTGCGGCGGCGGCGGTCAGGGCGACGCGCTGATCGTGCGGGTCCCCGGGGCCTGACCCCAGAGTCACGAGTTTTCACCGAGCGGAGCTGAACGGAGCTGTGATGCAGGACGTCTCCTCACTGGTGGCCCAGGCCCGAGAAGGCCGGCCGCGGGCCGTGGCCCGGCTGATCTCCCTCGTGGAGGGGGCGTCCCCGCAGCTCAGGGAGGTCATGGAGGCCCTCGCGCCGCTCACGGGCAACGCGTACGTCGTCGGCCTGACCGGCTCGCCGGGCGTCGGCAAGTCGACGTCCACCTCGGCGCTGGTGACGGCCTACCGCAAGCAGGGCAGGCGGGTCGGCGTCCTCGCCGTCGACCCGTCCTCGCCCTTCTCCGGCGGCGCGCTGCTCGGCGACCGGGTGCGGATGTCGGAGCACGCCTCCGACCCGGGCGTCTACATCCGCTCGATGGCGACCCGCGGCCACCTCGGCGGCCTCGCCTGGGCCGCGCCGCAGGCGATCCGCGTGCTCGACGCGGCCGGGTGCGACGTGGTCCTCGTCGAGACGGTGGGCGTGGGCCAGTCGGAGGTCGAGATCGCCTCCCAGGCCGACACCTCCGTCGTCCTGCTCGCCCCCGGGATGGGCGACGGCATCCAGGCCGCCAAGGCCGGAATCCTGGAGATCGGCGACGTCTACGTCGTCAACAAGGCGGACCGGGACGGTGCCGACGCCACCGCCCGCGAGCTGAACCACATGCTGGGCCTCGGCGAGGCGCGCGCCGCCGGCGACTGGCGCCCGCCCATCGTCAAGACCGTCGCCGCACGCGGCGAGGGCGTCGACGAGGTCGTCGAGGCGCTGGAGAAGCACCGCGCGTGGATGGAGGAGCGGGACGTCCTCGCCGAACGGCGCCGTGCCCGTGCGGCCCGCGAGGTGGAGACGATCGCCGTCACGACGCTGCGGGAGCGCATCGGCGACCTGCACGGCGACCGGCGCCTGGGCGCCCTCGCGGAGCGCATCGTCGCCGGGGAACTGGACCCGTACCGGGCGGCGGACGAACTGGTGGCGGGGCTGACACGGGGCTGACGCGGGCCGAGCGGGCGGGGCCGGTGAACGGCCTCGCCGGAAAATCCTCCCGGAGGGGAGATTCCACGGGCTAAGGTGACGCGCATGTTCCTCCTCTTGGCATAGGGCCCGCCCCGCACGCGACCGCCGTGTCCGGCCGTCGCGCGCATCGGCGTCCCCTCGTTGCCTTCCCGTTGAGGAACCCTTCGCGTGTCCACGCCCCTGCCGCGGCCCTCGTACGCCGCCGTGCTCCGTGTCCCCCATGCCCGCCGCACGTTCGCGGCCGCCCTCGTCGGGCGGCTGTCCTACGGCACGGTCTCCCTCGCCCTGATGCTCTCCCTGACCCGGTCCACCGGGTCGTACGCCGTGGCCGGTCTGGTCATGGCGCTCTTCGGCGCCATGGGCGTTCTCCTGTCCCCCTACCGGGCCACCCTCGTCGACCGGCACGGTCCGCGCAGGGCGCTCCTGCCCATGGCCCTGCTGTACGCGGCGCTGCTCTGCGTGCTGGCGGCGGCCTGCCGGCGGCCGGGCACGCCCGAGGCCGTCCTCGCGGTGCTCGCCGCGCTCGCGGGCGCCTGCCCGCCCCCGCTCGGCCCCACGATGCGCGCGGTGTGGGCGGAACTGCTGCCCGACCGCGCCCTGCTCCAGCGCGCCTACAGCCTGGACGGCGTCGCCGAGGAACTGCTCTTCGTCTCCGGCCCGCTGCTGGTCGGCGCCGTCGTCGCCGTCGCCCCGCCGACCGCCGGCGTCGTGCTCAGCGCGGTGCTGGTGGCGGTCGGCACCCTCGCCTTCGTCACCTCCGCGACGACCGCCGCGCTGCGTCCGGCGGGGCGGGAGAAGGGCGAGGACGCCGTACCCGGGGGCGGGGCCACCGGGCAGGCCCGCGCCCTGCTGCAGCCGGTCGTCGTCGCGGCGGGCGTCGGCGTCTCGGTGAGCGCCGTCGACCTCCTCGTCGTCGCCTACGCGGGGGAGCGCGGCCTCGGGGACGGCGCCGTCGCCTGGGTGCTCGCGGCACTGTCCGTGGGCAGCGCGGTCGGCGGTCTCGCCAACGGCGCCGTCGCCTGGACGTCCCCCACCCGCGCCCGGCTCCCGTTCTTCGCGGCCGGACTCGGCCTCTGCCTCGCCGCCGCGGGCCTCGCCCCCGGTCTCGGCACGCTGCTCCCGGCCGTCATGTGCGCGGGCCTGTTCGTCGCCCCGGCGCTGACCACCGCCTACCTCATCGCCGACGAGAGCGCGGCGCCCGGGTTCCGGGTCCGGGCGGGCACGTGGTGCAACACCGCGGTCAACGCCGGGAGTTCGGCCGGGGCAGCCGCCGTGGGGCTGTTGGTGGAGCGGCTGCCCCTGCCGGTGTGCTTCGCCCTTTCCGGCGCGGTCGCCGCGGCGGCGGCCCTGGTGCCGGGGCCGGTCAGTCGTCGTCGGAGCCGTGCGCGTCGTGCGCGTCGTCCGCGTCCTCCCCGTCACGAGAGTCGTGCCGGTCGTGCGAGCGGTCGGCCGTGACCTTGCCCGTCCTCGCGTCGACCCGCCACTCCCGCTCGCCCTTGCCGGAGGCGTACGTCTCGACCTCCCAGGCGGGCCTGCCGTCGCCGTAGTGACCGTCCTCGTCCAGCTCGACCGAGGTCACGGTCCCGTGTCCCGCCGCGGCGCGCGCGGCCGCGGCGGCGTCGACGGAGGTGCCCTTGAGCGCCGCGCGCACCTCGGCGGTGTCGTCCTCGTCGTCGTCCCGCTCCGAGCCGAGGACCTTGCCGGTGACCGCGTCGACCTGGACGTCGTGCCAGGTGCCGTCGCCCGCGAGGACGTCGACCTCCCAGGCCGCGCGCTCCCGGCGGTCGTCGGCGTCGCCGCGGTCGCCGTCGTCGTCGTCCTCGTCGTCCAGCTCGGCGGAGACGGCGGTGCCCGGGGTGTCCGCCAGCGCGGCGGCGAGGGCGTCGGCCGCCGTGACCTCCGCCGAGGCGGCGCGGGCCCCGTCCTCGCGGTCGTCGTCGCGGTCGTCGGCCTCGTCCCGTACGCCGCCGTCGTCCGGCACGCTCACGTCCGCGCGGGGCGCGGTGCCCCGCCCGTCGTCCCCCGTCGTCGCCAGAGCCGTCGCCGTACCGCCTCCGGCCAGCGCGGCGGCGGCCAGGGCGGCGATCACGATCTTGCGCTTCATGCGGTTCCCTCCGAGTCGTCGGACATCGTCCACAGTCCAGTGGTTCCAGTGGTTCTCGACGTACTCACTGTCGGTGGCCGACGCTGAGGCCGAGCTGAAGCCGCCTGAAGCGATCTTCAGCTGCGCTTTGCCACTCTTGACGCATGCGCCTGTTGATCGTGGAGGACGAGAAGCGCCTCGCCGTGTCGCTCGCCAAGGGCCTCACCGCCGAGGGATACGCCGTGGACGTCGTCCACGACGGCCTGGAGGGACTGCACCGGGCCGGCGAGGGCGTCTACGACCTCGTCATCCTCGACATCATGCTGCCCGGCCTCAACGGCTACCGGGTCTGCGCCGCCCTGCGCGCCGCCGGGCACGACGTACCGATCCTGATGCTCACCGCCAAGGACGGCGAGTACGACGAGGCCGAGGGCCTGGACACGGGCGCCGACGACTACCTCACCAAGCCCTTCTCGTACGTCGTCCTCGTCGCCCGTGTGAAGGCCCTGCTGCGGCGGCGGGGCGCCGGGGCCTCGCCCGTCCACGTCCACGGCGACCTCAGGGTCGACACCGCGGCCCGCCGGGTGTTCCTCGGCGAGGACGAGGTCACCCTCACCGCCAAGGAGTTCGCGGTCCTGGAGCAGCTCGTGGTGCGGGCCGGGCAGGTGGTCTCCAAGGCGGAGATCCTGGAGCACGTCTGGGACTTCGCCTACGACGGCGACCCCAACATCGTCGAGGTGTACGTCAGCGCGCTCAGGCGCAAGCTGCGCGCCGGGCTCATCCGCACCGTGCGCGGCGCCGGCTACCGGCTGGACACCGGCCGGTGAGCCGCCTCTTCGGCTCCGTGCGGGCCCGCGCCACGCTGGCCGCGACCCTCGTGGTCGCCGTCGCACTCGTCGCGGCCGGCACCGCCGTGCTGCTGTCCCTGCGCTCCAACCTGCTCGGCGAGGCGGGCACCCAGGCCGAGCGCTCGGCGCGGGACGTGGCGACCTCGCTGGCCGTCGGAACGCGGTACCCGGAACTGAACCTGGACGACGACGAACGCCCCGTGCAGGTCGTCGACGAGGCGGGCACCCTGGTCGCCGCCACCGAGGACCTGGACCGGATCACCGGCACCGGCGTCGACGCGGTGAGACCCGTGCACGGCACCGCGGACGACACCGACGACGGCAACCCGGACGACGACGACACCGACGCGTCGCTGGAGGCGGGGGAGATCGGCGAGCCGGCCACCGTCGGCGACGGCACCGCGACCATCGACGGCGACACGGAGGACTACCGCTTCGTCGCCGTCCCCGTGGAGACCCGCGCCGGCGACCGGCTCACCGTCTACGCCGGTGCCCCGCTCTCGGCCGAACACGGCGCCGTGAACACCGCGCTCACGGTGATGCTGATCGGCTTCCCGCTGCTGCTCGCGGTCGTCGCATGGGTGACCTGGCTGGTCACCCGGCGCGCGCTGCGCCCGGTGGAGGGCATCCGGCGGGAGATGGCCGCGATCACCGCCAGTGAGGACCTGGCCCGCCGCGTCCCGGTGCCCGGCACCCACGACGAGGTGGCCCGGCTCGCCTCGACCACCAACGAGACGCTGGCCGCGCTGGAGTCCTCGGTGGAGCGCCAGCGCCGGTTCGTCGCCGACGCCTCGCACGAGCTGCGCAGCCCGATCGCCTCGCTGCGCACCCAGCTGGAGGTGGCCGCCGCCCACCCCGAACTGCTGGATCTCGACGGCGCCGTGGAGGACACCGTGCGGCTCCAGCGGCTCGCCGCCGACCTGCTGCTGCTGGCCAGGCTGGACGCGGGGGAGCGGCCCGCCGACGGCCGGGTCGACCTGGCCGCCCTCGCGCGGGAGGCCGCCGGGGGACGGGCGGGGGTGAGTGTGCGGGTCGGCGACGAGGGCCCGGTGGGCGTGGCCGGATCGCGGGGGCAGCTGGGGCGGGTGCTGGCCAATCTGCTGGACAACGCCCAGCGGCACGCGCGCTCGGCGGTGGAGGTGTCCGTGCGCCGGGACGGGGACGTGGCGGTGGTCGCCGTGGCCGACGACGGCGAGGGGGTGCCGGCCGCCGACCGGGAGCGGATCTTCGAGCGCTTCGTGCGGCTCGACGCGGCCCGCAGCCGCGACGACGGCGGGGCCGGTCTCGGGCTGGCCATCGCCCGCGACGTCGCCGTACGCCACGGCGGCACGCTCACGGTGCACGACGCGCCGGCAGGCGGCGCCCTGTTCGAGCTCCGCCTGCCGGGTGCCCGTGCCTGAGCGGGCTCAGGGGGACGTGGTCAGGGACGTCCCCGCTGTCCGCGCAGGTGCTCGGCGATGGGCCTGAGCGCCTTGTCCAGCTCCGTCAGGTCCTCCGGGGCCAGCAGGTCGATGAAGTGCCTGCGGACGGAGGCCACGTGGTGCGGGGCGACCTTGCGCATGGTCTCCAGGCCGTGCTCGGTGAGGACGGCGAAGAGCCCGCGGCGGTCGGACTCGCAGTTCTCCCGCCGGACCAGGTTCGCGTTCTCCATGCGGGTGATCTGGTGGGAGAGGCGGCTCTTGGACTGCATCGTGGCGGTGGCCAGGTCGCTCATCCGCATCCTGTCGTCCTCCGACTCGGAGAGGTTCACCAGGATCTCGTAGTCGTTCATTGTCAGGCCGAACGGCTGCAGGTCCTTCTCGAGCTGGTGCGTCAACAGCCTGTTGACCTCCAGGTGGGTGCGCCAGGCACACTGCTCCGTATCGGTCAGCCAGCGAGTGGCCGTCTCGGTCTCCATGAATGAAGTCTACCTAAAAGGTTGAAAGGCGAACTAGTGAGGGGTTTTCCGTGACGGTGACGGTGCGCACGCGTTCGATGTCACACTCCGCAGATTACCGCTCACAGCCCGAAGCGGCGTTGGAGGTCCCCCAGCTGTCCGGGAAGCCCCGGTCCCCCCGAGCGGCCTCCCTGCGCTCCGGAAGCGCCGCCTCCGGGCACCCCGGCCTGCTGCGGCGGAGCCCCCACGTCCTGCTCCGCCATCAGCACCTCGCTCGACTGCAGCAGCACCGTCCCCGCCCCCACGAACTCGAACTGGTGCTCCTCCCCGGAGGCCCCGCCGAGCCCCGTCATCGCACGTAGACCGCCCAGCAGGCCGGTCAAGTACCCGTGGTCGTAGTGGTGGCACGGGGACGGGCAGTCGGCCCAGCCGACCAGGGCCTGCGGGTCGACCCGGATCGGCGGTTCCATGAACACCACCGGACCGTTGGAGGCGGCCACGAACTTCCCGGTCCCGATCAGCGTCAGGAAGCCCGGCACGATCGACTGCTTGAGCGCGAGGCTTGGCTGAAAAGCGAGCAGGTTGCCCGAGCGAATGGTCAGATTGCCGTCTTCCAGGTCGTACGAGTTCACGTCGAAGGCCCGGTCGGCGAGGAGCATCTTGCCCGAGCCCTCCGCCACGACCCAGTCGCTCGCGTGCAGAGGCGAATGGAACGACGTGCGCACCAGACGGTCCAGCCGGCCGTGCCCGATCCCGTGGAAATCGATCGCCCCGTAGTAGGCGATCATCTTCCCCTTCTGCAGGAACCACTGGCTCCCCTTGAGCTCCACACAGAAGGTGTACGCGTTGACGTTGTCGTCGGCCGGCAGTGTCGCCGGGTCGTGGTGGACCGTGCTCACAGCTTCTCCTCCGAGGCCTGGACGAACACCGTGCCGCTGCCGCTCAGCTCCAGCTGGAACGCCTCGCCGGAGCCGCGCCCGACCATGTCCCGCCAGCCCAGGGCCGTGGAGAGTCTGTTGCGCACGTCGCCGTGGTGGGCGACGTAGGCCTGCGGATCGACGTGGACCGGACGCTGCGGGGTGATGGGCACCTCGAAGACCCCGCCGTGGGCCATCACGGCCACCGCGCCGTGGCCCCTGAGGGACGTGGTGAACAGCCCCTGCCCGCTCACCTGGCCCCGCACCATGCCCATGACCCCGCCCTGCGAGCCCAGGAACACGGTGCTCTGCTCCAGGCTGCCCTCGAAGGCGAGCAGGCGGTCCGCCTCCACGTACAGCGTGTCACCCGAAAGGTTGATCACCTGGACGTGGTGGCCGCCGTGCCCGAAGAAGACGGTGCCGCTGCCCTCCACGGTCATCAGCGGTGTGTCCTCGTTGGCCACCCGGCGGCCGATCATCGACATGACACCGCCCTGTCCGCCGCGCAGGTTGGGGGTGAAGGACACCTCGCCCCGGTAGGCGAGCATCGCCCCGCGCTGGCTGAACAGCCGCTGTCCGGGAGTGACGGTCGCCCGGACCATCTTGGAGTTGATCTCGTCGAAGGCCATCTCACACATCCCCCGCGATCGTGTTCCGCTCGCTCGGCTGCACGTACACCAGTCCGTCGCCCTCGAAGCGGATCTGGAAGGCCTCCCCGCCGCCCTCCCCGAACAGCGTGCGGAAGCTCACCCCCGACTGGAAGGACTGCCGCAGGTCCCCCTGGTGCGCGACGTAGGCCCCCGGGTCGACGGTCAGCGGGTACTGCGGGCCGACCCGGAGCACCACCGCGGGGCCGTCGGACATGATCGCCGCCTGGCCGTGGCCCTCGACCGTCGTGGTGAACAGCCCGTTGCCCTGCGAGGCACCGCGCGCTCCCGTGAAACTGGTGCCGGTCCGCAGACCGGCGTCGGCCGCCAGGAAATTGCTCGACTCGACGTACAGCTTGTCGCCCCGGAGGGCCACGAGGTTGATCTCCGAGGCCCGGTCCGCGAACCAGCAGGTCCCCCGCCCCTTCACCTCCATCACCGTCATCTGCTCGCCGGTGATCCGCCGGGTCACCATCCCCCGGATCCCCTCACCGCCGCCGGTCAGCTTCTTGAAGGTCATCTCCCCGTCGTACGCGACCATCGAGCCGTTCTTCGCCTTCACGGCGTCTCCGGTCATGTCGACGGCGAGGACCTTGCTGCCTTGAAGTCGGAACATCGCCACGTTGTGAAAGTAGCCCCGCGACGGGTGGACGGAACAGGGCCCACGGGTGGAGACCGACCCTGAGTCCACCCCTTGGGGCGCTGTTTGCCACAATGGGCGGACGATTGTGCTTCCGTTCACAAGGCGGAGCGCACGTGCCACCCGCACCGTCAGCGACCTCCTCCCTCCGAAGGTGACCCGTGGACCTCAAGACCGCCACCGCCCTCCGCCGCCTCCGCCTGGTCTCGGCGCCCGAGGCGATCTCGTTCCTCCTCCTGCTCGTCTGCTCCGTCCTGAAGCGGACCACCGACTTCAACGCGGTGCCGGTGATGGGCGCGATCCACGGCCTCCTCTTCGTCCTCTACGTGCTCTTCTGGGCGGACGCCTGGAACCGCGCCAAGTGGCCGCTGAAGACCGCCGCGCTCTACTTCGTCCTCTCCGTCCTGCCCACCGGCGGCTTCTTCGCCGAGCGCCGGCTCAAGCGCGAGGCCGAGGACGCGGTCATCGCCTCCCGCGCCCGCCAGGAAGGGGTCGTGAACGCATGATCGTCGCCTTCTCCGTGACGCCGCTCGGCGTCGGCGAGGACGTGGGGGAGTACGTCGCCGACGCCGTCCGGGTGGTCCGCGAGTCCGGCCTGCCGAACCGCACCGACGCGATGTTCACGTCCGTCGAGGGCGAGTGGGACGAGGTCATGGACGTCGTCCGGCGGGCCGTCGCCGCCGTCGAGGCACGCGCCCCGCGGGTCTCCCTGGTCCTCAAGGCCGACCTCCGTCCCGGCGTGACGGACGGCCTCACCTCGAAGGTCGAGACGGTCGAACGCCACCTCGCCGGCTGAGCATCCCGGACCGGGCGGCGGTATCGAAAGGCGAGACGGGGCTGACCGGCATGTGACCGGCCGGTAAGGTCTGGTGGCGTGCCGAAGCCCCTCAGTCTCTCCTTCGATCCCATCGCCCGAGCCGACGAACTCTGGGCACAGCGCTGGGGCGGTGTGCCCTCCATGGCCGCGATCACCTCGATCATGCGGGCCCAGCAGATCCTGCTGGCCGAGGTCGACGCCGTGGTCAAGCCGTACGGGCTGACGTTCGCGCGCTACGAGGCACTGGTGCTGCTCACCTTCTCCAAATCGGGTGAGCTGCCGATGTCCAAGATCGGCGAGCGCCTCATGGTGCATCCCACCTCCGTGACGAACACCGTCGACCGGCTGGTGCGCTCCGGCCTGGTCGCCAAGCGCCCCAACCCCAACGACGGCCGCGGCACGCTGGCCACCATCACCGACAAGGGCCGCGAGGTCGTCGAGGCGGCCACCCGCGAGCTGATGGCGATGGACTTCGGCCTGGGCGCGTACGACGCCGAGGAGTGCGGGGAGATCTTCGCGATGCTCCGGCCGCTGCGGGTCGCCGCGGGGGACTTCAAGGAGGACTGAGCGCGGGCCGGGCGGGTCCCGGCGAGCCGCCCGACCCGGTCGAAGATCGCGCGAAACGGGCGGTTACGCTCGGAGCCATGAAAAAGAGCGTGCTGACCCGCTACCGGGTCATGGCGTACGTCACCGGTGTGCTGCTGATCGCGCTGTGCCTCGGCATGATCGCGAAGTACGTGCTGGACCTGGGCGGCGCCGCGGACTTCACCCAGGTCGTCAGCATCGCCCACGGCTGGCTGTACGTGATCTACCTGGTCTTCGCCTTCGACCTGGGCTCCAAGGCGAAGTGGCCGGTGAAGAAGCAGCTCTGGGTGCTGCTCGCCGGGACCGTTCCGACCGCCGCGTTCTTCGTGGAACGCAGGATCAGCAAGGAACTGGACGCCAAGGTCGCCGCCGCCGAGGCGCCCGCCCCCGTCAAGGCGTAACCGGCCCCTCACCGGCCGCCCCACCGCCGTGCGGACACCCGTACGGCGGTAGCCCATCGACATTTACTTGGACGTCCTAGTAAATTTGAAGGTATGGACGCTCATGCCATAGAAGAGGGCCGCCTTCGGTGGCAGGCCCGGTACGACGCGGCGCGCAAGCGCGACGCGGACTTCACCACGCTCTCCGGGGACCCCGTGGAGCCGGTGTACGGGCCCAGGCCCGGGGACGGGTACGAGGGCTTCGAGCGGATCGGCTGGCCGGGCGAGTACCCCTTCACCCGCGGCCTGTATCCGACCGGGTACCGCGGGCGTACGTGGACCATCCGGCAGTTCGCCGGGTTCGGCAACGCCGAGCAGACCAACGAGCGCTACAAGATGATCCTCCGCAACGGCGGCGGCGGGCTCTCGGTCGCCTTCGACATGCCGACCCTCATGGGCCGCGACTCCGACGACCCGCGCTCGCTCGGCGAGGTCGGGCACTGCGGGGTCGCCATCGACTCGGCCGCCGACATGGAGGTGCTGTTCAAGGACATCCCGCTCGGCGACGTGACGACCTCCATGACGATCAGCGGGCCCGCCGTGCCCGTGTTCTGCATGTACCTGGTCGCCGCCGAGCGGCAGGGCGTCGACGCGTCCGTGCTCAACGGCACGCTGCAGACCGACATCTTCAAGGAGTACATCGCCCAGAAGGAGTGGCTCTTCCAGCCCGAGCCCCACCTGCGGCTCATCGGCGACCTCATGGAGTACTGCGCGGCCGGCATCCCCGCCTACAAGCCGCTCTCCGTCTCCGGGTACCACATCCGCGAGGCCGGGGCGACGGCCGCGCAGGAGCTGGCGTACACGCTCGCCGACGGGTTCGGGTACGTGGAGCTGGGGCTCAGCCGCGGTCTCGACGTGGACGTGTTCGCGCCCGGCCTCTCCTTCTTCTTCGACGCGCACCTCGACTTCTTCGAGGAGATCGCCAAGTTCCGCGCGGCGCGCAGGATCTGGGCCCGCTGGATGCGCGACGTCTACGGCGCGCAGACCGACAAGGCGCAGTGGCTGCGGTTCCACACCCAGACCGCCGGCGTCTCGCTGACCGCGCAGCAGCCCTACAACAACGTGGTGCGGACGGCCGTGGAGGCGCTGGCCGCCGTGCTCGGGGGGACCAACTCCCTGCACACCAACGCGCTCGACGAGACCCTCGCGCTGCCCAGCGAGCAGGCCGCCGAGATCGCCCTGCGCACCCAGCAGGTGCTGATGGAGGAGACCGGCGTCGCCAACGTCGCCGACCCGCTGGGCGGTTCCTGGTTCATCGAACAGCTGACGGACCGGATCGAGGCCGACGCCGAGAAGATCTTCGAGCAGATCAAGGAACGGGGGCTGCGCGCCCACCCCGACGGGCAGCACCCCGTCGGTCCGATCACCTCCGGTCTCCTGCGCGGCATCGAGGACGGCTGGTTCACCGGGGAGATCGCCGAGTCGGCCTTCCGCTACCAGCAGGCTTTGGAGAAGGACGACAAGAAGGTGGTCGGCGTCAACGTCCACACCGGCTCCGTCACCGGCGACCTGGAGATCCTGCGGGTCAGCCACGAGGTCGAGCGCGAGCAGGTGCGGGTGCTGGGCGAGCGCAGGGCCGCCCGCGACGACGCGGCGGTGCGGGGGGCCCTGGACGCGATGCTGGCGGCGGCCCGGTCCGGCGGCAACATGATCGAACCGATGCTGGACGCGGTGCGCGCGGAGGCGACGTTGGGCGAGATCTGCGGGGTGCTGCGGGACGAGTGGGGGGTGTACACCGAGCCCGCGGGGTTCTAGGCGCCGGGTGCTGCGGCGGGGGTTCCAGGGGGCGTTGAGGCTCTGCCCCCTGGAAACCCCCGCCCGCGCCCGCCCGTCACCCGGCTCGTCCGGCCGAGAGGTCACCCGTCACCCGGCTCGTCCGGCCGGGAAGTGAGTCCCCAGAGCAGGACCCGGGTCAGGCTCCGGACCCAGTCGCCGCTCGCGGTCTCCGCGCTGACCAGGGTGCGGTGCACCACCGCTCCCGCGACCATGTCGAAGATCAGGTCCGCCGTGCGGGCCGCCTCCGCGGCGTCCGGCTCCGGGGGCAGCTCCCCCCGTGCCTGCGCCCGGGCCCGGCCCTCCAGGACCAGACGCTTCTGGCGTTCGACGATCGACGTGCGGATGCGTTCGCGCAGCACTTCGTCCCGGGTCGACTCCGCGACCACCGCCATCAGGCCGCTCCGGGCCTCCGGGCGGGCCAGGATCGCCGCGAACTGGAGGACCACGCCCTCGATGTCGGCGGCGAGGGAGCCGCGGTCGGGCAGTTCCAGCTCGTCGAAGAGCTCCGCCACCGCGTCCACGACCAGCTCGTTCTTGCCCGACCAGCGGCGGTAGAGCGTCGTCTTGGCAACCCCGGCCCGCGTGGCGACGTCTCCCAGGGTGAGCTTGGACCAGCCGAGGTCGACCAGGGCGGCCCGCGTCGCGGCCAGGATCGCGGCGTCCGCCGCGGCACTGCGGGGGCGTCCGGCACGGCCGGCGGGGCTGCTGCTCTGCATGCCCCGACCTTAACCGGCGGGTAACACGGGCTCCCCCGTGAGACAGATCACCGGGGTGGGGTGTTCCGACGGGCCCTCATGGCATTACGCTACGACCCGTAGCGAAAGCGCGGGTCCGCCCGCGCCCCAGCGACGACCACGGGCGTGGGGTGGGGACCCGGCGCCACCAGCACACACGTCGAACAGCACACATCCGGGCGGGCTTTCGACCCGCTTTTCACACGCGCGCGCCGTACGGGGGAGGATAGACCCATGCAGCCACGGAACATGTCCATGAGCGGGGTCGTCGACCTCGCCGCGGTGAAGCAGGCCCAGGAGGCCAAGGCGAAGGCGGAGCAGGCGCGCGCCGAGGCGGCCCGCCAGGGCGGGACGGGTGCCGTCTCCCCGGCCGACCTCGTCATCGACGTCGACGAGGCCGGCTTCGAGAGCGCGGTCCTGCAGCGGTCCACCGAGGTCCCGGTCGTCATCGACTTCTGGGCCGAGTGGTGCGAGCCCTGCAAGCAGTTGAGCCCCGTCCTGGAGCGGCTCGCCGTCGAGTACGGCGGACGCTTCCTCCTCGCCAAGATCGACGTCGACGCCAACCAGATGCTGATGCAGCAGTTCGGCGTCCAGGGCATCCCGGCCGTCTTCGCGGTCGTCGCCGGACAGGCGCTGCCGCTCTTCCAGGGGGCCGCGGGCGAGACCCAGATCCGTCAGACCCTGGACCAGTTGGTGCAGGTGGCCGAGGAGCGCTTCGGCCTGACCGGTCTCGTCGTCGACCCCGAGGCCGAGCCGGGCGCCGCGCACACCGCCGCCCCCGAGCGTCCGGCGGGGCCGCACGACGCGGCGCTCGAGGCCGCCGTGCAGGCCCTGGACGCGGGCGACCTGGACGGTGCCGTCCAGGCGTACAAGAACGTGCTGGCCGAGGAGCCGGGCAACACGGAGGCCAAAGTGGGCCTGGCGCAGGCCGAGTTGCTCCAGCGGGTGCAGAACGCCGACCCGCAGAAGGTCCGTCGGGACGCGGCCGACAAGCCGGGCGACGCCCAGACGCAGATCGCCGCCGCCGACCTGGACCTGGTGGGCGGTCACGTCGAGGACGCCTTCGGACGCCTCATCGACACGGTGCGCGTGACGGCGGGCGACGACCGCGACGCCGTACGGCTGCGGCTCCTCGAGCTGTTCGAGGTGGTCGGTGCCGAGGACCCGCGGGTCACCGCGGCACGCCGGGCGCTCGCCCGCGCCCTGTTCTAGCCCGCCCCGGGCGGCGTTCTAAACGCCGTCCGCGTGTGGCGGGTGTGAAGGAGCTGTCGAAGAGGCGTCACTGCGGCCGCGCTTTACCAAAACTTGGTAATCGCGGCCGCTGTTACTGCCAGTAAGTCGGCCGCGTCGATCTGTCTGGCTCTGTCCGGCGATCAATGGTTTTGTTCAGCCCTCAAGACACACCCAGCGTCGCCGTTCGGGCCCGATGCGTCGTCCCGCCGCAACGCGTCCGCTACTAGCCAGTAACGAACCCCCTTGTGTCGACGGCGAGAATGCACCACGATCGGCGACGCTCGGTCCATTCCCGTACCCCGACAGCCGGTCGGGTGGCGGGGGTTCCTGGGTCCCCACCGAGCAGGGCCGGCGGCAGTGATGCCGGCTCTTTGGGCAGGGGGGTCTTCGCTCATCCGGCGAAGCCTGTCCAGCAGGGTTGTGCGTGATGCGTGTCAGGCGCGACCAGTGGTTGTCGCTCGGGGGTGATCGCCGGTTATTCGGGCGCGTTGTACGTGCCGCCGAGTGCGGGCGCTCTCCTTCCCGAGGACGTAGCACTTCTCCCATCCCTGCCAGACCGAGCCGCCGAACCGGGGGCCGGCCGAGGCCAGGAGATGTACGTCCGAGAAGGAGGAAATATGGAGTCCCAGGTGCGTGGCGGGACCAGATGGAAGCGGTTCGCTGTGGTGATGGTGCCCAGCGTCGCCGCCACGGCTGCGATAGGCGTCGCGCTCGCGCAGGGCGCTCTGGCCGCGTCGTTCAGCGTGTCGGGGCAGTCGTTCAAGGTGACGGCGGACCGGCTCGACGGCACGGGCTTTATGCAGTACGGCGCGGTCGACTCGGGTTACACGCTGAAGGGCGAGAAGACGGCTCACCCCGTCGCGGTCTCGGCGTTCGACTCGGCGCAGATCAAGAACATGTGCCAGTCCGTGGTCACGCCGGACATCCCGCTGATCGGCTCGGTCAGCCTCATGCTGAAGGCCGGCGGTGGCGACACCCCGGTCAAGGCGGAGAACCTCTACATCGACATCGAGGACCTCCAGGCCGATGCCACGTTCCGCGGCATCGACATCGGTGTGGCCGCCAAGGACGCCAACAAGGGTCCCGGCATCAAGAAGGGCGACACCACCAACCCCTACGGGTTCTCGCAGCAGGCCGACTCGGCCACGCTGACCAACGTGAAGCAGACGGCGTGGGCGACCACCGCCGGAACCTTCAAGCTCAGCGGTCTGAAGATGTCGCTGTCCAAGGGTGTCAAGGAGTGCTACTAAGCACTCGTTGACGGGCGGGGGAGCCGGTGGCGCCCCCGCCCGTCCCCTCTCCGGCCGCGCCTTCACACGCGGACCGCATCTCCACCACAGCAAAGCCGTACCAGGGAGCTGTTTTCCATGAGCGCCGAGACTCCTGCCGCCGCCGGCCAGTTCACCCGCCGGAGGCAGCAGTTCCGCGCCTGGCGTGGCGCGCGGCCGTTCTGGGCCGGCCTGTTCGTCGCCCTCGGCGGACTCCCCATCGCCTACTTCCCGTACGCGAACCTCCAGATCGGTCACCTGACGCTGGCGATGTCCACCACCGCGGGCGCCGGGTCCCTGATCATCGGCGTGCTGCTGGTCGTCCTGGGCATCAGCCTGTGGTTCCAGAAGCACGTGCGGGTCTTCGCGGGCGTCGCGGCGATCCTGCTGGCGCTGGTGTCCATCCCCGTGTCCAACCTCGGCGGCTTCCTCATCGGCTTCCTGTTCGCACTCGTCGGCGGGGCCATGGCCGTGTCGTGGGTGCCGGGCGAGCCGCCGCAGGCCGAGCCGCCGCTGGAGGGCAAGGGCACGGACGGCGCGCCCGAGGGCGTGGTCCCCGCGGCCGGCGACACCGCGTTCCCCGGCCTCGGCAAGCCCGGGACCCAGGCGGGCGGCCCCGCGGTGCCGGGACCGCGCGGCGGAGTGGACGACGGGGAGCCCTCCCAGGTCCTCACGGCACCGGGGGCGCACGATCTGTCAGGAACGAGCCCGGCCAACGGGGCGAACGGGAGGCACAGTGCCGGCTGACGAGGTGACCCGCGGGACCGACGGGGAGTCGTCCCGCGTGAGAACCGGGCCGCGCCACGCGGCACCCAAGAAGCCGTTGTTCACCAGGTTCCACATGCCGGCCGGCAAGGCGATAGCCATCGCGGCGATGCCGACGGCCGTGCTCATGGGGATGGGGTTCACGCCGACGCTCGCCCTCGCCGACGGCAACGACGCGTCGCCGCCCTCCAACAGCCTGACGGCCGACGAGTACAAGGACTGCGTGGCGGCCCTCGAGGACGCCGAGAAGGACCCGTCGGCGTCGCCGACGCCCTCGCCCTCGGCGACCGAGGGGACCGAGGACGGCAAGGACGACGCGAAGGAGCCCGGCCCCTCGGCCTCCGCCGAGGACGCCGGCCAGGACGACAAGAACGCGGACAAGGACGCGGACAAGGACGCGGGCACGGACGACGACGGCCCCTCTTCGCCGGATTCAGGTTCCGACGACAAGGGCGCCAAGGACGAGCAGTCCGCACCCGCGCCGAGCCCGTCCGCGTCGCAGAGCCAGGCGGCGTCCGGTTCCACCGCGGCACCGTCCCCCTCCGGGTCGGAGACGAAGGGCGGTCTGCTGGAGGGCATCGGCGACGCCCTGGAGGGCATCTTCACCGGCGGCAAGAAGGCCGACGAGAGCGCGAGCCCCACGCCGGCCCCCTCGGCGTCCGAGAGCGCGTCCGGCGTGTCCGGCGCGTTGAAGGACACCACCGAGAAGGCCACCGACACGGCGAAGGACGCCGTCGAGGGCGTGACCGGCACGGCGTCGAAGGCGGCCGAGGACACCGGGAAGTCGGTGGCCGAGGCGGCCGAGGCGGCCGAGGACGCGGCCGGGAAGGCGAAGGAGGACGCGGCGAAGGCCGAGGAGGACGCCACCGCCACGCCCACCCCCGACGCCTCCGCGAGCCCCGGGACGGACGTGGACGACTGTCCGGTCGCCACCGACGAGGAGGGCGGCGTCGACAACACGGTGCCGCTGCCCGACGACCCGTGGTACCTCAACGCCAGCTCGCTGCTGCTGAAGGGCGCCTCCTACAAGGGCGTCGTCGAGGTGAAGACGGCCAACGGCACCACCAAGAAGGTGCTGAAGTACGTCATCTCCCACGGCACCGACATCGGCGACCTGCACCAGACGGTGAAGGACAAGCAGATCGGCAAGACCTACCACGTGCAGGCGGCCGAGGGCTCCACGTCCACGATCCGCGACGGCGAGACGGTGATGTACACCGAGAGCATCTCGGGCAACCTGCTCGGGCTGATCCCGATCACCTTCGACCCCGAGCACCCGCCGCCGCTGGACATCCCGCTCATCTACTTCACCAAGGTGACGGTCGTCCAGGCCGGCCAGTTCGGCGGCACGCTGCACATCCCGGGACTGCACCAGTACGTGACCGGCTGACGCGCCCGCGCTCCGCCGGGAGCCCGCGACGACGCCCGAGGGCGCCCCCTGTCGCAGGGGGCGCCCTCAGCGCCGTACGGGCCCCTGGGGGCCGGTGGTGCCGTCAGCCGCGGCGCGTCTCGCCCAGGTGGTGCACGCGGACCATGTTGGTGGTTCCGGGCACGCCGGGGGGCGAACCGGCGGTGATCACGACGACGTCGCCGTCGTCGAACCGGCCCAGGCGCATCGTCTCCTGGTCCACCAGGTCGACCATCTCGTCGGTGCTGTTCACGAACGGCACCACGTGCGGCTCCACGCCCCAGCTCAGCGTGAGCTGGTTGCGGGTGGACTCGTCGGTGGTGAAGGCCAGGATCGGCTGGCAGGCGCGGTAGCGGGAGAGCCGGCGGGCCGTGTCGCCGGACTGGGTGAAGGCCACCAGGCCCTTGCCGCCCAGGAAGTCGGCGATCTCGGCGGCGGCACGGGCCACCGAACCGCCCTGCGTGCGCGGCTTCTTGCCCGGCACCAGCGGCTGGAGGCCCTTGGAGAGCAGCTCCTGCTCGGCGGCGGTGACGATCTTCGACATCGTCTTGACGGTCTCGATCGGGTAGGCGCCCACGCTGGACTCGGCGGAGAGCATGACCGCGTCGGCGCCGTCCAGGATCGCGTTGGCCACGTCGGAGGCCTCGGCGCGGGTCGGACGGGAGTTGGTGATCATCGACTCCATCATCTGGGTCGCCACGATCACCGGCTTGGCGTTGCGCCGGCACAGCTCGATCAGGCGCTTCTGCACCATGGGGACCTTCTCGAGCGGGTACTCGACGGCCAGGTCGCCGCGGGCGACCATCACACCGTCGAACGCCATCACGACGTCCTCCATGTTGTCGACCGCCTGGGGCTTCTCCACCTTGGCGATCACCGGGACGCGGCGGCCCTCCTCGTCCATGACGCGGTGCACGTCGGCGACGTCCTTGGCGTCCCGGACGAAGGAGAGGGCGACCAGGTCGCAGCCCATGCGCAGCGCGAACCGCAGGTCCTCGACGTCCTTGTCGGACAGCGCGGGGACGTTCACCGCGGCGCCGGGCAGGTTGATGCCCTTGTGGTCGGAGATGACGCCGCCCTCGATGACGATCGTCTTCACCCGGGAGCCCTCGACCTCGGTGACCTTCAGCTCGACGTTGCCGTCGTTGATGAGGACCTGGTCGCCCTTGGTGACGTCACCGGGCAGGCCCTTGTACGTCGTGCCGCAGATCGTCCTGTCGCCCGGGACGTCCTCGGTGGTGATGGTGAACTCGTCACCGCGCACCAGCTCGACGGGACCCTCGGCGAAGGTCTCCAGGCGGATCTTCGGGCCCTGCAGGTCGGCGAGGACACCGACGGCCCGGCCGGTCTCCTTGGCGGCGGCCCGCACCCGGTCGTAGCGGCCCTGGTGCTCGGCGTGGGTGCCGTGGCTGAAATTGAAGCGGGCCACGTTCATGCCGGCTTCGATCAGCGTGACGAGCTGCTCGTGGGAGTCGACCGCGGGGCCGAGAGTACAGACGATTTTCGAACGGCGCATGGGTGCCATCCTATCGGTTTGTTTCGGCGCGGAATATTCCGTCTGGCGGAAAATACAAAAGGGCGGGATGCCGCTCAGGTGAGAAGGGGATTGCCTTCTTCATTCACCAGCGCATAGCTCTGGGTCGCGATCTCCATTTCCTCGTCCGTCGGGACCACCGCCACCGCCACCCGCGCGTCCGCGGGCGAGATCAGCCGGGCCGCGTCCCCGCGTACGGCGTTCAGCCCGGAGTCGACCGCCAGGCCGAGCCCCTCCAGGCCCGCCAGGGCCGCCTCGCGCACCGGCGCCGAGTTCTCCCCGACCCCGGCCGTGAACGCCACGGCGTCCACGCGTCCGAGAACGGCGTAATAGGCGCCGATGTACTTCTTGAGCCGGTGAATGTAGATGTCGAAGGCCAGCGCGGCCCGTTCGTCGCCGGCGTCGACACGGCGGCGGATCTCCCGCATGTCGTTGTCGCCGCACAGCCCGGTCAGACCGCTCCTCTTGTTGAGAAGAGTGTCGATCTCGTCGGCGGACATTCCACCGACGCGCATCAAATGGAAGATGACGGCCGGGTCCATGTCTCCCGAACGCGTACCCATCACCAGCCCCTCCAAAGGCGTCAGCCCCATGGAGGTGTCCACGCACCGCCCGCCCCGCACCGCCGAGGCGGACGCCCCGTTGCCCAGGTGCAGCACGATCACGTTCACGTCCTCGGGCGCCCGGCCCAGCAGCCTCGCGGTCTCGCGCGAGACGTAGGCGTGCGAGGTGCCGTGGAAGCCGTAGCGCCTGATGCGGTGCGCGTCGGCGGTCTCGACGTCGATCGCGTAGCGGGCCGCGGACTCCGGCATCGTCGTGTGGAAGGCGGTGTCGAACACGGCGACCTGCGGCAGGTCCGGGCGCAGTGACTGCGCGGTGCGGATGCCGGTGAGGTTGGCCGGGTTGTGCAGCGGGGCGACCGGGATCAGCCGCTCGATCTCGGCGAGCACGGCGTCGTCGATCACCGTCGGCTCGGTGAAGCGCAGGCCGCCGTGGACCACCCGGTGCCCGATCGCGGCCAGCTCCGGGGAGTCCAGGCCCAGGCCGTCCCGGTCCAGTTCGGCCGCCATGGCCTTCAGCGCGGCGTCGTGGTCGGGCACCGGCCCGGTCCACTCGCGGCTCTCCCCGTCCGCCGGGGTGTGCTTGACGCGGGAGCCGCCGCCCTCGCCGATCCGCTCGACCAGGCCCACCGCCAGCCGGCTGCCGCCGCGCATGTCGATGAGCTGGTACTTCACCGACGAGGAGCCGGAGTTGAGGACGAGGACACGGGAGCCGCTCACAGGTCGGACGCCTTCTCGCTGGGGGACTGCTGGGCCTGGATCGCCGTGATGGCGACGGTGTTGACGATGTCCTGCACGAGCGCGCCCCGCGACAGGTCGTTGACCGGCTTGCGCAGGCCCTGGAGGACCGGGCCGACCGCGATGGCACCGGCCGAGCGCTGCACCGCCTTGTACGTGTTGTTGCCGGTGTTCAGGTCGGGGAAGATCAGCACGCTGGCCTGCCCGGCGACCGCCGAGCCGGGGAGCTTGGTCGCGGCCACCGACGGCTCGACCGCCGCGTCGTACTGGATCGGCCCCTCGATGCTGAGGTCCGGGCGGCGCGAGCGGACCAGCTCGGTGGCCTCGCGCACCTTGTCGACGTCGGCGCCGGAACCGGAGGTGCCCGTCGAGTACGACAGCATCGCGATCCGGGGCTCCACCCCGAACCGCGCCGCCGTCGCCGCGGACTGGGCGGCGATGTCGGCGAGCTGCCCGGCGTCCGGGTCCGGGTTGACCGCGCAGTCGCCGTAGACCAGGACCTTGTCGGCCAGGCACATGAAGAAGACGGACGAGACGATCTCCGCGTCCGGCTTCGTCTTGATGATCTCGAAGGCGGGGCGGATGGTCGCCGCGGTCGAGTGCACCGACCCCGACACCATGCCGTCGGCGAATCCTTCCTGCACCATCAGCGTGCCGAAGTAGTTCACGTCCGAGACCACGTCGTACGCCAGCTCCACGGTCACGCCCTTGTGGGCGCGCAGGGCGGCGTACTTCTCGGCGAAGGAGTCGCGCAGCTCGCTGGCGGCCGGATCGATCAGCTCGGCCCCGGCGAGGTCGATGCCGAGGTCGGCGGCCTTCTTGCGGATCTGCTCCGCCGGGCCGAGCAGCGTCAGCTCGCACACGCCCCGGCGCATCAGCACCTCCGCCGCCTGCAGCACGCGCTCCTCGGTGCCCTCCGGCAGCACGACCCGGCGCAGGTCGGACCGGGCCTGTTCGAGGAGCTGGTGCTCGAACATCATCGGCGTGACGCGGTCGCTGCTGGGCGCCGAGACCCGCTTGCTCAGCTCCGCGGTGTCGACGTACCGCTCGAAGACGCCGAGGGCGGTCTCCGCCTTGCGCGGGGTGGCCGCGCCCAGCTTGCCCTCCAGGGAGAAGAGCTGCTCGGCGGTGGGGAAGCTGTTGCCGGTCACCGAGAGCACCGGTGTGCCCGGGGCCAGCCGGCCGGCGAGGGTGAGGATGCCCTCGCCGGGCACCTCGTTCAGGGTCAGCAGCACCCCGGCTATCGGCGGGGTTCCGGCGCTGTGCGCGGCCAGCGTGCCGACCACCAGGTCGGCGCGGTCGCCAGGCGTGACGACCAGGCAGCCCGGGGTCAGCGCGGCCAGCAGGTTGGGCAGCATGGCCCCGCCGAAGACGAAGTCCAGCGCGTCGCGGGCGAGCCCGGAGTCGTCCCCGAGCACCACCCGGGCGCCCAGGGCGTGCGCGATCTGGGAGACGGTCGGCGCGGACAGGGCGGGCTCGTCCGGCACCACCCAGCACGGCACCGGCAGCCGGTGCGCGAGCCGCTCGGCGATCTCGTCCCGGTCCTCGCGCGCGACCCGGTTGGTCACCATGGCCAGCACGTCGCAGCCCAGGCCGTCGTAGGCGCGGAAGGCGTTGTGGGTCTCGGCCAGCACCGAGTCCGCGCTCTGCCTGCGGCCGCCGACGACGGGGAGGACCGAGGCGCCGAACTCGTTGGCGAGCCGCGCGTTCAGCGACAGCTCGTCCGGGAACTGGGTGTCCGCGTAGTCGGTGCCCAGGACGAGGACCACGTCGTAGTCCCGCGCCACCAGGTGGAAGCGGTCGACCAGCGCGGACACCAGCTCGTCCACGCCCTGTTCCGCCTGGAGGAGGGAGGCGTCCCGGTAGTCCATGCCGTAGACCGTCGCCGGGTCCTGCGAGAGCCGGTAGCGGGCGCGCAGCAGCTCGAAGAGCCGGTCGGGCCCGTCGTGCACCAGGGGACGGAACACACCGACCCGGTCGACCTGCCGGGTGAGCAGCTCCATCACCCCCAGCTCGACGACCTGGCGGCCGTCGCCGCGGTCGGTGCCGGTCACGTACACGCTGCGCGTCACGCGTGCTCTCCGTTTCGTCGGGGTGAGCGTTCCTCGTCGGGGTGCGGAACCCTCTTGACAGTACCTCCGGCGAGGGTTAAGACGCCCGTCAGCATCATCCGGCCCCACCGTCCTCCGGGCCGTGGAACAATTGGACCGGCTCACCGGTGTCAACAGCGAGCAGGAGACACAGCACGATGCGTATCGGAGTTCTCACCGCAGGCGGCGACTGCCCCGGCCTGAACGCAGTGATCCGGTCGGTCGTGCACCGAGCGGTCGACAACTACGGCGACGAGGTCATCGGCTTCGAGGACGGCTACGCGGGCCTGCTGGACGGCCGTTACCGCACCCTCGACCTCAACGCCGTCAGCGGCATCCTCGCCCGCGGCGGCACCATCCTCGGCTCCTCCCGCCTGGAGCGCGACCGGCTCCGCGAGGCGTGCGAGAACGCCGGCGACATGATCCAGAACTTCGGGATCGACGCCCTGATCCCGATAGGCGGCGAGGGCACGCTCACGGCGGCCCGGATGCTGTCGGACGCCGGTCTGCCCGTCGTCGGCGTGCCGAAGACCATCGACAACGACATCTCCTCCACCGACCGCACCTTCGGCTTCGACACGGCCGTCGGCGTCGCCACCGAGGCGATGGACCGCCTCAAGACCACCGCCGAGTCCCACCAGCGCGTGATGGTCGTCGAGGTCATGGGCCGGCACGCCGGCTGGATCGCCCTGGAGTCCGGCATGGCCGCCGGCGCCCACGGCATCTGCCTGCCCGAGCGCCCCTTCGACCCCGCCGACCTGGTCAAGATGGTCGAGGAGCGCTTCTCCCGCGGCAAGAAGTTCGCCGTGGTCTGCGTCGCCGAGGGCGCCCACCCCGCCGAGGGCACCATGGACTACGGCAAGGGCGCCATCGACAAGTTCGGCCACGAGCGCTTCCAGGGCATCGGCACCGCGCTCGCCTTCGAACTGGAGCGCAGGCTCGGCAAGGAGGCCAAGCCGGTCATCCTCGGCCACGTCCAGCGCGGCGGCACCCCGACCGCGTACGACCGGGTCCTGGCCACCCGCTTCGGCTGGCACGCGGTGGAGGCCGCGCACCGGGGCGACTTCGGCCGGATGACCGCGCTGCGCGGCACGGACGTCGTGATGGTGCCGCTCGCCGAGGCCGTCACCGAGCTGAAGACGGTGCCGAAGGACCGGATGGACGAGGCGGAGTCGGTCTTCTAGCCCCCGGCCCGGGTGGCGCCTCACGGGTGCTTCTCGACCGCCGTCCAGAAGTGCTCCACGATCCGGTCGAGGAAGTCCCGGCCCCCGGCACTGGAGTCGGGGGCGCCGCCGCCCCAGCTCAGGGTGGCGGTCATCCGCCCCTGGTAGTCCTGGTGCAGCACCTGGAGGACGTTCTCCAGCACGCGCCGGTCCAGCGGCGCCAGCTTGGCTATCGGGCGCACACATCCCTGCCAGCGGGTGGTCACCGCGCTCGTCAGAAGTTCGGCCAGCTTCTCCTCGCGCCCGGTGACGGTCACGAAGTCGGGCAGCGTGAGGCCGAGCACGTCGGCGAGCTGGGCCGACTGCCGGTCGGTGCCGCGCCAGTCGTCCGCCTCCTCCATCCGCCGGTAGGCGGAGAGCCCGAGTCCGACCGCGCGGGCCACGTCCTCCGGCGCCAGACCGCGGGCGACGCGGTGCTCGCGCAGGGACTGCGGACGCCCGATCAGCTCGCCCGGCGAGCACCACAGCACCCCCGCGAGCGCGGTCAGCTCCGGGCCCTCGGGGGCAGCCGTCCCCCGCTCCCAGGCGACGACGAGGTCGGGGGTGACGTACGGCAGGCCGTACGAGACCCGCATGCCGTGGGCGACGTGCTCGGGGCCCATGCGGAGGGCGGCACGCAGCCGGCGGGCGGCGAGGGCGTTGAACGGAGGGCCCGACTGGCTCGGGCCGGGTGAGGGTCGGCGCACGCGCCACACCGTAGGGGTCCGGGGCGACGTTGACTACGGGCTGTTCGGCCAGCGGTACGGGTTGTAGGAACGTACGGGGGCGCGCGGGCCCCCGTACGCCCCCTCCGCCGGGCGCCCTCCTCGACGCCGGAGCCGGCCGCGTGGCCTCACCCCTTGACCGCCCCGCCCAGCGCGAACCCGCCGCCCAGCCGCCGGGAGATCAGCACGTACAGCAGCACGACCGGCGTGGAGTACACGATCGAGAACGCCGCGAGCTGCCCGTACGCCACCATGCCCCGGTTGCCGAAGAAGTCGTTGATGCTGACCGAGGCGGGCATCTGGTCCGGGGAGAGCAGCAGCATGAAGGGGACGAAGAAGTTCCCCCACATCATCACGAACGAGAAGACGGTCACCACCGCCACGCCCGGTCCCATCAGCGGCAGCACGATCCGCAGCAGCGACTGGAAGGACGACGCCCCGTCCGTCCACGCCGCCTCCTCCAGTTCCTTCGGCACCCCGTCCATGAAGTTCTTCATCAGCCAGATCGCGAAGGGCAGTTGCGAGGCGGCGAAGAAGAAGATCGTCCCCTGCACGGTGTCGATCAGGTTCACCCGCACGAACAGCGCGTAGACCGGCACCATGATCGCCGTGATCGGCAGGCTGGTCGCGAAGAGGACGGTGAGCAGGAACGGCCGGTTCAGCCGCGACCGGAAGCGGGAGAGCGGGTACGCCGCGAGCGCCGCGCACACCACCGTCAGCAGCGTCGCCCCGCCGCACAGGACCAGGCTGTTGAGCAGCGGGGTGAAGGTGATCTCCGGGGTGAGGACGGCGTCGAAGTTCTCCAGCGTCACCCCGTCGGGGACCTTGACCCTGAGGCTCGCGTGCGGGTCGAGGGCGGACAGCACCACCCAGGCCAACGGCAGCACGAAGGCCGCGGCCACCACCAGCAGCCCGGCGTCGGCGGCCGTACGGCGCCGGTTGCGCCGGGAGGCGGGGGCCGTACGGCGCGAGGTTCCGGGCCTTCGAGAAGCCGGGCGAGGCACGACCGTGTCCGTCATCTCAGACCTCCGTCCGCAGCAGCCGCAGGTACACGACCGAGAACAGCGAGCCGATGAGCAACAGCAGCAGCGCGACCGCCGTGCCGTACCCGATCAGGCTGTTCTGGAAGGCCTGCTCGTACATGAACAGCGGCAGCGTCTGGCTCCTGCCGCTCGGCCCGCCGCGCGTCATCACCCAGATCAGCCCGAAGACCGACAGCGTCTGCAGCGTGTTGAGCATGAGGTTGGTACCGATGGAGCGCCGGATCATCGGCAGCGTGATGTGCCACATCCGGCGCCAGCCGCTCGCGCCGTCCACCTCGGCGGCCTCGGTGATCTCCTTGGGGATCTCGTTCAGCGCGGCGGAGTACACCAGCATCGAGAACGCCGTGCCCCGCCACACGTTGGCGAAGGACACCGCCAGGATCGGCAGCGTGAACAGCCAGTCCTGCGAGGGCAGATGGAGCCAGTCCAGGATCGCGTTGAGGGTGCCCTCCCGCCGGAAGAAGGCGTAGAGCAGGAAGCCCGCCACCACCTCCGGCAGCACCCAGGCCGTGACAACGATGCCACCGGTGAGCGTGCGGACCGGCTTCGACGCCCGCTGCATCAGCGAGGCCAGCGCCAGCCCCAGCGTGTTCTGCCCGATCAGCGAGGACAGCACGGTGAACACCAGGGTCAGCCATACGGCGTTGAGGAACGCCTCGTCGCGGAAGGCGCGGGTGAAGTTGTCGAAGCCGACGAAGGACTCCTGGGACTGCCCGGTGAGCCGGAGGTCGGTGAAGGCGATGACGACGCAGTAGACGATCGGGCCGGCGAGGAAGAGCAGCAGGAGGACGACGGCGGGGGAGAGGGGCAGGGCACGCAGGAGCGACCGGCGCACGGTGCCGGTCCGCCCGCCGGAGGCCGCGGCCGCGGGCACCTTGCGCACCTCCGGCCCGGCGTGCCCCGGCGCGGTCGCCGTCACCTGCTCACCACCTTGCCGTCGGTGGCCTCCTTCAGCGCCTCGTCGTAGCCGCGCGCCGCCTCCTCGACCGACTTGTCGCCGGTCGTCACGCCCTCCATCGCCTCCTGGACGGCGACGGACACCTGCGGGTACGCCGGGTAGGCGGGCCGGTAGTGGGTGTCGGCGACGAGGTCGGTGAAGAACTTGATGCCGGGCTGGGCCGCGACGTAGGCGGGGTCCTCCGCGACGTCCTCGCGGACCGCGATGCCGGAGTTGGCGATGTACCACTTCTGGGCGTTGGCCTTGGTCTGCATCGTCTTGACGAACTCGAAGGCGAGATCGGGGTTGCCCGCCTTGGCCGGGATCGCCCAGGTCCACCCGCCGGACATGCTCACGCGTCCCGGTGCCTGCCCGGTCTGCGTCGGCATGGCCGCGAGCCCCAGCTCCTTCGACCACTCGGGCCACTCGTGCCCGCTGCCCTCCAGCCAGTCCTGCGGCAGCCAGGAGCCGTCGAGTGCGATCCCGAGCCTGCCCTGCGGCAGCAGCTCACCGCGGATCTTCGTGGAGAAGTTGGGGTCGAGGGCGTCGGAGACCTCCGGCCCGAGCTTCTCCTTGTACACCGTCTCGACGAAACCGAGGGCGTCCTTGAACCCCTGCCCCGCCGTGACCCACTTCTTGCTGCCCTTGTCGTACAGCGGATCGGCGCCACCGTCCCCCGTGCCGTACAGCAGCATCTCGAAGCCCTGCATGGTGGCCGCCTCGCCGGCGGGCTTGCCGGTGTAGACGTTGATCGGCGTGACGCCGGGGACCTTCTCCTTGATGGCGCGGGCGGCGTCGAGGACCTCGTCCCAGGTCTTCGGCTGCCAGTCGGCGGGCAGCCCGGCCTTGGCGAACACGTCCTTGCTGAACCAGAGCCCACGGGTGTCGGTCCCGTCCGGCACGCCGTACGTCTTCCCGTCCTCGCCCCTGGCCGCCGCCTTCGCCGTGTCGATGAACCGGTCCCAGTCCTTCCACTCGGCGAGGTAGTCGTCGAGCGGCTTCAAGTACCCGCTGGTGATGTCGGAGTTGATGAGGAACGTGTCCTCGTAGACCAGGTCGGGCGCGGTCTTGGGGGAGCGGAGCATCTGCTGGAGCTTGGTGTAGTACTCCGAGTCCGGCGCCTTGATCGGCACCAGCTCGACCTTCTTCCCCGGGTTGGCCTTCTCGAACTGCTTCTTGATGTCGCCGAGGTAGGTGTCCATCACCTTGACGGAGTTGTCCGTCGACTGCTTGAAGGAGACCTTCACCGTGTCCGCGTCGCCGCCGGAACCGCTTCCGCAGGCGGCGAGCGAGGCGGAGGCGAGCGCGGTGAGAACGAACAGGGCGGTGAACCGGACGGTGGGGCGCACGGGCATGACCTCCTGGGGGCGCACGACACTGTGGCCTGGACGGCTGCCCGGCGAACGTAAGAGGGGCGGTCTGGTCAGGTCAATGCGTGTGCGCCGGATTACCCCCGGAGGAGGCGGTCGGCCTTGCCGTCCTTGGGCGTTGCCTTACGCAGGCCGCCGAAGCCCACGCGCGGGCGGACTCGCCCAGGGAGCCGAGCAGGCCCGCAGGGCGGCCCGGCTCACCGCCCCCGCACCCACCGGTAGACCAACTCGGGCCGCCCCACCTGCCCGTACTGCGGGCTCCGGACCGCGCGCCCCGCGTTCACCAGGTGCTCCAGGTAACGGCGGGCCGTGATGCGGGAGATGCCCACCGCCTCCGCGACCCCGGCCGCCGTGAGGCCCTCGTCCGAGCCGCGCAGGGTGCCCGTGACGCGTTCCAGGGTCGGGCCGCTCAGGCCCTTCGGCAGGGCCGCCGGGGTCGGGGCGCGCAGGGTGGCGAGGGCGCGGTCGACCTCGTCCTGGCCGCTGGCCTCCCCGGCAGCGCCCCGGAACTCCGCGTAGCGCACCAGGCGGTCGCGCAGGGTGGCGAAGGTGAAGGGCTTCAGCACGTACTGGACGACGCCCAGCGACACGCCCTCCCGTACGACCGTCAGGTCCCTGGCCGACGTCACCGCTATCACGTCGGTGTGGTGTCCCGCCGCGCGCAGCGAGCGGGCCAACTGGAGGCCGTGCACGTCCGGCAGGTGCAGGTCGAGCAGGAGCAGGTCCACCGGCGTGCGGTCCAGCAGCCGCCGGGCCTCCGCGCCGGTGTGGGCCTTGCCCACCGCGACGAACCCCGGCACCCGGCCGACGTACATCACGTGCGCGTCGGCGGCGACCGGGTCGTCCTCGACGACCAGGACCCGGATGGGCTGCTCGGCGGTGTTCATACGGTGCCCCCGGCTCCCGGTCTGCCGCCCGCCACCGCCGTCGGGGCGGACCCGTCGTCCCCGGGGCCGCCCAGCGGCAGCCGGGCCTCGAAGCGGGCGCCGCCGCCGTCCGCCTCCGTCACGTTCAGGGTGCCGTCGTGGCGCCGTACCGCCTGTCGGACCAGGGCGAGCCCCAGGCCGCGTCCGCCCTCGCGGGCCGGCTTGGTCGAGTAGCCCCGCTGGAAGACCAGGTCGGCATGGGCGGGGTCGACCCCGGCGCCGGTGTCCGACACGCACAGCACCAGCTCCGAGCCGCCGGTGCCGGCCGTCTCCGTGTACGCCGCCACCGTGACCCGCGACGGCACCGCGCCCTGCGCCGCGTCCACCGCGTTGTCGACCAGGTTGCCCAGGATCGTCACCAGGTCCCGGGAGGGCAGCGACGGCGGCAGCAGCCCGTCGTCCAGTCGGCTGTCCTGCGACACCACCAGCTCCACCCCTCGTTCGTTGGCCTGCGCCGTCTTGCCCAGCAGCAGCGCCGCCAGCACCGGCTCGCTCACCGCCGCCACCACCTGGTCGGTCAGCGCCTGCGCCAGTTCCAGCTCCGCCGTCGCGAACTCCACGGCCTCCTCCGCCCGCCCCAGTTCGATCAGCGAGACGACCGTGTGCAGCCGGTTGGCCGCCTCGTGCGCCTGCGAGCGCAGCGCCTGCGTGAAGCCGCGCTCCGAATCCAGCTCGCCCGTCAGCGACTGCAGCTCCGTCACGTCCCGCAGCGTCACCACCGTGCCCCGGCGCTCACCGCCGGAGACCGGCGAGGTGTTCACCACCAGCACCCGGTCCGCCGCCAGGTGCACCTCGTCCACCCGCGGCTCCGACGCCAGCAGCGCCCCCGTCAGCCGCGACGGCAGCCCGAGCTCCGCCACCGAGGCCCCCACCACGTCACCGCGCACGCCGAGCAGCTCCCGTCCGCCGTCGTTGATCAGCGCGACGCGGTACTGCCCGTCCAGCATCAGCAGCCCCTCCCGCACCGCGTGCAGCGCCGCCTGATGGTAGTCGTGCATGCGGCTGAGCTGCTCCGCGTTCATGCCGTGCGTGTGCCGGCGCAACCGCGCGTTGATCACGTACGTACCGACCGCGCCGAGCAGCAGCGCCCCGGCCGCCACCCCCGACAGGGCCGTGAGCTGCTCCTGCGCCCGCTTGCTGATCTCCTCCACCTTGATCCCGGCACTGACCAGGCCGACGATCCGGCCGTCGTCCACGATCGGGGTGACCGCCCGTACCGAGGGGCCGAGCGTGCCCGAGTACGTCTCGGTGAAGGTGCCGCCCCGCTGCGCGCGCTCGATGTGGCCCCGGAAGGCGTGGCCGATTTCCTTCGGCTCGGGGTGGGTCCAGCGGATGCCCCGCGGATTCATGATCGTCACGAAGTCCACGTCCGTGTCCTGCATGACCCGCACCGCGTACGGCTGGAGGCGGGCCGTGGGGTCCGGCGTGCGGATCGCCTCCGCCACGGACGGCGAGTCCGCGATCGCCAGCGCCACCGCCCTGGCCTGGCGTCCGGCGGCGTCCTGGGCCTGGCCCCGGTCGCTGAGGTAGGTGAACAGCGCGTACCCGACCACGACGACCGCTATCAGGACGGCCTGCATGGCGAAGAGCTGCCCGGCCAGACTGCGGGGCCGGAGTCTCGGGACGCGGAGATGCATGCCGCCAGTCTCCCCCGTGGCTGGATTGTGAACTAAATGAACGCAAGGGTGACGGCGCTCACATGCCGGGAGATAGTCACCCCGTCCCCGATCCAACCCCCGGACGTGAGCCGCACGCCGGTGATGCCGACGACGTCGTCAAGGAGGGCCGCCGTGACCAGCAACGCCGCTACGGCACCTGCCGCACCCAAAGCCAAGCGCGACCGCACGCACTATCTCTACATAGCCGTGATCATCGCGGTCGCCCTCGGTATCGCCGTCGGTCTGATCGCCCCGGACTTCGCCACCGAGCTGAAGCCGCTCGGCACCGGCTTCGTGAACCTGATCAAGATGATGATCTCGCCGATCATCTTCTGCACGATCGTCCTGGGCATCGGCTCCGTCCGCAAGGCCGCCAAGGTCGGCGCGGTCGGCGGCATCGCCCTCGTCTACTTCTTCGTGATGTCGCTGGTGGCGCTCGCCATCGGCCTGATCGTCGGCAACATCCTCGACCCGGGCACGGGCCTCGCGGTCACGGACGCCGTCAAGGAGACCGGCCAGGCGCAGGTCGACGCGGAGGCCAAGGGCACCGTCGACTTCCTGATCGGCATCATCCCGACCACGATCGTCTCCGCGTTCACCGCGGGCGAGGTGCTCCAGACCCTGCTCGTCGCCCTGCTCTGCGGCTTCGCCCTGCAGGCCATGGGCAGCGCCGGCCAGCCCGTCCTGCGCGGCATCGAGCACATCCAGCGGCTGGTCTTCCGCGTCCTGGCGATGATCATGTGGGCCGCCCCGGTCGGTGCCTTCGGCGCCATCGCCGCCGTCACCGGCTCGGCCGGTGTCGACGCCCTCAAGAGCCTGGCCGTGCTGATGCTGGGCTTCTACGTGACCTGCTTCCTCTTCCTCTTCCTGGTGCTGGGCGCCGTGCTGCGCCTCGTCTCCGGGATCAACGTCTTCTCGCTCTTCAAGTACCTGGGCCGCGAGTTCCTGCTGATCCTGTCCACCTCGTCCTCGGAGTCGGCGCTGCCCCGCCTCATCGCGAAGATGGAGCACCTGGGCGTCAGCAAGCCGGTGGTCGGCATCACCGTCCCGACCGGCTACTCGTTCAACCTCGACGGCACCATGATCTACATGACCATGGCCTCGCTGTTCATCTCCGACGCCATGGGTACGCCGATGTCGATCGGTGAGCAGATCCCGCTGCTGCTCTTCCTGCTGGTGGCCTCCAAGGGCGCCGCCGGCGTCTCCGGCGCCGGCCTGGCCACGCTGGCCGGCGGCCTCCAGTCGCACAAGCCCGCGCTGGTGGACGGCATCGGCCTGATCGTCGGCATCGACCGCTTCATGAGCGAGGCCCGCGCCCTGACGAACTTCGGCGGCAACGCGGTGGCCACCGTCCTGATCGGCACCTGGACCAAGGAGATCGACAAGGAGCGGGTCAACGACGTCCTCGCCGGCCGGATCCCGTTCGACGAGAAGACCCTCCTGGACGACGCCCACGGCCCCGCCGACGGCGACGACACCCCGGACCTGCCCGAACAGGGCGGCGAGAAGGAGCTGACGCGGGCCTGACGCCCGTACGGCGCCCCCACACGCCGGGCGGCTGAGGTGCTCCCCCCGTTGCTCAGCCGCCCGGTCCCTGCGAAGAAGCCCCGCGTCCTCCCCCGGCGCGGGGCTTCTTGCCCTGACGTCGGCGTCAAGGCCTACGTTCGTCCCCATGCGAATCGGCGAGCTGGCCGCACGGGCCGGGACCACCACGCGGACGCTGCGGTACTACGAGTCGCGGGGTCTGCTGCCCGCGCGGCGGGGCGACAACGGCTACCGCACCTACGACGAGGACGACCTGAGGCTGCTGCGGCAGATCAGGACCCTCCAGGACTTCGGATTCGACCTGGAGGAGACCCGCCCCTTCGTGGAGTGCCTGCGCGCCGGGCACCCCGAGGGCGACTCCTGCCCCGCGTCCCTGGTGGTCTACCGGCGCAAGCTGGCGGAGCTGGACACGCTGATCGAGCAGCTCACGTCGGTGCGCGCGCAGGTCGCCGCGCAGTTGGCGCGGGCCGAGGCGGCGGTTCCGGGGGGTCCGGAACCCAAGTGCGAACTGGGAGGGCACGCATGACGACGATCGCCGGGGTGGCCGAGGTGACGGACGCGGACTTCGCCACGGAGGTGCTGGGCAGCGAGGTGCCCGTGCTGGTGCAGTTCACCGCCGAGTGGTGCGGGCCCTGCCGGCAGCTCGGGCCGGTGCTGAGGGACATCGCGGCCGAGGAGAGCGAGCGGCTGCGCGTGGTGCGGATCGACGTGGACCGCAATCCGGAGACGACGCTCGCCCACGGGGTGCTCGCGACGCCCACGCTCATGGTCTTCCGCGACGGTGAGCCGGTGCGGTCGATGGTGGGGGCCAAGCCCAAGAGGCGGCTCCTGGCGGAACTGGCCGAGGTGGTCTGAGCGCGTCCGACCGGCCGCGACGCACCAAGGAAAAATCCCCCGAGCAATTGCGCTCGGGGGATTTCTTTGCGTATATTCGATGATTCGTGACTTCAGATAAATGAGGTCGCGAAGAAGTTCAGTAGGCACAGTATATGCGGCCGGGAGTGGAATTGTCAAACACCGAATTTCCGGACGATGAATTGCGGCACGAGCAGGAATTCATCGACGGGCTGTACGCGCGCGTGGACGCGCTGCGCGGCCATGCCGAGGTGTCCGTCACCGAGGCGCTCGCGCAGGGCAACACCCCCCAGCAGGCCCGGCTGGAACGGGACATCCTGGTCGCCGAGCGCTCCGGACTGCTCGCCGCGCTCAACGCGGTGGACGGCTCCCTGTGCTTCGGCCGGATCGACCTCACCTCCGGGGAGGGCCACCACATCGGCCGCATCGGACTGCGCGCCGACGACGCCGAACGCACCCCCGTCCTCATCGACTGGCGCGCCGGTGTCGCCCGCCCCTTCTACCTGGCCACCGGCCACACCCCGATGGGTCTGCGCCGCCGCCGGCACATCACCAGCGAGGGCCGCACCGTCACCGCGCTGCACGACGAGATCCTCGACCTCGGCGACGAGACCCGCACCGGCCACGAGGACCCCTCCGGCGACGCCGTGCTGCTCGCCGCGCTGAACTCCGCGCGCACCGGGCGCATGGGCGACATCGTGCAGACCATCCAGGCCGACCAGGACCGCATCATCCGCGCCCCGCACCGCGGTGTCCTCGTCGTCGAGGGCGGCCCCGGCACCGGCAAGACCGCCGTCGCCCTGCACCGCGCCGCCTACCTCCTCTACGAGCACCGCGAACTGCTCGCCAAGCGCGCCGTCCTCATCGTCGGCCCCAACCCGGCCTTCCTCGGCTACATCGGCGAGGTGCTGCCCTCGCTGGGCGAGACCGGCGTGCTCCTCGCCACCGTCGGCGAGCTGTTCCCCGGAGTGAAAGCCACGGCGACGGACACCCCCGAGGCTGCGGCCGTGAAGGGCCGGGCCGGCATGGCCGACGTGCTCGCCGAGGTGGTCCGCGACCGGCAGGCGCTGCCCGACCCGGTCATCGCCGTCGAGCACGACCGGGACGTGCTCATGCTGGACGACGACCTCGTCAACGTCGCCCGCGAGCGCACCCGCGCCGCGCGACTCCCGCACAACGCGGCCCGCGAACACTTCGAGGGGCACATCCTCAACACCCTCACCGACATGGTCGCCGAGCGCATCGGCACCGACCCCTACGACGGCACCAACCTCCTCGACCCCAGCGACATCACCCAGATCCGCGACGAACTCGCCGAGAACCCCGAGGTCTGGTCCGCCATCGACCGGTTGTGGCCCCGGCTCACCCCGCAGCGCCTGGTCGCCGACTTCCTCGCCGCCCCCGAGGCCTTCCTGCCCGCCGAGGACGCCGCCGCCGTCCGCCGCCCGGTCACCCGGCGCTGGACCGTCGCCGACGTGCCCCTGCTGGACGAGGCGGCCGAACTGCTCGGCGTGGACGACCGGGTGGCCCGCACCCGCGCCGAACGCGAGCGGGAGGAGCAGATCGCCTACGCGCAGGGCGTGCTGGACGTGTCGTACGCGTCCCGGACCTACGAGTTCGAGGACAAGGCCGACGAGGAGTCTGAGGTCCTGCTCGCCCACGACGTCATCGACGCCGAGCGCTTCGCCGAGCGCCAGGAGGAGGAGGACCACCGCAGCGCCGCCGAGCGCGCGGCGGCCGACCGCACCTGGGCGTTCGGGCACATCATCGTCGACGAGGCGCAGGAGCTGTCCCCCATGGCCTGGCGGCTGCTGATGCGCCGCTGCCCCACCCGCTCGATGACCCTGGTCGGCGACCCGGCGCAGACCGCGGAGGCGGCCGGTGTCGGCTCCTGGTCGAAGATCCTCGCCCCGTACGTCGAGGACCGCTGGGAGCACACCCGCCTGGGCGTCAACTACCGCACCCCGGCCGAGGTCATGGACCTCGCGGCGGCCGTGGTCCGGGCCGAGGACCCGTCCTTCACCCCGCCCAGCTCGGTGCGCTCGACGGGCGTACGTCCCTGGATCCGGGCCACCGGCGACCTGCCCGCCGCCGTCGCCGAGGCCGTCCGGGAACTGACCCCCGAGGAGGGCCGCCTCGCCGTCGTCGCCCCGCGGGAGCTGCACCCCGCCCTCGCCGCCCGGCTGGACGGCGTGACCGCGGACGCCGAGCCGGACCTGACGCGGCGGGTCGTCCTCCTGGACCCGCGCCAGTCCAAGGGCCTGGAGTTCGACTCCGTCCTGGTCGTCGAGCCCGGCCGCTACGGCACCAGCGACCTCTACGTCGCCCTCACCCGCGCCACCCAGCACCTCGGCGTCCTGCACAGCGAGCCGCTGCCGAAGGGGCTCGCGGACGAGGGCGGCGCGGGCTGACGGTCAGGCCGGGCGCAGCCACACCGTGGCCAGGGGCGGCAGGGTCAGGCGGATGCTCGCCGGGCGGCCGTGCCGGCCCTGGGGTTCCGGCTTGACCGGGTCCGGGTTGGTCACGTCGCCGCCGCCGTAGCGGGCGGCGTCGGTGTTGAGGACCTCGTGCCAGGCCGGGATCTCGTCGGGGACGCCGAGGCGGTAGCCGGAGCGGACCACCGGGGCGAAGTTCGACACCGCGAGCAGCGGGCTGCCCTCGGCGTCCAGGCGCAGGAAGGCCACGACGTCGTCCTCGGCCGCGTCGCCGGCCACCCAGGAGAAACCGGAGGGATGGGTGTCGCGTTGCCACAGCGCGGGCGTGGCCCGGTAGACGGTGTTCAGGTCCCGCACCAGGTCGCGCACGCCCCGGTGGTCGGCCGCCGCCCCGTACTGCGGGTCGAGCAGCCACCAGTCGGGGCCGTGCGCCTCCGACCACTCCGCGCCCTGCGCGAACTCCTGGCCCATGAAGAGCAGTTGCTTGCCGGGGTGGGCCCACATCCAGCCCAGGTACGCCCGTTCGTTCGCGCGCTGCTGCCACCAGTCGCCGGGCATCTTCGACACCAGGGACCGCTTGCCGTGCACCACCTCGTCGTGGGATATCGGCAGCACGTAGTTCTCGCTGTACGCGTACACCATGGAGAAGGTCAGCTCGCCGTGGTGGTGCTTGCGGTGCACCGGCTCGTGGCTCATGTACGCGAGCGAGTCGTGCATCCAGCCCATGTTCCACTTCAGCCCGAAGCCGAGCCCGCCGAAGCCGCTCGGCCCCCGGTGGTGGGTGGCCCGCGTGACCCCGTCCCAGGCCGTGGACTCCTCCGCCACCGTCACCACGCCGGGCACCCGCCGGTAGACCGTCGCGTTCATCTCCTGGAGGAACGCCACCGCGTCCAGGTTCTCCCGGCCGCCGTGCTCGTTCGGCGTCCACCCGCCCGGCTCGCGCGAGTAGTCCAGGTACAGCATCGAGGCGACCGCGTCCACGCGCAGCCCGTCGATGTGGAACTCCTCGCACCAGTACACGGCGTTGGCCACCAGGAAGTTGCGCACCTCCCGGCGCCCGAAGTCGAACTCCAGCGTCCCCCAGTCCGGGTGCGCGGCCCGCAGCGGATCGGAGTGCTCGTACAGCGGGCGTCCGTCGAACTCCGCCAGCGCCCAGTCGTCGCGCGGGAAGTGCGCCGGCACCCAGTCCATCAGGACGCCGATGCCCTCCTGGTGCAGCCGGTCCACCAGGTACCGGAAGTCGTCGGGATCGCCCAGCCGGGCCGTGGGCGCGTAGAAACCGGTGACCTGGTAGCCCCAGGAACCGCCGAAGGGGTGCTCGGCGACCGGCATCAGCTCCACGTGCGTGAAGCCGAGGTCCAAGACGTACGCCGGGAGCTGCTCCGCCAGCTCGCGGTAGGTGAGGCCGGGGCGCCAGGACGGCAGGTGGACCTCGTACACCGACATCGGTGCCTCGTGCGCGGGCGTGTCCGCGCGGCGGGCCAGCCACTCCCCGTCGCCCCACGTGTAGTCCGAGGCGTGCACGATCGAGGACGTGGCCGGCGGGACCTCCGTCCGGCGGGCCAGCGGGTCGGCGCGGAAGGTGCGCGAACCGTCGGGCCGGGTGATCTCGAACTTGTACGGCTCGCCCGCGCCGACGCCGGGCAGGAACAGCTCCCACACGCCGGTCGAGCCGAGGGAGCGCATCGGATGGGCGGTGCCGTCCCAGAAGTTGAAACCGCCGGCCACCCGGACCCCGCGCGCGTTCGGCGCCCACACCGCGAAGCGGGTGCCGGCCACCCCGTCCAGCGTCGTCGGGTGCGCGCCGAGCGCCCGCCAGAGCTGCTCGTGCCGGCCCTCGCCGATCAGGTGCAGGTCCAGCTCGCCCAGGGTGGGCAGGAAGCGGTACGGGTCCTCGGCCTCCTGGACCGTCCCCTCGTACGTCACCAGGAGCCGGTGCGCCGGCACCTCCTCCAGCGGCGCGAGACCGGAGAAGAACCCGTCCCCGTCGTCGTGCAGTTCGACCCGCAGCTCCCCGCAGAGCACCGTCACCGCGAGGGCGTACGGCCTGAGCGCCCGGAACGCGACCCCGCCGGGCACCCGGTGGGCGCCGAGCACCGCGTGCGGGTCGTGGTGCGTGCCGACGAGCAGCCGCTCGCGGTCGGCGGCGGCCGGTGCGGGGGAGACGGCGGGCACCGCCCCGAAGGAGCCGGCGGTCACCTTCCGGGGCGCCTTCTTCTTCGCGGCCTTGGCGGGCTTCTTCCCGGCACCGGCCGTCTTCTTCCCGGTCGTCTTCCTCGGGTCGGGGCCGCTGGACGAGGGGCGGGGGGTCACGGGTGGAACCTCCTGGGCGGGACGGGGGCGGGCGGGGACGTCATGCCGGTTCGGGCACGGACAGGCGGCGCACCGCCGCCAGGGGCACCTCCAGCCAGTCGGGACGGTGCCGGGCCTCGTACAGGACCTCGTAGACCGCCTTGTCCGTCTCGTAGGCGCGCAGCAGCACCGGGTCGGTGCGCGGGTCGCGGCCGCCGGCCTGCGCGTACCCGGTGCAGTACGCGGCCCGGCAGGACTCGGTCCAGCCGGTCCCGCGCACGCCGGCCGAGTGGGCGGCGTAGTCGAAGGAGCGCAGCATCCCCGCGACGTCCCGCACCGCCGGCTGCGGCAGCCGGCGCTCGGCCAGGGACCGCGCGGGCTCCCCCTCGAAGTCGATCAGCGACCACTCCCCGTCGGGCGCGCGCAGGCACTGGCCGAGGTGCAGGTCGCCGTGGACCCGCTGGGCGGTCCAGGTACGGCCCTCGGCGGCCAGGCCGGCCAGCGCCGTGAAGGCCGTCCGCAGCGCGGGCGCGTACGGCCGCAGCAGCGGCACCGCCCGCGCCGCCTCCTCCAGCCGCGCGGTCATGCCCCCGGCGAGCTGCCGCGCGTGGGCGTGGCCGAGGGTGACGGTCGGCAGCGCGCGGGCCAGCGCGGAGTGCACCTCGGCGGTGGCCCGCCCCAGCGCCCGGGCCTCGGCGGCGAAGTCCTCGCCCTTGGCCAGCTCGCGCAGCGCCAGCTCCCAGCCGTCGGTGGCGCCCTGGAGGAAGGGCTGGAGCACGCCCAGCACCCAGGTCCGGCCGTCCAGGTCCGCCACCATCCACCCCGCGGGCGCGGGCACCCGGGGGCAGCCCTCGCGGGCCAGGGCCAGCGGCAGCTCCAGGTCGGGATTGACGCCGGGCACGATCCGGCGCAGCACCTTGAGGATGAACGTATCTCCGTACACGACCGACGAGTTCGACTGCTCGGCGGTCGTCAGCCGCGGCACCAGCCCGGCGCGTATGTCCTGTTCCGGTGCCCGCTCGAAGCGCAGCCCCCCGATGCGGGCCCCCGAGCGCAGCGCCTCCAGCAGCACCTCGGCGGGGCGGGTGTCGTACAGGGCGTCGTAGGCCGTGCGTCCGGCCGCCGGGCCCCCGGTCACGTGGCCGATCAGCGCGGGCGCGAGCCGGGGCGGCAGCGCCTCGCGGGTGCCTATCAGGAGCTGGTAGCAGTCGCCGGGCCCCTCGGCCGCGGCCCCGGCGGGCGCGGCCTGCTGGTGGGCGCGGACCAGGACGTGGTGGAGTCCGAGGCGGGAGTCGGCGGGGAGCAGGTCGGTGGCCGCGACCAGGGACAAGCCGGTGACCGGACGCCCCTTGCCGGCGAACCAGCGCTGCCGCGGAAGCCACTCCCGCAGCAGTGGTTCCAGGGACGCCAGGAGATCCGGCGGGCTCGTGACGGTGCGTATGACGGCTTCCGACATGGCGTCGCGTCCTTTCCCCGGAGCGTCGGGGTGGTTACTGATGCGTGCCCCGGGCGGAACGGCGGAAACCGCCCCGCCCGGGGACGGGGCCGGATCTAGACGGCGTCCTTGCGGAGCCGGAACCAGTAGAAGCCGTGCCCGCCGAGGGTCAGCAGGTACGGCAGGTCACCGACCGCCGGGAAGCGGACCCCGCCGAACAGCTCGACCGGGTGGCGTCCGCCGAAGGCGCTGAGGTCCAGCTCCGTGGGCTGCGCGAACCGCGAGAAGTTGTGGACGCACAGGACCAGGTCGTCGCCGTACTCGCGCAGGAAGGCCAGGACCGCCGGGTTGGTGGAGGGCAGCTCGGTGTAGGTGCCGAGGCCGAAGGCGGGGTTCTGCTTGCGGATCTCGATCATGCGCCGGGTCCAGTGCAGCAGGGACGAGGGCGAGGCCATGGACGCCTCGACGTTCGTCACCTGGAAGCCGTAGACCGGGTCCATGATCGTGGGCAGGAACAGGCGCCCCGGGTCGGACGAGGAGAAACCCGCGTTGCGGTCGGGCGTCCACTGCATGGGGGTGCGCACGGCGTCGCGGTCGCCGAGCCAGATGTTGTCGCCCATGCCGATCTCGTCGCCGTAGTAGAGGATCGGCGAGCCGGGCAGGGACAGCAGCAGGGCGGTGAACAGCTCGATCTGGTTGCGGTCGTTGTCGAGGAGCGGGGCCAGCCTGCGCCGGATGCCGATGTTGGCACGCATCCGCGGGTCCTTGGCGTACTCCGCGTACATGTAGTCGCGTTCCTCGTCGGTGACCATTTCGAGGGTCAGCTCGTCGTGGTTGCGCAGGAAGATGCCCCACTGGCAGCCGGAGGGGATGGCCGGGGTCTTGGCGAGGATCTCGGAGACCGGGTAGCGGGACTCCCTCCTGACCGCCATGAAGATGCGGGGCATGACGGGGAAGTGGAAGGCCATGTGGCACTCGTCCCCGCCGGCGGCGTAGTCGCCGAAGTAGTCGACGACGTCCTCGGGCCACTGGTTGGCCTCCGCCAGCACCACCGTGTCCGGGTACTGCGCGTCGATCTCCTTGCGCACCCGCTTGAGGAAGTCGTGGGTGCGCGGCAGGTTCTCGCAGTTGGTGCCCTCCTCCTGGTAGAGGTACGGCACCGCGTCCAGGCGGAACCCGTCGATGCCCAGGTCGAGCCAGAACTTCAGCGCGGAGATCATCTCCTCCTGCACGGCCGGGTTCTCGTAGTTGAGGTCCGGCTGGTGGGAGAAGAACCGGTGCCAGTAGTACTGCTTGCGCACCGGGTCGTAGGTCCAGTTCGACGCCTCGGTGTCGACGAAGATGATCCGGGCGTCCTGGAACTGCTTGTCGTCGTCGGCCCAGACGTAGTAGTCGCCGTAGGGGCCGTCGGGGTTCTTGCGGGACTCCTGGAACCACGGGTGCTGGTCGCTGGTGTGGTTCATGACGAAGTCGATGATCACGCGCATGCCGCGCTGGTGGGCCGCGTCGACGAACTCGACGAAGTCGGCGAGGTCGCCGAACTCGGGCAGGACGGCGGTGTAGTCGGAGACGTCGTACCCGCCGTCGCGCAGGGGCGACTTGAAGAAGGGCGGGAGCCAGAGGCAGTCCACGCCGAGCCATTGCAGGTAGTCCAGTTTGGCGGTCAGGCCCTTGAGGTCGCCGACGCCGTCGCCGTTGCTGTCCTGGAAGGAGCGGACGAGGACCTCGTAGAAGACGGCTCGTTTGAACCAGTCCGGGTCGCGGTCCTTGACGGGGGTGTCCTCGAAGGTGTCCGGCACGGGCTCGTTGACGATCATGTGGTGAGTGACCCTCCGATCTGCGGGTGGGACGGTCGCAGAACCGTGCAGACGTGCGCGGGCGTACGGCCCGGCTCCAGGCGCACATAGTTGGCCCTGCCCCAGTGATAGGTCTCGCCGGTCAGCTCGTCGCGCACCGGCACCGACTCGTGCCAGTCCAGGCCGAGTTGCGGCATGTCCAACGAGACCGTGGCCTCCTGGGTGTGGCGGGGGTCGAGGTTCACGACCACCAGAACCGTGTTCGATCCCTGCCGCTTGGAGTAGGCGATCACCTCTTCCTTGTCCGTGGTGTGGAAGTGCAGATCGCGCAGTTGGCGCAGGGCCGGGCTCGCGCGCCGGATGGTGTTGAGGCGGGTGATGAGGGGGGCGATGGTGGTGCCCTCGCGTTCGGCGGTGGCCCAGTCGCGGGGTTTGAGCTGGTATTTCTCGCTGTCGAGGTATTCCTCGCTGCCGGGGTGGAGGGGGGTGTTCTCGCAGAGTTCGTAGCCGCTGTAGATGCCCCAGGCGGGGGAGAGGGTGGCGGCGAGGACGGCGCGGACCTCGAAGGCGGGGCGGCCGCCGTGCTGGAGGTAGGCGTGGAGGATGTCGGGGGTGTTGGTGAAGAAGTTGGGCCGCATGTAGGCGGCGGCGTCCCCAGTGAGTTCGGTGAGGTACTGGGTCAGTTCCTGTTTGGTGTTGCGCCAGGTGAAGTAGGTGTAGGACTGCTGGAAGCCGATCTGGGCGAGGGTGTGCATCATCGCGGGGCGGGTGAAGGCCTCGGCCAGGAAGATCACGTCGGGGTCGGTGCGGTTGACGGTGGCGATGACGCGTTCCCAGAAGGCGACGGGTTTGGTGTGGGGGTTGTCGACGCGGAAGATGCGTACGCCGTGGTCCATCCAGTGGCGCAGGATGCGGACGGTTTCGGTGACGAGTCCGTCGGGGTCGGTGTCGAAGGCGACGGGGTAGATGTCCTGGTATTTCTTGGGCGGGTTCTCGGCGTGGGCGATGGTGCCGTCGGGGCGGTGGTGGAACCAGTCGGGGTGTTTGTGGACCCAGGGGTGGTCGGGGGAGCACTGGAGGGCGAAGTCGAGGGCGATTTCGAGGCCGTGGCGGGTGGCTTCGGTGACGAAGTGGTCGAAGTCGTCGAGGGTGCCGAGGGCGGGGTGGACGGTGTCGTGGCCGCCTTCGGGTGAGCCGATGGCCCAGGGGACGCCGACGTCGTCGGGGGTGGCGGAGAGGGTGTTGTTGCGGCCTTTGCGGTGGGTGGTGCCGATGGGGTGGACCGGGGGGAGGTAGACGACGTCGAAGCCCATGGCGGCGATGGCGGGCAGGCGGCGGGCGGCGGTGCGGAAGGTGCCGTGGGGGTGTTCGGGGGTGCCCTCGGAGCGGGGGAAGAATTCGTACCAGGCGCCGTAGAGGGCGCGTTCGCGCTCGACGAGCAGGGGGAGCGGTTCGGAGGAGGTGACCAGGTCGCGCAGGGGGTGGCGGGCCAGGACCGCGTCGACCTGAGGCGTCAGCGCCGCCGCCAGCCGGGACGCGGCCGGCCTGCCCTCGTCGCGCAGGGCCTCGGCGGCGGCCAGCAGTTCACGCCGGTCCGCGCTCCCGGGCACGCCGGCGGCGGCCCGCTCGTACAGCCGGGCGCCCTCCTCCAGGACCAGGTCCGTGTCCATCCCGGCCGGGATCTTGATCCGCGCCGCGTGCCGCCAGGTGGTGACCGGATCGCTCCACGCCTCCACGGTGTACGACCACAGTCCCGTCGTGTCCGCGGTGACGGTCGCACCCCAGCGGTCGGTGCCCGGGGCCAGCTCCCGCATGGGCGTCCAGGGACCCGGGCGGCCCTCGGGGTCTCTCAGGACGACGTTGGCGGCCACCGCGTCGTGCCCCTCCCGGAACACGGTCGCGGAGACCTCGAACGACTCGCCGGTGACGGCCTTGGCGGGCCTGCGCCCGTGCTGGACGACCGGACGGACGTCCAGCACGGGGATGCGTCCGACGACGGTGGTGCTCCGCGCGGGTGACACCGGGGGTGCGCCGGCAGCCGGGGATGCGGGGGATGCTGACGAGTGGTGCGTGGCGGGCATGACCGCTCCTGTCCGCGTCAACTGGGTGGGCGGATGACTTCTGGGGAGGTGGGTCCTGCGAGGTGCGTGCGGGGCGTACCGCAGGAGCCTTCCCACACTCTTCCGGTGGGCAATCCGGCGCTTTGTTAACTACCGGCGCGTATGTCGACAACACGACACACGCGGCGATCTGACCGTCGCTTTCCCGGATGCCGCTCCCGCAATCAGCGTTCGTCGCGACATGTGCAGCTTTCCTCGCGGAGCGAAGCATCACAAGAAGGCCGACGGGGAAAGATCCGGCCATATCGACACGCCGAGTGCGTCAGTTCCTGTCCGGCGCATCAGGGCGAAGGCCCCAACAAGGGACACATCGCGCGGTAACGTCGTGAGGGTGAAGGCGATCCGTCGACTGACCGTCCGTCCCGTTCTCCCCGACCCCCTCCGGCCGCTCAGTGATCTGGCCCGCAATCTGCGCTGGTCCTGGCACCCGGAGACCCGCGACCTCTTCCAGTCCGTCGACCCCGAGTGCTGGACCGCGTCCGGCCGCGACCCGGTACGGCTGCTCGGCACCGTCCGCCCCGCGCGCCTCGCGGAGCTGGCCGAGGACCGGAGCTTCCTGCGCCGGCTGACCGCGGCGGCCGACGACCTCGACCACTACATGACCGGCGACCGCTGGTACCAGGCCCAGCCCGGCCGGCTCCCGGCCGCCGTCGCCTACTTCTCGCCCGAGTTCGGCATCACCGCCGCGCTGCCCCAGTACTCCGGCGGCCTCGGCATCCTGGCCGGCGACCACCTCAAGGCCGCCAGCGACCTGGGCGTGCCGCTCGTCGGCGTGGGCCTGCTCTACCGCCACGGGTACTTCCGCCAGTCCCTCTCCCGGGACGGCTGGCAGCAGGAGCACTACCCCGTCCTCGACCCCCACGAGCTGCCGCTGGCCCCCCTGAAGGAGGCCGACGGCACCCCGGCCCACGTCGCCCTGGCGCTGCCCGGCGGCCGGGAGCTGCGGGCCCGCGTCTGGCTGGCCCAGGTCGGCCGGGTGCCCCTGCTGCTGCTCGACTCCGACGTCGAGGAGAACGACCCCGGCGAACGCGGTGTCACCGACCGGCTCTACGGCGGCGGCAGCGAGCACCGGCTCCTCCAGGAGATGCTGCTCGGCATAGGAGGTGTCCGGGCGGTGCGCACGTACTGCCGGCTCACCGGCCACGCCGCGCCGGAGGTGTTCCACACCAACGAGGGCCACGCCGGCTTCCTCGGACTGGAACGCATCGCCGAACTGTGCGACGAGGGCCTGGAGTTCGGCGCGGCGCTGGAGGCGGTGCGGGCGGGCACCGTCTTCACCACCCACACCCCCGTCCCGGCCGGCATCGACCGCTTCGACCGCGAGCTGGTCGCCCGCCACTTCGGCCCCGACTCCGAACTCCCGCGCATCGACGTCGAACGCGTCCTCCGGCTCGGCATGGAGACCTATCCCGGCGGCGAACCGAACCTCTTCAACATGGCCGTGATGGGCCTCAGGCTCGCCCAGCGCGCCAACGGGGTCTCGCTGCTGCACGGCGGGGTCAGCCGGGGGATGTTCGCCGGACTGTGGCCCGGCTTCGACGCCGACGAGGTGCCCATCACCTCCGTCACCAACGGCGTGCACGCCCCGACCTGGGTGGCACCCGAGGTGTTCCGGCTCGGTGCCCGGCAGATCGGTGTGCAGCGGGCCGAGGACGCGCTGGCCGTCGGCGGCTCGGACCGCTGGGACTCGGTCGCCGACATCCCCGACCAGGACATCTGGGAGCTGCGCCGCACCCTGCGCGCCCAGCTCGTCGACGAGGTGCGCGAGCGGCTGCGCGCCTCCTGGCGGCAGCGCGGCGCCGGGGCGGCCGAACTGGGCTGGATCGACGACGTCCTGGACCCCGACGTGCTCACCATCGGCTTCGCGCGGCGCGTCCCGTCGTACAAGCGGCTCACGCTGATGCTGCGCGACCGGGAGCGGCTGACGGAGCTGCTGCTGCATCCCGAGCGGCCGGTCCAGATCGTCGTCGCGGGCAAGGCGCACCCGGCGGACGACGGCGGCAAGCGGCTCGTGCAGGAGCTGGTGCGGTTCGCGGACGACCCGCGGGTGCGGCACCGCATCGTGTTCCTGCCGGACTACGGCATGGCGATGGCCCAGAAGCTCTACCCGGGCTGCGACATCTGGCTGAACAACCCGCTGCGGCCCCTGGAGGCATGCGGCACCTCCGGCATGAAGGCGGCGCTCAACGGCTGCCTCAACCTGTCGGTGCTCGACGGCTGGTGGGACGAGTGGTACCAGCCCGACTTCGGCTGGGCGATCCCCACCGCCGACGGCATCGGCACCGACCCGGACCGGCGCGACGCCATGGAGGCCAACGCCCTCTACGACCTGCTGGAGCAGCGGATCACCCCGCGCTTCTACGAGCGGGGCGCGAGCGGGCTGCCCGACCGGTGGCTGGAGATGGTCCGCAGGACCCTGAGCCTGCTCGGCCCGAAGGTGCTGGCCGGCCGCATGGTCCGCGAGTACGTCGAACGGCTCTACACCCCCGCCGCCGAGGCGCACCGCGCGATGGACCGGGACTCCGCGCGGGGGCTGGCCGAGTGGAAGGCGCGGGTGCGGGCGGCCTGGCCCGGCGTCAGCGTCGACCACGTGGAGACGTCCGCCGCCACCGCCAGCGCCGAACTGGGCACCACGCTCGTCCTGCGGGTGCGGGTCAAGCTCGGCGACCTCGCGCCGGAGGACGTGGAGGTGCAGGCGGTCTCCGGCCGGGTGGACTCCGAGGACCGGATCACCGACGCGGCGAAGGTGCCGCTGAAACCGGTGGGCGGCCCCGACCTGGAGGGCCGCTGGGCCTACGAGGGCCCGCTCGCCCTGGACCGCACCGGGCCCTTCGGCTACACGGTCCGCGTCCTGCCCGCGCACCGGCTGCTCGCCTCCGGCGTGGAGACGGGCCTGGTCGCGGTGCCCTCGGGCGACCTGGTGGCGGCGGGGGGGCCGGTGATGCGGTGAGCGAGAGGCGGCGGGGCGGGCCCGGTCCTCGGTCCGGTCCTCGGCTCAGTCCTCCTCGTCGCCGCCGCTCAGCCGCCTGAGGACGGTGCCGCAGCGCCGCGCGTAGGCGTGCTGGAAGGCGCGGGCGGCCGGTCCGCCGGCCTTGGCGTACCACTTGGCCGGGCGGCTGAAGGCGTGCACGGTCAGCCAGACCGTCCCGTCGCCCGTGCGGTCCACCACGAAGGCCTCCTCGCCGGACTCGGGGTGGCCGGGCAGCGTGCCGTAGGCCCAGCCGGCCCGGCGGGGCTCCTCCAGGGTCCACACCACCCGGCAGGGCGCCTTGATCATGCCGGCGAGGGTGACGGTGACGTCGACACCCGGTGCGGCACGCTCGGCGCTCGCCTCGATGCCGACGCCCATCTCCCGGTGCATCTCCCAGGTGAGCACGGCCTCGGCCGCCCGCCGGAAGACCGGCTCGCCCTCCCCGAGGCGGGTGCGTACGTGCAGGGGGCGGAAGCCGGGCGGGCAGTGGTCCTGCTCGCGGGTGGCGCCGACGTCGTCGTACGTGAAGGACATGGGCACCAAGGGTAGGGCGGCACCCGGGAACCGCTGGTTCCGGGTGCCGCCGGCCGGGTCGGTCGGGTCGGTCAGCTCACGTTGATCGCGGTCCAGGCCGCGGCCACCGTCTTGTACTCGGTGCTGGAGGAGCCGTAGAGGTCGGAGGCCGCGTTCAGGGTCGCCGTGCGGGCGGCCTTGTAGTTGGTCGTCGACGTCATGTACGTGGTCAGCGCCTTGTACCAGATCTGCAGGGCCTTGGCGCGGCCGATGCCGGTGACGGTGGAGCCGTCGGAGGTCGGGGAGTTGTAGCTCACCCCGTCGACCGTCCGCGCCCCGCTGCCCTCGGCCAGCAGGAAGAAGAAGTGGTTGGCCGGACCGGACGAGTAGTGCACGTCGACGCCGCCGAGGCCGGAGGACCAGTAGTCCTTGGACGCGCCGTCCTTGCTGGGCTTGTCCATGTAGCGCAGCGGGGTGCCGTCGCCGTTGATGTCGATCTTCTCGCCGATGAGGTAGTCGCCCTTGTCGGCGGAGCTGTTCGCGAAGTACTCCACGCCGGTGCCGAAGATGTCCGACGTCGCCTCGTTGAGGCCGCCGGACTCGCCGCTGTAGTTGAGGCCCGCGGTGTGGGAGGTGACGCCGTGGCTCATCTCGTGCCCGGCCACGTCCAGCGAGGTCAGCGGGTTGGTGTTGCCGGAGCCGTCGCCGTAGGTCATGCAGAAGCAGCTGTCCTGCCAGAAGGCGTTGACGTAGTTGTTGCCGTAGTGGACGCGGGAGTAGGCGGCCTTGCCGTCGTTCTTGATGCCGTTGCGGCCGAAGGTCTGCTTGTAGAAGTCCCAGGTGACCTGGGCCCCGTAGGCGGCGTCGACGGCGGCGGTCTGGTCCTGCGGGTCGCTGGAGGCGGCGCCGGTGCCCCAGACGTCGTCGGCGTCGGTGAACAGGGTGCCGGTGCCGGAGGTCTTGCGGGCCAGGTTGTACGTCTTGTGGCCGCCGCGCCCGGTGTCGTAGAGCTGGTACGAGGAGCCGGACTTGGTGGTGCCGAGGGTGACCGTGCCCGAGTACAGGCTCTTGCCCGAGCCGGTCTCGACGCCCTGGTACTCGTACAGCTGGGCGCCGGTGGCGGCGTCGGTGATGACGTGCAGTTCGTTGGGGGTGCCGTCGTCCTGGAGGCCGCCGACCACGGTCTCGTAGGCGAGGACGGGCTTGCCCTGGGCGGCCCAGATCACCTTGCGGGGCGCGGAGTCGGCCGCGGTCCGCGACGAACCGGCGTCCTCGGCGGCGGACAGCGCCTGCTGCTCGGCCCTGGCCGCCCCGACCTTCGGCGTCACCGTGGCCACCTTGATGGCGGCCCCGGTCGCCTTGGTGACACCTCTGGTGGCGCCGGACTCCGCCCGGTGCACGACGAGGTCGCCGCCGAGGACGGGCAGGCCGTCGTAGGTGCGCTCGTAGCGGGTGTGCACGCTGCCGTCGCGGTCCTTGACCACGTCCTTGACGACGAGCTTCTCCTTGGCACCGAGGCCCAGCTCCCGGGCGGCGTCGGCCGCGCCGGCCTGCTGTTCCTGTATGAGCGCGGTGCGGGCGGTGTCCGACAGCAGGACCGGGGCGGCCGGCAGCGCGGACGGGGCGGTGCTGTCGGCGGCGGCGCTGCCCGCGGTGAGGCCGGTGGTGAGCATCGCCCCGGCGGCGACCGCGGTGGCGAGGGCCAGGGTGGTGCGCTTGTGGCGCGCGAAGAGGGAAGACACACAAGCTCCTTCGGTGGGGGATCCGGTCGGCGTGGGGTGTCCGGCCGGTTGCTGCGAAGTTGTGCGGCGGGTGACGGAAGACTGACACCGAAGGCGCGTACATGTCAGGAGGGCGGGATGATGTTGGCCGAAAACCGACGCCGGAACCTGGAGGGCGGACCTGTGAAGGCCGCGTGACCTCGGTAAAGCGGCAACAAGGCGGGCGTAAGTGCTTGGCAAAAACGGGGGGATGACGCGTGCTCGGAGGACATGGGGAGGGCGCCGCCCCGGAGGAGTCGAACCTCCGGAGCGGCGCCCTGGTCGGGGGTGGTGCGCCCGGGGCCGGCCGGCCTACGGGAAGGTCAGCCGCCAGGCGTCGATGTAACCGGTGTCCGACGGGCCCTGGTCCTGGACGCGGAGCTTCCAGGTGCCGTTGGCCGCCTCGGAGGAGGCGTTGACGGTGTAGGTCTCGTGCACGTCCGCCGCCGGGTCGTAGCCGCTGTTCTTCAGGCGGTACGCCGTGCCGTCGGGAGCCACCAGGTCGATCCGCAGGTCACCGCGCCAGCTGTGCACGATGTCCACGCCCACCTGGAGGTTGCTCGGCGCGTTGCCGGTGCGCCCGGAGACCGTGATGGACGAGGTGACCGCCGACCCGTAGTCGGGGATGGTCACGTTCGCGGTGTTCTCGAAGGTGCTGCCGCCCCCGGGCTCGCCGCCGCCGGGCCGCGGGCCGACGTTGATGCCCGCCCACGCGTTCGCCACCGCGGTGTACTCGGCGCTGTCGGTGCCGTACAGCTCACCGGCCGCCGCGAGGGTGCCGGTGCGGGCGCCCGCGTAGTTGGTGGTCGACGTGAACTTGGTGGTCAGCGCGCGGAACCAGATCTTCTCCGCCTTGGCGCGGCCGATGCCGGTGACCGGGAGGCCGTCCGAGGTGGGCGAGTCGTAGGTGACACCGTTGACGGTCTTGGTGCCGCTGCCCTCGCTCAGCAGGTAGAAGAAGTGGTTGGCCGGGCCGGACGAGTAGTGCACGTCCACCCCGCCGATCCCCGAGTACCAGTAGTCCTTGGACGCGCCGTCCTTGCTGGGCTTGTCCATGTAGCGCAGCGGGGTGCCGTCGCCGTTGATGTCGATCTCCTCGCCGATGAGGTAGTCACCGACGTCGGAGGAGTTGTTGGCGTAGAACTCGACCGCGGTCGCGAAGATGTCGGACGTGGCCTCGTTCAGACCGCCCGACTCGCCGGAGTAGTTGAGCCCCGCGGTGACGGAGGTGACGCCGTGGCTCATCTCGTGCGCCGCCACGTCGATGGAGGTCAGCGGGTTGGCGTTGCCGGAGCCGTCGCCGTAGGTCATGCAGAAGCAGCTGTCCTGCCAGAAGGCGTTGACGTAGTTGTTGCCGTAGTGCACGCGGGAGTAGGCGCCCACGCCGTCGCCGCGGATGCCGGAGCGGCCGTGCACGTTCTTGTAGTAGTCCCACGTCAGCGCGGCGCCGTAGTGGGCGTCGGCGGCGGCGGTCTCCGCGTTGGACGCGCTGCCGTTGCCCCACACGTCGTCGGGGCCCGTGAAGAGCGTCCCCGTGCCCGAGGTGCCGCGGTTGAGGTTGTACGTCTTGTGGTTGCCGCGCGCCGTGTCGGTCAGCGTGTACGAGGACCCCGACTGCGCGGTGCCCAGCGTGACCGTGCCGCTGTAGAGGGTGTTGCCGGTGCCGTTCTCGACGGCCTGGTACTCGTACAGCTTGGCGCCGGTGGCGGCGTCGGTGACGACGTGCAGCTCGTTCGGGGTGCCGTCCTCCTGGAGGCCGCCCACGACCGTCTCGTACGCCAGGACCGGCGTGCCGTTCGCGGCCCAGATCACCTTGCGCGGGGCGCGGTCGGCGTCCGGCTGCTCGGCGCCGGCGGCCTTCGCGGCCGACACCGCCTGCGACTCGGCCTTCGCGGCGGAGATCTTCGGTGTCACGGTGGCCGGCCGGATCGCCTTCGGCGTGGCCTTGACGACCTGCTCGGTCCGGCCCGCGTCACTGGCCACCACGAGGTCGCCGCCGAGGACGGGCAGGCCGTCGTAGGTGCGCTCGTAGCGGGTGTGCACGGTGCCGTCGCGGTCCTGCGCCACGTCCCGGACGACGAGCTGCTCCTTGGCGCCCAGGCCGAGGTCGTCGGCGGTCTTCGCCTTGGTGGCGTTGGCGTCCCGGATCAGCTCGGCGCGCTGGGCCGGGCTGAGTTTCACCAGCTCGCTGCCCTTGGCGGGGGACGGCTCGGGGGCGGCGGTGGCGGTGCCGGACTGGACCGCCGTGGCGATCAGCGCCGCGACACCGGCCAGCGCGACGGCCGCGGCACGCCGGTGCGTGGCGCGGCGGGAGGTGTGGGAGGTGCGTCTGTGGGGAGTACTGCTGCTCAACACTGACTCCTTCTGCGTGGCCGCGGGTCGCGCGGCCAGGGAGACCGGCCGGCGGGTGGCCGGCCGGGCGGAACTGTGCGGTACGCAGAGAACGCGTGCTAGGAGCTGGCCGCCGCACGGCGCTCGTGGGGAAGCTGTGGGGGCGCTGTGAAGGGGCCGACGGAAGACTGGCAGGAGGAAGCGCCACTTGTCAGGAGCGCGTCATCAAGTTGGCTGGAAATGGTTCGTTGACCGGGCGTTCACGTTCGATAAACGGAATCGTCGCCTTTCGGGACCGGTTACTGTCCCGTCGGTCAGTAACCGGCGGACGGCCCGCCGTGCCAGGAGCCCCACAGGGCCGCGTACGCCCCGCCCGCCGCCACCAGGTCGTGGTGCGTGCCCAGCTCGGTCAGCAGACCGTCCTCCATCACCGCCACCCGGTCGGCGTCGTGCGCGGTGTGCAGGCGGTGCGCGATGGCGATGACCGTACGGCCCTTCAGTACGGCGGCCAGCGCCTGCTCCGTGTGCCGGGCCGTCGTCGGGTCCAGCAGGGCGGTGGCCTCGTCCAGGATCAGGGTGTGCGGGTCGGCCAGCACCACCCGGGCCAGCGCGAGCTGCTGGGCCTGCGAACCGTCCGTGGAGTGCGCGTCCTCTCCCGCCCCCAGCTCGGCGCCGAGGCCGCCGGGCAGCTCCCGCACCCAGTCCTCGGCGCCGACCGCGGCGAGCGCCGCCCACAACTCCTCGTCCGTGGCGGCCGGTTCGGCGATGAGGAGATTGTCGCGGACCGTGCCCAGGAACACGTGGTGCTCCTGGGTGACCAGCACCACCTGACGGCGCAGCCGCTCCGGGCCCAGGGCGACCACGGGCACCCCGCCCACCGTCACCGAACCCCCCGTCGGCGCGTCGACCCCGGCCAGCAGCCGGCTCAGCGTGGTCTTGCCGGCCCCCGAGGGACCGACCACCGCCAGCCGCTCGCCCGGCCGCACGGTCAGGTCCACCCCGCGCAGCACCTCGCCTCCCCGGTCGTAGGCGTACCGCGCGCCGGAGACGTCGATACGGTCGTCCGCCGGGACCGCCGACTCGTCCGCCGACGCCCGCGGCGCCCCCGCCAGCCCCTCCACCCGGGCGAACGAGGCGGAACCGGCCTGCAGTTGCTCGACCCGCATCAGCACCTCGTCCAGCGGCCCGGCCAACTGCTGGAGGTACACCGCGCAGGACACCACGGCGCCGAGACCCAGCGACCCGTGCGCGTGCAGGGCCCCGCCGAGCAGCAGCACGCCCGCCACGGGAAGGACGTAGGAGACGTCCACGGCCGGGAAGAACACACACCGCAGGAACAGCGTGCGGAACCGTGCGCGCCGCGAGACCTCCAGCGCCTCGCGGTTCGTCGCCACACGCCATCCGGCCAGCCCGAAGGCCTCGACCGTGCGCGCCCCCGACACCGTGGCCGCCAGGCTCTCCGCGACGTCCGAGTTGGCCGCGCCCTCGGCGAGGTAGGCGGTCCGCGCCCGGCGCAGGTACCAGCGCAGCGCCAGCCAGGCCGGCGTCAGCCCCAGCACCCCGACCAGGCCCAGCAACGGGTCCAGCACGAACACCGCGGCGGTGAGGAAGAGCGCCTGCACCGTGCTGATCAGCAACTCGGGACCGGCGTCGCGCAGCGTCGTGCCGACGGCGGTCACGTCGGCGGTGCCGCGGGTCGTCAGGTCCCCGGTGCCCGCCCGCTCCACCACCGACGCGGGCAGCGCCAGCGCCCGGTCCACGTACCGCTCGCGCACCCGGGCGAGCGTCCGTTCCCCGAACCGGTGCCCCACGTACCGCGCCCAGCGGGCCAGCAGCAACTGCGTGCCCGAGCACACCACGATGGCGAGGGCCATCCGGTCCACCGCGCCGACCCCGCCGCCGTCGCGCACCTCGTCGACGATCCGGCCCAGCAGCCACGGACCCGCGAGACCGGCCAGCGCGGCCAGCGCGTTGAGCCCGAGGACGACGGCGAAGGACCCGAGGTCGGCGCGCACCAGGGCGGCCGCGGCGCGGCGGACTTCGGCGCGTTCGGCGACGGGGAGCTGCGTCATCGGGTGGGCTCCCCTTCCACGGGGCGTTCGGGGCGTTCGGCGGGTGGGGTGAGCCGGGTGCGTTCGGCCTCCCCGGCGTCTCGCGCGACCAGGGCCCGGTACTCCGGTTCCGTGTCCAGGAGTGCGCGGTGGGTGCCGGTGGCGGCGACCTTGCCGTCGACCAGGTGGTGCACGACGTCCGCGCGGTCGAGGAGGAGCGGTGAGGTGACGGCCAGCACGGTGGTGCGGCCCTCGCGGGCCCTCTTGAGGCGGTCGGCCACGGTGGCCTCCGTGTGGGCGTCCAGGGCGGAGGTGGGTTCGGCGGCGAGGAGGACCTCGGGGTCGGCGAGGAGGGCACGGGCCAGGCGGATGCGTTGGCGTTGCCCCCCGGACAGGTCCCGGGCCTGGGCCGCGACCGGGGTGTCGAGGCCGTCGGGCAGGCCCCGCACGATGTCGTCTGCCGCGGCCGCGTGGACGGCCCGTGCGAGGTGCGCCGACTCGTCCGCCTCGACGGGCGGTCCGTCGGGTGCGGGTCCGCCGGGGCTCGTCGCGCCCGCGCGGCGCAGCCGCACGTCGACACCGCCCGTGCCCCCCGGGCCGGTTCGCCGAGCGCCCATCACTTCCCTCAGGGTGCCTGCGAAGAGGTCCGCCTCCGGGGTCGCGACCAGGATGCGGGAGCGGATCTGGGGGAGGGGGATCTCCGCCAGGGGGGTGTCTCCCCACGTCGCGTCGGACGGCGCGTAGCGCCCCAGGCGGTCCAGGATCTCGCTGGTGTCGGACGGGCGCGAGGCGACCAGGGCGGTCAGGCGGCCGGGGAGCACCCGGACTCCCGAGGCCGGGTCGTACAGCACCGCGGGCTCCGCGGGGGCCTCCCGGGTGCCCTCGTCCGGTTCCGGCTCCAGGCGCAGGAAGGCGACGACCCGGCGGGCGGCCACCACGCCGCGGCTGAGCTGGTGGCCCATCTCGATGAGGAACGCCACCGGCCAGCCCAGCGCGACCACGAAGCCGTACACCGACACCAGCTCGCCCACGCTGATCCGCCCCTGCACGGCCAGCCGGGCGCCCAGCCAGGTCACCAGGGCCAGGAACAGCATCGGCAGCCCCACCCCGAGCGCCTGGATCCAGCTGGTCACCGCGCCGACCCGGTACCCCTGCTCGCGCAGCCTGCCCGAGTCCCGGCGGAAGGCGTCGGCGACCAGGCCCTTGCCGCCCAGCCCGTTCAGCACCCGCAGCCCGCCCGCCAGGTCGCCGATCCGCGCGGTCAGGACGGACTGCCGCTCCCGGTACTCGGTCTCCCTGCCCTGCAGACGGCCCATCAGCGGACCGAGGGCCACCGCGAGCAGCGGCACCCCGAGCAGCACCACCAGGGCGAGCCGGGCCGACACCGACAGCATCAGTCCGCCGACCACCGCGTAGGCGACGACCGCCCCGACGCCCGGCCCCACGGCCGTCAGGGAGGCGCTGATGGTCTGCACGTCGCCCACCCCGATGGTGACGACCTCGCCGGTCCCCACCTGGGTGCGCAGCGCCGCACCGAGCCGGGTCGCGTGGCCGACGACCGCCTTGACGGTGCGGAAGTTGGCGTCCATCCGCACCTTCGTCATCGTGCGGTGCCGCAGCACGCCCAGCCAGGCGTTGACCGCGCCGACGGCGACCATGGCGCCCGTCCAGCCCGCCAGCGCGCCGAGGTCACCGGGCTCCAGACCGTGGTCGACGGCCCGGGCCATCAGGTACGGCGTCGCCGCCAGCAGCACCATCCAGCCGCTGGCGAGCACCGCCCCCGCCAGACACCGCGGCCACTGCCGCCGGACCAGCCACGCCAGGTAGTGCCAGCCGCCCCGGCGGTCCGGCGTCCCCGGGTCCTCGTACGCGTCGACCCTCACGTCAGGCTGTCCCGCCACGCCCGGTGCAGGTCGGCGAACCGGCCCGTGCCGGCGATCAGTTCGTCCGGGGGGCCGTCCTCGACGATGCGGCCGTGCTCCATCACCAGCACCCGGTCGGCGATCTCCACGGTGGACAGGCGGTGCGCGATCACCACCGCGGTACGGCCCTTCAGCACCGTCGCCATGGCCCGCTGCACCGCCCGCTCCCCGGGGATGTCCAGCGAACTGGTCGCCTCGTCCAGGATCAGCACCGCCGGGTCCGCGAGCAGTGCCCGCGCGAACGCCACGAGCTGCCGCTGACCGGCGGAGATGCGGCCGCCCCGCTTGCGCACGTCGGTGTCGTAGCCGTCGGGCAGCGCGACGATGAAGTCGTGGGCGCCGATCGCCTTCGCGGCCCGCTCGATCTCCTCCCGCGTCGCCTCCGGACGGCCGATGGCGATGTTGTCGGCGACCGTGCCGGAGAACAGGAACGCCTCCTGCGTCACCATCACCACCCCGCGCCGCAGTTCCGGCACGGCCAGGTCGCGCAGGTCGGTGCCGTCCAGCAGGACCCGCCCGGCGGAGGGGTCGTAGAACCGGGCCAGCAGCTTGGCCAGCGTCGACTTGCCCGCACCGGTCGAACCCACGACGGCGACCGTCTGACCGGCCGGGAGCGTCAGCTCGAAGCGGGGCAGCACCTCGCCGCCGGTGCGGTAGCCGAAGCTCACCGACTCGAAGACGACCTCACGTCCGGGCAGCTCCGACGCCGGCGGCGGCAGCTCCTTCGGCGCGGCCGGCTCGGGCACCGACGGCGTCTGGGCCAGCAGCCCGGCGATCTTCTCCAGCGAGGCCGCCGCCGACTGGTAGGAGTTCAGGAACATGCCGAGCCGGTCGATCGGGTCGTACAGACGGCGCAGGTACAGCACCGCCGCCGCCAGCACACCGAGGGCCAGGGTGCCGTCGGCGACCCGGTAGGCGCCCCACAGCACGATCCCCGCGACGGCCGTGTTGGCGACCAGCCGCGACCCGACGACGTAACGGGCCATCTCCAGCAGCGCGTCGCCGTTGGTCCGCTCGTGGCGCCCGTTCAGGGCGGCGAAGTCGGCGTCGTTGGCGTCCTCCCGGCGGAAGGCGCGCACCGGCCGGATGCCGTTCATCGTCTCCACGAACTTCACGATCACCGCCGCGATCGCCGTGGACCGCTGCCGGTACACGCGCCCCGCACGCCGCTGGTAGAGCCGCACCAGCCCGTACAGCGGCACGAACGACGCCACCGCGACGGCGCCCAGGCCCAGGTCCAGCCAGAGCAGCAGCGCGGCGATGTAGACGAAGGACAGGACGACCGTCACCAGCTCCTGCAGGCCCTCGTCGAGCAGCTCGCGCAGGGCCTCCACGTCCGTGGTCGAACGGGAGATGAGGCGGCCGGAGGTGTAGCGCTCGTGGAAGTCGACGCTCAGCGCCTGCGCGTGCCGGAAGATCCGCCCGCGCAGGTCGAGCAGCGCGTCCTGGTTGACCCGGGCCGCGGCGGCGATGAAGGCGTACTGCAGCCCGCCCGCGGCCAGCGAGCACAGCAGGTAGCCGGCGCCGACCGCGATCAGCGGACCGTGGTCGTCGTCCCGCAGGGCGGGTACGGCGTGGTCGATGGCGTACGCCACCAGCAGCGGGCCCGCCTGCACCGCCGCCTGCTGGAGCAGCAGGAGGAGGACGGTGAGGACGACGCGGCCCCTCATCGGCGCCAGCAGGGAGCGCAGCAGGGCGCCGGTCGCACCCGGCGGGCTGGGCAGGACGTCCTCGTCGAACGAGGTGTCGTCGGCGGCGGTGCCGCTCCCGGCCGGGTTTTTGGAGCCGGGGTCCTCCGGCCGGTCCCGGTCCGGCGCGGTGGCCGTGGGCGCGGTCATCGGCCGTCCCCTTCCTGGAAGCCCTCGGCATTGACGTGCCCGTCGAGCCCGGACATCAGGTGGGCGTACTCGGGGCTGGTGCGCAGCAGTTCGTGATGGGTGCCCACGGCGGCGATGCGGCCCTCGGAGAGCAGGGCGACGCGGTCGGCGAGCAGGACGGTGGAGGGGCGGTGGGCCACGATCAGCGCGGTGGTGTCCGCGAGGACGTCCCGCAGGGCGGCCTCCACGGCGGCCTCCGTGTGCACGTCCAGGGCGGACAGCGGGTCGTCCAGGACGAGGAACCTGGGCCTGCCGACCACCGCCCGCGCGAGCGCGAGGCGCTGACGCTGGCCGCCGGACAGGCTCAGGCCCTGCTCGCCGACCTGGGTGCGGGTGCCCTCGGGGAGCCCGTGCACGAAGTCGGCCTGCGCGACGGCGAGCGCGCGGTCCAGTTCCTCGTCGCCGGCGTCCGGGCCGGCGCCCATCAGCACGTTCGCGCCGACGGTGGCCGAGAAGAGGGTGGGCTCCTCGAAGGCCACGGCGACCCTCGCGCGCAGTTCCTCGCGGGGCAGGGCGGTGATGTCCTCGCCGTCCAGCGTGATCCGGCCCCCGGTCACCTCGTGCAGGCGGGGGACGAGCGCGGTCAGCGTCGTCTTGCCGCTGCCGGTGGCACCGACGAGGGCCATGGACTCGCCGGGGCGGATGTGCAGGGTGACGTCCGTCAGGAGGGGCGGGGAGTCGGGGGCGGCGTCGGGATAACGGAACCGGACGTGCTCGAACCGCAGCCCGGCCGCCGGTGCGGGCAGCCGTGCCTCCCCCGGTGCCTGAACGGCCTGGGAGGTACTCCCACCGCCCGTCCGTGCCGCTCCGGCGGCACGGCTGCCCGCGGCGAGGCCCGATTCCACCTCCGCGTCCATCACCTCGAAGTACCGGTCCGTGGCCGTCGCCGCCTCCTGGCTCATCGCCAGCAGGAAGCCGATCGACTCCACCGGCCACCGCAGCGCCAGCGCCGTGGACAGGAACGCCACCAGCGTCCCCGCCGACAGCGCCCCGTCCGACACCTGCACCGCCCCGACGACCAGCGCCGCCCCGATCGCCACCTCCGGCAGCGTCACGATGACCGCCCAGATGGCCGCCAGCAGCCGCGCCTTGCGCAGCTCCGTGCCCCGCAGGGTGTGCGACAGCTCGTGGAAGGCGCGGGCCTGGCTGCGATGCCTGCCGAAGCCCTTGATGATCCGGATGCCGAGGACGCTCTCCTCGACCACGGTCGTCAGGTCCCCGACCTGGTCCTGTGCGCGCCGCGCCACCGCGGAGTACTTCTTCTCGAAGATCCCGCAGGTGATCATCACCGGGACGGCGGGCCCGAGGATGACCAGCCCCAGCGTCCAGTCCTGGACCAGCATGATGCCCACGCCGATCAGGATCGTGACGCCGTTGACCAGAAGGAACGTCAGGGGGAAGGCGAGGAACATGCGGAGCAGCATCAGGTCGGTCGTCCCGCGCGACAGCAACTGCCCCGAGGCCCAGCGGTCGTGGAAGGCCACCGGCAGCCGCTGCAGGTGCCGGTACAGATCCGCGCGCATGCCCGCCTCGACGCCCGCCAGCGGCCGGGCCACCAGCCACCGCCGCAGCCCGAACAGCAGCGCCTCCGCCACGCCGAGGAGCAGCAGGTACAGCGCCCCGAGCCACACGCCCGCCGGGTCGCCGTCGGCGACCGGCCCGTCCACCATCCACTTCAGGACGAGCGGGATCACCAGCCCGACGCAGGAGGCGAGGATCGCGATGACCGCGGCCGTGCCCAACCGCGCCCGTACCGGGCGTACATAGGGCCACAGCCGCAGCAGGGCACGTACGGTGGAACGCTGCTCGGCGGCGTCCGGGGCGGGGGCGGGTGTCGTGGGCATCAGCAGCGAGCCTACGGTTTGCCACTGACACTGCCCACCGGGTTTTCGAGCTCCCGGGGTCGTACGGAAGCCTCGCCGGGGTCGTGGGGAGCCCCGCCGGGGTCGTACGGCGCATCAACCGATCGGCTGATGCGCCTTCGAGCGCGTCGGCCGATGTGCCGGGACCCCGGCTGCCGGGACGCTGGTGCCATGCCCGTCATCGAAGTCACCGATCTGCGCAAGTCCTACGGCGGCCGGCCCGTCGTCGACGGTGTGTCCTTCGCCGTCGAGGAGGGCGAGATCTTCGGCGTCCTCGGCCCCAACGGGGCCGGCAAGACCACCACCGTCGAGTGCGTCGAGGGGCTGCGCGTCCCCGACGCCGGCCGGGTCCGGGTCACCGGGCTCGACCCCGTCGCCGACCACCGGCGGGTCGCCGAGGTCCTGGGCGCCCAGCTCCAGCAGAGCGAACTCCAGCCCAAGCTCACCGTCCGCGAGGCCCTGGAGCTGTACGCCGCCTTCTACCCGAAGCCCGCCGACTGGCGGCCGCTCGCCGAGCGCCTCGACCTCGCCCCGATGCTGGACACCCGCTTCGGCAAGCTCTCCGGCGGCCAGAAGCAGCGCCTGTTCATCGCGCTGGCGCTGGTCGGCGACCCCCGGGTCGTCGTCCTCGACGAGCTGACCACCGGCCTCGACCCGCGCGCCCGCCGGGAGACCTGGCAGCTCATCGAGGACATCCGCGCGGGCGGCGTCACCGTCCTCCTGGTCACCCACTTCATGGAGGAGGCCCAGCGGCTGTGCGACCGGATCGCGGTGATCGACCGGGGACGCGTCGCCGCCCTGGACACCCCGGCCGGACTGATCCGGCGTTCGGCGGGCGCCACCGTCATCAGCTTCACCCCCTCCGAGCCGCTGCGGGAGGCGGACCTGCGGGCGCTGCCCGAACTCGCCTCCGCCGAGTCCGAGGACGGCCGCGTCACCCTGTCCGGCACCGACGAGACGGTCAACGCCGTCATCACGCTGCTCGCCCGCACCCGCGTCACCGCCCACCAGCTCCGGGTCACCGACACCACCCTGGACGACGCCTTCCTGGACCTCACGGAGGCCACCGCATGACCACCGACGTCTTCGACACCGCCGTACTGCGGACCGAGGTGCGGCTGTTCCGCCGCGAACCCGGCGCTCTCTTCTGGATCCTGGCCTTCCCGACCCTGCTCCTGGTGATCCTCGGCTCCATCCCGTCCTTCCGCGAGGCGGACGCCTCCTTCGGCGGGCTGCGCCCGGTCGACGCGTACGTGCCGGTGGCCGTGCTCCTGGGCCTGACCGTGGGCGGCCTCCAGGGCATGCCCCAGGTCCTCACCGGCTACCGGGAGCGCGGCATCCTGCGCCGGATGTCCGCCACGCCGGTGCGTCCGGCGGCGCTGCTGTCCGCGCAGATGGTGGTGTGCGGCGGGGCCGCGCTGGTCTCGGCGCTCCTCGCGCTCGCCGTCGGCCGCCTCGCCTTCGACGTGGCGCTGCCCGGGCAGCCCGCCGGTTACCTCCTCGCGCTGCTGCTGGCCGTGCTCGCCGCGCTCTCCCTGGGGGCCGTGCTCTCCGCCCTGTCCCGCACCACGAAGATCGCCGGTGCGATCGGGTCGGCCGCGCTCTTCCCGGCGATGTTCTGCGCGGGCGTGTGGCTGCCGGTGCAGGCCATGCCGGACCTGCTGGCCCGGATCGTGGGCTGGACCCCGTTCGGCGCCGCCGCGCAGGCCCTCAACGAGGCCGCCGCCGGTCACTGGCCGGGCTGGTCCCACCTGGCGGTCCTGGTGGCCTGGACGGTGCTGCTCACGGGGGCGGCCTCGCGCTGGTTCCGCTGGGAGTGAGGGTGGGGAGAGGCGGCGCCGTGCCCGACAATGACGCCATGGACGCCGGGGACACGACGAAGGAGACGACAGCGGTCGACGAGCGCTGGGCGGCGTTCCACCGCTGGGGCCCCTACGCCCTGCTGGCCGTCGGGACCCTGGTCGCCTGGTCGGCCGCCGACGCGATCGGCATGACCGGCGGCGAACGCCGGGCGAGCGGCGCCCTGATCGGCGCGGCCGTCGTGCTCCAGCTGTGGTGGAACCGGGCGGCGCGCACCCGGCCCGGACCGACCCCGGCCGGCACCTGCTACTACGCCGTCCGCTGGGCCGTCGGGTTCGCCCTCACGTGGCTGAACCCGCTCTTCGCCTTCTACGCGGTCATCGGCTACTTCGGCGCCCAGCACCTGCTGCCGCGCCGGCTGTGCCGGGCCGGACTCTTCGCCACCGCCGTCACCCTCGCCGGTTCCCAGTCCGGCGGGCTGCCCCCCGACGGGGTCATGGGATGGGTGCTCTTCGGCGCGATCCTCACGGTCAACAGCATGCTGGTGGCCCTCTTCGCCCACTTCGCCACGCTGGAGGAGGCCCGCAGCCGGGCCCGCGTGGAGACCATCACCGAACTGGAGCGCACCAACACCGCCCTGCAGCAGGCCCTCGACGAGAACGCCGCGCTGCACGACCAGCTCCTCGTCCAGGCCCGGGAGGCCGGGGTCGCCGACGAACGCCGACGGCTGGCCGCCGAGATCCACGACACCCTCGCCCAGGGCCTGACCGGCATCATCGCCCAGCTCCAGGTCGTCGCGGCCACCCCGGACCAGGAGCTGGGCCGCGCGCACCTGGACCGGGCCCTCGCCCTGGCCCGGCACAGCCTCGGCGAGGCCCGCCGCTCCGTGCACAACCTCTCCCCGGTCGCGCTGGCCGACGACGGGCTGCCCGACGCGCTGAAGAAGACCGTCACGGAGTGGGGCGAACGCACCGGCGTCCAGGCCGGGTTCACCGTCACCGGGACCGCCGAGCACCTCCACGACGAGGTCGCCGCCACCCTCCTGCGCATCGCCCAGGAGGCCCTGTCCAACACGGCCCGGCACGCCGCCGCCGGCCGGGCCGGCGTCACCCTCTCCTACATGGGCGACGAGGTCACCCTCGACATCCGCGACGACGGCCGGGGCTTCGACCCCCTGGCGGCGCGAGCGCACACCCCCGCCGGCGGCTTCGGTCTCGACGGCATGCGGGCCCGCGCCGAGCGCATCGCCGGTTCCCTCACCGTGGAGGCGGAACCGGGACACGGCACGGCGGTCTCCGCTCGCGTACCGTTGGTCCGCCATGACCGATGACGCCACGCCCTCCGGCACCCCGGCCGATCACGCCGCCGGCCCCGACGCCGTGATCTCCCTCCTCGTCGTCGACGACCACCCCGTGGTCCGCGACGGGCTGCGCGGCATCTTCGAGTCCGCGCCCGGCTTCCGGGTCCTCGGCGAGGCGAGCGGCGGCGCCGAGGCGCTGGAGAGGGCCGCCGCGCTCGACCCCGACGTGATCCTCATGGACCTGCGGATGCCGGGCGGTTCGGGCGTCGACGCCATCCGCGAGCTGACCCGGCGCGGCGCCCGCGCGCGGGTGCTCGTGCTCACCACCTACGACACCGACTCCGACACCCTGCCCGCGATCGAGGCCGGCGCCACCGGCTACCTGCTCAAGGACGCGCCCCGCGACGACCTGTTCACCGCGGTCCGGGCGGCGGCCGAGGGGCGCACCGTCCTGTCCCCGGCCGTTGCCTCCCGGCTGGTCTCCGCCGTCCGCGCCCCCAGGACGCCCGGCGGCGAGCCCCTCTCCGCCCGCGAACGCGAGGTGCTCGCCCTGGTGGCGCGGGGCACCTCCAACAAGGAGATCGCCCGCGAGCTGTTCATCAGCGAGGCGACCGTCAAGACCCACCTCACCCACCTGTACGCCAAGCTCGGCGTGAACGACCGCGCGGCGGCCGTCGCGACGGCCTACGACCGGGGCATCCTGGGCTGACGCCCCGGCCCCCGGCTCAGGCCGCCGGATAGGGCAGCAGCTCGCGGTCGGTGCGCTCCCAGGCCGCCTTCAGCTCGGCCAGCAGCTCCGGCCGGTCGGCCGCCAGGTCCGCCTGCTCACGGGCGTCGGCGGCGAGGTCGTACAGGTGGTCGCGGCCCTGCGCGTCCCGGTAGTACTTCCAGTCGCCGCGCCGCAGCGCCCGGTTGCCGCGCACCCGCCAGAACAGGTCGCGTTCGGGCAGCGCCCGGCCGCGCAGCAGGTAGCCGGCGAGGCTGTGCCCGTCGAGGGGGTACGCCGGGTCGGGGCGCGCACCGCCCAGCTCCAGCAGGGTCGCCGTCCAGTCCGGGGAGTACACCGGCTCGTGACTGACCTGCCGTCCGTCGACGCGGGCCGGCCAGCGCAGCACGGTCGGCACCCGGATCCCGCCCTCCAGCAGCTCCGACTTGCCGCCGCTGAGCGGCCACTGGTACGAGAAGCGTTCACCGCCGTTGTCGCTGGCGAAGACGACGACGGTGTTCTCCTCCTGGCCGGACCGGCGCAGCGCGGCGAGCACCCTGCCGACCGAGGCGTCCAGGTTCTCGACCATCTCCCGGTACTTCTCCACCGAGCCGCCGTCGTTGTGCAGCAGGGCGCCCAGCACGTTCCCGGACCGCACCTCGTCGGCGATCGCGGCGCCGGTCTCCTCGTCGTCCTCGGTCAGCCAGGGCCAGTGCGGGGTGGTGAAGTTGAGGTTCAGCAGCCAGGGCCGGCCGTGGTCGCGGCCGACGTACTCGACGGCCCGCTCGGTGAGGACCGTGGTGTAGTAGCGCAGGTCCTTGTAGGTGGCGTCGCCCTCGTACAGGTCGTACTCGCCGAGCTGGCCCAGCTTGGAGAAGTACTCCAGGGCCCCGCCGAAGTTGCCGAAGAACTCGTCCCAGCCGGACTTGGTCGGGCTGTAGTCGGGGAGCCAGCCGCAGTGCCACTTGCCGATCAGCGCGGTGGCGTAACCGGCCCGCTTCAGCAGGGACGCGAGGGTCGGGTGGTGGGGGTCCAGGCCCTGGGCGCGGTTGCCGATCGGCTCCGCCAGCCCGCCCTTCGTACGGCCCGGGTGGCGCCCGGTGTAGAGGCTGAAGCGGGTGGGGGAGCAGGTCGCCGATCCCGAGTACGCCTGGGTGAACCGCACCCCCTGCGCGGCGAGCCGGTCCAGGTGCGGGGTCCTGATGTGCGGGGCGCCGTACGAGGACAGGTCGGCCCAGCCGAGGTCGTCGCCGAGGATGAACAGGAAGTTGGGGCGCTCGCCGGGCCGGGACCCGGTGCGCGCCGCGAAAGGGCGCTCGGCGGGGCCGGAAGCGGCCGCGGAGGCGGGGGCGGGCGTGGCGGCCTCGGCGGCGGACGTGCCGGCGACGGCGCTCACCGCACCGCCGCCGACCAGGCCGCCGAAGAGGCGACGGGATATCTCGGGCATGCGTGATCCCCTGGAGGACGAGGGCGGAAGTGCGCGCCCGATGGGGCGCCGGCCAGGGACGTTTCCAGGCACGCCGAGGCACGGTCAAGAAGATCGCCGACGAGTTCACGGAGCCGAAACGCTGCCTTGAGAAACCGCCCGGGACGGCGTCAGCCGGCCGCCCGCAGCAGCAGCACCGTCCGCCCCGGCACCGTGACCGCCGCCCCCGCCGCGTGCACGGTGCCCGGCGCACCGCCCTGCTCCTCGCGGCCGGTGTCGACGACCACCTCGTACCGCCGCGCCCACGGCGGACCCGGCAGGACGAAGCGGGCCGCCTCCCCGCCCGCGTGCAGGACGGCCAGGAAGCTGTCGTCGGTGACCGGGTCCCCCCGCTCGTCGCGGCCCGGGATGTCCCGCCCGGACAGGAACATGCCGAGGGTGGCCGCGGGGGCGAACCAGTCCCGCTCCGTCATCTCGGCGCCCTCCGCCGTGAACCAGGCCAGGTCGCGCAGGCCGTCCGCGGAATGCGCGCGGCCGGAGAAGAAGGCCCGGCGGCGCAGCACCGGGTGCCGGTGGCGCAGCGCCACCAGCCGCGAGGCCAGCTCGAACAGCGGTCGCCACTCCGGGTCGTCGAGCAGGCTCCAGTCCACCCAACTGGCCGCGTTGTCCTGGCAGTAGGCGTTGTTGCTGCCGCGCTGGGTGCGGCCCATCTCGTCGCCCGCGACCAGCATCGGCACCCCCGTCGACAGCAGCAGCGTGGTCAGCAGGTTGCGCAGCTGGCGCCGCCGCAGCGCACGCACCTGCGCGTCGTCCGTCTCGCCCTCCGCGCCGCAGTTCCAGGACCGGTTGTCGTCCGTGCCGTCCCGGTTGCCCTCGCCGTTGGCCTCGTTGTGCTTGCGCTCGTAGGACACCAGGTCGCGCAGTGTGAAACCGTCGTGCGCGGTGACGAAGTTGACCGAGGCGTACGGCCGCCGCCCGCCCCACGCGTACAGGTCGCTGGAACCCGACAGGCGGTAGCCCATCTCCCGCACGTCCGGCAGCGCGTGCCGCCAGAAGTCCCGCACCGTGTCGCGGTAGCGGTCGTTCCACTCCGTCCACAGCGGGGGGAAGGCGCCCACCTGGTAGCCGCCCGAACCCACGTCCCACGGCTCGGCGATCAGCTTCACCCGCCGCAGCACCGGATCCTGCGCGATCACCGCGAGGAACGGGGAGAGCATGTCGACGTCGTGCATCGAGCGGGCCAGCGCCGCCGCCAGGTCGAACCGGAAGCCGTCCACGCCCATCTCCGTGACCCAGTACCGCAGCGAGTCGGTGATCAGGCGCAGCACGTGCGGCTGGACGACGTGCAGGGTGTTGCCGCAGCCGGTGTAGTCCGCGTACCGGCGGGCGTCGGACTGGAGGCGGTAGTAGCCGCGGTTGTCGATGCCCTTCAGGGAGAGCGTCGGGCCCCGCTCGCCCGCCTCCGCCGTGTGGTTGTAGACCACGTCCAGGATCACCTCGATGCCGGCCGCGTGCAGCGCGCGCACCATCCGCTTGAACTCGCCGACCTGCTGCCCCGTGGTGCCGGAGGCCGCGTAGGCGGCGTGCGGGGCGAAGTAGCCGACCGAGTTGTAGCCCCAGTAGTTCCTGAGGCCCCGCTCCAGCAGGTGGCTCTCGTGCGCGAACTGGTGCACCGGCAGCAGTTCCACCGCCGTCACGCCCAGCCGGGTCAGGTGTGCGACCGCCGCCGGGTGCGCCAGGCCCGCGTACGTGCCGCGCAGCTCGGGCGGGACGTCCGGGTGGAGCTGGGTGAAGCCGCGCACGTGCAGTTCGTAGATGACCGAGTCCGCCCACGGCGTCTTGGGCCGGTGGTCGTCCGACCAGTCGTCGTCGTCATGGACCACCACTCCCTTGGGGACGTACGGCGCCGAGTCCCGGTCGTCGCGCACGGTGTCCGCCACGTGCTGCTCAGGCCAGTCGCGGACGTGCCCGTAGACCTCGGGCGGCAGGACGAAGTCGCCGTCCACCGCGCGGGCGTACGGGTCGAGCAGCAGCTTCGCCGGATTCCAGCGGGCGCCGGTCCACGGGTCCCAGCGGCCGTGCACCCGGTAGCCGTACCGCTGCCCGGGCAGGACGCCCGGCACGAAGCCGTGCCATATCTCGTGCGTCAGCTCGGTCAGCCGCACCCGCCGCTCCCCGGCACCGGGACCCGGCCCGTCGAACAGACACAGCTCCACCGCCTCCGCCCCGCCCGCCCACAGCGCGAAGTTGGTCCCCGCCACCCGGTCCGGGCCGGTCCGGAACCGGGCGCCCAACGGCACCGGGGTGCCCGGCCGGGCCGCCGCGGCGGGCGGCGGGGCGGCCCGCCGCCCGCCGTTGACCACCACGGACGGACGCCCGTCCGCGCCGGCCACCGCCTCCTGCTCGGCTGCGCTGGACACCTGTCGGCCTCCCACGGCTCGTGGAAACGACGTCCGTCAGGAGGGCGTACGGCGTCCCGGCCGCTGCTCCCCGTCGCGTCGTCCTCCCCACAGTTCTGCCCACCGGGTGGCTCGCACTCACGTTTCCCCGGGGCCGACCGGTCGTTACGGGTGGATGTGAGGCACGTACACGGGCGCGCACGGCGCGCGGGCGCCGCTCTGGCCGCCCTACTGACATGGGCAGGACTGCTGGCCGGGGCCGCCGGATGCACCGGGGACGGCGGCGGCATCGGCTCCGGCATCGGCGACATGTTCGGCAAGCCACCCGCCGCCGAGGACGTCATCCGCGTCACCCCGGACGACGGGAGCAGGGCCGTCCCGCCGGAGAGGAAGCTGTCGGTGCGGGTGCCCGACGGGCGCCTGGAGTCGGTGAAGGTGGTCAGGTCCCAGGACGCGCAGGAGACCCCGGTGCCCGGCCGGATCTCCGAGGACGGCCTGAGCTGGCGGCCCGACGAGGACCGGCTCGCCCTCGCCGCCAAGTACACCGTCGACGCCGTCGCCCTGGACGGCGGCGGACGCCGCTCGGCCCGCCACACCACGTTCACCACCAAGGTCCCCGAGGAACGCTTCATCGCCTACGTCGCCCCCGAGAACCGCTCGGTCGTCGGCACCGGCATGATCGTCTCGCTGGAGTTCAACCGCGAGATCACCCATCGCGCCGCCGTCGAACGCGCCGTCACGGTCACCGCGGAGCCCGCCGTCGAGATCCGCCCCCACTGGTTCGGCAAGGACCGCCTCGACTTCCGCCCCGAGGAGTACTGGAAGCCCGGCACCGAGGTCACCGTCGACCTCCGGCTGCGGGACGTCGAGGGCGCGAAGGGCGTCTACGGACTCCAGCACAAGAAGGTCTCCTTCACCGTCGGCCGCAGCCAGGTCTCCCGCGTCGACGCCCTCGAACGGACCATGGAGGTGCGCCGCGACGGCACGCTGCTGGCCACCGTGCCGATCACCGCGGGGGCGCCGACGACGCCCACCTACAACGGCCGGATGGTGATCACCGAGATGCTCGAGGTCACCCGCATGAACAGCCGCACGGTCGGCTTCGGCGGCGAGTACGACATCCCCGACGTCCCGCACGCCATCCGCCTGACCAGCTCGGGCACCTTCCTGCACGGCAACTACTGGGCGCCCGCCGACACCTTCGGCCGGGCCAACGTCAGCCACGGCTGCGTCGGTCTGCGCGACGACAAGGGCGGCGGGTCGGACACCCCGGCGGGCTGGTTCTTCGACCGCAGCCTCGTCGGCGACGTCGTCGAGGTCGTCCACAGCAAGGACAGGACCGTCGCCCCCGACAACGGGCTCGGCGGCTGGAACATGAAGTGGCAGCGATGGAAGGCGGGCAGCGCGGTGAAGTGACCCCGCCACCCCTCCCGGCCCGGGCCGCCAACTCGGTACGGAACGGTGACAATCCATCGGTCCCGCAACCCCCTGGCCTGCGGTTACGATGCGCCGGTGCGCGCGGGCGCACTGGGGCGCGGGCCCGACCAGGCCCGGCGAGGGGAGAACAGGTGAACGTGCGTCCGATAGCGGGGGCGGTACTCGGGCTGCTGATGCTGACCGTCACCGCGTGCGGTGGCAACGGCCCGGGGGCCGGGGACGGCAAGGGGGAGAGGGCCAAGGACTCCACCGCGGCGCAGAGCGAGCAGTCCGAGGCCGTCGTCACCGTCGCCCCGAAGAACGGGGCCGAGGCGGTCGACACCAGCGGTGCCCTCAAGGTCGGCGCCGCGAAGGGCAAGCTCACCGAGGTCGTCGTCAAGGACGCCAAGGGCGCGAAGGTCGACGGCGAGATATCCGGGGACGGCGCCACCTGGACGCCGTCCACCCACCTGGCCGCCTCCACCACGTACACCGTGCACGCGGTCGCCAAGGACTCCGCGGGCCGCACGGCCGCCGAGGACTCCCGCTTCACCACCCTGACGCCGAAGAACACCTTCACCGGCACCTTCACCCCGGAGGACGGCTCGAAGGTCGGCGTCGGCATGCCGTTCTCGATCCGCTTCACCCGGGGCATCACCCACCCGGAGGACGTCGAGAAGGCCATCACCGTCAAGACCGAACCGGCCGTCGAGGTCGAGGGCCACTGGTTCGGCAACGACCGCCTCGACTTCCGCCCCGAGCAGTACTGGAAGGCCGGCACCAAGGTCACCGTCGACCTCAACCTCGACGGCGTCGAGGGCCGGGACGGCGTCTACGGCAAGCAGGCCAAGACCGTCTCCTTCACCGTGGGCCGCAGCCAGGTCTCCGTCGTGGACGCCAAGAAGCTCACGATGAAGGTCGTGCGCGACGGCAGGACCGTCAAGACCATCCCCGTCACCACCGGCGCACCCGGCTACGAGACCTGGAACGGCCAGATGGTCATCACCGAGCGGCTCCCGGTGACCCGCATGAACGGCGAGACCGTCGGCTACGGCGGCGAGTACGACATCAAGGACGTCCCGCACGCCATGCGCCTGTCCACCTCCGGCACCTTCATCCACGGCAACTACTGGGGCGGCGACGCCTTCGGCAACCGCAACTCCAGCCACGGCTGCATCGGCCTGCGCGACGTGCGCGGCGGCTGGGACAAGGGAGCGCCGGCCCGCTGGTTCTTCGAGAACTCCCTCATCGGCGACGTGGTCGTGGTCAAGAACTCCAACGACGCCACCATCGCCCCGGACAACGGCCTCAACGGCTGGAACATGTCCTGGGAGAAGTGGAAGGCGTGAGGGGGAGACTGCCCCGCCGCGTGAACGCCCGCTAACCTGCGGGGCATGACCGTACACCTCGAAGTCGCGGACGGTGTCGCAGCGCTGCGCCTGGACCGCCCGCCCATGAACGCGCTGGACGTCGCCACCCAGGACCGGCTGAAGGAGCTGGCCGAGGAGGTCACCCGGCGCGAGGACGTCCGCGCCGTCGTGATCCACGGCGGCGAGAAGGTGTTCGCCGCGGGCGCGGACATCAAGGAGATGCAGGTGATGGACCACGCGGCGATGATCGCGCGGTCCCGTGCCCTCCAGGACTCCTTCACCGCGGTGGCCCGCATCCCCAAGCCGGTGGTCGCGGCCGTCACCGGCTACGCGCTGGGCGGCGGCTGCGAACTCGCCCTCTGCGCCGACTTCCGCATCGCCGGGGAGAACGCCAAGCTGGGCCAGCCCGAGATCCTCCTCGGGCTGATCCCGGGCGCGGGCGGCACCCAGCGGCTGTCCCGGCTGATCGGCCCCTCCAAGGCCAAGGACCTGATCTTCACCGGCCGCCAGGTCAAGGCCGACGAGGCGCTGGCCCTCGGCCTGGTGGACCGGGTGGTCCCGGCCGCCGAGGTCTACGAGCAGGCGCACGCCTGGGCCGCACGGCTCGCCAAGGGGCCCGCCATCGCCCTGCGCGCGGCGAAGGAGGCGATCGACACGGGTCTGGAGACGGACATCGAGACCGGTCTCGCCGTCGAGCGGAACTGGTTCGCGGGCCTGTTCGCCACGGAGGACCGCGAGCGCGGCATGCGCAGCTTCGTCGAAGAGGGCCCCGGCAAGGCGAAGTTCCTCTGACACCGCCCCACAGGAAGTACAAGTTTCACCCGAAGTCCCGCTGTACTCCTTGCAATTGACACGATGTCTCATCCGGGTCCCTCGATGGGGCGGTTTATGGCAGCCTTAACGCACCCATAAGCGCGCCTTGTCGAGGGAGTCCGTCGCTTGTCTCCGGCCGAGCCGTCGTCGCAGGTCATCGCGCCTGCTTCCGGTCCCGCACTGTCTGTGGCACATGCCGAACGGCCGTCGCCCCGCCCGCTTGCCGCCGGAGCCCATTCACCGGGAACGGCCCCCAAGCCCCCGGAAGGCGGCCATGATGGGGGCATGGCGGGGCTGGAGGGTACGGGACAGCCGCGGGGAGCCGGACGTGCGACCGCGGCGCGCTGGTCGCCGGCGGTCGAGGACGAGCGCGCGACCCAGGCGCTGGACCTGTACGGCAACCCCACGGAGCGCGAAGTCCGGCTGCCCTCCCTCCCCGAGTCCGCGGCCACCGCCCGCCGGCTGGCCCAGGTCGTCTGCCTGCGCCAGTGGACACTCGGCCCCAAGGTCACCGAGGACGCCGTCCTGCTCGTCTCCGAACTGGTCGGCAACGCCGTGCGCCACACCGGCGCCCGCGTCTTCGGCCTGCGCATGCGCCGCCGCCCCGGATGGATCCGGGTCGAGGTCCGTGACCCCTCCCGGGGGCTGCCCTGCCTGATGCCGGTGCAGGAGACGGACGTCAGCGGGCGCGGTCTCTTCCTCGTCGACAAACTCTCCGACCGCTGGGGCGTCGATCTGCTGCCGCGCGGCAAGACCACCTGGTTCGAGATGCGCGTCGTGGACCGGTGAGAGTCCATCTGCCGCTGAAATCAACCCCGTTCGCCGGACACGCCACCTACGGGTGAGAATCCGGAGCGTGCGGCGCCACGGCCGGGATCGTATCCGCATGATCACCACTCGTCTGCGCCGCCGGACCGCCGCCGCCGTCCTGTCGCTCTCCGCGGTCCTCGCCACCTCCGCCGCGGCCGTCCCGGGAGCCGCCCCCGCCCCCGCGGCGGCCCCCGCCAAGGCCGCCCCGGCCTGCCCCCAGTTCGACGACAAGACCAAGGCCGCCGCCGACCGCGGCGTCGACGTCGACCGCATCACCCCCGAGCCGGTCTGGCGCACCACCTGCGGCACCCTCTACCGCAGCGACAGCCGCGGCCCCCAGGTCGTCTTCGAGGAGGGCTTCCACGCCAAGGACGTCCGGAACGGCCAGTACGACGTCGAGAAGTACGTCCTGGTCAACCAGCCCTCGCCGTTCGTCTCGACGACCTACGACCACGACCTGTACAAGACCTGGTACAAGTCCGGCTACAACTACTACATCGACGCCCCCGGCGGCATCGACGTCAACAAGACCATCGGCGACACCCACAAGTGGGCCGACCAGGTCGAGGTCGCCTTCCCCGGCGGCATCCAGCGCAAGTACATCATCGGCGTCTGCCCGGTCGACCGGCAGACCAAGACCGAGATCATGAGCGAGTGCGAGAGCAACCCGCACTACCAGCCCTGGCACTGACCCCGGCCGCCCCGGCTCAAGGGCGCTGGAACAGCGCCTCCGAGCCCACCGGCCGGTAGCCCGCCGCCTGGAACGCCCGCAGACTGCGGGCGTTCCCCGCCGAGACCTGCGCCCAGACCGCCTCGCCCGCGGACCACTGCCGTGCCGCCGTCATCAGCCGCCGCCCCAGCCCCCGGTGCCGGGCGCCGTCCGCCACCTCCACGGCGACCTCCAGCCGCCCGCCGACCCCGCGGCCCAGCACCAGCACCCCGCCGTCCGCCGCCCACACCCGCACCCCGTCGCGCCGCCGCCGGGCCGCGACGACCCGCGGATGCCCGGGATCGGCCACCTCCGCCGGCGCGATGTCCGGCCGCCCCGGAAGCGGGGCGCCGGTCAGCAGCACGTCTACCGTGTCCGTCGTACGCCCCGTGCGCTCCGCGAAGGCCGTCAGGAAGCGGGGATGCATGGCCGCGGCGAGCGGATCGCAGTCCAGCGCGGCCAGCGTCCCGCGCACCCACCCCTCGTCCTCGTCGGTGAAGACCACCGAGTGCGCCGTGAACGCGATCACCCCCGCGTCCCGGCCGGCGTGCTGCGGCACGACGCTCGTCCCGCCGTCCGCCGGCGGGAACACCCCCCGCGCCGCCGCGTCCAGAATGTCCCGCAGGCTCTCCGCCACACCGCGCTCCTTGAGTCTCCACCCACTGGAAGGCACAGACTCCCAGACATGACCGACGACGGCACCGGCCTCATGACCATCGGCGCGCTGGCGCGCACCACGGGACTCGCGGTGCGCACCATCCGCTACTGGTCCGACGAGGGCGCCCTGCCCCCGGTCACCCGCTCCCCGGGCGGCTACCGGCTCTACGACGCCGCCTCCGTCGCCCGCCTGGAGCTGATCCGCACCCTGCGCGAACTGGGTCTGGGCCTGGACGCGGTACGCCGTGTGCTGGCCGGCGAGACCACGGTCGCGCAGGTCGCGGCGGCGCACGTGAGCGCGCTGGACGCGCAGATCCGTGCGCTCAGGGTGACCCGCGCGGTGCTGTCCACCGTGGCACGACGCGGCTCGACCGCAGAGGAGATGACCCTGATGAACAAACTGGCGCGACTGTCCACCGCCGAACGGCGGCGGATCATCGAGGACTTCACGGCGGAGGTCTTCGACGGCATCGACACCGGGGACCCCGGCGTCCGCACCCGCCTGCGCTTCGCCGTGGCCGACCTGCCCGACGACCCCACCCCGGAACAGGTGGACGCCTGGGTGGAACTGGCCGAACTGATCCAGGACCCGGAGTTCCGGCGGGCGATGCGCCGGTCGGCCGAGTTCAACGCGGCGGACCGGGGGCCGGACGTCCCCACCGGCTCCTGGTTCATGAGCCGCCTGGTGCAACTCGCCGGGGACGCGCTGCGGGAGGGCGTCGCGCCGGACTCGCCGCGGGCCGCCGGCATCCTGCACGCGCTGATCGGCGACGCCGACCCGGCCGTCGTACGCGAACGCCTCACCGCGGGGGCCAACGTCCGGCTCGCCCGCTACCGGGAGTTGTCGGCGATCGTGAACGGCCACGAGCCGCCGCCCGCCCACGAGGAGGAGTTCGGGTGGGTGGTCGCCGCGCTGGACGCGCGGGCGGGCGGATAATCTGACCTGCGTCAGAAGGACCCATGCGCGAAACGAGGGGCGGACCGGTGGCGGACATCGAGGAAGCACGCAAGCAGTTCGAGCGGATCGACACGGACGGTGACGGTCTCATCACCGCGGCCGAGTTCAAGACCGCGCTCGCCCAGGGCGGCGACTGGAACGTCACCGAGTCCGTGGCCGAGGCGATCATCGCCGGCCGCGACCTCGACGGCGACAAGAAGCTGTCCTTCGACGAGTTCTGGGCCCACCTGAACAAGTAGCGGCACCACGACGAGCGGGGCGCCCACCGGTCACCCGGACGGGCGCCCCGCCCGGAATAGCGCACCCCGGCCGGAGGTTGGTGCGGGTCACGGGCGCGGGCCACGGGGCTCCGCGCGACACGACCTCCGGAAGGCCAGGCGAGTCGGCATCATGAAGATCGGCATCATCGGCGCGGGCAACATCGGCGGCAACCTCACCCGGCGGCTCACCGCCCTCGGGCACGACGTCTCCGTCGCCAACTCGCGCGGACCGCACACGCTCACCGCGCTGGCCGAGGAGACCGGCGCCACCCCCGTACCGGTGGAGGAGGCGGCGCGCGGCGCCGAGATCGTGGTCGTCACGATCCCGCTGAAGCGCGTCCCCGAGCTGCCGTCCGGCGTCCTGGACGGGGCGGCCGAGGGCGTCGCGGTCATCGACACCGGCAACTACTACCCGCAGCAGCGGGACGGCAGGATCGCGGGCATCGAGGACGAGGGCCTCACCGAGAGCCGCTGGACCGAGGGCCACCTCGGCCACCCGGTGGTCAAGGCCTTCAACGGCACCTACGCCCAGGACATCCTCGACCGGCATCGCCCCGCCGGAGCACCCGACCGCATGGCGCTCCCGGTGGCCGGCGACGACGAGGCGGCCAAGGCCAAGGTCCGCGCCCTGATCGACGAGCTGGGCTTCGACACCGTCGACGCCGGCGGCATCGACGACTCCTGGCGCCAGCAGCCCGACACCCCGGTCTACGGCCTGCGCGAGGGAGTCGACGGCGTCACCAAGGCGCTGGCGGAGGCGTCCCCGGAGCGGCCCGCGGGCTTCCGGGGCTGACCCGCCCTCAGGCGCCGTGGGCCCACTCCTTGAGCGCGGCCCGGCTCGAGAAGTCCGCCACGTTGGTGTCGACCGGTTCGTCCGTGTACTGGTGGAAGCGCCACTTGGCCCGGATGCGGGGCTTGCCCGCCGAGACGTAGTCGGCGATCCAGAGCCCGTCACCGGCGTACGAGGTGGTGTCCACGTTCAACCAGAAGTGCCGGTTGCAGTAGAGGACGACGCGGTTGTCCGGCCGCAGCGCCTTCAGCTTCTTGATGAAGCTGTCCTTCTCCGCGTTGCTCGGATGCGTGCCCTCGCCGTTCGTCTCCCAGTCGACGGCGAGGATGTCGCCCTTGCGGTCCGGGGCCTTGGAGACGAAGTGCTCGGCCTGGGCGGTGAGGTTGCCCGGCCACAGGAAGTGGTAGAAGCCGACGACGAGTCCGGCGTCGCGCGCCCGTTTCGTCTGGGCCGAGAGCTTGGGGTTGACGTACGAACGGCCCTCCGTCGCCTTCATGAAGACGAAGGAGAGGCCGTCGGTGTCGTAGCCGGAGGACTGGTAGGCGCTGACGTCGATGCCACGCAGCATGGGGCCTCCCTGAGGAGCTGTGGGGGGAAGTGGTCGGGTCCTGCTCGTTCCTGGTCTTTCTCCCCTTTTCCTTCCCCTTGACGGAGTCGGAGATTCCCCCGGGGGCCTCCGTCCGGCGAACGGCCGCCCACGAGGGCCCTGTTGACGCGCGTAGCGCCGTGGCCCACGCTGGGCTCCGGTTCACGGACGCTTCGAGGCTCGGGAGGCCGGGATGTTCAGACGCGTGTCACGCTTGCTTCTCTCACTTGTCATGATCGTGACAGGAGCGGTCATCGGTGTGGGGGCCACCGCCGGCACCGCGCAGGCCGACTCCTGCTACACCTGGAACCGCACCCTCTCCCAGGGGTCCTCCGGCAGCGACGTGACGCAGCTCCAGATCCGCGTCGCGGGCTGGGTCACCTCCGGCGAACGGCTCTCCTACGACGGCCAGTACGGCGCCCGCACCGCCGCCGCCGTCAAGAAGTTCCAGGCCGCCTACGGGCTGGCCGCGGACGGCGTCGCGGGCCCCGCCACCTTCAGCAAGATCTACGCGCTCCAGGACGCGGACTGCACGCCCGTCCACTTCACCTACGCGGAGCTGAACAAGTGCAACTCCGACTGGTCGGGCGGCGCGGTCTCCGCCGCCACCGCCAAGGCGAACGCGCTGAAGACCATGTGGAAGCTGGAGGCGATGCGGCACGCCCTCGGCGACGTACCCCTCACAGTCTCCAGCGGTTTCCGCTCCCGCGCCTGCAACACCGCCGTCGGCGGCTCGTCCACCAGCCGCCACCTCTACGGCGACGCCGCCGACCTCACCGGCTCGCCCAGCTTCTGCCGGCTCGCCCAGCAGGCCAGGACCCACGGCTTCTCGGAGATCCTCGGCCCGGGCTACCCCGGCCACAACGACCACACCCACGTGGCCTTCGACCCGTCGCCGTACTGGTCGGCGCCCAACTGCGGCATCTGAGGACGCCGGAGCCCACCCTGCGCGGACCGCGCAGGGTGGGCTCCGTGCGGCTCGCGCGGGACTGCCGAGGGCTCAGGACGCGGACGACGACGCGGCCGGGGCCGTCCGGGCGGCGTCCTCGCCGGCGGGTGCGGGCTCCCGCTCGTCCAGGGAGACGTCCTTGGTCTCCTTGGAGAGCAGGAGGGCGGCCAGCGTCAGCACGGCCATCGCCGAGAGGTACACGCCGACCAGCCACGGCGAGCCGTCACCGGCCTCCCACAGCGCCACCGCGATGAACGGGGCGACGGCCGCGCCGAGGATCGAGCTGACGTTGTACGAGATGCCGGACCCGGTGTAGCGCACGCTCGTCGGGAACAGCTCCGGCAGCAGGGCGCCCATCGGGCCGAAGGTCATGCCCATCAGCGTGAAGCCGAGCACCAGCCACAGCACCACGCCGAGCGTGCCCATGCCGATCAGCGGCACCCAGACCAGGCCGAAGACCACGATCGCGGCCGTGATCCAGACCAGGGTGGCGCGGCGCCCGTACCGGTCGGCGAGCGGGCCGGAGACCAGTGTGAACACGGCGAAGAACAGCACACCGAAGATCATCATCAGGACGAACGTCGTGTAGCCGTACCCCAGCCCCGGCACGTCGGCGTCCTTCGCGGCGCGCCCGTAGCTCAGCGAGAACGTGGTCATGAGGTAGAAGAGCACGTACGTCGCCAGCATGATGAACGTGCCCAGGACCAGCTGCTTCCAGTGGCCCTGGACCACGGTGGCCAGCGGCAGCTTCCGCACCTTCCCGGCCTCGCGGGTCCGGGTGAACACCGTCGACTCGACGAGCCGCGAGCGCACCCACAGGCCGATCGCGACCATCACGGCGGAGAACAGGAACGGGATGCGCCATCCCCAGCTCGCGAAGGCCTCGGACGGCTGCGTGGGGTCGGCGCCGCTCTCGGAGGGCAGCAGCGCCCCGATGACCAGGAACAGGCCGTTGCCGATGATGAAACCGAGCGGGGCGCCGAGTTGGGGGAAGGTCCCCCACAGGGCCCGCTTGCCGCGGGGCGCGTTCTCGGTCGCGACCAGCGCGGCCCCGCTCCACTCGCCGCCGAGCGCGAAACCCTGGGCGAGCCGCATCAGCACGAGCAGCGCGGTGGCGACCCAGCCGGCCTGCGCGTAGGTGGGCAGTACGCCGATGAGGAAGGTGGCGATGCCCATGGTGAGGAGCGAGACGACCAGCGTCTTCTTGCGGCCGAGCCGGTCGCCGAGGTGTCCGAAGAAGACGGCGCCCACCGGCCGCGCGACCATCGCGGCGCCGAAGACCGCGAACGACGACAGCAGGGCCGTGGTGGGGTCGCTGCTCGGGAAGAAGAGCTTCGGGAAGACGAGGACGGCGGCGGTCGCGTAGATGTAGAAGTCGTAGAACTCGATCGTCGTCCCCATGAGGCTGGCGACGAGGACCCGCGACCGGGGATTGACGGGCGTCTGCGGTGCTGGGGCGGAAGCTGGTGCGGGCATGGCTGGTTCTTTCACGTGCGAAACATGTGTCCCGCAACGATCTCAGTCGTCTTGTTTTTCGGAAAGCGAGTGTCACGATGTGAGACACCCGCGGCCGGCGGGTGCTCCTGCCGCCCCTGCCGCCCCTACCACGACGGTCCCTCAGTCGTCACTCCCGTCCGGGGGCGGGGGCGCGGTGGGCGTCAGATACCGGGTGACGGTGTCGGCGGCGTCGAGGGTGAGGGGGACGGTGGCGTCCAGGCCCAGGTGCCCGGCCAGGTCGCGGGCGTGCAGACGGGTGGCGGCTTCCAGCAGAAGGGCGTACGCGTCGACAGCCGCGTGCGTACGGGCCCGGGCGGTGAGGGCGAGGACGCAGGCGACCAGGGCGGCCGGCCACCACCGGAGGGTGAGCGGCAGGTAGAGCAGGGCCCAGGCGGCCAGTGTGGTCGCGCGGGTGAGGGCCTGGCGGGCGGCGGTGACCTCGCCGCGGGGGCCGTCGGGGAGCGCGAGCCACAGGTGGGGCCACGTGGCGGCCAGGTCGAGGCCCTGGTCGCGCTCGATGCGCACCGCCGCCGCGTTGAGGCGGTCGCCGCTCCAGGTGGGACGCGTGGGTTCTTCGACCGCGATGCGTGTCATGGCGCGTTCCGCGGCGTGCCGGGCTGCGGGATCGGCCCGGTTCCCGGAGGCCAGGGAACGGATGTCGTCGTCGCGGCGCCGGTGCCAGGTCCGGGCGGCGGCGATCCACGCGCGGCGCCTTCGGGCCGTGCGCCGGGCGGCGAGTGTGCGGGCGGGACGTGGCCAGGCGGGCCAGTCGGCGGCCAGCCAGAGCCGTTCCAGCAGGGAACCCAGCGCCTGCGCGGCGAGTCCCGCCATCGCCGCGGCGGCCAGCACCGCCAGCAGCAGCACCACCTGGCCGCCGCCCCCGGCCGCGGCCGAACGGTCGGCCCAGGCGGTGATCCGGTCGGCCGTGCGGGACAGGTCGAACGGGTGAGTGTGGCCGAGGGAGACCGCGGCGGTGGCGACGGCCAGGTACAGGGCACCGGGCAGCGCGAGCAGGGTCACCCACTTCTCGGCCAGCTTCCTGCCCACCTCGGTCAGCAGCCCGCCCACGGGTCAGAGCCGCTTCCTGCGCAGGGCCGCACCGCTCATCCGGCACTCCGGCACCGGTTCGGCGGCCCGCCGCGGCCACCAGGAACGCGTGCACAGTCCGCCGGGGCACAGATACACGTGCTCACCCGTCAGCGGTCGCGCGACCCCTTCCGGCCACATCCCCCGGAGGCCGGACCCCTCGTCGGCGTAGCCGTCCAACCCCCATGGATCGCCGCCGACCTGCAGCACCGCGTGCAGCCTGTCCAGCGCGTCCGCCACGTCGCCCCCGCCCCGCACGGCGGCCAGTACCCGCTCCACCGGGCTGTCCCCACCGGTGGGCACGCCCCGCAGATCCCTGCGGATCTCGTCGAGGTGACCGCACAGCGCCGCCAACCGCCCTGCCGTGCACCCTCGTTCGTCAGCCATGGCCCACCCCCGTACCGCCGGTTCGGCCGCCGCCCCGCCCCGCGGCCGACTAACCTGACACCTCATTGGATTGTTGCACCGAACAACGGGCGTTGCGTCGGTTCACCCCCATGCACCGGTAGGGCGTGGCCGTCGAGGACGGTACGGACAGGGGGCGCGGGTGCGCGACGAGTTGGTGGCCTCGGTGTGGGCACGGCTGGGGCGGCTGGCCGAGACGGGCGATCCTTCCGCCGTGATGGAGCCGCAGGCCCTCGCCGACGCCCAGCGGCTCGCCGCGCTCCTGCGCACCGCCGACGGCAGCGGCGAGAGCGACGTCACCGCCTGGTACGCACTCGGCTGGTTCCACTGGAACCGCGGGGCCGCCCTCCCCCTCGGCGTCAACCACACGGATCTGACCGCCGCGGTGTCGGCGTTCGTTCCGTGCTTCCTCGACGGTGCCGAGGGACTGCCACCAGACGCGCTGCCGTTCGTCGCGGGGCACGCGGCACCGCACGCGGTCGAGCTGTTCCACCGGGCCACGAAGTCGGCCGATCCGGACCTGCTCTCCGCCACGGTGCTCCTGTGGAAACGAGTGGTGCACGCCATGCCGCCCGGCTTCCCCCAGCGTCCGGTGTGCCAGGCCTACGTGGCGGCCGCGCTGCAGTTGCGGTTCTCCCGGGCCGGGGACCGCGGCGACCTGGACGCCGCCATCGACGTGGCCCGGGACGCGCTCAGGGCCTTCGCCGCCGACGACCCGCAGCGGATGAAGTGCCTGAGCCTCCTGGGAGACGCACTGCGGGTGCGGTTCACGCGATCCGGTGACCCGACGGACCTGGACGAAGCCGTCGAGCATCTCAGGACCACGGTGAGGGCCGTGGCCGCCGACGACCCCGAGCGGGCGGGATACCTGTCCAACCTGGGGATCGCGCTCGTGCCGCGGTTCAAGCAGACCGCGGACCGGGCGGACCTGGACGAAGCCGCCCGCAGTCTGCGGAGCGCGGTGGCGTCCGCCCCCGCCGACCATCCCGACCGGGCGACGTACCTGTCCAACCTGGGGTCGGTGCTGAGGATCAGGTTCCAGCGCTTCGGGGACCAGGTGGACCTCGACCAGGCCGTCACCGTCGAGCGGGAGGCGGCGGAGGCGACCCCCGCAGGCCACCCGAACCGGCCTCTGTACCTGTCCAACCTCGGGGTCGCGTTGACGGAACGGTTCCACCGGACCGGCGACCTGGCGGACTTGGCCGAAGCCGTCCGCAGTCTCCAGGACGCGGTGGCGGCCACCCCCGTCCATCACGCGGAGCGCCCCACGTACGTGTCCAACCTCGCGGACGCGTTGCACGCCCAGTTGGAACGCACGGGGAGCCAGACGAAAACCGGTGATGCCGTCGTGGTCGCGCGGGAGGCGCTGCACACGCTTCCCGCCGACCACCCCGACCGGCCGAGCCATCTGGCCAAGGTCGCCGTCGCGCTCCTCTCGCGGTTCGAGCGCGTCGGCGACCGGACGGATCTGGACGAGGCCGTCGACCGCCTCCGTGCTGCGGTGGCCCTCGTCCCCGACAACCGTCCCGAGCGGGCGGGGCACCTGTCCAACCTGGCAGCCGCTTTGCAGTCGCGGTTCGAGCGCACCGGGGACCGGGTGGATCTGGACGAGGCCGTCGGCTGCCTCGGTGCCGTGGTGGCCCTCGTCCCCGACGACCATCCCGACCGGCCGGCGTACCTGTCCAACCTGGGGGTCGCACTGCAGTCGCGGTACGACCGCAACGGGAACCCGGTGGACATCGACGACGCCGTCGCCGCGGGACGGGACGCGCTGGCACTCTTCCCCGGCGACCATCCCGACCGGGCCGTGTGCCTGTCCAACCTGGGGGTGGCCCTGCAGTCGCGGTACGACCGCGTCGGCGAGCCGGCGGACCTGGACCAGGCCGTCGCCGCCCTGCGCGAGTCCGTTCACACCACCCCCGACGACCATCCCGGGCGGGCCACGATCCTGTCCACGCTCGGGATGGCGCTGCGGGCCAGGTACGAGCGGACCGGGGACGCGGGGGACCTGGACGAGGCCGTCGCCGTGGGGCGGGAGGCGGCGGAAGCCACCCCCGACGATCACCCCGCACGGACGCTGCGGCTGTCCAACCTCGCGGTCATCCTGCAGGCGCGTTTCGGGCGCACCGGGAGCATGACGGACCTGGGCGAGGCCGTGCGCGGTCTCAGGACGGCGGTGGCGGCCACCCCGGAGGACCACCCCACGCGGCGGTTGCTCCTGACCAACCTCGGGCAGGCGCTGCGCGCCAGTTTCGAACGGGCCGGGGACGTAGCAGACCTGGACGAGGCCATCGGCGTGGAGCGTCAGGCGGTGGCGGCCACCCCGGACGACCACCCCGACCGGGCCCGGCACCTGTCCAACCTCGCGGTCGCCCTGATCGGACGGTTCGGCCGCACGGGGGAGCGCGCGGCCCTGGACGAGAGCGTCGACTGCCTCCGGGCCGCGGTGGCGGCCACCCCCGTCGAGCACCCGGAACACCCCCGGTACCAGACCAACCTCGGACTGGCGTTGCTGTCGCGGTTCGAGCGCACCGCGGACCCGGCGGACCTGGACGAGGCCGTCGCCGTCCAGCGGAAGGCAAGGGGAGCCACTGCGGACCACCACGTCAACCGAGCGCAGTACCTGTCCAATCTGGGGCAGGCGCTGCTGGCCGGATTCGAGCGGACGAAGGACCGGGCGGCCCTGGGCGAGGCCGTCGACTGCTTCCGGGCCGCGGTGGCGGCCACCCCCGTCGAGCACCCCGAACGCCCCCGGTACCAGACCAACCTCGGGGCCGCGTTGACGTCCCGGTTCAAGCAGAGCCGGCAGGAGGCGGACCTGGAAGAAGCCGTCGACCACCTCCGGGCCGCGGTCGCCGTCACCCCCGCCGATCACCCCGAAGGCGCGAAAGCCCAGATCGGCCTGGGCACCGCGCTCTGGGCCAGATCCGAGCACACCGGGAACGGGACGGACCTCGACGGGGCTGTCGCCGCCTACGCCGAAGCCTGCGCCTCGCCCACGGCGAGCCCGTCCGTCCGCGTCAAGGCGGGAAGTGCCATCGCCGCGCTGCTGGCCGCGTCGGACCCGGGGCGGGCGTCCGACGCGGCGGAGGCCGCGGTGCTGCTGCTGCCCGAGTTGACCGCACGGCAGTTGGGACGGGTCGATCAGCAGTACGCGCTCGGTCAGTACGCCGGCCTCGCCGTGAACGCCGCAGGACTCGCTCTGGCCGACCCCCGCACGGGCCGGCGTGAACGGGCCGCCAGGGCGCTGCGGTTGCTGGAGGCGGGGCGGGCGGTCCTCTACAGCCAGGCGCTGGACACCCGTGACGACATCACCGACCTGGAAGAACGTCACCCGGCCCTGGCCGCACGTTTCGTGCGCCTGCGTGCCCGGCTGGACCAGCCCGTCGGCGACTCCGCCCTCGGCGAGCTCCTGGACACGGGCGCCCTCGCCGCGGACCAGGAGCGCGGCGCCCCCCTCGACCGGCACGACCTGGTCCGCGATTTCACCCGGACCCTGAGTGAGATTCGCGCGCTCGACGGGTTCGGCTCGTTCGCCCTCCCGCCCAGCGTCGAGGAACTCCTCTCCGAGGCGTCCCAGGGCCCGGTCGTGGTGTTCAACATCAGCCACTTCCGCAGCGACGCCCTGGTCCTCACCCACGACGGCATCACCTGCCTGGAACTCCCCGGCATCACCGTCGCCACCGTGAACGAGCAGATCACCGCCTTCCACCAGGCGCTCGTCACCGCCTCCACCGGCGCGAGCGCCGCTGCCCGGCGCGCGGCGCAGGAGGACATGACGGCAGTCCTGGAGTGGCTGTGGGACAACGCGGCAGGACCGGTGCTCGGTCTGCTGGGCCACGACCGGCGGCCGTCGGCGGAGGCCGACTGGCCACGGGTGTGGTGGGTGCCGGGCGGAGTGCTGGGGCTGCTGCCGCTGCATGCCGCGGGCCACCACACCGATCCCGCCGACGACGCGCGCCGGCGTACCGTCCTGGACCGGGTGGTTTCCTCCTACACACCGACCGTCCGCGCCCTGCGCCACGCCCGCCGCACCAGTGGCGGCCGGGTCCTGTCCCCGGACGCGCCCGTCCGGGGCCTGATCGTCGCCATGCCCACCACTCCCGGAGTGCCCGGACTCGGCCGCCTCCCCTACGTGGCGGCCGAGGCGGAGCTACTGCGCCGGCACCTGCCGGATTCCGTCCTGCTGCGTGAGCCCGACCCCGCGGACGCGGACGTGCCCCTCACGGAGCCGCCCACCAAGCCGGCCGTTCTGCGCCACCTGCCCGACTGCACGATCGCGCACTTCGCCTGCCACGGCGCCAGCCATCCGGCCGACCCCTCCCGGAGCCTGCTCCTGCTCCACGACCACGCGTCCGACCCGTTCACCGTCGCCAGTCTCGCCCCCGTCCGCCTCGACCACGCCCGGTTGGCCTACCTGTCCGCCTGCCGCACCGCGGCCGTCGGCAACGTCGAGCTGATCGAAGAGTCCATCCACCTGACCTCCGCCTTCCAGCTCGCCGGGTTCCCCCACGTGGTGGGCACCCTGTGGGAGATCAGGGACCAGACGGCCGCCGCCGTCGCCGACGCCTTCTACACCCACCTGCGCACCCCTGCCGGAGCGCTGGACACCAGCCGTTCGGCCTGGGCGCTCCACCAGGCGGTACGCGACCTGCGCGACGGTCAGGACCTGCCGGGCGGGCTCGATCGCACCAAGGTCCCCTACCTGTGGGCCGCATACCTCCACACCGGTGCCTGAGCCGCCGAGGGCCGCTCAGCACTCGATGATGTTCACCGCGAGCCCGCCCCTGGCCGTCTCCTTGTACTTGACGGACATGTCGGCGCCGGTCTCCTTCATGGTCTTGATGACCTTGTCCAGGGAGACCTTGTGGGAGCCGTCGCCGCGCATCGCCATCCGGGCCGCGGTGACCGCCTTGACCGCGGCCATGCCGTTGCGCTCGATGCACGGGATCTGGACGAGGCCGCCGACCGGGTCGCAGGTGAGGCCGAGGTTGTGCTCCATGCCGATCTCGGCCGCGTTCTCCACCTGCTCCGGGGAGCCGCCGAGCACCTCGGCGAGGGCACCGGCCGCCATCGAGCAGGCGGAGCCGACCTCGCCCTGGCAGCCGACCTCGGCGCCGGAGATGGAGGCGTTCTCCTTGAAGAGCATGCCGATGGCGCCGGCCGCGAGGAGGAAGCGGACCACGCCGTCCTCGTCGGCGCCGGGGACGAAGTTCATGTAGTAGTGCAGGACCGCGGGGATGATGCCGGCCGCGCCGTTGGTGGGCGCGGTGACGACCCGGCCGCCGGCCGCGTTCTCCTCGTTCACGGCCATCGCGTAGAGGGTGATCCACTCCATGGCCAGGGCCTGCGGGTCGCCCTCGGAGCGCAGCTTGCGCGCGGTGTTCGCGGCGCGGCGGCGGACCTTCAGGCCGCCCGGCAGGATGCCCTCGCGGGTCATGCCGCGCTCCACGCACGCCCGCATCACCCGCCAGATCTCCAGCAGGCCCTCGCGGATCTCGTCCTCGTCGCGCCAGGCGCGCTCGTTCTCCAGCATGAGGGCGGAGATGGACAGACCCGTCTCGCGGGTCAGGCGCAGCAGCTCGTCGCCGGTGCGGAAGGGGTACTTCAGGACGGTGTCGTCGAGGACGATGCGGTCGGCGCCCACCGCGTCCTCGTCGACGACGAAGCCGCCGCCCACCGAGTAGTAGGTCTTGGTCAGCACCTCGGCGCCCTCGGCGTCGTACGCCCACAGCGTCATGCCGTTGGCGTGGTAGGGGAGGGCCTTGCGGCGGTGCAGGACCATGTCGTCGTCGTAGGAGAAGGCGATCTCGTGCTCGCCGAGGAGGCGGATGCGGCCCGAGGACCGGATCGTCTCGACGCGGGTGTCGGCCGTCTCGACGTCGACCGTGCGCGGGGAGTCGCCCTCCAGGCCGAGCAGCACCGCCTTGGGGGTGCCGTGGCCGTGGCCGGTGGCGCCGAGCGAGCCGTACAGCTCGGCGCGGACGGAGGCGACGGAGTCCAGCAGCTCCTCGTTGCGCAGGCGGCGGGCGAACATGCGGGCCGCGCGCATCGGGCCGACCGTGTGCGAGCTCGACGGGCCGATGCCGATCGAGAACAGGTCGAAGACCGAGATGGCCACGGGGACTCCTCAGAACGGGGGTGGTGCGGAGGGCGGTGCTTGGGACGGGGCGCCGGACCCTGCTTGTGGCGGGCGCGGCGCCCCGTCCTCGGGCGCGGTGTCTACTTGTTCAGACCCGGGTACAGCGGATGCTTGTCGGCCAGGGTCTTCACCCGGGCCTTGAGGGCCTCGGCGTCGTAGGACGGCTTCAGCGCCTCGGCGATCACGTCCGCGACCTCGGCGAAGTCCTCGGCGGTGAAGCCGCGGGTCGCCAGGGCCGGCGTACCGATGCGCAGACCGGAGGTCACCATCGGCGGACGCGGGTCGTTCGGGACGGCGTTGCGGTTGACCGTGATGCCGACCTCGTGGAGGCGGTCCTCGGCCTGCTGCCCGTCCAGCTCGGAGTCGCGCAGGTCCACCAGGACCAGGTGGACGTCCGTGCCGCCGGTCAGGACGGAGACGCCCGCCGCCTTGGCGTCGTCCCGCACCAGGCGCTCGGCCAGGATGCGGGCACCCTCCAGCGTACGGGTCTGGCGCTCCTTGAAGTCCTCGCTCGCGGCGACCTTGAAGGCGACGGCCTTGGCGGCCACCACGTGCTCCAGCGGGCCACCCTGCTGACCGGGGAAGACGGCGGAGTTGATCTTCTTGGCCAGCTCGGCCGTGGAGAGGATCACACCGCCGCGCGGGCCGCCCAGGGTCTTGTGCGTGGTGGTGGTGACGACGTGGGCGTGCGGCACCGGGTTGGGGTGCAGGCCCGCCGCGACCAGACCGGCGAAGTGCGCCATGTCGACCATCAGGTACGCGCCGACCTCGTCGGCGACCTTGCGGAACGCGGCGAAGTCCAGCTGCCGCGGGTAGGCCGACCAGCCGGCCACGATCAGCGTCGGCCTGCTCTCCTTGGCGAGGCGCTCCACCTCGGCCATGTCCACCTGGCCGTCGTCGCCGACGTGGTAGGGGACGACGTTGTAGAGCTTGCCGGAGAAGTTGATCTTCATGCCGTGGGTCAGGTGCCCGCCGTGGGCGAGGTTCAGACCCATGATCGTGTCGCCGGGCTTGAGCAGCGCGAACATCGCGGCCGCGTTGGCCTGGGCGCCCGAGTGCGGCTGGACGTTGGCGTGCTCGGCGCCGAAGAGCGCCTTGACCCGGTCGATGGCGATCTGCTCGACCACGTCGACGTGCTCGCAGCCGCCGTAGTAGCGGCGGCCGGGGTAGCCCTCGGCGTACTTGTTGGTCAGGACCGAGCCCTGGGCCTCCATGACCGCGACCGGGGCGAAGTTCTCCGAGGCGATCATCTCGAGGGTGGACTGCTGGCGGTCCAGCTCGGCGTCGACGGCGGCGGCGACGTCCGGGTCCAGCTCGTGCAGGGGCGTGTTCAGAAGCGACATGCGGGCGTGACTCCTCAGCCGGCGGTGAAGGCGGTGTACTCGTCGGCGGAGAGCAGGTCGGCCGGCTCGTCCGTGACCCTCACCTTGAACAGCCAGCCGCCCTCGAAGGGGGCGCTGTTCACCAGCGACGGGTCGTTGACGACGTCCTCGTTGACCTCGGTGACCTCACCGGAGACGGGGGAGTACAGGTCGGAGACGGACTTGGTCGACTCCAGTTCGCCGCAGGTCTCGCCCGCGGTCACCGAGTCGCCGACGTCGGGAAGCTGCACGAAGACGACGTCACCGAGCGCGTTGGCCGCGTGCTCCGTGATGCCGACCGTCGAGGCGCCGTCCACGGCGTCCGACAGCCACTCGTGCTCCTTGCTGTAGCGAAGCTGCTGGGGGTTGCTCATGGCCTGAATTCTCCTGTACGCGAGGAAGTGTCTGGTGAAGGGGGTGAGGGGGGAGCCGCGAGCGGCACGGGGTGCGGTGCCGCCCGTGTCCGCTTCCGGGTCTACTTCTGCCGCTTGTAGAACGGCAGCGCCACGACCTCGTACGGCTCGTGGCTGCCCCGGATGTCCACGCCGACGCCCTCCGTGCCCGGGGCCGCGTGCGCGGGGTCGACGTACGCCATGGCGATGGGCCTGCCCAGCGTCGGGGACGGGGCGCCGGAGGTGACCTCGCCGATCACCTCGCCGCCCGCCACCACCTGGTACCCGGCGCGCGGGACCCGGCGGCCCTCGGCGACCAGGCCGACCAGGACGCGGGGCGGCTGCGTCGCGGCGCGCTCGGCGGCCTCGGTCAGCGCGGCGCGCCCGACGAAGTCGCCCTCCTTCTCGAACTTCACCACCCGGCCGAGCCCGGCGTCGAACGGCGTCAGCGCGGTCGACAGCTCGTTGCCGTACAGCGGCATGCCCGCCTCCAGGCGGAGCGTGTCCCGGCACGACAGCCCGCACGGGATCAGTCCGGCGCCCTCGCCCGCCTTGGTCAGCGCCTCCCACAGCGCGACGGCGTGCTCGGGCCGCACGAACAGCTCGAAGCCGTCCTCGCCGGTGTAGCCGGTGCGGGCGATCAGCGCCGGGACGCCCGCGACCGTGCCGGGCAGGCCGGCGTAGTACTTCAGGCCGTCCAGGTCGGCGTCGGTGAGCGAGGCGAGGATGCCCGGGGACTCGGGGCCCTGCACCGCCAGCAGCGCGTAGGCGTCGCGGTCGTCGCGCACCTCGGCGTCGAAGCCCGCCGCCCGCTCGGTCAGCGCGTCCAGCACGACCTGGGCGTTGGAGGCGTTGGCGACGACCATGTAGTGAGCGGACGCGGCCCCGGGCTCGTCGAGCCGGTAGACGATCAGGTCGTCCAGGATGCCGCCGTCCTCGCGGCAGATCATGGTGTAGCGGGCCCGGCCCGGCTTCACGGTGGCGATGTTGCCGACCAGCGCGAAGTTCAGCAGCTCGGCCGCCTGCGGCCCGGTGACGGTGATCTCACCCATGTGCGAGAGGTCGAAGAGACCGGCGCGGGTGCGCACCGCGAGGTGCTCCTCGCGCTCGGAGCCGTAGCGCAGGGGCATGTCCCAGCCGGCGAAGTCGGTCATCGTCGCGCCCAGCGCGCGATGCGTGGCATCGAGCGCGGTACGGCGCAGTTCGGTACTGCTCATCGGTCGGTCGTCTCCCAGGACAGGACGTGGCGAGGTCGGTCCTCCCCATCTGTCATCGGAACCTGAGAGGTTCGCCACGGCCACCGGAGTACGGCGATCAGGGCTTGCACCTTGGGTGGGACCGCCGTCGGGGCGGTCCGCTTTTCAGATGTGCCTCGCCCGCGCGGTAACGGTGCCTGAGAGATTCAAGGGAGGGACTTGCTCCTTCGGCGCCCCGGCGCGGCCGGGGACTCTCCCGCGCGGATTCAAACGGCCGGTATGCAGTTGGCGCGGCCATCATTGCACGCCCCGGCGATCCGTGGGCAGAGCTGTCCTTGTAACCGGCTTGTGGCAGTAAGCGAACGAAAACGCGAGACCGGCGCATTACCTTCTCTTTACACTCGGCGGGGAGGGACTCGTGAACCGCCCCAGGGGAGGACGATCACGGTGAACAGGACCACGGCGTACGCCACGACCTCGGGACTCGCGCTGCCCAAGCAGCCCGCCGCCCCGGCCCCCGAGGCGTGCGCCCCACTGACCGCACCCGTCGTCCGCGACCTGAGGGACCGCGACGGCCGCAGCCCGCACGCCCTGCTCTTCGGACCCCGGGACCTGGTGGTGATCACCGGCCTGCCCGGCAGCGGCAAGTCCACGCTGATGCGGCGCACCGTGCGCGGCCTGCGCATCGACTCCCAGGACACCCGCGACCGCTGGGACGGCCGCGTGCCGCGCTTACTCCCGTACGGGCTCTACCGCCCCCTCGTCCGCCTCGCCCACTACGCCGGACTGCGCCGCGCGCTGCGCTCCGGCGAGGGCGTCGTCGTGCACGACTGCGGCACCCAGGCCTGGGTCCGCGGCTGGCTCGCCCGCGAGGCCCGCCGCCGGGGCGCCGCCCTGCACCTGCTGCTCCTCGACGTCCCCGCCGACGAGGCCCTGGCCGGCCAGCGCGAGCGCGGCAGGGGCGTGTCGCGGTACGCGTTCCTGCGGCACCGCGCGGCCAACTCCCGTCTGCTGCGCGCGGTGACGGCGGGTGCCCTGCCCGCGGGCTGCGCCTCGGCGGTGGTCCTCGACCGGGCGGCGGCCGGCAGCCTGCGCCGGATCGCCTTCACGGGCTGACGCACGGCGGGGCGGTGGGCCGAACGGGTTAGCCTTTCAGTCACGAATCAGCCACGAACAGCGGTACCAGGCAGGCGGTAGGCAGGCAGATGGACTTCCCGGCACAGGCGCACCCCCATCCCCACGGCGGATGGCCCGGCAACGAGCTGGAGGAGGTGCTGTCCGCCTCCCTCGGCGTCCCGGCGGCCGGCGGCCGGATCGTGGAGGTCCTGGGCCGCAGCTTCCTGTGGATACCCCTGCCCAACGGCGGGGGCCCGCACAGCGGCCCCCTCGACCTGCCCTCGCTGGAGATCGACGGCCAGGCCTACGTACCGGTGTTCAGCTCCGAGGAACAGTTCCGGCAGGTCGCCGGGGCGCAGATGGCGTACACCGTCGCCCCCGCCGTGGAGTTCGCCCGCGGCCTGCCCCCGCAGGTCGGCGTCATCGTCAACCCGGAGGGCGTGGTGGGCATCCCGCTGCCGCCGCCCGCCGTGGCCGAGCTGTGCCGCGCCGGGCGCACCCCGCTGGACGGGCCCGCCTCCGGCGGCCGGGTCCGCCTCTTCGAGCCCGACTGGCAGGACGACCCGGTGGACTTCCTGGCCGCCGCCTCCGCGGAGTTCGCCGCCACCGGCGTCGTCCGCACCGCGCGCCGCTGCCTGGCCGCCGTGGAGACCGCCGACCCGGTCCTGTACGTCGGCGTCGAACTCACCCACTGGGAGGGCGACGCCCCGTCCCTCCCCCTGGAAGCCCTCGGCCGTGCCCTGACCAAGTCCCCTCCGAAGCACCCGGTCAACCTGGTCCTCCTGGAGGCCGCCCAGGACCCGGTCTGCGACTGGATGCGGGAGAAGGTACGGCCCTTCTACGACCGGGACTTGTGACCACCGGCGGGACAACTCCCCCAAGGCGCGCGGGGCCGTGTCCGGTGCGGCCGGCTCCGCCGCGCGGGCGCGGGCGGCCACGGCGCACCCGCGCCCGCGCCCGCGCCCGGAGACCACAGCACACCCCGAGCTCCTGACCCCCGCACCCGGCGGAGCCGTAAGCTGGTTCCGACACCGGGGGAACTTCTCGAAGGGGCGATACGCGTGAGCGCCAGCGGCACCACGACCGGACAGGTCGAGCACATGCTGCGCCAGGTGACGCCCGGGCGCTACGACGCCTACGAGGCCCTGTTGCGCGCCCTCGCCACCCCCACCTCCGGCCAGGTCTGGATGCTGCTGTGGCACGGCCAGGCCGGCTCCCCGGACGCCCAGTACGGGAACATGGAGGTCGAGGGGTACGGCTACGCGCCGTGCGTGACCTCCGCCCAGGAGCTGTCCGCCAGTGGCTGGAACCGGTCGTACGAGGTGGTCGACGGCCTGGAGGTCGCCCGCGCCCTCTACCCGGACCACTTCGGCCTGTGGCTCAACCCGCACGCCCCCGGCGGCGGCGTCGGCATCCCCTGGCTCGACCTGCGCCGCATCGCCTCCGGCCTGGACCGCCAGCCCGCGGGCCCGCTGCGCCTGTCCGAACCGGCCATCGAGATCCCCCAGTTCTACGCCCTGCTCGCCCAGAACGCCCACCGCACCCCGGCGGTCCGTGCCCTGCGCCGCGCCTGGGTGCAGCCGACGCTCGGGGCGCCGTATCTCGCCATCGGCCTCGACGTGTACGACACCTCCCCGCCGGCCGTCGACGCGGTGCGCGCGATGATGCAGCAGTCCGTCGGCGCGGTGCCGGACGGCCTGCCGGTGTCGACGGTGGCGATGACCGACACCCACGACCCGGTCGCCCTGTGGCTGCGCGCCAACGCCCGCCCGTTCTACGACCGCGAGGCCCATGCGGCCGCCCCCGCCCAGACGCCGGCGGGCGGGTACGGCTACCCTCCGGCCGGCAGCCGTTACTGACGGCAGGGCCGTCGGCGGCCGGAACACGGGACCGGGCATCCAAGGTCATCTTCGCGCGTAGATGGCGACGCAAAGCGCCACCATGTCCCTGATGTCCCAACTCGCCCGCGTCCGGCCCCCGTTACCCACTGTCCGGATAACGGAACACCTCAAACAGCATCACGGTTGCGCATCCATTCACCGTCAGCTCTGGCTACGGATCGCCCAGGCATTGAAGACTCCCGCAACAAGGGGTGGATGCTCGCCTCTTTGTACGACGGACTGATCACGCCGCTACAGCGGCAAGTGCGGGCCGGCTACCGCCGGTTGAGAGGGGTCCCTGCCAGATGACGGCACCATTGCACGAGCCGACCGCGGAAGCGGCCCCGAGTGCGGCAGAGGAAGCGGCGGTCGCCGGCGCCGAGGCCAAGTCGGTACAAGGCCGCTCCCTGGGCCGGATCGCCTGGGAGCGTCTGAAGAAGGACCGGCTGGCCCTCGCGGGCGGCATCGTGGTGCTGGTCCTGATCCTGGTCGCCGTCTTCGCGCCCCTGATCACCTCCCTGTACGGGCAGGAGCCCAACGCCTACAACGAGGACATGATCGACCCGCTGTTCGGTACCCCCACGGGCTCGCTGGGCGGCGTCAGCGGCGACCACTGGCTCGGCGTGGAGCCGGTCAACGGCCGCGACATTTTCGCCCGCATCGTCCACGGCGCCCGGATCTCGCTGCTCGTCGGCTTCCTGTCCGCCCTGGTCGCCGTCGTCATCGGCACCGTCCTGGGTGTCCTCGCCGGTTTCTTCGGCGGCTGGGTCGACTCCCTGATCAGCCGGATCATGGACGGCCTGCTGGCCTTCCCGCAGCTGCTGTTCATCATCGCCCTGGTCTCCGTGATGCCGGACTCCATGCTGGGGCTGAGCGGCACGGGCGTGCGCCTGCTCATGATGATCGTGGTCATCGGCTTCTTCGGCTGGCCCTACATCGGCCGCGTGGTCCGCGGCCAGACCCTCTCGATGCGTGAACGGGAGTACGTCGAGGCGGCCCGGTCGCTGGGGGCCGGACGGTTCTACATCCTGTTCAAGGAACTGCTGCCCAACCTGGTGGCGCCGATCATCGTCTACACCACGATGATGATCCCCACCAACATCCTCACCGAGGCGGCGCTCAGCTTCCTCGGCGTGGGCGTCAAGCCGCCCACGTCGTCCTGGGGGCAGATGCTCTCGAGCGCGATCGACTACTACAAGTCGGACCCCATGTACATGGTGGTCCCCGGTGTGGCGATCTTCATCACCGTTCTTGCCTTCAACCTCTTCGGCGACGGCGTGCGCGACGCGTTGGACCCGAAGGGCTCCCGCTGACCCTGCCGTACCGCAAAGCGACCCGTGGCACCTGCACGGGGTCTCTCATCTAATCCGGAGGATCCGAGATCGTGACTACCCAACGCACCTCAGGGCGGCGCAAGCAGGCTTTGGCCGCTGCCGCAGTGGTCGCCGCGCTGCTGACCACGGCGGCGTGCGGCGGAGGCGGCGACGACGACGGCGGCAGCGGTTCGAAGAACGGCGCGGCCGGCTTCAACGCGGCCAACAACAAGGTCGCCCAGGCCTCCGAGGCCAAGAAGGGCGGCACGCTGAAGTTCGCCAGCACCCAGGACGCCGACTCGTGGGACACCACGCGTGGCTACTACGGCTTCATGTGGGACTTCTCCCGCTACTACAGCCGCCAGCTCGTCACGAACAAGACGGAGCCCGGCAAGACCGGCGCCGAGGTCACCCCCGACCTCGCCACCGACGTCGCCAAGGTCTCGGCGGACGGCAAGACCTACACGTACACCCTGCGTGACGGCATCACCTGGGAGGACGGCAAGCCGATCACCTCCAAGGACGTCAAGTACGGCATCGAGCGCGTCTGGGCGCAGGACGTGCTGTCCGGCGGTCCGACGTACCTCAAGGAGGTGCTGGACCCCAAGGGCGAGTACCAGGGCCCGTACAAGGACAAGGCCAAGGACAAGCTGGGTCTGAAGGCGATCGAGACGCCGGACGACAAGACGATCGTCTTCCACCTGCCCGCGGCCAACTCCGACTTCGAGGAGATGCTCGCGCTGACCTCGGCGTCCCCGGTCCGCCAGGACAAGGACACCAAGTCCAAGTACGGCCTGCACCCGTTCTCCTCGGGTCCCTACAAGTTCGAGTCCTACAACCCGGGCAAGGACCTGACCCTGGTCCGCAACACCGAGTGGAAGCAGAGCTCGGACCCGGTGCGCAAGGCGTACCCGGACAAGATCACGATCAAGTTCTTCACCAACGCCAACGACCTGGACGCCCGCCTGATCGCCGGCGACTACGACATCGACCTGGCCCAGACCGGTCTGTCGCCGCAGGGTCGCACCACGGCGCTGAAGGAGCACAAGGAGAACCTGGACAACCCGGTCTCGGGTTACATCCGGTACGCCACGTTCCCGCAGAACGTGAAGCCGTTCGACAACATCCACTGCCGCAAGGCCGTGCTCTACGGGGCCGACCACGTCTCCCTGCAGACCGCGCGCGGCGGCCCGGTCGCCGGCGGCGACATCGGCACCAACATGCTGCCGCCCGCCGTCCCGGGTTCCGAGGGCCAGAAGTACGACCCGTACGAGATGGCCGGCGCCAACAAGAGCGGCAACGTCGAGAAGGCCAAGGAAGAGCTGAAGGCCTGCGGCAAGCCGAACGGCTTCAAGACCACCATCGCGGTCCGCAACAACAAGCCGGTCGAGGTCGCCACCGCCGAGTCCCTCCAGGCCTCGCTGAAGAAGGTCGGCATCAACGTCGAGATCGACCAGTACGACGGCTCGCAGTACGCCAGCGTCATCGGCAGCCCCTCGAACGTGCAGAAGAAGGGCTACGGCATCATCATCATGGGCTGGGGCCCGGACTTCCCGTCCGTGCAGGGCTACGGTCTGCCGCTGTGGCACAGCGACTACATCCTCGACAGCGCGAACAACAACTTCGCGATGATCGACGACCCGAAGATCGACGGTCTCTTCGCCGACTACCTGACGCAGAAGGACGCCGCGGGCAAGGAGAAGACCGCCCGGGAGATCAACCACAAGGTGATGGAGGGCGCGTACTACCTGCCCTTCGTCTTCGAGAAGTTCATCAACTGGCGCTCCAGCAACATCGCGAACGTGTACACCACCGACGCCTACAGCGGTATGTACGACTTCGTGAACATCGGTCTGAAGAACCCCAAGAAGTAACCGGTACACCCGCCGTACGGCACGAAAGGCAGGTGAAGGCCGGCGCGGCGTGACCGCGGGCCGCCGGACAATCTCCGGCGGCCCGCGGGGCGCAGCGGGCCGCAACCCGTGCTCGCTTACCTCATCAGGCGGCTGTTCGCCGCCGCAGTGATGCTCGTGGTCATCATCCTGGTGGTCTTCGGCATCTTCTTCCTCGTCCCCAAGTGGGCCGGGGTCGACATCGCCCTGAACTTCGTCGGCAAGCAGGCGGACCCCGCCGCGGTCGAGGGAGTGCGCGAGAAGCTGGGTCTGGGCGACCCGGTCCTCGTGCAGGCCTGGGAGTTCTTCAAGGGCATCTTCGCGGGTCGCACCTACGCGGCCGGCGGCGACGTGACCCACTGCGCCGCGCCCTGCTTCGGTTACTCCTTCAAGACCGAGCAGTCGGTCTGGCCGGTCCTGACCGAGCGTTTCCCGGTGACCCTGGCTCTCGCGCTCGGCGCCGCCGTGCTGTGGCTGCTCTTCGGCGTGGCCGCCGGTGTGCTCTCCGCCCTCAAGCGCGGCACGCTGTGGGACCGCGGTGCGATGGTCGTCGCCCTGGCGGGTGTCTCCCTGCCGATCTACTTCACCGGTCTGCTGAGCCTGGCGATCTTCTCCTACGGCCTCGGCTGGATCAACGGTGAGTTCGTCCCGCTCGAACAGAGCTTCACCGGGTGGTTCGGCGGCATGATCCTGCCGTGGATCACCCTGGCCTTCCTGTACGCCGCGATGTACGCCCGGATCACCCGCGCCACCATGCTGGAGATCCTCGGCGAGGACTACATCCGCACCGCGCGGGCCAAGGGCCTCAAGGAACAGGTCGTCATCAGCAAGCACGCGATGCGGTCCACCCTGACCCCCCTGCTCACCATGCTCGGCATGGACCTCGGTGCCCTGATGGGCGGCGCGATCCTGACCGAGACGACGTTCAGCCTCCCCGGCCTGGGCCAGAAGGTCCTGGACGCCATCAAGAACCACGACCTGCCCTTTATCCTGGGCGTCGTACTGATCACTTCTCTCGCGGTGCTGATCGCCAACCTCGTGGTGGACATCCTGTACGCCGTGATCGACCCCCGAGTGAGGCTCGCATGACCGAACTGAGCAAGAGCGGGGCCGCGGTGGGCGAGCCCGCCGCCGCCTCGCCCGCGCCGACCGCCTTCCTGGAAGTGCGCGACCTCAAGGTCCACTTCCCGACCGACGACGGCCTGGTCAAGTCCGTCGACGGGCTCTCCTTCCAGCTGGAGAAGGGCAAGACCCTCGGCATCGTGGGCGAGTCCGGCTCCGGCAAGTCGGTGACCTCGCTCGGCATCATGGGCCTGCACACCGCCGGCCAGTACGGCAAGCGCAAGGCGCAGATATCCGGCGAGATCTGGCTGGACGGCACCGAGCTGCTGTCCGCCGACCCCGACTACGTGCGCAAGCTGCGCGGCCGCGAGATGGCGATGATCTTCCAGGATCCGCTGTCCGCGCTGCACCCGTACTACACGATCGGCCAGCAGATCGTGGAGGCGTACCGCATCCACCACAAGGTGGACAAGAAGACCGCCAAGCGCCGCGCCGTGGAGATGCTCGACCGCGTCGGCATCCCGCAGCCGGACAAGCGCGTGGACAGCTACCCGCACGAGTTCTCCGGCGGCATGCGCCAGCGCGCGATGATCGCGATGTCGCTGGTCAACAACCCCGAGCTGCTCATCGCGGACGAGCCGACCACCGCCCTGGACGTCACCGTCCAGGCGCAGATCCTCGACCTCATCCGGGACCTGCAGAAGGAGTTCGGCTCCGCGGTCATCGTCATCACCCACGACCTGGGCGTCGTCGCCGAGCTGGCCGACGACCTCCTGGTGATGTACGGCGGCCGGTGCGTGGAGCGCGGTCCGGCGGAGAAGGTGTTCTACGAGCCCCGGCACCCCTACACCTGGGGCCTGCTCGGCTCGATGCCGCGGCTCGACCGCGAACAGCAGGAACGCCTTATCCCGGTCAAGGGCTCGCCGCCCTCCCTCATCAACCTGCCGTCCGGCTGCGCCTTCAACCCGCGCTGCCCGTACGCCGACGTGCCCAAGGACGACGTCACCCGCACGGTCCGCCCCGAGCTGACCGAGGTCGGCAGCAAGCACTGGGCCGCCTGCCACATGTCGCAGGAGCAGCGGGAGCGTATCTGGACCGAAGAGATTGCGCCGAAGCTGTGAGCGACCAGGCAGAGGACAAAGCGGTGACCATTCCCGCACAGACCAGCGGTGCCACCCTGACCAAGGACGCCGCCCCCGGCGAGACCCTGCTCAAGGTGACCGGGCTGCAGAAGCACTTCCCGATCAAGAAGGGCCTGCTGCAGCGCCAGGCCGGCGCGGTCCGCGCCGTCGACGGCATCGACTTCGAGGTCAGGGCCGGCGAGACGCTGGGCGTCGTGGGCGAGTCCGGCTGCGGCAAGTCGACCATGGGCCGGCTGATCACCCGGCTCCTGGAGCCCACCGCGGGCAAGGTCGAGTTCCAGGGCAAGGACATCACCCACCTCGGCGTCGGCGGGATGCGTCCGCTGCGCCGCGACGTGCAGATGATCTTCCAGGACCCGTACTCCTCGCTGAACCCGCGCCACACCATCGGCACGATCGTCAGCGCCCCCTTCAAGCTCCAGGGCGTCCAGCCCGAGGGCGGGGTCAAGAAGGAGGTCCAGCGGCTCCTGTCGGTGGTCGGCCTCAACCCCGAGCACTACAACCGCTACCCGCACGAGTTCTCCGGCGGCCAGCGCCAGCGCATCGGCATCGCCCGCGCGCTCGCGCTCAACCCGAAGCTGGTCGTCGCCGACGAGCCGGTCTCCGCGCTCGACGTGTCGATCCAGGCCCAGGTCGTCAACCTGCTCGACGACCTCCAGCAGGAGCTGGGCCTGACGTACGTGATCATCGCGCACGACCTCTCCGTCGTCCGGCACGTCTCGGACCGGATCGCGGTGATGTACCTCGGCAAGATCATGGAGCTGGCCGACCGCGACCTGCTCTACAAGTCGCCGATGCACCCGTACACCAAGGCGCTGATGTCGGCCGTCCCGATCCCGGACCCGGCCCGCAAGTCGGCCAAGAGCGAGCGCATCCTGCTCAAGGGCGACGTGCCCTCGCCGATCGCCCCGCCGAGCGGCTGCCGCTTCCACACCCGGTGCTGGAAGGCGACGCAGATCTGCACCACCACCGAGCCGCCGCTCAAGGAGCTGCGGCCGGGGCAGCAGGTCGCCTGCCACCACCCGGAGAACTTCGAGGACCAGGCCCCGCAGGACGTCGTCCTGCTCTCCGCGGCGAAGGAGGCGGCGGAGCTGGTGTCGGAGGAGGCCCTGGCGGAGTCGGCGGCGACCTCGGCCGCCGTCGCCGCGGAGGTCGGGGCGGAGTCCGCGAAGACCCCGGCGTCCGACGGCGACGAGCCTGCGGCCGAGGGCACCGACGGCGCTGACACCGAGGGCACTGACGGCACCGACGGCGCTGGCACCGAGGGCACCGGCGGCACGGACGGCACCGACGGCGACGCTACCGAGGGCACCGACGGCGACGGCACCGACGGCACCGGCGAGAGCGCCGGGGCCGCCGACGGGAGCACCGACGAGAAGCCTCCCGCCAAGGAGAAGTGACCTCACTCACCCGCCCTGACACTGAGCCCCTGCCTTCGTTTGTAAGGCGGGGGCTCACTGGCAGGTAAGAATGGAAGGGTGTACGAGCAACTCTTCAGCCCCACCGTCCAGCACACGCTCGACCTGGTCGGCATCTTCGTCTTCGCCATCTCCGGCGCGCTGCTGGCCGTACGCAAGAACTTCGACGTCTTCGGCATCGCCGTCCTCGCCGAGGTCACCGCGCTGGGCGGCGGGCTCTTCCGGGACCTGGTGATCGGCGCGGTGCCGCCCGCCGCCTTCACCGACCTCGGGTACTTCCTCACCCCGCTGCTCGCGACGCTGCTGGTCTTCTTCCTCCACCCCCACGTGGAACGTCTCCAGACCGGCGTGAACATCTTCGACGCGGCGGGCCTCGGCCTGTTCTGCGTCGCCGGCACCACCAAGGCCTACGACTACGGTCTCGGCCTGACCGCCTCGGCCTGCCTGGGCCTGGCCACCGCCGTCGGCGGCGGCGTCCTGCGCGACGTGCTCGCCAACGAGGTGCCCTCCCTCCTGCGCTGGGACCGCGACCTGTACGCCGTCCCCGCGATCGTCGGCTCCACGATGGTCGCCCTGTGCATCCGCTACGAGGCCCTCACCCCGCTCACCAGCGCACTCGCGGTCGTCACGGCCTTCGTCCTGCGCCTGCTCGCCCTGCGGTACCACTGGCGCGCACCCCGCGCCTGGAACCGCCGGTCGACGGTGGTGGAGGGGGAGTGAGCCCCGGCTTCCGTCAGGGGTGCGGCATGTCCTTGACGAAGACGAGGCCGTCGATCGTGTCCAGGTGGCCCGGGTCGAGCGGGGCGTAGCCGAACCAGGGGGAGACGCGGGGCGCGGGCCGCGGATCGCCGAGGGCGGCGGCCAGCAGCGCGGGGTCCACGACGCAGGGGTCGTCCGGCAGGTCGTACAGCAGCCCCTCGGCGGTGCCGGGCGGCGGGGTGTCCACCCCCTCGTGCCGGATCGTGCCGAGCGCCGTCGCCACGAAGGCGTACGCGCCGCCGAGCCGTGCGTTCACGAGCGCGCCGGCGCTCCACCACTCCAGCCGGCCCTGCCACATCCGCATCGAGCTCTTCTCGCGCTGGAGGTGGGAGTTGTGGGCGTGGACGAGGACCGGCCTCCGTTCGGCGAGCGCGAGGAGGTTGCCGGCCATCATCCGGTCCCGCAGGCCCAGCATGCGGCTCATGCGGGCGGGGGAGGCCTCGGCCATCCAGTAGTGGTAGGCCAGCAGGCCGGTGGCGGTGCGTCCGTACAGGCGGGCCCGGTCCCAGTCGCCCCGCGAGGCGGACGCGAGCAGGTGCGGCGTCTGCTCCTCCAGGAGTGACACCAGGTCGGCGGCGAGCGTCCGCAGTTCCCCGGCCCCGGCCGACCGCCCCACGGACCGGGACGGGTCCGTCATCGCCCCGGGCTCGGTCCACCGGTCGTCGGCGCCGAGCAGGCGGTCCAGTGTCCGTGCCGTGCAGGGGAGCAGGGCGGGGTCCACCCGCGCCGCGAGGTACCCGTGCAGCGCGGTGAGCGCCTCCCGGGGACTGGCGGCCCCGGTGATCTCGAGGGGGCCGTCGAAACCGGCGAAGCGGATCCGCTCGTGCGCGGGCCGGTCCTCGTTGTACGCGCGCATCCAGCGGACCAGTTCCCGGTTGGGCGTGGCGGGGCCCCAGGGATGGCTGAACCCGCGCTCCACCGCCTCGTCGAGGGTGCCGGTGCCCCGCGTGACGTAGTCGTCCACGGCCAGCCCTTTCAGGCAGTCGCTCTCGACGGCGATCGTGCGGTATCCGTACTGCTCGACGAGCTGCCGGAAGACGTCGTTGCGCACGTCGAGGAGGGCGTCCTCGCCGTGGGTGGGCTCGCCCAGGGCGAGCAGCCGGGGCCGGGCCGGCAGCAGCCGCATGACCGCGGCGGCGTCCAGCGGGCGGGCGATGTCCTGGATGCGTTCAGCCATGGGTTCAACGGTATCGTTGAACCCTCGATTGAAACTTTTGCTGCGGGGACTTGGGGTTCATGGCCGACAGGCTTCAAAACGAGGAAAGACTCCGGCCGGTCGACCTGGCGCGTGCGCACGGTCTGTCGGCGCAGGCGGTCAGGAACTACGAGGCGGCCGGCATCCTCCCGGCCGCCGTCCGGACGGCCCGTGGCTACCGCGTCTACACCTCGCTGCACGCCCGGGCCCTGGACGCCTTCCTCGCCCTGGTGGCGGCCCACGGGCACGGGACGGCGGCCGCGGTGCTGCGGGGCGTGAACGAGGGGGCGGTGGACGAGGCGTTCCGGCTGATCGACGAGAGCCACGCGCAGTTGCTCGACGACCGGCGGACGCTGGAAGCGGTGGAGGGCGCGCTGCGGGAGCTGGTGCCCGAGGCCGCGGAGGAGGCGCCGGGGCCGCCGGGCGGGTTCATCGGAGCGCTCGCCCGGGAGCTGGGCATCCGGCCCGCGACCCTGCGCAAGTGGGAGCGCGCGGGCCTGGTGCGCCCCCGGCGCGACCCGGTGACCGGATACCGCCGCTACGGCGCGGCCGACGCGCGGGACGCCCGCCTCGCGCACCAGCTCCGGCGGGGCGGCTACTCGCTGGAGCGGATCGCGTCCGTCCTCGCCCAGGTGCGGTCGGCCGGGGGAGTGGAGCCGCTGGAGGCCGCCCTCGGCGAGTGGCGCGACCGGGTGTCCGCCCGGGGCCGGGCCATGGTGGCCGGGGCGGCGGAACTGGAGACGTATCTGCGCGCACGGGAACGGAAGGAGAAAGCTACCGCTTAGTAGTTTCCTGTTGTACCGTTCAGCCATGCCAGAAGCAGCCTCCGCAGCGGCCACACGGGCCGCCATCGGTGACAGTGAGTTCGACCGCGACACCGCCGTCCACCGACGCGCGCCGGGTGTCTACGCCCTCGACCTGTCGGCCGGCTGGACGATCATCAACGCCGTCAACGGCGGTTACCTGCTGGCCGTCCTGGGCCGTGCCCTCGGTGACGCGCTCCCGCATGCCGACCCCTTCACCGTCTCGGCGCACTACCTCACCGCGTCCCGGCCGGGCCCGGCCCTCGTGCGCACCGAGACCGTCCGCACGGGACGCACCCTCTCCACCGGCCAGGCCTCCCTCTTCCAGTTCGACGACGAGGGCAACGAGGTGGAGCGCATCCGCGTGCTCGCCTCCTACGGCGACCTCGACGCGCTGCCGGACGACGTCCGGACCTCGGCCACGCCGCCCGCGATCCCGCCGATGGACCGGTGCTTCGGTCCGGAGGACGGCCCCGCCCCCGTCGAGGGCAGCTCGGCCATCGCCGACCGGCTGATGCTCAAGCTCGACCCGGCCACCCTGGGCTGGGCGCTGGGGCAGCCCTCGGGCCGGGGCGAGATGCGGGCCTGGTTCGGCCTCGCCGACGGCCGTGACGCCGACCCGCTCTCGCTGCTCCTCGCGGTGGACGCGCTGCCGCCCACCGCCTTCGAGCTGGGACTCAAGGGCTGGGTGCCGACGGTCGAGCTGACCGTGCACGTGCGGTGCCGTCCGGCGCCGGGGCCGCTGCGGGTCTCCGTCACCACCCGCAACCTCGCCGGCGGCTTCCTGGAGGAGGACGCCGAGGTCTGGGACAGCGCCGACCGGCTGGTCGCCCAGTCCCGCCAGCTGGCCCGGGCGCGGCTCGGCTGACCCCGGGGCCCCTCAGTCCAGCCAGTGCGCGCGGCCGACGCCGATCAGCCGCAGTTGCCGCCGGGCCGTCTCGACGGCCCGGCGGCGCTCCTCCTCCGGGGCGTCCAGCGTCTCCAGGAAGAGTGACGCCGTGATCAGCATCTGGTCGACGTAGAGGCCCGCCAGCATGCGCAGATCGGCCTCGCTCCAGCCCGCCGCCGACGCGTCCTCGGCCAGCTCGGCCTTCACCTCCTCGGCGAACCGCGCCAGTTGCTCCCGTATGGCCCGGCGCACCGGCTGCACGCCGCCGTGCCGCTCCCGCGCGACGAAACGGACGTGCGCGGGGTGCGCGGCCACATGCCGGGCGATCAACTCGACCGCGCGGCCGATGCGTTCGTCGTCGTCCTCGGCCGGTGCCATCGTCGTGCGGATCATCGGGTGCAGGCTGCCCAGCGCCTCCTCGACCAGCGCCACGCCGAGGTCGGCCGTGGAGCGGAAGTGCCGGTAGAAGGCGGTCGGGGCGACGCCGACGGCGCGCGTGACCTCACGCAGCCCCAGGCTGCTCAGGCTCTGCTCCTCCAGCAGGCCGAGTGCCGCGTCCAGGAGCGCCTGCCGGGTCTTCTGCTTCTGCGCCTGCCGCACGCCCGAGGTGTGACTCATGCCATGCAGTTAACAACTGTTCTCCGGAATTGAAAAGCCGTGCGGCGCGCTAGACTGGCAAGTCAGTGAACAACTGTAACCACAACCGTTCACCGAAGTGCCCACCCAAGATTGGGGGATCCGCTCGATGCTGTTTCTCGTCGTCGCGCTTCTGCTCCTCGGTGTGGTCCTGGGCGCCGTCGCCCACGCGCCGCTCACCTTCTCCGTCGCGGCCGGCCTGGTCATCGCCGTCTGGCTCGGCGTCTTCGCCGTCCGCGAGCGGCACGGCCGCCGACGGAGCAGCACCTCCGCCCACTGACGCACGTCCACCGACGCACGGCAGGGAGAACGCCATGCAGCTCACCGCACCGGCCCACCGCTCCACCGACACCGACCGCGGCCCCCGCGCCACCCGCCGCACCGGCATCCACGACACCGACGGCATGGCCGTCGCCTCCTTCGTCCTCGGCCTGCTCGGCCTGCTCGTCCTCAACGTCTTCCTGGGTCCGGTCGCCATCGCCCTCGCGGGCGTCGCCCTGTGGCGCGGCACCGCCCGCCGCGGCCGGGCCCTCCTCGGTCTCGGCCTGGGCGTCGCCGACCTGCTGGTCCTGGTGGCGTTCATGTCCGCGGACAGCACGATGTCCTGGAGCCTGTGACCGAAAGGCGCCGACGAGGCCAACCGCGGTCCGGGGCCCGGCGGAGCCGCCCGTAGAATCGGCCGCACCATGGCTTACCTCGACCACGCCGCGACGACCCCGATGCTTCCCGAGGCAGTCGAGGCACTCACCGCGCACCTGAGCGTCACCGGCAACGCCTCCTCCCTCCACGCGTCCGGCCGCCGGGCGCGGCGCACCGTCGAGGAGGCCCGCGAGACCCTCGCCGAGGCGCTCGGCGCCCGACCGAGCGAAGTGGTCCTCACCTCCGGGGGCACCGAGGCCGACAACCTCGCCGTCAAGGGCCTGTACTGGGCCCGCCGCGACGCCGACCCGGCCCGCACCCGGGTCCTGGCCAGCCCCGTCGAGCACCACGCCGTCCTCGACGCCGTCCACTGGCTCGGCGAACACGAGGGCGCCACCGTCGAGTACCTGCCGGTCGACGCGTACGGCCGCGTCCACCCCGAGGCGCTGCGCGAGGCCATCGCCCGCGACCCCGGCAACGTCGCCCTCGCCACCGTCATGTGGGCCAACAACGAGATCGGCACCGTCATGCCGGTGCGCGAACTCGCCGACGTGGCCGCCGAGTTCGACGTCCCGCTGCACGCCGACGCGGTCCAGGCCTTCGGCCAGCTCCCGGTCGACTTCGCCGCCTCGGGGCTCGCCGCGGCGACCGTCTCCGGCCACAAGATCGGCGGTCCCTACGGCATCGGCGCGCTGCTCCTGGGCCGCGAGTACACCCCGGTACCCGTCCTGCACGGCGGCGGACAGGAACGCCATGTGCGCTCCGGGACCCTCGACGTACCCGCCGTCGCCTCCTTCGCGGTCGCCGGGCGGCTCGCCGCCGAGCGGCGTGCGTGGTTCGCCCGTGAGATCGGCGCCCTGCGCGACGACCTCGTCGACGCCGTCCGTACGGCGGTCCCGGACGCGATCCTCGGCGGCGACCCGGCATCCGAGGGGCGCCTGCCCGCCAACGCCCACTTCACCTTCCCGGGCTGCGAGGGCGACTCCCTCCTCCTCCTGCTCGACGCCCAGGGCATCGAGTGCTCCACCGGCTCCGCCTGCACGGCGGGCGTCGCCCAGCCCAGCCACGTCCTGCTGGCCACCGGGACCGACCCCGACCTGGCCCGCGGCACCCTGCGCTTCTCCCTCGGCCACACCTCGACCCGGGCCGACGTGGAGGCGCTCGGCAAGGCGATCGGCCCCGCGGTCGAGCGCGCCAGGGCGGCGGGGCTTTCGTAGGCAACGGCGGAATTCGTGGCCAACGGTCCGGAGCCGTGGCCAACGGTCCGGAGCCGTGGGCAACGGGCCGAAGCCGTGCGCAAGGGGCCGGGGTCGTGCGCAAGGGGCCGGAGTCGTGGGCTCCGGCCGGATCAGGCCTTCGTGGGCGGCCTGGACGGGCCGCTCGTGGCCGCCCGCCGCACCAGCTTCAGATACCGGTCCCAGTCCCAGTGCGGCCCCGGATCGGTGTGGTCGGTGCCCGGCACCTCCACGTGGCCGAGGATGTGCTCGCGGTCCACGGGTATGTCGTACCGCGCGCAGATCCCCGCCGTCAGCCGCGCGGAGGCGGCGTACATCGCGTCGGTGAAGTCCCGCGGGCGGTCCACGAATCCCTCGTGCTCGATGCCGACACTGCGTTCGTTGTAGTCGCGGTTGCCCGCGTGGTACGCCACGTCCAGCTCGCGGATCATCTGGGTGATCCGCCCGTCCTGCCCCACGACGTAGTGCGCGGCCGCCTTGTGCCCCGGGTCCTGGAAGGCCCGCACGGCGCTGTCGAAGCTGCCCTGGGTGACGTGGACGATCACCATGTCGATGCCGAAGTCGTCCGGCCGGTCCGCCCGCCGCCAGTTGGCGTCCGACGCCGCCACCCAGCGGGCGCCCGCGTAGTCCACCACGCCCTCTTCGCGGGGCCGCTCGACGCCCGGCAGCCGCCACCACAGGCGCGACAGCTCGTCGCGGGCCAGCACGCCGGTGCCCACGGCCGCCGCCGCACCGCCGACGATCAGAGCGCGCCGGCCGATGCGCCGGTCGCCGTCCGCGGAGCCGCCGCTCCCGGCGCCGCCCGGTGCCGACCCGCCCGTGGAACCCTCTTTCGCCCCCATACGATCATCAACGCATACGCGCGCGCCCCGGTTCCCGCCTCCCCGTACTCTGGAGGGGCTATGACTGACACTCCGCAGCGCACCCGTCCCCTCCGCGTCCTCGCCGCCATGTCGGGCGGAGTCGACTCCGCCGTCGCCGCCGCCCGCGCGGCCGAGGCGGGGCACGACGTGACCGGCGTCCACCTGGCGCTCTCCGCGAACCCGCAGTCCTTCCGTACGGGCGCCCGGGGCTGTTGCACCATCGAGGACTCACGGGACGCCCGCCGGGCCGCCGACGTCATCGGCATCCCCTTCTACGTGTGGGACCTCGCCGACCGCTTCCGCGAGGACGTGGTCGAGGACTTCGTCGCCGAGTACGAGGCCGGCCGCACCCCCAACCCGTGCCTGCGCTGCAACGAGAAGATCAAGTTCGCGGCGCTGCTCGACAAGGCGCTCGCCCTCGGCTTCGACGCCGTCTGCACCGGCCACTACGCCCAGGTGATCCTGCGCGAGGACGGCACCCGCGAGCTGCACCGCGCCTCCGACACGGCCAAGGACCAGAGCTACGTCCTCGGCGTGCTCGACGACCGCCAGCTCGCCCACGCCATGTTCCCGCTGGGCGACACGGTCACCACCAAGGACGAGATCCGCGCGGAGGCCGAGCGCCGGGGTCTCGCGGTGGCCAAGAAGCCCGACTCGCACGACATCTGCTTCATCGCCGACGGCGACACCCAGGGCTTCCTCGCCGACCGCCTCGGCAAGGCGGAGGGCGACATCGTCGACGAGGCCGGCAACCGCCTCGGCACCCACGAGGGCGCCTACGGCTACACCATCGGCCAGCGCAAGGGCCTCAGGATCGGCACCCCGGCCCCCGACGGCAAGCCCCGCTACGTCCTGGACATCTCCCCGGTGAACAACACCGTGACGGTCGGCCCGGCCGAGGCCCTCGACGTCGACGCCCTCCGCGCGATCAGGCCCCGCTGGTGCGGCGCCGCCCCCACCGGCCCCGGCACCTACACCGCCCAGCTCCGCGCCCACGGCGGCGAGAGCGAGGTCCGCGCCGAACTGGTCGACGGCACCCTGGAGGTGACGTTCACCGAGCCGGTGCGCGGCGTCGCCCCCGGCCAGGCGATCGTGCTGTACGACGGCACGCGCGTGGTGGGCTCGGCGACCATCGCCTCGACGGTGCGGGCGACGGCCGGCGCGGCCTGATCCGCGCGCCGGTCACGCCCGTGCGGTCCGCGCCGTCGCCGGCTCACGCGGCGAGGAACTCCGCCAGGACCGGCGCCAGTACGCCCGGCTCCACCCGGTGGGTCTGCCCGGCCACGGTGCCGTACGTCCCTTCGGGGGCCGCCTGTGCGACGGCGCGGGCGGCCTCGTGCCACCACGCGTCGCTCGCACCGCCCGCGAGGGCCAGCAGGGGGGCACCGATCGAGGCGATCGCGGACGTGGGGACCCGGCCCCCGCCCAGCACGGCGTCGTCGTACGCCAGGCTCGGCGCCAACGACTCCATCCCGGCCCACATCGGGGACTGCCGGGCGCCCCGGATCATCTCCTCGCCCAGCCCGGTGTGACGCAGGAACAGCTCCACGGCGTCCCCGCGCCCACCCCGCCCGAGGGCCTCGGCCAGCCGCTCGGTGTACGCGGCGGCGGCCCGCACGGCCGCGTCGTCCATGGCGTACGGCACCTCGTACACGGCCACCCGGCGCACCGGCAGCCCGCTCGCCGCCGCGCGCAGCACCAGTGCGCCGCCCGACGACATGCCGTACAGCGAGGCCTCGCCGCCCACCTCCTCGATCAGCGCCGCCAGGTCCTCGATCTCGCGTTCCACCGCGTAGGGCGCCGTGTCGCCGCTCCCGCCGCGCCCCCGGCGGTCGTACACGACCACATCGAAACGGTCCGACAGCTCGGCGGCCAGCGGTGCCGTCGTCGCCCCGGTCGACATGGCGCCGCTGACGAGCACGACCACCGGTCCCTGCCCGGACCGGTGGTAGGCGATGCGGGTGCCGTCACGGGAAACAGTCGTCTTCTCCATGCCTGTGCAGACTGCCCTACGGCACCCGGTTCATCGATCAGGACACTTCGGCCTCGTAGAAACAGAGGTGGTCCTTGATGTCCGCGACCTCCGGCTTCGGGTCCGGGTACGCCCAGACCAGGTCCGCCGCACCGGGCAGGGACCAGTAGGACGCGTCGCCCTTGAAGGGGCAGTGGGTGTGCGTGCCGGACGGGGTCAGCAGGTCGACGCGTACGTCCGCCGGCGGGATGTAGTACCGGTCGGGACAGCCCGTCTCGCGCAGGACGAGCGCCGCGTCGCTCTCCGCCAGGACCTGCCCGCCGAGCACCACGCGCACGTGCCGGCCGCTCGGCTCGACGGTGATGCGATGTCCCTTGAGCTTCCCGAGTCCCTCGGTCACGATCGTCCTCCTCCGTGGCAGTGGCCTTCGTCACTACAGCGTGCCCGGGCGGCGGGTTCTTCCCGCCGCGCGGGAACGTACCGTTGAGCCATGAACATCTGCGTCTTCCTCTCCGCCGCCGACCTCGACGAGCGTTACACCCGGCCCGCCAAGGAGTTCGCCGAACTGCTCGGCAAGGGCGGACACACCCTGGTCTGGGGCGGCTCCGACGTCGGTCTGATGAAGGTCGTCGCCGACGGCGTGCAGGAGACGGGCGGGCGGCTGCTCGGGGTCTCGGTGGACTTCCTGGCGGCCAAGGCGCGCGAGGGTGCCGACGAGATGGTGATCGCCAAGGACCTGGCCGAGCGCAAGCGGCTGCTGCTGGAGAAGGCCGACGCCGTGGTCATCATGGTGGGCGGCACCGGCACCCTCGACGAGGCCACCGAGATCCTGGAGCTGAAGAAGCACGGACACACCGACAAGCCGGTCGTCCTGCTCAACACCGCGGGCTTCTACGACGGCCTCAGGGAGCAGTTCCGCCGCATGGAGGACGAGGGCTTCCTGCCCCGCCCCCTCACCGAGCTGGTCTTCTTCGCCGAGGAGCCGGTCGGCGCGCTCGCCTACCTGGAGGAGAGCCAGGGCATCGCGTAGGGCGCCGGTGGTGCGAGCATGGCGGGCATGGCTACACATGTGATCACCGGAGCGGGTTCCGGCATCGGCGAGGCCGTCGCCCGCCGCCTGCACGCACGCGGCGACGAAATCGTGCTCCACGCGCGCGACGCGGGCCGCGCCAAGGAACTGGCCGCCGCGCTCCCCGGCGCGCAGACCCTGGTCGGCGACCTCTCCGACCCGGGCAAGCTGTCCTGGGCCCTCTCCCACCAGACGCTGCCCGACCGCGTGGACTCCCTGCTGCACATCGCCGGGGTCGTCGACCTCGGCGCGGTGGGCGACCTGACCCCCAAGACCTGGATCAACCAGCTCAACGTCAACCTGGTCGCCCCCGCCGAGCTGACCCGCCTGCTGCTGCCCCAGCTCCGCGTCGCCCAGGGCCAGGTGATCTTCGTCAACTCCGGTTCCGGCCTCAACGCCCACGCCGGCTGGGCCGCGTACGGCGCCTCCAAGCACGGGCTGAAGGCGCTGGCCGACGCCCTGCGTCAGGAGGAGCACGGCAACGGCGTCCGCGTCACCTCGGTCTACCCCGGCCGCACCGCCAGCCCCATGCAGGCCAAGGTCCACCAGCAGGAGGGCAAGGAGTACGACCCCTCCAAGTGGATCGACCCGGAGTCCGTCGCCACGACGATCCTGATGGCCCTCGACCTCCCGAGGGACGCGGAGGTCAACGATCTGACGGTGCGCCCCGGACGCTGAGCACCGTCCGCAAGGGGCGGCGGGGGCGGGAAACAGCCCCGCGGCCCCTGCGTACGCTTCTCCCGTGAACGACACCTTCGCCCCCGCCACCGGCATCGGCAGCCTCCCGGGCCACGACGCCCGAGAGGCCGCCAAGACCGCCACCGGCACATTCGAGGACTTCCCCTTCCTCCCCGAACTGCCCGCCCGCGGCCCCGGCGCCGACATGATCGGCCGCACCGCCGGGATGCTCGTCGAGCTGTACGCGCGCGTGGAGCCCAGTGGCTGGCGGCTCGGCGACCGTCCGGGACGGGACACCAAGCGGGCCCGGGCCTGGCTCGGCGAGGACCTCGACGCCCTGGAGGAGTTCACCCAGGGCTACCAGGGCCCGCTCAAGGTCCAGGCGGTCGGCCCGTGGACCCTCGCCGCCGCCCTCGAACTGCGGGGCGGCGAGGCGGTCCTCTCCGACCCCGGCGCCTGCCGCGACCTCGCCGCGTCGCTCGCCGAGGGCCTGCGCCTGCACCTGGCGGAGATCCGGCGCCGCGTACCCGGCGCGCGCCCGGTCCTCCAGCTCGACGAACCCTCCCTCACCGCCGTCCTGCGCGGACAGGTCCGCACCGCCAGCGGCTACCGCACCCACCGCGCCGTCGACCGCCAAACCGTGGAGGCGACCCTCCGCGAAGTGGCCGGCGTCCACGAGGGCGGCCCCGTCGTGGTCCACTCCTGCGCGCCGGACGTGCCGTTCGCCCTGCTGCGCCGGGCGGGTGTCGCGGGTGTCTCCTTCGACTTCTCGCTCCTCACCGACCGTGACGACGACGCGATCGGCGAGGCCGTCGAGGGCGGCACCCGGCTGTTCGCCGGTGTCGTGCCGGGCACGGACACCGCATTGTCAGACCCTGCCGGTAGCGTCATGGGTGTCAGAACGCTGTGGCGCAGGCTGGGGCTGCGTCCGGAGCTGCTCGCGGAGGCGGTCACCGTCACTCCCGCGTGCGGACTCGCGGGCGCCTCCCCGGAGTACGCCCGGCGCGCGCTCGCCCACTGCGTCCGGGCGGCAAGATCCCTCGCGGACAACCCAGAGTAACGGGAGGACATACGGTGGCCGGCGACAAGCAGGGCGACAAGCAGGCGGAGACGACGAGCGTGCCCGCCGAGGCGCGGGAGCGGCACATGCGGCTCGCCGAGCAGATCGAGGAGCACCGCTTCCGGTACTACGTGAACGACGCCCCCGTCGTCAGCGACGCGGAGTTCGACCGGCTGCTGCGCACCCTGGAGGAGCTGGAGGAGCAGTATCCGGAGCTGCGCACGCCCCAGTCCCCGACCCAGAAGGTCGCCGGTTCCTACGAGACCGAGTTCACGGCCGTGCAGCACCCCACGCGGATGCTCTCCCTGGACAACACCTTCAACGACGACGAGCTGGCCGCCTGGTTCGACCGCATCGCCCGGGAGCTGGGCGAGCAGGAGTACCACTTCCTGTGCGAGCTGAAGGTCGACGGACTCGCCGTCAACCTCACCTACGAGCGCGGCCGTCTGGTGCGCGCCGCCACCCGGGGCGACGGCCGCACCGGCGAGGACATCACGCCCAACGTCCGCACCATCGCCGAGATCCCCGACCGCCTGGCGGGCGAGAAGGTCCCCGACCTGGTGGAGATCCGCGGCGAGGTCTACTTCCCGATGGACAAGTTCCAGGAACTCAACGCCCGGCTGAACGAGGCGGGGGACAAGCCCTTCGCCAACGCGCGCAACGCGGCGGCGGGTTCGCTGCGCCAGAAGGACCCGCGCGTCACCGCCTCCCGCCCGCTGCACATGGTGGTCCACGGCATCGGCGTCCTGGAGGGGTACACGGGCCTGACCCGCCTCTCCCAGGCGTACGACCTGCTGAAGACCTGGGGCCTGCCCACCTCCCCGCACAACAGGGTGGTCGACGGCCTCGACGGCGTACGGGAGTTCATCGCGTACTACGGCGACAACCGCCACTCCGTCGCGCACGAGATCGACGGTGTCGTCGTCAAGCTCGACGAGATCCGCCTCCAGGGCCGGCTCGGCTCCACGGCCCGCGCCCCCCGCTGGGCGATCGCCTACAAGTACGCGCCGGAGGAGGTCAACACCAAGCTGGTCGACATCAAGGTGGGCGTCGGCCGCACCGGCCGCGTCACGCCGTACGCGCAGGTCGAGCCCGTGACCGTGGCCGGCAGCGAGGTGGAGTTCGCCACGCTGCACAACCAGGAGGTCGTCAAGGCCAAGGGCGTGCTCATCGGGGACACCGTGGTGCTGCGCAAGGCCGGGGACGTCATCCCCGAGATCCTCGGGCCGGTCGCCGACCTCAGGGACGGCAGCGAGCGGGAGTTCGTGATGCCGGCCGAGTGCCCCGAGTGCGGCACGCCGCTGCGGGCCATGAAGGAGGGCGACATCGACCTCCGCTGCCCCAACGCCCGCGCCTGCCCGGCCCAGTTGCGCGAGCGCGTCGCCTACCTCGCCGGCCGGGAGTGCCTGGACATCGAGCACTTCGGCGGGGTCGTGGCGGCCGCGCTGACCGGGCCGCTGGAGCCGTCCGAGCCGCCGCTGGTGGACGAGGGCGACCTCTTCGACCTCACCCTCGAGAAGCTGCTGCCCATCAAGGCGTACGTCCTCGACCCCGACAGCGGGCTGCCCAAGCGCGACCCCGAGACCGGCGAGGAGAAGATCGCCACGGTCTTCGCCAACAAGGCGGGCGAGCCGAAGAAGAACACCCTCGCGCTGCTCCAGCACATCGAGGAGGCCAAGACCCGCCCGCTGGCCCGCTTCCTCAACGGCCTCTCCATCCGGTACGTGGGGCCGGTCGCCGCGCAGGCCCTCGCCCGGGAGTTCCGCTCCGTCGACCGCATCGAGCAGGCCACCGAGGAGGAGCTGGCGAGCACGGACGGGGTGGGCGGCACCATCGCCGCCGCCGTCAAGGAGTGGTTCGCCGTGGACTGGCACCGCGAGATCGTCCGCAAGTGGAAGGCGGCCGGGGTTCCGTTGGAGGACCACTCGACGGGGGAGGACGAGGGCCCGCGGCCGCTCGAGGGCCTCACCGTCGTCGTCACCGGCACCCTGGAGAAGTTCACCCGGGACGCGGCCAAGGAGGCCCTCCAGAACAGGGGCGCCAAGGTGACCGGATCCGTGTCCAAGAAGACGTCGTTCGTCGTGGTCGGTGACAACCCTGGTTCGAAATACGACAAGGCGATGCAACTGAAGGTTCCGGTTCTGAACGAGGACGGTTTCGCCGTACTGCTCGAACAGGGAGCCGAAGCGGCGGAGGGCGTCGCGCTTTCGGCTGAGGAATAGCGGTTGAAGGCCACCCGATCGGCGCATATCAGATGCATACGGGTGGCCGGGTGGCATTCGGGCAACCGTCGACGACCGGTGCCCCTGGACGCCTTACGCGGCCTACTGTTGAGGGGTGCGCCCGCCGTGCCCAGCCGCGGTCGGGGCACCCCCTGCCCCGAGCGACAGGGGAACGGGTCTCCCACGCGGAGCCGTTGAAGGTGGTCGAGGCGGGGACCGCGTGGTGTGGGCACCGCCGGCTGTGAGAGGGACGGGAATGGAACCGACCGAGAGTGCCGCCGCGGGCTCACGGCTGCGCCTGCGTCACATGGCGGGCGCGCGGCACGTGAGCCGGTGGCTCGGGCAACGCGATGGCGGCGTCCCGCACCCCGCGACGGGCCCCCGCGTGCCGCAGGCGACCGGCCACACCACCGGACACCTCCGGGTCCCGGCCGGTCCGGCCGACCCGGACGCCGAACGGCACCTGTCCTGGCCCGCGTTGCCCGCGGCGGTCGTCGCGACCGCCGCCTTCGTGCTGGGCGCCGGCTTCTACCGGGCGTTCAGCGACGGCCACGCCCTCTTCCCGTCCGGCACCGTCGGCTGGTCCCTGGCCGTGCTGGCCGGCATCGTCGTCGGCCACCTCGTCATGCTCGGCCGCGCCCGCTGGTGGGGCGGCACCGGCTCGGGCGCCGCCCTCACTCTCGCCGTCCTGCTGCTGTACGGCTGGATCCCGGCCGGCATGGTCAGCCTCACCGTCGTCGTCCTGGTCGGCATAGCCCGCCGGGGCCGCTGGCGGCAGGGCGTCCTGCACGGCGCGGTGGACCTCCTCGGCATCGCCGCGGGCGCCCTGCTCCTCCGCGTCTGCGGTTCCGTACCGTCCGTCGAGCGTCCCTGGGACCCCGACACCTGGGGGGTGTACGCGGCACCCAAGGTGGTGCTCGTCGCCGTCGCCTACCTCGCCGTCACCCGCGCCCTGCTGTGGTACCTGCAGACCCCGCGCCCCGGTCTGCCCACCGTCGCCCGCACCGCCCTGGTCAGACAGGGCCTGGTCGCCGTCGCCCTGCTCGGCATCGCCCCGCTGGTCTGCGTCGTCGCCCTCGCCAAGCCGCTGCTGCTGCCACTGTTCGCCATCCCGCTCATCGCCCTCGACTCCACGCTGTGGATCGCCCGCGCCCGCGCCGAGGAGCAGTTGCGCGACCCGCTCACCGGTCTGCCCAACCGGCAGTGGCTGCTGGAGCGCACCTGGAGCGCGCTGGACGACGCGGAGCGCATCGGCGCCCGCGCCGCCCTGATGCTGATCGACCTCGACCGTTTCCGGTCGGTCAACGACACGCTCGGTCACCTCGCCGGCGACCGGCTCCTGCTGCAGACCGCCGACCGGCTGCGCCAGGCCCTGCCGCGCGGGGCGGAGGCCGCGCGGCTCGGCGGCGACGAGTTCGCCGTGTTACTGCCCGTCGCCGACTCCACCACGTCGGCGACCCGGATCGCCCGCGGCCTCGTCGGCGCCCTCGGCTCCCCGATGGACCTGGACGGGCTCACCCTGGTGCTGGAGGCCAGCGCGGGCGTCGCCGTCTTCCCCGACCACGCGCTGGACGCCGAAGGGCTGCTGCGCCGCGCCGACGTGGCGATGTACCAGGCGAAGCGGGACCGCACCGGGGTCGAGGTCTACGAGTCCAAGCGGGACTCCAACACGCCGGACCGGCTCGGTCTCCTCGGCGACCTGCGCCGGGCGCTGGACGCCCGCGAGGTCGAGCTGCACTACCAGCCCAAGGTCCGCTTCGACGGGCAGGTCGCCGGCCTGGAGGCGCTGGTGCGCTGGGTGCACCCCGAGCGCGGCAGGGTGCCGCCGGACGAGTTCATAGCCATCGCCGAGTCCTCCGGGCTGATGCCCCACCTCACCGAGTACGTCCTGGAGACGGCGCTCGGCCAGGTCGCCCACTGGCGCTCCCAGGGCCTGTTCGTGCCGGTCGCGGTCAACGTCTCCCCGCGCGACGTGCACACCCCCGGCTTCGCGGGGTCGGTGGCCGCCCGGCTGGCCCGGCACGGGGTTCCCGCGGGAGCGCTCCAACTCGAGATCACCGAGCACGTCCTCCTGGAGGACCCCCAGCGCGCGGCCGACACCCTCAACGCGCTGACCGGGCACGGCGTCAAGATGTCCCTGGACGACTTCGGCACCGGCTACTCCTCCCTCGTCCACCTGCGCAGGCTCCCCGTCAGCGAGCTGAAGATCGACCGGTCCTTCGTGGCCCGGCTGGCCGTCGACACCGAGGACGCCGAGATCGTCCGCTGCACCGTCGACCTCGCCCACTCCCTCGGCCTGCTCGTCGTCGCGGAGGGCGTGGAGGACGACGAGACCTGGGAGCGCCTGCGCGATCTGGGCTGCGACGCCGTACAGGGCTGGCTCGTCGCGGCCGCGATGCCCCCGGAGGAGACCACGGCCTGGCTGCTCGCCCGCGGGTCCAGGGGCTGGGTACGGGCCGGCGCCGCCCTGCCGGCGGCAGCGAGCGACGAGTGACCTGAGCCCCGTCGGCGCCGGCCAGCCCTCCCGCTGCCGGCCGGGAGCGGGCCGGGGCCCGCGTCGTGGCGGTCAGCCCGCCCGGTCCCGCGGCGCGAGGCGCCCGACCAGCAGGGCCAGCCGGCTCTCGTGGGCCTCCGGGGGCAGCCGGCCGCTGCGCGTCAGCGTCACCAGCCCGTGCAGACCCGCCCAGAAGGTCTCCGTGAGCAGGGCCGGGTCGTCGTCCTCGTGGGCGACCGGCTCGACGGCCCGTCGCAGTTCGGCGAAGGCTGCCCGAAGAGGGGCCGGAGCCTCGGGCGTGGCGAACGGCAGGTCCACCAGGTGCGTGAACATCGCGTCGTAGAGCGCGGGCCGGCGCCGTCCGAAGTCCGTGTACGCCCCGCCGACCGCCGCCGGCCTCCCGTACGCGCCCCCGGCCGCGGCGGTCGCCGCCCGCAGTGCGGCCGTCAGCTCCTCGCTGCCCTCCAGCGCGACCGCCGTCATGATCGCGCCCTTGCCCCGGAAGTGGCTGTAGAGGACGGGCTGGCTGTACCCGATCTCGGCGGACAGCCGGCGCGTGGTGACCGCGTCCCAGCCCTCCGCCTCGGCCAGGTCCCGCGCGGCCGTCACGATCAGCCGCGCGCGTTCCGCCCGTTCGCGCTCCCGGCGCGTCCGCATCGTCATGGGCTGGATTCTAGCAACGCTAGCCACACTGTCGCCGCTCTGCTAGCGTCACCCTTGTCCCTAGCGCTGCTAGTAAGGAGTGGTCATGACCGTCACCGCGTACACCCTGGCCGTCGTCCTCAACCTGTTCTGCCTGTTCCTGGGGTACCGCTTCCTGTTCCGGCCCGGCCCGGCCGCCGCCGGCTACGGCGCCCCGGCCGACCCCGGCGGCGACGCCGCCGCCTACCTGACGGTCAAGGGCGTCAGGGACGGCACCCTCGGCGTGGTCGGCCTGGCGCTGCTGGCCTTCGCCGGCGCCCGCGCCGAGGCGTGGTTCATGCTCTGCGTCGCCCTGGTCCCGCTCGCCGACACGCTCATAGTGCTGCGCCACGGGGGTACCAGGGCGGTGGCCTTCGGGATCCACTTCGCCACCGCCGTCGTCGTCCTCGTCAGCGCCGGACTGCTCTTCGCCGTCTGACCACGCCCGGCCCGGCACACCGGCCCGGCACACCGGCCCGGCGGGCCCGTGCGCCACGCCCGTCCGGGTACGCTCAACCGCCGTTCCGTCCCAGGGGGTCCGAGAGATGTCGCTGTTCGTTCCGGAGTTCGACGAGTCCGTGGTCGTCCGCGAGGCCGAGGCCGAGGTCGTCGGCCGGGCGCCCGTCACCGTGCGCCTGCTGGCCGACAGCAGCTCCACCGGCGGTGCCCTGTCCACCCAGCGCGTCACCCTCACCGCGGGTGCCGACGGCGCCGCACCGCACTGGCACGACAACTCCGCCGAGATGTTCTTCCTCCTCGACGGCGCCGCCGACGTCCTCTCCGGCGACGAGGTCCTCACCGCGGGCCCGGGCGACCTCGTCGTCGTCCCGCCCGGCAAGCCGCACGCCTTCGCCGCCGTGCCCGGAGCCGACGCCGACCTGCTCATCGTCCTCACGCCGGGCGTCGAACGCTTCGAGTACTTCCGCCACCTGCGGCGCATCGCCCTCGGCGAGGCCACCCGGGAGAGCCTGCTGGAGGTCCAGGAGCTGTACGACAACCACTTCCTGAGCAGCGCCGCCTGGGACGCGCGACGCCGGTGAGCCGCTCCGGGGAAACCGTTTAACGGCCACGGCGCCCGGCCCCATAGGATTGGGCCAAACCGATTGGGTCGATTCGACGGGGACAAGCGACTTGTCCCGGCCGACGTGCCCCGACCACACACTCACCCAGAGGAACGCTGCATGCCTGGCATCACGCGCGAGGAGGTCGCCCACCTCGCCCGGCTGGCGCGTCTGGAGCTGAAGCCCGAAGAGCTCGAGCACTTCGCGGGACAGCTTGACGACATCATCGGCGCGGTCGCCCGCGTCAGCGAGGTCGCCGACCAAGACGTACCGCCGACCTCGCACCCGCTCCCGCTGACGAACGTCATGCGGCCGGACGAGGTCCGTCCGTCGCTCACGCCCGAGCAGGCGCTCTCCGGCGCCCCGGCCCAGGAGCAGCAGCGTTTCAAGGTGCCGCAGATCCTGGGGGAGGAGTAAGCCATGAGCGACATCATCAAGCTCACCGCGGCCGAGATCGCCGCGAAGATCGCCTCCGGCGAGCTGACCGCCGTCCAGGTCACCGAGGCCCACCTGGCCCGCATCGAGGCCGTCGACGAGAAGGTGCACGCCTTCCTGCACGTCGACCGCGAGGGCGCGCTGGCCCAGGCCCGCGCCGTCGACGAGAAGCGCGAGCGCGGCGAGAAGCTCGGCCCGCTGGCCGGCGTCCCCCTCGCGCTCAAGGACATCTTCACCACCGAGGGCGTTCCCACCACCGTCGGCTCCAAGATCCTCGAGGGCTGGATCCCGCCGTACGACGCGACCGTCACCCAGCGCCTCAAGGCCGCCGACGTCGTCATCCTCGGCAAGACCAACATGGACGAGTTCGCCATGGGGTCCTCCACCGAGAACAGCGCCTACGGCCCGACCGGCAACCCCTGGGACCTCACCAAGATCCCCGGCGGCTCCGGCGGCGGCTCCTCCGCGGCCCTCGCCGCCTTCCAGGCCCCGCTCGCCATCGGCACCGACACCGGCGGTTCCATCCGCCAGCCCGCGGCCGTCACCGGCACGGTCGGCGTCAAGCCGACGTACGGCGGCGTCTCCCGCTACGGCATGGTGGCCTTCTCCTCCTCCCTCGACCAGGGCGGCCCCTGCGCCCGCACGGTCCTGGACGCGGCCCTGCTGCACGAGGTCATCGCCGGGCACGACCCGTTGGACTCCACCTCGATCGACGCCCCGGTCCCCGCGGTCGTCGAGGCCGCGCGCAACGGCAGCGTGGACGGCATGCGCGTCGGCGTCGTCAAGCAGTTCCGCGGCGAGGGCTACCAGGCCGGTGTCGTGCAGCGCTTCGACGAGTCCGTCGAGCTGCTGAAGTCGCTGGGCGCCGAGATCGTCGAGCTGGACTGCCCGTCCTTCGACCTCGCGCTCTCCGCGTACTACCTGATCGCGCCGTCCGAGTGCTCCTCCAACCTCGCCCGCTTCGACGGCCTGCGCTACGGCGCGCGCGTCGGCGACGACGGCACGCACTCCGCCGAGGAGGTCACCTCCCTGACCCGCGAGGCCGGCTTCGGCCCCGAGGTCAAGCGCCGCATCATGCTCGGCACGTACGCCCTGTCGAGCGGGTACTACGACGCGTACTACGGCAGCGCCCAGAAGGTCCGCACCCTCATCAAGCAGGAGTTCGAGCGGGCCTTCGAGCAGGTCGACGTGATCGTCTCCCCGACGACCCCGACCACCGCCTTCGCGATCGGCGAGCGCGCCGACGACCCGATGGCGATGTACCTGGCCGACCTGTGCACCATCCCCACCAACCTGGCGGGCAACGCGGCCATGTCGCTGCCCTGCGGCCTCGCCCCCGAGGACAACCTGCCGGTGGGTCTGCAGATCATCGCCCCGGCCATGAAGGACGACCGGCTCTACAAGGTCGGCGCCGCCGTCGAGGCCGCCTTCGTGGAAAAGTGGGGCCACCCGCTGATCGAGGAGGCACCGTCGCTGTGAGCGCACTGTCCAAGGCCAAGGGCTTCAAGAAGTCCAAGTCCGGTCTGTACGTCTCGATGGCCACCTCGGCGTTCGGCGCCGTGGGTGTCTACAAGCAGATCAAGAAGGCGCGTGGCGAGAACGACACGCTGCGGCTGCTCGACGCCGTCGTCACCGGCGCCGCCGTCGTCACCAACCTCGCCATCCTCTACCGCGAGCTGAAGCGCCTCGGCGACGACGACGTCCTGCTGGGCTGAGAGGGAAGTTTCACCGTGACCACCACGACCGACCTGGTGTCGTACGAGGACGCACTCGCGTCGTACGACCCCGTCATGGGCCTCGAGGTCCATGTCGAACTCGGCACCCACACCAAGATGTTCTGCGGCTGTTCGACCGCGCTCGGTGCCGACCCCAACACCCAGACCTGCCCCGTCTGCCTCGGCATGCCCGGCGCGCTCCCGGTCGTCAACGCGACCGGCGTCGAGTCGGCGATCAAGATCGGTCTCGCGCTGAACTGCGAGATCGCCGAGTGGTGCCGCTTCGCCCGGAAGAACTACTTCTATCCGGACATGCCGAAGAACTTCCAGACCTCCCAGTACGACGAGCCGATCGCCTTCGACGGCTACCTCGACGTGCAGCTGGAGGACGGGGAGACCTTCCGCGTCCAGATCGAGCGCGCCCACATGGAGGAGGACACCGGCAAGTCGCTGCACGTCGGCGGTGCGACCGGCCGCATCCACGGCGCCTCGCACTCCCTCCTCGACTACAACCGCGCCGGCATCCCGCTCATCGAGATCGTCACCAAGCCGATCGAGGGAGCGGGCGAGCGCGCCCCCGAGGTCGCCCGCGCCTACGTCCGCGAGCTGCGCGAGGTCATCCGCGCCCTCGGCGTGTCCGAGGCCCGCATGGAGATGGGGCAGATGCGCTGCGACGTGAACCTGTCGCTGCGGCCCCACGGCACCGAGAAGTTCGGCACCCGCAGCGAGACCAAGAACGTCAACTCGCTGCGCTCCGTCGAGCGCGCCGCCCGCTTCGAGATCCAGCGCCACGCCGCGGTGCTGGGCGGCGGCGGCACGATCATCCAGGAGACCCGCCACTTCCACGAGGACACGGGGTCCACCACCTCGGGCCGCGTGAAGGAGGAGGCCGAGGACTACCGGTACTTCCCGGAGCCCGACCTGGTCCCCGTCGCCCCGGCCCGCGAGTGGGTCGAGGAGCTGCGGACCGGCCTGCCCGAGCTGCCGCTGGTGCGCCGCAACCGCCTCCGCGAGGAGTGGGGCGTCTCCGCCACCGACATGCAGTCCATCCTCAACGCCGGAGCCCTGGACCCGATCGTCGCCACGATCGACGCCGGAGCCGACGCGGCCTCCGCCCGCAAGTGGTGGATGGGCGAGCTGGCCCGCAGCGCCAACGAGTCGGGCAAGGCGCTCGACGAGCTGGCGATCACCCCGGTCCAGGTGGCCCGCGTCGCCGAGCTGGTGACGAAGGGCGAGCTGAACGACAAGCTGGCCCGCCAGGTCATCCTGGGCGTCCTCGCCGGCGAGGGCACGCCGGACGAGGTCGTCGACAAGCGCGGTCTCAAGGTCGTCTCCGACGAGGGCGCGCTGACCGCCGCCGTCGACGAGGCCATCGCCGGCAACCCCGGCATCGCGGACAAGATCCGCGGCGGCAAGGTGGCCGCGGCCGGCGCCCTGGTCGGGGCGGTCATGAAGGCGACCAGGGGTCAGGCGGACGCAGCCCGCGTCAAGGAGCTGATCCTGGAGAAGCTGGGCGTCACCGAAGGCTGACGCCCCGTACGCCACGGGCCCTGGGGGGACGCGCCGACACGGCGGGTTCCCCCGGGGCCCTTTTGTGAAGAAGGCCACTAAGTCCGCAAAGGATCTCGTCTGCCTGCAAGAGTGATTCCGCATTGCTCATGCGTTCTTTGCGGACTGTTCACCCCATGAACGTCTGTTCCCGGTGTTCCCGTCCTTCCGGGTGTTCCCGGTCAAAGATCGACAATCAGACACCCCTGGGAGCACGTTCGTGGCAGCCCTCGCACGCTGGTGTGTACAGCATCGCCTTGCAGCCGTCCTGCTCTGGCTGCTCGCCTTCGGCGGTGTGGCGACGGCCGCCACGGTCGCCGGCTCCGCGTACTCCAACGACTACGGCATCCCGGACACCGGCTCCGACCGCGCCTACCGGCTCCTCGAATCCCGCTTCCCCGACGTCGGCGGCGACAGCGACACGATCGTGTGGCACACCACGTCCGGCACCGTCCGCGCCGCCGACGTCGAGCAGACCATGACCCGCACCCTGGACCGCATCGCGGACCTGCCGGGCGTGGCCTCGGTCGGCAACCCGTACCAGGACCCCGACTCGCCCCTGATCAGCGAGAACGCCGACACCGCGTACGCCACCGTCACCTTCGAGGACGCCTCCCAGGACATCGACCCGGCGCAGGCGCGGGCCGTGGTCGACACCGCCGAGACGGCCCGGACCGACGGACTCCAGGTCGAACTCGGCGGCAGTGCCATAGCGCTCACCGAGTCCGGCGGCGGCCACCTCGCCGAGGCCGTCGGCGTGGCCGTGGCCGCGGTCGTCCTCTTCCTCGCCTTCGGCTCCGCCGCCGCGGCCCTGCTGCCCATCGCCACCGCGCTGGTCTCCGTCGGCACCGCCTACGCCGGAATCACCCTGCTCGGCCACGCCATGACCGTCGCCGACTTCGCGCCCATGCTGGGCACGCTCATCGGGCTCGGCGTCGGCATCGACTACGCGCTGTTCATCGTCACCCGACACCGGCGCGGACTGAAGCGGGGCCTGTCCGTGGCCGACGCCGCCGCCGAGGCCGTGGCGACCACCGGACGCGCGGTCGTCTTCGCGGGTGCCACCGTGTGCATCGCCCTGCTGGGCATGCTGATCCTCCGGCTGAGCTTCCTCAACGGCGTAGCGATCGCCGCCTCGCTGACCGTGATCCTCACCGTCGCCGCCTCCGTGACGCTGCTGCCCGCCCTGCTGTCGTACATCGGCCCGCGCGCCCTGAGCCGGCGCGAGCGGCGCCGGCTCGCCGAGCACGGGCCCGAGCCCGAGGTGCCGACCGGGTTCGCCGCCCGCTGGTCGGCCTTCGTCGAGCGCCACCCGAAGCTGCTCGGCGCGCTCGCCCTCGTCGTCATCACCGTGATCGCCCTGCCCACCCTCGGCCTGCGCCTGGGCACCTCCGACCAGGGCAACGACCCCAAGGGCACCACCACCCGCCAGGCCTACGACCTGCTCGCCGACGGCTTCGGCCCCGGCGTCAACGGCCCGCTCACCCTGATCACCGAGGTCCACGGCGCCGAGGACCGCCTCGCGCTCGACAACCTCGACGCCACGCTGCGCGCCACCGAGGGCGTCTCCTCGGTGACCCCGGTGCGGTACAACTCCGGCGGCGACGCCGCCCACCTCACCGTCGTGCCCGAGTCCGCCCCCCAGTCCCAGCAGACCAGCGCCCTGGTCGACCGGCTGCGCTCCGAGGTGCTGCCGCGTGCCGAGACCGGGACCGCCCTCGACGTGCACGTGGGCGGTGTGACGGCCGGCTACGACGACTTCGCCGACGTCATCGTCGGCAAGCTGCCGCTCTTCGTCGGCGTGGTCATCGGCCTGGGCTGCCTCCTGCTCCTGCTGGCCTTCCGGTCCGTCGGCATCCCCCTCAAGGCCGCCGCCATGAACGTCGCCGCCGTGGCCGCCGCCTTCGGCGTGGTCGTGGCGATCTTCCAATGGGGCTGGGGGAGCGAGCTGCTCGGGCTGGGCAGCGCGGGGCCGATCGAACCCTTCCTCCCCGTGATCATGGTCTCGGTGCTCTTCGGGCTCTCCATGGACTACCAGGTCTTCCTCGTCAGCCGGATGTACGAGGAGTGGCTGGAGACCGGCGACAACCGCCGCGCCGTCCGGGTCGGCCTCGCCGAGACCGGCCGCGTGATCAACTCCGCCGCCGTCATCATGATCTCGGTCTTCCTCGCCTTCGTGCTCAGCGGCGACCGGGTGATCGCCATGTTCGGCATCGCGCTCGCCGCCGCCGTCGCCCTGGACGCCTTCGTACTGCGCACCCTCCTGGTGCCGGCCCTGATGCACCTGCTGGGCCGCGCCAACTGGTGGCTGCCGCGCCGCCTGGACGCGCTCCTGCCGCGCATCAGCATCGAGCCGCCCGAGTGCCGGGCCGCCCACGAGAGGCTGGCCGCGGCGACGGACGCCGAGGTGGCGGACGTCCTCGCGGAGGAGGAACGGCAGCGGGACGTGCGTGACGTCACGGGGTGACCGGGGCGGCCCGCCGCGCCCCCACCCCGGGTGCCGGTGCCGCGCGGCCACTGGGCATGATGCGTGAGGGCGTGTGGCGCGGGAGCCTCCCTGCCGGGGCACGCGCCGACGGCACGCGCGCGTGCCGCTCACAGGGATCATTAAGGGACCTCTCAGACAGCGTCCGTACGGTGCGAGGCATGGGAACGAAGACAGTGGACGAGACCGGCGTGAAGACCGACGAGCACAAGACGGACGAGGCGACCGGGACCGCCGGGTCCACCGACCTCACCAAGACCGCCGAGACCCCTGAGGCCGAGGAGACCTCCGGGGCGGCCGAGACCTCCGAGAGCGACACGCCCGAGGGCGCCGAGGCGGCGGAGGGCGAGGACGCCGACGGCGCCGACGGCACCGGTACCGGGCCCACCGGCGTCGGCCAGGGCGCGGGCGCCGTCGTCTCCGCCGGTCTCGGCATCGTCTCCCTGACCGGGAGCTGGGTCGGCACCGTGGCCTCCGCGCGCGAGTCGCTGATGGGCCAGCTCCAGACCTCCTCGTCGTCGAACGTCGGCACGCTGATCGAGAAGGGCTACGGCAACGCCTGGCAGGCCACCGCGCTGTGGGGCGGCCTCTTCGCCCTGGTCGCGCTCGTCGTCGGCGTCGTCGTCCTGGCCCGCCCCGCGTTCGGGGCGCCCGGCCGCCCGCAGGCCCCGTGGATCAAGTCGGTCGCCTGGGCGGGCGTCGCCCTCGGCGTCATCGGCCTGCTCCTGGCCGTCCTGAAGTACACGGACGTCCTGCTGGGTCTGCCCTCCGCCGGCTGAACCGGGCACTTCTGAGGGGTCTTAGGGACCGTGCGCCCCGCGCGGCGCACGGTCCCTAAGACCCCTCACGCACGCCTAAGGCCCCTCACGCGAGTCTGAGGCCCCGCCCGGCGCCGAAGATGCGGAACTTTCCCGATGTGGCCCACCCCCCTGGGAGACGAAGGTTGAGGCATCGCAAGCGAGCGAAGCCGAAACCGAAGAGGAACCGAGGGACACGCCATGTTCGCGTACGAGGTCCAGCAGTACCGCTCCGCCGAACTGATCCGCCGCGCCGACGAGGCCCGGCTGGCCCGCGAGGTGCTCCGTGCACGCCGCGCCGCCCGCCGCAGGGCCCGGCAGGGCGCCGCCGAGGCGGAGAGCCATACGCCGCGACAGCGCCGGCCCCGGTTCGCCCGGGCCGCGTGAACGGGGGAGACGGGGAGGGAGGCCGCACGGCCTTCCTCCCCGCCGTCGTGCACGGCACCGTCCGTCTGCCGAAAACCGGTGACCCGCTGTCGGACCCGCGTGCGATGCTCGGGTCCGTGGAGACCAGGTCCGTCAGTCCCGTGTTCGTCGGCCGCACCGGCGAACTGGACACGTTGAACGACGCGCTCGCCCGCGCCGCGGGCGGTGCCGCCGCCGGGGCGTCCGCCGCCGGGGGAGAGCCGCAGGCCCTGCTGCTCGGCGGCGAGGCCGGCGTCGGCAAGACCCGCCTCGTCGAGGAGTTCGCCGCCGCAGCGCATCGGCGGGGCGCCGTCGTGGCGCTGGGCGGCTGCGTCGAGATCGGTGCCGACGGGCTGCCCTTCGCGCCGTTCTCCACCGCGCTGCGCGCCCTGCGCCGCCACCTGCCCGAAGAGCTGGCCGCGGCCGCCGCCGGGCAGGAGGAGGAACTGGCCCGGCTGCTGCCCGAACTGGCCGAGGGCGCCCCCGTCACCGGCGGCGGCCGGCACGACGAGGAGAGCATGGCCCGGCTCTTCGAGCTGACCGCCCGCCTGCTGGAGCGCGTCGCCGCCCGGCACACCGTCGTCCTCGTCCTGGAGGACCTGCACTGGGCCGACGCCTCCACCCGCCACCTGATCGCCTACCTCTTCCGCACCCTGCGCACCGGCCGCCTCGTCGTCCTCGCCACCTACCGCTCCGACGACATCCACCGCCGCCATCCGCTGCGCCCCCTGCTCGCCGAACTCGACCGGCTGCGCACCGTCCGCCGCCTCGAACTCGGCCGCTTCACCCGCGACGAGGTGGGCCGCCAGATCGCCGGGATCCTCGCCCACGAACCCGACCCGGGGCAGGTCGACGCGATCTTCGAGCGTTCCGACGGCAACGCCTTCTTCGTCGAGGAACTCGCCGTCGCCGCCCACGAGGGCAGTTGCACCGGCCTCACCGACTCCCTGCGCGACCTGCTCCTGGTCCGCGTCGAAGCCCTGCCCGAAAGCGCCCAGCGGGTCGCCCGCCTCGTCGCCGAGGGCGGTTCCACCGTCGAGTACCGGCTGCTGGCCGCCGTCGCGCAACTCGCCGAGGACGACCTCATCGAGGCGCTGCGCTCCGCGGTCAACGCCCACATCCTGCTGCCCGCGCCCGACGGCGACGGCTACCGCTTCCGCCACTCCCTGGTCCGCGAGGCCGTCGGCGACGACCTGCTCCCCGGCGAACGCTCCCGCCTCAACCGGCGCTACGCCGAAGCCCTGGACGCCGACCCCACGCTGGTCCCCGCCGCCGAGCGCGTGATGCGCCTGGCCAGCTACTGGTACCACGCCCACGACCCCGCCAAGGCGCTGCCCGCCGTCCTGGACGCCTCCGTCGAGGCCCGCCGCCGGCACGCCTACTCCGAGCAACTGCGCCTGCTGGAGCGCGCGATGGAGCTGTGGGACGCCGTCCCCGGCGACGTACGCGCCACCCTGCGCCCCGTCGACTACACCGAGGTCTACCCGCCCTGCGGCTGCGACCCGGACACCACGCCCCTGCGCTACCTGGACCTGATGGCCGAGGCGGCCGTCGCCGGACGGCGGTGCGGGGAACGCGAGCGCGCCATGAAGATCACCAAGCGGGCGCTGCGCCTGCTGGAGGACGAGCCGGGCACGAGCGCGTGCGGCCGGGACCAGCAGCGCGCCGCCTGGTTCTGGACCCAGCGCTCGCTGCTCGTCCAGGCCCAGGGCCGGGGCGACGGCTGGCGGGAGCTGGGCATCGCCCAGGAACTGGTCCGCGGACTGCCGCCCTCCCAGGTGCACGCCGAGGTGCTGGCCATGTCCGCCAACTGGTCGATGCTCCACTGCCCCGGACCCGACGCGATGACCGCGGCCGAACGGGCCGTGGAGTACGCGCGCATGGTGGGCGCCGACGAGATCGAGCTGAACGCCCGGCTCACCCTGGGCGGCCTGATGGTGGACGCGGGGCAGATCGACGCGGGACTCGCCGAGATGTTCCAGGTCAGGGACCTGGTCGTGGCACGGAACCGGTCCGCCGTGGTGGCCCGCAGCCATGTCAACCTGCCCTCCGTCCTGGAGAGCGTCGGCCGCTCGCGGGACGCGCTCGGCATCCTGCGCGAGGGCGTCGACCTCACCCGGCGGATGGGCCTGCTGGAGTCCGAGGCCTGGGTGTGGGGCAATCTCGCCGAGTCGCTCATCTCCCTGGGGCGCTGGGACGAGGCCCTCGAAGCGGCGGACCGGGCCGGGGCGCCCGGCCGCGGCCCCGCACCCCGCGGCGGCGCCGCCCTCAAGCGCGCGACCGTCGCCCTCGCCCGCGGCGAGTCGGCCGAGGCGGCCCGGCAGCTCGCCGAGGCCCGCGCCGCCTACGGCACCCATGACCCCGTGCCGCAGTACCGGCTGCCGCTGGCCACCCTCACCGTCGGCGTCGCCGCGGCCGAGGGCCGTCTCGCGGACGCCCGTGCCGAACTCGCCCGCGTCCTGGACGAGGGCTTCCCGCCCGGCACCCAGCGCTACGGCTGGCCCCTGCTGCTGTCCGCCGCCGAGGCGGAGGCCGACGCGCGCACCCTGCCGGCCGCGGACCAGGGCCGCGCCGAGGCGGTCGAACGCCTGGCCGATGCCGCGAAGCGCCTGACGACGGGTGCCCCGGTCTGGGCCGCCCACGAGCACTGGGTCCGCGCCGAACTCCACCGCGCGCGGGACCGCGACACCCCGCAGCTCTGGTCGGAGGCCGTCACCGCCTTCGAACGCGTGGAGCGCCCCTACGAACTCGCCCGCGTCCGGCACCGGCTGGCCGCCGCCCTCCTGGCGACCGGCGGCGAGGACGAGCGGGCCCGCGCCACGGAACTGCTGCGCCTGGCCCGTACCGTCGCCGACCACCTCGGCGCCCGCCCGCTGTCCGACGCCGTGAACCTGCTCGGACGGCGCGCCCGCCTCACCCTGGGCCGCGCCGTCCCCGAACCGGCCGCCGCGCCCGCGGACCCCGCCGAGGCCCTGGGCCTCACCGGCCGGGAGCGCGACGTCCTGCGGCTGGTCTCCGAGGGGCGCACCAACCGCCAGATAGCCGAGGAGCTCTTCATCTCGCCCAAGACGGCCAGCGTCCACGTCTCCAACATCCTCGCCAAGCTCGGCGTCTCCGGCCGCGGCGAGGCGGCGGCCCTGGCCCACCGGCTGGCGCTGTTCCCCGCCGAACGGCTCGGGGCCGGTCCGGCGGAGTGAGGCTTACGCTGAAAGGAACGCCGACGGACGGAGACACCGTGTTCAACGCCTTCGAGGAACTGTTCTCCCCCGGTCGCAAGCACACCCACGACGAGCAGAACCGCCTGGAACTGACCCGCGAGGACGTCGGCGACGGCGACCCCGGGCGCGGCCCGATAGACCTCGGTTCGGGCAAGGTCGTCGTCCTGCGCCCGCGCGCCGACGAGGCGGCGGACCCGGAGGAGGAGTAGCCGGCGGGCTACTTCACCGCCAGCTCCAGGATCCGGTCGTCGCCGCCCTTCGGATTGCCGCGGCCGTCCGTGTTGCTGGTGACCAGCCACAGCTTGTCGCCGCCCGCCGGGGCCACCGTGCGCAGCCGCCCGTACTCGCCCTTCAGGAAGGTCTGCGGGGCGGCCGAGACCCGCGTCCCGTCCAGCGGGATGCGCCACAGCCGTTCACCGCGCAGCCCCGCCATCCACACGCAGCCCTCGGCGTAGGCGATGCCGCTGGGGGAGGCATCGTCGGTGTGCCACTCGGCGATCGGGTCCTGGAAGCCCGGACCGCCGCCCTTGCCCTCCGCGTCGGGCCAGCCGTAGTTGGCTCCCGGCTTGATCACGTTCAGCTCGTCCCAGGTGTCCTGGCCGAACTCCGAGGCGAACAGCCGCTGCTTGCCGTCCCAGGCCAGCCCCTGCACGTTCCGGTGGCCGTACGAGTACACGGGGGAGTCGGGGAAGGGGTTGCCGGGCGCGGGCTCGCCGTCCGGGGTCATCCGCAGGATCTTGCCGCCGAGGGACTTCTTGTCCTGCGACAGCCCCGTGTCGCCGCTCTCGCCCGTGCCCGCGTAGAGCATCTTGTCGGGGCCGAACGCGATCCGCCCGCCGTTGTGGATCACGCCCTTGGGGATGCCCCGGAAGATCGTGTCCGGCGCGCCCAGCTGCCGTCCCGCGGGCTTCTTCTCGTCGTACAGCATGCGCACGATGCGGTTGTCGGAGGCGGAGGTGTAGTAGGCGTAGATCATGTGGTCGGAGGCGTAGCGGGGGGAGAGCGCGATGCCGAGGAGGCCGCCCTCGCCGGACGCGGAGACCCCGGGCACCTCGCCCAGCTCCGTCTTCTCGCCCGTCTTCGTGTCGACGCGGGTGACGGTGGCCTTGTCGCGGGAGGAGACCAGCAGGTCGCCGCCGGGCAGCGGGGCCAGGCCCCAGGGGCTGTTCAGTCCCGTGGCGACCGTGCGGAGCACCTTCACCGAGCCCTTCGCGGGCGGTGCCTCCCGCGCGGGCGATCCGGCCGGCGAGGACTGCGCCGTGGTACCGGCCGGTGAGGAGGCGCCGGCGTCCGCCCCGGACGGATCCCCGCCGGAGGAGCAGCCGGCCGTCAGCAGGAAAACGGCGGCCAGTACGGCCGGCACGGCTCGACGTCGCACGATCTTGGTCCCTTCCACGCGGCGGGTTCTCCCTGTCATACACCGCAGGGGCTCCCCAAGTTCCCGATCGCCGAATCCCGAACCCCGCGGCGGCCGGGCCGCCGCACGCCTCACTCCCAGGACCCCTGGGCCGGCGGCAGTCCCCGCAGCTCCGCCAGGTCCCGCTCGGTCAGCCGCAGCCGCGCCGCGCCCGCGTTCTGCGTCACCCAGCGTTCCCGCTTGGTGCCCGGCACCGGCACCACGTGCCGCCCCTGCGCCAGCACCCAGGCCAGCGCCACCTGCGCGGCGGTCACCCCGTCGCCGTGCCGGGCCGCGATCCGGCGCAGCGTGGCCACGATCGGCTGGTTGGCCGCCATCATCTCGGCGGTGAAGCGGGGGTGGCGGGCCCGCAGGTCCTCCGGTTCGAAGCCCTGGCCGGGCGTCAGCGTGCCGGTCAGGTAGCCGTTGCCCAGCGGCATCGCGGCCAGGAATCCGACACCGCGCGAGGCGCACCACGGCAGCAGGGTCCGCAGCGCCTCCGGCGACCACACCGACAGCTCGGCCTCGACCGCGCTCACCGGGAAGACCTGCTGCACCCGCTCCAGCTGGCGGACCGTCGCGTCGTGCAGCCGCGCCCCCGGCCGCCGGGCCGAGCGCGCCCCGACCGCGCACAGGCCGAGCGCCCGCACCTTCCCGGCCCGCACCAGCTCCGCCATCGCGCCCCAGGTCTCCTCGACGGGTATCTCGGGGTCGGCGCGGTGCAGTTGGTAGAGGTCGATGACGTCCGTCTGGAGCCGGCGCAGGGACGCGTCGCAGGCCCGCTTCACATAGCCCGGGCGGCCGTTGGCCACGATGTGCTGCTCGCCCACCAGCAGACCGACCTTGGTCGACACGAAGGCCTCGGAGCGCCGCTCCTTCAGCACCCGCCCCAGCAGCAGCTCGTTGGTGAACGGGCCGTACATGTCCGCCGTGTCCAGCAGGGAGACGCCGAGGTCGAGGGCCCGGTGCACGGCCCTGAGCGACTCGTCGCCCCGCTGCCGCGAGGCGCTGTACGCCCAGTTCATCGGCATGCACCCCAGTCCGACGGCCCCCACCGCGAGTGCCGTCGCGCCGATCGTCCTGCGCTCCACCGGTCGTGACCCTCCCTCGTCAGGCCACCCAACCTAACCTCTGCCCCTTCGCCCTCTGACATAGCCTCCTGACCATGACTGCTGACGTGTGGCTGCCCATCCCCCCGGACACGATCGAGGGCCTGCCCGAGGGCCCCGCCTACCGCCACTGGGACGGTGAGGAGACCTATCCCGCCGACCCGGCCGACTGCGCCTTCTACGTCGTCCCTTACATGAAGCCCAGCGGGATCGGCGTACGCCCGCTGCCCGAGATGCGCTCCGTCCAGGTCGTCCAGACCCTCTCCGCCGGCATCGACCACGTCGAACCCGGCCTGCGGCACCTGCCCGCGGGCGTACGGCTGTGCAACGCGCGCGGCGTGCACGAGGCCAGCACCGCGGAGCTGACCCTGGCCCTCATCCTGGCCTCGCTGCGCGGCATCCCGGACTTCGTGCGGGCGCAGGACCGCGGCGAGTGGCTCGGCGGGGGGTTCCGGCCCGCGCTGGCGGACCGCACGGTGCTGATCGTCGGGTACGGATCGATCGGCGCCGCGATCGAGGACCGGCTCGTGCCGTTCGAGGTCGCGCCGGTCGTGCGCGTCGCGCGCTCCGCCCGCACCACGGAGCGCGGCCCCGTGCACCCGCTCACCGAACTCCCCGCCCTGCTCCCGCGGGCCGACGTCGTCGTCCTGGCCACGCCGCTCACCGAGGCCACCCGTGGCCTGGCCGACGCCGAGTTCCTGGCCCGCATGAAGGACGGCGCCCTGCTCGTCAACGTGGCCCGCGGGCCGGTCGTGGACACGAAGGCGTTGCTCGCCGAACTGGAGAGCGGACGCCTGACCGCGGCCCTCGACGTGACCGACCCCGAACCGCTGCCGCCGGGCCACCCGCTCTGGCATGCTCCCGGCATAGTCGTCAGCCCCCACGCAGGCGGTCCGACCTCCGCCTTCCTGCCCCGTGCCGAGCGGCTGCTGGTGGACCAGTTGAACCGCTTCGTGAACCGGGAGCCCCTGCGCAACGTGATCCTGACGACGGGCGCGTAGTCCGCTTCGGGCACCCTCCGCAATGTCCCGGATGCGGCGGGTGCGCGCATATCCGCTGGTCGTCACGGAGAGTAGAGAACCTATGTCCCTGAGTGACGAGACTGGTGTATCGTCCGACAGGGGATGCGCCGCGCACCGTCACGGCGCCGGGGATGGACATCTCAGACTGTGAGGGGGGCGACGGGCGATGCACGGCCTGTGGACCAACGATCCGACGCGGCGGAGCCGCCGCCGGCGACCCTGGCGCACGACGCCCACGACCGCGTGCGGTGGGGGCCGCCCCGTCCGGCACCGCCCCCACCCGCACCGGGCGGCCGAGCACCGCAGGCAGACGCGGCCGGTCCACCGGTGCCGGTGCGCGCGGGACACGGGAGCGGCGCGGACCGGGGGGCCGAGGTGAGCCCCCCGCCCGTGCCCACGCTGGACGGAGCGCTGCGCGGCCAGACCGCGCCCGGGCCGCTGCTGCCCCGGTCCCCGGCCGCCGCCGGCGCGACGCCCCTGGTCCGCCAGCTCGTGCTGGCCCTGGTCTGCGCGGCCTACGCCGTCGGTGCCGCGCTCGGCTGGGGCTCCGACTACGTCGCCCGGATCATGGGCGACTTCGGGCTGAGCGCCGCCGCGGCCACCGCCGCCGTCTCCTGCCTCCTCTACGCCCGGGGCCGCCGCGTCCGCTTCCGGTCGGCCTGGCTGCTCTTCGCCCTCTCCTCGGCGATGGCCTCCCTGGGCAACCTGGTCTGGGGGTGGTACGAGGTCGTGCTGCGGGTGCCGGTGCCCAGCCCCAGCTACGCCGACCTGTTCTTCCTGTGCTTCGCCCCGCCCGCCATCGTGGGGCTCCTCGTGCTGGCCAAGCGGCCGGTGACCAAGGCCGGCTGGATCTGCCTGGGCCTGGACGCCTGGCTGATCGGCGGTTCGCTGCTGACCCTGGCCTGGAGCCTGGCGCTCGCCCAGGCCGCGAAGGCCGAGGGCGGGTCCAGCGTGGCGCACGCGGCGCTCTCGGTGGCGTACCCGCTGCTCGACATCGCGCTGGTCAGCATGGTGCTCGCGCTGCACTTCCGGCGCTCGCCGGTCTGCAGATCCGCCGTCAACACCGCCATCGGCGCCCTCGCCCTGACGGTGGTGTGCGACGCCCTGTTCACCTCGCCGCTGCTCCACAACAGCTACCGCTCCGGGCAGTTGCTCGACGCCGGCTGGTTCGCGGGCTCCCTGCTGCTCGCGTACGCGCCCTGGGCCGCCTCCCGGCGCGGGCGGGCGGCGCCGGACGAGCGGGGCCCCGGCGGCCACACCCGCGTGGTGCGCGAGCACGTGCCCGCACAGCGCGGCACCGCCCACCGGCCCGCGCCCCCCTCCGCACCGCCCGCCGCGCCCCCCTCCCTGCCCGGACCCGGCCAGGGCGGCGAACGGGGCCGCTACCCGGCCGCCCGCCCCATCGCCGGCTCCCTGGCCGCGCTCACGCCGTACCTCGCGGCCGCCGTCTGCACCCTGGGCATCCTCTACAACGTGCTCAACGGCCGCAGCGTCGACCGCGTGGTGCTGCTGACCGGCGGCACCGTGGTGCTCGCGCTCGTCGTCCGGCAGGGCATCATGCTGCTCGACAACATCGTCCTCACCCAGGAACTGGCCCAGAAGGAGAACCACTTCCGCTCCCTGGTCCAGGGCTCCAGCGACGTCATCATGATCGCCGCGCCCAGCGGCATCCTGCGGTACGTCTCCCCGGCCGCCGCCGGGGTCTACGGGCGCCCGGCGGAGGAGCTGGTCGGCAGCGAGCTGGCCGGGCTCATCCACCCCGAGGACCTCGGCTGCGTCGTGCACGAGGTGCGCCGGTTCCTGGCCGCCAACCCGGCCGAGGAGCCCACCACCCGCATCGAGTGCCGCTTCCGTTCCGGGGAGGGCGGCTGGCTCAACGTCGAGTCCACCGTCAACCGGCACCACGGCGGCCTCATCTTCAACAGCCGGGACGTCACCGAAAGAGTGCGCCTGCAGGCCCAGCTCCAGCACAACGCGGAACACGACCCGCTCACCGACCTGCCCAACCGCGCCCTGTTCACCCGGCGCGTCCAGCAGGCCCTCTCCGGCCGCCGCGCCCTGGACCGGGGCAGCGCCCTGCGCGGCACGGCGGTGCTCTTCATCGACCTCGACGGCTTCAAGGGCGTCAACGACACCATCGGGCACCAGGCCGGGGACGAACTGCTCGTGCAGGCCGCCCGCAGACTCCACGAGGCCGTCCGCAAGGGCGACACCGCCTCCAGACTGGGCGGCGACGAGTTCGCGGCGCTGATCGTCGGGGACGGCGCCCGGGACCGGGCCGCCCGCGAGGGCCACATCCGGGAGCTGGCCGAGCGGCTCAGACTGACCCTCTCCCAGCCCTACCTCATCGACGGCAACGAAGTCCGGGTCAACGCCTCCATCGGCGTCGCCTTCGCCGAACCGGGCCTCGGCGCGGGGGAGTTGCTGCGCAACGCCGACCTCGCCATGTACCGGGCCAAGGCGGGCGGCAAGGGGCGCGTCGAGCTGTACCGGCCGCAGATGCAGCAGGACGTCGTACGCAAGGCAGAGCTGGCCACGCGTCTGCGGGCCGCGCTGCACGACGGGGAGTTCGCACTGCTGCACCAGCCGGTGGTCTCCCTGACGGACGGCCGGATCACGTCGGTCTGCGCCCAGGCGCGCTGGCGCTCCTCGCAGGGCGTGCTGTTCACCCCCGCCGAGTTCCTGCGGGTGGCCGAGGACGGCGACAGAACCGCCGAACTGGACCGCTGGGTGCTCCGCGAGGCCGTCGCCCAGGCCGCCGAGCGCGCCGCCGCCGGGCTGTCCGTCTCCGTGGCCATACGCATCGGCGCCCGCCGCCTGCTGGACCGCTCCATGCCGCTGGGCTCCGTGGAGGCCCTGCTGACCCGGCACGGGCTGCCCCCGGGCTCCCTCGTGATCGAGCTGTCGGACATCGACCCACGGGTCGGCCTCGACGAACTGGACCGCCGGCTCAACGCCCTGCGCAGGGTCGGTGTCCGCATCGCGCTGGACGGCTTCGGCAGCGGGTACGCGGCGATCACCGCGCTGCGGCGCCTGCCCGTGGACATCCTCAAGCTGGACCGGAGTCTGGTCGAGGGCGTGGTGGAGTCGGCGCGCCTGCACAAGATCACCAGCGGTCTGCTGCGCATCGCGACCGACCTCGGACTGAAGTCCGTGGCCGACGGCGTCGACCTGCCCGAGCAGATCGTCGCCCTGCGCGCGATGGGCTGTACGCACGGACAGGGCATGGCCTTCTCCGGGGCACTGGACGAGTACCGGCTGCGCAGGGCGCTGGGCACCGGCCACTACCCGGTGCCGCACGGCCCTGCCGAACCGGCCTTCGCGGGCGGCGGCGCCGGGGTGTACGCCAAGGGCGTCGGCGGCCCGGCCGCCGGGGGCGTCACCTCCGGACTGCCGGCCGTCCTGAGTGGTGGCACGGCCCTGCGCTCACATAATGAGACTCCCGTCCCACCCACTTGACAGTGGGTGCGCGCCGGAGGGAAGGTCAGTGCCATGCGCACCCGAATTCTCGTACTTGGAAAGCGCGTCGGCTGAAGCTGGTGACGTCCGGACCGACCCGGACTCCCGGCGACCCCCACCGACGCGCTCCCCTCGCTTGCCTTATGGCACGAGGGGTTTTTTGTTGCACAGGCACCTGCCGAGCAGCAGAACAGATCGCCCGAACCTCGCACAAACCCTCAGCCTCGAGAAGAGAACGCCGATGACCGAGCAGGCCACCGGGGCTCACCCGCAGCCCCGGCCCCGATCCGGAGGACAGTCCGCCCCCGAGCACGTCACGGGTGCGCAGTCCCTCATTCGCTCTCTCGAGGAGGTCGGCGCCGACACGGTATTCGGCATTCCCGGCGGGACGATCCTTCCGGCCTACGACCCGCTGATGGACTCCACCAGGGTGCGCCACGTCCTGGTCCGCCACGAGCAGGGCGCCGGCCACGCGGCCACCGGTTACGCGCAGGCCACCGGCAAGGTCGGCGTCTGCATGGCGACCTCGGGTCCCGGCGCCACCAACCTGGTCACCCCGATCGCCGACGCCAACCTGGACTCGGTGCCGCTGGTCGCGATCACCGGGCAGGTGGTGTCCTCCGCGATCGGCACGGACGCCTTCCAGGAGGCGGACATCGTCGGCATCACCATGCCGATCACCAAGCACAGCTTCCTGGTCACCAAGGCCGAGGACATCCCCCGGGTGATCGCGCAGGCGTTCCACATCGCCTCCACCGGCCGCCCCGGACCCGTCCTGGTCGACATCCCCAAGGACATCCTCCAGAAGAAGACCACCTTCTCCTGGCCGCCGGTCATGGACCTCCCCGGCTACCGCCCGGTCACCAAGCCGCACGCCAAGCAGATCCGCGAGGCCGCCAAGCTGATCTCCGCGGCGAAGCGCCCCGTGCTCTACGTCGGCGGCGGCGTCCTCAAGGCCCGGGCCACCGCCGAGCTGAAGGTCCTCGCCGAGCTGACCGGAGCGCCCGTCACCACCACCCTGATGGCGCTCGGCGCGTTCCCCGACAGCCACCCGCTGCACGTGGGGATGCCGGGCATGCACGGTGCGGTCACCGCCGTCACCGCGCTGCAGAAGGCCGACCTGATCGTCGCCCTCGGCGCCCGCTTCGACGACCGCGTCACCGGCAAGCTGGACAGCTTCGCCCCGCACGCCAAGATCGTCCACGCCGACATCGACCCGGCCGAGATCGGCAAGAACCGCGCCGCCGACGTCCCGATCGTCGGCGACGCCCGCGAGGTCATCGCCGACCTCGTGCAGGCCGTCCAGAAGGAGCACGACGAGGGCAACAAGGGGGACTACACCGCCTGGTGGAAGGACCTCAGCCGCTGGCGCGAGACCTACCCCCTCGGCTACGACCAGCCCGCGGACGGCTCGCTCTCCCCGCAGCAGGTCATCGAGCGCATCGGGCAACTGGCGCCCGAGGGCACGATCTTCGCGGCCGGCGTCGGCCAGCACCAGATGTGGGCCGCCCACTTCGTCCAGTACGACAAGCCCGCCACCTGGCTGAACTCCGGCGGCGCCGGAACCATGGGCTACGCCGTCCCGGCCGCCATGGGCGCCCAGGCGGGCCGGCCCGACCGCACCGTCTGGGCGATCGACGGCGACGGCTGCTTCCAGATGACCAACCAGGAACTGACCACCTGCGCCCTGAACAACATCCCGATCAAGGTCGCCGTCATCAACAACGGCGCCCTCGGGATGGTCCGCCAGTGGCAGACCCTGTTCTACAACCAGCGGTACTCCAACACCGTGCTGCACTCCGGCCCGGACGACGTCAACCCCGAGGCCCGCGGCACCCGCGTCCCCGACTTCGTGAAGCTGTCGGAGGCCATGGGCTGCTACGCCATCCGCTGCGAGGACCCCGCCGACCTCGACAAGGTGATCGAGGAGGCCAACTCCATCAACGACCGCCCCGTCGTCGTCGACTTCATCGTCCACGAGGACGCGATGGTCTGGCCGATGGTCGCGGCCGGCACCTCCAACGACGAGATCATGGCCGCCCGGGACGTCCGCCCCGACTTCGGCGACAACGAAGACGACTGAGCGAGAGAGACCCAAGAGACCATGTCCAAGCACACGCTCTCCGTCCTGGTGGAGAACACCCCCGGCGTCCTGGCGCGGATCACCGCCCTCTTCTCCCGCCGCGGCTTCAACATCGACTCGCTCGCCGTCGGCGTCACCGAGCACCCCGACATCTCCCGCATCACCATCGTCGTGAGCGTCGAGGACTTCCCGCTCGAGCAGGTGACCAAGCAGCTCAACAAGCTCGTCAACGTGCTCAAGATCGTCGAGCTGGAGCCCACCCAGGCCGTCCAGCGCGAACTCGTTCTGGTGAAGGTGCGCTCCGACAACGAGACGCGCTCCCAGATCGTCGAGATCGTCCAGTTGTTCCGCGCCAAGACCGTCGACGTCTCCCCGGAGGCCGTCACCATCGAGGCCACCGGGAGCAGCGACAAGCTGACCGCCATGCTCCGGATGCTGGAACCGTACGGCATCAAGGAACTCGTCCAGTCCGGCACGATCGCCATCGGCCGCGGCGCCCGTTCGATCACGGACCGCTCGCTGCGCGCACTCGACCGGTCCGCATAACGACGGAACCGGGCGGCCGGGGACACCACCGGCCGCCCGCATTCCGAGACCCCGAGACTTCCCTTCCCCCCACCGGCATACGGTGGGACGCAACACCCGCACCCAAGGAGAGAACCCAGTGGCCGAGCTGTTCTACGACGCCGACGCCGACCTGTCCATCATCCAGGGCCGCAAGGTCGCGGTCATCGGGTACGGCAGCCAGGGCCACGCCCACGCCCTGTCGCTGCGCGACTCCGGCGTCGACGTGCGCGTCGGTCTGCACGAGGGCTCCAAGTCCAAGGCCAAGGCCGAGGAGCAGGGCCTGCGCGTGGTGAGCCCGTCCGAGGCCGCCGCCGAGGCCGACGTCATCATGATCCTGGTCCCGGACCCGATCCAGGCCGAGGTCTACGAGAAGGACATCAAGGACAACCTGAAGGACGGCGACGCGCTGTTCTTCGGTCACGGCCTGAACATCCGCTACGGCTTCATCAAGCCCCCGGCCGGCGTGGACGTCTGCATGGTCGCCCCCAAGGGCCCGGGCCACCTGGTGCGCCGTCAGTACGAGGAGGGCCGCGGCGTTCCCTGCATCGCCGCCGTCGAGCAGGACGCCTCCGGCAACGCCTTCGCGCTGGCCCTGTCCTACGCCAAGGGCATCGGCGGCACCCGCGCCGGCGTCATCAAGACCACCTTCACCGAGGAGACCGAGACCGACCTCTTCGGCGAGCAGGCGGTCCTGTGCGGTGGCACGGCCGCGCTGGTCAAGGCGGGCTTCGAGACCCTGACCGAGGCCGGTTACCAGCCGGAGATCGCCTACTTCGAGTGCCTGCACGAGCTGAAGCTGATCGTGGACCTCATGTACGAGGGCGGCCTGGAGAAGATGCGCTGGTCGATCTCCGAGACCGCCGAGTGGGGCGACTACGTCACCGGCCCGCGGATCATCACCGACGCCACCAAGGCCGAGATGAAGAAGGTCCTCGCCGAGATCCAGGACGGCACGTTCGCCAAGAACTGGATGGACGAGTACCACGGCGGTCTGAAGAAGTACAACGAGTACAAGAAGCAGGACTCCGAGCACCTGCTGGAGACCACCGGCAAGGAGCTGCGCAAGCTCATGAGCTGGGTCGACGAGGAGGCGTAGGTCTCCCGCGCCGTGAGGGGTGCCCGCGTGCCGGGCACCCCTCACGGCCACTTCCGGGTGATCCTTCCGCACAGGCGCAGGACGACCACCGCCACGCCACTACACTGCTGAACACATACGCGTCGGGCCCACAGCGTCGTGCGTCTTCCACGCGGCTTAGCGACACCGAATGCGGCCGTCGGGACGGCCGTCCGCATTGGACTTGTGAGGACTCACGTGAGCTCGAAACCCGTCGTACTCATCGCCGAAGAGCTGTCGCCCGCGACCGTGGACGCGCTCGGCCCCGACTTCGAGATCCGCCACTGCAACGGCGCGGACCGGGCCGAACTGCTCCCCGCCATCGCCGACGTGGACGCGATCCTGGTGCGCTCCGCCACCAAGGTCGACGCCGAGGCCGTCGCCGCCGCCCAGAAGCTCAAGGTCGTCGCCCGCGCCGGCGTCGGCCTGGACAACGTCGACGTCTCCGCCGCCACCAAGGCCGGCGTGATGGTGGTCAACGCCCCGACCTCCAACATCGTCACCGCCGCCGAGCTGGCCTGCGGTCTCATCGTCGCCACCGCCCGCAACATCCCGCAGGCCAACGCCGCGCTGAAGAACGGCGAGTGGAAGCGCAGCAAGTACACCGGTGTCGAACTGGCCGAGAAGACCCTCGGCGTCGTCGGCCTCGGCCGCATCGGCGCCCTCGTCGCGCAGCGCATGTCGGCCTTCGGCATGAAGGTCGTCGCCTACGACCCCTACGTACAGCCCGCGCGGGCCGCGCAGATGGGCGTCAAGGTCCTGTCGCTGGACGAGCTGCTCGAGGTCTCCGACTTCATCACCGTCCACCTCCCCAAGACCCCCGAGACCCTCGGCCTGATCGGCGAGGAGGCGCTGCGCAAGGTCAAGCCGAGCGTCCGCATCGTCAACGCCGCGCGCGGCGGCATCGTCGACGAGGAGGCGCTGTACTCGGCGCTCAAGGAGGGCCGCGTGGCCGGCGCCGGCCTCGACGTGTACGCCAAGGAGCCCTGCACCGACTCGCCGCTGTTCGAGTTCGACCAGGTGGTCTGCACCCCGCACCTCGGCGCCTCCACCGACGAGGCCCAGGAGAAGGCCGGCATCGCCGTCGCCAAGTCGGTGCGCCTCGCCCTCGCCGGTGAGCTGGTCCCCGACGCGGTCAACGTCCAGGGCGGGGTCATCGCCGAGGACGTCAAGCCGGGCCTGCCGCTCGCCGAGCGCCTCGGCCGCATCTTCACCGCCCTCGCGGGCGAGGTCGCCGTCCGCCTCGACGTCGAGGTCTACGGCGAGATCACCCAGCACGACGTGAAGGTGCTGGAACTGTCCGCCCTCAAGGGCGTCTTCGAGGACGTCGTCGACGAGACCGTGTCGTACGTCAACGCCCCGCTGTTCGCCCAGGAGCGCGGCGTCGAGGTCCGGCTGACCACCAGCTCGGAGTCCCCGGAGCACCGCAACGTGGTGACCGTGCGCGGCACCCTCGCGGACGGCGAGGAGGTGTCGGTCTCCGGCACGCTGGCCGGCCCGAAGCACCTCCAGAAGATCGTCGCCGTCGGCGAGTACGACGTGGACCTCGCCCTCGCCGACCACATGGTCGTCCTGCGCTACGAGGACCGTCCCGGCGTCGTCGGCACCGTCGGCCGCGTGATCGGCGAGGCCGGCATCAACATCGCCGGCATGCAGGTCGCCCGGGCGACGGTGGGCGGCGAGGCGCTGGCCGTCCTGACCGTCGACGACACCGTGCCCTCCGGGGTGCTGGCGGAGGTCTCGGCGGAGATCGGGGCGACGTCGGCCCGGTCCGTCAACCTGGTGTGAGGTCCGGGGGCGCTGCCCCCGGACCCCGCACACGGCCCTGAGCGGGCCTGGTTTCACACGCCGGACGGGCTGAGTCGGTCAGCCCGTCCGGCGTTTTCCGTGGCCGCCTGCTCGTGCACCCGCGCCCGCCGCAGCACCGTGGCCGCCAGGACCGCCGCGCCCGCGAGCACCACCGCGCCCGTGACCGCCGCACCCTGCATGCCCTGCGTGAACGCCTCCCGGGCCGCCGTCGCCAGGGCGTCTCCCGCGCGCCCCGGCAACCGGTCGGCGACGGCCAGCGCGCCGCCCAGCGTCTCGTGGGCCGCGGCCGGGGCCGAGTCGGGGACGCCGTGGCGGTAGACGGCGGTGCCGACGGAGCCGAGGACCGCCATGCCGAGCGCCCCGCCGAACTCCGTGCCCGTCTCCATCAGCGAGGACGCCGAGCCCGCCCGCTCCACCGGGACGGTGCCCAGGGCCAGGTCCATGAGCTGCGACATCACCATGACGATCCCGGACGCGAGGACGCCGCACGCGGCGAGCACCAGCCACAGCGAGTCCGTGCCCGCCAGGGCCAGCAGGCCGTAGCCGCACGCGGCGACCGCGAAGCCGGCCGCGACGACGTGGGCGCGGTGCACGCCCCGCTGCACCAGCGAGGCCGCCACCGGGGCGGCGAAGCCGATCGGCACCGAGGGCAGCAGCGCCCACAGGGCGGCCTCCATCGCGCTCTTGCCGAGCACCGACTGCAGGTACTGCGTGGTGAAGAAGGCCGAGCCCATCATCCCGAACGCCGAGACGAGGTTCAGCGCGACGGCGGGGGCGAAGCCGCGCCCGCGGAAGAGGGCCGGGGAGATCATCGGTGACGCCGCCGTGCGCTGCCGGTGCACGAACAGGGCCGCGAAGAGCAGGCCGACGGTGACCGAGACGACGTAGCGGACGTTCCAGCCCTCGGACGGGATCTCCTTGAGGCCGTAGACGACGGGAAGCACCGCGGCCATCGACAGGGGGACGCTCGGCCAGTCGAAGCGGCCCGGCGCGGGGTCCTTGGACTCGGGCAGCAGGAACGGGCCGAGCACCAGCAGCAGTGCCATCGCGGGCAGGTTGACCAGGAAGACCGAGCCCCACCAGAAGTACTCCACCAGGACACCGCTGAGCACCGAGCCCAGGGCCACCCCGGCCGTCATCACGCCGGACCACAGGGCGATGGCCTTCGCGCGCTGGGCCGGGTCGGTGAACATCGTGCGCACCAGGGCCAGCGTGGACGGCATCAGGGTCGCGCCGCCGATGCCGAGGACGGCACGGGCCGCGATCAGGGTCTCGGCACTGTCCGCGTAGGCCGCCACCAGGGAGGCCGCGCCGAAGGCCACCGCACCGGCGAGCAGCAGTCGACGGCGGCCGATGCGGTCGCCGACGGAGCCCATGGTCATCAGCAGGCCGGCCAGGACGAAGCCGTAGACGTCGAAGATCCAGAGCTGCTGGGTGCCGCTCGGCTCCAGGTCCGCGCTGATCGCCGGAATCGCGAAGTAGAGGACGGAGACGTCCATCGAGACCAGCAGCAGCGGAAGCATCAGTACGCCCAGCGCGGTCCACTCGCGGCGGCCGGCCCGGGACGGGTTCGTTGTCATGGCGAGGACTGTACGCATGTCTTATACGCCTGTCTAGAACGGCTGTATAGAACATCTGTGTAAGACGTGCGTATGGGCGGCTGGGTAGGGTGGCGGCATGGGACACCGTGAGGATCTGCTCGAAGGCGCCAAGCGCTGCCTGCTGGCCAAGGGGTTCGCGCGCACGACGGCCCGCGACATCGTCAAGGAGTCGGGGACCAACCTGGCGTCCATCGGATACCACTACGGCTCGAAGGACGTCCTGCTCGCACAGGCGTACATCGAGCTGATCGAGGGGATGGGGGGCGCCTTCGAGGGGGAGGGCTCCGCACTCGGCGACACCGAACCGGGCTCGGTCGAGCGGTTCCAGCGCGTGTGGTCCAACATCATCGGCACCATGCGGGAGCCCGGCTCCATCTGGCGCCTCAGCATGGAGGTGCTGGTCATGGGAGACCGGATGCCCGAGCTGCGCGACCACCTCGGCCGGGCCCAGCGCGAGGCCGGACGCGGCATCATCCCCCTGCTCATGGGCGGCAGGGAGGAGGACGTCACGGACGGGACGACGGACACCCTGGGCGCGTTCTACGTCACCCTGATGACCGGCCTCATCGCCCAGTGGACCTTCGACCCGAAGAGCGCCCCCGACGCCGACGCGCTGACCGAGGGCCTCCGCCGGGTGATCGAGGCCGCTACAGGCGACGCGCCTTGAGCACCATGTGCAGCAGCAGCCGGTCCTCGCCGTCGTCCAGGTCCAGGCCCGTGAGCTGCTCGACGCGCGAGAGCCGGTAGTACAGCGTCTGGCGGTGGACGCCCAGCTCGGCGGCGGTGCGGCCGGCCTGGCCCGCGCAGTCCAGGTACACCTCGGCCGTACGGGCGAGTTCGCGGTGGGCGGGGGAGAGCAGCGCCCGTACGGCGGGGTCGTCGGCACAACGCGCGGGCAGCGAGGTCAGCAGCCGGAACGCGCCGATCGACGTCCACTGCGCGACGGGCCCGAACCGTGCCTCCGCGCGCGCCGCCCGGGCCGCCGCCGACGCCTCCGCCCAGGCCGTCCCCAGGTCCGCGAGACCCGTGCGCGGCGCGGAGACACCGGCCGCCACGCCGCCCGCGTCACCGGCCCCGCCCGGCGGCCGGCCGGGACCCCGCGCCCCCGCCCGCTCCAGCAGCCGCCCCGCCGCCGACGTCGCCGGGGCCGGCACGTCCGCGGAGCGCAGCCGCACCAGCAGCGCCAGGGACACGGCCGAGGCCGACCAGGGCACCGTGCACAGCGCCGTGGCGCCCGGCACCGTACGGACCGAGGGCGCGTCGTCGGGGTCGGCCGAGGGCCACGGCGCCACGCAGACCACCGCGTGCGGCGTCTCGGCCCGGGGGCCCAGCGCGCTGCGCAGCTCCGCCACGGCCATGTCCCGCTGCCACTCCCGCTCGGCCGTCAGCACCGCCCGCAGCTCCCGGCTCAGGTCCGCGCCGTGCTGCGCCTCGTCGGCGAGGAGTGCGCCGATCCGCGCCGTCACCTGCATCGCCGCCGCGAGCTGCCGCTCGCCGGGGCCCGGGTCGGTGTCCAGGAGCCACACGTAGCCGAGGACCACACCCCGATGGCGCACCGGCAGACAGGTGCGGCCCCGGTACACGCCCGCCTCCGGGGTCGGCGGGATGCGGACCGGGCCGGTCGCGCGGGTGATGCCGAAGCTCTCGAACCACGCCCGGACCGCGGCGGTGGAGCGCCGGGTGAGGATCGAACGGGTGCGCACCGGGTCCAGGACGGAGGGGTCGAGGTCGCCCTCGCTGTCGTACGCGCCGAAGGCGATCAGCTCGAAGTCGCGGTTCTCCAGGGTCGCGGGCGCGCCGAGCAGCTCGGAGAGCTCGTCGACCAGCTCCTGGTAGTCACCACGGGCACCACCGGAGCCGGCGGCAGCTCTGGAATCGGACGTCACCCGGGCATTCTGCCCCACGTGCGCGCGGCCTTCATACATGTGTCTGAGATCCGCGGCACGGATGCGTGACAGGTGTCGATGGCCCACGATCGGGAGCATCCTTAGATTTCACGGTGGTTCTCCGTGCCGTTCCCCCTTACGCGGGCAGCGGCCCCTGTGTTGGTTGGTAAGTGGAGGTGCCCCGTGCTGGGTCCCGTGATTCTCGCCGCGTCGCGCAGCGACCGGATGCGTCGTCTCGTCTCGGCCGCGCCCGTGACCAAGCCGGTCGTGGACCGGTTCATCCCCGGCGAGACGGTCGACCAGATCGTGCCGATCATCCGGGAGCTCACCGATCAGGGCCTGGAACTGACGATGGACGTCGTCGGCGAGGACATCACCACCCCCGCACAGGCCGAGGCCGCCCGCGACGCCTACCTGGAGCTGATCGACCGGCTCAAGCCGCTGGAGCTGGGCACCCGCGCCGAGATGTCCGTGAAGCTCTCCATGTTCGGCCAGGCGCTGGACGGCGGGCACGAGCTGGCCCTCGCCAACGTCCGCCCGGTCGTCGAGGCCGCCGCCGGGATCGGCACCACCGTCACCCTCGACGCCGAGGACCACACCACCCTCGACTCGATGTTCGCCATCCACGAGGAGCTGCGGAAGGACTTCCCGCAGACCGGCTGCGTCATCCAGGCCTACCTCTTCCGCACCGAGGCCGACGCGCGCCGCCTCGCCGACAGCGGCTCTCGCGTACGGTTGGTGAAGGGCGCCTACAAGGAGCCCGCAGAGGTCGCGTACCAGCAGCGCCACGAGATCGACAAGGCGTACGTGCGGATCCTGCGCACGCTGATGGAGGGCGAGGGCTACCCGATGATCGGGTCGCACGACCCGCGCCTGATCTCCATCGCCCAGGAACTGGCCCGCACCGCCGGCCGCAAGCTCGACGAGTACGAGTTCCAGATGCTGTACGGCATCCGGGGCGACGAGCACCTGCGGCTGGCCGCCGAGGGCCACCGCATGCGCGTCTACACCGCCTACGGCACCGACTGGTACGGCTACTTCATGCGCCGTCTGGCGGAGAAGCCGGCCAACCTCCGGTTCTTCGCCCGCTCGATGGTCAGCAAGGGCTGAGCCCACCCGCTCGCAAGACCGCTCAGTTAAAGGAGTTACGGAACCCATGGACGCTGTGACCCAGGTCCCCACCCCCGTCAACGAGCCGGTGCACGGCTACGCCCCCGGTTCCCCGGAGCGCGCCCGCCTGGAGGCCAAGCTCAAGGAACTGGCCGACAACCCGATCGACCTGCCCTGCACCATCGGCGGTGTGAAGCGGATGGGCGGCGGTGAGCGCTTCGACGTGGTGCAGCCGCACAACCACAAGGCCCGCCTGGGCACGTACGCCAACGCCACCCAGCAGGACGCCCAGGACGCGATCGACGCCGCCCTGGCCGCCGCCCCCGCGTGGCGCGCGATGTCCTTCGACGACCGCGCGGCGATCATCCTGCGCGCCGCCGAGCTGCTGTCCGGCCCGTGGCGCGAGACCATCGCCGCCTCCACCATGCTGGGCCAGTCCAAGACGGCCCAGCAGGCCGAGATCGACAGCCCCTGCGAGCTGGTCGACTTCTGGCGCTTCAACGTCCACTACGCGCGGAACATCCTGGCCGAGCAGCCCCCGGCCAACTCCCAGGGCGTGTGGAACCGCATGGACCACCGCCCGCTGGAGGGCTTCGTCTACGCGATCACGCCGTTCAACTTCAGCGCGATCGCGGCCAACCTGCCCACCGCCCCCGCCCTGATGGGCAACGTGGTGGTCTGGAAGCCGTCCCCCACGCAGACCCACGCCGCCGTGCTGCTCATGCAGCTCCTGGAGGAGGCCGGGCTGCCCAAGGGCGTCATCAACCTGGTCACCGGCGACGGCATCGCGGTCTCCGAGGTCGCCCTGGAGCACCGGGACCTCGCGGGCATCCACTTCACCGGCTCGACCAAGACCTTCCAGCACCTGTGGAAGACGGTCGGCAACAACATCGAGAAGTACCGCACCTACCCGCGCCTGGTCGGCGAGACCGGCGGCAAGGACTTCCTCGTCGCCCACCCGAGCGCCGACCGCGCGGTGCTCAAGACCGCGCTGACCCGCGGCGCCTTCGAGTACCAGGGCCAGAAGTGCAGCGCGACCTCGCGCGCGTACATCCCGGCGTCCATCTGGAACGACGGGTTCAAGGAGGAGTTCGCCGCCGAGGTCGACTACCTCACCATGGGTGACGTCACCGACCTGTCGAACTTCATCGGCGCCGTCATCGACGAGCGGTCCTTCGCCAAGAACAAGGCCGCCATCGACCGGGCCAAGGAGGACGAGACCTGCACGATCGTCGCGGGCGGCTCCTACGACGACTCGGTCGGCTACTTCGTCCGCCCGACCGTCGTCGAGTGCACCGACCCGGAGAACGAGGTCTTCCGCACCGAGTACTTCGGCCCGTTCCTCGCCGTGTACGTGTACGACGACAGCAAGGCCGACGCGTACGACGAGATGCTGACCCAGATGGAGTCGGTGTCCGACTACGCCCTGACCGGCTCGGTCATCGCCAATGACCGCGCGGCGGCGGCGTACACCATGGAGAAGCTGCGCTACGCGGCCGGCAACTTCTACATCAACGACAAGTCGACCGGTGCCGTCGTCGGCCAGCAGCCCTTCGGCGGCGGCCGTGCCTCCGGCACCAACGACAAGGCCGGCGCCCCGCAGAACCTGATGCGCTGGACGCTGACCCGCGCCATCAAGGAGACGCTGGTCCCGCCGACCGACTACACCTACCCGCACATGGGCTGACGGGTCGCGCGCGACGCCCGGCGGGCCAGATCGGTCGACCGATCTGGCCCGCCGGGCGTTTTCGCAGGTCGGAGCGGTGTGAGCCATCGCACCGTCTCAGATAGTAGGAAGTCCGAGTAATTGTGCAGACAGACGCGGCGGGCGCCCTTAACTTTGTAGGAGCCGAACGTCCCGCTCGATCGAGCGAAGGGCGGCCGCGCGTCCGTGCCCGTGCAGGCGACCCCTGCGGCACCGCGCTCCCCGCCCCTTCCGGCCTCTCGCAATCCCCTTTCTCCGCACCCCCGGGTGCTGTGCCGAAGGAGTCGATTCCCATGGCCGAGACCACCGTCCGCCGCCGAGTCCGCCACCTCTCCCGTACCAGCGACTCCGACCGCAAGAACGCCGCGGCCGCGCTGCAGCGCGCCCTCGACCGCCGGGACAACGGCGGCGCCACCGGCCACTGAGCCGCCGGACGACCCTGGCGTCCGCATGCCGGACGCCTCGTGTCATCCCGTGGGACGAGGAGTAGGGTGCTGCGCATGTCGGCAAGCTCTCGCATCCTCAATCTCGCAGTCATTCCCGGTGACGGCATCGGCCAGGAGGTCGTGGCCGAAGGTCTGAAGGTCCTCTCCGCCGTCCTTCCGCAGGATGTGAAGCTGGAGACCAAGGAGTTCGACTTCGGCGCCCGGCGCTACCACGCCACCGGTGAGACCCTCACCGACGCCGACCTCGACGCCCTCAAGGCCCACGACGCCATCCTGCTCGGCGCGATCGGCGACCCCTCGGTGCCGTCCGGGGTGCTGGAGCGCGGCTTCCTGCTCAAGCTCCGCTTCGCCTTCGACCACCACGTCAACCTGCGGCCGAGCAAGCTCCTGCCCGGCGTCGCCACCCCGCTCGCCGGCCAGCCCGAGATCGACTTCGTCGTCGTCCGCGAGGGCACCGAGGGCCCCTACACGGGCAACGGCGGCACCATCCGCAAGGGCACCGAGCACGAGGTCGCCACCGAGGTGTCCGTCAACACCGCCTACGGCGTCGAGCGCGTCGTGCGGGACGCCTTCGCCCGCGCCCAGGCCCGGCCCCGCAAGAAGCTCACGCTGGTCCACAAGAACAACGTGCTGACCTTCGCGGGCCACCTGTGGACCGACGTCTTCCACAAGGTGGCCGCGGAGTACCCCGAGGTCACCACCGACTACATCCACGTCGACGCCGCGACCATCTACCTGGTCACCGACCCGGCCCGTTTCGACGTGATCGTCACCGACAACCTCTTCGGCGACATCATCACCGACCTCGCCGCGGCCGTCTCCGGCGGCATCGGCGTCGCGGCCAGCGGGAACATCAACCCCTCCCGCGACTTCCCCTCGATGTTCGAGCCGGTGCACGGCTCCGCGCCCGACATCGCCGGCCAGGGCAAGGCCGACCCCACCGCCACGGTCCTGTCCGTCGCCCTGCTGCTGCGCCACCTCGGTTACGAGGCCGAGGCCGCCCGCATCGAGGACGCCGTCTCGGCCGACCTCGGTGAGCGCGGCGGTCTGCCCGCCCGTTCCACCTCGGAGATCGGCGACGCGCTCGCCGTACGAGTAGCCGGCTGACACCCGCCGCGCCACTCGATCGAATCCGTTTCGAAGCCGTCGGGTCCCAAAACAAGGCACCCGGCGGCTTTCTCCTGCGTCCGCCAGGTGCGACCATCGAAACCTGGGCCGCATTCACCCCGTTTCACCCCTCGCGGGCCGCGCGCGATAATCGAACGCGAAGCCGCGACTTGAGGGAATGCTCGGACGTCCTAGCACCGGCCACCGGCCGTACGGGCGTGACCGCGGCCCGTCACAACACAACCGGTGAAGGACAGCCACCCATGACGACGCCCACGATCGAGCTCAAGCCCTCCGCCAACCCGCTCTCGGACGCCGAGCGCGCGGCGATTCTGGCCAACCCCGGGTTCGGCCGCCACTTCACCGACCACATGGTGACGATCAGGTGGACCGAGGGCCGCGGCTGGCACGACGGTCAGCTCGTGCCCTACGCCCCGCTCTCCCTCGACCCGGCGACCATGGTCCTGCACTACGCGCAGGAGATCTTCGAGGGGCTGAAGGCCTACCGGCGTCCCGACGGTTCCGTCGCCACCTTCCGCCCGGAGAAGAACGGCGCCCGCTTCCAGGCCTCCTCGCGCCGCCTCGGCATGCCCGAGCTTCCGGTCGAGACCTTCATCGAGGCCTGCGACGCGCTGGTGAAGCAGGACGAGAAGTGGGTCCCGGCGCACGGCGGCGAGGAGTCCCTGTACCTGCGCCCCTTCATGATCGCCACCGAGGTCGGCCTGGGCGTCAAGCCGGCCAACGAGTACCTCTTCCTCGTCATCGCCTCCCCGGCCGGCGCCTACTTCCCGGGCGGCGTCAAGCCCGTCTCCATCTGGGTCTCCGAGGACCGCGTCCGCGCCGTCCCCGGCGGCATGGGCGACGCCAAGACCGGCGGCAACTACGCGGCCTCCCTGCTCGCCCAGGCCGAGGCCGCGGCCAAGGGCTGCGACCAGGTCTGCTACCTCGACGCCATCGAGCGCACGTGGGTCGAGGAACTGGGCGGCATGAACCTGTACTTCGTGTACGGGAACAAGATCATCACGCCGGCCCTCACCGGCTCCATCCTCGAGGGCGTCACCCGTGACTCCCTGCTCACCGTCGCCCGCGACCTCGGCTACGAGGCGGAGGAGGGCCGCATCTCGGTCGACCAGTGGCAGCGCGACTCGGAGAACGGCACCCTCACCGAGGTCTTCGCCTGCGGCACCGCGGCCGTGATCACGCCCGTCGGCACGGTCAAGCGGACCGGCGCCCAGTGGCAGCAGAGCGGGGGCGAGCCGGGCGAGGTCACGCAGCGGCTGCGGGACGCGCTGCTGGACATCCAGCGGGGGACCGTCGAGGACACCCACGGCTGGATGCACACGCTGGCCTGACGCGTGCCGGGCGGGGGGCGGGCCCGGCCGGGACCCCGCCCCTCCGGCCCGTGCGGGGGAGTTGCCGGTGGACGGAGGCCGCTCGCATCCTGAGACGGGCGGTGAGAAGGGGGAGGGAGTGTGCCAGACTTCCCCCGTGCTCTCGTTCGCCATGATTATTGGCAGCAGGCGCGCCGGTCCGCAGTGACCACCACGTACGACCAGGTACGGGTGGCCACCGTCGTCCTCGACCCGCGCGCAGACCTCTCGCACCCGCGAGAGGTTTTTCGCTTTCCTGGCCCACCCCGAGCCGGGAAGAGAGCGCGAGGGATCATAGAGGAACGGTGGAACCGGTCATTCCGGTAGACCGAGATTCCCTACAGGAGCCTTCAGATCATGACCGCAACCAGCGAACTCGACGATTCGTTCCACGTCTTCGACACCACCCTGCGCGACGGCGCGCAGCGCGAGGGCATCAACCTCACGGTCGCGGACAAGCTGGCCATCGCACGGCACCTGGACGACTTCGGTGTGGGCTTCATCGAGGGCGGCTGGCCCGGCGCCAACCCGCGGGACACCGAGTTCTTCGCCCGGGCCCGGCAGGAGATCGACTTCCAGCACGCCCGGTTGGTGGCCTTCGGCTCCACCCGCCGCGCGGGCGCCAAGGCCGCCGAGGACCACCAGGTCAAGGCGCTGCTCGACTCCGGCGCCGACGTGATCACGCTGGTGGCCAAGTCCCACGACCGGCACGTGGAACTGGCCCTGCGCACCACGCTCGACGAGAACCTCGCCATGGTCGCGGACACGGTCTCCCACCTCAGGGCGCAGGGGCGCAGGGTCTTCGTCGACTGCGAGCACTTCTTCGACGGCTACCGCGCCAACCCCGAGTACGCGAAGTCGGTCGTGCGCACCGCCTGGGAGGCCGGCGCCGACGTCGTCATCCTGTGCGACACCAACGGCGGCATGCTCCCGGCGCAGATCCAGGCCGTGGTCGCCACGGTGCTCGCCGACACCGGCGCCCGGCTCGGCATCCACGCCCAGGACGACACCGGCTGCGCCGTCGCCAACACCCTCGCCGCCGTCGACGCGGGCGCGACCCACGTCCAGTGCACGGCCAACGGCTACGGCGAGCGGGTCGGCAACGCCAACCTGTTCCCGGTCGTGGCCGCCCTGGAGCTGAAGTACGGCAAGAAGGTGCTGCCCGAGGGCCGGCTGCGCGAGATGACCCGCACCTCCCACGCCATCGCCGAGGTCGTCAACCTCACCCCCTCCACCCACCAGCCCTACGTGGGCGTCTCCGCCTTCGCCCACAAGGCCGGCCTGCACGCGTCCGCGATCAAGGTCGACCCGGACCTGTACCAGCACATCGACCCCGAGCTGGTCGGCAACACCATGCGGATGCTGGTCTCCGACATGGCCGGCCGCGCCTCCATCGAGCTCAAGGGCAAGGAGCTCGGCATCGACCTCGGCGGCGACCGCGAACTGGTCGGCCGGGTCGTGGAGCGGGTCAAGGAGCGCGAGCTGGCGGGCTACACCTACGAGGCCGCCGACGCCAGCTTCGAGCTGCTGCTGCGCGCCGAGGCCGAGGGCAGGCCGCTGAAGTACTTCGACGTCGAGTCCTGGCGCGCGATCACGGAGGACCGCCCCGACGGCAGCCACGCCAACGAGGCCACGGTCAAGCTCTGGGCCAAGGGCGAGCGCATCGTCGCCACCGCGGAGGGCAACGGCCCGGTCAACGCCCTGGACCGGTCGCTGCGCGTCGCGCTGGAGAAGATCTACCCCGAACTGGCCAAGCTCGACCTGGTCGACTACAAGGTCCGCATCCTGGAGGGTGTGCACGGCACCCAGTCCACGACCAGGGTCCTCATCTCCACGTCGGACGGCACGGGGGAGTGGGCCACGGTGGGCGTCGCGGAGAACGTCATCGCCGCCTCGTGGCAGGCCCTGGAGGACGCCTACACCTACGGGCTGCTGCGGGCGGGGGTCGCGCCCGCCGAGTGACGAAGTGCCCGATACCAGGGCACTTCATGTCTGAGCGGGGTGCATGCGGGTACGCCGAGCGTATGAGTGGCGTTCGCATGCACCTCCTCATGCGCCTCCTGGTCGTACCGGTCGTCGCCGCGCTGGCGGTGCTGATGGCCGGTGCGCCCGGCGCGCGGGCGCAGACCGACGTCTCCACGATCGGCGCCGCCCTGCGCGACAGTCCGGTCTACGTGGACCCGGCCGCATCGGGCCTGCTGTCCGGGTCCGACGCGGACGCGCTCGCCCACAAGATCGAGAACGCGGGCGACCCCATCTTCGTCGTGGTCCTCCCGGCCGGCTACCCGACCACCGACCTCTTCCAGAACCTGCGCACCGAGACCGGCATCACCGGTCTGTACGGCGTCCGCCTCGGCGACCGTTTCGACGCCCGTGCCGACAGCAGCGTGCTGAGCCGCCAGGGCGTGCGGAACCTGGTCACCGCGGTCCAGGGCGCGGGCGATCCCAAGGCGCAGCTGAACGACTTCGTCGACGACGCGGTGCGCAGCGTGAACGGCTCCGCCCCCTCCTCCTGGGACTCCGGGGGCGGTTCCGCGCCCACGGGCGCCCTGATCACCGCGGGCGCGGTGGTGGTGGTCGGCGGCGCGGGCGTCTACGCGCTCTCCCGGCGCAGCCGCCACCGCCGCGAGGCCGAGCAGCGGGAGTCGCTGGAGCGGCTGCGGGTGGTGGTCGACGAGGACATCACGGCGTTCGGCGAGGAACTGGACCGCCTGGACTTCCACCCGGCGGAACCGGGCGCGGACGACGCCATGCGGGCGGACTACGAACGCGCCCTGGACTCCTACGACCAGGCGAAGACGTACATGGCGGACGCCCGCAAGCCGGAGGACGTGCGGGCGGTCACCCAGGCGGTGGAGGACGGCCGCTTCTCGCTCGCGCAGCTCGCCGCCCGCCGCGAGGGCAGGCCGCTGCCCGAACGCCGCCCGCCCTGCTTCTTCGACCCGCGCCACGGTCCGTCGGTCGCCGACGCCACCTGGACCCCGCCGGGCGGCACGACCCGCCAGGTCCCGGTCTGCGCGGCCGACCGGGCCCGGCTCTCCGACGGGCGGGAGCCGATGATCCGCGAGGTGGACACCGAGTACGGCCGCCGCCCCTACTGGGACGCGGGCCCGGCCTACGGCCCCTGGGCGGGCGGCTACTTCGGCGGGGGCATCCTGCCCGGTCTGCTGGTCGGCACCATGCTGGGCAGCATGATGGCGGGCCCCGCCTACGGAGCCGGTTACGGCGCGGGTTACGGCGACTTCGGCGGCTACGAGGGCGGCGACGTCTCGGGCGCCGACTTCGACCCCGGGGACTTCGGGGGCGGCTTCGGCGGTGACGGAGGCTTCGGCGGGGGAGGCGGCGACTTCGGCGGCGGCTTCTGAGCCGCCGCGGCGGTCCGGCCCGTCAGGCCTGCCGGATCGCCGAGATGTCGAAGTTCAGCTTGATCTTGTCGGAGACCAGGACCCCGCCCGTCTCCAGGGCCGCGTTCCAGGTGAGCCCCCACTCCGAGCGCTTGATCTCCGCCTTGCCCTCGAAGCCGACGCGCTCGTTGCCGAACGGGTCCTTGGCGGCGCCGTTGAACTCCAGGTCGATGGTGAGCGGCTTGGTCGTGCCGAGGATCGACAGGTCACCGGTGATGCGGTAGTCGTCGCCGCCCAGGGACTCCGCCTTGGTGGAGCGGAAGGTCATCGTCGGGTACTCGCCGGTGTTGAAGAAGTCCGAGCTCTTCAGGTGGCCGTCGCGGTCGGGAGAGCCCGTGTCGATGCTGTCCATCGTGACGTCGAGGGTGGCCGTGGAACGGGACGGGTCGGCGCCGTCCAGGTGCAGCGTGCCGGTGAAGTCGAGGAACTTGCCCTTGACGTTGGTGACCATGGCGTGGCGCGCCGTGAAGCCGATCGTCGTGTGGGCGGGGTCGACGGTGTAGTCGCCGGTGAGCGTGGCGAGGTCGGGGGTGCTGGTCATGGTGTCCTCCGTGAGGGGTCGGGACCCGGGCGGTCCGGGGCCTAATGTTGAATGTTCAACCAGTCCAACGAGTTCGACTGTAGACCTATTCCGCGCGGGCATCAACCGTCACGCACGGCGTGCCGCGCGTGTCGTTCCGGATTCGGCCACGACGTGATAGACGGCATGAGCATGACCCCGAAGCGCCCCACCGCTCCCGGCCGCCGGGCCGTCCTGTTCGCCGCGGCACTGGCCGCCGGCCTCACCGCGGCCCCCCGCGCGGCAGCCGCGCCCGACCCCCCGGCCGACCCCTACGACGCCCTCCGCCGGCGCTGGCTCGAGCTCGCCCTCGGCACCGGCTACGACCCCGCCGCCGAGCCGTACGCCTCCCGTCTCGCCGAGACCGGCGCACGCGCCCGCGCGTACCGCGCCGCCATGGCCCCGACCCCCACCTCGCTGTGGCCCGGCCACCCCTTCGACCCGCCCGCCGGCATCACCTTCGCCTACGGCCGCCTGTGGACGATGACCGAGGCGTACGTCCAGGAGGGCACCGGCTCCACCGGCGACCCCGGCCTCCTCGCCGACCTCCTGCGCGGTCTCGACCACCTCTCGGCCACCGTCTACCACCCGGCCACCGCCCGCTACGGCAACTGGTGGGAATGGCAGATCGGCAGCCCACGCCTCCTGATGGACATCACCGCCGCCCTGTACGACCACCTCGGCGCCGACCGCGTCGCCGCCGCCTGCGCCGCCGTCGACCACTTCGTCTCCGACACGATGCTCGGCGACTACTCCGGCACCTCCACCGGCGCCAACCGCGTCGACCTGTGCCGCTCCGTGGCCCTGCGCGGCATCCTGGGCCGCAACCCCGCCAAGATCGCCCTGGCCCGCGACGCCCTCTCACCGGTCTTCCCGTACGTCACCGAGGGCGACGGGCTCTACGCCGACGGCTCGTTCGTCCAGCACACCTGGATCGCCTACTCCGGGACGTACGGCCAGGTCATGCTCGACGGGCTGGGCCGGCTGTTCACCCTGCTGGCCGGCTCCGCGTGGGAGGTGACGGACCCGGCCCGGCAGATCGTCCTCGACAGTGTCGAGCGGGCCTACGCACCCCTGATCCACGACGGCCTGGTCATGGACGTGGTCAACGGCCGAGCGATCAGCCGGGGTCACCTCCAGGGCGACGACCTCCACGTCATGCGCGGCGACCACTTCCACGGCCGCCAGCTCGTCGCCGCCGTGGCGGTCCTCGCGGGCGGTGCGAGCGACGCCGAGCGGAAACGCTGGCACGCCCGGATCAAGGGCTGGATCGAGCGCGACACCGTCACCCCGATCCTCACGGCGCCGGAGTTCCGGGCGGCCGACCTCGCCCGGCTGCACGCGATCGCCGACGCGCCCGGCGAGGCCGCCCCCGAACCCGCCGGACACCACCTCTTCGCCGCCATGGACCGTGCCGTTCACCGCCGCCCCGCCTTCACCGCGGGCCTCGCCATGGCCAGCGACCGCATCGCCCACTACGAGTGCGGCAACGGCGAGAACCCGCGCGGCTGGCACACCGGCGCGGGGATGCTCACCTGGTGGGCGAACGGAACCAGGTCCGACCAGTACACGGACTGGTTCTGGCCGACCGTCGACTGGTACCGGCTGCCCGGCACCACCGTCTCCACCCGGCGCCTGCCCGACCGCGCGGGCGGCGAATGGGGCGAGCCCAAGCCGGACGTGCGCTGGGTCGGCGGCACGACCGACGGCGCCTACGCGGCCGTCGGCCAGGACCTCAAGGGTCTCGGCTCCACCCTGCGGGCGCGCAAGTCCTGGTTCTTCCTCGACGACGCGGTGGTGTGCCTGGGCGCCGGCATCACCTGCGCCGACGGCGTCCCCGTCGAGACGGTCGTCGACAACCGCAACCTGGGGGAGGGCGGCACCCAGGCCCTCGTGCACGGCGGGCGCTGGGCCCACCTGGAGGGCCACGGCGGCTGGATCGTGCCCGAGGGGGAGCTGCGGACCCTGCGCGAGGACCGCACCGGCGCCTGGTCCGACATCAACGCCACCAGCACGACCGAACGCCGCACCCGGCGCTGGCAGACCCTCTGGCTCGACCACGGCACCGACCCGGCCGACGCCGGCTACGTCTACACCGTCATGCCGGGCGCCTCCCGCGCCGCCGTGGCCCGCCGGGCGGCCGACCGCCGTTGGCTGAGGGTCCTCGCCAACGACCGCATCCGCCAGGCGGTGGCCGTCCCCTGGCTCGGTCTCACGGCCGCCAACTTCTGGCAGGTCGGCACCGCGGGCCCGCTCACCGCGACGGCCGGGGCGAGTGTGCTGGTCCGCCGCACCGGCCGCTCCGCTACCCTCTGCGTGAGCGAACCGCCGCGCACGGGACAGCCCCTGGAGATCGTCTGGGACCACCCGGTGAGGGCGGTGTCGCGGGCCGACGAGACGGTCGAGGTCCTGGAGGCGGGCCGCCGACTGCGCCTGCGCGTCACCCCAGGGGTGGTATGTACCACCCACGAATGTGAGGTGATTCTCAGCTAAGGGGTTTGTGCAACCCCTACAAGCCCCAGCCCCCCTGAGCAGTCGAAAAGGCTGCACGGGATGGGGATTCTGTTCAGTGCTACCAGGAAATCGGGCCGGAGACTGTACGGAGTCGACGGCTCGCATTCCTTGGTCGGCTTCGTACAGTCACTACATGACCGTTTTGGATGAGGCGCCGGGTGAGCCGACGGACGCGCGCGGGCGAGTGGCCGAGCTGCACGAGATCCGTGCGCAGGCGCTGGCCGGGCCGAGCGAGAAGGCGACGGCCGCGCAGCACGCCAAGGGCAAGCTGACGGCACGCGAGCGGATCGAGCTGCTCCTGGACCCGGGCTCCTTCCGGGAGGTCGAGCAGCTGCGCCGGCACCGGGCGACCGGGTTCGGACTGGAGGCGAAGAAGCCGTACACCGACGGTGTCATCACCGGCTGGGGCACGGTGGACGGCCGCACGGTCTTCGTCTACGCCCACGACTTCCGGATCTTCGGGGGCGCGCTGGGCGAGGCCCACGCGACGAAGATCCACAAGATCATGGACATGGCCATCGCGGCCGGTGCGCCGCTGGTGTCCCTGAACGACGGCGCCGGCGCCCGCATCCAGGAGGGCGTCTCCGCGCTCGCCGGGTACGGAGGGATCTTCCAGCGGAACACGAAGGCGTCGGGGGTCATCCCGCAGATCAGCGTGATGCTGGGCCCGTGTGCGGGCGGCGCGGCCTACAGCCCCGCGCTGACGGACTTCGTCTTCATGGTCCGCGACACCTCGCAGATGTTCATCACCGGCCCGGACGTGGTCAAGGCCGTCACCGGTGAGGAGATCACCCAGAACGGGCTGGGCGGCGCCGACGTCCACGCCGAGACCTCGGGCGTGTGCCACTTCGCCTACGACGACGAGGAGACCTGCCTCGCCGAGGTGCGCTACCTCCTCTCCCTCCTCCCGCAGAACAACCGGGAGAACCCGCCCCGCCACGAGTCGTCGGACCCCGCGGACCGCCGCTCGGACGTCCTGCTCGACCTGGTCCCGGCGGACGGCAACCGCCCGTACGACATGGTCAAGGTCATCGAGGAACTCGTCGACGACAGCGAGTACCTGGAGGTCCACGAGCGCTGGGCCCGCAACATCATCTGCGCGCTGGCCCGCCTCGACGGCCAGGTCGTCGGCATCGTCGCCAACCAGCCGCAGGCCCTGGCGGGCGTGCTGGACATCGAGGCGTCGGAGAAGGCCGCGCGCTTCGTCCAGATGTGCGACGCCTTCAACATCCCGATCATCACCCTTCTGGACGTACCCGGCTTCCTGCCCGGCGTCGACCAGGAGCACGGCGGCATCATCCGCCACGGCGCCAAGCTGCTGTACGCGTACTGCAACGCCACCGTGCCCCGGATCTCGCTCATCCTGCGCAAGGCGTACGGAGGTGCTTACATCGTCATGGACAGCCAGTCCATCGGCGCCGACCTCACCTACGCCTGGCCGACCAACGAGATCGCCGTCATGGGAGCGGAAGGCGCCGCCAACGTCATCTTCCGCCGGCAGATCGCCGACGCCGAGGACCCCGAGGCCATGCGGGCGCGCATGGTCAAGGAGTACAAGTCCGAGCTGATGCACCCCTACTACGCGGCCGAACGCGGCCTGGTCGACGACGTCATCGACCCCGCGGAGACCCGCGAGGTGCTGATCAAGTCCCTGGCGATGCTTCAGACCAAGCACGCCGACCTGCCCTCCCGCAAGCACGGCAACCCGCCGCAGTGACCCGAGGAGCCACTTCCATGTCCCCTGCCGACATCCGCGTCGAGAAGGGCCACGCCGAGCCCGAGGAAGTCGCCGCCATCACGGCCCTCCTCCTGGCCCGCGCCGCCGCCCGCCCCGCCGAGATCGCCCCGGCCCACGGCGCCGGCCGAGCCCGCGCGGGCTGGCGCCGCCTGGAGCGCGAGCCGGGATTCCGGGCACCGCACAGCTGGCGCTGACCTGAGCACACGCACAGGCCCCCTTCCGCCGAGGAAGGGGGCCTGTGCGCATGAAGGGGGCGGGGAGCCGGCCCAGGGGGCGCGGGGGGGGGCTTGCGCCACTGGCCACCACACCACCCGCACCCGGCAACGAAACCGCCCCCGGCAGCCTGGTGGCCGCAGGGGGCGGGTCGCAGCCCGGCGCGGGCTAGCGCAACCGCGCCATCAGAGCGTGCTCCACGAGCGTGATGAGGGCCGACTTCGCGTCGGCGCGGTGCCGCGCGTCCGTCGTGATGATCGGCGTGTCCGGACCGATCTGCAGCGCCTCCCGGACCTCGTCCGGGTTGTACGGCTGCTGCCCGTCGAAGCCGTTGAGCGCGATCACGAACGGCAGCCCGCTGTTCTCGAAGTAGTCGACCGCCGGGAAGCAGTCGGCCAGCCGCCTCGTGTCGACCAGCACGATCGCCCCGATCGCGCCGCGCACCAGGTCGTCCCACATGAACCAGAACCGGTCCTGGCCCGGCGTGCCGAACAGGTACAGGATCAGGTCCTGGTCGAGCGTGATGCGGCCGAAGTCCATGGCGACCGTCGTGGTCGTCTTGTCCCCCGTGTGGGTGAGGTCGTCAATGCCCGCGGACGCGGATGTCATCACGGCCTCGGTGCGCAGCGGATTGATCTCCGAGACAGCGCCGACGAACGTGGTCTTGCCCACGCCGAAGCCGCCCGCCACCACGATTTTCGCGGAAGTGGTGGAGCGGGAAGGACCGCCGCTAGAGCTTGCGAAGTCCACTGAGCACCCTTTCGAGCAGTGTCACGTCTGGCTGGCCGCCGGCGCTCTCGTCGCCGCCGGGCTGATGGATGGCGACCAGTCCCGCCTCCGCCAAGTCGGCGACGAGGATCCTGGCCACGCCGAGAGGGATCGCCAGCAGGGCCGAGACCTCGGCCACCGACTTGATCTCCCGGCAGAGGTTGCAGATCCGCTGATGCTCGGGCAACTGGCCCTGCATCTGGTGCGGCTGCGCGGTGGTGTGCACCAGCGCCTCGATGGCGAGCTGGTAACGGGGCCTGGTGCGACCGCCCGTCATGGCGTACGGGCGCACCAGGGGGTTGTTCGACGCCCCGGCGGGCGCCGGCTCAGGGGTGCGGCGCTGCGGCTGCACGGGCTGGATGCGCGGAGCCTGCGGCTGGTCGTACGGCGAAGGGCCGGGGCCCTGCGGCGCGTACGGCTGCTGGTGGCTCGGTACGGAGGGGTAGCCGTAGCCGTGCGCCGAGCCGTCGCCCTGGCCCTGACCGGGGCCGTACGACCAGTTGCCCGACGACGGACCGCCTGGGGGTGTTGCCACTTCTTCCTCCTCCGACTGTGCCTGGCACCCAACGCTGTGGAGCCGCGTCCCGAAACCTTACGGCCACAGGACGCCAAAACGCACCGTCTGTCCTTTAGTTGAGAAGGCTCCCTTGGAGCTCCGCCCGCAGATCGGGGGTCAGGACCGTGCCGGCACGGTCCACCAGGAGGGCCATCTCGTACCCAATGAGACCGATGTCCGCCTCGGGGTGTGCGAGAACCGCGAGGGACGAGCCGTCGGAAATGGACATGATGAAGAGGAATCCGCGCTCCATCTCCACAACCGTCTGGTTCACGCTGCCGCCCTCGAAGATGCGCGAGGCACCCGCGGTCAGCGAGGTCAGGCCGGAGGCGACGGCCGCGAGCTGATCGGCTCGGTCGCGAGGGAACCCTTCGGACATCGCCAGAAGGAGTCCGTCGGCGGAGACCACCACCGTGTGGGACACCCCCGGGGTGTTGTCCACGAAGTTGGTGATCAACCAGTTCAGGTTCTGCGCCGCCTGGCTCATCGGGCTCACACTAACGCTCCTGGTTGTAGGTGCTGTCAGGACCACGGTGTTCATTCCTCGTGTCCTGGCCGTTCGTTTCACTGCCTGCGTTGCGGCCCCGTTCGACGCCGCGCCGCAGGTTGCTCAGCCTGCCCCGGACGTCCTCCGGAGCGCGGGAGACCTGCGGGCCTCCCTGGGGGGTGGTCTCGGCCGCGCCCTCGACCAGGTTGGCCTTGGGCACCCGCCGCGGCAGGCCCGAGGAGGTCACCCCGCCCGCCTTGGGCCTGCGCAGCGCCGAAGCCTGCTGCCAGCGGTCGTCGTTGGCCGACCGCCAGGTGTCCTCGCCGCCCGTCCCCTGTGCGGCGGCCGGCGTCTCCCGGCCCACGTGCCCCGCATCGCCCGCGCCGCTCGCGGTGGATCCGCGGCGGGGAAGACCGGCGTCGGTCAGCTCGTGGGCGGCGGAGGAGGCCGGACCCGGACGGTCGAAGCCTACGCGGTCCGCCTCGTTCACGTCAGCGGCCTGGGCGGAATGCGCCTGCGGGGCACTCGCGGGGTACGGGTCCGGATATCCGTTCTGGTACCCGTCCTGCTGCGGCCAGTCGTCCTGGTGGCGCCGCTGCTCGAAGGGGGAGTGGCTCCCGGTCTCCGGCACGCCGCCGTCCGGCGCGTAGTACTGCCCGTCGTACGACGCCTGCTGCGGTTCCTGGTACGCCTGCTGCTGGTCCGGGTACGCCGTCTGCTGGTCGTACCCGCCGTTCACCGGCTCCTGGTAGGCGCCGTTCACCTGCTGCTGGTAGCCGTCGGGGGCCTGGTCGTAGCCCGGCTGCCGTCCGGCGAACGGGTCCTGGAAGCCGGTGGCTTCGGGACCGCCGTTCTCGCCCTGGTCCGCGGGGCCCGGCAGTTCGGGGTGGGCCTGGGCCTCCAGGGCCGCGCGGCGCTCCTCGCGCATCAGCGAACGGCCGACCGGGTCGAGTTCGCGGATGTCGTCCGGGATCTCGGCGTACCGGCTGTCGTCGAAGCCCAGTTCGGCGGCGGTCCGCATGGGCTGGCCGACCTGCGGGAAGCTCGCGCCCTGGAAGTTCTGCTCCGGGATGATCTGCGAGACGGTGAACTCGTCGCGCTGCGGCTGCTGCTCGCCGCCGCCACCGTGGGTGATGGCGTCCGGGAGCATGACCAGCGAAGTGGTGCCCGCCTGCTCGCCGGAGGGACGCAGCTGGACGCGGATGCCGTGCCGGTCGGACAGCCGGCCGACCACGAACAGGCCCATGCGCTGCGAGATCGCGGCGTCCACGGTCGGCGGGTTGGCCAGCTTGTGGTTGATGTCCGCGAAGTCCTCGGCGGTCAGGCCGATGCCCTTGTCGTGGATCTCGACCATCACGCGGCCGTCGGGCAGCCGGGTCGCGGTGACGCGGACCTTGGTCTGCGGGGAGGAGAACGTGGTGGCGTTCTCGAGCAGCTCGGCGAGCAGGTGCACGAGGTCGGTCACGGCGCGGCCGTGGATCTCGGCCTCCGGCACGCCCGACAGCTCGATGCGCTCGTACTGCTCCACCTCGGAGGAGGCGGCGCGCAGCACGTCCACCAGCGGCACCGGCTGGTCCCAGCGGCGGCCCGGCTCCTCGCCGGCGAGGACGAGGAGGTTCTCGCCGTTGCGGCGCATACGGGTGGCCAGGTGGTCCAGCCGGAACAGGTTCTCCAGCTGGTCCGGGTCGGCCTCGTTGTTCTCCAGGTCGGTGATCAGGCTCAGCTGGCCCTCGATCAGCGACTGGTTGCGGCGCGACAGGTTGGTGAAGATCGCGTTGATGTTGCCCCGCAGCATGGCCTGCTCGGAGGCGAGCCGCACCGCCTCGCGGTGGACCTGGTCGAAGGCGCGGGCGACCTCGCCGATCTCGTCCGTCGAGGTGATCGGGATCGGCTGCACGCGGGTGTCGACCCGGCCCGGGTCGGTGCGGGAGAGCTGGTCGACCAGGGTCGGCAGGCGCTGCTCGGCGATGCCGAAGGCGGCGTTGCGGAGCTGGCGCATGGAGCGGCTCATCTGGCGGGCCACCATGCCGGCCAGGACGAACGCGGCGAGCAGCGCGATCACGACCGCGGCACCCGTGATGTAGGCGTCGCGCTCGGCGTCGTCGGCGATCGAGGACGCCTCGGACACCGCCTTGTCCGCGAGGTCCGACTCGATCTTCTGGTACGCGTCGAACTTGAGGGTGTTGACCGCCCACCAGTTTTCCGGCGTGATGCCCTGCTGGGCCAGCTCCGCACGCGCGCCGGTGTCCGTGGAAGCCAGTCCGGCCAGCTCCGAGACCATCGTCGTCGGGTTGGACGGCGGCGCCACGTAGTCCGGGTCCTTGGCCTTGGCCTCCTTGGCCATGGCCGCGCCGTCCTCCTTGAGCTTCGCCTCGGAGTCCTCGAGCTTCTGCGCGTCCGCCTCGGTGCCGCCGCCGATGTACTCCTCGACCGCGATGCGCTCCAGGTAGGCGTACGAGGAGAGCGCGACGCGCTGGCTGGCGAGGTGGCCGGGCTCCGGACCCGGCTTGACCAGCATGTGCATGCCGATGGAGCGCTCCAGGGAGAGCGCGGCCTTGGTCAGGGAGATCGCGTAGACGGTACGGCCGTAGGAGGTGATGTTGCCGGTGCCCAGACCGAGTTCGTTGGCGAACTCCATCAGGGGGTGGGCGACACCGGTGTAGCCCTCCTCGGTCTCCACGCCCTTGAGCTTGGAGGTGTACGCCGCCGCGCGCAGCGTCTGGAGCTTGGGCTCCTGCTCGCGGAAGACCTTCAGACGGCGCTCCAGGCCGGCCTTGTGGGGCATGCCCTGGGCCGCGTGGTCGAAGGTGGCGGCCGCCTCGTCGGTGGTCCGGCGGGCCCTGACGACGGTGGCGTCCTTCTCGCCCTTGCCCTGCAGCAGCGGAGCCGCCGTGACGTCGCGCTCGTTGTAGAGGGCGTTGGCGTAGCCGAGGGAGGCCCGGACCAGGCGCGCGGTGCTCTCGGCGTCCTCGGCGTCCTGCCAGGTGTCGATCGAGCTCTTCACCTGGAAGCCGCCCATGACGAGGCCGACCAGCACGGGTATGAGCAGGATCGCGTTCAGCCGGGTGGTCACCCGCCAGTTGCGGGGCGTGAAGCGGCCACCGCTCGGCGCGGGCTCGGCCTTGGGTTCCGCGGCAGGGGCGGGGGCGGGCGCCGCTGTGCGCGGCGGCGGGGTGAAGTTGCCCCGGGCCGACGGCTCGGGACTGTTCTTGCTTCGCCTCACTCGACCAACAACCTCTCGGCGGTCGGCACCTGTGTCGTGCCGCTGTGTCTCAGAACCCAGACCGTCATCGAGTACGTGCTACTGCTGAGTACGTCTTTGACCATTGGGCAGTTCTGGCATTCCAGCACGGCGAACAGTGCTCTTCCAAACAGTGGAACGCGGGGCCGGCGCGTGATGCACGCTCCACGTAAAACGGTCATAAAGAGCGAGGGCCGTCAAAAGACGGGGTGTTCGTGAGCGTAGCGAGACCAGCTGACCGCGTCGCGTGTCGGTACCACCCGATTCCTCTGCCGAAACGTTATGAACAGCGGAGCCGACCGTGTCAAAGGACACAGCCGGCTCCGAATCGTCTACGACAAGTGCCGTAGAACCCTGCCGACTTGACTGCTAGGGCCCGCGGAGCTACCGCAAGCGGGCCATCAGCGCGTGCTCGACCAGCGTGATGAGGGCCGACTTCGCGTCGGCGCGGTGCCGGGCGTCGGTCGTGATGATCGGGGTGTCCGGACCGATCTGCAGCGCCTCGCGCACCTCGTCGGGCGTGTACGGCTGCTGCCCGTCGAAGCCGTTGAGCGCGACGACGAACGGCAGCCCGCTGTTCTCGAAGTAGTCGACCGCCGGGAAGCAGTCGGCCAGCCGACGGGTGTCGCAGAGCACGACCGCGCCGATGGCGCCGCGCACCAGGTCGTCCCACATGAACCAGAACCGGTCCTGGCCCGGCGTGCCGAACAGGTACAGGATCAGGTCCTGGTCGAGCGTGATGCGGCCGAAGTCCATGGCGACCGTCGTGGTCGTCTTGTCCCCGGCGTGCGTGAGGTCGTCGATCCCGGCGCTGGCCGAGGTCATCACGGCCTCGGTGCGCAGGGGGTTGATCTCGGAGACGGCGCCCACGAACGTGGTCTTGCCGACGCCGAAGCCGCCGGCCACCACGATCTTCGCGGAGGTGGTCGCCCGCCCTCCGTCAGAGCTTTCGAAGTCCACTGAGCACCCTTTCGAGCAGTGTCACGTCCGGCGCACCGCCGTTGTTCTCGTCTCCGCCGGGCTGGTGGACCGCGACCATCCCGGCCTCCGCGAGGTCCGCGACCAGGATTCGCGCCACGCCGAGCGGCATCGCCAGCAGGGCCGACACCTCGGCCACCGATTTCACCTCGCGGCACAAGTGGCAGATCCGCTGGTGCTCGGGGAGCAGCCCCATGAGCGCTGCCGGGTCGGCCGTCGTACTGATCAGCGCCTCGATGGCGAGCTGATAGCGCGGCCTGGTCCGGCCACCGGTCATCGCATAGGGACGTACCAGCGGCTGGTCGCCCTCGTCCTCGTACGGCTCCGCGTACGGATCATGAGAGGCGGTGGGCGGGGTCATGAATCCTCCGGGCGGGACAGCAGGTCGGTCAGTCGTGCCGTCTGACGAGGCCGGTGGGGGGATTGTGGCGGCCGGACGGTGATTTGGTAACACGGGTGGTGCCGGGGCCGATCAGTGGAGCAGACTGCCTTGTAGTTCGGCGCGCAGGTCGGGTGTGAGGACCGCGCCCGCGCGGTCGACCAGGAGCGCCATCTCGTAGCCGACGAGGCCGATGTCGCACTCCGGGTGCGCGAGGACGGCCAGGGACGAGCCGTCCGAGACGGACATCAGGAAGAGGAACCCCCGCTCCATCTCCACGACCGTCTGCGCCACGTTGCCGCCCTCGAAGATCCGGGACGCCCCGGCCGTCAGCGAGGTCAGTCCCGAGGCGACCGCCGCGAGCTGATCGGCTCGGTCGCGAGGGAAGCCCTCCGACATCGCCAGGAGAAGTCCGTCGGCGGACACGACGACGGTGTGGGACACCCCTGGGGTGTTGTCCACGAAATTCGTGATCAACCAGTTGAGGTTCTGTGCCGCCTGGCTCATCGGGCTCAACTAACGCTCCTGCTGGTGAGTGGGCCGCGGGTAGCTGCCGGTCTGGTTGGTACCGGCCTGACGGCCCTGTGCGATTCCCCGACGGAGATTGGTCAGCCGGCCGCGCACGTCGTCGGGCGCACGCGAGACCTGCGGACCGTTCTGGTGCGACTGCTGCTGAGCCGTTCCCGGGACGAGGTTGGCCCGGGGGACCCGGCGCGGGAGGCCGGAGGTGGTGACTCCGCCGGCGGCCGGCTGCCTGACGCGCTCCGCCTGCCGGACGAGGTCGTCGTTCGGCGAGCTGCGCCAGGCCGAGGTGGCCGGCCGCTGCGGGGCCGCCGGGGTCTGGGGCTGGGCGGCCTCCGGCTCCGCCGGTGCCGCGGCCGGGGCCTCCTGCTGGGCCCTCGCCTCGCGGTCGCCGTGGAACCAGTTGGTCTCCAGCGTGTCGTACAGAGGAGTACGTCCGTCACCGGGGCCGGAGGCCGGGGGCAGGGCCCAGCCGTCGCCGGGCCGCTGCTGCGGCGCCGGGGGACGCTGGGCGCCGAAGTCGTTCCCGCCCTGCGTGCCGCCCGCCCGGGGGCGCTCGAACTGGCCGTTGTCCGCCGCGTTCTGACGGCCCGGCAGGTCGTGCTGTCCGGTCGATCCGCTGTCGTAGCCCTGGGCGCCGGCGAACGGGTCCGCCGGGGCCGGGTTGTCAGGGGCCGCCGGTGCGGGACGGCCGCCGAAGACGTCCGAGCGGACGAAGGGACCGCCGCCCGGCTGCCCGGCGGCCGGCTCGGGCCGCGCGAACTGGTCGTTGCGCGGGGCGTCCTGGCCGGAGCGGCCCGCGTCGTACGGGTCCTGGCGGTACTGGTCCTGCCCGAACCGGCCCTGGCCGTACTGGTCCTGCCCGTACTGGTCCTGCCCGTACTGGTCCGGGAACTGGTTCTGGCCGTCGTACTGGTTCTGGCCGGGGCGGGCGAACTCGCCGGTGTCCTGCGGTTCGTCCCGTCGCGGCGCCGGGGCGTCGAAGTCGGGGCGGGCGAACTCGGCCGTGGCGGCGGGGGACTGGGGCTCGCCGAACCGGGGCACCGCCGGCATCTCCGCGGTGGCGCCCGGACCCTGCCGCTCGTCGAGGCGCGGGGTCAGGTCGGTGCGGGAGCCGTCCGGCTCGTCGTGGCCGCGCGGGGCGTCCAGCGAGGCACGCGGCACGGGCGGCTGCGCGTTCTCGTCGCTCCAACTCGGCACGCGGGGCTGCGGGTTGCCGCCGGGCAGCTCGGCCCGGGGGCCGCCGCGCGGCGGCAGCTGCGGACGACGGCCCTGATCGGCGTCGCCGTTCGCCCCGCGCTTGCCGCGCTGCGGGGGAGCGGCGGGAGTACGGGTGCCGCCGAACATGTCCTGGCCCTGCGGGGCGTTGTTCCCCGGCGCGTTGCCCTGCGGCGCGTTCATGCCCGCGGCCTGCAGACCCTGCGGAGCACCGGGCGCCTGACCGGCACCCGCGCCCGCTCCCGCCGGGGCCGGACGGTTCTGCGGTCCCGGACCCGCCGGGGACTGCGGCCCGCGCGGGCCACCCGGGCGACCGCCCGCGTCACGCCCGGGCAGTGCGGCCCGCGGTCCCTGACCGGCACCGAGCCGGCCGCCCGGCGCACCGCCGCCGAAGGCACCGCCGCCCCCGAGGGCGCCGCCGCCCTGGCCGCCGCGGCGGGCCGCGGCGACACCGGCGGCCGCCTGCGCGGCGGCCGGACCGCCGGTGCCCGCGCCGGGCTGACCGGGCTTGGGCTGCGGCTTGCGGCCGCCCTGGGCGACGTCGACGGGCAGCATGACCAGCGCGGTCGTGCCGCCGGAGTCGGACGGGCGGAGCTGGATGCGGATGCCGTGGCGCTGCGAGAGGCGGCCGACCACGAACAGACCCATGCGGCGGGAGACGGAGACGTCCACGGTGGGCGGCGAGGCGAGCCGCTCGTTGATCGCGGCGAGGTCCTCGGGGGAGAGGCCGATGCCGGTGTCGTGGATCTCGATCAGCACCCGTCCGTCGGGCAGCGCGTGACCGGTGACCTTGACCTTGGTCTGCGGCGAGGAGAACGAGGTCGCGTTCTCCAGCAGCTCGGCGAGCAGGTGCACGAGGTCGTTGACCACACGGCCGGCGACCTCGGTGCTCGGCACGGAGGCCAGCTCGATGCGCTCGTACTGCTCCACCTCGGAGGCGGCGGCACGGAGCACGTCGACCAGCGGCACCGGGCGGGTCCAGCGCCGGCCCGGCTCCTCACCGGCGAGGACGAGGAGGTTCTCACCGTTGCGGCGCATGCGGGTGGCGAGGTGGTCGAGCTTGAACAGCGAGGAGAGCTGGTCCGGGTCGGCCTCGCGGGACTCCAGTTCGGAGATGAGCGAGAGCTGGCGCTGGATGAGGCCCTGGGAGCGGCGCGAGAGGTTGGTGAACATCGCGTTGACGTTGCCCCGCAGCAGGGCCTGCTCGGCGGCGAGGCGGACCGCCTCGCGGTGCACGTCGTCGAAGGCCGCGGCCACTCGGCCGATCTCGTCCCGGGAGTGCACACCGACGGACTCCACCGAGGTGTCGACGTCCTGCGGGTCGGTCTCGGAGAGCTGCTTGACCAGCTCGGGCAGGCGGTCCTGGGCGACCTTGGTCGCGGTGTCCTCCAGGCGGCGCAGCGAGCGGATCATGGACCGGGCCACGACGAACGCGCCGACCAGGGAGACGCCGAGCACGAGCAGGATGACGACACCGGAGATGATCGCCTCTTGCTCGGACTCGTTGCGCAGCTCACGGGCCTGCTGCTCCATGTCCTCCAGCAGCTTCAGCTCGATGTTCTTCATCTGCTGGATCTTGGTGGAGCTGTCGTCCAGCCAGTCCTGGTAGGACCGGGACTTCAGGCTCTCCAGACCGTGGGTCTTGCTGAGCGCGCGGCCCGCGTACTGGTCGGAGGCCTCGATGACCGGGTTGCCCTCGGTGATCGGCTTGAGCAGGTCCTCGGCGCCGTCGCCGTAGATGCTGCTGAAGCTGCGGATCTCGGAGGTCTGGCTCTGCAGCGCGGACTGGGCGTACAGCCGGTCGTTCTCGGTGAGGTTGCCCTTGTCCGTGTTGTTCGCGGGCAGCGCCGCGGCGAGGACGGCGCGCTGGATGGACGCGTACTCCTTGGCCGAGGAGAAGGCCGACAGGGCGCGGGTGCGCTGGATCATGTCGGAGTTGCTGGTCGCCTCCGCCATGTCCTGCGAGAGGTCGAGCAGGTGGGTGATCAGGCGGTGGTAGGACTCGACGGTCTGGGTCGAGTTGTCCTTGGCCGTGTACGCCGTGCTGCGGATCTTGGTCAGGTCGTTCAGGTCGCTGGCGATGCCGACGAGGCTGTCCCGGACGCCGACGAGCCGGCCGTCCTTGCTCGCCGCGTCGATCTGCTCCGACTTGTCGAGGAAGTTCTTCAGGGCCCGGTCGGTCTGCTCGCGGTCGCCCTTGACGGCGATGGCGCTGGACTTCGAGCCGTGGGCCAGGGGGCCGGCGGACTGGTCGCGCTCCTCCTGGAGCGCGTGCGCCAGCTCGGTGGCCTGCTTGGTCATCTCGGTCAGCAGCTTCATGTTCTCGAGCTGCTGGATGTCGTCGATCGACTGGTTGATGCGCAGCGCGCCGAGCGAGGTCGCCGCGACCACCGGAAGCGCGAGCAGCGAGACCAGACGGGTGGAGATCCGCCAGTTGCGCAGGGCTATGCGCGGTCCGGGGCCGGTCGGGCCCGTGGCCGGCTTGGCGGACGGCTGCTGGCCGGGCGCGGACGGGTCCGCCGCCTGGCCGGCGCGCTCCCCGCTGTCCCCGGGCTGGGTCGGGCCCGGGTTCTGGGCGTGCTGGGGCGAGGAGCTGACGGCCTTGGGGCCAGTCCCGCCCTGCGGCTCCGGCTCCGCCGAAGCGCTGCCATCCCTCTTGAAACGTCCCTGCACTAGCGTCGCAACCTCTGGACCAGGCGCCCTTCCGCGTGAACGGCCGGGCACGGTGTCGGCGTCATGGGGGCGCCCTGAATACGCCCCCGTGGTGGTCGTGAGTGACCGGCGCTGGTTCCCCCTTCTCGCCGCCGCTCGGCGCTGGTGTGCGCCCCCTGTGCGCCGGGTCGATCCTGCGGCGGTCCGTGGAATTCCAGCACAGTGCAGGATCTCCAACAAGGCCCGTGGGGCAGGCCGTGGGATACGTGACAGCACGTGAGGGGCGGGTCACCTGTCGTAGAAGATGATCACCCGCAAACCGGACGTATGCGCGCGAGTCACCGAGGTGGGGCGGGTGTCCCAGTCGCCATGATCAGCAGCGGAATGATGGCTTCAGGTGTGCAATGTCGGTTTCGTCGGAGTGGTATCGACGTCGCAATTGACCGGTTTGACCCTTGATAAGTGAGGAAACTCACACCCTGTTCGTGGACTCCCCCGCGGTCGCCGGGGAATCGCGTGTTTAGCCTGACGCTTTACAGAGAAGGCAAAACCGACAACCCGCGCCCTCCCAGAGGCTTTCCGCGCCTCCGGGGCGCCCGGACACGACAGGGCCTCGTACAACCGTGAAGACGACGATGATGTTCCACAAGATCGCCAACCCGCGACGCACGACGCTGGCGCACCTCAAGGACGCCGACGACCTGCGGGCGCCGGAGCAGCCGGAGCACGCCGTCGAGCTCCCCACCCAGACCGCCAACCCCCGCCGCACCATCCTCATGGAGATGCCGGCCACCGCCTCCGCGGAGTAGTACGGCGCGCCGCCGCCGGTCGTTCAGCGGCGCCGACGGCCCCCGAGGGCCTGCCCGGCGGTGCGGGCCCACCGCGATAGCCTGGAGCGTCAGACTCCAGCCAGCTCAGTCAAGGGGCCAAGCAACCCGTGCGCATCGCCAGGTTCTCCATCGACGGGAACGTCGCCTTCGGCGCGGTCGAGGGCGACCAGCCGGACCAGCTCGTCCTCGACATCATCAAGGGCATCCCGTTCGCGGACCACGAGCTCTCCGGCACCAAGGTGCCCCTGAGCAAGGTGCGGCTCCTGCCGCCGGTACTCCCCAACAAGGTCGTCGCCTTCGGCCGCAACTACGCCGAGCACGCCCGTGAACTCGGCAACGAGGTACCCGACGCCCCGTTCGCCTTCTTCAAGCCGTCCACCTCCGTGATCGGCCCCGGCGACCCCATCCAGTACCCCTCCTTCAGCGAGGAACTGCACCACGAGGCCGAACTGGCCGTCGTCATCGGCCGCATGTGCCGCGAGGTCCCGCGCGAGCGCGTCAAGGACGTGATCTTCGGCTACACCTGCGCCAACGACATCACCGCCCGCGACGTGCAGCGCCGCGAGAAGCAGTGGGCCAGGGCCAAGGGCTTCGACTCCTCCTGCCCGCTCGGCCCCTGGGTGGAGACCGACCTGGACCCGGCCGACCTGACCATCCAGCTCACGGTCAACGGCGGCCAGCGCCAGCTCGGCCGCACCAGCGAGATGATCCACTCCGTCGAGGATCTGATCGTCAACATCTCCGAGGCGATGACGCTGCTGCCCGGTGACGTGATCCTCACGGGCACCCCGGCCGGCGTCGGCCCCCTCAACGTCGGCGACGAGGTCGCCGTCACCATCGAAGGCATCGGCACTCTCACCAACAAGGTTGTCAAGCGTGGCTAGCGCATCCGACTCCCCCGTACGCGTCCGTTTCTGCCCGTCCCCCACCGGCAACCCCCACGTGGGCCTGGTGCGCACCGCCCTGTTCAACTGGGCCTTCGCGCGCCACCACCAGGGCACGCTGGTCTTCCGCATCGAGGACACCGACGCGGCCCGCGACTCCGAGGAGTCGTACCAGCAGCTCCTGGACGCGATGCGCTGGCTGGGCTTCGACTGGGACGAGGGCCCCGAGGTCGGCGGCCCGCACGCGCCGTACCGCCAGTCGCAGCGCATGGAGATCTACCAGGACGTCGCCCAGAAGCTCCTGGACGCCGGCCACGCCTACCGCTGCTACTGCTCCCAGGAGGAGCTGGACACCCGCCGCGAGGCCGCCCGCGCCGCCGGCAGGCCCTCCGGCTACGACGGCCACTGCCGCGACCTGAGCGAGGCGCAGGCCGAGGAGTACCGGGCCCAGGGCCGCGAGCCCATCGTCCGCTTCCGGATGCCCGACGAGGCGATCACCTTCACGGACCTGGTCCGCGGCGAGATCACCTACCTCCCCGAGAACGTCCCGGACTACGGCATCGTCCGCGCCAACGGAGCGCCGCTCTACACGCTCGTCAACCCGGTCGACGACGCCCTGATGGAGATCACCCACGTCCTGCGCGGCGAGGACCTGCTCTCCTCCACCCCGCGCCAGATCGCCCTGTACAAGGCGCTGATCGAGCTGGGCGTCGCCCAGCAGATCCCCGCCTTCGGCCACCTGCCGTACGTCATGGGGGAGGGCAACAAGAAGCTCTCCAAGCGCGACCCGCAGTCGAGCCTCAACCTCTACCGCGAGCGCGGCTTCCTCCCCGAGGGCCTGCTCAACTACCTCTCCCTGCTCGGCTGGTCGCTCTCCGCCGACCAGGACATCTTCACGATCGAGGAGATGGTCGCCGCCTTCGACGTCACCGACGTCCAGCCCAACCCGGCGCGCTTCGACCTCAAGAAGTGCGAGGCGATCAACGCCGACCACATCCGCCTCCTGGAGACCAAGGACTTCGCCGAGCGCTGCCGCCCCTGGCTGAAGGCCCCCGCCGCGCCCTGGGCGCCGGAGGACTTCGACGAGGCCAAGTGGCAGGCGATCGCGCCGCACGCGCAGACCCGCCTGAAGGTCCTCTCCGAGATCACCGACAACGTCGACTTCCTGTTCCTGCCGGAGCCCGTCCTCGACGAGGCGAGCTGGACGAAGGCGATGAAGGAGGGCTCGGACGCGCTCCTGAGCACCGCCCGCGAGAAGCTGGACGCCGCCGACTGGACGTCCCCGGAGTCGCTCAAGGAGGCCGTCCTGGCCGCCGGCGAGGCCCACGGCCTCAAGCTCGGCAAGGCCCAGGCCCCCGTCCGCGTCGCCGTCACCGGCCGCACGGTCGGCCTGCCCCTCTTCGAGTCCCTGGAGGTCCTGGGCAAGGAGAAGGCGCTGGCGCGCATCGACGCGGCCCTGGCCCGCCTCGCGGCGTGACCGGCAGCACCCGTGAAGGGCGGCGTCCGCACGGGCGCCGCCCTTTCCGTGCCCCGCCCTTTTCGTGCCCCGCCCGGCCCCTCCGACCGGCGCCGTCGCCGAGGAGCCCGCAGACTGACGGCATGCGCCGCGAGGACATCGACCCACGCTTCTTCGGGGACCGCCTGGCCTACAACCGGGCCGTTCTCGTCGAACAGCCCCGGCGTTGGCTCGTGGTCGCCGGTCACGAGGCCCGCGACGACGACGGTGGCATCGCCGCCGTGGGCGACGTCCCCGGTCAGCTCCGGCTCACCTTCCGGCGCCTGGCCGAGACCCTGGACAAGGCCGGGTTCGCCCTGAGCGACCTCGTCCGGATCAGGATCTTCACCGTCGACATCGAGGCCGTCACGGCCCACTACGACACCGTCCTGGACGAACTGGCCGCCGCCGACTGCCGCCCCGCGAGCCTCCTGGCCGAGGTCCGCGCCCTGTCCGACCCGCGGATGCTGGTCGAGATCGAGGGCCTGGCCGTGCAGTAGGGACCGCATCCGCCGACTCCACGGCGCCCCCCGCCCGTTCCGCCTAGGCTGGCCCCATGCCGATCCAAGCCGTGGTCTGGGACGTCGACGACACGCTCTTCGACTACACCACCGCCGACCGTGAGGGCATGCGTGCCCATCTCGTCGCCGAGGGGTTGCTCGCCGGGTACGGCTCGGCGGAGGAGGCGCTCGTGCGCTGGCGGGAGATCACCGACCGGCAGTGGGCCCGCTTCGCCGCGGGCGAGGTGGACTTCGTCACACAGCGCCGCGACCGCACCCGGGTCTTCCTGGGCCGGCCCGGGCTGACGGACGCCGAGGCCGACGACTGGTTCCAGCGGTACGTCACCCACTACGAGGCCGCCTGGTCGCTCTTCCCGGACGTGCTGCCGGTCCTGGACGCCCTCGCCGACAGCCACCGGCACGCCGTGCTCTCCAACTCCAGCCTCACCGTCCAGGACCGCAAGCTGCGCGTCCTCGGCGTCCACGACCGTTTCGAGGCCGTGCTGTGCGCCGCCGAGCTGGGCGTCTCCAAACCGGACGCCGGTGCCTTCCTCGCGGCCTGCGGCGCCCTCGGTCTCGCCCCGGACGAGGTCGCCTACGTCGGCGACCACCCGGAGATCGACGGACGCGGCGCGGCCGACGCCGGGCTGCTCTCCGTGTGGATCGACCGGGGCGGCGCCCGCGCGGCCGTCGACCCGCCGTCCGGCGGGCGCCGTATCGCCTCGCTCTCCGAACTTCCCGCGCTCCTCGGCGCCGATACCCGTTTTGGAGCCCCGTCCACCTTCGGGTAATGTTCTTCCTGCGCCGCCGGAGAGCGGGCCGAAGGGCCGGGAACCGGAAGCGCAACGCTAGAACAAGATCCCCTCCGGGGCTTGCGTTCCAGTGGCCTATGGTGTAATTGGCAGCACGACTGATTCTGGTTCAGTTAGTCTAGGTTCGAGTCCTGGTAGGCCAGCTCGCAGAGCTTATCTGCACCGCGGAGCACATCCGCAAAGCCCCCGTTGTGTAGCGGCCTAGCACGCCGCCCTCTCAAGGCGGTAGCGCCGGTTCGAATCCGGTCGGGGGTACAGATCCTTCCCGCGAGGACAGCTCGGGTCGCTCCCGTTGTCTTCGATGCAGGATCGCTAGGGCCCCCGTTGTGTAGCGGCCTAGCACGCCGCCCTCTCAAGGCGGTAGCGCCGGTTCGAATCCGGTCGGGGGTACGAACTGGTCTAAACCACATTGGTCTATGGTGTAATTGGCAGCACGACTGATTCTGGTTCAGTTAGTCTAGGTTCGAGTCCTGGTAGACCAGCTCGGATCTGCGGCGATGCAGTGTTGAACGCCCGCAAGATCCACGCCCCCGTTGTGTAGCGGCCTAGCACGCCGCCCTCTCAAGGCGGTAGCGCCGGTTCGAATCCGGTCGGGGGTACGCGAAGTCCGAAGGGGGCTTCCGCTCAGGCGGAAGCCCCCTTCGGCGTTCACTCAGGCGGAAGCCCCCTTCGGCGTTCACTCGATGCCGTACCGTCGCGCCGACTCCTCCTCCTGCGCCAGGCGGTGCAGGGCCCGCAGCACCGGCTGGAAGAGCACCGCGGAGGCGACCGCCATCTCGACCTGCTCCGCGTCCGAGGCGTGGGTCTCCATGAAGTCCAGCTCCCGCCGGGCCACCTCCATCATCAACGCTCCGTACGGCGCCATCAGTTCGGCGTCCCAGGGGTAGTCGAGCCGCCGCAGCGCGGCCACCGCCACCACCAGGGAGCGGTGCACGGGGGAGAGCGGGGCCATCTCCCGGGCCGTCTCCCAGCCCAGCAGCTCCAGCAGCCGGCCCACCTCGGTGCGGGCGGCGGCCACCGCCGGGTCGGCCTCGTCCGGTTCGGCGTCCTGGGGCAGCGCCCACAGGGCCGCCCCCAGCCGGATGGTGCGGCCCAGCGACTCGTCGTCGACGTGGCCCAGCACCTCCCGGGCCGTGGCTACCGGTACCTTGCCGACCTGGATCAGCGCCCGTACCAGCCGCAGCCGGCGCAGATGGCCCTCGTCGTACTCGGCGGTGGTCGCGTTGACCTGCCGGCCGGGTGGCAACAGGCCTTCCCGCAGGTAGTACTTGATCGTCGCGGTGGAGACCCCGCTGCGCTTGCTCAGGTCGGCCAGTCGCATCCCTTGCGCCCTTCCTCGGACATCGAACACTATCGAAGGGGCACTCCTTGGAGAGTGCCGCTCACCAACACGGGGAGGCGTCATGCCGGGCAAGGCCGCGACCGCGACCCGCACCACCGCCGCCGCCGAGGGGGACGTGACCGTCCTGCTCATCGGCATGCGGATCAACCACTTCTGGGCCGTGCACCACTGGCTGCCGGTCTTCCTCGCCATGCCGCGCATGCTCCGCGAGCTGGCGAAGGACCCGGAGCGCGGACTCCTGAACCACGTCCTGCTGACGGCCTCGCCGCGGACGTACTACGTCGTCCAGTACTGGGAGTCCAAGGAGAAGCTCTACGCGTACGCCCACTCGTCCGACACCTTCCACCGCCGGGCGTGGGCGGCCGTCAACGGCAGGGAGCGCAAGGGCGCGGTGCGCGGCCACGTGGGGCTGTGGCACGAGGCCTACGTCGTGCCCGAGGGGTCGTACGAGTCGATCTACGCCGACATGCCCGCGTTCGGGCTCGCGGCGGCGCACGGACAGGTGCCGCTCGAACGACGGGGCAGGCGTGCCCGGGACCGCTTCGCGTACCGGTCGCACAGCGGTGCCGGGGAGCGGGCGCGCAAGCGCGTGGTGGCCCGGGGAGAGCTCCCGGACGGGGACTGAGAACGGCGCGGGGCCCGCCGCGGCGTTGAGGCGGGCCCGTGACCGGTCGGAGGTGTCCTCGGCGGTCAGCCGTTGCGGCGCAGGGCCTCGGAGAGGCGGCCGGCGGCGTCGATGATGGCCTGCGCGTGCATGCGGCCGGGGTGGCGGGTGAGGCGCTCGATGGGGCCGGAGACGGACACGGCGGCCACCACGCGGTTGGACGGGCCGCGCACCGGGGCGGAGACCGACGCGACACCGGGCTCGCGCTCGCCGATGGACTGGGCCCAGCCGCGGCGCCGCACGCCGGACAGCGCCGTCGCCGTGAACCGGGCGCCCTGGAGGCCGCGGTGGAGACGCTCGGGCTCCTCCCAGGCCATCAGGATCTGCGCCGAGGAGCCGGCCTTCATGGTGAGCGTGGAGCCGACCGGGACCGTGTCCCTGAGGCCGGACAGGCGCTCGGCCGCGGCCACGCAGATGCGCATGTCGCCCTGGCGGCGGTAGAGCTGGGCGCTCTCGCCGGTGACGTCGCGCAGGTGGGTGAGGACCGGGCCGGCCGTCGCGAGCAGGCGGTCCTCGCCGGCCGCCGCCGCCAGTTCGGCCAGGCGCGGGCCGAGGATGAAACGGCCCTGCATGTCGCGCGCCACCATGCGGTGGTGTTCCAGCGCCACGGCCAGGCGGTGGGCCGTGGGTCGTGCCAGTCCGGTCGCACCGACCAACCCCGCGAGGGTGGCCGGGCCGGACTCCAGAGCGCTCAGGACGAGGGCCGCCTTGTCCAGAACGCCGACGCCGCTACTGTTGTCCATGCAACGATACTCCCGTCTCACTCTGTGAAACGCAAGTTCAATTTTCCGTGGAACCCGCCACTCTGGAAGGCACGAAGTCACAACGGCCCGTGACGAGAGGGCCTGGTGGCGGCTGCCCGGAAACACAGGGGTGCGGGCACCGCTTCCCCAAGATCACTAGTTGGGTCGGCGCTTCGCCGCCGACCGAAGGGAAAGCGATGGGTAGGACACTCGCGGAGAAGGTCTGGGACGACCACGTCGTCCGGCGCGCCGAGGGCGAGCCCGACCTCCTCTTCATCGATCTGCACCTGCTGCACGAGGTGACCAGCCCGCAGGCCTTCGACGGCCTCCGCAAGAGCGGCCGCCCGGTGCGGCGGCTCGACCTGACCATCGCCACCGAGGACCACAACACCCCGACGCTCGACATCGACAAGCCCATCGCGGACCCGGTCTCCCGGGCCCAGCTGGAGACGCTGCGCAAGAACTGCGCGGAGTTCGGCGTCCGGCTGCACCCGCTGGGCGACGTCGAGCAGGGCGTCGTGCACGTGGTCGGCCCCCAGCTCGGCCTGACCCAGCCCGGCACCACCGTGGTCTGCGGCGACTCGCACACCTCCACGCACGGCGCCTTCGGCGCGCTGGCGTTCGGCATCGGCACCTCCCAGGTCGAGCACGTGCTGGCCACCCAGACGCTGCCGATGGCCCGCCCCAAGACCATGGCGATCACCGTCAACGGGGAACTGCCCGACGGCGTCACGGCCAAGGACCTGATCCTGGCGATCATCGCGAAGATCGGTACCGGCGGCGGTCAGGGCTACATCCTGGAGTACCGCGGCGAGGCCGTCGAGAAGCTCTCGATGGAGGCCCGCATGACCATCTGCAACATGTCGATCGAGGCCGGCGCCCGCGCGGGCATGATCGCCCCCGACGAGACCACCTTCGCCTACCTCAAGGGCCGCCCGCACGCCCCCGAGGGCGCCGACTGGGACGCGGCGGTCGCGTACTGGAAGACCTTGCGCACGGACGACGACGCCGAGTTCGACGCCGAGGTGGTCATCGAGGCCGCCGAGCTGGCGCCGTTCGTCACCTGGGGCACCAACCCCGGCCAGGGCGCGCCGCTTTCCGCCGCCGTCCCCGACCCGGCCTCGTACGAAGACGCCTCGGAGCGCTTCGCCGCCGAAAAGGCCCTGGAGTACATGGGCTTGGAGGCCGGCCAGCCGCTGCGCTCCATCAAGGTGGACACCGTCTTCGTGGGCTCCTGCACCAACGGCCGCATCGAGGACCTGCGCGCCGCCGCGGAGATCGTCCGGGACCGCAAAGTCGCCGACGGTGTACGCATGCTGGTCGTCCCGGGCTCCGCGCGGGTCGGTCTGCAGGCCGTCTCCGAGGGCCTGGACGTGGTCTTCAAGGAAGCCGGCGCCGAATGGCGGCACGCGGGCTGCTCGATGTGCCTGGGCATGAACCCGGACCAGCTCGCCCCCGGTGAGCGCTCCGCGTCCACCTCCAACCGCAACTTCGAGGGGCGCCAGGGCAAGGGCGGCCGCACCCACCTGGTGTCGCCGCAGGTCGCGGCCGCGACGGCGGTCCTGGGCCACCTGGCCTCCCCGGCCGACCTGTCCGCCGCCGACGTCCCCACGCCCGCTGGAGTCTGAGAGTCATGGAAGCGTTCACCAAGCACACCGGCCGGGCCGTCCCGCTGCGCCGCAGCAACGTCGACACCGACCAGATCATCCCCGCCCACTGGCTCAAGAAGGTGACGCGGGACGGGTTCGAGGACGGGCTGTTCGAGGCCTGGCGCAAGGACCCGGAGTTCGTGCTCAACCGGCCCGAGCGCGCGGGCGCCACGGTGCTGGTCGCGGGCCCCGACTTCGGCACCGGCTCCTCCCGCGAGCACGCCGTCTGGGCGCTGCAGAACTACGGCTTCAAGACCGTGATCTCCTCCCGCTTCGCCGACATCTTCCGCGGCAACTCCCTCAAGAACGGCCTGCTCACGGTGGTCCTCGACCAGAAGACCGTGGACGCGCTGTGGGAGCTGGTGGAGAAGGACCCCCAGGCCGAGATCACGGTCGACCTGGAGGCCCGCGAGGTCCGCGCCGAGGGCGTCACCGCCTCCTTCGAGCTGGACGAGAACTCCCGCTGGCGGCTGCTGAACGGGCTGGACGACATCTCGATCACCCTCCGCAACGAGGACGAAATCGCCGCGTACGAGGCCGGCCGCCCGTCGTTCAAGCCGCAGACCCTCCAGGTCTGATCCCGCCGGGCCACGGGTCTCCCTCCCCGAGGCTTCGCAAGGTCGAGTTTCGGCCACCCAACACCCGCGCCGTACCCCCGATCAGCCCGATCGGGGGTACGGCCGTTTTCGGATCCTCCCGGGGCCGCCGGTGACCGGAGGGACGCACAACTTCCCACGTTAGAGGCGTGGTTGCGGGGGTACTCAAGTTCCCGAGGACCGGCCTCGGGTTGCGCCGGGAGGGTCGTTCGAGGCGGCAGTTGCCCCCTGCGCAGGCGACAACTCGCCCCAGATGGCACAATCTGTGCATGGAACACGACGGCCAACTCGAGCTCTATACGGCGGTCGCGGTCCGGCTCAAGGAAGCGCACACAAGAGTGCGCGCACTGCAAGTCCCGGAGGGCGTACGGATGGCGCTGACCCGGAAGCTGCTGGTCATTACGGCCGCGGCCAAACACGATCTCGCCGGTGCGGCAGGGCGCCTGGATCGGTTCGTCGCCGACCTCGACGCGGGCCGTATCCCCGAAGAGGACGGCTGAACCGGCCGGGCCGCCCGAGTCCGTTGCGGCACAAGGGTGATTAGCCCGTTTCGTGTTTGATTTGCGGTATATATCTGCCTAACGTGCGAAAAAGCTTGAACACATTCGTTCTGGCGATGTCTCCGAAGGGGAAGACGTGAACAAGGCGCAGCTCGTAGAAGCGATTGCCGACAAGCTGGGCGGCCGGCAGCAGGCCGCCGACGCTGTCGACGCGGTCCTGGACGCCCTCGTCCGTGCCGTCGTCGCGGGCGACCGGGTCTCGGTCACCGGCTTCGGTTCTTTCGAGAAGGTCGACCGCCCCGCCCGTTACGCCCGCAACCCGCAGACGGGTGAGCGGGTTCGGGTCAAGAAGACCTCCGTGCCGCGCTTCCGCGCGGGCCAGGGCTTCAAGGACCTGGTGAGCGGCTCGAAGAAGCTTCCGAAGAACGACATCGCGGTCAAGAAGGCCCCCAAGGGCAGCCTGTCCGGCCCGCCGCCCACCATCTCCAAGGCCGCGGGCAAGAAGGCCGCCGCCAAGAAGGCCACGGGCGCGGCGAAGAAGACCACGGGCGCGGCCAAGAAGACGTCCGCGGCGGCGAAGAAGACCACCGCGAAGAAGACCACCGGCGCCGCGAAGACGACGGCGAAGAAGACCACCGCCAAGAAGTCCGCCGCCAAGAGCACCACGGCGGCCGCGAAGAAGACCGCCGCCAAGAAGGCCCCGGCGAAGAAGGCGACCGCCAAGAAGGCCCCGGCCAAGAAGTCGACGGCCCGCAAGACCACCGCCAAGAAGGCCACCGCCCGCAAGAAGTAGGCAGCAGGCAGCGACGAGCAGCAGCAGGCGAACGGGCACAGGGCACTCACGCGCCGGGCCGGACTCCCTCTCGGAGTCCGGCCCGCGGCGTGTTTGGGGCCGCTGCGAGCGCCCCGCGGGTCAGAAGGTCTGCAGCGTCACCAGCGTGATCCGGCGCCCTGCGCCCTCGGCCGTGTCCTCGCCCTCGACCTCGATGCGCACCCGCTGCCCGGGCCGCAGCAGCCTGAGGCCCCCCGCGTCGAACGCCGCCGCGTCGAAGGGCACCGGCGTGCCGTCGTCGAGCAGCACCTGCCCGCTGCGGCTCTCGGGGTCGTACGTGTACGCGGTCGCCTGCATGCGCGCAGCCTACTGCCCGGCGATCAGCAGCCGCGCCGCCACCGCGGCCGTTCGGGGGCCCACGCCCAGCGCCAGCGCGGAGCGCAGATCACCGCCGGTGTCGACGTCCTGGCGTACGGAATCCACCGCGTCGAGACGTAGTTCCACCGCGCCGGAGGCACGATGGCGGGCCCGTGAATCCGTACCGAATGCGGGGGCCAGGGGCAGGCCCGGGGCCACGGCCAGCAAGGTGGTGCCGATTCCTGCCGCGTCCGGGAGAAAAGCGCGCGGGAATTGCCCGGCCGCGGCCAGGACCCGGGCCAATTCCGCCGGCCGCAGCGCGGGAAGATCGGCGTTGAGCGCGGCCACCGGGCTTTCCGGACGACGTGCCCCCACCACGGCCGCCGCGTGCGTCAGCGCGGCGTTCAGGCCGCCGCCGGGCTCCTCCCGGACGATGCCCGCGCCGAGCGCCGCCAGCTCCCGTCCGGCCTCCGCGTCGTCCGTGACGACTGCCACATCCGCCACCGCCGGGCAGGCCAGCGCGGCCGCCACGGTGTCCTGCGCGAACGCCAGCGCCAGCCCCGGCCGCACCCCGTCGTCCGCGGTGTCCGCCAGCCTGCTCTTGGCCCGGGCGAGGGGCTTCACGGGTACGACCAAGGTCCACTGCACGAGGGTTCCGTCCTTCTCTCGTCGCCGTCATTGTCACCTGCGAGACCTGGCGGTTCACTCTTCGGGGCGTACGGTGTTCTCGACAGACGGACGGCCCGGGGCGACACTTGTCCGGCCCCAGGCCCAGGAGGAAAGGTGTCAGCGTGCCCCGCCGCAGAATCGGCTTCTGGTACCGCTTGGCCGCGGTGATCTGCAAACCGCCGCTGGTGGTTCTGATCAAGCGGGACTGGCGGGGAATGGAGAACATTCCGGCCGAGGGCGGATTTATCACCGCCGTGAACCACAATTCGCACGTCGACCCCTTCGCGTACGCGCACTACCAGTACAACACCGGACGTGTCCCGCGATTCCTGGCGAAGAGCGGCCTTTTCAAGAAGGGCTTCGTCGGCGCCGCGATGCGGGGGACCGGGCAGATCCCCGTCTACCGCGAGAGCACGGACGCGCTGAGCGCCTTCCGCGCCGCGATCGACGCCGTCGAGCGCGGCGAGTGCGTCGCGTTCTACCCCGAGGGCACCCTCACCCGCGACCCGGACGGCTGGCCGATGACCGGCAAGACCGGTGCCGCGCGCGTCGCCCTGCAGACCAAGTGCCCGGTGATCCCGGTCGCCCAGTGGGGCTGCAACGAACTGCTGCCGCCGTACGCCAAGAAGCCGAACCTCCTGCCGCGCAAGACCCACCAGGTGCTCGCCGGCCCGCCGGTGGACCTGTCGCGGTTCTACGGCAGGGAGATGACCGCGGAGGTGCTGAAGGAGGCCACCGAGGTCATCATGGCCGCCGTCACCCGCCAGCTCGAGGAGATCCGCGGGGAGAAGGCACCCGAGACCCCCTACGACCCGCGCCGCGAGCGGATCGAACAGCGGCGCCGCACGCAGGCGCAGGCGCAGGCGCAGTCGGCGCCGCCACGGACGCACGGAACGCAGGCAGAAGGGCAGAGCACGTGAGCAAGCCGGTCAAGGCGGCCGTCTTCGGCACCGGATCCTGGGGCACCGCCTTCGGCACGGTCCTCGCCGACGCGGGCTGCGACGTCACCCTGTGGGGCCGTCGCGCCGCGCTCGCCGACGCCGTCAACTCCACCCGCACCAACCCGGACTACCTGCCGGGCGTGGAACTCCCCGAGAACCTGCGGGCCACCACCGACGCCGCCGAGGCCGCGCGGGACGCCGACTTCACCGTCCTCGCCGTCCCCTCCCAGACGCTGCGCGCGGGACTCGCCGACTGGACGCCGCTGCTGGCGCCCGGCACCGTCCTGGTCTCGCTCATGAAGGGCGTCGAACTCGGCTCCGCGATGCGGATGAGCGAGGTGATCGGGGACGTCGCCAAGGTCGGCCCCGAGCGCATCGCCGTGGTCACCGGCCCCAACCTGGCCCGCGAGATCGCCTCCCGCATGCCCGCGGCCGCCGTCGTCGCCTGCCCCGACGAGTCCGTCGCCCAGCGGCTCCAGACCGCCTGCCACACACCGTACTTCCGCCCCTACACCAACACCGACGTCGTCGGCTGCGAACTGGGCGGCGCCGTGAAGAACGTGATCGGCCTCGCCGTCGGCATCGCGGACGGCATGGGCCTGGGCGACAACGCCAAGGGCTCGCTCATCACCCGTGGCCTCGCCGAGACCACCCGCCTCGGGGTCGCGCTCGGCGCCGACCCGCTGACCTTCTCCGGACTCGCCGGGCTCGGCGACCTGGTGGCGACCTGCTCCTCGCCGCTGTCGCGCAACCACACCTTCGGCACCAACCTCGGCAAGGGCATGACGCTGGAGGAGACCATCGCGGTCACCAAGCAGACCGCCGAGGGCGTCAAGTCCTGCGTGTCCGTGCTGGACCTGGCCCGCAGGCACGGCGTCGACATGCCGATCACCGAGACGGTCGTCGCCATCGTGCACGAGGGCAAGTCCCCGGTGGTCGCGGTGAAGGAACTGATGTCGCGCAGCGCGAAGCCGGAACGACGCTGAGCGACGCCGCCCGGGGCCCGGCCGGACCCGGGCGCCACGCGGCCCCGCCGACGCTGTCTCACGGCACACCGGGCGGGTACTCTCAACGCGATATGAGCACCGAGAACCTCCCCCAGAGCCCTGAGACGAGCCCTCAGCGGCCGCCGCGCAAGCCGCGTGTGGCCGTCGTGTTCGGCGGGCGCAGCTCCGAACACGGGATCTCCGTGGTCACCGCCGGCGCCGTCCTCGCGGCCATCGACCGGACGCGCTACGACGTCCTGCCGATCGGCATCACCCGGGACGGCCGCTGGGCCCTCACCGCCGACGAACCGGAACGCATGGCGATCACCGAACGCCGTACGCCCGACGTCGAGGAACTGGCCGAGTCGACCGAGGGCGGCGTGCTGCTGCCCGTCGACCCCGCCAACCGCGAGGTCGTCTACAGCGAACCCGGTTCGGTGCCCAAGGCGCTCGGCGAGGTCGACGTCGTCTTCCCGGTGCTGCACGGTCCCTACGGCGAGGACGGCACCCTCCAGGGCCTGCTGGAGCTGTCCGGCGTGCCCTACGTCGGCGCGGGCGTGCTCGCCTCGGCCGTCGGCCAGGACAAGGAGTACATGAAGGCGGTCTTCGCCTCCTACGGGCTCAAGGTCGGCCCGTACGTGGTGGTCCGGCCCCGGGAGTGGAAGCAGGACCGTTCCGGCGCCCGCAGGAAGATCGTGGACTTCGCCGGGGAGCACGGCTGGCCGCTGTTCGTGAAGCCCGCGCGCGCGGGTTCCTCGATCGGCATCACCAAGGTCGACGACCTCTCCGGCCTCGACGAGGCGATCGAGGAGGCCCGGCGCCACGACCCGAAGATCCTGGTCGAGGCGGCGCTGCGGGGCCGGGAGATCGAGTGCGGGGTGCTGGAGTTCGAGGACGGCCCCCGGGCCTCCGTCCCGGCCGAGATCCCGCCGCCCTCGGAGCACGCGTACTACGACTTCGAGGCCAAGTACATCGACTCCACCCCCGGCATCGTGCCGGCGCCGCTCGACGCCGAGGAGACCGCCGAGGTCCAGCGGCTGGCGGTGGCGGCCTTCGACGCGGCCTCCTGCGAGGGGCTGGTGCGCGCGGACTTCTTCCTCACCGAGGACGGCGAGTTCGTCATCAACGAGATCAACACCATGCCCGGCTTCACGCCGATCTCCATGTACCCGCAGATGTGGCAGGCCAGCGGCGTGAGCTACCCGGAGCTGGTGGACCGGCTGGTCCAGGCGGCGCTGCGGCGGTCCACGGGACTGCGCTGACGCCTCCCGGCCCGCCGCGCATCCGTTCCGTCCACCGTGGAGAAGGCGATCCCCTGGGGGGTCGCCTTCTCGCAGTATGATCAGCGGGTTTTCAGGGCGGGTGGAGAGGGCGCTAGAGATGGACGACCGGACAGGTCAGCGTGCGGGTGATGCCGTCCACTTGCTGGACCCTGGCGACCACCATGCGACCCAGTTCGTCGACGGTGTCGGACTGCGCGCGGACGATGACGTCGTAGGGTCCTGTCACGTCCTCGGCCTGGATCACTCCAGGGAGCTTGCTGATCGTCTCGGCGACGGTCGACGCCTTGCCGACCTCCGTCTGGATCAGGATGTACGCCTGTACCACGGAACCTCCAGAGCGGCCACGAGGATCATGTGGGGAAAAGGAACGCCACGGTATCGCGTAGCCGCTCTCCGCGGGGAGACCCGCGGGCCGAGGGCCTCCGCGTCGGGGTGCCGGAGGGACACGAGTTGACGATCACGCCGACCGCGGCGACGGTCACGTCGACCGTAACGAGGACAGGCACGACGCGCGACCGGGCACGGGCACGGTCGCGGGCACGGACAGGGACCGGGACGGAAGGGGAGCCAAGGCGATGAAGGGCACTGTTGGTGAGCTGGGGGAGTTCGGGCTCATCAGGGAGCTCACCTCCCGTCTCACCACCACCCCCGCGGTCCGGGTCGGACCCGGCGACGACGCCGCGGTGGTGGCCGCGCCCGACCGCAGGGTGGTCGCCAGCACCGACATCCTCGTCGAGGGGCGGCACTTCCGCCGGGACTGGTCCACCGCGTACGACGTGGGCCGCAAGGCGGCGGCGCAGAACCTGGCCGACATCGCCGCCATGGGAGCCGTGCCGACCGCGCTGCTGCTCGGCCTGGTCGTCCCCGCCGAACTGCCGGTGACCTGGCCGACGGAGCTGATGGACGGGCTGCGCGACGAGTGCCAGGTCGCGGGCGCCTCCGTGGTCGGCGGCGACGTGGTGCGCGGCGACACCATCACCGTCTCCATCACCGCCCTCGGCGACCTGCGCAACCAGGAGCCCGTCACCCGGGCCGGCGCCCAGCCCGGCGACCTCGTCGCGGTGACCGGCTGGCTGGGCTGGTCCGCCGCCGGGTTCGCCGTCCTCTCCCGCGGCTTCCGGTCGCCGCGTGCCTTCGTCGAGGCCCACCGCCGCCCCGAGCCGCCCTACCACGCCGGTCCGGCCGCCGCGGGCCTCGGCGCCACCGCCATGTGCGACGTGAGCGACGGCCTCATCGCCGACCTCGGACACATCGCGGAGGCCAGCAAGGTCCGCATCGACGTCCGCTCCGGGCAGATCGACATCCCGACCCAGATGAACGACATCGGGCAGGCCGTCGGCGTCGACCCCATGCAGTGGGTGCTCACCGGGGGCGAGGACCACGCGATCGTGGCGACCTTCCCGCCGGACGTGAAACTGCCCGCCCGCTGGAAGGTCATCGGCGAGGTCCTCAACCCCTCCGCGCTGCCCCAGGTCACCGTGGACGGGGCGCCGTGGACCAGCAAGGGCGGCTGGGACCACTTCGCCGGGGACGTGGAGTCGTGAGGCCGCCCCTGGTCCTCACCGTGGCGGGCTCCGACTCCGGCGGCGGCGCCGGGATCCAGGCCGACCTGAAGACGATGCTCGCCCTCGGCACCCACGGCATGAGCGTCCTCACCGCGGTCACCGCGCAGAACTCCCGCGGCGTGCTGGGCGCCTGGGAGCTGCCCGTGGACGCGGTCCGGGCCCAGTACCGCGGCGTCGTGGACGACATCGGCGTCCAGGCGGTCAAGACCGGCATGCTCTCCTCGGCCGAACTGGTCGAGACCGTCGCCGAGTTGCTCGCCGGCACCGACGCGCCCGCCGTCGTGGACCCGGTCGGCGTCTCCAAGCACGGGGACGCGCTGCTCGCCGCCTCCGCCCTGGACTCGGTGCGCACCAGGCTCCTCCCGGTCGCCACCGTCGCTACGCCCAACCTCGACGAGGTCGCCCAACTCACCGGCGTGCGCGTCGAGTCCGAGTCCGACCTGCGCCGGGCCGCGGACGCCGTCCTCGCGTACGGGCCGCGCTGGGTGCTGATCAAGGGCGGCCACCTGGCCGGCGACGCCGTCGACCTGCTCACCAACGGCACCGAGGAACACTGGCTGCGCGCCCCCCGCCTCGACAACCGCCACACGCACGGCACGGGCTGCACCCTCGCCTCGGCCGTGGCCTGCGGGCTGGCCAAGGGCCGGTCGGTGCCGGAGGCGGTGACGGCGGCCAAGGAGTACGTCACCGGGGCGATCGCGGCGGGGTTCCCCCTCGGCGATGGCATCGGACCCGTCGACCACGGCTGGGCACTCGGGCGGGACACTCCCTGAGCCGCATGCCGGTGGCCGCCCCTCCGGCAGCCGCTTGACGCACCCAGCCGCCAGACGGTGGCTGAGCAGCCGGTACGTGCGGTTCCGGCCGGTCGCGCGGATGCGCGGGCAGGCACCCGGCGGAAGCGACGCCGGCGCGGTGAGCACGGCGGGCGGGATCCGCCCGCCGTCGGCGAGGGGCGCCGGCTCGACGAAGCGGGCCTCGTCCGGGGGGCGAGGTGTCTCCGGGCGTGCGTCGGCCGCGGGGCGGTGACGCGGGCCTGCCCGGCGTCCCGGCCGACGCGCCGGGTGAGCCGGGCGGGCCGCCTCGGCCGACGCGGGGCGACGGCGGCGGTGGACACGGCAAAAAGCCGGCCCACACGAGGTGGACCGGCTCCCTACAGCGGACCAGGCAGTGGCCGCGCGCTCAGCTGATGCGTCAGCGCGAGACCTTGCCGGCCTTGATGCACGAGGTGCAAGCGTTCACGCGCTTCGGCGTCCCGCCCACCACGGTACGCACACGCTGGATGTTCGGGTTCCAGCGACGGGGCGTACGGCGGTGCGAGTGCGAGATGTTGTTGCCGAAGCCCGGCCCCTTGCCGCAGACGTCGCAGTTGGCAGCCACGGGTCACTCCAAAGACTTCAGATGCACTTACGGTTGATCCCGGCATGCCGGGATCAAGCTCTCGGACTCGCGAACGGGCCGGGATCTGAGTGGCGGTGCCAGGGGAGAGCCCGATCGGGATCGGGCAACCGGAGCAGCATACAACGGCTGCTCCCGTACAACGAAACTACCACGGCAGCTCAGGGGCCCGTCCCGGCCCTCTTCCGCCGGCCGGCGCCCCAAGGTCTACGCTGCCAGCCACGTCCGCACTCCAGGGAGGCGCAGGTGGCGCAGGTGCCGCAGAGGTTCTTCGACGCTCTGGCGGTGCGTACCTGGTGCGGTCTGTCGCTGCGCGCACTGGGGCGGGCGCGCGAGGAGATCGACGCGATCAACGTCTACCCCGTCGCCGACGGGGACACCGGCACGAACCTCTATCTGACCGTCGAGTCCGCCGTCGCCGCGGTGGAGGCCGTCTTCGCGGCGTACGAGGTGGACGGCGGGACCCGGGGCGCGGACGGCGGGCCGTCGCCGGCCGACGCCGGGCCCTCGCTGGCCGACGCCGTGGGCGCCATGGCGCACGGCGCGCTGATCGGCGCGCGGGGCAACTCCGGCACGATCCTCGCCCAGCTGCTGCGCGGCATGGCCCAGGTGCTCACCGCCCGGGGTGATTCCGCCCACACCGGGGGCCCCGGCCTGCGGCTGGCCCTGCGGCACGCCGCCACCTCCGCCCGGCAGGCCGTGGCCCACCCCGTCGAGGGGACCGTCCTGACCGTCGCCTCGGCCGCCGCCGACGCCGCCGACGGTGCGGAGGGCGACTGCGCCGAGGTGGCCCGCGCGGCGTACGAGGGCGCCCGCGCGGCGCTCGTCGCCACCCCGGGCCAACTGCCCGCCCTGGAGCGCGCCGGAGTGGTCGACGCGGGCGGGCACGGCCTGGTGACGGTCCTCGCGGCCCTGGTGGAGACGTTCACGGGCCGGTCGCCGGGACCGGTTGCCCCGCCGCACGCACGCGTGGAGCACGGCCGGGAGGAGGCCGCGGACGCGACCGCGGCCGAGGAGTGCGCCACTCAGGAGGAGGACGGCCCCGCCTTCGAGGTGATCTACCTCCTGGAGGCCGAGGACGCGGCCGTGGCCCGGCTGCGGCAGCGGCTCGACGCCCTCGGGGACTCCCTCGTCGTGGTCGGCGGCGACGGGCTGTGGAACGTCCATGTGCACGTCGACGACGCGGGCGCCGCCGTGGAGGCGGGCGTCGAGGCCGGACGGCCGTACCGCATCCGCATCACCCACTTCGGGCACGGGGACGCGCACACCGCCAAGGCAGAGCGCCCGCCCCGGGAGCGGACCCAGCGCGCCGTGGTGGCCGTCGTGCCGGGGGAGGGGCTGGCGGAGCTGTACACCGGGGCGGGCGCGACCACCCTGCTCGCGCGCCCGGGGGAGCCGCCCGCCAGCGGAGAACTGGTCCAGGCCGTCCGGCGGGCGCACGCGCGCGAGGTGGTGCTGCTGCCCAACGACACCGACCTGCGCGACACCGCCGCCGCGGCGGCCGAGCAGGCCCGCACCGAGGGCATCCGCGTCGCCCTCATCCCGACCCGTTCCGCGGTCCAGGGCATCGCCGCGCTCGCCGTGCACGAGCCCGAGCGGCGCTTCGACGAGGACGTGGTGGCGATGACCTCGGCGGCCGGCGCCACCCGCCACGCCGAGGTCACCGTCGCCGAACGGCAGTCCTGGACCACGGCCGGCATCTGCCAGGCCGGGGACGTCCTCGGCCTCATCGACGGCGACGTGGCAGTGATCGGGGCCGACGTCTCGCAGGTCGCCGCGACCGTCCTGGACCGCATGCTGTCGGCCGGCGGCGAGCTGGTCACCCTCGTCCTCGGCGACGAGGCCCCGCAGGCCGTCGCCGACCACCTGGAGGCCCGCGTCCGGGAGGCGTACCTCGCCGTCGACACCGTGGTCTACCGGGGCGGCAGGCAGGGCGCCCTGCTGCTCGTGGGCGTGGAGTAGGGCGGCGCCGCTGTGCGCCGTTGTCAGTGGCGTGGTGTGCAATGGATCCCGTGCCCGCACTGCGAGAACCCCTGAAGAAGGTGCTCGGCCCCGCCACCGCGAAGGTGATGGCCGAGCACCTCGGCCTGCACACCGTCGGCGACCTCCTCCACCACTACCCCCGCAGGTACGAGGAGCGCGGTCAGCTCACCCACCTCGCCGACCTCCCCATGGACGAGCACGTCACCGTGGTCGCCCAGGTCGCCGACGCCCGTCTGCACACCTTCGCCTCGTCGAAGGCACCGCGCGGCAAGGGACAGCGCCTCGAGGTGACCATCACCGACGGCAGCGGCCGCCTCCAGCTGGTCTTCTTCGGCAACGGCGTGCACAAGCCCCACAAGGAACTCCTGCCGGGCACCCGCGCGATGTTCTCCGGCAAGGTCTCCGTCTTCAACCGCCGACTCCAACTGGCCCACCCCGCATACGAGTTGCTGCGCGGCGACGCCGAGGGCGAGGAGACCGCCGAGTCCTGGGCGGGCGCCCTCATCCCCCTCTACCCGGCCACCGCCAAGCTGGAGTCCTGGAAGCTAGCCAAGGCGATCCAGACGGTGCTGCCCAGCGCCCAGGAGGCCGTCGACCCGCTCCCCGAGTCGCTGCGCGAGGGACGGGGCCTGGTCTCCCTGCCCGAGGCCCTCCTCAAGATCCACCGCCCGCACACCAAGGCCGACATCGAGGACGCCCGCGCCCGCCTGAAGTGGGACGAGGCCTTCGTCCTCCAGGTCGCCCTCGCCCGCCGCCGCCACGCCGAGACCCAGCTCCCCGCCGTCCCTCGCCGGCCGAGCCCCGACGGCCTGCTCACCGCCTTCGACGACCGGCTCCCCTTCACCCTCACCGAGGGCCAGCAGCGGGTCTCCCGCGAGATCTTCGACGACCTCGCCACCGACCACCCGATGCACCGGCTGCTCCAGGGCGAGGTGGGCAGCGGCAAGACCCTCGTCGCCCTGCGCGCCATGCTCGCCGTCGTCGACTCCGGGGGGCAGGCCGTGATGCTGGCGCCCACCGAGGTGCTGGCCCAGCAGCACCACCGGTCGGTCGTCGAGATGATGGGCGAGCTGGCCGAGGGCGGGATGCTCGGCGGCGCCGAGCACGCCACCAAGGTGGTGCTGCTCACCGGTTCCATGGGCGCCGCCGCCCGGCGGCACGCCCTGCTCGACCTGGCCACCGGCGAGGCCGGCATCGTCATCGGCACGCACGCGCTGATCGAGGACAAGGTCCAGTTCCACGACCTCGGCCTGGTCGTCGTCGACGAGCAGCACCGCTTCGGCGTCGAGCAGCGCGACGCCCTGCGCGGCAAGGGCAAGCAGCCCCCGCACCTGCTCGTCATGACCGCCACCCCCATCCCGCGCACCGTCGCCATGACCGTCTTCGGCGACCTGGAGACCTCCGTCCTGGACCAGCTCCCGGCCGGCCGGTCCCCGATCGCCAGCCACGTCGTCCCGGCCGCCGACAAACCCCACTTCCTCGCCCGTGCCTGGGAGCGGGTCCGCGAGGAGGTGGCGAACGGCCACCAGGCGTACGTCGTCTGCCCGCGCATCGGCGACGAGGACGACGACCCGAAGAAGGGCGCCAAGCCGTCCGGGCGGCCCCCGCAGGACGACGCCGACAAGCGGCCCCCGCTCGCCGTCCTCGACGTCGCCGAGGGCCTGGCCAAGGGGCCGCTCCAGGGGCTCGGGGTGGAGGTCCTGCACGGCCGCATGCAGCCCGACGACAAGGACGCGGTCATGCGCCGCTTCGCCGCCGGGGAGACGGACGTCCTGGTCGCCACCACCGTCATCGAGGTCGGTGTGAACGTCCCCAACGCCACCGCGATGGTGATCATGGACGCCGACCGCTTCGGCGTCTCCCAGCTCCACCAGCTGCGCGGCCGTGTCGGCCGCGGCTCCGCCCCCGGCCTGTGCCTGCTGGTCAGCGAGATGCCCGAGGCGAGCGCGGCCCGGCAGCGGCTGAACGCCGTCGCGAGCACCCGCGACGGCTTCGAGCTCTCCCGCATCGACCTCGAACAGCGCCGCGAGGGCGACGTCCTCGGCCAGGCCCAGTCCGGCGCCCGCACCTCCCTGCGGGTCCTCGCCGTCATCGAGGACGAGGAGATCATCGCGGAGGCGAGACGGGAGGCGGCCGCCGTCGTCGCCGCCGACCCGGAGCTGACCGGCCTGCCGGGGCTGCGCACGGCCCTTCAGGCGCTGCTGGACGAGGAGCGGGAGCAGTACCTGGAGAAGGGCTGAGAGACTGGCAGCGGACACCGTCCGTCCACCCGAGCACACCGACAAGGACGCAGACATGACCCGCGTGATCGCCGGCAAGGCCGGCGGACGTCGCCTGGCCGTCCCGCCGGGAACCGGTACCCGTCCCACCTCCGACCGCGCGCGCGAGGGCCTGCTCTCCACCTGGCAGTCCCTGCTCGGCGGCCCGCTGGACGGCGAACGCGTCCTCGACCTGTACGCGGGATCCGGTGCCGTCGGCCTGGAGGCGCTGTCCCGCGGCGCGGGGCACGTGCTGCTCGTCGAGGCCGACGCCCGTGCCGTCCGCACGGTCCGGGCGAACGTCGACTCCCTCGGTCTGCCCGGCGCCGAGGTCAGGGCGGGCAAAGCGGAACAGATCATCCGCACCCCGGCCCCGGGCGAGCCGTACGACGTCGTCTTCCTGGACCCGCCGTACGCCGTCTCGGACGACGATCTTCGGGAGATCCTGCTCACACTCCGTACCGAGGGGTGGCTCGCACCGGACGCGCTCGTCACCGTGGAGCGCAGCACCAGAGGTGGCGAATTCCGCTGGCCGGACGGCTTCGAGGCGATCCGGTCCCGTCGCTACGGCGAGGGAACGTTTTGGTACGGTCGCGCCGCCTCTACGTGCGAAGACGCACGATGACCGGACCGGAGAGCGAGGGAACACAAGTGCGCCGTGCCGTCTGTCCCGGGTCGTTCGACCCGATCACCAACGGACACCTCGACATCATCGCCCGGGCCTCCAGCCTGTACGACGAGGTCTACGTCGCCGTGATGATCAACCAGGCGAAGAAGGGCCTGTTCGAGATCGAGGAGCGGATCGACCTCATCCGCCGGGTCACCGCCGAGTACGGCAACGTCCGCGTGGAGTCCTTCCACGGGCTGCTCGTCGACTTCTGCAAGCAGCGCGAGATCCCCGCCATCGTCAAGGGCCTGCGCGCGGTCAGCGACTTCGACTACGAACTGCAGATGGCCCAGATGAACAACGGCCTCTCCGGTGTGGAGACCCTCTTCATCCCCACCAACCCCACCTACAGCTTCCTGTCGTCCTCCCTGGTCAAGGAGGTCGCGACCTGGGGCGGCGACGTCGCCCACCTGGTGCCGCCGCTGGTCCTGGAAGCCCTCACGGAGCGCCTGAGGAACCGCTGACCGGTCCCTCGCGCGGCCCGCGGAGACTGACAAACCGTCACCCGGTGTCCCCGGGACACCCCGGGGTCGTACAGTCGTCCCGTCCGTCTCCAACACAGTCCGTAGAGAGTGGCGAGCACACGGTGGACGTGCAGAACAAGCTCGACGAGATCACCGCGTTGGTCTCCGGCGCCCGCGCCATGCCCATGTCGGCCTCGTGCGTGGTCAACCGCGCCGAACTGCTCTCGATGCTGGAGGAGCTCCGCGCGGAGCTGCCCGGTTCCCTCGCCCAGGCGCAGGAGTTGATCGGCGACCGCGAGCAGATGGTCGCCGCGGCCCGCCAGGAGGCCGACCGGATCATCGAGAGCGCGCACGCCGAACGCGGTTCCCTGATCGCCGGAACCGAGGTCGCCCGCCGCTCCCAGGCCGAGGCCGACCGGATCCTCGCCGAGGCCCGCCAGGAGGCCGAGGAGGTCCGTGCCGAGGCCGACGACTACGTCGACTCCAAGCTCGCCAACTTCGAGGTCGTCCTCACCAAGACCCTCGGCTCCGTCGGACGGGGCCGCGAGAAGCTCCTGGGCACCGGACCCGGCCTCGACGAGCACGGCTACGAGGACGAGGACGCCCCCGAGCGCAGCCACGACCCCGAGACCCTGCGCCGCGACGCCGACGCCTACGTCGACACCAAGCTCGGCGCCTTCGAGGCCGTGCTGGCCAAGACGCTGGAAGCGGTCGGCAAGGGCCGCCAGAAACTGCACGGCCGGATCGCCACCGACGACCTCGGGCTCCTCGCCGACGACACGAGCACCGTCCAGCACTCCAGCGACGCCGACTACCTCGCCGGCCTCGCGGATCTCGCCGACGCCCCGGCCCCCGCGCCCGCCCCGGCCCCCGCCGAGCAGCCCCGGTACGGCGAGCAGCAGCCCGCGGCGGCCCGGGCCGTGCCCGAGATGCCGGCCCAGGACCCGGCCTACGGCTACGTCCCGCAGCAGCCCGACCCCTACGCGGCCTACCAGCAGACCTACGACGCCGGCCAGGACCCGTACGGCTACCAGCAGCAGGGCGCCGACCCGTACGCGTACCCGTACGACGGCGGGCAGCAGGCGTACGACGCACAGCAGGGCTACGTCCAGCCGGCGCACGCCCCGCAGGCCCAGCCGCAGGCACTCGACGAGACCAGCCTCTTCGACACCAGCATGATCAGCGCCGAGCAGCTCAGGGCGTACGAACAGGGCCGCGGCCTCTAGCGGCGCCGGGTGCTCCGGCCCGGATTGGGACGAGAGCGCATGGTCCAGTATCCTGGCTCTTCGGTCGCGCGTACGTCCGCGATCGCCGCTGCCCGGGAACACCGAAGGGCGGCGCCCCCACCCACGAAGACCGAAAGCAGGAATGGTTCTGAACGCGCGCCTCGACCACCGCGACCCCCTCGTGTTCGACACGCACGAGCTGGGACGGCGGCCCGGTGCGCTCCAGCGCCTGACCCGCACGGTCGACGCTCCCAAGGACTTCGGTCTCCAGGGCGTCATCGGAGTGCCGGAAGGCGCCCCGGTGGAACTCGACCTCCGGCTCGAGTCGGTCATGGAAGGGGTGCTCGTCACAGGCACCGCCCGTGCCAGGGCCCAGGGGGAGTGCGTAAGGTGTCTGGAGCCGCTCGAGCAGCAGCTCGAAGCGGACTTCCAGGAGCTGTTCTCGTACCCTGACGCCGACGACCGTGGCCGCCCCGTGGCGGAACCGGGCGACGACGCCGAGGACGACGAGGACAGGTTCTTCGTCGAGGACGGCCTGATCGGCCTCGAACCCGTGCTGCGCGACGCGGTGGTGCTCGCACTGCCGATGCAGCCGGTGTGCCAGGAAGACTGCCCGGGTCTGTGCTCCCAGTGCGGAGTGCGCCTGGCGGACGACCCGGACCACCACCACGACGCCGTCGACATTCGTTGGGCGGCATTGCAGGGACTCGCCGGTTCACTCGGAGACGGCGAGAAGGACGAGATGAGCGGCGACGGGCCAGATTCCGCGGACGCCGCCGAGAAGCAGGAGAAGTAGCCGTGGCTGTTCCGAAGCGGAAGATGTCGCGCAGCAACACGCGCCACCGCCGGTCGCAGTGGAAGGCTGCGGTCCCCACCCTGGTTGCGTGCGAGCGCTGCCACGAGCCCAAGCAGCAGCACATCGCGTGCCCGTCTTGCGGCACTTACAACAAGCGCCAGGTCCTCGAGGTCTGAGCGGCTGGTGAGAGGCACTGTGTCAGTCCCCAAGAAGGCGGAAGACGCCAAGGCGGACCCACCCGCCAAGAAGAAGGCGGACACCCAGGCCTCGTCCCACACGCTTCTGGAAGGGCGGCTCGGCTACCAGCTCGAGTCCGCCCTTCTGGTGCGTGCACTGACCCACCGTTCCTACGCGTACGAGAACGGCGGTCTGCCGACGAACGAGCGGCTGGAGTTCCTCGGTGACTCCGTCCTCGGCCTCGTCGTCACGGACACGCTGTACCGCACCCACCCCGACCTGCCCGAAGGCCAGTTGGCCAAGTTGCGGGCCGCGGTGGTCAACTCGCGTGCGCTGGCGGAGGTGGGCCGCGGGCTGGAACTCGGCTCCTTCATCCGGCTCGGCCGGGGCGAAGAGGGCACGGGTGGCCGGGACAAGGCGTCCATCCTCGCCGACACCCTCGAAGCGGTGATCGGCGCGGTCTATCTCGACCAGGGCCTCGACGCGGCCTCCGAACTGGTGCACCGCCTGTTCGACCCGCTGATCGAGAAGTCCTCGAACCTCGGTGCCGGCCTGGACTGGAAGACCAGCCTCCAGGAACTCACCGCGACCGAAGGGCTCGGCGTCCCCGAGTACCTGGTCACGGAGACCGGCCCGGACCACGAGAAGACCTTCACTGCTGCCGCCCGCGTCGGAGGCGTCTCGTACGGCACCGGCACCGGCCGCAGCAAGAAGGAGGCGGAGCAGCAGGCCGCGGAATCCGCGTGGCGGTCCATCCGGGCCGCGGCGGACGAGCGTGCCAAGGCGACGGCGAACGCCGTCGACGTGGACCCCGACGAGGCGTCCGCCTCCGCCTGACCCACCCACCGCACGGTCCGAGCGCCCGCCCCGTCTCCGGGGCGGGCGCTCGGCTCGTCACCCGCCCACCGGCCCACCCGAGGGGAAGCCATGCCCGAGTTGCCCGAGGTAGAGGTCGTACGGCGCGGCCTGGAACGCTGGGTCGCCCACCGGACGGTCGCCGACGCCGAGGTACTGCACCCGCGCGCGGTACGCCGCCACGTCGCCGGACCCGACGACTTCGCCCACCGTCTCAAGGGCCACCGCGTCGGCACCCCCAGCCGCCGCGGCAAGTACCTGTGGCTGCCGCTGGAGGACACCGGCCAGGCGGTCCTCGCCCACCTCGGCATGAGCGGCCAGCTCCTGGTGCAGCCGCACGAGGCACCCGCCGAGAAGCACCTGCGCATCCGGGTCCGCTTCGCCGACGCCCTCGGCACCGAGCTCCGCTTCGTCGACCAGCGCACCTTCGGCGGCCTCTCGCTGCACGAGACGACTCCCGAGGGCCTGCCCGACGTCATCGCGCACATCGCCCGCGACCCGCTGGACCCCCTCTTCGACGACGAGGCCTTCCACCAGGCGCTGCGCCGCAAGCGGACCACGGTCAAACGCGCCCTGCTCGACCAGTCCCTGATCAGCGGCGTCGGCAACATCTACGCGGACGAGGCCCTGTGGCGCGCCCGCCTGCACTACGAACGCCCCACGGCGACCCTCACCCGCCCCCGCACCACCGAACTCCTCGGCCACGTCCGGGACGTGATGAACGCGGCCCTCGCCGTGGGCGGCACCAGCTTCGACAGCCTGTACGTCAACGTCAACGGCGAGTCCGGCTACTTCGACCGCTCGCTCGACGCGTACGGCCGCGAGGGCCTGCCCTGCCGCCGCTGCGGCACACCCGTGCGCCGTCGGCCGTGGATGAACCGCTCCAGCTACTTCTGCCCGAAGTGCCAGCGGCCGCCGAGGGTCACGGCGTAGGCGTCCGCCGCTGCTCGTACCGCTCGCGCGAGGCCAGGACCTCGTCCATCCGCCCCTCGACGCACTGGATGAGCGCGAGCAGCCGCTCGGCCACCTCGCGGCCCAGCGGCGTCAGCTCGTAGTCCACGCGAGGCGGGTTGGTGGGCTGGGCCTCGCGGTGCACCAGCCCGTCGCGCTCCAGCGCGTGCAGGGTCTGGGCCAGCATCTTCTCGCTCACGCCGTCCACCCGGCGGCGCAGCTCGTTGAACCGGAACGACCCTTCGTGCAGCGCGCCGAGCGTCAGCGCGCCCCAGCGGCCCGTGACGTGCTCCAGGGTGCCGCGCGAGGGACAGGCCCGGGAGAACACGTCGTACGGCAGATCCTGCTCCGCCGTGCGTTCCTGCGTGGTCGACATGCCTCCAGCGTACGTGAGCACAGCGCTGCGCCCCAGTGCGCGCGGGGCGGGGGTCAGTAGCCGAAGTCCTGCGTCCACCACGGGCCGCCGGAGCCGAAGTGGACGCCGACCCCCAGGGTCTTGAAGTCGCAGTTCAGGATGTTGGCCCGGTGGCCGGGGCTGGCCATCCAGGCGTCCATCACGGCCTGGGCGTCGGCCTGGCCGCGGGCTATGTTCTCGCCGCCGAGACCGCTGATGCCCGCTGCCGCCGCCCGGTCCCAGGGGGTCGCGCCGCTGGGGTCGGTGTGGTCGAAGAAGCCCTGGGTGGCCATGGCCCTGCTGAAGTCCTCGGCCAGTTCGCGCAGGGCGCTGTTGGCGGCCACCGGGCTGCAGCCCGCCTTGGCGCGTTCGTCGTTGACCAGCTTGAGCACCTGGGCCTCGGCGACGGCAGCCTCCGAGGGGGCGGCGGGGGCGGCGGGCCGCTGGGTGGCCGTGCGGGAGGGCGTGGGCTTCGGCTTCGGGCCGGTGCTCGGAGCCGTCCTCGGCTTCCCGGTCTTCGACGGCGTCCCCGCCGGGGCGGCGGGCTTCGAGGCCGGTGCCGAGGTGGAGGGCGTGGCCGAGGGGGACGGGGAGTCGTCCTTCGAGGACTCCTTCTTCGAGGACTCCTTCGCCGACGGAGACGAGGAGGTCCCGGAGGGCGAGGCGGAGCGGTCGGCACCCCGGCCCGCCGCGCCGGCGTCGTCGCGGCCGGGGTCGGCGCTGCCCGACGTACCGCCCTGCTGGGACGGACCGTTGGTCGGCGCCTCCTGGGCCCGCACCGGGTCACCGCCGCCGCTGCCGCCGCCTATTCGGTAGTTGTCGAGGCCGGGCACCGCGCCGGTGGCCACCGCCACCGTGCCGATGGCGACCGCCGCGGACACCCCGAGCAGACCCGTGCGGACGCCGATGGCCGTCTTCCTGCGGCGGCGACGGCGCCCTCCGCCGGGCTGCGGGCCGCCGTCGGGGGTGTAGCCGTCGGCGGGGAAGGCGACGGTGCGGGCGGCCTGCGGGGCCTCGCCGTCCGGGCCGTCCGCGAACAGGTAGGCGTCGCTCCGGGCGCGGACCTCGGCGTACGCCTCGGGGTTCAGATAGGGGGCGATCCCCATCGCGGGGGTCTCGCCCGCCTCGCCCGTGCCGGGCGTCAGCGGGGCGTGGCCCCCTCCCGTCGCAGTGCCGTCCGTCCCCTGGTCCCCCGCGGCGCGGCCCGTGGCGGCGCGGCCGGCGGCGGAGCGTCGGTGGCGTCCCATGTCCTGGCCTTCCTCGTCCTCGTCCTCGCGCTGGGCGTGCCCCGCGGTCGACTGTGCTCACGATCAACACGGAACTCACACGATCGAGTGAGTTTCATGTGGGATTCATTGGACCGGGACGGTACCGCATGGCGCCTGGGGGTGAAGTGTCGCGCGGGACATTGACTGGTTAGGTTGCAGTCATGAGCGAGGATGTACGGCTGGTCGCGTGGGTGCGCGGACAGGTCCAGGGCGTGGGATTCCGCTGGTTCACGCGGGCCAGGGCGCTGGAACTCGGCGGGATGAGTGGTTTTGCTCTCAATCTGGACGACGGCCGCGTCCAGGTCGTCGCCGAGGGTCCGCGCGAACGCTGCGAGGGGCTGCTCGACTGGCTGCGCGGTGACGACACGCCCGGACGCGTGGACGGAGTGACCGAGATCTGGGACACACCCCGCGGGGGCTACGACGGCTTCGCCATCCGCTGACTTCCGGCCGCGCGGGGGCCCGCGGAGGCCTCGCGCGACCCTCCCCGCGGGGGCGGGACGGAGGAAAACGGGCAGGTGGTTGCCAAGAACGGCCGCTCGTGGCAGGCTCCGCACGCAGGAATGATCGCCACGCCCCGAGGGGCCCGCAGGAGTCGCCGCGCCGCCGCTTCCCGGCCGCGCGCCCCCGGGTGCCCGCCAATACGGGGCGTGATCGTGTTGACCGTCAAACTTTTTGGTGAGACGCTGAAAGCCCCGCGCACCTTAGCTGTTTGGCATGGTTGAACGGCAGAGAAAACTTCACAGTGCCAAGCACCGCGGGTGCGATTCCCTCACGACCCACACCGCTTCGGTCGGTCACTCATTGTGGAGGACCATCCATCATGGCAAAGGCGCTTCTCGGTTACGTCGGCGGCTCCGACCCGCGACTCCTCGCCGAGATGCGACGGCTCCAGCAGCGCGTCCAGGACCTGGAATCCGAGCTCGGACGAATCCAGGCGGAGAAGGACGCGCTGGCGGCTGCCGCTTCTCACGACAGGATCATGGAGAGCATGGAGAGCGTTGACGCACACCAGGCGGAGCCTGCGCTCACCTGATCACTGCATCGCTCCACTTCGGCACTGCAGTGGTTGGGCCCGTCCGTACAACCGCTAGGTGTCAGAGTCTGCAAGGGACGCTTCGGCGTCCCTTCTTTCTTTCCCGCCCCCGTCCCCTCTCGCCCCGTCCCTGCCCCGCGCAACCTTTCACCCTCTTCAACGTCTGATGTGCCCTGCATGTTCACCGGCGAAACCGCGGCGGTTCACCGGTTCATGGAGTGAGACACACCCGAAAGGTAGAGTCCGACGGCGTGCACCTGAAGGCCCTGACCCTCCGCGGGTTCAAGTCGTTCGCCTCGGCGACCACGCTCCGGTTCGAGCCCGGCATCACCTGCGTCGTCGGCCCGAACGGCTCGGGCAAGTCCAACGTCGTCGACGCGCTCAGCTGGGTCATGGGCGAGCAGGGCGCCAAGTCGCTGCGCGGCGGCAAGATGGAGGACGTCATCTTCGCCGGCACCACCGGCCGCCCGCCGCTCGGCCGGGCCGAGGTGTCGCTGACCATCGACAACTCCGACGGGGCCCTGCCCATCGAGTACGCCGAGGTCACCATCACGCGGATCATGTTCCGCAACGGCGGCAGCGAGTACCAGATCAACGGCGACACCTGCCGTCTCCTCGACATCCAGGAACTGCTCTCCGACTCCGGCATCGGCCGCGAGATGCACGTCATCGTCGGCCAGGGCCAGCTCGACTCCGTCCTGCACGCCGACCCGATGGGCCGCCGCGCCTTCATCGAGGAGGCCGCCGGCGTCCTCAAGCACCGCAGGCGCAAGGAGAAGGCGCTCAGGAAACTGGACGCGATGCAGGCCAACCTCGCGCGCGTGCAGGACCTCACCGACGAGCTGCGGCGCCAGCTCAAGCCCCTCGGCCGGCAGGCCGCCGTCGCCCGCAGGGCCGCCGTCATCCAGGCCGACCTCCGGGACGCCCGGCTCCGGCTCCTCGCCGACGACCTCGTCCGCATGCGCGAGGCGCTGCGGGCCGAGATCGCCGACGAAGCCGCCCTCAAGGAGCGCAAGGAGGCCGCCGAGCAGGAGCTGGGCCGGGCCCTGCGCAGGGAGGCCGGCCTGGAGGAGGAGGTGCGCCGGCTCACCCCGCGCCTCCAGCGCGCCCAGCAGACCTGGTACGAGCTGTCCCAGCTCGCCGAGCGGGTGCGCGGCACGATCTCACTGGCCGACGCGCGCGTGAAGAGCGCCACCTCGGCGCCGCCCGAGGAGCGCCGGGGCCGCGACCCGGAGGACCTGGAGCGCGAGGCCGCCCGCGTCCGGGAGCAGGAGGCCGAACTCGAAGCGGCGCTGGAGGCGGCCGAACACGCCCTGGAGGACACGGTCGCCCACCGCGCCGACCTCGAACGCGAACTGGCCCTGGAGGAGCGCCGCCTCAAGGACGCCGCCCGCGCCATCGCCGACCGCCGCGAGGGGCTGGCCCGGCTCAGCGGACAGGTCGGCGCCGCCCGTTCCCGAGCCGCCTCCGCCCAGGCCGAGATCGAGCGGCTGGCCGAGGCCCGCGACGCGTCCGGGGAGCGGGCCGCCGCCGCCCAGAAGGAGTACGAGGCCCTCCAGGCCGAGGTCGACGGTCTCGACGCCGACGACCAGGAACTCGCCGACCGGCACGAGGCCGCCAGGCGGGACCTGGCCGAGGCGGAGGCCGCGCTGGGCGCCGCCCGCGAGGCGGCCACCGCCGCCGAACGCGAACGCGCCGCCACCCGGGCCCGGCACGACGCCCTCGCGCTCGGCCTGCGCCGCAAGGACGGCACCGGCGCCCTGCTCGCCGCCAAGGACCGGCTCGGCGGCCTGCTCGGTCCCGCCGCCGGTCTCCTCACCGTCACGCCCGGCCACGAGGCGGCCCTCGCCACCGCCTTCGGCGCCGCCGCCGACGCCCTCGCGGTGACCTCCCCCGCGGCCGCCGCCGACGCCCTCCGGCTGCTGCGCAAGCAGGACGCGGGCCGCGCCGCCCTGCTGCTCGCCGGCGCCCCCGAGGACGCGCCGCACGGGCCGCGCGGGGACGGGCCGCCGTACGCCGCCGACCTGGTGCAGGGTCCCGCCGAGCTGATGCCCGCCGTACGGCGGCTGCTGCGGGGGATCGTCGTCGTCGCCACCCTGGAGGACGCCGAGGACCTCGTCCACGCCCGCCCCGGGCTGACCGCGGTCACCGCCGAGGGCGACCTGCTGGGCGCCCACTTCGCGCAGGGCGGGTCCGCCGGTGCGCCCAGCCTCCTGGAGGTGCAGGCGTCCGTGGACCAGGCCGCCGCCGAGCTGGAGGAGCTGGGCGTGCGGTGCGAAGAGCTGGCCGGGGCACAGGAGGCGGCCGTCGTACGGCGCCGGGAGTGCGCCGCGCTCGTCGAGGAACTGGGGGAGCGGCGCCGGGCCGCCGACCGGGAGAAGTCGTCCGTGGCCCAGCAGCTCGGGCGGCTGGCGGGCCAGGCGCGGGGCGCCGCCGGCGAGGCGGAACGGTCCGCCGCAGCTGCCGCCCGGGCGCAGGAGGCGCTCGACCAGGCGCTCATGGAGGTCGAGGAACTGGCCGAGCGGCTCGCCGTCGCCGAGGAGATGCCGGTCGAGGAGGAGCCCGACACCGCCGCCCGCGACCGTCTCGCCGCCGACGGGGCCAACGCCCGCCAGACCGAGATGGAGGCCCGCCTCCAGGTCCGTACGCACGAGGAGCGGGTCAAGGGGCTCGCCGGGCGGGCCGACTCCCTGGACCGGGCCGCCCGCGCAGAACGCGAGGCACGCGCGCGTGCCGAGCAGCGGCGGGCCAGGCTGCGGCACGAGGCGGCCGTCGCCGAGGCGGTCGCGGCCGGCGCCCGGCAGCTGCTCGCCCACGTCGAGGTCTCCCTCACCCGGGCCGACGAGGAACGCACCCTCGCCGAGGCGGCCAAGGCCCGGCGCGAGCAGGAGCTGACCGCCGCGCGCACCGCCGGACGCGACCTCAAGGCGGAGCTGGACAAGTTGACGGATTCAGTTCACCGGGGCGAGGTACTCGGCGCCGAGAAGCGGCTGCGGATCGAGCAGCTCGAGACCAAGGCGTTGGAGGAACTCGGTGTGGAACCGGCGGGGCTCGCGGCCGAGTACGGCCCCCATCAAGAGGTGCCGCCCTCGCCCCCCGCCGAGGGCGAGGTGCTCCCCGAGGACCCGGAGCACCCGCGCAACCGCCCGCGCCCGTACGTCCGCGCCGAGCAGGAGAAGCGGTTGAAGGCCGCCGAGCGCGCCTACCAGCAGCTCGGCAAGGTCAACCCGCTGGCGCTGGAGGAGTTCGCGGCGCTGGAGGAGCGGCACCAGTTCCTCAGCGAGCAGCTCGAGGACCTGAAGAAGACCCGCGCCGACCTGCTCCAGGTCGTCAAGGAGGTCGACGAGCGCGTCGAGCAGGTCTTCACCGAGGCGTTCCGGGACACCGCCCGGGAGTTCGAGGGCGTCTTCGGCCGCCTCTTCCCCGGCGGCGAGGGACGGCTGGTCCTGACCGATCCCGACAACATGCTCACCACGGGCGTGGACGTCGAGGCCCGGCCGCCGGGCAAGAAGGTCAAGCGGCTGTCGCTGCTCTCCGGCGGGGAGCGCTCGCTGACCGCGGTGGCGATGCTGGTGTCGATCTTCAAGGCCCGGCCGAGTCCGTTCTACGTGATGGACGAGGTCGAGGCCGCGCTCGACGACACCAACCTGCAGCGGCTGATCCGGATCATGCAGGAGCTGCAGGAGGCGTCGCAGCTCATCGTGATCACGCACCAGAAGCGCACGATGGAGGTCGCCGACGCGCTCTACGGCGTGTCCATGCAGGGCGACGGTGTGTCGAAGGTCATCAGCCAGCGGCTGCGCCAGGGCCGGGCTCGCGAGGGCTCAACCTGAAGGCTCTGACCACGGTTAACTTCAACTCTTGAACGAGTAACCCTCGCGAAATCCTCACTACGCCGCCAAAACTCGCACCTCTCGCCCTATTGACTTCGAAACTTGAAGACATAGTCTCTGCAACGTTGCTTTTACCTTCAGGTTCCTTCAGTGGCACCTCGAAGGGCGAACCGCCCCGGCAGCGTTGCCGGTAGCCCGAGGAGTACACGTGGCCAGCACATCGCAGGCGCCCAACCCAGGAGCCAGGACGGCTCACCCCGATCATCTCGGGCACGTCATCTTCATCGCGGCGGCGGCCGCGATGGGCGGTTTCCTGTTCGGCTACGACAGTTCCGTGATCAACGGCGCCGTCGAGGCCATCCGGGACCGCTACGACGTCGGCTCCGCGGTGCTGGCCCAGGTCATCGCCATCGCCCTGATCGGCTGCGCCATCGGTGCCGCCACCGCCGGCCGCATCGCCGACCGCATCGGCCGCATCCGCTGCATGCAGATCGCGGCCGTCCTCTTCACCGTCAGCGCCGTCGGCTCCGCACTGCCCTTCGCGCTGTGGGACCTCGCCATGTGGCGCATCATCGGCGGCTTCGCCATCGGCATGGCCTCCGTGATCGGCCCCGCCTACATCGCCGAGGTCTCCCCGCCCGCCTACCGCGGCCGGCTCGGCTCCTTCCAGCAGGCCGCGATCGTCGTCGGCATCGCCGTGTCGCAGCTGGTCAACTGGGGGCTGCTGAACGCCGCCGGCGGCGACCAGCGCGGCAAGCTGATGGGCCTGGAGGCCTGGCAGGTCATGCTCGGCGTCATGGTGATCCCGGCCGTCCTCTACGGCCTGCTCTCCTTCGCCATCCCCGAGTCCCCCCGCTTCCTGCTCTCGGTCGGCAAGCGCGAGCGCGCCAGGAAGGTCCTCGAAGAGGTCGAGGGCAGGGACACCGACTTCGACGCCCGCGTCGCCGAGATCGAGCACGCCATGCACCGCGAGGAGAAGTCCTCCTTCAAGGACCTGCTCGGCGGCAGCTTCTTCTTCAAGCCCATCGTCTGGATCGGCATCGGCCTGTCGGTCTTCCAGCAGTTCGTCGGCATCAACGTCGCGTTCTACTACTCCTCGACGCTGTGGCAGTCGGTCGGCGTCGACCCGACGCAGTCCTTCTTCTACTCGTTCACGACGTCGATCATCAACATCGTCGGCACCGTGATCGCGATGATCTTCGTGGACCGCATCGGCCGCAAGCCGCTCGCCCTGATCGGCTCCGTCGGCATGGTGATCGGCCTCGCGCTGGAGGCGTGGGCCTTCTCCTTCCACCTGGTCGACGGCAAGCTCCCGGCCACCCAGGGCTGGGTCGCCCTGATCGCCGCCCACGTCTTCGTCCTCTTCTTCGCCCTCTCGTGGGGTGTGGTCGTCTGGGTCTTCCTCGGCGAGATGTTCCCCAACCGCATCCGCGCCGCGGCCCTGGGCGTGGCCGCCTCCGCGCAGTGGATCGCCAACTGGGCCATCACGGCGAGCTTCCCGTCGCTGGCCGACTGGAACCTCTCCGGCACCTACGTGATCTACACGGTCTTCGCCGCCCTCTCCATCCCCTTCGTGCTGAAGTTCGTGAAGGAGACGAAGGGCAAGGCCCTGGAGGAGATGGGCTGACCGCCCTCCCCGAACCCGGGGAGGAGGCCAAGTCCCCGCTGCCCTCTCCCCGTACCGTCCGCCGCCCCGCCCGGTCGTTCTCCGGGCGGGGCGGCGGTGCCGTACGACGAGATCCGTCCGAACACCGGGGAACACCCCGGAGTGGCTCGCGCGGCCGCGTGCCGGTCGCATGGCATTCTGCTGCGCGAATCGGTCCATTCCGGATCGGTCGCTTGGAGAGTCTTTCGGCTCGGCCGTCGTCAGCCCTGCCGCCCGGTCGGCCGCCGTGTGCGCCCCGGGAGGACACATTTCCTGCTTCAGTCGGATTACCAGCGCAGCCGTTCATCATCCTCCGCGGCGCCAGTCGGTGGCGGAGGTCGAGGAGGCGGTGCGCGAGACCAATCCCCATCTGCTCGTCGTCGACGGCGTGCTGGAGCGCCTCTACGGCCTCGAAGAGCGCCGCGTGGCCCCGCCGGGAACCCTGCCGTCCGATCTCGCGGCCGCGGCGGGCGAGTCCGCGCTGGTCCGGGCCGGCGTCGCACCCTCCGAGGTGGAACTCCTGATCTTCGCGGGGGTCAGCGAGGACCTGGAGGAACCCGCGACCGCACACGTGGTCGCCCACAAAATCGGCGTGAAGGCACCCGCCTTCGACGTGAAGAACGCCTGCAACGGCGTGCTCAACGCCCTGCAGATCGCCGACGCGCTGATCAGGACCGGGACGCACACGACGGTCCTGGTCGTCACCGGCGAACTGCCCAGCCGGCTGATGCGGCTCCCGGTGGCCGACCGGTCCGCGCTCGCCCACGCCATGCCCGCCTACACCGGGGGCGACATGGGCGCGGCCCTGGTGCTGCGGGCCGGCGACGCCCCCGGCCTGATCGCCATGCGGTTCGCCGCCGACCCGGCCGGCTGGGACGCAGCCACCATGGTCAACCCCTACTTCGGCACCGCGGACGAGCCGAGGTGCCCGCGCATCGACTCCGAGTCGCTCGTGCGCTCGTGCCTGGGCTTCGCGCAGGACGGCGTACGGGAGATGGCGGAGCTGGGCTTCAAGATCGGTGACGCCGACCTCGTCTGCGTCCACCAGGCGTCCGTGCCCTTCACCCGCACCCTCTGCGAGGCCGTGGGCGCCGAGCGGGACCGCGTCGTCCCGGTCTTCCCCCGGTACGGCAACGTCGGCACCGGCAGCCTCCCGCTGCAACTGGTCGAGGCCGAAAGCACCGGGCGGCTCCACCGCGGTGACCTCGTCGCCCTGTTCGGGCTCGCCAGCGGCACGAGCTGCGGCCTCGCCCTGTGCCAGTGGTGAGCGACGCCTGGGTCTGCTCGGTCCTGCAGACGTACGAGGGGGACCCGGCCCCGGCCCACCGGTACGTGGACGGGGAGGGCCGCACCCGGGAACTGTCGCGGGCCCGGCTCCTCGACGAGGTGCGCGACCGCGCCCGGCGGCTGACCGGGTGCGGGGCGGGGCCCGGCAGCAGGGTGGCGCTGCTGGCCGACGACCCCGGACGGTTCGTCCCCGCCTTCCTCGGCGCGATCTGGGCCGGCATGGTCCCGGTCCCCCTCCCGCCCCCGCCGGTCCTGGGACGGCGCGACGCCTGGGCCGAGGCCGTCGCCGCGTCGCTCCCCGTCGCCCGTCCGGACCTCGTCGTCGCCGAGGAGACGGCGCTCGCCCCGATGCCCGCGACACCGGCCCGCCACCTCTCCTACGCCTCCCTGGAGTCGGCCGCCGGGCCGGCGGACACTCCCGCCCCCGCCGCCTACCGGCCCGAGCGCACCGCCTACCTCCAGTTCAGCAGCGGCAGCACCGGACGCCCCAGGGCGGTCGTCGCCACCGCCGGGTCGGTCACCGCCAACAGCCTCGCCATCATGCGCGACGCACTGGCCGCCGACCCGGCCCGCGACCACGGCGTGAGCTGGCTCCCGCTCCACCACGACATGGGCCTGGTCGGCTTCGTCCTCGCCCCCCTGGCCGTCGGCGTACCGGTGACCCTGGTCGCCACCCGGCTGTTCGTCCGCGACCCGGGCGTCTGGATGCGCACCCTGTCCGACGTGAAGGGCACCATCACCGGCGCCCCCAACTTCGCCTACGCGCTGGCCACCCGGCGCACCGACCGCGACCGCCTGGCCCGCCTCGACCTGTCCGGGGCACACACCCTGCTGTGCGGCGGGGAGCCGGTCAGCCCCCGCACCCTGCGGGACTTCGCCGACGCCCACCGCGTGGCGGGTCTCGACCCGGCGGCGCTGCGCCCGTGCTACGGACTGGCCGAGTCCACGCTCGCGGTGTCCGTCGCCCCCAGGGGCACCGCGAGGCGCCCGGACCGGGTCTCCTGGTCCCGGCTGCGCGACCACGACCGCGCCGATCCGAGCGGCGACGGCGCGGAGTCCGTGGAGGTCATGGGCTGCGGCCGCCCCTTTCCCGGCCACGAGGTCCGTGTGGTCGCGGAGTCCGGACGGCCCGGCGCCGACCGGGAGGTGGGCGAGATCTGGGTGCGCGGGCCCTCCGTGTGCGCCGGATACGTGGACCGGACCCCGGACCGGCCGACGCCGGTCACCGACGACGGCTGGCTGCGCACCGGGGACCGCGGCTACCTGGCCGACGGCGTCCTCCACCCGACGGGCCGGCTGAAGGACGTCCTCGTCGTCCAGGGACGCAACATCGACCCGCAGCGCGTCGAGTGGGCCGCCGAGGCGGTGGACGGCGTCCGCACCGGAGGAGCGGTCGCCTTCACCCGGCCCGGCACCGACACCGAGGAGGTGGTCGTGGTCGCCGAGTGCCGGCCCCGCCGGAGCGCCGACATCGGCGACGCCGTACGGGAGACCGTGTCGCGGCGGCTCGGGCTCGGCGTCGGCGACGTCGTGGCCGTCGGCCCGGGCACGGTCGCGAAGACGACCTCGGGCAAACCCCGGCGCCAGGAGATGCGCCGCCGCTACCTCCTCGGAGACCTCCCACCCGTACACAACGACCCCCCAAGGGACACCCCATGACACCGACCGACATCCCGCACGTCCTGCACCGCGCCTACCAGCAGGTGACGCAGCGCGACCCCGGGACCCTGCACCGGGACACCGACATCCGCGCCCTGGGCGTGGACTCCGTGCAGCTCCTCGAAATCATCGTGATCGCCGAGACGGAGCTGGGGCTGCGCGTCCCGGACGCGGCCCTCGGCGGCGTGGAGACGATCGGGGACCTGTACGACATGCTCGGCCGGGCCGCGCCGCAGGCACGGACACCGCTGCCCGCACCGGCACCCGCACCGGCGCAGGGACAGGCGCCGGCGCAGGGACAGGCACCCGCCGCGGCCCGGACCGCGCGATGACCTCGATCGCGCTGCGCGAGGCGTTCCACCGGGAGTTCATGACCTTCTTCGAGCGGGCCGAACGCACCCGCCGCTGGAACGTCTTCGACGACATCCCCTGGGACCGGCTGGACGAGGTGCCGGCCCGGGACGAACTGGCCCTCGCCGCAGAGACGTTCTGCGGCATCGAGATGTTCCTCCCCGACTACCTCCAGGCCCACCTGTCGCTGCTGGCCGGCGACTACGGGCAGGCGTGGTTCTCCGCGAACTGGGGCTACGAGGAGGCCAAGCACGCGCTGGCCCTGCGCGAGTACCTGCTGCGCAGCGGCCGGCGCACCGAGACGCAGATGCGCGAGTTCGGGGACGCCGTGACGGCGCGGCACTGGGAGCCGCCGTACCGGACACCCCGGCAGATGGTCGTGTACTCGGCGCTCCAGGAGCTGACGACCTTCGTCAGCTACCGCGAGCAGCGCGAGCTGGCCCGGCGGGCGCACGATCCGGTCCTGGCCGAGGTCTACCGGCTCATCGGGCGGGACGAGATGGCGCACTGCCGTTTCTACCAGCGGATCCTGGGCCTGCACCTCGACGAGGACCGCACCGGCACGCTGAAGGACCTGGCCCACGTGGTGCGCACCTTCCGCATGCCCGCCCACGAGCTGCTGCCCGACCGCGAGGACCGGGAGAGCGTGCGCACCACGGGCTTCGGCAACGGCGCCTTCATCACGGAGGTCCTCCTGCCCTCGCTCGGCGCGCTCGGCCTGACCCGGCACGACCTCTACTCCGCCGCGGCCACCGTGCCCGCGGCCCGCTAGACATGGGCGGAGCGGTGCCCCCGCCGGTACGCGGGGGCACCGCTCGTGACCGACGTCCTCAAAGCGCGGAGTGCACGTGGCCGGCGAACCTGCGGGCCTGCGCCTCGGACGCCCGCAGCAGCACCGCGAGCCGGTCCCTGGCCTCCTCGCCGTCGGCGCCGAGGCCGGTCCGGTCGAACACCCGCAGGTGACGCATCACCGGTGCGAGCACTTCCGTGTGGTGGGTCACGGGGGAGTAGATGCCCGACCGTGCCATCGACATCGACAGCCGCGGGAAGTCCGGCGCGCCGTGCGCGGGGGACCGGAACGTGGCCACCACGGTCGCCAGGGCCCCGAGGGTCCGCTCCGGCTGGAGTTCCATGGCCGCTTCGAGCACCCGGCGGTAGAACAGCATGTGCCGGTTCTCGTCCTGCGCGATCCGCTGCAGCAGCGCCACGCACACCGGCTCGCCGGAGATCCGCTTGATGTTCCGGTACGAGATCCGGGTCGCCAGCTCCTGGAGGGTCACGTACACCAGGCCGGCCAGGACGTCGCCGCGGTAGTCGCTGTCGTACCCGGTCTGCATGTGCAGGCGGCGCGCGTCCTCCATGGCCACCGGATCGGCGGTCCGCGTGACGATCAGGTAGTCCCGGATGGCCGTGCCGTGGCGGTCCTCCTCCACCGTCCACCGGTTGACCCAGGTGCCCCACGCGCCGTCCCTGCCGAACAGCTCGGCGATCACCCGGTGGTAGCTGGGCAGGTTGTCCTCGCTCAACAGGTTGTGCAGCAGCGCGTCCCGCACCGCCGACTCCATCACGCCCTGCTCCGGCGTCCAGGGCTCGCCCCCGAGGACGCCGTCGTAGTCGCGTCCCAGCGTCCACGGAACGTACCGGTGCGGGTACCAGTCGTCGGCGCCGCGGAAGTGGGCGTCCAGGGCCCGTGCCACCACCGGCTCCAACTCCGTGAGCAGCCCGACGTCTTCGCGCTCCACCTCTGGCGCACGCATAACAGCCTCCCGACGATGCCGAAGTGCGGCGGGACCGGCCGTGCTCCGGCGGTCCCCAACCGGTCACGGGCATGCTCGCCCACCGCGTGGGCCCCGGCGGTCCAGCGCGCCGGGCGGCCGACGAGAGCCGGTAAGTGTGATGAACTCCAGTGCCGCGCAGGGAGGTTCACGGTCAGGACTCGTCTGGACCGGCCGGGTGAAGTTCCCGCGCGGGACGGAGTCGGCGCGGTGCGGGCGGCCGGGCGCGTCCTACCGTGGCGCCATGCCTCCCCCCACGCCGCCGGCCTCTCTGCTGCCCGGCTATCCGGCAGCCGACCGGTGGCGGCGCGTCCCACGGACCGGTCAGCACTACGTGGACACGGGCTCGGGCCCACCCGTCCTGCTGCTGCACGGAAATCCCTCGTGGAGCTACCAGTGGCGCCACCTGATGGCCGCGCTGTCCCCGGACTTCCGCTGCGTCGCCCCCGACCTCGCCGGGCTCGGCCTGTCGCCGCGACCGCGCGTCCCGGCCGCCGCCGTGGACCGGCACCGGCTGCAACTCGACCACCTCGACGCCCTGTTCGACGACCTCGTCGACGGCCGGGGCGCGCCCCGCGACGGCTGGACGCTGGTGCTGCACGACTGGGGCGGAGCGCTCGGCCTGGCCTGGGCACGGCGCCGGGGCCTGCGCCCCGCCCGCGTCGTGGTGCTCAACTCCATCTGCTTTCCCTGGCCTTCCGGCTACCGGCTGCCGGTCTACCTGCGCTGGATCCGGGACCACCGCGGCGTCGCGGCCCTCGCCCACGCCACCAACTTCTTCCCCCGGGCCGCCGTGCGCGGCGGCGTCGTGGCCCCGCTGCGCCGGGCCGAACGCCGGGCGTACCTGCTGCCGCTGGCCCGGAGCGGAGACCGGCGCGCGGTCGTGGACTTCGTACGCGGCATCCCGCGCGACGAACGGGAGGAGGCCTGGCGGCTCCTCGACCCGGGCGGCGACGACGGGGCCGATCTGCGCGGCCTCCCGCTGTTCGTCGGCTGGGGCATGCGCGACCCGGTGTTCACGCCCGTCGTCCTGGCGGAGTGGGAACGGCGGTTCCCGCACGCCCGGGTGCACCGCTACCCCGACGCCGGCCACTACGTCATGGAGGACGCGGCCGGACGGCTGGGCCGCGACGTCCGCGGCTTCCTCTCGTCCACGGAACGGGGCTGACATGGCACACCTCCACGCCCGGCTCGAACAGCTCGCCGCGGAGCGCCCGCACGACACCGCCCTCGTCCTCGGCCGCCGTGACGGGCCGGGCCGGGCCGTCACGTTCGCCCGGCTCGTCGCGGGGTGCCGGGAGGCGGCCGGGGCCTTCGAACGGGCCGGGGTGCGCCGCGGCCACAAGGCCGTGACCATGACCGGCGACCCCTACCACCTGTTCACCACCGTCCACGGGCTGCTCGCGATCGGAGCGGTCCCGGTCCTGGTCGACCCCGGCCTGCCCCGCGCCGACCTGCGGCAGTGCCTGGACGAGGTGGCGCCCGAGGCGTTCGTCGGACAACCGCTCGCCCATCTGGGCCGTACGGCGCTGGGCTGGGCCCGGGGACACGTGCGGACGGCCGTCGTCACCGGGGCGGCCGTCCCGGGGCTGCGGCGGCGCCTGCCCGTGCCACGCGCCCGGCGGGGCGTGGAGCCCTCCGGCCCGCCGACGCGCAACCCCCGGCCCCCGGCGCCGGACGACCTCGCGCTGATCGCCTTCACCTCCGGCTCGACCGGCGTCCCCAAGGGCGCCGAATACCACCACGGCACCCTGGCGGGGCAGGCCGAGACGCTGGCCCGCCTGGTCGGCACCGACGGCACGCTGTTCGCCGGGTTCCTCCCCGTCGTGCTGCTCGGACCGGTGCTCGGGCACACCACCGTCGCGCCCGCGGTCAACCACCGCGCCCCGGCCCGCACCCCGCCCGGACGCCTGGTCCGCCCGCTCCTGGAGAACCGGACGGACGTGGTGGTCGGCTCGCCCGCCGTCCTCGGGCTGCTGGCCGAGCACTGCGCGCGCCGGCGCCTCACCCTGCGCCGCGTCGACCGCGTGATCTCCTTCGGCGCCCCGCTGCGCGCCGCACTCGCCGATGCCCTGCACGCGGTGCTGCGGCCGGACGCCGAGGTGCTCAGCGCCTACGGGGCCACCGAATGCCTGCCGGTGAGCGCCGTCAGCACCGCCGACGCCCGCGCACCCGGCCCCGGCACGTGCGTGGGCCGGCCCCTCGACGGCGTCGTCGCCACGATCCTGGACGCCGGTCCCGACGGCGTCGGCGAGATCGCCGTCACCGGCGGCAACGTCAGCCCGGCCTACCACGCGCGTCCCGAGGTCACCGCGGCCACCAAGACCGTCACCGACCAGGGCGTCCAGCACCGGACCGGGGACATGGGGACCATCGACGCGGAGGGCCGCATCTGGTTCCACGGCCGCCGCAGCCACCGCGTCCTCGGCACCGACCACGTCCTGACCACCGAGGACGTCGAGGCCGCCGCCGACACCGTGCCCGGCGTGCGCCGCAGCGCCCTCGTCGGGGTCGGGGACCCGGGCCGGCAGCGCGCCGTGCTGTGCGTCGAGCTGGCCGCGCGGGGGCCCGGACGCCCGGCGGTGGTCGCGGCGGTGCGCGAACTGCTCGACCGGCGTCCCGACGGACGGCACGTCACCGCGGTCCTGGTCCACCCGGGGTTCCCGACGGACATCCGGCACAACTCCAAGATCAACCGCGAGCGGCTGGCCGACTGGGCCACCCGGCGCCTGCGGAGGCCGCGGTGAGCGCACCGGCCCCCGCCCGGGTCCTCGTCACCGGCGGCAGCGGCTTCCTCGGCACCGAGATCTGCCGGCAACTCACCGCCCGCGGTACCGAGACCGTCTCCCTCAGCCGCCGACCCGGCGCCGCGCTGACGCGGCTCGGCGTACTCCAGGTCCACGGCGACCTCACCGATCCGGCCGCCGTCGACCGCGCGCTCGCCGGGTGCGACGCCGTTGTCCACAACGCCGCCCTCGCGGGAGCGGGCGGTCCGGCGGCGCCCTACTGGCGCACCAACGTCGACGGCACCCGTACGGTGCTCGACCGGTGCCGCCGGCACGGCGTGCGCACCCTCGTCCACACCTCGACCGCCAGCGTCGTCTTCCGGCCCGGGGGCCTGGAGAACGCCGACGAGCGGCTGCCCCGCCCGCGCCGGTACCTGGCCGCCTACCCGCACACCAAGGCCGTCGCGGAGGCACTGGTCCTCGATGCCCACGGCTCCGGCGGACTCGCCACCCTCGCCCTGCGCCCGCACCTCGTCTGGGGGCCGGGCGACCCGCACTTCCTGCCCGCCCTGACCCGCGCCGTCCGCCGGGGACGCCTCGTCATGCCGGGCGACGGGGCCAACCTCGTCGACACCACCCACGTCCGCACCGCCGCCCACGCCCACCTGCTCGCCCTCGACCGGCTCCACCGGGGGTGCCCGGTCGGCGGGCGGGCCTACTTCGTCGCCCAGGGCGAGCCGCTGCCCCTGCGCGACACCGTCGGCCTGCTGCTCGCCGCCGCCGGAGTCCGCGCCACCTGGCGGCCGGTGCCCGCCCCACTCGCCCACGCCGCCGCTGCCGCCCGCGAGACGGCGGACCGGCTGCGGGGCGCCACCGGCACGCACGGCCTCAGCCGGTTCCTGGTCGCCGAACTGGTGCACCCGCACTGGTTCGACCTGACCGCCGCCCGCACCGGTCTCGGGTTCACCCCGCCGCTCGGCTTCGCCGACGGCATCCGCGAGGCGTTCGAGGCCGCCGGCCGCCCCGCCGCCGGCGCCGGCACCCTCGCCCGTCTCCTGCCCGCCCCTTCGAGCCCGCCCGGCCCAGCCGGGCCGGAGCCTCCGCCCGCGCCCGCCCACCCCGCCGCACCCGGCACCGAGAAGGGAACCGCCCGCCCATGACCGACACCTACGACGTGATCCGTTCCGTGCTGACCACGACGTTCCGGATCCCCGACGACGAGATCAGCCCCGAGCGCACCCTCGAACAGCTCGAACTCGACTCGCTCGCCCTGGCCGAGTTCGCGCTCATCCTCCAGGAACGCCTGGAGGTGCGGGTCGACGAGGAGCACGCCACCCGGGCCACCACCCTCGCCCAGGTGACCGAGCACCTCGACACCCTGCGCGCCCAGTCGGTGACCACGCCGTGACCGTCCGCACCCCCGTCGCGATCACCGGGCTGGGCCTGGTCACCCCCGGCGGAGAGGGAGCGGAGGCGACCTGGGAAGCGGTGTGCGCGGGAACCGGCACCGCCGCCCCGGACCCCCTCCTCACCGGCCTGCCCGTCGACTTCTCCTGCCGGGTCCCGCTGAGCGAGGAGGAACTGGACCGGCGGGTCGGACGCCGCTCGTGGCGCATGGGGCGCTCCGCGAAGCTCGCCGTCCTCGCCGCCCGGGAGGCCGTGCGCGACGCCGGTCACCGGCCCGCCGACTGGGACGGCGCCCGCGTCGCCACGATCCTCGGCTGCGGCATGGGCTGCGTGGACAAGTGGGAGGAGCAGGGCAGGCGCCTGGAGGAGCGCGGCCCCGACTTCGTCTCGCCCCTCGCCATCCCCCTGGTCCTGCCCAACCTCGGCACCGGCGAGGTCTCCATCGACCTCGGGGCCCGGGGCATCGGCCTCGCCCCCGCCACCGCCTGCGCCTCCGGGGCGACGGCCCTCGCGCTGGCCCGTGACCTGCTGGCGGCCGGCCTGTGCGACGTGGCCGTGGCCGGCGGCGTCGAAGCGGGCGTCAGCCGGCTGTCCACCACCGGCTTCTGGCGCATGGGTGCCCTCTCCGAACGCCGCGCCGCGCCCGCGGAGGCGTCCCGGCCGTTCGCCGCCGACCGCGACGGCTTCGTCGTGGGGGAGGGCGCCGGGGTGCTGGTCCTCGAACGCGCCGCCGACGCCGCGGCCCGCGGCAAGCCGCCCCGCGCCCTGCTCGCGGGCTGCGGCAGCACCTCCGACGCCCACCACCCCACCGCGCCGTCCCCGGACGGGCGGGGAGCGGAGGCGGCCCTGCGCACCGCGCTCGCCGAGGCCGGGCTCGCCCCGCACGACGTCGACCACGTCAACGCCCACGGCACCTCCACGCCGCTCAACGACGCCGCCGAGGCCGACCTGATCGCGCGGGTCCTGCCGCACCGGCCCAGCGTCACCGCGGCCAAGGGGGTCCTCGGGCACAGCCTCGGCGCCGCCGGGGGGATCGAGGCCGCGCTGACCGTGCTGACCCTGCAGCACCGCCGCGTCCCGCCGGTCGCCAACCTGGAGGCTCCCGCGCCCGGGTTCGACCTCGACTGCGTCGTGAAGCAGCCCCGCCGCCAGGAGGTCCGCGCCGCGGTCAGCCACTCCTTCGGCTTCGGCGGGCACAACGTCGTCCTCGCGCTGACCCGCCCGTAGCCCCCCGGACGGGGTGCCCGCGGGGCCTCAGACGGTCACGGTCCCGGCTCGTTCCGCCGGCTCGGCGGGGCGCTCCGGGACGACCGCCGAGGGCTTCGGCAGCACGACGTACAGCAGACCGGAGATCACCACCGTGGCCACCCAGCCCAGGCCGTACTCGCCGACGACGTTGTTCGCCGCGAGCGGGCCGGTGAACCAGTCGGACGTGGTGAACATCAGACCGGCGGCCAGGCCCACCGCCCAGGCGGCGACGGCGGCGGGGGAGAAGCCGCCCCGGTACCAGTAGGCGCTGGTGCGGCCGGTGTCGGCGAGGGCCGCGCCGTCGTACTCCCGGCCGCGCAGCAGGTCCGCGCCGAAGACGCCGACCCAGGCGGAGAAGGCGACCGCGAGCAGCGACAGGAAGGCGATGAAGGAGCCCATGAAGCTGGTCGCCACCAGCATCAGCACGCCGCCGAAGACCAGCGAGATCACGGCGTTGACCGAGACCGCCCAGTGCCGCGGGACCTTGAAGCCCAGGGTCTGCGCGGTGAAGCCGGCCGAGTACATCGACATCGAGTTGATCAGCAGCATGCCGATCAGCGCGATCAGCAGGTACGGCACCGCGATCCAGGTGGGCAGGATCTCGCCGAGGAAGGAGACCGGGTCGGCGGCCGAGGCCAGGTCCGGCGTGGAGACGGCCATGATCATGCCCATCAGGACCATGGGCAGCACGACGATGCCGGCCCCGCCGACCGTGACGCCCACGAGCCCCTTCGAGGACGCCGTGCGCGGCAGGTAGCGGGTGAAGTCGGGAGCGGAGGGGATCCAGCTGACCCCGCCGGCCGCGATCAGACCCACGCCCGTGATCATCGCGGCCACCGAGCCGGCCGACCGGCCGAAGACCGCGGACCAGTCCGTGTCCACGACCAGGTAGCCCAGCACGAGCACGGAGAAGGCGCCGAAGAGGTACGTCGCGTACTTGTTGCACTTCTGCACGGCGTTGATGCCCAGTCCCGAGATCGCGAACGTCGCCACGACGAAGGCGAGCAGCGTCACCATGTCCAGCACGCTGTTCGCGCGTATGCCGAACACGATGTCCAGCACGGTGAGCAGGGCGTACGCGCCGGTCACCGCGTTGATCGTCTCCCAGCCCCAGCGGGCGACCCAGATCAGCGAGCCCGGCAGCAGATTGCCCCGCTGCCCGAACACCGCGCGGGAGAGCGCCATGCCGGGCGCACCGCCCCGCTTGCCGGCGATGCCGATCAGGCCCACCAGGCCGTACGACACGACGGGCGCCGCGGCCGCGACGACCAGGGCCTGCCAGAAGTTGAGCCCGTACGCCACGACGAGGCTCGCGCCCATCGTGAGCAGCAGCACGCTGATGTTGGCGCCGACCCAGGTCGGGAACAGGTCGCGGATCCGGGCGGTGCGCTCGTGGTCGGGCACCTGCTCGATGCCGCGGGTTTCCAGGGCGCCTTCGTTCTCGGCGGTCTTGCTCATGTGGGGGGTCCGTGCCTCGATCGTGGGGGAGAGGGGACGGTCGGGACTCTACGCGCGTTGACGCATCCTCTTCCATCGTACTTTGATCCGACTCGTTCCTTCCAGGGCCCTTTGTCCTTCGGACGAAACCACAAGGAGCCGACAGCCGGGACCCGTGCCGGGGGTCACGCATACTGGACGCGTTATGGAAATCGTCATCCTTGCTGTAGTCATCGCCGTGGTCGTGATCGGCGCGCTCGGCGGGCTGGTGGTCGGCAGCCGCCGCAAGAAGCAGCTGCCTCCGCCGCCGCCCGCGACGCCCGACATCACCGCCCCTCCGGCCGAGCCGCACGTCGGCGAAGAGGCCGAGACGCCGCGCGACGAAACGCGCCGGACGATAGAGGAGGTCGACCTCCCGGACGGCGGCACCGCCACCGTCGAGGAGCCGCCCGTCGTCGAAGAGCTCGAGATCCCGCAGATCGAGGTTCCCGAGCCCACCGCCGGCCGTCTGGTCCGGCTCCGTGCCCGCCTCTCCCGCTCGCAGAACGCGCTCGGCAAGGGACTGCTGACCCTGCTGTCCCGGGAGCACCTCGACGAGGACACCTGGGAGGAGATCGAGGACACGCTGCTCACCGCCGACGTCGGCGTGCAGCCCACCCAGGAGCTGGTCGAGCGGTTGCGCGAGCGGGTGAAGGTGCTCGGCACCCGCACCCCCGAGGAGCTGCGCGGACTGCTGCGCGAGGAGCTGATCAACCTCGTCGGCCCCGACATGGACCGCGAGGTCAAGACCGAACCCGCCACCGGCAGGCCCGGCATCGTGATGGTCGTCGGGGTCAACGGCACCGGCAAGACCACCACCACCGGCAAGCTCGCCCGTGTCCTGGTCGCCGACGGCCGCAGCGTCGTCCTCGGTGCCGCCGACACCTTCCGCGCCGCCGCCGCCGACCAGCTCCAGACCTGGGGCGAGCGCGTCGGCGCCCACACCGTGCGCGGGCCGGAGGCCGGCGACCCGGCGTCCGTGGCCTTCGACGCGGTCAAGGAGGGCAAGGAGCTGGGTTCGGACGTCGTGCTCATCGACACCGCCGGCCGCCTGCACACCAAGACCGGCCTCATGGACGAGCTGGGCAAGGTCAAGCGCGTCGTGGAGAAGCACGCGCCGCTGGACGAGGTGCTGCTCGTGCTCGACGCCACCACGGGCCAGAACGGGCTGATCCAGGCCCGGGTCTTCGCCGAGGTCGTGGACATCACGGGCATCGTGCTCACCAAGCTGGACGGCACGGCCAAGGGCGGCATCGTGGTCGCCGTGCAGCGCGAACTGGGCGTGCCGGTCAAGCTGATCGGGCTCGGCGAGGGCGCGGACGACCTGGCGCCGTTCGAGCCCGCGGCCTTCGTGGACGCCCTCATCGGCGAGTGACGCAGCCTGCGGCGCCTCGCGCACGCACGCGTGAGAAGCGCCCGCCTCCCGGACCGGGGGGCGGGCGCTTCGCCGTGCCGGGGGTGTCCCCGGAGCCGGAGGGCTACGCCCGGGACCGGTGGGCCAGGTAGGCCAGCGTCCCCAGGAGCAGCCGGGCCGCCGGCGGCCGCGTGGCCGAGTCGAGGGCCGGGGGCCGCAGCCAGCGCACCGGGCCCCGGCCGCCGCGGTCGGAGGGCGGCGCCGTGATGTACGTACCCGGGCCGAGGGCGCGCAGGTCGAGGGCGGACGGATCGTCCCAGCCCATGCGGTACAGCAGCCGGGGCAGCTCGGCGGCGGCGCCCGGCGCGACGAAGAACTGGGCGCGGCCCTGCGGCGTCGCCGCGACCGGGCCGAGCGGGAGGCCCATGCGCTCCAGCCGGGCCAGCGCCCGCAGGCCGGCGGGCTCGGCCACCTCGATCACGTCGAAGGTCCGCCCGACCGCCAGCATCACCGCCGCGCCGGGATACCGCCCCCACGCCTCGCTCGCCTCGTCGAGCCGTGCACCGGCGGGAACCTCGGGCGCGAAGTCCAGGGGATGCGCGCCCGGTGCCGGGCAGTCGGGCAGGCCGCACGAGCAGGCGCCCGCGGCGGTCCGGGCGCCCGGGACCACGTCCCAGCCCCACAGCCCGGTGAACTCGGCCACAACGGTGCACTCCGAGGCGCGGCCGCGGCGGCGCGCACCGGACCGGATCTCGCGCATGCCCCGACTGCTGCCGATGCCGATCGTGAAGCCCATGCCCCCTCCAACGGGTCCGGCGCGGCGGCGGTTACGCAGCGGACGCGAAACGTGACTCTCTGCTTCCCACTCCCCAGTCCCGAGCGATTCAGACAGCGTCCGGAAGCGCGCCGGGTAGTGCGTCCGGACGCGCACGCCCCGGTGTGCACCGTTGCACCGACTCCAGAGTGGCGTGTGTCAAGTGAATCGCGTCCCGGCCGCACTGAGTTCATTCGAAGGGGTGGCGAATGGTGGCGATTCCGTAATCGCCATGGCTGAACGAGTGATCGCGGGACTACTTTGAGTGCATGGAGCCTTGGGGCACATGCACGTGTGGGTATGCCGGAGGCAACCCGGTTCTCCGTTCGAAGGGTGGCAATCACCGGACGGGGCGCCGCGACCACCGGCATCCTGGCAGGGCTTGGCGCACTCGGCGACAGGTGGTCTCAGGAATGGGGGCGTTCCAGTGAGTGGCAACGGCGGCAGCGGTACGAGCGCGGGGAGCGCGTCGCACCCCGACAAGCGCCCGAACGAGCTGCTCACGTCCTGGTTCGCCCGCAGCGGCTGGTCCAAGGGCGAGCTGGCCCGCCAGGTCAACCGCCGGGCCCGCCAGCTCGGCGCCAACCACATCTCCACCGACACCTCGCGCGTGCGCCGCTGGCTCGACGGGGAGAACCCGCGCGAGCCCATCCCGCGGATCCTGTCCGAGCTGTTCTCCGAGCGTTTCGGCGTCGTCGTCTCCGTCGAGGACCTGGGTCTGCGCTCCACCCGGCCCACGCCCTCCGCGACCGGCGTCGACCTCCCCTGGACCGGCCCGCAGACCGTGGCCCTGCTCAGCGAGTTCTCGCGCAGCGACCTCATGCTGGCGCGGCGCGGCTTCCTCGGGAGCTCGCTGGCCCTGTCCGCGGGGCCGTCCCTCATCGAACCCATGCAGCGCTGGCTCGTCCCCACCCCCTCCGCCGGCCAGTCCGCCGCACGCGAGGCCGCCGCCCCCGGCTCCCGCGCGCGCGGGAGGCTGTCCCGGCCGGAGCTGGAGCTGCTGGAGTCCACGGCCGTCATGTTCCGCCGCTGGGACGCCCAGTGCGGCGGCGGTCTGCGCCGCAAGGCCGTCGTCGGCCAGCTGCACGAGGTCACCGACCTGCTCCAGGAACCCCAGTCGGAGACCACCCGCGCCAAGCTCTTCAAGGTCGCCGCCGAGCTGGCCGAGCTGGCCGGCTGGATGTCGTACGACGTGGGGCTCCAGCCCACCGCCCAGAAGTACTTCGTGCTCGCCCTGCACGCCGCCAAGGAGGCCGGGGACCGGCCGCTGGGCTCGTACATCCTCTCCAGCATGAGCCGCCAGATGATCCACCTCGGCCGGCCCGAGGACGCCCTGGAACTGATCCACCTCGCGCAGTACGGCAGCCGCGACTGCGCCGGCCCCCGCACCCAGTCGATGCTGTACGCGATGGAGGCCCGCGCCTACGCCAACATGGGGCAGCCCGGCCGCACCAAGCGAGCGGTGCGCATGGCCGAGGACATCTTCGCCGAGGCCGACGAGTGGGACGAGCCGGACCCCGACTGGATCCGCTTCTTCTCCGAGGCCGAGCTGCACGGCGAGAACAGCCACTCCTTCCGCGACCTCGCCTACGTCGCGGGCCGCAGCCCCACCTACGCCTCCCTCGCCGACCCCCTGATGCGCCGGGCCGTAGAGCTGTTCGCCAAGGACGAGGAACACCAGCGTTCCTACGCGCTCAACCTGATCGGCATGGCCACCGTGCACCTGCTGCGCCGCGAGCCCGAGGAGAGCGCCGTCCTCGCCAAGGAGGCCATGGGCATCGCCAAGAAGGTCCGCTCCGAACGCGTCAACACCCGCATCCGCAAGACCGTCGACACGGCCGTACGCGATTTCGGCGACCTCGGTGAGGTCGTCGACCTCACCGAACGGCTCGCCGTCGAGCTGCCGGAGACCGCCGAAGCGGTCTGAACCTCCACCAGCCCCGGCCGCGGCCGGCCCTCCCGAACTGCCCGACTCGGCTCCCCCATGCCAGGTCATTCGGAGGCCCGCCGCGGCCGGCTCCCCTTTCCGCGCCCGAACCGGCGCCGCTCCCGCGGACCCGGCCGCTCGCCGTGGGGGCCGCTCGACCGACGGGCGCGGCCGTCGTGGGCAGGGCGCCGTCACCCGGTCCGTGCCCCGGCCCGCGACACCGCCGTTCACCCACGCGTAACACGTACCGCGCCTTCGTCACGGCGGCGAAACAACGAGGGGCCTCCACCGAAACCGCGCTGCGCCAGTCTCGTGGCGCATAACCGGCCCACCCCTCACCGCCCGCCCGCCAGGCTTCGCCCGCACGGGGCCGTACCAACGACGAGGAGACGCCGATGGCTCCAGCCATCACGCTCGCGGCAGAGACCGAGCTCTCCGCCGCCAACACAGGCTTCATGCTCATCTGCTCCGCCCTGGTGATGCTCATGACGCCCGCCCTGGCCTTCTTCTACGGAGGCATGGTCCGGGTCAAGAGCACCCTGAACATGCTGATGATGAGCTTCATCAGTCTCGGCATCGTCACCGTCCTGTGGGTGCTCTACGGCTTCTCCATGGCGTTCGGCACCGACTCCGGCAGCCTCGTGGGCTGGAACTCCGACTGGCTCGGCCTCAGCAACATCGGCCTGACCGAGCTGTGGGACGGCTACACCGTCCCCGTCTTCGTGTTCCTGGTCTTCCAGCTCATGTTCGCCGTCCTCACCCCCGCCCTGATCAGCGGCGCCCTCGCGGACCGCGTGAAGTTCACCGCCTGGGCGCTGTTCATCGCCCTGTGGGCCACGATCGTCTACTTCCCCGTCGCCCACTGGGTGTGGGGCGCCGGCGGCTGGGCCTTCGAACTCGGCGTGATCGACTTCGCGGGCGGTACCGCCGTGCACATCAACGCCGGTGCGGCCGCCCTCGGCGTGATCCTCGTCATCGGCAAGCGGGTCGGCTTCAAGAAGGACCCGATGCGCCCGCACAGCCTCCCGCTGGTCATGCTCGGCGCCGGTCTGCTCTGGTTCGGCTGGTTCGGCTTCAACGCCGGCTCCTGGCTCGGCAACGACGACGGCGTCGGCGCCCTGATGTTCGTCAACACCCAGGTCGCCACCGGCGCCGCCATCCTCGGCTGGCTCGCCTACGAGAAGATCCGGCACGGCGCCTTCACCACCCTCGGCGCGGCCTCCGGCGCCGTCTCCGGCCTGGTCGCCATCACCCCGGCGGGCGGCGCCGTCTCCCCGCTCGGCGCGATCGCCGTCGGGCTCATCGCCGGCGTGGTCTGCGCCATGTCCGTCGGCCTGAAGTACAAGTTCGGCTACGACGACTCCCTCGACGTGGTCGGCGTCCACCTCGTCGGCGGCATCCTCGGCTCGCTGCTCGTCGGCCTCTTCGCCAGCGGCAAGGGCCAGTCCGACGTCCAGGGCCTCTTCTACGGCGGCGGCCTCGACCAGTTCTGGAAGCAGTGCGCCGGCGTCTTCGGCGTCCTCGCCTACTCCCTCGTCGTCTCCGCGCTCCTCGCCCTCCTGCTGGACAGGACGATCGGGATGCGGGTACCGGAGGACGTCGAGGTGGCGGGCATCGACCAGGCCGAGCACGCCGAGACCGCATACGACTTCAGCGGCGCCGGCGGCGGTGCCGCCCGGACGACCGCCGCACCGGCCGCCTCCACGGCCGCGTCGGCCCCGAGCAAGAAGGTGGACGCATGAAGCTCATCACCGCCGTCGTCAAGCCGCACCGGCTCGACGAGATCAAGGAGGCCCTCCAGGCCTTCGGGGTCCACGGCCTGACCGTCACCGAGGCCAGCGGCTACGGCCGCCAGCGCGGACACACCGAGGTCTACCGAGGTGCCGAGTACACCGTCGACCTCGTGCCCAAGATCCGCATCGAGGTCCTGGCCGAGGACGACGACGCCGAGCAGCTCATCGACGTCGTCGTCAAGGCGGCCCGCACCGGCAAGATCGGCGACGGCAAGGTCTGGGCGGTCCCGGTCGACACGGCCGTACGGGTCAGGACCGGCGAGCGCGGACCCGACGCGCTCTGACACGACGGACGGACAAGGAGTCGCCGGGTGACGAGTACGGACGTGACGCGACGAGCAGAAGGCCCGGAACCCGGCGGCTACGCGGCGGCCCGGCTGCGCCTCCTCACCGAGGGGGCGCGGTCCGGGCCGCCGCGCCGCAGGGCACTGGCCGAACTGACCGACGCCTGGCTGGCCGGCCTCTTCGGCGCGGCCACCGAACACCGCACGGGTGTCTCCCTCGTCGCGGTCGGCGGCTACGGGCGCGGCGAACTGTCCCCGCGCAGCGACCTGGACCTGCTCCTGCTGCACGACGGCCGGGACGACAAGGCCGTCGCCGCCCTCGCCGACCGCCTCTGGTACCCGGTCTGGGACCTCGGCATCGACCTCGACCACTCCGTCCGCACCCCGCAGCAGGCCCGCAGGACGGCGGGCGAGGACCTGAAGGTCCACCTCGGGCTCCTGGACGCCCGCCACCTCGCCGGAGACCTCGGCCTCACCGCCGCCCTGCGCACCACCGCCCTCGCCGACTGGCGCAACCAGGCCCCCAGGCGCCTGCCCGAACTCCGGGACCTGTGCGCCGAGCGCGCCGAACGCCAGGGCGAACTGCGGTTCCTGCTGGAACCCGACCTCAAGGAGGCCCGGGGCGGCCTGCGCGACGCCACCGCCCTGCGCGCCGTCGCCGCGTCCTGGCTCGCCGACGCCCCGCGCGAGGGCCTCGCCGACGCCCGGCGCCGGCTGCTCGACGTACGCGACGCCCTCCACCTGGCCACCGGCCGGGCCACCGACCGGCTGGCCCTCCAGGAACACGACGAGGTGGCCGCCGCACTGGGCCTCCTGGACGCCGACGCGCTGCTGCGGCAGGTGTACGAGGCGGCCCGTGTCATCTCCTACGCGGGCGACGTCACCTGGCGCGAAGTGGGGCGCGTCCTGCGCGCACGCTCCGTGCGGCCGCGGCTGCGGGCCCTGATGAACGGCGGCAGACCGGCCGCCGAGCGCTCCCCCCTCGCCGAGGGCGTCGTGGAGCAGGACGGCGAGGTGGTACTCGCCCGCACCGCGCGCCCCGAACGCGACCCCGTACTCCCGCTGCGCGCCGCGGCCGCCGCCGCGCAGGCCGGCCTCCCGCTCTCCCTGCACGCCGTCCGGCGCCTGGCGGCCACCGCGCGCCCCCTGCCCGCGCCCTGGCCCGCCGAGGCCCGCGAGCAACTGGTGACCCTGCTCGGCTCGGGCCGGCCCACGGTGCAGGTCTGGGAGGCGCTGGAGGCCGAGGGCCTGGTCACCCGGCTGCTGCCCGACTGGGAACGGGTCCGCTGCCGTCCGCAGCGCAACGCCGTGCACCTGTGGACCGTCGACCGGCACCTGATCGAGACCGCCGTCCGCGCCGCCGGGTTCACCCGCCGCGTGCACCGCCCCGACCTGCTCCTGGTCGCCGCGCTGCTGCACGACATCGGCAAGGGCTGGCCCGGCGACCACTCCGTGGCCGGGGAGACCATCGCCCGGGACGTCGCCACCCGCATCGGTTTCGACCGCACGGACGCCGGCGTCCTCGCCACCCTCGTACGCCATCACCTGCTGCTCGTGGAGACCGCCACCCGGCGCGACCTCGACGACCCGGCCACCGTGCGCGCGGTCGCGGACGCGGTCGGCACGGAGCAGACGCTGGAGCTGCTGCACGCCCTGACCGAGGCGGACGCGCTGGCCACCGGTCCGGCCGCCTGGTCGTCCTGGCGCGGCTCGCTCGTCGCCGACCTGGTGAAGCGGGCCGCTTCGGTGCTGGCCGGCGACCCGCCGGGCGAACCCGCCGTCGCGGCGCCCACCGCGGAGCAGGAACGGCTCGCGGTCGAGGCCTTCCGCACGGGCGGCCCGGTCCTGGCGCTGCGGGCGCAGACCGAGCCGTCGGCCGATCCGGAGCAGGACGGCCCGGCGGCGGGCACGGGTCCCGAGCCGCTCGGCGTGGAACTGCTGATCGCCGTTCCCGACCAGGCGGGCGTCCTCCCGGCGGTCGCCGGGGTCCTGGCCCTGCACCGCCTGACCGTCCGCACCGCCGAGCTGCGGTCCGTTCCGCTGCCGGACGGCGTCGACGGCTCCGTGCTGCTCCTCGACTGGCGGGTCGCCGCGCAGTACGGCTCGCTGCCCCAGGCCGCCCGGCTCCGGTCCGACCTGGTCAGGGCCCTGGACGGCACCCTGGACATCGCCGCGCGGCTCGCCGAACGGGACGCCGCCCATCCCCGGCGCCGGGGCGTGGAGCCGCCCCCGCCCCGCGTGACCGTCGCCCCGGCCGCGTCCCGGCTGGCCACGGTGATCGAGGTCCGGGCGCAGGACGCGCCGGGACTGCTCTTCCGCATCGGGCGGGCGCTGGAGGGCGCGGGGGTGCGGGTGCGCAGCGCGCACGCGTCGACGCTGGGGGCGAACGCGGTGGACGCGTTCTACGTGACGCGGGGCGGGGGCGGCCCGCTGCCGGGGGAGGAAGCGGCGTCGGTGGCGCGGGGGCTGGAGGAGTCGCTGCGGGGATGACCGCGCGCCGACGGGCCCGGCCCCCCGGCTCCCGGTCCCGTCCGCTCTCCTCGACGGGCAGGGACGATTTGCTTGCCGGGCCGGATACCCTGGAGGGCGACCCACACCCACTGCCGACGCGAGGACCTACGCCGCCGTGTTCGATACCCTCTCCGACCGCCTCAGCGCGACTTTCAAGAACCTCCGCGGCAAGGGCAGGCTGTCCGAGGCGGACATCGACGCCACGGCCCGCGAGATCCGCATCGCGCTGCTCGAGGCCGACGTGGCGCTGCCCGTCGTCCGCGCCTTCATCAAGCGCGTCAAGGAGCGCTCCCTGGGCGCCGAGGTCTCCAAGGCGCTCAATCCGGCGCAGCAGATCGTCAAGGTGGTCAACGAAGAGCTGATCACCATCCTCGGCGGCGAGACCCGCCGTCTGCGCTTCGCCAAGCAGCCGCCGACCGTGATCATGCTGGCCGGTCTGCAGGGTGCCGGCAAGACCACCCTCGCGGGCAAGCTGGGCCGCTGGCTCAAGGAGCAGGGCCACTCGCCGCTGCTGGTCGCCTGTGACCTCCAGCGCCCCAACGCCGTCAACCAGCTCAGCGTCGTCGCCGAGCGCGCCGGTGTCGCCGTCTACGCCCCCGAGCCGGGCAACGGGGTGGGCGACCCGGTCAAGGTCGCCAAGGACTCCATCGAGTTCGCCAGGACCAAGGTGCACGACCTGGTCATCGTCGACACCGCCGGCCGCCTGGGCATCGACCAGGAGCTGATGCAGCAGGCCGCGGACATCCGCGACGCGGTCCACCCCGACGAGATCCTCTTCGTCGTCGACGCGATGATCGGTCAGGACGCGGTCAACACCGCCGAGGCCTTCCGCGACGGCGTCGGCTTCGACGGCGTGGTGCTCTCCAAGCTCGACGGCGACGCCCGCGGTGGCGCGGCCCTGTCGATCGCCTCGGTGACCGGCAAGCCGATCATGTTCGCGTCGAACGGCGAGAAGCTCGACGACTTCGACGCCTTCCACCCCGACCGGATGGCCTCCCGCATCCTCGACATGGGTGACCTGCTCACCCTGATCGAGCAGGCTGAGAAGACGTTCAGCCAGGAAGAGGCCGAGAAGATGGCCTCCAAGCTGGCGTCCAAGAAGGGCCAGGACTTCACCCTGGACGACTTCCTGGCCCAGATGGAGCAGGTCCGGAAAATGGGCTCCATCTCGAAGCTGCTCGGCATGCTCCCCGGCATGGGCCAGATGAAGGACCAGATCAACAACCTCGACGAGCGCGACGTCGACCGCACGGCCGCCATCATCAAGTCGATGACCCCGGCCGAGCGCCAGGAGCCGACGATCATCAACGGCTCGCGCCGTGCCCGCATCGCCAAGGGCTCCGGCGTCGAGGTCAGCGCCGTGAAGAACTTGGTCGAGCGGTTCTTCGAGGCCCGCAAGATGATGTCCCGCATGGCCCAGGGCGGCGGCATGCCCGGGATGCCGGGGATGCCCGGCATGGGCGGTGGCCCCGGCCGGCAGAAGAAGCAGCAGAAGAAGGCCAAGGGCAAGCAGCGCTCGGGCAACCCGATGAAGCGCAAGCAGCAGGAACAGGAGGAGGCCGCCCGCCGGGCCGCCGCCGCGCAGGGCGGGGGCCCGGCGGGCGGCCTCGGGCTGCCGCAGCAGGGCGGTCAGGACTTCGAACTGCCGGACGAGTTCAAGAAGTTCATGGGCTGACGCCCGTTCGTGCCCGAGCACCGGGGCGGCATCCCCGACCGGGGACGCCGCCCCGGTCCGGTCACTGGGGGAACGTCCAGACGCAGGGCTCGCCGTCCTCCCCGGACCAGTGGACCTCGACGCCGGTGGCGTCCGCGGGGATCACGTAGGTCTCGCAGAAGACGTGGCTCTCGCCCTGCTTCCAGCTCTCCACGTCGTACGGGTCCTCACAGCCCGGTGCGTCCTCCGGGGCGCCGACGAGGACGCCGCCGCGCCGTCCGTCGGCGAAGACCGTGGCGGCGTCGTGCACGTCGGAGCCGCCGGTCAGCGCGGGACCGCCCTTGTGCGTGTACCTGAGGTACGCGGTGGCCAGCACCTTGCCCTTGGCGTCCGCGGCGTCCGCCACCGCCTTCGCGGCCTCCGCCTCCGTGCCGACGTCGACCCTCTGGGCCAGCACCTCGTACGTGACCTCGCCGGGGTCCTCCGCGACCTTCCCCGTCGCGCTCTCGCCCGCCGCCATGTCGCCGCCCGAGGCCGGCCGGGAGGGCGAGGGCGAGGCTCCGGTGGTCGCCGGGCTCTTCGCGTCGGCGCCGGTGTCGTCGTCCCCGCCCCCGCAGGCGGTGAGGGCCAGGGCGAGGACGGCGACCGGCGCGGCGAGGCGCAGTGCGGTCGTGCGGTGCGGCACTACAGGCTCCTGTATGCGGATGTGTCTGTTCCCCCGAACGGTGGATCAGCGTAGAGGCCCAAGATCCAGCAGGAGACGCCGCGGAGGCCCCGGAGTGGCTCCTTCACACCCTTCACACGCGCACCGGAAGAAGTGCGTCACGCGGCGATCGCTTACCGCGCCGTTTCGACCGGAAGCGGTCGTCAGGGCACCCGGGCGACGAGGTAGCGGAAGACGTTCGGCATCCACACCGTTCCGTCCGGCCGCTGGTGGGGGTGCAGGGCCTCCCTCAGCTCCTTGTCGACCTGTTCCCGGCCGGTCGCCGCGACCGCCGCGTCGAACAGCCCGGTCGACAGCAGTCCGCGCACCGCGCTGCCCGTGTCGGCGTATCCGAACGGGCACGCCACCCGTCCCGAGCCGTCCGGCCTGAGTCCGGCCCGCTGGGCGACCTCCTCCAGGTCGTCGCGCAGGGCGGGGCGCCAGCTGCCGGGTCCGCGCAGCGGGTCGGAGAGCCGGGCGGCCACCCGCAGCACCGAGGTCGTGGCGCACCGCTCGGGCGGTCCCCAGCCGGTCAGCACCACGGCCGCTCCCCGCGCGGCGAGCGGTGTCGCCCGGGCGAGCAGGGCGCCGAGTTCCTCCGCGTCGCCCGTGCGGCATCCTGTGGGCTCGAAGGCGGTCACCAGGGTGTACGGCGGTGATGTGGGGTCCGCCGCGTCCTCGGGCGGGCCCTCGACGATGCGCGGGATGCCGCCGCGCGCGTGCGGGCCCGCCGTCGCGGGGGACTGCGGCGCCTGCGCCGCCCACTGTTCCCCGGGGGTGCCGGGGAGCAGGCGCCGGCGGGCCAGGGCCAGGAGTTCCGGGGAGCGGGAGTCGACCCCGGTCACCGCGGCGCCGCGCGAGGCGGCCATGAGCAGGGCGAGACCGGAGCCGCAGCCCAGCCCCAGCACGCGCGTGTCGCCGCCCACGTCCAGCCGCTCGTGGACGGCCTCGTAGAGCGGTACGAGCATCCGCTCCTGAATCTCGGACCAGTCACGCGCGCGTGCCCGCAGGTCCACGTGAGGTGTCGTCCCCGCGTGAGTCGAGTGCTGCCGCACGAGCGTAGGTGTCATAGGAAAGCGCCCCAATCGCCGAGTGTTGCCGCCGTGCCCGATTCCTTGGCCCCCGTGCAGTGCGCTCGCACTCCCCCCGTATGCCAGGTAACTCCGGGCTCGCCGTGGCGTCCAGTGGTGGCGGGGGCCGGTCTGCCCGATCCCCGGCAGCCTGGCGAGATTTCACTTCCCGGCAACACGGGGGCGACCGCGTGGTACCCGGGTAGCCCCGTCCCGTGTCCTCGGGCGGATGGCCGGATCGTGTCGTTGGGCGACGACCGTGGGCGGCCGCGGGGCGGAGGGACCGGTTCCGGCCAAGGTCGGCCGGCCCGGCGGCCGCCGCGCGGTGCCCGCACGTGCGGGGAGGCGGGGCGGTGCCGCACGCCGGGGGCGCACCCGGTAACGTCGCACCCGTCGACGCGCCCGCTCGGACGGCGTCCCTCCGGCGCGACAGTGACCGAAACGCCTCTTGCGCCCTTGCGGGGCGCGCGCACTCCGGCGCGCGGACGCCACGTACGCGCCGGCGCGTACGTCGGACTACGCACCGGCTTGGTACGAGCTGTGAGGCTTCTCCGCAGATCAGCGCACCCGCCCTCGTCGGGACGCATCAGCGGCAACTGACTGGTACGTGCAAATTATTTGGGATGCCCCGGAATAGGAACACAGCGGCACCCCGGCTCGTTGTCATTACGTGAGCACGACACCACCTGTTCTCGCCGCAGAGCTGGCGCAGGCGTGGGCCGACATTCAGCGGCACCACACCGAGCTGCCCGATCTTGCCGCGCCCGAGTCCCTGATCGGAGAGTCGTCGTCCGCCTGCGGACACGAGCTCTCCTTCGAGCGACTGCTTCACGAGGCAGTCCACGGCATCGCCGCCGCGCGCGGAGTACGCGACACCTCCCGCGCGGGGCGCTACCACAACCGCCGATTCCTCGCGATCGCCGAGGAGCTGGGCCTGGACCACCCCGAGGAGCCGCATCCCAGCAGCGGCTTCTCCCTGGTCACGCTCACCCCCGAGGCGAAGCGCCGCTACCGCCCGACGATCGAACGCCTCCAGCGCGCGCTGAAGGCCCACACCGCCGCCACCGCGACCGACACGGCCCGCAGCTTCCGCGGTCCGGCCGCCCGCCACGGCTCCAGCGGGGGAGGGGTGCGCGTGAAGGCGGTCTGCGACTGCGGTCGCAACGTGCGCGTCGTCCCGTCGGTGCTGGCCCAGGCGCCGATCATGTGCGGCGGCTGCGGCAAGCCGTTCCGCATCCCGGAGGTGGTCGGCGCGGGAGTGAGCTGACGGTCCGGCTGCTCGTGGCAGCCGGGCCGGGCCCGTCGTCCGGGGCCGAGCGGTCCGCCCGCGGGGGCGGCCCCGGTGCCCTCGGTCCGGCGGGCCCGCCCACGTGTGGCACAATGGCTAGCTGTACTCGACAGTCGCACAGGACCCCTCTCTCCTCCGGCTGACGCGTCCATCGGGCACTCGGGTACCGCAACCCCACGCGGCTCTCTCGCCGTGCCCACCCACGTCAAATCCAGGAGAACCCACTCCCGTGGCAGTCAAGATCAAGCTGAAGCGTCTGGGCAAGATCCGTTCGCCTCACTACCGCATCGTCGTCGCCGACTCCCGTACCCGCCGTGACGGCCGGGCCATCGAGGAGATCGGCAAGTACCACCCGACGTACAACCCGTCGGTGATGGAGGTCGACGCCGAGCGTGTCGCGTACTGGCTCGGTGTCGGCGCCCAGCCGACCGAGCCCGTGCTCGCCATCCTGAAGAAGACCGGCGACTGGCAGAAGTTCAAGGGCGAGCCCGCCCCGGCTCCGCTGCTCCAGCCGGCCGAGAAGGCGGCCCGCCCGTCCTTCGAGGCGGTCGGTGGCGAGGACGAGGGCAAGGGTGAGGCGATCACCCAGAAGAAGAAGGCCGACAAGAAGGACGAGGCCGCCGCCGAGTCCTCCGCGTCCGAGGCCTGAGCATGCTCGAGGAGGCTCTCGAGCACCTCGTGAAGGGCATCGTCGACAACCCTGACGATGTGCAGGTCGCCTCGCGCAACCTGCGCCGCGGGCGGGTGCTCGAGGTCCGGGTCCACCCCGACGACCTCGGCAAGGTGATCGGCCGCAACGGCCGCACCGCACGCGCCCTGCGCACCGTCGTGGGCGCCATCGGCGGCCGGGGTGTCCGTGTCGACCTCGTCGACGTGGACCACGTCCGCTGACGCCAAGCGCAGCACCGGCTCGGGCCGGGGAAGGCCACTGGGCCGTCCCCGGCCCGCAGTCGTATGAGCCCGTCGTGCGGGCTCGTCGCAGTTCCGACAGGAGATCAAGCACAGTGCAGTTGGTAGTCGCGCGCATCGGCCGCGCCCACGGCATCAAGGGCGAGGTGACCGTCGAGGTCCGCACGGACGAGCCGGAGCTGAGGCTGGGGCCCGGTGCCGTGCTGGCCACCGATCCCGCCTCCGCCGGGCCGCTCACCATCGAGACCGGCCGGGTGCACAGCGGCCGCCTCCTGCTGCGCTTCGCCGGTGTCCACGACCGAACCGGGGCCGAGGCGCTGCGCAACACCCTCCTGATCGCCGACGTGGACCCGGACGAGCGGCCCGAGGACGAGGACGAGTACTACGACCACCAACTGATCGACCTCGACGTGGTGACCGTCGACGGCACCGAGGTCGGCCGCATCACCGAGATCTCCCACCTGCCCACGCAGGACCTGTTCGTGGTGGAGCGCCCCGACGGCAGCGAGGTCTACGTGCCGTTCGTCGCCGAGATCGTCACGGACATCGACCTCGACGAGCAGCGCGCGGTCATCGACCCGCCGCCCGGTCTGATCGACGACCGGGCCGAGATCGCCTCCGCGCGCGAGGACGCCGACGGCCCGGGAGACGACGCCTGATGCGGCTCGACGTCGTCACGATCTTCCCCGAGTACCTGGAACCGCTGAACGTCTCCCTCGTCGGCAAGGCACGCGCGCGTGGACAGCTCGGCGTCCACGTGCACGACCTGCGCGCGTGGACGTACGACCGCCACAACACGGTCGACGACACCCCCTACGGCGGCGGCCCGGGCATGGTCATGAAGACCGAGCCGTGGGGCGACGCCCTGGACACCGTCCTGGCCGACGGCTACGAGGCGGGCTCCGGCGAGCCCGCCCTCATCGTGCCCACGCCCAGCGGCCGGCCCTTCACCCAGGAACTCGCCGTCCAGCTCTCCGAGCGGCCCTGGCTGATCTTCACGCCCGCCCGCTACGAGGGCATCGACCGCCGCGTCGTCGACGAGTACGCGACCCGGATGCCCGTGTACGAGGTGTCCATCGGCGACTACGTCCTGGCCGGCGGCGAGGCGGCCGTCCTGGTCGTCACCGAGGCCGTGGCCCGGCTGCTGCCCGGCGTGCTCGGCAACGCGGAGTCCCACCGGGACGACTCCTTCGCCCTCGGCGCCATGGCCAACCTGCTGGAGGGCCCCGTCCACACCAAGCCCCCGCGGTGGCGCGGGCGCGGCATTCCCGACGTGCTGCTCAGCGGCCACCACGGGAAGATCGCCCGCTGGCGCCGCGACGAGGCCCTGCGCCGCACCACCGAGAACCGGCCCGACCTGATCGAACGGTGCGATCCCGCCGCCTTCGACAAGAAGGACCGCGAGATGCTCTCCATCCTGGGCTGGCAGCCCGACCCGGACGGGGAACCGTACGGCCGATTTTGGCGCAGGACCCCGGGCATGGAAGAATAGGCGGCTGTTGTGCGTCCGTCCGGAGCGCGCCCCTGCCACAGGGGGAGAAGACGCCCGTCCCGACCCGCACGGCACTGATTCCGAAACACCTAGTTTCCGTCGATGACCTGTGGCATCGGCGAAGAAAGCAGACGAAATGTCTCACCTGCTCGACTCCGTCGACGCCGCGTCGCTGCGCAGCGACGTCCCGGCCTTCCGCCCCGGCGACACCGTCAACGTCCACGTGCGCGTCATCGAGGGCAACCGCTCCCGTGTGCAGCAGTTCAAGGGCGTCGTCATCCGCCGTCAGGGCGCCGGCGTGCGCGAGACCTTCACGGTCCGCAAGGTCTCCTTCTCCGTCGGCGTCGAGCGCACCTTCCCGGTGCACACCCCGATCGTCGAGAAGATCGAGCTCGTCACCAAGGGTGACGTCCGCCGCGCCAAGCTGTACTACCTGCGCGAGCTGCGCGGCAAGGCCGCGAAGATCAAGGAGAAGCGCGAGAGCTGAGCGCCCTCCGAGGTCCGTGCCGGGGCCGGATAGCATCTGGCCCCGATGGACACCGAAGCACAGCACACGGAGCGCGACCGCTCCTCCCTTCCCTCCGACTCCGAGCAGCCCTCGGATCCGGAAGGCCCGGAGGAACGGTCGCGTTCCGCGTTCGCGGGGCGGATCACGGACTGGGTGCCGGGCGGCCGGATCACCGTGACCCTGCTGGTCCTGATGCTGTTCCTGCTGCTGCTCAGCACCTTCGTGCTGCAGCCGTTCCAGATCCCGAGCGGGTCGATGGAGCGCGGATTGAGGATCGGTGACCGCGTCCTCGTAAACAAGGTGGCGTACCGTTTCGACCGTCGGCCGCAGCGGGGCGACATCGTCGTCTTCGACGGCACCGGGCTCTTCGGGCACGGCGACTACATCAAACGCGTTGTCGGTGTGGGCGGCGACCACGTGGTGTGCTGCGACGAGGAGGGGAGGCTCCGGGTGAACGGCCAGCCGGTCGACGAGTCGGCGTTCCTGTACCCCGGCGACCGCCCCTCCACGGTCCCCTTCGACGTCGTCGTCCCCGACGGCACCCTCTTCGTCCTCGGCGACCACCGCGCCGACTCCAGCGACTCCCGCGACCATCTGGGCTCCCCGGGCGGCGGGATGATCCCGCTGGACAAGGTGATCGGCCGCGCCGACTGGATCGTCTGGCCCTTCGGCCACGCCACCCACCTCGACCGTCCCGACGCCTACGCGCGCGTGCCGGGCGCGGAGACCGGCACCGAGCCGGCCCACGCGGGGGCCGGGGCGGCGCGTGCCGGGGACGGCGATGGGTAGCCGGGGCAAGCCGCGGGGAGCGCCCAGCAGCCCCGCGGAGAACCTGCTGCCCACCGGTTCGCGGCGTGCCGTCGCGCCGTCCGGCGGCCGCTCGCGCGCCGAGCGCCGCAAGCTCCAGCGCAAGGTCAAACGGCGGCGCAGACGCAGCGCCGTCAAGGAGATCCCGCTCCTCGTCGGCGTCGCGGTCCTCATAGCGCTGGTGCTCAAGACCTTCCTCGTCCAGGCCTTCGTGATCCCGTCGGGCTCCATGGAGCAGACCATCCGGATCGGCGACCGGGTCCTGGTGGACAAGCTCACCCCCTGGTTCGGTTCCGAGCCGCAGCGCGGGGACGTCGTCGTCTTCCGGGACCCCGGTGGCTGGCTGGCGGGCGAGCAGACCACCAAGAAGGACGACCCCGTCGTCGTCAAACAGGTCAAGGAGGGGCTCGCCTTCATCGGGCTGCTGCCGTCCGACGACGAGAAGGACCTCATCAAGCGGGTCGTCGGCGTGGGCGGCGACCACGTCAAGTGCTGCGACACACAGGGACGCCTCACCGTCAACGGCGTTCCCCTGGACGAGGACTACCTGTATCCCGGGGACAGCCCGTCCCGCACGCCGTTCGACGTCACCGTGCCCGAGGGACGGTTGTGGGTGATGGGCGACCACCGGTCGAACTCCGCGGACTCCCGCGCCCACCAGGAGACCGACTTCGGCACGGTGTCCCAGGACGAGGTGGTGGGGCGGGCCATGGTGATCGCATGGCCGTTCGGTCACTGGACCACCCTGGACGAACCGAAAACGTACGCGTCCGTGTCCGACTCGGCCTCCGGTTCGACCGCCGCCCCCGGGCTGTCGCATAGGGTTGCCCCCTACGATCCGAACGCGATGATGGAACTCCCGACCCCTGCGGAACTCCCGCTCGTTATGGGAGTGGTGGGCCTGCGCCGTATCCGGGGCAGGCGGCGGCAGAGAGTGAGGAGTTGGCGTGGGGGATGTGGCGGTTGGCGCACGGTCCGGACACGACGGCGAGGAGAACCGCGGACGCCCCGAGGGGACGGCCGGCCCGGCGTCGGTCGGCGCCCCGGACTCCGGGTACGGCTCCGGGACCGAGGACGGCAGGGTGACGAACGGACAGAGCGGCGGGAACGGGCACAACGGCGGGACCGAGGACGAGGGGGTCGGCGGGACGCCGCCCGCGGCACCTCCCGCGGCGAAGAAGCAGCGCTCCTTCTGGAAGGAACTGCCGATCCTGATCGGCATTGCGCTGGTGCTCGCCCTGCTGATCAAGACGTTCCTGGTGCAGGCGTTCTCGATCCCGTCGTCCTCGATGGAGAACACCCTGCAGATCGGTGACCGGGTCCTGGTCGACAAGCTGACCCCCTGGTTCGGCTCCGAACCCGAGCGCGGCGAGGTCGTCGTCTTCCACGACCCGGCCGACTGGCTGGCGGGTGAGCCGACGCCCGAGCCGAACGCGCTGCAGACCGTCCTGAGCTGGATCGGGCTGATGCCGTCCGCGGACGAGAAGGACCTGATCAAGCGGGTCATCGGCGTCGCCGGCGACACGGTCGAGTGCAACAAGACCGGCCCGCTCAAGGTCAACGGCAAGGCGCTGAACGAGCCGTACGTCTATCCCGGCAACACGCCGTGCTCGGACGACGACCAGGGCGGACGGTTCAAGGTCACGGTGCCCGAGGGCAAGCTCTGGGTCATGGGCGACCACCGGCAGAATTCCCGGGACTCGCGCTACAACCAGTCGGACAAGAACGGCGGCATGGTCCCGGTGGACGAGGTCGTCGGCCGCGCCATCGTGGTCGCCTGGCCGATGGGCCACTGGAGCACACTGCCGGTTCCGGACACCTTCGACCAGGACGGCCTGCAGTCCCAGGCCCGGTCCTCGGCCGCCGCCGCGCTGACGGTCGCCCCGCAGGGGCTGGCCGTCGCCGGTGTGGTCCCGTTCGTCTGGTGGCGCCGCCGCCGTACCGCGCCCGCCGAGACCCGCTGAGGCGCCCTCGGCCGCACGGTCCCGGCCGGTCCGCGGGCGCTTGTGTGATCGTTCCCCGACGGGGCAGCCCCCTCCCGCCCGTCTTCCGGCGGCCGGGAGGGGGCTGCCCCGTCGGCGTACCGCCGGGTAAGGTGCGGCTCCATGGGTGGCGAGAGCACGACACGTACGGCCCCGCGCGGCGCCGGAGCGGACAAGGGCCCGGCGGGCGGCCGGACCGGGCAGCGGCTGTCCAACATCGCCGTGGCGCTGGGGCTGGTGATGTTCCTCGGCGGGTTCGCCTGGGGTGCGGTGCTCTACCGGCCCTACACCGTGCCGACCAGTTCGATGACGCCGACCATCGACGCCGGTGACCGGGTCCTGGCGCAGCGCATCGACGGTGCCGACGTCCGCCGCGGGGACGTCGTCGTCTTCAAGGACGCGACCTGGGCCAACGCCCCCATGGTCAAGCGGGTCGTCGCCGTCGGCGGGGACACCGTCTCCTGCTGCCAGAAGGGCAGGCTGAAGGTCAACGGCAAGGTGATCGACGAGCCGTACCTGCCCGACGGCACCCCGGCCGAGATCAGCGACTTCCCGACCGTGACCGTCCCGGAGGGCCGCCTCTTCCTGCTCGGCGACGAGCGCGGCAACTCCGTGGACTCCACCGCCCACCTCACCGACGCGGCCGGCGGCACCGTGTCGCGGGGCGCCGTGGACGCCCGCGTGGACGCCGTGGCCTGGCCGATGAACGGCATGCTGGAGCGGCCGACCGGCTTCGAGACGCTGGGCGACCTGTCCTCGCCGGGCCCGCTGCGGACGGTCGTCGCCCTGGTGATCGCCGGGGCGGTGCTGATCCTGGGCGGAGCGGCCTACGGTCCGCTCGCCCAGCGGACCCGGGCCTCCCGCGCCCGCAAGGCGGCGGAGCCGACCGGTGGCCGCTGAGCAGACCCCGGCGGACCGGGACACCTACGAGGGCGGACTGCGCCGGGTCGCCCGGGTCGTGCTGCTCGACCCCGAGGACCGCGTCCTGCTGCTGCACGGGCACGAACCGGACGATCCCGCCGACGACTGGTGGTTCACCCCCGGCGGCGGGGTGGAGGGCGACGAGACCCGCGAGGAGGCGGCCCGGCGCGAACTGCTGGAGGAGACCGGCATCACCGATGTCGAGCTGGGCCCGGTCCTGTGGCGGCGCAGGTGCTCCTTCCCCTTCGCGGGCCGCCGCTGGAACCAGGACGAGTGGTACTACCTGGCCCGCACCGACCGGACCGCCGCCGGGACCGTCGGCCCCGGCCTGACCGAACTGGAGCGGCGCAGCGTCGCCGGAGCGCGCTGGTGGACGTGTCAGGAACTGACCCGGGCACGTGAGACGGTGTATCCGACCAGACTCGCCGAGCTGCTGCGCACGCTGCTCGACGAAGGTCCCCCGGCCGGCCCGGTGACCCTGGACACCGAAATCGTCTAGGGGTGCACGGGACTGGCGCACAATGGGGGGACCGTACGGCTGAAGGGGAACATGCCATGAGCGCCGAGGACCTCGAGAAGTACGAGACCGAGATGGAGCTCAAGCTCTACCGGGAGTACCGCGATGTCGTCGGACTGTTCAAATACGTGATCGAGACCGAGCGGCGCTTCTACCTCACCAATGACTACGAGATGCAGGTGCACTCCGTCCAGGGCGAGGTGTTCTTCGAGGTCTCCATGGCCGACGCCTGGGTGTGGGACATGTACCGGCCGGCCCGGTTCGTGAAGCAGGTGAGGGTGTTGACGTTCAAGGACGTGAACATCGAGGAGCTGAACAAGAGCGACCTGGAGCTTCCCGGCGGGTGACGGAGTTTTCCACAATCGGCGAGTAGTTCACCGTGAGTGACGGTATCGGGCCGTCTGCGTGATCGTTGGTGCCGGAGGTGGTGCCGACATGAACGCACGAGGTGCGATGGGCGCGTACGGCGAGACACTCGCCGCCCGCCGGCTGGCCGGGGCCGGAATGACCGTCCTGGAGCGCAACTGGCGCTGCGGCAGGACCGGCGAGATCGACATCGTGGCCCGGGACGGAGACGTCCTGGTCGTCTGCGAGGTCAAGACCCGCAGGGGCGGCTCCTTCGAGCACCCGATGGCCGCCGTGACGCCGGACAAGGCGGAGCGGCTGCGGCGGCTCGCCGAGCGCTGGATCCAGACCCACGGAGGAGCCCCGCCCGGCGGTGTCCGCATCGACCTGGTCGGCGTCCTCCTCCCGCAGCGCGGCGCCCCCGTGGTCGAGCACGCCCGGGGGGTGGCGTGATGGGGTTCGCGCGCACGTGCTCGGTGGCGCTCGTCGGCGTCGAGGGCGTGGTGGTGGAGGTCCAGGCCGACCTGGAACCGGGGGTGGCGGCGTTCACGCTGGTGGGGCTGCCGGACAAGAGTCTCACCGAGAGCCGGGACCGGGTGCGGGCGGCCGTGGTCAACTCCGGCGCGGAGTGGCCCCAGAAGAAGCTGACGGTGGGGCTCAGTCCGGCCTCGGTGCCCAAGAGCGGCAGCGGCTTCGACCTCGCCGTCGCCGCGAGCGTCCTGGGTGCCGCGGAGCGGATCGACCCCCGGGTGCTCGCCGACATCGTGATGATCGGCGAACTGGGGCTGGACGGCCGGGTGCGGCCCGTGCGCGGGATCCTGCCGGCGGTACTGGCCGCGGCCGACGCCGGGTACGAACAGGTGGTCGTGCCGGAGTGCGCCGCCGCCGAGGCATCCCTGGTCCCCGGTGTGTCGGTGCTCGGCGTGCGCAGCCTGCGCCAGTTGATCGCCGTCCTCGCCGACGAACCCGTGCCGGAGGAGGAGCAGGACCAGCAGGGCCGCCCCGACCCGCTCCTGGCCGGTCTGCGCATGCCCGGCACCGGCGCGGCCACCGGAATGCACAGTGTCGGAGCGGCGCAGCACGACCACGGACACGATCTCGCCGACGTCGTCGGACAGGAGTCGGCGCGCACGGCGGTGGAGGTCGCCGCGGCCGGCCGCCACCACCTGTTCCTGGAAGGGCCGCCGGGCGCCGGCAAGACCATGCTCGCCGAACGGCTGCCCGCCCTCCTGCCCCGCCTCTGCCGGGCGGAGTCCCTGGAGGTCACCGCCGTGCACTCGGTGGCGGGCCTGCTGCCACCGGGCAAACCGCTGATCGACGTGGCCCCCTACTGCGCTCCCCACCACTCCGCCACGATGCAGGCCCTCGTCGGCGGCGGTCCGGGCATCGCGCGGCCGGGAGCCGTGTCGCTGGCACACAGGGGTGTCCTGTTCCTGGACGAGACTCCGGAGTTCAGCAGCCACGTGCTGGACGCCCTGCGCCAGCCGCTGGAGGCGGGGCACGTCGTCATCGCGCGCAGCGCCGGGGTGGTGCGCTTCCCGGCCCGGTTCCTCATGGTGCTCGCCGCCAATCCCTGCCCCTGCGGGCGGTTCTCGCAGACCGACGAGTTGTGCGAGTGCCCGCCCTCGGCGATCCGTCGCTACCAGGCCAGGCTGTCGGGGCCGCTGCTCGACCGGGTCGACCTGCGGGTCGAGGTGGACCGGGTCACGCGCAGCCAGCTGGCCGGCGACGGCCCCCGGGGCGACACCACCGCGACGGTCGCCGACCGGGTGCGCGCGGCCCGGGAGCGGGCGGCGGCCCGCCTCGCCGGCACGCCGTGGCGGTCCAACGGCGAGGTGCCCGGCCGGGAACTGCGCAGCCGCTGGCGGGCCGCGCCCGGCGCGCTGGACGAGGCGGAGCGCGGTCTGGAACGCGGCGTCCTCACCGCCCGCGGACTCGACCGCGTGCTGCGCGTCGCCTGGACCGTCGCGGACCTCGTCGGCCACGACCGCCCCGAAGCGACGGACGTCGCCCTGGCGCTGCAACTGCGCACCGGGGTGCCGCGGGGCGTGCCGATGGCTCTGGGAGCGCTGACGTGACCGGCGCCGACCGGCCACCGGAGGCCGCCCCGAGCGGTGACGGCGGGCCGGCGCGGGCCGATTCGCTCTTCCCCGCCGCCGTCGTGTCCGGCGGGGGCGGAGATCCCGCCCCCGGAGCCACGACTCCCCGGGGCGAGGGGGCCGCGGAACGCGAGCTGCTCGGGCGGGTCTTCCTCACCCGGGTCCTCGAACCCGGCGACGAGACCGGCGGACGGTGGGTGCGGGAGCGCGGTGTGACGGAGGTGGTGCGGCGCCTGCGCGAGGGCGGGCGCGCGCTGCCTGGAGTGAGCGAGAAGCGGTGGGCGGGCCTGTGCGCCCGGGCGAGCAGGGCCGACCCGGGCCGGGACCTGGCCGTCGCCGGGTCCTCGGGGGCGCGGTTCGTGATCCCCGGGACCGCCGAGTGGCCGGGGCAGCTCGACGACCTCGGTGACGCCCGCCCCCTCGGGCTGTGGGTGCGGGGCGGGCCCAGTCTGCGCATGTGGGCGCTGAGGTCGGTCGCCCTCGTCGGCGCCCGCGCCTGCACCGAGTACGGCGCCCACATGGCCGCCACCCTCGCCGCCGGGCTGGCAGAACGCGGCTGGGTCGTGGTGTCCGGCGGTGCCTACGGCGTCGACGGCGCCGCCCACCGGGGCGCCCTCGGCGCCGGCGGCGCCACCGCGGCGGTGCTGGCCAGTGGCGTGGACCGCCCCTACCCTCCCGGGCACACGGCGCTGATCGGCAGGATCGCCGAGCAGGGCCTGGTCGTCGGGGAGCTGCCGCCGGGCGATCACCCGACGCCGAGCAGATTCGTCCTGCGCAACCGGGTCATCGCCGCCCTCACCCGCGGCACCGTGGTGGTGGAGGCCGCCTACCGCAGCGGTTCGCTGGTCACCGCCCGTGCGGCCCGGCGGCTGGGCCGGCACGTGATGGGCGTGCCGGGACCCGCGACCAGCGCGCTCTCCGCCGGGGTGCACGAACTGCTGCGCGGCGACGCGGTGCTCGTCGGGGACGCCGCCGAGGTGGTCGAGCTGGTCGGCGCCATGGGAGAGCTGGCCCCGGAGCGGCGTGGACCGGTCCTGCCCACCGATCTCCTGGAGCCCCCCACCCGCCGGACACTGGCCGCACTCCCCGGGCGGGGAGCGGCGACGGCGGCCGAGGTGGCCCGCGGCGCGCAGACCACCACGGACGACGCGACCGCGAGACTGTACGAGCTTCGAGCGCTTGGTTACGTCGAACGACACGGCGACGGCTGGAAGTTGACACGCCAGGCGATGATCTCGATTCGCGGAGGTCGCAGCCCGCGCTGACGCACCGTGTTCGGCCGTCCGGGGGAAGCCCGACGCCCGTGGGGTTGGGGGCAGTTGAGGTATTCGAGTGATCACCGAGAGCGATCATCATCCCCCCTGCGGAGCGTTCAGCGGAACGTATCTGCGTAGGGTGGCCGCCCACTCCTTCGCACACCGCGACGGCCCAGTCACGCTACGCTCACGATGACCCCCACGCAGACGGCCGACAGCAGGTGACAACCAGAAAGCAGAACGGCGGCCTCACGCGCACGACATCACGGCAGAACGGCACTAGGCGACGAATGCCCCAGCACACCTCCGGGTCCGACCGGGCGGCGATCCCCCCAGCCGCCCGCGACGGTGGCAGCGTGCGACCGTCCGCCCCCTCGACGCTCGACGAGCTGTGGCGGTCGTACAAGGCGACCGGCGACGAGCGGCTGCGGGAACAGCTCATCCTGCACTACTCGCCCCTCGTGAAGTACGTGGCGGGCCGGGTCAGCGTGGGGCTGCCGTCCAACGTCGAGCAGGCCGACTTCGTCTCCTCCGGAGTCTTCGGACTGATCGACGCCATCGAGAAGTTCGACGTCGACCGCGAGATCAAGTTCGAGACGTACGCGATCACCCGGATCCGGGGCGCGATGATCGACGAGCTGCGCGCGCTGGACTGGATCCCGCGGTCGGTGCGGCAGAAGGCGCGCAACGTGGAGCGTGCGTACGCGACGCTGGAGGCACGGCTGCGCCGCACCCCGACGGAGAGCGAGGTCGCCGGGGAGATGGGGATCGCCGTGGAGGATCTCCACGCGGTCTTCAGCCAGTTGTCGCTGGCCAATGTGGTGGCCCTGGAGGAGTTGCTGCACGCGGGCGGCGAGGGCGGCGACCGGCTGAGCCTGATGGACACGCTGGAGGACACCGCCGCCGACAACCCGGTGGAGGTCGCCGAGGACCGGGAGCTGCGGCGGCTCCTGGCCCGGGCGATCAACACGCTGCCGGAGCGGGAGAAGACCGTCGTCACGCTCTACTACTACGAGGGCCTCACACTCGCCGAGATCGGCAACGTGTTGGGCGTGACCGAGAGCAGAGTCAGCCAGATTCACACCAAGTCGGTGTTGCAGCTCCGCGCCAAGCTCGCCGGTTTCGGCCGCTGACCTGGGCCTACGGCGCACGGGAGACCCGGCCGGCGCACCCGGCGGCGAGCGTCCGGCCGGTGCGTGACTCCCGTCCGGGGGGCCGCGTCCGTAAAGTGGTGACGTGCCAAGGATTCGAGCGGCCTCCGTGGCCGAGCACCGGTCGATGCAGCGTGCCGCCCTGCTGGACGCGGCACGCTCCCTGCTGTCCGACGGCGGAACGGAGGCCCTGACCTTCCCCGCCCTCGCCGAACGAACGGGTCTTGCCCGGTCGTCCGTCTACGAGTACTTCCGGTCCCGGGCGGCCGTGGTCGAGGAGCTGTGCGCCGTCGACTTCCCCGTCTGGGCCGCGGAGGTCGAGGCGGCGATGGAGCGCGAGACGGCTCCCGAGGCCAAGGTCGAGGCGTATGTGCGCACCCAGCTCGACCTGGTCGGGGACCGGCGGCACCGGGCCGTCGTGGCCATCTCCGCGAGCGAACTCGACGCCGGTGCGCGGGAGAAGATCCGGGCCGCGCACGGTGGTCTGGTCGCGATGGTCGTCGAGGCGCTGGGCGAACTGGGGCACGACCAGCCCCGGCTGGCGGCGATGCTCGTCCAGGGCGTCGTGGACGCGGCCGTCCGGCGGATCGAGCTGGGCGCGGCGGAGGAACCGGCGGCGATCACGGATGCGGCGGTCTCCATGGCGCTGCGGGGCGTGCGGGGCTGACGCCCGTGCGGCCGGGCAGCGGCACTCCGAGGACCGGGAGCAGCCTCGACGGGCTCCCGTTCAGCAGCCAGGGCGGGAGCAGGGACAGCGGGTTCAGGTAGACGTCGCCCCGCAGCAGGCCCCAGTGCAGGCAGTCCGGGCAGTGCGAGCCCGCCGGCCGCACCGTGCCGAGCACCTCGCCGGCCGCGACCTCGTCGCCCTTCTCCACCGTCGCCTCGACGGGCGTGTACGTCGTCCGCAGGGGTGGTTCGCCCGTCCCCGCCAGCTCCAGCGAGACCACGCCCCGGCCCGCGACCGGCCCCGCGAAGGACACCCGCCCGGCGGCCACGGCCCGCACCGGTGTCCCGCCCGCCGCGGCGAGGTCGACCCCGCGGTGGCCCGGCCCGTACGGGGTCGCCGGGGGCTCCCAGCCCCGCAGGACCGCGGGCCGGACACCGACCGGCCAACAGCGGGCCAGAGCCGGGACGGCCGGGGCCGGCGCCTTCCGCAGCCCCCCGCCCGCCGAAGCCGCCGAGTCCGCCTGGCCGGCCTGACCGGCCCGGCCGTCCTGACCGGCCGGACCCGTCCGCTCCCCGGGCACCGTCGCCGGAGCCGTCACCGCGGCCCCCGCCGACGTCGGACGCGGCGGCCCCGGGGTCAGAACGGCCAGAACGGCCAGAACGGCCAGGACGGTCCCGGCGGCCGGCAGGAGCGCCGGCCGGGCACACGCGCTCACCCATCGCCTCATTCGCATGCGGGCACCGTCCCGCACCAGGACCGATCCGCGCCGGGCCCTGTGGACCGCGCCCCGGTTGTGGACAGCCGCGTCACCCGGTACCCCTCGGGTCCCGTACACTTCTGGTGGCGATCCGGGTCACCGGGTCGACTTCGCACGCCCCGACACGAGGCCCGCACAGGTCCGTGTCAGCGCCCCTCGGTCCCTAGCGGCAGGCGCATCCGGGCGTCAGGCGCGGGAGCCGTCCGGCTCGCGCGGCACAACCGAGAAACTCGAGGAGATACGGCCATGGCCGTCGTCACGATGCGGGAGCTGCTGGAAAGCGGCGTCCACTTCGGTCACCAGACCCGTCGTTGGAACCCGAAGATGAAGCGCTTCATCTTCACGGAGCGCAACGGCATCTACATCATCGACCTGCTCCAGTCGCTGTCGTACATCGACCGCGCCTACGAGTTCGTCAAGGAGACCGTCGCCCACGGCGGCACGGTCATGTTCGTCGGCACGAAGAAGCAGGCGCAGGAGGCCATCGCCGAGCAGGCCACCCGCGTCGGCATGCCCTACGTCAACCAGCGCTGGCTGGGCGGCATGCTCACCAACTTCTCGACCGTCTACAAGCGCCTGCAGCGCCTCAAGGAGCTCGAGCAGATCGACTTCGAGGACGTGGCCGCCTCCGGCCTCACCAAGAAGGAGCTGCTGGTCCTCTCCCGCGAGAAGGCCAAGCTGGAGAAGACCCTCGGCGGTATCCGCGAGATGTCCAAGGTGCCCAGCGCCGTCTGGATCGTGGACACCAAGAAGGAGCACATCGCGGTCGGCGAGGCCCGGAAGCTCAACATCCCGGTCGTCGCCATCCTCGACACCAACTGCGACCCCGACGAGGTCGACTACAAGATCCCGGGCAACGACGACGCGATCCGCTCCGTCACCCTGCTCACCCGCGTGATCGCCGACGCCGTCGCCGAGGGCCTCATCGCCCGTTCCGGTGCCGCCGGTGGCGCCAAGGGCGAGAAGGCCGCCGGCGAGCCGCTCGCCGAGTGGGAGCGCGACCTGCTCGAGGGCGAGAAGGCCGAGAAGGCCGAGAAGAAGGACGACGTCGAGGCCGCCGAGAAGCCCGCCGAGGCCCCCGCCGCCGAGGCCGCCCCGGCCGCCGAGGCGCCCGCCGCCGAGGCTCCGGCCGCGGACGCCGAGCAGGCCTGACCCCTCACCCCTTCGGGTTCTGGACGGCGGGGGCCCACGAAGCCCCCGCCGTCCGGCCCGTAGATCTTCAGACTTCGAGAGAGATTCCGGAATCATGGCGAACTACACCGCCGCCGACGTCAAGAAGCTCCGCGAGCTCACCGGCGCCGGCATGATGGACTGCAAGAAGGCGCTGGACGAGGCCGAGGGCAACGTCGAGAAGGCCGTCGAGGCGCTCCGCATCAAGGGCCAGAAGGGCGTCGCCAAGCGCGAGGGCCGCTCTGCCGAGAACGGCGCCGTCGTCTCGATCATCGCCGACGACAACACCTCGGGTGTCCTCGTCGAGCTGAAGTGCGAGACGGACTTCGTCGCCAAGGGCGAGAAGTTCCAGAACGTCGCCAAGGCCATCGCCGAGCACGTCGCCAAGGCCGCCCCGGCCGACCTCGAGGCCCTGCTCGCCTCCGAGATCGAGGCCGGCAAGACCGTCCAGGCTTACGTCGACGAGGCCAACGCCAACCTCGGCGAGAAGATCGTCCTGGACCGCTTCGCGCAGTTCTCCGGCGGCTACGTGACCGCGTACATGCACCGCACGATGCCCGACCTGCCCCCGCAGATCGGTGTCCTCGTCGAGCTGGACAAGCCCAACGCCGAGATCGCCAAGGGCGTCGCCCAGCACATCGCCGCCTTCGCGCCGAAGTACCTCTCCAAGGAGGACGTCCCGGCCGAGGTCGTCGAGTCCGAGCGCCGCGTCGCCGAGGAGACCACCCGCGCCGAGGGCAAGCCCGAGGCCGCCCTGCCGAAGATCGTCGAGGGTCGCCTCAACGGCTTCTTCAAGGACGCCACCCTGCTCGGCCAGCCCTACGCCCTGGACAACAAGAAGTCCGTCCAGAAGGTCCTGGAAGAGGCCGGTGTCAGCCTGAAGCGCTTCACGCGCATCAAGGTCGGCATCTGAGTCCGTACCGCGACGGACGTACGACCCCGGTAGGGTCGACCGCAGTCGTCGGCGCCGTTCGCGTATGCCGTTGCGTACGCGCGCGTGGCGGCGGACGACAGCAGATCTGACGAGGAGGCCATTGCCGCGTATGGGATGCGAAACACGCCCCCACCGGCAGTGGCCTTCTTCGTGTGTGTGACCCACGTAAAAGAGGCGAGATCTCCATGACCACCAAGGCCGAGAAGAGCGACGACGGCAAAGTACGCGGCCGCTTCATGCTGAAGCTGTCCGGAGAGGCCTTCTCCGGCGGTGGGGGCCTGGGCGTCGACCCCGACGTGGTGCACGCCATCGCCCGTGAGATCGCCGCCGTCGTGCGGGACGGCGCGCAGATCGCGATCGTCATCGGCGGCGGCAACTTCTTCCGCGGCGCCGAGCTGCAGGTGCGCGGCATGGACCGCGCCCGCTCCGACTACATGGGCATGCTCGGCACCGTGATGAACTGCCTGGCCCTCCAGGACTTCCTGGAGAAGGAGGGCGTCGACTGCCGCGTGCAGACCGCCATCACCATGGGCCAGGTCGCCGAGCCCTACATCCCGCTGCGCGCCGTGCGCCACCTGGAGAAGGGCCGCGTGGTGATCTTCGGCGCCGGAATGGGCATGCCGTACTTCTCCACCGACACCACCGCCGCCCAGCGCGCCCTCGAGATCGACGCCGAAGCCCTGCTCATGGGCAAGAACGGCGTGGACGGGGTCTACGACTCCGACCCGAAGACCAACCCGGACGCCGTGAAGTTCGACGCGCTCGGCTACGGCGAGGTCATCACCCGCGACCTGAAGGTCGCCGACGCCACGGCCGTCACCCTCTGCCGCGACAACAGCCTCCCGATCGTGGTCTTCGAGCTGTTGAAGGAGGGCAATATCGCCCGCGCCGTCAAGGGTGAGAAGATCGGCACGCTCGTGGGGGACCAGGGCAGCCGGGACTGACCGGAGAACACCCCCCCCGTCCGCGGACGCCACCTGTCCGGGGGACGGACGGGACGGGACCGGGCCGGGGGATGGACAATGTCCCGCCGGTCGGGAACCGTGCAGGAAGAACGCGACGCAGCCGGCCGCAGCTCCGACAGGGGACCGCAGCCGGGCCTACTCAAGACACGCAGGAGCAAGTGGTGATCGAAGAGACCCTCCTCGAGGCCGAGGAGAAGATGGAGAAGGCCGTCGTGGTCGCCAAGGAGGACTTCGCCGCGATCCGCACCGGCCGTGCGCACCCGGCGATGTTCAACAAGATCGTGGCCGACTATTACGGCGCGCCGACGCCGATCAACCAGTTGGCCTCGTTCTCCGTGCCCGAGCCGCGCATGGCCGTGGTGACCCCCTTCGACAAGAGCGCCCTGCGCAACATCGAGCAGGCGATCCGCGACTCCGACCTGGGCGTCAACCCGAGCAACGACGGCAACATCATCCGGGTGGTCTTCCCCGAGCTGACCGAGGACCGCCGCCGCGAGTACATCAAGGTCGCCAAGGGGAAGGGCGAGGACGCCAAGGTCTCCATCCGCTCCGTGCGCCGCAAGGCCAAGGACGCCATCGACAAGATGGTCAAGGACGGCGAGGTCGGCGAGGACGAGGGCCGCCGTGCGGAGAAGGAGCTCGACGACACCACCGCCAAGTACGTCGCGCAGGTGGACGAGCTCCTGAAGCACAAGGAAGCCGAACTGCTCGAGGTCTGATGAACGACTCTTCCTGGGGAGCGCCGCCACAAGCCGGGTACTGGGGGCCGTCCGACCAGGGACCCGCCCAGGGCGCCGGCCCGGCGGGTCCCGCGTACGATGCGCACTACGCGCAGCAGACTCGCCCCATGCCCATCGTGCCCGACGTACCCGAACACGGCGGAGACCAGGACGACGACCAGGGGACCGCTCGGCTGAGCGGTCCCTTGTTCCGGGACGAGCCGTTCCACGACCAGCCCGGTCGCGACGAGCCGTATCGCGACCAGAACCCGTCGGCGCAGCCGTATGCGGTGGTGCCGCAGAATCCGGAGCCCATGCCCGTCGCCCCGCAGCCGGCGCAGCCGCAGCCGCCGCAGAAGAAGAGCGCGGGGCGCGACCTCGGGGCCGCGATAGGGGTCGGCGTCGGCCTCGGCGTGGTGATCATCGCCTCGCTGTTCTTCGTCAAGGCCGTCTTCGTCGGCGTGATCGCGGTCGCCGTCGTAGTGGGCCTGTGGGAGCTGACCAAGCGGCTGGAGGAGCGCAAGAGCATCAAGGCGCCCCTCGTCCCGCTCGCCGTCGGCGGCGCGGCGATGGTGGTCGCCGGGTACGCGCGCGGAGCCGAGGGCGCGTGGACCGCCATGGCGCTCACGGCGCTGGCGGTCCTGGTCTGGCGGATGACGGAGCCCCCCGAGGGCTATCTCAGGGACGTCACCGCGGGGGTCTTCGCCGCGTTCTACGTGCCGTTCCTGGCCACCTTCGTCGCCATGATGCTGGCGGCGGACGACGGCGCCTGGCGCGTCCTGGTCTTCCTGATACTGACGGTCGTCAGCGACACCGGGGCGTACGCCGTCGGCTGGCGCTTCGGCAGGAAGAAGCTCGCCCCGCGCATCAGCCCCGGCAAGACCCGCGAGGGCCTGCTCGGAGCGGTGGCGTTCGCGATGGCGGCGGGCGCGCTGTGCACGCAGTTCCTGATCGACGACGGCACCTGGTGGCAGGGCCTGCTGCTGGGCCTCGCGGTCGCCGTCAGCGCCACGCTGGGCGACCTCGGCGAGTCCATGATCAAGCGCGACCTCGGCATCAAGGACATGGGCACCCTCCTGCCGGGTCACGGCGGCATCATGGACCGGCTGGACTCGCTGCTGCCGACGGCACCGGTGGTGTGGCTGCTGCTGGTGATCTTCGTCGGGTCGGGTTGACAGCGATCAGGTAGTCTGGGAAGGGCCTGCGGCTTCCGGCCGCGGGCCCTTCCGTGTGTCCCCGCCGACGCGGGGGTCTTCCAGTGAGGTCTCCTGGCTCCGGCACGGCCCTGCCGTTGGCCCCGCAGACGCGGGGGGTTGCCACAGGCCCGCCGTCCTGAGGAGTTGTCCGACCGTGGCCCGTCCAGCCCCCGGTGAGCTGACCTTCGCCGCACCCCGCGGAGCGAAGCGGCCGCCGCGGCACCTTGCCGATCTCACGCCTGCCGAGCGCAAGGAGGCCGTCGCCGCGATCGGTGAGAAGCCGTTCCGTGCCAAGCAGCTCTCGCAGCACTACTTCGCGCGGTACGCGCACGCCCCCGAGCAGTGGACCGACATCCCCGCCGGCTCGCGCGAGGGGCTGCGCGAGGCGCTGCTGCCCGAGCTGATGACGGTCGTGCGGCACCTGTCGACCGACGAGGGGACCACGCGCAAGACGCTGTGGAAGCTGTTCGACGGGACGCTCGTCGAGTCCGTGCTCATGCGCTACCCGGACCGGGTCACCATGTGCATCAGCTCCCAGGCGGGCTGCGGCATGAACTGCCCCTTCTGCGCCACCGGCCAGGCCGGACTCGACCGGAACCTGTCGACCGCCGAGATCGTGCACCAGATCGTGGACGGCATGCGGGCGCTCAGGGACGGCGAGGTCCCCGGAGGTCCCGCACGGCTCAGCAACATCGTGTTCATGGGCATGGGCGAGCCCCTCGCCAACTACAACCGCGTCGTCGGCGCCGTCCGCCGTCTCACCGACCCCGAGCCCGACGGGCTGGGGCTCTCCCAGCGCGGCATCACCGTCTCCACGGTCGGCCTCGTCCCGGCGATCCACCGCTTCGCCGACGAGGGCTTCAAGTGCCGCCTCGCCATCTCCCTGCACGCGCCCGACGACGAGCTGCGCGACACCCTCGTCCCCGTCAACACGCGGTGGAAGGTGCGCGAGGTGCTGGACGCCGGGTTCGCGTACGCGGCGAAGTCCGGGCGCCGGCTGTCCATCGAGTACGCCCTGATCCGTGACATCAACGACCAGGCCTGGCGCGGTGACCGGCTCGGGCGGCTGCTCAAGGGCAGGCCCGTGCACGTCAACCTGATCCCGCTCAACCCCACGCCCGGCTCCAAGTGGACCGCGTCGCGGCCCGAGGACGAGAAGGCGTTCGTGGAGGCGATCGCGGCGCACGGTGTGCCGGTGACGATCCGGGACACCCGTGGGCAGGAGATCGACGGGGCGTGTGGTCAGCTCGCCGCGAGCGAGCGGTAACCTGACCGACGGAAGTACGTCCGCACAGTCACATCTTCATATTCCGACAGGGGAGCGCCACAGCGCTGAGAGTGCGGCACCGGCCGCAGACCCTCCGAACCTGGCCCAGGTCATTCTGGGTAGGGAGATCGGTCACCACTCGAGCTGTTGCGCCCTGCCCGGGCCCCTCGCCAGGGGTTCCGGGCGGGGCCGCGTCTTCTCCTGGTCACCCAGGAGGAATTCAGTGAGCATCACCAAGAAGGTCAGTGTCCTGGCCGTCGGGCTCGGCATGGTCGGCACGCTGGCCGCCTGCGGATCGTCCTCCGACGACGGGGGCGGCAGCGGCTCCGGCGGGTCCGGGACCGTGACGCTCGTCAGCCACGACTCGTGGGCGGCGTCGAAGGACGTCCTCGCGGCCTTCGAGAAGCAGTCGGGCTACAAGGTCAAGGTCCTGGAGGACGGCGACGCCGGGCAGGCCGTCAACAAGGCGATCCTCACCAAGGACAACCCGCAGGGCGACGTTTTCTTCGGCGTCGACAACACCCTGCTGTCCCGCGCTCTGGACAACGGCCTGTTCCAGCCGTACGAGGCCAAGGGCTCCGACCGGATCCGGCCCGAGTACCGGGCCGACCGGGACAAGCACCGGGTCACGCCCGTCGACACCGGCGACGTCTGCGTCAACTACGACAAGGCCTACTTCGCCAAGCACCGGCTGAGCCCGCCCAAGACCTTCGACGACCTGGCCAAGCCCGCCTACAAGGACCTGCTCGTCACCGAGAACGCGGGCAGTTCCTCGCCGGGCCTGGGCTTCCTGCTCGGCACCGCCGCCAAGTACGGGGACGACGGCTGGGAGGGCTACTGGAAGAAGCTCAAGGCGAACGGCGTCAAGGTCGTCGACAGCTGGGAGCAGGCGTACAACGAGGAGTTCTCCGGCTCGGCCGGCGGCAAGAAGGCGGGAGGCGACCGCCCGCTCGTCGTCTCCTACGCCTCCTCCCCGCCCGCCGAGGTCGTCTACGCCGACCCGCAGCCGGACACCGCCCCCACGGGCGTCGCCGACGGGACCTGCTTCCGGCAGGTCGAGTACGCGGGCCTGCTCGCCAACGCCAAGAATCCCGAGGGCGGCAAGGCGCTCCTGGACTTCCTGGTGAGCAAGACCTTCCAGGAGGACATGCCGCTGAACATGTTCGTCTACCCGGTGCGCAAGGACGCGCAGGTCCCCGAGGCGTTCGCGAAGTTCGGGCCGCAGGCCGAGGACCCGCAGACCCTCGACCCGGCGAAGATCGCCGGCCACCGCGACCCGTGGGTCAAGTCGTGGACCTCGCTCGTACTGAAGTGAGCCGGGAGGGCGAGCAGGCGGTGAAGGCGCCGGTGCGACGGGCGGGGAACGTGCGCGGGAGCGCGGCGCGGCTCGGTCTGATGGCCGTGCCGGTCGCGTTCTTCGCGGTGTTCTTCGCCTACCCCGTCGCGGCCATCGTCGCGCGCGGCCTGAAGGCCGACGGGGCCTGGCGGCTGGGGCGGATCGGGGACGTGCTCGCGCAGTCCGACGTGCGGCACGTCCTGTGGTTCACCACCTGGCAGGCGCTGGCGTCCACCGCGCTCACGCTGCTGGTCGCGCTGCCCGGCGCGTACGTCTTCGCCCGCTTCGAGTTCCCCGGCAAACAGGTGCTGCGGGCCGTGGTGACCGTGCCGTTCGTGCTGCCGACGGTCGTAGTCGGCACGGCGTTCCTGGCGCTGGTCGGGCGGGGCGGGCTGCTGGACGAGCTGTGGGGCCTGCGCCTGGACACCACGGTGTGGGCGATCCTGCTCGCGCACGTCTTCTTCAACTACGCCGTCGTCGTGCGCACCGTGGGCGGCCTCTGGGCGCAACTGGATCCGCGGCAGGAGGAGGCCGCGCGGATGCTCGGCGCCTCCCGGCTGCGGGCCTGGCGGCAGGTGACGCTGCCCGCGCTGGCGCCCGCCGTGGCCGCCGCCGCGCTGATGGTCTTCCTGTTCACCTTCACCTCCTTCGGCGTCGTCCAGATCCTCGGCGGGCCCACCTTCTCCACCCTCGAGGTGGAGATCTACCGCCAGACCTCCCAAGTCTTCGACCTGTCCACGGCCGCCGTGCTGACGCTGGTCCAGTTCGCGGCCGTCGCCGCCGTCCTCGCCGTGCACGCCTGGACGGTACGGCGGCGCGAGACGGCCCTGCGGCTGGTGGACGCGGGCACGACCGCGCGCCGGCCGCGCGGAGCGGGGCAGTGGGCGCTGCTCGCCGGGGTCCTGGGCGTCATCGTCGTCCTGCTGGTGCTGCCGCTCGCGGTGCTGGTCCAGCGGTCGCTGGGCGCCTCCGGCTTCGGCTACTACCGGGCGCTGACCCGCGAGGACGGCGGCACCTTCCTCGTCCCGCCGATCGAGGCGATCGGCAACTCCCTCCAGTACGCCGTCGCCGCCACCGCCATCGCCGTGGTGATCGGCGGCCTGGCCGCGGCCGCGCTCACCCGGCGCGACGCGGGCCGCTTCGTGCGCGGGTTCGACGCGCTGCTGATGCTGCCGCTCGGGGTGTCGGCCGTGACGGTCGGCTTCGGCTTCCTGATCGCGCTGGACGAACCCCCGCTGGACCTCAGGGCCTCGTGGATCCTGGTGCCGCTCGTGCAGGCGCTGGTGGGCGTCCCCTTCGTCGTACGGACCATGCTGCCGGTGCTGCGGGCGGTGGACGGGCGGCTGCGGGAGGCGGCGGCCGTGCTGGGGGCGTCGCCGTGGCGGGTGTGGCGGGAGGTGGATCTGCCGATGGTGCGGCGGGCGCTCCTGGTGGCGGCGGGGTTCGCCTTCGCCGTCTCGCTCGGGGAGTTCGGCGCGACCGTCTTCATCGCGCGGCCCGACAACCCGACGCTGCCGGTCGCCGTGGCGCGGCTGCTTGGACGGCCCGGGGACATGAACTACGGCCAGGCGATGGCCCTTTCGACGATTCTGATGCTGGTGTGCGCCGTGGCCCTGGTGGTGCTGGAGCGGCTGCGGACCGACCGGAGCGGGGAGTTCTGACATGCCGTCCAGCCTGCTGGGCCTCGAAGGCGCCACGGTCCGCTTCGGCGGGCGGGCCGTGCTCGACGACGTCGACCTGGCGGTCGCCGAGCACGAGGTGGTGTGCGTGCTCGGGCCCAGCGGCAGCGGCAAGTCGACGCTCCTGCGGGCGGTCGCCGGACTCCAGCCGCTGGACACCGGGCGGGTGACGCTGGACGGACGCGACCAGGCCGGGGTGCCCGCGCACAAGCGCGAGGTCGGGCTGATGTTCCAGGACCACCAACTGTTCCCGCAGCGCGACGTGGCCCAGAACATCGCCTTCGGGCCGCGGATGCGCGGCGCGACCCGGGCCGAACAGCAGGACCGGGTACGGGAGTTGCTGGAGCTGGTCGGGCTGCCGGCCGCCGGCCGCCGGTCCGTCGGCGCGCTCTCCGGCGGTGAACAGCAGCGGGTGGCGCTGGCCCGCGCCCTCGCGCCCCGCCCGCGGCTGCTGATGCTCGACGAGCCGCTCGGCCAGCTCGACCGCTCGCTGCGGGAGCGCCTGGTGGTGGAACTGCGGGAGCTGTTCGACCGGTTGGGCACCACGGTGCTGGCCGTGACGCACGACCAGGGCGAGGCCTTCGCGCTGGCCGACCGGGTGGTGGTGATGCGGGACGGGCGGATCGCCCAGTCGGGGACGCCCCTGGAGGTCTGGCGGCGGCCGGCGGACGCCTTCGTGGCCCGTTTCCTCGGTTTCGACAACGTGGCCGAGGCCTCCGTCGCCGGTCGGGCCGCGGACACCCCCTGGGGCAAGGTGCCGGTCCCCGAGGACGCCCCCCAGGGCACGCGGACGGTGCTCGTGCGGCCGGCCGGGGTGCGGGTCGTCGGGGCCGACGCGGGCCTGCGCTGCACGGTCGCGGCCCGCACCTTCCGCGGCACGCACGTCGCCGTGCACCTCCAGCCGGAGGACGCGCCCCGTCTGGAGGCGGCGTGCGCGCTGCGGGACGCGCCGGAGGTCGGGGACGCGGTCGGGGTGGAGTTCGACGCGGCGGAAATCGTGGTGCTCGGGTGATCGTCGCGCTCGTAGGGTGAGTGCATGACACTCCTCGCGCACGAGCGGTACTGCGACGAAATCGCCCACCAGGTGGGCGCGCTCAGGGCCGTGGTCACGTCCGGAGCCGACCTGGCCGGCACGGTACCGACCTGCCCGGACTGGTCCCTGGAGGATCTGGTGCGGCACGTGGGCCGGGCCCTGCGCTGGACCGGGCTGATCGTCCGCACCCGCGCCGAGGAGGAGGTGCCGCTGGACCGGGCGCCGGGCGCGGCGGGACCCGCGGCGCCCGGGGACGCGGCGGCGCTGGACGCGTGGCTGGCGGAGTCCGGCGAGGTGGTCGTCGGCGCGCTGCGGGAGGCCGGTCCCCACGCGCGTGCGTGGTCCTGGGCGGGCATCGACACGGCGGGCTTCTGGGCCCGGCGGATGACCCACGAACTGGTCGTCCACGGTGCGGACGCGGTACTGGCGGCGGGCCTGCCCGTCCGGCCGGTCGCGCCGGACGTGGCGGCCGACGCGGTCGACGAGTGGCTGGACATCGTGCGGTTCGTGCAGCGGGTGCTGCCCGGCGCGGCTGCGGACGACCTGCGCCGCCCGGGCAGCAGCATCCACCTGCACGCCACCGACACCCCGGCCGAGCTGAACGCCGAGTGGCTCGTCGAACTGCCCGACGACGGCATCACCTGGCGCCGCGGCCACGACAAGGCCGACGTCGCGCTGCGCGGGCCGCTCACGGACGTGCTGCTGGCCTTCTACGGCCGGCTGCCGCTGGACTCACCGGGACTCGACGTGCTCGGCGACCGCGAGCTGCTCGAACTCTGGCTGGAGAAGGCGACGTTCGGCTGACACGACGGTGGCCCGCCCCGGCCGGGACGGGCCACCGCGTGTGCACCGGTGTGCGGGCGTCAGCGGTTGCTGTTCGCTCCGCGACGGCGCAGGCCGAAGAAGACCGCGCCGCCACCGACGACGACCAGGGCCGCCGCGATACCGGCGATCATGCCGGTGTTGGAACTGGCGCCGGTCTCGGCGAGGTTGGACTCACCGGCCGCCGGGGACGGGGCGTTGTCGCCCGGGACGGCCGCCGGGGCGGTGCTCTCCGGCTGCGAGGGCGCCGGGGCCGACGTGGACGGCTCGGGGGCCGGGGACTCCGTCTCGTCGGACGGGGTCGAGGAGCTCTCCGACGGGGTCGGCGTCGGGGTCGGGGTGTCCTCCGTCTTGCACGGGGTCGACGGGGTCGTGACGTCCGGCTTGATGTACTCGTCGACGTACCGGTCGGCCTTGACGTGGACGCGGTACTCCGTGTTCGGCTGCCAGTCCACGGCGAAGGTGACGGTGGTGCCCTCCTTGGAGCCCTTGACCGTCTCCTGGCCGACCTGCTCGCCGGTGCTCTTCAGGGTGACGGTGACGGTGGCCGGGATGCCGGCGGGGTCCACGTCGGTGACGGAGATGACACCGTTGTCGCCGTCGCACTGGGCCTTGGCGGAGAACTCGTTGATGTTGCAGGCGAGGGCGGAGCCGGAGGCGCTGAGCGCGAGGGCCGCGGAGGCGGCGACGACGCCGAGGGCGCGGACGCCTCGGCGGGATGCCGTACGGCTGATTATGGACAGGGCTGCCACGTTTGTCCTTTACGGGAGCGCGGATGCGGGGGGTGGTGGGGTGCCGACGCCCGATGGCGCGGCATCAGCACACCCATGAGCCTCACTGGTCTATAAGCGCGGCGTAAGAAGTGTCAACGCATATGCCGGACACGGTCGTTGACTTTGCCGTCTTATTAAGCGCCGAGACGTTTCAGCGCCGCGGGAGCCTCATGGATCCGGCCAACAGGCGCGATTCGAGACTCCCGTGTCCGCCCCTCCATGAGCCGCGCACCCGGCTCCGGTCAGCCCTGGACCGCCGACGGGTCCATCCACACGACCTCGAAGGTGTGGCCGTCGGGGTCGTCGAAGGCCCGGCCGTACATGAAGCCGTGGTCCTGGGTCTCGCCCGAGACCGAGCCGCCCGCCGCGACCGCCCTGTCCACCAGCTCGTCGACCTTCTCGCGGCTCTCCGCGCTCAGCGCGATCAGCACCTCGCTGGTCTTCGTCGAGTCCGCGATCTCCTTCTTGGTGAACTGGAGGTACTTCTGCGGCGTGTGCACCATCACGACGATGGTGTCGCTCACCGGGAAGGACACGGTGCTGTCGTCGCTGAACCGGGCGTTGGGCTCCCACCCCAGTCCGGTGAAGAACTTCCTGGCGGCGTCGAGGTCGTTGGTGGCCAGGTTCACGAAGATCATCTGCTGGTACATGGAGGCTGCTCCCGTTGGCTGTGCCGCTGCGTCGCTGTGGTCGTGCGGTGCGTGTGTCGCGCCGTTCGAAGAGGTAGACGGAAGGCGGCCCCGGAACTCATCGCGAGTCCGGGGCCTTTTTCGAACAGTCCTGCGCGGCTCAGTGCTCCAGCGGCAGCGCGGCCAGCACCGCGACGAGCAGGGTCAGCGGACCGAACAGGGCGAGCAGGGCGGCGGCGCGTACGGCGGCGGCGCCGCGCAGGGTCGCCGGGGGCGCGCCCAGGCGCAGCAGGGCGTCCGTGGTGCCGGCGCGGGCGTGCCTGGCGGCGACGGCCGCGGTGAGGAGGGTGGCCACGGTGCAGCCGGCGACCAGGGAGGCGCCCAGGGTGGCGAGCGGGCCGAAGGCCGGTCCGTCGCCGTCGTACACCGTGGCGGCCACGTAGGCCGCGGCGGCGACGGCGGCGACGACGCCGAGGGGGCGGCCGACGCGGTGGGACTCCTCCATGAGGACGCGGCCGGCCAGCAGCCGCAGGGCGCCGGGGCGCACGGCCTGGAGCAGCCGGCCGCACAGGTGGGTGAGGCCCGGGCCGGCCAGGGCGAGGCCCAGGGCGGTGAGGGCCCAGCCGATCAGCACGCCGGCGGAGGGAGCGGTGCCGGGGGTGGGGGCGGCGGACGCGTTGCCGGTGTACGTCTCGACGGTGAGGCCTGCGGCGAGGACGGCGATGCCCCAGGGAAGGGCGGTGGTGTTCTGGGGCAGGGGGGCCGGCACGGTGTCCGCCGCCGTCGGGAGGGCCGCGTCCGGCGGCTCCGTGGCGCCGTCCGTCGGGGCCGGGTCCGGGGCCGGGGCCGGGGGTTCTCCGGACTGCGTCTGCAGGGTGCCGCCTGCGCCCACCAGTGCCGCCCCACCGGCATGACTGCCCGCAGCCGCGGGACGTGCCGCGGCCACGGCGGTCCGGGAGCCGAAGCGGCCGTAGGCGCCGAAGGTCTCGCGGGCCTTGCCCCAGCCGTAGGCGCCGAAGCGGCCGTAGCCGCGCGGGGCGGCGGACGGGGCGGGCCGGGGGTCGCGCGGGCGCAGCGCCTGGGCCACCGCGGCCGACGCGCAGGCCGGCACGAGGACCAGCAGGGTCAGGACGGCCGGGGCGGGCAGCGACTGGCCGACGGCCAGGGCGTCGGCGGCCACGCGCCCGGAGGGCGGACGCGAGGTCAGGTCGCCGCGCAGATGGAGGTAGGCGAGCAGGGCCGCCACGGAGCCGAGGGACGCGGACAGGGCCGTCGTCGTCGCCGACACGGCCATCAGCCGGCCCGGACCCAGGCCGATCGCCGACAGTCCCGAGCGGGGCCGGGTGCCGGGATCGGTGCGGGCCACGGCGACCGCGAGCTGCACCGCGGCGGCCAGCGGGGCCGCGCACCAGGCCAGGCGGAGCGCGGCGGCGCCGGGGGTGTCCGGGTGGCTCAGCGCGTGACCGAGGGCGCACAGCAGCAGGAAGCCCGTGCCCGCCGAGGCCACCGCGACCAGCAGGCGGCGCAGGTGGACGGCGAGGTGGGCGGTGCGGGTCAGGCGGAGAGCGAGCACGCCGCCCGGCCTTCCGTTCCAGGAGTCCCGGCGGCACCGTCGGCCACCGTGGTCTCGGCGAGCGGGGGCAGGTGCACGGTCCGCACCCGGCGTCCGTCGAGCAGCGCCACCGCGCGGTCCGCCAGGGCGGCGGTCTGCGTGTCGTGCGTGGCGAGCAGGACGGTGATGCCGTGCGAGCGGGCCGCGGTGGTGAGCGTCCGCAGCACCTGGGCGCGGTCGGCGCGGTGCAGGGGGGCCGTCGGCTCGTCGGCGAAGAGGACCGCCGGGGCGACGGCGAGGGCGCGGGCGATGCAGACGCGCTGCCGTTCGGCCTGCCGGAGTTCGTGCGGGCGCCTGCGGGCCCTGTCGCCGACGTCCAGGCGGTCCAGCCACTCCAGGGCGGCGGTCTTGGCCCGGCGGCGGCCCGTGCCGCGCAGCATGAGGGGGAGCGCGGCGTTCTCCCAGGCGTTCAGCTCGGGGACGAGCGCCGGGGCCGGGTCGATCCAGCCGAAGCGGTCGCGGCGCAGCCGTTCGCGGCTGAGCGGGCCCATGGTGTGCACCGGCACGCTGTTGAACCACACCTCGCCGCCCTGCGGCTTGACCAGCCCGGACAGGCACCGCAGCAGCGTGGTCTTGCCGCTGCCGCGCGGTCCGCTCACGGCGAGGATCTCGCCCTCGCGCACGCCGAGCGACACGCCCTGCAGCGCGGGGGAGCCGTCGTGGTGCTGGAAGTGCAGGGCGCGGGCCCAGAGCACGTCGTTGTCCGGCGGGGCCTCCATGGGCGTACACCTCGGTTCTGATCCGTATTTCCCCGGTCGGGTCGTCCCCCTTCCGGGGGAACGAAGACGGGGCCGATCGGTCACTGGGCACGCTAGGCAGTCCCCGCGCGGGGGCCGGTCAGCACGAGGCCCCGGGCCGCCGTGTCTCACTCGAACGGGCGGCGCCGGGGCCGGTGATGATCCTCTCGGCGGATGATCGGGACGATCAGAGCTTCGTCCACGCCTCCGTGAGCGTGGCGCGCAGGATCTGCTCGATCTCGTCGAAGGTCTCCTGCTGGGAGATCAGCGGCGGGGCGAGCTGGATGACCGGGTCGCCGCGGTCGTCGGCACGGCAGTACAGGCCGTTGTCGAACAGCTTCTTCGACAGGAAGCCGTACAGGACCCGCTCGGTCTCCTCCTCGTCGAAGGACTCCTTGGTGGTCTTGTCCTTGACCAGCTCGATGCCGTAGAAGAAGCCGTTGCCGCGGACGTCGCCGACGATCGGCAGGTCGTGCAGCTTCTCCAGGGTGGCGCGGAAGGCGCCCTCGTTGTCCAGCACGTGCTGGTTGAGGCCCTCGCGCTCGAACAGGTCGAGGTTGGCGATGCCGACCGCCGCGGAGACCGGGTGGCCGCCGAAGGTGTAGCCGTGCAGGAAGGTGTTGTCGCCCTGGTAGAACGGCTCGGCCAGGCGGTCGGAGACGACGCACGCGCCGATGGGGGAGTAGCCCGAGGTCATGCCCTTGGCACAGGTGATCATGTCCGGCACGTAGCCGAACTTGTCGCAGGCGAAGGTCGTGCCCAGGCGGCCGAAGGCGCAGATGACCTCGTCGGAGACGAGCAGCACGTCGTGGCGGTCGCAGATCTCGCGCACCCGCTGGAAGTAGCCGGGCGGGGGCGGGAAGCAGCCGCCCGCGTTCTGCACGGGCTCCAGGAACACCGCCGCGACCGTGTCCGGGCCCTCGAAGAGGATCTGCTGCTCGATCTGGTCGGCGGCCCAGCGGCCGAAGGCCTCGGGGTCGTCGCCGAAGAGCGGGGCGCGGTAGATGTTGGTGTTCGGCACCTTGTGCGCGCCGGGCACCAGCGGCTCGAAGGGGGCCTTGAGCCCCGGCAGGCCGGTGATGGACAGGGCTCCCTGCGGGGTGCCGTGGTAGGCCACCGCGCGGGAGATCACCTTGTACTTGGTGGGCTTGCCGGTCAGCTTGAAGTACTGCTTGGCGAGCTTCCAGGCGGTCTCCACGGCCTCGCCGCCGCCGGTGGTGAAGAAGACCTTGTTGAGGTCGCCGGGGGCCTCGTTCGCCAGGCGCTCGGCCAGCTCGACGGCCTTGGGGTGGGCGTAGGACCAGACGGGGAAGAAGGCCAGCTCCCGCGCCTGCTTCGCGGCGGTCTCCGCCAGCTCCTGGCGGCCGTGTCCGGCCTGGACGACGAACAGGCCGGCGAGCCCGTCGAGGTAGCGCTTGCCCTTGTCGTCGTAGATGTGGGTGCCCTCACCGCGGACGATGGTGGGGACGGGGGCGTTCTCGTACGACGACATGCGGGTGAAGTGCATCCACAGGTGGTCGTAGGCGGTGCGGCTGAGGTCCTTGGGGCTGTCGGTGCTCACGATTATCGGGTTCCCCACATGTAGGTCTGCTTCTTGAGCTTGAGGTAGACGAAGCTCTCGGTGGACCGCACCCCGGGGACGGCCCGGATGCGTCGGTTGATGACCTCCAGGAGGTGGTCGTCGTCCTCGCAGACGACCTCCACCATCAGGTCGAAGGAGCCCGCGGTCATCACCACGTACTCGCACTCGGACATGGCGGCCAGCGCCTCGGCCACGGACTCCACGTCGCCCTCGACGTTGACACCGACCATCGCCTGGCGCCGGAAGCCCACCGTGAGCGGGTCCGTGACGGCGACGATCTGCATCACGCCCTGGTCGAGCAGCTTCTGGACGCGCTGGCGCACGGCCGCCTCCGACAGGCCCACGGCCTTGCCGATGGCGGCGTAGGGGCGGCGGCCGTCCTCCTGGAGCTGCTCGATGATGGCGAGGGAGACGGCGTCCAACTGGGGACCGCCGTTCCGGGACTCGCGGGTGTCCTTCTGGTCTGCGCTTCGACTGGCCACGGCTTCACTGTGCACGACGTATCGACAGTTTCGCAAGGTCGCAGCGATGAAATTCGTTGTTTGAATAGCTTGAAGCTGCGGATATCGCAACCGCGAGGGGAGTGGGGGTGTTGAAAACGTCGGCACTCCGTCTAGGGTGGGTGTCTCAGTTACTGGACACCCGAACTTGGAGGGCCGGCAGTGAGCACCGAGCTGCGTCGTCTGCGCAATTACATCGACGGTGAGTTCCGGGACGCCGCCGACGGACGGACCACGGAAGTGGTCAACCCCGCCACGGGCGAGGCCTACGCGACCGCCCCCCTGTCCGGGCGGGCCGACGTGGACGCGGCCATGGCAGCCGCCGCCGCGGCCTTCCCGGCGTGGCGGGACACGACCCCGGCCGAGCGGCAGAAGGCCCTGCTGAAGATCGCGGACGCGTTCGAGGAGCGGGCCGAGGAGCTGATCGCGGCCGAGGTGGAGAACACGGGCAAGCCGATCGGGCTGACCCGCTCCGAGGAGATCCCGCCGATGGTCGACCAGATCCGCTTCTTCGCGGGCGCGGCGCGGATGCTCGAAGGCCGCGGCGCCGGCGAGTACATGGAGGGACTGACCTCCTTCGTGCGCCGCGAGCCCATCGGCGTCTGCGCGCAGGTCGCGCCGTGGAACTACCCGATGATGATGGCCGTGTGGAAGTTCGCCCCGGCGCTCGCCGCGGGCAACACCGTCGTCCTCAAGCCCTCGGACACCACCCCCGCCTCCACGGCGCTGATGGCCGACATCATCGGCTCCATCGTGCCCAAGGGCGTCTTCAACGTCGTCTGCGGCGACCGCGACACCGGCCGCCTCATGGTCGAGCACGAGACCCCGGCGATGGCCTCCATCACCGGCTCCGTGCGGGCCGGCATGTCGGTCGCCGAGTCGGCGTCGAAGGACCTCAAGCGCGTCCACCTGGAGCTGGGCGGCAAGGCGCCGGTCGTCGTCTTCGAGGACACCGACATCCCCAAGGCCGTCGAGGGCATCTCGGAGGCGGGGTACTTCAACGCCGGCCAGGACTGCACCGCCGCCACCCGCGTGCTGGTCCACGAGTCGGTCCACGACGAGTTCGTGAGCGCGCTCGCCAAGGCCGCGTCCGAGATCAAGACCGGACAGCCGGACGACGAGGACGTGCTCTACGGCCCGCTCAACAACCCCAACCAGCTCAAGCAGGTCTCCGGGTTCATCGAGCGGCTGCCCGCCCACGCCAAGGTCGAGGCGGGCGGCCACCGGGTGGGCGACAAGGGGTACTTCTACGCCCCGACCGTCGTCTCGGGCCTCAAGCAGGACGACGAGATCATCCAGCAGGAGGTCTTCGGCCCGGTCATCACCGTCCAGTCCTTCCGCGACGAGGACCAGGCCGTCGAGTGGGCCAACGGCGTGGAGTACGCGCTGGCCTCCTCGGTGTGGACCAGGGACCACGGCCGTGCGATGCGGATGTCCAAGAGGCTGGACTTCGGCTGCGTGTGGATCAACACCCACATCCCGCTGGTCGCCGAGATGCCGCACGGCGGCTTCAAGAAGTCCGGCTACGGCAAGGACCTGTCGGCGTACGGCTTCGACGACTACACCCGGATCAAGCACGTGATGACGTCGCTGGACGCGTGACCCCCACCGGTCGGGCGCGGCCCCGGACACAGGCGTGCGGCGCGTGTCCGGGGCCGCGGCGCGTCTTTGGCGCCCCGGCGCGTGCGGGGCGAACTCCGCGCGCTCGACAGGGTGTCGGGCCTGGCCGGGCCCGCTCGACGCAGCGTCGATTGTCCCGGCGGGCGCGCGACGGGATGCTCGTGCCATGCCCCTGCTCCCCAAGACGCCCCCGTTCTCCCGCCGTACCCTGCTGCGCGGCCTGGGCGGCTCCGCCGCGCTCGGCGCGCTGGCCGGCTGCGGTGTCCCCGCCGCGTATGTGGCCCCGGGCGACCGGGCCGCCCCCGACCGGTCCGCCGCCGAACCCAGGCTGACCTGGGCCAACTGGCCGCTGTACATCGACACCGACGACGAGCACCCGCGCCGGCGGCCCACGCTGGAGGCGTTCGAGAAGGAGACGGGGGTCTCCGTCGCCTACGTCGAGGAGATCAACGACAACGACGAGTTCTTCGGCAAGGTCAGCCCGGCCCTGATGAACCACCGGCCCACCGACCGGGACCTGATCGTCATCAGCGACTGGATGTGCGGGCGGTTCGTACGGCTGGGCTGGGTGCAGGAGATGGACCGGGAGCGCCAGCCGAACGTCGCCACGTACCTGGACCCGCTGCTGCGTTCGCCCGCCTTCGACCCCGGCCGGAGGTTCACCGTGCCCTGGCAGTCGGGCATCACCGGGATCGCCTACAACCGGCGCAGGCTCGGGCGGGAGATCCGGCACGTGTCCGACCTGTGGGCGGGCGACCTCAAGGGCCGCGTCACCCTGCTGTCGGGCATGGACGAGGCGTTCGCGCTGCTGATGCAGGGCAACGGCGTGGACATCACCGACTGGCGGTCCGACGACTTCCACCTGATCTGCGAGCAGGTGGAGCAGCAGGTCGCCAAGGGGCAGATCCGCCGCTTCACCGGCAACGACTACATCAAGGACCTCTCCAGCGGCGACGTCCTCGCCTGCCAGGCCTACTCCGGCGACGTGATCCAGCTCCAGGCGGACGACCCGGACATCGAGTTCGTCGTCCCGGAGGAGGGCGCCGAACTGTGGGCGGAGTCCCTCATGATCCCCGGCCTGGCCCGCCACAAGGCCAACGCCGAGCGGCTGATCGACTACTACTACCGCCCCGAGGTCGCCGCCGAGCTGGCCGCGTGGGTCAACTACGTCTGCCCGGTCCCCGCCGCCCAGGACGTGCTCGGCTCCTCCGACGACGAGGAGACCGCCGCCCTGGCCGAGGACCCGCTGATCTTCCCGGACGCGGCGATGCGCGAACGGCTCGCCATCGCCCGGGACATCTCGGCGGCGGAGCGGGCGGAGTTCGCGAAGCGGTGGAACGGGATCGTAGGGGTGTAGCAGACTGATCATGTGATGAATTCATCGAGTGAGGAAGAGGTGACGGCCGCGGTCACACTGGGGCTGCTCGCCGCCTGGGCCCTGCACGACCTCGAGGAACTGGCGACCGTGCCGGGCTGGTGGCGGCGCAACCTCCCCGCCCTGCGCGAGCGTTGCCCGACCGTGCCCCAGGCCGTGTGGCGGCGGGCCGGGTCGGTGGACGGACGGGAGTTCGCGGTCGCGGTCGGCGCGATGGCCGCCGTCGTGGCCGCCGCGTCCGTGGCGGGACGGCTGACCGGGGGCCGCTCGGCCGTGTACCAGAGCGCGCTCAACGCCTTCGGCCTGCACGGCCTCGTCCACCTCGCCCAGGCGGCGCTGGTGCGCGGCTACACGCCCGGGTCGGCCACCTCGCCGCTGATCGTCGTCCCCTTCACCCTGTGGGCCCGTCACCGGCTGCGCCGCGCCGGTGTCCTGCGCGCCACGCGCCCGCGCGACCTCGCCGTGGGCCTGGGCTTCGCGGGCGCGGCGACCGTCGCGGCGCACGCGGCGGCGCGGCGGCTGACGAAGGGCTGAGGAGCGGCGGGCGAACGAACGGCGAGCGGCCGACGGGCGGCTGCCGCGGCCGGGGCTACTTCAGCGCGGCCGCGGTGATCGCGTCGAGCACCGGGTTCCGCGCCGCGCTCTTGGCGTCCGTGGCGTTGACCGAGTAGACGAGCGTGCGGGACAGGTCGCGGGTGCCGCCCATGAGCGCGCTGTAGCCGTAGCGCGAGCCCGACTTGCCCCAGAAGACCTGGTCGCCCACCTTCTCGTACTCCAGCCCGGCGCTGCGGGTCGCGTCCGGGAGGCCCGCCGGGGTCGTGAACATCTCCTCCAGCTGCGGCTGGGGCACGATCCGCCCCCGGAAGAGCGAGGTGAGCAGGCGCTCCAGGTCGGCCGTCGTCGAGATCATGTCACCGGCCGCCCACCGGTCCGCCTGGTTCCACTCGGTGACGTCGAGCAGCTCCGTCGTCCCGTCCGGCCGCTCCACCGTCTGGTAACCCCGGTTGTGCGGGCCCCGGATGCGCGGGTCGGTGCCCGGGAAGTACGTGTGCGTCATCCCGGCCGGGCGCAGGACCAGGCGCGTGGCCTCGGCGGCGTAGGAACGTCCCGTCACCTTCTCGATCAGGAAGCCGAGGATCGTGTAGTTGACGTTGAGGTAGTGCTGCCGCTCGCCCGGGCCGGACTCCGGCCCCTTCGCGATCGCCGACGCCACGTCCTCCCGCGGGCTGAGGGTGTCGAAGCGGCGCGGGTACAACGCGGCGAAGTCGTCGCCGAGCCCGTCGCCCGCCGGGATGCCGCTGGTGTGGTTGAGGAGCTGGCGGACGCTGATCGGCTGGTCGAAGTCCTCCGTGAACAGGTCCGGGAGGTAGTCCTGCACCGCCGCGTCCAGGTCGACGTCGCCCTCCGCCGCGAGCCGCAGGACGGTGGCGGCCGTGACGACCTTGGTGATCGAACCGGCCCGGAAGGACGCGTTCGGGTACGCCGGCCGGCCACTGGCCAGGTCGCGGACGCCCGCGCTGCCGCGCCGGCTTCCGTTCGTGCCGCCGACCCGCACGAGGGCGGCCGTGGCGTGGTCCCCCGGCACCATGGCGAGGGCGGCGCGCAGCGCGTTCGCGGCCGGGTCCGGCGACCGGTGCGCGGCGGCGGCCCCGGTGGGCGGCGCGGCGAAGGAGGGGGCCGCCAGCGGCCCGGCGGACAGCGCGAGCACCAGGGAGGCGGCGAGGACGGAGGAGGTACGGACACGCATCGACGGCATCGACGACTCCGGGTTCGGGGCGGACGGTCGTTGATCATCCTCGTCGCGCCGCCCGGCACACCGGATCGTCACCGGGGAGGGTCCCGGCCCCGGCCCGGGGCTCGGGGAACTCCCCTAGGAGGCGCGGGAGTCGTCCGGGTTCGCCCCTACGGGCGGTGCGGCGCCCCGGTCGCGCAGCGCGCACAGCACGTCGATGCGGTTGGTGGTGACCGAGTCGACGCCCGACGCGATCAGCCGGCGCATCGTACGGCGGGTGTCCGGGGTCCACACCGACAGCAGCAGACCGTCGGCGTGGACCCGGTCCGCCAGGGCCCGGTCCACCAGCCCGAACCGGTAGTTGAGCCACCGGGGCCGGACCGCCGCCAGCAGCGCGGGCCGGGGAGGGGCCGCCGTCGTCCAGGTCAGGGCGATCTCGGCGGCCGGGTCGGCGGCCCGCACGGCGAGCATGGCGGCGGCACCCGCGGTGTAGTACACCCGGTCCCGCGCCCCGCACGCGCGGACCACGTCCACGATGCGCCGCACCGCCCGCTCGCCCGGCCCGCCCGGCAGGTCCAGCATCAGCCGGCCGCCGTCCGTGGCCGCCAGCGCCTCCGCCAGCGTCGGCACCCCGCCCGCCGTCAGTGCGCGCACCTCCTCGGCCGACAGGGAGCGCAGCGGCCGGTCGGGCCCCCACAGCCGCTTCAGCGTCTCGTCGTGCAGCAGCACCGGCACGCCGTCCCGGGTCAGGCGTACGTCGGTCTCGACCGCGTCCGCGCCGCGCTCCAGGGCGGAACGCAGCGACACGAGCGTGTTCTCGCGGTGCCGGTAGGGGTCGCCGCGGTGGGCGACGGCGGTCAGGGCGCGCGGGGTGTCCATACGGGCGGCAACTCTCAGGAGGCGAGCCAGGCGGCGGTGTACGTGTCGATCTCGTCGGTGATCCGGGCCTTGCCCGGCGCGTCGAGGAACGACGCCTCGACCGCGTCCTTCGCCAGGTCGGCGAGGCCGCGCTCGTCGAGGCCCAGGAGCCGGGCGGCGACGGCGTACTCGTTGTTGAGGTCGGTGCCGAACATCGGCGGGTCGTCGGAGTTGATCGTCACCAGGACGCCGGCGCGGACGAACTCCTTGACCGGGTGCTCGTCCAGGCTGCGCACCGCGCGGGTGGCGATGTTCGAGGTCGGGCACACCTCCAGCGGGATGCGCCGCTCGGCGAGGTGGGCCAGGAGCTCCGGGTCCCGCGCCGAGCTGGTGCCGTGCCCGATGCGCTCGGCGCGCAGGTCGGTCAGGGCGTCCCACACCGTCTGCGGTCCCGTGGTCTCACCGGCGTGCGGCACCGAGTGCAGGCCCGCGGCGATCGCCCGGTCGAAGTACGGCTTGAACTGCGGGCGCGCCACCCCGATCTCGGGACCGCCGAGCCCGAAGGAGACCAGGCCCTCGGGGCGCAGCCGGTCGTCGGTGGCCAGCCGCGTCGTCTCCTCGGCGGACTCCAGACCGGCCTCGCCCGGAATGTCGAAGCACCAGCGCAGCACGGTCCCGAACTCCGCCTCGGCCGCCTTGCGGGCGTCCTCGATCGCGTCCATGAAGGCGCCCTCGTCGATGCCGCGGCGGGTGGAGGAGAACGGCGTGATGGTCAGCTCGGCGTACCGCACCTGCTGCCGGGCCATGTCCCGGGCCACCTCGTAGGTGAGCAGCCGGACGTCCTCCGGGGTGCGGATCAGGTCGACCACGGACAGGTACACGTCGATGAAGTGGGCGAAGTCCGTGAAGGTGAAGTAGTCGACCAGCGCCTCGGGGTCGGTGGGGACCTTGGAGTCGGGGTGGCGCGCGGCCAGTTCGGAGACGATGCGCGGGGAGGCGGAGCCGACGTGGTGGACGTGCAGTTCGGCCTTCGGCAGTCCGGCGACGAAGGCGTGCAGGTCACGCGGGACGCCGGGATCGACGAGGTGCTCGGTCATGGGTTCCTCCCCAGGGCGGCGCCCGGGACCGCGCGAGGCGGAGGTGGGGCGCGGGTGATCGGCTGATCGGTCGTTCGGGGATCATCGTAGGCCGGTCGCACACCCGGCGGCCCGGGACCGTAGCATGGCGGCACGAACGACCCGGGGGGACGAGAGATGACGGACGCGATACGGCCCGACGGCGACCCCGCCGGCGGTCACGATCCCTGGGCGCCCCCGGAGAGCGGGCCGTCCCTGGACAAGGGCGCCGCGGCGGGACCGGCGCAGGAGCCGCCCCGGCCGCCCGCCTCCGACGGGCCGCCGCCCTGGCAGCCGCCGCCGGGCGTGCACGACCACGCCACGGTCACGTCGATGCCGGGTGCCGGGTTCACCGCTCCCGAGTCCGCGGTGCCGCCCCCGCCGGTCGCGCCCGACGGCGCCGGTGCCTCCTACGGGTACGGCTATCCCGGGTACGGCCACGGCTACGGCTGGCCCGGCATGCCCATGGCCCCGCAGAACGGCATGGGCACCGCGTCGATGGTGCTGGGCATCCTGGCCTGCGCCCTGTTCTGCATGTACGGCGTGGTCTCCCTGGTGCTCGGCGTCCTCGCCATCGTCTTCGGGGTCAAGGGCCGCAAGAAGGCGGAGCAGGGCCTGGCCAACAACCACGGGCAGGCGCAGGCCGGGTTCGTGATGGGCATCGTCGGCGTCGTCCTCGGCGTCGCCGTGATCGTGCTGATCGCCGTCGGCATCACCGCCGCGATCAACGACGACTCGTACGACGACGACCCCTACTACGGTGCCTCGCGCCCCGTGGCCGTCTCCGTGACGGCGGAAAGCTGAGGCCCTCCCCTCGGCCTTGCCTCTACGATGTCAGCCGCCAACGAGGGGAGAGCAGTTTCCATGTCGTACTCCAATCCCGGACCCGGGGGATACGGGCCGCCGCCGCAGCAGGGCCAGCCGCCCGGCGGGGGTTACGCATACCCGCAGTCCGCGCCCGGGTACGGCTACCCGAACCAGGGCCCGTCCTACCCGGCCGCCCCGCCCGTGGGCCATCCGCAGGGCCCCGGCTACGGCATGCCGATGCAGCCGAGCAACGGCTTGGGAACCACGGGACTGGTCCTCGGCATCATCGGCGTGGTGTGCAGTCTGACCTTCTTCCTCTGGTTCTTCGGCGTGATCCTCGGCATCCTCGCGATCATCTTCGGTGCGACAGGCCGCGGGAAGGCCAACCGGGGCGAGGCCACCAACAAGGGCTCCGCGACCGCCGGCCTCGTGCTCGGCATCATCGCCACCGTGATCCTGCCGTTGCTCGGATTCCTCGCCTTCGCGAGTCTGATGAGCATCGCCTGAGCCGGGCGGTGCCGGAAAGGGGGGCGGCTTCCGGGCCGCCCCCTTTCGCCGCTCAGGAGCCGCTCGGCGGTCACTCACACGTCGCCCGCGCGCAGCCGCTCGCGGGCGGCCATCAGCGCGAAGCCCAGCAGATTCGGCCCCCGCCAGCGCTCGGGGTCTGTCGCCGCCTCGTCGCCCGCGGCCAGACCGATGCCCCACACCCGGTCCACGGGACTCGCCTCCACCAGCACCCTGTCGCCCGTGTTCAGCAGGAACGCCCGCAGGGCCGCGTCCGAGGCGAACTTGTGGACGCTGCCGTCCACGACGATCTTGAACCGCTCCCGCTCCCACACCGTCTCGTCGAAGCCGCGGACCAGCCGGCCCGCCTTCTTCGCCTGAGCGGGGTGAGCCGCCGCCAGCACCCGTCGCTCGGCCTCCGGGTCCCGGAAGAGGCGGGCCTTGCCGGCCATCATCCAGTGCTCGGCCGTCCGGTACTCCACCCCGGCCACCGTGAACGGCGACGGCCACCACTGGCTCAGACAGCTCGGCCCGACCCGGCCGTCCGGGAGCGGCCGGTGCCCCCAGAAGCACAGGTACGTGATCCGCTCGCCCGCTCTGACCCGCGCGACCAGCGCTTCCCGGCTGTCGACGGCCCCCATGGCCACCCCCGCGCTCCGCCCGGCCCCCGTGATCTTCTCCATGCACGCGAGTGTGGCACGCGCCACTGACACTCCGTCCGTCCTTTTCCGTGGCGACTCGACACCTGGTCGACAGATTCCGTCGCGTAACCAAATGGCAACAACGGAATCACTTGTTGGCGTCCTAGTGCTCTGTCAGGATCGGCACTCACATCGAGCCTGAGCCACGCCGGCCCCCGCCACGGGGAGACCGAGGAGAGCCGACATGCACAACCCGGGCAACGCCACTTCGGACCGATTCCCGGCCCAGGACCGCTTCGCGGACGGGGCCCAGTACATCGCGGGCCGTCTCACGAAGGGCACCTCCGGACACACGCACACCGTCGTCGACCCGGCCACCGGCGAGGAGGTCCTGACCTACGAACTCGCCGGACCCGGTGACGTCGACGCGGCCGTCGCCGCCGCGCGGGAGGCCTTTCCCGGCTGGGCCGGCGCCACCCCCGCCGAGCGCTCCGACGCCCTGCACCGGTTCGCCGCCGTCCTCGCCGAGCGCGCCGAGGACTTCGCCCGCGCGGAGTCCCTGCAGTGCGGCAAGCCGCTGAAGCTGACCCGGGAGTTCGACGTGCCGGGCACCGTCGACAACGCGGCCTTCTTCGCCGGCGCCGCCCGGCACCTGCAGGGACAGTCGGCGGGGGAGTACTCCGGCGACCACACCTCGTACGTGCGCCGCGAGCCGATCGGCGTCGTCGGGTCGGTCGCGCCCTGGAACTACCCGCTCCAGATGGCCGCCTGGAAGATCCTCCCGGCGATCGCCGCGGGCAACACCGTCGTGCTCAAGCCCGCCGAGGTCACCCCGCTCACCTCCCTGATGTTCGCCCAGGCGGCCACGGAGGCCGGCCTTCCGGACGGTGTGATCAACATCGTCAGCGGCACCGGGCGGGAGGCCGGCGAGCACCTCGTCGCCCACCCCGACGTCGCCATGACCTCCTTCACCGGCTCCACCGCCGTCGGCAAGCGCGTCGCCGAGGTCGCCACCGCCACCGTCAAACGCCTCCACCTGGAACTGGGCGGCAAGGCCCCCTTCCTCGTCTTCGACGACGCCGACCTCGACGCCGCCGTCAACGGCGCGGTCGCGGGCGCACTCATCAACACCGGCCAGGACTGCACGGCCGCCACGCGCGCGTACGTGCAGCGGCCCCTGTACGAGGCGTTCGTCGAGCGGACCGCCGCGCTCATGGACACCGTCCGCGTCGGCGACCCCTTCGCCGACGGCACCGACCTCGGACCGCTGGTCAGCCACGTCCAGCGGGACCGCGTCGCCGGGTTCGTCGACCGGGCCCGCTCCTACGCGCGCGTGGTGACCGGCGGCGAGGCACCGCAGGGCGACCTCAAGGAGGGCGCCTACTACCGGCCCACCCTCATCGCGGACGCCGCCCAGGACAGCGAGGCCGTCCAGTGCGAGATCTTCGGGCCGGTGCTGGTCGTCCTGCCCTTCGACACCGACGACGAGGGCATCCGGCTGGCCAACGACACGCCGTACGGGCTCGCCGCCTCCGCCTGGAGCCGGGACGTGTACCGGGCGAACCGCGCCACCCGCGAGATCAAGGCGGGCTGCGTGTGGATCAACGACCACATCCCGATCATCAGCGAGATGCCGCACGGCGGTTACCGGGCGTCCGGCTTCGGCAAGGACATGTCCGCCTACTCCTTCGAGGAGTACACGCAGGTCAAGCACGTCATGTTCGACAACACCGCGGTGGCGGCCAAGGACTGGCACCGCACCGTCTTCGGGGACCGGTAGTCACGACGAGAGGCCGCCGACCACGGCCGACCCACCCGAAAGGGCAACCACGCGCATGGAGCAGTACGAGCCCGACCGCCTCTCCCCGGCCCAAGTGGCCGCCATGCGGCGCTCACTCAGGAGCGGCAGGGCCGCCCTCACCCGCCGTTCGCTGCTGCGCGCCGCCACGGGCACCGCGCTCGCGGCCGGGGGAGCCGGCCTGCTGAGCGGCTGCGGCATCCCGGCGGCCGGCAAGACCGAGGGCGGCGTCTCCGCCGAGGACCACTCCCAGTCGGAGAAGCAGGTGCGCTTCTCCAACTGGACCGAGTACATGGACGTCGACGAGAGCGGCAGGCGGCACCCCACACTGGAGGCGTTCACCGAGCGCACCGGCGTCAAGGTCACCTACACCGAGGACATCAACGACAACAGCGAGTTCTTCGGCAAGATCCAGCCGCAGCTCGCCGCCGGCCAGGAGACCGGGCGGGACATCATCGTCCTCACCGACTGGCTGGCCGCCCGCCTGATCCGCCTCGGCTGGGTCCAGAAACTGGACCCGGCCAACCTGCCGCACGCCTTCGCCAACCTCTCGCCCCAGTTCCGCAGCCCTGACTGGGACCCGGGCCGCGCCTACTCCTACCCCTGGCAGGGCATCTCCGCCGTCATCGCCTACAACCGCAAGGCCCTCGACGGCATCGAGGTCAAGACGGTCTCCGACCTGCTCGACGATCCGAAGCTCAAGGGCCGGGTCGGCTTCCTCACCGAGATGCGCGACACCATGGGCATGATGCTGCTCGACATGGGCAAGGACCCGGCCCGCTTCGGCGACGACGACTACGACGCGGGCATCGACCGGCTCCAGAAGGGCGTCGACCGCGGCCAGATACGCCGCTTCACCGGCAACGACTACACGTCCGACCTCAGCAAGGGCGACCTGGCGGCCTGTCTGGCCTGGGCCGGCGACGTGGTCCAGCTCAAGGCGGACAACCCGGACGTCGACTTCGTCATCCCGGACAGCGGCTACGTCACCTCCAGCGACAACCTGCTGATCCCCAACAAGGCACGGCACAAGACGAACGCCGAACGGCTCATCGACTACTACTACGAGCCGGGCCCGGCCGCGGAACTCGCCGCCTACATCAACTTCGTCTGCCCGGTCGACGGCGTGAAGGACGACCTGGCGAAGATCGACGAGGACGCGGCGAACAACCCGCTGATCATTCCCGACCGGGCCATGCAGGCCAAGTCGCACTCCTTCCGCTCCCTGAGCCCGAAGGAAGAGACCGCATACGAAGAGAAGTTCGCGAAGCTCACCGGGGCGTGACGACGATGACGACGCATACGACGACGAACCAGACGGCCGCGACGGACGGCGGCGGCGACGTCCGCCTCACCGGCATCAGCAAGGACTACGGCTCCTTCACCGCCGTGCACCCGCTCGACCTGACCGTGCCCCAGGGCTCCTTCTTCGCCCTGCTCGGCGCCTCCGGCTGCGGCAAGACCACGACCCTGCGCATGATCGCCGGGCTGGAGGAACCGAGCGCGGGCACCGTCCACCTCGGCGACCAGGACGTGACCGCGCTGCCGCCCTACAAACGGCCGGTCAACACCGTCTTCCAGTCCTACGCCCTCTTCCCGCACCTCGACATCTACGAGAACGTCGCCTTCGGCCTGCGCCGGCGCGGCATCAAGAGCGTGAAGAAGCAGGTCGGCGAGATGCTCGACCTGGTGCAGCTCGGCGAACAGGCCCGCAAGAAGCCGCACCAGCTCTCCGGCGGCCAGCAGCAGCGCGTCGCCGTGGCCCGCGCGCTGATCAACCACCCCAAGGTGCTGCTCCTCGACGAACCGCTCGGCGCCCTCGACCTCAAGCTGCGCCGCCAGATGCAACTGGAGCTCAAGCGCATCCAGACCGAGGTCGGCATCACCTTCGTGCACGTCACCCACGACCAGGAGGAGGCCATGACCATGGCCGACCGGGTCGCCGTGATGAACGCGGGCCGCGTCGAGCAACTGGGCGCCCCCGCCGACCTGTACGAGAACCCGCGCACCACCTTCGTCGCCAACTTCCTCGGCACCTCCAACCTCATCGAGGCCGAGGTCGACACCCGCAGCGGCGACGACGTCGTCGTCAAGGCGGCCGGCGACAAGCTGGTGCTGCCCGGCGCCCGGTGTTCCGCGCCCGCGAAGGCGGGCGGCAAGATCCTGGTCGGGGTCCGTCCCGAGAAGATCGGACTCACCCACGCGGACGACGCGGGCACCCTTCCCGAGGGCCGCAACCGCGTCACCGGCACGATCAGCAGCACCAGTTTCATCGGCGTCTCCACCCAGTACGTCGTCGACTGCGCGGCCTGCCCCCAGTTCGAGGTCTACGCCCAGAACATCGACCGCGACCCCCGCCTCGTGCCCGGCGCCGAGGTCGTCCTGCACTGGAACCCGGCGCACACCTTCGGACTCGACGCCGCCCAGTCCGTGCTCGCGGGGACGGCGGGCGACGCCGGTGCGGCCGAGGGCGAGGCCGTCTGATGTCCACCCTCACCGAGGCGCCACCGCCCCCGGCCCCGACCGGGACCGAGCCGAAGCCCCCGCGCAGGAGGGGCCGCTGGACGCCGTACTGGCTGCTGCTGCCCGGCATCCTGTGGCTGGTCGTGTTCTTCGCGGCGCCGATGGTCTACCAGGCCTCCACCTCCGTGCAGACGGGCTCGCTGGAGGAGGGCTACCAGGTCACCTGGCACTTCGCCACCTACTGGGACGCGCTGTCCGCGTACTGGCCGCAGTTCCTGCGCTCGGTCGCCTACGCGGCCTCCGCGACGGTGCTGTGCCTGCTGCTCGGCTATCCGCTCGCCTACCTCATCGCCTTCCGTGCGGGACGCTGGCGGAACCTGATCATGATCCTGGTGATCGCGCCGTTCTTCACGAGCTTCCTGATCCGCACCCTGGCCTGGAAGACGATCCTCGCGGACGGCGGCCCGGTCGTCGGCGCCCTGAACACGCTGCACGTCCTGGACGTCACCGGCTGGCTCGGCTGGACCTCCGGCGACCGCGTGCTGGCGACCCCGCTCGCCGTGGTCTGCGGCCTGACGTACAACTTCCTGCCGTTCATGATCCTGCCGCTGTACACCTCCCTGGAACGCATCGACGGCCGGCTGCACGAGGCGGCGGGCGACCTCTACGCGAAGCCGTCCACCGTCTTCCGCAAGGTCACCTTCCCGCTGTCGATGCCGGGCGTCGTCTCCGGCACCCTGCTGACCTTCATCCCGGCCACCGGCGACTACGTCAACGCCTCCCTGCTGGGCTCGGCCGACACCGGAATGATCGGCAACGTGATCCAGTCGCAGTTCCTCAGGGTCCTGGACTATCCGACGGCCGCCGCGCTCTCGTTCATCCTCATGGCCGCGATCCTCGCCATGGTCACCCTCTACATCCGCAAGTCCGGGACGGAGGACCTGGTTTAAATGGCCCTCGTCACCTCTTTCAAGAACTGGCTCAAACGCCATCTGGTCGTCATCGCCGGACTGCTGACCCTCGCCTATCTGCTGCTGCCCAACGTCGTCGTCACGGTCTTCTCCTTCAACAAGCCGAACGGGCGCTTCAATTACGAATGGCAGCAGTTCTCCACGGACGCCTGGAGGGATCCGTGCGGCGTGGCCGGGCTGTGCGGCTCGCTCTCGCTCAGCCTCCAGATCGCCCTGTGGGCGACCCTCGGCGCCACCGCGCTCGGCACCGCGATCGCCTTCGCGCTGGTCCGCTACCGCTTCCGCGCGCGGGGTGCGATCAACTCGCTGATCTTCCTGCCGATGGCGATGCCCGAGGTCGTGATGGCCGCCTCGCTGCTCACCCTGTTCCTCAACATGGGTGCTCGGCTGGGCTTCTGGACCATCCTGATCGCCCACATCATGTTCTGCCTGAGCTTCGTCGTGACGGCCGTCAAGGCGCGCGTGATGTCGATGGACCCGCGCCTGGAGCAGGCGGCGCAGGACCTGTACGCCGGTCCCTTCCAGACCTTCGTCCGGGTCACCCTGCCCATCGCCGCCCCCGGCATCGCGGCCGGCGCGCTGCTCGCCTTCGCGCTGTCCTTCGACGATTTCATCATCACCAATTTCAACGCGGGTTCCACCGTCACCTTCCCCATGTTCGTGTGGGGCTCGGCCCAGCGCGGAACGCCCGTTCAGATCAATGTCGTCGGTACGGCCATGTTCGTCGTCGCCGTACTGTTCGTCCTGGCCTCCATGGCCGTCGGCAACCGTCGCCATCGCCGCAAGGCATGAGCGCGCCAGCAGTATGCGTAGGGAGTTGAAATCATGGCCCCTGGAGCCATGAGCCGCAGCAACGACTGGACGAAATCCCTTTCCGACGCGCAGCCGGTCCCGTACTGGCTGGACGACCCCGGCCGCCCCCGCCCCGAGGCCGCCCTCACGGGTGCCGAGACCTGCGACCTGCTGGTGGTCGGCGGGGGCTACAGCGGACTGTGGACCGCGCTGATCGCCAAGGAGCGCGACCCGGACCGGGACGTGGTGCTGGTCGAGGGCCGCGAGGTGGGCTGGGCCGCCTCCGGGCGCAACGGCGGATTCTGCGCCGCCTCCCTCACCCACGGGCTGTCCAACGGCCTCACCCGCTGGCCGCGGGAGATCCACAGGCTGGAGGAGCTGGGCGCCCGCAACCTCGACGCGATCGAGGAGGCGGTCGCCCGCCACGGGATCGACTGCGGCTTCGAGCGCACCGGCGAGATCGACGTGGCCACCGAGCCCCACCAGGCCCGGGAACTGGAGGACTGGTACGGGGAGATCCGCGCCAAGGGCCTCGCCGGGGGCATCGAGTACCTGGACGCCGACGCGGTGCGGGAACAGGTCGACTCACCCACCTTCCGGGCCGGCCTCTGGGACCGGCGGGGCGTGGCGATGGTCGACCCCGCCAAGCTGGCCTGGGGCCTCAAGCGCGCCTGCCTCGCGCTCGGCGTCCGCCTCTACGAGCACACCCCCGCGCTCACCCTGCGGCCGTACGGCGCCGGCATGGCCGTCCGCACGCCCTACGGCGGGGTGCGCGCCCGCACGGTCGCGCTCGGCACCAACGTCTTCCCCAGCCTGGTCCGGCGGGTGCGTCCTTACACCGTTCCCGTCTACGACTACGCCCTGATGACCGAGCCGCTCTCCGACGCGCAGCTCGCCTCGGTCGGCTGGCGCAACCGGCAGGGCCTCGGCGACAGCGCCAACCAGTTCCACTACTTCCGCCTCTCCCAGGACAACCGGATCCTGTGGGGCGGTTACGACGCGGTCTACCCCTACGGCGGCCGGGTGCGCGCCGAGTACGACCACCGCCCCGAGACCTACGCCAAGCTCGCCGGGCACTTCTTCACCTGCTTCCCGCAGTTGGCCGGCGTCCGCTTCACCCACGCCTGGGGCGGCGCCATCGACACCTGCTCGCGCTTCTCGGCGTTCTTCGGCACCGCCCACCGGGGCAGGGTGGCGTACGCGGCCGGGTACACCGGCCTCGGTGTGGGCGCGACCCGGTTCGGCGCCGAGGTGATGCTCGACCTGCTGGCGGGAGAGCGCACCGAGCGGACCGGGCTGGAGATGGTGCGCAGCAAGCCGCTTCCCTTCCCGCCCGAGCCCTTCGCCTGGACCGGCATCGCCCTCACCAAGTGGTCGCTGGCCCGCGCGGACGCCCGGGACGGCCGGCGCAACCTGTGGCTGCGGACGATGGACCGGCTGGGGCTCGGCTTCGACAGCTGAGCCGGGCCGGCCGGCGGGCCTGTGACCCGGTTCACTCCAACGGGTTGCGGCAACCCGCGTAATGCCGCCGGGAGACCTCCCTCTCCCTCATGACGCACCCCGCGTCGAGGAGTGAAAGGGAGGTTTCACATGCCTGGTGCGAAGACGGCGGTCGCGTGGCTGGCATCCGTCGCGCCGGATCCCGAGTCCTGCCGCCGGGACTGGGAGCGCGACCCCTCGGGCGTCGCGCTGCTGCCCGCGGGCAAGGCCTGGGACGTGCTCATCCTGCCGTCCAGGCTCGGCTATCCGACCCTGGACGTGCTCTCGCGCGTCCTGGACCAGCCCGGCCCGGTGCTCGCCGACTTCGGCGACGCGCGCACGGGCTTCTTCGTCCCCGCCGGCACCGCGGCCCGCTGGGTCGGCACCGGCGTCCGGACGGCCGGGCCCGGCACCTGGATCGTGGTGCCGTACCCGGGCGGACTGTCGACCGGCGGCACCCGCTGGCTGATCCCGCCGGATGGCAGCGGCACCCTCACCGATCCCGCGCTCCTGGAGCTGGCGATGCACGAGGCGGCGGCGGCCCTCGCGGTGGAGGAGGGCGAGGGCCGCCGGGAGTGAGGTGCGCGAGGGGTTGACAACAGAATTGGTCTGGACCAAATTGGGCGCGCTCCGCCCTCCCCATCTCCCCCATGTCCGGAGGCACTTGTGGAACGCGCCAGCGCCAGACCTCTCACCCGTCGCCCCCTCGTCACCCTGCTCACGGCCGCGGCCCTGGCCGCGTCCGGCCTGACCGCGCTCACGTCGGCCGCCCGTGCGGCCGACGCGGACCTCGCCCGCAACGGCGGCTTCGAGTCCGCGCTCGACGGCTGGACCTGTACGGCCGGCACCACCGTGACCTCGCCCGTGCACGGCGGCACGGCGGCCCTGAAGGCCACCCCGGCCGGAGCCGACAACGCCCGCTGCGCGCAGACGGTGTCCGTGAAACCGGACTCCCAGTACACGCTCTCCGGCTACGTCCAGGGCACCTACGTCTACCTCGGCGCGAGCGGCACCGGCACCACCGACGTCTCCACCTGGGCCCAGTCGGCCCCCGACTGGAAGCAGCTGACGACCACCTTCCGCACCGGCCCGTCGACCACCAAGGTCACGATCTACACCCACGGCTGGTACGGCACCGGCGCCTACCACGCCGACGACATCTCCCTCACCGGCCCGGGCGGCGAGACGGGACAGCCCCCGGCCGTCCCCGGCGGCCTGAAGACCGGCTCGGTGACCTCTTCCAGCGTCGCCCTGTCCTGGTCACCGGTGCCGGGCGCGACGGGGTACGCCGTCTACCGCGACGGCACCAGGGTCAGCACGGTCACCGGCACGTCCACCACCGTGTCCGGCCTGACCCCGTCGACGGCGGACTCCTTCCAGGTCACCGCCGTCAACGACGCGGGCGAATCGGCGCGCTCCGCCACGGTCACCGCGACCACAGCCCAGCGCCCGGACGACGGCGGCGGCTCCTCCGGCCTCCCGGCCCACGCCCTGGTCGGCTACCTCCACGCCAGCTTCGCCAACGGCTCCGGCTACACCCGCATGGCCGACGTGCCCGACAGCTGGGACGTCATCGACCTGGCCTTCGGCGAGCCCACCTCGGTCACCTCCGGCGACATCCGCTTCGAGCGCTGCCCGGTCACCGAGTGCCCGAACGTGGAGAGCGACGCCGAGTTCAAGGCCGCGATCAAGGCCAAGCAGGCGGCCGGCAAGAAGGTGCTGATCTCCATCGGCGGCCAGAACGGCCAGGTGCAGCTCACCACCGCCGCCGCCCGCGACACGTTCGTCTCCTCCGTCTCCGCGATCATCGACGAGTACGGCCTGGACGGCCTCGACATCGACTTCGAGGGCCACTCCCTCTCCCTGAACGCCGACGACACCGACTTCAAGAACCCGAAGACCCCCGTCGTCGTCAACCTCATCTCGGCCGTGAAGACCCTCAAGGCCAAGTACGGCGAGCGCTTCGTGCTGACCATGGCGCCCGAGACCTTCTTCGTCCAGCTCGGCCACCAGTACTACGGCACCGGCAAGTGGGGCGGCCAGGACCCCCGGGCGGGCGCCTACCTGCCGGTCATCCACGCCCTGCGCGACGACCTGACCCTGCTGCACGTCCAGGACTACAACTCCGGCCCGATCATGGGCCTCGACAACCAGTACCACTCCATGGGCGGCGCCGACTTCCACATCGCCATGACCGACATGCTGCTCACCGGCTTCCCCGTCGCGGGCGACGCCGGCAACGTCTTCCCGCCGCTGCGCCCGGACCAGGTCGCGATCGGCATGCCGGCCTCCACCCAGGCGGGCAACGGCCACGTCTCCCCGGCCGAGGTCACCAAGACCCTGAACTGCCTGACGAAGAAGACCGACTGCGGTTCGTACGCCACCCACGGCACCTGGCCCGCCCTGCGCGGCCTGATGACGTGGTCGATCAACTGGGACCGGTACGCGAACTGGGAGTTCCAGAAGAACTTCGACGCGTACTTCGGCTGACGCCCGGCGGGGTCCGGCGGACCGCCGACCGGACCCCGGCCAGCAGGACCGTCCCCAGGCACCAACTGGCCACCACGTCCAGCGGCCAGTGGTACCCCCGGCGCACCAGCCCGTAGGAGGTGCCCAGCACCAGCACGGCGCAGAGCACGGCCAGCGTCCGGCGTGCGGCGGCCGAGCGCAGGAGCGGGAACAGCAGCAGCGTCGCGGCGCCGTACGCGACGAGGGCCGTGGCGGTGTGGCCCGAGGGGTAGTAACCGACCGCGGGCGGCACCGCCGGGGTGCCGGGGCGGTCGGTCCACTCCTTCAGCGGGACGACCAGCACCGGCACCAGGACCATCGCCAGGGCTCCGGCGAGCGGCGGCAGCCACCAGCGGTCCACGCCCGCCGCCCGCCCGCGCCACGCCGCCCACGCCAGTGCCACGGCGAGGACGGGCACCGCCACCTGCACATTGCCCAGGTCGGACAGCAGCTCGGAGAGCCGGTCCGGGTGGACGAGCACCCCGCTCAGCCGCTCGTCCGCCCCGGCCAGCGGGCCGTCGGCGACGATCTGCCAGGTGATCAGCGCGAAGACGAGCACGCAGAGCCCGACGAGGGCGGGCAGGACGCGAGGGCGGGCGGAGAGCGGCATGCGGCCCAGCTTCGCAGGCCCGCCGTCGCGTAGTCTCACCGCCCGTGACGACCATACGAACGGCACGGGACAGCCAGTGGGAAGAGACCTTCTCCCGGTTGCGGACCATGACCAGGGAGGGCCGGTACGAGGAGGTCGAGGCCGAGGCGCGGGCCCTGGCCGCCCTCCCGCGACGCCCCTGGCGCAGGCGTCCGCCGCACTGGGAGGCACGGGTGCTCGCCACGGGAACGGCCGTCATGCACGGCCGGCCGGCCGAGGCGCTGGACGAACTGGACGCGCTGATCGCGGAGCTGGAGCCGGTCGGCCTCAACTCGCAGATGCTGCGGCTGATCGCCCGCAGTCATCGCGTGGTGGCCCTGTCCGGGCTGCGGCGGTACGCGGAGGCGGAGACCGAGGCGCTCGCCGTCCTGGGCGAGCTGACCCGGATCGCCCACCGCGCCCCGGTGTCGGGGCTGGAGGTGAACACCCTGGGGCACCTGGCCGCCGTGCTGTGCGGGCTGGCCCGCTACCAAGAGGCGGAGGCGGTGGCCCGCGGCAACCTGCACCGCGCCGACGGACCCGCCGTCGCCGTCCTGCACACCACGCTGGCGCGCAGCCTGACCGGGCAGGGCCGCCACGAGGAGGCGCTGACCGAGCTGGGCCGGAGCCTGCCGCAGCCGCCCCGCCACGCCGCCGGGTACCTGGACCTGGCCACCGCCGAGGCCCTGTACGGCCTGGGACGCCGCGCCGAGGCGGAGGACGCCGTACGGCGGGCGCTGGCCGCCTGCGAGGGGCGGCTGCACCCGGCGCATCCGCGCACCGCCGAGGCCCGTGCCCTGCTCGCCCGTGTCACCGGGGGCGAGCAGGACGCGGCGTCCGGAGAAGGAGGAGATCCAGGAGATCCGGGGGAGTGACACCGAAGGGCCGGCACAAGGGGGGGAGTGTGCCGGCCCTTCGGTGAACCACCGTCCCGGGTGCCGGGGCGGTCGTCCTGACCGGAACGCCGCGCGCCCCGGGGGGTTTGGGGCGGGCGACCGTCCGATCGGTGAGGAAGCCGGAGCCCGTGGACTCCGGTTGTGTGCGCGAGGCACGACCAGGTCGAAGCTGGGGAGGCTCCGTCCTGATGATCCGCCCACAGTCCCCTGTGGGCGGGTCCATCTCTCATCTGCGTAGAACCTACGGCAGGGGGTCGGCTCAGGACAGGCTCATCGGCGTCCTGACATCCACCCCGCACACCTTCTTCACACGCTCTGCCGGTCGTCCCGCCAGGCGTGCGAAGCGCAGCTCAGATGCGCGTTCGATCCCTCGCGCAGACACTCGCCCCGGTCCTCGCGCCCGCCCTCGTTCAGATGCCGGCGAGGGCCTGCTCGATGATGTCGAGACCCTCGCCGAGCAGGTCGTCGCCGATCACCAGCGGGGGCAGGAAGCGCAGCACGTTGCCGTAGGTGCCGCAGGTCAGCACCAGCAGGCCGGCCTGGTGGCACGCCTTGGCGAGCGCGGCGGTGGCCTCGGGGGCCGGCTCCTTGGTGGCGCGGTCCTTGACCAGCTCGATCGCGATCATCGCGCCGCGGCCCCGGACGTCACCGATCACGTCGAACTTCTCCGCCATGGCGGACAGGCGGGACTTCATGACCGCCTCGATGGTCCGCGCCCGGGCGTTGAGGTCCAGCTCCTTCATCGTCTCGATGGCGCCGAGCGCGCCCGCGCAGGCCACCGGGTTGCCGCCGTAGGTGCCGCCGAGGCCGCCGGAGTGCGCGGCGTCCATGATCTCGGCGCGGCCGGTGACGGCGGACAGCGGGAGGCCGCCCGCGATGCCCTTGGCCGTCGTGATCAGGTCCGGGACGATGCCCTCGTCCTCGCAGGCGAACCACTGGCCGGTACGGCAGAAGCCGGACTGGATCTCGTCCGCGACGAAGACGATGCCGTGGTCCGAGGCGAACTCGCGGATCGCGGGCAGGAAGCCCTTGGCCGGCTCGATGAAGCCGCCCTCGCCGAGCACCGGCTCGATGACGATCGCGGCCACGTTCTCGGCGCCGACCTGCTTGGTGATCTGGTCGATCGCCTGGGCGGCGGCCTCCGGACCGGCGTTCTCGGCGCCGGTCGGCCAGCGGTAGCCGTAGGCGACCGGGACCCGGTACACCTCGGGCGCGAACGGGCCGAAGCCGTGCTTGTACGGCATGTTCTTCGCGGTCAGCGCCATCGTCAGGTTGGTCCGGCCGTGGTACCCGTGGTCGAAGACGACCACGGCCTGCCGCCCGGTGTGGGCCCGCGCGATCTTGACGGCGTTCTCGACGGCCTCGGCACCGCTGTTGAACAGGGCCGACTTCTTCGCGTGGTCGCCCGGCGTCAGTTCGGCCAGCGCCTCGGCGACGGCGACGTAGCCCTCGTAGGGCGTGACCATGAAGCAGGTGTGGGTGAAGTCGGCGAGCTGCGCGGACGCCTTGCGCACGACGGCCTCGGCGGAGGCGCCGACGGAGGTCACCGCGATGCCGGAACCGAAGTCGATCAGGCGGTTGCCGTCGACGTCCTCGATGACGCCGCCGCCGGCCCGCGCCACGAAGACGGGCAGCGTGGATCCCACACCCTGCGCGACCACGGCCGTACGGCGGGCCTGCAGCTCCTGCGACTTCGGGCCGGGGATGGCGGTGACGACGCGGCGCTCCTGCGGAAGTGCGGTCATGAGGGCTCCTGGGGATCTTGCGGACGAACGCTTGCCTTCTTTCTCGCAGGCTAGGACCGGCGGTGGGGGGTGGGCATGCTCCATGTGGGCGTTGTCCGGACGGCCCCTTGTCCGCCGTGGACAGGTGGCCGGAACCGGCGGCACGGGGAAACGTCGGGACGGGCCCGGCCGCGTAAGCGGTGAACTCCCCTTGCGAGGGCGTTAGATTGGCTCGCTGATGGTGGACGGAGCGGCTGGTCAGGGGGCAAGGGCGATGGACGGCGACGGGACGCGGGACGCGCGGGGCACGCATGCGAATCCGGTACCGCGCCCGGCGGGGCCTCCCGAGGTGCCCCCCGCGCCGCCCCCGGTACCGCCCGCCGTGCCTCCCCGGCCGGCCGGCGTGCCGGGCGCGTCCGCCGTGCCCGAGCACACCCCCCGGTCCGGGTCCGCCGTCGCCACCTGGCTCGACACCGAGCGGCCGGCCGCCCGTCCCGGGATCTGGCGGTTCGGATACCGGCCCCCCGAGGAGGCTCCGCAGCGGGTCGCCCCCGTGACGGTCGTCGGCATGCTGGTTCCGCTCGGCCTGGCGATGCTGGTCTGGTCGCTGTGGCAGCGCGGTGTCACCTCGTACCAGTACGCCCTCCTGCGCCTGTTCACGCCGGACGACTGGTGGTGGGGCGGCACGCTCGCCTCGCCCAAGGTGTTCGAGGGGCGGAACGTGCCGGCCCCGGGGGCGGAAGCCCTGGTGATCTACGAGGGCCTCGCCTTCGCCGCGCTCGTGCTGCTGGTGGCGGTGCTCGGCAGCTGGCGCGCCGTCGTGAGCCACTACGTGACCCGCAGGCCCCAGCCCGCCCGCGCCCTGCTCGCGGCGCTGCTGGCCCTCCTGGCCCTGAGCTTCGTCTTCCCCGACGCCTTCCCGGTCGTCGGATGGTCCCCGGTGCCGGTCGTCGATCCCCTCCTGTCCTTCACGGTGCTCGTCTCGGACGGCTACGACCTGATGGCGTCCCGTCTGTACACGGACACGCTGTACACGGTCGTCACCCTGCTCGTGCTGTGGCCGTTCGCCCGTCTCGGCGGCTGGCTGCCGTACGCGCGGACACTGCTCGCCGCCCGCCGGGCCGTCCCCGCCGCCGTCACCCCGGCCGCCCGCCCCCGCTCGCAGTGGCCCGCGCTGCGGGACACCGGACAGCACGAGGCCGCCGACCTGCTCACCGGCGAGGTCGCCCGCGGCGGCGTGAACGACGTCGACTGCGCCCGGGTCGAGAACGCCTTCTCCGCCGCCCGGCGCGGCGCCACGCTGGACGCGTTCCGCGACACCGTGCTGCGCCGGGGCGGTGCGGCCTGGACCCACCCGTCCGGTGCCCGGGACCTGCGGCGCCGGACCGCCCGCCACGACCTGCTGACCGGGCAGGTGCGCATCGGACGCTGGGCGGCCGTCGAGCAGACCCCCCTGCCCTACCGGGACGCCGGGGCAGCCCTCGACCCGGAGGTGCTCGGCACCTCGCTGCTGGCCGTGGGCCCTCCCGGGTCCGGCAAGACCCGCGGCCTGGTCGAGCCGGTGACCGAGGCGCTCGCGCTGCAGGCGCTCACCGGGACCTGTGCCGTCGTGGCCGTGTCCGCGCCGGGGTCCCCCCTGTGCGACGACGACGCGTTCGACGTGATCGTCCGCATCGGTGACCGGTCCTCGGTGCACGACCTGGACCCGTACGCCGAGTCCGACGATCCGGACGACGCGGCCGCGATCCTCGCCGAAGCCCTGGTGGGCGACCTCGACACGGTCGGAGCACAGGGCGCCGTCACGGCCCTGGCGCAGCTGCTCGGCCCCTTCCGGGCGGTGCACGGCCGTTTCCCCTCCCTGCCGGAACTGCACGCGCTGCTGGAGGGCGAGGAGACGGCGCTGTCCCGGCTGGGGGAGGCGCTCGCGGCGAGCGGGAACGACGTCATGCGCCGCGAACTCGACGCACGCGTCCGGCAGACCGGCGCCCCGGGCGACGCGGGCCGGGCCCTGGCGGACCGGCTGGCCCTGCTGAACCGGCCGGTGTTCGCCGACTTCTTCGGCGGCCGCGGAAAGGCCCGCCCGTTCTCCCTGCGGGCGGTCGCCCACCATCCGCTGCGGGTCCGGATCGACGTCCCCGAGCGCGGGCACGACGAGGCCTCCCGGCTGATCACCCGGCTGATCCTCGCGCAGTTCCACGCCGTGGTCAGGGAGGGCCGCCGGGAGCACTTCGTCGGCCTGGTCCTGGACGACGCGACGGGCGCCGTCACGCGGCAGTCCGTGCGCCGCATCCAGCGGCTGCGCTCGCAGAACGCGGGCGTGCTGCTCGCCCTGCGGACCGTCGGCGACGTACCGGAGGCACTGCACGGCCCGCTGTACGGCGCCGTGGGCTGCCGCATGGCCTTCTGCGGCGTCTCCACCTGGGACGGCGGCCGGTTCGCGCAGGCCTGGGGCACCGAGTGGGTGGAGACGACCGAGGTCGCCAAGCACACGGTCTTCGCCGACCAGCCGATGACGAGGTTCTTCCACGCCGTGCGCAAGCTGGTGACGGGCAAGGCGGTGACGACGGACGCGGTGACCGTCCGCCAGGTCGAGCGGGAACGCTGGTCGGCCTCCGAGCTGGCGCACGCCGTGCCGGCCGGACACGCCGTGCTGTCGCTGACCAGCGTCAAGGGGGAGCACGCGCCGCCGCTGCTGGTGAACCTGCGCGGGTGAGCCCCGGGGGCTGCCAGGGGCGGGCACGCCGGCACCCGGGCAGCCCCGGAGCCGGGCAACCCCGGAGCCGGGCGCCCGGCACCCGGGCACCCCGGGACTTGAGGGCCCGGGGACCGTACAGTGAGGCAGAATCGACACACGCCGTTCATACGCGACGGCCAAAAGATCACAGCGACTCCACACCGACCCCGCAACCGGCCGCACCCAGGCCCCCGCCTCTGACGCAGACCCGAAGGCCAAGGCACCCATGCCCCCGACGCTCGCCTCGCTCGTCCACCACTCGGCGCTCAAGCTGGCCGTGCGCGCCGGCGAGGACCGCCTCGACGTGCCGGTGCGCTGGGCCCACGTCAGCGAACTCGCCGACCCCGTGCCCTACATGGAGGGCGGCGAACTGCTGCTGATCACCGCCCTCAAGCTGGACGCCGAGGACCCCGAGGCGATGCGCCGGTACGTGAAGCGGCTGGTGGGCGCCGGAGTGGTGGGCCTCGGATTCGCCGTCGGCGTCAACTACGACGACATCCCCGGGGCCCTGGTGGAAGCGGCCCGCGAGGAAGGCCTGCCGCTCCTGGAGGTGCCGCGCCGCACCCCCTTCCTCGCGATCAGCAAGGCCGTGTCCGCCGCGATCGCCGCCGACCAGTACCGCGCGGTCACCGCGGGCTTCGCCGCCCAGCGCGAGCTGACCCGGCGGACCCTGGCCGACGGCCCGGAGGGCCTGCTGGCCGCGCTCGCCGCGCAGGTCGACGGCTGGGCGGCCCTGTACGACGCCTCGGGCGCCGTCGTCGCCAGCGCGCCGGAGTGGGCGGGCCGCAGGGCCGCGCGGCTCACCGCGGACGTGCAGCGGCTGCGCGAGCGCCCGGCGCCGGCCTCGTCGGTGGTCGCCGGCGCCGGGAGCCCGGACCACCCCGAGAACGCCGACCGGGTCGAGCTGCACACCCTGGGCACCTCCCGCCGGCCCCGCTCCGCGCTCGCCGTCGGCACGGCCGCCGCCCTCGGCACCGCCGAGCGGTACGCCGTCCACTCCGCCATCGCCCTGCTGACCCTCACCACGGAACGCTCCCGCTCCCTGCACGAGGCCGGGCTGCGCATCGACGCCGCCGTCCTGCGCATGCTGCTGGCCGGCGAACCCGACCACGCGCGCACGGTCGCCGGGGACCTGTACGGCGGCCTGCTGGACGCGCCGTTCCGCATCGTCGTCGCCGAGTCGGCGGCCAGGGCCAGGGCCTCCACGGCCGCACGGGCCGGTGACCCGGGCGGCGAGACGGGCGACGCCCTCGGCACCCTCACCGAGGTCGTGGAATCCGCGGCGGCCCACGCCGGCGAGGCGGTGCTGGTCGTCCCCGAGGGCGAACGCCTGGTGATGCTGGCCACCGACCGGGGCGCGGCCGTCGCCGCCTGCGCCGAGTACGCCTCGGCCCTGGAGGCCGCCCGCCCGGCCTCCGACTCCCTCGCGGGCGGCGACGAGGAGAGCCTGGTCGTCGGCCTGTCGGCGCCGTCCGGGCCCATCGCCGCGTCCGCCGCCTACAAACAGGCCGAACAGGCCCTCTCGGTGGCCCGCCGGCGCGGCCGGGTCTGCGTGGAGCACGAACACCTGGCGGCCGGGTCCCTCGTGCCCCTCCTCGCGGACGACGCGGTACGCGCCTTCGCCGACGGTCTCCTGCGGGCGCTGCGCGACCACGACGCCACCGGCCGGGGCGACCTGGTGGCCTCCCTGCGCGCCTGGCTCTCCCGCCACGGCCAGTGGGACGCGGCCGCCGCCGACCTCGGGGTCCACCGCCACACCCTGCGCTACCGGATGCGCCGGGTGGAGGAGATCCTCGGCCGCTCCCTGGACGACCCGGACGTCCGCATGGAGCTGTGGCTGGCCCTGAAGGCAACGGCACCCGAGTAGGCCGTCCGGCGCGGCCGTCCGGCGTTTGTGGCCACCGCGTCGAACAGGCCACGCCCACCACTACACCCCGGACAAACGCCCCCCGCCCCGCCCCGTCCTACCGTGGACGCGCACCCGCAATCACCACCACACGACCCCCAACGCGGAAGGGCCGGGACTCGACAATGACTTCCACCCACGCCTTCTGGCTCGCCGGCCGCCAGGCCACCGGCGAGACCGGCTTCGACGTCACGTCCCCCTGGGACGGCACCACCGTCGGCACGGTGAGCCTCCCCACCGACGCCCAGGTCGAAGAGGCCGTGGCCGCCGCGTACGCCGTCCGCGAGGACTTCGCCGCGACCCCCGCCCACACCCGTGCCGCCGCCCTCGACCACGTCGGCCGCCGCCTGTCGGAGCGCGCCGAGGAGATCGCCCGCCTGATCTCCGCCGAGAACGGCAAGCCCGTCAAGTGGGCCCGCGGCGAGGTCGGCCGCGCCGTCTCGGTGTTCCGCTTCGCCGCCGAGGAGGCCCGCCGCTTCAACGGCGGCGAGGCCCAGCGCCTCGACACGGACGCCGGCGGCCAGGGTCGCCTCGCCCTCACCCGCCGCTTCCCCAAGGGCGTCGTCCTCGGCATCGCGCCCTTCAACTTCCCCCTCAACCTGTGCGCCCACAAGATCGCCCCCGCGATCGCGGCCGGTGCCCCCATCATCCTGAAGCCCGCCCCCGCCACCCCCCTCTCCGGCCTGATCCTCGGGGAACTCCTCGCCGAGACCGAGCTGCCCGCCGGCTCCTGGAGCATCCTTCCGGTGCCGAACGACCGCATGCCCGCCCTCGTCCAGGACGAGCGCCTGCCGGTCATCTCCTTCACCGGCTCGGAGACCGTCGGCTACGCGATCATGGACTCGGTGCCCCGCAAGCACTGCACCCTCGAACTGGGCGGCAACGGCGCGGCGGTCGTCCTCGGGGACTGGGCGAGCGACGAGGACCTGGCGTGGGCCGCGTCCCGCATCGCGACCTTCTCCAACTACCAGGGCGGCCAGTCCTGCATCTCCGTGCAGCGCGTCATCGCCGACGCCGCCGTCTACGACCGGCTGCTGCCCCGCATCGTCGCCGCCGTCGAGGCCCAGGTCACCGGCGACCCGAACGACGACGCGACGGACGTCGGCCCGCTGGTCAGCGAGGCCGCCGCCGAGCGCGTGGAGTCCTGGGTCGAGGAGGCCGTCGCCGCGGGCGCGAAGCTCCTCACCGGCGGCAAGCGCGACGGTGCCGCCTACGCCCCGACCGTCCTCACCGACCTGCCCGCCGGCACCACCCTCGCCCGCGAGGAGGTCTTCGGCCCGGTCCTCAGCGTGCAGAAGGTGACCGGCGAGGCCGAGGCGTTCGCCGCCGTCAACGACTCCAAGTACGGCCTCCAGGCAGGCGTGTTCACCCATGACCTCCAGGCCGCCTTCCGTGCCCACCGCGCCCTGGAGGTCGGCGGCGTCGTCATCGGCGACGTTCCCTCCTACCGCGCCGACCAGATGCCGTACGGCGGCGCCAAGCAGTCCGGCGTGGGCCGCGAGGGCGTGCGGTTCGCGATGGACGACTACACCTACGAGCGGGTGCTGGTCCTCACGGGGCTGGCGCTCTGACGTCCGGTCCCGTCCTGAGTCGAGCCGGTGGCCCGCCCGGACGTACGTCTCGGGCAGCAGGCCGGTGACGGGGACCGCGCGGATGCGGTCCCCGTCAGAACCTGGCGGCGCCGGCCACACGGCGGGACGCCCCCGTCCCTGGTCGCCGCCGGTGACCCGGCAGGCGTAGGCGGCCGTGACGGCCCGGCCGTCACGGGCACGGGCCGGGGCCGCCGGGGTGCGGTCGTCGCCGCGGCAAGGAGTGCCGGGCCGCGTGCCCGGGGTCGCCGGCCGATCCGCGGACTCGTACGGTTCGCCGCCGGTCGTGCGGTGGTGCTCCGCTGCCCGGACGATCGGCACACGCCTGGACGGCCGAGCCCGACGCGGCGCGTCCCGCCTCCCCGGGACGAAGGGAGGAACGGCAGGCCGTAGCGGCACCGGTGCCGAGCAGCCGGCCCACGTCCACCGACGTCACCCTGGTGACCGGCAGGACCACGCACCACCCCGGGGGCCGGGCCGGCGGCGAGTCGGGGGCCCGGTGCCGGTGGTCACCGGTGCCGGGCCCCGTCCCCGTGCCGGGCTTCTCCGGACCCTCAACCGGTGAAGCCGACGTGCGCGAGCCGCAGTGAGCCGCGCAGTCCGACGCGGAGGTCGTGGACGCCCCCGGCGGTGAAGGCGCCGTCCACCTCCACGTAGTCGTACGGTCCCGCGGTCGGCGCGGCCGGTGACAGCGCCGCCGTCCACGGGCCTCCGTCGAGGGCCAGCTCGACCGTGCCCTCGCCCGCCACCGAGACCGTCACCCCGGTCGTACCGGAACCGAAGTCGCAGGCACGGTAGACCAGTTCACCGGTGCCACCGGCCACCGGCGTCACCGCGTCGCCCGTCGTCCTCGTCCGGTCGACGATCTCCGTACCGCTCTGCTCGTCGAAGTCGGCCGCGTCCAGGCCGCGTTCGCGGACCGGGCGGGGTGCCGCGGGCTCGCCGTCGACCGTGACGGTCGTCGACAGGCGCACGTCCTCGCTCGACGCGCCCACCAGCAGGGCGTACGCGCCCGGCTCCAGCCGCCACCGGCCCTGCGCCACGTCCCAGAACGCGAGGGCGGACAGCGGGACGTCGAAGGAGACCCGGGCCGACGCGCCGGGCGCGAGGGGCAGCCGGCGGTGGGCCAGCAGTGCGCGGCGCGGCCGCGGGACCGACGGGGACTCGGCGCGGACGTAGAGCTGGGCCACCTCGTCGGCGGCCACCTCCCCGGTGTTGGTGACCGTGAAGGACACCGAGACCGCTTCCTCCCCCACCTCCGCCGTCAGGTCCGCGTACCCGAAGGACGTGTAGGACAGGCCGTGCCCGAACGGGAACAGCGGCGTCCCGTCGAAGTAGAGGTAGGTCTGCCGGCCGCCGATCACGTCGTAGTCGAGGAGAGCGGGCAGGTCGGCGTCGTCGGCGTACCAGGTCTGCGGGAGCCGGCCCGCCGGGGAGACGTCCCCGGCGAGGACACGGGCCAGCGCCGTGCCGGCCGCCTGGCCCCCGTGCGCGGTCCACAGCACCGCCGGGAGCGCCTCGACGTCGACCGCGTACGGGTAGGCCGACACCAGCGCGAGCACGGTCGCCGGGTTGGCGGCTCGGGCCGCGCGCAGCAGCCGTTCCTGGTGGGCGGGCAGGCGCAGCGTCGTACGGTCCTCGGTCTCGCGGCCGTTGATGTGCGGGTCGTTGCCCGCGACCACCACGACCAGGTCCGCCTCGGCCGCCGCCCGCGACACCGCCTCCTCACCGCGCTCGGCGACGACCAGCCCGAAGACCTCGCCGTCCGGGTCGTCCCCGTCGGCGGCGGCAACCTTCACGCCGTCGGCGGCGACCTGGACGAGGCGGCCCGTACCCGTGTGCCTCAGGAGGTGACCGTCGCCGTGGGGTTCCAGCCGGAACGTCTCCTGCACGACCCAGCCGCCGGGCTGGTCGGCGGCGGCGCGCACGAAGCCGTCCTCGGCGACGGACAGGTAGCGGCCGTCGGGCGCGCGCAGGGTGAGCACGCCCTCGCCCCAGTCGACGAGCGCCAGTTCGGTGCCTGCCGCGTCGGTGGTCAGGGGCGGCAGGTCGGTGCGGCCGGCGAGCAGGGCCGGATCGAGGGCGGCCTCCGTGCCGAGCCCCTCGGCGGGGGCGTCGTCCGACGGCAGGACGTGCAGGAAGGTGCCGTCGGACGTGCGGAGCCTGACCCGGTCCACGCCTTCCGCGAAGCTCACGCGGTCGGCGCCGAACCGCTCGTACAGGCCCTCCAGCGGGGTCGAGCGGTGGATGAGCGTGCCGCTGTACCAGTCGAGCTTGCACTCGTCGGCGAGCAGCCCGACGACGGCGACGCGGGCGTCGGGCGCCGACGGCAGGAGGCCGTCGTTCTTGAGCAGGACCACCGCCTGCTCGGCCGCCTCCCGCGCCAGCGCCCGGTGTTCCGGTGTGTCGAAGTCCCGTACGTCCGCGTACGGGTCGTGTTCCGGGTCGAACTCGCCGAGCCGGAAACGGACCGACAACTGCCGCCGCACGGCCGCGTCCACGTCCGCCTCCGTCAGCAGGCCCTGCTCCAGGGCGCCCCGGACCCGCGCGACGGTCTTCGAGGGGTCCGTGCCGTGGTCGGTGAAGCTGTCGACCCCGGCCCGCAGCGCGGCGGCGGTGGCCTCCTCGTGGGTGTCGAAGTAGTGCTCCGAGTCGACCAGGTTGGAGGGGGCGCCGGCGTCGGAGCAGACCAGGAGGTCCTCCTCGGTCCAGGTGCGCAGATGGCGGCCGAGGTGGGGCGAGAGGTGGTTGGGGCGGCCGTTGACCAGGTTGTAGGCCGGCATCACCCCGGCCACCGCGCCCGCCTCGACCGTTTCGCGGAAGGCCCGCAGGTCGTACTCGTGCAGCACGCGCGGGCGGACCGAGGACGAGGAGGTGTCCCGGGCGGTCTCGTTGTTGTGCGCGAGCCAGTGCTTGAGGACCGGCGCGGTGCGCCAGTAGACCGGGTGGTCGCCGCGCAGGCCCCGGGTGTAGGCGGTGGCGATGGCCGAGGTCAGCTTCGGGTCCTCCGAGTAGCCCTCCTCGTTGCGGCCCCACAGGGGGTGGCGCAGCAGGTTCACGGTCGGCGACCAGACGTTGAGGCCGACGCGCTCGTCCCGCGCGCGCATCGCCCGGGCCTCCTTGGAGACCGCCTCGCCGACCCGGTGCACGAGGTCCTCGTTCCAGGTGGCGCCGAGCCCGACGGCCTGCGGGAACACGGTCGCCGGGCCCATCCAGGCCACGCCGTGCAGTGCTTCCTGACCGGTGCGGAAGGCGGCGATGCCCAGACGCTCGACCGCGGGCGCGAACTGGTGCAGGAAGGCGGTCTTCTCGTCGAGCGTGAGCCGCGACATCAGGTCGTCGACGCGCTTCGCGAACGGCAGGTGCGGATCACGGAACGGCGGCGTGGGTGCGGTCACGAGGTGGTCCCCTTGCGGATGGTTCGGGCAGGACGTCGAAGCGCTTCGATGCTCAGTGCAGCCCAGGGCGGGTGTCAAGACGCCGCGGCGGATTGCGCCGTGACCCGGGCCGCGCCGCAACGGGGACTCGCCGTGGAAAGGAGGAGTGTGGTCAAGACCTTTCCCGGGGGTGCCGACCAGGAATCTTGGAAACGACTCTTGTGCCCCCCGGGGGGTTAACTTAACCTCGCTGCAACATCGAAGCGCTTCGACACGAACTGGTCCCAGTTCCCTCAAGACACCGCACCCGACGGCCGCCGTCGGGTGTCCCGGTGCGCCACGAAGGCACGAAGGGTTGACGCACATGACGCCGAACGCCGCCTCCGGTCCCAGCCGGAGAAGTTTCCTCGCCTCCACCGCGGTGGCCACCGCAGCGGTGGCGGGAGGCCTGCCCCTGCTCTCCGCCTGCGGCGGATCCGACGGAGGCTCGCGCGACGGCACCACGTCGGGCAAGGACGCCAAGAAGATCCTTCCCGCCTACGTGGCGAGCAACGTGGTCACGCCCGACATCCCCAGCAAGAACGGTTCCGCGGTCGGCTTCACCGGCAAGCTCGACCTGGCGGGCCTGAAGACCTCGGTGCCCGAGAAGCTCGGCAAGGGCGGCGAGGTCACCGTCATGTCGCCGTTCTGGGGGTCCCCGCCCAAGGAGGACAACGCCTACTACCGGGCGATGAACGACCTCATCGGCGTCGACGTGGTCTGGCAGAACCAGGACGGCAACACCTACGACCAGAAGCTCGGCGCCGTCCTCGCCTCCAGCGAGGTGCCCGACGTGGTGGTCGTGCCCGGCTGGAACATGACCGGCAAGATCCCCAGCGCCATCATCGGCAAGTTCGCCGACCTCGGCCCCTACCTCTCCGGCGACGCGGTCAAGGAGTACCCGAACCTCGCCGCGATCCCCACCGACGCCTGGCAGCGCTCCCTCTTCGGCGGCAAGCTGCGCGGCCTGCCGATGCCGTCCTCGTACGTCCCCGCGATCGTGCCGTTCTACCGCCAGGACATCTTCGAGAAGGAGGGCTACGAAGTCCCCCGCTCCTGCGACGAGTTCATGGCGCTGGCCAAGGAGGCCACCAACGCCAGGGCCAAGCGCTGGGCCTGCCTGGACATGAAGTGGACCGCCTTCAACGCCTTCGGCGTGCTCTCCGGCAACGAGAAGTCGCTCGGCTGGAACGAGGTCGACGGCAAGCTGGTCTACCGCATCGAGACCGACGAGTACCTCGAGGCCCTGGAGTGGACGCGCAAGCTGTTCGCCGCCGGCGTCGTGCACCCCGACGCCAAGCTCGGCAAGTCCAACGCCGCCGACCCCGGGCCCAAGTTCGCCGCCGGCGAGTTCCTGATCTACAACCAGGACATGTCCCAGTGGTGGAGCCGCACCGCCGAACAGGCCGTGCAGAACCCCGAGTTCAAGATCTGGGGCATGGACCTCTTCGGCCACGACGGCGGCGCCCCCACGCTGTGGGCGCAGAACCCGGCGAGCATCTTCGCCTTCGTCAACAAGAAGGCGTCCGAGGCCGTGATCCGTGACGTGCTGGCCGTCGCCAACGTCACCGCCGCGCCGTACGGCACCAAGGAGTACATGGCCACCAACTACGGTGTGGAGGGCACCCACTACACGGTCAAGGACGGTGTGCCCACCAAGACCGACCAGGGCAACATCGACGTGATGAACGCCTACGTGATGGTGGCGAGCCCCGCCGCGACCATCGCCCACCCCGACTTCCCCGCGGTCGCCAGGGGACAGGTCGAGTGGCAGCAGCGCATGGGCGCCGTCACGAAGAAGCCCGCGTTCTACGGCATGCAGATCACCGAGCCGGCCCGCTGGACCAACCTCTCCAACGACTTCGAGCAGCTGGAGGACGACGTCGTCCGCGGCCGCAAGAAGATCGGCGACGTGCAGCAGGCCGTCTCCGACTGGAAGAGCAAGGGCGGGGACAAACTCCGCGACTGGTACCGGAAGATCCTCGACGAGAACGGTCCGGCGGCCGGCTGACCGGGTACCGAGGCAAGGAGAACCGCCGTGTCCCACAGCACGGTGCCTCGGACCGACACCGAGGCCGAAGTCAAGAAGAACCCCCCGCGGGGGCACGGCGGCGACACCGCGGCCGCGAGGAAACCGCCCGCCGGAAAGCTGAGCCTGCGGCTGAGGTTCCGGCGCGACCGCGTCCTGCTCCTGATGACGCTGCCGGCCGTCCTGCTGCTGCTGGTCTTCAACTACGTACCGATCCTCGGCAACGTCGTCGCCTTCCAGGAGTACGACCCCTACCTCAGCGACAACGGCGTCGTCTCCATCCTGCACAGCCCGTGGGTGGGCCTGGAGAACTTCCAGCGGATCTTCGCGGACTCCGCCTTCTGGAACGCGGTCCAGAACACCCTCGTCCTCTTCGTCCTCCAGCTCCTGCTGTACTTCCCCGTCCCGATCCTGCTCGCGCTGCTCATCAACAGCGTGGTCAGGCCCCGGGTGCGGGCGGTCGCGCAGGCCGTCCTCTACCTGCCGCACTTCTTCTCGTGGGTGCTGGTCGTCGCCGTCTTCCAGCAGCTCCTCGGCGGCGCCGGGCTCCTCTCCCAGCTGCTGCGGCAGCACGGGTACGACGGGCTCGACATCATGACCGATCCCGAGACCTTCAAGTTCCTGATCACCGCGCAGAGCGTGTGGAAGGACGCCGGCTGGGGGATCATCGTCTTCCTCGCCGCCCTCGCCTCGGTCAGCCCCGACCTCTACGAGGCGGCCGCGATGGACGGCGCGAACCGCTGGCGCCGCATGTGGCACGTCACCCTGCCCGCCCTGCGGCCGGTCGTCGCCCTGCTGCTGGTGCTCCGCGTCGGCGACGCCCTCACCGTCGGATTCGAACAGATCCTCCTGCAACGCGGCGCCGTCGGACCAGGCGCCGCCGAGGTCCTGGACACCTTCGTGTGGTGGAACGGCGTACGCAACCAGGACTTCGGCTACGCGGCCGCCGCCGGCCTCGTCAAGGGCGTCATCAGTCTCGGCCTGGTCCTCGCGGCCAACAAGGTGGCCCATCTCATGGGCGAGCAGGGGGTGTACAAGAAGTGACCGCCGTACGAGAGGCGACGGCCCCGGCGGCCGACGAGCCGGTGCGCGCACCCGGCCGGTGGGCGGCCCCGCCCCGGCCCGTGTGGGAGGAGGAACCCAGCCGCGCCGGACTGGCCGGCAAGGGGCTCGTGCTGCTCCTGGCCTGCCTGGGCATCCTGTTCCCGCTGTGGATCGTCGTCGTCACCAGCCTGTCCAGCCGCAAGACCATCGACGAGGCCGGCGGCCTGGTGATGATCCCCAAGGACATCACCTTCGTCGCCTACCAGGAACTGCTCAGCGGCGGTCAGGTCACCCGCGCCGCGCTCGTCAGCGTCGGCATCACGCTCGTCGGCACCCTGTTCTCCATGGCGGTGTCCGTGCTGTGCGCCTACGGGCTCTCCCGCAGCGGCTCGCTGGGGCACCGGTGGATCCTCATGGTGCTGCTCGCCACCATGTTCTTCAGCGCCGGACTCATCCCCACCTACCTGCTGGTGCAGTCCCTGGGCCTCACCGACAGCTACCTCGCGCTGATCCTGCCGAGCGCGATCAGCGTCTTCAACATCCTGGTGCTGCGCGGCTTCTTCATGGGCATCTCCCAGGAACTCGTCGACAGCGCCCGCATCGACGGGGCGGGGGACCTGCGCATCCTGTGGCAGATCGTGCTGCCGCTCTCCCGTGCCGTCGTCGCGGTGATCACGCTGTTCTACGCCGTCGGCTACTGGAGCGCCTGGTTCAACGCCTCCCTCTACCTCAACGACCAGGACATGCTGCCCCTGCAGAACGTCATGATCCAGCTGGTGCAGAAGCAGGAGGCACCGGTCGGGCTCGGCCAGGCCATCAAGACCGGTGAACTGTCCGGGCTCGCCGTGCAGATGGCCGTCATGGTCATGGCCCTGCTGCCGGTCGCCGTCCTGTCGCCCTTCGTCCAGCGCCACTTCAAGAAGGGCATTCTCACCGGGGCGGTGAAGGGCTGATGCCGGACCTGTCGGACACCACCCGGCGCCGCATCCTCTACGGCGGCGACTACAACCCCGAGCAGTGGCCCGAGGAGACCTGGCCCGAGGACGTCCGGCTCATGAAGGCCGCCGGCGTCAACTCCGTCACCCTCGGCGTCTTCTCCTGGTCCAGGCTCGAACCGCGCCCCGGCGTCCACGACTTCGCCTGGCTGGACCGGCTCATGGACCTCGTCCACGAGGCCGGCATCGGTGTCGTCCTCGCCACGCCCACCGCCTCGCCCCCGCCCTGGCTGGGCCGCCTCCACCCTGACACCCTGCCCCGCGACGAGGACGGCCGCACCGAGTGGTGGGGCGGCCGCCAGCACTTCTCCCACTCCAGCACCGTCTACCGCCGCCACGCCGCCGCCATCACCGAGGCCCTGGCCGCCCGTTACGCGGACCACCCGGCCCTGACCATGTGGCACATCAACAACGAGTACTGCACCTACGACCACGGCGACGAGGCCGCCGCCCGCTTCCGCCGCTGGCTCCGGGACCGCTACGGCACCCTCGACGCCCTCAACACCGCCTGGGGCACCGCCTTCTGGAGCCAGGGTTACGGCGACTGGGAGGAGATCCTGCCGGCCCGCCGCACCCACTACCTCAAGAACCCGGCGCAGGTCCTGGACTTCCGGCGCTTCACCTCCGACATGCTGCTGGAGTGCTTCACCGCCGAGCGCGACATCGTCCGCCGCCACACCCCGCACCTCCCGGTCACCACCAACTTCATGCCGCTGTGGTCGGGGCAGGACGCCTGGCGCTGGGCCGAGGAGGAGGACGTCGTCTCCGTCGACCTCTACCCCGACCCGTGCGACCCGTCCGGCGCCCAGCACGGCGCCCTCGTCCAGGACATGACCCGCTCCCAGGCACGCGGCCCGTGGATGCTCATGGAACAGGCGGCCGGAGCCGTCAACTGGCGCGACGTGAACCGGCCCAAGCCGCGCGGCCTCCACCGCCTCTGGTCGCTCCAGGCCGTGGCCCGCGGGGCCGACGCCGTCTGCTGCTTCCAGTGGCGGCAGTCCCGGCAGGGCGCGGAGAAGTTCCACTCCGGGATGGTCTCCCACGCGGGCGAGCAGGGCCGCACGTACCAGGAGGTGAAGCAGCTCGGCGCGGACCTGGCCCGGATCGCCCCGCACGTCAGCGGCGGCGCGGTCGCCGCGGACGTCGCCGTCCTGCACGACTGGCACTCCTGGTGGGCCGGCGACCAGGAGGCCCGGCCCTCCCGCGAGGTCGACTACCCGGACGTCCTCGGCGCCTGGCACCGGGCGCTCTGGCAGGCCGGCCTCACCACCGACTTCGCCCGTCCCGACCACGACCTGACCCGCTACCGGCTCGTCGTCGTCCCGCAGCTCTACGCCCTCACCGACGCCGCCGTCGACAACCTCCTCGCGTACGTGCGCGGCGGCGGCACCCTCGTCTGCGGCTTCCTGACCGGCGTCGCCGACCAGGACGACCGGGTACGGCCCGGCGCCATGGACGCCCGGCTGCGCGAACTGTTCGGCATCCGCACCCTGCACGAGTGGTGGCCGCTGCGGCCGGGGGAGAGCGTCGCGTGCGAGGGCGGCCTGCGCGGCACCCTGTGGTCCGAGGAACTGGAGCCCGACGGTACCGCCGACGAGACCGTGGCGTACCGGGGCGGGGAACTCGACGGGCTCCCGGCCGTCCTGCGCAAGGGCCGCGCCTGGTACGTCTCCACCCTCCCCGAGCCCGAAGCGCTGCGCGCGCTGCTGGCCCGCGTGGCCGGCGGCGCGGGCGTCCGGCCGGTGCTCGACGGACTCCCGGACGGCGTCGAGGCGGTCCGGCGCGGCGGCGTGCTGTTCCTGCTCAACCACGGCCGCGAACCGGTCACCGTCGGCCTCCCGGGCACCCACCACGACCTGCTGACGCGGACGCGGAACTCCGGCCGGATCACCCTGGACCGCTACGGCGTGGCGGTGCTGAAGCCATGAGCGCCACGCCCGTCCACGGCACCTGGGAGCCCGAGCCCGCCGCCCGCTGGGAGGACGCCTTCCTGAGCGGCAACGGCCACCACGGCGCCCTCGTGCACGGCGACCCGGACAGCGACCGGGTGATCGTCACCCACCACACCCTCGTCCGCCCGGACGGCGACGACGAGCACCGCCGCCCACCCGCCCTCGCCGCCGGACTCCCCGCCCTCCAGGACCGCCTGCTGGCCGGGGAGTGGACGGCCGCCGAGGACTTCACCGACGGCCGCCCGCTGCGATGGGTGCGCCCCTTCCACCCGGCCTTCCAGCTCCGCCTGGACCGGCCGCTCCCCGACGACGCGCACGCCCCCTACCGCCGCGCCGTCGACTTCGCCACCGGCGAGACCACGGCCACCCGCGGAAGCTGGACCAGCCGCGTCTTCGTCTCCCGCGCCGACGACGTGATCGTCCAGCACGTCACCGCCCCGCACCTCACCCTCGAACTGTCCCTCGACCCCCGCCTGCCCGGCGCCCCCGCCGGTCTCGGCATCGGCCACGGCGCCGTCCTCACCCCCGAGGGCGCCCTGCTCACCCTGCGTGCCCGCTACCCCGGCAGCGACCTCGCCTACACCGGCGTCACCCTGGTCGCCGTCACCGGCGGCACCACGAAGCTCGTGCCGCCCGGCGTCCTGGCCGAGGGCGCCACGGGGGTGCTGCTGCTCACCCGGGTGCACCGCCACACCGGCGAGCTGGACGCGGTCGCCGAGGGCCGTGCCCTGCGCGGGCTGCTGCACGAGGCCCCGTACCCGGCCTCGTACGACGACCTCCTCGCCCGGCACCTGGACCGGCACCGCACCGCCTACGACCGCGTCACCCTCGACCTCGCCGCCGACCCCGCCGAACGCGCCCTGCCGGGCTCCGAGCTGCTCGCCCGGCCGCACAGCCCCGCCCTCCTGGAACGCCTCTTCGCCGCCGGCCGCTACCACCTGCTGTCGGCGAGCGGCCTGCTGCCGCCCCGCCTCACCGGCCTGTGGACCGGAGACTGGAACACCGCCTGGTCCGGCGCCTTCACCACCAACGCCAACCTCAACCTCCAGACCGCCTCCGCCGCGGCCGCCGCGCTTCCCGAGGTCACCGAGGCCCACGCCGCGCTGGTCCACCGCCAGCTCCCGCACTGGCGCGACAACGCCCGCGCGATCTTCGGCACCCGGGGCGCGGTCGCGCCCTCGCACACCGACGGCGCGTGCGGCCACACCTGCCACTTCAACCGCGAGTACCCGCTGCACCTGTGGACCGCGGGCGCCGACTGGCTGCTCAAGCCCCTGGTCGACCACGACGAGTGCCACGGCGTCCAGGACCCGCGCACCACCGCCGCGCTCGCCGAAGCCGCCCTGTTCTACGAGGACTTCCTCACCCGGACCGACGACGCGGGACACCTGGTCGTCGTCCCGTCCTACTCGCCCGAGAACCGTCCCGCCAACGCGAGCTGGGGCGCCCTCAACGCGGCCATGGACCTCTCTGCCGCCCGGCACGCCCTGCTGACCGCCGCCGACCGCCACCCCCGGCACGCCGACCGCTGGCGCGCCCTCGCGGACCGCCTCCCCCCGCACCGGACCAACGCCGACGGCGCCCTCGCGGAATGGGCGTGGCCCGGCCTGGAGGACACCTACGACCACCGCCACCTCAGTCACCTCTACGGCGTCTGGCCGCTCGACGAGATCAACCCGTACGACACGCCCGGCCTCGCCCGGGCCGCCCACCGCGCCCTCGAACTGCGCGGCGCCGAGAACGACTCGGCCCACGGCCACCTCCACCACGCCCTGGTCGCGGCCCGGCTGAGGGACGGCGCCCGGGTCGCCCACGCGCTCGGCCGGGTCCTCGGCGGCGACTTCTTCCACGCCTCCCTGATGAGCGCCCACTACCCCCACCGCGACGTCTACAACGCGGACGCCGCGCACGCCCTGCCCGCCGTGCTCGTCGAGATGCTCGTGCAGTCCACCCCCGGCCGTCTGGTCCTGCTGCCCGCCCTCCCGGACTCCTGCCCGCGGGGCGAACTCAGGGGCGTGCGGACCCGGTTCGGGGCGTCGCTCGACCTCACCTGGACGCCGGACGGCGGCGCGACGGCCGTCCTGCGCCCGGACCGCACCCGCCGCATCGAACTGAGGACTCCCTCCGGCGCCGAACCGCTCGACCTCGTCGCCGGGGAGGACCGCGTCATCAGCGTCAAGGCGCGGTAACACCAGCGCACGTCCCCCCACCCATGGAAGGAAACGCCATGGCACCACGCACGCGCACCACCCGCACCCGCACCCTGACCGCGCTCCTCGCCCCGGCCCTCGCGCTCGGCGCCACCGTCGGCCTCGCCTCCGCCCCCGCCCAGGCGGCCGTCTGGAACTCCTGCGACCAGTGGGGCAACACCACCCTGAACGGCTACACCCTCTACAACAACATCTGGGGCTCCGGCGCCGGCAGCCAGTGCGTGTGGGCCAACTCCGGCACCAACTGGGGTGTCTGGGCCGACCACCCCAACACCGGCGGCATCAAGTCCTACCCGAACGCCAAGAAGGTGATCAACAAGCCGATCTCCTCCCTCACCTCGCTCACCAGCAGCTACGCCGTCACGGTCCCGTCGTCGGGCGCGTACAACACGTCGTACGACATCTGGGACACGGACTACGACTACGAGATCATGCTCTGGGTCAACGACAACGGCGCCGTCGGCCCCCTCGGCACCTCGCAGGGGACGGTCGGCCTCGGCGGCCACACCTGGAACGTCTACAAGGGGGACAACGGCGCCAACGAGGTCTTCTCGTTCCTGCGCACCTCGGACTCGGACTCGGGCACGGTGAACATCCTCCCGATCCTGAAGTGGATCAAGGACACCAAGGGCTGGATGGGCGACGAGACCATCGGTGACGTGCAGTTCGGCTACGAGATCACCTCGTCCGCAGGCGGCCTGGACTTCCGCACGGACCACCTGACGGTCAGCGGCGGCTGACCGGGGCGCCCGCGCACCACGACGCAGGGACAGGTCCCCCCGTCGTGGTGCGCGGGCGGGCCCTACGGCCGGGCGGGCGCCGGTCCCGAACTGGCCCGGACGGTCAGCTCCGGCGCGAGCAGGACGACCTCGTCGCTCCCGCGGCCCTCGAGCTTGGCGACCAGGTGCTCCACGGCCCGCCGGCCCATCTCCTGGGCGGGGACCGCGACCGAGGTGAGCCGCACCGATGCCTGGGTGGCGACCTGGTCGGGGCAGACCGCGACCACCGACACGTCCTCCGGCACGGCCCGGCCCTGCTGGCGCAGCAGCGCGAGCAGCGGCTCGACCGCCGCCTCGTTCTGGACGACGAAGCCCGTGGTGCCGGGACGCTCGTCGAAGACACGGGCCAGGGTCACGGCCATCGCGTCGTACCCGCCGTCGCAGGGCCGGTGCAGCAGCCGCAGTCCCAGTTCCCGGGCGCGGGTGCGCAGGCCGTCGAGGGTGCGCTCGGCGAAGCCGGTGTGCCGTTCGTAGACGGCGGCGGCCTCACCGATGACGGCGATGTCGCGGTGGCCCAGCTCCGCCAGATGCTCGACGCACAGCGCTCCGGTCGCCCGGAAGTCCAGGTCGACGCAGGTCAGTCCCTCGGTGTCGGCGGGGAGGCCGATGAGCACGGAGGGCTGGTCGGTGCCGCGCAGCAGGGGGAGCCGCTCGTCGTCCAGTTCGACGTCCATGAGGATCATCGCGTCGGCGAGACCGCTGCCCGTGACGCGGCGCACCGCGTCCGGGCCCTCCTCGCCGGTGAGCAGCAGGATGTCGTAGCCGTGGGTGCGCGCGCCGGCCGCGACCGCGATGGCGATCTCCATCATCACCGGCACGTACATGTCGGTGCGCAGCGGGATCATGAGGGCGATGATGTTGGATTTGCTGCTGGCCAGTGCGCGGGCGCCCGCGTTCGGGTGGTAGCCGAGCTTCCGGATGCTCTCCTCGACCCGCTGCCGGGTGGTGGTGGAGATGGACCGCTTGCCGCTGAGGACATAGCTCACCGTACTGGCCGAGACTCCGGCGTGCCGGGCGACCTCGGCGAGAGTGACCATCCGGCTCTCCAAGCTTGTGAAGCGCTTCGACAGCGCGCGGGACCAATAGGGGTGGGCGAGGGTGTTCCGACAGTAACTCGCAGTGCGGACGGCTGTCCATAGGGCGTCGAAGCGCTTCGACTGCTTTCTCCTGCGAGGGTCTGTCGTCCGGCCTTCCCGAGCAGTATCGGCCGAACGGCCGCGCGGTCTGGCCGGGGCGCCCGATATCGGGTACATACGATCGAGTAGCGCCGACAAATATCGAGTAGCGCCGACAAATAACGTACGTCCGCACGTGCGTGCCGGACGAATCGTGGCGAGGTGAGCCTCATGCCCGCACCACCCACCCCTTCCTCCCCCTCCCGACCCACCGTCAGCGAACGTGAGGCCCGCCAGGTCGCGGAGGCGGCCCGGGAACAGGACTGGCGCAAGCCCAGTTTCGCCAAGGAGCTCTTCCTCGGCCGCTTCCGCCTCGACCTCATCCACCCCCACCCGCTCCCGGCCGACGAGGACGTCCAGCGGGGCGAGGAGTTCCTCGCCAAGCTGCGCGACTTCTGCGAGACGAAGATCGACGGCGCGGTGATCGAGCGCGACGCGCGGATCCCCGACGACGTGATCACCGGGCTGAAGGAGCTGGGCGCCTTCGGCATGAAGATCGACACCAAGTACGGCGGCCTCGGCCTGACCCAGGTCTACTACAACAAGGCGCTCGCCCTGGTCGGCTCCGCGAACCCGGCGATCGGCGCGCTGCTCTCCGCCCACCAGTCGATCGGCGTGCCGCAGCCGCTGAAGATGTTCGGCACCCAGGAGCAGAAGGACACCTTCCTGCCGCGCTGCGCCCGCACCGACATCTCGGCCTTCCTGCTGACCGAGCCGGACGTCGGCTCCGACCCGGCCCGCCTGGCCACCACCGCCGTCCGGGACGGCGACGACTATGTCCTCGACGGCGTGAAGCTGTGGACCACCAACGGCGTCGTCGCCGACCTGCTCGTGGTCATGGCCCGCGTCCCGAAGTCCGAGAACGGCAGGGGCGGCATCACGGCGTTCGTGGTCGAGGCCGCCTCCGAGGGCATCACGGTCGAGAACCGCAACGCCTTCATGGGCCTGCGCGGCCTGGAGAACGGCGTCACCCGCTTCCACCGGGTCCGCGTCCCGGCCGCCCACCGCATCGGCCCCGAGGGCGCGGGCCTGAAGATCGCCCTGACCACGCTGAACACCGGTCGCCTCTCCCTCCCGGCGATGTGCGTCGGGGCCGGCAAGTGGTGCCTGAAGATCGCCCGCGAGTGGTCGGCGGTGCGCGAGCAGTGGGGCAAGCCGGTCGCGCTGCACGAGGCGGTCGGCTCCAAGATCTCCTTCATCGCGGCGACGACCTTCGCCCTGGAGGCCGTCCTCGACCTCTCCTCCCAGATGGCCGACGAGGACCGCAACGACATCCGCATCGAGGCCGCCCTCGCCAAGCTCTACGGCTCCGAGATGGCCTGCCTGATGGCCGACGAGCTGGTCCAGATCCGCGGCGGCCGGGGCTTCGAGACCGCGGCCTCCCTCGAAGCCCGCGGCGAACGCGCGGTCCCCGCCGAGCAACTCCTGCGGGACCTGCGCATCAACCGCATCTTCGAGGGCTCCACCGAGATCATGCACCTGCTGATCGCACGCGAGGCCGTCGACGCCCACCTCTCCGTCGCGGGCGACCTGATCGACCCCGACAAGACCCTGTCCGACAAGGCGAGGGCGGGCGCGCAGGCGGGAGTCTTCTACGCCAAGTGGCTGCCGAAGCTCGTCGCCGGACCCGGCCAACTCCCGCGCTCGTACGCGGACTTCCACCCCGCGGACCACCGGGACCTGTCCGGGCACCTGCGCTACGTCGAACGCAGCGCCCGCAAGCTCGCCCGCTCCACCTTCTACGCCATGTCCCGCTGGCAGGGCCGGATGGAGACCAAGCAGGGCTTCCTGGGCCGGATCGTCGACATCGGCGCCGAGCTGTTCGCGATGAGCGCCGCCTGCGTGCGCGCCGAGCACCTGCGCGCCGGGGGCGACCACGGCCGCGAGGCCTACCAGCTCGCCAACGCCTTCTGCCGCCAGTCCCGCATCCGCGTCGAGGAGCTCTTCGGCCGCCTGTGGACCAACACCGACGACCTGGACCGCAAGGTCGTCAAGGGCGTGCTGGGCGGCGCGTACGAGTGGCTGGAGCAGGGCGTCGTCGACCCGTCCGGCGAGGGCCCGTGGATCGCCGAGGCGACCCCGGGGGAGTCCCGGCGGAAAAACCTCCGCCGCGCCATCGGCTGAGCCGGAAACCCGGCCCCCGGAGCCGGCACCGCGCCGCGCTCCCGGGGCCGGCCCGGCCCGTCGGAGCGGGGGCCCGAACGCGGGAGCGGGACCGCCGGCTGTCGGCGGCGCCCGTCCGCGCCCTGAACAGCGCCGGACGCCGCCGCGGACGCCGAGCAGTGCCCCGGCAGGTCCGGGCGGTCCGTGCCGTCGCCCGGCGTCGGTGCCGGCCCGGCCGGGCATCATGCCGGTGGCGCTCGCTCCCTGCGGCCCGTCGGGGTGCGCTCCCCGCGGATTCCGTTTCCTGGCCGGTGCGGGCACGCAGGCGGCGGCCCCCGCTTCCCGGCCGGTGCGGGCACGCAGGCGGCGGCCCCCGCTTCCCGGCCGGTCCGGGCACGCAGGCGGCGGCCCCCGGTTCCCGGCCCGGCCCCCGGCGGGAGGCGACCGGGAGGGTGCCCCGGCCTTCCTCCGTGTGTGCAGGGCGACACCCGACCGAGGGACGCGCTGTCCTCCCGGAGGGCCGTTGCGGACACAATGGGGGAATGAGCGACAGTCCAGCCCCACTCGCCGACCCCCACCTCGTCTACGACCCGGTGGCGGGCGACGGCCCGAAGGACGTGGTGATCCTCGGGTCCACCGGGTCGATCGGGACCCAGGCCATCGACCTCGTGCTGCGCAACCCGGACCGCTTCCGGGTCACCGCCCTGTCCGCCCACGGCAGCCGGGTCGCCCTCCTCGCCGAGCAGGCGTACCGGCTGAGGGCGCGGACCGTCGCCGTCGCCCGCGAGGACGTCGTACCGGCGCTGCGGGAGGCGCTCTCCGCCCAGTACGGGGCGGGCGAGCCGCTCCCCGAGATCCTCGCCGGACCGGAGGCGGCCACCCACCTCGCCGCCTCCGACTGCCACACCGTGCTCAACGGCATCACCGGCTCCATCGGACTCGCGCCCACCCTCGCCGCCCTGGAGGCGGGCCGCACCCTGGCGCTGGCCAACAAGGAGTCGCTCATCGTCGGCGGCCCGCTGGTCAAGGCACTGGCCAAGCCAGGACAGATCATCCCGGTCGACTCCGAGCACGCCGCCCTCTTCCAGGCGCTGGCCGCCGGCACCCGAGCCGACGTGCGCAAGCTGGTCGTCACCGCCTCCGGCGGCCCGTTCCGGGGCCGTACGAGGGACGAGCTGGCGGCCGTCACCGTCGAGGACGCCCTCGCCCACCCCACCTGGGCCATGGGGCCGGTGATCACGATCAACTCCGCCACCCTCGTCAACAAGGGCCTGGAGGTGATCGAGGCCCACCTGCTCTACGACATTCCCTTCGACCGCATCGAGGTGGTCGTGCACCCGCAGTCGTATGTCCACTCGATGGTCGAGTACACGGACGGATCGACGCTGGCGCACGCCACGCCCCCCGACATGGGCGGGCCCATCGCCGTCGGCCTCGGCTGGCCCGACCGTGTCCCCGACGCCGCGCCCTCCTTCGACTGGAGCAAGGCCTCGACCTGGGAGTTCTTCCCGCTCGACAACGAGGCCTTCCCCTCCGTCGACCTGGCCCGGCACGTCGGACAGCTCGCGGGCACGGCCCCGGCGGTGTTCAATGCCGCCAACGAGGAGTGCGTCGAGGCGTTCCGCTCCGGCGCGCTGCCGTTTCTCGGGATCATGGAGACCGTCACACGGGTGGTCGAGGAGCACGGCACCCCCCGTACGGGAACCTCACTCACCGTCGCGGACGTCCTCGAAGCGGAGACCTGGGCGCGCGCCCGGGCCCGGCAACTGGCGGCACAGACGGCGGAGGCCCGTGCATGACGACCCTGATGTTCATCCTCGGCATAGTCCTCTTCGCCGTCGGCCTGCTCTTCTCCATCGCCTGGCACGAGCTGGGCCACCTGTCCACGGCCAAGATGTTCGGCATCCGGGTCCCGCAGTACATGGTGGGCTTCGGGCCGACGCTGTTCTCGAGGAAGAAGGGCGACACCGAGTACGGGGTCAAGGCCATCCCGTTCGGCGGCTACATCCGCATGATCGGCATGTTCCCGCCCGGCGCCGACGGGCGCCTGGAGGCACGCTCCACCTCGCCCTGGCGCGGGATGATAGAGGACGCCCGCTCGGCCGCCTTCGAGGAACTGCAGCCCGGTGACGAGAAGCGCCTCTTCTACACGCGCAAGCCGTGGAAGCGCGTCATCGTCATGTTCGCCGGCCCGTTCATGAACCTCGTCCTCGCGGTGGTGCTCTTCCTCACCGTCCTGATGGGCTTCGGCATCTCGCAGCAGACCACCACCGTCAGCTCCGTCTCGAAGTGCGTCATCTCGCAGAGCGAGAACCGCGACGACTGCACCAAGTCCGACCCGGCCTCCCCGGCCGCCGCGGCGGGCCTCCGGGCCGGTGACAAGATCCTCGCCTTCGACGGCGTACGGACCGACGACTGGGACAGGCTGTCCGACCTGATCCGCGCCAACCCGGGCAAGGACGTCCCGGTCGTCGTCGAGCGCAAAGGCCAGGAGGTCACCCTCCACGCGACCATCGCCACCAACAAGGTCGCCAAGAAGGACTCCCACGGCCAGATCGTCCAGGGCGAGTACGTCACCGCCGGCTTCCTCGGCTTCAGCTCCGCCACCGGCGTGGTGAAGCAGGACTTCGGCCAGTCCGTGACCTGGATGGGCGACCGGATCGGCGACGCGGTCGACAACCTCGCCGCCCTGCCCGGCAAGATCCCCGCCCTCTGGGACGCGGCCTTCGGCGACGGACCGCGCGAGGCGGACTCCCCGATGGGCGTCGTCGGCGCAGCCCGCGTCGGTGGCGAGATCGCCACCCTGGACATCCCGCCCACCCAGCAGCTCGCCATGTTCGTCATGCTGGTCGCCGGGTTCAACCTCTCCCTGTTCCTCTTCAACATGCTCCCGCTGCTGCCGCTCGACGGCGGTCACATCGCGGGCGCGCTGTGGGAGTCGCTGCGCCGCGGCGCGGCCAGGGTGCTGCGCAGGCCCGACCCCGGGCCCTTCGACGTGGCGAAGCTGATGCCGGTGGCCTACGTGGTGGCGGGCGTCTTCGTCTGCTTCACCCTGCTCGTGCTGGTGGCGGACGTCGTCAACCCGGTGCGCATAGGCTGACGCCCGGACGGGCCGCGGAACGCGGGGCGACGACCCGACCTGCGGACTGTCCGACCGATCCGATGAGAAGCCTGGTCCGGAGAGCATGTCCCTCCGGACCAGGCTTCACTCCGCTCGCCCGGCAGAAGGACGCCAAAGGGTGCATCTGCCGTACGCCGCGTGCCCGGCGTTCATGTCGGTGCCGTAATCTCGGATGCCGGAGCCCGCCGCTGAACGGGGCCGGACCTTGATCCACGACTTGGGGTTGCACAGCAGATGACTGCGATTTCTCTCGGCATGCCGGACGTTCCGACCAGGCTCGCGGAGCGCCGCAAGAGCCGGCAGATCCAGGTCGGGCCCGTGGCGGTGGGCGGCGACGCCCCCGTGTCCGTGCAGTCCATGACCACGACCCGCACCTCCGACATCGGCGCCACCCTCCAGCAGATCGCCGAGCTGACGGCGTCGGGCTGCCAGATCGTCCGGGTGGCCTGCCCCACCCAGGACGACGCCGACGCGCTGCCGGTGATCGCGAAGAAGTCGCAGATCCCGGTGATCGCGGACATCCACTTCCAGCCGAAGTACGTCTTCGCGGCGATCGAGGCGGGCTGCGCGGCGGTCCGTGTGAACCCGGGCAACATCAAGCAGTTCGACGACAAGGTCAAGGAGATCGCCAAGGCGGCGAAGGACCACGGCACGCCCATCCGCATCGGCGTGAACGCCGGCTCCCTCGACCGCCGCCTGCTGCAGAAGTACGGCAAGGCGACCCCCGAGGCACTGGCCGAGTCCGCCCTCTGGGAGGCGTCGCTCTTCGAGGAGCACGACTTCCGGGACATCAAGATCTCGGTCAAGCACAATGACCCGGTCGTGATGGTCGAGGCCTACCGCCAGCTCGCCGCCCAGTGCGACTACCCCCTCCACCTCGGCGTCACCGAGGCCGGCCCCGCCTTCCAGGGCACCATCAAGTCGGCCGTCGCCTTCGGCGCGCTGCTCTCCCAGGGCATCGGCGACACCATCCGCGTCTCCCTGTCGGCCCCGCCGGTCGAGGAGATCAAGGTCGGCATCCAGATCCTGGAGTCGCTCAACCTCCGCCAGCGCGGCCTGGAGATCGTCTCCTGCCCGTCGTGCGGCCGTGCCCAGGTCGACGTCTACAAGCTGGCCGAGGAGGTCACCGCCGGCCTGGAGGGCATGGAGGTCCCCCTGCGCGTCGCCGTCATGGGCTGCGTGGTGAACGGCCCCGGCGAGGCCCGCGAGGCGGACCTCGGCGTCGCCTCCGGCAACGGCAAGGGCCAGATCTTCGTCAAGGGCGAGGTCATCAAGACCGTCCCCGAGTCGAAGATCGTGGAGACCCTCATCGAGGAGGCCATGAAGATCGCCGAGCAGATGGAGAAGGACGGCGTGATCTCCGGCGAGCCCTCGGTCTCCGTCGCGGGCTGAGCCGCCCGCGCATGCCGCGTCGCCCTGGGGGCGGCGCGGCATATGCACGACAGGTACAGTGCGGAGACCAGCAGATCTCAGGGTGAGGCCCCCGCACGTGTTGACGCAGACCACCTCCCGCGTGCTCGAACCGAGCGACCTGGACGCCGCGCTCGCCGTCCTCGACCGCGAGCCGGTCGCCAACGCGTTCGTGACCGCGCGCGTCCAGATCGCCGGACTCGACCCCTGGCGTCTGGGCGGCGAGATGTGGGGCTGGTACGAGCACGGCATGCTCACGTCCTTGTGCTACGCGGGCGCCAACCTCGTCCCGATCTGCGCCACTCCGCGCGCCGTCCGCGGTTTCGCCGACAGGGCCCGGCGGGCCGGCCGCCGCTGCTCCTCGATCGTCGGCCCGGCCGAACCGACCGCCCAGTTGTGGCGGTTGCTCGAACCGGGCTGGGGCCCGGCCCGCGAAGTCCGCGCCCACCAGCCCCTCATGGTCACCGACCGCCTGCCCGACGACATCGCCCCGGACCCGTACGTCCGCCGCGTCCGCAAGGACGAGATGGAACGGATCATGCCGGCCTGCGTGGCGATGTTCACCGAGGAGGTCGGCATCTCCCCGATGGCCGGCGACGGCGGCCTGCTCTACCAGGCCCGGGTCGCCGAACTCGTCGGCTCCGGCCGCTCGTTCGCCCGCTTCGACGCCGACGGCAAGGTCGTCTTCAAGGCCGAGATCGGCGCCGCCACCGACCGCGCCTGCCAGATCCAGGGCGTGTGGATGCACCCCGAGTACCGCGGCAAGGGCCTGGCGGCACCGGCCATGGCGGCGGTGCTGCGCCACGCCCTCGCGGACTTCGCCCCGGTGGCGAGCCTCTACGTCAACGACTTCAACACGGCGGCGCGACGGACGTACCTGCGGGTCGGGTTCCAGGAAGTGGGCGCCTTCATGAGCGTGCTGTTCTGAGACCCGTGTGCCCTCAGGTGCACCACCCGCACCGTCCACCCCGGCCGGAACACCCCTGTAGGCTCCCCGGCATGGACCTCGTGATCGGCCCACTGGACCTCTCCGCGCACGTGGACGAGGCGCTGGCCGTCCAAGCCGTCGCGTTCGGCCTCGGCCCCGACGAGGTGGCCGTCCGACGCCAGATCGTCCTGCGCCACATGACCTACCCGGGCGCCAGGGCCCTCGGCGCCACCGTGCGGGGCCGGCTCGTCGGCTTCGTCTACGGCATGCCCAACGACCGCGCCCACTGGTGGTCCACCGTCGTCGAGCCCTGTCTGCGCGCCGAGGGGACCGAGGCGTGGCTCGACGACTCCTTCGTCATCACGGAACTCCACGTCCACCCGGCCCACCAGAACCGCGGCGCGGGCCGCGCCCTGATCACCACGATCACCGACGCCGCCACCGAACCCCGCTCGATCCTCTCCGCGATCGACACCGAGAGCCCCGCCCGCGCCCTCTACCGCTCCCTCGGTTACCGGGACCTCGCCCGCCAGGTCCTCTTCCCCAGCGCCCCGAAGCCGTACGCGGTGATGGGCGCCACGCTGCCCCTGCGCAGGCCGTCGGCCGGTCGATAACCGATTTCCACCGCACCGGACCACCCGGCTAACCTCCTAGCACCACCCTTACGCAGCAGGAGACACGAGAACCATGGCCAACGCACCGGTCCAGCGCATGTCGAAGTTGATGGCGAAGACGCTGCGCGACGACCCGGCGGACGCCGAGGTCCTCAGCCACAAGCTGCTGGTCCGCTCCGGCTACGTGCGCCGCACCGCCGCCGGCCTGTGGAGCTGGCTGCCGCTCGGCAAGAAGGTCCTCGGCAACATCGAGCGCATCGTCCGCGAGGAGATGGACGCCATCGGCGCCCAGGAGGTCCAGCTCCCCGCCCTCCTGCCGCGCGAGCCGTACGAGGCCACCGGCCGCTGGGACGAGTACGGTCCCGAGCTGTTCCGCCTCCAGGACCGCAAGGGCGGCGACTACCTCCTCGGCCCCACCCACGAGGAGATCTTCACCCTCCTCGTCAAGGACCAGGCGTCCTCCTACAAGGACCTGCCGGTCATCCTCTACCAGATCCAGAACAAGTACCGCGACGAGGCCCGCCCCCGGGCCGGCATCCTGCGCGGCCGCGAGTTCCTCATGAAGGACTCCTACTCCTTCGACGTCGCCGACGAGGGCCTCGCCGAGTCCTACGCCCTGCACCGCGCCGCCTACCAGCGCATCTTCGAGCGCCTGGGCCTCGACTACCGCATCGTCGCGGCGACCGCCGGGGCCATGGGCGGCTCCAAGTCCGAGGAGTTCCTGGCCCCCGCCGAGGCGGGCGAGGACACCTTCGCCGACTGCCCGAACTGCGACTACGCCGCCAACACGGAGGCGATCACCTACGCGCTCACCCCGGTGGACGCCACGGACGTCCCCGCGGCGGAGGACATCCCGACCCCCGACACCCCCACCATCGAGACCCTGGCCGCCTCCCTCGGCGTACCGGCCTCGGCCACGCTCAAGAACCTCCTGGTCAAGGTGGACGGCGAGATCGTCGCCGTGGGCGTCCCCGGCGACCGCGAGGTCGACATGGACAAGGTCGAGGCGCACTTCGCCCCGGCCGCCGTCGAGCTGGTCACCGCCGAGGACTTCGTCGGCCGCACCGACCTGGTCCGCGGCTACGTCGGCCCGCAGGGCCTGGGCGAGAAGGTCACGTACATCGCCGACCCCCGCGTCGCGCCCGGCACCGCGTGGATCACCGGCGCCAACAAGGCCGACACGCACGCCAAGAACGTGGTGGCGGGCCGCGACTTCGAGGTCGACGAGTACGTCGACGTCGTAGTGGTCCGCGAGGGCGACCCCTGCCCGAACTGCGGCACCGGCCTGAAGCTGGACCGCGCCATCGAGATCGGCCACATCTTCCAGCTCGGCCGCAAGTACGCCGACGCCCTCAAGCTCGACGTCCTCGGCCAGAACGGCAAGCCGGCCCGCGTCACCATGGGCTCCTACGGCATCGGCGTCTCCCGCGCGGTGGCCGCCCTCGCCGAGCAGCACGCCGACGACAAGGGCCTCGTCTGGTCCAAGGAGGTCGCCCCGGCCGACGTCCACGTCGTCGCCGCGGGCAAGGCCCTGCAGACCGAGCTGGCCCTGGAAATCTCCGACAAGCTGGCCGCGGCGGGCGTCCGCGTCCTGGTGGACGAACGCGCGGGCGTCTCTCCCGGCGTGAAGTTCACCGACGCGGAACTCATCGGCGTCCCCCAGATCCTGGTCGCCGGCCGCCGCTCGGCGGAGGGCGTGGTCGAACTCAAGGACCGCCGCACGGGGGAGCGCGAGGAGGTAACGGTCGAGGAGGCACTGAGCCGCCTCACGAACTGACGACCACGGCAGCCGACCCCGGAGTGCCCTTGGGCACGCCGGGGCCGGGCCGCGAGCCCGGCGCAGCGGGGTGCCGCTGCGCCCCACCAGCTGGGGGGCGTGGCAACTGCCCGCAGCCGGTGGAGGGCGACGCGGCGGGGCAGCCGCGTACGGCGAGAAGGGGACGTGTCGGGGGGTGTCCGCCCGCAGCGGTTGGCGCGTCAACGGAGTCCACTTCTGTGGCCCACCGATTCCGCGCCGTTCCGAGGACGGACACCCCCCGACGCGGCCCCGACCCTCAACGCACCCCACCGCGCTACGCGCACCCCCACCCACCCCGCACAGGCGCCGCAGGCACCCCGCGCCGGACGCACCGTCACAGCCAGCCCGCGAACTCCAGCAACAACTCGGCGTCCTGCTCCCGCCCCACCCGCCGGGCCCGCACCCCCGACTCCACCGCCCGGAACAGCGTCCAGCCGCGCAGCCGTTCCTGATCGACCTCCAGCGACTCCGCGAGCCGCTTGATCCGCCGCCGAGTCGTGGACGCCCCCGACGGCTGGGCGATCAGGTCCTCCACCCGGTCCCGCACCAGCCGCGCCAGATCGAACGCGCTCTCCCCGACCACCGGATCGGGCCCCACCGCCAGCCACGGCATCCGGTCCCCGGCGAGCACCTTGCTCTGCCGGAACGTCCCGTGCAGCAACCGCCGCTCCGGCGGCTCGGCCAACAGCTCTGCACGCACCGCCAGCGCCGCGTCGACCAGCGGCGCCACCTGGCCGTCGGCCGCCGCGCCCGCCCGCATCGCCTCGGCCTGCCGCCCGGTCCGCTCGGCCACCGTCTCGAAGACGTGGGAGGCAGGCGGCTCCACCCACAGCCGCCGCAACGTCCCCGCCGCCTCCAGCAACGCCTTCGCCTCCGGCAACGACCGCACCGACACGTCCGGATGCAGCCGCTCGAGCAGCAGCACCCCCGCCTCGGCGTCGCCGGCCGCGCCCGCCGCGTCCGCCGCCCCGGCCCCGTCCTCGCGCACCTGCACGGCACCCAGCCCACCCCAGTGCACGAGCGCGGCCCGCTCACTCTCCGGCCGCGCCCGCCCCGGCGCGAGCTTCAGCACCGCGGGGGAACCCCCGGCCGTCCGCACCAGCACCACCAGGCTGCTGCGCCCGCCGGGCACCTGCACCCGCTCCACGGTCAGCCCACGCACCGCCACGGCCCGTTCCACCGTCTCGGGCAGCTTCGCCAACCAGTCGTCACCGTCCGGTGCCGTCTCGCCGAGCGCTCTGACCAGACGCCGCGGCGGTTCGAAAGCCATGCGCGAGCCGTTCCCTTCCCGTACGGAAAGCCGTACGCGTTACGCGGTAGGTGAAGCCGTCGACGGTGCCGTCGCCGTGCCGGAGGCACCCGGAGCGGACCCCCGCCCGGCCGGAGTGCCGGCCCGCTCGGCGAGCCCAGGGAAGGCTACGCTCCCGCCCCGCCAGCGCGCCGCACGGACCGCGGCCTCGCGCAGCGCCCCGGCCGCCGTGGACCGCCCGGCACCCTCGGCCGCCCGCACCAGGTCGGAGTAGACCCCGGCCACCCGGTCCTCCAACTCGGCCGCCAGCCGCACCGCCGCCGCCGAGTCCGGCACCGAGAAGGGGAGCGCGTACCCCGCCGCCGCGGCGACCGGCTTCCCGCCCAGCCCCCGCACCTCGCGCGCCAGCGCGTCCCGCCGCGCCCGATGCGCGTCGTACGCCGCCCGCGCCTCGGTGCGCCGGTCGTCGCCGATCCGCCCGCCGACGACGCCGTAGCCGTACACCGCCGCGTGCTCCGCCGCCAGCGCCGCCTGGAGGGCGTCCAGCCGCCCGTCCTCCGCCTTGCTCACCCGTCACCCTCCGTCAGCAGAAACACGTGCGCCGCCCCGGCCGCCGCGACCGAGGCCAGCAGCCGGGCCGACTCGCCCGGCACGTCGAGCAGCGCCCCGGCCCGCCGGTCGGCCAGCTTCCGCTCGGCGTCGGCGAGCAGGGCCAGGGCCCCCTTCTCGTCCGCCGGCACCGCGGCGGAGTCACGGGCAGCGGGCCCGGCGGCACGCGCGGAGGCCGACGGCGCCCCGGAAGGCGGCTCCGAGGGCGCGGCCGGGGGCGAAGCGGCCCGCACACCACCGAACGCCTCCGCGTGCCGTACGACCTCCTCCCGCAGCGGCGCCAGCCGTGCCGCCAGCCCGGGATGGGCCGCGATCACCGCCGCGTACCGGTCGGCCAGCACCTCGCTGTCCCGGGCCGCACGCGCGCGTACCCGGTCGGCGGCCGACGGACCGCTGCCGGGGCTCTCGGCGTCCGGCCCGCCGGTGCAGCCGGCGAGCAGGGCGGCCCCGGCCCCGGCGGCCGACGCGAGCAGGCTCCTTCTGCGCGGCCCCCGGGGCGGGCGCGGCGATACGGAAAGCGACACGGCAGACGTCCTCGACAGGCTCGTACGGGAAGCGGCGGCAGAACGACGGGCGACGACGGACACCCGCAGTGCGGCCTGCGGCCCGCCCGTGATCACGGTACCCGTGCCCCGCCCGGCCACCACTCATCGGCACCACGGGGCACCCACGGCCCCGGACCGGCGCCCCCGCCCCGCCCCACCGGGGTGGACGGCAACACCCCCGGCGACCGGATACCCTTTGACCAGACACGCGCACCGTCCCACAACAGCACACGCGGCCGAGGAGTCACCCGGATGAGCACCACCCAGAGCGAGAGGCTGCGAGAGCTGCTGGAGCCGCTCGTCGCCTCCCAGGGACTGGACCTCGAAGAGATCGCGGTCGACTCGGTCGGCCGCAGGCGTGTGCTGCGCGTGGTCGTCGACTCCGACGCCGGGGCGGACCTGGACCGGATCGCCGATGTGAGCCGCGCGCTCTCGGCGAAGCTCGACGAGAGCGACGCGATGGGCGAGGGGGAGTACACCCTCGAGGTCGGCACCCCCGGCGCGGAGCGCTCGCTCACCCAGCACCGCCACTACGTGCGCGCCACCGACCGCCTGGTCCGCTTCCAGCTCCACGAGGGCGGCGAGCTGGTCGCCCGGATCCTCGCCGTGGACGAGGAGGGGCTCGACCTCGAGGTGCCGGGCGTCAAGGGCCGCAAGGCCACCACCCGCAGGCTGCCCTTCGGCGACATCGACAAGGCACGCGTCCAGGTCGAGTTCAACCGCAAGGACGACAGCACGGCGGCCACCAAGAACGACGCGAACGCCAAGAGCACCAAGACCAACACGAACACCAAGAACAACAACACGAAAGAGGAGGAGGCGTAGCCGTGGACATCGACATGAGCGCCCTGCGGGGCTTGGTACGGGAGAAGGAGATCTCCTTCGACCTGCTGGTCGAAGCGATCGAGTCGGCCCTCCTCATCGCCTACCACCGCACCGAGGGAAGCCGCCGGCACGCGCGCGTGGAGCTCGACCGGAACACCGGACACGTGACCGTGTGGGCGAAGGAGGACCCCGACGACCTCGAGGAGGGCCAGGCGGCCCGCGAGTTCGACGACACCCCCTCCGACTTCGGCCGCATCGCCGCCACCACCGCCAAGCAGGTCATCCTGCAGCGGCTGCGCGACGCCGAGGACGACGCGACGCTCGGCGAGTACGCCGGCCGTGAGGGCGACATCGTCACGGGCGTGGTCCAGCAGGGCCGCGACCCGAAGAACGTGCTGGTCGACATCGGCAAGCTGGAGGCCATCCTGCCGGTGCAGGAGCAGGTGCCGGGCGAGGAGTACCCCCACGGGACGCGCCTGCGGTCCTACGTGGTCCGCGTCGCCAAGGGCGTGCGCGGCCCGTCCGTGACGCTGTCGCGCACGCACCCCAACCTGGTGAAGAAGCTCTTCGCCCTCGAGGTGCCGGAGATCGCCGACGGCTCCGTCGAGATCTCCGCGATCGCCCGCGAGGCCGGCCACCGCACCAAGATCGCCGTACGCTCCACCCGCTCCGGCCTGAACGCCAAGGGCGCCTGTATCGGCCCCATGGGCGGCCGGGTGCGCAACGTCATGGGCGAGCTGAACGGCGAGAAGATCGACATCGTCGACTGGTCGGACGACCCGGCCGAGATGGTGGCGAACGCGCTCTCCCCGGCCCGCGTCTCCAAGGTGGAGGTCGTGGACCTGGCGGCCCGCTCCGCGCGCGTGATCGTGCCCGACTACCAACTGTCGCTGGCCATCGGCAAGGAGGGCCAGAACGCCCGGCTCGCCGCCCGGCTGACCGGCTGGCGGATCGACATCCGCCCGGACACCGAGCAGCCCGACGACCAGCCTGCGCAGTAGGCGCCGGAGCAGCCGCGGGAATAGATCCAAGCCGCACGCCGCTGAGATCACGACAGCTTTGCGTGCGGCACGTGTTCGATTCTTGCCCCGGAGGGGTGAGGTCGGTCCGGGGAGGTAGACTTAGGAGTGTCTGGCCGGACGCGTACCCGAGTATGCCCCGAGCGCACCTGCGTGGGGTGCCGGGGGCGAGCGGTCAAGAGCGAGCTGCTGCGCACCGTCGCGGTCGAGGGTCAATGCGCCCCCGATCCACGCGGTACGCTGCCCGGCCGGGGTGCGTACGTCCACCCCGTGCCGGTCTGTGTCGACCAGGCAGTGCGCCGCAAGGCGTTCCCGCGGGCGCTCCGCGTCCCGGGTCCGCTCGACGTAAAGGCGTTGCGCCACTACGTCGAGCAGGCACAAGGTTGCGACAGGGCTGCTGACGGCAGCATGTGAGCAACGTGGTAAGGAAGACGGTGCCGCACGGAACCCCGCGCGGCCTGGTACCTCGCGAGTCGAAAGCAGGTCGAGATTGCGATGAGCACTCGATGAGTACGCGATGAGTACGCCCATGAACTAGCGACGGTCCGGACGCAACCCGGACCTCAGAGGAGCGAAGTGGCTAAGGTCCGGGTCTACGAACTCGCCAAGGAGTTCGGTGTCGAGAGCAAGGTCGTCATGGCCAAGCTCCAGGAACTCGGTGAATTCGTCCGTTCGGCGTCTTCGACGATCGAAGCGCCCGTAGTACGCAAGCTGACAGACGCCTTCCAGCAGGGTGGCGGCAACGGCCGGGCAGCCGGTCGTCCCGCGGCCCCGAAGAAGGCTGCCCCCAGGCCGTCGGCGCCCTCCCCGGCGCAGGCGGCCCGCCCGGCTGCGCCCCGTCCGGGTCCGGCGGCTCCCAAGCCCCCGGCCGCCCAGCAGCCCGCGGCGCCGTCCGCCCCGACGCCGGGCCCGCGCCCGACGCCGGGTCCCAAGCCCGCGCCCGCGCCCCGTCCGGCCCCGGCCGCCCCGGAGTTCACCGCTCCGCCGGCCGCACCCGCCGCTTCGTCCCCGGCTCCGGCCGGTCCGAAGCCCGGTGGCGCGCGTCCCGGTGCTCCCAAGCCCGGCGGCGCCCGTCCGTCCGGTCCGGGTCAGGACCGCGGCCAGCAGGGCGGCCAGGGCCGTCCCGGTGGCCAGCGTCCCGCCGCCCCGGGCCAGCGCCCCGGCGGCCGTCCCGGCGGTCCGCGTCCGGGCAACAACCCCTTCACCTCCGGCGGCAACGCCGGCATGGCGCGCCCGCAGGCGCCCCGTCCGCAGGGCGGTCCCCGTCCGGGCGGCCCCGGCGCTCCCGGCGGCGGCCCGCGTCCGCAGGGTCCCGGCGGCCAGGGCGGCGGTCCCCGTCCCCAGGCTCCGGGCGGCAACCGCCCGACGCCGGGCTCGATGCCGCGTCCGCAGGGCGGCCAGGGCGGTCCCCGTCCCGGCGGTCCGCGTCCGAACCCCGGCATGATGCCGCAGCGTCCGGCTGCCGGCCCGCGTCCCGGCCCCGGTGGCGGCGGTCGCGGTCCCGGCGGTGCCGGTCGTCCCGGCGGCGGCGGTCGTCCCGGTGGCGGCGGCTTCGCCGGCCGTCCCGGTGGCGGCGGCGGTCGTCCCGGTGGTGGCGGCGGCGGTTTCGCCGGCCGTCCCGGCGGTGGCTTCGGCGGCGGCGGTGGCCGTCCCGGCTTCGGCGGCCGTCCCGGCGGTCCCGGTGGCCGCGGTGGCACGCAGGGCGCCTTCGGCCGTCCCGGCGGTCCCGCGCGTCGCGGTCGCAAGTCGAAGCGGCAGAGGCGCCAGGAGTACGAGGCCATGCAGGCCCCGTCGGTCGGCGGCGTGATGCTGCCTCGCGGCAACGGCGAGACCATTCGCCTGTCGCGCGGTGCCTCGCTCACCGACTTCGCGGAGAAGATCAACGCCAACCCGGCGTCGCTCGTCGCGGTCATGATGAACCTCGGCGAGATGGTCACCGCGACCCAGTCCGTCTCCGACGAGACGCTCCAGCTCCTCGCCGACGAGATGAACTACACGGTTCAGATCGTCAGCCCGGAGGAGGAGGACCGCGAGCTGCTCGAGTCCTTCGACCTGGAGTTCGGCGAGGACGAGGGCTCCGAGGAGGACCTGGTCGTCCGTCCTCCGGTGGTCACCGTCATGGGTCACGTCGACCACGGAAAGACCCGACTGCTCGACGCCATCCGCAAGACGAACGTCATCGCGGGCGAGGCCGGCGGCATCACCCAGCACATCGGTGCCTACCAGGTCGCGACCGAGGTCAACGACGAAGAGCGCAAGATCACCTTCATCGACACCCCGGGTCACGAGGCGTTCACCGCCATGCGTGCCCGCGGTGCCCGGTCGACCGACATCGCGATCCTGGTCGTCGCGGCCAACGACGGCGTCATGCCGCAGACGGTCGAGGCGCTCAACCACGCCAAGGCGGCCGAGGTCCCGATCGTCGTCGCGGTCAACAAGATCGACGTCGAGGGTGCCGACCCGACCAAGGTGCGCGGTCAGCTGACCGAGTACGGCCTGGTGGCCGAGGAGTACGGCGGCGACACCATGTTCGTCGACATCTCCGCCAAGCAGGGTCTGCACATCGACTCCCTGCTGGAGGCCGTGGTCCTCACCGCGGACGCCTCGCTCGACCTGCGGGCCAACCCGAACCAGGACGCGCAGGGCATCTCCATCGAGTCCCGTCTCGACCGCGGCCGCGGTGCCGTGGCGACGGTCCTCGTGCAGCGAGGCACCCTGCGGGTCGGCGACACGATGGTGGTGGGCGACGCCTACGGCCGCGTCCGCGCCATGCTCGACGACAACGGCAACAACGTCGCCGAGGCGGGCCCGTCCACGCCGGTCCAGGTGCTGGGTCTGACCAACGTGCCGGGCGCCGGTGACAACTTCATCGTGGTCGAGGAGGACCGTACGGCCCGCCAGATCGCGGAGAAGCGCGCCGCCCGCGAGCGCAACGCCGCGTTCGCCAAGCGCACGCGCCGCGTGTCGCTGGAGGACCTGGACAAGGTGCTGAAGGCCGGCGAGGTCCAGCAGCTCAACCTGATCATCAAGGGCGACGCGTCCGGATCGGTCGAGGCGCTGGAATCCTCCCTGCTCCAGCTGGACGTCGGCGAAGAGGTCGACATCCGCGTCCTGCACCGCGGCGTCGGTGCGGTCACGGAGTCCGACATCGACCTGGCGATGGGCTCCGACGCCATCGTGATCGGCTTCAACGTGCGCGCCGCCGGGCGTGCCGCGCAGATGGCCGAGCGCGAGGGCGTGGACGTCCGGTACTACTCGGTCATCTACCAGGCGATCGAGGAGATCGAGGCGGCCCTCAAGGGCATGCTCAAGCCGGAGTACGAAGAGGTCGAGCTGGGCACGGCGGAGATCCGCGAGGTCTTCCGCTCCTCCAAGCTGGGCAACATCGCGGGTGTCCTCATCCGCTCCGGCGAGGTCAAGCGCAACACCAAGGCGCGCCTCCTGCGCGATGGCAAGGTCATCGCGGAGAACCTCAACATCGAGGGTCTGCGTCGCTTCAAGGACGACGTCACCGAGATCCGCGAAGGCTTCGAGGGCGGTATCAACCTCGGAAACTTCAACGACATCAAGGTCGACGACGTCATCGCGACGTACGAGATGCGCGAGAAGCCGCGGGTGTAAGCACCGCGTCTTCCGGGAGTGACCGGTCCGGGGCCGGTCGGCGGAGCACAATATCCGTCGATCGGCCCCGGCCGTTCGTTGTACGGTTCTGGTGTCCCCGCCCGTTCGCGGCGGGGCCATCGATCCCGGACCGGCGGGTGAACCGGTTGCACATGTATGTGGGGACGCTGTCCTTCGACCTCCTCCTCGGCGACGTACATTCGCTGAAGGAGAAGCGCTCCGTCGTCCGTCCGATCGTCGCCGAACTCCAGCGGAAGTACGCGGTGAGCGCGGCGGAGGTGGAGCACATGAACCTCCATCGCCGGGCGGTCGTCGGCCTGGCCCTGGTGTCCGGCGACGCGGGCCACCTCAGCGACGTACTCGACCGGTGCGAACGGCTGGTGGCCGGCCGCCCCGAGGTGGAACTGCTGTCGGTGCGACGGCGCTTCCACGGCGACGACGACTGACCAGATCGGGCAGAAGACCAGATCAGGCAAGAGAAGAAAGAACGGGAGACGGACCAGTGGCCGACAACGCGCGGGCGAAAAGGCTGGCGGACCTCATCCGAGAGGTGGTGGCCCAGAAGCTGCAGCGCGGGATCAAGGACCCGCGGCTCGGCTCGCACGTCACCATCACGGACACCCGGGTCACCGGTGACCTGCGGGAGGCGACCGTCTTCTACACGGTCTACGGGGACGAGGAGGAGCGCAAGGCCGCCTCGGCGGGCCTGGAGAGCGCCAAGGGCATCCTGCGCTCCGAGGTCGGCAAGGCGGCGGGCGTGAAGTTCACGCCGACCCTGACCTTCGTCATGGACGCCCTGCCGGACACCGCCCGCAACATCGAGGACCTCCTCGACCGGGCGCGCCAGTCCGACGAGAAGGTGCGCGAGGCGTCCGCGGGCGCCTCGTACGCCGGTGAGGCGGACCCGTACCGCAAGCCGGGCGAGGACGAGACCGATACCGAAGGCGCCGTCGAGGCCGACGAGACGGACGACACCGCTAAATGACCGAGAAGCACACCACGCCCGACGGCCTTGTCATCGTCGACAAGCCGTCGGGCTTCACTTCGCACGACGTCGTCGCCAAGATGCGGGGCATCGCCCGCACCCGGCGCGTCGGGCACGCCGGCACGCTCGACCCGATGGCGACGGGCGTCCTGGTCCTCGGGGTGGAGCGGGCGACCAAGCTCCTCGGGCACCTCGCCCTCACCGAGAAGGAGTACCTGGGCACCATCCGGCTCGGGCAGACGACGCTGACCGACGACGCCGAGGGCGAGATCACGGGGTCGCAGGACGCCTCGAAGGTCACCCGGGAGGCGATCGACGCCGGTGTCGCCAAGCTCAGCGGCGACATCATGCAGGTGCCGTCCAAGGTCAGCGCCATCAAGATCAAGGGCGTGCGCTCCTACAAGCGGGCGCGCGAGGGCGAGGACTTCGAGATCCCCGCCCGCCCCGTCACCGTCTCCTCCTTCGCGGTGTACGACGTCCGGGACGCCGTCGCCGAGGACGGCACCCCGGTGCTCGACCTGGTGGTCTCGGTGACCTGCTCCTCCGGCACCTACATCCGGGCCCTGGCCCGCGACCTGGGCGCCGGCCTCGGCGTCGGCGGGCACCTCACGGCGCTGCGCCGCACCCGCGTCGGACCGTACAAGCTGGACGGCGCCCGGACGCTGGACCAACTGCAGCAGGAACTGACCGTCATGCCCGTCGCGGACGCGGCGGCCGCCGCCTTCCCGCGCTGGGACGTGGACGCCAGGCGGGCCCGGTTGCTCACCAACGGCGTACGGCTGGAGATGCCCGAGGAGTACGCGGGCGCCGGGGCCGTGGCCGTCTTCGGCCCCGAGGGACGCCTCCTCGCCCTCGTGGAGGAACACCGGGGCAAGGCGAAGAGCCTGGCCGTCTTCGGCTGAGCCGGCCCGCCGTCGGGTCCGCCCGTGGAGCGGCGATCACGGGGACTGACACGGTCGCCGCTCCACGGGCCCCCCTCGGTTCCCCCTCGACTCAGGATGTATCCGACCGACCCCTTCTGTTCACCCGTCCGGACGGGCGCTCGGAGTGAACCGGGGGAGTGGAAGGGGGCGCTTTCGCCAGGAGATCTGTCCCGCTGATCATCACGCGCCTACCGTCGAACGCACAGCACGGTGCGGGTGTACGGCGGGGAGGTTCGGCGATGGCGTCGAGGAACCGGTCCCGGGGGGCGACGGGCGGCACGGAGGGGGAGCGGCCCGGGAGCCGCCCCCGGGAGACGCGGGGCGAGCCCGCGGTCCTCCGGGAGGATCCGGCGGGGCAGGCGCCCGACGCCGCCCTGATCCGCTTCCACGACCTCGCCGGCCGCCCCCGCGGCACCGGGTTCGCCGCCGACCACCACGGCACGGTGCTCACCAGTCACGAGGCCGTCGACGGCCTGTCCCGGCTCGTCCTGAGCACCGCCGGGGACCGTCGCCTCGTCGTGGCCGCCGCCGACGTGACGCCGCTGCCCGACCTCGGCCTGGCCCTCGTCCGCACCAGGGGCCTCGGCGTCGACCCGCTGCCCCTCACCACGCGGGACCGCGTCGAGGCCGGGACCTACGTCCGCATCGCCGCCGGCGGCTGGCGCGAGGCCCGGGTCCTGGGCGCCACCGACGTCACCTACGCCGCCACCGACCGTTTCCACCTCCTCGGCGACGCCCTGGAACTCGCCGTCGGCACGTCCGGGCGGGACGCCCTGCGACTGGGCGGCGGCGCGGCCGGCGGCCCGGTCCTGGACGTGACGACCGGCGCCGTCCTCGGCGTCCTCGGCACCGCCCTCAGCTCCGGCCACAGCGACGTCGGCTTCGCCGTACCGCTGCGCCCCGCGGCCACGGGCCCGCTCGCCGGCCTCCTCGCCGAGAACGCGGCGACGGTCCCGGCGTACGGGGCCGACCTCAACCTGGCCGGTGTGCTCGCCCTCACGGCGACCTCGGTCACGGAGGGGGACCCCGCCGCCGGTCCGGGCGGCGCGTCCGGCGCCGTCGAACCGGTCGAACGCGCGGCGACGGTCCGCGAGTTCGCCGCCTTCGCCGCGAGCCCCGCCTGCGTCCTCGGCCTGGTCGGCGCGCCGGGCAGCGGCCGGACGACCGAGCTGGCGGCCCTCGCCGCCCGCCGCTCCGCGGGCACGGAAGCGGCGCCCACGCTGTGGCTGCGCGGGGCCGACCTGCACGACGACGACATGTCGCTGGCCGACGCGGCCCGCCGGACGCTGGCCAGGGCGGCCCGCATCGTGGCCGCCTCGGACCCCGCCCGCCCCGCCGGCCTCGGCGACGTCGCGCCGGAACGCCTCGCCCACCTGGCCCGCACCTCCAGCCGGCCCCTCCTGGTCCTCCTCGACGGCCCCGAGGAGATGCCGCCCGTCCTGGCCCACCGCCTCCCCGAGTGGACCGAGGGCACGGCCACCTGGCTCCGGGAGACAGGAGCCCGGCTGGTGGTGGCCTGCCGCGCGGAGTACTGGGAGCACGCGGGGGCGGAGTTCCCGCGGGAGCTGTTGTACGGGTCGTACGGGTTGTACGGGTCCGACGCCGGGGCGCGGGGGCCGGCGCGGAATGCCGCCGGGGCGGGTGGCCGGGCGGCGAGGCCCGGGGGAGAGGGACGGCCGCCGGGGGCGGCCGGGAGTGTGCCGGGTGCCGGGGCGTCGGTGTCGGGCCCCTCGGCGGGGGAGTGGCCGGCCGGGGACGTGCCTGGGATCCGGGTGTCCCCGCCCGGGGCGGCCGGAGGTGCGCCGTCGTTCGGGGCGGTGGGCGGAGCATCGGTGACCGGTGCCTCGGGTGCCTCGTGGGCCTCGTGGGCAGAGTGGCCGGCCGGGGACGTGCCGGGGGGAATCCGGGGGGCGGTGCCCGAGATGTCCGGTATGTCGTGGGCGCTCGAAGCGCCCGGGGACGTGACGTCGGCCGGGGCCGTGGGCCGGGCGGTAGGGGACGGGACCGGCGGGGGAGCGTCGGCCCCCGGGGAGCGCGGCCGGGAGGCGTTCCCGCCGCTTACCGTCGGTGGGGCGGGGACGGAGCCGATGCCCGGCACGACCGCCGGGCTCCCGCCCTGCGTCCGCCTGCCCGACCTGCGCGGCGACGAGGCCCGCGAGGCGCGCGCACGGTACGGCGTGCCGGACGGCGTCCTGGCGGAACCGGATGCCGGGCACCCCCTCACCCTCCGCCTGCTCGCGGAGGTCCGCGCCGCCCTCCCCGGAGTCCCGGCCCCGGTCCCCGTCACCCGGGACGCGGTCTTCGCGGCGTACCTGGACCTGATGTGTCTGCGCGTCGCCACCCGCCTGGCCGGGGAGAACGGCCTGCACGGCACGCCCGTGCGACGCCTCGCGGCCAAGGTCTCCGGGCAGGTCCACGAGGCGGCCCGGCGCAGCCTCGGTCCCGGGCAGGGCGGACTGGACCGGGAGACCTTCGAGGCGCTGTTCCCGTGGGGACCGGCCCCTGCCCGGCTGGGCGGCGGCACCGGCTGGGCACCGGCCGTGCTCGCCGAGGGCCTCTTCGTCCCCGCGGGCCGCGGCTACCGCTTCGCCCACGAGGAGCTCGCCGACTGGATCCAGGGCACCCACCTGGATCTGGACGAGGCCCTGCGCGCCCTCGTCCACCGCCGCGACACCCCGCACGGCACCCGCACCCTCCCGGTCCCGCACCACCGCATCGGCTCCGTCGTCGAGGCGCTCCTGCTCCTCGCCCGTCAGCACGGCGTCCCCCAACTCGCCCTGACCCTCGAGGAGCTGGTGCACGCCCTCGACCTCGACCCGCACTCCTGGTGGGCCGCCCGGCTGCTCGCCGAGGTGCTCACGCGCCTGTCCGACGCGACGCCGTACACGGAGGTACTGCGGCTCCTGGCCGACACCGTCGCGGAACGGCGGGGGGAGGGCCGGCCGGCGCCCCAGGTCTTCGGGCCCGGGTTCTGGACGGCGCTGCGCGTGCCGGAGACCGTCCGCCTGGACCTGCTGCGCCGCCTGGTCCTCGCCGACGGGCCCCCGCACGAGCCGGGGCCGCGCCACCTCGACACGGTGGCCGGGCTGCTCACCGCGGACCCCGCGGCCGTACAACCGCTCCTCGTGCGGTGGTTCGACGACGAGCGGCCGCTGCCCGCCACTCCGCACGCCACCGTGGCGACGGCCGCGCAGGCGCTGCTGCACACCCACCGCCACCGCGGCCTGGACGGTCTCACCGAGGTCCTCGTCGACAGCGCGCACCGGCGCGCCGACGAACTGCTCGCCGTCCTCGCCGAGGAGGAGCCGTCGGCGCTGTGCCGCGCGGTGGAGCGGTGGGCGCGCGACGAGCGCCCGGCACGGCAGGCCGCGGCGGTCACCCACGGCCTGCGCACCGCCCCGCACGCGCGCACCGCCGCCGACCGCACCCTGCTCCGCCACGCCGCGCTGGTCCTGCTCGCCGGTCCCTCCGGCAGCCCTCTGCGGGGCGGCGCGCTCGCCCTGCTCGTCCAGGACCCGGGCTGCCGCGACCGCCACCTGCCCAGAGCCCTCGACCACTTCGCCGCCTGCGACCCCTACCTCCCGCCGAGCGCGGTGGCCACCGCCCTGCCGACCCACCCCGAACCGGTCCTGGAGGCCTTCCGGGCCCGCCTGCTCGGCCCGGACGCCGGTGAGGCGCTGCGCAGTCTCGCCGACGCCACCACGCCCGCGCTGGCGCACCGGGTGGCCGACCTCGTGGGGCGGGCCGTGGCGGAGCGCCCCGAGACCGCCGGGCACCTGGCCGCCTACGTCGACCGGCGCCTCGACCGGGACCCCGTGCCCCGCGCCGTGCTCCTCCCGCTGGCCACCCGCCTCCTGGACGCCGGTCCCGAGCCGGTGCGGGCCGCGCTGGCCGCCGTGCTCGCCGCCGACGGGACCACGGCCGGCGCCCCGTGGCGCCGCGCGCTGCGGGAGCACCTGTTCGCCCACGAGCACGAGCCCGCCGTCCTGGACGCCCTGCTGCACGCCGCCGCCCGGTGCGCCGGGGACGAACTGCGGGCCCTCGTCCACCGGACCGGGCTGCTCCTCGTCCGCACCCCCGACGGCGCCACCCGCTTCGACCGAGGACTGGTCGACCTGGCCCGCCACCTCCCGGGTTTCGCCACCCGCCTGACCGGCTGGCTCACCGACGCGCCCGAGGACTGGGCCGTGCTGGTGGGCCCGAGCACCCGCCGCACGATCGAGCACCTGGCGGGCGTCCGCGTCCCCGCCTGACCCGGTCCGCACGCGGAGTCGGGTGCACCCGGTCACAGCGCCGATGCCGATGCGGGCCGGAGCCGGAGGGCATGGCACCCTTAGACCTGCGTAAGGGTCACCACGGAAACCATGGACACCACGGAAGCACCGAGGAGCGGACACAGTGCAGCGCTGGCGTGGCTTGGAGGACATCCCCGAGGACTGGGGACGCAGCGTCGTCACCATCGGCTCCTACGACGGCGTTCACCGCGGGCACCAGCTCATCATCAGCCACGCCGTGGACCGCGCCCGGGCGCTGGGCGTCCCCGCCGTCGTCGTCACCTTCGACCCGCACCCCAGCGAGGTCGTCCGCCCCGGCAGCCACCCGCCGCTGCTCGCCCCGCACCACCGCCGGGCCGAACTGATGGCGGAGCTGGGCGTGGACGCGGTGCTGATCCTCCCGTTCACCAAGGAGTTCTCGAAGCTCTCCGCGGCCGACTTCGTGGTCAAGGTCCTGGTCGACCGGCTGCGCGCCAAGGCGGTCGTCGAGGGCCCCAACTTCCGCTTCGGCCACAAGGCCGCCGGCACCGTGGACTTCCTCGTCGACCAGGGCAAGGTCTACGACTTCGAGGTCGAGGTCGTCGACCTGTACGTCACCGGCGAAGCGGGCGGCGGCGAGCCGTTCTCCTCCACCCTGACCCGCCGCCTGGTCGCCGAGGGCGACGTGGCGGGCGCCGCCGAGATCCTGGGCCGTCCCCACCGCGTGGAGGGCGTGGTCGTGCGCGGCGCCCAGCGCGGCCGGGAGATGGGCTTCCCGACGGCCAACGTCGAGACCCTCCCGCACACCGCCATCCCGGCCGACGGCGTCTACGCCGGCTGGCTGCACGCGCAGGGCGAGGCGATGCCGGCCGCGATCTCCGTCGGCACCAACCCGCAGTTCGAGGGCACCGAGCGCACGGTCGAGGCATACGCCATCGACCGCGTGGACCTCGACCTGTACGGCCTGCACGTCGCCGTCGACTTCGTGGCCTTCGTGCGCGGACAGGCGAAGTTCGAGACCCTGGACGCGCTGCTGGCGCAGATGGCCGAGGACGTCGACCGGTGCCGTGAGATCACCGCGGCGGAGGCCGCCGGGTCCTGACGGCGCCCTTCGCCCTCGGAGTCAGCCCGGCCGGCCGGCCGCGGGCCGCCGCACCCGCGCCCAGTGGCAGGCGACCTGGGACTCGCCGCCGCCGCGCAGGATCTCCAGCTCCCCGTTCCGGCAGGCGTCCGCGACCCCGGCCCGTTCGGCCTCGCCGTCCGCCAGTACCGGGCAGCGGACGTGGAACCGGCAGCCGCCGGGGATGTACGACGGGTCCGGGGGCTCGCCGGTGAGCACCACCGGGGTGCCGGGCGCCTCCGGGAGCACGGACAGCAGGGCCCGCGTGTAGGGGTGCCGCGGGGCCGTCAGCACCTGCTCCACCGCGCCGGTCTCGACGATCCGGCCGAGGTACATCACCGCGACCCGGTCGGCGATGTTCCAGGCCAGCCCCAGGTCATGGGTCACCACCAGCGCGGCCAGCCCCAGTTCGGAGCGCAGCCGCAGCAGCAGCGCCAGGATCTCGCCGCGCACCGACGCGTCCAGGGAGGCCACCGGCTCGTCGGCGACGAGGAGTTCCGGCTGCAGGACCAGCGCGCCCGCGATGACGACCCGCTGGCGCTGACCGCCGGACAGCTCGTGCGGGTAGCGCAGGAAGAACCGCTCCGGCGGCCGCAGTCCGGCGCGCGCCAGCGCCTCGGCGACCGCCGTCCGCTCGTCCCCGGCGTGACCGTGGATGCGCAGGCCCTCGGCGACGATGTCGTACACCGTGTGCCGCGGGTTCAGCGAGCCGCTCGGATCCTGGAGGACGAGCTGGGCCCGCCTGCGGTACGCCTTGAGCGCCCGGGCGGAGTACGCGAGGGGAGCGCCGTCGAAGGCCACGCGCCCCCCGGTCGGCCTGACGAGGCCGAGCAGCGCACGGGCGAGGGTCGTCTTCCCGCAGCCCGACTCGCCGACCAGCGCGACGATCTCGCCGCGCCGGATGTCGAGGTCCACCCCGTCCACGGCCCGCGCGTCGGCAGCCCCGCGCCACCCGGGGAACGTGACGTGCAGCCCCTGCACGCTCAGCAACGGGGGAGCGCTACCGGTGGTGCCGCTGGGCGTGCCGCTGCTCATGAGGTACTGCTCCTCACTCCGTCGTCCTGCGCGGACGCGCCTTCGCCCGCACGCTCGCCGTCGTCCTGCGCCTCGGCATCCGCCTGGCCTCCGGCCGTTCCGGGTGCCCGGTCAGCGGTGGCTTCGGCATCCGCCCGGCCCCCGGCCGTTCCGGGTGCCCCGTCACCGGCGGGCTCGCCGCCCTCGCCGGGAGCCCCGTCGCCGACGGCGGTGCCGTCCCCGGCGGGGCGGTGGCCGCCCGGGACGGCACCGGTCCGGGTCTCGCCAGGCGTACCGTCGCCCGCCGCCCCCACGTGCACGCACGCCGCCCGGTGCCGTGGGCCCGTCCGCCGCAAGGGCTGGTCCTCCGTGGCGCACAGGTCCAGCGCGACCGGGCAGCGCGGGTGGAACGCGCACCCGGGCGGCACCGCGGACGGGTCGGGAGGGTCGCCCGGAAGGCCGCGCGGGGCGAACCGCGAGGCGGGGTCGCCGATCTTGGGGAACGCCCCCGACAGGGCCCGGCCGTAGGGGTGCCGGGCGTCGTCGTAGACCTGTCGGGCCGGGCCCTCCTCGACCACGCGGCCCGCGTACATCACCGCGAGCCGGTCGCAGGTGTCGGCCAGCACCGCGAGGTCGTGGCTGATCATGATCAGGCCGACGTCCTGCGCGCCCACCAGGCCCTCGATCAGCCGCAGGATCTGCGCCTGGATCATCACGTCGAGCGCCGTGGTCGGTTCGTCGGCGACGATCAGACGCGGGTCGCAGGCCAGCGCCATCGCGATCATCACCCGCTGGCGCTGGCCGCCGGACAACTCGTGCGGGTAGGCCCGCGCCCGCGCGCCCGGCAGTCCCACCTGCTCCAGCAGCTCCCCGACCTTCCTGCGCGCACCGGCCGCCGTGGCCCTGCGGTGCAGCAGGATCGGCTCGGCGATCTGGTCGCCGACGCGGTGAACGGCGTTCAGCGAGTGCATCGCGCCCTGGAAGACGATCGACGCCCCCGCCCACCGCACCGCCCGCAGACGGCCCCACTTCATCGCGAGCACGTCCTCGCCGTCCAGCAGGATCTCCCCGCCGACCCGCGCCCCGGGCGGCAGCAGCCGCAGCAGAGCCAGGGCCAGCGTGGACTTGCCGCAGCCCGACTCGCCCGCGACGCCGAGCTTCTCGCCCGCGTCCAGCACCAGGTCGACCCCGCGCACGGCGGCCGCATCGCCGGGATACGTCACCTCCAGACCCCGCACCTCGAGCAGACTCAACGGGACACCCCCAGCCTGGGATTGAGCACGGCCTCCATCGCACGCCCGCACAGCGTGAACGCCAGCGCCACCACCGCGATCCCGATGCCCGGCGGCACCAGGTACCACCAGTCGCCGGCACTCACCGAGCCCGCCTCCCGCGCGTCCTGCAGCAGCCCGCCCCAGGACACCACCATCGGATCCCCGAGCCCGAGGAAGGCCAGGGTCGCCTCGGCCAGGATCGCCGAGGAGATGATCAGGGTGGTCTGGGCCAGGATCAGCGGCATGACGTTGGGCAGCACGTGCCGCGACATGATGTGCCAGTGCCCGCCCCCGAGTGCCTTCGCACGCTCGATGTACGGCCGGGACTCCACCGCCAGCGTCTGTGCCCGCACCAGGCGCGCCGTCGTGGGCCAGGTGGTCACGCCGATCGCGAGCACGATCGTGCCGAGCGACCGGGACAGCACCGTCGCCAGCACGATCGCGAGCACCAGCGTCGGCATCACCAGGAACCAGTCCGTGATCCGCATCATCACCGTGGCGTACCAGCCGCGGAAGTGCCCGGCCGTGATCCCGATGAGCGCGCCGATCAGCACCGACAGCGCCGCCGCCAGCAGCCCGACGAGCAGCGAGACCCGCGAGCCCCAGACCAGCAGGCCCAGCAGATCCCGCCCGAACTGGTCGGTGCCCAGCGGGAACCGGCCGCTCGGGCTCTCCAGCGGCTGCCCGGGCGCGTCGGTCACGCTGTCCACGTCCGACCCGACGGTCAGCGGCGCGGTGAGCGCCACCAGCACGAACAGCACCAGCGCGGCCAGCCCGAACACCCCCGCGCGATGCTTGCGGTACTCCTTCCAGAAGCGCGCCACGGAGGCGCGGCGACGCCGCCGGGCGAGGGCGCGCGGACCCGGCCCACCCGGCTTCACTGAAGGCTCGGCGGTCTCGGCGGTCATCGGCCCACCCTCGGATCGAGCATCGGATACAACAGGTCGGCCAGCGTGTTCATGAGGATCACCGCGGCGGCGAAGACGAAGAACAACCCCTGCACCAACGGGAGATCGGGCACGCTCAGCGCCTGGTAGAACAGCCCGCCGAGACCCGGCCACGAGAAGACCGTCTCGACGAGGACGACACCCGCCACCGTCCGCCCGAGATTGACGAAGACCAGCGTCACCGTCGGCAGCAGCGCGTTGGGCACCGCGTGCCGGCGCCGTACCAGGTCGTCCCTGAGCCCCTTGGCCCGCGCGGTGGTCAGGTAGTCGCCGCCCATCTCGTCCAGCAGCGCCGACCGGGTGACCAGCAGCGTCTGCCCGTACTCCACGGCGACCAGCGTCACCACCGGCAGGACGAGGTGGTGCGCCACGTCGAGCACATGGGCCAGGCCCTCCTCCCGGCCCGACTCCATCCCGCCGGTCGGGAACAGACCCGGGACCGGATCCACGCCCACCGACAGCACGACGATGAGCAGCAGCCCCAGCCAGAAGGAGGGAATGGAGTAAAGGGTCAGCGCCAGGCCGGTGTTGAGCCGGTCGCCGAGCCCGCCGTGCCGCCACGCCGACCGGGTGCCGAGGAAGGCACCCAGCGCGGTGTACAGCACGAAGGCGGTGCCGGTCAGCAGCAGCGTGTTCGGCAGCGCCTCGGTGATCTTGTCGACGACGGGCGCGTGGAACTGGTACGACGTGCCGAGATCCCCGCTCAGCGCCTTACCGCAGTAGTCCGTGAACTGTTGCCACAACGGCAGGTCGAGTCCGAACTCTTCTCGGTAGGTGGCCAGTTGCTCGGCGGAGACCGGGCGGCCACCGGTCATGAACTTCACCGGGTCGCCGGGTATCAGCCGGAAGAGGAAGAAGCTCGTGACCAGGACGGCGAACAGGGAGACGGCCGCGCCCGCCAGCTTGCCCGCCACGTACCTCGGGTACCCGCTGCGGGAGCGGCCCCGCGGTGCCTCGGCCGGCCGCTTGCCGAGGGCCGAGACGCTCGCGGGGCCGGCCGCGCTACTCACGGTCGTCGGCCGTCGCACGCCGGCGGACGGTGAAGAGCACGCCGAGGCCGACGAGGACGACGACGCCCGCGACGATCCCGATCACGGTCCCGGTCGACGACGAACTCCCCGAGGAGTCACCGGAGTCCGCCGGCACCGCCGACCACCAGCTCCAGTAGCCGTCCTGCCCGTAGATGTTGCCCGCGGCGGACGGCATCGTCGTGATCGACCCGATCTGGTCCGTGCGGTAGGCCTCGACCGCGTTCGGGTAGGCCATGACGTTCATGTACCCGGTGTCGTACAGCCGGGACTGCAGCCGCTTGACGATCTCCGCGCGCTTGCCGGGGTCGTACTCGGCCAACTGCTGTGCGTACAGCTCGTCGTACTGCTTGTCGCAGATGAAGTTGTCGGTGCCCCCGGTGTCCTTCGGCGTCGCCGGGAGCGCGTCGCAGGTGTGGATGGAGAGCGCGAAGTCCGGGTCGGGGTTGACGGACCAGCCGTCGAAGGCGAGGTCGTACTTGCCGGCCAGCCACGGGTCGGTCACGTTGTCCAGGCAGTCGAGGGTGACCGAGATGCCCAGCTCGCCCCACCACTCCTGGAGGTACTTGCCGACCGCCTTGTCGTTCGGATCGGTGGCGTGGCACAGGACGCGGTAGTCCAGCGGCTTGCCGTCCTTGCCCAGGCGCTTGCCGTCGGCGTTCTTCCGGTATCCCGCCTCGTCGAGCAGCTTGGCGGCCGCTGCCGGGTCGTGGGCGAGCTTCTGGCCGGCCGACGGCTCGAAGAAGTACGAGGAGAAGCGCGGCGGGACGTACCCCGACCCCTCGACCGCATGGCCCCGGAAGACCTTGTCGACGATCGCCTTGCGGTCCACCGCCATGAACAGCGCGTGGCGCACCCGCTGGTCCAGCAGGGAGGGGTCGCCGTCACCGAACTTCGTGCCGTCCTTCGCCCGCGCGCCCGGATTGGTGGCGAGGGCGTAGAAACGGCGGCCGGGGGCGTCGTTGACGCGGATGTTCTCCTGGCCCTTCAGCGAGTCGGCCTGGGCCGGTGTCAGCGACGGCGACCCGGCGACGAAGGACACCTCGCCCTTGCGCAGCGCGGCGACGGCGGCGTCCTGGTCCTTGTAGTACCGGAAGACCAGTTCGTCGAACTTCGGCGCGCCCCGCCAGAAGTCCTTGTTGGCCTTCAGCCGCACATAGCTGTCCGGCTTGTAGTCGGTGAGCACGAACGGCCCGTTGCCGACGACCGGGAAGTCCTTGTCGTTGTTGAACTCAGAGAAGTCGTCGACCTTCTCCCACACGTGCTTGGGCACGATCGGCACGTCCAGCGCCGTCATCGTGGCCTGCGGCTTCTTCAGCCGGATCACCAACCGGGTCGGGCTGGGCGCGGTGACCTCCGCGAAGTTGCCGACGAAGCTGCCGTTGGCGGTGGCGGCACCCTGGTCGGTCATCATCTTGTTGAACGTCCACGCCGCGTCCTCGGCGGTGGCCTGCTCGCCGTCCGACCACGTGGAGTCGGAGCGGATCGTGTAGGTCCACGTCAGCTTGTCCGGAGAGGACTTCCACTCGGTGGCGAGCCCGGGTATGACGTGGTTGTCCTTGGCGTCGTAGTTGGTCAGGTACTCGTACGTCAGCCGGTGGATGCTCGTGCTGAGCAGCCGTACGGCCAGGAAGGGGCTGAGCGAGTCCACGCTCTGCGCCACCGCGACGGTGAGCACCTTGTCGCCGCCGTCTCCGTCCTTCGTGGCGGCCGCCGAGGCCGCCGAGGGGGCGACCGTCCCGGACGCGAGGAGGAGTGCGCCGGCGCCTGCTGCCGCGAGGAGGCGGGTTCTCCAGGGCCGGTGACCGGTCCGTCCGTTGTCGTGCTGGTCCTTTGTGTTCATGACTACCTGACCTCGCGTCATCGCACACGCGGACGCCGGGCGTCCTCGTGCGGGGCGGGCTCGAACGGTGGTGAACGCGGAATGAAGTGTGTGTCTACCAGCGGCAGTCTGCGCGCGTCAACGGTGTGTCAAACCCCATGTGGCCTGCGGGAACGCCCAGTTGGCCAAGGTGTGACCCTCATTGGCACAGACCACTGGTGCCTTCCTGGTGAGAGAGTGACGGCAGGGACGGACGTTGTCGTTCGCCCAGGCTCGAACATGCTTGAAGGCCCGCACCGTCGAGGACGGTGCGGGCCTTCAAGGGTGGACGGAGCTACTGCTGCGGCGGGGGAGGGGGCGTCTGCCCGGGTTGCCCCGGCTGTCCCTGCGGGTATCCGTAACCCGGCTGGGGGTAGGGCTGCTGACCGTACCCCGGCTGCGGCGGGTACGGCTGCCCCGGCGCAGGCTGCCCCGGCTGCGGTTGCGGCTGCTGCGGGTACGGCTGTCCCGGCACTGGTTGGCCGGGCACCGGCTGGCCCGGCATCTGCTGGCCGGGCATGGGCGGGGCGGCGACCGGCGGCGGGTTGCCGTCGGACGTCCACAGACCGTGCGACTGCTGGTGGCGGACGAAGTCCTCGGCGACCATCGCCGCGAGGTTGAAGTACGCCTCCCGCACCTTCGGCCGCATCATGTCGAGGTCGACCTCGGCACCGGCCGCCAGGTGCTCGTCGAACGGCACCACGACCACGCCACGGCACCGGGTCTGGAAGTGCCCGACGATGTCCTCCACCTTGATCATCTTGCCTGTCTCGCGGACCCCCGAGATGACGGTGAGAGACCGGGAGACGAGGTCGGCGTACCCGTGCGCCGACAGCCAGTCCAGCGTCGTACTGGCGCTGCTGGCACCGTCGACGGACGGGGTGGAGATGATGATGAGCTGGTCGGCGAGGTCGAGCACACCGCGCATGGCGCTGTAGAGGAGACCGGTGCCCGAGTCGGTGAGGATGATCGGGTACTGCTGCCCCAGCACGTCGATCGCGCGCCGGTAGTCCTCGTCGTTGAAGGTCGTCGACACGGCCGGGTCGACGTCGTTGGCGATGATCTCCAGACCGGAAGAGGCCTGCGAGGTGAACCGCCGGATGTCCATGTACGAGTTGAGGTACGGGATCGCCTGGACGAGGTCACGGATGGTGGCCCCGGTCTCCCGTCGCACCCGGCGGCCGAGCGTCCCGGCGTCCGGGTTGGCGTCGATCGCGAGGATCTTGTCCTGCCGCTCGGTGGCGAGCGTGGAACCGAGCGCGGTGGTCGTGGTCGTCTTGCCGACGCCGCCCTTGAGGCTGATCACGGCGATGCGGTAGCAGGACAACACCGGGGTGCGGATCAGGTCCAGCTTCCGCTGCCGCTCGGCCTCCTCCTTCTTCCCGCCCAGCTTGAAGCGCGAACCGCCGGCCGCCGGACGGCTGCTCTTCGCCTTCTGCCGCTTGTTGTTGAGCAGCCGGTCCGAGGACAGCTCCACGGCCGCCGTGTAACCGAGCGGCGCGGCCCCCGGGTTGGTGGGCTGCCGCTGGTCGTGCTGCATGGGCTGCGGCCAGGCGGCCCCGACCCGGGGATCGGCGGGCTGCGGCGCCTGCGGCGGGTGGGGCTGCTGCGGCTGGTGGGGCTGGGGCGGGTACTCGGGCTGCTGCTGCCCGGGCTGCTGTATCGGCTGGTGGGCCGGGGGTGCTTGGGGGGCCGCCTGGGGCGAGCCGGGTGCCTGGCCGGGCTGGCCGGGATGTCCGGGCTGGGCCGGAGGAGCCTGCTGCGGCTGCTGCGGTGCCGGCTGGGCCTGCTGCGGCACGCCCGGGTACGGCTGCTGCGGTGCCGGTCCGTGCGGTGCCTGGGGGAAGCCGTACCCGCCGGGCTGGGCGGGGGAGTGCGGCTGGGCCGGGGGCTGCGGCTGGGGCTGGGCACCGGACTGGGGGAAGCCGTAACCGGTTCCCGGGGCCGGCGGAGCGGACGCCGCTGCGGGCTGGTTCCACGCGGCGGGCGCCGGCTGCGGGGCCTGCGGCTGGAAGGGAGGCTGCGGGGCCGGGACCGCCGGCTGCTCGGGAGCGGCGGGGGCGGGCTGCGGCTGCGCGGGCCACTGCTGGGCCGGCGCGGGCGCGACCGGCGGGTAGGACGGGGGCAGCGGCGGCATCCCGCCCGGCGTCGGCGCCGGGGGCGGTGCGTCCTGCGGAACGGCGTCCTGAGGCGCGCTGTCGGCCGGCGGCACGGCGCCGGAGGGCACCGCGTCCTCGGGCTCGTCCTTCGCCGGAAGGCTGTCCGCGGGCTCGGGGGCCGATTCGGGCTCGGGATCGGGGTCGGGGTCGCGTACGACGGTCAGCGCGACCGGCTCCGGCTCCGGTTCTGGTTCCGGCTCGGCGTCCCGGACCGGCCCGTCGGGACGGAGGCCGTCCACGTCGCCGTCCCCGGCACCGGGAACCTCGTCGGCAGCGTCGTCGGAGTCGGAGACCTTCTCGGAAACGGCCTCGGTGTCGTCGTCGTCCGCCCCGGTGGACACCGGACCGTCGGTGCTCTCGGCCCCGGGGGCGTCGTCGGCCGGCCCGGACACCTCGTCCGGAGCCTTCTCGGCTGCGCCGGAACCGGTGGCCGGCTCCTCCTCGGCGGTGTCCTCCGCGGCAGCCCGTTCGGCGATCTGACGCTTGAGAGCGAGCGCGGAGAAGCGCATGGTGGCGCCGCTTTCGAGGTCGCCGTTGCCGAAGTCCTCCGAACCCCCCGAGCCGGCCCCGGGCTCGGCGACCGCCTCGGGCTCCTCGGCCGGCGGCGGCGGAGCGGGAGCCTGGAGCTGGAACCCACCGGCCGGAAACGAAGGCAGGGCCGTGGGGGACGCGAGATCCGCGGCAGGCGCCGGGTCGGTCTCCGGCTCGGGCTCCGGCGTCCGGTCCTCCGGCTCGGCTTCGGACGCGGGCGGCGCCGACGGCTGCGGCGCGGGCGGCTGAGGCTGCGGCTCGAACCCGCTGCCCACCGGCAGCCGGGGCACCCCGACCGGACCCGCGCTCGGCGGCGCGGGCGGCGTGAACGGCGCACCCGGCCCCGGCGGCGGAGGCGGCGTGAAGGCGGCGCCCGGAGCGGGAGCCGGTGGCGGCGGCGTGAACGGTGCCCCCGGAGCGGGAGCCAGAGCGGAGGAAGCCCCGTGGGGCGTCGCGTGCGGCGGCGGAGTCAGGCCGGGCAGCGGCGGAACGGGCCCACGAGGTGCAGCCGGACCAGCCGGACCAGCCGGACCAGTCGCAGCAGCCGGCCCGGAAGGGGAGGAATCGGCGGGCGAACCGGAAGACGACCCGGCTCCCTCTTCGTCCTCCCCCTCTTCCTGGTCCTGCGCACCGCCCCCGGACGCGTTCTGCGTGTACCAGGCGGGCGGCGCGTAGTCGATGGTGAACTCGCCGGTCGTCTCGACGGAGGACTCCGCGTCGGGCTGGTCATCGCCGGGTGAAGCCCAGCCCCCGCGGATCCCGTCCCGATCGCTGCTCACAGTTCCTCCTGGTGTGGTCGAGCACCCTCAAGCCGTGCTGGGGCGACCCTTGCTCGTCGTCCGAAGTTGTCCGAGGTCGTCCGATCCACCGGTTCTCCCCCTGTGACGCCGACGCCCGCTCACGGGTTCCGGGCGTCGCGCCCGACACCAGCCTAATCACCACGCCCCGCGCCCCGGCAGCCCCCGCCCTCCCCCGGAGACCCGCCCGTGCGACACGGGCGGGCGGGTGCGGAGCCGTGACAGCGACGGGCCCGGGGGACACCTCCTCCTCGGCGTCGAGGCCGCGGACGGTCCCGCCGGCACCCGGACGACCTACCCGGCTCCGTTCCCGCCTTCCCGCGGCGCCGGCTCCAGGTCGAACTCCCCGTCGCGCGCGCCCAGGACGAACGCCCGCCACTCCGCCTCCGTGTACCGCAGCACGGTGTCCGGGTCGAGGGAGGACCGCATGGCGACGGCGCCCTCCGGGAGGTAGGCGATCTCGACCCGTTCCTCATGGGCCTCGGTGCCGGGCGCGCTGTGCCACTCGACGCCGGAGATGTCGAGGGCGTAGAGCTCGTCCCGCTCCCGGTCCTTGCGTGCGCGGAGTTCCTTGTCCTCGGCATCGGCCATCGCGGCATGGGTCCTTCCTGCTGTGCCAACGAACTGTGCGGTCACCATACTTGTCCTCGTTCTTCCAGCTCAGCGGTTCACTCAGGGAGGCACCGGTACGGGGGACGGGCCGAGGCGTCCCTACGGGCTGGTAGGCTGTGTGACGGCCGTTTGTGTACGCGCCCCCGGAGCGGTGAGCCCTGGAGGTCGCGCCCAGCGGATCCCCGCCTTCCGAGTCGTGGAAGATCCCCCGAGACGTAGACCGGGGGCACTCGGTGGCCAGTCACAGACCAAGAGGAGTACGCGTGTCGCTCGACGCCGCAGTGAAGAAGCAGATCATCACCGAGTTCGGTACCAAGGAGGGCGACACCGGCTCCCCCGAGGTCCAGGTCGCTCTGCTGTCCCGTCGGATCTCCGACCTGACCGAGCACCTCAAGACCCACAAGCACGACCACCACTCCCGCCGTGGTCTGCTCATCCTGGTCGGCCAGCGCCGCCGGCTGCTGCAGTACCTCGCCAAGAAGGACATCCAGCGCTTCCGTGCGCTGGTCGAGCGCCTCGGCATCCGCCGCGGTGCGGCGGGCGCCCGATAGCACGCCGTGAAGGGAGCGGTTCCCAACGCAAGGGGGCCGCTCCCTTTGCTGTACGTGCGCGCTGTCGCCGCCCCTTTGTAGTGTGGTAACAGACAAGACGCACGACGTACGAACGAGGAGGAGCGGACCTCACGCCGCCGCCGGTCCTCGGTAGTGGCCCCCGGGGGCAGATCCCCGGGTGCTTCGATCGAAGACCGGCCCGCATTGCACGGAACGCTTCTCCGGCACCGTCCCCGCCGCCACACGGGCGGCGCGGGACAAAAGACGACAAGCATCGGAGAAATCACTAGTGGAGAACGAGACCCACTACGCCGAAGCCGTGATCGACAACGGCGCCTTCGGCACCCGCACCATCCGCTTCGAGACGGGCCGCCTGGCCCGTCAGGCCGCCGGTTCCGCCGTGGCGTACCTGGACGACGACACCATGGTGCTGTCGGCCACCAGCGCCTCCAAGAACCCGAAGGACCAGCTCGACTTCTTCCCCCTCACGGTGGACGTCGAGGAGCGGATGTACGCCGCCGGCAAGATCCCCGGCAGCTTCTTCCGTCGCGAGGGCCGGCCCTCCGAGGACGCGATCCTCACCTGCCGCCTGATCGACCGCCCGCTGCGCCCGTCCTTCAAGAAGGGCCTGCGCAACGAGATCCAGGTCGTCGCCACGGTCATGGCCCTCAACCCCGACCACCTGTACGACGTCGTGGCGATCAACGCCGCCTCCGCGTCGACCCAGCTGGCCGGCCTGCCCTTCTCCGGCCCGATCGGCGGCGTCCGCGTCGCGCTGATCCGCGGCCAGTGGGTGGCCTTCCCGACGCACACCGAGCTCGAGGACGCCGTCTTCGACATGGTCGTCGCGGGCCGCGTCCTGGAGGACGGCGACGTCGCGATCATGATGGTCGAGGCCGAGGCCACCGAGAAGACCGTCAAGCTGGTCGAGGGCGGCGCCGAGGCCCCCACCGAGGAGGTCGTCGCCGCCGGTCTCGAGGCCGCGAAGCCCTTCATCAAGGTGCTCTGCCGCGCCCAGGCCGACCTCGCCGCCAAGGCCGCGAAGCCGACCGGCGAGTTCCCGATCTTCCTCGACTACCAGGACGACGTCCTGGAGGCGCTGACCGGCGCCGTCAAGCCCGAGCTGGCCCAGGCGCTCACCATCGCCGGCAAGCAGGAGCGCGAGGCCGAGCTGGACCGCGTCAAGGGCATCGCCGCCGAGAAGCTCCTGCCGGAGTTCGAGGGCCGCGAGAAGGAGATCTCCGCCGCGTACCGCGCGCTGACCAAGTCCCTGGTCCGCGAGCGCGTCATCAAGGAGAAGAAGCGCATCGACGGCCGCGGTGTCACCGACATCCGCACCCTGGCCGCCGAGGTCGAGGCCATCCCGCGCGTGCACGGCTCCGCCCTGTTCGAGCGCGGCGAGACCCAGATCCTGGGCGTCACCACGCTGAACATGCTCCGCATGGAGCAGCAGCTCGACACCCTCTCCCCGGTGACGCGCAAGCGCTACATGCACAACTACAACTTCCCGCCGTACTCCGTCGGCGAGACCGGCCGCGTCGGCTCCCCGAAGCGCCGCGAGATCGGCCACGGCGCCCTCGCCGAGCGCGCCATCGTGCCGGTGCTGCCGACGCGCGAGGAGTTCCCCTACGCGATCCGCCAGGTGTCCGAGGCCCTCGGCTCCAACGGCTCGACGTCCATGGGCTCGGTCTGCGCCTCCACCATGTCGCTGCTGAACGCCGGTGTGCCGCTCAAGGCCCCCGTCGCCGGTATCGCCATGGGCCTGATCTCCCAGGAGATCAACGGCGAGACGCACTACGTCGCCCTCACCGACATCCTCGGTGCGGAGGACGCCTTCGGCGACATGGACTTCAAGGTCGCCGGCACCAAGGAGTTCGTGACCGCCCTCCAGCTCGACACCAAGCTGGACGGCATCCCCGCCTCCGTCCTGGCCGCCGCCCTCAAGCAGGCCCGTGACGCCCGCCTCCACATCCTCGACGTGATGATGGAAGCGATCGACACGCCGGACGAGATGTCCCCGAACGCGCCGCGGATCATCACCGTGAAGATCCCCGTCGACAAGATCGGTGAGGTCATCGGCCCCAAGGGCAAGATGATCAACCAGATCCAGGAGGACACGGGCGCCGACATCACGATCGAGGACGACGGCACCATCTACATCGGTGCCGCCGACGGTCCGGCCGCCGAGGCCGCCCGCGCCACGATCAACGGCATCGCCAACCCGACCATGCCCGAGGTCGGCGAGCGCTACCTGGGCACGGTCGTCAAGACGACCACCTTCGGCGCGTTCGTCTCGCTGCTGCCCGGCAAGGACGGTCTGCTGCACATCTCGCAGATCCGCAAGCTCGCCGGCGGCAAGCGCGTGGAGAACGTCGAGGACGTCCTCGGCGTGGGCCAGAAGGTCCAGGTCGAGATCGCCGAGATCGACTCCCGCGGCAAGCTCTCCCTGATCCCGGTCGTCGAGGGCGAAGAAGGCGACGAGAAGAAGGACGACGCCGACAAGTGACGTCCCGTAACGCCAGGGCGACGGCCCGCACCTCCTCGGAGGCGCGGGCCGTCGCCCGTACCCAAACCCTGATCAAGGGCGAGCACGGCATCGGCACGGTCCGCAGGACGACCCTCCCCGGCGGTCTGCGCATCGTCACCGAGACGCTCCCCTCGGTCCGCTCGGCGACCTTCGGCATCTGGGCCCACGTCGGCTCCCGCGACGAGACCCCCGCGCTGAACGGCGCCACCCACTACCTGGAGCACCTGCTCTTCAAGGGCACCCGCAGGCGCAGCGCCCTGGACATCTCCTCCGCCGTCGACGCGGTCGGCGGCGAGATGAACGCGTTCACGGCGAAGGAGTACACGTGCTACTACGCACGCGTCCTCGACACCGACCTGCCGCTCGCCATCGACGTCGTCTGCGACATGCTGACCGGCTCGCTGATCCAGGAGGAGGACGTCGACGTCGAGCGCGGCGCGATCCTCGAGGAGATCGCGATGACCGAGGACGACCCCGGCGACTGCGTGCACGACCTGTTCGCGCACACCATGTTCGGCGACAACGCGCTGGGCCGTCCCGTCCTCGGCACCGTCGACACGGTCAACGCCCTCACCGCCGACCGCATCCGCCGCTTCTACAAGAAGCACTACGACCCGACCCACCTGGTGGTCGCCGCGGCCGGGAACGTCGACCACGCCAAGGTCGTCCGCCAGGTCCGCGCCGCCTTCGAGAAGGCCGGTGCCCTGAAGGACCCGGGCGCCCAGCCGCTCGCCCCGCGCGACGGACGGCGCACCGTCCGCGCCGCGGGCCGCGTCGAGCTGATCGGCCGCAAGACCGAGCAGGCCCACGTCATCCTCGGCATGCCGGGCCTGGCCCGCACCGACGAGCGCCGCTGGGCGATGGGCGTGCTCAACACCGCCCTCGGCGGCGGCATGTCCTCGCGGCTGTTCCAGGAGGTCCGGGAGAAGCGCGGGCTGGCCTACAGCGTGTACTCGTACACCTCCGGCTTCGCCGACTGCGGCCTCTTCGGCGTGTACGCGGGCTGCCGGCCCTCGCAGGTGCACGACGTGCTCCGGATCTGCCGCGACGAACTGGACCACGTCGCCGAGCACGGCCTCACGGACGACGAGATCGGCCGCGCGATCGGCCAGCTCCAGGGCTCCACGGTCCTCGGCCTGGAGGACACGGGCGCGCTGATGAACCGCATCGGCAAGAGCGAGCTGTGCTGGGGCGAGCAGATGTCGGTCGACGACATGCTGGCCCGGATAGCCTCGGTCACGCCGGACGACGTCCGCGCCGTCGCCCGCGACGTCCTGGGCCGCCGACCGTCCCTGTCGGTCATCGGCCCGCTCAAGGACAAGCAGGCGTCCCGGCTGCACGACGCCGTCGCCTGACCCCTCCGGCCCGACCTCCCGTAAGGAAAGCGAACACAAGATGAGCAAGCTGCGCGTGGCCGTCCTCGGTGCCAAGGGCCGCATCGGCTCCGAGGCGGTACGGGCGGTCGAGGCCGCCGAGGACATGGAGCTGGTCGCCGCCCTCGGCCGGGGCGACAGCCTGGAGACGCTGGCCGGGTCCGGCGCCCAGGTCGCGGTCGAGCTGACCACCCCGGCCTCGGTGATGGACAACCTCGAGTACTGCGTACGCCACGGCATCCACGCCGTCGTCGGCACCACCGGCTGGACCGACGAGCGCCTCGCCCGGCTCACCGCGTGGCTCGACGCCTCCCCGGAGACCGGCGTGCTCATCGCGCCGAACTTCTCCATCGGCGCCGTCCTGACCATGAAGTTCGCGCAGCTCGCCGCCCCGTACTTCGAGTCCGTCGAAGTCGTCGAGCTGCACCACCCGAACAAGGTGGACGCCCCCAGCGGCACCGCCACCCGCACCGCCCAGCTCATCGCCCGGGCCCGGCAGAAGGCAGGCTCCGCACCGGCGCCCGACGCCACTGCCACCGCCCTGGACGGCGCCCGCGGCGCGAACGTGGACGGGGTCCCGGTGCACGCGGTCCGGCTGCGCGGCCTGCTGGCCCACCAGGAGGTGCTGCTCGGCGGCGAGGGCGAGACCCTCACCGTCCGGCACGACTCCCTGCACCACAGCAGTTTCATGCCGGGCATCCTGCTGGGCGCCCGCCGGGTGGTGAGCACCCCGGGCCTCACCTTCGGCCTGGAACACTTCCTGGATCTGAACTGACACCATGCGCGCCAAGATCACGTACCTCGTCACGGCCGCCGTCCTGGTCTTCTACTTCGTCCTGGTCGGCAGCCGCGGCGTGCTGCTCATCAAGACCGGCACCCTGCTCACCGTCACCTTCGGCGTCGCGGTGCTGATCCTGCCGGTGATCGGCCTGTGGTTCCTGTGGAAGAACACCCAGTTCGTCCGCAGGGCCAACCAGCTCGCCGCCGAGCTCCACGCCGAGGGCGGGCTGCCCGTGGACGAGCTGAAGCGCACCCCCAGCGGCCGGGTCGACCGGGAGTCCGCCGACGAGGTCTTCGCCGTGCGCAAGGCCGAGACGGAGGACCGTCCCGGCGACTGGCGCACCTGGTTCCGTCTCGCCGTCGCCTACCACGACGCCCGCGACACCCCGCGCGCCCGCAAGGCGATGCAACGGGCGATCGCCCTCCACGACGGCAAGCAGATCGAGACCGCCTGAGCAGGCGGAGGCCGAAGGGCCGGGGACCGGACCGCAGCGCGCGGTCCGGTCCCCGGCCCTTCGGCCTCCCTCGGGCGCTCAGTCCCGCCGGTACTCGTCGGCCCACGCCTCCACCGCGTCGGCCGCCCGGTTGAAGGCACCGTCGCGCGCGAGGAAGTCGGCGTTGTGCGTGGTCAGCAGCGGGGCCATGGGCTCCGCGGAGCGCCCCTTGCGGACGAGCAACAGCGCCTGTCCCTGCACCGTGCGCGGCAGCCCGAGCCAGCGCACCGGCTGCTGCACCGTACGCACGCTGGCGACCTGCTGCCAGGCCACCGTGCGCGTGGTGAAGAAGGCCACGTGACGCACCCCGTGGGCGCTCACCCACGCGCCCATGCGCAGCATCCGCAGGGCACAGACGATCACGACGACCGCGATGCCGAAGACCACCGCGGCGGAGGACGGCCCGCCGGTCGCCGCGATGATGACCGCCGCGAACAGGACGAACGACGCCAGCAGCAGCATCAGCGCCGCCGTCCCCACGCGCCACGGCCCCGGCCGGTAGGGCCGGCGCCAGAGGTCGCGGTCGTCGTAAGGCAGCGCGACGTCGTCGGCCGTGTCAAAGGCGCGGTCGGCCGTCAGGAAGGGCAGGGGCACGGCTGGTCCTCACTCGTTCCATGGCAAGTGTTGTGCCCGGTGAGGCTACCGACCTGTGTCTCCCGTCACCACCTTCGGGGGTCCGTACGGAGGCCGGGTCGCCGCGTCGCCCGCAGCTCAGCGCCCCTCGGACGCCTGTGACGGCTGCTTGTGCGAGGACGGCTGGTCGGCCGAGAGAGCGGGCATCCCGAGCACCAGGGAACCCACGAGCCCGGCGACGACGGTGACTCCGAGGAGCCAGCGTCCGGCCAGCTGCCCGAAGGACGCCCGCTCGCGCGGCGGCGGTGTGACATTGCTGCGGAACCTGTCGGCCTCGGCGACGAAGGCGAACGGCACGGGTTCACGCCGGCGGATCATAGGGGCTGCGTCTCCCTTCAGGGACTGGAATGAAGTGCTGTTACTCATACAGACGATCGAACGCCCCTCAAGGTGCCCTGTTTCGCCGACTTCATTGCGGCACGGCACCGATCGCCCGATTCGGCGGGCCGCGACCCGGCCGCCGTAGAGTGGCTCCGCCCCGCCAGGCGACGAGACGGGCGCCAGGCGACGAGATGGGAAGGCCCTCCACACCGTGACCGACACCCCCGCCGACGATTTCAAGATCGACCTCCGCAGCGACATCACCGTCGAGCTGGTCAAGAGCGCCGCGACCGACGCCGACGTGCTGTTCGCCGCCCGTGTCTCGACCGCCGGGGAGCAGTCCCTGGACGAGCTGAAGAAGGACCCGGAGCGCTCCAAGGGCCTGATCAACTACCTGATGCGGGACCGGCACGGCAGCCCGTTCGAGCACAACTCGATGACCTTCTTCGTCAGCGCCCCGATCTTCGTCTTCCGCGAGTTCATGCGGCACCGCGTCGGCTGGTCCTACAACGAGGAGTCGGGCCGCTACCGCGAGCTCCAGCCGGTCTTCTACGTGCCGGACACCGACCGCAAGCTGGTGCAGCAGGGCCGCCCCGGCAAGTACGTCTTCGTCGAGGGCACCCCGGAGCAGCACGAACTGGTCGGCGGCGCCATGGAGGACTCCTACCGCCAGGCCTACGCCACGTACCAGAAGATGCTCGCCGCCGGCGTCGCCCGCGAGGTGGCCCGCGCGGTGCTCCCCGTCGGCCTGTACTCGTCGATGTACGCCACCTGCAACGCCCGCTCGCTGATGCACTTCCTGGGCCTGCGCACCCAGCACGAGCTGGCGAAGGTGCCCTCCTTCCCGCAGCGGGAGATCGAGATGGTCGGCGAGAGGATGGAGGCCGAGTGGGCCCGCCTCATGCCGCTCACCCACGCCGCCTTCAACGCCAACGGCCGCGTGGCGCCGTAAGGGCCCGTCCCCGCGCCGTCCCGGCCGGGCACAGATGTACGCATCAACCATCTGAAGTGTCCGGATTGCGGCGTTTGGAGAAGTTCATCTAGCCTGATCAAAGGGACCCGGCACTGCTTGAACCCCCGAGCAGGCAGTGCCGGGCTCCACTTCCGTTCCGACCTGCCGCCTCCCCCGAGGGCAGACCTGGCCCTGAGCAACGAGTAGCGTGTAACCCATGGCTCCGACCTCCACTCCGCAGACCCCCTTCGGGCGGGTCCTCACCGCCATGGTCACGCCCTTCACGGCGGACGGCGCACTCGACCTCGACGGCGCCCAGCGGCTCGCCGCCCACCTGGTGGACGCAGGCAACGACGGCCTGATCATCAACGGCACCACCGGCGAGTCCCCCACCACCAGCGACGCGGAGAAAGCGGACCTCGTACGGGCCGTAGTGGAGGCCGTCGGAGACCGTGCCCACGTCGTCGCCGGAGTCGGCACGAACAACACCCAGCACAGCATCGAGCTGGCCCGCGCCGCCGAGCGCGTCGGCGCCCACGGCCTGCTGCTCGTCACGCCGTACTACAACAAGCCCCCGCAGGAGGGCCTGTACCAGCACTTCACGGCCATCGCCGACGCCGGCCGGCTCCCGGTCATGCTCTACGACATCCCCGGCCGCAGCGGCGTCCCGATCAACACCGAGACCCTGGTCCGCCTCGCGGAGCACCCGCGGATCGTCGCCAACAAGGACGCCAAGGGCGACCTCGGCCGGGCCAGCTGGGCCATCGCGCGCTCCGGCCTCGCCTGGTACTCGGGCGACGACATGCTGAACCTCCCGCTCCTCTCGGTCGGCGCGGTCGGCTTCGTCTCCGTCGTCGGCCACGTCGTCACCCCCGAGCTGCGCGCCATGGTGGACGCGTTCGTCGCGGGCGACGTGCAGAAGGCGCTGGAGATCCACCAGAAGCTGCTCCCGGTCTTCACCGGCATGTTCCGCACCCAGGGCGTCATGACCACCAAGGCCGCGCTCGCCCTCCAGGGACTGCCCGCCGGACCGCTGCGCGCCCCGATGGTGGCGCTCACGGCCGAGGAAACCGAACAGCTCAAGATCGATCTTGCCGCCGGCGGGGTACAGCTCTGACATCAGACTTCGCACCACCGCACGACCGGACGGACTTCACAACTGAATACGCGGGCCACCGGTGCCCGCACCCCACAACGACAACTGCTTCTGCACGAACGTCACGCGCGCCACGTGCCACCGGTACGTGGCGCGCGTGGTGAGGAGAGTCTTTTGAGTCATCCGCATCCTGAACTGGGCCGGCCCCCGGCGCTTCCCAAGGGCGGCCTGCGGGTCACGCCCCTGGGAGGCCTCGGCGAAATCGGCCGCAACATGACGGTCTTCGAGTACGGCGGCCGTCTGCTGATCGTCGACTGCGGCGTGCTCTTCCCCGAGGAGGAGCAGCCCGGCATCGACCTGATCCTGCCGGACTTCTCGTCCATCCGGGACCGCCTCGACGACATCGAGGGCATCGTCCTGACCCACGGCCACGAGGACCACATCGGCGGCGTCCCCTTCCTCCTGCGCGAGAAGCCGGACATCCCGCTGATCGGCTCCAAGCTGACCCTCGCCCTCATCGAGGCCAAGCTCCAGGAGCACCGCATCCGCCCGTACACCCTCGAGGTGGCGGAGGGCCACCGCGAGCGCGTCGGTCCCTTCGACTGCGAGTTCGTCGCGGTCAACCACTCCATCCCGGACGCGCTGGCCGTAGCCATCCGCACCCCGGCGGGCATGGTCGTCCACACCGGCGACTTCAAGATGGACCAGCTTCCGCTGGACGGCCGCCTCACCGACCTGCACGCCTTCGCGCGGCTCAGCGAGGAGGGCATCGACCTGCTCCTCGCCGACTCGACCAACGCCGAGGTGCCGGGCTTCGTCCCGCCCGAGCGGGACATCTCGAACGTCCTGCGGCAGGTCTTCGCCGGAGCCCGCAAGCGGATCATCGTGGCGAGCTTCGCCAGCCACGTCCACCGCATCCAGCAGATCCTGGACGCCGCCCACGAGTACGGCCGCCGGGTCGCCTTCGTCGGCCGCTCCATGGTCCGCAACATGGGCATCGCGCGAGACCTCGGCTACCTGAAGGTCCCGCCGGGCCTGGTGGTCGACGTCAAGACGCTCGACGACCTGCCCGACAGCGAGGTCGTCCTGGTCTGCACGGGTTCCCAGGGCGAACCGATGGCCGCCCTGTCCCGCATGGCCAACCGCGACCACCAGATCCGCATCGTCAACGGCGACACGGTGATCCTGGCCTCGTCCCTCATCCCGGGCAACGAGAACGCGGTGTACCGCGTGATCAACGGCCTGACCCGCTGGGGCGCCAACGTCGTCCACAAGGGCAACGCCAAGGTCCACGTCTCGGGTCACGCCTCGGCCGGCGAACTGCTGTACTTCTACAACATCTGCCGCCCGAAGAACCTGATGCCGGTCCACGGCGAATGGCGTCACCTGCGAGCCAACGCCGAACTGGGCGCCCTCACCGGCGTCCCGCACGACCGCATCGTCATCGCCGAGGACGGCGTGGTCGTCGACCTCGTCGAGGGCAAGGCGAAGATCACCGGCAAGGTCCAGGCGGGATACGTCTACGTCGACGGCCTCTCGGTCGGCGATGTCGGCGAACCGGCCCTGAAGGACCGCAAGATCCTCGGCGACGAGGGCATCATCTCGGTCTTCGTGGTCATGGACTCCTCCACCGGCAAGATCACCGGTGGGCCCCACGTCCAGGCCCGCGGCTCGGGCATCGACGACTCGGCCTTCTCCGCGGTGCTCCCCAAGATCACCGAGGTACTGGAGCGCTCGGCCCAGGACGGCGTCGTCGAGCCGCACCAGCTCCAGCAGCTGGTGCGCAGGACCCTCGGCAAGTGGGTCTCGGACACGTACCGGCGCCGGCCGATGATCCTGCCTGTGGTCGTGGAGGTCTGACGGACCGTCGGACCCCCGGCAGCGTCAACCTGGAGCGGGGCGCCTCGATTTGCATCGGGGCGCCCCGCTCCAGTACGTTTGCATCTCCGCTCGGACGGGCACCCCAACCACTTCGTGGTTCGGAAGCCGCCCCGGAGGGTGGAAATACCGACTCAGAATCTCTGATAAAGTCGGAACCGCCGGAAAGGGAAACGCGAAAGCGGGAACCTGGAAAGCACCGAGGAAATCGGATCGGAAAG
>NZ_BEWC01000003.1 GCF_003112575.1 Streptomyces ardesiacus
CTTTCCGACCCGATTTCCTCGGTGCTTTCCAGGTTCCCGCTTTCGCGTTTCCCTTTCCGGCGGTTCCGACTTTATCAGAAGTTCCGGGGCGGTCTGACCGGCCGTTCGTTTCCGATTCATCGGGAGAGTGCTTCGTCGAATTCGTTGATTCGTAGAAGCTGATAGATGTTCGACGCTGCCCTCTGGGGTGAACCCACCTCCAGGCAACTGTTCGAATCTACCTCCCCGCTCGCTCCGTGTCAACGGCTCGTGCGGGAACGAAGAGGACAGTAGCAGCTCGCCGGGTCGGATGCACATCAGGCGGCCGTCGGCACGGTGGCGCTGCGTTCGGCCGCCGCGACGTCGCCCGTGTCGCCGGCGCGCACCGCGCGGCCACCGAGGACGTAGACGTAGGCGAGGAAGGCCAGCTCGGCGACGACTCCGATGGTGATGCGGGCCCAGGTGGGCAGGCCGGAGGGGGTGACGAAGCCTTCGACGGCGCCGGAGACGAAGAGGACGAGGGCCAGTCCGACTGCCATGCCGATGGCCGCCCTGCCCTCCTCGGCGAGGGCGATGCGCCGGGTGCGGGGCCCGGGGTCGACGAGGGTCCAGCCCAGCCGCATACCGGTGCCCGCGGCGACGAACACCGCGGTCAGTTCGAGCAGGCCGTGCGGCAGGACCAGGCCGAGGAAGGTGTCGAGGCGGCCGGCCGACGACATCAGGCCGAAGCCGACGCCGAGGTTGAGCATGTTCTGGAAGAGGATCCAGATGACGGGCAGCCCCAGAAAGACGCCCAGGATGAGGCAGAGCGCGGCGGCCCATGCGTTGTTCGTCCACACCTGGGCCGCGAACGAGGCTGCCGGGTTGCTCGAGTAGTACGTCTCGTACTGGCCGCCCGGGCGGGTGAGCTCGCGCAGTTCGCCGGGTGCCGCGATGGTGGACTGCACTTCCGGATGGGTGCCGATCCACCAGCCAAGGAGCGCGGCGACCGCGGTCGACACGAGGGCCACGGGGACCCACCAGTGTCGGGCCCGGTAGACGGCCGCCGGGAACTGCTGGGTCAGGAATCGTGTGACGTCGCGCCAGGAGGCACGCCGGGTGCCGGTCACGACGCTGCGCGCGCGTGCCACCAGTTGGCTGAGCCGCCCGGTCAGCTGGGGGTCGGGGGCACTGGACTGGACCAGGGAGAGGTGGGTGGCCGTGCGCTGGTAGAGGGCGACGAGTTCGTCGGTCTCGGCACCGGTCAGGCGGCGCCTGCGCCGGAGGAGGGCGTCGAGGCGGTCCCACTCCGCGCGGTGGGCGGAGACGAAGACGTCGAGGTCCATCGGTGTGCCTGCTCCTCGGCTATCGTCGGCGGCTCGTCGTGGATCAGCTTGTCGTACTGCGGCGCGGTGTGTCCTCAGCTTGGCAGACTGGCGGGGACGGGGGCTTTCGGGGAAGGGCGGCGCGCGTGAGTGAGCTGGTGACGGGCGAGGCGGTGGCGCTGGAACTGCGCCCCGCGAGGCTGCCCAGCAGGGCGCTGGCCGTCCTGCTCGACCTGGTGGTCGCCGTGGCCGTCTACGTGGCGGTGACCGTCGCTCTGGTCGCGTCCACCTCGTCCCTGGACGACGCGGCGCGGACGGCGCTGACGATCGCGACCTTCGTCCTGGTCCTGGTGGGCGGGCCGATCGCCGTGGAGACCCTGAGCCACGGGCGGTCGCTCGGGAAGATGGCGTGCGGTTTGCGGGTGGTGCGGGACGACGGAGGGCCGATCCGCTTCCGCCACGCGCTGGTGAGGGGCTTGATCGGAGTGATCGAGATCCTCATGACGTTCGGAGTGATCGCCTGTGTCGCCTCGTTGGTGTCGGCGCGGGGGCGGCGGCTCGGCGACGTGTTCGCGGGCACGCTGGTCGTGCGGGAGAGGGTGCCGTACGCGTCGGCGGGGTTCATGCCGCCGCCTCCGCCGTGGCTGGCGGGACGGTTCTCCGGACTAGACCTGTCCGCGGTGCCCGACGATCTGTGGCTCGCCGTCCGTCAGTACCTGGCACGGGCCGCACAGCTGGATCCACGCGTCGGCTGGGCCATGGCCGAGCGGCTCGCCACCGACGTGGCGTCCCGTACGGGTGCTCCGGTGCCGCGGGAGGTGCCGCCGCCCGCGTATCTGGCGGCGGTGCTGCAGGAACGGCAGGCCCGGGAGGCCCGGAAGGCGTTCGGCGGCGACTCGGCCGGGGGGACTGCCGCCCCGGCGACGGCGGAGGTTCCGGTGCCGCCTGCGCCGACTGCGCCGGCTGCCCCGTCGGCGCCCGCACCGGTCACCCCGCCGCCCGCGCCGTCGTCCGACGGCCGCTCCGAGGTGTCGCGGGACGTGCGGCCGGACGGCCGCCCCGGAACCGGGTTCGTGCCGCCGGCTTAGGCACGGCCGCCCCCGGCACCCTCACGGGAACACGGACGGCGGGGTCTCCAGGTCCTCCAGCTCGATGCCCGGGGCCGCCAGGACCACGTCGCCGGCGATGTGCACGGCGTGTTGTTCGCCCGTGTCCAGGGCTGTGACCTGGTATTCGTCCACGACGAGGGGGCCGTTGTCAGTGGCGTGTGCTTCTCTGTTCAGCAAGGCCCAGGACTGGTCCACGGTGCGGGGGGCGAGGACCGGGTCCGTGAGGGCGACGAGGCGCAGGCGGGTGGCTGATCCGGAGGGGGTGAGGCGCAGGAGACGGGTGACGGCGACGAGGAAGGCCGGGGACGTGCCAGTGAAGGCGTGGGCGCGCGCATTGCCTTCGGTGGCGTGGGTTCCGGTGGGGTCGGTGCGGACCCAGGTGAGGCCCTCGATGGCCGCGCCGCGCACCTGCCAGTCGGCGGCGTGGACTTCGAGACGGATGGGGCGGCCGAGCTCGTCGAGGGCGAGGTCCACGGAGCCTCGGTGGTCCCCCGTGGGGGTGGTCAGTTGTGACACGTAGCGCCAGCCGGAGGGGCCGGGGGCGCACTGGAAGTGTTCTTCTGCGAGGAGGGTGTGGTCGTGCGGATCGTGAAGCGAATAACGGCCGCGGGGCATGGGTGTCCTGGGTGGTGACGGGCTGCTGGTCCGACCGCTGAGGCGGCAACGGGACAGGCCCCCGGCACGGGGGTGCGGGGGCCTGTCTCGAAGGCGAGGAGCCGTGGGAGCCGGTGGGCTCAGTAGCGGTAGTGGTCGGGCTTGTACGGCCCCTCGACCTTGACGCCGATGTAGTCGGCCTGCTCGGGGCGGAGCGTGGTCAGCTTGACGCCGAGGGCGTCGAGGTGGAGCCGGGCGACCTTCTCGTCCAGGTGCTTGGGCAGCACGTACACGTCGGTCGGGTACGCGTCGGGCTTGGTGAACAGCTCGATCTGCGCCAGCGTCTGGTCCGCGAAGGAGTTGGACATCACGAACGACGGGTGACCCGTGGCGTTGCCCAGGTTCAGCAGGCGCCCCTCGGACAGGACGATGAGGACCTTGCCGTCCGGGTAGGTCCAGGTGTGGACCTGCGGCTTGACCTCGTCCTTGACGATGCCCGGCGTCCTGGCCAGACCGGCCATGTCGATCTCGTTGTCGAAGTGGCCGATGTTGCCGACGATGGCCTGGTGCTTCATCTTGGCCATGTCCGAGGCCATGATGATGTCCTTGTTGCCGGTCGTGGTGACGAAGATGTCGGCCTTGTCGACGACCTCGTCCAGCGTCGTGACCTGGTACCCGTCCATCGCCGCCTGCAGCGCGCAGATCGGGTCGATCTCCGTGATGATCACGCGTGCGCCCTGGCCGCGCAGCGACTCCGCGCAGCCCTTGCCGACGTCGCCGTAGCCGCAGACGACGGCGGTCTTGCCGCCGATCAGCACGTCGGTGGCCCGGTTGATGCCGTCGATCAGGGAGTGGCGGCAGCCGTACTTGTTGTCGAACTTCGACTTGGTGACCGCGTCGTTGACGTTGATCGCCGGGAACAGGAGGGTGCCGTCGCGGTGCATCTCGTAGAGACGGTGAACGCCGGTCGTGGTCTCCTCGGTCACGCCGCGGATCTCGGACGCCAGCTGGGTCCACTTCTGCGGGGTCTCGCTCACCGTGCGGGTGAGGAGCTCGAGGATGACGCGGTGCTCGTCGGACTCGGCGGTGTCGACCGAGGGGACCTTGCCGTCCTTCTCGTACTCGACGCCCTTGTGGACGAGGAGGGTGGCGTCACCGCCGTCGTCCAGGATCATGTTCGGGCCGCCGGTGGGGGTGTTCGGCCAGGTCAGCGCCTGCTCCGTGCACCACCAGTACTCCTCCAGGGTCTCGCCCTTCCAGGCGAAGACCGGGACGCCCTGCGGGTTGTCCGGGGTGCCGTTCGGACCGACGGCGATGGCGGCGGCCGCGTGGTCCTGGGTGGAGAAGATGTTGCAGGAGGCCCAGCGGACCTCGGCGCCCAGGGCGACCAGGGTCTCGATGAGCACCGCGGTCTGCACCGTCATGTGCAGGGAACCGGTGATCCGGGCGCCGGCGAGCGGCTGAGCCTCGGCGTACTCCTTGCGGATCGCCATCAGGCCCGGCATCTCGTGCTCGGCGAGGGTGATCTCCTTGCGGCCGAACGAGGCCAGGGAGAGGTCGGCGACCTTGAAGTCCTGTCGGTTGTCGACAGTCGTCATTACGGGCTGCTCCTCGGGTTGGGTCGAGGTGGGTACGGCTGACCTGCGCGGCGGCGGACACAGGGGTGCCCCGAAGAGGACACAGGCATGCCCGCGTACGCGCAGCGCAGTCCGTCGGAGGCCCTCTCTCCCTCGGCCGGTCCGTCCTGGACCGCCCGACCGCCATCAGCAGCGACGTCTGGCTCCGTCCCAAGCTACACCGCGCGCGCCCGCCGTCCCCAGTCCGCCTCCGAACACTTCCGGACGTTCACGAAGCGTGACGAGGGGCTGCGGGGCGTCGGTCAGTGGGCTGCGGGAGGTGCGGTGGGGCCGCCGGGGGTCGCCTCGGGGTCGGCGCCCTTGGCGGCCTCGGACTCGCTGTAGATGTCCGGTTCCAGGTAGATGACGCGGGCGATCGGGACCGCTTCGCGGATCCGGGATTCGGCGGCGTCGATCGCGGAGGCGATCTCCGTGGCCGTGCCGTCGTGGCGGACGGCGATCTTGGCGGCGACGAGCAGTTCCTCGGGGCCGAGGTGGAGGGTGCGCATGTGGATGAGGCCGGTGACCGTGTCGCCGGCGACGGCCGCGGCCTCGATCTGCTGGACCACCTCGGCGCCGGCGGCCTCGCCGAGCAGCAGGGACTTGGTCTCGACGGCGAGGACCAGCGCGATCAGGATGAGCAGGATGCCGATGCACAGGGTGCCGATGCCGTCCCAGACGCCGTCGCCGGTGAGCAGGGCGAGGCCGACGCCGCCGAGGGCGAGGACCAGGCCGACGAGGGCGCCGAAGTCCTCCAGGAGGACGACCGGCAGCTCGGGGGCCTTGGCGTGGCGGATGAACTCCTTCCAGGACTTCGTGCCGCGCAGGGGGTTGGACTCCTTGATGGCGGTCCGGAAGGAGAAGCCCTCGGCGACGATCGCGAAGACCAGGACGCCCACCGGCCAGTACCAGTGCTCCAGTTCGTGCGGGTGCTTGATCTTCTCGTAGCCCTCGTAGAGGGCGAACATGCCGCCGACCGAGAAGAGCACGATGGAGACGAGGAAGGCGTAGATGTACCGCTCGCGGCCGAAGCCGAAGGGGTGTTGCGGGGTGGCCGCGCGCTGGGCCCGCTTGCCGCCGAGGAGGAGCAGGCCCTGGTTGCCCGAGTCGGCGACGGAGTGCACGGATTCGGCGAGCATCGACGACGATCCGCTGAAGAGGAACGCCACGAATTTCGCCACCGCGATCGAGAGGTTGGCGAGCAGTGCCGCCACGATCGCCCTGGTACCGCCTGACGCGCTCATGTGTCGCGTTGTCCCTTCGCCTGCGTCTGCTTCTTCGTCTGCGTCCGTACGCCGCCGGCGGGGCGCGGCCGTCACCGGCTTTGGCCCCTCCTTTGCGGTGCGCCATTGTTGCAGCCCGTGCGGACCCCGAGGTGCCGGATGCCCCGTCGTTCGCCCGTCAGACAGGTGTCGGGCCCGTGCGGGGTCGTCTCAGACGCGCACGGTGGCGCGGAAGAGCGTGCCGGTTCCGGACACTTCGGCCTTTTCGTGGGCCGGGACGAAGACCGAGCGGCCGGGACGCAGCTCGTGTTCGCCGGCCCGTACGGTGCCCGCCGTGCAGAGCAGGATCTGCGGGGTGGACAGGGTGAGGTCGTGGACGCCGGTGCCCTCGGGCAGGACGTAGCGGGACAGGCGGAACTCGTCGGTCGGGGTGTCGTAGACCTCTTCGCCGTCGGGGGACGCCTCCGGGCGCAGGATGCCGGGGTCGCCCGCCTCGAAGCGGACGATGCGCAGGAGTTCGGGGACGTCGACGTGCTTGGGCGTGAGGCCGCAGCGCAGGACGTTGTCGGAGTTGGCCATGATCTCGACGCCGAGGCCGTTGAGATAGGCGTGCGGGATGCCGGCGCCGAGGTAGAGGGCCTCGCCGGGCTGGAGCCGGACGTGGTTGAGGAGCATGGCGGCGAGGACGCCGGGGTCGCCCGGGTAGTGGTGGGCGATGTCGGCGTAGGGCCGGTAGACGCCGCCGAGGCGGTCGCAGGCGGCCGCGGTCTCGGTGACCGTGCGGGACATGTCCTCGGGGTCGGCCGTGAGGACCGCGGTGAGCACCTCGCGCAGGGCGGCGTCCTCGGGGTGGGCGCGCAGCAGGTCGACGTACGGCTTGAGGGAGGCGACGCCGAGGCCGTCGAGCAGGTCCGCGGTCTCGGCCGGGGGGCGGAAGCCGCACAGGCCGTCGAAGTCGGTGAGGGCGCAGACCAGTTCGGGCTTGTGGTTGGCGTCCTTGTAGTTGCGGTGCGGGGCGTCCAGGGGGACTCCGCGGCGTTCCTCGTCCTCGTACCCCTGCTGGGCCTGCGCGAGGTCGGGGTGGACCTGGAGGGAGAGCGGGGCGCCGGCGGCGAGGAGCTTGAGGAGGAAGGGCAGCCGGGGGCCGAACTTGGCGACGGAGGCGGCGCCCAGTTCCTTCTCGGGGTCGGCGTCGACGACCTCGGCGAGGGTGCCCCGGCCCGTGCGGGAGGGGGCGCCGGGGTGGGCGCCCATCCACATCTCCGCCTGCGGTTCGCCGGTCGGCTCGGTCCCGAGGAGGGTCGGGATCGCGGTGGTGGAACCCCAGGCGTAGGGGCGGACGGTGTTGTCGAGGCGGTCCATGGGCTCTCTCTGCCGGTGCGTGCGGGTGCGGGGGCGATGGTGCGCCGGGGTCAGGATCCCGAGGCGAGTGCCAGGTAAACGGCGGCGAAATCCGTGATGGCGATCAGCTCGGCGAGGGTCTCCAGTTCGCCGCCCTCTTCCGGTTCCAGCTCGCTGATCGGCGTGTCGTGGCCGAGGGCCAGGTCACGGGCGTTGGGGGCGGCGGTCAGGCCGCCGGCGGGGCGGTCGCGCAGGAGCACCACGCGTGCGTGCAGCGCGGCCGGCTCCTCCACGCGGTCGCGGAAGAAGTCGTCGGGGTCGGCGCCGGCGGCGAGTCGGCCGGCGAGCAGGGCGCTGTGCGCGGCGAGCGCCTCGGGCAGGTCGGCGACGACGGCGGGGGTGCCGGACAGTTCGGCGAGCGCGGCGGCGAAGCGGCGGCCCGCGGGCCCGGCGGAGGTGCCCTCGGTCCAGACGACGGGGAGGGAGTCGGCCAGTTCGGCCGCGAGGGTCTTGGCGGGGTTGCTGTAGGTGACGATCGCGGGCCCGCAGCGTTCGGCGACGCGGTCGAGCCGGTCGGCGACCTTGTCGACGGCCTCCGGGGGCGCCTCGAGCAGCCCGGTGCGGTCCAGCAGCGCGAGGAGCGGGGTGAGCAGCGCCCACAGGACGCCGGGGGCGGCACCGGCGAGGGGCTCGTCGTGGTCGTACGGGGCGGTCGCCATCGGGAGGAACAGGCCGCGGGAGGCGCCGACCGCCTCGCTGAGCGGGGAGCCGGCGGGGGCGACCGCGACGACCGTGCAGCCCCGGCGGTACGCCTGTTCGGCGAGCAGGGCCAGGCCCGGCTCGGTGCCGTCGGGGGTGGCGATCAGCAGGAGGTCGACGGAGCCGGCCCAGCCGGGCAGTTCCCAGCGCAGGGCGCCCGCGGCGGGGGCGACGCCGGTGGGGGCGAGGCGGGTGACGGGGCTGCCGGCGCCCGCGAGGGTGCCGAGGAGGTCGGCGGCGTGGGTGGCGGCGGCGCCGGGGCCCGCGATCAGTACGGCGCGGGGGCGGCCGTCCGGCCTGAGGTTGGCGACGCCGGCCTCGGCTGCGTGCCGGGCGGCGGTGCGGACGCGGGCACCGGCCTCGGCGGCGCCGCGGAGGAGGCCGCGGCGGTCGGCCTCGGTGAGGCGCTCCGGGTCGTCGAGAAGCGATTCGTCGAGCATGGCGGCAGGTCTCCGATCGCCGGGGCGTTCGTTCGGTTGCGCGGGGTCGTCGCCGGGTTGCCGTCGCCTGGGCGGCGGTTACTCGGGGCGGCGGGCCTCGTCGACGAGGAGGACGGGGATGCCGTCGCGCACCGGGTAGGCCAGGCCGCAGTCCTGGCCGGTGCAGATCAGCTCCGCGTCCTGCTCCTTGAGGGGGGCGTGGCAGGCGGGGCAGGCGAGGATCTCCAGGAGGCCGGGTTCGAGCGGCATGGGGGTTCCCTCCGGGGGTGGGGCGTGTGTGGATGTGCTGGTCAGGGTACCGCCGGGACGGGACGGGCGCGGGGGCCTGTGGAAGAGCGGCCACCGGGCACCGGTGCCGGGGCGGGACGGTCGCGCGGCACGCAGCGGCGGGGCGGCCGGCGGCCAGGAGCGGCGGGGCGGCCGGCGGCTAGGAGCGGATGATCGCCAGCGCCTCGTCCCGGATCTTCGTCATCGTTGACTCGTCCCGTGCCTCCGCGTTCAGGCGCAGGAGGGGCTCCGTGTTGGACGGACGGACGTTGAACCACCAGTCGGCCGTCGTGACTGTGAGGCCGTCGAGGTCGTCCACGGTGATGTCGTCGCGGCCCTCGTACGCGGCCCGGATCGCGGCGAGGCGGGCCTGCTGGTCGGCGACGGTGGAGTTGATCTCGCCGGAGCCGGCATAGCGGTCGTACGCGGCGACCAGGGCGGACAGCGGGCCGTCCTGCTCGCCGAGGGCGGCGAGGACGTGGAGGGCGGCGAGCATGCCGGTGTCGGCGTTCCAGAAGTCGCGGAAGTAGTAGTGCGCGGAGTGCTCGCCGCCGAAGATGGCGCCGGTCCTGGCCATCTCGGCCTTGATGAAGGAGTGGCCCACGCGTGTGCGGGCCGGTGTGCCGCCGTTCTCGCGGACGACCTCGGGGACGGACCAGGAGGTGATCAGGTTGTGGATGACCGTGCCCGTGCCGCCGTTGCGGGCCAGCTCGCGGGCGGCCACGAGGGCGGTCACCGCGGACGGGGAGACCGGGTCGCCGTTCTGGTCGACGACGAAGCAGCGGTCGGCGTCGCCGTCGAAGGCGAGGCCCAGGTCGGCGCCCTCCGCGCGGACGCGCTGCTGGAGGTCGACGAGGTTGGCCGGGTCGAGCGGGTTGGCCTCGTGGTTGGGGAAGGTGCCGTCGAGTTCGAAGTACATCGGCACGAGGTCGAGGGGCAGGCCGGCGAAGACCGTGGGGACGGTGTGACCGCCCATGCCGTTGCCCGCGTCGACGACGACCTTGAGGGGGCGGATGGCGGTGAGGTCCACCAGGGAGCGCAGGTGGGCCGCGTAGTCGGCGAGGACGTCGCTCCGGGCGACGGTGCCGGGGCGGGCGGACGGCTCGGGGGCGCCCTCCTCGCTCCAGCGCTCAACCAGGGCGCGGATCTCGGCGAGGCCGGTGTCCTGGCCGACCGGGGCGGCGCCCGCGCGGCACAGCTTGATGCCGTTGTACCGGGCGGGGTTGTGCGAGGCCGTGAACATGGCGCCCGGCAGGCCGAGCGCGCCGGAGGCGTAGTACAGCTCGTCGGTGGAGCACAGGCCGATCCCGGTCACGTCGGCGCCGCGGGCCGCCGCCCCGCGCGCGAAGGCGCCGGACAGGCCCGGGGACGAGGGCCGCATGTCGTGGCCGACCACGATGGCGTCCGCGCCGGTCAGCTCGACGAAGGCCGCGCCGAACAGCTCGGCCAGCGGCTCGTCCCACTGGTCGGGGACGACACCGCGCACGTCGTACGCCTTCACGATCTGCGACAGATCAGCAGCCACGGCCAACCTTCCTGAAAGTCCTGTCGGAGCCCACAAACTACCCCGTGGGGACCGGCTGGCCGCCCGGGCGGTTCCAGGAGGTCGGACGGCGTCAGGGCAGCATCCAGCCCAGGACGGCCGTGGACTGCGCGACCACGATCAGGCACATCACCAGCAGCAGGCCGAGGCTCCAGGGCAGCACCTTGCGCAGCAGATCCCCTTCGCGGCCCGCGAGTCCGACGGCGGCACAGGCGATGGTGAGGTTCTGCGGGGAGATCATCTTGCCGAGGACGCCGCCGGAGCTGTTGGCGGCGGCCAGGAGTTCGGGCGAGAGGCCGGACTCCCGCGCGGCGGTCACCTGGAGAGCTCCGAAGAGCGCGTTGGCGGAGGTGTCGGAGCCGGAGACGGCGACGCCGAACCAGCCGAGGACCGGGGAGAGGAAGGCGAGCCCGGCGCCTGCCGCGGCGACGAAGTGGCCGATGGTGGCGGCCTGCCCGGAGAGGTTCATGACGTAGGCGAGGGCGAGGACCGAGGTGACGGTGAGGATCGCGAACCGCAGTTCGTGCACGGTCGCGAGCCACTCCCTGACCGCCACGCGCGCGTGCACGCCGAGGACGACGGCCGTGGCCAGCCCGGCGAACAGCACGAGCGTGCCGCCGGTGGAGACGATCGGCCAGGAGAAGACGTTCCCGCCCACCGGGTTGCCCTCGGGGTCGAACACGTCGAGGAACGGCCAGTCGTAGGACTGCGTGGCCTTCGCCAGCCAGTCCTTGACCGCCGGGATCTGCGCGACGGAGAAGACGGCGACGATCAGCGCGTACGGCGCGTAGGCCCGTGCCACCTCCCGCGCGGAGTCCTCCTCGTCCAGTTCCTCACTGCGTACGCCGGTCAGCACGGACGCGCGTACGGGCTCGGCCGCGGGCCTGCGGGAGTGCGGTACGGCGACCAGGGCGGCGGCGCCGATCAGGGCGGCGGCGATGTCGGCGAGCTGGGCGGAGACGTAGTTGGAGGCGACGAACTGGGCGACGGCGAAGGCGACTCCGCAGGCCAGCGCGGGCACCCAGGTCTCGCGCAGCCCGCGCCGCCCGTCGACCAGGGCGACGAGGAGCAGCGGCACGACGAGGGCGAGCAGCGGCGTCTGACGGCCCACCACGGAGGCGACGTCGTCCAGGGGCAGCCCGGTGACCTGGGCCAGCGTCACCACGGGGGTGCCCATGGCGCCGAAGGCGACCGGCGCGGTGTTGGCGACCAGGGAGACGACGGCGGCGCGCACGGGGTCGAAGCCGAGGGCGACGAGCATGACCGAGCAGATCGCGACGGGCGCCCCGAACCCGGCGAGGGCCTCCAGGAGGGCGCCGAAGCAGAATGCGACGACGAGGGCCTGGATGCGGGGGTCGTCGGAGAGCCGGCCGAAGGAGCGGCGCAGGATGTCGAAGTGCCGGGTGCGGACGGTCATCCGGTAGACCCACAGGGCGTTCACGACGATCCACAGGATGGGGAAGAGGCCGAAGACGGCTCCCTGGACGGCGCTGGAGGCCGTCTGGTCCAGGGGCATGCCGTAGGCGAGCCAGGCGACGAGCACGGCGGCCAGGAGGCCGATGAGGCCGGCCAGGTGCGCCTTCATCCGGACGCCGCCCAGCAGGACGAGGACGATCACCAGGGGCAGGGCCGCCACGAGGGCGGACAGGCCGAGTGAACCGGCGACGGGTTCCAGTTCCTGCACGTACACGGGCGCCTCCCCGGATTCCGCCATGTGAAAGCGATTTCTCGCGGCTTCCGGAATGGTCGTGTCCGCGACAAGCCAACGTCAATGGGCGTGCAGCAACGGATGTGACCGGTGACACGAAAGATGAAGACGGAACCGGGGGAAGGCGGCGCTCAGTTGTCCGGTGAGCGCAGGACCCTCAGGTGGCCGCGGCGCGCGACCTCCATCGGGTCGGCCGTGCGTCCGCCGCCCGCCTCGGCCGCCCGCTCCTGGGGCCGGGCCGCCTCGCGCACCGCGTTGGCGAGCGCTTCCAGGTCGTCGCCGCTGGGACGGGCCGGGGCCGATCCGTCGAGCAGACGGACGACCTCCCAGCCGCGCGGGGCGGTGAGGCGCTCGGAGTGCTCGGCGCACAGGTCGTAGCAGTGGGGTTCGGCGTAGGTGGCGAGCGGGCCGAGGACCGCGGTCGAGTCGGCGTAGACGTACGTCAGCGTCGCGACGGCGGGACGGCCGCAGGCGGTGCGCGAACAGCGACGTACAGGGCTCACGATGTTGGACGGTACCGCACTCTTGAGCGGGCCGCGACGACTCTCCACCGGGTCACACCTCCGTGTCGTGGCGTGAAACGTTCTGTGGCCCTCTCGTGCACCCCCGTTCGACCTGCGCCGACACTGGTCCCGAGGAGGTCGGACCGATCGGAAAGCGGTCACGACCCGATACAAACAACGACATTTGCCTTGAGTTCCGCGGTCACGGAAAGATATCGAATTGAGCCCAACCTTGGCCGGAATGGTCATCCGGCGACAGGCCGAGGGTGCCCGCGCCACACGGCCCACCGGGCCCGTGCGGGCCGGGCGTGTGGCTCCGGCACGGACTACCCTTCACCAGTGATGGACAACCCCGTGTCGCCCCGTGATGCCGGCCGCCCCGGGCCCCGCCGTCGTGATCGCCACGGTCGGGGCATGCGTGGCCCGGTCGCACCCCCGCAGGTGCCGCTCGCCGCGAGCCGCGGCGAGGTGTTCGCCGACCTGGTGCAGGACTCCGTGGAGCGCCTTGAGCGGCGGTGGCCGCAACTCGCCGACATCGACTTCCTCGTCCTCGACGTGCCGCGGCCGGCCGCCGCCGGGGAGGCGTGGAACGACGAGGCGGTTCCGCTCGGCGGGACGGTGCCCTCCCGGGACGGGCGGCGGGGGCGGGTGGTCGTCTACCGGCGGCCCGTGGAGATCCGGACCAAGGGGCGCGACGAGCGGGCACTGCTGGTGCACGAGGTCGTCGTCGAACAGGTCGCCGAGCTGCTGGGGCTGACCCCGGAGACGGTGGATCCCCGGTACGGGGAGGACTGAGCGAGGACGAGGACGGGGGGCGCCGCGCGGGGCGCCCACCGTCCTCGCTGCTTCCTCGCTGCTTCCGCGCTACTTCTGCAGGACGGACAGGTCCTCGGACGCGTTCGGCACCGCGACCGTGCCCCGGTCGTCGGGGAGGGTCTGGACGGTGAAGGACGCCACGTCGTCGTCCGAACCGGTCAGGGTGCGCGACGCGTAGACCGGGCCGCCCGACACGGTCTCGACGGTCAGCGCGTAGCTGCCCTTGAGTCCCGCGGGCACCGGCGCGTCGACGTTCTGGGTCGTGCCGGCCTTGAGCGTGTACGTCTTGGTCGCCGTCGTGCCGCCCTCGGTGCCCGCCGACGCGGTGACCTTGACCTTCGCGGCCGCCTGGGGCGCGGACAGGGCCAGGGTGGTGCTCTTGGCGCGGTTGTCGGCGGCCGTCGCGCGCGCGCCGACCGGGGCGGAGGCCGGGATGAACGCGGACTCCTGCTCGTCGCCCTTGCCCCGCACGACCCGGACCGCGGCCACGACCGGCACGGAGCGGTCCGTCGGCGTCAGCACCAGCGAACCCGCCTCGCCGCGCGTGACCTCGCCGAGGTCGACGCCGGTCGTCATGCCGGCCTTGACGTGCACCGTCTCATGACCGGCGGGCGTGATCAGCCCGGACGGCGAGGCGAGCCGCACCTTCAGGTCGGCGTCGCTGCCGCCGGGCGTGAACAGCACCAGGCGGACGGCGGTGGCGTCCTTCGGGATGCCGGGCACGACGAGGTCGCCGGCCGGGTCGGCCGCCGCGGTCAGCCAGTCGCCGCCCGTCTTGTCGTCCAGGGCCTGCACCGCGGCGCCGAGCCGCCCGCTGCGCACGCCGACGTGCACGGTCAGGTCGGTCTCCTTCGCGTCGCTGAGCGTGGACAGCAGGAGGGAGTCACTGGCGTGCGGCGGCACGGTGATGCCCTCCCCCACCGTGGACTTGAGGGCGCCGTCCTTTCCGTACAGCTCGATGTCGACGACGGCCGCCGAGTCGTCGGGGTTGGTCAGGTGCACGTAGTCGGTGCGGCCGGAGGCCGTGCTGGCGCCCGGGAACCAGAACTCCGTGTCCGGGGCGGTGCAGTCGACGCCCTGCAGGCCGCGGCCCGTCCCGGCGGCGACCTCCGTGGTCTGCTGGACCGTCCAGCCGGGCGCCCGGCCGCCCTCGGCGGTGCCGATCAGGGCGGGGGTGTCGCCGCCGGTGGTCCTGCCGGCGGCGGGCGTGCCGGGCGCCTTGGGCTCGACGACCGGCTTCTCCTTCTTCTCGCCCTTGTCGTCGCCCTTGCCGCCGTCCCCGGTGGCATCCCCCGACTCCGCCGCCACGAGCGCGGCGTCGCCCTTCTCGTCGGCGCCCTGCGTGACGGGCGTGAACGACGTGTACGCGGTCTCGGCGAGGTCGGAGGTGCTGGGCGCCGGGCACAGCAGGCTGGTGCGCTCCACGGGCAGCCGCGCGGCCGGGGCCGCGGTGTCCTTGCCGGGGCCCTCGGGGGCGGAGACCGCCGCGAACCCGGTGACGGCGGCGAGCGCGGTCGCGCAGGCGATCAGGGACAGGGTCGTGCGCTTCACTGCTGGCTCCCGTCGGGACGCTCACTGCCCGTGCCGTGGGGCTGCTGGGGCTGCTGGGGCTGGGAAGGGTCGTACGGCGTGTCGTAGCCGCCCCGGCCGTAGGCCTGGTCGAACGCGGGGTCGTACCCGCCCTCCTGACCCTGCGTCGGACCGCCGTAGGCGTACGGGTCGTACGCGCCGCCCGTCCCGTACTGGGTGCCCTGGCCGCCCTGATAGGCGTCCTGCTGGTACGGATCGGCCTGGTACGGCTGCTGCCCGTACGCGCCGGGGTCGTACTGCTGGGCCTGCTGGGCCTGCTGGGCGCCCTGGTACTGCTCGCCGCCGTAGCCGCCGTCGTAGGAGCCGTACTCGGCGCCGGTGTGGCCCGCCGTGTCCCACGCGCCGTACTCCTGCTGCTGCGGAACCGGCACGGGTGGCGCCGTGGGCGGCTCCGGAACCCCGGGCGCGTCGGCCGCCGTCCCGGGGCCCGGCTCCATGCCCGCCCCCGCTCCGGCTTCCGCCGCCTCCGCCTCCGCCTGGGCGCGCAGGCGCCGGGCCCGGCGCCCCTCGCCGTCGGCGGCCTGGGCGGGGACGAGCTGCTCGTCGGGCAGGTCGTCGTCGACGTCGCGGCGCCTGCCCGGCAGGGCGAGGACGACGAGGACGAGGCCGAGGAGACCCTGCGCCCACAGCCAGAGCGTGTGCGTGAACGGGATGTCGTAGGTGACGTCCAGCCGGCCGCCGGAGGCCGGGAGTTCGAAGCCCTGGGCCCAGCCGTCGACCGTGGTGCGGGTGAGCGGCTTGCCGTCCAGGGTCGCCGTCCAGCCCTCGGCGGCCGTGTCGGCCAGGCGCAGCACCCGGCCGTCGGGGCCCGCCTCGATGTCGGTGTGGATCTCGACGGGTCCGGCCGCCACGGGCTCGGCGCCGTGCGCACCGGACGTTCCGGCACCGGGCTTCTCGCCGGACACCACGGTCGCGCGCGCGACCTCCTGGTTCACGCGCCACAGTCCGCTGCCGTCCTGCTGGCTGAGCCTGCTCAGTCCGGGCGTGGCGTCCAGGACGCGGGTGACGTCGCGCGGGGCGCCCTTGTGCACGAGCACGTAGCGCACGGCGAACCCGCCGAGCTGGTCGGCCTGGTCGGCGCCGGAGCCCGCCACGAGGTTGGCGACGACCTTGTCGAGCGTGCTGTTGCCGCCGTCGCCGGAGGCCAGTTCGCCGTCGCCGAGGCGGACGCCGGAGCCGCGGACGAGCATGTAGCTCACGTGCGCGGCCGAGTCGCTGTCGAGGACGAGGGTGCGGGCCTGGTCGCGGGTGTGGCTCTCCTCGGCGACGAACGCGGGCACCTGCACGGGGTCGCGGCGCTCCACGGGACCGTCGGCGCCGCCGATCATCCAGCCGGCGGCGGCGATCAGCGGGCCGAGGGCCGAGGCGAGGGCGATCAGGGCGGCGACGGGCTGGCGCCAGCCGAAGCTCTGCTCGGCCACGCGGAAGCGGGCCCCGTCGGCGCCGAGGGCCGCGGCGGACAGCAGGGCGATGCCGTAGACGAGGGTGGCGGGTCCGGCCCAGGCCGAGCGGTTGGACAGGACCGAGAAGACGAGGGCGACCAGGGCGACGGCCCAGGCCGTCCGGACGGCCGTCTGGCGCTCCGAGCGCAGCAGTGCCGCCAGCGCGGCCAGCACGATGCCGACGAGGAACAGCCCGCCGACCGTGCCGGGTCCGCCGGGGCTGGCACCGAGCAGGTCGAGCGCGGAGGCGGCCGAGGCGCCGTACGCGAGGCCGGCCTCGTCGAAGAAGCCGAACGGCAGCAGCGTCAGCGACCACGGGGCGAGCAGCAGCAGCGGGGTGCCGAGCTGGGCGAGGAAGCGCGGTCCGTACGCCGTGATCTCGCCGCGGCGCACGACGAGCACCCCGAGGCCGAGGATCAGCGCGACGGGCCACACGACGGGTGTGAAGGCGGTGGTGACGGTCAGCAGCAGCGCGTACGCCCAGGTGGCGCGCCAGCTTCCGCGGGCACCGGAGGGGGTGGCCAGACCGGCCGCCGCGACGCCCGCGCGGGCGATGAGCGGCAGCAGTACGGCGAGGACGGCGGTGCCGATGCGGCCGCCGGCGAGGGCGCCGGTGGCGGCGGGCAGGAAGGCGTAGGCGACCGCGGCCCAGGCGCGCAGCAGCCGGGAGGGGACCAGCGGGCGGGAGGCGAAGTACGCGGTGGCGCCCGCGAGCGGCACCGAGCAGACCAGCAGCAGGGTGACGGCGAGTCCGGTGGAGCCGAGCAGGACGGAGGCGAACGTGGCGAGGATCGCGAGGTAGGGCGGCGCGGAGGCGGTGCCGCCGGTGCCGACGGTGTGCCAGGCGTCCATGTACCGCGACCACAGCTCGCCGGCGCCGGCCGGTGCCGGCAGCAGCGCGCCGCCCGCGAGAGCACCGCCGCCCAGGAGCGCGCGGCAGGCCACCAGGGAGACGAGCAGCAGCACCAGGAAGAGCACCGGTCCCGGCTTGCGGGCGATGCGCTTGAGGCGGGCGAACTGCTCGACCTCCAGGAAGTCGGCGTCGTCGCCGCCGGGTCCGGACTCGATGGCACCGCCGTGCCGTCCGGCGCCCGTGGCGGCCTCGGCGTCGGAACCGCCGAAGAGATCGCCCGCGACCTGCTCGACGGTGGCGCGGACGGTGGCGCCGGGCGGCGGGAACAGGGGCCGCAGTTCGTCCTTCTCGATCTGCGGGCGCCCGCGTTCGCGCCGGCCGGCGACGATGCGCTCGGGGCGCAGCAGGACGCCCAGCAGGCCGCGGATCTCGTCGAGGGCCTGGCCGGGGACCTTGCCGACGAGGTAGGCGACGGTCCGCAGCAGGGTGCCGAGGACGATGCGCAGCAGCACCCAGGGCAGGGCCGCGGTGCGGGTGTTGACCAGGAGGGTGTGGACCGCTCCGGCCTTGTCCACCTTGTGCGGGGAGGCGGTGGTGCGGCCCGCGCAGTCGACGGCGCGGCGTTCGCGCGAGGCCGCCTCGGCGTGGCGGACGACCGCCTCGGGGGCGACGAGGACGCGCATTCCGGCGGCGTGCGCGCGCCAGCACAGGTCGACGTCGTCGCGCATCAGGGGCAGCCTGCGGTCGAATCCGCCGAGCCGCTCGAAGACGTCGCGCCGGATCAGCATGCCGGCGGTGGACACCGACAGCACGGGGCGGACGTGGTCGTGCTGGCCCTGGTCCTGTTCGCGGCGGTCCAGGCCGGTCCAGCGGCGGCCGGAGTTGGCGATGGAGACGCCGACTTCGAGCAGCTGGCGGCGGTCGTACCAGCCGCGGAGCTTGGGGCCGACCACGGCGACGTCGTCGCGGCCGAGTTCGTACTCGGTGTCCACGACGCGCAGCAGTTGGGCGAGGGCGTCGGGTTCGGGGGCGCAGTCGTCGTGCAGCAGCCACAGCCACTGGACCGGCTCGCCGTGGGGCAGCTCCGGCAGGTCGTAGGCGTCGTCGCGCCAGGTGCGCGTGACGGGGTCCCAGCCGCTGGGCCGCCTCAGGTACGGCAGGTCCTCGGGGGTGAGGAGGGGGGCGGTGCGGGCGGCCTCCTCGACGGCCTGGCCGAAGCCGGTGCGCCGGGCGAGGTGGAGCACGCGCTCGTCGCCGAGGGCCTCGGCGACCAGCCGGGAGGAGCCGTCGGCGCTGCCGGTGTCGGCGGCCACGGCGTACTGGACGGGGCGCTCCTGGCCGAGCAGCCCGGCGAGCGCGTCGGGCAGCCAGCGCTCTCCGTCGTGGGCGACGAGGACCGCGGTCACCACGTGACGCGGGAACTCAGGTGTGGCAGCGAGGTCTTGCTGGGCTGCCGTGTGACTCTGCACGGACATCGAGGTACGGGCCCCGGTTCGGTGGACTGCGGTGGACCCCCCGTGCCCGTGGGGCGGCGGGGCGGTCTCGGACGAGCGCCCACACTATCGGCTGGACACAGGGGCGGCCCGCCGCCTGTGGACAACCCACCGGCGACGGGCCGTTCCCGCTGCTCGGACCGTTTGCACGGGCCTTTCTGCCGCCGCGTCAGGCCGCGGCCCCAGACCGGGCCCCGGAGCAGGACGGCTCAGACCGCGGCCTTCTTCAGCCGGCGGCGCTCCCGCTCGGACAGGCCGCCCCAGATGCCGAAACGCTCGTCGTTGGCGAGGGCGTACTCGAGGCATTCGGAGCGGACCTCACAGGCGAGGCAGACCTTCTTGGCCTCGCGGGTGGAGCCGCCCTTCTCGGGGAAGAAGGACTCGGGGTCGGTCTGGGCGCACAGTGCGCGCTCCTGCCAGCCGAGTTCCTCGTCCGCGTCGTCGACCAGCAGTTGCTGCACCAGCTCGGTCATGTGCGCCCCTCGTCTGTCTTTCGCGTCCCCGTGATCCAGCCGTTATCGATTCCGGCTGAACGACACGAGTGAAATTACAAGTGTGCTGCTCCGGGCGAGTCAAGCCGAGATCTGCTATTGGGCCCCTTATTCACTCTGCGGAACCAAGGCCATGCAGTAAGTGTTCAAATCGCCATAAACCTTCACATAGCGATGTGACCACCAGAGAGCCCGTCCCGTTCGACGCCTGCATCAGGAAGGACGCCCCGGCGATCGATCCCGTTCCGATACACGCGCCGAAGCGAACCTGATCACATTCGGATCACGGGATCGCAACGGGGGTTGTGCGCCCGGCTTGTGCGCCATGTGTCCCGGAAGTCGTCCGAGCAAACCTTTCGGCAGGACGAACAACCGGATGAGGTGAAACATGTCCCACATAACGGGCATCGAGTTGACAGTGCTGGTGTGAACCGCTGTCCTAGTGGGCATGCTCGCGAACTTGGCGCTCGCCTCGACCCGCACCGCCGGGTCCCACGGTGCTGCCCGCGCTCGCTGTAGCTGTTGTCGCTGTTCCAGCCGTTGAGCCGACCGCGCTCCGGCTGTCCCCGAGTCCACGCGACTCGACTGCTCCAGTCCCGCCCCACCAGGGCGTTCTTCGTCATTCGCTCCGCTCCACCGCACTTTTCTGCCGAGGAACCACGCACCCATGAACAGCGACAGCGACCTCCAGATCGCCGGCGACATCCTGGAAGTCCCCCACCTCCTGCAGCCTCCGCGCGAGCACCCGGCCACGGTCGCCGAGTTCGCCGGTCTGCTCCGCGCCGTCGCGGCCGACCGCTCCGAGTGGCAGCACCTCGTCCGCTACGACGCGACGACCCGCTGGTACCACCGGCTGCGCACCGGCCCCGGGTACGAGGTCTGGCTGCTGTCCTGGGTCCCGGGACAGGGCAGCGGACGCCACGATCACGGTCCCTCCTCCGGCGTGTGGACGGTGCTCGAAGGCACCCTCACCGAGCGCACGGAGCGCGGCACGCGCGCGCTGGAGCCCGGTACGCAGAGGGTGTTCGCACCGGGACACGTGCACGAGGTCGTCAACGACGCGCTGGAACCGGCGGTCAGCCTGCACGTCTACTACCCGGGCCTGACCGAGATGCCGATGCACTCCCCGCAGTGCTCGGTCCCGGCCGGGCAGGACACCGACGCCGGCACCGCCCCCGTAGCGGCGCGGTGACGACTGGCTGACGCACTGTCGTACCCGCCTGCGAGACTGGGGCCATGCGCATTGTGGTTCTGGCAGGCGGCATCGGCGGTGCCCGGTTCCTGCGTGGTCTGAAGCGGGCCGCGCCGGACGCGGACATCACGGTCATCGGCAACACCGGGGACGACATCCACCTCTTCGGGCTGAAGGTCTGCCCGGACCTCGACACGGTGATGTACACGCTCGGCGGCGGCATCAACGAGGAGCAGGGCTGGGGGCGGACCGACGAGACCTTCCACCTCAAGGAGGAACTCGCGGCGTACGGCGTCGGACCCGAGTGGTTCGGCCTCGGCGACCGCGACTTCGCCACCCACATCGTGCGGACCCAGATGATCACCGCGGGCTTCCCGCTGAGCGCGGTGACCGAGGCGCTGTGCGACCGCTGGAAGCCCGGGGTACGCCTGATCCCGATGACCGACGACCGCGTGGAGACGCACGTCGCCGTGACGTTGCCCGACAGCGGCGCCGACGCGGGCCCCGGGGAGCGCAAGGCGGTCCACTTCCAGGAGTACTGGGTGCGGCTGCGCGCCTCCGTCCCGGCCGAGGCGGTCGTGCCGGTCGGCGCCGAGCAGGCCAAGCCCGCGCCCGGCGTCCTGGAGGCCATCGCCGAGGCGGACGTCATCCTCTTCCCGCCCTCCAACCCCGTCGTCTCCATCGGCACGATCCTCGCCGTGCCCGGCATCCGGGAGGCGATCGCGGACGCCGGGGTGCCGGTGGTGGGCCTCTCCCCCATCGTCGGCGACGCGCCCGTGCGCGGGATGGCCGACAAGGTGCTCGCCGCGGTCGGCGTGGAGTCCACGGCCGCCGCGGTCGCCGAGCACTACGGCTCGGGACTGCTCGACGGCTGGCTGGTCGACACGGTCGACGCCGACTCCGTCACGCGCGTGAAGGCCGCCGGGATCCTCTGCCGGGCCGTACCGCTGATGATGACCGATCTCGACGCCACGGCGCAGATGGCCCGGGAGGCGCTGACGCTGGCGGAGGAGGTGCGGGAGGCGTGAGCGACCAGACGCGCGACGGCGCTTGCGGCCGCCGGGACGGCTACCGGGTGTGGGCCCTGCCGGGGCTGCCCGAGGTGCGGCCCGGCGACGACCTGGCCAAGCTGATCGCGGCGGCCGAGCCCGGGCTGGCCGACGGGGACGTGCTGCTCGTCACGTCCAAGATCGTGTCCAAGGCCGAGGGCCGCGTCGTCGAGGCCGCCGACCGGGAGGCCGCGATCGACGCGGAGACGGTGCGGGTGGTGGCCAGACGCGGCCCGCTGCGCATCGTCGAGAACCGTCAGGGCCTGGTCATGGCGGCGGCGGGCGTCGACGCCTCCAACACGCCGCCCGGGACCGTGCTGCTGCTCCCCGAGGACTCCGACGCCTCCGCGCGGGGCATCCGCGAGGGGCTCCGCGACGCGCTGGGCGTGGACGTCGGCGTGATCGTCACCGACACCTTCGGGCGCCCCTGGCGGGACGGGCTCACCGACGTGGCGATCGGGGCCGCGGGCGTCCGCGTCCTCGACGACCTGCGCGGCGGCACGGACGCGCACGGCAATCCGCTCGGCGCCACCCTCGTCGCCACCGCCGACGAGCTGGCCGCCGCGGGCGACCTGGTCAAGGGCAAGGCCGCGGGCCTGCCCGTCGCCGTCGTGCGGGGGCTGCCGCAGGTGGTCTCCGAGGACGACGGCGAGGGCGCGCGGGCGATGGTGCGCGGCGCGCGCGACGACATGTTCCGCCTCGGCACCTCGGAGGCGGTACGGCAGGCGGTCACCCAGCGGCGTACGGTGCGCGCCTTCACGGACGAGCCGGTCGACCCCGGTGCCGTGCGCCGGGCCGTGGCCGCCGCCGTGACCGCGCCGGCGCCGCACCACACGACGCCGTGGCGGTTCGTGCTCCTGGAGTCGGAGGAGTCCCGCACCCGGCTCCTGGACGCGATGCGGGACGCCTGGATCGCTGACCTGCGGCGCGACGGCAAGAGCGAGGAGTCCGTCGCCAAGCGGGTGCGGCGCGGCGACGTCCTGCGCAACGCGCCCTACCTCGTCGTCCCCTGTCTGGTCATGGACGGTTCGCACACCTACGGGGACGCGCGGCGCGACGGCGCGGAGCGGGAGATGTTCGTGGTCGCCACCGGGGCCGGCGTGCAGAACCTGCTGGTCGCGCTCGCCGGGGAGCGGCTGGGTTCCGCGTGGGTGTCCTCGACGATGTTCTGCCGGGACGTCGTGCGGGAGGTGCTGGGGCTGCCGGACGACTGGGACCCGATGGGCGCGGTGGCGGTCGGGCATCCCGCCGAGGAGCCGAAGGCGCGGCCGGAGCGGGACGCGGAGGCGTTCATCGAGGTGCGGTGAGGGCTCTACCCTCGTAGGGGCATCCTTCCCACCGCCCCCGCCCCCGCCCCCGTACGGCTCTCCCCCGCTTCGCTCACTTCGCCCAAGGATCTCGCTCGTGGCAGGACGTTTCGCTCCCCGGCCCCCTCGCGCCACCGCGCAGGGCGGGATACCCCGGCAGGCGCACGCGCCGGGCCGGGTCCGGGTGTGGGAGCCGGGCGGGCCGCTGGACCTGGGGCTGGTGCTCGGGCCGCTGCGGCGCGGGCCGGGCGACCCGACGTTCCGGACGATGCCGGACGGGTCGGTGTGGCGGGCCAGCCGGACGCCCGCCGGGCCGGGCACGCTGCGGGTCACCGCGCGCGGCGGTGAGGTGCGGGGCGAGGCGTGGGGGCCGGGGGCCGCGTGGCTCCTGGAGGAGTTGCCGCGGATGCTGGGCGCCGAGGACGACCCGTCCGTGTTCGTGCCGCGGCACCGGCTGCTGGCGTTCACGGCGCATCGGCGCCCGGGGCTGCGGCTGGGGCGGACCGGGCTGGTGCTGGAGTCGTTGATCCCCTCGGTCCTGGAGCAGAAGGTCACGACGCTGGAGGCGTACCAGGCGTGGCGGCTGCTGGTGCGGAAGTTCGGGGAGCCGGCGCCGGGGCCCGCGCCCGGACGGATGTGTGTGATGCCGGCGGCGCGGACGTGGGCGTTGATCCCGTCCTGGGAATGGCACCTGGCCGGGGTGGACGACAAGCGGGCGTCGACGGTCCTGCGGGCCGTGCGGGTCGCCGCGCGGCTGGAGGAGGCGGCGGGGATGGAGCCGGCCGCCGCGCGGGAACGGCTCGAGCTGGTTCCGGGGGTCGGGCCGTGGACGTCGGCGGAGACCGTGCAGCGCAGTCACGGGGCGCCGGACGCGGTGACGGTGGGGGATCTGCATCTGCCGGGGATCGTGGGGTTCGCCCTGGGCGGGAACCGGTATGCGGACGACGCGGAGATGCTGCGGTTGCTCGAGCCGTATGCGGGGCAGCGGCATCGGGCGGCTCGGTTGGTGTTGCTGAGTGGGCGGGTGCCGGCGAGGCGGGCGCCGCGGATGGCTCCGCGGGGCATTGAGCGGCTGTAGGTGGCCCGGGCTTGTCCGGTCGCCCGGGGTGCGTGCGGGAGGGGTTCGTGCGGACGGGGTGCGTGCGGACGGGGTGCGTGCGGGCGGGATGGGCCGCGTGGCCCGGGGTGCGTGCGGACGGGGGTGGGCCGCGTGGCCCGGGGTGCGTGCGGACGAGGGTGGGCCGCAGGACCCGGCGCTGCGGCGTGCCCCGGGGGGTGCGGGTGCGGGGAGAGCGGCAGCCCGGCGGAGCGGGGTGCGGCTGCGCCCACCCGTGCCGTCCTGGGGGCACCCCCGGGCCGTTGAGGCACTGGGGGAAGGCACCCACTGCCCGCGGTGGGGGCCGTGTGGCGACTGACCGCAGCCGGGGCGGGCCCTTGTGACGAGTGTTACGAGGCGTCGGACGAGAAGCGCAAGGATGCCGGGGGGATGTGGGCGTCGCACCAGATGCGGGCGCCGGAGCGGAGCTCGTTGTCGGCGCCGATGACCGCGCCGTCGCCGATGACCGTGTCGGCCAGGACCGAGCGGGTGCCGACGCGGGCGCCGGCGCCGATGAGGGAGTCGGTGATGACGACGCCCGGTTCGATGACGGCGCCCGGCAGGATCGTGCTGCCGAAGACGCGCGCCCCCTCCGCCACGAAGGCGCCCTCGCCGACCACCGTGCCGCCGGCCAGCTTGGCGTCGGGCGCGACCTGGGCCGTGGGCAGGACGAGTCGGTCGCCGCAGCGGCCCGGTATCGCCGGGGACGGGGCGCGGCCCAGGACCAGGTCGGCCGAGCCGCGGACGAAGGCCGCCGGGGTGCCGAGGTCCAGCCAGTACGTGGAGTCGACCATGCCCTGCAGGTGGGCGCCGGAGGCGAGCAGCCCGGGGAAGGTCTCGCGTTCGACCGAGACGGGGCGCCCGGCCGGGATCGTGTCGATGACCGAGCGGCGGAAGACGTACGCCCCCGCGTTGATCTGGTCGGTGACGATCTCCTCGGGGGTCTGCGGCTTCTCCAGGAAGGCGAGCACCCTGCCCGCGTCGTCCGTGGGGACCAGGCCGTAGGCCCTCGGGTCCGTGACCCTGGTCAGGTGCAGGGAGACGTCCGCGCCCGTCGTCTCGTGCGTGCGGACCAGCGCGCCGATGTCCAGGCCCGTCAGGATGTCGCCGTTGAAGATCAGCACCGGTTCGTCGGGCCCGGAGTGCAGCCGCGACGCCACGTTGCGGATGGCGCCGCCCGTGCCGAGCGGCTCCTCCTCCGTGACGTACTCGAGGTGCAGGCCCAGCGCCGAGCCGTCGCCGAAGTACGGCTCGAAGACCTCGGCCAGGTAGCTCGTGGCGAGCACGATGTGCTCGACGCCCGCCGCCTTGGCCCGGGCCAGTTGGTGCGTGAGGAACGGCACTCCGGCCGCCCGGACCATGGGCTTGGGCGTGTTCACCGTGAGCGGGCGCAGCCGCGTGCCCTTGCCGCCGACCAGGAGGATCGCTTCTGTCACCTGTCGTCTCTGCTTCCTGCCGGGACCGGCCGAACTGTCTTTCGGCGGGCCAGTGTATGCAGACCGTTCCGTGGCGCCTTCGAGGACCGTGCGGTGGCGTGCCCTCAGCGGCCCTGGTAGGCGGCCGCCTTCGCGCGGACCGTGCCGAGCTTGGCGTAGAGCTTCTTTCCGGGGCAGTTCGTGGCGAAGCCGTCGCGGTGACCGGAGACGACGTTGATCCGTACCTTCTTGCCCTTGGGGTAGAGATTGCCACCCCCGGACTTCAGGTATGTCTTCCCGCGCGGATTCATGCCGTACTGCCCGGTCTTCCACGCGGTGAGCCGGGCGATCGCCTTCAGGGCGGCCGACGAGGGCTGCCGGCCGCTGTACGTGCCGAGTACGGCGACGCCCATGCTCTGGGAGTTGAACCCCAGAGTGTGGGCGCCCAGTACCGGCTTGGACACGCCACCGGCCCGGCCCTCGTAGATGTTTCCGCACTTGTCGACGAGGAAGTTGTAGCCGAGGTCGCGCCAGCCCAGGCTGTTGACGTGGTAGCGGTAGATACCGCGCACGACCGAAGGCGCCTGTGAGCAGCGGTAGTTGTTGCCGGTGTCCGAGTGGTGCACGAAGACCGTCCTGATGTTCTTGGTGTACACGAAGCCCTTGTCGCGCAGCTTCTCGTCGGCTCCCCAGCCGCGGCGTGTGGTGATGCGCGGGCGGGGTGCGGTGTGCGGCTTGGCATTCCGCCGGTTGGCGAGCGCGGGGAGTACGGCGGGTTCGCCGGACCCGGCCCGCGCGCGGTTCGCCGACGGCGGGACGTCCTCGCCGGGGTCGACGAGTTCGAGGCGCAGGCCGCCGGGCAGTCGCGGGCGGGCCGGGGCGGTGCGCGCGGCCTCGGGGGCGGTCTCCGCCCGCACCCGTACCTCCACGCCGTCGGAGTCGCCGACCCAGAGCGGTGCGGTGGCGCCGCGGACGCGGCCCGAGGTGCTCTCGGTGGTGCCGGGGTCGGCGGCGTGGTCCCTGTTGTGGGCGTCCAGTTCCCGCCAGTCGGACCAGGTACCGGTCGCGGTGGCCCGGGTGCGGACCTCTACGCGGCCGTGGAGTTCGGTGGCGGGGTCGTCCCAGACGACGCCGACGAGCGAGAAGTGCCGTACGTCCCGGCGGGGCAGGCCCTGTTCGGCCACGCCGGGAGCCCGGTCCTGGGCGAGGGAGGTGAGGGGCAGCGATTGGGTGCCGCCGGGGGCGTGCGCCGCCACCTGGGGGCGTGTCGCCGAACTCGCCCCCGGCGGTGCCGAGGAGGCGGTCGCCGCCGCGGGCGGGGCGAGCGGCAGGGCGAGGGCCGCCGCGCACGTGACACCGGTCGAGGAAGCAAGCAATCCGAATCCACGCATGCCCCTGATTTTGTACATCGTCAGACAAATATGTCCATTTGGGATCTGACGGCCCGTAGGGTTCCCCGCCCGATCCGGTGGTGGTGACGGCCCATCGGCCACTGGGTGCTCGCCGGCGGGGCCGCGTACGCTTGCGCGGGTGAACGCGACCGACCGCACCCCTGCCGACCTGCTGAGTTCCGCGCTCGCCGCGGACCCGGGACGCCCCCTGGTGACCTTCTACGACGACGCCACGGGCGAACGCGTCGAACTGTCCGTGGCCACCTTCGCCAATTGGGTGGCCAAGACCGCGAACCTCCTCCAGGACGAACTGTCCGTCGAACCCGGCGACCGGGTCGCGCTGCTGCTGCCCGCGCACTGGCAGACGGCGGTGTGGCTGCTGGCGTGCGCGTCGGTGGGCGTCGTCGCCGACGTGGCGGGCGACCCTAAGGCGGCGGACGTGGTCGTGAGCGGGCCGGAGCCGGAGTCGCTGGAGGCGGCGCGGGCGTGCTCGGGGCCGCGGATCGCGCTGGCGCTGCGGCCGCTCGGGGGGCGTTTCGCGCCGGCGGCGCCGGAGGGCTTCGCCGATTACGCGGTGGAGGTGCCGGGGCAGGGGGACCGGTTCGCGCCGTACGCGCCGGTGGACCCGGAGGCGCCGGCGCTGATCGTGGCGGGGCGGGAGTTCAGCGGGGCGGAGGTCGTGGAGCGGGCCCGGGCGGAGGCGTCGGGGCTGGGGCTCACGGGGCCGGGGGCGCGGATCTTGTCGGGATTGCCGTACGACACGTGGGAGGGGCTGAACGCGGGGTTGTACGGGCCGCTCGCGAGTGGGGGGTCGGTGGTGCTGTGCCGGCATCTGGAGCTGGCGGGGGCGGGTGTGGTGGATCAGCGGATCGAGGCGGAGCGGGTTTCGGCGACGGCGCGGTGAGTTTCCGCGAGGGTGTGGGGGGCCGGGGCTGAGGTGCCGCCGGCGGGTCGGTGCGGCTGTGCCGGCTGGTGGCCGGCGTCCGTGCCGGCGCGGGGTGGCGGGCTGCGTGGTCCGGGTCCGGCGATGCCCTGTGCCCTGCGGCGACCTCGGCGCGGGGTGGAGCGCTCGGCCTCACGCTGACCTGTGCCCCGCGTCAGCCTCGGCACCGCGGAGCGCGTGACCCGGCACCGACCCACACCCCGCGTCGACCTCGACGCAAGGTGGGGACGTGGCCCAGCACCGCCCCCCACCCCGCGTCAACCCCGACGCAAGGCGGAGCACGTAACCCGGCACCGACCCCCACCCCGCGTCAGCCCCGGCGCGAGGTGGGGCGCGTGACCCGGCGCTGACGGGGTGCCGCCTGCGCCCACCCGTGCCGCCCCAGGCGGCACGAATGCCCGCAGTCTGGGCGCAGCCCGGGAGCGCAGCCCTGGGGCGCCCGCAGTCATGGAGGCCGCCCGGAGCGCACGCGCGGTTCCGTGGCGGACCGACCCGTTCGGGCTAGTTCCGTGCTGTGCCCCGGGCTCCCCCGGGGCATGGTCGTAGGAGCGCGCGGGTGTGGACGGAGGCTGGCGTGGGCGGTGATGCGGGTACGGCGGCCTCCGGCGGGGAGCCCGGGGGCGGGGCGTCCGCGAGCGGTGGGGGGCTGAAGCGGCGGCGGCGCAGGAGGCGGCTGCGGATCGCCGGGATCGCGGTCGTCGTGCTGGCCGGGGCCGCCGCGGGCGTCGGGTGGGCGGTGTACGCCAAGCTGAGCGGCAACATCACGGCGGACGAGGCGGCCGCCGCCGAACTCGCCCGGTACGAGAAGGAGCGGCCCGCCTCGCAGGTGCGCGGCGCGCAGAACGTCCTCCTGATCGGGTCGGACTCGCGGTCGGGAAACGGCAACTCCCGCTACGGACACGACTCCGGAACCGAGCGGTCGGACACCACGATCCTGCTCCACCTGGCCGCCGACCGGGACAGCGCCACCGCCGTCTCCCTCCCCCGCGACCTCATGGTGAACGTCCCCGGCTGCCACCGCCCCGACGGGTCACTGACGAAGCCGGGGCTCGCGCAGTTCAACTCCGCCTTCGCGACGGGCGGTTCGGCGTGCACGATCCGTACGGTGGAGAAGCTGACCGGCATCCGGATCGACCACCACGTGGTCGTCGACTTCGAGGGCTTCAAGGAGATGGTCGACGCCCTGGACGGCGTCGAGGTGTGCCTGCGCAAACCGGTCGACGACAAGGACGCCGAGCTGAAACTGCCCGCGGGCCGGGTGACGCTCGACGGGGAGCAGGCGCTCGGATACGTCCGCGCCCGCAAGTCGCTCGGCGACGGCAGCGACACCGACCGGATGAACCGGCAGCAGCGTTTTCTGGGGGCCCTCGTGAACAAGGTGCAGAGCAACGGCGTACTGCTGAATCCGGTGAAGCTGTACCCCGTTCTCGACGCGGCCACGTCCTCGCTCACGACGGATCCGAAGCTGGCGAGTCTGCGCGGCCTGTACGACCTCGTGCGCGGACTGCGCTCGATTCCCACCGAGCGCGTGCAATTCCTGACCGTCCCCCGGGAGTCGTACGCGGGCGACGCCAATCGGGACCAGCTCGTGCAGCCCGACGCCGGAAAGCTCTTCGCCCGCCTGCGGACGGACGAGCCCGTGACGATCACGGCCGCCCGGCGGGACCCGGCAGGCGGTACGGGTAATTCCGGTGAAGCCCGTACCCCCGAATCCCCGGCACCGACGTTCAGCGGGAACACCGCCGACGAGGACATCTGCGGGTAAAGCACATTCCAAGAAGGGGCAACTCCGAGTGCAAGATGCCATGCGCGAGCGGACAATTGTCCGAGAAATGCGCCGGATTGCCCAGTTGTAAGGTTCGTGGAATGCGTCACTGCCGTCGCCCTACGCCCAACGGGGCGGTTAATGTGAGCGATCCGGTGTGCCCGGCCGCGGACTTCTGCCCTGGCCACGCACTGAACTGACGTGAGCGAGACCGGGCGCCCGGAGGGGAGGGGCGCCGCGTGGCCCCGACGGAGGATTCGGACAACCGTGGACGCGCAAGGCCGTGGGCAGGCGGAGGGCATCGACCCCGCAGACCAGTGGGTGCTCAATCCGGACACCGGTGACTACGAACTGCGACTGCCCTCTTCCGCACCGCAGTCACCCGTCCCCCGCCCCCGCCGGGCCGCGCCCGCGCCGGAGCGCGAGGTCCCCGCACCGCGCAGGCGCCGGACGACGCCCGAGGAGCCGCCGCCGGGACGGCGCGACCGCCGGCGGCCGTCGACGAAGAAGTCGGCGAAGAAGAAGTCGAGGGCCAAGAAGATACTGCTGTGGACCGGCGGCACGATGGCGTTCGTCGTCCTCGCCGTCGGCGCGGCCGGGTACCTCTATCTCCAGCACCTCAACGACAACATCGACTCCCTCCCCGACGACGGCGCGAGCACCGGTGGGTTCCGGAAGGACCAGGCGATCAACATCCTGTTGATCGGCACCGACAAGCGCACCGGTTCCGGCAACGAGGGCTACGGCGACAAGGGCAGCGCCGGGCACGCGGACACGAACATCCTGCTGCACGTCGCCAAGGACCGCTCCAACGCCACCGCGCTCAGCATCCCCCGCGACCTGATCGTCGACATCCCCGACTGCCCGACCACGCAGGAGGACGGGAGCACGAAGGTCATCCCGGGCTCCACCGGCGTCCGCTTCAACGAGAGCCTCGGCCAGGGCGGCCGTACGCCCAGTTGCACCATGCGGACCGTCACCGAGCTGACCGGGGTCAAGCCCGACAACTTCATGGTGGCCGACTTCAACGCGGTCAAGACCCTGACCTCGGCGGTCGGCGGGGTCGAGGTCTGTCTCGCGAAGGACATCGACGACCCCGACTCGCACCTGAACCTGCCGGCGGGCAAGCACACCATCGAGGGCGAGGACGCGCTCGCCTTCGTCCGTACCCGGCACTCCGTCGGCTTCGGCGGCGACCTGAGCCGTATCGAACTCCAGCAGCAGTTCCTCAGCTCGCTGATGCGCAAGCTCAAGTCCAACGACACCCTCACCAGCCCGACGAAGATGGTGAAGCTGGCCGAGGCGGGCACCAACGCGCTGACCGTCGACGCCAAGCTGGACGACATCGGCAAACTGAAGGACCTCGGTCTGGAGCTGGGCAAGCTCAACATCAAGAACCTGACCTTCGCCACGGTGCCGGTCAAGGACAACCCGGCCGAGAAGACGCCGGTGACCGTCGTCCTCAAGGAGGGGGACGCCCAGCAGGTCTTCGACATGGTCAAGAACGACGTCTCCTTCACCGAGGTCGAGCAGAAGAAGAAGGCGAAGCAGAAGAAGGAGGACGCGGCCGTCGCCGCCCGTCTGGAGGGCGAGAAGTCCGAGCCCGCCGAGGTCCGCGTCCGCATCCTCAACGGCGGGGCCTCCTCCGGCAGCGCGGGACGGGAGCTGACCTACCTCCAGAACGAGGCCGGGATCACCAAGTCCGAGAACGCGGGCAACGCCCCGGCCGACATCGCCAGGACCACCCTGGAGTACGCCCCCGACCAGGCCGACCAGGCCCGCGCCCTCGCCGAGATCCTCGGCCTGTCCGGCGCCGCCATGAAGCCCGGCGAGAGCGTCACCAACTCCCAGGGCCTGCCCGCCATGACCCTCACCCTCGGCAAGGACTTCAAGGGCGCCGGGGTCAAGCTCGACGCCACCTCCGGCGAGGCCCCGAAGGACCTCCAGAAGTCCACGGCGGACAAGGTCGAGTGCGCGAAGTGACCTGAGGGGCCCTGCGCGCGTCTGACAGTACGACAGTCCGTCGGCCGAACGGTCCTTCGGTGAACAATCCACCGTCCTCCGTACAGCCAACGACGGGCTTCGTACGTCCAACTGTGCGAACAGGTCGCGTGCCGAGGCGTGTTCGCGGGCCCGAGGGTGGGAGAAGGACATGACGCAGAGCAGTGTGCGCGGGGAGGCGACGCGACCGGACACGGTCCGGCACGCCCGCGGCCGCCGGTCCCGACGCGGCGGCCGGGACGAGGGCGACACGGGCGGGGCCGGGCAGGGAGACCCCGGGGGGTCGCGGGGCCGGGGAGGCGGACACGGCAGGCGCTCCGGGCGGCGGCCCGGACGCGGGCACCGGGCGCTGAGGTGGTCCGCGAGCACCCTCGCGGTGGTCATACTCGGCACGGCCGGAGCCGGATACCTCTACTACCGGCACCTGACCGCCAACATCGACAAGGGCGAGCGCAGCAGCGGCGACTCCAAGGCGCACAAGGCCGAGCCGAACGCGGCCGGACAGACGCCCCTGAACATCCTGCTGCTCGGCTCCGACAGCCGGGCCTCCGCCGCCAACGTGGCCCTCGGCGGCGGCAAGAACCACCGCGACAACCCCCCGCTGGCCGACGTGCAGATGCTGATCCACCTGTCCGCGGACCGCAAGAGCGCCTCGGTGATGAGCATCCCCCGGGACACCCGGGTCGACATCCCCGCCTGCAAGGACCCCGACACCGGGGAGAAGTTCCCGGCGACCAACGACATCATCAACACCTCGCTGGCCCGCGGCGGCGCCGGCTGCACCCTGGCCACCTGGGAGAACCTCACCGGCGTCTACATCGACCACTGGCTGACGATCGACTTCGCGGGCGTCGTCTCGATGGCGGACGCGATCGGCGGGGTCGAGGTCTGCGTGAACCAGAACGTGTGGGACCGGCCGCTGCCCGGCGTGCCCGGCGGCTCGGGCCTGAAGATGACGGCCGGCCCGCACAAGGTCAAGGGCGAGGAGGCGCTGCAGTGGCTGCGCACCCGGCACGCCTGGGGCAGTGACCCGCTGCGGGCCCGGGCCCAGCACATGTACATGAACTCGATGATCCGCACGCTCAAGAGCCAGAACGTCTTCACCGACGCCGGTCGGCTGATGGACCTGGCCGAGGCGGCGACGAAGTCGCTGACGGTCTCCGAGGAGGTCGGCACCCCCAAGAAGCTCTACGACCTGGGCATGCAGCTCAAGACGGTGCCCACGGACCGCATCACCATGACGACGATCCCCACCGTCGAGGACCCCGAGGACAAGAACCACCTGCTGCCGGCCGACGACGCCGACGCGATGTGGGCGATGCTCCGCGACGACGTCTCCTTCGACGACAAGGGGAAGCAGGACGGGAAGGGCTCCGCCAAGGGCGACGGCGGGGACGCGGCCGGGGACGGCGCCGCCGGCGCGGACGGCACCGGCAAGCCCTCCGACGAGCCCGCCGCCGATGCCGAGATCGGCGTCCTGGTCCGGAACGCCACCCGTTCCGCCACCCTCGGGCCGGTCCCCGGCCGGGCCGGCGCGGTCGCGGGGACGCTGGTGGACAAGGGCTTCGTGAAGGCGACGAAGGACACCTCGGCGGCGCTCTCCGAGGAGCGGACCGTCGTCCGTTACCCGAGCGACGAGCTGGCGGGCGACGCACGGCGCGTCGCCGAGGCGCTGGGCATCCCCGCCAACGCGGTGCGCAGGACCGCGGACGTGTCCGGGATCACTCTCGTCGTGGGAGCTGACTGGCGCGACGGCGCGTCCTACCCGAAGCAGAAGACACCCGAGGCCGGGGACCTGCCGGAGAGCAGCGACGCCCTCAACGGCTCGGACACCAGCACGTGCATGGACGTCTACAAGCCCTACCGATGGTAGGAGTTCACGAAAATAGGAGGGAATGCCCTGTTGTAGGCGTGACGTTCGTGACACCAGTGTCGTTCGACGCCGAACCGGGCGGATAGTGTGAGCGCTCCAGTGCCCCCTGCCGCGAGGTCCGCCCTGGCGTCGTGCACTAGTTGGCTTTTTTCTACCGTGCGCCTTCAGGGGAAGGTGCCGCGTGGCCCCCGACGGAGGATTGGGAGACCGTGGACGCGCAAGGACGTGGGCGGGCAGACGACGTGGATCCCGCAGACCAGTGGGTGCTGAATCCGCGTACCGGTGAGTACGAGCTGCGGCTGTCCCCCTCCGCGCCCGCCGCACCGGAGCCGTCCGTCCCCGGCCCCCGCGCGGCGGGCCGCCGTACGGCCGCTCCGGGCCGCGAGGTGCCGCCCCAGCGACGGCGCCGCCCGGCACCCGAGGAGCCGGTGCCCGGGCGCCGCGGACGCCGGCCGGAGAAGAAGAAGTCCCGGGGCAAGAAGGTGCTGCTGTGGACCGGCGGCACCATGGCCTTCGTCGTCCTCGTGGCCGGCGTGGGCGGCTACGTCTACCTCAAGCACCTCGAGGGCAACGTCTCGACGACGGACGTCGGCAACGCCGGAAGCAGCAGCTTCAAGAAGGACGAGGCCTTCAACATCCTCATCATCGGCACCGACAAGCGCACCGGTGAGGGCAACGAGGGCTACGGCGACAAGGGCAGCGCCGGGCACGCGGACACGAACATCCTGCTGCACGTCGCCAAGGACCGCTCCAACGCCACCGCGCTGAGCATCCCCCGTGACCTGATCGTCGACATCCCCGACTGCGAGACCAAGCAGGAGGACGGGAGCACGAAGGTCATCCCGGGCTCCTCCGGCGTCCGCTTCAACCAGAGTCTCGGCGACCTCGGCCGGGACGCGGGCTGCACGATGCGCACGGTGACGGAGACGACCGGTGTCAAACCGGACCACTTCATGATGGCCGACTTCAACGCGGTCAAGACGCTGACCTCGGCGGTCGGCGGCGTGGACGTGTGCGTGGAGCACGCCGTGGACGACCCCAAGTCCCACCTCAAGCTGCCCGCGGGCGAGTCCACCGTCGAGGGCGAGCAGGCCCTCGCCTTCGTCCGCACCCGGCACGCCTTCGGCAACGAGGGCGACCTGGACCGCATCAAGGTGCAGCAGCAGTTCCTGGGCTCGCTCATGCGGAAGATGTCCTCCAGCGACACCCTCACCAGCCCCACCAAGCTGGTGAAGCTCGCCGAGGCCGCGACCAAGGCCCTCACCGTGGACAGCGCCATCGGCAACGTGGGCACGCTCAAGGACGTCGCCCTGGAGCTGAAGAAGGTGCCGCCGAAGAACATCACGTTCGCCACCGTGCCGGTGCTCGACAACCCGGCCGAGAAGGTCAAGGCGACGGTGGTCGTGAACGAGGCGAAGGCTCCCCAGGTCTTCGACATGATCAGGAACGACATCTCCTTCACCGAGGTCGAGCAGAAGAAGAAGGCGAAGCAGAAGAAGGAGGACGCGGCCGTCGCCGCCCGCCTGGAGGGCGAGAAGTCGGAGCCCGCAGAGGTCCGCGTCCGCGTCCTCAACGGCGGCGCCCCCTCCGGCAGCGCGGGACGGGAGCTGACCTACCTCCAGAACGAGGCCGGGGTCACCAAGTCCGAGAACGCGGGCAACGCCCCGGCCGACATCGCCAGGACCACCCTGGAGTACGCCCCCGACCAGGCCGACCAGGCCCGCGCCCTCGCCGAGATCCTCGGCCTGTCCGGCGCCGCCATGAAGCCCGGCGAGAGCGTCACCAACTCCCAGGGCCTGCCCGCCATGACCCTCACCCTCGGCAAGGACTTCAAGGGCGCCGGGGTCAAGCTCGACGCCAAGTCCATCGAGACACCGGACCTGGAGAAGTCCACGGCCGACCAGAAGCTGTGCGCCAGTTGACCTGAGGAGCCCGTCGTACGTCTCACAGGACGGCGACGGGACCGCGCGCCGGCGCGGGGGTGGGGAGAGGGACGCGAACATGACGCGGAGCGGTGTGCAGGGGGAGGACACGCGGGAGGACGCGGCGGACGCGTCCGAGCGCGAGAAGACCGTCCGCAAGGACGCAGACGAGGCCGTCGACGGCACCGGGGACGGCACGGAGGAATCCCGTCCGCGGCGGCGCCGCCGCGCCCTGCGCTGGACGGCGGTGCTGCTCGCCGCGGTCCTGGCCGGCACGGCCGGGGCCGGTTACCTCTACTACGAGCACCTCAACGACAACATCCGGCAGGACGCCCTGAACCTGGGCGACAGCAAGGTCGCCGCGCCGACACCGAACGCGGCCGGGCAGACCCCGCTGAACATCCTCGTCATCGGCTCGGACGCCCGGGACAGCGAGGAGAACCAGCAACTGGGCGGCGCCCGCGAGACGTTCGGCTCCACTCCGCTGGCGGACGTGCAGATGCTGGTGCACCTGTCCGCCGACCGCAGCAACATGTCGGTGGTCAGCATGCCGCGCGACACCCTGCTGGAGATACCCAAGTGCACCGACCCGGAGGACGGCACGGTGTACCCGGCGAGCGAGGGCCGGGTGATGACCAACCAGAGCCTCGGCCACGGCGGTCCGGGCTGCACGGTGGCCACCTGGCAGGAGCTGACCGGCATCCACATCGACCACTTCGTCATGGTCGACTTCGCGGGCGTCGTCTCGATGGCCGACGCCGTCGGCGGCGTACCGGTCTGCGTGGACGCCAACATCCACTCGCGCGACGGTGCGGGCCACGGTTCCGGCCTGAAGCTGGAGAAGGGCACCCACCCGGTCAAGGGCGAGCAGGCCCTGCAGTGGCTGCGCACCCGGTACGGCTTCGAGGACGGCAGCGACCTCGCGCGGGCCAAGGCCCAGCACATGTACCTCAACTCGATGGTGCGGGTGCTGCGGGAGAACGCCACCCTCAGCAGCCCGAACAGGCTGCGCAGGCTCGCCGAGGAGGCCACCGAGGCGCTCACCGTCGACCCGGGCCTGGACTCCGTCAAGAAGCTGTACGACCTCAGCACCGAGCTGCGCACGGTCAAACCCGAGCGCATCACCATGACCACCATGCCCAACCGGTACGTGGGCGCCCGTGTCGAACCGACCGAGGACGCGGAGCAGTTGTTCCGGCTGGTGCGCGAGGACATCGCCCTGGACGGCAAGGACGCGAAGGAGAAGCCCGACGCCGAGCCGGAGCCGCCCGCCGATCCGGCCGCGCCCGACGACGAGCTGGCGGTCCAGGTGCGCAACGGCACCCGCACGGCCGAGCGGGGCACCGCCCCCGGGCGCGCGAACGCGATCGCCGGGCTCCTGGTGGAGCGGGGCTTCACGAAGGCCGTCGCGGACCCCTCGGTGCTGCCCAGCGAGGACCGTACGGTGATCCGCTACCCGAGCGCCGACCTGGAGGGCGACGCGCGGCGCGTCGCCGAGTCCCTGGGCATCCCGGCGAGTTCGGTGAAGCGGTCGACCGACGTCTCCGGCGTCACGCTCGTCGTGGGCGCCGACTGGCGCGAGGGCACGGCCTACCGGGAGCCGGGGAGCGACGACAGCACCCCCGAGTCGGCCGAGGCCCTCAACGGCGCCGACGACAGCGCCTGCATGCACGTGAACCCGGGGTTCACCTGGTCCTGAGGGACGTCAGCGCGCCCCGGCGGCGTCCGTGGCGTCCGCGTCCGGCCGCACCGCCGGGCGCCGCGAGGCGATGACCTTCCTGGCCAGCGACTTCGGGCTGGTCAGGAAGCCCCAGCCCCAGGACATGTGCATGGTCGCCAGCGCCACCGGGATCTGCGCCCGCGCCTTCAGCCCGAGCCCCTTGCCGACGGGCAGCGAGCCGGCCACGATCGCCGCGAGGTAGCCGCCGGGCACGACGAAGCCCCACGGGGTCAGCGCGGCGCCCACCACGACACCGGCCGCGATGGCGCACACGGCGGCCGGCGGGGCGAGGTAGCGCAGGTTGATGGAACCGGCGTGGTAGCGGGCGACGACGTGGCGCCAGCGGCCGTAGTCCTTGTACTGCTTGGCCAGCGCTCGCACGGACGGCCGGGGGCGGTAGGAGACCTTCAGCTCGGGCGAGAACCAGATCAGACCGCCGGCCTCGCGGATGCGGAAGTTCAGCTCCCAGTCCTGGGCGCGGATGAACTCCTCGTTGTACCCGCCCTGCCGCTCCAGCGCCTCGCGGCGGAAGACACCGAGGTACACCGTCTCGGCGGGCGCGGCCCGGCCACCGGTGTGGAACGCGGCGTTGCCCACGCCGATCTTCGACGTCATCGCGGCGGCGACGGCGTCCTCCCAGGCGTTCTCCCCCTCGGCGTGCATGATGCCGCCCACGTTCTGCGCGCCGGTCTCCTCCAGGAGCCGTACGGCCGTGGAGATGTAGTTCGGCGACAGCATGCCGTGGCCGTCGACGCGGACGACGACGGGGTGGCGGGAGGCCTTGATCGCGGCGTTCAGCGCGGCGGGCGTCCGGCCGGTGGGGTTCGGCACGGTGTGCACGCGCGGATCCTCGGCGACGAGCTCGGCGGCGATCTCTTCCGTACGGTCCGTGGAGGGACCGACGGCGATCACGACCTCCATCTCGCCGGCGTACTCCTGGGCGAGGATGGCGCGGACGGCGCCGCGCAGGTGCCGCTCCTCGTTGAGGACGGGCATGATCACGGAAACGGCGGGCAGCCGCACGTCGGACTTGGCGTTCATCGGTGCTCACGTTACCGCGAACGGGGGACACGGGTGCGCGCCGCGGGGGTCACGGCACCGGTCAGCAGATCGTATGGGCCTACGGTGCTGACGAATCCCACGTCCGGCCTCACGCTCCACGCCCAGGGGCCCGTCCCCGCGGAGGTGTCCCCTTGTCCACGCCGCCCCGCTCGTCCCGGGTCCCGGCCTCGGCCGGCCGGGGCGCTCCCCGGCCGCAGCGCGCCCCCCGGCCGTCCCGGCGTCCGCCGAAGCCCCCCGTACGGCGCAAGAAGCCGCGCTGGGCCATGCGGGCGGTGACGGCGCTGTCGGTGGTGGTGCTCGGGTCCGCCGGGATCGGGCACGCGGTGCTCACCGGCCTGGACGACGACATCTCGCGGGTCGACGCGTTCAAGGACATGAAGAACCGGCCCAAGGCGGGCGGCGGCATGAACGTCCTGATGGTCGGCACCGACGGCCGGGACAGCATCACCGAGGAGGAGCGGCGCACGTACCGGCTGGGCGGCGCGCCCTGCCACTGCACGGACACCGTCATGATCGTGCACATCTCGGCGGACCGGGAGCGGGCGAGCGTGGTCAGCCTGCCGCGCGACTCGTACGCCGAGACGCCCGGCCACACCGACCGCACCACCGGCGAGCACCACGAGGGGCACCCGCTCAAGCTGAACGCCGCCTACGCCGAGGGCGGCCCGCAGCTGACCGTCCGCACCGTGGAGCACATGACCCACGTGAAGATCGACCACTATCTGGAGGTCGACTTCACCAGCTTCATGAAGACCGTCGACGTCCTCGGCGGGGTGAAGATCTGCACCGTCCAGCCGCTCAAGGACAGCTACACCGGACTCGACCTCGCCCCGGGCACCCACACGCTCATGGGCGGGCAGGCCCTGCAGTACGTGCGCTCGCGCCACCTCGACGGCGCCTCGGACCTGAGCCGGATGCAACGCCAGCAGCGCTTCCTGGCCGCGCTGATCGACCGGGCGACCTCCTCGGGCATCCTGCTGAACCCGCTGAAGTTCCGTGACGTCACCCGGGCCGTGCTGGGCTCGGTCCGGGCCGACCAGGGCTTCGGCACCGACGAGCTGCTGACGCTGGGGCGGGCGATGCGGAACTTCTCGCCGTCGTCCTCCGAGTTCACCACCGTGCCGATCGGGCAGATGGGCTACGCCGTCAAGGGCGTCGGATCGACCCTGAAGTGGGACCCGGTGAAGTCGAAGCGGATCTTCGACGCCCTGCGCGAGGACAAGCCGCTGTCCGCGCCGAAACCCAGGCCGAAGGGACCGGCGCCGGTACGGGTCCCGGTGGACCCGCGGCAGATCCGCGTCCAGGTGGAGAACGGCACGCGCACCCCGGGCCTCGGCAAGCGGGTGGACGACGCGCTGGCCGCCACCGGCTTCCGCACCACCAAGGCGCCGCGCAACGCCGACGGCCCCGCGGCCGGGCGGACCGTCGTCGCCTTCGACCCCCGCTGGGACCAGTCGGCGAAGTCGCTGGCCGCCGCCCTGCCCGGGAGCGAGCTGAAGCCCGTCGAGGGGCAGGGGGCGACGCTGAAGGTGATCGCCGGTGCCGACTTCGAGAAGGTCGTGAAGGTACGCCCGGCCGACCCGCCGCAGGAGTCGGGCACGGTGGTGCGGGGCGACGAGGTGGTCTGCGGCAAGGAGTGAGGCGCGCCGGTCCTGCCGCCGCGCCCCCGCTCAGTTGCCGGAGACGGTGACCTTCTCGTCGTTCTTCAGCTCCTGCACGAGCTTCTTCACCTTGGCGTCGTCCCACTTGAGGTTGCCGCCGACGCTGCCGGAGATCGGCATGTTCATTGAGGTGCCGTCGCCGCCGCTGACGCTCTTCATCGCCCAGAACATGCTCGCCAGGTCGAACAGGCCCATGTCCTTGTCGACGATGAGGGAGTCCAGACCGGCGCCCATGGTCGGGTACAGCCTGAACGGGTTGAGGACCGTCGACGGGGTGGCCACCTGGCTCGCCAGCGCGGACAGGAACTTCTGCTGGTTCTTGGTGCGGTCCAGGTCGGAGCCGGCCAGCGCGTACCGGGTACGGACGAAGGCGAGGGCCTCCTGGCCGTTGAGGGTCTGCTTGCCCTTCTTGAGGTCGGCGCCGGACTTCTTGTCCTTGATGTCCTGCGGGATGTCGATCTCGACGCCGCCGACCGCGTCCACGATGTTCGCGAAGCCGCCGAAGCCGATCTCGACGTAGTGGTCCAGGCGCAGCCCGGTGTTGTACTCGACGGTGCGCACCAGCAGCTCGGGGCCGTCCTCGGCGTAGGCGGCGTTCAGCTTCGTGCGCCGGCCGGTGCTCGGGTACTTCTTGCCGGACTCGGAGCCGACGAAGCTCGGGATCTCGACGTCCGAGTCGCGGGGCAGGGAGATCAGCGTCGACCCGTTGTCCCCGGTGTGCAGGATCATCATCGAGTCGGTGCGCTTGCCCTCGGCGTAGCCGGTGTGCAGGTCCTTCATCTCGTCCTTGGACATGCCCTCGCGGCTGTCCGACCCGACGATCAGGTAGTTCGTGCCCTCGCCGGCCTCGGGCCGGTCGATGACCTTGGACAGGTCGACCTCGCGGTTGAGCTTGGAGTCCGCCCAGAAGTAGGTGCTGACCGTGGTGACGACCAGCACGGTCACCACCGTGATCGCGGTCCACTTGATCCGGCGGCGCCAGTTCGGCGCGGGTCTGCCCTGCGCCTGGCCGCCGGGGCCGTGACCGCCGCCACTGCCCCCGTAGACCTGGCCGGTGTTGTAGCCGCTGTCGTAGCCGTCGCCGCCGTACCCCTGGCCGTCGGTGTACGACGGCTGCTGGGGCACCCCGGCGCCGTACGGCGGGGCCGACGGGCCCGGGCCGGGCGGCGGCGTCGCACCGCGGCGGACCTGACGCATCACGCGTGCGCTCTCGGGCCGTGCGCTCGCGCTGCCGCGCCCGTATCCGCTGCCGCGGTTGTCACCGGACCATCCCTCGGGCCAATCATTCATGCGCCCAGTGTGCCGGGCTGCCCTGTGGGCGGGACAAGGTATGTCGGGAAATCAGGGCAGCGCTGTTGCGAACCCGACACAAAACCACGCCCGTGTGACCCCGGCATAAGGTGGAGGGCATGACAGACCAGGCACAACAGGCCTCGGCCGCACACCCGGCGCCCCCGGAGATCCCGGGCAAGCCGACCTCGGCCTCCCGCACCACCCTCAGCCACATCATGACGCACAGCGACACCAACCTTCTGGGCACGGTGCACGGCGGTGTGATCATGAAGCTCGTCGACGACGCGGCGGGCGCCGTGGCCGGACGGCACTCCGGCGGACCCGCCGTCACCGCGTCCATGGACGAGATGGCGTTCCTGGAACCCGTCCGCGTCGGTGACCTCGTCCATGTGAAGGCCCAGGTCAACTGGACCGGCCGCAGCTCCATGGAGGTGGGCGTCCGGGTCATGGCCGAGCGCTGGAACGAGTCCACCCCCGCCACCCAGGTCGGTTCGGCCTACCTGGTCTTCGCCGCGGTCGACGCGGACGGCAAGCCGCGCACGGTCCCGCCGGTGCTGCCCGAGACCGAGAAGGACAAGCGCCGCTACCAGGAGGCCCAGATCCGCCGCACCCACCGCCTGGCCCGCCGCCGCGCGATCATGGAGCTGCGCGAGAAGCGGGCGGCGGAGGGCTTCGAGGACTGACCGGCCGGGACGACCGGCCGGCCGGGACGCCGGTCAGAGCATCAGCAGCAGCCGTGTGTTCGGTACGAGCTTGCGGTTCACGCTGGTGCTCTGCACGAAGATCGTGAACTCGTCGTTGTGGTCCGGCTTGATGCGGACCTCGACGTCCGGCAGACCGAGCAGGGCCCGGGCCTCGGGCCCGGTGTACACCCGGTCCGTCTTCTTCTCCAGCACCGATATCTGCTTCTTCGGCTGGACCTTCTCCGACTTGCTGAGCTGGTAGAAGGCCCCGCCGGTGCGGTAGGTGTGCCCGCTCTCGACGACCCACTCCCGGATCGCCACGTCGCGGGGCACGTCGATGAGCCGGTACTTCGAGCTCTCCACCGGGGTGAGGCCGGCCGCCCTGACGGTGTCCTTGTTGACCGCGTCCGCGCCGGTGGAGAACACGGTCCGCGAGCCCCGGATGCCCTTGGTGCGGCCCACCATGAACTTCTCGGTGGCCTCCTGGATGACCTGTCCGGCCTCCTCCAGGCCCTGGGTGCTCGTGGCGTCCCAGATCGCGATGTTGTCCTTCGGGAAGCCGTACTGCATGGCCTCGCGCTTGCCCATCTGGTCGGGGACGAGGACGGCCAGCGTCCAGTTGTCCTCCTGCGTCTCGATCATCGAGGACACGGCCCGGACCAGGGCGCGCGGGTCACGGGCGGGGGCGTCCGGGCAGCGGTGGCTCACGTTCTCCTGCCCGTCGGTGAGGACGAAGGTGAGGAAGCTGTGGTCACCGTAGAGCTGGGCGGTCTGCGCCAGCTCGTGCTGCGACTTGAGCGTGGCGGCCAGCAGCGCCGTCATGCCGCCGACCCGGTACATCTGCTTCAGCGAGGGCATCCGCAGCACGTCCTTGTCGTAGATGACGCACTCCACCCGGTCGGCGAAGACGTACACCGTGACGCGGGTCTCCTGGTCCAGCTCCTGCGAGCGGCGGGCCAGGTAGGCGATCTGCTGGTCGGCGACCTCGACCACCTTGTCGCTCAGGCGGCGCATGGACGAACTGGCGTCCAGCACGAGAGCGACGTGGTTGATGTAGTTCTGGCTTGTGGACATGGTGGCTCCCCCTCATACCGAGTGCCGTTCACCGGCTTCCCGACGCGATGGATCCACCGTCTCACCCGCCACTGACAACGGGTCACGACGGGCGAGGGGCGCCCGGCCCGCGGACGCCCCTCGCCGTACGACTCCCCCGCCGCTACGGCAGGTTGCGCGCCATCACGATGCGCTGGACCTGGTTGGTGCCCTCGTAGATCTGCGTGATCTTGGCGTCGCGCATCATGCGCTCCACCGGGTAGTCACGGGTGTAGCCGTAGCCGCCGAGGAGCTGGACGGCGTCCGTGGTGACCTCCATGGCCACGTCGGAGGCGAAGCACTTGGCGGCGGCGCCCTGGAAGGTGAGGTCGCTGTCGCCGCGCTCGGACTTGGCGGCCGCGGCGTAGGTGAGCTGGCGGGCGGCCTCGATCTTCATGGCCATGTCGGCGAGCATGAACTGGATGCCCTGGAAGTCCGCGATCGGCTTGCCGAACTGCTTGCGCTCCCGGACGTAGCCCTTGGCGTAGTCGAGGGCGCCCTGGGCGATGCCGAGGGCCTGGGCGGCGATGGTGATGCGGGTGTGGTCCAGCGTCTTCATCGCGGTGGCGAAGCCGGTGCCCTCCGCGCCGATCATGCGGTCGGCGGGGATGCGGACGTTGTCGAGGTAGACCTCGCGGGTCGGGGAGCCCTTGATGCCGAGCTTCTTCTCCGGGGCGCCGAAGGAGACGCCCTCGTCGGACTTCTCGACGACGAAGGCGGAGATGCCCTTGGAGCGCTTGGTGGGGTCGGTGACGGCCATCACCGTGTAGAACTCCGACTCGCCCGCGTTGGTGATCCAGCGCTTGACGCCGTTGAGCACCCAGAAGTCGCCGTCGCGGACGGCCTTGGTCTTCATGCCGGCCGCGTCGGAGCCCGCGTCGGGCTCGGAGAGGCAGTAGGAGAACATGCCCTCGCCCTTGGCGAGCGGGGCCATGTACTTCTTCTTCAGCTCCTCGGAGCCGGAGAGGATCACCGGGAGCGAGCCGAGCTTGTTCACGGCCGGGATGAGGGAGGAGGACGCGCAGACGCGGGCCACCTCCTCGATCACGATGACCGTGGCGAGCGCGTCGGCGCCCGCGCCGCCGTACTCCTCGGGGACGTGCACCGCGTGCAGGTCGTTCGCGGTCAGGGCGTCCAGCGCCTCCCGCGGGAAGCGGGCCTCCTCGTCGACCGCGGCGGCGTGCGGCGCGATCTTCGCCTCGGCCAGCGAGCGGACGGCGTCGCGGAGCATGTCGTGCTCCTCCGACGGGCGGTACAGGTCGAAGTCAGCCGATTCGGCCAAGGTGTCTCACGCTCCAAAACGCTGTGATGCTGGGCACGCTAACTACCGTTAAGTAACCCAAATTTTAGAGCCCGCCCGCGTTCGTGGATAGGTGAGCTTGACGACAGGCGACCGAAAGGTTTTTCCCGCGCCCCCGATATGCTCGGGCGCGCACCCACGCCGTACACCCCTGGAGCACCCATGGCCCTCAAGATCACCGTGATCGGTACCGGTTATCTCGGCGCGACGCACGCGGCGGCCATGGCCGAACTCGGTTTCGAGGTGCTGGGTCTGGACGTGGTGCCCGAGAAGATCGCGATGCTCCAGCGGGGCGAGGTCCCGATGTACGAGCCGGGGCTGGAGGAGCTGCTGCGCAAGCACGTCGCGGGCATCGAGGGGTCCAGCGGGCGGCTGCGCTTCACCACCGACTTCGCCGAGGTCGCCGCCTTCGGCGACGTGCACTTCCTGTGCGTGAACACCCCGCAGAAGCACGGCGAGTACGCCTGCGACATGTCCTACGTCGACGCCGCGCTGGCCTCGCTGGCGCCGCACCTGACCCGACCCGCGCTGGTCGTCGGCAAGTCGACGGTGCCGGTGGGCTCCGCCGACCGGCTGGCCGCCTACCTGACCGAGCACGCGCCGGCCGGCCACCGGGCCGAGCTGGCCTGGAACCCGGAGTTCCTGCGCGAGGGCTTCGCCGTCGAGGACACGCTGCACCCGGACCGGATCGTGGTCGGCGTGCGCAGCGAGCGGTCGGAGAAGCTGCTGCGCGAGGTGTACGCCACGCCGGTCGGGGAGGGCTCCCCCTTCGTCGTCACCGACTTCCCGACCGCCGAGCTGGTGAAGACCTCGGCGAACTCGTTCCTCGCCACCAAGATCTCGTTCATCAACGCGATGGCGGAGGTCTGCGAGGCCGCCGACGGCGACGTCGCCAAGCTGGCGGAGGCCATCGGGTACGACGACCGGATCGGCCGCAAGTTCCTGCGGGCCGGGATCGGCTTCGGCGGCGGCTGTCTGCCGAAGGACATCCGCGCCTTCATGGCACGCGCGGGCGAGCTGGGCGCCGACCAGGCGCTGACCTTCCTGCGCGAGATCGACTCGATCAACATGCGCCAGCGCGGCCAGATGGTGGAGCTGACCCGGCAGGCGCTGGGCGGCGGCCCGTTCCTCGGCAAGCGGATCGCGGTGCTCGGCGCCACCTTCAAGCCCGACTCGGACGACGTACGGGACTCCCCCGCGCTGAACGTCGCCGGGCAGGTCCACCTCCAGGGCGCCCAGGTGACGGTGTACGACCCCAAGGGCATGGAGAACGCCCGCCGGCTCTTCCCGACGCTCGGCTACGCCGACTCGGCGCTGGAGGCGGTGCGGGGCGCGGACGTCGTGCTGCACCTCACCGAGTGGCGGGAGTTCCGCGAGCTGGACCCGGAGGTCCTGGGCGAGGCGGCGGCGGCCCGGGTGATCCTGGACGGCCGCAACGCCCTGGACCCGACGCTGTGGCGCAAGGCCGGCTGGACCTACCGGGCGATGGGCCGCCCCACCGCCTGACGGCGGCAGGAGAGGGACGCCGGTTCGGCCGAGGCTCAGTCGGCCGAACCGGCGTCCGTCCGCATTGTGCCGCAGGACACGCCCGGGCTGCCGGGGAAGCGGGCGGTGTTGACGACTCCTTGGCCCGGCGCGGGCGCTCAGCCGTCCAGGTCGCCGATGGTCGCCGTGGACGGCTCGCGGCGCAGTTGGGCGGCCTTCGCGGTGAAGGCCGCGGCGCGCAGGACGCGCTGGAGGTTTCCCCAGGTCAGCAGGGCGATGTCCGCCTCGTCCCAGCCGCGGTGGAGCAGTTCGGCGATGAGCCGGGGGTAGCAGGAGGGGTCGCCCAGCTCCAGCGGGTGGGCGGTGCCGGTGTCGTAGGTGCCGGAGAGGCCGACGCTCCGCGGGCCGGCCACCGCGCGGACGTGGTCGAGGTGGTCGGCGACGTCCCGGACGGTCGGCCCGGTCTGCTCGGCGGTCAGCGGCACCATGCACAGGCCGCCGGCCGCGCCCAGCTCCGCCAGCAGGTCGTCGGGGAGGTTGGCCGGGTGCGGGCGCAGGGCGCGGGTGGCGGAGCGGGTGCACAGCGCCGGCGCCTTGGACACCGCGAAGGTGCGGCGGACGGTCTGGGCACAGGCACCGGAGAGGTCGGCGAGGACACCGAGGCGGTTCATCTCGCGGACGACCTCCTCGCCGAACCGGGTCAGCCCCGCCTCGCCCGCCCAGGACACCCCGGACAGCGTCAGCGCGCGCAGGCCGAGGGCGTGCAGGGAACGCAGGATGCCCAGGCGGTCGCCGATCGCGGCGGCGCCCGCGGGACCGGGCAGCACGGCGACCCGGCCGCAGTGGCGCGCGTCGATGATCTGCCCCGCGTCGCGGGCCAGGCGCAGCCCCTCCGGGTGGGCCCGGACGACGGTCTTGACCAGGTCCAGCCGCTCCAGCGTGGCACCGACCGCACGGTCCCCGTCCACGGACTCCGGCAGGTGCAGCGACCACAGCAGCGCTCCGACGCGCCCCTCCCGCAGCCGCGGCACGTCGGTGTCGACGGCGCTCTCGCCCAGCTCCAGGTCGTACCAGGACAGGTTCCCGAGGACCCCGGGCAGCCCGTTGCAGCCGTCGGCGACGGGGTGGGCGGCCAGTACGGCGAGCGCCCGGGTCAGCGGCTCGTCGCCGGGGCCGGACACGGGCGCGCAGGGCTCCGGCGCACAGGCCTCCGCGGCGAGCGGCACGGGCAGGTCGTCGAGCCCACCGGCCTCGGTACCGGAGTGCAGGTCGTCCTGGAGATCTGCCATGGCGGTGCTCCGTACGGTCGTCGTGCGATACGGCCACCGTCGCACGGAGCGGTAGGGGCTTCCTGGTGGGCGGGGCGTTCGGGGGTACCGGCGCCCCACCCGCCGGCGGGAAGCGGGCGGCTCAGCCGTCGAGCTGCTCGATGGTGGCGTTGGACGGCCCCCGCGTCCGGCGCAGTCCCCGGGCCACGTCCTCGGCGGCGTCCAGGACGCGGACCGCGTTCTTCCAGGTGAGCTTGGCCAGGTCGGCCTGGGACCAGCCGCGGTCGAGGAGTTCGGCGATGAGGTTCGGGTAGCCGGCGACGTCGTCGAGGCCGTCGGGGGTGAAGGGCGTCCCGTCGTAGTCGCCGCCGATGCCGAGGTGGTCGACACCGGCGACCTCGCGCATGTGGTCGAGGTGGTCGGCGACCGTGGACACGGTGGCCACGGGACGCGGGACGCGCTCCTCGAAGGCGGCGTGCACCTTCATCGCCTCGGGGCTGGAGTCGAGGGGGTGGAAGCCGTGCGCGCGCATGTTCTCGTCGGCCTCGGCCGTCCAGTCCACGGCGGCCTGGAGCACGAACTTCGGCACGAACGTCACCATCGCCATGCCGCCGTTGGCGGGCAGCCGTTCCAGGACGTCGTCGGGGATGTTGCGCGGGTGGTCGCACACCGCGCGGGACGAGGAGTGCGAGAAGATCACCGGCGCGGTGGAGGTGTCCAGCGCGTCGCGCATCGTCGTCGCCGCGACGTGCGAGAGGTCGACCAGCATGCCCTCGCGGTTCATCTCCCGCACGACCTCGCGGCCGAAGGCCGACAGGCCGCCGACGCCGGGCTCGTCGGTCGCCGAGTCGGCCCACGCGACGTTGTCGTTGTGCGTGAGCGTCATGTAGCGCACGCCCAGGGCGTACAGGGCGCGCAGGGCGGCCAGCGAGTTGTCGATGGAGTGGCCGCCCTCGGCACCCATCAGGGAGGCGATCCGGCCCTCGGCGCGGGCGGCCTCCATGTCGGCGGCGGTCAGCGCGGCGCGCAGCTCCCCGGGGTGGCGGGCGACGAGCTGCCGTACGCAGTCGATCTGCTCCAGCGTGGCCGTCACCGCGCCCGGCAGGTCGGAGCGGACGTACACCGACCAGTACTGCGCGCCGACGCCGCCCGCCCGCAGCCGGGCCAGGTCGGTGTGCAGGTACGCGGACTGGTCCGCGGCGATGTCCCGGGCGTCGAGGTCGTAGCCGACCTGCTCGCGCAGTGCCCAGGGCAGGTCGTTGTGCCCGTCGACGACGGGGAACTCGCGCAGCAGCTCGCGAGCCCTCTCCAGCGATGTCATCCGCGTCCCTTCCGTCACTTCTCGTCGGTCACTTTCCGAAGCCGAAGCCGGCCGTCGAGCCCGCGACCTTGTTGCGCAGCCGCTTGCCCTTCTCGGTGGCCTGGTCGTTCAGCTCCTGCTGGAACTCGCGCATCCGGCCGAGCAGTTCCTCGTCGTGGGCGGCGAGGATGCGGGCGGCCAGCAGACCGGCGTTGCGGGCGCCGCCGACGGAGACGGTGGCGACGGGGACGCCGGCCGGCATCTGCACGATGGACAGCAGGCTGTCCATGCCGTCGAGGTACTTCAGCGGCACCGGCACGCCGATGACCGGCAGCGGGGTGACGGAAGCGAGCATGCCGGGCAGGTGGGCGGCGCCCCCGGCCCCGGCGACGATCGCCTTCAGCCCGCGTCCGGCGGCCTGCTCGCCGTACGCGATCATCTCGTGCGGCATGCGGTGCGCGGAGACGACGTCGACCTCGTAGGGGATCTCGAACTCGTCGAGCGCCTTGGCGGCGGCCTCCATGACGGGCCAGTCGGAGTCCGACCCCATGACGATGCCTACGACCGGGCTCGCCGGGCTGGCCTGGCTCATTCGGTGATCGTCCCTCTCAGGTAGCCGGCAGCGTGACGGGCGCGCTCCAGCACGTCGTCCAGGTCGTCGCCGTAGGTGTTGACGTGGCCCACCTTGCGGCCGGGCTTCACGTCCTTGCCGTACATGTGGATCTTGAGCTGGGGGTCGCGGGCCATGCAGTGCAGGTACGCGGAGTACATGTCCGGGTAGTCGCCGCCGAGGACGTTGACCATGACCGTCCACGTGGCGCGCGGGCGCGGGTCGCCGAGGGGGAGGTCGAGGACCGCGCGGACGTGGTTGGCGAACTGCGAGGTGATCGCGCCGTCCATGGTCCAGTGGCCGGAGTTGTGCGGGCGCATCGCCAGTTCGTTGACGAGGACGCGGCCGTCGCGGGTCTGAAACAGCTCGACGGCGAGGTGGCCGACGACGCCCAGCTCCTTGGCGATGCCGAGCGCCATCTCCTCGGCGCGCAGGGCCAGCTCCTCGTCGAGGCCGGGGGCGGGCGCGATCACCGTGTCGCAGACGCCCTTGACCTGCTGGGACTCGACGACGGGGTAGGCCACCGCCTGGCCGTGCGGGGAGCGGACCACGTTGGCGGCCAGCTCGCGGACGAAGTCGACCTTCTCCTCCGCCAGCACGGGCACCCCCGCGCGGAAGGGCTCGGCCGCCTCCTCCGCGCAGTCCACGACCCACACGCCCTTGCCGTCGTACCCGCCGCGGACCGTCTTGAGGACGACGGGGAAGCCGTCGCCCTCCGCCGCGAAGGCGGCCACGTCGGCCGGATCGCTCACGATGCGGTGCCGCGGGCAGGGCACGCCGATCGCGTCGAGCTTCGCGCGCATCACGCCCTTGTCCTGGGCGTGCACGAGCGCCTCGGGGCCGGGGCGCACGGGGATGCCGTCCGCCTCCAGGGCCTTGAGGTGCTCGGTCGGCACGTGTTCGTGATCGAAGGTGATCACGTCACAGCCGCGCGCGAACTCGCGCAACGTGTCCAGATCGCGATAGTCGCCGACGACGACTTCGTTCACGACCTGCGCCGCAGAGTCCTGAGGAGTGTCACTGAGAAGCTTGAACCTGATGCCCAACGGGATGCCCGCCTCGTGTGTCATACGAGCGAGCTGGCCACCGCCGACCATACCGACTACCGGGAACGTCACACCCCTAGCGTATCGGCCGCGCGGAGCCCACCTGTTTACCGGCCGTTTCCCGCCCTTCCCCGCCCCCGTTGCGACCCTCGCGGGTCCGTCCGCAGGAAGATCCCGCGTCCGGGTGGTTAGCATGAACGAATTGACGCCAACCGACGGACGGGGGCCTGCACGGCCATGGAACAGGGTTCCTCGGGTGCTCGGACGCCCGCCACGCCCCGGCCGCCGCGCGCAGGCGTGCGGGGACGGATCGGGCGGCTCGTGAGCGAGATCGCGAAGTTCGGCGCCGTGGGCGGCGCGGGGGTGCTGGTCAACCTCCTCGTCTTCAACTTCGTGCGCCACACGACCGACCTCCAGGTGGTGCGGGCCAGCATCGTCGCCACCATCGTCGCGATCGTCTTCAACTACGTGGGCTTCCGGTACTTCACCTACCGCGACCGCGACAAGAGCGGCCAGACCCGCGAGATGTCGCTGTTCCTGCTGTTCAGCGTGATCGGGCTGGTGATCGAGAACGGCGTGCTCTACACGGCGACGTACGGCTTCGGCTGGGACAGCCCGCTGCAGAGCAACATCTTCAAGTTCCTCGGCATCGGCCTCGGCACGCTCTTCCGCTTCTGGTCGTACCGCAGCTGGGTCTTCCGCGCGCTGCCCGCCCGTGAGCCGGTGACGCGGGCGGAGACCTTCCTGGAGCACGAGGCCCCGACCGCGCTCCCCCACCCGGACGGTGCCCCCGCGGGCCGCCGCTGACCGGCTCCCCCGCGCTCAGCGCACCGTGCGGCCGCCGTCCTCCGGGGGCTTCTTCGGGGGATGCGTACGGGACAGGAACAGCCCGAAGACCGGCGGGCGCCCTTGGAGCAGCTCCAGCCGTCCGCCGTCCGCCTCGGCCAGGTCGCGGGCGACGGCGAGGCCGATGCCCGTGGAGTTGCGTCCGCTGATCGCCCGCTCGAAGATCCGCGCCCCCAGGTCGGCCGGGACGCCGGGCCCCTCGTCGGTGACCTCGACCACGGCCTGGTTTCCGGTCACCCGGGTCCGCAGGGCGACGGTGCCGCCGCCGTGCATCAGGGAGTTCTCGATCAGCGCGGCCAGCACCTGCGCCACCGCGCCCGGCGTGCCCACGGCCGTCAGATGGCGTTTGCCGGAGCTGACGATGGCCCGCCCCTCGCTGCGGTAGGCGGGGCGCCACTCGGCGATCTGCTGCTGGATGACGTCGTCCAGCTCGAAGGTGACGGCGGAGCCGCTGCGCGGGTCGCGGGAGTTGGTCAGCAGCCGGTCCACGACGTCCGTCAGCCGCTCCACCTGCGACAACGCGATCGTCGCCTCCTCCTTCACCGTCTCCGGTTCGTCGGTGAGGGTGATCTCCTCCAGCCGCATGGACAGCGCGGTCAGCGGCGTACGGAGCTGGTGGGAGGCGTCGGCGGCCAGGCGCCGCTCGGCGGTCAGCATCCGGGCGATCCGCTCGGCGGAGGAGTCCAGGACGTCGGCGACGCGGTCCAGCTCGGGGACGCCGTACCGCTTGTGCCGCGGGCGCGGGTCCCCGGAGCCGAGGCGTTCGGCGGTCTCGGCGAGGTCGGTGAGCGGGGAGGCGAGACGGTTGGCCTGCCGGATCGCCAGCAGTACGGCGGCGATCACGGCGAGCAGCGCCACCAGACCGATGATCAGCAGGGTCCGGCCGACCTCCCGGGTCACCGAGGACCTGGGCTCCTCGACGAGGACGGACTCGCCCTCCTCGCCGGTGGCCCGGCCCCGCAGGACGTCGCCGGACGGCTTCTCGCCGACCTCGACGACCGGCTCGCCGGGGATGCGGATGACGGCGTACCGGGCGTCGCGGATCTGCTCCCGCAGGAAGTGCTCGTCGACGGTGCCGGTGCCGATGAGCCGGCTGTCCACGATGCTGGCCAGCCGCACCGCCTCCAGGCCGACGCGTTCCTGGGCGGTGCTGCTGATCGTGCGGGTCTCGACGATGACGAGGGAGACGCCGAAGACGGCGATCACCACGAGCACCACGGCGAGCGTGGACTGGATCAGTCGACGGCGCATGTCCTCTTACCCGGAAGACCCTCGGAGTTTCGCTCGGTTGCTTCTGGGATCAGTTCTTCTCGAAACGGAAGCCCACGCCGCGCACGGTGGCGATGTAGCGCGGGTTGGCCGCGTCGTCGCCGAGCTTCTTGCGCAGCCAGGAGATGTGCATGTCGAGGGTCTTGGTCGACGACCACCAGGTGGTGTCCCAGACCTCGCGCATCAGCTGGTCGCGGGTGACGACCCGGCCGGCGTCGCGCACCAGGACCCGCAGCAGGTCGAACTCCTTCGCGGTGAGCTGCAGCTCCTCCTCGCCCATCCAGGCCCGGTGCGACTCGACGTCGATGCGCACGCCGTGGGTGGCGGGCGGCTGCGGCGGCTCGACGGCACCCCGCCGCAGCAGGGCCCGGACCCGGGCCAGCAGCTCGGCCAGGCGGAAGGGCTTGGTGACGTAGTCGTCCGCGCCCGCGTCCAGGCCGACGACGGTGTCCACCTCGTCGGCGCGCGCGGTCAGGATCAGGATGGGCACGGCGTGGCCCTCGGACCGCAGCCGGCGGGCGACCTCGAGACCGTCCATGTCCGGCAGGCCGAGGTCCAGCACGACCAGGTCGATGCCGCCCTGCAGCCCCGCGTCGAGTGCGGCGGGTCCGTCCTCACGCACCTCGACCTCGTACCCTTCCCTGCGCAGTGCGCGGGCCAGCGGCTCCGAGATGGACGCGTCGTCCTCGGCGAGCAGTACACGGGTCATGAGCTGATGGTAGACCGCTCGGAGCAACGCCCGGGCAAGATCGCGCCGAGGGCCGCCCGCCCGCGGGGGGCCTGTGAACGGCCTGTGGGCCGGGTGCGGACCACCCGGGTCCCGACCCCACGTCCGAGCCTGCGGCTGTGGGGTGCCATCCTGTAATAAACCTTCGAAAGATCGTTCGCGGTTCCACCATCACCTGTGATCCGCGTCTCAAGTCCTTCCATACCGGGCGGTGTCCTGCCGTATGGTGAATCAGCGCCTGTAGTACCCAGAGGACCTTTGGCGAACGTTTCGACGCTAAGGGTCCTTTTGTGTGCGGGCCGGCCCCCACGGCCGGCCTTGAAAGGAATGACCTGTGGCCGGGCCTCACCGCGTGCAGTGACGCGCGCAGAGGCGTGGATCCCGGTGGCCGCCGCCCACCGCTTCGCAATCCGGAGCGGAATCCCTCAGGCGTGGGACGGGCGGGGAAGGCCGCCGGTGCCGGCCGCCCCCCACCGGGCGCGCATCGCCTCATGAGCGCGTCCCGACCAGCAAGGAACGACCATGGCGTCCAGCCTGACGAAGGACTCGGTCACCCCGGGCACCCCCGGGACCGAGAAGACCTTCTTCGGCCACCCCCGCGGACTGGCCACACTCTTCATGACCGAGATGTGGGAGAGGTTCTCCTACTACGGCATGAGGGCTCTGCTCCCGCTGTACCTCGTCGCCCCGGGTGGCCTCGGCCTCAACGCCGGCACCGCGACCGCGATCTACTCGGTGTACCTCTCGCTGGTGTACCTGCTCACGATGCCGGGCGGCTGGTTCGGCGACCGCGTCTGGGGCCCGCGCAAGACCGTCGCCATCGCCGGCGGCGTGATCATGCTCGGCCACCTCACGCTGGCGCTGCCGTCCTCCGGCACGTTCTACGCGGGCCTCGGTCTGGTCGCCATCGGCTCGGGTCTGCTGAAGGCCAACATCTCCACGATGGTCGGCCAGCTCTACGACGGCCCCGACGACCCGCGCCGCGACGGTGGCTTCACCGTCTTCTACATGGGCATCAACCTCGGTGCCTTCGTGGCGCCGCTGACCATCGGCACCATCGGCGAGAGCGTCAACTGGCACCTGGGCTTCGCGCTCGCCGCGGTCGGCATGGGCCTGGGCGTGCTCCAGTTCCTGATCGGCAGCCGCCACCTGGCCCCGCACTCCAGCGTGGTCCCGAAGCCGCTGTCCGCCCAGGAGAAGTCCTCGACGCTGCGCAAGGCCGCGTTCTGGGCCGCGCTGGCCGTCGTCTTCTACGCGATCGTCGGCTTCTCCGGCCACTACACCCTGAACTGGATCCTGGTCCCGCTGACGCTGCTCGGTGTGATCATCCCGGTGCTGGTGCTGACCAACATCAAGCGCGACAAGTCCCTGGACCGCGCGGAGCAGTCCAAGATGTCGGCGTACATCTGGTTCTTCGTCGCCGCGGCCGTGTTCTGGATGATCTACGACCAGGGCGGCTCGACCCTGTCGCTGTTCGCCGACTCCTCGGCCGACAACAGCGTCTTCGGCTGGAGTTTCCCGGTCTCCTGGTACCAGTCGGTCAACCCGGTCATCATCATGGCCCTGGCCCCGGTCTTCGCCACGCTGTGGATGGCGCTGGCCCGCCGCGGCAAGGAGCCGAGCACGGTCGTCAAGTTCTGCGGCGGTCTGGTCCTGGTCGGCGCGTCCTTCTTCCTCTTCCTGGCCCCGCTGGGCATCGCGGAGGGCGGCCACAAGGCGGCGGCCATGTGGCTGGTGGCGATCTACTTCGTCCAGACCTGCGGTGAGCTGATGCTCTCCCCGGTCGGCCTGTCGGTGACGACGAAGATGGCGCCGGTGAAGTACGCCTCGCAGATGATGGGCGTCTGGTTCCTGGCCGTCACCGCGGGCGACGCCACGACCGGCCTGCTCTCCATCGCCGGCGTCAACCTCAACAAGACGGGCATCGTCGCCGCGGAGGCGACGCTCGCGGTGGTCGCGGGCGTGGCGATCTGGATGTACCGCAAGCGCGTCAAGCAGCTCATGGGCGACGTGCGCTGAGCCCGGCGGACGACTGCCTCGCGAGGAGGGCCCCCTCATCCAGCCCGGATGAGGGGGCCCTCCTCGTCTTCACGGCAGCCGAGGGAAGTCCAGGGGCCTTGCGGGGGCTAAGCCTCCGGGGAGCCTCACGGACTTCGACCGTGGGAGGGGGAGCGGTGCAGGAGTCCGGGCGAAGCCGACGAAGCCGACGAAGCCGTCGGAGACAGCCGCCTCCCGCCCCACGGAGACACGAACGGCGGGTGGGCAGTACCGGGGCGAAGCACCGAGGAACAGCCGCCTCCCGGTTCACCGGGACAGACGGGTGGGCGGGCTGGAACCCTGCCCCGGCGCCGCAGGCGCAAGCCGGCGCCCGGCTCGGTCCGCCGGGACGGGCGGGCGGGGCGGGCAGGGCCCCGCGCATGCGCCGCAGGCTGCCTCGGGCTTACGCCGGAGCGCCCAGTTCCGCCCAGACGCGCTTGCCCGCGACGCCCGGCGTCCGTACGACGCCCCAGTCCAGGCACAGGCGCTGCACGATGAACATGCCGTGGCCGCCGGGGCGCCCCGCGCGGTGCGGGGTCCGCGGGGCCGGCTGGCCCGTGCCGCGGTCGGAGACCTCCAGCCGGATCACCTTCTTCTCGCAGGTGATCCGCAGCTCGTCCGGCCCCTCGGCGTGCAGACAGGCGTTGGTGACCAGCTCGGACACCACGAGCAGTACGTCCTCGGCGGCGGCCCGCTGGTCCGCGGTGGCGGACGGCAGCCAGCCCCAGGCGTACAGCGCCTCACGGGTGAAGTCGCGGGCCAGCGGAACGACCCCGCTCGCGTCCTCGAAGCTCAGCCTGCGGGCCTGCCGCCCACCGCCCTCCGGGGCGGACACGGACGCCGCCCCGGGAACCCCCGAAGAAGGCACCGGCGCGGACGCGGGCGCCCCGGAAGCGCCGCTGGGCTCCGGACCGCGGTCGCCCGGCGAGTAGGGCCGGGTGGTGCTCATCAGCGCTTCACCTCACCGATTCACCAGTTCACATTTCAAATTCGTCGTCAGAAGTGTCGTACACAGCCGGTTCAGGGTCTCTCCTGCCCGACCGGACCGCGCGAACACCCCTGTATTCGGCACGAAACCCGCGGCGGCACGGAAACACCCGCCCCGGGAACCGCACACGCCCCTGCGCCGGCCGGACAAGGACCGGCTCAGCCGGACCCGTCGGCCAGGGCGGCCGCAAGCGTGTCATGAAGGGTGAAGACCGCTTCGGCCCCCGTGATCTCGAACACCCGGGCCACCACCGGCTGCATGGCCACCAAGTGCACTCCACCCCCCGCCGCCTCGGCCTTCAGCCGCGCTCCGAGCAGGACGTTGAGTCCCGTGGAGTCGCAGAACTCCAGTCGTGAGCAGTCCACGACGAGCCGGTTGAATCCCTTGGCGAGACAGTCCTCCAGCGGCTCGCGCAACAGATCGGCGGTGTGGTGATCCAGCTCACCCGCCGGGGTCACGACGGCACTGGGGCCCTCTTCCCGCACCTCGACCAGAAGCCGGCCCGACTGGGCCTGGCCGACCGTCCCGCGGTCCATGCCGTTTCTCTCTCCCGAGGTCGTGACTGCTTGCTGACGCCCTCGAACACTACGCCTTCCCACCGCACTCCGACACCCGAACAACCGCACACAAACGGACATACCCGCACAGAACACACTTGCGGTCAGCTCGGTAAACCCGGTAGGGCTAGTAAGACACGTAAACCGACACGGCCGGCTTTGGAGGCGCCGCACACCGCAGTGCACGTATTTGGCTTCGGCAGCCGTATGCCGAGAACGATGGAGGACATCATGTCACCCCGGCTCGACGGATCGCGTACCCACCAAGCGACGTCGACACTCCCTCCGGAACATCTGAATCCCATCGAGCATCACGAAGCGGTCGTCGACCACGACGACGCACTCGCCGGGCTTCCGGACATCCCCGCGTACGACGAGGTCGCTCCGGCGGACGCCAGGGCCCTGTCCAAGACCCTCTTCGAGCGTCTGGAGTCGCTGGAGGAAGGCACCCATGAGTACGCGTACGTACGCAACACGCTCGTCGAGCTGAACCTCGCGCTGGTCAAGTTCGCCGCCTCCCGCTTCCGCTCGCGCAGCGAGCCGATGGAGGACATCATCCAGGTCGGCACCATCGGCCTGATCAAGGCGATCGACCGCTTCGAGCTGTCGCGCGGGGTGGAGTTCCCCACGTTCGCGATGCCGACCATCATCGGCGAGATCAAGCGCTTCTTCCGCGACACCTCGTGGTCCGTGCGCGTCCCGCGCCGCCTCCAGGAGCTGCGGCTCGACCTGGCGAAGGCCGGCGACGAACTGGCCCAGCGCCTCGACCGCGCCCCCACGGTGTCCGAGCTGGCCGAGCACCTCGGCCTGTCCAAGGACGAGGTCGTCGAGGGCATGGCGGCGTCCAACGCCTACACCGCCTCCTCGCTGGACGCCCAGCCGGAGGAGGACGACGCGGAGGGCGCGCTCGCCGACCGCATCGGCTACGAGGACCACGGGCTCGAAGGCATCGAGTACGTCGAGTCGCTGAAGCCGCTGATCGCCGAACTGCCCTCGCGGGACCGGAAGATCCTCTCCCTGCGGTTCGTCGCGGGCATGACCCAGTCGGAGATCGGCGAGGAGCTGGGCATCTCCCAGATGCACGTCTCGCGTCTGCTGTCGCGCACACTCGTACGGCTGCGCAAGGGGCTCACGGTCGAGGAGTAGTCCTCAGCGCCGACCGGGTGACGCTTGCCCTCCAGGGGGGCGGTCCGCTGCCGGGCCGCCCCCCTTCGGGCTGCCGTTCACGGGGAGTTGGCGAACAGCGCGGCCGTCGGCAGCAGCGGGGCCGCGGCGCACAGGAGCCAGAAGGTGCGCGGCGTGAGGGAGGTCCGGCGCCGCAACGGCTCGTTGACCAGCCACCAGATCATCGCGAAGAGCGCGACCACGGGAACGACGATCACGAGCCAGAGCGCCATGCCGTCGTTCTCCGTCGGCTCGCGCACGGTCCAGCCCAGTTCCGCCAGCGGCCAGTTGACCATCAGGTACCAGACGAGCCAGAACGGCACGACGCCCGGGATCCCGAGCAGCACGTTCACCAGGAACGGCGTCCACCAGTACTTGGCCATCCGTCCCCCGCTCCCCGGTTCACACGCCGGTCACACCCTACGCACGCCCCGCCGCCACACGCCCGCGACCAGGGGAACGCCGGGCCGGTAGGCCAGGTGGACGTGGCTCGGGGCGTCGAGCAGCGTCAGATCGGCGTACGCGCCCGGGGTGAGACGGCCGACGTCGTCGCGGCGCAGGGCGGCGGCTCCGCCCGCAGTGGCCGCCCAGACCGCCTCGTCCGGCGTCATCCCCATGTCCCGCACCGCGAGCGCGATGCAGAAGGGCACGGAGGACGTGAAGGACGAGCCGGGGTTGCAGTCGGTGGACAGGGCGACCGTGGCCCCGGCGTCGATCAGGCGCCGGGCGTCCGGCCACTGGGCACGGGTGGAGAACTCCGCGCCGGGCAGCAGGGTCGCGACCGTACGGCTGCTCGCCAGGGCGTCCACGTCGGCGTCGGTGAGGTGGGTGCAGTGGTCGGCGCTGGCGGCGTCGAGTTCGACGGCGAGCCGCACGCCGGGGCCGTAGGAGAGCTGGTTGGCGTGGATGCGGGGGTGCAGGCCCTTCGCCCGGCCCGCGGTGAGGATCGCGCGGGCCTGGTCGCCGTCGAAGGCGCCCTTCTCGCAGAACACGTCGATCCAACGGGCGTGCGGGGCGCAGGCGTCGAGCATCTCGCCGGTGACCAGGTCGACGTAGGCGGCGGGGTCGTCGGCGAGTTCCGGGGCGACGATGTGGGCGCCGAGGAAGGTGACCTCGTCGGTGTGGCGGGCGGCGACGCGCAGGGCGCGGGACTCGTCGGCGGTGGTCAGGCCGTAGCCGGACTTGGTCTCGAAGGTGGTGGTGCCCTGCCGCAGCGCCTCGGCGAGGTAGCGCGTGAGACCGGCCTCCAGTTCCGCGTCGCTCGCGGCCCGGGTGGCGGCGACGGTGGTCCGGATGCCGCCCGCGCTGTAGGGGCGGCCGGACATGCGGGCGTTGAACTCCTCGGTGCGGTCGCCCGCGAAGAGCAGGTGGGAGTGGGAGTCCACGAAGCCGGGGAGGACCGCCCGGCCCCCGGCGTCGACCCGGTTGTCAGTGGCGGGTGCTTTGCTTGATTCACCGGTCCACGCGACGCGGTCGCCCTCGATGACGACGGCCGCGTCCCGGACCAGACCGAGCGGGGAGTGGTCGCCGAGGGAGGGGTCGTTGGTGACGAGTGCGGCGATGTTGGTGATGACGGTGCTGCTGCTCATGGGGTCCCTGATGTCCTCGTGGGGGCGGGGTCTGGTCGTCAGGCGTGCAGGGCGTCGACGGCCCGCGCCAGGGCCTGCGGCACGTCCGGCACGAGGGCGTGCGCCCCGTCGCGTACGACGTGCCGCCCGCCCACGACCGTGTGCCGTACGTCCGCTGCCGTCGCGGCGAATACGGCCGTCTCGGCGCCGAGCCTGGGCAGTGGCCCCGCCGTTCTGACCGAGTCCAGCGCGATCGTCGCGAGGTCGGCCCGGGCTCCGGCCTCGATGCGTCCCGCGTCGTCCCAGCCGAGTGCGGCGTGGCCGTCGGCGGTGGCGGCGCGCAGCAGGGCCGCGGCGGTCCAGTGACCGCGGGCGCGGGTGCGCAGGCGCTCGTTCAGCTCCATGGCGCGCGCCTCTTCCAGCAGGTCGACGACGGCGTGGCTGTCGGAGCCGAGGCAGAGCGGTGACCCCGCCCGCTGGAGCGCGGCCGCCGGGCCGATGCCGTCGGCCAGGTCCCGTTCCGTGGTGGGGCACATGCAGGTGCCGGTGCGGCTGTCACCCAGCAGCGCGACGTCCTCGTCGGTGAGGTGGGTGTTGTGGACGCCGGTGGTGCGGGGGCCCAGCACGCCGTGGTCGGCGAGGAGCCGGGTGGGTGTGCGCCCGTGGGCCTGTCGGCAGGCGTCGTTCTCGGCGGTCTGCTCGGACAGGTGCACGTGCAGCGGGGCCCGCCGCGCCTCGGCCCACTGCGCCACGGTCGCCAACTGGTCCGCGGGCACCGCCCGTACGGAGTGGATCGCGGCCCCGATCCGTGCGTGATCCCGTTCCTTGAGAACTGAACAGCGTTCGGCCCAGCCCTCCGCCGTGCCGTCGGAGAAGCGGAGCTGGTGGGTGTTGGGGGGCTCGCCGAAGCCGGAGGACAGGTAGCAGGTGTCGAGGAGGGTGATGCGGACACCGGCTTCGTCGGCGGCCTCCACCAGCGCCTCGCCCATCGCGTTCGGGTCGGCGTAGGGCGCGCCGCCGGGCGCGTGGTGCACGTAGTGGAACTCGCCGACGGTGGTGATGCCGGCCAGGGCCATCTCGGCGTACACGGCGCGGGCGAGGGCGTGGTAGGTGTCCGGGGTCAGCCGGTCGGCGACGGAGTACATGACCTCGCGCCAGGTCCAGAAGGTGCCGGAGCCGACCTGGACGGTGCCGCGCAGGGCGCGGTGGAAGGCGTGCGAGTGGGCGTTGGCCAGCCCCGGCAGGGTCAGTCCGCGCAGGATCTCCGCGCCGGGCGGCGGGGTGGGGACGCCCTGGTGGACGGCCGTGACACGCCCGTCGCCCACGTCGACGGCCACGCCCGGCTCGACGTGGGTGCCGAGCCAGGCGTGCTCCAGCCAGTACGTACGGGTCCGTTCGGTGGAGGTCACGTGCAGGCCAGCCCTTCCAGTACGTCGGCGAGTGCGGTCACCCCGGCCACGCAGTCGTCCTCGGCGGCGCGCTCGGCCGGGGAGTGCGAGACCCCGGTGGGGTTGCGCACGAACAGCATGGCGGTCGGGACGCGGCCGGAGAGGATCCCGGCGTCGTGTCCGGCGCCGGTGCCGAGGACGGGGACCCTCAGTTCCGTCCCCGTGCCGAGGATGCGGGCGAGTTCGTCGCGCAGGGCGTGGTCGAACTCGACGACGGGCGTGAAGGACTCGCGCACGACGTCGAGGTCCACTCCGTGGGCGGCGGCGTACGCGCGGGCCGCCTTCTCGATGCCGGTGACGACGGTGTCCAGGCTCGCCTGGTCGGCGGCGCGGGAGTCGAGCCAGCCGCGTACCAGGGAGGGGACGGCGTTGACGCCGTTGGGCTCGACGCCGATCTTGCCGAAGGTGGCGACGGCACCGGCCAGCTCGGCCTCGCGGCGGGCGGCGAGGACGGTTTCGGCGTACGACAGCATCGGGTCGTGGCGGTCGGCGAGCCGGGTGGTCCCGGCGTGGTTGGCCTCGCCGCGGAAGTCGAACCGCCAGCGTCCGTGCGGCCAGATGGCGGAGGCGATGCCGATGCGGTCGCCGCTCAGGTCGAGGGCGCGGCCCTGTTCGACGTGGAGTTCGACGAAGGCGCCGATGCGGGCGAGCCGTTCGGGGTCCGGGCCGAGGGCGTCCGGGTCGTACCCGGCGGACTCCATCGCCTGCGGGAGGGTGATGCCGTCGCCGTCGGTGAGGCGGTGGGCCTGCTCGACGGTGAGCGCGCCGGCGGTGAGGCGGGAGCCGACGCAGGCGAGGCCGAAGCGGGCGCCCTCCTCGTCGCCGAAGTTGACGATGCCGACCGGCCTGGTGAACCGCGCTCCCCTGCCGCGCAGTTCGTCCAGGGCGGCGAAGGCGGAGACCACGCCGAGCGGCCCGTCGAAGGCGCCGCCGTCGGGCACGGAGTCCAGGTGGGACCCGGTGACGACGGCGTTCCCGGCGGCGGGGTCGCCGAGCCAGGCCCACTGGTTGCCGTTGCGGTCGGTCTCGAAGGCGAGGCCGCGCGCCTCGGCCTGCTCCTGGAACCAGGTCCGGCAGTCGGCGTCGGCGCCGGTCCAGGCGTAGCGGCGGTAGCCGCCGGAGGCGGGGCTGCGGCCGACCGGCAGCAGCTCCGCCCACATGCTGTGGAAGCTCACGCGCCGTCACCCTCGGGCGTCGCGTCGCTCACGGGGGCCTCGTCACCCTCGCGCATGGGTACCCGCACGCCCCGTTCCCCGGCGACCGACTCGGCGATGTCGTACCCGGCGTCGACGTGCCGGATGACGCCCATGCCGGGGTCGTTGGTGAGGACGCGGCGGATCTTCTCCCCGGCGAGCGGGGTGCCGTCGGCGACGGTGACCTGCCCGGCGTGGAGGGAGCGGCCCATGCCGACGCCGCCGCCGTGGTGGAGGGAGACCCAGGAGGCGCCGGAGGCCACGTTGACCATGGCGTTGAGCAGGGGCCAGTCGGCGATGGCGTCGGAGCCGTCGAGCATGGCCTCGGTCTCGCGGTACGGGGAGGCGACGGAGCCGCAGTCGAGGTGGTCGCGGCCGATGACGATCGGGGCGGCCAGCTCGCCGCTCGCGACCATGTCGTTGAACCGCTCGCCCGCCTTGTCGCGCTCGCCGTAGCCGAGCCAGCAGATGCGGGCGGGCAGGCCCTGGAAGTGGACCCGCTCCCCCGCCATCTTGATCCAGCGGGCCAGGGACTCGTTCTCGGGGAAGAGGTCGAGGATCGCCCGGTCGGTCCTGGCGATGTCGGCGGGGTCGCCGGACAGGGCGGCCCAGCGGAAGGGGCCCTTGCCCTCGCAGAAGAGCGGGCGGATGTAGGCGGGGACGAAGCCGGGGAAGTCGAAGGCCCGGCCGTAGCCGGCGAGCTGGGCCTCGCCGCGGATGGAGTTGCCGTAGTCGAAGACCTCGGCACCGGCGTCCTGGAACCCGACCATGGCCTCGACGTGCCGGGCCATGGACTCGCGGGCGCGGGTGGTGAAGCCGGCCGGGTCCTTGGCGGCGGCGTCGGCCATGTCCTCGAAGGCGATGCCGGTGGGGAGGTAGGCCAGCGGGTCGTGGGCCGAGGTCTGGTCGGTGACGATGTCGATGGGGGCGCCCATGGCGAGGAGCTGCGGGACCAGCTCGGCGGCGTTGCCGAGGACGCCGATGGACAGCGGCTCGCGCCGGTCCCGCGCCTCGGTGGCCAGCCGGAGCGCGTGGTCGAGGGAGTCGGCCTTCACGTCGAGGTAGCGGTGCTCGATGCGCCGGTCGATGGCGCGGGGGTCGCAGTCGACGCAGAGGACGACGCCGTCGTTCATGGTGACCGCGAGGGGCTGGGCGCCGCCCATGCCGCCGAGGCCGGCGGTGAGGGTGATGGTCCCGGCCAGCGTGCCGCCGAACTTCTTCGCGGCGACGGCGGCGAAGGTCTCGTAGGTGCCCTGGAGGATGCCCTGGGTGCCGATGTAGATCCAGGAGCCGGCCGTCATCTGCCCGTACATGGTCAGACCGAGGGCTTCCAGGCGGCGGAACTCCTCCCAGTTGGCCCAGTCGCCGACCAGGTTGGAGTTGGCGATGAGGACGCGCGGCGCCCACTCGTGGGTCTGCATGACGCCGACCGGGCGGCCGGACTGGACGAGCATCGTCTCGTCCTGCTTGAGGGTGCGCAGGGTGCGGACCATCGCGTCGAAGGAACGCCAGTCACGGGCCGCCTTGCCGGTGCCGCCGTAGACGACGAGCTTGTCGGGGTGCTCGGCGACCTCGGGGTCGAGGTTGTTCTGCAGCATCCGCAGAGCGGCCTCCTGCTGCCACCCCAGGGCGCTCGGCGTCGTCCCGCGTGGCGCGCGGACAGGGCGGGGTCCGGACATGGTCTGCCTCCTGGTGGTTCGCTCCCGGCGGATGTTGCTACGGATATTCACATCCTCGCTTCGTGAATAGAGCTAGTCAACAGGGTCGTGCCCCGCGCGGCGCGCGTGCGAGTGTGGGGAGGGACGTGCCGGGCAGGCAGGCAGCGACGGTATGGAGGCGGCGTGAGCGAGGACACGGACATGAGCGGCGACCCGGGGGCGCAGCGGGCGGCACGGCGGGACCGGGCGGTGCGGGCGGCCGTGGAGCAGGGGCTGCTGGGGCCCGGCACACCGATCGTCGGGCTGCTGGACGTCACCGGGATACGGGAGTCGGCCGCGGCCCTGCGCTCGGCGTTCGAGGCGGTGACGGCGCCGGGGACACCCGTGCTGCACGCCTTCGCGGTGAAGGCGTCCCCGCTGGTCCCGGTGCTGCGGCTGCTGCACGAGGCGGGCATCGGCGCCGAGGTCGCGAGCCCGGGCGAGCTGGCCCTGGCGCGGGCGGCGGGGGTGCCGGCGGGGCGGACGGTGCTGGACTCGCCCGCCAAGACCCCGGACGAGCTGCGCGAGGCCCTGGCGCTGGGCATCGCCCTCAACGCGGACAACCCCCAGGAGCTGGAGCGGCTCGACGGCCTGGTGTCCCGGGGGGCGAGCGCCTCCCCGCTCGGCATCCGGGTCAATCCGCAGGTCGGCGGCGGCTCCATCGAGGCGCTGTCGACGGCGACGGCGACCTCGAAGTTCGGGGTGGCCCTGCGCGACGAGGGGGCGCGCGAGTGGGTGGTGCGGGCGTACCTGGACCGGCCGTGGCTGACCCGGCTGCACGCGCACACCGGTTCCCAGGGCATCCCGCTGGCCCTGATGGCCGAGGGCGTGCGGGAGGCGTACGCCCTCGCCGAGGAGATCAACGAGCGGGCGGGCCGCAGGCAGGTCGACACGCTCGACATCGGCGGCGGCCTCCCGGTGAACTTCGCGTCGGAGGAGACGGCGCCGACGTACGCCGCGTACGCGCGCGTGCTGAGCGAGACGGTGCCGGGGCTGTTCGACGGGCGGTACGGGCTGGTCACCGAGTTCGGGCGGTCACTGCTGGCCAAGCACGGCACGGTCGTGGCGCGCGTGGAGTACGCCAAGAGCGCCGGCGGGCGGCCCGTCGCCGTGACACACGCGGGCGTGCAGGTGGCGACGCGGACGGTGTACGCGCCGCAGGCGTGGCCGTTGCGGATCGCCGCGTACGACGGCAAGGGCCTGCCCAAGACGGGGCCCGACGTGGTGCAGGACGTGGCCGGTCCGGCGTGCTTCGCGGGCGACCTGCTGGCCGTGGGCCGGGCGATGCCGCTGCTCGCGCAGGGGGACTACGCGGCGGCGCTGGACACGGGGGCGTACTACTTCGCGCACCACTACGCGTACAACTCGCTGGCGCGGCCCGCGGTGTACGGGTTCGCCGGGGGCGGGGACGGGGGTGTCGTCTTCGCGCCGGTGCGCAGGGCACAGGCGGTCGAGGAGATCGTGGCCGAGGCGGGTGGGGAGTACGGCGACTCGCTGACCGTCGCGTTTCGCCGTGACGACGCGGGCGCCCTGTAGGGCGCGCGTTCGGCGTGGCCGGTCGCGCGGTTCCCCGCGCCCCTGGGCGGGGGCTGCGCGCCCCCGCCTCCGCCCCGCATCCCCGTCAGACCGCCGCCGCCGTCTTCCGCCTCGCGCCGCCCGGCGCCGCGTCGCCCGCCGCGATGCCCGTGGTGCGGTAGCCCTTGACCGCCTTGCCCGCCGGGCGGCCGGCGTTGCCCGCGAGCCAGTCCACGCGGACCCACAGCAGGGCGTCCCGGGACTGCTCCCGGCGGCCGATCCAGGCGGACTTGAGCCAGAGTCCGGCGCCGCAGCCGGCCAGCAGCAGTCCGCCCGCCGCGGGGACGGCGAAGGCGCTGCCGAGGGCGGCGAGGAAGGCGAGGAGCAGCCACCAGCGGTGGCCCCGGCGCCAGTTGCGCACGGTGACCCCGCGGTCCTGGAGCACGTCGTGCTTGCCCGCGCGGGCGGCCGAACCGGCCAGGGCGGTGTAGCGCCGCCGGCGCACCCACGCCACGACGGCGGTCGTGACGACGAAGAGCGCGGCCCCGGCCAGCACCCCGATCCGGCGTCCGGTGAGTCCCGGCACCAGCACTCCGATGCCCGCCGCGAAAACGCCCAGCCACCACAGTGGTGCGGCACCGGCCCGTACGACGACGGCGACCCGAGCCAGCCCCACCTGTCCTCCGCGCGCCACGTCCTGCCTCCTGTTCCCGTCCGAAGGGTGTCGCAGGCGCCGCACTGTAACGGGGCAAGCTGAGACGAATCTGAGAACCCGTCCGCCGCCCGGGTCACTCCACGAAGAGCCCCCGCGCCGCGGCCTTGGCGTCGAATTCCTCCAGCCGGGCCTGCGCGTCCGGCAGGTCGTCGCACATCGCCTCCAGGAGCACCCGGCCGAGCAGCATCGGCGCGCAGGCGGTGTCGAAGGCGAGGCCGGTGCCGACGGCGGCGGGCAGCAGCAGGTCGGACACCTTGGCCACCGGCGCGAACGCGGAGTCGGCGACGGTCACCACGGTGAGCCCCGCCTCCTTGGCGTGGGCGAGCGCCTCGACGACCTCGCGCGGGTGCCGGGGAAGGGCGAAGCAGAGCAGGGTCTCCGCCCCGGCCCGGACGGCGGCGTCGATGCGGTCGTGGAGCATCGTGCCGCCCTCGCCGAGGAACCGGACGTCCGGGTGGACCTTGGCGGCGAAGTAGGCGAAGCCGTGCGCCTGGGCGGCGGCGGCCCGCAGCCCGAGCACCGGCAGCGGCCGGCTCCCGGCGAGCAGCCGGCCCGCCTCCCGCACCGGCCCCGGGTCGGCCAGCACCTCCGCGAGGTGCCGCAGGTTCTCGATCTCGGCCGCCACGGCCTGCTGGTACTCGTTGACGGCGCCGGTGTCCGGGACGGGTTCCGCGGGGGCGACCTCGCGCAGGTGGCGGCGCAGCGCCGGATAGCCGTCGAAGCCGAGGGCGACGGCGAAGCGGGTCACGGACGGCTGGCTGACCCCCGCCAGTTCGGCCAGCTCCACGCTGGAGAGGAAGGGCACGTCGGCGGCCCGGCGCACCATGCTGTGCGCGATGCGCCGCTGGGTCGGTGTGAGCCGGTGCCCCTCGAAGAGCGCCTGCAGCCGCGCGGCCGGACCGTCGGTCCCCTTCGTCCCGCCCGTCCCGTTCATGACGTGGCCCCCTCGGTCTATTCAGACGCCCCGGATTCTGCATACCGTTATACAGCGAGGCGGCGGCACCGGCCGACCCGTACCGGCCCGCCCCCGCCCGAAACGGGGGCTGTCCCCAGTGTCCGGGCGGCCCCGGCTGCCTACCGTGGACGCCATGACGGGAATGGACGCACACGACGCCGATCTCAAGAAGGACCTCGACGCGACCCTGCGGACCCGCAGGGAGCTCGGTGAGGAGTACGAGTCGGCGCTGGTCGACTCCTTCCTGGAGAAGGTCGACCAGCGCATCGACTCGGCGGTGGACCGCCGGGTGCGCCGGCAGCTCGCCGAGCAGCAGATGACGGCGGCCCGGGACAGCCGTTCGCCGACGCCCACGGACTCCTTCGGCGAGCGCTTCGGCTTCGGGATCGTCTCGCTGGTGCTGGCCATCCCGCTGTCCGCGATCGGCGGCGGCGTGGCGCACCTGCCGGGGATGCTGGTCGCCTGGGCCGGCATCGTCGGGGTCAACGTCGTCCAGGCCGCCCGCATCAACCCGGCCCTGTTCGGACGTCGCCCTCGCACCGGCAGGGGCGACGCCTGGGAGGACTGAGGCCCGCGGGGGAAAGACTGCGCGGGGACCGCCGCACCCCCATCGCTGGGGGGCGGGACGACGGCGGTCCCCGCGGGGGACGCGCGCGGTGCCGGGCCTCGCGGCCGGGGCGGCGCGTCCGTGGCGTCCTTGGAGGTCCGGGAGCCGCTCCGGAAGGTCCGTGACGCCGTTCGGCGCCGGCGGGGCCGGGGAGCCGCTCCCTTCCCTGCCGACACCCCGTACTCTGCCGGTCCCGTGTTAAGCGACTGCTGCGCGCACGTGACGTACGCGTTCCACTTCCGCGAAGTCCACGAAGATCACCGGACCGGGCACGCGTCCCGCCGGTCCTACTTGCCCTTGGCCAGGAAGGACAGCAGGTCCTGCCGGCTCACCACGCCGGTCGGCTTGCCCTCCACGAGGACGATCGCGGCGTCGGCGCCGCCGAGCACCGACATCAGGTCCGCGACCGGCTCGCCGGAGCCGACCTGGGGCAGCGGGGCGGACATGTGCTTCTCCAGCGGGTCCTCCAGCGAGGCGCGCTTGGCGAACAGCGCGTCCAGCAGTTCGCGCTCCACGACCGAGCCGACGACCTCGGCGGCCATCACGTCCGGGTGGCCGGCGCCGGGCTTGACGATCGGCATCTGCGAGACGCCGTACTCGCGCAGCACCTCGATGGCCTCGCCGACGGTCTCGTCCGGGTGCATGTGGACGAGGGAGGGGATGTGGCCGCCCTCCTTGTGGTTCAGGACCTCGGCGACGCGGGCGCTGGGGCCCGTGTCCTCCAGGAAGCCGTAGTCGGCCATCCACTCGTCGTTGAAGATCTTGCTGAGGTAGCCGCGCCCGCTGTCCGGGAGCAGGACGACCACCACGTCGTCCTCCCCGAGCCGGGCCGCCACCTCGAGGGCCGCGACGACCGCCATGCCGCAGGAGCCGCCCACCAGCAGGCCCTCCTCCTTGGCGAGGCGGCGGGTCATCTGAAAGGAGTCCTTGTCCGAGACGGCGACGATCTCGTCCGCGACCTCGCGGTCGTACGCCGTCGGCCAGAAGTCCTCGCCCACGCCCTCGACCAGGTACGGCCGCCCGGAACCGCCGGAGTAGACGGAGCCCTCCGGGTCGGCGCCGATCACCTTCACCGCGCCGTCACTGGCGTCCTTCAGGTACCGGCCGGTGCCGGAGATGGTGCCGCCGGTGCCGACGCCGGCCACGAAGTGGGTGATCCTCCCCTCGGTCTGCTCCCACAGCTCGGGACCCGTGGAGTGGTAGTGGGAGAGAGGGTTGTTCGGGTTGGAGTACTGGTCCGGCTTCCAGGCGCCCGGCGTCTCGCGGACCAGCCGGTCGGAGACGTTGTAGTAGGAGTCGGGGTGCTCGGGGTCGACCGCGGTCGGGCAGACGACGACCTCGGCGCCGTATGCGCGCAGCACGTTGATCTTGTCCGTGGACACCTTGTCAGGGCAGACGAAGATGCACTTGTAGCCCTTCTGCTGGGCGACGATGGCGAGGCCGACGCCGGTGTTGCCGCTGGTCGGCTCGACGATCGTGCCGCCCGGCTGCAGGTCCCCGCTCTTCTCCGCGGCCTCGATCATGCGCAGGGCGATGCGGTCCTTCACCGAGCCGCCCGGGTTGAAGTACTCCACCTTGGCCAGGACGGTCGCCCTGATCCCCTTGGTCACGCTGTTGAGCCGCACCAGCGGGGTGTTGCCGACGAGGCTGATCATCGAGTCGTGGAATTGCACCGTGGTCTCCGGATGCCGCAAAGGAAAGGTCTGTATCGGTCCCGCCAGCCTATGGCCTGCCGCCCCGGGCGTGCCCCGTGACGGTCGTTCACCCTGCGTTGAGATTGGGCGACCGTCCGTACGGGGCAAGGAGTGGGTGTACGGGTTTCGGGAGGTGGCGGCGACGTATGACGAGCATGTCGAAGGCGCGGGTGGCCCGGCGGATCGCGGCCGGCGCGGCGTACGGCGGCGGAGGCATCGGACTGGCCGGTGCGGCGGCGATCGGCCTGGTGGTGGCCGAGGTGCAGCTGGCCAGGCGCCGGGTGGGCGTGGGCACACCGGACCGGGTGCCGAACGCGCAGGGACTGTACGGCGGCACCCTGCCCACGGCCGGTGAGCCGCCGCTGCGGCTGATGATGCTGGGCGACTCCACGGCCGCCGGGCAGGGCGTGCACCGGGCAGGTCAGACGCCCGGCGCGCTGCTGGCGTCGGGGCTCGCGGCGGTGGCCGAGCGGCCGGTGCGGCTGGGGTCGGTCGCGCTGCCGGGGGCGTGCTCGGACGACCTGGACCGGCAGGTGACGCTGGCACTGGCGGATCCTGGCCGGGTGCCGGACATCTGCGTGATCATGGTCGGCGCCAACGACGTCACCCACCGGATGCCGGCGACCCGCTCCGTGCGGCACCTGTCCGCGGCGGTCCGGCGGCTGCGCACGGCCGGCGCGGAGGTGGTGGTCGGCACCTGCCCGGACCTGGGCACCATCGAGCGGGTGCGGCAGCCGCTGCGCTGGCTGGCCCGGCGGGCCTCTCGGCAGCTCGCGGCGGCGCAGACCATCGGCGTCGTCGAGCAGGGCGGGCGCACGGTGTCGCTGGGCGACCTGCTGGGCCCGGAGTTCGCGCAGAACCCGCGGGAGCTGTTCGGGCCGGACAACTACCACCCCTCGGCGGAGGGGTACGCCACGGCCGCGATGGCGGTACTGCCGTCGGTGTGCGCCGCGCTCGGCCTGTGGCCGGCCGAGGAGGAGCGCCCGGACGCGCTGCGCCGCGAGGGCTTCCTGCCGGTGGCCCGTGCCGCGGCGGAGGCGGCGGAGGAGGCCGGTACGGAGGTCGCCGCCGCGATGCCCACGGGGCCGCGGGGGCCCTGGGCGCTGCTGAAGCGCCGGAGGCGGCGCCGCGTGCCGGAGGCGGAACCCACCAGCCCGGTGGGGGGCGCCCCCTCCGGGGGAGTCTGAGGACGAGGCCGTCCCGGCCGAAGGGGGCCCGGGGGCACCGCCCCCCCCGGACCCGCCCCGCACGGCCCGGCCCCCCGGACCCGCCCCGCACGGCCCGGCCCCCCGGACCCGCCCGGCACGGCCCGGCACCCCCCGGTCCCGCCCGGCACCGCCCCGCCACCCCACCGCCGGAGGCAAAAGCAAGCGCTTAGACAGTTGCGGCCCATGTCACACGTCCAGAGCCGTGACCCCGGCCGTACGGCCGGGTAACTTCCCAACCAGCCCTGCCCGCCCCCGTACGCCTCGCCCATGGAGCCGTGATGCCCGAAGCCGTGATCGTCTCTGCCGCCCGTTCCCCCATCGGCCGCGCCTTCAAGGGCTCCCTGAAGGACCTGCGCCCCGACGACCTGGCCGCCACGATCATCCAGGCGGCCCTCGCGAAGGTCCCCGAGCTGGACCCCCGGGACATCGACGACCTGATGCTCGGCTGCGGCCTGCCCGGCGGCGAGCAGGGCAACAACCTCGGCCGGATCGTCGCCGTCGAGATGGGCATGGACCACCTGCCCGGCTGCACGATCACCCGGTACTGCTCCTCGTCCCTGCAGACCTCCCGCATGGCCCTGCACGCCATCAAGGCCGGCGAGGGCGACGTTTTCGTCTCGGCCGGTGTCGAGATGGTCTCCCGGTTCGCCAAGGGCAACTCCGACAGCCTGCCGGACACCCACAACCCGCTCTTCGCCGAGGCCGAGGCCCGCACCGCCGAGGTCGCCCAGCAGGAGGGCACCACCTGGCACGACCCGCGCGAGGACGGCCTCGTCCCCGACCCGTACATCGCGATGGGCCAGACCGCCGAGAACCTCGCCCGGGCCAAGGGCATCACCCGGCAGGAGATGGACGAGTTCGGCGTCCGCTCGCAGAACCTCGCCGAGGAGGCCATCAAGAACGGCTTCTGGGAGCGCGAGATCACCCCGGTCACGCTGCCCGACGGCACGGTCGTCAGCAAGGACGACGGCCCGCGCGCCGGCGTCACCCTGGAGGGCGTGGCGGGCCTCAAGCCCGTCTTCCGCCCCGACGGCCTGGTCACCGCCGGCAACTGCTGCCCCCTCAACGACGGCGCCGCCGCCCTGGTGATCATGAGTGACACCAAGGCCCGCGAGCTGGGCCTGACCCCGCTCGCCCGCATCGTCTCCACCGGCGTCTCCGGCCTCTCCCCCGAGATCATGGGCCTGGGCCCGGTCGAGGCCAGCAAGCAGGCCCTGTCCCGCGCCGGGCTGACCGTCGGCGACATCGACCTGGTCGAGATCAACGAGGCGTTCGCCGCGCAGGTCATCCCCTCCTACCGGGACCTCGGCATCCCGCTGGAGAAGCTGAACGTCAACGGTGGCGCCATCGCCGTCGGCCACCCCTTCGGCATGACCGGCGCCCGCATCACCGGCACGCTGATCAACTCCCTCCAGACGCACGACAAGCAGTTCGGCCTGGAGACCATGTGCGTCGGCGGCGGCCAGGGCATGGCCATGGTCATCGAGCGCCTGAGCTGACCCACTGAGGGACCGTCAGTAGCGTCCGGCGGACCCAGTGTGACGAGGCGGCCCGGGACCCTGTTCACCCCGGGGTTCCGGGCCGTTTCGTGACCCAAACTCCCCCAGGATGTGACCTACCTCTCCCGTAACCTGGATTTACGCAGGTCAGACCAGCACCACCCCTTCCTTCCGGGCCCAAAGTCCTGTCCGTTTCGTGACGTTACGCACTGACAGGCGGTTAGTCCTCCCTTCAAGCTGATGTAGGAAGTCGGGGGTCGACTTTGAACCGGGAGTACGTCAGTGAGCGCCATGCCGATCGCCCTGCTGCTCACCACGGCCGCCACCGGCGCCGTGGGCGTCGCCGTCCTGCGCAGCATCCTGGTGCTGCGCCGCCAGGTGACCGCCCTGCGCACCGAGCTGGCCGAGAGCCGGGCCAGCGCCGCGCGGGGCCGGGTGCCCGCCGCCCGCACCACCGCCGACACCGAGGAGATACGCGCCGCCGTCGCGGAGGCGCTCGCCGACGAGCGCGAGCGGGAACTCGCCGAGGCGCGGGCCTTCTGGGCCGCCCAGGAGACCCGGGACGCCTCCGACGCGCCCCTGCTGCTCGGCCTGTCCGACAGCGAGCTGTTCCTGCCCCGCCAGGCCGACCTCGTGGGCCTGGAGCCCGCGATCGAGCCGGTCGCGGACACCGAGGAGCCGTCCGCCCCGGACTCGGGCCCCAGGGAGTCCGCCGAGCTGGCCGCCGCCCGCCGCCGGCACCCCTCGCACCCGGACTTCGTACCGAACCCGCCCCCGGCCGTGAACGACCACGACCGCACCGTGGCGGCCCTGGAGGAGCTGGCCGAGTCGAGCGTCGCGCTGGCGGACGTCCGCCCGGGCCCGCTGGGCACCCTCGACGTGTACGTCTTCGCCGACGGCACCACCCTGTGCATGACCCCGGGCCACCGCGAGACCGCGGAGCGCCTGTCCGCCGCGCTGGGCGCGGGCCAGACGCCGTACCTCCTGGGCGGTTCCGGGATCTCCGGCGCCTACACGCTGACCTTCGCCTGCGGCGAGGAGAACGTGTACATCCTGGCGGACCGCGTCATAGCGTCCCTGTAGGAGCCGTCGCAGTCACCGGGCCGGGTCAGACCCCGGCCCTTTTGCGGGCCTCCTCCACCAGCCCCGCCGCCTCCTCCACCTGGCCCTCGTCCTCCAGGACGAGGGCCAAGTCGTGTGCGGCGACGGCGATCTGGTCGGCGGCGGCGAACATGCCCGCGTCCGGCATCTCACGGGGCTCGGCCCCCGGTTCCTCCACGAGCTGGGCACGCCGGGCCAACTCCCTGGCCAGCTCCAGCGCCTCCGCGGCGGCACCGCGCTGCAGCCTGCTCTGCGGGGCGGCCCGCAGCCGGTCGGCGAAGTCGTCCACGGCACGGGTCAAAGGCGTCGTATCAACCACGGCGCGAGCGTACGCGGCCCTCCGGGACTGTTGCCAACGGACGAACCCTCGGGCACGGTGACCTGAAGGACCGGCCTACGACCCTTTCACCCGGAGGCGCCGATGTCCCAAGTCTTCTCCGAGGAGACCCATCGCAATCTGCTCGCCCGTATCCCCCAGTGCACCGGCCGTGAGATCTCCGACTGGCTGCGCGCCGTCGAGGACGGCCCCGCCCTCCTCCGTTTCGAGGAGAAGGTGAGCTGGCTCCGCCACGAACACAACCTCGCCTACGGCCACGCGAAGGCGATCGTCCACGAATACGACCTGAGAAGGGCCGCCCGCAGACTGCTGTGAGCCGGCGCGCCGCCCCCACGACGACGAAGGGCCCCGGGCACGAAGCCCGGGGCCCTTCTCCTGCGCGACCTTGGGTCGGCGCCGGTGACCGCTAGTCGTTGCTGTTCAGGATCGCGATCAGGCGCAGGAACTCCAGGTAGATCCAGACCAGCGTCAGCGTGAGGCCGAACGCGGCGAACCAGGACTCCTCACGGGGGGCGCCGTAGGCGAGCCCGTCCTCGACCTGCTTGAAGTCCAGGGCGAGGAAGCACGCGCCGAGGATGACGCCGATGACGCCGAAGACGACGCCGAGCGCACCGCTGCGGAAGCCGAGGCCGTCACCGCCGCCGAAGACGGCGAACAGCAGGTTCACCATCATCAGCAGGACGAAGCCGAGCGCGGCGGCCATCACGAAGCCGTAGAAGCGCCGGTTGACGCGGATCCAGCCCGCCTTGTAGGCCACCAGCACCGCGGCGAAGACCGCCATCGTGCCGATCACGGCCTGCATGGCCGCACCGTCGGCGATGCGGTTGTCGACGACGCTGGAGACGACACCGAGGAAGACACCCTCGAACGCCGCGTACGACAGGATCAGCGCCGGCGTGGGCTTGCGCTTGAAGGACTGGACGAGGGCCAGGACCATGCCGACCAGCGCGGCACCGATACCGATGCCGTACGAGCGGCCGATGTTGGCGTCGTCCACCGGCAGCAGCGCCCACGCGAGCGCGGCCGTCACCACGAGCACGCCGAGCGTGCTCGCCGTACGGATGATGACGTCGTCCATCGTCATCCGGCCGGCGGTGGCGGGCGCCTGCGGCGGCGCGCCGTACTGAAGGTCCTGCTGGGCGTACGGGTTCTGCGCGTACGGGTTGCCGGCGGGCTGGGCGTACGGATTGCCCTGCGCGCCCTGCGCGTACGGGTTCCCCTGCGTGGCGACGGCGGGTCCCCCGGCCTGCGGCGCGGCGTTGAAGCCCGCGTAGCCGTTGTCGCGGCTGAACCCCCGTCGCGAGAAGACCGGGTTTCTGCTCCTCATTTCACTCCTCCATGGCCACACGGCGCAGCCTTGGCTCAAGAGTAATAGAACGGCAAAGGAATGACCCTACTGCTTGAGGAGGATCTTTCCCTCGCCCTGCGGCTCAACACGCTACGCCGATCAGTGATTCCCCTCACGCCCGGGGTCGCGCGGGGGCGCCGCTCAGCCGATCGGGAAGCCGGTGTAGGCCTCGGCGAGGTCGGTCTCGGCGGCACGGGAGGAGGTGATCCGCTCGAGGCGGGCCACCTGGAGCCGGTTCTCGAACGGGGTCGCGTCCGGGGCGGTGTGCAGCAGGGTCGTCATGTCGTACGAGAACCGCTCGGCCTGCCAGACGCGGCGCAGGCAGGTCGCGGAGTAGGCGTCGATCAGTTCGTCGGAGCCGGTCGCGGTGCGGTGGACCAGCGCCCGCGCGAGGGTGACGACGTCGCCGACGGCGAGGTTGAGGCCCTTGGCGCCGGTGGGCGGCACGATGTGCGCGGCGTCACCGGCCAGGAAGAGGCGGCCGTGCCGCATGGGCTCGTGGACGTAGGAGCGCATCGGCGTGACCGACTTCTGGGTGAGGGGGCCGCGCCGCAGCGTCCAGTCGTCGTCGGTCTCGAAGCGGCGCTCCAGCTCGTCCCAGATCCGCTCGTCGCTCCAGTCGTCGGCGTCGGTGTCCGCGGGGACCTGGAGGTAGAGGCGGGAGACGGACGGGGAGCGCATGGACAGCAGGGCGAAGCCCCGGTCGTGGCGGGCGTAGACCAGCTCGTCGTGCGAGGGGGCGACGTCGGCGAGGATGCCGAGCCAGCCGAAGGGGTACGTCCGCTCGAAGGTGCGCCCGTCCGGCACGGCTGCCCGGGCCACGCCCCAGAAGCCGTCGCAGCCGACGACGTAGTCGCACTCCAGCACGTCCTCGGCGCCCTGGTGACGGAAGCGGATGCGGGGCCGGTCCGTCTCGGCGCCCTCCACGGCCAGCGCCTCGGCCTCGAACAGCAGCGGCCCGCCCTCCTTGAGCTGGAGGGCGATGAGGTCCTTGCAGACCTCGGTCTGCGCGTAGACCATGACGGACCTGCCGCCGGTGAGCGCGGGGAAGTCCACGCGGTGGCGGCGCCGGTCGAACCGCAGCTCGATGCCGTCGTGGCGCAGCCCTTCGCGGTCCATCCGCTCCCCGGCCCCGGCCTCGCGCAGCACGTCCACCGTGCCCTGCTCCAGGATCCCGGCGCGCTGCCTGCGCTCGACGTAGGAACGGTCGCGGCTCTCCAGGACGACCGAGTCGATTCCGGCGTTGTGCAGCAGCCGGGCGAGCAGCAGCCCGGCGGGGCCTGCCCCGATGATGCCGACGGTGGTGCGCATCGGTCGTTCCCTTCGATCGGCGTCGTTGCCTTGCTCGAACCCGCATGTTCGTCTGGTGAAGTTTCCTTCACCCTCGATGCGCCGAGTCTCGGCCTCCCACGCACCCCTGTCAACGGGCGAACCGGACATCCTCGCGGAGCCCTTCCTCCGGGTCTCCGGGTCTCCGGGTCTCCGGGTCTCCGGGAGGCACGCCTCCCCGGCCCGGCGAGGCGTCCGCGTCAGCCCTCCCGGTGTTCCCTCGGCAGCCGCTGGATCTCGGCGGCGTACGACTCCTTGTCGGCGACGCCGACGACGACGTCCACGGCCCTGGCGAGGATCCAGGTCAGGACGCAGGAGCAGGCGGCCACGGCCAGGAGTCATGAACCACGGCGATTCTCCCTCCGTCCTGATCGGCGCCCCCGGCAGCCGCCGGCGCCGCCCCGTCGCCCGGCACGAGCCGGCAGGCGGGCGGCGGCCCTCCTGGCAGTGGCCGCGACGGGGAGCCTGCCGGTGACGGCGGCTCAGGCGGTGCCGCCGCTGCCCACGCTTCGGGCGGACACCGACCGGGACGGACTGAATCACCGCGGACGACGACGCCCGCGAGGACGAGTGGAGCCGCGAGCGGTGCGCTGATGCTGCCCAACGTGGACGACGACCAGCAGCGCTGCCCCACCGCGGGCTCCGGGGGCTCCCGGTTGTCCGACGGCAGCCTCGCGGCCTGCAACGACTCGGCGGACGACGTCGTCAATCGACGCGGCGGGGCTGTCACCACTGGCCACGCCGGGTAGCAGTGATGGTGCCCGGAGCCGGACTTGAACCGGCACGCCCTCTAAGGGGCAGCGAGGTTTAAGCTCGCCGTGTCTGCATTCCACCATCCGGGCAGGCCATGGGCTCCGCGTCGCGCGCCTCGACCCTATCGGGACGCCCCTCCTGACCTTGGGCGGGAGACCCGATGTTGTCTTATTTTATTGGCGCCTGAGGGGGCATCAGATGCCGGGGCAGGCCGTCAGCACATGCCAACAGCCTGGCGTGCCGCGGTGCACGGCGTATGCGGAATGACGGGATTTCACCGTCTCAACAAGGGCGCCCGCCCCGTTCTCGCGCTCCTCCCGGACCACTCCGGCGCTCCGGCGCACGCGGTGGGGTCCCTCGGGGTCGCCCGTCATCCGCAGGTATGACACCGGCGCCGCCCGTCCGACCGAAGTCGCCCCCCGGAACCGGAACAGCGGCTGACTACACGGCGCCCTGCGGCCGGGACGATGGATGACGTCCCCGAGCACACACCGTGCCGACCGCACCCACCGTGCCGACCCCACCTGCCCGTGCCGGTCGCACACACCGTGCCGGTCCCCGCACGTCGTACCGACAGGAGTGCCCTTCCCGTGACCACCGCACCCATCGCCGACCGGTCCACCTCCGTGGCCGCGCGCGCCACGGAGCTTTCCAAGATCTACGGCCAGGGCGAGACCCAGGTGGTGGCCCTGGACCGGGTCTCCATCGACTTCCGGCAGGCCGAGCTCACCGCGATCATGGGCCCCTCGGGGTCCGGAAAGTCCACGCTGATGCACTGTGTCGCGGGCCTGGACACCTTCTCGTCCGGCTCGGTGCGCATCGGCGAGACCGAGCTGGGCTCGCTCAAGGACAAGCAGCTCACCAAGTTGCGCCGGGACAAGATCGGCTTCATCTTCCAGGCGTTCAACCTGCTGCCGACGCTGACCGCGCTGGAGAACATCACCCTTCCGATGGACATCGCGGGCCGCAAGCCGGACAAGCAGTGGCTGGACTCCGTGATCCGGATGGTGGGCCTGTCCGGCCGCCTCGGTCACCGTCCCTCCCAGCTCTCCGGCGGGCAGCAGCAGCGGGTCGCCGTGGCGCGGGCGCTGGCGTCCCGGCCGGAGATCATCTTCGGCGACGAGCCGACCGGCAACCTCGACTCCCGTTCCGGCGCCGAGGTCCTGGGCTTCCTGCGCAACTCCGTGCGGGAGATGGGCCAGACCGTGGTGATGGTGACCCACGACCCGGTGGCCGCCGCCTACGCGGACCGGGTGGTCTTCCTCGCGGACGGACGCATCGTCGACGAGGTGTACGGGCCGACGGCCGACTCGGTGCTCGACCGCATGAAGCGGTTCGACGCCAAGGGCCGCACGAGCTGACCCGTCCCCGCCCCTGACTCGTACCTACCTCCGGACAGAGAAGACCCATGTTCCGTACCGCCTTGCGCAACGTCTTCGCGCACAAGGCCAGGCTGTTGATGACCGTGCTCGCCGTAATGCTCGGCGTGGCGTTCGTCTCGGGCACCCTGGTCTTCGCCGACACCCTCTCCAACGCCTTCCGCAACCAGTCGGCGAAGAGCTACGACGACGTCGCCGTCGCCGTCACCTCGTACGCCGGCTCGGACACCTCCGAGAAGGAGTACGGCCTCTCCGGCAAGACCCTCGACCGGCTCTCCGCCGTGGACGGCGTCACCGGGGTGTACGGCCGCGTCGAGGGCTTCGCCGGGGTCGCCGACCCCGACGGGAAGCTGATCGGCGTCGGCTGGTCCAACAAGGGCTCGAACTTCGCCCCGGGCAAGGACGGCAAGGACGCCGCCTACACCTTCACCGACGGCTCCGGCCCGGTGCAGGACGGCCAGATCGCCCTGGACGAGGACACGGCCGCCAAGGGCGAGTACGAGGTCGGCGACCGGGTGCGCGTCGCGACCAACGGCCCGGTGAAGGAGTACACCCTCAGCGGGGTGTTCACCACCGAGGACGGTGCCGTCAACGCCGGCGGCAGCCTCGTCCTGTTCGACACCGCCGTCGCCCAGAAGCAGTACCTCCGGCCGGGCTACTTCGAGAGCGCCACCGTCACCGCCGCCCCCGGCGCCGACGACGCGCGGATCCTGGCCGCGGTCGAGCCGCTGCTGCCGGACGGCGCCGAGGCCCGGACCGGCAAGGCGCTCGCGGACGAGCAGGCCGACCAGATCGAACAGGGCCTGGGCAACCTGAAGCAGGTCCTGCTCGGCTTCGCGGGCATCGCGCTCTTCGTCGGGATCTTCCTGATCTCCAACACCTTCACGATGCTGGTCGCCCAGCGCACCAAGGAGATCGCCCTGATGCGCGCGGTCGGCGCGTCCCGCAGGCAGATCACCCGCTCCGTGCTCGCCGAGGCCGCGCTGGTGGGCCTGGTGGCCTCGGCCGTCGGCTTCGCCCTCGGCGTCGGTCTGGCCGTCGCACTGCGCTCCGGCATGGCCGCGTTCGACATGAAGATGCCGGCCGGTCCGCTGGTCCTGTCCGCCACGCCGGTGGTCGCGGCGTTCGCGGTGGGTGTGCTGATCACGGTGTTCGCCGCCTGGCTGCCGGGCCGCCGGGCCGCGAAGATCCCGCCGGTGGCGGCCATGAACAGCATCCACGCGGTGGCCACCACCAAGTCGCTGGTGGTGCGCAACTCCATCGGCGCGGCCGTCACGGCCCTCGGCGCGGCCGGGATCGTGGCGGGTGCCTCGGCCGGCGGCGACGACGGCCGGATGTACATCGGGGCGGGTGCGTTCTTCGCGCTGATCGGCGTGATCGTCCTGATCCCGCTGCTGTCCCGGCCCGTGATCGCACTCGTCCGTCCGCTGCTCGTGGGGCCCTTCGGGGTGGCGGGCAAGCTGGCCGGCCAGAACGCCGTCCGCAACCCGCGCCGCACCGGCGCCACGGCCTCGGCGCTGGCGATCGGACTGACGCTGGTGACCGGCCTGTCGGTGCTCGGCGTCACGGTGGGCACGGCCATCGACAAGATGACCACGGACAACATCAGGGCCGACTACATGGTCACGATGGCCAACGGGGGCGACCTGGACGGGTCCGCGCTGACGGCCCTGGAGAAGGCCGACGGCGTGTCCGCGGTGTCGCCGCAGCAGGACGCCTACTTCCGGGTCGACGGCGACTTCGTGTCCGCCTCGGCGGTCACCCCGGGCGACATCGAGAAGGTCCTGGCCGTCGACGTCGTCAGCGGCGACGCCGGCTCGCTGGCCCAGGGCCGGATCGCCGTCGCCGAGAAGACGGCCGAGAGCAGGGGCTGGAAGCCCGGCGACAGCGTCTCCGTCACCTTCGACGACGACCAGAGGGCGACGCTGACGGTCGGCGCCGTCTACAAGGACAGCGAGTTCCTCTCCCCCGTGCTCGTGGACCGGAAGGTCATGGACCGGCACGAGGCGAAGCCGTCCATCCGGCAGATCTTCGTGAAGGTCGACGGCGGCCAGTCGGCGGCGAACGAGAAGGCCCTCGTCGACGCGCTCGGCGACAACCCCGCGATCACCGTGATGGACCGGCAGGACATCCGCGACGAGTTCGGCGGCGCCATCAACACCCTGCTGAACGTCATGTACGGCCTGCTCGCGATGGCGCTGATCATCGCGGTCCTCGGTGTCGTCAACACCCTGGCGATGTCCGTCTTCGAACGGCAGCAGGAGATCGGCATGCTGCGCGCGATCGGTCTGGACCGGCGCCGGGTGAAGCGGATGGTGCGGCTGGAGGCCGTCGTCATCTCGGTGTTCGGCGCGGTGGTCGGCATCGTTCTCGGCACGTTCCTCGGCTGGGCGATCGGCGAGACCGTCGCCACCGAGATCCCGGGGTACGCGCTGGTGCTGCCCTGGGACCGGATCGGGATCTTCGTGGTGCTGGCCGGACTGGTGGGCGTCCTGGCCGCCATGTGGCCGGCCCGCAACGCCGCCCGGCTGAACATGCTGAACGCGATCAAGGCCGAGTGACCCACCGGCCGCGCCGCGGCACACCGAAGGGCCGGGCCCCCGCACGGGGCCCGGCCCTTCGGGCCGTGCGGATCAGGCCGGGCCGGGCGCGCCCCACACGCGGGAGCGCAGCGGCAGGCCCGAGGTTCCCGAGGCGGGGGTCTTCACGGCGAGGACCTGGTTGACGCCGATGCGGTTGCGCTCGAAGGAGAGCGCGGAGGCGGCCATGTAGAGCCGCCAGACCCGGGCGCGGCCGGGGCTGACCAGCCGCAGGGCCGTCGCCCAGTCGGACTCCAGGTTGGCGACCCAGCGGCGCAGCGTGAGCGCGTAGTGCTCGCGGATCGACTCCACGTCGCGGACCTCGAACCCGGCGCGCTCCAACTGGGTGACGGTGGTGCCGACGGGGGCCAGTTCGCCGTCGGGGAAGACGTAGGCGTCGATGAACTCGTCGACGTGGTAGGCGCCCTCGTCCTGCTGGGGGCGTCGCGCGATCTGGTGGTTCAGCAGCCGTCCGCCGGGCTTGAGCAGCTTGTGCAGGTCGGTGGCGTACTCCAGGTAGCGCTCGGCGCCCACGTGTTCGGCCATGCCGATGGAGGAGGTGGCGTCGTAGGGGCCGTCCGCGACGTCCCGGTAGTCCTGGACGCGGATCTCCACCCGGTCGGTGAGTCCCTCGTCGGCGACGCGCTTGCGGGCGTAGGCGGCCTGCTCCTGGGAGAGGGTGACGCCGACGACGTGCACGCCGTGCTCGCGGGCCGCGTGGATCGCCATGGAGCCCCAGCCGCAGCCCACGTCGAGGAGGCGCTGACCGGGGCTCAGGTCCAGCTTGCGGCTGACCAGTTCGAGCTTGTCGCGCTGGGCGGTCTCCAGGGTGCCGCCCTCGGACGGCGGGGCGGGCCAGTAGGCGCAGGAGTAGACCATGGAGGGGCCGAGGACGAGTTCGTAGAAGTCGTTGCCGACGTCGTAGTGGTGGCTGATGGCCCGCTTGTCGCTGCGCTTGGTGTGCAGGTGGCCGCGGACCCGTCGGACCTCCTCCGGCGGCGGCGCGGGCGGCAGCGGCGGCCCGGCGAGCTTCACCAGACCGCGTACGGCGGCCCGGACCTCGGGGTCGCGCAAGGCCTCGACCAGGCCGCGGGCGTCCTCACCGCGCTCCCAGACGAGGCCGGCCATGAGGTCGAGCGCGGTGTAGAGGTCGCCGTCGATGTCGAGGTCGCCGGCCACCCAGGCACGGGCCAGGCCCAGTTCACCGGGTTTGAACAGCAGGCGGCGCAGTGCCCTGCGGTTGCGGACGACCAGGGCCGGAGCGCCCGGCGGACCCGACTGCGAACCGTCCCAGGCGCGGATGCGCACCGGGAGTGGTGCTCCCAGCAACTGTTCGAAGAGGTTCTGCAGCCGCAGCGCGGCGTCAGCCATGGCGTACCTCCGTGACGAGCGATCCCGGAATGTCCAACACCACGTAAACACCTGGGAGCCCGCCGTACAGTCCCCGGCGCGCGTTACGACTCGGCAAAATAGCTGTACACACCAACGGATTTGTCGGCCGAACGGCGCAGCGCGAAGGGGCCGTCCGCACCACGGATGGCGGACGGCCCCTTCGGGGAACTGCTCCTGCTGCGCGTACTGCCGCGAGCGGCCGGGGTCAGGAGGCCTTGGCCTCGGTCTTCTCGGCCGGCTTGTCGTCGGCGGCCTTCGCCGCGGCGGGCTTCGGGGCCGGCTTGGCGGCCTCGTAGAACTCCTCGCGCGGCGTCTCCATCGCGCCGAGGGAGACGACCTCGCGCTTGAGGAACATGCCGAGCGTCCAGTCCGCGAAGACGCGGATCTTGCGGTTCCAGGTCGGCATCGCCATGCCGTGGTAGCCGCGGTGCATGTACCAGGCGAGACGGCCCTTGAGCTTGATCTTCATCTTGCCCATGACGATCATCGCGACGCCCTTGTGCAGGCCGAGGCCCGCCACCGCGCCCTTGTTGGCGTGGCTGTACTCCTTCTGCGGGAAGCCCCGCATGCCGGAGATGACGTTGTCGCCGAGGACCTTGGCCTGACGCAGCGCGTGCTGGGCGTTGGGCGGGCACCAGGCGTTCTCGTTGCCCGCCTTGCGGCCGACGAGGTCGGGCACCTGGGCGTTGTCGCCCGCGGCCCAGATGTAGTCGGTGCCCTGGACCTGGAGGGTCGCCTGGGTGTCGACGTGACCGCGCGGGCCCAGCGGCAGGCCGAAGCGGGCCAGCGCCGGGTTGGGCTTGACGCCGGCCGTCCACACGATGGTGTTGGAGTCGACCTCCAGTCCGTTCTTCAGCACCACGTGGCCGTCGACGCAGGAGTCCATGGAGGTGGACAGGTAGACCTCGACGCCGCGGCCCTCGAGGTGCTCCTTGCCGTACTGGCCGAGCTTGGGGCCGACCTCGGGGAGGATCTTGTCGGCGGCGTCCACGAGGATGAAGCGCATGTCCTCGCGGGAGACGTTGTTGTAGTACTTGGCCGCGTCGCGGGCCATGTCCTCGACCTCACCGATGGTCTCCGCGCCGGCGAAGCCGCCGCCGACGAAGACGAAGGTGAGCGCCTTGCGGCGGATCTCCTCGTCGGTGGTGGAGTCGGCCTTGTCGAGCTGCTCCAGGACGTGGTTGCGCAGGCCGATGGACTCCTCGATGCCCTTCATGCCGATGCCCTGCTCGGCGAGGCCGGGGATCGGGAAGGTGCGGGAGACCGCGCCCATCGCGATGACCAGGTAGTCGAAGGGCAGCTCGTACGCCTCGCCGACCAGCGGCGCGACGGTGGCGACCTTGCGGTCCTGGTCGATGGTGGTGACCCGGCCGGTGAGGACCTCCGCCTTCGGGAGCACGCGTCGCAGGGGGACGACGACGTGCCGCGGGGAGATGCTGCCGGCGGCGGCTTCGGGGAGGAAGGGCTGGTAGGTCATGTACGACCGCGGGTCGACGACGGTGACGGTCGCCTCGCCGTAACGCATCTTCTTCTGGATGCGTCGAGCTGCGTACAGGCCTACGTACCCACCGCCTACTACGAGGATCCTGGGACGCTCCGTGGTGCTCATGGCATCGAGTATCCACCCGACCCAGGGGGGTCGATCGTGCGCCCCTTCACAAGGTTCGGTGGAGGCTGTGCTACCATCCGCCGCCAAAGTGACGGAGATCATGGTGCGGGACGGAACCGGCGGCGGGGGCTCCCCGTTGTCCATGCCTCTTGAGCTGCACCTCCGCGCCGCCGGGACGGTGGACCACCCTTTCGTGAGGCGCGTGCCGGGGGCGCTCGCGACACCGTACTGAACACGTTCAAAGGGCAGTTGAAACCCCAAAAGGGTCAACGGGCGCGCCTTCGTCGTCCGACGGGGCCCAATTCCTTGTGAAGAACTTCACGAACTTTGCCGACGGAATGTCGCCGGGGGGCCCGCGAGACCCCCCGGCACCCGCTCACTCGTCGTCGGTCCTGCTCAGACGGCCGCCGCGCGGCCGTCCGGCCACCGCCGCGAAACGCCCTACGCGAGCGACCACGCGATGCCGTCGAGGATGTCGTGCTCGCTCACGACGACCTCCTGCGCGCCCGTGCGTTCCATGATCGACAGGAGGACCAGGGCGCCGGCACCGATCACGTCGACGCGGCCCGGGTGCATGGAGGGGACCGCCGCGCGCTCGGCGTGGGTGGAGCGCAGCAGCCAGTCGGTGATCTCACGGACCCGGTCGCGGGAGACGCGGGAGTGGTGGATGGCGGCCGAGTCGTACTCCGGCAGCTCCTGCGCGATCGCGGACACCGTCGTCACGGAGCCGGCCAGACCCACCAGGGTGCGCGCCTCCCGCAGCGGCACCGTCTGCTCCGCGAGGTCCAGGGCGGCCCCGATGTCCGCCCGCATCGCCGCGACCTGCGCCTCGGTGGGCGGGTCGGTCACCGCGCCGTCGCGCACCAGGTGCCGCTCGGTCATCCGCACGCAGCCGACGTCCACGGAGCGGGCGGCCCGCACGTGGTCGTCGCCCACGACGAACTCTGTGGAGCCGCCGCCGATGTCGACGACCAGGCAGGGCCGGTCGATGTCGGCGCGGCCGGTCAGCTCCTTGGTGGCGCCGGTGAAGGAGAACTCGGCCTCCTGGTCGCCCGAGATGACCTCCGGCTCCACGCCCAGGATGTCCAGCACCCCGCGCACGAAGTCGTCCCGGTTCTCCGCGTCGCGGGAGGCGGAGGTGGCCACGAAGCGCAGCCGCTCGGCACCGTGCGCCTTGACGGCCTCGGCGTACTCCCGGCAGGCGGCGAAGGTCCGCTCCAGCGCCTCGGGCGCCAGCCGCCCGGTGCGGTCGACGCCCTGGCCGAGCCGCACGATGGTCATGCGCCGGTCCAGGTCCGTCAGCGTGCCCGTGGCCGGGTCGGCGTCGGCGACCAGCAGCCGGATGGAGTTCGTTCCGCAGTCGATGGCGGCGACCCGGGTCACTGGGCGTCCTCCCCCTCGGTCCCGGGGACCGTCACGCACGGCCCCTTGCGCCACCACTCGGGCAGCATCGCGATCGCCTCGTCGCCCAGCGGGTTGACGCCGGGACCGGCCGCCAGCGAGTGGGCGACCAGCACGTGCAGGCACTTCACGCGGTCCGGCATGCCGCCCGCGCTCGGGAAGCCGGTCAGCTCCTCGATCTCGTCGCGGCGCCGGACGTAGTCCTCGTGCGCGGCGCGGTAGGCGGCGGCCAGCTCCGGGTCGGCGGCCAGGCGCTCGGTCATCTCCTTCATCACGCCGTTCGCCTCCAGCGTGCCGATGGCGGAGGCCGCCCTCGGGCACGTCAGGTAGTACAGCGTGGGGAAGGGCGTGCCGTCGGGCAGCCGCGGCGCCGTCTCCACGACGTCCGGCTGTCCGCACGGGCAGCGGTGCGCGATGGCGCGCAGACCGCGCGGGGGACGTCCGAGCTGCTGCTTGAAGGCCGCCACGTCCGCGTCGGTCGGCTCGGTGCGCGGGGTGGTGGGCGGGGGAGTCTGCATGACTGTCTTCTGCTGGTCTTCCTGTTGAGTCACTGCCGGCGCGGTCGTTTCACTGCCGGACGGCGGCGGCGTCGGCCTTGTCGACCCCGTCCCACACGTTGCGGTACCAGGGCCGGTCGGCGGCGCCGGCGTCGGCGCGGGCCTGCTCGGCCCCGTCCGGGTCGACGACGACGAACCCCGTCTCCCCCGGCATCACGTAGTGCAGCCGCAGCCGGACCTGCTGCTCGGCGTAGGCGTCGTCCTGCCAGCGTGCCTTGAGGTCGCGCAGCTCCTCGACCCGCTGCCGGGCCTCGCGCTGCTGCTGCCTCAGATCGGCGATCTCGGCGCGCTGGGCGACGTACTGCCGTATCGGATAGGCGAGGGCCACGACGAGCGAGCAGAGCACCATCGCCAGCAGCGCGGCCCGGCCGGTCAGCCGGGAGCGCCGCGCCTGGCGCCTGGTCTGCGAGCGGTAGACCCGGGCCGCGGTCTGTTCCCCGATGATCCGGATCCTGGTCGCGGTGGAGAAACGGTCCCGGTCCTTCACCGCCATGCCTGTCCCCGCCTTCAGTCCACACGTGCGTACGTCCCCGCACACGGTACGGGACCGAGTACGGGGACGTACGTACGACGCTGCCTTCTACCGGGCCATCAGCCCTTGAAGCGGGGGAACGCGCTGCGGCCGGCGTACACCGCGGCGTCGTCGAGGATCTCCTCGATGCGCAGCAGCTGGTTGTACTTGGCGACGCGCTCGGAGCGGGCCGGGGCGCCGGTCTTGATCTGGCCGCAGTTGGTGGCGACGGCCAGGTCGGCGATGGTGACGTCCTCGGTCTCGCCGGAGCGGTGGGACATCATGCACTTGAAGCCGTTGCGCTGGGCCAGCTCGACGGCGTCCAGGGTCTCGGTCAGCGAACCGATCTGGTTGACCTTGACCAGCAGGGCGTTGGCCGAGTTCTCCTCGATGCCGCGGGCCAGGCGCTCCGGGTTGGTGACGAACAGGTCGTCGCCGACGAGCTGGACCTTGTCGCCGAGCTTGGCGGTGATGGTCTTCCAGCCGTCCCAGTCGTCCTCGAACAGCGGGTCCTCGATGGAGACCAGCGGGTACGCCTCGACCAGCTCGGCGTAGTACTCGGTCATCTCGGCGGCGGTGCGCTCCTTGCCCTCGAAGGTGTAGGAGCCGTCCTTGTAGAACTCGGACGCGGCGACGTCGAGCGCGAGGGCGATCTGCTCGCCGGGGGTGTAGCCGGCCTCCTTGATCGCCTCGAGGATGAGGTCGAGGGCCTCGCGGTTGGAACCGAGGTTCGGGGCGAAGCCGCCCTCGTCGCCCAGGCCGGTGGCCAGGCCCTTGTTCTTCAGGACCTTCTTGAGGGTGTGGTAGACCTCGGCGCCCCAGCGCAGCGCCTCGGAGAAGGACTCCGCGCCGATCGGGGCGATCATGAACTCCTGGATGTCCACGTTGGAGTCGGCGTGCGAGCCGCCGTTCAGGATGTTCATCATCGGCACCGGCAGCAGGTGCGCGTTCGGGCCGCCCAGGTAGCGGAAGAGGGGCAGGTCGGACGCCTCGGAGGCGGCGTGGGCGACGGCCAGGGAGACGCCGAGGATGGCGTTGGCGCCGAGCGAGCCCTTGTTGTCGGTGGCGTCCAGGTCGAACATGGCCTGGTCGATCAGGCGCTGCTCGGTGGCGTCGTAGCCGACCAGCTCCGGGCCGATCTGCTCGATGACGGCGAGGACGGCCTTCTCCACGCCCTTGCCGAGGTAACGGCCCGGGTCGCCGTCACGGAGTTCGATGGCCTCGAAGGCACCGGTGGAGGCGCCGGACGGAACGGCGGCACGCCCCGTGCTGCCGTCGTCGAGGCCGACCTCGACCTCGACCGTGGGGTTGCCTCGGGAGTCCAGGATTTCCCGGGCTACGACGACGTCGATGGACGGCACGAGCATCTCCTTCTTCAATGTGACGCTTCGGTGTGACGCGCGGGTCCCGCGGGACCGCGGCGGCTCTGCGGGACCGAGCCTAACCGGCTCCGGGCGATCGGCCAGCCGATCGCCCACCCGCTGGACAGAACCGAGAGTAAATTGTTTCCGAACGGAACAAAGACGTTTCCGGAAACCGGACGGCGCCCCCGCGGGCACGGGACGTGAAAAATCCCGCCCCGGTGCGTACGGGGGAACACGCACCGGGGCGGGAGTCGCGGGAGCCGCGCCTCTTACTTGAGGTGCAGCATCTGGCCCGGGTAGATCAGGTCGGCGTCGTCGACGATGTCGTCGTTCAGCTTGAACAGCTTCGCCCAGCCGCCCTTGACGTCGTGCTCGTCGGCGATCGAGCTGAGGGTGTCGCCCTTGACGACCTTGTACTCGCCGTCGCCCTTCTCGACCTTCTTGCCGGTCGGGGTGGTGACGGTCTTCTTCTCGGCCTTCGGCTCGCTCTTCTGCTGCGGGGCGGGGCGCTCGGAGGAGCGGGAGGCCTTCTGCTCGGTGGAGCGCTCGGCGGTGGAGCCGCTGCTCTGGCTCTGCCCGCTCTGGGAGCTGCCGGAGCCGCTGTCCTGGGAGCCGCCACCGGTGTACGCGGCGCCCGACAGGCCGGTGCCGCAGACCGGCCAGGCGCCCTTGCCCTGGCCCGCGAGCACCTTCTCGGCGATCTGGATCTGCTGGGCCTTGCTCGCCTGGTCGGCGGTGGAGGCGTACTGCGTACCGCCGTAGGCGGCCCAGGTGGAGGCGGAGAACTGCAGACCGCCGTAGTAACCGTTGCCGGTGTTGATGGACCAGTTGCCGCCGGACTCGCACTGGGCGACGGCGTCCCACTCGGACGCGGTGGCGGCGGAGGCGTTGCCGGCCGCCATCAGCGGGGCGGCGACGGCGGCACCGGCGACACCGGCGACGGCGATGACACGGGTGGCCTTGGACGGACGACGGTGCTTGCCCTTGCCGGAAAACAGCATGGTTGATCCCCTCACCGACGCCTGCGAGGTGAGCTGTCGGGTTCGGGCCGGTTGAGTTGCCCGGCCGGGTTCCTCGCGGAACTCGGCTTCACCCCTAGCCGCTCCGGCTCAACTGCCCGGTGCGGCGCTTACCTTGGGTCCCCCGCTCCTGCCTGCGGCGCTTGACGCGACGACTGTTCCCGTACGGCCGCTGGCAGGATTCGGCGTTGCGGCTGTCGGGGCCCGCGGTGGCGAGCGGTCATGACCGTAGACACGCGCTCCGCGGATTTTCAAAGACGATCACGGCTTCTGAGACCTATCTCTCACGAGATCCAAAAGGGACATACAGTCTCTAACCGTGACGTGAACTCCCCCTACTTTTCGCCCGATTCGCCCGCGACCGTGAGCGTCTGACCGGGGAGGATGTGGTCCGGGTCGGCGCCGACGACCTTCTTGTTGTGGGCGTAGAGCGCGCGCCATCCGCCGTCGAGCTCAAGGGAGTCGGCGATGGCCCAGAGGTTGTCGCCGGAGCGGACCGTGTACGAGCCGTCCTCGACCTCGCGGGGCTCGCCGTCGCGCGAGGCGTGCCGCCCCGCCGAGCCGTCGGTACGGCCCCGGTCCGCGGTGCCCTCGTCCGCACTGTCGCCGCGGTGCCGGCCGGAGCCGGACGACCCTTCGGCGCCCGGCTGTTCGGCCCGGGAACCCGGGTCGGAATCAGTGGATGTGTCCGACTTGGTGGAGGAATCCGCATCCTGGGACGCGGTCCCGGAAGGGGAGCCGGACGACGGCGAAGAAGAGGGCGAAGGGGACGAAGAGGGCGCTCCGGACGCCGACTCGGGAGTCTCCTGCGCACCGGTCGAGCCCTCCGCGTCCGCCGACGGGGACGACTCGGGCGACTGCGACGACTCGGGCGTTCCGGTGGTCCTGGGCGTCCCGGACGACGGGGACGACTCGGCACCGTCCGTCTTCCCCGAGGTGCCCGAGCCCTCCGACGCCCCGTCACCCGTCGCGTCCGAGCCGCCGGTGGTCCCCGAACCGTTGCCCAGGCCGGCGAGCAGGCCGCAGGTCGGCCAGGCGGCGATGCCCTGGTCCGCGTACATCTTCTCGGCGATGCGTATCTGCTGCGAGCGGCTGGCCTCGTCGGCACTGGGGGCGTAGTCGAGGCCGCCGTAGCGCTCCCAGGCCTCCTGGGAGAGCTGGAGGCCGCCGTAGTACCCGTTGCCGCTGTTCTGGCTCCAGGCGCCGCCGGTCTCGCACTCGGCCACCTGGTCCCAGGTCCCCGGACCGGCCGCGTGGGCGCCGGTGGCGCCGAGCAGCGGGATCGCGATGGCGGAGCCGGTCACTCCGGCGGCGACGACCAGGGCGGGAGCCTGGCGGGGGCGACGGTGACGACCGTTCCCGGAGAGCATGCGAGGACCTTTCACGAGACGACGGGGGCCACGCGGCGGATGACGCTCGACACCACGTTGATCCGTGAACGTATAGGGAGATCATCACTTGTCACAAGTTCATGCCGCGCAGATCACGTGAAGATCACAAAGTTGAGCGCGTGTCACGTTTGCGTGGACGCCCGGCCGTTGCCGGCCGACGAGGCGGACGGTGTGAACGACACGGGCAGCGTGCGCAGACCCCGCATGATGAGGCCGCCGCGCCACCGGAGTTCGGCCGGGTCCGCGGCGAGGCTGAGGTCCGGCAGCCGGGTGAGGAGCGTGGCCAGCGCCGTCTGCCCCTCCAGCCGGGCGAGCGGGGCGCCGAGGCAGTAGTGGATGCCGTGGCCGTACCCGAGGTGCTGGTTGTCCCGGCGGGCGAGGTCGAGGGTGTCCGGGTCGGTGAACCGCTCCGGGTCCCGGTCGGCGGCGGCCAGGACGACGAGCACGGGGTCGCCCGCCGCGACCTCCTGCCCGCCGATGCTCAGCGGGCGGGTGGCGAAGCGCCAGGTGGCCAGCTCCACCGGGCCGTCGTAGCGCAGGAGTTCCTCGACGCCGGTCTCCAGCAGGCCGCGCTCCCCGGCGGCGAGGGACGTCTGCAGCCGCTCCCGCTGCTCGGGGTGGGTGAGCAGGGCGTAGGTGCCGTTGCCGACGAGGTTGACCGTGGTCTCGAAACCCGCGAACAACAGGATGAAGGCCATGGCCGCGGCCTCGTTCTCGGTGAGGTGCTCGCCGTGGTCGGAGGCGCGGATCAGGCCGGAGATGAGGTCCTCGCCGGGGGCGGGCTCGGGCGGCAGCGCGGCGCGCTTGCGGTGGATGAGGTCGGCGAGGTAGCCGCGCATCTTCTTCACCGACCGCGCGACCCCGCCCCGCGGCCCTCCGCCGTGACGGATCATCATGCCCGCCCAGTCCCGGAAGTCGTCCTGGTCCTCCCGGGGGACGCCCAGCAGGTCGCAGATGGCGTAGATGGGCAGCGGGAAGGCGAACTCGTGGATCAGGTCGGCGGAGCCGGTCTCCGCGAACCGGTCGATGAGGCCGTCGGCCAGCTCCTGCACCCGGGGGGCGAACTCGGCCACCCGGCGGGGTGTGAACGCCTTGCTGACCAGTCGGCGCAGCCGGGTGTGGTCCGGCGGGTCGATGTTCAGCAGGTGGGTCATCAGCTCGGCCTTGCGCTCCCCGGGGATGCCGGTCTTCCCCCTGGCGTGCGCGGGCTCGTCGTGGTGCGCCGGGTTCTTGGACAGCCGGGGGTCGGCGAGGGCCTGCTTCGCGTCGGCGTACCGGGTGACCAGCCAGGCCTCGACGCCGCTGGGCAGCCGCGTGCGGTGCACGGGGGCGTGGTCGCGCAGCCAGGCGTACGCCGGGTAGGGGTCGCTCGCGAACTCCCAGGTGAACAGCTCGGGGGCGGGGCCGGAGACGGGTGCGCGGCCGGTCATCCCTCGACCGCCCTGATCGCGTCCCGGTAGGCGCGGGCCGCCGCTCTCAGGGCCGCCTCGGGGTCGGTGCCCTCGGCCTCGGCCCGGGTGGCGAGGGCGAGGAGGTCGTAGCCGATGCCCTCTCCGGTGGGCAGGGGGACGTCGAGGCCCGCGGTGCGGACGCGGGAGTGGAGCTTGGCGGCGAGGGCGAGGCCGGGCTGGCCGACGGGGACGCCTTCGGTGACCGAGGTGCGCTGCTTCTCGGCGGCCTTGGTGCGCAGCCAGTGCGCGCGGACCTCCTCGGGGGTGGTGGCCGTCTCGTCGCCGAAGACGTGGGGGTGGCGGTGGATCAGCTTGTCGACGAGGGTGCCGGCCACGTCGTCGACGGAGAACGGGGCGTCGGGGTCCTCCTCGGCGATGCGGGCGTGGAAGACGACCTGGAGGAGGACGTCGCCCAGTTCCTCCCGCAGTTCGTCGCGGTCGCCGTCCTCGATGGCCTCGACCAGTTCGTACGCCTCCTCGATGGCGTACTTGGCCAGGTCCTTGTGGGTGCGCCGCGAGGACCAGGGGCATGCGAGGCGGATGCGGTCCATGACCTGGACGAGGTCGAGGAGGCGGGCGCCCGGGAGGTCGTAGGAGGCGGGGAGCAGTTCCAGCTCGGGCATCGCGACGCGGCCGGAGCCGGCGAGGCGGGCGAGGCCGTCGGTGAGCGCGGGGTCGCCCTCGCCGGTGGCGACGACCACGGCCGTGCGGCCGCCGGCGCAGGCGGCCACCAGTTCCTCGGCGGTGGGGGCCGCCTCGTCGACCCGTACGCCCGCCTCGCGCAGGTAGGGGAGCTGCGGGTGGGCCGCGTCGGCGCACAGGACCCGGTCGGCGGTGCGCAGGGCCTGCCAGGCGGGCCAGGACAGCAGGCCGGGGGCGACCCGGTGGCTGGTGGTCAGCAGGACGATGCGGCCCTGGTCGGGGACGGTCGGGTCGGCGGTCTTCGCGTTCACTCTCCGAACCTAACGCACACCGCAGACGGCCCCCCGAGTTGTCCACAGGGGGCCGTATCGCCGCGGGCCGGCGGCGTCAGGCCGGCTGCTCGGGGCCCGCGGGGGCGATCTCCCGCACCCAGGGCGTCCGCGCGTCGACGCGGCTGCTCTTCTGGACGTCCCAGGTGCCGTAGCGCGGGTTGAGGTCGACGTCGAGCTTCTTGGAGGCCTCGGACAGGGCCTGCCAGAACTCGGGGCGGCTGGTGTCGGTGCCGAGGCTCTGGGCGAGCTTCTGGGCCTCCAGCTGGACGCGGAGGTTGTCGTCGAGGCGCTCGGGGGCGACGCCGTACTGCTGGAGCCAGGCCGTCCCGAGCTGTTCGGGGCCGCCGGCCTGCTTCTCCAGTGCGCCGCGCATCTGCTGGACCTCCTTGCGGCTGACGGTCACGCCGGCGTCCTGGGCGGCGCGGTGCAGCACGCGGTCGAGGACCATGCCGTGCAGGGTGTCGCGGGTGAGGGTGCCGGTCCTGGCGACGACCTGCTCGTACTGGGTGGCGTCGGGGACGGCGGCGCGCTGCGCCTCGCGGACCTCGTCGACGCGGCTCTCCAGTTGGGCGACGGTGATCCGCTGGTCGCCGACGACGGCCGCGGCGCCCGGGTGCGCGTCGTTGCCGCAGGCGGTGAGCAGGGGGGCCGCGGCGGCGATCGCGGCGGTGAGGAGGAGCGCGGAGCGACGGCGGCGGTGCAAGGGAACCTCCCGTTGGAGATTGTGCGACGGTGCACAAAGTCTTGCGGTGATCGATGTTAGGCAGTGGCCCGGCTCTGGCCAACCCATTGGACCAACGATTCATCGGGACTTCCGGCACCGCCTCGCGGAGCGGCGCCCCGCCGGGCGGTGCCTCACCGGGCGAGGCGCCCCACGCCCGGCCCACGCCCGCCCCGCTCCCGGCCCGCGCGGCGGCGGCGCGCGTCAGCCGTGCATCCGGCCGAGCCAGTGCAGCGTGCGCCGGACGTCGGCGGCGAGCGGGTGGCCGGGGCCGTGGACGCGGTCCACGTCGTGCAGCAGCCGGACCAGCGTGTCGTGGGCGGCGGCGCGGTCGCCGAGGGCGAGCAGGAGGTGGCCGACGCGGCGGCGGACGTCGTGGGCGAGGTCGGGGTCGCCGGCGACGTACTGGTTCTCGTAGTACGGCAGCAGCGCGCGGTACTCGGCGAGGGCGGCGGCCGGTTCGCCGAGTTGTTCCAGGCACTGGGCGGCGTCGTGGCGGTGGCGCAGGGACTGCGGGTCGGCCTGCCCGGCCTCGGCGGCGCGTTCGTCGGCGAGGCGGCGCAGTTCGGGCAGGGCGCGCCGGTACTGGCCGTCGTTCATGAGGGTCGCCGCGTACTGCTTGCGCAGGGTGCGCACGACCGGGGAGCGTTCGCCGTGCTGTTCGGCGGCGGCGGGCAGGATGGCGCCGAGGACGTCGACGGCCTGGGTGATGCGGCCCTCGCCGAGGAGGCGGTTGACGTCGTCGACGGCGCGGGCGACGTCGGGCTTCCCGGCGTCGGCGGCGGGCGCGGCCGGGGCCGGCTGCGGGGCGGGGGTGCGGGCGCGGTCGGGCCAGGGGGCGTGCGGGCGCACGAAGGGGCGGGTGGGGTCGAGGGGGCCGCCGGTGGGCACGCCGCGCGCGGGCAGCAGCAGCGACAGGTGCTCGTAGACCTCCTGGGCGGAGGCGGGGCGGTGCTGCGGGTCCTTGGCGAGCAGGCGCAGGACCAGCGTTTCGAGCGCCTCGGGGACCTCCGGGCGGATGCGGCGCACGGGCAGCGGGGGCTCGTACAGGTGCCGGTGGAGCACGCCGAGCGCGGTGGAACCGGCGAACGGGACGTCGCCGCTGAGCAGTTCGTGCAGCAGGACGCCGAGCGCGTACAGGTCGGTGTACGGGCCGACGGCGCCGCCCATGGCCTGCTCGGGTGCCATGTAGGCGGGCGAGCCGACGGGGGTGCCGGTGTGGGTGAGGCGGGTGGTGTCGGCGTCCATGACGGAGGCGACGCCGAGGTCGAGGACGGTGACCGTGCCGTCCTGCCTGATCATCACGTTGCGCGGTTTGAGGTCGCGGTGGACGATCGGCACCGCGTGCACGGCACTGAGGACGGCGCACAGTTGGGCGCCGACCGCGACGGCCCACTGCCACGGGTAGGGCTCGTGCTCGGCGAGGTGGTCGGAGAGGTCGGCGCCGTCGACGTACTGCATGACGAGGAAGAGGTCCTCGTCCTCGCTGCCCGCGTCGTGCACCGTGACCAGGCCGGGGTGGTCGACCTGGGCGGTGACCCGGCACTCGCGCACGAAGCGGCGGCGCAGTTCGTCGGCCTCCGCGCCCGCCACCTTGTCGGGGCGCAGCAGTTTCACCGCCACGCGCCGGTCCAGGCGCCGGTCGTAGGCCGTCCAGACCTGGCCCATGCCGCCCTGGCCGATGAGCGTGGACAGCTCGTACCGGCCGGCGACGACGCGTCCTGTCGCCACGGTCACCTTCCGCCCTCGGGCCGGCCGTCGCGGCCCTCGTGCCGGCGCAGGTAGTCGCTGAGTTCGTCCAGTTCGGCGCGGACCTGGTCGAGGGGTGCGGGTGCGGGGTGGTACGGCGGCGGGGCGTAGGGGTGGGGGGCCGCGGGGTGCGGCGGGTGGAATCCCGCCGGGTGGGCCGGGCCCTGGTGCGGGGCCGCGACGGGGGCGTGGACGGGGGGCCGCGGGTGGCCGGTGAAGGCGCGGGGTGCGGCGTGCAGGCGTATGTCGAGCACCAGGAAGTGCGCGGTGGCCGCCGCCCCGAGCAGGAGCGCCGCGGCCAGCGCGGCGTCGGTGCGGTGGTCCGTCTCGGGCAGCGAACCGACCACGGCCAGGCAGGCGATGGACAGCGGCAGGCTCACCCAGGCGGCCGTCCAGTCGTACCAGCGGCCGCGCAGGACGGCGACCCGGAACAGCGGTACGCACGCGAGCAGGCCGCAGGTCAGGAAGCCGGCGGCGGCGTACAGCACGCGCAGGGTGATGACGGTGGCCGCGCCGCGGGAGGGCGGCGGCCCGGCGCTGTTGCCGTACATGACTGCTCCTGGACCGGTGATGCCGACGTGCCGAACGGACCGGGCCGTTCGAGTGGAGATCCGAGCGTATAGGCCCGGACGGACAACGGGTCACGGATGTGCCGAACCGTTGCCGCTCCGCCCGGCGGCGGGTCAGCGCCCGGGGTCCACCGTGCCGTCCGTGAGCCCGTCGTACAGGCCCCGCACCAACTGCTCCCCGAGCCGGCCCGCGAGCCGCAGCGCGCGTTCGAACTCGTCGAGGGCGCGGAACCGGTCGCCGTAGCCGCGCTGGGCGTCGAGGGGCAGGCGGGGCAGTTGGAGGCGCCGCACGTCCAGGCGGGTGGCGGTGGAGGCGTAGCTGCTGGCCTGCCGGTGGTTGGCGGTGCCGCGCAGGAAGCCGGCGAGGAACCAGGGGTCGAGGGCGGCGGGGTCGGGGCGCAGGAGCACGAGGTTGCGCCCCAGGGCGGCGCCGGCGGTGGTGGCGTCGACGACGCGCGCGACCGTGCCGCCGCCGAGGACGGGCACGACGACGTCGCCGGGTTCGGTCAGGACGGGTTCCTCGTCGCTCTCCGGGAGGGTGCCAGAGGGGGCGGTGCCGGCGAGGACGTCGTGGTCGGTGAGGACGGGGACGCGCGCCCGGCCGCCGTGGGTGCCGGTGCGCAGGGTCAGGGCGCCGCCGCGGGCGAGTTCGCCGACGGTGGTGAGCGGCCGGCGGGGCGCGGCGCGGCCGGGGGCGGGGGCCGCCGGGGTCAGTTCGGCGGTCAGGCGCAGGGTTTCGTCCAGGCGCTCGCGCACGTCCGTGAGCCGTCCGCCGTCGCCGGTGGCGGTGGGGGGCGGCAGGTGGCGGGCGGGGGCCAGGTCGACGTCGTCGTCGAGGAGTTCGATGACGGGCAGGGTGCGGGCCAGGCCCGGCCGTTCGTCGAGCCGGCCGGTGCGGTCGAAGGCGCCCCAGGCGTCGAGCACGGCCTCCCGCACGGACCGCCAGTCCGGTCCGCCGCGCCCCTCCCCGGCGAACTGCCCGGCGTCGGCGAGCAGCACCTCGGGCTGCGCGGGCGCCTTCTCGGGCCGGCGCAGCACCCACAGGTGCAGGGGCAGGCTGTACGGCGGTGCCGCCCCGGCCGGCAGGGCGATCACGGCGCGCAGGGCGCCGCGGCGCAGCAGGTCGGCGCGGACGCGGCGGCCGGAGCGGCGGGAGGCCGCGGCGGGGGGCATGAGGACGACGGCGGTGCCGCCGTCCCGGACGCGGGCCAGGGCGTGCTGCACCCAGGCCAGTTCGGACTCGGTGCGGGCCGGGAAGCCGTACTCCCAGCGGGGGTCGTAGGCGAGTTCGTCGTGGCCCCAGTTGCGCTCGTTGAACGGCGGGTGGCACAGGGCGGCGTCGGCGCGCAGGCCGGGGAGGGCGTCGGCGCGCAGACTGTCGCCGGCGGCGACGCGGACGGTGGCGTCCGTGCTCAGGGCGAGGCGCAGGGCGGTGAGGGTGGCCAGGGCGGGGTCGTCGTCCTGGCCGTACAGCTCCTGTCCGGGGCGGGTGGCGGCGGCAGCGGCGCGCAGCAGGGTGCCGGTGCCGCAGGCGGGGTCGAGGACCGTGCGGGCGGGGCCGGCGAGTTCGGCCATCAGCTCGGCCAGGGGGTCCGGGGTGAGCGTGTACTGCCGCGGGCTGGCGTCGAGGTGCCGGCCGAGCAGGAACGCGAAGGTCTTGCGGGCGCCCGGCCCGGCGGCGAGTTCGGCGGCGCCGCGCAGGAGGGGGACGGAGGGGAGCAGGCTGGGGGCGATCGGGGTGGGGACGGTGCGCTCGGGGGCCGGGCCGAAGCGGGCGTCGAGGACGTGGTCGAGGGCGGCGGGGAGCATGGCGGCCAGGCGTTCGTCGGAGCCGGCGCTCGCTTCCAGCCACAGGGGCGGGCGGTCGTGGATGAGCAGGAGGACGCAGCCGGCGTGCGCCAGGGCGGCGGCCGGTCCCTCGGGGTGGCCGGCGACCTGCTGCCAGACGCGTTCGCGCGGGGGGACCTCGGCGAGTTTGCCCTGGGCGCGCAGCCAGGCCTCGACGTCGGCGAGGGCGAAGGACGGGCTGGTCTCGGTGCCGCCGACGGGCTGGGGGAAGTCCGCGTGCCGGCGGCGCCAGTTGCTGACGGCGGCGCGGCCGACGCCGGCGAGCCGCGCGATCACGGCGGCGGTCACCTCTGCCCCGTCCGTCCCGGCCGTCCCGCCAGTACCGCCTGTCCCGCCTGTCCCCTTGTCCCGCACGCTCGGGCCCCCTCGTCCTGGTCGTGTGAGGCCGATCCTACCGAGGAACACGGGCGCACCCTGATTCACACCGTGTACCGCCCGGCTCACGTGAACCGTGTTGACTCGGTTCACAGCCTCTGGTCTTATTGACGCGTCGGGCCGGCCGAGGCGATGGGCCTCGGTTCACGGTCGACCGAGTCTCTGGGGAGAGGACTGACGTCATGGGCATGAAGACCAAGATCGCGCTGGGTGCCGTGGTGGGGATCGCCGTCATCGGCGCGCTGTCGGCGAACTCGGGCGACGGGGACGGCGACACCAAGAGCGACAGCCGCACCTCGGCGAGCGCGGGCGAGAACGCGGCCGGCGGCACGAAGGGGGACGGCGGCGCGAAGGCGGACGGCGCCGCCGACGCGAAGCCCGCCGAGGACAAGGCCGCCGAAAAGGCCTCCCAGGCCGACCGGTTCAAGGCGTTCGTGCAGAAGAACGGCACACCCAACGAGAAGGACGCCGTCGCCCACGTCACCAAGGTGCAGGGAGCCGACGAGCAGAACGACATCCTCGACGCCGCCGACGTCTACACCGACTTCACCGGCGGCATCATGGGCGAGGGCACGGGGCCGGCCAAGCTCATCGCCTCCGCGTTCGCCGACTGGAAGGACAGCGACAACGGCCTCGTCACCATCTACGACGCCGACGGCGAGATCCTCGGCAACGGCCAGTTCTGAGGGCCGCCGCCGTATTCAGGCCGTGTCAGCCCTGGCACTGCTCGGACATCATCGCCTTGTCCGCCTTCGTCACGGCCAGTTCGTACTTGGCGGCCACCTGCGCGAACCGCACCGCGTAGGCGCAGCGCACCGGCTTGCTGGGCGGCAGCCAGGTGGCCGGGCCCGCGTCACGCTTGGCGGAGTTGGCGCGGCCCTCGACGGGGAGCAGGTTGAGCGGGTCGTTGGCCAGCTGCCGGCGCTTGCTCTCCGGCCACCGCGAGGAGCCCATCTGCCAGCTGTACGACAGCGGCACGACATGGTCGATCTGGACCTCGCCCGCCTTCTGCTTGCGCCACTCGATGCTCGTCCCGGTGTACGGGTCGTCCAGCGTCATCGCGATGACCACACAGTCGGAGCCGGACCGGAAGCGCACCTTCTGACCGTCGCGCTTCAGCAGGTCGTTCCGCGTGTCGCAGCCGTTGCGGGCGAGCGGGACACCGTCGGCGGTGTCCATCCAGGCGTAGCCGAACTTGTCGCGGTCGTACCCCGTCTTCGGGCCGCGCCCCTTGGTGGCCAGTCCGTCGATCAGCTTGCGGGCCTCGGCCTGCGGGCCGTCCCCCGTCACCGGGGCGAGGCCGGGAGCGGTCCCGTCCGGGTTCTTCAGCGGGCTGACGGCATGACCCGAGGCCGGGGCCTCGGCACCGGCGCCCGAGGCCGGGGCGTCGCCGTCCGCCCCCAGGCCCTCGCAGCCGGTCACCAGAGCCAGGGCGAGGACCGCGCCCGCGGCCCCTCCGGTACGAATCCTGCGGTGCCGCCTCATGCGCGCCCCTCCCCTTGCCGTTTCGCAGAGACCACCGTAGCGAGGGAGAGGTCGAGGCCATAGGGGGCGTCAGTCGGGCATTAATGGGCACGCGGGACATATCTGTCGTACGGTCGACAGTGAGTCACGTCTCGGAAGGAGCTCTGCATGGGCATCCTCGACAAGATGAAGAGCATGGCCGGCAAGGACAAGGACAAGTCCAGGAAGGTGTCCGACGCCGCCGAACGCCAGGTCAACCAGAGGACCGGCGGCAAGTACGAGAAGCAGGTCGACGCCGCGCAGCAGCAGGCCGAGGGCAAGCTCGGCTTCGGACGCGAGCGGGGCGGCGGACCGGAGCACCAGTAGGCGCGCTCCCCCTGCCCGGACGCACGGAAGCCGCCCACGGCACTTCCTCCGTGGGCGGCTTCCGGGCGTCCTCCGCCTTCCACGACGGATGGGGACGTCCGGCGCGAGCGAGCGCTACGACCCCAGGATGGAGGTCAGGAACTCGCCCACCCAGCCGAGCAGTTCCCGGCCGACCAGCGGCTTGCCGCCCACCTTCGCGGTCTTCGGGCGCGGTACGAGCACCTGGTGCGTGCCCGCCTTGATGACGCTGCCGGGGTAGAGCCGCTTGAGCCTCAGCTCCTGGGACTCGCGCAACTCCACCGGTGCGAACCGGATGTTGTTGCCTTGGAGCACGACCTCGCCGACGGCGCACGCCCGCGCGAGCATGCGCAGGCCCGCTACCAGCAGCAGGTTCTCCACCGGCTCCGGCAACTTGCCGTAGCGGTCGACGAGTTCCTCCCGGACGGCCTTGATGTCCTCCTCGCTGTTGGCGGAGGCGATCGACCGGTACGCCTGGAGCCGCAGCCGCTCGCCGGGCGCGTAGTCGTGCGGGACGTGCGCGTCGACGGGCAGTTCGATCTTGACCTCGAGCGGCGGCTCCTCCTCCACGCCGCCCTCCAGCGAGGCCCGGTAGTCGGCGACGGCCTCGCCGACCATCCGCACGTACAGGTCGAAGCCGACGCCGGCGATGTGGCCGGACTGCTCGCCGCCCAGCAGGTTGCCCGCGCCGCGGATCTCCAGGTCCTTCATCGCCACGTACATGCCCGCGCCCATCTCGGTGTGCTGGGCGATGGTGGCGAGCCGCTCGTGCGCGGTCTCCGTCAGGGGCTTCTCCGGCGGGTACAGGAAGTAGGCGTATCCGCGCTCGCGGCCCCGGCCGACGCGGCCGCGCAGCTGGTGGAGCTGGCTGAGGCCGAAGTTGTCGCCGCGTTCGACGATGAGGGTGTTGGCGTTGGAGATGTCGATGCCGGACTCGACGATGGTCGTGGAGACCAGCACGTCGAACTTCTTCTCCCAGAAGTCGACGACGACCTGTTCCAGCGCCTGCTCCGACATCTGGCCGTGGGCGGTGGCGATGCGCGCCTCGGGCACGATCTCGCGCAGCTTGGCCGCCGCGCGGTCGATGGACTCGACCCGGTTGTGGATGTAGAAGACCTGGCCCTCGCGCAGCAGCTCACGGCGGATCGCGGCGCCGATCTGCTTGTGCTCGTAGGGCCCGACGAAGGTCAGCACCGGGTGGCGCTCCTCCGGCGGGGTGGTGATCGTGGACATCTCGCGGATGCCGGTGACCGCCATCTCCAGGGTGCGCGGAATCGGCGTCGCGGACATGGTCAGCACGTCGACGTTGGCGCGCAGCTTCTTCAGCTGCTCCTTGTGCTCGACGCCGAAGCGCTGCTCCTCGTCGACGATGACCAGGCCCAGGTCCTTGAACCTGGTCTCGGAGGAGAACAGGCGGTGGGTGCCGATGACGATGTCCACCGAGCCGTCGCGCAGCCCCTCCAGGGTCGCCTTCGACTCGGTGTCGGTCTGGAAGCGGGACAGCGCCCGCACGTTCACCGGGAACTGCGCGTACCGCTCGCTGAACGTCCCGAAGTGCTGCTGCACCAGCAGGGTCGTCGGCACCAGCACCGCGACCTGCTTGCCGTCCTGGACGGCCTTGAAGGCGGCACGGACCGCGATCTCGGTCTTGCCGTAGCCGACGTCGCCGCAGATCAGGCGGTCCATTGGGACCGTCTTCTCCATGTCGTCCTTGACCTCGGCGATCGTGGTGAGCTGGTCGGGCGTCTCCGCGTACGGGAAGGCGTCCTCCAGCTCGCGCTGCCAGGGGGTGTCGGCGCCGAAGGCGTGTCCCGGCGCCGCCATCCGCGCGCTGTACAGCTTGATCAGGTCGGCGGCGATCTCCTTGACCGCCTTCTTGGCGCGGGCCTTGGTCTTGGTCCAGTCGGCGCCGCCGAGCCGGTGCAGGGTGGGGGCCTCGCCGCCGACGTACTTGGTGATCTGCTCGAGCTGGTCGGTGGGGATGTAGAGCCGGTCGCCGGGCTGGCCGCGCTTGGCGGGGGCGTACTCCACGACCAGGTACTCGCGGGTGGCGCCCTGGACGGTGCGCTGCACCATCTCGATGTAGCGGCCGACGCCGTGCTGCTCGTGGACGATGTAGTCGCCCGCCTCCAGGGTGAGCGGGTCGATGGTCTTGCGGCGCCGGGCCGGCATCCGCGCGCCCTCGCGCCCGGCGGCCTTCTGGCCGGTCAGGTCGGTCTCGGTGAGCACGGCCAGCTTGAGGGCCTGGTCGACGAAGCCGTGGTCGATCGAGCCGCAGGAGACGTGCACGACGGAGGGGCTGAGCGTGCCGAGGTCCTGGTCGAGGCGGGCGGCGATGCCCTCCCCGCCGAGGACCTCGACGGTGCGGGAGGCCGGGCCGTGGCCCTCGGTGAGGTAGACCGCGCGCCAGCCGTCGGCGAGCCAGCCCTTGGTGTCGGCCAGCGCCCTCGCGGTGTCGCCGCGGTAGGTCTCGGGGGCGTGCATGCCGAGCTTGAGGGTGTCCTGGTCGCCCTCCGCGTCGGCGGCGGACGTCAGGCTCTCGTCGGCGGCGAAGGGCGAGACCGACCACCACATCATGCCCAGCTCGCGGGCCCGCTCCCGGATGTCCGCGATGGACCACAGGGAGGCGGCGTTCACGTCGATGGGCGCCTCGCCGCCGCCGGCGGTGGCCGCCCAGGACGCCTGCAGGAACTCCTGCGAGGTCGCCACCAGGTCGGCGGCCCGGGTCCGCACCCGCTCCGGGTCGCAGACCACCGACATCGACCCCTTGGGCAGGACGTCCAGGAGCAGTTCCATGTCGTCGACGAGGACAGGGGCCAGCGACTCCATGCCCTCGACGGCGATGCCCTCGGCGATCTTGCCGAGCAGTTCGCCCAGCTCGGGGTGGTCCTCGGCGAGGGCGGCGGCCCGCTCGCGCACGTCCGGGGTCAGCAGCAGCTCGCGGCAGGGCGGGGCCCACAGGCCGTGCTCGGCGACCTCCAGGGAGCGCTGGTCGGCGACCTTGAAGTAGCGGATCTCCTCGACGTCGTCGCCCCAGAACTCGACCCGGAGCGGGTGCTCCTCGGTCGGCGGGAACACGTCGAGGATGCCGCCGCGCACGGCGAACTCGCCGCGCTTCTCGACCAGCTCCACGCGCGCGTACGCCGCTGCCGCCAGCGCCTCGACGACCTCTTCCAGGTCGGCGCTCTGCCCGGTGCGCAGGGCGACCGGCTCCAGGTCGCCCAGGCCCTTGACCTGGGGCTGGAGCACGGAGCGCACGGGTGCCACGACGACGGAGACGGGGCCGGTCTCGGGGTCGTCGGGGCGGGGGTGGACCAGGCGCCGCAGCACGGCGAGGCGGCGGCCGACGGTGTCGCTGCGGGGGCTGAGCCGCTCGTGCGGGAGGGTCTCCCAGGAGGGGTACTCCGCGACGCCCTCGGGCGGCAGCAGGGAGCGCAGGGCCGCCGCCAGGTCCTCCGCCTCGCGTCCCGTCGCCGTGACCGCCAGCACCGGGCGGCCCGTCTCGCGGGCCAGGGCGGCGATCGCGAAGGGGCGGGCCGCGGGCGGGCCGACCAGGTCGACGTGCATGCGGTTGCCGTCTGCGGCGGCCGAGATCGCTTCCGCGAGGGCGGTGTCCTTGACTACGGCGTCGAGCAGACCGTGCAGGCTCATTCGGGGCGCTTTCCGTGCGGGGGGGGGTGGGGCAACGCGAGTAGCCCGACTCGGTGAGGGTCGGGGGTGTCCAGGTTACGTCGGTCCGCTCGTCGGCGTCGGGGGCTGTGGACGACGCGGACACGACGCCGGTACGGGACGGGCACGACGCCGGTACGAGACGGGCACGACGCCCGTACCGGGCGGGCCGGGGCCGCGGCGGGCGTACCGGGGGCTCCGTCCCCCGAGCCCCTGGCCCCGCGCCCGCCCACCGCCGGTCTCGGTGGGCTGAGAAGTCCCCACGAAAAGAGGCCCGGCGCCCCCGCCCCCCTGGGACGTCGGCGCCGGGCCCTCCCCCGCAACCCCCGTGTGCGGTGGCTGTCGGGACGGGTGCTACTCCGTCGCGATGGCGTTCAGGACGTTCATGCGGCCCGCCCGGAAGGCCGGGACCAGCGCGGCGAACAGGCCCACGAAGGCCGAGCCGATGAAGACCCCGATGATCGTCGGCCACGGGATGTCGAGGACGTTCAGTCCCTCCAGGGCGAGCAGCTTCTGGGCCGTGGCGCCCCAGCCCATGCCCAGGCCGAGGCCGAGCAGGGCACCGAAGAGGGCGATGACCACGGACTCCATGCGGATCATGCGGCGGAGCTGGCGGCGGGAGAGGCCGATGGCCCGCATCAGGCCGATCTCCCGGGTCCGCTCGACCACCGACAGCGCCAGGGTGTTCACGACGCCGAGGACGGCGACGATGATCGCGAGGGCGAGCAGGCCGTAGACCATGTTCAGCAGCTGGCCGACCTGGTCCTTCAGCTCCTGCTTGTAGTCGGTCTGGTCGGCCACCTGGTACTGCGGGTAGGCGTCCAGCGACTTCTTCAGCGCGGCGTACGCCTGGTCGGCCTGGCCGTCCTTCGCCTTGGCGAACATGATCATGTTCGGCGGGACCTTGTCGGCCGGCAGGTACTTCTCCATCGTCTCGATGCTGATGTACCGGGCGCCCTGGTCGATGGCCACGTCGTCGCTGGTGATCGCGGCGACCTTGAGCTTCGCGGTCTCGCCGCCCTTGAAGGCGACGGTGACGGTGTCGCCGACGTGCACGCCGTGCTTCTCGGCGTAGTCCGAGCCGACCGACATGGCGTCGGTGCCGTAGGCGTCGGAGAGCGTGCCCTCCGTCGTCGCGCGGCGCACGTCCTCGGCGTAGGTGGGGTCGGCGGCGGTGAGGCCGTCGTCGTCCGTCTTGCCGTCGGGCGAGGTCAGCGTGGCGTCGAGGACCTTGTAGCGGGTGACGTGCTCCAGGCCGGGCGTGCCGGTCATGGCCTTCTCGGCCTGCGGGACGATCCGCTGGTTGCCCTGGACGATGAAGTCCGCGCCGACCGTCTTGTCCAGCTCTCCGGTGGCCGAGGCGACCATGGAGGAGCCGACGACGGACAGGCAGGCCACCAGCGCGAGGCCGATCATCAGGGCGGCACCGGTGGCGCCGGTGCGGCGCGGGTTGCGCAGGGCGTTGCGCTCGGCCAGGCGCCCCACCGGGCCGAAGGCCCGCAGCAGCACCGCGCTGATCACCCGGACCACGACGCCGGCCAGCAGCGGGCCGACGACGACGAAGCCGATGAGCGAGAGGACGATGCCCGCGCCGAGCATCAGCGAGCCTTCGCTCGCCTTGTCGGCGGAGGCGGCCGTGAGCAGGGCCGCGACGCCGGCGCCGGTGAGCACCAGGCCGATCGCACCGCGGATCCAGCCGGCCTTGGCGTCGGCCGGGGTGCCGGCGTCGCGCAGGGCGGCCATCGGGGAGATCCTGCCCGCCCGGCGGGCCGGCAGGTAGGCGGCCAGGACGGTGACCACGACACCGAGGACCAGGCCGATCACCGGGGTCGCCGTCTTGATGGTCAGGTCGTCGGTGGACAGGTTCATGCCCGCGGCCGACATCAGCTTCATCAGGCCGATCGCGATCCCGACACCGGCCGCGACGCCGAGGACCGAGCCGACGACGCCGAGGAGGAGCGCCTCGACCAGCACCGAGCGGTTGACCTGCCGGCGGGAGGAGCCGATGGCCCGCATGAGGCCGATCTCGCGGGTGCGCTGGGCGACCAGCATGGAGAAGGTGTTGATGATCAGGAAGATGCCGACCAGGAACGCGATCCCGGCGAAGCCGAGCATGGCGTACTTGATGACGTCCATGAACTCGCCGACGTCCGCGCGGCCCTCGTCCGACGCCTCCTTGGCCGTCTGGACCTTGAACGCGCCGTCCCCGAGGGCGCCGGAGACGTTCCGCTTGAGCTGCGCGTCGGTGACGCCGGACGCGGCGGTGACGTTGAACTGGCTGAACCGGTCGGCCCCGCCGAGCAGCTGGCGCTGCGCGGTGGGAGTGTCGAAGTAGACGACCGCGGCACCGGGGTTGGTGACGGTGAAGGAGGCGATGCCGACGATCCTCGCCTTGAAGTCGCCGGTCTGCGCGATGGTGCGCAGCTCGTCGCCGATCTTCAGGTCGTGCTTGTCGGCGGTGTCGGAGTCGACCATCGTCTCGGTCGGACCGCGCGGGGCGTGGCCCGAGGTGATCTCCATGGAGCGCAGGTCGTTCCTGGTCCAGTTCCCGGCGAGGGTCGGGGCTCCGCTGGTGGCCCCCACGTTGTCGTTGTCGGCGTTGACGACGGTCACGTTCATCGAGACGACCGCGCCCTCGACGGACTCGACGCCGTCGGCCGAACGGATCTTCTCCAGCGTGGACGCCGGCAGCGACTCGGGCACCCCGTTCTGCGGGGTCTCCTCGCTCTTGGCGTCCTTCGGGGAGACCGTCACGTCGGACGAGGTGACCGCGAACAGCTTGTCGAAGGTGGTGTTCATCGTGTCGGTGAACACCAGGGTGCCGCACACGAACGCCACCGACAGCAGCACCGCCACCGCCGAGAGCGCCATGCGGCCCTTGTGCGCGAAGAAGTTGCGCATCGAGGTCTTCACGACGGTCATGACGTGCGCCCCCGCGCGTCGAAGTCCTTCATGCGGTCGAGGACGGCCTCCGCGGTGGGCTGGTGCATCTCGTCCACGATCCGGCCGTCGGCGAGGTAGAGCACCCGGTCCGCGTAGCTGGCGGCCACCGGGTCGTGGGTGACCATCACGATGGTCTGGCCCAGTTCGGTGACCGAGCGGCGCAGGAAGCCCAGCACCTCGGCGCCGGCGCGCGAGTCGAGGTTTCCGGTTGGCTCGTCGCCGAAGATGATCTCGGGCTGGGCGGCCAGTGCCCGCGCCACCGCGACCCGCTGCTGCTGGCCGCCGGAGAGCTGGGTGGGCCGGTGCTTGAGCCGCCCGGCGAGCCCCACGGTCTCCACCACCCTCTCCAGCCACGCGCGGTCGTAACCGCGGCCGGCGATGTCCATGGGCAGCGTGATGTTCTCGAGCGCGTTGAGCGTCGGGAGCAGGTTGAACGCCTGGAAGATGAACCCGATCCGGTCCCGGCGCAGCTGCGTGAGCTTCTTGTCCTTCAGCCCGGTGATCTCGGTCTCGTCCAGGAAGATCTGACCGCTGGTGACGGTGTCCAGACCGGCCAGGCAGTGCATCAGCGTGGACTTGCCGGACCCCGAGGGACCCATGATCGCGGTGAACTGACCGCGGGCGATGTCCACGTCCACGTGGTCGAGGGCGACCACCCGGGTCTCGCCCGTTCCGTAGGCCTTCACGACCTGCCGCGCCCGCGCGGCAACGGCCGTACGCCCTCCCGTGCTCCCGTGCGGGGGAATCCTCACGGCCGATGTCATGTCAAGTCTCCTATGTCGGTCATCGAGTGGGCCGCCGGTGCCCTGCGCGGCGTCCGTGCCGCCGCGCATGTGCCGTGCTGCCGTCTCGAAGAGTCTGGCCGGAACCGGGGGCCGGCCGCGCTGGTGCTCAGCGCAGTCTTCTGCTGGGGAAAACCCCACCCCCGCGGGTCCGGTTCGCCGCCCCCCAGCGGCGTAAAGCCAGACTAAGGACCGCACCGGGCCCCTCTCGTCCTCCGCCGGTACGAACCCTCCCCGACCCGTAGTACGGAGGTACCCCTAGGGGCACTCCACCCTTCGGTGGAGCGGGTCTCGGGGTTGCCCTCCTCCCTGGGGCGCACCGAGTCTCCACCCTGACGCGGCGTCAGGGGCAAGCGGGGCCGGGTGCGTCCGGGCTCGGCCGCGCACCGGCCCGCCCGTTCCGCGCGGGCGTCACTCCACCGTGCGGCCCGTCAGCGAACTGAGGTTGCTGCGCACGGAGTCCATCTGGGCCTGCAGTTCGTCCCACCGCTCCCCGTGCTCGCGCAGCACCCGTTCGGTGTCGCGGGCGATGCGCTCCTGACGTGCCCGAGCCTCGGCGAGCAGCCCGTCCGCCCGGTCCCGGGCCTCCTCCTGGCGCCGCCCGGCCGCCTGCCGGGCCTCGGCCAGCTCCCGCTCGGCCTCGCGCACCGCCTGCTCCGCACGCCCCAGCAGTTCCGCGTGGCGGGCGTCCAGGGCCCGCGCGCGCTCCTGTTCGTCCTGCTCGGCGGCGGCCCACCGCTCGGCCAGCTCCCGCTCCTGCTCGGCCACGATCCGGGCGGTGCGCCCGCGCGCCTCCCGCAGGGTGTTCAGCGCCTCCGCGCGCCCCGCCTTCACCTCGCGCCGCGCCTCGATCCTCGCCTCGTCGGCCTCCGCGCGTGCCGCGAGCAGCACCTGCCGGGCCCGTTCGTCGGCCTCGGCGCGTACGGCGCCGGCATGCGCCCGGGCCGCCTCGCGCACCCCGGCCTCGTGCGCCCGCGCGTCCGCCATCAGCTCCGCCGCGGCCTCGCGCGCCCGCTCCCGCACCGCCTCGGCCTCCACCTCGACGAGCCGGAACAACTCCCTGGCCCGCTCCCCCAGCACCTCGTAGTCCTGCGAGGTGAGCTGCTCGACCGTCTCCTCCAGGTCCCCGAGGTCCGCCTCCATCTCCCTGGCCAGCACGGTGAGCCGGGCGGCCCGCTCCCAGGCCGCGTCACGCTCGTCGGAGAGGGCCGCGACGTACGCGTCGACCTGCTCGGGACGGTAACCGCGCCCGCGCCCGCGTACGGTCACGAAGCCGTGGGGAGACGCCGATGCACCGCTCATGCCCATCACCCCTGCATCACCCGAGGCCCACCTCGGGGTGAACCTGCCGCATCACATGGACCCGTCCGACTCTATGGACCGGATGTAAGCCCACATAATCCGACACACCGCACACAAAAGGGCGGGGCCCGGCCGACTCACCGGTCGGCCGGGCCCCGCCCCTCGGGCGTGTCAGCGGCGCGAGCGCCTCACAGCAGCCCGTCCCACATCTGCTCCAGCAGCACCGACCACCAGCTCTCCGGCGACCCCAGCGCCGCCGGGTCCAGCGCGGCCAACTGCGCCTGGAAGTCCACCGTCCAGCGGCCCGCCTGCTCCTGGTTCAGACCGAACCTGAGCCGCCACATCCGGCCCAGCAGCGCCAGGCAGCGCGCGAACTCCGGCAGCCCCGTGTTCACGAACTGCGGCGGCACCGGCGCACCGCCAGGCCCCGCCTCCACCGGCACCGCCACGATGGCCGCCGTGCCGTACTGCACACAGACCGCCCGGCCGAAGTCGCTGCCCACGACGAGGTACGACCCGGCGTCCGAGGCCGGCTGCACCCCGCGCTCCGCCGCCAGCTCCGCCAGCGTCGGCACCGGGCGCCCCGGCTGGGCCTGCGCCCAGAAGAACGGACCCATGTCCATCGGCAGCCCCGCGGCCACCAGCGTGTGCGCCACGACCGGCGGCACGCCCTGCCGGGACACCGCCGCCTGCTCGAACCGGAAGACACCCGGCCCGAACGCCGCCGCCAGCTCCTGCCCGATGCCCTCCGGCGGAACCGGCGGCGCGGGCTGCACCTGCGGCAGCGGCGCCCGCACCGGCGCCGGACGCGCGGGACCGTCGGCCACCTGGTGCAACTCGCCCTGGTGTGCCAGCAGTTGCTGCATGCCCTGCTGCCGGCTCGCGTGATCCGGGCCGTACGGCGCGATCGAGGTGATCCGCGCCTGCGGCCACTGCTCCCGGATCATCCGCGCGCAGTAGGCGCCCGGCAGCTCGCACGACTCCAGCTCGGTGTGCAGTTCGAGCACCTGGTCCGGCGGCACGTTCATGGAGCGCAGCTCGTGGAACATCTGCCACTCCGGGTGCGGCGTGCCCGGCGCGGAACGCCGGATCAGCTGCTGCTCGGAACCGTCCTGCGCGCGGTAGCGCAGCACGGCCTGGTAGCCGGGGCCGACGGTCGGCTGACCGGTGGGCTGCGGCGGATAGCCGTACGCCGGCGGCTGCCCCGGCACCGGCTGCCCGGGAGGCGGCGGTACGGCGCCGGGGGCACCCGGAGCACCGGGGGCCCCGGGCGGCGGCGGAGGCGTGCCGACACCGCCGGGACCGCCCAGGGAGGGCGACGCCAGCATCGTCTGCGCATGGTGCACGGCACCGGGAGCGCCGGGAGCCGCCGGGGGCGGCGGTGGCGTACCCGGACCGGAAGGAGCACCGGGAGCCCCGGGGGCGCCGGGCGCACGCGGCGCCGCGGGCGGCGGCCCGGGAGGCTGCGGGGCGCCGGGAGCCCCCGGCCGGCCCGGGTCGGCCAGCATCGTGGCGGCGTGGTGCATCCCGCCCGGCGGTGTCCCACCCGGAGCGTTCGGCGCACTCGGCGGAGGCGGCGTACCCGGCGCGGCCGGAGGCGGCGTACCGGGGGCACTGGGCGGAGGCGGCGTGCCGGGAGCACTGGGCGGAGGCGGTGTACCGGGAGCGCTGGGCGGAGGCGGCGTGCCGGGACCGCCCTCCGGTCCCTCGGGGCCGAGCGACGACACGAGCTGCGTCGGCACGTAGCCACCCGCCGGCGTGCCCGGCGCGGGCGTGCTCCCCGGACGCGCGCCCGGCACACCCGGGGCGCCCGGCGGATGCGGCGTGGACGCGCCGGCGCCACGGCGCGGCGGAGGCGTCGCCTTGCTGGTCGCGGCGTCGGCGATGTCCCCGGCGGGCGCCGCGGGCGGCTGGGACGGCGCGGCGGGCGCACCCGCACCGGCGGACGGCTGCCCCGCGGGCGGCGTCGACGGCGCGGGCGGCGGCGTACTGCTCCCGCCGCCCGCGGGCGGCAGCGTCGGCGTACCCGCCCCGGCGGGCGCACCCGGCGCGTGCGGACCGCCCGGCGTGCTCGGATCCCCGATCGCCGGAGCGAGCGCCGTCGGCGGAAGCTGACTGCCGCCCGACATCAGCGCCGTCTTGGCGTCCGACGTCGTCGAGGGCGGCGGCGTGTCGTCGTCGGCACCGCTCAACGGCGGCGCGAACACGGTCTGGGGCAGCGGCACGGAACGGTCCTCACCGGCATCCGCGTTGGTGTCCGTCCCCGTCCACGGAGTCGCCCCGGCGGGCGCACCCGGCGCACCGGACGCACCCGCGCCCGGCCACCCCGCACCGCTCCCGGACGAGGCGTCCGCCGAGGCCGCCGGGGCCGACGGCACCCCGGCCTGCGTCTCGGGCAGCGCACCACCGGCACCCGGCCCGGTGCCCCCGGAGTCGCCGCTCCCCTCGTCCCCGTCCCCCCGGCGGCGATCCGGAATGCCGATCCGGTCCGCCGCCTCCTGCAACCACTCCGGCGGACTCAGCAAGAACGACGTCTGATTCAGGTCCACCCGCGCCGCGGGCGCCGGAACCGGCGCCTGGTCCTCGTCGGGACGGCCGTACTCCTCCTCGTACCGGCGGATCACCTCACCCACCGGCAACGAGGGCCACAGCGTCGCCTCGCCGCTGTCCCGGGCGATCACCAGCCGCTGCGCGCCCCCGTCCGAACGCGGGCCGTCCGCACGGTCCTCGGCCCACACCACGAACCCGAGGTCGAACTCCCGCACCCGCACCTCACGGTGCTGGTAGGCCGGCAACTCGCCGTTGACCCACTCCTCCGCGCGCTCCTGCGCCTGCGCGAACGTCACCATCGTCAGCTCACTCCCCTACCGACGCCGACGCGGGCACCGCACGCGCGAACCCGCCGTCCACCATCAGGTTCGCCACCGTCTCCAACTCCGGCGGGGAGCCCGCCAGACGCGACAGGAACGCGTCGAAATCCTCACCGCACGGCAGCAGCAGCCGCTCCACACGCTCCGCCGGCGGCCACGCGGGATCCACGTCCCGCACGTCGTCGTACGCGCAGAACCACACCGAACCGATCCGCTCGCCCTTCACCTTCACCGCGAGGAGACCGCCCTGGACGAACGCGACACCCAGGTAGTCCTTCGTCAGGTGGTCCCGCAGGCACTTGTTGACGTAGACCAGGTCGTTGACCGCCGCCTCCTCACGCACCGTGAAGAACGGCTGGTCCACCAGCAGCCCCAGTTCCGCGTCGAGCGCCGTACCCACCGGCGCGCACCCGCCCGCCGCCTTCAGGAACGACCGGTACGCACCCGGCAGCCGGTACCCGAGGTCCTCCTCGACGCCCTGCACCTGCTGCTCGGTGACGGCCACACCCGACTTCGGCAGACCGAAGTGCGCCGGACGCGTCTCCTGCAACGGCCGCGTGCCCCGCTTGCCCTGGTCCACCGCCGCCGTCGCGATCCCGCCGTGATGGCGCAACAACGCCTTCACCTCGACCGGAACCAGCTCCATCCGCCGCGAACCCGCCACGTGGTGCCACGTCCAGCCGTGCGGCGTCGCCACCGCCGGCACCGTGTCCCACAGCTCGTGCCCCGACGCCGACAGCGCCGCGTTCGCCGACACGTAGTCCGTCAGCCGCAACTCGTCGACCCCGAACCCCTCCGGCGGATCCGCGATCTCGGCGACCGCACGCGCGTACGGCGAGAAATCGGGGTAACCACCCGCGTCCACCCGTACCCCTCTCGGGTGACGGGCCGCCCGCACCGGATCCGGGAAATGCACGACCTGCCCGGCATAGGCCGCGTTCGGCGGCGCGGCTGCTTGCCCGAGCCGACCTGTCGTCATGGCGGTTGCCCCCTGCGGCGTCTGTCTGCTGCCAGATCCGTCTGATCTGCCTGCACTGTCTGGTTCTCCGCGTCCGAGCGCGGTGCCGACAGCCTATGCGGTAGCGCCGGAGGGGTCACCGGCACCGGACCCCGCACCCGCCACCCGCCCGCCCCACTTCCGTGACCAGCCGTCACCCTCCCGTGACACACCGCCCATACCCGGGCGTGTCGCCACGCCCCAGCTTCCACAGCAGCCACGCGATTTGGCACCCTGTGACCTCCGGGGGGATGCTCAGGAGGGGAAACGATCATGAGTGCGACACAGACGGGACCCGACACCGCGCGGTCCGACGACCCCCGCGGCGGCGACCCCCGCATCGGCTGGAGCAGCACCGACGCCGCCCAGGCCCCCACCCTCCGGCACCGCCGCGACGGCATACTCCCCACCGTCGCCGCCGCCCTCTCCGTACGCGGCACCACGCTCACCGGCACCGCCACCCGTGCCGACACACCGCCCGCCCTGCACCACCTCGTCCAGGACTTCCTCGACACCCTCACCAGCGGCCAACGCGACCGCTACACCGGACGCTGCGCCGAGACCATCCTCATCTCCCGGCACCTCGCCACCGCCGACGCCGCACGCAGCAAGCGCGCCGCACGCAAACCCATGACCAACGGCGAAGCCCGCAAAGCGCTCAAACACGCCAAACTCACCACCCGCCGCATCCGCGAGGACGGCGACCCCCTCCACGGCGCCTTCGCCGCGCCCTGCCGCGCCTGCACCGCCCTCACCGCCCACTTCGGCGTCCGCGTCGTCGACCCCACGGCCGACCAGGACTGACCGAACAGACCGAGCCGAACCAGCCGACGAGACGAACCAAGGGCAGATGCAAGCCGACCGCACCTCCACCACCCGCTTCCCCGTCCCCGTCGACGCCGCCCTCCGCGACGCCGGCTGGCAACCCGGACGCTGGGACATCAAGCAGGCCGAGATCTGGGCCGACACCCTGCGCGCACACACCTCACCCGCAGGACACCGCCACACCGTCTTCCCCGCCGCCGTCGAAGCCTGGGCGGAATTCGGCGGCCTGCACGTCACCCCCACCGGACCCGGCCGCCAGATCGCCCCCGCCGCCCTCCACCTCGACCCCCTGCACGGCCTCCACATGGCCCGCACCCTCGGCGACCTCGGCCGCGCCCTGGACACCCAGACCTGCCCCCTCGGCACCGAGACCGACAGCCACGCCCTCCTCGCGATCGACACCGAAGGCCGCGTCTACGCCCTCGACCACTCCGGCGACTGGTACCTCGGCCCCACCATCGACGCCGCCCTCGCCACCCTGGTCGCCGGCACCCAGCCCACCCGCCTCACCACGGGCTGAGACCGCTCGGCGCCCACGCCGCCGGACCTACGACGCCGGAATCACCGCCGACACCCGGAAACCCCCCGCATCGGTCGGCCCCGACACGAAGACACCCCCCAGAGCGGCCACCCGCTCCTTCATCCCCACCAGACCGTTGCCCCCGGACGGCAGCCGCGCCGACGCCTCCCCCGACGGCTCCGGCGGCGGCTCGTTCTCCACCTGCATCGCGATCTCCGAGACCCGGTGCGCCAGCCGCACATACGTCTTCGCGCCCGCCGCGTGCTTGTGCACGTTCGTCAACGCCTCCTGCACCACCCGGAACGCGGTGGACTCCACCTCCGCCGCGTACGGCCGCGTCTCCCCCTCCACCGACAGGTCTACGACCATCCCGGCCGCCTGCGACTGCCCGATCAGCTCGTCCAGCTCCGACAGACACGGCCCGTCCGACGACGCCTCCCCGCCCTCCGCCGCCCGCGAAGCCGCCACCGCGGCGGCCACGCCCACCGCCGCCAACGGCACCGACGCCCGCTCCGCACGCGCACCGCCCCCACCGCTGCGCAGCACCCCGAGCATCTCCCGCAGCTCCGTCAGCGCCTGCCGCCCCATGTCCCCCACCAGTGCCGCGTTCTTCACCGCCTTCTCCGGGTCCTTCCGCGCCACCGCCTGGAGCGCGGCGGCATGCACCACCATCAGACTCACCCGGTGCGCGACCACGTCGTGCATCTCCCGCGCGATGCGCGTCCGCTCCTCGCCGCGCGCCCACTCCGCGCGCTCCTCCGCCCGCTCGGCGAGCAGTTGCAGCTCCCGCTCCAGGCTGTCCGCCCGCTCCCGCAGGCTCTCCATCAGCCGGCGCCGCTGCCCCACGTAGAGGCCGAGCAGCAGGGGCGGCGCGGTCATGCCCAGGGACGTCCCGATCGACGCGAAGGGAAAGAACCAGTCCCCCACGTCCACGCCGTCCCGGCCCATGTCCTGCCGCAGCCGCACGAACGTCACGATCAACGTCCCCAGGAACGTCATCCCCGCCAGGGCCCCGATGATCCGCCGCGGCAGCTCCGACGCCGCCAGTGTGTACAGGCCGACGACACCCAGCAGGAAGCCCATCTCGGCCGGCGTGATGGCCAGCGCCACCAGCACCACCGCGATCGGCCACTTCCGCCGCACCACCAGCACCGAACCGGCCAGCAGTCCGAACAGGACCCCCGTCCCCACCGGGATCCCGGCGTCCCGCGCGAACGGAACCCCCTCCGCCGCACACTCCAGCGCGGACACGGCCCCGAGGCTCACGTCGAGCACCGCACCGCGCCGCCTGTCCCACCACGCGGGCCCGCCCCGGGCCGGCACGTGGTCTTCCCCCGTCGTGGTCATGCCTCCAGCCTACGGGCGCCGACCGCCCCTTTTCCGGTGACTTTCGACAAACGATAGGACGCGATATCCCTCGAACTGGAGAACCCCCACCGTTCACCTCCGGAGGCGATGATTCCGGCCGGACGGTACGCCCATGGCACGTTCACAGAACAAGTACGCGGACTTCGCAGGGCTGCGGGAGCGGGCGGGGGCGCTGCGGCGGGCCGGCTACAGCCTTCGGCGGATCCGCGACGAGCTGAAGGTCTTCAACAACGACATCCTCAACCGGCTCGTGAAGGGCGAGCCGCCTCCCGAGTGGACGAAGCGGCCGCGCGCCAAGGACGACCTGCGTGCGAAGGCCAGGGAGCTACGCCTCCAACGCAGGAACACGGGCGACGACTGCCGCGGTTGTCTCGTGCTCACCGTGCGCCGGAGTGCTGAGTTGTACCGCCGGACCGAAGGCTGGTGGACGGGAATCGTCGCTGACGCCGTCACACGACTCCGGTAAGGTCTGACGCACGTTCCCCCGTGGTGTAACCGGCAGCACACTAGATTTTGGATCTAGCAGGACAAGGTTCGAATCCTTGCGGGGGAGCCACTGCGCGTGACCTCTTCGCGGGCCCTGACTCCACCGTCGGGGCCCGCACTCATGTCCCCCGCAAACCGCCCCGGTATCCTGCGGATGTCCCCACCTCCTCAACAGCCGAAGGGCATCCCGTGAGCGCCATTCGCCCGGCAGCCGTCGTCGTTCTCGCAGCGGGTGAGGGCACCCGTATGAAGTCGGCCACACCCAAGGTCCTGCACGAGCTGTGCGGCCGGTCCCTCGTCGGGCACGTGCTCGCCGCCGCCGGTGAGCTGGACCCCGAGCACCTGGTCGCCGTCGTCGGGCACGCCCGCGAGAAGGTCACCGCGCACCTCGCCGAGGTCGCCCCCGGCGTCCGCACCGCCGTCCAGGAGCAGCAGAACGGCACCGGGCACGCCGTGCGGATGGGTCTGGAGGCGCTGGGCGGTGCCGTGGACGGGACCGTGGTGGTGGTCTGCGGGGACACTCCCCTCCTCACCGGCGAGACGCTCAAGGCCCTCGCCGCCACCCACACCGCCGACGGGAACGCCGTCACCGTGCTGACGGCCGAGGTGCCGGACGCGACCGGGTACGGCCGGATCGTGCGGGACGGGGCCTCGGGCGCCGTCACGGCGATCGTGGAGCACAAGGACGCCTCGGAGTCGCAGCGGGCGATCCGGGAGATCAACTCGGGTGTCTTCGCCTTCGACGGCCAGTTGCTCGCGGACGCGCTGGGCAAGGTGCGCACGGACAACAGCCAGGGCGAGGAGTACCTGACGGACGTGCTCGGGATCCTGCGCGAGGCGGGGCACCGGGTGGGTGCGTCGGTGGCCGGCGACCACCGCGAGATCGCGGGGATCAACAACCGGGTGCAGCTCGCCGAGGCGCGCCGGATCCTCAACGACCGGCTGCTGACCGGGGCGATGCTGGCCGGCGTGACGGTGGTGGACCCGGCGACGACGTGGGTGGACGTGACGGTGACGTTCGAGCAGGACGTGGTCGTCCACCCGGGCACGCAGTTGCACGGGGCGACGCATCTGGCGCAGGGCTGCGAGGTGGGCCCCAACACCCGTCTGACGGACACCCGCGTCGAGGCGGGGGCGCGGGTGGACAACACGGTCGCCAACGGCGCCCACGTCGGTCCGCAGGCATCCGTGGGTCCGTACGCGTATCTGCGGCCCGGGACCCGGCTGGGTCTCAAGTCGAAGATCGGTACGTTCGTCGAGGCGAAGAACGCCTCGATCGGCGAGGGGACGAAGGTCCCGCACCTGTCGTACATGGGTGACGCGACGATCGGCGAGTTCACGAACATCGGTGCCGCGAGCGTGTTCGTGAACTACGACGGGCAGGACAAGCACCACACGACGATCGGCTCGCACTGCCGTACCGGTTCGGACAACATGTTTGTGGCTCCTGTCACGGTCGGGGACGGTGCCTACACCGCCGCCGGCTCGGTGATCACGAAGGACGTGCCGCCCGGTTCGCTGGCCGTGGCCCGTGGCCAGCAGCGGAATATCGAGGGTTGGGTGGCCCGCAAGCGTCCGGGGAGCGCGGCGGCGAAGGCGGCCGAGGCGGCGTCCCGCGAGGCTGACGGCGAAGACTGACCGGAAACCGGCGCGTCGGACACGGCGTACCGTGATAAGTGCACATCCGCACCCCACAAGCTGAGACGCCCCCGCGGTCAGTCGGGTGAGCGCCCATGTCGCTCAGCTGCGAACCTCTGAGGAGAAAGTGCTGTGACCGGGATCAAGACGACCGGCGAGAAGAAGATGATGCTCTTCTCCGGCCGCGCACACCCCGAGCTTGCCGAGGAGGTCGCCCAGCAGTTGGGTGTCGGGGTCGTCCCGACGAAGGCCTTCGATTTCGCCAACGGCGAGATCTACGTGCGGTATCAGGAGTCTGCACGTGGTGCGGACTGTTTCCTGATCCAGAGCCACACGGCTCCGATCAACAAGTGGATCATGGAGCAGCTCATCATGATCGACGCGTTGAAGCGCGCGTCGGCCCGCTCCATCACCGTGATCGTGCCGTTCTACGGTTACGCGCGGCAGGACAAGAAGCACCGCGGCCGTGAACCGATCTCGGCGCGTCTGGTCGCGGACCTGATGAAGACGGCGGGTGCGGACCGGATTCTGACGGTGGATCTGCACACGGACCAGATCCAGGGCTTCTTCGACGGCCCGGTGGACCACCTGTTCGCGCTGCCGCTGCTGGCGGACTACGTGGGCGCGAAGGTGGACCGTTCGAAGCTGACGGTGGTCTCGCCGGACGCCGGCCGGGTGCGGGTGGCCGACCGTTGGTGCGACCGTCTGGGCGCGCCGCTGGCGATCGTGCACAAGCGGCGGGACAAGGACGTGGCGAACCAGGTCACGGTGCACGAGGTCGTGGGTCATGTGAAGGGGCGTATCTGCGTCCTGGTGGACGACATGATCGACACGGGTGGCACGATCTGTGCGGCGGCGGACGCGCTGTTCGCCCACGGTGCGGAGGACGTCATCGTGACGGCGACGCACGGTGTGCTGTCGGGTCCGGCGGCGGACCGGCTGAAGAACTCGAAGGTGAGCGAGTTCGTGTTCACGAACACGCTGCCGACGCCGAGCGAGCTGGAGCTGGACAAGATCACGGTGCTGTCGATCGCGCCGACGATCGCGCGTGCGGTGCGCGAGGTGTTCGAGGACGGTTCGGTGACGAGCCTGTTCGACGAGCAGTGAGCTTGTGCAGTAACCGTTCTGCAGGCTGCGACCTCGCCTGTTGATCGTTTTGGGTACGGCCTTCCTGTCCGAGTAGACTGCTGGAGTTGCTCGGCGAGGGAGGCCGTACTCGTGTTCGCGGGTGTGGGTCTCCGTTATCGACGCGCTCTTCGTAGCAGGCCGTTCGTGGCCGGGTGACCACGTCCGTTCCTGTTTTCCACGAGGAGTGTTCATGCCCGAGGTGAAGATCGCCGTCGAGACGCGCACCGAGTTCGGCAAGGGTGCCGCGCGTCGTATCCGCCGTGACAACAAGGTCCCCGGTGTGGTGTACGAGCACGGCCTGGAGCCGCTGCACGTGACGCTGCCGGGTCACGACCTGCTGATGGCGCTGCGTACGCCGAACGTCCTGATCAACCTGCTCATCGACGGCAAGAGCAACCAGCTGGTGATCCCGAAGTCGGTGCAGCGCGACCCGATCAAGGGCTTCCTGGAGCACGTGGACCTGCTGATGGTCAAGAGCGGCGAGACCGTGACCGTCGACATCCCGGTGCAGGCCGAGGGCGAGCTGGCCCCGGGCGGCTACCTGCTGGAGTACGTCCTGGACGCGCTGCCGGTCGAGGCCGAGGCCACGCACATCCCGCAGCAGGTCACCGTGTCGGTGGCGGGCCTGGAGGCGCCGGCCTCGGTCCTCGCCAAGGACATCGAGCTGCCGTCCGGCGTGAAGCTGGCCGTCGAGCCGGAGACCGTGGTGCTGCAGGTCCTGTCGGCGCAGGCCGAGGAGGCCCCGGCCGAGGGTGCGGGCGACGAGGCCGCCGAGGCCTGATCCTCCCCCGAGGTCATCGTGGTCGGCCGCTGTTCCCGTGCGGGGCAGCGGCCGACGCGTATGTGTGGAGGGGCGGGCACGGGTTCGAGGGACGCGAAGGAGACAGGGACGTGACGACGGACGCGGGTGCGCCGTGGCTGGTGGCCGGCCTCGGCAATCCGGGCGGTGAGTACGCCGCGAACCGGCACAACGTCGGTTTCATGGTGGCGGATCTGCTGGCGGAGCGGATCGGGGCGCGGTTCAAGCGGCACGGCAAGGCGCAGGCGCAGGTGGTGGAGGGGCGGATCGGTCCCCCCGGCCCCGCGAACCGGCGGGTGATCCTGGCGAAGCCGATGTCGTTCATGAACGTGTCGGGCGGTCCGGTGACGGTGCTGCGGGACTTCTACAAGGTCCCGGTGGGCAACGTCGTGGCGGTGCACGACGAGTTGGACATCGACTACGGCGTCCTGCGGCTGAAGCTGGGCGGCGGGGACAACGGGCACAACGGGCTGAAGTCGATCACGAAGTCGCTCGGTCCGGACTATCACCGGGTGCGCTTCGGGATCGGGCGGCCGCCGGGGCGGATGCCGGTGGCGGACTTCGTGCTGCGGGACTTCTCGTCGGCGGAGCGCAAGGAGCTGGGCTACTTCGTGGACCGGGCGGCCGACGCGGTGGAGGCGCTGGTGATCGAGGGGCTGGAGCGGGCGCAGAGCGCGTACAACTCCTGACTTGTCCCCCGATGGTGCGCGGGTGAGTTGACCGGGCGTGCGGACATGGCCAATGATCCCCGCCATGCCTGCCTCCGCCGCCGCCGCTCGGGCCCGTCAGGCCCCGTCGTCGTCCTCCGCGTCGCCCGCGTCCGCTGTGTCTTCCACGTCCGCCGCCTCCTCCGCCCTGCTGACGTTCGGCCGGGTCGCGGCGATGGGGACGGTGACGGCGCTGATCCTGATCGCGGGGGTCTGGGCGTCCTGGGGCACGGCGCAGCACGTGCTGCTGACCAAGGGGCGGGAGCAGGGCACGATCGAGGTGACGCGGTGCGGCGGTGGGACGTGCAGCGGGCCGTACACGCCGGTGTCGGCGGGGTCGCAGGCGCGGGAGCGGGTCGTCGTCGAGGACTCGGTCGCGGTGGCGGAGGGGCGGACGTACAGCGTGGTGCTGAAGCCCGGCGGTGACGGCGCGGTGCGGTCGGGTCCGGCCGGGATCCTGTACGCCTGGGTGCCGTTGGGCGGGGCGCTGTTGCTGGCGTCGGTGATCGTGGCGGGCGGGTTGCGGCGGACTCGGGCGGCGTGGGGGATGGCGGCGGCGGGTCTCGCGCTGCTGACGGCGGCGTTCTTCGCGGTGTGAGGTTGCGGCGTACGACGTGAGGTGCCCCGGGCTCGGTGAGCTCGGGGCACCGGTGTGTCACGTGCGGGGCGCCGGGGTGGGCGCGGGTGGGCCGCGGTCAGCCCGTGTTGCGCAGGCCCGCGGCTACGCCGTTGACCGTGAGGAGGAGGGCGCGGGCGAGGAGGGGGTCGGGGGTTTCGCCCGCGGCGGCGGCCTCGCGCTGGCGGCCCAGGAGGGCGACCTGGAGGTAGGAGATGGGGTCGAGGTAGGCGTCGCGGATGGTGAAGGTCTGCTTGAGGACCGGGTCGGCGTCGAGGAGTTCCTTCTCGCCGGTGACGCGCAGGACCTCGCGGACCGTCAGCTCGTGCTCGGCCTTGATGGCGTCGAAGACGTGCTTGAGCTCGTCCGGGACGAGGGTGTCGACGTAGTGCTGGGCGATGCGCAGGTCGGTCTTGGCGAGGGTCATCTCGACGTTGGAGATGAAGTTCCGGAAGAAGTGCCACTGCTGGTGCATCTCGTCCAGCACCGTGTCCAGACCGGCCTCGCGCAGGGCCTTGAGGCCGGAGCCGACGCCGTACCAGCCGGGGACGATCTGCCGGGACTGGGTCCAGCCGAACACCCACGGGATGGCGCGCAGTCCGTCGAGGGAGACGCCGGAGCCGGGGCGGCGGGAGGGCCGCGAGCCCAGGTGCAGGTCGGCGAGCTGGTCGACCGGCGTGGAGGCCAGGAAGTAGGTCGGCAGGTCGGGGTCCTCGACGAGCTTGCGGTAGGCCGTGTGGGCGGCGTCGGAGACGACGTCCATGGCGGCGTCCCAGCGGGCGAGGGCCTCGTCGGACTGGCGGGGTGCGGTGTGCAGGGCGGAGGCCTGGAGGGTGGCCGCGACGGTCAGCTCCAGGTTCTCCCGGGCGAGCGCCGGGATGAGGTACTTGTCGGAGATGACCTCGCCCTGTTCGGTGACCTTGATCTCGCCCTCCAGGGTGCCCCAGGGCTGGGCGAGGATCGCGTCGTGGGTGGGGCCGCCGCCGCGGCCGACGGTGCCGCCGCGGCCGTGGAAGAGGCGCAGCCGCACCCCGTAGCGGTGGGCGACGTCGCGCAGGCGGCGCTGGGCGCGGTGGATCTCCCACTGGCTGGTGGTGATGCCGCCGAACTTGGAGGAGTCGGAGTAGCCGAGCATGACCTCCTGGACGTCGCCGCGCAGGGCGACCAGGCGCCGGTAGGAGGGGTCGGCGAGCAGGTCCTCCAGGATGGTGTCGGCGGCCTTGAGCTCGTCGGTGGTCTCCAGCAGCGGCACGATGCCGATCCTGGCCCAGCCGGCGTGCAGGTCGATCAGCCCGGCCTCGCGGGCCAGCACGGCCGCGGCGAAGACGTCGTCGGCGCCCTGGCACATGGAGATGATGTAGGACTCGATGACCTCGGGGCCGAAGACCTCCAGCGCGCGCCGGACGGTCTGGAAGACGCCGAGGGTCTTCTCGCCGGGGGCGTCGACGGGGGCCGGGGTGGGGGCCAGCGGCCTGCGGGAGCGCAGTTCCTTGGCGAGGAGCTTGGTGCGGTACTCGCGGGGCATGTCGGCGTAGCGCCAGGACTCCTCGCCGAGCCGGTCGAAGAGCTGGCCGAGGGCGTGGTGGTGGGCGTCGGCGTGTTCGCGGACGTCCATGGTGGCGAGCTGGAGGCCGAAGGCGGCCAGGGTGCGGATGGTGCGGGCGAGGCGGCCGTCGGCGAAGAGGCCGCCGCGGTGCTCGCGCAGGGAGGTCTGGACGATGCGCAGGTCGTCGATGAGCTGGGCGGTGCCGAGGTAGTCGCGGCCCTCTTCGTGGGGGGTGCCCTTGGCGAGGCGCTGCTTGGTGTTCTCCAGCTTCTGCCGGATGCAGGTGGCCTTGAGCCGGTACGGCTCCTCGGCGTTGAGGCGCTTGTAGCGGGGGCTGATCTCGGGCAGCCGCTCCAGGTCGGTCTGGAGGGAGGCCAGCAGTTCGTCCGTGGCGCCCGCGTAGCGGATGGAGTTGGAGAGGAAGCCGCGCAGCTCGTCGATCATCTCCAGGGCGTCGTTGATGCCGTGTTCGTGCTGGAGGATGAGGATGTCCCAGGTCACGTCGGGGGTGACGTTGGGGTTGCCGTCGCGGTCGCCGCCGATCCAGGTGCCGAAGGTGAGGGGGCGGGTGTCGTCCGGGAGCTTGACGCCGGCGCGCTCCAGCTCGGCGGTGAGGTCCTCCAGGACGTCGCCGACGGCACCGGCGTGGAGTTCGTCGAGGTAGTAGATGGCGTTGCGGGCCTCGTCGGCGGGCTCGGGCCGTACGACGCGCAGTTCGTCGGTCTGCCACACCAGGTCGATGTTCTCGGCGAGGCGGGTGTCCAGGCGGCGGCGGTCGGACTCGTTGACCGGGGTGTCCAGGAGGGCGGCGATGCGGCGCAGCTTGTTGAGGACGGAGCGGCGGGCGGCCTCGGTGGGGTGCGCGGTGAAGACGGGGCGCACGTTGAGGTTGCGGACCGTTTCGCGCAGGTGCTCGGGGTCGGCGTCCTTGAGCCGGTCGGCCGTGCGGGCGAGCAGTCCGCCCTCGGCGGCGCGCTTGGCGCCGAGTTCGCGGCCGCGGTGGACCTGTTCGGTGACGTTGGCGAGGTGGAAGTAGGTGGAGAAGGCGCGCACGAGCTTGGCGGCGGTCTCCAGTTCGGTGCCGCGCAGCAGTTCGGCGGCGGCCTCGCCGTCCTCGCGGGTGAGTCGGCGTACCTTCTCGACGAGTTCCAGCAGCTCGGGGCCCTCCTGGCGGACGAGGGTCTCCCCGAGGAGATCACCCAGCCGGCGGATGTCGGCGCGCAGCTCGCTGCTGGTCGTCGTGGTGGTCTGGTCGTCGGCACTGCTCACAGGTGCGGCTCCTTGCAGTGTTGAAGCTCGTCTGGGAGGGAACCCGGACGGCCGTCTCGCGCGGCGGGGCGCCGCTTACCGGTCCGGACGTCCGGGAAGTAATCAGAGCGGACCGCGCTGTCCGACCGACTCCCAGGATAGGTGTCGGCCGGGACGCGCAGGCTCTGGGGCTCTTGCCGTGCGGCCACGCACTGCCATACTTACGTCGCCGTAGGTTACGGAACCGTAGGAAAACCGCGCGGGTTTCCGGAGCCCGGCACCGGACCCACCCTCGACCCCACAGGGGACGCGCATGACCACGAGTTCCGATGTGATTCCAGACGCTCCGCAGCCGGCCGGCTCCGCCGCGGCGTCCTCCGCCACGCTGGGCGGTGAACAGAAGCGTTCGATCGAGCAGATCACGCTGCTGCTGTTCATCGCCGTTCCGTTCCTCGCGCTGGTGGCGGCGGTGCCACTGGCGTGGGGGTGGGGCGTGAGCTGGCTGGACCTGGGGCTGCTGGTCTTCTTCTACTTCCTGGGCTGCCACGGCATCACGATCGGCTTCCACCGCCACTTCACCCATGGTTCCTTCAAGGCGAAGCGGCCGTTGAAGATCGCGCTGGCGATCGCCGGGTCGATGGCGGTCGAGGGGCCGCTGGTGCGCTGGGTGGCCGACCACCGCAAGCACCACAAGTTCTCGGACGCCGAGGGCGATCCGCACTCGCCGTGGCGGTACGGCGAGACGGTGCCCGCGCTGCTCAAGGGCCTGTGGTGGGCCCACATCGCATGGATGTTCGACGAGGAGCAGACGCCGCAGGACAAGTACGCCCCGGACCTGATCAAGGACCCGGCGCTGCGGGCGGTCTCCCGCCAGTTCGTGCTGTGGACGGTGGTGTCCCTGGCGCTGCCGGCGCTGATCGGCGGGCTGGTCACGATGTCCTGGTGGGGGGCGTTCACCGGGTTCTTCTGGGGTTCACTCGTCCGGGTGGCGTTGCTGCACCATGTGACGTGGTCGATCAACTCGATCTGCCACGCGGTGGGCAAGCGCCCGTTCAAGTCCCGGGACCGTTCGGGCAACGTGTGGTGGCTGGCGGTCCTGTCCTGCGGCGAGTCGTGGCACAACCTGCACCACGCGGACCCGACGTCGGCGCGGCACGGGGTGATGCGCGGGCAGGTGGACTCCTCCGCGCGGCTGATCCGCTGGTTCGAGCGGCTGGGATGGGCGTACGACGTGCGCTGGCCGTCACGTTCGCGCATCGATTCGCGCCGCACCACGGAGCAGGACGACGCCCGCCGCCGGAAGGAGACGGCGAAGGCGGCATGATTGACGCCGTGGCGACCTCCAGCAGCACCCCAAGCAACGAGAAGCCGCGGCGCGCACGTCGCACCCGGATGACCGGCGCCGAGCGCCGCCAGCAGTTGCTGGAGATCGGCCGCACCCTCTTCGCGGAGAAGGGCTTCGAGGGCACGTCCGTGGAGGAGATCGCGGCGAAGGCCGGGGTCTCCAAGCCGGTGGTCTACGAGCACTTCGGCGGCAAGGAGGGCCTGTACGCGGTGGTCGTGGACCGCGAGATGCGGCGGCTGCTCGAGATGGTGACCGGTTCCCTGACCGCGGGGCACCCGCGGGAGCTGTGCGAGCAGGCGGCCTTCGCGCTCCTGGACTACATCGAGGAGTACACGGACGGGTTCCGCATCCTGGTCCGCGACTCCCCCATCCCGCAGTCGACGGGCTCCTTCGCCTCTCTCATCTCGGACATCGCCACCCAGGTGGAGGACATCCTCGGCCGCGAGTTCAAGAGCCGCGGCTTCGACGCCAAGCTGGCCCCGCTGTACGCGCAGGCGCTGGTCGGCATGGTGGCGCTGACCGGCCAGTGGTGGCTGGACGTGCGGCGTCCGAAGAAGGCGGAGGTGGCGGCGCACCTGGTGAACCTGGCCTGGCACGGCCTGGACGGCCTGGAGCCGAAGCCGCGGCTGATCGGGCACCGCAAGAGCTAGACGCCGGGGGGCGAGGACATGCAGCCGCTGCGCGGAGTCACCGTCGTCTCGCTGGAGCAGGCGATCGCCGCTCCGTACGCGAGCCGTCAGCTCGCCGATCTGGGCGCGCGGGTGATCAAGGTGGAGCGCCCGGGGACGGGGGACTTCGCCCGGGCGTACGACACCCGGGTGCGGGGGCTGAGTTCGCACTTCGTGTGGGTCAACCGCAACAAGGAGTCCCTCACCCTGGACTTCAAGGATCCGCGGGGCCTGGAGCTGCTGCGCCGGCTGATCGGGCGGGCCGACGTCTTCCTGCAGAACCTGGCGCCGGGCGCGGCGGCCCGGGCCGGTCTGGGCGCCGGGGAGCTGCGGGCGGCCCATCCGGGGCTGATCGTCTGCGACATCTCGGGCTACGGCACGCCGGGCCCCTACGCCAGCCGCAAGGCGTACGACCTGCTGGTGCAGTCCGAGTCGGGGCTGCTGTCGGTCACGGGCACGCCGCGGGAGGTGGCGAAGGCGGGCATCCCGGTGGCGGACATCGCCGCCGGGATGTACGCGTACAGCTCGGTCCTCGCCGCGCTGCTCGAACGGGGCCGGACGGGGCACGGCGCGCACCTGGACGTGTCGATGCTGGAGGCGACGGTGGAGTGGCTGGGTTTCCCCCTCTACTACTCCTTCGACGGTGCCGGGCCGCCGCCGCGGGCGGGCGCGGCGCACGCGACGATCTGTCCCTACGGCCCGTTCACGGCGGGCGACGGGACGGTCGTGATGACGGCGGTGCAGAACGAGCGCGAGTGGCGCGGGTTCTGCGCGGGTTTCCTGGGCCGCCCGGAGCTGGCCGGTCATCCGCACTACGCCACCAACGCGGACCGCGACGCGCACCGGGAGGAGCTGGACGGGCTGATCGCGGCCCGGTTCGCGGAGCTGACCGGTGCCGAGGCGATCGCGCTGCTCGACGCGGTGCCGGTCGCCAACGCCCGGGTGAACACGCTCGCCGAGGTGTGGGACCACCCTCAGCTCGCCGCGCGCGGTCGCCTGTACGAGGTGCCCACCCCGGCGGGTCCGGTCCCGGCGCTGGCCCTGCCCGGCCCGACCGGCGGGGCGCCGCGCATGGAGGCGGTCCCGGCGCTGGGCGAGCACACCCGCGCCGTGCTCGGCGGTCTCGGTCTGTCGGAGGAGGACATCGACGCGCTCGCCGCCGACGGCGTGGTGTGAGCCGGAGCCCGGAGCGGCGCGGCGGGCCGCACCTGGCCGGGGCCGGTGCTCAGCGGCCGTCTCGGCCGGGGCCGGTGCTCAGCGGCCGTCTCCCTTCCGCGCGACGGCGAAGACGCGGCGGAAGGGGAACGGGGTGCCGTGCGCCTGGGCGGGGTAGGCGGCGCGCAGGACGGCCCGGTACTCGTCGACGAAGGCGTCGCGGGCGGCCGGGTCGTCGGCGAGGGCGTCCAGTACGGGCCGCAGCCCCGTCCCCTTCACCCAGTCGAGGACGGCGTCGTCGCCGGGCAGCAGGTGGACGTACGTCGTCTCCCACACGTCGGCGGTGCAGCCGGTGGCGGTGAGGCGGGCGAGGTAGGCCTCGGGGGTGAGGACGGCGTCGTCGTGGCGCAGGACGCCGGCCAGGCGGTCCCGCCAGCGCCGGGACTCGGCGAGTTCGCGCATCAGGCGGTGGCTGGGGGCGTCGAAGTTGCCGGGCACCTGGACGGCGAGGGTGCCGCCGGGGGCGAGGCGGTCGATCCAGTCGGGGAAGCGGTCGGCGTGCCCGGGGACCCACTGGAGGGTGGCGTTGCTGACGAGGAGGTCGTACGGCTCCTCGGGGGCCCAGGTGCGGGCGTCGGCGGCGGCGAAGTCGAGGTGGCCTCCGCCGGGGGTGGGACCGGCGTACTGCCGGGCCCGTTCGAGCATCCGGGGGGAGTTGTCGTAGCCGGTGATGCGGGCGGTGGGCCAGCGGTCGGCGAGGAGGACGGTGGCGTTGCCGGGTCCGCAGCCCAGGTCGGCGATGCGGGGCGGGTCGGCGGGGAGGTCGGGGATACGGGCGAGGAGGTCGGTGAAGGGGCGGGCGCGCGGGCCGGCGTGGCGCAGGTACTGCGCGGGGTCCCAGGTGGGGGCGGTGGCGGGCATGGGGCCTCCAGGGGTGTCCGTGCGGAACGGGTACCCAGCGTCACGCCCACACTGTCTCGACGTCAAGAGAGTCGACATCAAGAGACTTCACGTCGACACAACCACTACACTGATCGTCATGGAGGACGAGGTCGATCGGCTGGTCGCAGCGTGGCGCCGGGAGCGCCCGGACCTCGACGTGGAACCGCTCGAGGTGCTGAGCCGCGTCAGCAGGCTGGCCCGGCACCTGGACCGCGCACGGCGGCTGGCCTTCTCCGAGCACCAGTTGGAGCCGTGGGAGTTCGACGTGCTGACGGCCCTGCGCCGGGCCGGCACCCCGTACCAGCTCTCTCCGGGACAGCTCCTCACCCAGACCCTGGTCACGTCGGGCACGATGACCAACCGCATCGACCGGCTGGCCAAGAAGGGCCTGGTCGAGCGCCTGCCCGACCCCAGCGACCGGCGCGGTGTCCTGGTCCGGCTCACGGACGAGGGCCGTGACCGCGCCGACCAGTCGCTGGCGGGCCTGCTGGCCCAGGAGCGCGCGATCCTCGGGGAGCTGTCCCGCGCCCAGCGCAGCGAACTGGCGGCCCTGCTACGCCAGCTGACCGCCCCGTTCGACAACATCCCCGGTTAGGTCGGCGGGCCCCACTCCGGCCCGGCGCGCCAGCGCCACGGCGGCCAGGGTGGAGTGGACCCCCAGCTTGCCCAGGACGTTCTGCATGTGGGTGCGCACCGTGTGGGGGGACAGGTACAGCCGCTCGGCGACCGCCTTGCGGCCGAGGCCGGCGACCATGCAGCGCAGCACCTCGCGCTCGCGCGGGGTCAGCGACTCCACCAGCAGCTCGCTCTCGGTGCGGTGCTTGCGGGCGGCGGTCAGCTCGCGCAGGACGCCGGTGAGCAGGGCGGGCGGCAGGTGCGTCTCGTCGCGCAGCACGCCCCGGACGACGCTGAGCAGCCGGGACAGGGAGCAGTCCTTGGCCACCCAGCCGCAGGCCCCGGCCCCGAGCGCCAGCGCGGCCCGTCTCGGGTCGTCCTTCTCGGCGAGGACGACGACCCGGACGCCCGGCTGTCCCGAGCGCACCCCGGCGACCAGGGAGATCCCGTCCACCAGCCCGTCCTCGTTGCCGTCGCGCACGGGTACGGCGGGCCGGGCGCCGGGCACGTGGCCGCCCAGGTCGGCGTCGACGAGCAGGACGTCGAACCGCCGCCCCTCGGACGCGGCGCGTTCCAGGCAGCGCAGTGCGGCCGGGCCGCTGCCGGCCGCGGAGACCTCGACGTCGGGCTCGGCGGCCAGGGCGGCGGCGAGCGACTCGGCGAAGATGCGGTGGTCGTCGACGACCAGGACTCGGATACGAACCACGAAACCCCCTCCCCCGAGCTCCACGCGGAGCAGGGGATACCCATCGTCTGTCCGTCCTCGGATGGCGCCACCGGCACGGGTACGGGACGGCGCCCGGGGCCCCGTGTCCGGACCCCGCACGCACCTGTGCCGTGTGGTAACTGCTACCCCCCGCCCGGGCGTCGTACCCGGCGGTCTCGCCCCCTGAACGGCACCGGCCCCCACCGGTGCTGCTCATCAGAGTACGGGCGGGCGCCGGGAGCGGAAGGCTCTTTGCAGAACTGACTCCCCCGCGCGTTTATGGTGTGCCGCATGTTTCGTCTTGTGACAGAAGTCGACAAGGAACGGCGTGATCTGCTGCGCACCCGCCTGCGGGAGACGAACACGGCGGCCTCCTCCGTCCTGCGTTCCCTGCGCGGAACCCCTCACGAACGCGAATTCCCGCTGCACGTCTGGGTGCTGGACGAGACCGGAGACCTGGCGGGCGGCCTGGTCGGCCACACCTGGGCGACCTGGCTCCACGTCACGTACCTGTGGGTGGACGGCCGCCACCGCGGCTCGGGTCTGGGCTCCGCCCTCCTCGACGCGGCCGAGCACACCGCCCGCACCGAACGCGGCTGCACCGCCGCCCGCGTGGAGACCTGGGACTTCCAGGCCCCCGGCTTCTACACCGGACGCGGCTACGACGTACGGTGCGTCATCCCCGACTACCCGCCCGGAATCACGGAGTACACGCTGGTGAAGCGGTGGGGGTGAGGCCGCGGGAGTGAGCTGCCGGAAGGCCCCGGGCCGCGGCGGGGGAAGCCGGGGCCCGGGGCCGGTCAGGGGGTGGCGGCTCAGTGGGCGCGGGCGGCGTGGCGGGTGACCTTGTCGATGGCCTTGACCGTGAGGTCGGGGCGGTCGGTGTGGATGTAGTGGCCGCTGCCCCCGGCCGTGGTGAGCCGGCTGTCGCGGGAGAGCTTGCGCCACTCGCGCTGGCCCTCGGCCCACATCTCTTCGAGGGCGGGGCCGTACTGGGGGACCTCGGCGTACTGCGACTCGTGCTTGAGGATCTCCACCGGGATGCGTCCGGCAGAGCGGACCGGTCCGTCGGCGATGACGAACTGCTCGGGGTTCTGGCCCTGGTTGACGGCGAGGGCGCCGTCGCGGAGCTGGGCGGCCACGCCGGTGGCGTCGGCGGGGACGGTGCGGTTCATGTCGCGGGTGAGGTGGGGGATGGTGGCGTCGAGGAGGACCAGGCCCTTGACGCGGTCGGTGTGCCCGGGGGCGTAGCGGGCGGCGATGTAGCCGCCGAGGGAGTGCCCGGCCAGGACGACGGGACGGTCTCCGGCGAGGCGGTCGAGGACCTTGGTGAGCAGGGCGCCGGTGTCGTCCGCCGTCTGCAGGGTGCCCGGCGCGGGCTTGTCGCTCCTGCCCTCGCCGAGGCGGTCGTAGGAGCAGACCCGGTGGGTCCTGCTCAGCGTCTTCTGGAGCGGGGCCATGTTGTCCAGGCCCTCGCCGCCGCCGGCCATCAGCATCACCAGCGGCTCGTGGCGGTGCGTGCTGCGGCCGGAGCAGGAGACGTTGACCGTGTGGCCGCCGACGCGGATCTTCTTCTCGCCGGTGAAGGAGGCCCCGGCCGCGTGCGCGGGGGCGGCGTCCTTGGCCTTCGCGTCGGCGCTGGCGTACTGCTCGCCCAGGACCAGGCCCGCGCCGGCCACGGTGGAGACGACGGCGATCGCGGCGGTCGCCTTGGCGAGGGTGCGGAACATGGGGGCCTCCAGCGGGCAGGGACGGGGCGGGTGTCGGGTGCTCAAGGGGCTTGCTCGGCCGGCCGGTTGTCGTTCCCGGCGACTGAGGAAGACTCTAGGAACCCGGCGGCCCCCGATCGTCACCCCGCGGTGGACACCTGCCCGTAGCTCCCCCGGGGGACAAGCCCCCGGGCCACGGCCCCGGCCCCGGTCAGAGCAGCCGCCGGGCCCCCGCCGAAGGCACCGCCTCGAACACCCGCGGCGCCTGGAGGCCCCCGGCGGCGAAGGCCTCCTCGACCGCCTTGGTGACGGCGTCCACGTCGGCGGCCTCCACCAGGACGATCGCCGAGCCGCCGAAGCCGCCGCCGGTCATCCGGGCGCCCAGGGCGCCGGAGGCGAGGGACGTGTCGACGACCAGGTCAAGCTCGGGGCAGGAGATGCGGAAGTCGTCGCGCAGCGAGGCGTGACCCTCCACGAGGACGGGGCCGATGGCCCGGGTGTCGCCGGACTCCAGCAGCGAGACCACCCGCTCGACGCGCTCGTCCTCGGTGACGACGTGCCGGACCAGGCGGCGCACCTCCTCCTCGTCGCCCAGCCGCTCCAGTGCCGCGTCCAGGCCGTCGTACGGCACGTCGCGCAGGGCGTCGACGCCCAGCAGCGCGGCGCCCTTCTCGCAGCCGGCGCGGCGCTTGCCGTACTCGCCCTCGCTGTGGGAGTGCTTGACGCGGGTGTCGACGACCAGCAGGCGCATGCCCTCGGCGGCGAGGTCGAAGGGGATCTGGCGCTGGGAGAGGTCGCGGGTGTCCAGGAAGAGGGCGTGGCCCTCCTCGCAGCAGGCGGAGGCCGTCTGGTCCATGATGCCGACGGGGGCGCCGACGTAGACGTTCTCCGCGCGCTGGCACAGCCGGGCCAGCTGCCAGCCGCGCAGGCCGAGGGAGTACAGGTCGTTCAACGCCAGTGCCACCACGACCTCCAGGGCCGCCGAGGACGAGAGCCCCGCGCCCGACGGGACCGTCGAGGCCAGGTGGACGTCGGCACCGGTCAGCTCGTGGCCCGCCTCGCGCAGCGCCCAGACGACGCCCGAGGGGTACGCCGTCCAGGACTTGTCCGAGCCGGGAGCCAGGTCGGCGACGCGCAGGTCGACGGGGTCGGCGGCGACGTCGGCCGAGTGCAGGCGCAGGATGCCGTCGTCGCGCCGGGAGACGGCCGCGACGGCCTGGTGCGGCAGGGCGAAGGGCATGACGAAGCCGTCGTTGTAGTCGGTGTGCTCGCCGATGAGGTTCACCCGGCCCGGCGCCGCCCACACCCCCTCCGGCTCCGCCCCGTACAGCTCCCGGAACCGCTCGCCGACGGTCCCCGCGACAGCCTCGCCCATGCCCTGACCCCTCGCCCTTCCGGTAACTGCGGTAAGTACTAGCCCGCGCGCCGCTGCGCGAACTCCCACGCGTCCGACACGATCCCCGCGAGGTCCGCGCGCGACGGGCTCCAGCCCAGTTTCTCGCGGGCGGTGTCCGCCGACGCCACCAGGACCGCCGGGTCGCCGCCCCGGCGCGGGGCCACGACCTCGGGGATCGGGTGGCCCGTCACCCGCCGCACCGTGTCGACGACCTCGCGGACCGAGAAGCCGTTGCCGTTGCCCAGGTTGCAGATGAGGTGCTCGCCCGGGGTGGCGGCGGCCACGGCCAGCAGATGGGCCTCGGCCAGGTCGGCTACGTGGATGTAGTCGCGCACGCAGGTGCCGTCCGGCGTCGGGTAGTCGTCGCCGAAGACGGAGACGGCCTCCCGCCGGCCCTGCGCCACCTGGAGGACCAGCGGAATCAGATGCGACTCGGGATCGTGGCGCTCGCCGTACTCCCCGTAGGCGCCCGCGACGTTGAAGTACCGCAGCGAGACCGCGCCCAGCCCGTGGGCCGCCGCCTCGCCGGTGATCATGTGGTCGACGGCGAGCTTGGAGGCGCCGTAGGGATTGGTGGGCTTCGTCGGCGCGGTCTCGACGATGGGGACCTGCTCCGGCTCGCCGTAGGTGGCGGCGGTGGAGGAGAAGACGAGCCGCCGCACGCCCGCGCCGCGCATGGCCTCCAGCAGGGCCATGGTCCCGCCGACGTTGTTGTCCCAGTACTTCTCGGGCTTCACGACCGACTCGCCGACCTGCGAGAAGGCGGCGAAGTGCAGGACGCCGTCAAACGATCCGTCCAGCCACTTGGCGGCGTCGCGGATGTCGCCCTCGACGAACGAGGCGCCCGTCGGCACGCCTTCGCGGAAGCCGGTCGACAGGTTGTCGAGCACGACGACCTCGTGCCCGGCCTCCACCAGGTGCTGGGCGACGACGCTGCCGACATATCCGGCCCCGCCCGTCACCAGGTACTTCCCGCTCATCAACTCGCTACCTCTCGCAGTCGCTCGGCCGCGCGCTCCGGCGGCACGTCGTTGATGAAGACGTTCATACCGGACTCGGAACCCGCGAGGAACTTCAGCTTGCCGGACGTACGGCGAATGGTGAAAAGCTCCAGGTGCAGCGCGAAGTCGTCCCGCGTCACACCGTCGAACTCCTCCAGGTGCCCGAAGGGGGCCTGGTGCCAGGCCGCGATGTAGGGCGTCGGAGGCTCGCCCTCGCCGAAGATCCGGTCGAAGCGCCTCAACAGTTCCAGATAGACCTGGGGGAATTCTGTGCGCGCCGCCTCGTCGAGCCCGAGCAGGTCGGGCACCCGGCGCTTGGGGTAGAGGTGCACCTCGTACGGCCAGTGCGCGGCGTACGGCACGAAGGCGGCCCAGTGCTCGCTCTCCAGGACGACCCGCTCACCGGAGAGCTCCTCGGCCAGGACGGCGTCGAACAGATTCTCCCCGCCGGTCGCGTCCTTGTGGGCGGCGAGGGAACGGAGCATCAGGGCGGTGCGGGGGGTGGTGAACGGGTAGGCGTAGATCTGCCCGTGCGGGTGACCCAGCGTCACACCGATCTCGGCGCCCCGGTTCTCGAAGCAGAACACCTGCTCGACGGAGGGGAGATGGGACAGCTCGGAGGTGCGGTCGGTCCAGGCGTCGAGCACGAGCCGGGCCTGCTCCTCGGTCAGATCGGCGAAGGAGGCGTCGTGGTCGGAGGTGAAGCACACGACCTCGCAGCGGCCGGAGTCGCCGGCCAGCGAGGGGAAACGGTTCTCGAAGACCACCACGTCGTACGACGAGTCCGGGATCTCGCTCAGCCGCTCCCCGTCCGACGGGCACAGCGGGCACTGGTCGGCCGGCGGGTGGTAGGTGCGGCCCTGGCGGTGCGAGGCGACGGCCACCGAGTCGCCGAGCAGCAGGTCGCGGCGGACCTCGGAGGTGGTGACGGTCCGCTCCAGCGGACGGCGGTCCACGGCGTCCCGGACGGTGTCGTCCCGCAGGTCGTAGTAGACCAGCTCACGGCCGTCGGCCAGCCGGGTCGAGGTCTTCTTCACTGCCGCACTCCTCTGCGCCCACCCGTCCCATCACCAAACACAATCAAACATAACACGTCACAACCCACCACACCCGCCTTCGCGCCCTCCCTTCATCACAATCAAACAAAGTTCATCACCACAACTGTTCAATTTCTGAACGCGGAGGCGTAGGTTCCGCTGCGGATCAGTTCGCGAACGAAGCGAGTGCTCAATGCAAACCCCCACAAGTCCCACATATCTGGCCGCCGAGCTTCGACTCCCCACCAACTGGCTCGACTACACGATCCTCGGGATCTACTTCCTGGTCGTGCTGGGCATCGGCTTCGCGGCCCGCCGCTCGGTCAGGACCAGCCTGGACTTCTTCCTGTCCGGCCGTTCGCTGCCCGCCTGGGTCACCGGTCTCGCCTTCGTCGCCGCCAACCTGGGCGCCACCGAGATCCTCGGCATGGCCGCCAACAGCGCCCAGTACGGCGTCTACACGACCCACTGGTACTGGATCGGCGCCATCCCGGCGATGGTCTTCCTCGGCCTGGTGATGATGCCGTTCTACTACGGCTCGAAGGTCCGCTCGGTCCCGGAGTTCCTCCTGCTCCGCTTCGACAGGGCCTCCCACCTCCTCAGTTCGGCCCTGTTCGCCGTCGCGGCCATCCTCATCGCCGGGGTGAACCTCTACGCCCTCGCGATCGTCGTCGAGGCCCTCCTCGGCTGGCCGGAGTGGGTCGCCATCGTGGTGGCCGGCTTCTTCGTGCTGGCGTACATCACCCTGGGCGGCCTGTCCTCGGCCATCTACAACGAGGTCCTCCAGTTCTTCGTGATCCTGGCCGGCCTCATCCCGATCACCGTCCTGGGCCTGAAGAAGGTCGGCGGCTGGGACGGCCTGTCGGACTCCCTCTCCCACTCCCACGGCTCCGACTTCATGACGGCCTGGGGCGGCACGGGCATCGGCAGCGACAACCCGCTGGGCGCCAACTGGCTGACCATCGTGCTCGGCCTCGGCTTCGTCCTCTCCTTCGGCTACTGGACGACGAACTTCGCCGAGGTGCAGCGCGCCCTGTCGGCGAAGAACCTCTCGGCGGCCCAGCGCACCCCGCTGATCGCGGCCTTCCCGAAGATCTTCATCGTCTTCGTCGTGATGATCCCGGGCCTGGTCGCCGCCGTCCTCGTCCCGAAGATCGGCACCCCCGGCTCGGACCTCCAGTACAACGACGCGATCCCGTACCTCATGCAGCAGTTGCTGCCCAACGGCGTCCTGGGCATCGCGGTGACCGGTCTCCTGGCCGCCTTCATGGCGGGCATGGCGGCCAACATCTCCTCCTTCAACACGGTCTTCACCACCGACATCTGGCAGAAGTACGTGGCGAAGGACCGCGAGGACGGCTACTACGTCCGCTTCGGCCGCCTGATCACGGTGATCGGCGTCCTGGCCTCCATCGGCACGGCGTTCCTGGCCTCGTCCTTCTCCAACATCATGAGCTACCTCCAGACGCTCTTCTCCTTCTTCAACGTGCCGATGTTCGTGGTCTTCATCATCGGCATGTTCTGGAAGCGGGCGTCCATGAAGTCCGGCTTCTGGGGCCTGGTCGCGGGAACCACCGCCGCGATGGTGAACTACTTCGTCATCTACAAGCAGGGCATCGTCGACATCCCCTCCGACCAGGGCGCCAACTTCGTCTCCGCGATCGCGGGCTTCGTCGCCGGTGCGGTGGTCATGGTCGCGGTGTCCCTGTTCACCCGGCCGAAGCCGGTCGCCGAGCTCCAGGGCCTGGTCTACGGCACCACGTCCCCCGGCATGGCGGAGCCGCCGGCCAAGGGCGACGACGCGTGGTACCGCCGGCCGGCGCTGCTGGGCTGGGGGGCGGTCGTCCTGGCCGCCGCCTGCTACATCCCGTTCTCGTTCTGATCGCGGGAGGATTGAGAGAGCATGTCTGATTCCTACTCCGACAAGAACCTCCAGGACGAGGTCTCCGAGCTGGAGACCAAGTCCGTCACCGCCGCGCGGCTGTTCGACATCCGGCGGATCATCGGCGGGCTGTTCGTGATCTACGGCGTCATCGTGACGATCGCGGGCTTCGCGGCGTCGGACGCCGAGATCGACAAGGCGCAGGGGGTGAACATCAATCTGTGGACCGGGGTGGGGATGCTGGTCCTGGGTCTCTTCTTCCTGGCCTGGCTGAAGCTGCGGCCCACGGCACCGCCGGCGCCGCCGCTGGAGGAGCCCGGCGAGGAGTGACGGCGGCGGGGGGCGTGACCCGGCGTTGACCGGTGCCGCGGGTGTGTGCGGGCGGGGGGAGCGCGGCCCGGCGCCAGCGGGGTGCCGCTGCGCCCACCCGTGCCGCCTGGGGGTACCTCCCAGGCCGTTCAGGCACTGGGGGAGGCACGACTAGCTGAGGGGCGTGGCGACTGCCCGCAGCTGCGGGGGCGACGCGGCGGGGCAGCCGCGTACGGCGAGAAGGGGACGTGTCGGGGGGTGTCCGCCCGCAGCGGTTGGCGCGTCAACGCCGCAAAGATCTGTGGCCGACCGATTCCGCGCCGTTCCGAGGACGGACACCCCCCGGCGCGGCCCCGACCCCCAACGCACCCCACCGCGAGAACGCGCACCCCCACCCACCCCGCACAGGCGCCGCAGGCAAACGCTCAACCGCCGGAGGCCCCCGCCCGGTCCAGCAACCCCGTCCGGGCGGCCAGCGCCGCCGCCTCCAGGCGGGAGCCGACGCCCAGCTTCATCAGGACCCGCTGGACGTGCGTACGGGCCGTGGACGGCGCGATGCCCATCCCGGCCGCGATCAGCCGCGTGTCCTCGCCGTCCGCGACCCGCACCAGCACCTCCACCTCCCGCGGGGTCAGCATCTGCAGCAGCCGCTGACCCTCGTCGTCGGGCTGGGCCGCCGGGTTCAGCAGCTCACCGAAGGCCCCCTGCAGCAACGCCGGCGCCACCGCCGCCTCCCCGGCCCGCGCCTTCATGATCGCCCGCTCGACCCCCTCTATGCGCTCGTCGTGCCGCACGTACCCCGACGCCCCCGCCGCGAACGCCGCCGCGATGCCGCGCGGGCTGGGCACCGGGCCCAGCACCAGCACCGCCACCTGCGGACGCTCCCGCTTGACCCGCACCACCGGGTCGAAGATCCCCGGCTCGGCCGGCGCCGCCGTCCCCAGCAGGCACACCTCCGGCGCCCTGCTGATCACCAGCTCCGCCGCCCCCGCGGCCGGCGCCGCCGCGGCCAGCACCCGGTGCCCCCGCAGCTTCAGCGCCGAGGCGAGCGCCTCGGCGTGCAATCGGTGATCGTCGACCACCATGAGCCGTACTCCCATGGAGCAACCCCCCAGTCACCCTGTCCCACCCCGGCGTCCCCCCGGCATGTCCCCGGAAGCTACACGCTGGACCGCCCGCGCGCTGCCCCTACCGGCGAGAACCGCCCCGAAGCGCCGAAATCCCCCACCGCCCCTCCGCCCCTCCCCCACCCCAACGCAGCCGGCCGGCCCTCAACGCAGCCGGCCCCGCCCCCAGAACGGGGACGGGGCCGGAACACTCACCCGGGAACCGGCGCCGGCGTCAGCCGCTGGTGCCGAACCCGATCGCCAGGTACTCCTTGTCACGCGCGCTGCTCGGCTCGCTGGCGTACACCTGCGACATGTACAGGTGCCCCTGCTCGTAGATCAGCTCCGAGTAGTCCGGCGACATGCTGGACTCGACGTCCCGCACCGCCTCCGTCGCCGGGTTCTCCATCAGCGTCGTCTGCTTGAACGTGGAGCCGTCGATGCTGACGATCTGACCGCCCTTGTCGTACGGCGGGCGCTTGTAGGCGAGCACGTTGCCGCCGTCCATGCGCAGCGGGGTGATCGTGTAGTCGTCGCCGGAGTCCGCACGCTGGCCGGTCTGCTTGCCGGTGGCGAGGTCGAAGGCGACGACCTCGTTGGCCCGGCTGTAGGACTTGCCGCTGCCCTCGTGCTCCTCGGTGGCGATGTAGAGCTTGCCGTTGCCGGCCGCGAGCCCCTTGCAGTCCTCGGGCTTGGTGATGCTGTCGCAGCGGGCGCCGTACTGGTCGCCCGGCGCCGAGATGCGGGTCAGCAGCTTGCCGGTCTTGTTGTCGATGGAGAAGAAGTCCGAGATGCCGCTGCCGTCACCGGCGGAGTCGCCGACGTCGGCGGCCACGACCAGCGGGTTCGTCGACACGATGCCCGCGTACTCGATGCCCTTGGCCATCTTGTACTCGGAGAGCACCTTCCCGCTCTTCGGGTCGATGGTCTGGATGTGCAGCTCCCGCGCGTCGTACGAGCCGCACTTGCGCACCGCGACCAGCTTCTCGCCGCCGCCGTAGCCCGCGTCGTAGCAGGAGTCGCCCGGCTTCGGGGACCAGAGGATGTCGCCCTTGGCGATGTCGAAGGCGACGCCGCCGTCGGTGCTGCCCACGGCGACGGTGTCACCGCTGATCGTGACGTTGTTGAAGGAGATCGGTCCCTCGCCCGCGGTCTTGGTCCACACCTTCTTCCCGGCGTCCAGGTCGAGGACCGCGACCTGGGTGCAGCCGTGCGAGGGCTCCGCCTTGGTCGGCATGGCGGGCTGGTGGATGATCACCGTCTTGTTGTCGTCGGTGACGCGCGGGGTGACCGCGCAGACCGGGCCCTCCAGCTTGATCGACCACTTCTTGCTGCCCTTGTCCCGGTCGTAGCCGACGACTTCGGCGATGCCGCTCTTGGCGTAGACCGTGTCGGTGAGCCACGAGCCGGAGACGACGACGCTGTCGTCGTCCTTGGGCAGCGCGGGCATGGGCACCTGGAAGAGCACCTTCGCGGCGGGGTCGGCGGGCGCCTTCTCCTGGGCGCCGGAGGTCTTGCCGCCGTCGCCGCCCTTCTGGTCGGTGCCGCCGTCGCCGCCCTTGCCGCCGCTGGAGCCGGCGGTGTCCTTCTTGCCGTCGTCCTTGCCGGAGGAACCCGCGTACCAGACGCCGCCGCCGATGATCAGCGCGATCGCGACGACGGCCGCCACGATGATCGCGACCTGCGCGTTGAGCTTCCGTCCGCCGCCGCCCGCGCCCTGCGGCTGCATGGGCATGGTCGGCGGCTGGTGACCGGGCTGGTAGCCGTACCCGGGCTGCCCCGGCTGCCCGTAGGCCGGCGTCGGCTGCCCGTACGCAGCGGGCGGCTGACCGGGGTAGCCGTACCCCGGCTGGGGCTGCGGCGGGGTCTGCGGATACCCGTACCCCGGCTGCTGCGGCGGCGGCCCCGAGGGCGGCGCCGGCGGAGCGGCGGGGGCCTGCGGCGGGGCCGGCGGGGGCGTACCCGGCGTCTGCGGGTAGCCGTAGCCCGGCTCGGGCGCCTTGCCGAAGCCGGGTCCGGAGGGCGACGCGGGCGGCTGCGGCTGGTTCTGCGGCGGCTGGTCCTGCGGCGGGCCGAAGCCGCCGCCCTGCGGGGGCTGGTGGGGCGGCGGGGGCGGCGGCTGGGTCATGACGTGAGCACCTCGGGAAGCGGGAACGACGGGAGCGGAACGGGCCGCGGGAGCGCGGCCGGGAAAGCGGCCGGAGAAGAGGTCACTTGCCGTAGGCGAGCATCAACTTCTCCTTCGACTCGTCGTTTCCGTTCAGGCGGGTGGTGGAGATGTAGAACCGCCCGTCGACCCAGTCGATGTCCTTGGAGTAGAAGCCGTTCTCGATCTCCGCGACACTCTCGGGGTTCTGGAGCAGCTTGGCCGGCTGGTGGCTGCCGCCGCCGGTCGGGATGGACACGACCTGGCCGCCCGCGTCGTAGGACGGCTGGACGTAGGCGATGAGCTGGTCGCCCTCGGCCTTGATCGGCGTCATCGGCTCGTCCGCGGGGGACTTGGTGCGCCACTTCTCCTTGCCGGTGGTGAGGTTGATCGCGACGATCTCGTTGGCGCCGCTGGTCGCCTTGGTCGGCAGGTAGAGGGTGCCCCCGGCGACGGTCACGCCGGTGCAGCCCTGGAGGTCGCGTTCCATGATGGCCCAGCCGCACTCGGGGGCGAAGTCCTCGTCGACGCCGACCTGTTCGAGGACCCTGCCGCCGGAGGTGAAGGTGGAGATGTTCCAGACCTTCTTGTCCTCGTTGGTGGCGTAGATGACGAGCGGGTCGACGGAGTAGGCACGGGCCACCCGCCAGCCCTTCTCGTACTTGTAGGTCCACAGGACCTTGCCGGTCTTGGGGTCGAGCCCCTGAAGCTCGTCGTGCGCGTTGTTGCCGCCGGCGCCGCAGGAGGCGACCTGGACGAGCTTGCTCGCGCCGCTCGCGAATCCGGCGGGGAAGCAGGCGTCGCCGTACTTCTTCTTGTCGTAGAGCTTCTTGCCGCTGCGGACGTCGTAGGCGGTGCCGGACTGGGAGCGGCCGACCATCATGACGTCGCCGCTGAGCGAGAGTTCGAGGGAGAGCGTGGAGTCGAAGAGGTCGCCCTCGGCGACCTTCTCCGTCCAGCCCTTCGCGCCGGTGGCGAGGTCGATCTCCTGGAGCTGGTTGCACTTGGCACGGTCGCTGGAGCCGCTCATGTAGGCGACGACGATCTTGTCGGCGGCCGTCTTCTCCGGGGTGACCGCGCAGATCTTCTGCGGGAAGTCGACCGGCGCCCACGTGGGCTTGCCGTCGTCGACGTTGTAGGCGAAGACCTGCTTGTACGCGGCCTTCACGGCGGCCTTGTCGGTGATCCACATGCCGTCGGCGTCGGCGCCGGAACCGGGGGCGTCGGGCGCCTCCTTGTACCAGAGCACCTTGGACTCGCCGTCCTGGCGGTCCTTGTTGAGGTCCTGGGCCTCCTCGGCTCCGTCGCCGCTGCCGTCACCGGAGTCGACGGGGGCGCCGCCCTTGGAGCCGGAGGGCTTGGGGTCGTCGCTCTTGGCGACGACGGGCTTCTTGTCCTTGTCGTCGTCACCGCCGCTCGCGGTGACCGCCCACACGCTGCCGCCGATGACGAGCAGGGCCGCGACCGCCGCGGTGACGGCGAGGGCGGGCTTGCCCTTGAAGGGGTTGCGCGACCCCGGGCCGCCGGGGGGCGGGGTACCGGGGGCGCCGGGCATGCCGGGGTACGGCTGCTGCGGGTAGCCGTAGCCGGGCTGCTGGCCGTACGGCCCCGGCTGCTGCCCCGGCTGCTGCGGCTGGGCGTACGGGCCGGAGTTGTACGGTCCGGGCTGCGCGTACGGCCCCGGCTGACCGGGCTGACCGGGCTGGCCGGGCTGGCCGGGCTGGCCGGGCTGGCCGGGCTGGCCGGGCTGGCCGGGCTGCTGCGGGTAGCCGTAGCCCGGCTGCTGCGGCGGCGGGCCCTGCGGGGGCGGCGGGGTCGGTGCCCCGAAGCCTCCCGGAGGCGGGTCCTGCGGTGCTCCGAAGCCACCCGGCTGCGGCGGCTGATTCGGCGGCTGGCTCATCAGCGCGTTCCCCCTTAGTACTCACTCACTGATTTTTAGCCACGCCCCGGGTCACACGCTGGCCCCGGAGTCGTCGAAGGCGATCGTCGGAACTGCCTCGCACCGTGCTCGGGCAGTCCTCGGACGGCCTTTCTATCACCCGCGGCGAAGCCCCCACCGGGCCGCGTCCACCGCTGTTCCCAAGGGAGGACCGGCCCGTGATGCCTCTGTTACGAGCCTTCACCCGCCCTTTACATCACCTGCGCCCGCCGCACGCGAGAGCTCAGGCGTCCTCGGCCAGTTCCAGCCAGCGCAGCTCCAGCTCGTCGCGCTGCCCCACCAGTTCGCGCAGCTCGGCGTCCAGTTCGGCCACCTTCGCGAAGTCCGTGGCGTGTTCGGCGATCCGGGCGTGCAGCGTGGTCTCCTTCTGGGAGATCTTGTCCAACTGCCGCTCGATCTTCTGCAGTTCCTTCTTGGCGGCGCGCACGTCGGCGGCGCTCTTCTCGGGCACGGCGGCGGCGGGCCCGGCCGCCACGGCCGGGGCGCTCGACGCGGCGGCCTCCTCCATCCGCTGCCGCCGCTCCAGGTACTCGTCGATGCCGCGCGGCAGCATCCGCAGGGCGCCGTCGCCGAGCAGGGCGAAGACCCGGTCGGTGGTCCGCTCGACGAAGAACCGGTCGTGGGAGATGACGATCATCGAGCCGGGCCAGCCGTCGAGGAGGTCCTCGAGCTGGGTGAGGGTCTCGATGTCGAGGTCGTTGGTGGGCTCGTCGAGGAAGAGGACGTTGGGCTCGTCCATCAGCAGCCGCAGCAGCTGCAGCCGCCGCCGCTCACCGCCGGAGAGGTCGCCGACCGGCGTCCACTGCTTCTCCTTGCCGAAGCCGAAGGTCTCGCAGAGCTGCCCGGCGGTCATCTCGCGGCCCTTGCCGAGGTCGACGCGCTCACGGACGCGCTGCACGGCCTCCAGGACCCGCCAGTCGGGGTCCAGCTCGGCGACCTCCTGGGAGAGGTAGGCCAGCTTGACGGTCCTGCCGACCCGCACCTGCCCGCCCGCCGGCTGCTCCTCGCCCTCGCTGAGGGCGGCCCGGGCCATGGCGCGCAGCAGGGAGGTCTTGCCGGCGCCGTTGACGCCGACCAGGCCGATGCGGTCGCCGGGGCCGAGCTGCCAGGTGACGTGCTTGAGCAGCACCTTGGGACCGGCCTGGACGGTGACGTCCTCCAGGTCGAAGACGGTCTTGCCGAGCCGGGACGAGGCGAACTTCATCAGCTCGCTGCTGTCGCGGGGCGGCGGCACGTCGGCGATCAGCTCGTTGGCGGCCTCGACGCGGAAGCGGGGCTTGGAGGTGCGGGCGGGGGCGCCGCGGCGCAGCCAGGCCAGCTCCTTGCGGACCAGGTTCTGCCGCTTGGTCTCCTCGGTGGCGGCGATGCGCTCGCGCTCGGCGCGGGCGAAGACGTAGTCGGAGTAGCCGCCCTCGTACTCGTAGACGTCGCCGCGCTGGACGTCCCACATGCGGGTGCAGACCTGGTCGAGGAACCACCGGTCGTGGGTGACGCACACGAGCGCGGACCGGCGCTCGCGCAGGTGCTGGGCCAGCCAGGCGATGCCCTCGACGTCGAGGTGGTTGGTGGGCTCGTCGAGGACGATCAGGTCCTGTTCCTCGATGAGCAGCTTGGCCAGGGCGATCCGGCGGCGCTCACCGCCGGAGAGCGGCCCGATGACGGTGTCGAGCCCCTGCGGGAACCCCGGCATGTCAAGCCCGCCGAACAGCCCGGTCAGCACGTCCCGGATCTTGGCGCTGCCCGCCCACTCGTGGTCGGCCAGGTCACCGATGACCTCGTGCCGGACGGTGGCGGCGGGGTCGAGGGAGTCGTGCTGCGTGAGCACGCCGAGCCGCAGCCCGCCGGAGTGGGTGACCCGCCCGGTGTCGGGCTCCTCCAGCCTGGCCAGCATCCGGATCATGGTCGTCTTGCCGTCGCCGTTGCGCCCGACGACACCGATGCGGTCCCCCTCGGAGACGCCGAGGGACACGCCGTCGAGGAGGGCACGGGTGCCGTACACCTTGCTGACGTTCTCGACATTGACCAGATTGACGGCCATTTCTCTCCTGCCTGGGGGATCGCTCGACCCTCCAGGGTAGTCCGGCCGCCGCGGGCCTCATTCCAGGACGGTCGCCCCCGGCACCGCCCCGGCCGCCGTACGCACGTCGCGGCAGGTCCCCGAGGCCCGCAGCACCCCGGCGATGTCGGAGGCCGACCCGGCGTCGGTCGCGAGGAAGGCCGTCGTCGGCCCCGAACCCGAGACCAGGGCCGCCAGGGCTCCCGCCGCCCGGCCCGCCGCGAGGGTGTCGGACAGCTCGGGGAAGAGGGAGAGCGCGGCGGGCTGGAGGTCGTTGGAGACGGCGACGGCGAGCGCGGCGGCGTCGCCCTTGGCGAGGGCGTCGAGGACCGCCTGGTCGGCGGCCGGCTCCGGGATCTCCAGGCCCTCCCCCAGCCGGTCGAACTCGCGGAAGACGGCCGGGGTCGACAGCCCCCGCGCGGCCAGCGCGAACACCCAGTGGAAGTCGCCGCCCACCTCCAGCTCCGTCAGCCGTTCCCCCCGCCCCGTGCCCAGCGCGGCCCCGCCGACCAGGCTGAAGGGCACGTCGCTGCCCAGCTCGGCGCAGATGTCGAGGAGTTCCTCGCGGGAGGCGCCGGTGCCCCACAGGGCGTCGCAGGCCAGCAGCGCGCCCGCGCCGTCGGCACTGCCGCCCGCCATGCCGCCGGCGACGGGGATGTCCTTGGCGATGTGGAGGTGGACGTCGGGTGCGCGGCCGTACCGGTCGGCGAGGGCGAGCGCCGCGCGGGCGGCGAGGTTGGTGCGGTCGAGCGGGACCTGGCCGGCGTCCGGGCCCTCGCAGGTGACGCGGAGCCCGTCGGCGGCCGGGGTCGCGGTGATCTCGTCGTACAGCGAGACGGCGAGGAAGACGTTGGCGAGGTCGTGGAAGCCGTCGGGGCGGGCGGCGCCGACCGCGAGCTGGACGTTGACCTTGGCCGGGACGCGGACCCTCACGCTCACGTGCTCGTCACCCCTGGTTCTTGTGCTCGGCGATACGCGCGAACTCTTCCACGGTCAGCGCCTCTCCGCGCGCCTGGGGCGACACCCCCGCGCCGACGAGCGCGGCCTCGGCGGCGGCGGCCGACCCCGCCCAGCCGGCGAGCGCGGCCCGCAGGGTCTTGCGGCGCTGGGCGAACGCGGCGTCGACGACGGCGAAGACCTCGGCCTTGGACGCGGTGGTCTTCAGCGGCTCGGTCCGCCGGACGAGTGACACGAGCCCGCTGTCGACGTTGGGCGCGGGCCAGAAGACGTTGCGCCCGATGGAACCGGCCCGCTTCACCTCGGCGTACCAGTTCGCCTTGACGGAGGGCACGCCGTACACCTTCGACCCGGGTCCGGCGGCGAGCCGGTCGGCGACCTCGGCCTGCACCATGACGAGGGTGCGCTCGATGCTCGGGAAGGTGTCGAGCATGTGCAGGAGGACGGGGACGGCGACGTTGTACGGGAGGTTCGCGACCAGCGCGGTCGGGGCGGGGCCCGGCAGTCCGGCGACGTGCATGGCGTCGGAGTGCACGAGCGCGAACCGGTCGGCGCGCTCGGGCATGCGGGCGGCGACGGTGGCGGGCAGGGCACCGGCGAGCACGTCGTCGATCTCGACGGCGGTGACCCGGTCGGCGGCCTCCAGGAGGGCCAGGGTGAGCGAGCCGAGACCCGGTCCCACCTCGACCACCACGTCGTCGGGGCGTACCTCGGCGGTGCGGACGATACGGCGGACCGTGTTCGCGTCGATGACGAAGTTCTGGCCGCGCTGCTTGGTGGGGCGTACGCCGAGGGCCGCCGCGAGTTCACGGACGTCGGCGGGACCCAGAAGGGCGTCGGGGGTGGGGCTGCTCACCCCGCAAGGGTAGCCGGGGGCACGTGGGGCTCCGGCCCGCAGCCGGGCACGGCGAACGGCCTCCCGCCCGGCGGCCGGACGCCACCCGGGGCCGGACACCGCCCGGGGGCCCGGTACGACGGCCGGTCGCGCACGCCCTCCTCCCGGGTGCGCGGTCCGCGTACGCCGCCGGCTCGAACCGCGTTCCGCTCGCACCGACACGCTCCAGGGGCCCGGATCGGGCCGCCGGAACCTGGCGGGGTCCGTCGCTCTCCCGGGCCGCACCGCTGCACAGCGTGGCGGGCCGTTCGCGCGGCCCTCAGTAGCCGAAGGCGCGGGCCGTGTTCGCGGCCAGGGCGCCCGCCAGGGTGTCCTCGTCGACGCCCCGCACCTCCGCCATGGCCCGCACCGTGACCGGCACCAGGTAGGGCGCGTTCGGCCGCCCCCGGTAGGGCACGGGGGTCAGGAACGGCGCGTCGGTCTCCACCAGGACCAGTTCCGCCGGGGCGACGGCGAGGGCGTCGCGCAGGTTCTGGGCGTTCTTGAAGGTGACGTTGCCGGCGAAGGACATGTAGTACCCGGCACGGGCGCAGACCTCGGCCATCTCGGCGTCGCCGGAGTAGCAGTGGAAGACGGTGCGCTCGGGGGCGCCCTCCTCCTTGAGGACGCGCAGGACGTCGGCGTGGGCCTCGCGGTCGTGGATGACGAGGGTCTTGCCGTGCCGCTTGGCGATCTCGATGTGGGCGCGGAAGGAACGCTCCTGCGCCTCCTTGCCCTCCGGGCCGGTGCGGAAGTGGTCGAGTCCCGTCTCCCCGACGCCCTTGACCTGCGCAAGCGCCGCGAGCCGGTCGATCTCGGCCAGTGCCTCGTCGAGCGCCGCGTCCCCGCCGGGCCGCCGCGCTCCCTGCCGGGACCAGCCGTCGGGATCGCCGTGGACGATGCGCGGCGCCTCGTTGGGGTGCAGGGCGACGGTGGCGTGGACGGCGTCGTGCGCGGCGGCGGTCTCGGCGGCCCAGCGGGACCCCGCGAGGTCGCAGCCGACCTGGACGACGGTCGTGACGCCGACGGACGCGGCCTTGGCGAGCGCTTCGTCCACCGTGCCGGACTGCATGTCGAGGTGGGTGTGCGAGTCGGCGACCGGCACCCGGAGGGGCTCGGGGAGCGGGGGCGCGGCGTCCTTGTCGGACCGGCCCGAGGCGTTCGAAGGCATGCCTCGATCCTACGGAAGCTCCCGCGCTCCCCCGACGGGTCGGCTAGCCCGCCCGGCGGTGGAGGCGCAGGGCGTGCAGCAGGTCGCTCAGGTGCCACGGCCGGTGCCCGGCGCGGAGCCCCGGCGCCCCCGGTCCGGGCGCCTCGGGCACCTCGGGCGCCTCGGACACCTGCGGCACCAGGGGCACCTCCAGCGGACCGGCCGGCGGCACCCGGCGCCCACCGTAGGTGGTGCCGCGCACCGAGGCGACCCGCCCGGGGCGCATGATCCGTACGACGTGGTTGTCGCATATGGCGCAGGTCGGCCGGGTCAGCGGGGAGGGGACGACGCGGCCGTCCGCGACGTAGCGCACGTACGCCTGGCCGTCGGCGTCCGTGTGGTGCTCGATCTCGTACGACTGCTCCCAGCCGTGCCCGCAGCGCATGCAGGCAAAGGAGTACGACTCGTGGACGACGGCGGTGGCACCGGCACGCGTTCCGGCCCGCACGGCGCTCTCACTCATGCTCATCCCGGCTCCTTCGGCTCGTTCCGTTCCTTCCTCCAGTGGACTCCTCCACCGGCCGGAAAGCACCAGGTACGGCCGAGTATTTGGCCCGATTTGGGCCGCCCTTGGCAGGAGGGCCCGCACGGTCAGGGACGGGTCAAGCGCAGGGGGTTCCAGGTCAAGCCGAGCCCTTCGGAACCCCTCGTTCTCACCCCTCCTCCGGGGAGTTCCTCTCCGCTTTCTTGGCGTTCTCGGCGTTCTTGGCGTTCTCGGCGTTCTTGGCCGCCACGACCGCGTCGAACACCTCCCGCTTGGGCACACCCGCCTGGGCCGCCACCGCGGCGATCGCCTCCTTGCGCCGCTCCCCCGCCTCCTCGCGCACCCGCACCCGGCGCACCAGTTCCCCCGCGTCGACCTCCTCGGCCCCCTTGTCCGGGGCGCCCTCGACGACGACGGTGATCTCGCCCCGCACCCCCTCGGCGGCCCACGCGGCCAGCTCGCCCAGGCCCCCGCGCCTGACCTCCTCGTACGTCTTGGTCAGCTCGCGGCACACGGCGGCCCGCCGGTCGGCGCCGAAGACCTCGGCCATGGCGGCGAGGGTGTCGTCGAGGCGGTGCGGGGCCTCGAAGTAGACGAGGGTGCGGCGCTCCTCGGCGACCTCGCGCAGCCGGGTCAGCCGCTCGCCGGACTTGCGGGGCAGGAAGCCCTCGAAGCAGAACCGGTCCACCGGCAGCCCCGACAGGGCGAGCGCGGTCAGCACGGCGGAGGGACCGGGGACGGCGGTGACGCGCACGCCGCGCTCGACGGCGGCGGCGACCAGCCGGTACCCGGGGTCGGACACGGACGGCATCCCGGCGTCGGTGACCAGCAGCACCCGCGCCCCGCCGGCCAGCTCCTCCACCAGCTCGGGCGTACGGGCGGACTCGTTGCCCTCGAAGTAGGACACGACACGCCCCGCGGGTGCGACGCCGAGCGCCTGGGTGAGCCGGCGCAGCCGCCGGGTGTCCTCGGCGGCGACGACGTCCGCACCGGCCAGTTCCGCGGCGAGCCGGGGCGGGGCGTCCTGGACGTCGCCGATGGGAGTGCCCGCGAGTACAAGGGTTCCAGTCACGCCTCCATCCTCCCAGCCCACCCGGAAGGGGAACGCAGCCGCACCCGGCAGGCCCGTGCGCGGGACGCGCACAGCGCGGTTCCCTACGATGGCGCGGTGACCAGTACCGCGTCCTCCACGGACACCCGGCAGGGCCAGGCCCCGCACGACGAGCGGCCCACCTGGCAGCAGCGGCTGCGCCGCTTCGGCTACACCGCGGGGCCCGCGGCCGACGACGTCCGCGACCGGCTGGTGCCGCCGTACACGAGTCCGAGTCCGCGCCTGTGGGCCTTCCTGGGCCTGTCGAAGCCGCTCGCCGACCGGCTCGTGCGCTGGTCGGCGTGGGGCGGGCCGCTGCTGGTGGCGCTGCTCGCGGGCGTGCTGCGGTTCTGGAACCTGGGCAGCCCGAAGGCGGTGATATTCGACGAGACGTACTACGCCAAGGACGCGTGGGCGCTGATCCACCGCGGTTTCGAGGTCAACTGGGACAAGAACGCCAACGACCTGATCCTGAACTCGGGCGGCCACGTCCCGATCCCGACCGACGCGGCGTACGTGGTGCACCCGCCGGTCGGCAAGTACGTCATCGGCCTGGGCGAGCTGCTGTTCGGCTTCGACCCGTTCGGCTGGCGCTTCATGACCGCGCTGCTCGGCACCCTCTCGGTGCTGCTGCTGTGCCGGATCGGCCGCCGCCTGTTCCGCTCGACCTTCCTCGGCTGCCTGGCGGGCGCCCTGATGGCGCTGGACGGCCTGCACTTCGTGATGAGCCGCACCGCGCTGCTGGACAGCGTGCTGATGTTCTTCGTCCTGGCCGCCTTCGGCTGCCTGGTCGTGGACCGCGACCGAGCGCGGGCCCGGCTCGCCGCCGCCCTCCCGGTGGACGAGGACGGCCGCGTCCGCCCCGACGCGCACGTCGCCCAGACCCTGCGCCTGGGGTGGCGTCCCTGGCGGCTGACGGCGGGCCTGATGCTGGGCCTGGCGGCGGCCACCAAGTGGAACGGCCTGTACGTCATGGCGGCCTTCTGCGTGATGGCCGTCCTGTGGGACGTCGGCTCCCGCCGGGTCGCGGGCGCCCCCCGCCCCTACCGCGCCGTACTCCGCCACGACCTGGGCTGGGCCTTCCTCTCCACCGTCCCGGTGGCCCTGGCCACGTACCTCCTGTCCTGGCTCGGCTGGATCCTCTCCCCCTCCGACGGCACCGGCGGCTACTACCGCGACTGGGCCGCGAAGGACGGCGCGCACAGCTCCTGGTCGTGGCTGTTCCCCGACTGGTGGCGCAGCCTGTGGCACTACGAGACCCAGGTGCTCGAATTCCACACCCACCTGACCTCGCCGCACACGTACCAGTCGAACCCGTGGAGCTGGATCGTCCTGGGCCGCCCGGTCTCCTACTTCTACGAGTCCCCGTCGGCGGGCTCGGACGGCTGCCCGGTCGACGCGGGCGAGAAGTGCGCCCGCGAGGTCCTGGCCCTGGGCACGCCCCTGCTGTGGTGGGTGGGCTGCTTCGCCCTCCTCTACGTCCTGTGGCGCTGGTTCTTCCGCCGCGACTGGCGCGCGGGCGCGATCGCCTGCGGCCTGGCCGCCGGGTACCTGCCCTGGTTCCTGTACCAGGAGCGCACGATCTTCCTCTTCTACGCCGTCGTCTTCGTCCCGTTCCTGTGCCTGGCGGTGGCGATGCTCCTGGGGGCGATCATCGGCCGCCCGGGCTGCAGCGACACTCGCCGCGTCGCGGGCGCTACGGGAGCGGGCGTCCTGGTCCTCCTCATCGCGTGGAACTTCATCTACTTCTGGCCCCTGTACACGGGCACGGCGATCCCGATGGAGGAGTGGAGAGCGCGGATGTGGCTGGACACGTGGGTCTAGACGGCCGCGGATGCCAGGGGCACGGCGGCACGGCGGCGTGCCCTGACGGTCGTCGCCGGTACCGGACGCACCCCACGGGCACCCGCCACCGGGCCGCCGACGGAGCGGGCCGCCCGACCGCGCACGCGTGGGCGGAACGCGTGATTCAATGACGCGCATGGTGGGGGACGGTACGTCGCTGGGGCCGTTGGAACTGTTCGGCGGGCGCTGGGGAGTCGGTGACGCCTCCCGCCCGGACACCCACTGGGTGGAGTTCCGCCCGGACGGACTCCACCAGCACGAGCCGGACTCCGAGGGACGGTCGATCCCCTGGCCGAGGATCATGACCGGCGTCCGGCTCACCTGGGGCAAGCACTCCTGGAGCACGAACAGCCGGGGCATGTACACGCTGAAGGGGACGGTCGCGGGGCGCGCCGGCGGCTGGATGCACCTGACGCTGCGCCACCCGTACGAGGACCAGGCGCTGCGCTTCGACCAGCACGAGCGCCCCTACCGGGCGGTGGACGCCCTCCGGCTGGAGAGTCTGATGCGGCAGCTCGTGGACGAAGGAAGGCCTCAGCTCCTCGGTGACCCGGAATGGGTGGGCCGCGCCGTGGTGTCCCTCACCGGCGGGAAGAACAGCTGGATCACGAGCCGTGCGCTGCGGCGGGCGGTGACCGGGGCGATAACCTCGGCCGGTCCCGCCGATCCCGTCGGCCCCTCCGATCCCACCGGTCCCTGACGGCCCGCCGGGTATGAGGGACTCGCCCCGCCCCCGTGTCCGCCGACGGAGGATCCGAGCGGGGCTCAACCGAGACAGGCCGGCGTATCCGCACCGGCCCCGATGGCGAACTCGGCCCAGACCGTCAGCCCTCCGCCCGTTCGCCGCGTCCCCCACCGGGTGGCCAGCGCGTCGGTGATCAGAAGCCCTCGTCCGCCTTCGCACGCACCGGTCGACGCGGAGATCACCGGCGTACCGCCGCCTCTGCCGTCGTCGGTCACGCCGAGCGTGGCGGTGTCGCCGGTGAGACAGCAGGTGATCGCGATGGTGGGGCTGTCCGTGTGTTCCAGGGCGTTGGCGACCAATTCCCCGGTGACGGACACAAGGTCGTCCGTCATGCCGGTCGGCAGACACCACGACCGGCACGTGTCACGGACGTAGTGCCGTGCGGTTCGGGCGGAGGCCAGGTCCTCACCGGGGAGCGCAAGCATGGCGTACGCACGGAGTTCCGCCAAGTGTGCGTCCACGGGCTCGGGTTCCGTATCCCTGAGGCGAGCGCCCCGGGACTCGGCGATGAGCAGGGTGTCCGCCAGCGCGTCCGTCAACTGGCCGGTCAGGAGCCGGAGTTCCCGGACCGTCGGTCGCTGCTCCTCCAGCGTTGCCCGTGCCTTGGCGAGGAGCCGCTCTCCCAAGCCCAGTTGCGCCACCTCCATACGGTCGGCGAGCCGGGAAACGGGACCGTCCCCGTCCGTGAGCAGCAGGGCGGTGCGCCCTTGCCCGTCAGCGCGCGGCAGGATCCGTACGCGGCCCGCCCCGGCGCTCACGCCGCCACCTCCGGACGGGCGTGGATGTCACGGGTGTCGAGGTCGACGCCGTACGTGGCGCACCAGAGGATGTCGCGACGCAGCCGCTGGATACGGGCCTTCTCGTCGCGCTCGTAGGCAGTGAGGTAGGGGCGGACGAGGGGGGTGGACGTACCGTCGATCGGCTCGTTCCAGTGGCGGGCGGCGGAGGCGCGGAAGCGCGATGGCGCCGCGGCAGGCGCACCGGCGGGCATGTCGACGGGACGCACCTTCGGCGGCCGTCTCGCTCGATGGCGCCCAGAAGGTAGGACCACCGCTCCCAGCCAACGGATCAGGAATCGCGTAAGTCCAGCCATGCCCTCAACTCCTCGTCACCTCCGGGAACAATGCAGGGGAAAACTCTCATGGGATTCCCATAATGGGCGCCCTCATGAGGGGAGTTCACTGATGTGGGTGACGAAGCTCGAATCCCCGTCCGACGTTCTGGAGAAGTCCATAGGGTCGGGGCGTTGGCCGGCGCCGGCAAGCCGAGCCGCACGTTTCACAGGCGGAGGGGGATGCGACGTGAGCGCCACGCAGACGGGACCGGCCGGTCGGATGCAGATCGCACGGGGCCTGACCTCACTGCGCGAACGATGCGGACTCACCCAGACGCAAGTGGCGGCCCGTGCGGGCGTCAGCACCACCACGGTCAGCCGGCATGAGGCATGGCAGGATCGCGCCCGCATCCGCTGGGCAACGGTGAAGGCCCTGGCCGACGCATGCGACGCCACACCCCAGGAACGCGACGCCCTCGTAGCAGTGGCCAAGTCGCAAGCCGACGGATGGTGGGTCGGCAATAACGCCGTGCCCGAGTGGCTGGATCCGCTCGTCTCGTTCGAGCACCAGGCGGCCTACGAACACGTCTTCGCGAACACCGTAGTTCCGGGCCTGTTGCAGACACGGGAGTACGCCCTCGCCATCCATCAGGCCAGGGAGGTTCGCAGCCCGAACGAGAGCATCGAGCGGATGGTCGAGGCGCGCATGCAACGTCAAACCATCCTGATGCGCGATCCGGCCCTGCACCTGTGGGTGGTCCTGGACGAAGCGGTGCTTCGCAGGACCGTAGGAGACCCCGACGTCATGGACCGGCAGCTCAAGCATCTGCACGAGACGGCCGAGAGCCCCAACGTCGACCTTCAGATCCTGCCGTTCAGCGCGGGGGCGCACGCCGCCGGGGCCGGGCACTTCGTGATCCTCGGACGTGACGACGAGAGGGAACCGCTCAACTCCATGGCGGTCGTGTACATCGAGATGCGCCGTCGCGGCGTATATCTGGATGACGCGGAGGACGTCAGTGCCTATAAGTTGACGTTCGACTACCTTCGTTCGCAGGCTGCCGACGTCACCCTCTCGTCGCGGCTGGTCGCCAGAGCACGTCAGGAGCTGTCCTCATGACCGGCATAGCGCCTTCCCCGCCCGAACCCACGAGCGGACAGTGGTTCAAGAGCAGTTACAGCGGCGGCGAGGGCAACGAGTGCGTCGAAGTCGCCGACCGCGGTCCGCGGGTGGCGATCCGAGACTCGAAGGCGCCTCGTAAGACCCTCACCTTCTCCACCCCCGTCTTCGTCGCATTCGTCGAAGGCCTGTCGAACGCTCATCGCTGATCGCCTGCGATCCCGGCACGCGCCGCCCCCGGTCTCCTTTCGGCCACCAAACGGCAACACCCGTACCGCCGTTCACCCCCGCCGCATAGGGTGCGACCTACAACTACTTCTGAACGCGTTCAAGAAGGCGGGCGGAAGGTCCGACGGGGAGGGGACTGCCGATGGGCAGGGGGGTGAAGGCCGCCGTCATAGGCGGGGTGCTGGCCGTGATGGTGGGCGGTGCCGGGTACGGCGCCTACAACGTGGTGTCGGCGCTGGACGGGGGCGGGGGGTCCGCCGGGTCGGAGGCCAAGAGCGGGCCGCCGAGTGGGGACGAGGTCGCGGAGACGACCGAGAAGTTCTTCGCGGCCTGGGAGAAGGGCGACGCGACGAGTGCCGCCTCGTACACCAACAACGCCTCCGCTGCCGGGCCGTTGCTGACCGCCTACGGCGAGGACGCCCACATCACCGGCGTGCAGATCACGCCGGGCACGGCGGCCGGGACCTCCGTGCCGTTCACCGTGAAGGCGAAGGTGTCGTACGAGGGGACGGCCAAGCCGCTCAGCTATGCGAGCCGACTGACCGTGGTGCGCGGGGAGACCACGGGACGCGCGCTGGTCGACTGGGATCCGTCCGTCGTCCACCCGGACCTCAAGGACGGGGACACCCTGGTCACCGCGGAGTCGGCGACGCCGCAGATCCAGGCCGTCGGACGGGACGGTGCCGTGCTGAGCAGGGAGAAGTACCCCTCGCTCGGTCCGATCCTCGCCAAACTCCGGGAGAAGTACGGCGACCAGGCCGGCGGCACCCCCGGCGTCGAACTGGCGGTCCGGCACACCACCACGGAGGCTCCGGACACCCCGCTGCTGACGCTGACCGAGGGCAGGCCCGGGAAGCTGCGCACCACGCTCAGCGCGAGCGTCCAGGCCGCGGCCGAGAAGGCGGTGAAACGGTACGGCGAGTCCTCCGTGGTCGCCGTGAAGCCCAGCACCGGCGAGGTCCTGGCCGTGGCGAACCACCGCGAGGACGGGTTCAACGCGGCCTTCCAGGGAACCGTCGCGCCCGGCTCCACCATGAAGATCATCACCGCGGCCATGCTCATCGACAACGGCGTGACCTCGATGAACGGCCCGGCGCCCTGCCCCGAGACGGCGACCTGGCAGAGTCAGACCTTCCGCAACATCACCACGATGAAGCCCGACTTGAGCGCCACCCTGGCCACCACCTTCATGCGCTCCTGCAACACCGGCTTCATCAAGCTCATCGACGAGGAGCCGCTCACCGACTCCTCCCTGACCCAGGAGGCCGAGGAGCGCTTCGGGCTCGGGCGGAACAACTGGCAGACCGGAATCACCTCCTTCGACGGCAAGGTCCCCGCCGTGAGCGGCCCCGACCGCGCCGCCAACGCCATCGGGCAGGGCCAGGTCCAGATGAACCCGCTGAACATGGCCTCGGTCACCGCGACCGCCGTCACCGGCGCGTTCCGCCAGCCCCACCTGGTCCCGTTCGACCTCGACGACCGCAAGCCGGCCACCGCCAAGGGACTGCCGCAGAGCACCGTCGCCCAGCTCAAGCAGATGATGCGGCTCACCGCCACCCAGGGCACCGCCGTCGAGGCCATGTCCGGGCTGGGCGGCGACATCGGCGCCAAGACCGGGTCGGCCGAGGTCGACGGGCAGGCGGTCTCCAACAGCTGGTTCACCGGCTTCCGCAACGACGTCGCGGCGGCGGCGATGACCGAGGAGGGCGGCCACGGCGGCGACGCGGCCGGACCGATCGTCGCGGACGTGCTACGAGTCGGCGGCTGACGCAGACCGGTGGCCATGGATGGCCGTACTGTGGTCGCCGTTGCCGGAACCGGCACCGAAGCCCCGCGCGTCCCCGTAGACACGTGGGCACCGCATCGAAGGCACCGAGGAACGGACACCGTGGGCAGCAGAAGGGGCGCCGCCGCCGAGCGGCGCAGGACGAAACCCGCCGTGATCGGCAGCGTCGCCGCGGTGGTCGTGGCCGGAGCCGGCTTCGGTGCCTACGCGATGTACGGCGGCGGGGCGGGTGACGACGACGGCGCCCGCACCAGGTCCGCGGCGGCCGCGGAGAAGGTGAAGTCCGGTCCGCTGACGGCGGCCGAGGTCACCTCGACGGCCCAGCGGTTCCTCACCGCCTGGCAGCAGGGCGACGTGGCCGGCGCCGCCGCCGCGACCGACGACGCCGAGGCCGCGAAGGCCCTGCTCACCGGGTACGCCAAGGACGCCCGCATCAAGGACGCCGCCTTCACCGCGGGCACCCCGGCCGGGGAGAAGGTCCCGTTCTCCGTGAAGGCCACCGTCGCCTACGACGAGAAGACCGCGCCGCTCGCGTACGACAGCGCGCTGACCGTCGTCCGCCGGGCCGGCGACGGCGAACCCCGCGTCGACTGGCACGCCGCCGTCGTGCACCCGGACCTGCGCGACGGCGACCGGCTGGTCACCGGGAAGGCAGGCGACCCGCCGGTGAAGGCGCTGGACCGCAACGGCGGGGAGATCACCGCCGCCGCCTACCCCTCCCTCGGCACCGTCCTGGACGGCCTGCGCGACAAGTACGGCAAGAAGGCCGGCGGCACCCCCGGCGTCGAACTCCGCGTGGTGCGCGCGAAGGCGGCGGACGGTGACGGGAAGGGATCCAAGGAAGCCAAGGGTTCCGGGGCCGGTGACGTCGCCGACAAGACGCTGCTGGAGCTGAGCAAGGGCACGCCCGGCACGCTGAAGACGACGCTCGACCCCGCCCTCCAGGCCGCCGCCGAGCACCAGGTGGACGGCAAGAAGGGTGCGTCGGTGGTCCTGTTGCGCGCCTCCACCGGCGAGATCCTCGCGGTGGCCAACGGCGGGCACGGCTTCAACACCGCCTTCCTCGGCTCGCTCGCCCCGGGTTCCACCATGAAGGTCGTCACCGCCTCGATGCTGCTCGAGAAGGACCTGGCGTCCGTGAACGAGAAGCACCCGTGCCCGAAGTACTTCAGCTACGGCGGCTGGAAGTTCCAGAACGACGACGAGTTCGAGATCAAGGACGGCACCTTCAAGGCGAGCTTCGCCCGTTCCTGCAACACCGCCTTCATCAGCCAGGCCCCGGAGCTGAAGGACGACGACCTGACCCGGCAGGCCGAGCAGGTCTTCGGCCTGTCCATGAACAACTGGTCGGTCGGCGTGCCCACCTTCGACGGCCGGGTGCCGGTGCAGAGCAAGGCCCAGATGGCGGCCTCCCTCATCGGCCAGGGCGGCGTGCGGATGAACCCGCTGAACATGGCGTCGGTGTCGGCGACCGTGAAGTCGGGCAGCTTCCACCAGCCGTACCTGGTCGCCCCGTCGGTGGACGGGCGGGCGCTCGCCACGGCCTCCCGGACGATGTCGGCCGCCACCCTCGGCGCGCTGCGCGAGCTGATGTCCTACACGGCGGCCTACGGCACCGCGGCGGAGGCGATGGCCGGGGTCGGCGGTGACGTCGGCGCGAAGACCGGCTCGGCGGAGGTCGACGGGCAGGAGCAGCCCAACGGGTGGTTCACGGCGTACCGGGGCGACGTCGCCGCGGCGGGCGTGGTCCAGCAGGGCGGGCACGGCGGCGACACGGCGGGACCCATCGTCGCGGCCCTGCTCAAGGCGGCCGGCTGACGGGCCCTTCGCTCAGCGGGCCACCGGCTGGGCGGCGCTCAGTGGGCCACCGGCTGGGCGGCGACGGCCTGGTGGGTGCGGCGCAGGAACCGCACGAGTGCCTTGTTCTCGAACTGGACCACCGAGCAGCCCTGCGGGGAGTGGAACTCGATCACGGCCTGCACCCGCCCGCACGGCCACACCCGCACGTCGCCCTCTCCGGCCGGCGCGCGCAGCCCCTGTTCCAGCAGCGCGCGGGAGAAGGTCCACTCGCGGGAGCGGGAGGCACGGCCGCCCCTGCCCGGGAGGGCGACGCGCACCGTCGAGGGGTCCCGCTCGGGGTCGTAGCGCAGGACGACGGGTATCGCTCCGCCGTCGTCCTGGTCGGGGAGATCCGCGTCCGTCAGGATGTGGGCTCGTGCGTACTGTTCGACTACGGACATGGGGTCGCCCCTTACGCTCTGCCACCTGTGTTGAAGCTGTGCGTCCACCCCCACTCCAATGTCCCATATTTCCCGGCTCACGCCCTGTGGGCCGAATATCACATGTGAGATCGGGCCGCTCGCGTGCGGGATCGGACCGCTCGCGCATCCTCGCGCACACCGGAGCGCGCACCAGCCTTTACCTCGCTCTTGCGAACGAGTTGCAATTGGTCCCTATCATCGGACCGTGCATGTACCCGACGGATTCATCAACGCCCCGACCTCCGCGGTGACCGGAGTCGTCGCCGCGGGCGCCATCGCGGTCAGCCTGCGCGGCGCGCGCCGCGAACTGGACGAGCGGACGGCGCCGCTGGCCGGGCTGGTCGCGGCGTTCATCTTCGCGGTGCAGATGCTGAACTTCCCGGTCGCGGCCGGGACCAGCGGGCACCTGCTCGGCGGTGCGCTGGCCGCCATCCTCGTGGGTCCCTGCACAGGCGTGCTGTGCGTCTCCGTCGTCCTGCTCATGCAGGGCATCCTCTTCGCCGACGGCGGCCTGACCGCGCTCGGCGTGAACATCACCGACATGGCGATCGTCACCACCGTCGTCGCCTACGCCCTCTTCCGGGGCCTGGTGAAGGTCCTGCCGCGCACCCGGCGCTCGGTCACCGTCGCCTCCTTCGTCGCCGCGCTCGTCTCCGTCCCGGCCGCCGCCCTCGCCTTCACGCTCCTGTACTGGATCGGCGGCACCACCGACGTCGCCATCGGCAAGGTCGCCACCGCGATGATCGGCGTGCACGTGCTCATCGGCATCGGCGAGGCCGTGATCACCGCCCTGACCGTCGGCGCCGTCGTCGCCGTACGCCCGGACCTGGTGTACGGGGCGCGCGGGCTGCGGCAGCGGCTCAGGCTGCGGGTCAACGGCGAGCTGGTCGACGCCAACGGTTCCGCGCCGTCCCCGGCCCCCGCGCCCGCCGCCGCCCGCTCGCACCGCGCGGTGTGGCTCACCGGCCTCGTCGCCTCCCTGGTCCTGGCCGGCTTCGTCAGCTTCTACGCCTCCGCCGACCCCGACGGCCTGGAGAAGGTCGCCTCCGACAAGGGCATCGACAAGAAGGCCGAGGAGCACGCCTCCGCCGACTCCCCGCTCGCCGACTACGGCGTCAAGGACGTCGCCGACGCCCGGATCTCCGGCGGCCTCGCGGGCGTGATCGGCGTCGGCGTCACCGTCGTCGCGGGCAGCGCCGTGTTCTGGGCGGTGCGCAGGCGCCGCAGCGACGACGCCTCCCCGGCCCGCACGGAAACGACCGTCTGACGTGGGCGCCGTCGGAGGTACCTCCCACGCGTTCAGCGGTGGGGGAGCCCACCGGCTCTACCGGCACGGACACTCCCCCGTGCACGGGCTGCCGCCGCACACCAAACTCGCCGCGGCCTTCGCCTTCGTGGTCGTCGTGGTCTCCACACCGCGCGAGGCGATGTGGGCCTTCGGCGTGTACGCGCTGCTGCTCGCGGCGGTGGCGTACGCGGCCCGCGTCCCGGCCGCCTTCCTGCTCAAACGGCTGCTGATCGAGGTGCCGTTCGTCGCGTTCGCGGTGCTCATGCCGTTCGTGGCGGAGGGTGGGCGGATCGACGTGCTGGGTCTGTCCCTGAGCGTCAACGGCCTGTGGGGCGCCTGGAACGTGCTGGCCAAGGGCACCCTGGGCGTTGCCGCCTCCGTGCTCCTGGCCGCCACGACCGAGCTGCGGGAACTCCTGCTGGGCCTCCAGCGGCTGAAACTTCCCCCGCTGCTGGTGCAGATCGCCTCGTTCATGATCCGGTACGGCGACGTGATCACGGACGAGATGCGGCGGATGCGGATCGCCCGGGAGTCCCGGGGCTTCGAGGCGACGGGCGTACGGCACTGGGGCGTGCTCGCCAAGTCGGCGGGGGCGCTGTTCATCCGCTCCTACGAACGCGGCGAACGCGTCCACCTGGCCATGGTCAGCCGCGGCTACGCCGGTGCGATGCCGGTGATCGACGAGGCGACCGCGTCCCGGGCGCAGTGGTCGTCCGCGCTGGCCCTCCCCTGTGCGGCCCTCGTCGTGTGTCTGCTGGGATGGGTGCTGTGACAGCTCTCCCGGCGTCCCTCGACGTCTCCGGTCTCGCCTTCGCCTACCCCGACGGGCACCAGGCCCTGTTCGGCGTGGACTTCTCCGTCGCGCGCGGCGAGCGGGTCGCGCTGCTCGGGCCGAACGGCGCGGGCAAGACCACCCTCGTCCTCCACCTCAACGGCATCCTGACCGGCGGCACCGGCACGGTCTCCGTCGCCGGACTGCCGGTCGACAGGCGGAACATGGCCGAGATCAGGCGCCGGGTCGGCATCGTCTTCCAGGACCCCGACGACCAGCTCTTCATGCCGACGGTGCGCGAGGACGTGGCCTTCGGACCGGCGGCGGCCGGGGTGAAGGGGCCGGAGCTGGAGGCCTGCGTGGACCGGGCGCTCACCCTGGTCGGCATGGCGGAGTTCAAGGACCGGCCGCCGCACCACCTCTCCTTCGGCCAGCGGCGCCGGGTGGCCGTGGCGACCGTGCTCGCCATGGAGCCGGAGATCCTGGTCCTGGACGAGCCCTCCTCCAACCTCGACCCGGCCTCCCGCCGCGAACTCGCCGACATCCTGCGGTCCCTGGACGTCACGGTGCTGATGGTCACCCACGACCTGCCCTACGCCCTGGAGCTGTGCCCCCGCGCCCTGATCCTCAGCGACGGCGTGATCGCGGCCGACGGTCCGACGGCACGGCTGCTGTCGGACGACGCGCTGATGCGCGCCCACCGCCTGGAGCTGCCGTTCGGCTTCGACCCGCGGTCGGTGCCGGCGGGCGGCTGAGGAATGGGGGACGGTCCGCGGCCGTTGCACCCACTGTCGCCAGGGACCGGAAGGGACGGACGGTAGTGGGAGCGGACGTGGACGTGCACGGCACGGTGGCCGGGGGCTTCGAGCCGGTGAGGGACGCGTTCGTGCGGAACTTCACCGCGCTCGGCGAGCGGGGCGCGGCCGTCGCCGTCTACCGGGACGGGCGCAAGGTCGTCGACCTGTGGGCCGGCACCCGGGACGTCGACGGCACCGCGCCCTGGCGCCGGGGCACCGCCCAGGTGGTCCGCTCGGCGACCAAGGGCGTCGCCGCCGCCGTACCGCTGCTGCTGCACCGGCGCGGGGAGCTGGACCTGGACGCGCCGGTGGGCGAGTACTGGCCGGAGTTCAAGGCGCACGGCAAGGAGCGGGTACTGGTCCGGCACGTGCTGAACCACCGGGCCGGACTGCCGGTCCTGGACCGTCCGCTCACCCCCGAGGACGTGCTCGACCCGCTGCGGGGTCCGGCGGCCGTCGCCGCGCAGGCGCCCGTGTGGGAGCCGGGCACCGACCACGGCTACCACGCGCTGACCTACGGCTGGCTGCTCGACGAGCTGGTCCGCCGGGTGACCGGCGGGCGGGGCGCGGGAGAGTGGATCGCGGACGAGATCGCCGGCCCGCTCGGCCTGGACCTGTGGGTGGGGCTGCCGGCGGCGGAGGAGGCGGCCGGCCGGGCCGGTCGCGTCGGGCGCCTGGAGGAGCCCGAGCCGTCGGCGAACGGCCCGCGGCTGCGGCCCAAGCGCGCGGTGACCGAGGCCTACGGCGACCCGGACTCCCTCACCCGCCGCGCCTTCGCCGCGATCACCCCGTTCCCGGACCAGAACGACCCGGTGTACCGCGCCGCCGCCCTCCCGGCCGCCAACGGCATCGCGACGGCGGACGGTCTGGCCCGCTTCTACGCGGCGCTGATCGGCGAGGTCGACGGCGTGACGCGGAGCGTGCGGCTGTTCGACCCGGCGACGACGGAGCTGGCCCGCGCCGAGGAGTCCGCCGGGCCGGACCGGGTCCTGGTCGTGAACACCCGGTTCGGCCTCGGCTACATGCTGCACGGCAGCGCGTCCCCGTTCCTGTCCGCCGGCTCCTTCGGCCACCCGGGCCGCGGCGGCTCCCTCGGCTTCGCCGACCCGGAGGCCGGCATCGCCCTGGGCTACGTCACCAACGGCTTCCGCAAGACCGTGACGGCGGACCCGCGCGCGCAGGCGCTGGTCCGGGCGGTACGCGCGTCGCTCGCCGGGTCCGGCTCAGACGTGGATGGGGTGTGAGGTCCGGCCGGACGCGGCGTCGATCTCCTCGTGCGCCTTGGTGAGCAGGCGCATCGCCAGTTCGTTCAACGCGCGTGCCCCCGCGACCTCCTCGCCGACCCGTGGCTGCTGGGAGTCGACCCGGTGACGGCTGGCGTGGCCGTGCGCGCGCATCTCGGTGCCGTCGGGCAGGCGCACCATGGCGACCGCCCGCGTGTGCTGGTCGTCCTCCATGAACTCCATCTCGACGTGCCAACCCACTGTGGTGTGCATCATGAGGATCACCTCCGGAACGTCTCCTTCCAGGGTGCGCCTCGGCGCGGCGGTCCGCACGGCCCCGGCTAGCCGGTGTGCAGCATCAGCCCGATCCCGAGGACCAGCAGGCCCGCGGCCGCGATCCGGGGGGCGCCGAACCGCTCCTTGAAGAAGACGGCTCCTATGGCGGCGCCGACCAGGATGGACGACTCGCGCAGGGCCGCGATGGGCGCGAGTTCGGCGCGGGTCTGCGCCCACAGGACCAGGGCGTAGGCGGCCACGGACAGGGCCGCGCCGAGCAGTCCGAGGCGGGCGTGCGGCCGCAGCAGCGCCCAGGACCCGGCGCGGTGCCGGTGGAGGAAGTACGCGGGGAGGACCGCCCCCTGCAACGCCATCAGCCAGGCGATGTACCCCAGGGAGGAGCCGGAGGCGCGTACGCCCAGGCCGTCGACGACCGTGTACGCGGCGATGGTCACACCGGTCGCCAGGGCCGCGCCGATGGCCGCCCAGTCGGGCCGGCGCCCGCGCAGCCCCCACAGGGCGACGCCGGTCAGCCCCGCGCAGGAGACCAGGACGCCCCCGGCCGCCCAGCCGTCGGGCACCTCGTGGGCGAAGAGGGCGGCGAGGACGGTGACCAGCAGCGGCGCGCTGCCGCGGGCGATCGGGTAGGCCTGGCCGAAGTCGCCCAGCCGGAAGGAGCGCATCAGCAGGACGTAGTACGCGATGTGGACGGCGGCGGAGGCCAGGAGGTACGGCCACGCCCCGGCCGCCGGGAACGCCGTGAACGGCAGCAGGGCGAGCCCGATGAGCATCCCGCCGCCGGAGATCAGCGCGAAGCCGGTCAGCTTGTCGGTGATCCGGTGGGCGATGGCGTTCCAGCTGGCGTGGGTGACCGCCGCGAGCAGCACGGCGGCGGTGACCAGGGGGGTCACTCGGAGCGCTCGCGCACGTCCACGAGGGTGGCACCGGCGGTGGCGACGAGTTCCTTGGGCTCGATCGGGAAGACGGCGTACGGCGTGCCGGCGGCGGCCCACACGACGTCGTGGGCGAGCAGCGACCGGTCGGCGAGGACCCGCGTGCGGGTCCGGTGCCCGAAGGGCGGCACCCCGCCGATCGCGAACCCGGTGGTCTCCCGCACGACGTCGGCCTTGGCCCGCGTGACCTTCCCGGCGCCGAGTTCCTCGCGGACCCGGTCCAGGTCGACGCGGGAGGCGCCGTCCATGAGGACGAGCACGGGGACGCCGTCGGCGGCGAAGACGAGCGACTTGCAGATCTGGCTCAGCCCGCACCCGATGGCGGCGGCGGCCTCGGCGGCGGTGCGGGTGGCCTCCGGGAAGCGCCGGGCCCGCACGGCCAGTTCGCCGAGGCCCAGTTCGCGCAGGGCGGCGGCGAAGCGGGGGTGGGCGGCGGAGGACTCGGAGGCGTCGTCGGTGGTGGTCATGAGGGGCACCGTAGCGGGCCTGGCGTCCCCCGGGCGACCGGGTTGCGGGGCCCGGAACGGAGGAAGCCGGTGAGGGCAGCCCCGTCCCCACGGGCCCTCACCGGCTGGTCTTCGTCGTCCTCCGTTCAGAGGCGGCGGGTCAGGCGCGTACCAGCTCCCGGTCCTCGTCGGGGTCGGCGCCCCGCTCGTCGGCCGTGCGCAGGCCCTCGCCCTCGACGTCCACGTTGGGCAGCGCGCGGTCCAGCCACTTCGGCAGCCACCAGGCGCGCTTGCCGAGCAGCGCGAGGACCGCCGGGACGATGGCCATGCGGACGACGAACGCGTCGAAGAAGACGGCGATCGCGAGGCCGAAGCCGATCATCTTGACCATGGATTCGCTGGAGCCGATGAAGCCCGCGAAGACCGCCATCATGATCACGGCCGCGGCGGTGACGACCCGGGCGCCGTGCTTGAAGCCGGTGACGACCGCCTGGTGGGGCTTCTCGCCGTGGACGAAGGCCTCCCGCATGCGGGTGACCAGGAAGACCTCGTAGTCCATGGCCAGGCCGAAGACCACACCGACCATGAAGATCGGCATCATCGACATGACCGGACCGGTCTCCTCGACGCCCATCAGGCCGGACAGCCAGCCCCACTGGAAGACCGCGACGACCGCGCCGAGCGCCGCCATGACGGAGAGCAGGAAGCCGAGGGCCGCCTTCAGCGGGACCAGGATCGAGCGGAAGACCACGATCAGGAGCAGGAAGGCCAGGCCGACGACCAGGACCAGGTAGGGCACGAGCGCGTCGTTGAGCTTCTCGCTGACGTCGATGTTCATCGCCGTCGAACCGGTGACCAGGGTCTCCGCACCGGTCTTGGCCTCGATGTCGCCGCCCGCGTCGCGGATGGCGTGCACCAGGTCCTCGGTCTGCACGGAGGACGGCTTGGAGTCCGGGATCACGGTGATCGTCGCGGTGTCGCCGCCCTTGTTGGGTGCGGGCGGGGTCACCGCCACGACGCCGTCGAGGCCCTCGATCGTGCCCGCGACGTCGTGGAAGGCGTCCTTGGGCGCGTCGCTGCCCTTGGCGTCGACGACGACCATCAGCGGGCCGTTGAAGCCGGGGCCGAAGCCCTCGGAGAGCAGGTCGTAGGCGCGGCGCTGGGTGGTGGACGTGGGCTGGGAGCCGTCGTCGGGCAGGCCCAGCTCCAGCGAGGCCGCGGGGACGGCGGCGGCACCGAGGCCGACGACGCCCAGGAGGAGCACGGCCAGGGGACGGCGGACGACGAAGCTCGCCCAGCGGGTGCCGAGGTTGGCCCTGGGCTGCCCGCCGGTCTCCGCCGGCTTCGGCTCGCCGCTCTTGCGGGCACGGCCGAGCAGCCTGCCCTTGGCACCGGCCGGCTTGACCCTGCGGCCGGCGTAGCCGAGCAGCGCCGGGATCATCGTCAGGGCGATCAGGACCGCGATGGCGACGGTGCCGGCCGCCGCGACGCCCATCTTGGTGAGCATCGGGATGTTGACGACCGCGAGGCCCACCAGGGCGATGACGACCGTGAGGCCGGCGAAGACGACCGCGGAGCCCGCCGTGCCGACCGCCCGTCCGGCGGCCTCCTCGCGCTCCCGGCCCTCGGCGAGTTCGGCGCGGTAGCGGGAGACGATGAACAGGGCGTAGTCGATGCCGACCGCGAGGCCGATCATCATGGCCAGGATCGAGGTGGTCGAGCCCAGTTCGAGCGCGCTGGCCAGCGCGGTGATCGTGGAGACGCCGATGCCCACGCCGATCAGGGCGGTGAGCAGGGGCAGTCCGGCGGCGACCAGCGAGCCGAAGGTGATGACCAGGACGACGGCGGCGACCGCGATGCCGATGACCTCGGTGGCGCCGGTCTCCGGGACGGCCTGGAGCGCGTCGCCGCCGACCTCGACGGTCAGCCCGGCGTCACGCGCCTGCTGGGCGGCGTCCTCCAGGGCGTCCTTGGTGGACTCCTCCAGCTCCATGCCGGAGACGTCGTACTTCACCGAGGCGTAGGCGATCGTGCCGTCCTTGCTGACGGCGTTGCCGGTGTAGGGGTCGGCGACCGAGGCGACCTCGGAACCGTCCGCGAGGTCGCCGACGGTCTTCTCGACGGTCGCCTTGTTGCCGGCGTCCGTCATCTTCTCGCCGGACGGTGCCTTGAAGACGACGCGTGCGGTCGCCCCGTCGGCGCTCGCTCCGGGGAAGCGCTGTTCCAGCAGGTCGAAGGCCTTCTGGGCCTCCGTTCCCGGGATGGAGAAGGAGGAGTTGCCGGCGGGCGGGGCGCTGGCCGCGCCGACGCCGGCGAGCGTCAGCAGGGCCACCCAGATCAGGGCGACGAAGTGCCGTCGGCGGAAGGCCAGCCGGCCGAGTTTGTAGAGGAACGTGGCCACGGGGGCGTACTCCCGGTCAGGTCGTGGGATCTTCGGGGCAGGGATGATCGGCCCGACGACGTGAGCGGTTACGTCAGGTGGGGCTCAGCTACAGGGACGTGTCAGTGGGTGGAGACGCCGAGGGCGGGGAGGATCACGGCGTCGATGTAGGAAACGAGGAACGCCCGGGTGGGCGGCTGGTCGTCCAGCAGTGTGCGGGTGGCGAAACCGCCGACCATCATGTGGACGAGGAAGTCCAGGGCCGGACAGTCCGGTCTGATCTCACCGCGGTCGACGGCACGCTGCAGCACACGCTGGAACTCCGCCATCTCCGGTTCGATGAGCTGGCCCCGGAACGCCTGGCGCAGGTCCGGGTTCTGGTGCAGCGCCATGGCGACGCCCCGCATCAGCGCGGAGTTCTGTTCCATGGTGCAGTCGTCCTCCCGCGCCAGGAGGGCGTGCAGGTCGCCGCGGAGCGAGCCGGTGTCGACGTCGCCGACCTTGCCCGGCTTGTTGTGCCGCATGGCCTTGACGACCAGCTCCGGCTTGCCGCCCCACTGGCGGTAGAGCGTCGCCTTGCTGGAGCGGGTGCGGGTGGCCACGGCGTCCATGGTGAGGGCGTCGTAGCCGACTTCGCGGAGCAGGTCGAGCACGGCTTCGTACAGCTCGGCCTCGCGCTCGGGAGTGATCCGACTGCGGCGCGCGGTGGCGACCTCGGTCATCTCGCTCACTCCTCTCCGTTCCCGTTCCGTCCGGCGTCCGTCAGAACGACACCGTTTCGCACATGACGAATGTACCCCGCCCCCCTAGCGAAACGAAACGGTTTCGTTCGTGTTCTGGGTCACGGTTGTCGGCATCGCATAAGTTGCCGGTACCCGGCACCCGTCAAAGCATGGGGCGGGTGAGTTATCTGCGCCTTCCGCACCTCAGTGGCGACCGTCTGTGCTTCGTGGCCGAGGACGACCTCTGGCTCGCCTCCCTCGACGGTCCGGGCCGGGCCTGGCGGCTCACCGTCGACCGCACCAAGGCCGGTCACCCCCGCTTCTCCCCCGACGGCCGGCACATCGCCTACACCAGTTGGCGCAGCCTCGTGCCGGAGGTCCACCTCGTGCCGGTCGACGGCGGTCCCGGACGGCAGCTCACCCACTGGGGCGGCTTCGACACCCGGGTCTGCGGCTGGTCGCCCCCCGACGCCGACGGCACCACCGCCGTCCTCGCCGTCGCCTCGCACGGCGAGCCCTTCTCGCACCTGACCTGGGCCTACAAGGTCACCCCCGACGGCGATCCCGGCCGCAAGCTGCCCTGGGGCCCGGTCACCGACATCCAGGCCGCCGACCTGGACGGCGAGCGCAGGACCCTGCTCCTGACGGGCACCCCGCCGCACGAGCCCGCCGCCTGGAAGCGCTACCGGGGCGGCGCCACGGGCCGGCTCTGGCTGCACGGCGAACGGCTCCTGCCCGACCTCGGCGGACACCTCGCCGCCCCCATGTTCGTCGGCGGCCGGATCGCCTTCCTCTCCGACCACGAGGGCGTCGGCAACCTCTACTCCTGCGCCCACGACGGCACCGACCTGCGCCGCCACACCGACCACGACGCGTTCTACGCCCGCAACGCGTCCAGCGACGGCACGCGGGTGGTGTACCAGTGCGCGGGCGACCTGTGGCTCGTGGACGACCTTGCGCCGGGTTCGGCGCCGCGCCGGCTCGACGTGCGGCTGAGCGGTCCGCGCGCGGGGCGGCGCACGTACCAGGTGCCGGCCGCGCAGCACGTGGGCGGCGTCTCCGTGGACGAGACGGGCCGGGCGAGCGCCGTCGTCGTACGGGGCAGCCTGTACTGGCTCACCCACCGCGACGGCCCGGCCCGCACCATCGCGGACACCCCGGGGGTACGGGTGCGGCTGCCGGAGATGCTCGGGGAGAGCGGGCGGATCGCCTACGTGACGGACGCGGAGGGCGAGGACGCGGTCGAGATCTCCTACCTGCCCCGGGCGACCGGCGGCCGCGCGGCCCGGCGGCTCGCCTCGGGACTCCTCGGCCGGGTCCTGGAGCTGGTCTCGGACCCGGCGGGCGACCGTCTCGCCGTCGCCTCGCACGACGGACGCCTGCTGATCCTCGACGTCTCGGAACCGGACACGGAGGTCGCGCGGACCCTGGAGGCGGTGGAGGCGGGGTTCGCGCCGGACGCCGAGGACGCCGAGGACGCCGAGGACGCTGGTGCCCCGCACGGCGGCGCCGGTCCCGGCACGCCCGCGACCGCCGGCGGCACGGGCACCGTCACCGAGCTGATCCGCTCCGTCAACGGCCCCGTGCGCGACCTCGCCTTCTCCCCCGACGGGGCCTGGCTCACCTGGTCGCACCCGGGCATCGGACGCACCCTGCGGCAGATCAAAATGGCCCGGATCGACGGCCCCGAGGGCACCCTCGTCGTCGACGTCACCAACGGCCGCTTCGAGGACGAGAACCCGGTGTTCACCCGGGACGGCCGCTACCTCGCCTTCCTGTCCTGGCGCGGCTTCGACCCGGTGTACGACGTGCACACCGGCGACCTGTCCTTCCCGCTGGGCTGCCGCCCCTACCTGGTGCCGCTGTCCTCGGCGACCCCCTCCCCCTTCGCCCTCAACCCCGAGGGCCGTCCCGCGGCCGGGGGCCTGGACCCCCTGGAGGACGAGAGCGGCGAGGGCGGCGCGGTGACCGTCGAGGTCGAGGGGCTGGAGAACCGGGTGACGCCCTTCCCGGTCCCCGCCTCCAAGTACTCGGCGCTGGAGCCGGTGGCGGGCGGCGGCCTGGTCTGGCTGCGCTGGCCGATCTCGGGCGCGCTCGGGGAGACCTTCGCCAACCCGGCCGACCCGAGCGAACGGCCGACGCTGGAGCACTTCGACCTGGCCAAGGCGAAGAAGTCCGAACTGGTCGACCACCTGGACTGGTTCCGGGCCAGCGGCGACGGCAGCCGCCTGGTCGTGCTCGACGAGGGCGACCTGCGCGCCGTACCGGCGACCGAGGCCGGCGACGGGGACTCGACCACGTGGATCGACCTGCGGCGCATCCTGCACGAGGTCGACCCGGCCGCCGAGTGGCGCCAGGCGTACGACGAGGCGGGCCGCCTGATCCGCGCCTACTTCTGGGACCCGGGCATGTGCGGCATCGACTGGGACGCGGTCCTGGAGCAGTACCGCCCGCTGCTCGAACGGGTGGCGTCCCCCGACGAGTTCGCGGACCTGCTGCGCGAGGTGCTCGGCGAGCTGGGCACCTCGCACGCCTACGTCGTCGCCGCCCGGCGCAACGAGGGCCCGGCGCACTACCAGCGCTGGCAGGGCCTGCTCGGCGCCAACTTCGTCCACCGGGACGGGCGGTGGGTGGCGGGGCGCATCCTGCCGGGCGACTCGTCCGACTCGAAGGCCCGCTCTCCGCTGGCCGGCACGGGCATCCGCGACGGGGCCGTCCTCACCCACGTCGACGGCCGCCCGGTCGACCCGGTCCTCGGCCCGTCCCCGCTGCTGGCGGGCGCGGGCGGTACGACGGTGGAGCTGACCTTCGCACCAGCCGAGGGGTGCCGGGGGCCCTCCCGCCGGGTCGCCGTCGTCCCGCTCGTCGACGAACGCCCGCTGCGCTACCAGGACTGGGTGGCCAAACGGCGCGAGGTGGTACGGGAGTTGAGCGGCGGACGCTGCGGCTACCTGCACATCCCCGACATGGGCGGCTCCGGCTGGGCGCAGTTCAACCGCGACCTGCGCATGGAGGTGTCCCGGCCCGCGCTCATCGTGGACGTGCGCGGCAACGCGGGCGGACACATCAGCGAGCTGGTCATCGAGAAGCTGACCCGGACGATCCTGGGCTGGGACCTCACCCGGGACGCCCAGCCGGTGTCGTACACCTCCAACGCCCCGCGCGGACCGGTCGTCGCGGTGGCCGACGAGGCGACCTCCTCCGACGGCGACATGATCACGGCGGCGTTCAAGCTGCTGCGGCTCGGCCCGGTGGTCGGGCAGCGCACCTGGGGCGGGGTGGTCGGCATGACCGGCCGGCACCGGCTCGGCGACGGCACGGTGATCACGGTGCCGATGAACGCGGCCTGGTTCGACGCCTACGGCTGGTCCGTGGAGAACTACGGCGTCGCCCCCGACGTCGAGGCGCTGCGCACCCCGCTGGACTGGGCGGAGGGCCGCTACCCGGTCCTCGACGAGGCGGTCCGCCTCGCGTTGGAGCTGCTGGAGACCAACCCGCCCGCGACACCGCCCGGTTACGACGCCGTACCGGACCGTTCGCGCCCGCCGCTGCCGCCGCGGGCGTAGCGCCTTCCTCCGCGGGGCCCGCGGCGGCACGGGAAAGGGCGCCCACCCGCGGAACGGGGGGCGCCCTCTCACTGCAGCGGCGGCGCGTCAGGCGTCGAAGCTGTCCTGGAGCTGCTCGTCCTCGTCGCGGCGGCGCGAGGACGGGTCCTGGTGCTGCGACTCGCGGCGGCGCGCGGCCGGGTCCGCCTCGTCCTCGCCGCGACGGCGGTCGCGGTTCTGGAACTGGTCCCGCGCCTGCTCGGCACGCTGCTTGCCCTGCTGCTGCATGCGCTCGGCCTTGTCCTGGAACTGGTCCTTCATACCCATGTGGGTTCACTCCTGTGGTGATCGGGCCCGACCGGATCGGCCGGGCGCTCGATCAGATTCACACGGGCCGTGACCCTGCGCATGTCGATCACTTACCGACCGTAGTCGCCCCGGTCCGGCGCTGTTCGTCGGCCGCTCCGCCGGCGCCGACGAGGCCGACCCGCAGGCCGTCGAGCCGGTCCCCGAAGCGCCGCATCTCGCGCTGGCCGACGGTGCCGATGACGGCCGGCAGGTAGCCGCGCACGCCCTGCATGCCGCGCAGCCACCACTGCCCGTACACGTGCGCGGCCCGGCGCTCGACGCCCGCCACGAGCCGGTCGACCGCCGGGCCCAGCGGATAGGTCTTGTTCGACGGCCAGGGCAGCCGCTGCCGCAACTCCCGCATCACGTCGTCCCGGTCGGCGCCGCGGACCATGTCGGTGTCGGTCCACGACAGATAACCGACGCCGACCTTCACGCCCCGGTGTCCGACCTCGCCGCGCAGGCTGTGCGCGTACGCCTCGACGCCGGACTTGGAGGCGCAGTAGGCACTCATCATCGGGGCGGGGGTGAGGGCCGCCAGCGAGGCGATCTGGAGCAGGTAGCCGCGGGTCTCCAGCAGCGCGGGCAGGAAGGCGCGGGCGGTGACGGCCGAGCCGATCAGGTTGACCTCGATGACCCGCCGCCAGGCGTCGGGGTCGGAGTCGACGAAGGGACCGCCGGTGGCCACGCCCGCGTTGGCGACGACGATGTCGACCTTCCCGAACCGCTCCTTGACCTCCGCCGCGACGCGCGCCATCGCCTCGTGGTCGGTGACGTCGGCGTGCCAGTGGTCGCTGTCGCTGTGCAACCGCGCGGAGACCTGCTTGAGTTCGTCGGGCTCCAGGCCGACCAGCGCGACCCTCACCCCGCGCGCGGACAGCTTGCGGGCCATCAACTCCCCCACGCCCCGCGCCGCTCCGGTGACGACGGCGACCCGCCCTTCCAGGCTCACCCTGCTCATGCGCTCTCCTCGGCGTGTACGGCACGCTCCTGGCGTGCGGTCGGTATGTAGGTGGCGGCGAGGGCCCGTATCTTCCCGGTGACCAGGTCCGGGGCCTCCACCGGCGTCATGTGGCCGAGGCCCGGCAGTTCGGTCAGGCCCACGCAGTTGGGCAGCGCGGCGGCCAGCGCGCGGGCGTGCACGGGCGGTGTCAGCCGGTCCGCCGTGCCGACGACGATCTCCACGGGCATGCGCAACTCCCGTACGCCGTGGTCGAGGTCGAGCAGGTCGAGCACCTGGGACCAGCCGTGCCGCACCCGGCTCGGGCAGGCGTGCACGATCCTGGCGCAGGCCTCGACCATGTGCGGGCTCGAACCGGGGCCCATCGTCCCGTACTTGAGGATCCGCCGGGCCAGCGGCGTGACCGGGCCGAGCGGTGCCCGGGAGCCGAGGATCCGCCGGGTCAGCCAAGTGCGCGCCCGGCCCGCCCGCATCGGCACCACGGTGGCGGAGGCCACCAGCCGCGCGCTGCCCGTGCTGCACAGCAGGACGGCCGCCGCGTGTGCGCGCACCGCGGGCCGCGTCGCCGCCGCCATCAGCGTCATCCCGCCCATGGAGTGCCCGGCGATCACCGCCCGCTCGCCCGGCGCGAGGGTGGCCTCCAGGACGGCTTCGAGGTCGTCGGCGAGCGGCTCGGTGCCGTACGCCGGGTTGGCGGGGCTGCGGCCGTGGCCGCGCTGGTCGTAGGCGATGACCCGGTGCCCGGCGGCCAGTTCGCGGATCTGCGCGGCCCAGAAGGCGGTGGAGCAGCACCAGCCGTGCGCGAGGACGACCGCCGGGGCGTCCTCGGGGCCGTGCACCTCGACGTGGAGGCGGGCGCCGTCGGCGGCGGTGACGGTCAGCTCGTGGGCGGGCACGGGCGGGGCGTACGGCCCGTCGGCGACGTGCAGCAGGCGGCTCACGCGCTCACCCCGGCGTCCGCGTCGGCGGCCGTCGCCGTGGGCGTGGCCGTCGCCGTGCTCTCGGCCGGGGCGGGGCGCAGCACCTGGTACTCGGCGAGGTCCACGCGCCGGGTCTCGCGCCGGAACTCGGCGGTCGTGCCGGGCCAGACGGTGGTGTTGCGGCCACTGGCGTCCAGGTACCAGCTCGTGCAGCCGCCGGTGTTCCACACCGTGCGCTTCATGCGCTCCTGCACGCGGTGGTTCCAGTTGCGCACGGCGGCGGGGCGCGGGTCGAGGGCGGTGCGGCCGCCGAGGACGTTCAACTGGCGCAGGTAGTCCGCCATGTAGTTCAACTGGGACTCGATCATGAGGATCATGGACGAGTTGCCGAGGCCGGTGTTGGGGCCGATGACGGTCATGAAGTTGGGGAACCCGGCCGCCGTGCCGCCGCGCAGTGCCTCCATGCCGCCCTTCCAGGTCTCGGCGAGGGTGCGTCCGTCCGCGCCCACGACGCGTTCGGCGATGGGCATGTCGGTGACGTGGAAGCCGGTGCCGAAGATGATCGCGTCCGCCTCGGCCTCGGTGCCGTCGGCGGCGACCAGGGTGGACCCGCGCACCTCGCCGAGCCCGCTCGCGACCACGTCGACGTTGGGGCGGGCGAGCGCCGGGTAGTAGGTGCTGGACAGCAGGATCCGCTTGCAGCCGATGCGGTAGTCGGGGGTGAGCTTGGCGCGCAGGGCCGGGTCCTTGATGGCGGCGCCCATGTTGCGCTTGGCGATCCGCTCGACGAAGCCCAGCTCGTCGGGGTGCTTGGTGAAGGCCTGCACCTGGAGTTCCCGGATGCCCCACAGCAGCCCGCGGCGGAGCCTGGTGGTGGCGGGCACGGCCCGGTGCAGGGCGCGTTCGACGCCGCTGATGGCCCGGTCCATGCGGGGCATCACCCAGGCCGGGGTGCGCTGGAAGAGGGTGAGCCGGCCCACCTTCGGCTGGATGGACGGCACGATCTGGATGGCGGAGGCGCCGGTGCCGATCATGGCGACGCGCTTGCCGGTGAGGTCGTAGTCGTGGTCCCAGCGGGCCGAGTGGAAGACCTTGCCCGGGAAGGAGTCGAGCCCCGGGATGTCGGGGACCTTGGGGTCGGACAGCGGCCCGGTCGCGGACACGACGACGTCGGCGGTCAGCGTCCCGCGCACGGTCTCGATCTCCCACCGCAGCCGCTCGGTGTCCCACGTCATCCGCTTGACCTCCGAGTCGAAGCGGAGGTGGGGACGCAGCCCGAAGGTGTCGGTGACGTGCTCCAGGTAGGCGCGGATGTGCTCCTGCCCGGAGAAGGTGCGCGGCCACTCGGGGTTGGGCGCGAAGGAGAAGGAGTACAGGTGGGACGGTACGTCGCAGGCGCAGCCGGGGTAGCTGTTGTCGCGCCAGGTGCCGCCGACGCTGCCGGACCGCTCCAGGACGACGAAGTCGGTGATCCCCTCGCGCCGCAGCCGCACGGCGGCCCCCAGCCCGCCGAAGCCGGACCCGACCACCGCCACCCGTACGTGTTCGTGAACCTGCTCGTGCTCGGCCATCCCGGAGCCTCCACGCTTGCCTGGACCGTCTGGAACCCGTCTCGAACCATGCCAGTGAACACTGGCGCAATGGGAGCGTAGAACAGCTCCGTACTCATGGGTAGGGGGTACGCGCGGGAAAGTTACCGGGGGTACGCCCTAAGGTCGTGACGTGACCGAGAAGCGCGAATACCGCATGGAGGAACTGGCCCGGCTGGCCGGCATCACGGTGCGCACCCTGCGCTTCTACCGCGAACGCAAGCTGATCCCGCCGCCCCGCCGCGAGGGCCGCATCGCCTGGTACGACGACCACCACCTGGCCCGCCTGCGCACGATCGCGGCGCTGCTCGACCGCGGCCACACCCTGAACGGCATCGCGGAACTGGCCGACGCCTTCGACCACGGCCGCGACGTCGGCGACCTGCTGGGCCTCGGCGAACCCACCGAGGAGACCCCGGTCCGCCTCACTCCCGAGGAACTCGCGGCCCGCTTCGAGGGCGAGGTCACCCCGGAGAACCTGGCCGCCGCGATGGACCTGGGCTACCTCGGCACCGACGGCGACGAACTGGTCCACATCAGCCACCGCCTGCTGGAGGTCTCCTCCGCCCTGGTCCGCGAGGGCATCCCGCTCGGCGAGGTCCTCCAGGCCGGCGCCCGCGTCCGCGAACACGCCGACGCCCTCGCCGAACTCTTCGCCGACCTGATCCTGCGCCACGCCCCCGAACCGGAACTCCACCGCCTGCGCCCGCTGGCCCGCAGCGTGGTGGAGGCGGAACTGTCCCTGGCGCTGGACCGCCGGATGCGGAAGGGGTCGGACCGGGCGGAGGACGCATAGCCGGCGGTCAGCGGTCGTAGACCACCGTGACCGGCGCGTGGTCGGACCAGCGCTCGGCGTGCGTGGCGGCGCGCTCGACGTACCCCTTGAGCGCCCTGGCGGCCAGGCCCGGGGTGGCGGCGTGCAGGTCGATCCGCCACCCGCTGTCGTTGTCGAAGGCCCGCCCCCGGTACGACCACCACGAGTACGGCCCCTCGACGTCCGGGTGCAGGGAGCGGACGACGTCCACGTAGCCGCCGTCGGCCGGGTCCAGGACCCGGCCGAGCCATTCCCGTTCCTCCGGCAGGAACCCGGAGTTCTTCTTGTTGGCGCGCCAGTTCTTCAGGTCGGCCTCGCGGTGGGCGATGTTCCAGTCGCCGCAGACGACGACCTCGCGCCCCTCGGCGGCGGAGCGCTCGCGCAGTTCCTTGAGGTAGGCGAGGAACTCCCCCATGAAGCGGACCTTCTCGTCCTGGCGCTCGGTGCCGACCTCGCCGGAGGGCAGGTAGAGGGAGGCGACCGTCACACCGGGCAGGTCGGCCTCGACGTAGCGGCCGGCGGTGTCGAACTCCGCCGAGCCGAAACCGACGCGGACGGCGTCGGGCTCACGGCGCGTGTACAGCGAGACCCCCGCGCGGCCCTTCGCGGCGGCGGGGGCGTGCGTCACGTGCCAGCCCTCGGGGGTGCGGACGTGTTCCGGCACCTGCTCGGGCTCGGCCCGCACCTCCTGGAGGCACAGCACATCGGCGGAGGTGTCGGCGAGCCACGGCACGAAGCCCTTCTTCGCGGCGGCGCGCAGACCGTTCACGTTTACGGAGGTCACGGTGAGCACCAGGGCACGATACCGGCACACTGGACATCGTCCCTCTCCGGATACGCATCGATTTACGGTAGGAAGCATGAACATACGCCGGGTCCCCTTCGACCACCCCGACGCCGTGAAGCTCAACGACGAGGTCCAGGCCGAGTACGACCTCCGCTACGGCGACGGCGGCGACGCGACGTCCCTGGCCCCGTCCGACTTCGCACCGCCGAACGGCCTGTACCTGGTCGCCTACGACGAGAACGGCGCCCCGGTCGCCTCCGGCGGCTGGCGCAGCCAGGACGCCAACGACGAGGGCAATCTCGACGGGGACGCCGAGCTGAAGCGGATGTTCGTGACCGAGCAGGTGCGCGGACGCGGGCTGGCCCGGCGGATCCTGGCCGCCCTGGAGGAGGACGCCCGGGCCGCGGGCCGGACCCGGATGGTCCTGGAGACCGGCACCAAGCAGCCGGAGGCCGTGGCCCTGTACACCTCCAGCGGCTACGAGCCCTGCGTGAAGTTCGGCTACTACCGCTTCCACGAGGACAGCCTCTGCTACGCGAAGGCCCTCCGGGACCAGCGGAGCTAGAACACGACGAAGGTCCCGCCCGATCGTAAGGATCGGACGGGACCTTCGTCAATGTGCGTGGACCTGAGGGGATTTGAACCCCTGGCCCCCTCGATGCGAACGAGGTGCGCTACCGGACTGCGCCACAGGCCCTTGCAACGAGTGAAACTTTAGCACCCCGACGGGCCTGCTCAAAAATCGCTTCCCGGGGCCGCGGCCGAGGCGGCCCCGGTCGCGGCTACTCGTTGGCCGCGCGGGGACGGTCGCCGTCCTCGTACTGGTCGAAGAGCGGTGTGCGGCCCCGCTCCCTGGCCCGGCGGGCGGACGCCGCGCGGCGGGCGTCGCTGCGGCCCGGGGCCTGCGGGCGCTCGTCGGCGTGGGCGGCCGGGCCCTCCTCGGCGCGGTCCGCCGGACGGTCCCGCTCCGGGGCGGTGGCCCGGGCGGCGTCCTCCCCGTCGGGCACGACGGCGCTGGAGCGTGCCGAACTCCACGCGTCCGGCGCGGCGAGGTCCACGTCGGGGGTCGCGCGGGGAGCGACCGGCGCGGTCACGTAGGTGGGCAGGGGCACCGGGACCGGGTCCCAGCTCTCGCCCTGCGGACGGCCCCGGCGTTCCCGCTGCTGGTCGACCCACTCGGCGTGGTCGGTCTGCTCGACCAGTGCCCGCCGGTCCGCGGCGAGCGCCGACATCCCGGCACCGGGCTCCACGTCGGGGCCGTCGTCCGGCTCCTCGGCGTCGAGGTCGCCGACGGGTCCGCCGGGGTCGGCGGGTCCGCGGCGGCGCGGACGCGGGTCACGGTCGCGCAGGCGCTGCGCGGCGGCCTCGGCCTGGCGTCGGTCCATGTGGAAGGCGAAGCGGCGGCGCTCCTGGGCGCGCAGATGGGCGATGTAGGCGCTGAGCAGCAGCGCGGGCACGCCCGGCGCCCACAGGAACGCGAGCCCGCCGACCGCCGCGACGACCGAGCCGAGCGTGAAGGCCAGGAAGAGCATCACCGTCGTACGCCGACGGCGGGCGAGGACCTTGGTGCGCCGCGCCCGCGCCGCGGCGGCCCCCGGAGACAGAGGTGCGCGCCGGGCCTGCGGCACCCGCCCCCGCGCCGGTGCCGCGCCGGGTCCGGCCGGGTGGGCGGATTCCGCGGACTGCCCGGCTCTCGGCCCGTGGCCGGATCCGCCCGGCTCGGGGCGCGCCGCCTCCGGCCGCTCCGCCGCCGGCCGCGCCGGCACCGGGCGGGTGTGCCGCCGGGTCCTGGACACGGCGAAGGCCCGGACGTCCACCGAGTCGGTGACGGCGTCCGGGGCGTCGGCGTCGGGCTCCGCCTCGTCGGCGGTGCGCGACCGCAGGTCCTTGGCGTACCGGCGCTCCATGCCCGCCCGTCCGGACAGGAGCCGGATGGCGGTACTGAAGCGTTCCGTCGGACGGGCCTCGTTCAGCTCGTCCTGCCTACGGAGCCACATCGGCACCAAGTAGGCGGCCCAGGCCCCGACGATGACTGCGTAGATGAGGCCGCTGCTGCTCACGCCTCACACGGTAGAGGGGTTTGCATGAGGCCATCCGCCAATTGGGCCGGTGTGTCGCACGATCTGGCTGATATTTCGAACTTTTCTTGTGACCGATCCGATCAACCGACTGTCAGGAACGGGAAATGATCCGTTTCGGGACGGTCAAGGCGCGATCAAATTCGAACGTTTATTCAATTACCCCGGACTTCCGCTGTTTCCGGTGCTCCCCGTGCTCCCGGTGTTCCCCGCGTTCGGCGCGCCGCCCCGCCGTGACCGGTGCCAGCGTCGCAGCAGGCCCTCGGGAACCTCTTCCGCGGTGAGCGCGAAGACGAGGTGGTCCCGCCAGGCCCCGTCGATGTGCAGATAACGCGGCCGCAGACCCTCCTCGCGGAATCCGAGTTTCTCCACGACGCGGCGGCTGGGCATGTTCTCGGGGCGAATGCAGACCTCGACCCGGTGCAGTCCGACGGTGCGGAAACAGTGGTCCACGGCCATCGCCACGGCCGTCGGCATCACCCCGCGCCCGGCCACCGCCTCGTCCACCCAGTAACCGACGTGCCCGGAGCACATCGAGCCCCAGGTGATGCCGGCCACCGTCAACTGGCCGACCAGCCGGCCCCGGTACTCGATGACGAAGGGCAGCATCCGGCCCGCGTGGGCCTCGGAGCGCAGGTGCCGCACCATCTGGCGGTACGTCGGCCGGTGCGCGATCGGGCCGCCGGGCCCGGGCGGCGGGATGGTGGCCTCCCACGGGCGCAGCCAGTCCCGGTTGCGCCGGTTGACCTCGCGCCAGGTCCGTTGGTCGCGCAGCCTTATCGGCCTCAGGACGACGTCGCCGTCCGTCAGCTCGACGGGCCAGGACGGGCCGTTCAGCTCGCACCCCCACCGCTGGCGGGTCTCGGGTGGTCGCCGCCGCGCAACTGGTCCACGGCGTGCCGCAGCAGCGGCTCCAGCACGGCGAGGCCGTCCCTCACCCCGCCGGAGGAACCCGGCAGGTTGACGATCAGCGTGCTCCCGGCGACTCCGGCCAGTCCCCTGGAGAGCACCGCGGTGGGCACCTTGTCCCGGCCGTACGCCCGGATCGCCTCCGCGATGCCCGGCACCTCGTAGTCGATCACCGCGCGGGTCGCCTCGGGGGTGCGGTCGGTGGGCGAGACGCCGGTGCCGCCGGTCGTGACGATCACGTCGTAGCCCGCGTCGGCGCCCGCGCGGAGGGCGGCTTCGACCGGGTCTCCGTCGGGGACGACCCGGGGGCCGTCGACGGCGAAGCCGAAGCGGCGCAGCCCCTCGGCGACCAGTGGCCCGCCCTTGTCCTCGTAGACACCGGCGGCGGCCCGGTTGGACGCCGTGACGACCAGGGCCGCGTACGGCCCGAGGAGGGCGCCGCCCCACGCCTCTTCCTGCGTCATGACCGGTTCCAGTCGCCGGACTTGCCGCCCGTCTTCTGCTCCACCCGCACGTCCGTGATGACCGCTCCCTTGTCGACCGCCTTGACCATGTCGACCACGGTGAGCGCGGCGACGGAGACCGCGGTCAGCGCCTCCATCTCGACACCCGTGCGATCCGTCGTCTTCACCGTGGCGGTGATCTCCACGGCGTCGTCCGCGACCGACAGGTCCAGTTTCACACCGGAGACCGCCAGCGGGTGGCACAGGGGGATCAGGTCGGGGGTGCGCTTGGCGCCCATGATGCCCGCGATCCGGGCGGTGGCCAGGGCGTCGCCCTTCGGTACGCCCTCGCCGCGCAGCAGCTCGACCACGCGGGGCGCGACGAGGACGCGTCCGCTGGCGCGGGCGGTGCGGGCGGTCACGTCCTTGCCGGACACGTCGACCATCCGGGCGGCGCCCGCCTCGTCGATGTGCGTCAGCCGGTCCTGCGGGTCCTGTCCGCTCCCGGACGGTCGGTCCTGCGTACTCATGCTCGTGTGGCGCTCCCGGTCCTGGCCCGGCGCGGTGCGGCGCGCGGGCCTGCTGTGCGCGACACGGTACCGCCATCGGGGGCCGGTCAGCCGAGCAGGACCACCTCGACCTCGGTGCCGGGCTCGACGGACTCGGTGTCCTCGGGGACGACGATCAGGGCGTTCGCCTGCGCGAGGGCGGCCACGAGGTGGGAGCCGGAGCCGCCGACCGGGGTGACCGATCCGTCGGCGTGACTGCCCCGCAGGAACTGCCGGCGCCCCTTCGGCGAGGTCAGCGCCCGGTTCGCGGCCAGCGACGCGGTCACCGTCGGACGGTGCACGTCGGGCAGGCCCATGAGGGTGCGGATCGCGGGGCGCACGAACAGCTCGAAGGAGACGTACGACGACACCGGGTTGCCGGGCAGCGCGAGCAGCGGGGTGTGGTCCGGGCCGATCGAGCCGAAGCCCTGGGGCTTGCCGGGCTGCATGGCGAGCTTGCGGAAGTCCACGCCGCCGCCCGGCTCGTCCTCGTCGCCGACGTGCGCCAGCGCCTCCTTGACCACGTCGTACGCCCCGACGCTCACGCCGCCGGTGGTGACCATCAGGTCGGCGCGCACCAGTTGGTCCTCGATGGTGGAGCGCAGGGTGTCGGCGTCGTCGGTGACGGCGCCCACCCGGTAGGCGATGGCCCCGGCGTCGCGGGCGGCCGCGGTGAGGGCGAAGCTGTTGGAGTCGTAGATCTGACCGGACGCCAGCCGCTCGTCGGGCTGGACGAGTTCGCTGCCGGTGGAGAGCACCACCACGCGCGGGCGCGGGCGCACCCGTACGGTGCCCCGGCCGATGGCGGCGAGCAGGCCGATCTGCGGCGGGCCGAGCACGGTGCCGGCCGCCAGGGCGCGCTCGCCGGAGCGGACGTCGCTGCCCTTGGCGCGCACGTGCGCGCGTTCCTCGGCCGGCCGGTACACGTGGACGTGGCCCCGGTCGCCCTCCGGCGCCAGGCTGCGGGCGCGCATGCCGGCCACCGGGCCCGCGCCGAGCCCGCCGTCGGTCCACTCCACGGGGACGACCGCCTCGGCGCCGGGCGGCAGCGGGGCGCCGGTCATGATGCGGGCGGCCTGGCCGGGGCCGACGGCGACCGGGTCGGCCTGTCCGGCGGCGACGTCCCCGACGACCTCCAGGACGGCGGGGAACTCCCCGCTGGCGCCCGCGACGTCGGTGACCCGCACCGCGTACCCGTCCATGGAGCTGTTGTCGAACGGCGGCAGGGACAGCGGCACCGTGACGTCGTCGACCAGGACGCAGCCCTGGGCGTCGAGCAGGTTCAGCTCGATGGGGTCCAGGGGACGGACGGTGGCGAGGACGTCGTCCAGGTGCTCCTGGACCGACCACAGCCGGTCCGGGCCGGGGCCCGCGGTGGCGAGGTCGTGACCGGTGTCACGGTGCGCGCTGCTGCTCAACGTCCCTGCATCTCCTCGGCTACGTAACTGCGGAGCCAGGTCCGGAAGTCCGGGCCCAGGTCTTCACGTTCGCATGCGAGTCGGACAATGGCACGCAGGTAGTCGCCGCGGTCGCCGGTGTCATAGCGGCGGCCCTTGAAGACGACGCCGTGCACCGGGCCGCCGGTCTTCTCGTCCGCCGCCAACTGCTGGAGGGCGTCGGTGAGCTGGATCTCGCCGCCGCGGCCGGGCTCCGTGGTGCGGAGTATGCCGAAGATGTTCGGGTCGAGGACGTAGCGGCCGATGATGGCGTAGTTGGACGGGGCGTCGGCCGCGTCCGGCTTCTCGACCAGGCCGCCGACCTTGACGACGTCGCTGTCCTCGGTGGCCTCCACGGCCGCGCAGCCGTAGAGGTGGATCTGCTCCGGCGCGACCTCCATGAGGGCGATCACGCTGCCGCCGTACTGCTCCTGGACGTCGATCATGCGCTGGAGCAGGGGGTCGCGCGGGTCGATCAGGTCGTCGCCGAGCAGGACCGCGAAGGGCTCGTGGCCGACGTGCGGCTCGGCGCACAGCACGGCGTGGCCGAGGCCCTTGGGGTCGCCCTGGCGGACGTAGTGGATCATCGCGAGGTCGCTGGACTCCTGGACCTTGGCGAGGCGGCCCGCGTCGCCCTTCTTCTGGAGGGCGGACTCCAGTTCGTAGTTGCGGTCGAAGTGGTCTTCCAGGGGGCGCTTGTTGCGGCCCGTGACCATGAGGACGTCGCCGAGGCCCGCGGCCACGGCCTCTTCGACCACGTACTGGATCGCCGGCTTGTCGACGACCGGCAGCATCTCCTTGGGAGTGGCCTTGGTGGCCGGCAGGAACCGGGTACCGAGACCGGCTGCTGGGATGACAGCCTTGCTGATCCTGGGGTGGGACTGAGTCATGCGCGCCACCCTATCCGGTGCCTATAGGGAGAATCTGTGACGCGAGGACCTAGACGCTCATATGAGCGCATGAGTGCGGTACAGGAGTCTCCCATGCCCCGGATCGGACCCGCGGACGAACCTGACAAGCGGACATTGCGGCGGGATTTCCTCGCGGCGAGGAACAGGTTGACCCCGGATGACCTGCGGGAAGCCGCCGACGCGCTGGCCCGGCGGGCGCTCGGGCTGCCGGAGGTCGCGGGGGCGCACGCCGTGGCGGCGTACGTCTCCGTGGGCGCCGAGCCGGGCACCCTCGCGCTCCTGGACGCGCTGCGCGCGCGGGGTGTGCGCGTGCTGCTGCCCGCCCTGCTGCCGGACAACGATCTGGACTGGGGCGAGTACACCGGGAGGGACTCCCTCGCGCGCGTGCGGCACGGCGGGCGGATGGAGTTGTCCGAGCCCGCCGGCGAGCGCCTGGGGCCGGACGCGGTGACGCGGGCGGACGTCGTGCTGCTGCCGGGGGTGGCGGTGGACGGCCGCGGCCTGCGTCTCGGGCGCGGCGGCGGGTCGTACGACCGGGTGCTCGCCCGTCTGGAGGCCGCGGGCGCGCGGCCCGCGCTCCTGGTGCTGCTCTACGACCGGGAGGTCGTGGAGCGCGTTCCCGCCGAGCCGCACGACCGGCCGGTGGACGCGGTGGTGACGCCGTCCGGAGTGCGCAGGTTCCGCTGACACCCGGGTGTACGGAAAACGGCCTCCACGCACGCGTGGAGGCCGTTTTCCGTACGACGGGCGCCGGGGCTACGGCTTGAGCACCAGCGTGTCGCTCGTGCTCTCGTCGACTGCCTTCTTCGAGAAGGCCCACGGCAGCAGTTCGCCGTTGGCCCACTTGTCGGTCTGGTCGGTGTAGTGGGCGCTGTAGGCGTGTCCGGAGGCGCCGGTGAGGTTGATCCAGCGGGACTTGTCGAGGTCGCCGAGGTTGACCACCATCCGCATGGACGGCACCCAGATCACCCCGTAGCCGCCGGCCGCGTTCCAGCCGGAGGCGTTGACCGCCGCCTCGCCGCCGCTGAGCTTCCAGGGGCCGCGGTTGAGCGCGTACTTCAGGAAGCCGGGGCCCTCGGTGCCCAGGGTCTGGTTCTTCAGGAACAGGCGGTGCAGCCGGCCCCAGTTCCAGGTGTCGAGGTCCTTGCCGAGCTTGGCGGTCAGTTCCCAGCGGGCGTCGATCATGGCGCGCTTGAACAGGTCGTCGCGGTTGTGGTCGGCGCCCTTGCGGGTGCCGTTGGCGGGCGTCGTCCACCAGTCGCTCTTCGGCTTGTCCATCAGGCCGCGCACGACCTCGAACCAGCGGTCGCCGCCGTCCGGCTGCGCCTGGCCGGGATCGCGCTGGCCGCACTCGCGGACCTTGTTGGTCTTGTCCGCGGGCCCCGTGGTGTTGACCGGGTCGACCCACAGGCACTGGCCCTCGACGCGCAGCTCCTTGGGCAGCTTGTTGCCGAAGGCGAGCTTGAGGATGTTGCGCCAGACGGCGTTGAAGTAGGCCGCGGCGGCGGAGTCGGCGTCCTGGGTGTAGTCCCAGCCCTCCAGCAGCTTCTGGGCCTCGCGGACGTCCTTGTCCTCGACGTCGATCTTCAGCAGCTGCGGCACGAGGAGCTTGGCCATCTCGCTGCTGTTGTCGAGCTGCATCTGCCGCATGTCGTCGGTGGAGATCTTCCCGCCGTCCTTGATCTTCTGCTCGATCAGGGAGGTGATGCGCTGGCTGCGGGCGCCGTAGCCCCAGTCCGTGGTGAGCGTGTACGGGTAGTCGTCCTCGTCGACGACGGCCTGGTTGGCGGTCACGATGTAGCCGCGCTCCGGGTCGTACTCGTAGGGCAGCTCGTCCTGGTCGATGTACTCGCCGGTCCAGCGGTACTTCGGGTCCCAGCCCGGCGCCGGGACCGAGCCGTCGTGGCCCTCGGCGCGCACCGGGATCCGGCCGGGCAGCGTGTAGCCGATGTGCTCGTCGTCGGCGTAGACCAGGTTCTGCGAGGGGACGTCGAAGAGGGTGGCGGCCTCGCGGAAGTCCGACCAGTTCCGCGCCCGGTCGATCGCGAAGACGGCGTCCATCGTGGTGCCGGCCTCCAGCGCGGTCCAGCGCAGGGCCACGCCGTAACCGTCGCCGCGGTCGGGGGCGGCGGTCTCGACGGTGGCCTTCTTGCCGGTCTTCACCAGCTCGTCGTCGCGGTCGGAGAGCAGGGGGCCGTTGTTGGTCTCGCGGACGACGATCTTCTTGGAGTCCCCGCCGGCGACCTTGATGGTCTCCTCGCGCGTCTCGAAGGGGACCACCTTGCCGTCGTACTGGTAACCGTCGCCGGTGATCTTCTCCAGGTAGAGGTCGGTGACGTCGGCGCCGGAGTTGGTCAGGCCCCAGGCGATCTCCTGGTTGTGCCCGATGACCACGCCGGGCATGCCCGCGAAGGTGTAGCCGGCCACGTCGTACTGGCACTTGGCGGAGACGGTGCGGCAGTGCAGGCCCATCTGGTACCAGACGGACGGCAGGGACGGCGACAGGTGCGGGTCGTTGGCCAGCAGCGGCTTGCCGGTGATGGTGTGCTTGCCGGAGACGACCCAGGAGTTGGAGCCGATGCCGTTGCCGTTCACGCCGACGGCCGTGGGGAGGCCGTCCAGGACCTCCTGCAGGCCTCCCAGTTGACCCTGGAGGGCGTCGCCCGAGCCGGAGCCCGTCCCGGTGCCCGTGCCCGTCCCGGTGCCCGTGCCGTCGCCACCGCCGCCCGAGGTGCCGCCGTCGCCGCCGTCGCCGCCGTCGAAGGTCTGGGTGAGCTCGTCGTACTGGCCCTCCTGGACGATCGCCTTGTTGCGGTCGTACGGGTAGGCCGGGTAGAGGTCGGCGATCTGCTTGGGGCCCAGGCGGCTGGTCATCAGGGCGCGGTCGACCTCGTCCTGCATGTTGCCGCGCAGGTCCCAGGCCATCGCCTTGAGCCAGGCCAGCGAGTCGACGGGCGTCCACTCCTGGGGCTTGTAGTCGTTGGTGAAGCCGAGGGCGGCGTACTCCAGGGAGATGTCCGCCCCGTCCTTGCCCTTCAGGTAGGCGTTGACGCCCTTGGAGTAGGCCTGGAGGTACTTCTTGGCGGAGTCCGACAGCTTCTCGTCGTACTCCTTCTTCGCCACCCGGTGCCAGCCCAGGGTGCGCAGGAAGGCGTCGTTGTCGATCTGGCTCTTGCCGAACATCTCCGACAGGCGCCCCGCGGTCATGTGCCGGCGGACGTCCATCTCGTAGAACCGGTCCTGCGCCTGGACGTAGCCCTGCGCCATGAACAGGTCCTCGTCGGTGGAGGCGTAGACCTGCGGGATGCCGTACCCGTCGCGCTGGACGTCGACCGGGCCCGACAGGCCGTCCAGCTTGATCGAGCCCTTGGTCTGCGGGAAGGACGCGCGGACGGTGCTGACCGACCAGTACGCCCCATAGGCGAGACCGCCGATGAGGGCCAGGACCAGCACGAGGACGAGCAGGCGGCCCTTGCGCCCCTTCTTCCTGCCGGACGTGCCGGTACCGGACTGCTGACCCGGGGAGGCGGTGGTGGTGGGGGGCATCGCTGTCCTTGCTGTCCTAACACGAGCGGCAGGGGCGGGCTGTGCTTCGTACGGAGGCCGAGCGCTGAGCGCCGAGCGCTGGAGCAACTCTAGGCGCAGGCCCGGCTCCGCCTTGACGCGGAGTCGGGTACAGGGACGCACGGGCGTTCGATCTTGCCAGGTTCGGCGTCAAGAAAGCGTCAAGAGTTAGGTAAGGTAACGAAGTAGTTGCCCGTGCAGCACAGCGGATTCGTGTGTCATGGAGGGTGTGCCCGGCGCACAACGCGGGCGCGTTCGCCCACGCTGTGATCCGTGCTGTGCGCCAGGGAAGGGAACGGCCGCTGACTGTCCACCACCTCAACCAGCTCCTGCTCGTCTGCTCGCTCGTCCTGCTCATCGCCGTGGCGGCGGTCCGGATCTCCTCGCGCAGCGGGCTCCCCAGCCTGCTCGTCTACCTGGCCATCGGCATCGCCATGGGCCAGGACGGCATCGGCGACATCAAGTTCGACAACGCCGAACTGGTCCAGGTCATCGGGTACGGGGCCCTCGTCGTGATCCTGGCCGAGGGCGGCCTCGGCACGAAGTGGAAGGAGGCGAAACCGGCCCTCCCGGCCGCCTCCGCGCTGGCCCTCGCCGGAGTCGCGGTGAGCGTCGGCGTGACCGCGACGGGCGCGCACTACCTGACGGGGCTGGAGTGGCGGCAGGCACTCATCATCGGGGCCGTGGTCTCCTCCACCGACGCCGCGGCCGTCTTCTCCGTGCTGCGCCGGATCCCGCTGCCCAAGCGGATAACGGGCACGCTGGAGGCCGAGTCCGGCTTCAACGACGCCCCCGTGGTCATCCTCGTGGTCGCCTTCTCCACGGCGGGACCGATCGCGCACTGGTACGTGCTGCTCGGCGAGATCGCCCTGGAGCTGGCCATCGGCGCGGCCATCGGACTCGCGGTCGGCTGGCTCGGGGCCTGGGGACTCAAGCACGTCGCGCTGCCCGCCTCCGGCCTCTACCCCATCGCCGTCATGTCGATCGCCATCGCCGCCTACGCGGCCGGCGCCATGGCCCACGGCAGCGGCTTCCTGGCCGTCTACCTCGCCTCCATGGTGATGGGCAACGCGCGGCTGCCGCACTGGCCCGCCACCCGGGGGTTCGCCGACGGGCTCGGCTGGCTCGCCCAGATCGGCATGTTCGTCCTGCTCGGCCTGCTGGTCACCCCGCACGAGCTGGGCGACGACATCCTGCCCGCGCTCGTCATCGGCCTGGTGCTCACCATGGTCGCGCGCCCGCTGAGCGTCGTGCTGTGCCTGGTGCCCTTCCGGGTGCCCTGGCAGGAGCAGGCCCTGATGTCGTGGGCCGGGCTGCGGGGCGCGGTGCCCATCATCCTGGCGACGATCCCGATGGTGCAGGGCGTCGCGGGCAGCCACCGCATCTTCAACATCGTCTTCGTGCTGGTCGTCGTCTACACCCTGGTGCAGGGTCCGACGCTGCCCTGGCTGGCCCGCAAGCTGCGGCTCGGCAAGGGCGACGAGGCGGCCGACCTCGGCATCGAGTCCGCGCCCCTGGAGCGGCTGCGCGGGCACCTGCTGTCGGTGACGATCCCCGAGGGCTCCCGGATGCACGGCGTCGAGGTCAACGAGCTGCGGCTGCCCACGGGGGCGGCCGTCACACTGGTCGTCCGCGACGGGACGTCCTTCGTGCCGCTGCCCACCACGGGACTGCGCCGCGGGGACGAACTCCTGGTGGTCGCCACCGACCCGGTCCGGGACGCCGCCGAGGCGCGGCTGCGCGCGGTCGGCCACGGCGGCAAGCTGGCCGGCTGGCTGGGCACCGGTCAGGCCGAGGGGGCCCGCCGCAATCGCAGGTGAGCACGGGAGGGGTGCGCCCTTTCACAGGCCGCGCCCCTCCCGCCCCCTGTACGATGAAGGCCGCACCTGATCGAACCACCTCTGTCTGAAGCAGAGCTGGCGCGACCGTATGGCGGTCGGATCGCCCCCTCATCCACGCGGGCTCCGGCATCTACCGCAGTCCGCGCGAGTGGACAGCTCTCGGCGCTCCCGCACGACGCCCGCACGGGGCCGGGACCGCGCCACCAGGCGGCAGAAAGGCACGGGCCGTGGCATCCACGGTCACCCGTCCGGGATACGGGCAGCTGCTGCGCACCAGCGGCGCCTGGACGTTCCTGCTCCCCGGCTTCGCGGCACGCCAGCCGTTCGCGATGCTGACCCTCTCCATCGTGCTGCTGGTGCAGCACACCACCGGCTCCTACGGCGTCGCCGGCGCCGCCGCGGCCGTCACCGGCGTCTCCATGGCCCTGTTCGCCCCCTACGGCGGACGGCTCGCCGACCGCTACGGGCAGCGCGCCGTCCTGCTGCCCGGGGTGCTGGTGCACGCGGCGTCGGGGCTGACCCTGACCTTCCTCGCGCTCGCCGACGCGCCCCTGTGGGCGCTCTTCCTGGCGGCCGTGCCCACCGGCGCCTCGGTGCCGCAGGTCGGGCCGATGGTGCGGGCCCGCTGGGCCGCGAAGCTCAAGGACTCCCCCCTGATGAGCACCGCGGCCGCCTTCGAGTCCGTCACCGACGAGCTGACCTTCGTTCTCGGCCCCCTGGTGGCGACCGCCCTGTGCACCTCCGTCGACCCCGCCGCGGGCCTGCTCACGGAGGCCGCGCTCACCCTGGTGGGCGGTTTGCTGTTCGCCGCGCGGAAGAGCACCCAGCCCGTCGTCGGCGGCGCCGACGACGGCCACGCGCGCGTGGAGCACGTTTCCGCGCTGCGCGTCCCCGGTGTACGGGTCCTGATCGTGGCCTTCCTGGGCATCGGTTCCGTCTTCGGCGGCATGCAGGTGTCGCTGGCCGCCTTCACCGAGTCGATCGGCGAGCCCGGCCTGAACGGCGTCCTGTACGGCGTCTTCGCCGCGGGCAACATGATCTCCGGCCTGGCCTGCGGCGCCATCGCCTGGAAGGTGGCCCCGCAGCGGCGCCTCCTGGTCGGCTACACCGCCCTCGCGCTGACCGCGTCCGGTCTGTGGGCCGCGCACTCGGTGCTCGTGCTGGCCGGCCTCGGCCTGCTGGTGGGCATGTGCGTCGCGCCCGCCATCGTCACCGGCTACACCCTGGTCGAGGGGCTGGTGCCGGCGGGTGCCCGCACCGAGGCCTTCACCTGGCTGACCGGCGCCGTCGCGCTGGGCCAGGCGGCGGCCGTGACCGTCGCCGGGCAACTGGAGGACCGCTTCCGGGACGGCGCGGGGTTCCTCGTGCCGATGGGCGGCACGGTGCTCGCGCTGGCGGTCCTGGTGACGCTGCGCTCGCGGCTGGCGACCCGGTCCCCGGGCCGTACGGTGGCGCGTGGTGTCGGTCACCGCGCGCCCGCCGCAGTGGACTGATCCCGCGGAATACGTCACTATGGACCGTCGTTAGCACTCATCGAGTGAGAGTGCCAGGAGGAAGACAGTGCCGACGTACCAGTACCAGTGCACCGAGTGCGGCGAGGGCCTCGAGGCGGTGCAGAAGTTCACCGACGACGCCCTCACCGAGTGCCCGAACTGCCAGGGTCGCCTGAAGAAGGTGTTCTCGGCGGTCGGCATCGTCTTCAAGGGCTCCGGTTTCTACCGCAACGACAGCCGTGGCAGCTCGTCGAGCAGCTCGCCCGCGTCGTCGTCCTCGAAGGCGTCCTCTTCTTCGTCCTCCTCGGACTCCGGCTCGTCGTCCTCGGGCTCCTCGTCCTCGGGCTCCGGCTCGTCGTCGGGCTCGGGCAGCTCCTCCGCGAGCACCAGCGCCGCGTAGGGCCCCTGCGGGCACCGCTTCTCACGGGACCCTGTCGTCGTCCGACGGCGGGGTCCCCGGCGTTGCGCGGGGCGGCTAGGGTGCGGGCATGGCAGACAACGCGAAGGCCGAGGACGGGCGGGCCGAGGGTGTGCGGGCCGAGATAGGTGTGATCGGGGGCTCCGGGTTCTACTCGTTCCTCGACGACGTGACCGAGGTCCGCGTGGACACCCCCTACGGGCCGCCCAGCGACTCCCTCTTCCTCGGCGAGATCGCCGGCCGGCGGGTCGCCTTCCTCCCCCGCCACGGTCGCGGCCACCATCTGCCGCCGCATCGGATCAACTACCGCGCCAACCTGTGGGCGCTGCGCTCGGTCGGTGCCCGCCAGGTCTTCGGCCCGTGCGCGGTCGGCGGCCTGCGCCCCGAGTACGGGCCCGGAACGCTGCTGGTGCCGGACCAGTTCGTCGACCGCACGAAGTCCCGCCCGTCGACCTACTTCGACGGGCTGCCGACGCCCGACGGCGCGGTGCCCAACGTGGTGCACGTGTCGCTGGCCGACCCCTACTGCCCCACCGGACGCGCCGCCGCGCTGAAGGCGGCCCGGGGACGGGACTGGGAGGCGGTGGACGGCGGCACCCTGGTCGTGGTCGAGGGGCCGCGCTTCGGCACCCGCGCGGAGTCCCTGTGGCACCGGGCGCAGGGCTGGTCGGTGGTGGGCATGACCGGCCACCCGGAGGCGGCACTCGCCCGTGAACTGGAGCTCTGCTACACCTCCCTGACCCTCGTGACCGACCTGGACGCCGGTGCGGAGAGCGGCGAGGGCGTCTCGCACGAGGACGTGCTGCGGGTGTTCGCGGCCAACGTGGACCGGCTGCGGGGCGTGCTGTTCGACGCCGTGGCCACGCTGCCGACGACCGATGACCGGAGCTGCCCGTGCGGGGAGGCGCTGGGCGGAATGGATCCGGGGATCGCGCTGCCGTAGCGGAGGACCACGTTCCGGCGAGGGAGTTGTCCACAGCCGGGCAGTGGTCCACGGGCCTCGGCGGGGTCCGGCGGAAAGCGTCATCGTGGGAGCGCAAGCCGGTCCCTCGTCACAGGTGGTGATCACCGTGTTCCGTCCCGCCCTGCCCTCCCCCTCGCTGCCGCCCTCCCCTTCCGTCGTCCCCTCCCCCGGCTCCCTCACCGACTCCTCCGCCGCCTCCTTCGCCCCGCCTCCTCCCTCGGACGCCCTTCCCTCCCCGCTTCCGGCCGGCGCCGACGCGCCGCCCACCTGCGAGGTCCCGCACTTCGCCCCGGTGCGGGTGCGCGGCGGGCGCCACCGGCTGCACGCGCTCGTGCGGCACCGGCGGCGCGCCCTCGCCGTCGGGCTCGCCGTCACGGCCGCGGCGCTGGTGGCGGCGGGGCCGCACCCCGGGAGCGGTGGGCAGGAGACGCGGCGCGCACGCGGGCATCCGGTGGCCGGGCCGACGGAGGAGCCGGTGGGCGAGCCCGGGCGCGAGCGGCACGGCACCCGGCTCGTGGCGGCGCCGGTGCGGATCGCCGACGCGGCCACGGTGCGGCTGCTCAGGCCGGGCGACCGTGTCGACGTCGTCGCGACCGGGGACGGCGGTGCGGGCGACGCCCTGGTGCTCGCGCGTGGGGTGCGGGTGACGGAGGTGCCCGAGCCCGTGGAGGACGCGGCGGCGGGCGGGGCGCTGGTCGTGGTCTCCGTGCCGCGCGCCACCGCTCACCGGCTGGTCGGCGCCGCTACCACGGCACGGCTGGCGGTGACCCTGTGCTGAGGGTGTCAAGTCACTCGTTCGTGGGACCGGATTGGACAGGACGGCCCAACGCTGTCGTAGGTTTCGAGGCGTTTGGTCTCTACACCTGTTCGAGCGAGGAGTGCTCCCCCCGTGAGCGAGAAGAACGGACCGAGTGTCTGGCAGGGCTTCAAGGCCTTCCTGATGCGCGGCAACGTCATCGACCTGGCGGTGGCGGTCGTCATCGGTGCCGCCTTCACCAAGATCGTCAACTCGGTGGTGGAGGGAGTCATCAATCCACTGGTCGGGGCGTTCGGCACCCAGAGCCTGGACGGTTACAGCTCCTGCCTGAAGGGCCCCTGCACCGGCACGGGAGACAGCGCGACGGGCGTGCGCATCCAGTGGGGCTCGGTGCTGGGTGCCACCCTCACGTTCCTGATCACGGCGGCCGTCGTCTACTTCCTGATGGTGCTGCCCATGTCGAAGTACCTGGCCCGGCAGGAGGCCCGCCGCAAGGCCAAGGAGAGCGCCGAGGAGGTCATCGAGGTCTCCGAGCTGGAGGTGCTCAAGGAGATCCGCGACGAGCTGATCTCCCAGCGCGGCTCGGGGCAGGACCGCTCGTAGCGCTTCAGATGTGGTGGGGCGGCTTCTCGTCGAGGAAGCGCTTCAGGTCGGCCGCGCTGTCGGCCTCGGGCCGCTCGCCCCAGCCGCGGTCGGTGTCGTCCGAGGTCTGCTGGTCCAGCGGGTCGTCGAAGACCAGCGCGGGCCGGGGCGCGCGGGGCTCGGGCTCGGGGGTGGTACTCATGGCTCCAGGGTACGGCCCGCGCCGTGACCCCGGTCCGGTCCCGGGCGGGCCCGCAAGCACGTCCACGCCGTCTCTGCTGTGCTGGGAGCCATGATGTCCAGTCCCTCCTCCGCGAGCGCGCCCTCCGCCCCGCCGCCCGACGGCCACCCTCCGGTGCGGCGGCTGAAGGCCCGTCCCCGGCACGAGCCGCATCGCGTCGCCACGCCGCTGGAGCTCTTCTTCGACCTGTGCTTCGTCGTCGCCATCGCCCAGGCCGGCGTCCAGTTGGTGCACTCCGTCGCCGGGGGGCACGCCGGACAGGGCGTCCTCAACTACGCGATGGTCTTCTTCGCCATCTGGTGGGCCTGGATGAACTTCGCCTGGTTCGCCTCGGCCTACGACAACGACGACGTGCTCTACCGGGTCGTCACCCTGGTGCAGATCGCCGGGGTGCTGGTCCTGGCGGCGGGAGTCTCCCGGGCGTTCCAGGACCACGACTGGGCGGCCGTGATCATCGGCTACGCGATCATGCGGGTGGCCATGTCCGCGCAGTGGCTGCGGGCGGCGCGTGCGGCCGGCGGGGCGGAGCGGGCGATGGCGCTGAGATACGCCGGTGGCGTGCTGCTCTGCCAGGTCGGCTGGCTGGGGCTGCTGTTCCTGCCGGAGGGCGGCCGGGGCTGGCTGTTCCTGGCGATGGTGGTGCTGGAGCTGTGCGTGCCGGCGTTCGCCGAGCGCAGGCACGCCTCGTCCTGGCATCCGCACCACATCTCCGAGCGGTACGGGCTGCTCACGATCATCGTGCTCGGCGAGACCATCGCCGCGGCCACGGTCGCGGTGAAGTCGGGCATCGAGGAGAACGACGCGCTGGGCGAGGTCCTGCCGATCGCGGCCGGCGGGCTGCTCATCGTCTTCGCGGCCTGGTGGATCTACTTCGTGGTTCCCGTCCACAGCCATCTGCGGTCCAACAGACAGTCCTTCCTGTGGGGATACGGCCACTATCTGGTGTTCGCCTCGGCGGCGGCGATCGGGGCGGGGCTGGAGGTGGCGGTGGAGCAGGCCGTGGGCAAGGCGCACGTCTCGGCGCTCGCGGCGTCCTTCGCGGTGACCCTGCCGACCGCCGTCTTCCTGCTCACGGTGTGGGCGCTGCACGCGCGGCATTTCAAGGTGGGCGTCGCCGAGCAGCTCGTCCTGCCGACAGCCGCGCTGCTGGTCCTCGCCTGCACCTTCCTGGGCGGCGGGGAGGCGGTGCTCGTGGCGGGGATCGTGCTGGCGCTGGCCGTCGCGGCCGGGGTGACGCTGACCGCGCGGCGGACCGGACGGGAGCGGAGGGCCGCGGCACCGGCTGCCTAGGAGCAGTTCGGGCCGCCTGAGGAGCAGTTCCCGCCGTCCGAGGAGCAGTTCCCGCCGCCTGGGGAACAGTTCCCGCCGCCTGAGGAGCCGGACGGCCGTCTGAGGGCGGCTCCGCGTCTGCCGCGCCGCGGAGCGTCGTCGGCTGCGGTTCCGCGGTGGGTGGCTGGACGAGACTGGCCGTATGACAGTTGACGCGTTGACGGATGTGGCCGGTCTGCGGGTGGGGCATGCGACGCGTGCCGGCGACGGATGGCTGACCGGGACGACGGTGGTGCTCGCGCCGGAGGGCGGGGCGGTCGCCGGGGTGGATGTGCGCGGCGGCGGCCCCGGCACCAAGGAGACCGACGCCCTCGATCCGCGCAACCTCGTGCAGAAGGTGCAGGCGGTGGTGCTGACCGGTGGCAGCGCCTACGGGCTCGACGCGGCGTCGGGGGTGATGGCCTGGCTGGAGGAGCGGGGACACGGCGTGCGGGTCGGCCCCGACCCGGCGCACGTGGTGCCGGTGGTGCCCGCGGCCTGCGTCTTCGACCTGGGGCGCGGGGGCGACTTCGGGGCCCGGCCGGACGCGGCCACCGGATACGCGGCGGCCGAGGCGGCCCACGCGAGCGCGCCGGGCGCCCACGTCGCCGAGGGGTGTGTCGGGGCGGGCACCGGTGCCGTGGTCGGCGCGCTGAAGGGCGGGGTGGGCACCGCGAGCACGGTGCTGGACTCGGGGATCACGGTGGCGGCGCTGGTCGTGGCCAACGCGGCGGGGTCGGCGGTGGATCCGGAGACGGGGGCGCTGTACGGGGAGTTGTTCCGGGGCGGTCGGGTGGCGTACCCGGCGCCGGACGTCCACGGGGCCGCGCGGCGGCGGCTGGCCGAGGCCGCGGCGAGGAACGCGCCGCCGCCGCTGAACACCACGCTCGCCGTGGTCGCCACCGACGCCGGCCTGTCCAAGGCGCAGGCGCAGAAGCTGGCCGGCACCGCGCACGACGGCATCGCGCGTGCCGTACGGCCGGTGCACCTGCTCAACGACGGCGACACGGTGTTCGCGATGGCCACCGGGGAGCGTCCGCTCGACGCCGGGCAGCCGCTCGCGCTCAACGAGGTGCTGGCGGCCGGCGCGGACGTGGTGACGCGGGCGATCGTGCGGGCGGTCCGGGCCGCCGAGCCGGTGGACGGTCCGGGCGGGGCCTGGCCGTCGTACGGGGAGCTGTACGGGGAGTCCGGGGAGGCGTGAGGGCGAAAGGGCTGAACGGAGAGCTGGACGAGGCGGGGGCACGGGGGGCCTGAACGGGGGTGGACGAGGCGGGGGCACGAGGGGCCTGAACGGGGGTGGACGAGGCGGGGCACGGGGGGCCTGAACGGGGGTGGGCGAGGGTGTGAACGGGCGGTCGTCCGGGGCCGGTTGCACCGTGCGCGTAGCGATTGTCCGCGTTTTGTCACGTGTCGCCGCAGCGGGCGGCCGACGGGAACCCCACGGGCCGCCGGGGCCCTCTACACCGCTGAAGCGCACACCGCACAACACCCGAACCTGGAGCAGCCCGTGACAACGCCGGACATAGCCACGCGGCGCGTACTGGGGGCCTGTGCCGCCCTGGTGGTCGGCGCCTTCACCCTCACCGCCTGCGGCGGAAGCGCCAGCGCCGACACCACGAAGGACGGCAAGGGCGGCGCCGGGTCCGCCGACACCTCGGTCGCCAAGCTCGTGATCTCGGCCGAGGACGGCTCGACCGGCGCCTCGATCAACTCGACCGGCGTGAAGGTCAGCGACGGCACGCTGACCGAGGTGAAGATGACCGTCGCGGAGACGGGCGCCGCCGTGCCGGGCACGGTGTCGGGCGACGGCGGGAGCTGGAAGCCGAAGGAGCAGTTGGAACGCGGCACGAAGTACCAGATCACCGCGCGTGCAAAGGACGCCGACGGCCGCCCGGCCGCCGCCGACTCGGTCTTCACGACGGTCTCCACGCAGAACAGCTTCGTCGGCACGTACACCCCGGACGGCGGCAGCACGGTCGGGGTGGGGATGCCGGTGTCGTTCACGTTCGACAAGGCGATCACCGACCGGAAGAGCGTCCAGTCGCACATCACGGTCACTTCCAGCAGCGGGCAGAAGGTGGCCGGGCACTGGTTCGGCGCGCAGCGGCTCGACTTCCGGCCCGAGGAGTACTGGAAGGCCGGCTCCAAGGTCACGATGAAGATCGACCTGGACGGGGTGGAGGGCGCGAACGGCCTCTACGGCGTGCAGAAGAAGACGGTGACCTTCACCGTGGGCCGCGCGCAGGTCTCCACGGTGGACGTGAACACGCAGACCATGACGGTGGTGCGCGACGGCAAGACGCTCAAGTCGGTCCCGATCTCGGCGGGCAGCGCCGCGAACCCCACGTACAACGGGCAGATGGTGATCTCGGAGAAGTCCGAGCAGACCCGCATGAACGGGTCGACGGTCGGGTTCGGCGGTGAGTACGACATCCCGGACGTGCCGCACGCGATGCGGCTGAGCCAGTCCGGCACCTTCATCCACGGCAACTACTGGTACAGCCGCGGCAATCCGCCCTTCGGCTCCCAGGGCACCAGCCACGGCTGTGTCGGACTCGCGGACGCCCAGGGCGCGCAGGGCGACACCCCGGGCAAGTGGTTCTACGACAACTCTCTGATCGGGGACGTCGTGATCGTCAAGAACTCCCCCGACGACACGGTCGCACCGGACAACGGCCTCAACGGCTGGAACATGCCGTGGAGCGAGTGGATCGCCGGAAGTGAGGCCTGACCCGCCTGTGAGCAGGCTTTTTTGACGCTTCGTCGGGCCGCGCGGGAACTTTTCGCGCGGCCCCCGCGTTTTTCGTGCGTACGTTTTCCCGGTTCCCGCCCACGACGCCCGAAGGGGGGCTACGGTATGCACCCACAAGGTGACATGCAGCAACGCCGGGAGAAACCTTGAGCGTTCCGTACGAGACCGCAGCGTACGAACCACCCGAGTCGCCCGAGTCTCCGGAGGAGCACCTCATGCGACTGCTCGGTCGCGCACTGAACTCCTTCGAGCTTCCCGACGAGATCCTGCGGCGGCTGGACTGCGCGCTGGCGCACGACGGTTCGCTGCACTCCGCGCACCACAGCGCGGGTCTGCACCGCGAGACGTACCGCCACACCTGGCTGCTCCCCGACGGCTCCGCGCTCACCCTGTGGGAGCTGGTCCACAACACCGCCCCGGGCAGCGAGCCGCAGCACGAGGTCTACGTCGACGAGGAGGAGCTGCGGGCCGCCGGCTCCCGGCTGGCGCTCCAGCCGGACACGCCCGATTTCGAGCTGCCGGCGCAGGTGCCGTTGTCGCCCGTCCCCGCCCCGCGCCACACGTACGTCCCCGACGCCTCGGCGGACCACGCCCGTCGGCTGCTGCGCCGCGCGGAGAACGCGGACCGGCCCGGGGCCGACCTCGCCGAGCGGCTGTCGACGGCGTGCGGGCACCAGATCACCCAGGCCTTCGGCGGTCCCGGCCGCGCGGGCCGCGCCCGGATCGGCTTCTCGCTCTACGAGCACGCGTTCCTGCTGCGCGACGGCGTCGAGGTCTCCCTGTGGGAGGTCGAGCACACCGCCACGCCGGACGGGCGGCACATGTGCGAGGTGTACGACAGCGAGGAGACGGCTCGCCTCGCGATGGAGCGGCGCGCGGCACGGGTGTCCCCGTAGCGCGCACCGCTCCCGTCCGGTCCCGTCCGGTCCCGTCCGGTGCCTCAGGCGGCGACCGGCTGCTTCTCCCCCGGCGCGGGGGCCGACGGGTCCGCGCCGTCCGGTCCCTGGGCCGCCGCTCCCGGCGCCGCCCTGCGCAGCCCCTTGAGGACGATCACCAGCGCCGCGGTGACGGCGACACCGGCCGCGACGGCGACCAGGTAGAGCAGTGGGTTGCCGATCAGCGGCACCACGAAGATGCCGCCGTGCGGTGCGCGCAGCGTCGCCCCGAAGGCCATCGACAGGGCACCGGTGACCGCACCGCCCGCCATCGACGCCGGGATGACGCGCAACGGGTCGGCCGCGGCGAACGGGATCGCGCCCTCGGAGATGAAGGAGGCGCCCAGGACCCAGGCGGCCTTGCCGTTCTCGCGCTCGGCGGCGTTGAAGAGCCGGCCGCGCACCGTGGTGGCCAGCGCCATCGCCAGCGGCGGGACCATGCCGGCCGCCATGACCGCCGCCATGATCTTCATCGCGGGGTCGCTGGGGCTGGCGACCGCGATGCCCGCGGTGGCGAAGGTGTAGGCGACCTTGTTGACCGGGCCGCCGAGGTCGAAGCACATCATCAGGCCGAGCAGCGCGCCGAGCAGGATCGCGTTGGCCCCGGACAGGCCGCTGAGCCAGTCGGTCATCGCCGACTGCGCGGACGCGATGGGCTTGCCGATCACGACGAACATCAGGAAGCCGACGACCGCCGCCGAGATCAGCGGGATCACCACCACCGGCATGATGCCGCGCAGCGCCTTCGGTATGCGGATCCGCTGGATCGCCAGCACCACCGCACCGGAGATCAGACCGGCCGCCAGTCCGCCGAGGAAGCCGGCGTCGACGGTGAGCGCGATCGAGCCGCCGACGAAACCGGGGACCAGGCCCGGCCGGTCGGCCATGCCGTAGGCGATGTAGCCGGCCAGCACCGGGACGAGGAAGGCGAAGGCCACGCCCCCGATCTGGAACAGCAGCGCGCCCCAGCTGTCCGCCTGGGTCCACACGAAGTGGTCCATCACGGAGGGCGCCTTGTTGATCTCGTAGCCGCCGATCGCGAAGCCGAGGGCGATCAGCAGACCGCCGGCGGCGACGAACGGGACCATGTAACTGACGCCGGACATGAGCCATGTGCGGAGCTTGGTGCCGTAGCCCTCGCCGGGCTCGCCGCCGCGTTCGACGGGTGTCGCGTCCGGGGACCGCGTCGCGTCCGGGGAGGCGGCGGCGACCTCGCCGCGGGCCGCCTTGTCGCGGACCTCGCGGATCAGCTCGCCCGGCCGGTTGATGGCCGCCTTGACGCCGGTGTCGACGGTGGGCTTCCCGGCGAAGCGGTCCTTCTCGCGCACGGCCACGTCGTGGGCGAGGATCACGCCGTCCGCCGCCGCGACGACCTCGGGGTCGAGCCGGGTGAAGCCGGCCGAGCCCTGGGTCTCGACGACGACTTCGACGCCCGCCTCGCGGCCGGCGTTCTCCAGCGACTCGGCCGCCATGTAGGTGTGCGCGATGCCGGTGGGGCAGGAGGTGACGGCGACGATCCGGAACGGACGCGCGGGCCCGGCCGGCTCCGGCGTCCCCTCGTCGGCGACCGTGGCGGGCCCGGCGGAGGCCGCCGCCGGGCCCGCCACGGAGTCCCGGCCGCCTTCCGGACCGGCGTCCGCCGCGTCCGCCGCGGGCGCCCCGGCAGCGGCCGGTTCCTCCCCGCGGATCAGCGCGGCGGCGCCCGCCGCGTCGCCCACCGAGCGCAGCGCGGCGGTGAACTCGGCGTTCATCAGCTGCCGGGCCAGGGCGGAAAGGATCGTCAGGTGGGCGTCGTCGGCGCCCGCCGGAGCGGCGATCAGGAAGATCAGGTCGGCCGGTCCGTCCGCCGCCCCGAAGTCGACGCCGGCCGCGCTGCGCCCGAAGGCGAGGGTCGGCTCGGTGACGTGCTCGCTGCGGCAGTGCGGGATGCCGATGCCGCCGTCCAGGCCGGTCGGCATCTGCGCCTCGCGGGCGGCCACGTCGGCGAGGAAGCCCTCCAGGTCGGTCACCCGCCCCAGGGCCGTCATCCGCTCCGCGAGGGCACGCGCCGCCGCTTCCTTGGTGTCGGCGGACAGGTCGAGGTCGACCAGATCCGCGGTGATCATGTCGCTCATCGCGGGCTCCTTAGCTCGCGTATCGCCCGGAACGTGGGGTGAGGGGCGGGGGCGGGGAGGGGGACGGGGGCACAGCGGTGGGGGCTGGGGACGGCCCCGGGGAGGAGGCCGTGAGCGGGGTGGAAGGTCATGCCGCCGGCACCCCCGGGAGGCGGTCCACCAGGACGCGGTCCAGGGGCACCTCGGCGGTGACCGTGACGGCCGCCGGGTCCAGGTCCTGCGGCGTCGGCATCACGCTGCCGGGCAACTGGACGGCCGCGGCACCGTGCGCGACGGCGGAGGCGAGGGCGCCGGGGCCGCTCCCCCCGGCGACGAGGAACCCCGCGAGGGAGGAGTCCCCGGCGCCGACGTTGCTGCGTACGGCGTCCACGCGGGCGGTGCCGAACCAGGTGCCCGCGTCGTCCACGAGCAACTGCCCGTCGGCGCCCAGGCTGGCGAGCACGGACCCGGCGCCCCGCTCCCGCAGTTCCTCGGCGGCCTTCACGGCGTCGCCGACCGTGGCCAGGGGCCGGCCGACGGCCTCGGCCAGTTCCTCGGCGTTCGGCTTGACCACGTCAGGCCGTTCGCGCAGCGCCCTCAGCAGGGCGGGCCCGGAGGTGTCCAGGGCGATGCGGACCCCGGCGGCGTGGGCACGGGCGACCAGGTCGGCGTACCAGGACGGGGCGAGTCCGCGGGGCAGGCTGCCGCAGCAGGCGATCCAGTCCGCGCCGGGCGACTGGCGCCGTACGGTCTCCAGGAGCAGTTCCCGTTCGGCCGGGGAGAGTTCGGGGCCCGGCGCGTTGATCTTCGTCAGGACGCCGTCGGCCTCGGCGAGCGCGATGTTGGAGCGGGTGGGTCCGGTGATCGGGACCGGCGCCACCTCGATGCCCTGCGCGTCGAGCAGTTCGGCGACGAGGGCGCCCGGTGCCCCGCCCAGCGGCAGCACGGCGACGGTGCGCTGCCCTGCGGCGGTCACCGCGCGCGAGACGTTCACGCCCTTGCCGCCGGGGTCGACCCGTTCGCCGGTGGCGCGGACGACCTCGCCGCGGTCGAGGGAGGGCACCTCGTAGGTGCGGTCCAGCGACGGGTTGGGGGTGACGGTCAGGATCATGCGCGTACCACTTCCGTGCCGGCGCGCTCGATGTCGCCCGCGTCCTCGGGGGTCAGTCCGGTGTCGGTGATGAGCAGGTCCACGTCGTCCAGGGCGCCGAAGCGGGCGAAGTGTTCCTGCGCGAACTTGGAGGAGTCGGCGAGCAGCACCACGCGCCGGGCGGCGGTCAGGGCGGCCCGCTTGACGGCGGCCTCGGCGAGGTCGGGGGTGGTCAGGCCGTGTTCCACGGAGAACCCGTTGGCGGCCACCACGGCCACGTCGGCGCGGATCTCGCCGTACGCGCGCAGCGCCCAGGCGTCCACGGCGGCGCGGGTGCGGTGCCGTACGCGTCCGCCGACGATGTGGAGCTGGATGCCGGGGTGGTCGGCGAGGCGGGCCGCGATGGGCAGGCTGTGGGTGACCACGGTCAGCGAGGTCTCCCGCGGGATCGCCGCGGCCATGCGGGCCACGGTGGAACCGGCGTCGAGGATCATCGTGCCCTCGGCCGGCAGTTCCGCCAGGGCCGCCCTGGCGATGCGGTCCTTCTCGTCGGCGGCCGTGGACTCGCGCTCGGCGAGGTCCGGTTCGAAGTCGAGCCGTCCGGCGGGGATCGCGCCGCCGTGCACGCGGCGGAGCAGACCGGCGCGGTCGAGGGCCTTGAGGTCCCGGCGGATCGTCTCCGCCGTCACCTGGAACTCCTCGGCCAGCGACACCACGTCCACCCGGCCGCCGTCCCGGGCGAGCCGGAGGATCTCCTGCTGCCGCTCCGGTGCGTACATGACCGTTCACCTCCGACTCGTGTCCGAACCTGTGGTTTTCCCGGGAGGCTACGCCCGCTTGTCCGGAATGTAAACACGAAGTGGAAACGATCGGACCCGAGCAGGCATGACCGGGCATCGGCTGGACGGGAAGCGGGCCCGGCACTTCCGTGCCGGGCCCGCTTCCCGTCGGCCGGGTCCTCGTCGGTCGGCCGACCCCCGCCGGTCGACCACGAGGACCGGCCGACGTCGGCCCGGTCTCCGCCGGGCTCCGGTCCGGTCTCAGACCAGGACGGGCTCCTTCTCCTCCGTCCGGTCCTCCGCACCGCCGCCTTCCCCGTGCCGAGCCGGCCGCCCGGGCAGCGCGAACATCAGCAGGAAGATCGCGGCCAGCACCCCGGCCACCCAGCCCAGCGCGTTCTGGAAGGCGTCCACGTAGGCCGGTCCGATGCGGGCGGGGGTGAGGTGGTCGCTCATCGTGCCGAAGAAGACCACCGACACGAGGCCGAGACCGAGCGCGTTGCCCATCTGCTGCACGGTGTTGATGAGCCCCGACGCCGCCCCGGCGTGCTCGCGCGGCACCTGGGAGAGCACCGCGTCGGTCAGCGGCGCGACGATCAGGCCCATGCCGAGGCCCATCACGGCCAGCGGCAGCGCCATCTGCCAGGAGGTGATGGCGAGCCCGTAGTGCCCGGACTCCCAGACGTAGAGGAGCACCCCGGCCGCCATCACCAGCGCGCCCGTCTGCAGCACCTTGCGCCCGAAGCGCGGGACCAGTTTCTGCACCGAGACCCCGGCGGCCGTGGAGACGGCGATCGAGAACGGTACGCCGGTCAGGCCGGCCCGCAGCGGGCTCCAGCCGAGCCCCACCTGCATGTACAGCGTCCACACCAGGAAGAAGACGCCCAGTCCGACGCCGAAGACGGTCTGCACGGCGATCCCGGCCGCGAAGCTCTTCACCTTGAACAGCGACAGCTCCACCAGCGGCGAACCGTCCCGCGCGCTCTTGCGCCGCTCGTAGGCGACCAGGGCCGCGAGGACCACGACCGAACCGGCCATCGAGAGGTGGCCCCACAGCGGCCAGCCCAGCTCCTCGCCCCGGGTGAGCGGGTAGATCAGCATGAGCAGCCCGAGGGTGACCAGGGCGACCCCGACCAGGTCGAGTTTCAGGGCGCGCGGCGCCTTGGACTCCGTGATGAAGCGGCTGCCGAGGACGAGGCCCGCGATGCCGACCGGCAGGTTGATGAGGAAGATGGGCCGCCACTCGAGCCCGAAGAGGTTCCACTCGGTGAGCAGGGCGCCCAGCAGCGGACCGGAGACGGCGCCGAGTCCGACGATCGCGCCGAACAGCCCGAAGACCTTGCCGCGTTCGTGCGCCGGGAAGGTGGCGTGCACGATCGACAGCACCTGCGGAACCATCAGCGCCGCCATGCCGCCCTGGAGGATGCGGGAGGCGACCAGCATCTCCGGGTTCACGGCGAAGCCGCACAGCGCCGAGGCGAGGGTGAAGCCGCCGATGCCGACGAGGAAGACCCGCTTGCGGCCGTGGATGTCGCCGAGCCGCCCGCCGGTGATCAGGCCGGCCGCGAAGGCGAGGGCGTATCCGGCGGTGATCCACTGGATCTGGCTGAAGGAGGCCCCCTCGTCCTGCTGGATCGAGGGGATGGCGATGTTGACGATGGTGACGTCTACCAGGTCCATGAACGCCGCGGTCATCACGATCGCGAGCGCGAACCAGCGGCGGCGGTCGCCCGTTCCGCCCGCCGCGGCGGGCGGAACGGGGGCCGGTTCCGGGGTGTGCGTGGAGGTCATGGGAGAAACCTAGGAGGGCGGTAGGTCAGATCGTGTCCTAAATCTGCGGCATCCTCGACGGCATGACGACGGACACCCCGGCCCGGCTGCTGACCCTCCTCTCCCTCCTCCAGACGCCCCGCGAATGGCCCGGCGGCGAGCTGGCCGAACGGCTCGGTGTCTCCCGGCGCACGGTCCGGCGTGACATCGACCGCCTGCGCGAGCTGGGCTATCCGGTCCAGGCGACGATGGGCACCGACGGCGGCTACCGGCTGGTGGCGGGCAAGGCGATGCCGCCGCTGGTGCTCGACGACGAGGAGGCGGTGGCCATCGCCGTCGGGCTGCGGGCGGGCGCCGGGCACGCCGTCGCGGGCCTGGACGAGGCGTCGGTGCGGGCCCTGGCCAAGCTGGAGCAGGTGCTGCCGTCCCGGCTGCGGCGCCGGGTCGCCACGCTCCAGTCCGCCACCACGCCGCTGACCAGCGGGGACGGGCCGAGCATCGCTCCCGAGACGCTGACCGTGATGGCCTCGACGGTGGCCGGGAACGAGCGGCTGCGGTTCGCCTACCGCGCGGCGGACGGCACCGAGACGCGGCGCGTGACCGAGCCGTACCGGCTGGTGTCGACGGGACGGCGCTGGTACCTGGTCGCCTACGACCTCGACCGGGCCGACTGGCGGACCTTCCGGGTCGACCGGGTGAGCGAGCCCTTCGCCACGGGGGCGCGGTTCGCACCCCGGGAACTGCCGACCGGTGACGCGGCCGAGTACCTGCGGCGCTCGATGTACCGGCGGAACGACTCCTACGGGATCACGGTCGTCTTCCACGCGCCGGCCGCGACCGTCGCAGCCCTGCTGCCGCCGTGGCTGGGGGTGCCCGAGCCGGCGGAGGACGGCGGATCGTGCGTGGTGCGGGCGACCGTGTCCGGTTCGGTGGAGTGGATCGCGGTGCGGCTGGCGACGACCGGGCTGGAGTTCCGGGTCGCGGAACCGGCGGAACTGGTGGAGTGCGTCCGGGAGATGGGGGCACGCCTGGCACGGGCGGCGGAGGACGGCTGACCTGCGCCGCCGCATCCGCCCGCCGTCACGCGCGTCGCACTCGCCCGCCGTCACACCCGCCGCACCGGGCCGCCGTCAGGCCCATCACGCCCGCCCGCCGTCCCGCCCGCCTTGCCCGCTCGCCGTCCCGCCCGTCACACCCGCCGCGCCGGGCCGTCCTCCCAGTCGAAGTCCCGCAGCACCGCCAGGTTCAGCAGCGCCTGCTCCAGGGGGCCGCTCGTGTCCTGAGGGGGCGCCGACGCCCAGTTCTCCGCCGCGACGCGCACGGCCGCGCCCGCCACGGCGGCGGCGAAGTGCAGCCGGGGAGCGGCGGCCAGCCGCGCGGCAACGTTGTCGTCACCGCCGGACATCCGCGCCGCCAGCGCCTCCACCAGCCCCCGCTCCGTGCGGTGGCAGACCTCCGCCCACACCTTGCGCAGCGCCGGGTTGCTCCCGGCCAGGCGGATGAGGGTGCGGGCCCCCTCCCAGGAGCGCGCCGAGACGCCCGCGCCCGGGGTCAGCGTGTGCCGCACGGCGTGTTCGAGGGCCTCGGGCGGGGACAGTTCGGCCGGCGCCTCGCGCACCGCGCACACCCAGCGCTCGGCGCCCAGGGCGTAGAGCGGCGCGATGGCCTCCTCCTTGGCCGCGAAGTAGCGGTAGAAGGTGCGCGGGGCGACCCCGGCGGCCCTGGCGATGTCCTCGGCCCGGGTGGCCCGCAGGCCCTGGCCGGCGAAGAGGCGGGCCGCCGCGCGGGCGATCTCCATCCGGGTCTCGGCCTTGCGCCGCTCGGTCAGGGAGGCCGGTCCGTCGGCGGGACGTGCGGGAACGGTGGAGCTCACGTCGGCAGGCTATGCCGCTGTGGCAGAATCTGCCATTCGGCGGGCCACCCCGGGGTTCAGGTTCGGGGTGCCCCGCCCCTTTCGCACCGGCCCACCGGCCCGTCCCACGGCCCTGCGGCACGGCCACGAGGAAGGAGCCGGGCTGCGGCGCCCCGGGGGGAGAGGCGCCGGGCAGCCCGGCTCGGGAAGTCCCGGCGCCGGGGGGAGTGCGTCGGGACGTGGTCTGTGGTGCCGCGCCGGGGCGCGGGAGGGGCCGTGCCTTCGGGGGCCCGGGAGCCGGACGAACGGGCTCGCCCGTCTCTTTCCCGGCCCCGGCCGGTTGAAGCAGCGTTGTACGGCCATGTTTGCGCCGGGTTCAGCACCCGGCGTACGCCCCACCCGCCACGTCACGCCCCCCGCGTCACGCCGCCGCCTCGAAGCCGGTGTCGCGGGCCAGCTTCTTCAGCTCCAGCAGCGCGTGCTTCTCGATCTGGCGGATGCGCTCACGCGTGAGGCCGTGCTCCTTGCCGACCTCGGTCAGCGTGCGCTCGCGGCCGTCGTCGATGCCGTACCGCATCTTGATGATGGAGGCCGTGCGCGGGTCGAGGCGGCCGATGAGGTCGTCCAGCTCCTCGCTGCGCAGCAGGGTCAGCACCGACTGCTCGGGCGACACGGCGGAGGTGTCCTCCAGCAGGTCGCCGAACTGGGTCTCGCCCTCGTCGTCCACCGACATGTTCAGCGAGACCGGGTCGCGGGCCCAGTCGAGCACGTCGACGACGCGCTCGGGCTTCGAGCCCAGCTCGGCGGCGATCTCGGCGGGCTCCGGCTCGCGGCCGTGCTCGCGGTTGAACTCGCGCTGCACGCGCCGGATCCGGCCCAGCTCCTCCACCAGGTGGACGGGCAGGCGGATGGTGCGCGACTGGTCGGCGATGGACCGGGTGATGGCCTGACGGATCCACCAGGTCGCATACGTCGAGAACTTGAAGCCCTTGCGGTAGTCGAACTTCTCGACGGCGCGGACCAGGCCGGCGTTGCCCTCCTGGATCAGGTCGAGGAGCGGCAGCCCGCTGCGCGGGTAGCGGCGGGCGACGGCGACGACCAGGCGGAGGTTGGAACGGATGAAGACGTCCTTCGCCCGCTCGCCCTCGTCGACGAGGGCCTGGAGCTCCTCACGGGTGGCGTCGGCCCCGGTCTCCTCGTACCCTTCGAGGACCTGCCGTGCGAACACACCCGCCTCGATGGTCTGGGACAGCTCGACCTCCTTGGCGGCGTCGAGCAGCGGTGTCCGGGCGATCTCGTCGAGGTACATGCCGACCAGATCGCGGTCGGCGAGCTCGCCGCCGTTCGCGCGGACGCTGGTTGCCGAGCCGGAGGTCTCGCCGGTGGCGGACTTACGACGGGCGACGGCACGGGTTGCCATGCGTGCTCCCTTGCGATGGTGGTTCAGCGGGTGGTCCTGTGGACGCTCGGGCTCCGTGCGGGTGGTCTCCGTGTGTCTGGATCCCTGCCGGGGACTCTCCTCGGGTGCCCTGCATCCGATGGAAACAACGACTGGAATCCGGACAGAATTCCCAACCCGCCCCTCAATTTTTCTGATCATGCAGTACCCTGTGCCGCCACACGAGGAGGCGGGATGCCACCGGGAACTGCGGAGGTCCAGGTCAGGCCGGGAGTCGAGGCCGATCTCGAGGCCCTCACCGACCTCTACAACCACTACGTACGTGAGACGCCCCTCACGTTCGACACCGAGCCGTTCACCCCGGAAGAACGCCGCCCTTGGCTGCTCTCCCACCCTGAAGACGGCCCCCACCGGCTGAGGGTTGCGAGGGACGCGGGGTCACAGGAGATTCTGGGGTACGCCACTTCCAGCCCCTACCGCGCGAAACCCGCCTACGCGACCTCGGTGGAGACCACCGTCTACGTCGCTCCGGGGGCCGGCGGCCGCGGCATCGGCTCGCTCCTCTACACGGCCCTCTTCGACGCCCTGGCCGGCGAGGACCTGCACCGGGCCTACGCGGCCCTCGCCCAGCCCAACGAGGCCTCGGCGCGGCTGCACGCCCGCTTCGGCTTCCGGCACGTGGGCACGTACCGGGAGGTGGGCCGCAAGTTCGGGCGGTACTGGGACGTGGCCTGGTACGAGAAGCCGCTCTAGGCGGCTCCCGGGCCCGTCGCTCAGCCGAACTGGACCGAACGCTTGGCCAGCCCCATCCAGAACCCTTCGATCACCGACCGCCGCAGGTCCAGCTCGCCGGCCGCGTCCGCCGCCCCCATGGTCACGAACAGGGGCGCGAAGTGCTCGGTGCGGGGGTGGGCGAGCCGCCCCGCCGGGGACTTGCGGGTGAAATCGAGCAGGCCGTCCACGTCCCCGCCCTCCAGCGCCCGCTGCCCCCAGTCGTCGAACTCGGCGGACCAGGAGGGGATGCCGCCCTGGCGCAGCGCGGCCAGGTTGTGGGTGAAGAAGCCGGAGCCGATGATCAGCACGCCCTCGTCGCGCAGCGGCGCGAGCCTGCGGCCGATCTCCATGAGCCGCGCCGGGTCGAGGGTCGGCATGGAGACCTGGAGCACCGGGATGTCGGCGCCGGGGTACATCTCGACCAGCGGCACGTAGGCGCCGTGGTCGAGGCCGCGGTCGGGGACGTCCTGCACGGGCGTGCCGGGGGCGCGCAGCAGCTTGCGCACGGACTCGGCGAGCCCGGGGGCGCCGGGGGCCTCGTAGCGCACCTGGTAGTAGTGCTCCGGGAAGCCCCAGAAGTCGTAGACCAGGGGCACGGTCCGGGTGGCGCCGAGGGCGAGGGGGGCCTCCTCCCAGTGGGCGGAGACGACGAGGATCGCCTTGGGGCGGGGCAGGGCGGCGGCCCAGGCGGCGAGTTCGCCGGGCCAGACGGGGTCGTCGGCCAGCGGCGGGGCGCCGTGACTGAGATAGAGGGCGGGCATGCGCTCCTGCGGGGCGACGGTCATGGCGGACTCCTCACATACTTGAAACCTCAACCTTTACTCGACGCCAATCTACCCCCAGTTTGTTTAAGATTCAAGAAATAGTCTCGTACAGTGGGCGGTATGAACGACGAACCCCGATGGCTCACCGCCGAGGAGCAGCTCGTCTGGCGCTCCTACATCGAGGCCGCCACCCTCCTCGAGGACCACCTCGACCGACAGCTCCAGCGCGACGCGGGCATGCCGCACGTCTACTACGGCCTCCTGGTCAAGCTGGCCGAGTCGCCGCGCCGGCGGCTGCGGATGACGGAGCTGGCCAAGTACGCCAAGATCACCCGGTCCCGGCTCTCCCACGCGGTGGCCCGCCTGGAGAAGAACGGCTGGGTGCGCCGCGAGGACTGCCCCTCCGACAAGCGCGGCCAGTTCGCCATCCTCACGGACGAGGGCCACGAGGTGCTGCGCCGGACGGCACCGGGCCACGTGAACGCCGTGCGCCAGGCGGTCTTCGACCGACTCACCCCCGAACAGCAGAAGTCCCTCGGCGAGATCATGCGGATCGTCGCCGAGGGACTTCAGCCGAGCGAAGCGGGTGCGGACCTGCCCTGGCTGCGCTGACCGCGCGGCCGGGGCAGGTCCGCGGGAACCGTGCGGACGGGGCGTCCCCTCCCCGTCCGCACGGGTGGAGCAGGGGCCCGAGCGGGTACCGGGACCGGCGTCGTCAGTGGACGACGACCGGCACCGGCAGCTCGTCCTCGGCCGCGTCGCCCGTACGGGACCCGGCGACGGGGCCGACGCCCGGACGTCCGGCGTTGACGAAGGTCAGGGCGACGGCGGCCGCCACGACCAGGATGCCGACGGCGAACCAGATCGCGCTGGTGTAGCCCTGCACCTGCCCCTGCAACTGGACCAGCTGCTGCTGGGAGCGGGAGGACGCGCCCCCGATGTGGTCGGCGATGTACGACGTGGTCGCCGAGGCGGCGATCGTGTTCAGCAGCGCCGTGCCGATCGCCCCGCCCACCTGCTGCGAGGTGTTGACCATCGCCGAGGCGACACCGGCGTCCCGCGGCTCCACGCCCGTGGTGGCCAGGGACATAGCCGGCATGAACGCCGTACCCATGCCGAGGCCGAGCAGGAGCATGCCGGGCAGCAGCACACCGGCGTAGGAGGTGTCGACCTCGAGCTGGGTCAGCAACAGCATGCCGACGGCGGCGACGAGGAAGCCGGGACCCATCAGCAGCCGGGGCGGGACCCGGGTCATCAGGCGGGTGCCGATCTGGGTGGAGCCCGTGATCATGCCGACGACCATCGGCAGGAAGGCGAAGCCGGTCTTCACCGGCGTGTAGCCCTTCACGATCTGCAGGTAGTAGGTCAGGAAGAGGAACAGGCCGAACATCGCGATGATCGCCAGGCCCAGCGAGAGGTAGACGCCTCCCCGGTTGCGCTCGGTGATCACGCGCAGCGGCAGCAGCGGAGTGCGGACCTTCGACTCGACCAGCACGAAGGCCAGCAGCAGCACGGCGGAGCCGACGAACATGCCGACCGTCACCGCGTCGCTCCAGCCCTCGGACTCGGCGCGGGTGAAGCCGTAGACGAGCGCCACCAGACCCAGGGTGGACAGGATCACGCCGGGGACGTCGAGCGGGGCGCGGTTGCGGCCGCCCTTCGGCTCACGGACGACGAGGTAGGCGCCGGCCGCGGCGACGACGGCGAACGGCACGTTGACGAAGAAGGTCCAGCGCCAGTTCAGGTACTCGGTGAGGAAACCGCCGAGGATCAGGCCCACGGCGGCACCGCCACCGGCGATCGCGCCGTAGATGCCGAAGGCCTTGGCGCGCTCCTTGGCGTCCGTGAACATCACGGCGAGCAGGGAGAGCGCGGCGGGCGCGAGCAGGGCGCCGAAGACACCCTGGAGGGCGCGGGAGCCGAACATCATCGCCTCGTTGGTGGCCGCGCCGCCGAGCGCGGACGCCGCGGCGAAACCGGCCAGCCCGGTGATGAAGGTGCGCTTGCGGCCCCACTTGTCGGATATCCGGCCGCCGAAGAGCAGCAGACCGCCGAAGGCGAGCGCGTAGGCCGTGACGACCCACTGCCGGTTGCCGTCGGAGATGCCGAGGTCCTGCTGGGCGGAAGGCAGGGCGATGTTCACGATGGTGGAGTCGAGGACCACCATCAGCTGGGCGAGCGCGATGAAGACCAGCGCTTTCCAGCGGCCGGCGTCCGGGGCGTCGGACACGCCGGAGGCCTGGACGGCTGACTGAGACATGGGGATACCCACTTCGGACTTCGTGACGGAAAAAGACGAGAAAAGGGACGACTGATCCCGCGGCGCCGGCCCGCCGTCAGCGACGGCGCTGACGGCTCGGCATCGATGACGGAACCGGTGGAACTGACTGAAGGAACCGAACGGACCGAACGGGCTGTACGGGCTGTACGAACCGAACGAACTGAACTGGCTGAACGGGCTGAACGGGCTGAACTACTGGTCGCAGGGCCGGCGCAGGTCCTCCAGGGTCACGGCCGTCCCCGGCAGGGCGGAGCGGGCGGGAACCCGCAGCCCGTCCAGGAAAAGCTGCAGATGGCGATGGACGAACCGGTCGGCGCTGACACACCCCGTGCCGGCCGGGGGCCGGCTGAGCTGGGCGGCGGCGATCATCAGATCGCCCACGCCCACGTCGTCACGGAGCTGACCGGCCGCCTTCGCCCGGTCCATGACCTCGGCGACGAGCCGTTCGACCCGTTCGCGCGCCGCTTCCAGGTCGGGGTGGTGCTGGTCGAACGTGCTGGACACCATGGGACACAGCGCGCTGATGCGCTCGTCGGCGGAGGCGTGCACGAAGCGCTCCAGCGCCTCGAACGCGTCCCCGGTCTCGTCGAGCGCCAGCTCGGCCGCCCGTGCCGTACGGTCCATGACCGAGCAGACGACCTCGCGGACGAGGGCGTCGCGGTCGGGGAAGTTGCGGTACACCGTGGCGTTGCCGACGCCGGCCCGGCGGGCGACGTCGTCGAGCGGCACGTCCGGGCCGTGCTCGACGAACATCTCCCGGGCGGCGGCGACGATCCGCTCCCGATTGCGCAGAGCATCGGCGCGGGGCCGGGCCGCCTTGCGCTGGTCGGGGGTCGCGGTCTGCACGGCGCACTCCTTGGTCTGTCTGGGTCAGTGGGCTCACGATCCGGGGAGACAGTCCCCGTTTCGCTCGGACACAGGTCTAAACGGGGAAACGATCCCCGGTTATTTCCCGCTCCCGAAGAACTTTCCGGTGACCTGGCTCACACTCACGGCCGGACCGGTCCGCACGTCACCCGGTCGGCGGCTACCGGCGAGAAACCCACGATCGGCCCCTCCAGCGCGCGCCCGCCCATCCGGCGGCCCAGGGTGAGCCCAAGGGCGCAGCCGGTGTCGGGCGGCTGCCGTGGCACGGGGAGGTCCGCATGCGGTCGCACGGGCAGGCGCAGCCACCGAGCCACCGCATACGCCCGCGCCGACTGGCCGCGGCCACGACCGTCGCCGTCCTGACCCTCGCCCTCAGCACCTCGGCCGGCACCGGCCGGCTCGCGCCCGGCACCTCGACCTCGGGCCCCGGCCCCGCCGCCCTCTCCCGCTCCTCCGCGCACGGCCCCTGCATGATCAGCGGCGGTTCCGAGATCCAGATGTCCGAGGGCGTACCGACCTCCACCGGGTACGCCCGCTCGACCGGCACCGTCCGCGCCCTCACCCTGATGATCGACTTCTCCGACGCGCCCGGCGAGGGCAAGGCGCTCGACCGGTACGCGGAGTTCTTCCCGCAGACCCAGGAGTGGTTCCGCACCAGCAGCTACGGCCGCCTCGACTACCGCCCCGAAACCCCGGTCCGGGACTGGCTCCGGATGCCCAAGTCCTTCGCGGAGTACGGCATAGAACGCGGCGCCCCCTTCGAACCCGGCTACCGCAAACTGGTCCAGGACATGGTCGCCGCGGCCGACTCGAAGGTCGACTTCCGGGCGTACGACCTCGTGAACGTCCTGGTCACCCCGAACGCGGGCCCCTCCGCCCTGGACACCGTCCTGTCCGTGACCTTCGCCGGCAACAAGGAGGCCCCGGTCGCCGACGGCGTCCCGGTGTCCAACGCCTCCTTCGTCTACTCCCGTCAGGACGACGGCTCCGGCTCCTACGGCGAGACCGGCTACCGGGTCCTCCCCCACGAGAACGGCCACGTCTTCGGCCTCCCCGACCTCTACACCCAGGAGGGCGGAGGCGCCGTGGGCCACTGGGACATCATGAGCGAGGACTGGGGCGCCGACAACGACCTCCTCGGCTGGCACAAGTGGAAGCTGGGCTGGCTCGACCCCACCCAGGTGCACTGCGCCTCGGCCCCCGGGACGACCGAGTACACGCTGACGCCGCTGGCCCGCAAGGGCGGCGACAAGCTGGTGGTCCTCCCGCTGAGCGGCACGTCCGGCTACGCGCTGGAACTGCGCACCCGCGAGGGCAACGACGCGACGGTGTGCCGGCCCGGCGTACTGATCTACAAGGTCGACGCGGACGTGGACACCGGAATGGGCCCGGTGCGGGTCTACGACTCCCAGCGCGACAGCGGCGGCTGCACCCGCAGCCCCAACGTCCACGCCGAACTCTCGGACGCCGCCTTCACCGAGGGCGAGACCTTCAAGGACCCGCGCAAGGGCATCACGGTCAAGGTGACCGGGAAGGACGCGAAGGGCGACGTACGGGTGCGGGTCACCCGCAAGTGACGCAGGGGGCACGGGGCGGGCGACCGGGACGCGGACGACGGCCGGGGCACGGACGGAGGGGAGCACGAGCGGCCCTGCGGACGGGCCGGACCGACGCGGGGACGGTCCGAGCCACCGTACGAACTCGCCGGACCGCCGCGGGGACGCACCGAGCCACCGTACGGACGGGCGGACCGACGAGGCGACGGGCCGGGCTACCGTAGGCGACCTGCCGTGACCGCCGTACCGGAGAGCCGATGCCCGCCCACAGTCCTGACGACGCCGCCCCCGACGGGGCCCACGCCCCGGCTGCCGCCGCCGCACCGGACGCGGGCGCACCGGACGCGGGCGCACCGGCGAGGACGGTCCCGGCGGAAACGGACCGGACGGGATCGGTTCTGCCGGAGCCGGACCCGGCGGGATCGGTTCTGCCGGATTCGGACCCGGCGGGAACGGGCCTCCCGGATACGGTCCCGTCCGAGGCGGTCACCCCCCTCCTCCGTGGCATCGCCGTACTCCGCCGGCTGACCGAGGCGGACGACGGCACCCTCAGCCTCAGCGCCCTGGAGAAGACCACCGGCCTGGCCCGCTCCACGGTCGACCGCCTCACGGCGACCCTCGCCCGCATGGGATACGTCCGCCTGGACGGCCGCGACGTCGCCCTGGCCCCCCGCCTGATGGAACTGGGCAACGCCTACCTCGCCGCCCTGCGCCTGCCCGCCCTGCTCTCCGCCCGCGCCGACGCCCTGGCCGACGAACTCGACGAGTCGGTGTCCCTGGCGGTCGGCGACCGGGACGGCATCCGCTTCATCCACCAGGCCACCCGCCGCCGCGCCATGTCCCTGAGCTTCCGCATCGGCGACCTCCTCCCGGCCGAACGCACGGCCCCGGGCCCCCTCTTCGCCACGGAATGGACCGACCCCGACTGGCAGCACTGGCGCACCCGCCGGGCGGCAGACCCGGCGGACCGCACCTTCCCGGCCGTACCGCCCCGCGAACACCCCACCCCCGACGAGGACTTCGTCCGGCGTACGGCCGAGGCGGCGGCTGACGGCCACGCACTGGACGACCAGCTGATCGAACCGGGCCTGGTGGCACTCTCGGTCCCCGTACGGGACCCCGGCAGCGGCCGGGTGGCCTGCGTGGCGAGCGTCGTGAGCCACACCAGCCGCCACACGGCCACCGACCTGCGGACGTCCCTGCTCCCCCGCCTGCGTACGGCGGTGGCGGCCATGGAGGACGACCTGCGCACGGCCCCTCCCCCGGCGCCCGGCCCGCCCCGGGCCGGCCTGGCCACCTGGACGGGCGCGTCGAAACAGGAACTGGGCCGGGAGTTCGTGGAGTCCCTGGCCCGCGGACTGACCGTACTGACGGCGTTCGGCGAGGGCCGCTCCGCCCTGACCCTGACCCAGGTGGCGAAGGCGACGGGCCTGGCCCGGGCAACGGCACGCAGGGCCCTGATCACCTTCACGCACGCCGGTCTGGTCTCCCCCGCCCCCGACGCCGCCTTCACCCTCACCCCGCGCGTTCTGTCCCTCGGCTTCCCGCCCCTCTCCCGCACCTCCCTGCCCGAGATCGCCCAGCCCCACCTGACCGCCCTGGCGGACCGCGTCCACGAATCGACGTCCCTCGCCGTCCTCTCCGACACGGGCACGGAGATCCAGTACACGGCCCGGGCGTCCACACCCCGCGTCCTGAGCGCCCGCGTCACCGTCGGCGCCCGCCTCCCGGCCCGCGCGACGGCCCTGGGCCGCGTCCTGCTGGCCCTCCCCGAGGTACGGGCGCGGGGCTACGCCCTCGTCGACGAGGAACTGGAGGCGGGCCTGCGGGCCGTCGCGGTCCCGGTACGCGACCGCACGGGAAGAGTGGTCGCGGCCCTGAACGTCGCCATGCACGCGGCCCGCCGCACGACGCAGGCCTGCGAAGCGGAGATCCTCCCCGAACTGACCCGTACGGCATCCGCCATCGAGGCGGACCTCCGCGTGGCGGGCCACTTCGTCCACGTCCCCCCGGCCTGACCCCCTCCCCTCACGACCACGCTGCTCACCACCGCCTCCACCCCGTCCCCCGATCCGCTAACCTGTTGGCACCGCCGCCCACAGCGGCAGGCCCCGCCTTCGTGGGGCTTGATCGAAACTCTGAGAGCACAGGTCAGAGAGGGCGGCCTCTCTGACCTCAGAACGCGCTTCGAGTGATCTGGGAACGCTATCAGCGTCGCCGCAGGTCACGGCCTGTCAGCCCTCATCCCGCTCACACCTCTTGGGCGCGCATCGGCGCGATGGTTGAGTCTTCCGCTCCACGCCTATCGCTTTCATTCGCTCCGGCGCCCCTCAGGGGCGCCGAGGCGGCCATTGCCGGACTCTCAAGGCATGAGAGGTATCGCAACCCGCCGACACGGCCACTGCTCACAAGAAGTTGCCGTCATTGACGAGCAGGAGCGTGTCTTGCTCAGACGCTCGCCCGGTAAGAGGGCGTGGACGCCATTGAGGGCGGCAGTGGTCCGCCTCCAGCCGACCGGTTTCTCCCTCATGCGAATCCAGGACCCTCTGTTCAGTCACTGGTACTTGGCCGCAGTTCCCGTGGTCGGCAAGTACACGCCCCCTTCGACCGCACCGACTCAAGTCGCCACCAGGCACATTTTCGCCGTCCGTCGGGACCGAATGAGAAACCTCACCCTTCGTCCTTGCTCGAGCACGTCACCAGATGCCGTGTATGCCTGGCATCCCCTGACGGAGGTCGAGGGTGACCTGCATGTGCACCCGCACGAGCTCGGCCCATTTCTGCGGGGCTATCTGGAGGGGTGGATCCCCGATGGCGTCATCACCCTCACGGAATGAACGACGCACAATCCTGCCCATGGGCAGGGCAGACGGAGCCCACGAGGCGGCTCGACGTCATCCGCAGTGCGGTCGTCCTCGGCATCCTCACAGAGCTCGGCTACCTCGTCGAGGCAGACCCGTCAGGGCGCACGCGGACACTGATCAGAACTTCCCGCCAGCGGCCAGCAACCGTCTCCGCAAAGCCGCAACAAGAATGCCGACGTCGCTGCCTCCCATGACCTAAAATGGTGTGTACTTGCACCAACACGAGGCGTGTGTCGACTCAACCGGCACGGAGGGACGGGCCCCATGGCGACGTGGGATCATTTCGGCATGCCCCGGAGCAACAACGACCAACTGCCGGCGACATACATCGCCTCCGGCGAGTGGCCGTACGCCCGGCTCGTCGAGAGCGCCCCCGTCAGCGCACACTATGGCCAGGCCTTCGCACGCAACCTGGCGACGGCCATGGCGGCCTCCGAGATCGGCCTGCGCACGCTCGGCGACAAGGCGGGCGTCTCCCACGCCACGATCAGCCGGCTGCTCCGAGGGATGGTCCTGCCCGACCTGGGGACCCTGGCGCGACTGGAAGTGGCGCTGGGCAAGAGCTTGTGGCCCGGGCCAGCCGCTTGGACGGAAAGAGACCGCAGGTTCTGAGCAGCCGCTCAGAGCTGGCTGGGAGCGTCGCCCCCATCTCACGGCGCAATATGCCCGCGCCATGTCAGTCTGGGTCCCTCAGTAGTCCTCAGCATTGTCAGTGGCGGGAGGTGCCATTGCGGCCGGGTGCCCGACAGTGTGGCAGGGCGCCGGCCAACGGCGGACACCGATCCAGTACGGCTGGAGGTTGCGTGGCCGTCGACAAGCGACGGGTGCGTACCGCGGTGGTCGGCCACGCCGATCCCAAGCTCCCCTTGGCCCTTCCGATGGAAGCGATAGAACTCGACGACTTCCGGGCTCACCCTGCGAGCAGGCCTTCTGACGCGGCGTGTTGCTTGGCGGTTGTGGACACGGTCTCATTGACAAGCTGTACACCGATGGCCCAGGACGGCGTCGTTCAGGGTCTACCCGGTTTGATCACATGATGCCGCGGGTGGTCAGTGTCGGGTGGCGCCTCGGAAATGCTTACGCAGGCTGGCGGCGGTCAGGCGGAGGGTGCCGATGGCCAGGTTGCACAGTGCGGCCAAGGCTTGGGGCGCGGTCCCTGTGGGCTCGTCCGATCGGAGGGTGTAGTCCGGGTGCAACCGTCCCGCAATGAAGGTATCCGCCGCAAACAGATTTACTCGTCTTGCGCGAGTTGCAAGGGCTCGTCTTCGTCGGGCGCGAGCACCTGGAGGATTTGGCCGGAAGACGTCATGACGTAGCAATTCTCGGTGTCGCCATTGATTCTGGGCGGGGAGACTCGGGCGCGGAGTCGCTCTTGTCGCGCCGCCACTGACTTGCTGGAGTCACGCCAACGGCCCTTGAGCTCAACCTGGGTGAGGCGTTCGGTCAGCTCGATCGCGACCGCATCAGCGTCCTCCAACTCTTGAACCTGCGCCTCCACAAACTTGCGCAGTGCGGCGTAAGGGTTGGTGGGATCCATCAGCGCTACCGACGCCGCGTTGGCAACCATTGCCTTGCGTCGTATCGCAATCGCGGCTCGCGCCAAGTGAAGCTCCCGGACGAAGTGGTCAACCTCCTTCGCCTCGCCGCCAAGAGTCTCCTCCAGACGGCGATAGTCGACCCTGCCGTCGTCATCCATCAGTTCGTCGATGACACCGCGGTGCTTCTCCAGAAACTGCTGAGAGCGGTAGAACTCGTCGTCTGCGCTCTTCAAGGCGAGCTCAAGATTCGGATCGTGGCCGTCAAGCATGAGACTGATCGCGCGGGACAACTGAGCATCGGCCGACCGCTGATCCTTGATCCGTTCGATGTAGTGACGTTCGTCTTGGCGGCCCAGGAAGGCATCAACTCGACGTTGGAATACCCGCTGTTCACGTTGAGCCACCATGTCTACCGCCAGGACAGTTCCGGCGACGGCCAGCACCGGCCAACCTGCCGCGACTGCTCCTCCAGCAGCGACAGGCTTCAGAACGGCATGTGTTGTCTTGCCGCCGCTGCGAGAAAACCCTCGGAACCCAGAAGTACCGGCAGCCTTGACGAGCTCTGCTCCCTTTGGCAGCACCACCCGGAACAACGTCGGGCTCTTCGGGTTGAGGGCCTCCACGAGCCCGGCCACCACCTGCTGAAGAGCCGGCGCGTTCACGGGCACCGTCCGGAACTCCGCGACCTCCGGCTCGCTGACCGGGTAGTACTCGACAGCGGCTGGCGCCGCTGCGGCCTCGAGCGCCTCCCAGATCGCGGCGGACGTCGAGCCCACGGATCGGAGAACGTCCTCGGGGACCAAAAGCCCTGCTGGAGGGAACTCGGGCCGAACTTCGACAGCTGCCGTGGCGCTTGGTGCAGTGTGTCCGCCCGAGGCGGTGGTGATCCTTCGCGAGAATCTCCAGAGCAGCCAAGCGGTGACAAGCACTGCGATAGCGAAGACGGCGACCAGCTCAATAGGCATTGACATCAAGCCAGGTCACGTCCTTCAACAGGCTGCGATGGGCACCCGAGCATAGCGAGGATCGCCCGCCATACCGGGATCGCGCTCGCGTCGAACGGGGCACGGAAGGCCTCGGCCCCCCTACCCATGTACTACAGAGTGACTGCTGACCTGTGCCGTTGAGCGGACATGCTGACTGTTGCGGCAGAGGAGCAACACGTGCTTGGAGCGGAGGAGTTAGCGGTCGTTATCGACGGTCGCGGGCATCTGTTCGCGCGGCCGGGGCCACGGGATGTCTTCGCGGATCCGAGGGAGGGCTGCTGCCCGCCCTGCGGAAGAGAACGCGCGGCCATGTCACGCCGTCAGGGATGCAGAAGTTCCTGAAGCGGCTTCGTGGTCGGCAGACGCCCTGCACGATTCGAGGTGCGCGCCTACGTCGCCGACTCTTGGGCGACCCGGCTGTGACGCTCGTCCTCGACGACACCCAGGTGCAAAAGAAGGGCCCAAGGGGGTGCGGGTAGGCCCGTCAGCGTCGCGGGGTGACCGGCACGACATCCGGAACTGCCAGGGTCCCGACGATGCTGACGTACGCCGCCCCGGGCGGGCACGCCTACATTCGAGCGCCGCCTGTTACCTGCCCGCGGCCTGGACCGACGACCGCGCCCGCTGCCGGGAGGCCGGCGGGGATGGTCGTTCTCGCCCAACCATGTCCGCACTGCCATCGGCTTGTCCCAAACTGTGTCTAGTGCAAGGCGGGACCCAGGGGAGGGAGACCGAGCGTGGCAAGAACGGCGCCTGCCGGACCGACGGAGGTCCTCAAGTACCTACATGAGTACCTCGATGAGCACTTTCGGACACTTCATACACATCGCCAGGCACTACAGCCAACAGCGCCCGTCTTCGCCCTGGAGCACGAACTCAACCAGGATGACCTTGAATTGCTCTCGAATGCGGTGTGCGGGGCTGTCGTAGAGGGATTCGACATTCGACACCGAACCTGGTGGTTGCCATTCGTAGTGCACGCTGCTGAGATCGGATATCTCTATACCGGAGACGAGTACTGGCCCCTGTTCTCCCAGAAGACACCGGGCTGGGAGCGTGGCCCGCACCGGAAAATAGACAATAACCGTAAATACATTAAGCAGTGGTTCAAACGGTTTGCGGCCGAGTACGGCGGGATTGAACCCAAGGGAGCTTTTGCTAAGAACTTTAGCATCATCGCATGGCCAATCACGCATGCCATCATGCCAGCTGACCTACAACGCCAGATGGCGCAGCTTCTATACGAGGCGCGCGCAATACTTACACCGGCCATGCTTGATGACCCACGCGTTCTGGGCGCCAGCCTGGCATCGCGCACGGGCGGGTACAGCGATCGCTTCCAAAAATTCTGCTCGAACCAGATCCTGGTCGGACATATTTCCGCAGCTCTACTATCAGGCGACGACGAGAAATCTCCGTACCTGGTGCAATCGGCGCTAATTCGTCTACTTGACGACCTAACGGAAGAGCATGATTCACGAAACTGGCTGTACCAGGCTAAGCGCTCGGCGCACACAGTCCGCTCTAGCGGATTTCTTCCGACGAGTACGAGCTCGGGGCCTGCGCAGCGAGGACAGCCTCTACCGACTGTCTCCAATCCGAAACTCCTCTTGCGCCAAGAAGCCAACGGTTGGTGCCCCTATTTGGGCCTACCCGACCTCACAACTCTTCAAGCGGAAAATATTCAGGTCGGCGAGGAACTGCGGACACGGCGCCCAAAAATCGAAGGACGTCACCAACCACTTCCTCGCGGAAAACTGCTGTACCCAGGCAAAGTACAGCTAACCACGTGGCCTCGGCCGGGCGTGCCCATCATTCAATTAGAGCAGGGATCCACACAAGTCAATGAGCTGATCGCCGAGCGTTGCGCCATCACTAGGGGTCCATGGTGGCTCTTCCGGAAGCAACCCGGAGGTCTAGCTATCGAGATCAAAGGCGGAGTTGTCCGGCCAGGTCATGAATATTGCCTGGTCGGCCGCGCCGGCCTTCCCCCCCTGGCGCTACCTTGGATATCTGAGACATTTATTCTTGCTGATGGAGTGAATGCTTTCGACTTAAAGGTGCCCCACACCCTTAGCGAAGAAGAGGTCACTCAGCTCGCGGCAGTGGGCCTGTCAGTGGTGTCGACCGTGTCCATCCACCCTGTGGGGCTTATTCCGGCTTCCTGGGACGGGGAAGGAGTTGCCGAGTGGATGGCCGGGGAACCAGCACTCCTCATGGTGAAGTCTACTCAAGCGACAGAGAAATGTTCAGTAAGAATAGACGGTGGACTACCTTCTCTACTCGAATGGCCTGCAGGTAGTCAAGAACTAGTCTTCGCTCTCGAGGACCTTCCTGTAGGCACGCACGAGGTACATGTTGCACTCCTAACCAGGAGTGCAGGCAGGCCCTTTGTGAACGGTTCGCTTATTGTCACTATTCGCGATCCTCACCCAAGCTTGGAGGAGAACACTGAGGGGGCAGGCATCCGGCTGTTCGCCACTCCAGCCCGCCCGAAGCTAACCGAGATTTGGGACGGTCGGGCAAGTCTCTCGGTAGACGGCCCTGTGGGGACGAGGGCTGAGCTGAGTATTGTGCTGCGCGACGAATCCGACAAGGAACTGGTTCGCCAGCGTCACACAATCTCGCTTCCCTTTGACGACAGCGCATGGACGAGGTTGGCAGCCCAGGAGTTCCGCAAGGGAAGGCTGCAGAGTGTTTACAATGTAGCCGAGTCATGCGAGATCTCGGTTTCCCGCAGCGGAGTCGGCTTCGCGTCACTCAGATGTGAACGTGGCTTTCATCCGCTCCGTTGGATTCTCACTAAGCAGCGCAACGGTGGGCACGCCGCACGTCTAATCGACCGTACAGACGGCGATTGCACTCAGGTGCTCCTCTTCTCTGTGGAGAATCCTCTGCTCGGTGAGCAGCAAGATGCCCGACGGGCGATTACCGTCCCAGCGAGTGGTGGCATGCTTCGAGCTACTTCCGGCCACGCGGCCGCAGCCATCATCCTGCCTCCTGACCCAAATTGGCTGCGTCAGAGGCCGAACGACCAGCCAAACATCCGCTGCACAGGCACTCCCATGTCCGACGTGCTCGAACTAATCCGTGGACACCACCGATGGCAGGATGCTGATCTGTCAGCCGATCCCTTCTCATACCGCCAGCGGCAACTGGTGCTCGATGCGATTACAGCGGCCCTCGTGTCCCTCACGGCCGGGAACAGATGGTCTCATTTGGAGCGCAGACGTGGTCGTCTTAGTGCGCATAGGAGGCCAGACACGTTGGATGAAATGCAGAAGCTCGTAGGCGAGGCTCAGGCACAACGTGCAGTAGCCCGCTACATCGCTGACCATCTCTGGAAGTGGGCGGATTCGCTGCCGGCATTGCGGGAGGGCTTGAGCCAGGCGATCAGCCCCATCGCGTCAGACACTGGTATCGGCGACCCGCGTGTCGCAGCGGAATTTCTACTGCTTCTTGCAAGCACACCGGGGTCTCTGGAGAGTTGGGACGAGATCGAGAGAGACAAAATGCTGAGGTGTGTGCTGATATCACCCGTCCTTATTCGTGCGGCTCGATTCGCGATAATGGGTACTGAGGACCTTCGAGAGGTATCAGAGCAGTCGATTGTCGGAGGCACCCGGTGAAAGTAACGGTGCTCAGTAAGCAAGAGGCAGCAGAGCGAACAGTCCGTGCACTCTGGCTGGATGAGACGACAACTGATGCGTTCTCTGCCGAGGCGCTCTCCGCTTTGCTCCGCCGTGCAGCCTCTTTCCTGTGCCCGTCGACTCCGCGCCGCCTTGTAGATGCAGTACTTGAGGCTCTCAGTCCACTGGACGAATCAAGGCTGTTCGCGCGTCCCCAAGTGGCAGCACAGCTTGACCTTTTGGTATCGATTGGTGACCTGATCGAACTTCCTCACCGAGGTGATCGTAAGGGTCGTCAGATTTACTTGGCTCCGCCTTCATTCGTGGAGAAGGCGCTCGGACAGTACCTCTTGCTCGGTGTGCGGCCCAACGGCGCACCGCTCGTAAACGAGTCGCTGGGCGCAGGCATCCAGCACGAGGGCCACACCAGGTCTCTCAAGCTCGACGCTCAGCTCGCCCCGGCGCGTTTGCGTGCCGCCGGCCTGCATGAGATACCTCTTAATCACTGGCTCAAGCGACCTAGGACGGATCAGGCAGCCGCGGTCGTAACTGTGATGCGTCAGCGCTTGGACGGTGCCGGTGAGTCTGGAGAGGTCGGCGGCCTCAAGATCATCGATACGGCGGCATCCGTCCTCTACTACCGAGGTCGCTGGCGACAACTCGCGAGCAGTGACTCAGGAGATTTCGTTGCCCGCCGATCTCAGGCCTACGGAGCTGACTTGTGGTGTTTTGTGCGCGTGGAGCATGGAGTCCCTCGCGCACTGGTGGATCTTCCAGTTGATGACCTCGCCGCGGCAGGCTGCGACGAGGCGTGGCACACACAGGCAGCCATCGATGCCTTGGCTGGCACACCGCAAGTCATGTACATACGACCGGCTCCGGGGACGTCCGGCGACCGATGTCTGGACCTGTTCAGCCCCGTGCCCGGGTGGGCGCAGCGCTACCTCGAGCTTGTGGGTATCCCTGTCCCGCAGGCAAGAGGGGCACTCGTCTCTTACCGCGTACCGATGTCGGCGATCGGCCAAGTGCGGGCGTTCTTCACTGACATGCTATGGATGCACGTCAGAGAAGAGGGAGGGGTGGCGTGACAGTGGAAGCGCCAACGATCGCGGAGACGATCAGCAAGATCCAGACAGCCCTTCGGGACTACATCGAGGCGACCTATCACATCGGGCATCCCACCGTGCTCGACCAGCGTCGTGAACTGCTCGAGCAGGAAGGCGTACTGTTCCAAGCCCCCTTCATCGAGAGCACCCCTCGCTACCAGACGAACCGCGGCTTCGGTGATCTGGACCTCGACGAAGCCGTGCGAGAGATGCTCAGCAGCCTGTCGGCACATGCGGCCGGCTCGAAGCGCCTGCTGCACGACCCGCCCTATACCCACCAGGCTGAGGCACTAGAGTCGACCGCTCGCGATGGCCTGAGCCTGGCCGTCACGACCGGTACAGGTTCGGGCAAGACTGAGTCGTTCCTCCTGCCGATGCTGGCCAAACTCGCGGCAGAGGCCGCACACAAGCCTGAGTCCTTCAAGGTTCCGGCTGTGAGGTCACTAATCCTCTACCCCATGAACGCGCTAGTGAACGACCAGTTGGGCCGTCTTCGCCTCCTGCTGAGCGACCCACGCGTCACTGCCAAGTTCAGCGAGTGGGCCGGCCGCCCGGCACGGTTCGCCCGCTACACCAGCCGGACGCTGTACCCAGGCGTGCGCAAGGCCAAGAAGGACCAGACGCGCCTTCGCTCCATCGAGGACTTCTACGTCAACCTGATCGACCTGGCGAACGACTCCTCATCGCCACAGCGTGAGGAGGCAGATGCTCTCATCAAGGAACTGGAGGCACGTGGCAAGTGGCCAGCTAAGCCGGATCTGAAGGCGTGGTACGGCAAGAGCGGTTCCCGGTGGAAGAACAAGGCTGGCGAGTTCATCCGTGCCGTCACCCGTCCCGAAGACCCGGAGCTTCTGACACGCCATGAAGTGCTGGAAGAGCCTCCAGACGTCCTGATCACCAACTACTCGATGCTCGAGTACATGCTCATGCGTCCGCTTGAGCGGCCCGTATTCGATGCCACAAGGGACTGGTTGGCAAACAACCCCGACGAGAAGTTCCTTCTGATCATCGATGAAGCTCACATGTACCGGGGAGCCGCCGGTGCCGAGGTGGCACTCCTGCTCCGTCGTCTACGCGCGAGGCTCGGTATCCCCGCAGAGCAGTTGCAGGTGATCTGCACAAGTGCCAGCTTCACGAGCTCCCGGTATGCGCGTCAGTTCGCCGCCCAGTTGAGCGGCAAGTCCGAGGCCGACTTCAAGAGCATCGAAGGCAAGCTTGCCCTTCGGGCAGGCGCCAGCACAGGAAGCCTGCCGGATGCACAGGTCCTAGCTGCCGTGCCGATGCACGAATTCTATGAGGGTGAAGGGGACGAGGCCCGCATCGCTGCCGTACAAGGCCTGTTGGACTACCGTGCGGTGGACCTGAGGCCGGGTGCCACGGTCGGCGAGTTGCTACACGAGGCGCTCGACGCCTTTGGTCCGATGAACCTCCTTGTCAACGAGACAATGAAGCAGGCACAGCCCGTCAGCGACCTGGGCACCCTCATCTTCCCGGATGTGGACCAAGTTCTCGCTGACAGAGCCGCTTCTGCTCTGGTTGCACTCGGTAGCGCGGCACGACGGTCGGTGGACGGTGCAGGGCTGCTGCCGTGCCGCGTGCATGCGTTTTTCCGCGGTCTCCCCGGGCTGTGGGCATGTCTCGACCCTGACTGCCCGGAGGTTGACCGAGAGGTTTACCCAGAGTCAGGTCCGGTGGGCCGACTCTATGCCCAGCCCAGAGCAACCTGTGACTGCGGAGCCAGGGTTTTTGAGCTGTACACGTGCCGGCACTGTGGCTCCTCCTACGCGCGGGCCTATACCGACGACCTCGTCAACCCCTCGCACCTGTGGAACGAGCCTGGAGGAGCCTTCCAGTCTGCGTCCGGCCTCATCCCGGAACTGCAGCCCCTTGACCTGCTACTCGAAGAGCCCTACGAGAAGAACGTCGAACTCGCCGACCTCGACCTGGTCACCGGCAGACTCAACCCAGAGAAGGTACTCGATCGTCGCGTCCGCAGCGTTTTCCTGCCCGGACTCCGGAGCGGGGAACCAATCGCCGGCGAAGATGACGGCGACGAGGCCGAGGCGGACGGGCAGTTCAAGCCTTGCGGTGTCTGCGGTCGGCGCGCAGGCTACGGGCGCTCGTCAGTGCAAGATCATCAAACGAAGGGTGACCAACCGTTTCAGGCCTTGGTGACCCGTCAACTTGAAGTGCAACCACCAGGCGCGCAGCCGAACACCGAGTTCGCGCCATTGCGTGGGCGTAAGGTGCTCGCTTTTTCCGACTCCCGACAGGTCGCCGCCCGGCTCGCTCCAAACCTGCAGAGTTACTCGATGCGCGACGCCATGCGGCCCCTAATCCTGCGCGGGTGGCAAGAGCTGGAAAAGACGATGCTCGAGCCCATGCTGTCCTTGAACCATCTATATCTGGCAGTCATGGTTGGCGCCCGCCAATTGTCGGTTCGGCTTCGCCCCGAACTGCGCCCTTCTGAGTCACTTCACGTCCTGGACAGGGTCGAAGCAGCCATCGAGAAGGGCGCACTCAAGGGCAACCCCGGCGAGCTCATGCAGTTGTTCAGCATCACCGATCCGCCACCGCATGCGCTGATGCGGACGATGTACGCAACGCTCACGGACAAATACCTCGGCCTCGCATCCCTCGGCCTCGCATCCCTACGGGAGCCCCGAGCCAGGGCTGCTGATTTGCTCGCAACGCTCCCCGGCATTGACAGCGTGGCGACCAGCGAGGAATCCAAGCTGGCGCTGATGCGAATGTGGCTCATGCAATGGACGACTCCCGGCATCTGGTTCCCGTCGATGACCGATGGAGACTGGTGGAAGACGGAAGGCGGGGTCCATCCGCACACGGGTAAATTCCAATCGATTGACCAATGGCTCCACTCCAAGGCAGCGAAGAAGCAGTTCAATGACACATGGCTGCCTACACTGCTTCAGGAGTTCTGCGAAGCGGTAGCTGGGAAATACCGGCTGTCAGCCTCGAAGGTCTACTTGGATCTCGGAACGATTTGGGGATATTGTGAACGCTGTCGTTTCACCCAGCGACCGTTCCCCGGTTCTTCCCGGTGCGTCAGCTGCCGAGACGACCAAGTCCGTACGCTAGACCCCGACACGGACCCGGTGTTCCAAGCCCGTAAGGGGTACTACCGCGCCAGCGCCACACGAGCTCTACGGGACAGCCCCGAGTCCCCGATGAGCATCATCGCCGCTGAGCATACGGCGCAGCTCAACGCCGCGGCACAGTCAGACGCTGTGTTCTCCAAAGCAGAAGAACATGAGCTGCTGTTCCAAGACGTCGACCTCGGTCTGCCCGGATCCGGAGATCGGAAGAAACCCGCCGCCATCGATGTTCTGTCTTGCACGACCACCATGGAAGTGGGCATCGATATCGGAAATCTATCCGGTGTCGCTCTGCGTAACATGCCACCTTCGCGCGCGAACTATCAGCAACGCGCAGGTCGGGCCGGTCGGCGGGGCAACGCAGTCGCCACTGTGCTGGCCTTTGGAAGCGCTGACACCCACGACGATCATTACTTCCGCCAGCCGGAACTGATGATCCGCGGTGCGGTCGATGACCCAGTACTGACGATGGACAACGAGGAGATCACGCGTCGTCACGTTATCGCGTACCTGCTGCAGCGCTACCACCAGGACCGTCTTCCTGACATCGACCCCGACGAGCAGCCACAGCTTTTCGAGGTACTGGGACAAATCACGGACTTCACTGGGACAAATTCACCGCTGAACAGGGCCGACCTGGAAGAGTGGTTGAAGTCCCATGAAGACTCTCTTCGGCATGACATTGCGGCATGGCTCCCCGACGAGCTCGGCCAGAACGGCCACCACTCCGTCCTTGAAAACTTCGTCACGAGGACTCTCGACGAGATCGACGAGGCCCTTGACCTCGATGCCAGCGGGCACCCTGTGACGGCCTCCGGTAGTGACGCGTCATCGGAATCTGATGAGGAAGATACGGAGGACTCAGCCGAGGACCCGGAGGAGCCGAATGCCCGGAGGACCCAGAAGAACCTGCTCGATCGGCTCCTATACAAAGGAGTGCTGCCGCGTTACGCGTTCCCGACGGACGTCGTATCGTTTTACGTCTTTGACATCGATCGGTCGACGCGCTTCAAGCCTGAGTTCCATTATGCGCCCAGTCAGGGTCTTGCGGTAGCGCTCAGCCAGTACGCGCCCGGCAAGGTGGTGTGGATCGATAACAAAGAATGGACCTCCGAGGCCATCTACGCGCCAGTCCAAGAAACGCGTCACCAAGCTTGGCGGGACAAGCTGCTCTACTTCGAGTGCCAGGTGTGCCATTACGCCAACTACTATTCGTACGGCGAGGCCGCGCCTGGGGATGAGCGCAACTGTCCGGCCTGCCGTGCCGAAGGCAAGTTCGGCAAGGCTAAGAACTGGATGCGCCCGCCGGGGTTCGCGCACCCGGCCAGGAAAGACCCTGGCACCAGTGCCGACAAGGCGCCGGCTCGCAGTTACGCCACGCGAGCCAAGCTCATGGCTTCCGGGCCGACCGAGGAGAGCGCCTGGCAGCGCGTCACGAACCGGCTTGAGCAGACGTATCGTCGCGAGACGCTGCTGGTGACGAACACCGGTCCCCGCAGCGAGGGGTACACCTACTGCACGCTCTGCGGGCTCATTGAGCCGACAGCCTCGGCCACGGGCGTGGTGAATGGGACACACAAGAAGCCCTACCCCGACGAAAAGGAACCGAACTGTCCCGGATCTCGCTCGACCCGTGGACTGGTGCTCGGTACTGACTTCATCTCCGACGTACTCCTAGTCCGCCTCAAGGTGGATTCGCCCATCACCCTCAAGCCGGACTACCTATCGACACACATCGCGCTGCGCACAATTGCTGAGGCCCTGACGATTGCTGCGACACGGAAGCTAGGCATCGAGGCCACGGAGTTGCAAGCGGAATACCGTCCTGCGCTGACACCTCTTGGCGGCGAAGGCCGGGAAGCCGACATCTACATGTACGACACCCTCGCTGGCGGTGCCGGCTTCACCCGCCGGGTCAACGACCACGGCATGGAGATCTTTAGGCAAACGCTGAAGCTTCTCGAAGACTGCCCGGCGAACTGCGATGAGTCCTGCTACCGCTGTCTGCGCAGCTTCCGCAATCGATTCGAACACAACCTCCTTGACCGCCACGTCGGGGCCAGTCTCCTGCGCTACCTGATCGACGACACGCCACCGGCTCTTGACGAAGCACGACTCGCGCGGTCGACCGACAAGCTCTTCGAGGATCTCGATAGCCGGGAGCTCGGTATCACGTTCGAGCGAAGCGTCAAAACCGACGTCGAAGGTGTCGGGCCGGTCACTGCGCCCATCCTGGCTAGGGAGCGTGACCGTGAATGGATCATTGGTGTTCACAGCCCTCTGACTCCGGGCGTAGCACCGAACGACCGGCTGCAGCATGCCCAGGCAAGTTCCGAGAAGAGCAAAGTTTCGGTCCACCTGGTTGACGATTTGGTGATTTCCCAGAACTTGCCATTCGCGACCCAAACCGTTCTGAAGGCTCTGACATGAGCTAGAACAAGATGCAAATGGCGACACGGCGACACTGAGGCCTGGGCTTGGCCGAATTAGTCTCCATTGCCTCTCCTGCTCGCACGGCAAGGGGAGATAGCCCATTGGGCGGCGGCCTGCATATTGCTATGCGGGCCGTCGCCCGTGCTGACATCATGAAGAAGCCTAGCGTCGCTCTACACGAAAATAGACGGAACCGCCACAAGTAAGAACCTTCTATCCTGAACGTTACTTCCTCCTTCGTGACTCGCTAGGGCAATCGATGAAAGATACCAAGAGGGGCAATATGGCCGAAGGCGGCACTGGTGAAGAGATGGGCGAACAGGACCTTGCGGAGGGTCAGATACCCATCACAGCACTACAGGAGCACTTCAGCGTGTCGTTCACGCGGATGATTGCTTATGCGGCTGGATGCTCCATAAAAACTCACGAGACCGATTTTGAGGGCGTTGACATCACTATTGTTTCTTCGACAGAGTACCGCGGCTTCTACGGGCCGCAGTTCGAGCTTCAATTGAAGTGCACCTACCAGGAGAGCTTACTTAAAGATGACAGCATGACGTGGAAAATGAAGGCGAAACCGTTTCGAAAACTAACTCGCACGAAGCGGTATATCCCCGCCTACCTTGGCGTCCTCCTTATTCCACGCGAGCCGGAACCCTGGCTTCACATAAATGAATATGGCTTGTATACGCGTAGCCGCATGTTCTGGGAGTCTGCGGATAACCTGAGATACGACGGCCCGATCAATGATTACCACACGGTACATCTACCACGTCGGAATCTCTTCACGGGTGAGCAGCTTCTGGGCATCATGAAGTCAATCGGCGATGCAGAGAGGGGTCTGAGGTGACCCGAGCCGCGTTTGACAGCTACCGTGAGATTGCATCCGCGCTGACTCCTCCCGCGGTCTCTCAGTTCCTGGCTTCTCACGACTGGGAGCTGGAACAGAAGCAGCCGCAGGTTCGCGAGGTCTGGCGCTACCGGTCAGCCTCATTGGCCACCGCGCCCCGTGTCATGGTCCCGCTAGCCACAGATTTCGCAGATTTCGCACCACGCTTCGCGGACACGTTGGAGTCGCTCGGGCATATTCACGATTGGGATGCCTGGCAACTACTGGAACACATCATCGCCACACGAGCGGACTTGTTCTTTGTGCGTCTCGATCAAGAAATGATCGATGGGACAATCCCTTTCCAGCAGGCCGAAAAGACACTACAAGCGATCCTCAAGTTGATGAAGTCAGCTGCGACTACAGCAGTCGATCCCAATCATCCGAATAAGGGACGGAGGCCGGCGGCGGTCAACGAGTTCCTGGAAGAGGATGTAAGACTGGGGCACACGAAGCGTGGCAGTTTTGTCTTCACCGTAGTATCCCGTCTAGGCGAGGCTAATCCGCAACCAATCGATGGCCACGAGCAACCTGCTATGCCTTTTCCACGACAAGTCATGGAAACATTGGCCAGAGGCCTTGAGACCACAAAACGTCTGACGCAGTCCTGGGACGAAGAGGTTCTCTCATCTCCAAGCAGCCTAGGGCTTAGTGCGGGGCTGGTGGAGTCGCTCGAAGAGATGTCACAGTCGCAGCACCTTCGCTCACTGGACTTTTCTTTCGAGTGGGCAGCGGCTGAGCGCAGGCCGGACGTGGGCCTAGCAACAATTACGCTAGACCGAGACACAATTGTTGAGCTTCCGCGTGTTCGAGAACAACTCGTACGAAGGGAAGAGCCCGTACGGCGAGAAAGGCTAGCCGGTCTCGTTAAGTCGCTTATACGGGAAAACTCGACGCCCAATGGCGAAGAGGCAGGAACAGCTATCATCGTGGCGGAGGTAAAACGAAAGACTTTGCGAGTTCATGTTCCACTGACGGGAGCGGATCACAGCTGGGCGATCATGGCCTATGAACGCCAACTTCCCTTTACTGTGACGGGCGACCTGTCCTACGAGCGCCGCACTTGGCGCCTAACTGGCCGTATCGAGGTCGATTCGAGCTTCCTGCGCCACCTTACAGGCTCAGAAGATTCCGACTCGGGCAGTTCCTAGGAGACGCTTATCGGGTTGATAATAGGCAAGTCCATGGGCGTCCCCGCCTGACCTGCTACGGCGAGATTCCGTCCGGGCGGAAGGTGGCCTGCACGATCGTCCGGAAGCGCCCCCGGGAGGCGGGGATGAGATGCCCGCGCGTGCACTGGCTCAAAAGACATCGACGAAGCAGGGATCCCGCGCAACGGGCTGGGGTGGCGCTGCTCGCGTAAGGTCACCAAGAGCACGGGCCGCGACAACCGCGTTAGCCTGCTATCCGCCGGACTGTGACGTCGTCCGCTCCGAGGAGCGGCACTTCGTCGGCGCCCTACAGCGGGTGAAGGAGTGGGCGCCCATTCCCCTGCCAGCGGTCCGCTGGGTCGACATCGAGGCGAGTAGCGGTCGGGCTTTGGATGCGATCGCCGCCGCCCTGGGCTGACATTTGTGACGCCCGTGCCGTTCCGGCCATGCCCCGCACTCGGCGAAGGGACGCCTCCCGGCTATGTGAACATGGGCAGCATCCCTTGGTCGATCGGCGGCGCCCCGTCTCCAGCAGGCAACGGTACCCGGGCACCATGCCGGACTGGGCGGACTAGCCGATGGGAACGCATGGACTCAAGAACATCCTGGCGTCCGGCCCTCTGTCGACACCAGCGTTCAAGCCACCAGTTGGCGACCCTGTCGTCTGCTTCAGGCAGATCGGGATTGAGTAGGTACTCCGGCTCCTCATCGATGCCGAGTGAGTAGTCCCGCAGGTTTTCGACCAGCGGAACGCCGTAGAGGATGCGTTCACGTCCGTGCCTGAGGAGTTCGTTGGCGGGCCACCCAAGTGCGGCGATCCCTAGCCTCACCTTCCGTAGACGAGGGCTGACTCCTTCACCGAACAGATTGTTGACTCGTACGAGCGATCCGCGTAGGGCCGAAAGCCGAACAAGGGCCTCGACGGTCTCACTGGAGAAGTGAGAGGTTCCAAAGGAGCGTGACCGTCCGAGTTCATGGAATCCCATCCGGGCGCTGCTCTTTCCTCCCATCACTTCAGAAGGCCAGAACAACCGGTTGTACTGGCTTGAACCAGTTCCGTAGAGCGAAGTGGTTCCGATGAAGGAAAGGCGAGGCTCGCGCAGGATTGGGCGGCCGGCCATCGCAGAGGCGATCTCACTGGGGCGTGAATACTTTTCACGGTAAGCCGTCAGTACACTCGGTGAGACGGCCAAAGCCCCTACGAGCTTACCCGCCACCAGCGCGTTATAAGGCGCCACGGCGCCACAGACGGTGAGGTCGGCGATGACGGTGCCGACCCGCTCCCCTCGTGCGCGACGTACCACGCGACGCATCTGTGCCCGCGCCTTCGAATCCGAGAAAGCTTTGGCGAGTCCTTCGGCTGTGGGTGGAGAGAGATAGGCCCCAAGGAGGGTGACGATCTCCAAGGTCTCGGCAAGCGCTGCTGAACGCTTACTGCGAAACAGATCTGTCGTGGCCCGATCCACCCACGCACCACGCTCTATGTTGCGGACCTCGCGGATTGTGCTGGCCTGGTGGTGTCGCTGACGGTGCCGTTCGGCGTCAGCCCGCAGCCGGCCGATCACTTCCGAGGTAGGCGCCGCCAGGTCGGTCGGTTGAAGGATCCCGTCGCGGAGGAGATCATCGACATAGATCTCTTCCTGCTGAACCGTGATCCGTCGGGCCAGCCAGCGGGCGATGTCAGCAGTGGGCTCAGCCCGCACCTGCTCAAGAAACTGATCAGTTTCCCAGCCCATCCAGTGGTCGCGCTCGGCGATTTGAACAACCGGGCTGGAGATCGCCGCCAGCCCAATGACGGTGTGGAATTCAGTCGCCGCGTCCCGGATCAAGATTGGCATCGAACGGCCGGGCACGGTTGCGTAGGCGTTAGACCAAGTGTGCCGGAAGTATCGCCAGATGTCGTGAAGCTTGAAACCTGTCAGATCGCAGGTCGAGGAGTCGACGATCTGAACGTACGGTCTGATGACGTCTGTGGTTGCGCCGGCACTCTGAAGTGCATCCGCCAACTCCCGGCCGTCGCGCATCAGATTGAAGATGGAGACCAGCCGGCCGCCGTGCTGGTGCGTGCGCTCCATACTCTCGACGAAGCGCCGAACGCTGCTCTGCCCGAGTTGCTCGTCCCGACGCAGATGCTCCTGGCGTCGGATCCGGGCTTTCTCCTTCTCTCGGTCACCACTCGCCAACGGGGGAGTGAAGACGTGCCCGGACTTATCGGCCTGGATCGTCCAGCCCTGATCTACCAGATCTATGGCGGTGTGAGCAGCTGCCGCGAGCAGCGGCTGCTCATACAGGTTCTTGATCTTGGCTGCCTGAATCCAGTGATCGTGACTGTTCACATCTGTGGATCCGAGCGGAGCACTTGCCAGCAGGGCGCAGAGACGAGCGAACGCCTGCCTCTCCCGACGGGAAGCGTCGGCAGGGAGCCTGAGGGTAACGGGCTTGGCCTCTTCTTTCATGACTTCTGGAGCATCCGTCCGTAGGTTTTGCTCCATAGTCGCAGGAGGTCGTCACAGTTGTGACCGTCGCTGCCCAGGAGGGTCGTGGTACGGGCGAAGGATAGAAGGAACAGTTCGAGTGCAGTGCGTAGGTCTCTCCCCGCCTCGTCGCTCAGTGCCTGCAGGGGCCGGTACAACGCTGCGAAGGCTGGATGATCAACGTTCAGTGTGACATCGAGCGTGCGCCGCTTCAGGGCTGAGGTGAACATCGTATCAATCGGCAGTTGTTCGGACCCGATTCGGTAACTCAGGGCGCCCGACCCCTTTCTGGTCGACCGGATAACGGGCAGGTCGGCGTCCGCGGCCTCCGCTATACGGCATGACGTCTCTGTTGCCGCTTGGAACTTGACCTCCTCAAAGGCTTGGCGTACGCGCAAGTTCAGCAGCCGAGCGATCGACTCCAGCTCCGGCCCAAGAGCCTCCTGAAGTTCCTGAGACGGCCGGATGCCCTGCTTGTTCACAGTGATCCCGAAGTGCTCATCAAGGATGGGATCGAAGTCGATCTCACATCGCCACCAGTCGTCATAATTTTCCTTGCGCTTCGCTCCCATGAGATGCCAGCCACTCGCGATCTCACGGCCGGCACGCAGGATGGAGACGCCGGCTCCGCCGACGATGCCCATGCGTCGTTTGGTCACATTGTCCAGGTGATGCCAGTGCTGAACCGGCAGCATCGCGAACCGGACCGTGACGAAGGCGGTCTTGCCCGATGAGGTGGCGAGTTCATAGCGGATCGGCTCGAAGGCCAGCCGTGCACTACGGCCCTCGATCCTGGTTGTGAGGAGCATGGGATCGACTGAGTCGACTTGCTTCCCGTTGATGGTCAAGACAAGTTCGCCGCTGCTCAGGAAGCGCCGGTACAGGCGTCCGAGGTCACGACGCAGGGCCCGCTCGAGCCAGGCGAGGCGGCGATACTCGATGCGGTCGCAGTTTCGCCAGACCACCCGGCACCCCGAGCCTGCAGTACGGCCAGGTTGGCGGCGCGCACGAAGGTCAACTGGGGCCCCGGCAGCGACAGCATCAACGTCCAAAGAGACCTGGTGCGCGCTCCGGCCGTTCTGCCAGGAGATCACCTCGATCCGTCGAGCCTGGCTGAGCGAGGCGGCAGGCAGTCCCATGCCAAAGCGACCGAACGATTGCCGCTCGTCGAAGCGTGACGAACCACCGAAGCGGAGGCACGCCTCAATCTCGGAACGCGACATCCCGTGACCGTTGTCCTCGACAGAGATCTCCGGATCATCGTCTGCTTTGGTCCGCACGACCGTGATCGCGACCTCGGTCGCTGCGGCCTGGAGGGAGTTGTCGATGAGTTCTGCGAGAGCGGTCGAGAGGCTGACGTAGCCCGACTCCCGGATCGCTCGAATGAAGTTGGAGGAGACCAGGAGGTCATCCTTCCGGTGCGTCTGCTGGCCCATCGCCACTCCCATGACTTGCCCATATCTCTGCGTCGAGAGTAGCTGCATCGAGGCGGCCCTGGGAAGTAGATCATTTTGGTGCGGCTGGGGTCAGGCGGGCCTGGTCGTGATCGTCACCGTGATCCGCTTGGTCTTGGCCGGTTCGATCAAGTCCAGGCCCGTCCCATCCACCATCAGAAGACGGACGGTAGGGCGATTAGCCCCGGCGACGAACCGATAGGGCTCCGCGGACTCAAGCAGGATCACCCGACCGGTGCGCTGCAGATCGAACGAGATGACATGGCTCGTCGTGTCGACGCGAAGGGTGCGATCGACGACATCTGCCGCTGTCACCACCTCCCCCGCTAGCGCCTCTAGAGGTGGCGAAAGCGTCTTCAGCGAGTTGATGCCGAGCACCTGGAGTGCGGCGATCTTCTGCCCCGTGAGGGGTTCCAGCAGAGGCTCGATCTCTGCTGCTGACTGGATGGTACCCATACGAGCATCATGACTGATGGAAGAACAAGGCAGGCACCGGGTCGACCGGCTGCTTCCTCCGTGAGTATGGTGCGGAACGTCATCTGTGAGAGAAATTCGCAGTTTCACGACGGTTCGCTGGCCTAACCGCTGAGCCGCGCGTGCTGGACGCCGGCCGGCCGGTCCCGGGCCCTCGGGCCGGTGCCCGGGTGGAGTGGGTCGATCTCATGGAGACGGATCCGATCCGAGCCCTGTAGTCGCTCCCTGCGGAGGAGACGGAGGGAGCCGAGGACGGGAGCACGGCGGGCGAACCGGCAGCCTCCAGAGGCGTTGGCCGCACTCCACCGCTTGCCCCGCCTCCGCCCGGCGAGCCACAGGCTCCACGACGGTATAGAAGCAGCCCGAGCGCGCCTCCGGACCGCTCGGTGACCGTCCGGTATTCGCCGTGTTGTACTGGGCCTCCCTGGACTGGTTCCTCCCGTGGCACACCGAAGCTCCCCTGTGACGCAGCCCCGGAGACGATCAGCAAAGAGGAACCGCTGAGCCGCTTCCTCCTACAGTTCCTCCTCTGTGACAGCAGCGGCCCACGGCAACTTGCAGAAGTCCTGATCATTCGGTCCGGAGCAGGGTGGCGTGGCAGCAGCCCAGCCCGGCGTGCAAGGGGCTCCTACGAAGCCTGGTCTACGTCCCGGGTGAGATGACCAGTGCTTGTACTCATCGGCAACTTTGGCCATCGCGCTCCGTCGCGGGTTGCGCTGAACTCCGGTGAAAGCGGACCCAGTGCAACCCGCTGGAGCATGGAGATGCCGGCGGCGGTGAGCTCACTCAGCAGAGCGCACGGTCAATGGGAAGCTCGCTTGGGTCGCTGAGCGCTGCGCTCCCCGATCCACGGCAGGCGCTCCTCTGGGCGGGCCGCCTTCCCCATTCCCCCAGGTGAGTCGCTACCTACGGGCACCACAGCGGGTAACCGCGCACCTCATGACCTCAGGCGCTTCAACCATGTTGGAGACAGCGCGAGTTGTTGTTGTCTATGCTGTCGCCGCGGATCATGAGGACCGCGCCAGCCGGTATGCGACATGGGGGAGACGCAGTGCACGACATCAGCGCGTCCACCCGTAGCTTCCTGTCCGACCTGAGCAGCAGCACGGAAGAGCTGAAGCGCGAGATCGAAGCCGCTCGTCGTGAACGCGACGAGATTGCGGCGCGGATCGCGACGCTCGAGATGCGTCTGGCGGAGAACACCGCGACTCTGCGCGCCATGCAGGCTTACGCCGGCGAGGCCGACGGGACACGCAACGGCGAGGAGCAAGCCCGTACGGCTGCGTCTGCACCGGACCAGAGCAGCCTGACGATCGAGGAGTGCATCCTCCACGTCCTGCGCGGACGGGGAGGTCTGCTCCCGCTGGAGATCACGCGGAAGGCGGAGGCCATGGGCGTGACGAGTTCCGCGTCCAGCATCCGCGCCCGGCTGACCAAGCTGCACAAGGAAGGCACCGTGGTTCGCGACAGCCAGTCCCGGTACTGGCTCGCTGCTGCGGGAACGGAGGCCACCAGAGACGAATAAGGACTCACGCAAGCAGATCGGCCGCCGCAAGTGTCGAGCCCACGGCGGCCGTTGGCGCATCCCTGCAGATAAGGGCTCACGCACCGGTGGCCAGCTTAGGCCATGCGGTCCGTTCAGCGTGAGCCCTTCCGGAAACCGCCGATCCCTTCGGCGACGAACGGACCAAGGAACCACGAAATGAAAGCCTCCTCGTCCGGCGTGGCCGGACGCTCCCGTCACCAGGACACCTCCCAGTACGCCACGACCGACACGGCGTCCAGCACGGGTGGCAAGACGGTCTCCTACCGCATGCCGCCCGTCACCATCTCCGCCGACCGGCAGATGGATCTCCTCGCCGCCGCCGTCACCACCTGCGCGACAGGGCGGTCCGCCGCCAAGATCCGCGACCTTGTCCGCGAGACTGGTCTCAACCGCGATGTCACTGCGTCTCTGCGTTTCCTGACCAACACCGGGCTGCTGACCTCCGGCCCGGCCGGCTGGACCCCGACCGTTGCCGGTGCCCGCGTCGGCCGGACATGGCCCACCGACCGGGAGGCGGCACGCACCCTGTTCGGGGAAGTCTGGCGCGACTCCTGGGTTTATCAGTTGCTGGTCGCCTCCGTCCCCGCGGAGACCTCGCTCAGCACCGAGGATGTCGCCAAGGCGATGCGGCCCTACCCCACGTCCCGGCTGACCCCATGGGTCCACTTGGTGGACTGGCTGGAACTCGCCCGCTACATGGAGCGGGCCGACGACGGAACTCTGTCCCTGTCCAGCACGGTGGACAGGGACACCCGCCACTCACGTCCGATCGACCCTGCACCGCCAGGGCCCAGCGCCGCCACCGAACCCGGCCCGCAGTTCGGCCTGGTGCTGCCGTTGAGTATGAACCAGTTGGAACAACTGAACGCGGAGGACTACGGCGCGGTCATGCGATCGCTCGCCACGATCTACGACGTCCTGTCCCGCCAGCGGGCCTGACCACGGGGTTTCCGCGTCGGCGGCTGACCGCCGACGTCACCTCTTTGCGCGCCAACGCTTGCACAGGCATCTCCACCTCCCCACAGTGGTGTGAACTTGCACCACTTGGGAGAGTTCGCCATGCCCGTGCCGCGCGCGCCACTACCTGACCGAGCCCTGCCCGACGGCACCCGCCCGCCCGCATGCCCCGCTGCGGAGGCGACGCTGGAGCATGCCGTCGCGCAGGCCGTCACCCATTGGAACGAGATGACTTTCCAGGGACAGATGTCCCCCCAGACCCATCGCGCCTTCCGGCAACTGCTGGAGCGATACGCGCGCTACAGCCAAAACCGCGGTGTCACCCTCCTCGCCGAGGTGACAGCCGACATCGTGGAGGACTTCATCTACGCCCAGGGTCGCACCCGCCACGGCCGGATCGGCGATTCCGCCAACGCCACCCTCCACCAACGCCGCGCCGTCCTGCGCTCCTTCTACCGCACCCTGTACGACCTCGGCCTCAGCAATGCCGACCCCACCCGTGGCATCCGCCTCCCCGAACGCACCCGCACCCGCGTCCGCCCTCTGGACGAGGACGAGGCCATCGTCCTGCGCCAGGCCGCGGAGTACGTCACCAGGCCCAGCCGGCACGCAGCAGCCGCCGCCTTGGCGCTGTCCGGCGGACACACAGGGGAGATCGGCCACATCCGCGTCCGCGACCTCGACGAACAGGCTGCCGCCGTCTGGATGCACGGCTCCACACGAACCGACCCCCGCTGGTGCCCTCTCGATCCCTGGGCCCTGCGCGTCCTGAAGGCCAGATCCGCCTTCGTCACCCGGCAGCAGCTGCGCACCGAAGGAGCACCGGACGCCCGGCTCGCCGTCTCCTCGGCTCCGGCACCGGACGAACAGTTGCAGGCAAGGGCCTGCGTCGCCCTGGCCGACCTCATCCGCCGAATCGGCCTGAATGCCGACCCGCACGTCAAGCCAGCCTCCTTGACCGCGTACGCGGCGGTGCGCCTCTACGACGAGAACCGGAACATCGAGGACGTTGCCCGCCGGCTCGGGCTCCGCTCCCTCGACCGCGCCGCCGATCTGATCGGCCTCGACTGGACGACCCCTGTGCCGGATGCGGGAGCCGAGCGTGCCTGACGACATCTTCCAGGACGCCCTCCCGCCCGGCCAGCGCACACCGCGCAAGCGCACTTTCACCGAACGGGACCGCCGCACCCTCCACGAGCGCCTCACCGACTGCGCCCACAACCCCGACCTCTTTGACCTTGCCGAAGCCCTCCCGCCACCCGGCAGGGTCGGCCGGCGCCGCGGCTACCCCGATGTTGCGTTCCTCTTCTTCCTCGCCGCCCGCAGCGTCCTCGCCTCCGCGCGCCGCACCGCCGCACACCTCGAAGACCCCGAGATATGGAAGATCTTCCGATCAGGAGTACGCAGCGAACTCGGTGCCGAAGCCGCCCTGCTCCTCCCGGAGACCGGACCAACCCGCTCCCAGTGGCTCCACGCCCAGCGCCGACTGCGGGACCACGCGGACGACCTGTGGGACCTGTACCGCATGCTCGCACTGGACCAGGCGCTCGAGCAGGGAATCTTCCCAGGAGACGAAACCCGCTCTTGGAGCAACCCAGGGCGCCACCAGCTCATAGCCGCCGACGGAACGGTACTCAAATCCCCGACCCTCGCCCGGGCCCACCGCAGCATCGACATGAAAACCGGAGAAATCCGCTACCACCGCATCGACCCCGCATCTGCCCCACAGCGAGAGGGAGGTGGAAACGAAGCATACGGCCCCAAATACGTATTCTTCTCCGCACGGAAAGACGAAAACTATCTCTCCCGGGTCTTCCTTGACTCCCGCTACGTGCCCCATCAGCACCCGGGTGGGGAAGCCGCCATCGCCGTCGATGGCGTCCTCGACATTATGGACAGAGCCCCCGGATGCATGGGCGTCCTCTACGACGGCGCCTTCCGCGGCACCCACCGAGACGCCATCGCCCGGCGCGGCGGCCTCGTAATCAACAAACAGCACAAAGGAAACGAACCGCAATTCTACGAGACGCTCCGGCCAGGACGCTGCATCCATGAATTGTGGGCCGCTAACGGACGCATCGCCGAAAAGGTCCCCTTCGCCGACGGTACGACGGAACTGGTCCCGGTGCCGATCAGAAGACTGGAAAGACGAGGCACCCGCACCTACCGCTGGTACCACGTCCTGGAAATTCCCTGCCGCCACGGGGCCCATATCCACCGCGTCGCCGTCGCCACCACTAGCCGTGCCGGTGAACGCCCGGCCGGCGAAAGCGACGAGGAACGCGGATTCCACCGCGCCGAGCACCTCCAGCAGATCCCCGAGTACACCCGCACCCACCAGCTCGTCTACCCATACCGCAGCGACGCCGAGTCGGGCCACTCCCAGCTCGACGCCTCACTGTGGAACGGGCGCCTGATCTCCTACGGCGTCGAGGCCCAGAAGCTCCTCACCCTCGGTTTCGTCCTCGCACAGAACTCAACGAGCCGGGCCCTCCACGAAGAGGCGTCACCCTTGCTGAGCCCCACCGCCTGAGCACCCCACCGCCGACCCACCAACACCAGCGCCCGCCCGAGCCCCGATCCGGTACCCTGTGGATCGAGCGCCTCGGCGGGCGCTGCGGCATGTCAACAGGCCCAGCCTGTCCACGCCACAGCGGTCGCCTCCAGGACGCTCAGGGCTTGACAGACAGACCTGGCCACGGACACTTCACCGAGTTCCGTGCAAGGTTTCGATCAAGCCCCGCCTTCGTAGCTCAGGGGATAGAGCACCGCTCTCCTAAAGCGGGTGTCGCAGGTTCGAATCCTGCCGGGGGCACCAGCCAAAAGGCCCCGGACCGATCATGGTCCGGGGCCTTTTGTGGGTTCGGTTTCAGGCGGCGTGCGGGGTGAAGGTGACGCGGGAGTCGCCCTCGTCGATGGCCAGGTTCAGGGTGCCGTCCAGAGCCTTGGCCAGGCGTCGCAGCAGCGGGAGAGTGGGCACGGTGTCTCCACCCTCCATCCGGGACACCTGAGGCTGCGTCATCCCGGCCCGCTCGGCCAGCTCGGTCTGGGACAGGCCGAGCTCGATTCGACGGTCGTAGACCGCCTGCCCGAGATCGCCGGCCAGCCGAGCATCGACGTACTCCTGGTCGTACTCCACCGCCTCACCCGCAAGCTGCCGGGCCCGGCGCGTCCTCCACGTGCTGTGATTCATCAGCTCTCCTTGCGCCGCTCGTAGGTGTACTGGGCATGACCATGCTCGGCCTCGCAGAGCTTCTGCGCCTGGTGTGCACGCTCGACTTCCGCCGCCTCACGCATCCTCGTCTTGCGGAACACCGTCAGCAGAACGATCCGCTGCCCGGGAGCGAGCCAGTACGGGATGCGCACGGCCTCGCCGTCCAGCTCGAAGCGCAGCTCACGCAGCTTGCCGCCCAGGTGCCGCGAGTACGGCTCACCGAGCGTCGTCGGCTCGTCCAGCAGACGGTCCGTCTTGTCCTCCACCCGCCGGTAGAGGCGAAACGGAAGCAGCTCCAACCAATCCCGCACCTCGGGTTCGATCTCGATCTCCCACCGCTCCGTCATGCAATCAACGGTATATGCGTTCAATTGCATAGCACAACCCTTAGCGGCCCTGCACGGCCTACGTCTCCCCCTGGCCGCGCCCCGCGCCCACGATCCGCGGCAAGAGGTCCCCCGCAACCGGCCCGGAACGGATCCAGCACACATGAGGCCGGGAAACCTTGCGAACACATGAGAACCGCGGAGGGGTGTTTTCCCGGGCCAGGCACCCCACGGCCGACATTTCCGCAGGTCACAGCCGGGGGCACCAGTTCAGGAGGGGACCGCCTCCGGATTTCCGGCGGCGGTCCCCTCCTGACAACCACGCCTGACATCCACCCGGGCGGTCACTGTCGTCTGCGTCCTCATCTGACGTCGCAGACTCGCGACGGCAGCGCGATTGCGATGTCATGGAATCGGTCACCCGTCTGCCGTGGTCGAACGAGGTCGGGCGTCAACTGTGCGCCCGGATAAGGGGAACACCGAGTGGGTCGTAGAAATACGGTTCTCGGCAGACGGGGCGGGCGACGCCCCTGTTACGGAACGGCTGCGGGAAGCTGGGCGATTGCCCGCAGCCGATTCAGGTCGAGGACGGTGGTGCGGCGGTAGCCGGTGGTGATGAGTTCGTCCCTGCGCAGTTCGGCGAAGGCCTTGTGGATGGCGTGCCACCGAGGAAGCTGCGGGCGGGCCACTTTTCCGGGCCCTGGGATGGGGACTGCGGCGTCAAGAGCGTTCCTCTCCTTCTCCGCAGCACTTTGATCTGCTTCTGATCCGTGCGAATCAGCCGCTCCAGAGAAGCAGTTGTCAGGGGACCAGGGCAGAGTGTGCGGAGGGCCCACGTGATGCACCAGGCGCGCGCCAGGGGCGCACCAGATCGATGAGCGCCCGTGCAGTGGCCCCGGCTGCTGCGCCGATGCCGGCGGACGAGAGGGACGTGAGTGCGATCGGCGGGCCGGCGGGCGGCAGGCAGTACGCTGAATCCAGCGGGATCGGGCCCGCTGCACAGCGTCCGGGAGGTGCTTCATGGCGGCCGAGATGGTGGCCCCGGCGTGGATGCATGAGCAGATCACGGCGGAGGAGTACGAGTCCTGGTCCGAGGAGCAGTGCGCCGGCGTCGAGATCGTGGACGGGATGGTCGTGGTGAGTCCGAGTGCGTCCAAGCGGCACAACCGGCTGGCCCGGATTCTGGCGAACGCCCTGGACGCCGCCGCGGGCCCGGAGTGGAACGCCGACACTGACTTCGACGTCCGGCTTCAGGACGTCCCGCTCACCAATCGCCGCCCGAACGTCGTCGTGTACCGCGCAGACACGATCGACATCACCCCCACCCGCCCCGAGCACGTGCTGCTGGTCGCGGAGGTGGTGCCGCCCGGCTCGGAGACCACCGACCGGATCGTTAAGGTCGACCAGTACGCCAAGGCAGGCATCGGCTTCTACTGGCGGATCGAGCAGGCCGCGACAGGCGTCCCTCTGGTGTACACCTACGTTCTCGACCCCGCGACGAAGACCTACCGGGACGGAGACGTGTTCACCGGCATCCTCAAGGCAGCGGCCCCCTTCCTCGTGGAGATCGACTTCGGGCAGGTCTGACCACGCGCCGCTCAGTAACCGGCAGCGCGTGAGCGACGCGGGAGCGGACCGCCCGACACAGGCGGCATGAGCCGAACCAAGCGTCTCGACGGCAGGGCAGCCGCTGGGTTCAGTGGGTGCCCTTTGCCGTCCGGTCTGCCGTGGCTACGGGTGGGTGTTCGTGGTCGCGATGACCTCGTCGAGGCGGTCCAGGGCGGCCTGCAGGTCGTCGACCTTGGCTTGGATGCGGGCGCGCTCGGCGTGGAGCATGGCTCGTTGCTCGGCGTCGGTGTGTCCGGAGTCCCAGCACGGAAGCAGTTCGGCGATCCTTCGGCTGGTCAGGCCGGCGGCGTACATCTGCTGGAAGAAGCGGACCAGGGGGATGGCGTCCTGCCGGTAGAGACGCTGGCCGGACGGGCTCCGTTCGGCGCGGAGCAGTCCCTGCTGCTCGTAGTAGCGCACGGCGCGTACCGAGACGCCGGCGCCCCGGGCCACCTCGCCGATGCGTATCAGCCGCTCGGCCGGGGTCGCGGCCTCGGTGACGGGCATGGTGGCTCCTCTCGCCCGGCCGTTCTGACGACCAGCACTTGCCTCTGACGTCAACGTCAGGTTTTAGCGTAGCGGACATGGACGTCAACAACTCAGTTGCCCTTGTCACCGGAGCCAACCGCGGTCTGGGCCGCGCCTTCGCCCAGCGCCTGATCGAACGGGGCGCACGCAAGGTCTACGCGACGGCTCGCCGCCCCGAGACCGTGGACCTGCCGGGGGTCGAGGTGCTCCGCCTCGACATCGCCGATCCGGCGTCTGTGAGGGCCGCCGCCGAGGCCGCCCCGGACGTCTCGCTGCTCATCAACAACGCGGGGATCCAGACGGGGACCGACCTGCTGACCGGTTCGCCGGACGCGGTGCGGCAGGAGCTGGAGACCAACGTGTTCGGCCACCTGGGAATGATCCGGGAGTTCGCACCGGCGCTGGCCGGGAACGGCGGGGGCGCGATCGTCAACGTCCTCTCCGCCATGTCCTGGTTCGGGGGCAAGGGCGCGAACGCCTACCACCTGACCAAGGCCGCCGCCTGGGCCATGACCAACGGCGTCCGCCTGGAGCTCGCCGAGCAGGGCACGCTCGTGACGGCGGTGCACCTCGGGCTGGCCGACACCGACATGGCCGCGGGCTGGCCCGTGGACAAGATCGCGCCGTCGGACCTGGCCGATGCGGCGCTCGACGGTGTCGAGGCGGGCTCCGCCGAGGTTCTCGCCGACCAGTGGAGCCGGGACGTCAAGTCCCGGCTGCCGCTGGCGCCGGAGGAGTTCAACGCCGCCATGGACCGCGCTCTGGCGGCGCTGACGGCGGCGTGACGGACCCCTCGGCCGCGTCCGCGCCGGCTTCGGCCGGTTGCTCCTGAGGCCGGTCACCGTCAGCGGTTCGTCCGCGGCGTGGACCGTCATGCGGCCGCCCGTGCCCCGGGGCGCCCGGCAGCATGCCGGGCGCCCCTGGCGGCTCCGCCGGGCTCGTCGCCCGTGCCGTCCGCGTGGGTTCAGCGGGCGGCGAAGGAGGCGAGCAGCGCTGCTCCGGCTCCCAGGACGACCAGTTGCGCAATGCCGGGAAGACGCCACCCCAGCGCGAGAAGGCCGCCGCCCGTGACGACCGCGCCGCCCGCCAGGAGCCATGCTCCCCGCAGCGCTTGCTTGGGCGCGCCGGGCGGATTCCCTCCGTCGTAGCTGTCCGCCCACACCGCCATGCCGTACTGGATGACCACCAGCCAGGCGATGACCATCAGGTCGATGACGAGCAGCGCCACGGCGACCCCCACCTGCTCGCCGGTCGACGGCTCGCGCCGGGGGCTCACCACGACCACCGTGCCCGCTTCGCTCGCATGCCGTTCAGCATGGTGCCGGGGCAAGCGCCGCGCATGAGCACGGGTACTCAGACGTGCCGCCCCGGACGCGAGGGAGCCGCGGGGCGGGAGACCCCGCCGGGTCACTGTCGGCTCAGCGCCCGTGTGATGCCCGCCGTGACCGTCGTGGCCAGGATCCAGCCGGCCGCGATCAGGGCGTAGGAGAGCCACTGGCCGGTGCCCCGGGGGGCGAAGGCCGGTTCCTGGCCGAAGGTGATGATCGGGACGAGGAGGTCGAGGGTGTAGAAGACGGCGTTGAAGGGCGGGGCCTTGCCGGGTTCGAGGGCGGCGGGGGTGTGCAGGGCGAAGTACAGGGTGCCGCAGGCGAGGAGGGCCAGGAGCCACAGGCCGGCGCGGAGGGGGCGGTAGCCGTAGCCGACGGAGAAGTCCTGGACGTGGCCCCACAGGCGGGTGTGCGCGGGGAGCCCGGTGCGGCGGTGGCGTTGCTTGGCCAGGAGGACCGTGCGGGCTTCGTCCTCGTGGCCCAGGCGCCGGTAGGTCGCGGCCAGTTGCTCGTACGGCTGGGGGAGGTAACCGCCGGGTGGGCGGCGGAGCCAGCCGATGCGTTCGGTGGCCGGCAGGGGGAAGGCCAGGCCGTCGTACGTCGTGTCGGCCAGGCGGAGGTCGGCGGGCCAGGTGACCGGGTTGTCGTGCAGGGTGCCGAGGTGGGCGTTGCGGGCGTCGACCGTGCCCTCGACCGGCCGCCGGGTGCGCAGGTCCGTGTCCCGTGCCCGGGTCGCGCGCAGGGACAGGGCGATGCCGCCCGGGTGGGTCAGTTCGGCGGCGCGGAAGCTGAGTTCGGTGCCGACGTGGGTGCCGTCGAGTTTCACCGCGCCGTCGACCGTGAGACCGAGGCCCAGGTCGAAGTTGCGGGCGACGGTGACGTCCACCGCCTCCAGGGCGATGTCCCCGGGGTTGCTCAGCCGGGCCCCGCAGAAGCCGATCGCCGCCCCGACCGTGGCGCCGGAGAGGATGAGCCGGCCCTCGGCGCTGAAGCCGGGGTGGCAGGTGAAGTCCTCGCCGACCCGCACGTGGTAGGCGTCCAGGGCGTGGCGGCCGGGGGCGCGGAGCCGGGCGCCCTCCAGGTCGAACTCGCCGTCCACGCAGGCACCGGAGAGGCGGAAGGTCCCCTCGACGGCGAGGTCGGCACACAGGGCGTTGCCGGACACCTGGGCGTGGACGGCCGATATGGCCTCGCCGCCGGGGTGGGTGATCGCGGTGTCGCGCAGGTCGAGGTCTCCGTTGATCTGCGCGCGGTCGAGGACCAGGGGGCCGGTGAGGCGGCAGTGGGTGAGGGTCAGGCCCGCGTCGATCTGTGCCGTGTCCGCGACGAGGCCGGGCAGGGCGCAGCCCGTGAGGGACAGCTCCCGGGTCCGGGCGGCCCGCAGCAGCGGTGTCTCGTCGAAGCGGCAGTCGGTCAGGTGGACCGGTGCCGTGATGTCCGTGAAGCCGAGGTCCAGGCGGCCCGTGATCCGCGCACCGGTCAGGCGCAGTGCGGGGCGGTCGCCCGGCGCGTTTGCGGTGTGGGCGCCCAGCAGCAGTGCGGCGACCACCTCGGCGCGGATCACCTGGTCCGGGGGCGCCGGATCCGGCGGGTCCGGCGGGTCCGGCGGGTCCTGCGGGTCCGGCGGGTCCGCCGGGTCGGCCGAGGGCGTTGGGTCCTGCGGGTCGGCCGAGGGCGTTGGGTCCGCCGGGAGCGCGACGGGGCGGCCCTGCGGGTAGGCGTCCCACAACCGGCGTTCGTCCGCGCTGAGTTCGTCGAGGTGCACGGACGACGATCTTCCCGGGGTGGCCAGGGCTCGGGCAAGACCCGGTCCTCCCTTCCCTGTCCGCCCGCCCTGCTTCGTCTCAGGTTCCCGGCTCCGCGCCCACGGTCACGTGCTCGCCCGGGGCGCACCGCAGCAGGCGGGCGGTGTGGCCCCGGCGGCCGGCCTCCGCGAGGAAGTCGTCCAGCGGGGAGCGGAAGACCGTGTAGTCGTCGTAGTGGACGGGCATGGCCCGGCGGGGGCGCAGCAGGTCGAGCAGGTCGGCGCCCTGCCCGGCGTCCATGGTGACCACGAGGCCGCCGGGCAGGGTCGTGCCGCCGAGGTGCAGGACGGCCAGGTGGATCTCGGGGTGGCGTACGGCGATCTCGCGCAGTCCGTCGTACATGAGGGTGTCGCCGGAGACGTAGAGGACCAGCCTGGTCTCACCGGTGCCGTCGCCGAACTCGAGCAGGCTGCCCATCACCGGCGGCAGCAGGAAGCGGGCGGGGCCGGGTGCGTGGCGGCCGGGGAGCGAGGTGATGCGGACAGTGGAGTCGCCGTGCCGTAGGGTGCGGGTCTGCCAGGTGTGCAGACCGGTGGCGCGCCGGAAGCCGTACAGGCCCTTCAGGAGGCGGGCGCCGTGCGGGGTGGTGACGAACGGCAGGCCGCGGTCCAGGCCGCGGCGGGCCACCCGGTCGAAGTGGTCGCCGTGGAGGTGCGAGAGGACCACGGCGTCCAGGTCCGCGTGCGGCAGTTCCGTCACGTCGAGGGCCGGTTCGGTGACCCTGCGCGAGACCAGTCCGTAGCCGAGGTGGGCCCGCTGTCCGCGGTGGAGGAAGTTGGGGTCCGTCAGGAGCGTCAGGTCGCCGTAGCGGATGAGCAGGGTGGCGTTGCCGATGAACTGGAGGTCCGCGGCGCCCTCGGGCGGGGATCCCGGCCTTCCCGTCTCCGGCGGGTTCTCCGGGTTCTCCGGGTTCTCCGGGTTCTCCGGGTTCTCGGGGTTCTCGGGGTTCTCGGGGTCGGGTGAGTGGTGCGGCACGGTCGGCTCCTTCCGTCGCTCGCGACTCCCCCGGTACCCCACGGGTGCTCGTACGGCTCGCGGTCACACCCCCGGCCAGGCCCGTCCGCGGTCCTCCGGGTCAGGCGCGCCCCCGGTCAGGACAGTTCGCGTGCCGTCCGGATCAGGCGCACCCCCGGTCAGACCCGTCCGCGTGTCCTCCGGGTCAGGCGCACCGCCGAGACCAGGAAGAAGACCCCGCCGAGGAAGGCGTACCCCGCGAGGCCCCCCAGGGACGGGTCGTCGGCGCCCGCCTGCGTGACGAACGAGATGCCGGCCAGGGTGGAGATCGCGCCGCTGACGATCATCGGCCACTGACCGCCCGTCCCGCGCCGGACGGCGCCCGCGACGAGCTGGGTGAGGCCCGCGGCGACGGCCCACGCGCCCCAGACCCGCAGGACGGCGGGGAGGCCCGAGGTCATGGCCAGGGCGAGGGCCAGGACGGTCAGGGTGCTGATCACGACGTTGGCGTACAAGGGCGTGGTCGGGCCGCCGTTCTCCCTGGCCGACCGGAGGTCGACGACCGCGGCCGCCACGTCGAACAGCGGATAGACCAGCAGCAGGGTCGTGCTCAGCGGGCCCAGCGCGTCGGCGGTGGTGAAGAGCAGGGCGGCCCACACGGCGGCGAAGGCGAAGCGGAGGAAGTACAGCTTCCGGAGGGTGACGGGGACGCTGGTGGGCGCCGGTACGACGGCGGTGTCCATGGGAGGGCCTTTCGGTGAGGCGGGAAGGGTGGGGCGACAGCAGAGAGAGGGAGAACGTTCGGTCTCTTCGTGGAGCAGTCAAAGGCTTCCCGCGCCCAGTGTCAAGACCGAACGTTCTCCCTCGGCGCCTTGGTACGGTGGGCGCATGAGCCCGCGCACAGAAGCCGCCCGCACCCCCTCCGCAGCGCGCACACGGCTGCTCGGTACGGCCACGAGGATCTTCTACGCCGAGGGGATCCACTCCGTCGGCATCGACCGGATCACCGCGGAGGCGCAGGTCACCCGGGCCACGCTGTACCGGCACTTCGCGGGCAAGGAGGACCTCGTCCTCGCCTACCTCGACCAGGCCGACCGGGGGATCCGGGAGCAGGTGGCCGCGGCGGTGGACGGTACGCCCTCGGCCGCCGGGCAGGTCCGGGCGGTCGCGCGGTCCGTCGTCGACGGGATCCGGTCGCCCGGGTTCCGCGGCTGCGCCTTCCTCAACGCCGTCGCCGAGTACTCCGATCCGGCCCACCCGGTGCACCGGGCCGTCCTGGCCCACCGGGAGTGGTTCCTGCGCACCGTCACGGAGCTGTTGACCCGGGCCGGCGAGGGCGACGCGCCCGCCGAGGCCGCCGGACGGCACCTCGTCATGCTCCGCGACGGTGCGATGGCGGCCGGGTGCCTCTTCGACCCGGACCTGGTGTCCGAGACCTTCCTGCACGGTGTGGAGGGGCTGTTGAGGGACGTCACGGAAAAAACTTCCGCCTGACCCTCCCGCCGTGTCGAGAACGCGCGTCCGGCTCCGTCCCAGGGGTGAAGGCGGCCACAATGGGCCGCACCAGCACCGAGGAGACGACGGACCATGGCCAAGTACCTGCTGCTCAAGCACTACCGAGGCGCCCCGGCACCGGCCAACGACGTGCCCATGGACCAGTGGACGCCGGACGAGATCTCGGCGCACATCCAGTACATGAACGACTTCGCCGCCCGCCTGGAGAAGACCGGCGAGTTCGTCGACGGGCAGGCGCTCGCCCCCGAGGGGACGTGGGTGCGGTACGACGGTGAGGGGCGGCCCCCGGTCACCGACGGGCCGTTCGCCGAGACCAAGGACCTCATCGCCGGCTGGATGGTGATCGACGTCGACGGCTACGAGCGCGCCGTCGAGCTGGCCGGGGAGCTGTCCGCCGCGCCGGGAGCGGGCGGGAGGCCGATCCACGAGTGGCTGGAGCTGCGTCCCTTCCTGGGCGAGCACCCGACCGTCACGGAGTGACCTCGCCGATGGCCGCGGCCCCCGGGGACCCCATGGACGAGACCCTGGTCAGGAGCCTCACGCCGAGCGTGCTGAGCGTTCTCGTCCGCCGCGGAGCCGACTTCGCGGCGGCCGAGGACGCGGTCCAGGACGCGCTGGTCGAGGCGGTCCGCCGGTGGCCCGACGACCCGCCGAAGGACCCGAAGGGGTGGCTGGTCACCGTGGCCTGGCGGCGCTTCCTCGACGCGGCCCGCGCCGACACCGCCCGCAGACGGCGCGAGGACCGGGTCGAGGAGGAACCGGGGCCCGGCCCCGCCCCGGACGTGGACGACACGCTCCAGCTCTACTTCCTGTGCGCGCACCCCTCGCTGTCGCCGTCCTCGGCCGTCGCGCTCACCCTGCGCGCCGTCGGCGGGCTGACCACCCGGCAGATCGCCCGGGCGTACCTGGTGCCCGAGGCGACGATGGCCCAGCGGATCAGCCGGGCCAAGCGCACGGTCTCCGGCGTGCGCTTCGACCGGCCCGGCGACGTCGGCACCGTGCTGCGGGTGCTCTACCTGGTCTTCAACGAGGGGTACTCCGGCGACGTCGACCTGGCCGCCGAGGCCATCCGGCTCACCCGGCAGCTCGCGGCCTCCGTCGACCATCCCGAGGTGGCGGGCCTGCTCGCGCTGATGCTGCTCCACCACGCGCGCCGCGCGGCCCGGACCGCCCCCGACGGCAGCCTGGTGCCGCTCGCCGAGCAGGACCGCGGACGGTGGGACACCGCGGCCATCGCCGAGGGGGTGCGGATCCTCCGGGCGGCGCTCGCCCGGGACCGGCTGGGCGAGTTCCAGGCGCAGGCCGCGATCGCCGCCCTGCACGCCGACGCACCCACCGCCGCGGAGACCGACTGGGTGCAGATCGTGGAGTGGTACGACGAGCTGGCGCGGCTGACCGGCAACCCCGTGGTCCGGCTCAACCGCGCGGTGGCCGTCGGGGAGGCCGACGGTCCGCGCGCGGGTCTCGCGGCGCTCGCCGCGCTGGACGACACGCTGCCGCGTTACGCGGCGGTGGCGGCGTACCTGCACGAGCGCGACGGCGACCTGGACACGGCGGCGCGGCTGTACGCCGAGGCGGCCCACAAGGCGTCCGACCTCGCCGAGCGCGACCACCTGACGCGCCGGGCAGCGCGCGTCAACTCCCGGCGCCGTGAGGTCCGCTGACCACCCGGACCGGCAGCAGTCCGCCGTCGGGTGCGTCGCGCCGGCTGGCCACCGTCAGGGTGAGCGTCACCGCGAGGGAGGCGAGAGCCATCACGGTCATGGCCGTCGCCGGCGAGGTGAGCTGGGCCACCGTCCCGGCCAGGGTCGCGGAGACGCCCTGCAGGGTGAGCATCCCGGCGGAGTGCAGTCCGAGGGCGTGCCCGGAGAGTTCGTCGGGGGTCAGGGCGAGCAGGCGCTCCTGCTGCACCAGGGTCGCGCCGAAGCCCACCGAGGCCAGCGCGACCAGTACGGCCGTGAGCGGCAGCGGCGGGCGCAGGAACAGGACGAGGTACGGCGTCGCCAGCAGCACCAGCAGCGGCACGCCGAGGCGCGGGCGCAGCCGGGCCGGGAGCAGCCGGCCCACCGTCACGTCCCCGGCCAGCATGCCCAGCGCGGCGCAGGCGAAGAGCGTGCCGGCGGCACGGGGGTCGTAGGAGACGTACAGGGACTCGCAGCCGACGACGAGGCCGTTGGGGATCCACAGGGCCAGGTAGAGGTGGCGGCGCGGACGGGCGGACCACAGCCGGGCGTTGGCGCGCCAGGTGGCCCGTACGGAGGGGCGGCCCGCGGTGCGGGGCGGGCGACGGGACAGCCGCAGGGCGACGCCGGCCGCCGTGGCGTACAGACCGGCCGCGAGCAGCAGGCACAGGCGCGGGGAGAGCACGGTCACCAGGACGCCGCCGGCCGCGTAACCGGCGATCTGCAGGACGCCGTTCATCATGTTGAAGAGCGAACGCCCGGACAGGTAGCCGTCCTTGGAGAGGATCTCGGTCAGCAGGCCCCAGCGGACCCCGCCGCCGAGGGAGGCGATGAGGCCCTCCACGAAGACGATGGCGAGCATCCCCCACACCGGCAGGCCGGGCAGCGCGAGGGCCGCGGTGGCGGCGGCGAAGGCCAGGGAGAGGCCCGCCAGTGTCGCGCGCGGCGGCAGCCGGTCGGCGCCGGAGAGGAAGAACGTGGCGCCCAGCACCTGGGCGAGCGCCGGGCCGAACATGCTCAGCGCGGACAGCAGCGGCGAGTCGGTCGCCCGGAACACCAGCGTGCCGAGCGCGAGGCCGCTCACCGTCTGCGCGGCGAGGTGGGCGGCGGAGGAGAGGAAGAGCGGGCTGAACTCCGGGGTGCGGAAGAGGTCCGCGTAGCTTCTGCGGCTCGTGTCGGGCATGCGGGGAGTGTGGGGCGGGCGTCGGGGCGGCCGTTAATGTTTCGCGCGGACGCGAAAGGCCGGAGGGAGGGGAGAGCGCATGGGCTGGTGGGAGATCAACGCGGACACCCTCGCCCGCAGCCGTTTCGTGGTCTCGCCGCTCGACGAGGCCCTCGCCTGTCTGAAGCTGCTGCACTGCGGGGTGGCCGGGCATCCCGGTGAACGGGCCTGGCTCGACGCCCACCGCCCCGCCCATCTGCGCCGGATGGCGGCCGACCCGGTGGCCGCGCTGCTCGTCGGGGCGGGGCTCGGCCGGGAGTGGAACGCCGACTTCCTCACCCCCACCCCGGTCGAGGGCCTGAGCTTCGAGGAGGGCGTCGCGCGGATCCGGGCGACGAGCCCCGACGAGGCCCGCGCCGACCTGGCCGTCTCCGTCGGGGGTCCGCTGCCGGCCGCCCTGGACCGCGACGACCTGCCGGAGCGCGCCGCCGGGCTCCTGGAGGAGGTCTGGGCGCAGGCGGTACGGCCGGACTGGGAGCGGCGCCGCCGGATCCTGGAGGCGGACGTCGTCGCGCGGACCGCGCAGGTGAGCCGGGGAGGCTGGGCGACGGTCCTGGACGCGCTGCGGCCGGGCACCCGCTGGCTGGGCGACAGCCGGCTCCAGATCAACCTGAACCCGTATCCGCCGCGCGAGTTGTCCGGGGCCGAGCTGATCCTCGTGCCGATCACTCCGCAGCGGCACGGCTGGGTGGCGTGGGAGGAGCCCGAGCGGTACGCGGTGGTCTACCCGTGCGCGGGCGCCCTCGCGGACGACGGCGCCCGGCGCGTGCCCGCCGCCCTCGGCGCGCTGCTCGGCCCGGCCCGCGCGACCGTGCTGACGCTGCTCGGCGCCCCGATGAGCACCAGCCACCTGGTCGGCGTGACCGGCCAGGGCCTCGGCTCGGTCGGCCGGCACCTGCGGGTGCTGCTGGACGCGGGCCTGGTGGAGCGGCGGCGCGCGGGCCGCTCGGTGCTGTACTCGCGGACGCCGGCCGGGGAGGTGCTCGTGGAGGCGGGCGGCGGTGGGCGCGCCGGGTCGCGGGACTAGCATCCGGTCCATGACGACCTCATCGAACACGCGGAACGACGACAGCCTGCCCCTCGACGTCGAGATCGGCGCCCTCCAGGGCGGGGCCGCGGACCTCGCCCAGTACGCGGGCCGGGTCGTGCTGGTGGTCAACGTGGCCTCCAAGTGCGGGCTCACCCCGCAGTACTCCGGCCTGGAGCGGCTGCACGAGCGGTACGCGGAGCGGGGCTTCACCGTGCTGGGCGTGCCCTGCAACCAGTTCATGGGCCAGGAGCCGGGCAGCGCCGACGAGATCGCCGAGTTCTGCTCGGCGACGTACGGCGTCACCTTCCCGATGACCGAGAAGGTCGAGGTGAACGGGGAGGGGCGGCACCCGCTGTACGAACGGCTGACCGGGTTCGCGGACGCCGAGGGGCACAGCGGGGACATCCGCTGGAACTTCGAGAAGTTCCTGATCGGGCGGGACGGAAAGGTCGCCGCCCGGTTCTCCCCGCAGACCGGGCCGGAGGCGGCCGAGGTCGTCGCGGCGGTCGAGTCGCACCTCGCCGGTTGACCTTGCCCCTGGGTCAAGCCCGAGTGTCTGCGTCGCCGGGCGGAACGGCCGCCCGGCGGCGGAGGACGACGACGTGAACGGCGGGAACGACGGGGCGGCGGCATGGACGACCGTGCGAACGTGACGCACGACGACACGTTGCTGACCATCGGCGCGTTCGCCGCGCGGGCCCGGCTGTCGGCCAAGGCACTGCGGCTGTACGACCGGCTGGGCCTGCTGGCACCCGCCCACGTGGACGAGGCCACCGGTACTACCGCGCCGGGCAGGTCGAACGCGCCCGGCTCGTGGCCCTGTTGCGCCGGCTGGACATGCCGCTCGCCCGGATCGCCGAGGTGGCCCACGCGGGCGGCGACCGGGCCGCCGGTCTGCTCGACGCCTACTGGGCGGACGTGGAGGCCCGGGTGGCCGGGCAGCGCACGCTCGCCGAGTACCTCCGTGGACGGCTGACGGGAAGGGATTCCGACGTGTACGGAAAGTTCGCGGTCGAGACGGTGGACGTGCCCGAGCAGGTGGTGCTCAGCGAGAGCCGGCACGTGCTGGCGGACGAGCTGCCGACGTGGATCGCCGCCTCACTGGGGCGGCTGGAGGAGGCCGCCCGGGACTGCGGGGGTGTGGCGGCGGCGTCGTTCGTCGTCTACCACGCGGACGTGTCGGCGGAGAGCGACGGTCCCGCCGAGTCCTGCGTGCCGGTCGCCGACGAGGCGGCGGCGCGGGCGTGGAGCGAGGAGCGGGGACGGACCCGGCGGACGCGGGTGCGGGTGGAGCCGGCCGGGCGGCTGGCCTACACCCGGATCACCAAGGCCCAGGTGGCGTTCCCGCAGATCCTGGCCGCCTTCGGGGCGGTGGAGGAGTGGATCGCCGCGCAGGGCCTGACGGTGACGGGACCGTGCCGCGAGGTGTACTTCGCCGACTGGGAGGCGGCGGGCCCGGAGGACCCGGTGTGCGACGTGGCGTTCCCTGTGAGGTGACGTGACGAGGCGAGGCGACGGGTGCCCTCTCGGCAAGGTCGGCGAACTGGTCGAGAGGGCACCGCCGGCGGTATGGGCGGGCGAGGCGTGGCGGCTACTCCTTGACCGAGGTCACGAAGGCGTTCCACGCGTCGGCGGGGAAGGCGAGGACCGGGCCGTCGGTCACCTTGGAGTCGCGGACGGCGAGCGCCGCCACGAGCGGTGACCTGACCTCGACGCACGCGCCGTTTCCTCCGGAGTAGGAGGACTTGGTCCACGATTCCTGGGCGCCCTGAAGAATTGCCATGTCTGCTCCGATGGCGAGTCGCGGGTGTGGTTTACGCCAATGACGTGTGATCTTTGGCGTGATCGACGCTACTCGCTGGCCTCTCCGGACGGAGCGGCCATTCACTCGACCGGATGGCATATTCCAGGCGAGTCTTCCTTTACATCGGGGCAGCCGTGTACTATGCCGCCCCGTTCAGCGTGCGTACTCCTTCGCCACGTCCTCGATGCGCTGCCGGGACTGCTCGACGTTCAGGGCCTGCGCCCGCAAGTGCTCGTACATCACCGTGTACTTCTGCACGTCCGGCGCCTTCTCCAGGTACAGGTCGCTGGTCACGCCCTCGATGTACACCACGCTGGAGTCGGCCGTGTCGGCGAACTCCAGGATGGAGTACTGGCCGTTGATGCCGGGGTGCGCGCCGACGTCGAACGGCAGCACCTGCACGGTGATGTGCGGCAGCTGCGACATCTCGGCGACGTGCTCCAACTGCTCCCGCATCACCTGCCTGCTGCCCACCACCCGGTGCAGGCTGGCCTCGTCGAGGACCACCCACAGCCGCAGCGGGTTGTGCTCGGCGGAGATGCGCTCCTGCCGCCGTATGCGGACCTGCACCCTCTTCTCGACGTCGGCGACGGACGTCTCGGGCAACGCGCCCTGGATGAGCGCCTCCGCGTAGGGCCGGGTCTGCAACAGGCCCGTGATGATCTGGGGTTCGTAGGTGCGCAGCGACTCCGCGTCGGTCTCCAGGCCGATGTAGACGCTGTACGGGATGTCCCCGAAGGCGTGCCACCAGCCCTGCTGGCGCGAGTCCTTGGCCATCTGCATCAGCGAGTCGACGATGCGCTGGTCCTCGACCTCGTACACCCCGCACAGGTCGCGGACGTCCCGCTGGCTGATGCTGCGCCGCCCGTTCTCCAGGCGGCTGATCTTCGACTGGGACACCAGCAGCCGCTCGGCGACCTCCTCGGCCGTCATGCCCTTCTGCTCGCGGAGCCGGCGCAGCTCCTGGCCCAGCCGACGCCGCCTTACGGTGGGATTGACACTCGACGCCACGGGACGTGCACCTCCGGCTGGGTGACTCTTGCCTGCCACTATGTGTATCTGCTGTTGAGCAGATTGCCACCAAGGTGCGTTCTACCGCTGGGAAACGGTCGATATGCGCCGCGTACGAGCCGGTTCGGTACGCCGCCCCCACCATGTGGCCGCGCGGGGCGGCGGAACCTTTCCTCGGTCCGGCGTGCCGGACGTGCGGTCGGTTCCGCCGCCCCGCGCGGACCTGCGGCTCCCGTGACCGGGTCTGGGGACTGGCGGTGCGGCGTTGCTGTGGTGCGGTCGTGCGGTCGTGCGGTGCGCTCGCGGGCTAGTGGGCCGCCGCTCGCGCCATGGATCCGTGGCGCGGCTGCGCCGGAACACCGCGGGCGGGTTCCGGGGCGGACCTCGCCCCCGGTCCCGGGGCCTGGCGGCCGGCCGGGGCCGGACTGCGGCGTGGCTGTGCCGCAGCGCCGTTCTGGACGTCCATCACCGCGTGCGCCACCAGGCCGCCCATGGGGTCGTGCCGGATGAGGTCCCGCAGCCGGGACCGCGACGAACGTCCTTCGTTGCCCGGGTAGAGGTGCTTGCCGAGTCCGACCGCGTGGGCCAGCGCGGCGAGCGCCGCGGTCCGCGGGTCCGGCGGTACGCCGGTGCGGATCGCCGAGTCCAGCCGGGCCTTGATCTCCCTGCTGATCGCCGTGTCCGTCGCCTGGTAGCGAGTCGTCGGCAGCACCCCGCACATCTGGCCCTCCACGGCATGCACCATGCCGCAGCGCTCCAGATGCGAGAGATAGGTCTGGCGCAGCCCCAGCCGGGGTCCGCCAATCCAGTTGACCGCCCGGACCGGAGCGCCGCGCCTTCGCAGCAACTCCAACGCGCAGTCCAGTGTTGGATCTCCTGTCGGCCGTGGGGCCACCACGGCGATACGATCCCCGTCTGGGGCTATCCGTCCGGCCAGCGCCAGCTCCACAAGCTGTGCTCCGGCCAGACCGAGGTCGAGCGACTGCGGCTGTGCGGTGGTACCCGTGGTCGGGTCCAGCGCCAGCAGCAGAAGCTCCTCCGGAAGTGTTCTGCGGCTCCTGCCCATCCATGCCTCCCCGCGTGGATGACAGACAGGGTGACCCCTCTCACATTGGTCTGTCGAGGGTGCGTGACCGCTTCGTAGTGGAACCAGTAGGTATGTCGTTCTCGTCTTCCGCGTGGGTTCCACCCGTACACAGGACACTGGTAAATGGTTTCGGTACGGGTTCGGTAGCGCGCACGGGACGTGCGACGCATGGAGGAGGCATCGGTGGCGGGCGAGTCCCCCGACAGGTCGAAGCAGCGCGAGTCGTCGGAAGAACCGACGTCGGGGAGCGCGGGTCCGGTTCCCGAAGCCAGGACCGGTTCGAGCGAACCGCGTGATCCGCGGCTGACGGTGGCGCGGGAGGAAGCGAAGCGTTCCGCGGGGTCCGATGGCGGGTCCCGCGGGGGCGTGGACACGGCGACCCGGGTGCTGTCGGTCCGTGACACGGAGCCGGACGCCTCCGGCGAGGAGGAGGACGAGGACCCCGCGGCGCCCGGCACGCCGTCGGACACGTCCGCGGCGGCCGCCGGCGAGGACGCGGCGCCCGCCGCCGGGACGAACGGCCGGCTGAGGGACGCGGTCGCGGCCTGGGTGGCCACCGCGGAGGAGCGCGCCGCCGCCAACGCGCAGCTCGAGGCGGAGGACTCCGCCCCCGACGGCGACCGGAAGGCCGACGCACGGGACGACGCAGGGGAGGCCGACGGCGACTCGGGCACGGGCCCGCTGTCCGGCTCCGCCTCCGTCGCGGGCTCCGTGTCCGAGGGGGACGAGGAATCGGCCGCCGCCGGCCCGGACGCGGAGTCCGCGTCCGAGGGGGGTGCGCCCTCCGCGCCGGACGCGTCCGAGGAGCCTGCCGCAGACGCCGGTCCGGCCGCGGTCTCCGGCACCGGCTCGGGCTCCGGCTCGGGCTCCGGCGCGGACGCGGGTACGGCGCCTGAATCGAAGCCGGGACCGGCCGCCGAGCCGGACACCGACGCCACGCCCGACGCCGAGCCTGGGTCCCGGGCCACGTCCGGCTCGGACGCGCAGCCCGGCCCCGGCGCGAAGCCCGCGGCCCTGGCCACGTCCGGCTCCGATGCCGGACCGGGGGCCGACACCCGGCCCACGTCGGACGCGAGGCCGGACTCCGGCACGAAGCCCGACCCGCAGTCGAAGCCCGGCGCGGACGCGCGGACCGGATCGGACACCAAGTCCGGGCCGGACGCCAAGCCCGGCTCCGACGCCAAGCCCGGCTCCGGCGCGACGCCCGGGACCGACGCGCAGCCCGGCTCCGGCGCGACGCCCACCGCCGGCACCAAGCCCGCCCCCGGCACCAAGCCGACGCCCGCGCAGGACCGCGATGCCGACCCCGACGGCGGCAGCGACGGCGACGGCGGCAGCGACGGCGACGGCGGCAGCGACGGCGACGGCGGCAGCGACGACGCCGGTTCCGACGACGACGCGCCGCAGGTCGATCAGCCCACGGCCGTGTTCAAGGCGCCGCGGCTGGACAAGCCCGCCGTCGATCAGCCGACGACCATGCTGAAGCTGGGCGGCGCCGCCTCCGCGGCCGAGGGGGACGCCGAGCGGACCAGCAAGTTCGTCGCGCTGCGGAATCCGGACGACCCGGCGAACCGCAAGCCCCCGCAGGCGCCCCGGGCCCCGGAGACGCCCAAGCCCCGTACCGGTGTCACCGCCGCCCGGTCGCACGTCGGGCCGGACCGGACCACGCAGCAGCCGCTGCCGCCCAAGCCTCCGCTGGACCTGCTGGCGGAGCTGACGAACACCCCGCCGCCCCCGGAGACCCCGCTGCGCACGACGGTGCGCCGGGTCAAGATCTGGACGCCGCTGGTCGTCCTGCTGGTGATCGTCCTCGGCGTCGTGCAGTCCATGCGGCCGCTGCCCGCGCCCACCCTCGACCTCACGGCGCAGGACAGCTTCACCTTCGACGGCGGCAAGCCGCAGATCCCGTGGCCCGCCAGCGGGCAGGCCGCGCTCGACGTGCAGGGCATCGGCTCGTTCGGCTCGTCCGGCGACCAGAAGCCGGTGCCGATCGCGAGCGTGGCCAAGGTCATGACCGCGTACCTGATCCTGCGCGACCACCCGCTCAAGAGCGGCGCCGAGGGCCCGAAGATCAAGATCGACCAGGCGGCGGAGGAGCAGTCGGAGGCGGGCGACGAGTCCACCGTGCACGTCTACGCCGGTGACTCGATCTCCCAGCGCGAGGCCCTGAGTGCCGTCCTGATCGCGTCCGCGAACAACGTGGCGCGGCTGCTGGCCCGCTGGGACGCGGGCTCGGAGAAGGCGTTCGTGGAGAAGATGAACGCCGCCGCGAAGGACCTCGGCATGACCAACACGACGTACACCGACCCGTCGGGGCTGAACAACACGACGGTGAGCACGGCCGTGGACCAGGTGAAGCTGGCCAAGGCGGCGATGAAGGAGCCCGCCTTCCGCGAGGTCGCGGCGATGATGTCGTACAACGACTACAAGGGCGAGAACCACCCCAACTGGAACCAGCTCGTCGGGCACAACGACGTCGTCGGCATCAAGACCGGCACCACCACCTCGGCGCTCGGCAACCTCGTCTTCGCGGCGAAGAAGGAGATCGGCGGCGAGACCCGGACCATCGTCGGGGCCGTGGTGCGCCAGCCGGACGTCGGCGGCGGCATCCTCGCCGCCGCGCTGGACTCCAGCGACAAGCTGATCCGGGCCGCCCAGGACACCCTGAAGTCGTCGACGATCCTGAAGAAGGGGAGCGTCGTCGGGTACGTCGACGACGGCCTCGGCGGCCGTACGCCGGTCGTCGCCACCAAGGACGTCAAGGCCGTCGGCTGGGGCGGTCTGACCGTGAAGCTGACCTTCGACGCGGACGAGCTGCCGCACACGGCGAAGGCCGGCACCAAGGTCGGCACCCTCACGGTCGGCGACGGCGGCACCAGCGGCGCGGTGAAGGTGCCGGTGGCGCTGCGGGACGACCTCGTCGAGCCCGGGTTCACGGACAAGCTGACCCGCCTGGGCTGACGCCCGGCCCGCCCCCGGGCCGAAGCGACGCCCGCGCCCCCGCGGCCATCCGGTCGCGGGGGCGTCCGCGTCGTGCGGGGGCCGGGAGGGTCCCGGAAACGCGGGAGGCAACGGTGCGGGGCCGCGTGCTAGCGTCACGAAACGGGGCAGTCGCCGGTCGTGGGAACGGGACACGGCCCAAAGAAGAAGACGGGACACGGGGAGTGCCTTCAGGTGGCCACTGCGGAGCCGACACGCGCCGACGACGCCGATGCGAGCCCGGGAGCCGGTCCGCGACCACGCGTACCCGAACCCCGCAGGGACGACGATGAGCCCCGCCCGTCCGGCTCCCGCCCGTCCGGGTCGCCGCCCGCCCGGCCCGAACCCGTCGAGCCGAAGGCGCCGTCGGCCGTGAACACCGCCCTCATGGCCCTCCGCGAGCGCATGCTGCGCCACCCCGTGCTGTCCGTGACCGCCCTGGCCGGGGCGCTCCACATCGTCTGGTTCTTCACGTTCGCGAACAGCGGCGGCGACCTCGCGGCGCAGGACGCGTGGGCCGAGTTCGTCGGCCGCCACCCGGACTCGGCCTACAACCTCGCCTGGTACGGCGGCATGCACCCGGTGTCGTACAGCGTGATCTCGCCGTACCTGATGTCGGTGTTCGGCGTGCGCACGACGATGATGATCGCGGGGACGGTGTCGGCCGGGCTGCTGACGATGATCCTGATCCGCAGCCGGGTGGTCCGCAATCCGCTGTGGGCCTCGCTCGCGGGCCTGTTCGGGCTGCTGGCCAACGCGGTGTCGGGCCGGGTGACGTTCGGGCTCGGCATGATGTTCGGGCTCGGCGCGGTCGCGGCCGTGTTCTGCTGGCCCCACCGCTGGCGCCACGAGCGCTGGGCCAAGGGGCTGTGCGCGGCGCCGCTCGCCGCCCTGTCGACGATGGCCTCGCCGGTCTCCGGGCTGTTCGTGGGTCTGGTGGCGGTGGCCCTGTTCCTGCAGAAGCGCCGTCCGGGTGCCTGGGCGCTGGGCGTGGCGCCGAGCGTGGTCGTCGCGCTGTCGGCGGTGCTGTTCCCCTTCTCCGGCACGCAGCCGATGGGCTTCGGCTCGGTGGTGCTGCCGGTGCTGTTCTCCGCCCTGGTGTACTGGGCGGTGCCGCCCACCTGGAAGACGGTGCGGATCACGTCGGCGGTCTACGGGCTGGCCGTGCTGCTGGTGTGGCTGATCAGCTCGCAGATCGGCTCCAACGTGACGCGGCTCGCGATGCTCTTCGCCGGGGTGGCGCTGGTGGCGGCGCTGCCGTTCACGGTGCCGAAGTCGCGCAAGTGGTACGCGCTGGTGGCCTCGCTCACCGGCTTCGTGGTCTGGATCGGTTTCAAGTCCGCCGACGACGCCATCCACACCACGCCCGCCGCCTCCTGGGCGCGCGAGCTGGCCCCCCTCGTCAACGAGCTGCAGAAGGTCGGCGCGGAGCAGGGCCGGGTGGAGGCCGTGCCCGCCCGCTCGCACCGGGAGGCCTCGGCGCTGGCGCCGTACGTGAACCTGGCCCGCGGCTGGACCCGCCAGGCCGACATGGAGCGCAACCCGATCTTCTACGACGACACGCTCAACTCGGCGAACTACCACGACTGGCTCAAGCGCTGGGCGGTGCACTACGTGGTGCTGCCCAAGGGCGAGCCGGACGGCGACGGGGGCAAGCGCGAGCGGGAGCTGCTGCAGCGGGGGCTGCCGTACCTGAAGCAGATCTGGGGCGACGCCAACTGGCAGCTCTTCCAGGTGACCGATCCGACGCCGCTGGCGGAGCCCCACGCGGTCGTCCGGCGGGCCGAGCAGGACGAGTGGGTCATCGACGTGCAGGAACCCGGCCGCGTCCTGGTGCGGATGCCGTACTCGCCGTGGCTGAGCCTCGTCGACGAGGAGGGCAACAAGCTCAAGCCGCCCCAGGAGACGGACGCCTCCAAGAACGCCCCGGAGGGCACGCCGAAGACGTACGACAACGTCAACGGCTGCCTGACGGAGACCGAGGAGACCGCCGACGGCGACGTGTGGACGACGCTCGTCGCCCCCGAGGCGGGTACGTACCGGCTGTCGGCGCCGTACGGGCTGAAGCGGGGCACGCCGTGCCCCGACGAGCTGAAGTAGCGCACCGGGCGGCCTCTTCGGGGGCCGCCCGAAGGCGTTCATGTAGGTGAACACAGGTCAGCAAGCCGAACCTTTTTACCCGCTCTTGACCTTCCGCTTTCTTGTCGTGCCCGCGTCGACGAACTCACGATGAGCGGGCACTTCGCGGCCTGCCACGCCCCTACCCCGCTCAAGCGAAGTGCCAACCGGCTGGGCGGAGTTCACAAGGCGGACCCCGGAAGGGGGGCACATGAACGGTCTCGACTGGTCCGTGCTCATCGGCTACTTCGCGGTGATGGTGGCGATCGGCGTCTGGTCGCACAAACGGGTGGGCGACGTCAGCGACTTCTTCACGGCCGGCGGCAAGATGCCCTGGTGGCTGTCGGGCATCTCGCACCACATGTCCGGCTACAGCGCGGTGATGTTCACCGGCTACGCCGGCATCGCCTACACCTACGGCGTCACGTCCTTCGTGACGTGGTCGTTCCCCATCGCGCTCGGCATCGCCATCGGCTCCAAGCTGTTCGCGCCGCGCATCAACCGGCTGCGCTCGCGGCTGCACGTGGCCTCGCCGCTCGAGTACCTCAAGAACCGGTACAACCTGCCCACCCAGCAGGCGCTGGCCTGGTCCGGCATGCTGCTGAAGATCGTGGACGTGGCCGCGAAGTGGGCGGCCATCGCCACGCTGCTGTCCGTCTTCACCGGCATCACCCTCAACCAGGGCATCCTGATCACCGGCGTGATCACGGGCATCTACTGCACGATCGGCGGCCTGTGGGCGGACGCGCTGACCGAGCTGGGGCAGTTCATCATCCAGCTGCTGGCCGGCGTCGCGATGTTCGTGGCCGTCGCCATGAAGCTCGGCGACCACGGCGGCTTCTTCGGCGTCTGGGACGAGCCCGCCCTCCAGGGGCACGGAAAACCGCTGGTCGGCCCGTACGGGACGGTGTTCCTGCTGGCGTTCCTCTTCATCAAGCTCTTCGAGTACAACGGCGGCATGCTCAACCAGGCCCAGCGCTACATGGCCACGGCCAACGCCCGCGAGGCCACCCGGTCGGCGCGGCTGTCGGCGGTGCTGTGGCTGGTCTGGCCCCTGGTGCTCTTCTTCCCGATGTGGATGTCGCCGCTGCTGGTGGAGTCGCAGAAGGCGGACGGTTCCGACTCCTACGCGCTGATGACCGAGCAACTGCTGCCGCACGGGCTGCTCGGACTGGTCGTCGTCGGCTTCTTCTCGCACACCATGGCCATGTGCTCCTCGGACGCCAACGCCATCGCGGCGGTGTTCACCCGTGACGTGGCGCCGGTGCTGTCGAAGCGGGCGCGGGGCTGGGGGCAGCGTTCGGGGCTGCTGGCGGCACGGCTGACGACGGTGGTCTTCCTCGGCCTGTCCATGGCGGTGGCGACGCAGGTCGACTCGCCGACGTTCAAGGACATCATCACCGTGGTCATCAAGTGGGTCGCCGGGCTGATGGGCCCGATCGCGATCCCGATGATGCTCGGACTGCTGCGGCCCTTCCGCCGCTCGGGCCCGACGGCGGCGCTCACCAGCTGGGCGCTGGGCCTGGTCGCCTTCTGGCTGGTCAACTATCCGATCAACTGGAGCGTGGACGGCGGGGTCCCGCTCGAGTACCAGGTCTCCGTCCCCCTGGCGGTCTCCCTGGTCCTGTACGTCCTGGTCGGCCGCCTCAGGCCGGAGGACACCCCGGAGCGGCTCGCGGTCATCGAGCGCGTCAACACGGACGGCGACGGCGACGACGCCTCCGGTGCGGCGGCCGCGGTCCCGGCCCCGGCGGGCGGGGTGGACGGCGCGGTGGGGCGCAGCCGGGTGGGCGACTGAGGCCCGCCCGGACGGCTCCCGGCCGGTGGCCACGGCGTGTGGGCACCGGCCGGGCCGCTCAGCGCAGTTCCTGGATGCGGATCTGGTTGCCGGCCGGGTCCCGGAAGGCGCAGTCCCGGACGCCGTACGGCTGCTCCGTCGGTTCCTGGACGATCTCGGCGCGGCCGGCGCGCACCTTCTCGAAGGTGCCGTCGAGGTCCTTGGTGGCCAGCAGGAGCCAGCCGTAGGTGCCCTTGGCCATCATCTCGGCGATGGTGCGCCGCTCGGTGTCGGTGATGCCGGGGTCCACGGCGGGCGGCGCGAGCAGCAGCGAGACGTCGGGCTGGCCGGCCGGTCCGACCGTGATCCAGCGCATCTTGCCGTTCCCGACGTCCTGGCGGACCTCGAAGCCGAGGACGTCCCGGTAGAAGGCCAGGGACGCGTCCGGGTCGTCGTGCGGGAGAACGGTGGTGTGAATGCTGATGTCCATGGCAGCCACGCTAGCCGCGGCGCCCGGGACGCCGCTTCTCGAAATCTGACGCGTTCCCCCGTGAGCCGCCCGGACGTACGGGGCTACGCCCGCGGGTAGCGCGTCAGCCACCCGGGGGACGAGCCCGCCGGGCCGTGCAGGGCGGGGCCCTGGGTCATCTCCATGGCGAAGTCGTCGGCCAGTTCCAGGAGGGTCGGGCGGCCCTCCAGTTCGGCCAGCCAGGCCGGGGGCAGCGCCGTCTCGCCGTGCAGGGCGCCGAGCAGGCCGCCGGCCAGGGCGCCGGTCGCGGCCGAGGGGCCGTCGTGGTTGACCGCCAGGCGCAGCCCGTGCCGTACGTCCTCGCCGACCAGGGCGCAGTACACGGCGGCGGCGACCAGGCCCTCCGCCGTACCCGCGCCGATCAGCTCCGTCACCCGGGCCGGGTTCGGCAGCCCCTGCCGCACCGTGCCGAGGGCCTGCTGCAGGGCGGCCGCCACGGGTTCGTGCCCGGGCCGGGGCACGAGCAGCGCCAGGGCCCGCTGCACGGCGGCGTCCAGGCTCTCCCCGCGGGCCAGCCCGTGCACGATCACGGCGTACGCGCCCGCCGCGAGGCAGCCGGTGGGGTGGCCGTGGGTCTGGGCCGCGCACTCCACGGCGAGCTGGGCGACCAACTGGGGCTCCCAGCCCACCAGGAGCCCGAACGGCGCCGAACGGGCGGCGGCCTCGGGGCCGCGCTCGTCGGGGTTCTTGGGCGCCTCGGGGGTGCCCATCGTCTCGTCGCCGAGCCCGAGCAGCAGGGCGCGCGGGGCGCCCCGGCGCACGTACAGCCACTCCTCGTGGGCCAGCCAGCCGTCGTCCTTGCGTCGCAGGTCGGGACCCCAGTCGCGCTGGGTGGCGGCCCAGCGCAGGTAGGCCCGGTGCAGATCGGTCGGCGGATGCCAGGCACCGGTGTCGCGCCGTACCTGGGCGCGGATCAGCCCGTCCACGGAGAAGAGGGTGAGCTGGGTGAGGTGGGTGACGGCACCGCGCCGGCCGTAGGCGGGGGCCAGGTCGGACAGCCCGTCGGCGCCGTGGGCCGTCCGGATCGCGTCGAGGGCGAGGGAGTCGACGGGGGCGCCCAGGGCGTCCCCGACGGCCACGCCGAGCAGCGTCCCGCGCACCCGGCTGCGGAAGTCCTGCTGCTCGGCGCGCCCCCAGACGGCACCGGTCGTCCCACCCACCCGGACCTCCCCTCGGCACTGTGCGTACGTACGACGCCCAGCACTGTATGCGAACGGGGACGGTCGGTTCAGGGGCCGGGCGGGCGGGATCGGTGTGGAAACGTTCACGACCGGCGGTGGTGGAAGGTACACCTCGCTTCCACCGTCTGGGCCCATCGAGCGGGCGGCCGGTCCACGAGAGGCTCGGGGCGTTCCGAGAGAAGCCCCGTGGAGAGGAAACACCGTGTCCGCTCGTCCCGCCGCCACCCCGTCCCAGCCGAAGAAGCAGCGCGGGCGCGTGCTGTCGGCCGTCGCCGCGCTCGCGGTCCTGGGCGGCGGTCTCGCCGTGACCGGCTCCCTGGCCTACGGCGCCCCGGACCGCCCCGGTCACCGCGACGCCGTGCGCCAGGGGGCGAAGGACCTGGTGCGCGAGGACGGTTTCCCCGCCGCGCTGGCCGCCGTCGAGGGCCGTGACGGGCGTACCCGCGACTACACCGCCGGCAGCGGCGACCTGGAGACCGGCGCGTCCGTGCCGGTCAACGGCCAGGTCAGGGCGGGCAGCAACACGAAGGCCCTCACCGCGGCGGTGGTGCTCCAACTGGTCGGCGAGGGCAAGGTGGAGCTGGACGAGCCGATCGGGACGTACCTGCCGGGCCTGGTGCACGGCGACGGCGTGGACGGCAGCCGGATCACCGTGCGGAACCTGCTCCAGCACACCAGCGGCCTGCCCGACTACGTGCCGGCGCTGGGCACGGACCCCTTCGAGGTCCGCGACACCTACTACGGCCCGCGTGACCTGGTCGACCTGGCCCTCAGCCGGGAGGCGGCGTTCGAGCCCGGCGCGAAGTGGCAGTACAGCAACACCAACTACGTCCTGGCGGGTCTGCTCGTGGAGAAGGTCACGGGCCGCCCCTTCGGCGAGGAGCTCACCCGCCGGATCATCCGTCCCCTCGGCCTGAAGGACACCTACTGGCCGAGCGCCGGCGAGCGCGGCATCCGGGGCGCCCACCCCAAGGGCTACGCCGCCGCCACCCCCGGTGCTCCCCTGGAGGACATCACCCGCCTCGATCCGTCCCAGGCCTGGTCCGCCGGACAGCTCGTCACCACCCCGCGCGACCTCAACCGCTTCTTCTCGGCCCTGCTCGGCGGCGAGGTCCTCGGCGCCGCCGAACTGAAGGAGATGAAGACCACGGTCCCGGTGACCGAGAACGCCCCCGCGCCCGGCACCGGTTACGGCCTGGGTCTCTTCCGCACCCCCCTGTCCTGCGGCGTCGAGCTGTGGGGCCACGGCGGCTCCATCCACGGCTACGAGACCTACGGCGGCGCCACGCAGGACGGCCGCGCGGCCACGGTGGCGACGACGGCGCTGTCCAGCTCGGTGGCCGCCGACCCGGCCGGCATGACGGCGGCCCACCAGCACGTCTTCGACCTGGTGGACACGGCCGTGTGCGAGTAGCGGCCGTCCGCGGGGCGGCGGACGTCACGGGCCCGGCGCGCACCGCGAGGTGCGGGCCGGGCCCGGCCGTGCGGGGACCCTACGTGCTCGCGGCGTACACGGCTTCGGAATAGTGCTGCCATGACCAAGATTCCCCGCAACACCGTGTTACTCGCCTCCACCGTGCTCACCGCGGTCCTCGCCCTGTACATCGCCCTCGTGGCCCTCGGGAACATCACGGACTTCGACAACAACCAGCAGTACGTGCACCACGTCCTCGCCATGGACACCACGTTCAAGGACGACGACCTCATGTGGCGGGCGATCACGAGCAAGGGTCTCCAGGACACCGCCTACGTGGCGATCATCGTCTGGGAGACCGCGGCGGCGCTCGTGCTGATATGGGCGACCTGGCTGTGGATACGCGGGCAGCAGGCGCCCGCGCGGCGCTTCACCACGTACGGCACGCTCATGCTGATGCTGCTGTTCGGCGCCGGGTTCCTCGCGATCGGCGGGGAGTGGTTCGCGATGTGGCAGTCGGAGGACTGGAACGGGCTGGACGCCGCGACGCGGGTGCTGCTGTTCAGCGGCGTCGTGCTGATCGTGGCGCACCTGCCGTCCGGGGATGCGGAGGCTAGGCGACCACAGTGACCGTCGTGCCGGACGTGCCGAACTCCCAGAGCGCGTCCCCGTCCGCCTTGGGCAGCCGTATGCCGCCGGTCTTGGCACCGGCGGCGGCCGGCGGGGGCGAGGCACCGTCCACCGCGTTGGAGAAGGCGACCCAGACGCCGTCGGCCTGGGTGAAGTACATGATCTGCTCGATCCTGACCCCGTCGGAGCCCGTCGTCGGGTCCTGCCGGCGGGTGCCGACGCTGTACTTGCCGGGGGCGGGGTCGACCGTTCCCGGCCACACCTTGAAGGACCGCCGGGTGGCGTCGCTGGCGTCGACCAGCCACACCCGGTCCTGGCCCACCGAGTAGACGACGCGCCGCCCGGTGCCGGAGCCCTCCGGCACCGGGGCCGGCGCGGTCTCCTTGGGCGTGGGGTGCGCGTCCGCCGACGCCGACGGGCGCGGCTTCACCGCCGCGGCGGTGGGGTGGGGTCCCTGGTCGGCCTGCACGGCCAGGACGGTCACCGCCGCGATCGCCCCCACGGTCAGGCCGGAGACCCACGCCCAGGAGGGAAGTCGGGCTGGCACGGGCACGCATCTCCTCAGCTACGAGAACCCCGACACACCGGGGGCCCGATCATCGTACTGCGCGCCCGCCGCGCTCCCGAAGCGCGCGCCCGCGCCTCACCGGTCCAGGACCGGCAGCAGCTTCGGCAGGTGCCCGTCCGACTCCCGCGCCGCCCGCTGCCGCTCCTCGGGGACCGGTCCGTACAGGGTGGTGCGCGGCTTGGCCGGGCGGCCCGCCGCTTCCGCGACGGCGATCAGGTCCTTGACCGACTTGTACGACCCGTACGACGAGCCCGCCATGCGGGAGATCGTCTCCTCCATGAGGGTGCCGCCCAGGTCGTTGGCGCCGGAGCGGAGCATCTCCGCCGCGCCCTCCGTGCCCAGTTTGACCCAGCTCGTCTGGATGTTGGGGATGTGCGGGTGCAGGAGGAGCCGGGCCATCGCCGTCACCGCGCGGTTGTCCCGCAAGGTGGGGCCGGGCCGGGCGATGCCCGCCAGGTAGACCGGCGCGTTGGTGTGGATGAAGGGGAGCGTCACGAACTCCGTGAAGCCGCCCGTGCGCTGCTGGATCCCGGCGAGGGTGCGCAGGTGGCCCAGCCAGTGGCGGGGCTGGTCGACGTGGCCGTACATCATCGTCGAGCTGGACCGGATGCCCAGGTCGTGCGCCGTCTCGATCACCTCGGTCCAGGTGGCCGCCGGCAGCTTGCCCTTGGTCAGGATCCAGCGGACCTCGTCGTCGAGGATCTCCGCCGCCGTGCCGGGGACCGAGTCGAGTCCCGCCTCCTTGGCGGCGGTCAGCCACTCGCGGATCGACATGCCGGTGCGGGTCGCGCCGTTGACGACCTCCATCGGCGAGAAGGCGTGCACGTGCATGCCGGGGACGCGGGTCTTGACCGCCTGGGCGATGTCGAAGTACGCGGTGCCGGGCAGGTCCGGGTGGATGCCGCCCTGCATGCAGACCTCCACCGCGCCCACCTCCCACGCCTGCTGGGCGCGGTCGGCGACCTGGTCGAGGGAGAGCGTGTAGGCGTCCGCGTCGGTGCGGCGCTGGGCGAAGGCGCAGAAGCGGCAGCCGGTGTAGCAGACGTTGGTGAAGTTGATGTTGCGGGTGACGATGTACGTCACGTCGTCGCCGACGACGCTCTTGCGGACGTCGTCCGCGACGCCGCACAGGGCGTCCAGGGCCGGGCCGTCGGCGTGCAGCAGGGCGAGCGCCTCGGCGTCCGTCAGCCGCGTCGGGTCGTCGGCCGCCGTGGCCAGCGCGGCGCGCACGTCGGTGTCGATGCGCTCGGGGGCCATGCCGGGGGCGGCGGCCTCGCGCAGGGCGCCCCAGTCGCCGTACACCTCGTCGAAGTCGTCGCGGCGGTCCGAGGTGCGTCCCTCGGTGTCGATGGTGGCGTGCAGGTCGGTGCGGCCGCTCGCGGTGAACGCCTCGTCCGGCTCCTGCCAGGCGTGGCCCTCGACCACCGCGTCCTCGCGCGCCAGACCGGTCTGCGGGTCGGCGAGCGCGGCCACGTGCGGGCGCAGCCGCGGGTCCAGCCAGGGCTCGCCGCGCCGCACGAACTCCGGGTAGACGCAGAGGCGTTCGCGCAGCTCGAAGCCGGCCGCCCGGGACGTGGCGGCGAGTTCGTCGATCTGCGGCCAGGGGCGCTCGGGGTTGACGTGGTCGATGGTGAGCGGGGAGACGCCGCCCCAGTCGTCGATGCCCGCGCCGATCAGCCGCTCGTACTCCGCGTCCACCAGGTTCGGCGGGGCCTGGAGGCAGGCGGACGGGCCCATGATGTGCCGGGCGACGGCGACCGTGGCGACCAGCTCGTCCAGCTCCGCGTCCGGCATGCCGCGCATCGCGGTGTCCGGCTTGGCGCGGAAGTTCTGGATGATCAGTTCCTGGATGCCGTGGTAGGCGCGGGAGACGCGGCGCAGCGCGAAGAGGGACTCGGCCCGCTCCTCGTAGGTCTCGCCGATGCCGATGAGGATGCCGGAGGTGAAGGGGACCGACGAGCGCCCGGCGTCCTCCAGGACGCGCAGCCGTACGGCGGGTTCCTTGTCCGGGGAGCCGTGGTGCGGGCCGCCGGGCTCGGACCACAGGCGGGTCGCGGTGGTCTCCAGCATCATGCCCATGGACGGCGCGACGGGCTTGAGGCGCTGGAAGTCCGTCCAGGTCATGACGCCGGGGTTGAGGTGCGGGAGGAGGCCCGTCTCCTCCAGGATGCGGATCGAGACGGCGCGGACGTAGGCGATCGTGTCGTCGTACCCGTGCGCGTCCAGCCATTCCCGGGCCTCGGGCCAGCGTTCCTCGGGCTTGTCGCCGAGGGTGATGAGGGCTTCCTTGCAGCCGAGGGCGGCGCCCTTGCGCGCGATGTCGAGCACCTCGTCCGGCGACATGAACATGCCGTGGCCCGCCCGGCGCAGCTTGCCGGGGACGGTGACGAAGGTGCAGTAGTGGCACTTGTCCCGGCACAGCCGGGTCAGCGGGACGAAGACGCTCTTGGAGTACGTGATGACGCCGGGCCGTCCGGCGGCCTCCAGGCCCGCGTCCCGGACCCGGGCGGCGGACGCCGTGAGGGCGTCGAGGTGCTCGCCGCGCGCCTGGAGCAGCACGGCGGCCTCCGCCACGTCGAGGGCGACGCCGTCCCGGGCGCGTTTGAGGGCGCGACGCAGGGAGTTCTCGGTGGGGCCGGCGGGGTCGGCGGGTCCGGTTCCGGAGGTCGCGGAAGTCGTCATCCTTCGAGCATACGAGCGGCGTGATCAGCGCGGGGGTTCCCTCCCGGCCGCCCCCCGGGCGGTTTCCGGCCCTCCCTGCCGGCTTCCTGCCGCCGCCATGTGCCGACCCCCTTTCCTTGCCCGGGAGTTCACGGCTCAATACGAGGGTTGCACGCACCACCCCCGCACCACCGACGTCATGTCACTGACGACACTGGGAGCAGCAGCATGTGCGAGGACGACCACGGGCACGACCCCACCGGAATCGGCAGGCGCGCGGTGTTCGTGACGGGAGCCGCCGCCGCGCTTACCTTGGGAAGCGTGAGCTTCGCCTCGGCGGCACCCCGGGAACGGCGCACCAGAACCGTGCGCGGCACCCTGCCGCCCGGCGCCCCCGACTTCGTGTATCTCCCGGTCGAAGTCCCCCGGGGCGTGCGCGAGATCCACGTCGCCTACACCTACGACCGCCCCGCCGTCCCGGCCGGCACCCAGGGCAACGCGCTCGACATCGGCCTCTTCGACGAGCGCGGCACCGACCTGGGCGGCCGGGGCTTCCGGGGCTGGTCGGGCGGGGCGCGCACCGAGTTCTTCGTCCGCGCGGACGACGCCACCCCGGGCTACGTCCCGGGGCCGGTGCGGCCGGGCACCTGGCACATCGCGCTCGGCCCGTACACGGTGGCGCCGCAGGGGCTGTCGTACGAGATCACGGTCACCCTGACCTACGGCGAGCAGGACGCGGTCCCGCGGCCCGTGTACCCGCCGGAGCGGGCCCGGGGGCGGGGCCGCGCCTGGTACCGGGGCGACTGCCACCTCCACTCCGAGTACTCCGACGGCCGCTACACCCTCGCGGAGATCGCGGAGCTGGCGCGGGCGGCGGGCCTGGACTTCATCAACTCCTCGGAGCACAACACGCACTCGGCGCACGCGCACTGGGCCGGTCTGGCCGGGGACGACCTGCTGATCCTGCTCGGCGAGGAGGTGACGACCCGCAACGGCCACGTCGTCGCCCTCGGCACCGAGCCCGGCACCTTCGTCGACTGGCGCTACCGGGCCCGCGACAACCGCTTCGGCCGCTTCGCCCGGCAGATCCGCCGCGCCGGCGGCCTGGTCGTCCCGGCCCACCCGCACGCCACCTGCATCGGCTGCAACTGGAAGTTCGGCTTCGGCGAGGCCGACGCGGTCGAGGTGTGGAACGGCGCCTACACGCCCGACGACGAGGTGGCGCTGGCCGACTGGGACGGCATGCTGGTCGCCTCGGTGCGCGACGGCGGGCGGGACTGGCTCCCGGCGATGGGCAGCAGCGACTCCCACCGCTCCCCCGACGTGATCGGCCGCCCGCAGACCGTCGTCCTCGCCGACGACCTGACCCGGGAGGCGATCCAGGAGGGCATCCGGGCCGGGCGGTCGTACGTCGCCGAGTCCGCGAAGGTGGCCCTGTCCCTCACGGCGTCCGGCGGCCGGGGCGAGCACGCGGGCATCGGCGAGCGGCTGCGCGTGGACCGCGACACCCCGGTCACCGTCCGCCTGGAGGTCACCGGCGCCCCGCGCTGCACGGTCCGGTTCGTCACCGACCAGGGCGTGCTGTTCACCGGCGACCCCCTGCCGGTGTCGGGCGCGGGCACCGTGGAGTGGCGCACCACCGCCTCGTACGCGGCCTACGTCCGGGCGGAGGTGCGGCACGAGACGGCGGCGGGCCCGCTGCCGGGGGCTCTGGCGGCGTTCACCAACCCGGTGTTCCTGGGACGCTAGCGACGGCGGGGGCCCGCCCGCGCCACCGCCCGCCTCCCGGCCCCGTTCTCCCCTCCCCCGCGGGGTTTTCCGGGGACCATGGAGGCAACCGAGACAGGAGCGTGACCGACCGATGTCATCCTCGTCCTACTCCGAGACCAAGTACCGCGCCGTCACGGCCTTCCAGCGGCGGCTGAACGCACTCGTGCGGCGGCTGCCCGGCCAGACCCTGCTGGAGACCACCGGCCGCGTCTCCGGCCGGCCCCGCCGCACCCCGGTGGGCGGCCGCCGCACCGGCGACTCCTTCTGGCTGGTGTCGGAGTTCGGCGAACGCTCCCAGTACGTGCGCAACATCAAGGCCGACCCGCGGGTCCGGGTCCGGCTGCGGGGCCGCTGGTACCCGGGCACGGCCCACCTCCTGCCCGACGACGACCCGCTCGCCCGTCTGCGCCGCCTCCCCCGCTACAACAGCCTCGCGGTACGGGCGATGGGCGTGGGGACGGGTCTGCTGACGGTACGGGTGGAGCTGGAGGGGCCCGGGACGAAAAGCTGATGGAGAACCTGTGATCGGCGTCTCCCACGGCTGACGCGGTCGCCATGCACAAGGCAAACTGGCCTGGTTGCTCAGGATGTCTAGGGGGACGGCATGGACGGTGGACCGCGGGTTCCGCAGCAGCGGCGTCCCGGACACCCGGCGGAACCGGACGGGTCGGCCGCGCTTCGCTTCGGCGTGCTCGGGCCGGTGCGCGCCTGGCGGGGCGAGGAGGCGCTGGCCACCGGCTCGCCCCAGCAACGCGCCCTTCTGGCCGCCCTGTTGCTGCGCGAGGGCCGTACGGCGACCGCGGCCGAGCTGATCGACGCCCTGTGGGGCGACCGGCCGCCCTCGCAGGCCCTGGCGGCGGTACGGACGTACGCGTCCCGGCTGCGCAAGGTCCTCGATCCCGGCGTGCTGGCCAGCGAGTCGGGCGGGTACGCCGTACGGGGCCTGGCCGAGGGGGCGTTGGACCTGGCGCGGGCCCAGGACCTGGCCGCCGAGGCCGAGAAGGCCAGGAGCTCCGGGGACCTGTGCCACGCCCGTGACCTGCTGCGCCGCGCGCTGGCCCTGTGGGACGGCGAGGCACTGGCCGGCGTGCCGGGGCCGTACGCCGGCACGCAGCGCGCCCGCCTGGGCGAATGGCGGCTCCAACTCCTGGAGACGCGCCTCGACATGGACCTCGAACAGGGCTGCCACGCCGAGTCCGTCTCGGAGTTGACGGCGCTCACGGCGGCCCACCCGCTGCGGGAACGCCTGCGCGAGCTGCTGATGCTCGCCCTGTACCGCAGCGGCCGCCAGGCGGAGGCCCTCGCCGTCTACGCGGACACGCGCCGCCTGCTCGCCGACGAGCTGGGCGTCGACCCCCGCCCCGGCCTCCAGGAACTCCAGCAGCGCGTCCTGCGGGCCGACCCGGAGCTGGCCGAGCCCCCGGCACCGGCCGAGCAGACCGTGACGCCCAGGGTGCGCCCGGCGCAGCTTCCGGCCTCCGTCCCCGACTTCACCGGACGCGCGTCCTTCGTCCGCGAGCTGAGCGACGTCCTGTCCTCGGCGTCCGAGGGCGCGGCGACGGGCCGCGTGATGGCCGTCTCCGCCCTGGCCGGCATCGGCGGCGTCGGCAAGACCACCCTCGCGGTGCACGTCGCCCACCAGGCGCGGGCCGCCTTCCCCGACGGGCAGCTCTACGTCGACCTCCAGGGCGCCGGAGCGCGGCCCGCCGAGCCGGAGACGGTGCTGGGCTCCTTCCTGCGCGCCCTGGGCACCGCCGACTCGGCCGTCCCCGACTCGCTGGAGGAGCGGGCCGCCCTGTACCGCTCGGTCCTGGACGGCCGCCGTGTCCTCGTCCTCCTCGACAACGCCCGCGACGCCGCGCAGGTGCGGCCCCTGCTGCCGGGCACGGAGGGCTGCGCCGCGCTGGTGACGGCGCGGGTGCGGATGGTGGACCTGGCCGGGGCGCACCTGGTCGACCTGGACGTGATGGCGCCCGAGGAGGCGCTGGCCCTCTTCACGAGGATCGTGGGCGAGGAGCGGGTCGCCTCGGAGCGGGAGGCGGCGCTCGACGTGGTCGGCGCGTGCGGCTTCCTGCCGCTGGCGATCCGCATCGCCGCGTCCCGGCTGGCGGCCCGCCGTACGTGGACCGTGTCGGTGCTGGCCGCGAAGCTCGCCGACGAGCGGCGCCGGCTGGACGAGCTGCAGGCCGGTGACCTGGCGGTCGAGGCCACCTTCGAACTGGGCTACGGCCAGCTCGAACCGGCCCAGGCCCGTGCCTTCCGGCTGCTGGGCCTGGCCGACGGCCCGGACATCTCCCTCGCGGCCGCGGCGGCGGTCCTGGACCTCCCGGCGCAGGACACGGAGGACCTCCTGGAGTGCCTGGTGGACACGTCGCTGCTCGAATCGGCGGCGCCGGGCCGCTACCGCTTCCACGACCTGGTCCGCCTCTACGCGCGTGCCTGCGCGGAACGCGACGAGCAGCCCCCGGGCGAGCGGGCGGCGGCGCTGTCGCGGCTGCTGGACTTCTACCTGGCCACGGCGGCGCAGGTGTACGCGATCGAGCGGCCCGGGGACCGGCTGGTGGACGGTCTGGAGCCGACGGAGTACCCGGGGCTGGCGTTCACCGAGGGCTCGGCGGCGCTGGACTGGCTGTACACCGAGGCGGCCCCGTTGCTGGCGTGCGTGCGGCAGTCCGCCGGGACGTCGAGGCTGCGGCGGGCGGTGGACCTGCTGTGGGCGGCCAAGGACCTGACGGAGTCCGGGGCCAACTCCCACCAGTACGAGACGACGGCCAGGGCGATGTGCGAGGCCACCGCCGCCGCGGCGGACACCCGCGCCGAGGGCCGGGCCCGCACCGTCCTCAGCGACGTGCTCCTGGTGTCCGGCCGCATCCGGGACGCGGAGGAGGAGGCGCGGCTGGCCATGCGGCTGGCCGGTTCGGTGGGCGACTCGGCCGCCGTGAGCTGGGTGGCCAACAACCGGGGCCTGGTCCGGCTGCACCAGCGCCGCTTCGCCGAGGGCAAGGACTTCTTCGACCGGGCCATCACGGGCTTCAGGACGACGGACAACCGTGCGGGCGAGGCGTCCGCGCTGTCGAACCTCTCCCGCGCCCAGCTCGGCATGGGCAACGTCGCGGCGGCCGTGGACATCGCCCGGCAGGGGCTCGCGGTCTACGCGGAGCTGGGCCGGACCATGCGCCTGGCCAACGGGCACTTCGCCGTGGGGGTCGCGCTGACCCGGGCGGGCCGCCACGAGGAGGCGCTGGGCGAGTTCGCCGAGGCGCTGGACATCTTCGGCGACCACCGGCAGCGCCTGTGGCAGGGGGCCACCAACTTCCGCCTCGCCGAGGTGCACCTGGACGCCGGACGTCCCTCGGCCGCGGCCCAGTACGCCGAGCAGGCGCTCGCCCTCGGGTGCATCGGGGGCGACCGGATGCGCGGCAGCGTCCTGGCCCTGCTGGGGCGGGCCCTGTCGGCCCTGGGCCAGGCGGACCGCGCGCGAGCGTGCTGGCGCGAGGCGCTGAGCCTCTACGAGCAGCACGACGCCCAGGAGGCCGGCGAGGTACGCGCGCTGCTGGCCCGCACCGCGGCGCGCTGACCCGGGTCCCGGTCCGGCGCGGCCGGGGGCGTTCAGCGTTCGTTTATCCGCGCCTGGCACTGTCATCTCCGTCAGACCGTCGCGTCGGGGGGCAGACGGATGACGAACCGAGCCCACCCGTTAGTGTGCGGCTCCGCACGCCCGTCCGGCGGCCCACGGGGGAGCCGTCGGACGGGCGTTGCTACCTCGTCACGACCCATGAGGAGCGAAGTCCATGAGCGACAAGATGAAGGACGCGGACGCCACACCGCAGGACAACCACATGCCCGCGCCGCCGGCGACGGAGGAGCCCGTCACGACGCTCGACAACCACATGCCGAGCGAGCCGGCGAAGGACACGATCACCACGATGGACAACCACATGCCGGCCCCGCCCGCCCTGGACCGGGACGGCGACGGCAAGTAGACCTTCCTCCGCACGGGGACGGGCCGCGGCGGCGCGGAGGGGAGCCGCCGCGGCCCACGTGTGTCCGGCGTCGGCCGAGGAGTGCCTGGGTGATCTGCCGGGTGGTCTGCGCGGCGCCCCGGGGGTCGGCGGCGGCGTACGCGACGTGGGCGTTCGGGCCGCTGGCCAGGGCCCAGCCGCGCCCCCGCTCAGCGCGAGGGCGGACCACTGCGGGAACTGGCGTCGACCAGCCGCCCGACCAGCCGGGCGTCGATGCGCGGGCCGGTGTCCGCCGAGGTCACAGCGGAGCCGTCACGGAATGCTCCAGTTCGCAGTGGTCCGGGTCGGCCGAGCCGTCGTAGGGGACGCGGACCGCGGTCACCCCCTCCGCCGGGACGGTGACCTCCTCGGAGCCTTCGGTGAGTGTCGTGCCGTTCGCGTCCTTGAAGAGGACCGTGACGGGGAACGTGTACTCGCCGGCGTTCGGGTTGGTGACCTCGACGGTGGCCCACGGCTCGCCCTCCCCGGCACAGCTGACGAGGGTCACGGTGGCGGCCTCGACGGCGTCGGTGCCGCCGGTGCCCCCCGTGCCGTCGTCGTGGGTGTCGTCGTCGTGGTCGTGGTAGCCGCTGCCTCCGCCGCCGTAGGTGTCGTCGTCGTCCTTGTAGGCGTCGCCGCCGCCCGACGTGGACGACGACGTGTCGTGGTCCTGGCCGGAACTGCTGCAGCCGCCGCCCCCGTCGCCCCCGTGACCGTGGCCGTGGCGGCCGGTCGAGAAGCCGGTCAGGCTGAGGACCACCAGTGCCGAGATCGCCGTGTACCTGAGTGCGCGCCCCCGTGTCGTCATGACGATCACGCTAGGGCCCGCATGTCACGGACACGTCACCGCTCGGGCACGGCCCCTCACGTCGTACGGGCCGTCCCCGTGCCCTTCTCCGCGTCCAGCGCGTACACGCAGCGGTCCTTGCTGCACGCGTACACGATGCCGTCGCGGACGACCGGGGAACCGGTGATCTCGCCGCCGGTGGCGAGCTTCCAGCGCAGGCGGCCGTCGTCGGCCTTCAGCGTGTAGAGCAGGTGGTCCGTCGAGCCGAAGTGGATGCGGCCCTCGGCGACCGCGGGGGCGCCCACGATGTCGCCGCCCGCCTGGAAGCGCCACTTGGGGGTGCCGGTGACCGCGTCCAGCGTGTACAGGCCCTTGCCGCTGCCCACGTGGACGTGGCCGGCGGCGACCAGGACCGGGTCGGTCGAGGAGCGGGCCTCGGTCGCGATCCGCCAGCGGTCGCGGCCGTCGGTGGCGTCGAGGGCGTAGACGGTGCCCAGGTAGTCCGCGAGGTAGACGCCGCCGCCGGTGACAGCCGGGCCCGGCACGAAGGCGGGCGGGGCCAGGAAGACCGCCGGGGCCTCGAAGTGCCAGCGGACGTGGCCCGAGGCGACCTCCAGGGCCAGGACCCGGGTGCCGGCCGCGACGTAGACGTAGCCGTCGGGCGCCTGGGTGAGGCGGACCGGGACCCCGCCGCAGGAGGCCGCGTCGCCGATCGGGTACGACCATCTCTCGTCGCCGGTGCGGGCGTCCAGGGCGCGCAGGCGGGCGTCCTGCCAGACGTACGCCGTGCCGTCGTGGAGGGCGGCCCCGGCCTCGGGGGACTCGAAGTCGGTCTGGGCGCCGGTGATCTCCCACAGCTTCTGGCCGGCCGAGGCCTCCCAGGCCTGGACGCCGCCGCCGCGCGTGGCGGTGAGGACGGTGCCGCGGTCGGCCTGCAGCGAGTACACCCAGGCGTCCGTCTGCACGCGCCACAGGTCGGCGCCCTCGCGGGCGTCGAGGGCGAAGAGGGTGGGCCCGTCGGAGGCGTGCACGCGGCCGTCCGCGACCGCCATCGACCAGGCGACGTCCCGGGTCTTGAACCGGCGCCGTCCGGTGCCCACGTCCAGGGCGTGCACCTCGAAGGAGGTGACGTAGACCAGTTCCTCGGCGACCCGGGGCGTGCCCCAGACGTCGTTGGACATGCGGAACCGCCAGGGCCGCCATCCGGCCGGCGAGGCCTCCGGGGAGGGGGCCGGCGCGGGCGCCGGGGCCGGTACGGCGGGCTCGGCACCGTTGACGCCGGGGCGCGGGCGGGACCAGGACGCGGCGAGGGCGGACTCCGGCGGGGGCGCGGCGACGGCGGCGGCGCGCATGTCGGCGACGCGCGGCCCGGGGCCGATGGGCACCGGCGCGCCGGGCAGCCGGACCGGCCCGCCGTCGGGGGCGGGCACGGCCGGGCCGTGCGCGGGCGGCGCCGGTACGACGGGATCGTGCGCGGGCGGGGGCGGCAGCGGGGGTGCCTGGACGGGGGCCCGGGCGCCGGACGGCCCGCCGCCGCGGCCGCCGCCCGTGGTGGCGGGTCTGACCGCGGGACGGCCGCCCCGGCGGCCCTCGATCAGGCTCACGGCCCGCTCGGGCAGCCACGCCGAGGCCGTACCGCTGTCGTCGGACCCGGAGCCGAAGAGGTGCGGGGCGAGCTGGGCCTGGAGGTCGGCCGGGTTGGGGCGGGCGGTGGCCTCCATCTGCATGCAGGACTCGATGAGCGGGCGCAGCTCGTCGGGCAGGCCCTCCAGGTCGGGACCCTCGCGCAGCAGCATGAAGACCGTCTCGACCGGGTTGGCGCCGTGGAAGGGCGGGTGCCCGGTGGCCGCGAAGACCAGCATGGAGCCGAGCGAGAACACGTCGCTGGCGCCGGTGACGCTGCGGGAGTCCTTCGCCTGCTCCGGGGACATGTAGGCGGGGGTGCCGACAGCGACGTTCGTCATGGTCAGACGGGTGTTCGAGACACCGGATGCGATACCGAAGTCGATCACGCGGGGGCCGTCCTCGACGACGAGGACGTTGGAGGGCTTCAGGTCGCGGTGGACCAGGCCCGCGCCGTGGATCGACTGGAGGGCCTCCGCGACGCCCGCCGCCAGCCAGCGCACCGCCTGGGCCGGCAGCGGCCCGCACTCGTTCACTATCTCCTCGAGGGAGGGTGCGGGCACGTAGGCCGTGGCCAGCCAGGGCACCGCGGCGCGCGGGTCGGCGTCGACCACGGCCGCCGTGTAGAAGCCGGAGACCGCGCGGGCCGCCTCCACCTCGCGGGTGAAGCGGACCCGGAAGAGCTGGTCCTCGGCCAGTTCCGTGCGCACCGTCTTGATCGCCACGCGCCGCCCGGACGCCGAGCGCGCGAGATAGACCAGCCCCATGCCGCCGGCGCCCAGCCGCCCCAGCACCTCGAACGGCCCGATCCGCCGCGGATCGTGCTGCGTCAGCTGATCCACCACTTGCCTGCCACCTCCCCGTACGGGCCGCGCCACCCACATATGTGCGCGACCGAAGTGCAGCGTCTCACCACCGCACCTCCGTGGCGCCACGCACCCCGATTCTTCCTGTCCGAAGCGCTGGTGGCGAACCTGGCGACAATCGGGGTGTCCTGCCCGATTACGGGCAAACGGTGGGGGTCGCGACACCCGCCGTCCGCGCCGCTCCGGCCCCGTCAGCGCTGCAGCAGCGCGAAGGACGCCCCCTGCCCGTCGGAGACCACGGCCACCCGCCCGTACGACGTCTCGAAGGGCGGGACGCGCACCCGTCCGCCGAGCCGGGCCACCGCCGCGATTCCGGCGGCCACGTCCTCGACCCGGAAGTGGACGAGGAAGTGCGGCGGCATCTCGGCGGGGAAGACGTCCGAGACCCGGGCGCGCCCGAAGTCGGGGGAGGCGTCCGGGCCGAAGAGCGCGTCGCGGAAGAGGTCGCCGTAGAAGGCGTTGGCGGCCTCGGTGTCCCGGGTGTACAGCTCGGCCCAGGCGAAGGCGCCCGGTGCGCGCCGGCGTGCGAAGCCGGTACGGCGGCCCGGCTGCCAGAGCCCGAAGACCGCGCCGTCGGGGTCGGCGGCGAGGGCGGCGGTGCCCAGGCCGCCGACCGGATGGGGCGGGGTGACGAGCTGCCCGCCGCCCGCCCGGATCCGCGCGGCCAGGGCGGCGGCGTCCGGGGTGTGGAAGTACACGGACCACACGGTGGGCATCCGGCCGTCCGTCTTGCGGACCAGCGCGGCGACCGGCTCGCCGTCCAGGCACGCCCGTACGGACTCCCCCTCCGCCTCCGGCTCCTCCGGGTCCTGGAAGGTCCAGCCGAACAGCTCGCCGTAGAAACGCTTGCCCGCCTCGACGTCGGAGAGCTGTGCGTCCACCCAGCAGGGGTCGCCCTCCCGGCGGGCGGGCGCGCCGTCCGCCGAATCCGACGACTGAGACGTCCTCTTCTCGAATGCCCCGTTTTCGGCCATGCCGTCAAAGTAACCGTGCCGACCGCGCCCCGCAGACCGGGCGCACCCGCCTTCCTTCGCTCCCGCACCCCATTTGCAGTCGGCCGAATCGCGCTCGGATCGCCCGTCGGTAAGCTGACGGCATGACAGGACAAGTGCGTACCGTCGACGGCCGCGTGGCCGGCCGACGTGGGCAGGCGACCCGGCAGAAACTGCTCGACTGCCTCAGCGAAATGCTCAGCTCCTCCCCCTATCGCGATGTCAAAGTCATCGATGTCGCCCGCCGGGCGGGCACCTCGCCCGCGACCTTCTACCAGTACTTTCCGGACGTCGAAGGCGCCGTCCTGGAGATCGCCGAACGCATGGCCGCGGAGAGTTCCTCGCTCGGCGAGCTGACCGCGGGCCGCTCGTGGGTCGGCAAGGCGGGCTGGCAGACGGCACAGGAACTCGTCGACGGATTCCTGGAGTTCTGGCGGAAGAACGACGCGATTCTGCGCGTTGTGGATCTCGGTGCGGCGGAGGGCGACAAGCGGTTCGCCAAAATCCGCATGAAGATCCTGAATTCGGTGAATTCCTCCCTCACGGATTCCGTCGCGGATCTCCAGGCAAAGGGCAAGGTCGACAAGGACGTGAACCCCGCGGCGATCGCCGGGTCACTCGTCGTCATGCTCGCCGCGGCCGCCTCGCACCAGAAGTCGTTCTCCTCCTGGGGCGTGAAACAGGCCGAACTCAAGCCGCATCTCGCTCTGTTGACGTATCTCGGCATCACCGGCAAGAAGCCCTCCAAGTAGGAACCGCGCGGCAGCCTGTCATCTCCGTTCCGCCGCGTCGCCGCCCTCGCACTCCGGCATTCCGCCGCACCCGCGGCCCCCTTCGCCGCCCCGCCGGCCGCCCGCCCGAACTCGGCGACCGTGCCCCGGCCCTCCGGCCGCGCCGGCACCGTGTCCAGCGCCTCGCAGTTCGGCCACCGGTGGCCCCGGACGGGAACAGCAGCCCGTCCGGCCGTCGTTGAGAGCAGCACCCGTACCCGCATCCGCTGGAGGAGACCGTCGTGGCCCTGACCCGCGAAGAGCGTGAGACGTTCCTGGCCGAGCCGCACATCGCCGCGCTCGCGGTCGACGCGGGAGCGGGCCGCGCCCCGCTGACCGTGCCGATCTGGTACCAGTACGAGCCCGGCGGCACGGTGTGGGTCCTGACCGGCCGCGACAGCCGCAAGAACGAACTGATCTCCAGGGCGGGCCGGTTCTCCCTGATGGTCGACCGGCTGGAGCCCACCATCCGCTACGTGTCGGTGGAGGGACCGGTCGTCGAGACGGTCACCGGGACCGAGAGGCACCTGCGGGAGATGTCCGCGCGCTACCTCCCGGCCGAGAAGGTCGAGGGCTACGTCGCCTTCGCCTCGGCCGAGCACGGCGAGCAGGTCCTCCTGCGGATGCGGCCCGAGCACTGGGTCTCCTCCGACCTCGGCTCGGTGTGAGCGCCGGGCGGACCGAGCGCCGGACGAGCGCGGCACAGGACCATGGGGGCATGGGAACCGATCTTCACGAGCTGCTGAGGTCGCTGCGGGTGTGGGACCCCGCCGTCACCGAGCTGCCGCCCCTCGACCCGGACGCCGCGCCCGGCGACCCGCTGGAGCTGTTCACCCGCTGGTTCGCCGAGGCGGCGGCGGCCGGTGAACGCGAGCCGCACACGGTGTCGCTGGCGACGGCCGACGCCGAGGGCCTGCCGGACGTCCGCGTCGTGATGCTGCACGGCGCCGACGCGGACGGCTGGGCCTTCGCCACCCACGCCGACAGCCGCAAGGGCCGCCACCTCGCCGCCCGCCCGTACGCGGCGCTCGTCTTCTACTGGCCGGTGCTGGGCCGCCAGGTGCGGCTGCGCGGCCCGGTCGCCGTCGCCCCGGCCCACGAGGCACGGGAGGACCTGCACGCGCGCTCCACCGGGGCGCTGGCCGCGGCCCTCACCGGCCGGCAGAGCGCCGAGCTGGGCTCCGCGGAGGAGCTGGCCCGGGCCTCCGAGGCGGCCTGGGAGCGGGCCGAGCGGGAGCCGGACGCGCCGGTCCCGTCCTGGACGCTGTACCGGCTGCGCCCCGACGAGGTGGAGTTCTTCCAGGGCGAGGCCCGTCGGCGCCACGTACGGCTGGCCTACCGGCGGACGCGGGAGGGCTGGGACCGCCGGCTGCTGTGGCCGTGAACCGCGCTCACCGCGCGGCGGGCGGCGTGGGCTCCTCGTCCGTCGCCAGGCGGGCGTGCAGGTGGACGTCCCGGAACGCGTCGTGCCGGCCGGCCTCGAACATCGCCCCGCGCAGGGTCCCCTCGGCGCGGTAGCCGGCGCGTTCGGCGACCCGGCAGGAGGCGTCGTGGCCCAGCGCGTGGCCCAGTTCCAGACGGTGCAGGCCGAGTTCCGCGTAGGCCCAGCGGGAGGCGAGCAGCAGCGCCCGGGTGGCGACGCCCCGGCCCCGGGCCTCGGGGAGCACCCAGTAGCCGATCCGGGCCACCTTCATCCGCGTGCTGATCTCGCCGACGCCGATGTGCCCCAGCGTCGTACCGCTCGCCTCGTCCGTGATCCGGAACGACGCCGACCTGCCCTCCGCCTCGTCCCGGGCCCGTCCGCGCAGCGACTCGCGGGCCCCGGCGAGGTCGGTCCACAGCTTGAGCGGCGTGTTCCAGCGCTGGAAGTCGGGGTCCAGGTGGCCCCGCAGCCACGCCTCGGCGTCGGCGTCCGAGCCGGCGTCCCAGGCGCGCAGGCACAGGCCGTGTCCACGGAGCCCGGGACGGGAGCGGGAGGGGTCGAGTGGGTATACGCGTGTATCGGCCATCCGGCCATTCAAGCCCACCGGGACCGGTCGTGACCCATCCGCAACCGATTCCGGTCTTGACCGAGACCCATCAAGCGAGGGCGCGATTACGCTCGCCGCATGGCCGACTCCACCGCGTCCGCTGCACCGCAAGGGCCCGCCCATCCCGCGGACCGCCCCGTGTACGTCATAGGCGCCGGTCCCGGCGGTCTCGCCGTCGCCCACGCCCTGCGCGCCCGCGGTCTGCGGGCCGTGGTGCTGGAGCGCGCCGACCACGTCGGCTCCTCCTGGCGGCGCCACTACGACCGGCTGCGGCTGCACACCACCCGCCGTCTCTCGGCGCTGCCCGGCCTGCCGATGCCGCGCCGCTTCGGGCGCTGGGTGGCCCGCGACGACGTGGTGCGCTACCTGGAGAAGTACGCCGAGCACCACCACTTGGAGATCGTCACCGGTGTGGAGGTCTTCCGCGTCGAGCGCGCCCGTGACGGGGACGGCTGGCTGCTGCACGCCTCCGGGGGGCGGGAGCTGACCGGCGCCGCGGTGGTGGTGGCGACCGGCCACAACCACACCCCGCGGCTCCCGGACTGGCCGGGCCGGGACACCTACACCGGCGAGTTGCGGCACGCCGCCGAGTACCGCTCCCCCGCCCCGTACGCCGGCCGGGACGTCCTGGTGGTCGGGGTGGGCAACACGGGCGCCGAGATCGCCGTCGACCTGGTGGAGGGCGGGGCCGCCCGGGTGCGGCTCGCGGTGCGCACGCCGCCGCACATCGTCCGGCGCTCGACGGCGGGGTGGGCCGCGCAGTACAGCGGCGTCCTGGTCCGGCGCCTGCCGGCCCCGCTCGCCGACCGGCTGGCCCGCCCGCTGGCCAGGATCAGCACGCCCGACCTGTCCGCCCACGGCCTGCCCCGCCCGGAGGCCGGCCTGCTCACCCGCGCCGCCCAGGGCGCGATCCCGGTGCAGGACGTCGGCCTGATCGACGCGGTCCGCGCCGGCCGGGTGGAGGTCGTGGCCGCCGTGGACGCCTTCGAGGACGGCAAGGCGGTCCTCGCCGACGGCAGCCGCATCGCCCCGGACGCGGTGATCGCGGCCACGGGGTACCGGCGGGGTCTGGAGGGACTGGTGGGCCACCTCGGCGTCCTGGACGGCACCGGGCGCCCGGTCGCCCACGGGGGCCGCTCCCCGGCCGGCGCGCCCGGCCTGTACTTCACCGGGTTCACCAATCCGATCAGCGGGATGCTGCGGGAGCTGGCGATCGACGCCGGGCGGATCGCGGGGGCGGTGGCGAAGAGGCAGGCGGGGAGGGTGTCGCGGCTGCCGGGCTAGTCACGGGTGAGGATGCGCAGGTCACCGGCGTCCGGGTCGCCGAAGAGCACGAAGAGTTCGGGGTCCTGCTCGGTGCCGCCGACCGTCCAGTACGTCTCCTGGCCGCACCCGCCGCCGGGGCGCACGAGGACGCCGTCGCGGTCGGTGTCCGGGAAGTCGCCGCCCTGTTCGCAGGTCCACGTGCCGGTTCCGTCGCACAGGGCGAAGTCGCCCTCCTCGTCGACGCCGCCGTGGGCCGGCAGGCGGGTCAGCTCGGCCCGGCCGCCCGGCGAGAGCCGCAGCGAACTCCCGTGCGCACCGCGCCGGTTCCCGGTGAGCCGCCGCCCCCGTAGCCGTAGTCGTCCCCGCCCGCCACCATGGTGAACCACCGGCCGGCCACACCAGCGGCGCCTGTCCCGCGCACAGCGCGATCGCGCGGTTCCCTGCGTCGTCCTGCCGGCCACCGGGTGTCCCGGCCCTCCCCCGCCCCGTCCCCGCAGCCTACGACCCGCTCATGACAGTGCCGCCCTCGCGGCCGGCGCCCGCCGGATCACCAGCGCCATCAGCGCCGCCGCCGCGCACAGCGCCCCGGAGGCGATCCACACCACGTCGTACGAGCCGAAGCGGTCGCGGGCCACGCCGCCGAGGAAGGCGACGAGGGCGGCGCCCACCTGGTGGGAGGCGAGCACCCAGCCGAAGACGATCGCGCTGTCCTCGCCGTAGTGCTCGCGGCACAGGGCGAGGGTCGGCGGGACGGTGGCGACCCAGTCGAGGCCGTAGAAGACGATGAAGAAGACCATCGGCGGGTGGACGCTCGGCGCGAGCAGCATGGGGAGGAAGAGGAGCGAGACGCCGCGCAGGGCGTAGTACACGGCCAGCAGGCGGCGCGCCTCGAAGCGGTCGGTGAACCAGCCGGAGGCGATCGTGCCGGCCACGTCGAACACCCCGATGACGGCGAGCAGCGAGGCGGCGGCCGTCAGCGGCATGCCGTGGTCGTGGGCGGCGGGCACGAAGTGGGTCTGGATCAGGCCGTTGGTGGAGGCGCCGCAGATCGCGAAGGTGCCGGCCAGGAGCCAGAAGGGGCCGGTGCGCAGGGCGGAGAACAGGACCGTCAGGGTGCGGCGGGCGGCGCCCCGGACGGGGGCGGGCTTGGGCACGAACTCCTGGGCGCCGTACGGCTTCTGACCGAGGTCGGCCGGGTGGTCGTGCAGGAGGAGCCAGACGAAGGGGACGACGGCCAGGGCGGCGAGGGCGACGGTGACGGCCGCCGGGCGCCAGTCGTACGTCTCGACGATCCAGGACAGCAGCGGCAGGAAGATCAGCTGACCGGAGGCGGAGGCGGCGGTGAGGACGCCGGTGACCAGGCCGCGCCGCTCGGTGAACCAGCGGTTGGTGACGGTGGCGGCGAAGGCCAGGGCCATCGAGCCGGAGCCGAGGCCGACCAGCAGGCCCCAGCACAGGATGAGCTGCCAGGCGGAGTTCATCCACACGGTCAGGCCGGAGCCGAGCGCGATCACCATCAGGGCGACGGCGACGACCCGCCGGATGCCGAAGCGGTCCATCAGCGCGGCGGCGAAGGGCGCGGTCAGCCCGTAGAGGGCGAGGTTGACGGAGACGGCGGCGCCGATCGTGCCGCGCGACCAGCCGAACTCCTGGTGGAGCGGGTCGATGAGGATGCCGGGCAGGGAGCGGAAGGCGGCGGCCCCGATGATCGTCACGAAGGTGACGCCGGCGACCCACCAGGCGCGGTGCACGCGCCGACGGCGGGGGGCCGGCGCCCGCCGGTCCTCGGACACTGCGGTGGCGTCGGTTGTCTGGGTCACGTCGTCGAGTCTGCGCAGGGGCCGACGCCCGGGCGAGTGGCCCGGAGGACAGCGTTCGCTAGGATCGGGCCATGACCTCCGAGCGCACCGACACCTCCCCGCGCCCGCACCGCGTCGTCGTGCTCGCCCTCGACGGCCTGCTCCCCTTCGAACTTGGCATCGCGCCGCGCATCTTCGGCCTCGCCCGCGACGAGCGGCGGCGTCCGCTGTACGAGGTGATCACCTGCTCGGTCCGGCCGCCGGGCCCCGTCGACACGGACGCGGACTTCGCGATCATGGTCGAGAACGGCCCCGAGGCGCTGGCCACCGCGGACACGGTCGTCGTCCCGGCCTCCTACGAGCTGGGCCCGGTGTACGACCAGGGCGTGCTGACCGGGGAGCTGGCCGCCGCGCTGGCCTTCGTACGGCCCGGCACCCGGCTCGTCGCGATCTGCACGGGCGGCTTCGTGCTGGCCGCCGCCGGATACCTGGACGGCCGCCCGGCGACCACGCACTGGGCCTCGGCCGAGCACTTCCAGCGGCTGTTCCCGAAGGTGCGGGTCGACGCCGACGTGCTGTTCGTGGACGACGGGGACGTGCTCACCTCGGCCGGGGTCGCGGCCGGGATCGACCTGTGCGTGCACATCGTGCGCCGCGACCACGGCACCGCCGTCGCCAACGAAGTGGCCCGCCGCACCGTCGTACCGCCCCACCGGGACGGCGGGCAGGCGCAGTTCATCGAGCGGCCGGTGCCCGATCCGCAGCAGTCGTCCACGACGCGGGCCCGCGCCTGGGCGCTCGGACGCCTGCACGAGCCGATCCAGTTGCGGGACATGGCCGCCCAGGAGTCGATGTCGGTCCGCACCTTCACCCGCCGCTTCCGCGAGGAGGTCGGGGTCAGCCCCGGCCAGTGGCTCACCCGGCAGCGGGTGGAACGGGCCCGGCACCTGCTGGAGTCCACCGCCCTGTCGGTCGACCAGGTCGCCCGGGACGCGGGGTTCGGCACGGCCCAGTCGATGCGGCAGCATCTGCAGGCGGTGCTCGGGGTCACCCCGACCGGGTACCGGCGGACCTTCCGCGCGGAGTTGTCCACAGCCTGTGGAGGATGAGTCCTCGTCGGCCGGCGGCGCGGCGCTGACCGCCCCGAGCACGGCATCGCGCGCCGCCACCCGACTCCGGCGCTCCCGCCCGGCTCCCGTCGCCCCCGAGGGAACCGCCGCCGACACGACCCACACTCGTCGAGGGCCCTCCGTCACCGAGCCCTCGTCGTCCCCTCGCGGCGAATCGTGGCTACAAGCGTGAGGAAACGGTCACGATCCGTCAACCGGCACGTGGGGGTTCCTCACTTGTGCACCGTTTCGCCGAGGACGCGCACGGAAGCACGCCCCGGCGCACGGCCGTCGCGGGGCCGTGCCCCGGCCGTCATACGGCTTCGAAGGCGAGCCCCTCGTACGGCACCGCGCCGTCGCCCCTCCCGCAGGCGGGCGGGGCGCCCCCGGGGGCGCGGTCCAGCTCGCACCAGATGCGCTTGCCGGTGCCCTCGCGGCTCCAGCCCCAGCGGTCGGCGAGGCCGTCCACGAGGGCGAGGCCCCGGCCGCCCGTCGCCTCCCCGCCGGGGCACCGGGGCACCGGGGCCCGCTCACTGGCGTCGTCCACCTCGAGGCGGACGACGGTCCCCTTGGCCTCCTCGGCCACCGCGGCCGGCAGCACCAGCCGCAGCACCGCCGAACGCCCGGTGTGCACCACGGCGTTGGTGACGAGCTCGGAGACGAGCAGGACCAGTGTCTCGGCGAGTGATTCGTCGGCCCGTATCCCCGACCCGGCGAGGCGGGAGCGGGCCCAGCGCCGGGCGCGTCCCACTTCCGAGGGGTCTGGACGGACCTCCAGCTCCAGTTGAAGAACCTGCACCGCTCACACCATCCGAACCGGCGGACACAAAGGCTCACGCCTCATGAGGGCCACGATCGTAGCCATTTCCAGCATGGCCAGAACAACGGCCGGGGCGGGGATCACCCAACGTGAATCCCTTGTGGAACAGCATGGTTGACGGACAGTCACGTCAACAAGCGCTTCGGGCATATTCCAGCGCGAAGGAGTACGCGTGCGCCATACTGTGCGACGCACGTTCCGAGGAGTCGAACAGGCGGCGGCCAACGGCCGTTCCGCCCTGCGGGGCAGGGCGCACACCCTCGGTTCCGGAACCGCCGCAGGGGCGGCTCCGGCACGGCCGGCGCTCGGGACCACTCGCATCTCCCCCAAGGTACCGGAGCGTGGCACCGACTCCGGGCCGTAACGGGTCGGACCACGGACACGACCCGGTATCAACGCTCCGTGACGCCGTTCTGCCACGATCCACGACATGCGCTGCGCGAGCGGGGCGCCCGCGGACAGGGGGTCGTCACCCCCGGCGCGGGCTGCACGGGCTACCCGGATTGCACGGGCTACCCGGGTTACCCGGGTAACCCGGGTTACGCGGACAGGGGGCGCGGCTCGTCGCCGGTCGCCGAGGCGAGGTCCGGGTGGCAGTCGAAGAGCCGGCGCACGCCCAGCGCGCCGAGGACCCGGTTGACGTGGGAGCCGTCGACGGCGCCCTGGGCGGGCAGTATCAGGCGCAGCCTGCCCTGGCAGGAGCGGATGAGCCGCCGGGAGGCGATGAGGACGCCGACCCCGCTGGAGTCGCAGAACAGGACCTCGGACAGGTCCAGGACGAGGCTGTGCCGCCCCTCCGCCACCTCGTCGTGCACGCGCTGCCGCAGCACCGGTGACGTCACCAGGTCCAGTTCGCCCGACACCTGGAGCACGGCCCACCGGCCCCGCTCGCCGCCGGTCACGTTGAACGTCACCACCATGCCCTTCATCCGTCGGTACGCCTGGATCCCCCCGAAACGGAAGCCTCACTTACGTTTCCTGGCGGCGCGCCTGCCCACCGGCCGTTCCCGCAAACGCCGGGGCGGAAACGGAGACCGGTCGCAAGAGGCTTGTTTCAGACGCTTTCGATCCTGTTCGATCGAATTCGGTCGCTCTTTAGAGGATAGGGGAGGTCCATATCACCTCCGGCCCGCCGGGGGCGCACATTGCCGCAAAGGGGCGTGCACGGCCGGAGGTGCCGACTACATTTCGGGGAACGCGTAGGTCGCGGGCCGGTCCGAGGAGGGGGTGGAGGAACCGCATGGCGAAGAGGGACGTGCCCCTGCGCTGGGACCGCAAGATGCAGCAGCGGCTCGCCCGCGGCGAGGCCGCAGCCCTGGGTGAGCTGTACGACCGGTTCGCCTCGCTGGTGCACGGTCTGGCCCACCGCGTCCTCGACGACGAGCGGGCCGCCGACCACATCACGCGCGACGTCTTCGCGCACGTCTGGGAGCACCCCGACGCCTACGACCCCCGGCAGGGCCCGCTGCGCACCTGGGTCGCCACGCTCACCCACCGGTTCGCCGTCCAGCGGCTGCGGGCGACCGAGACGGCGGCGCTCGCGCGGGGCGGGCCGGGCACCGCGGAGGAGCTGGAGACGAAGGTGCGGCACGCCTCGGTCGCCGCCCGCGCCGACTACATCGTCCAGTCCATGCCGGCGCCGCTGCGCGCCGCGCTGGAGCTGGCCTACTTCCAGCGCCGGGACTACCGCCAGACCGCCGTCGACCTCGGCGTCACGGAGGACGAGGCCCGCCGCCGCCTGCGCCTGGGCCTCCAGCTCCTGGCCACGGCCCGCGACGCCGGCACCGCCCCGGGCCCGCCCGGATACGGGGGTGCGGCTTGAAGGCGTACGACGAGGACGACGGCAACGACGGGGCCGGCACCAGGGGAGCCGACGGCGACTCGGGCACCGGCACCGGCACCGGCACCGGCACCGGAGCGCGTAAACCGCTGCCCCGAGCCTCCGCGGAGGACGGCGGGCGGGCGCTGCCCGCTGCGGCACCGGCCCCGCTGGAGCACCAGGTGCTGACCTCGCTGCTCGGGGCGTGGGCGCTGGCTGCCTGCTCGGCGCAGGAGGCGGCGGCCGTCGAGGAGCACCTCGGGGAGTGCGACGCCTGCGCCGACGAGGCGCAGCGCCTGCGCGAGGCGGTCACCCTGCTGCAGCGGCCGGAGAGCCTCGACCTGGACCCGGCCCTGCGCACCCGGGTCCTCGACGGCTGCCTGGAACGGCGCCCGCCCCGCATCCCGGTGCCCGAGTGGGCCACGCCCTACGACGCCGAGACCGCGCGCCTGGACGCCCTGCTCCAGGACTTCGGGGACGCCGAGTGGCACGCGCCGGTCCGGCTGCGCTGGTACGAGGACGACGGCGCCGCGAGCCGCCGCACCACCGTCGCCGGGGTCATCGCGCACCTGCTCACCGTCGACGGGACGGTCGCGACCGCCCTGGGCCTCGACGACCCGCTGGGGGACGTCGAGGCGCCCAGCGGGGCGCCGGCCGCCCGCACGGAGGCGTACTGGCGGGCCTCGCACTACCCGCCCACCCGCGCGGTGCGGGCCCCCTGGCGCGAGCAGAGCCACGGCATCGTGCGGACGGTGGCGTTCACCGGCGACGCGGGCGGCATGCCGGTCTCCTACGGCGACTTCGAGCTGCCGCTGCGGGACGCGATGCTGGACCGGGCGTTCGAGTGCTGGGTGCACGCGGAGGACATCGCCGACGCGGTGGACTACCCGTACGACCCGCCGTCCGCGCGCCACCTCAACGGCATGATCGACCTCGCGGTCCGGATGCTGCCGGGCGTCCTCGCGGCCCGCCGCCGGGCCGGGCTGGCCGCGCCCGGCGACCGTCCGCGCCTGGTCGCCGCCGGCCGGCCGGGGCGCAGCCTGCGGCTGGAGATCGAGGGTTCGGGCGGCGGCGAGTGGCTCATCCCGCTGGACTCGCCCGGCGCCGTGGGCTCCCCCGAGCACGAGGTGGCCCACGTCGCCCTGGACGGCGTGGAGTTCTGCCGGCTGGCGGCGGGCCACGTGCCCCCGGCGGAGGCGGCGGCCGGTCAGGTGGGCGACCGCGAGGCGATCAGGGACGTCCTGTTCGCTGCGGCCGGCCTGAGCCGGATGTAGGGCCGGGGCTCACTCGGCGTCCTCCGGCGGCGCGGCGGGCGCCGGTGCAGGGCCTCCCGGGCCTGGTCGGCGGCCCGGACGATGCTCTCGGAGGCCGCGGGGCTAGGCGAAGACGACTAGGCGAAGACGACCGTGCGGCGGCCGTTCAGCAGGATCCTGCGCTCCGCGTGCCACTTCACGGCCCGCGCCAGCGCCTGGCACTCCACGTCCCGTCCGACCGCCACGAGCTGGTCCGGGGTGACGTCGTGGCCGACGCGCTCGACCTCCTGCTCGATGATCGGCCCCTCGTCGAGGTCGGCCGTCACGTAGTGGGCGGTCGCGCCGATCAGCTTCACGCCCCGCGCGTGCGCCTGGTGGTACGGCTTCGCGCCCTTGAAGCTCGGCAGGAAGGAGTGGTGGATGTTGATGATCCGGCCGCTGAGCGCCTTGCACAGGTCGTCGGAGAGGACCTGCATGTAGCGGGCCAGCACGACCAGCTCCACGTTCTCCTCGCGCACGATCTCCAGGACCCGGGCCTCGGCCTCCGGCTTGGTGTCCTTGGTCACGGGGATGTGGTGGAAGGGGATGTCGTAGGACCCCACCAGCTCGGCGAAGTCGGTGTGGTTGGACACCACGGCCGCGATCTCCACGGGCAGCGCGCCGATCCGCGCCCGGAAGAGCAGGTCGTTCAGGCAGTGCCCGAATCTGCTCACCATGAGCACGACGCGCATCTTCGCGTCGGCCCGGTGGATCTGCCAGTCCATGTGGAAGGCGTCGCCGATCGCCGTGAAACTGGCACGCAGCTTGTCCACGGTCACCGGCTCGTCGGCCGAGAAGTGGACCCGCATGAAGAACAGACCCGTGTCGTGGTCCCCGAACTGCTGGCTGTCCTCGATGTTGCAGCCGGTCATGAACAGATAGCTCGACACGGCGTGCACGATGCCCTGCTTGTCGGGGCAGGACAGGGTGAGGACGTACTGGTCGGCCGGGGCGTCGGCCGAGGGGACGGCGGCGGAGGACTGCGCGTTCATGCAGCACAGGGTCCCATATCCGGCCCCGCGGTCCGCGTGCCGTCCCGTCAGGCGGACCGGGTCAGGATCCGCAGCAGCTCCAGCGTGCGCGGCGGTGCCTCCGGGTCCTCGCCGTCGCTGGTGGCCAGCCGTACGTGCGCGTCGCGCGCCGCCCGCACCGCCTCCGGCCAGTCCGCGTGCTCCAGGTACGCGGTCACCGGCGCGTCCGGCCCCACCTGGTGCATGATCCGCAGGACCCGCAGCACGGCGGTGTCGACCAGCGCGGCCTCCTGCGAGTCGCGGAAGACCGTGCCCACGTACTTCTCGGCCGACCAGTGGTCCAGCCAGGTGTCCTCCACCAGGCGGTACACCGCGTCGGTGACGTCTCCGTAGCCGTCGACGCCGGCCAGCCAGACGTCCCGCTGGAAGGCGGGGGCGGAGAGCATGTGCAGCGCGGAGCGCACCTGACTGCGCCAGCGCCACCACGGCATGTCGTTGAGAGGCATGCCGCCCATGGTGGTGGAGCGACGGCCGCGACGGGAAGAGTTCTCCGAACCTTGCACGGTCATCGATCCTACGTTCCCCTCCTCCGCGTCCCCCCGGCCCCCGCAATTCACCTCCGCGTCACCGTGCGTTGACCGCGGGTCACTCCCCGGTTGGCCGTGTGAGGGAATCGTGCGGGTGCATGACCGGCAGGCGACCCACCCGCAGCACCTTCCCCGGCGGCCCCCGCGACCGCTTGCGGGCCCCCCGCACCGGCGCCCTGACCGCGGGCGCGCTGGTGGCGTGCGCGTCGCTCGCCGCCGGCTGCGGGGTCGTCCCCGGTGCCACGGGGGGCTCCGGGGGCGACGGCCCGATCACCGTCATGACCTGGGCCCCGCAGGACACCGGCGCGACCAACAAACCCGGCATGCCCGCGCTCGCCCGGGCCTACGCCCGCCTGCTCAACGCCGAGGGCGGGATCGGCGGGCGCAAGGTCGACGTCCTGACCTGCAACGACCACAACGACAGCGTGGCCGCCGCGAAGTGCGCCCGCCGTGCCGTCAAGGAGAACGTGGTCGCCGTGGTGGGCTCCTACAGCCAGCACGCCGACGCGTTCTTCCCCGTCCTGGAGGGCGCCCGCATCCCGTACATCGGCGGATACGGCCTGACCAACATGGAGTTCACCAGTCCGCTGTCGTACCCGGTCAACGGGGGCCAGCCGGCCCTCCTGGCGGGGCTCGGCAGCGCGCTCGCCGACTCCTGCGGGCCGGTCACGCTGGTCCGCCCCGACACGATCGCGGGCGACCAGCTGCCCCCGCTGCTGGACTCGGGCCTGGTCTCGGGCGGACACGAGCGGGCCCACGACCAGCGGGCGGCGGAGGACGCCACCGCGTACGACGACCAGTCGGCGCAGGCACTGGCGCGGGAGGGCACCGGCGGAGGGAGCCCCGGGTGCGTCGTGCCCGTCCTCGGGGACCGCACCGGCACCTTCATGGACTCCTTCCGGCGCGCCCGCGAGGACCGGCCCGGCGTACGGACGGCCACCGTGCTCGGCAGCGCCGACCAGACGGCGGTCAACGCCAGCGGCGGGGCGTCCGGGCCCTACGAGGGGGCGTACGTCACCGGCTGGTACCCGGCGGTGGGCGACCCGGCCTGGGACGGGCTGAAGAAGCTGATCAAGGAGGAGGCGTTCGGCGACAACGACGTGGACGCGGCGGACGCCGGGGTGCAGACCACCTGGATCGCGTACACCGTCTTCCGGCAGGTCGTCGAGTCGCTCGGCGACGGCGAGGTGAGCGCCGACACCGTCCGGCGGGCCCTCGACGGCGGCCTGGAGGTCGGCACGGACGGGCTCACCCCCGACCTGCGGTGGACCTTCGCCGACAAGCTGGCCTCGGTCGGCTTCCCGCGCCTGGTCAACGCCGAGGTCACCCTCCAGGTCGTCCGGGAGGGCCGGCTGGTCGCGGCCCGCAAGGGCGCCGTGGACACCACCGCGACCCTGCGGAACGCGGACGTGGCCTAGCGGGCGCCCCGGGTCCGGCCCGGCTCACAGCTGGGTCGGCTGGCGTTCGGTCAGGCCGTACTTCTTGGCGATGGCGTTCCAGAGCTTCGCGGCCTTGGCCTTCTCCTTGCTGGCCGTGCCGCTCTCCCGGTTGGCCGCCGACGGCTGGGTGGTGGCCTTGCCCTTCTTGCAGCCCTTCTTGCCGGCCGTCCGGTCGGCCCAGGCCGCGTAGTGGTTGTCGGCCGACGCCGAGGCCTGCCACGCCTTGGTGAGCGCGCTGGTCAGCTCGGTGTTCCGGGGCAGCTTGTCCACGGAGAGCTTGCCGAGGCTCTCGACCAGTCCGTTGCGCTGCTTGGCGGCCTCGCGCAGGTCGGCGGCCGCCTTCGACAGGTTGTCGCAGGTCTTCACGTCGGCCACGGCGTTGATCACGGTGGTGCGCCCGGTGCCGCTCTCGGCCAGCAGCTTGTCCAGCTCGACGGCCTGCTGCTCGGCCGGGTCGACGGACGGCGAGGGCGAGGCGGACGCGGACTCGGAGACGGGGGCCGTGGCGGACACCGGCTGGTTGGCGCCCTTGTCCCCGTCCTCTCCCCCGCCGGCCATCATCGCGCCGGCGCCCACGCCGACGACGGCGATGCCCACGCCCACGGCGGCGAGCAGCGGCACGCGCGTAGGTGTACGGCCACCCCGGCCGCCCCGGCCGCCGTCGTCTCCGGCCCCGCGCCGCCTGCCGCCGCCACCGCCCGGCCCCTTCGGGGCGTACCCGGGCCGGTCACCGGGGTACGGCGCCTCGGGGGCGTCGAAGCGGGGCATCTGCTGGGTGGCCGAGGCGGGGCCGTCGGCGCCGGGCGCGCCGCGGAAGAGGTTGTCGAACTCGGCGGGCGGCTGACGGCCCTCGTCGGCACCGGGTCCGGCGCCGAACGGGGCCCCGGCGGGCCCGCCGGGCACGGGCGCGATGAACTGCGTGGCCTCCGCGTCGGGGTGCGCGGCGGCGGGCGCCGGCTGTGCGGAGTACTGCGGTGCCTGGCCGAGGTACGGGGTCGGCTCGGCGTGCGGCTGCGCGGGGGGTGCCTCCGGGGGCAGGGCGCCCGGCCCCGCGGGCGGTATGTGCGGTATGTACTGGGTGGCACCCTCGTCGGCGGCCGCCACGACCGGCGGCAGGTACTGGGTGGCGCCCTCGTCGGCGGACGGCAGGGGCGCGGAGGGGAGCGGCGCCGACGGAAGGGGCGCGACCGGCCCGCCGTACTGCTGGTGCTGCTGGTGCTGCTGATGATCCGGGTGGTGCTGCTGGTGCTGCTGGTACTGCTGATGCTGGTGCCCGTACGGCTGCTGCGCGCCGTAGGACTGGTCGCCCACCGGGGCCCCGTACGACGGGGGCGGTGCGCCCTCCGGCGGCAGCGGGCCGGGGCCGGCCTGCGGCGGCAGGGCCCCGGGGACCTGGCCCGGGTCGCCCTGCACGGGCGGCCAGGCCTGCGTCGCGGGCGGCTGGGGGGTCTGCGGATCGCCCCAGGGCTGGGCGTCGGGCGGCGTGGGCCAGCCCTGGCCGCCCGCCGGGGCGTGCTGCTGCTCGGGGCCCCAGGGCCGGTCCCAGGCCTGGCCACCGGGCGGCGCCGACGGGGGCGGACCACCGGCCTGCGGACCGACGGGCACGTCGGTCCGGCCCGGCAGCAGGGGCTCGCCACCGTCCGAGGGCAGCACGATGCCTTCGCGCGCTTGCCGCGCCGAGGGCTCCTCGCCCTGTCCACTCTGCGTCACCGGGACTCCTACGAATGGGGGACCTTCGGAATCGTCGGCTCACGCTACCGGGTCCCCCGAGCCCGCTGCCACGCCGCCCGGGGCGTCGGCTCCTTCCCTGTGACGGCAGTAACAAAACCAGGCCGCGGCACGCTGTTGATGTCTCCTTCCTCTCACCACGGCGCGGATTCACGCCAGTTCACCCACCCGCGCCCCCGCTCACGCGGCGGCCTGGAGGTCGAGCCGGGCACCGAACTCCCTGACCACGGCTTCTTCCCGGTACGGCTCGAGCCGGGCCTGGAAGTCGTCCAGGTACTCCGCGCCCCGGTTGGAACGCAGCGTCTCCAGGAGCTCCACGGCCTTCGTCGCCGTGTGGCAGGCCTGTTCGATCTCGCGCTGCTGCACCTGGGCCGTGGCCAACAGCACATGGCCGATGGCCCGCCTGCGCGCCCGTGACGCGGGGTGGCCGTCCAGGGACTGCCGCGCGTAGCGCGCCGCCGCGTCGGCCTGGCCGAGGTCCCGGTGGCAGTGCGCCAACTCGTCGGCCAGGTAGGCGTCGTCGAAGTGCGCGATCCACACCGGGTCGTCCCCGGAGGCCGGATCGGCCGACTCCATCGCCCCGACCGCCCGTCCGGCCGCCTCGTGGGCCGACCGCACGTCGCCGAGGAGCGCGTGGCCGCGGGCCTCGGCCGCGTGGAACATCGCCTCCGCGCGGGGTGTGACGCGCCCGCGTGCGCCCTCCTGCGCCGCCCGCGCCAACTGGGCGATCTCGCGCGGGTTCCCGAGCTGCGCGGCCAGGTGGCTCATGGAGGCGGCCAGCACGTACCCGCCGTAGCCGCGGTCCCCTGCCGCCTGCGCGAGCCGCAGGGACTGGATGTAGTACCGCTGGGCGAGGCCCGGCTGGCCGGTGTCCACGGCCATGTACCCGGCCAGCTCGGTCAGGCGCGCCACCGTGGCGAACAGCTCCCGTCCGACCGCCTCCCGGTAGGAACCGGCCAGCAGTCCGGAGACGACGCTGTTCAGGTAGTGCACGAGGACCGGGCGCACGTGCCCGCTGCCGTACTGGTGGTCGAGGTCCACCAGCGCCTGCGTCATCGCCTTGACGGCCGCCACGTCGGACTGGCCCACCCGCGGCCCCGCCGAACGGGACACCTGCGGGTCGGGGGCGGAAATCAGCCAGTCACGGCTGGGCTCAACGAGCGCGGAGGCGGCGACGGAGGACCCGGACAGGAAGTCCCGGCGCCCCACGTCGCTGCGCCACAGCTCGCAGACCTGCTCGATGGCCCCCAGTACCGTCGGCGAGAACTGGAGGCCGACGCCGGAGGCGAGGTTCTTGCCGTTGGCCATGCCGATCTCGTCGATCGTGACCGTGCGGCCGAGCTTGCGTCCGAGCGCCTCGGCGATGATCGCCGGTGCCCGGCCCCGCGGTTGCTGTCCGCGCAGCCAACGGGCCACGGAGGTCTTGTCGTACCGCAGGTCGAGTCCGTGCTCGACCCCGCACACGTTGACCCGGCGGGCGAGGCCCGCGTTCGAGCAGCCCGCTTCCTGAATGAGCGCCTGCAGTCGTTCGTTCGGCTGCCGCGCGACGAGCGGCCTTGCGGCCATGGCGTAACCCCCATGCGGTCTCTTGCGGTCTCGATGCCGTCCCGGCGGATTCTGCGGACGAATCGGATCCGGCCGTGAAGATCAATGCCCAGTCGATGTGCCGACAATGCGAGACGTGCGAAGCTTGCGAGGATTGTCGGGTAACGGCCGTTGCCGGCCCCAGTCCTGGCTACCCAGCTCCCGCACCGAATCCTCCTGCGCGCCCCCATATGTGCACCCATGCGCCCCGAACGCCGAGCCGATGCACCTCCCCCCGCGCGCGCCACCCCCGTAACCCCTGGTGGGCCCGGGAGTTGAGGGTGACGTGGAAGAGACCATCCCCGGCACCGAAGCCGCACAGATCCCGCAGCAGCGCGGCACCTCGCTGCTGGAGACCGCCGTTCGCTACGCCGAGGAGCGTCACTGGGACGTCCTTCCCGGCACCTGGCTGGTGCCCGTCGGCGGGACGCACCGCTGCTCCTGCGGTGACCCGGCGTGCCGCGCGCCCGGCGCGCACCCGGCGCGCGAGGACTGGGCGGCGCACGCGACGGGCAGCGCGACCGTCGCCCGGCGGATGTGGCAGAAGCAGCAGACGGCGTCGATCCTGCTGCCCACGGGGCGGACCTTCGACGCGGTCGACGTCCCCGAGACCGCCGGGTTCCTGGCGCTGGCCCGGATGCAGCGGATGGAGCTGACGCTGGGGCCGGTGACGCTGGCGCCGGACCGGCGGATGCGGTTCTTCGTGCTGCCCGGGGCGGGGGCGAAGGTGCCGGATCTCGTACGGCGGCTGGGCTGGGCGCCCCGGGCACTCGATCTGGCCGTGCTCGGGGAGGGGGCGTACGTGGTGGCGCCGCCCACGCGGTGCGGGACCTGGGGGGCGGTGCAGTGGGCCTGCCGGCCGACTGCGGCCAATCGGTGGCTGCCGGATGTGGAGGAGTTGATCTCGGCGTTGGTGTACGCGTGCGGCAGGGACCGTTAGGGGCGCCCATGCGTCCGCCGGGCCGCCGTGACGCGGCGGGTGCCGGCCGCGCGGCCGGTCGCGCCCACGCGGCCCGCCGCGGATCGGCACAGTCCCGCGCCTCTTGCCGGCGCTGCTCCCCCGTAGGGTCGAAGCCGACGGAGGGAGATGTGATGGGTGACAGCGCCGTGCGGGTTCAGGGGCTCTGGAAGCGGTTCGGGGAGCAGGTGGCCGTGGGCGGGGTCGATCTGGAGTTGCCGGCCGGGAAGTTCATCGGGCTCGTCGGACCCAACGGGGCCGGGAAGACCACCACGCTCTCCATGGTGACCGGGCTGCTGCGGCCGGACCGGGGGACGGTCGAGGTCGTCGGGCACGACGTGTGGCGGGATCCGGCCGAGGTGAAGGCCAGGATAGGCGTGCTGCCCGAGGGACTGCGGCTGTTCGAGCGGCTGTCGGGGCGCGAACTGCTCGGCTACACGGGCCGGTTGCGCGGGCTGCCCGGCGACGAGGTCGACAGGCGGGCCACGCAGTTGCTCGACGTGCTCGACCTCACGGGGGCCCAGCACAAGCTGGTCGTCGACTACTCGACCGGCATGCGCAAGAAGACCGGGCTCGCCGCGGCGCTGCTGCACAACCCCGAAGTGCTGTTCCTGGACGAGCCGTTCGAGGGCGTCGACCCCGTCTCCGCGCAGACCATCCGCGGGGTGCTGGAGCGCTACACCGCCTCCGGCGCCACCGTGGTCTTCTCCTCCCACGTCATGGAGCTGGTGGAGTCGCTGTGCGACTGGGTGGCCGTCATGGCGGCCGGCCGCATCCGCGCCACCGGCACGCTCGCCGAGGTGCGCGGCGGGGCGGCCTCGCTGCAGGAGGCGTTCCTCGAACTCGTCGGCGCGGGCGGCCGGGACGCCGGGTCCGGCCTGGACTGGCTGGGCGGCGGGTCCCGATGAGCGCGCCGACCGCACCGGACGTCTCGGTCCCGTCCCCGGCGGGCGGGGCCGTCCCGTCCCTCACCTCGATCTTCGTGCGGCTGAAGCTCTCGCTCCTGCGCAACGGGCTGCGCCAGTCCGGCGGGCGGCGGGCCGCCTACATCGGCTCGGCCGTCGTCGTCCTGCTCTTCGCCGCGCTCCAGCTCCTCGGCCTGATCGCACTGCGCGGGCACGCGCACGTCGACTCCCTGGTCGTCCTGCTGGCCGCGGTGCTGGCCCTCGGCTGGGCGGTGATGCCGCTGTTCTTCCCGGGCGGCGACGAGACCCTCGACCCGACCCGGCTGGTGATGCTGCCGCTGCGGCCCGGCCCCCTGGTGCGGGCCCTGCTCACGTCCTCGCTGGTCGGCATCGGACCGCTGTTCACGCTGTGCGTGTTCGCCGGTTCCGTGGTCGCGGTCGCGCACGGCGCGGCGGCGTACGCCGTCGGCGTCGTCGCAGTGGTCCTCGCGCTGCTGGTGTGCGTGACCCTGGCGCGGGCCGTCGCCGCCGCCAACGTGCGGCTGCTGACCAGCCGCAAGGGGCGCGATCTCGCGGTGCTCAGCGGGCTGGTCGTCGCCGTCGGCGCGCAGCTCGTCAACTTCGGCGCGCAGCGGCTGGGTTCCTCGGGGCTGGGCGAGCTGGATCCGGTGGCCGACGTGGTGCGCTGGGTGCCGCCCGCGTCGGCGGTCGGCGCGATGGACGCGGCGAGCGAGGGGTCGTACGGCGTCGCGGTGGCGCAACTGGCGCTGACGGCCGCGGCGCTGGTGCTGCTGCTGCGGGTGTGGGCACGGCATCTGACGCGGCTGATGACGGCGCCCGACGGCTCCACGCTGCACGGCGACAGCGGGGCGGTGCGCGAGCGCGGCTCGGCCGGGCCCGCGCGGTGGCTGCCGGCGGGCCGCACCGGCACCACCATGGAGCGCACCCTGCGCTATGTGTGGCGCGACCCGAAGACCAAGGCGGCGTGGGTGACCTCGCTGGCCATCGGCCTGATCGTGCCGGTGTTCAACGCCTGGCAGGGCACCGGCTCGGTCTACTTCGCCTGCTTCGCCGCCGGGATGCTCGGCATCCAGATGTACAACCAGTTCGGCCAGGACACGTCCGCGTTCTGGATGGTCGCCATGACCATCTCCTCGGCCAGGGACGCCTACGTCGAGCTGCGCGCCCGCGCGCTGGCGCTGCTGCTGATCACGCTGCCGTACGCCACCCTCGTGACGGTCCTGACCACCGCGATGCTCGACGACTGGCGGACCCTGCCCGAGGCGCTGGGCCTGTCCTACGCGCTGCTCGGGGCGATGCTGGCGACCGGCGCGTGGACCTCGGCGCGCTTCCCGTACTCCATCCCGCAGGAGGGGTACAAGAACGTCGCCCCCGGACAGGTCGGGCTGGCCTGGGTCTCGATCTTCGGCGGCATGATCGGCGCGGCCCTGCTGTGCGCGCCGGTGATCGCGGTGACGATCTGGGTGCACGTGAGCGCGGGCGCCGGGGACGCGGGCTGGGCACTGCTGCCGGCGGGCGCGGTGTACGGCGCGGCGCTGACGCTGCTCGGCCTGCGGCTGGCCGCACCGCGCACGGCAGGGCGGCTGCCGGAGATCCTCGCGGCGGTCAGCAAGGGGTGACCGGGGCCGCCGGCAGGCGTCAGGGAGCGGTCACGCGTCCCGGAGGGTGTCCAGGAAGGGCTCGATGGCCGCCCGCCACGCCTCCGGCTGGTCGTAGTGGACGAGGTGGCCGGCGTCGGCGACCTCCGCGTACTGCCCGTCCGGCAGGACGCGGACCATCTCCTGCGCCTCGGCGCGGCCCAGCTCGCCGTCGAGGCCGCGCACGACCAGGGTGGGGCAGCGCACCTGGGCCAGCTCCTCCCAGTGGGCGTCATAGACCCAGGTCTCGCGGGAGCGCAGCATCGTCTCGGGGTCGAAGACGGGGCGCCAGCCGTCCGGGGACTCGGCCATCACCTCGGCGTAGAACTCGCCGCGGGCCGGGTTCGGACGCTCCACCCACGGGTCGTCCTCGCCGAACCACTTGCGGACGTCGGCGAGGGTGGCGAAGGGGACCGGCCAGGCGCGGAACCACTCGGTCCAGGTGTGCTGGGAGGCCGCGCCGAGGGCCGAGGCCCGCATGTCGCAGATGATCAGCCCGCGGACCAGGTCGGGGCGTTTCGCGGCGAGCTGCCAGGCGGTCAGCGCGCCCATGGCGTGGCCGACGAGGACGGCCGGGCCGAGACGGAGCTGCTCCAGGGCGGCCTCGACGTCCCCCACGTAGGCCTCGCGGGTGTAGGCGGCCCGCGGGGGCTTGTCGCTGCGGCCGTGGCCGCGCTGGTCGAGGGCGACGGCACGGTGGCGGGCGGAGAGCCAGCGGGCCGTGGGCGCCCAGTGCGAGGCGCGGCCCATCAGTCCGTGCAGTAACAGCACGCCGGGCAGGTCGTGCGTCCGGTCGGCCCGGCCGGGCGGATCCGCCCGGCCGGCCGGGTCCGCCCGGTCGGTCTTGGGAGGGTCGCCGAACTCCCAGGCGGCCAGGCGTACGCCGCCCGCGCCGGTCACGTCGATGCGCCGCGCCATTGGTCCTGGCACCCCCCAAGCTCCGCTCGGACCCGCCCGCCCTCGCGGACCGGCCGGTCCTGTGAACCGTGTCCTGCCTGCCGTGCAGAGTACCGAGATTATCGAATAACCATTCGAAAAAACCCTCTCGCCGAACAACACCGCTCATTCGAGTGACACCGGTCAGGGATTGATCGCCGTCGCCCAGGGGAGATCTTCAACGGGAGGCGGACCGCTCGGGGAAAACGGTCCGACGGGATTGACCTTGAGAGCTCGGGGCTCCAGGTCAGTACAGGGGAGGACAGGCCCCGGCGCCGCACGGCGCCGGGGCCCTCTCCGTCTCTCCGGCACGCCTCCCCCTCTCCGGCCCGGGTGACATCGCTGTCGGCCGCGGCCAAGAGCCCGCACGTCGTCATGCCACAGCCTCGCACGGGAATCGCCCGGCCGCTGCGGATCGGCGTACTGCGGCCCGGCCCCGCGCGGTCAGCGCTTGGCGACGAACACGTGCGAGGCGGTCTCCGCCTCCAGCTCGGCGGCCTCCCCGCTGCTGCCCACCAGCACACCGCCGGCCGACTCGGTCACGCTCACCACCGAACCGGGCTGCACGCCCGCCCGGCGCAGCGTGTACATGAGCTGCGCGTCCGTCTGGATGGGCTCGCCGATCCGGCGCACGACGACCGTCTTGCCCTCGGCACCCGGGTCGAGGTCGGCGAGGGACACCATGCCCTCGTCCAGGAAGGGATCGGCCCCGTCCGTCTCGCCCAGCTCCTCCAGGCCCGGGATCGGGTTGCCGTACGGCGACTCGGTCGGGTGCCGCAGCAGCTCCAGGACGCGGCGCTCCACCGCCTCGCTCATCACGTGCTCCCAGCGGCACGCCTCCGCGTGCACCTGCTCCCACTCCAGGCCGATCACGTCGACGAGCAGACACTCCGCGAGCCGGTGCTTGCGCATCACGCGCGTCGCCAGCCGCCTGCCCTCGTCGGTCAGCTCGAGGTGCCGGTCGGCCGCCACGGACACCAGGCCGTCGCGCTCCATCCGCGCCACCGTCTGGCTGACCGTCGGGCCGCTCTGGTCGAGCCGCTCGGCGATCCGGGCGCGCATCGGGACCACACCTTCCTCCTCCAGCTCGAGGATGGTGCGGAGGTACATCTCCGTGGTGTCAATCAGTCCGGACATACGTGCCCCTCGATGAGATTGCCGGAGGCTGCGGCCCACCGGCGCGTGCGCTGGCCCTGTCACCAATTCTGACGCATACCACCGACAACCGTGCCTCGCCGCGGAAAGCCGGGCCCGACCGCCCCCGCGCGGACCCCGGCGCTCGCGTTGACGCCGTATTGACACCGCGCTGGTCCAGACCGCACCGTGATCCGCGACGCAGCCACTCCGAAGGGGTCCCGCATGAGCGACCGCAAGCCGGCCGGACAGTTCCTCGACGCGGCGATCGACCTCCTGCGACGCGTCCGCGACGAGGAGGCGGACGGCATCGAGGCGGCCGGCACGCTGCTCGCCGACACCGTGCAGGGCGGGGGCCGGCTCTTCGCCTTCGGCGCCGGGCACTCCTCCCTCGCCGCCCAGGACGTCGTGTACCGCGCCGGCGGTCTCGCGCTGATGAACCTGCTCGCCGTACCCGGCGTCGTCGGCGTGGACGTCATGCCGGCCACGCTCGGCTCCGCCCTGGAACGCGTCGACGGCCTCGCGAGCGCCGTCCTGGACTCCTCCCCGCTCCGCGCGGGCGACGCCCTGGTGATCATCTCCCTGTCCGGGCGCAACGCCCTGCCCGTGGAGATGGCCATGAACGCCCGCGCGCTCGGCGTCCGGGTCATCGGCGTGACCTCGGTGGCGTACGCCGCCGAGACGACGTCGCGGCACGCCTCCGGCACGTTCCTCAAGGACCACTGCGACATCGTGCTGGACTCCAAGATCGCCGTCGGCGACGCGGAACTCACCCTGGACACCGTCCCCGCCCCCTTCGCCCCCGCCTCCACGGTCGTCACCAGCGCCCTCGTGCAGGCCATGACCGCCACGGCGGCCGCCGCCCTCGCCGACCGCGGCATCGAACCCCCGCTGCTCCGCTCGGGCAACGTGGACGGCGGCCACGAGTGGAACGGCCGCGTGCTGGACCAGTACGGCGACCGCATCTTCTACCGCCGCTGACCGGCCCACGGCCACGCCTCTCGGGGCGCCCATGGCATTGATCGTCTCCTCGCGGCTCGCCTACGGTCTCGTCCATGACGGAACGACAGGGGGGACCGCAGGTGAGGCGGGCGATCGTCAGTGGGTCGGCCTTCGAGGAGCGGATCGGGTACGCCCGGGCCGTCGTCGACGGGGACAGGGTGCACGTGTCGGGGACGACCGGGTTCGACTACGCGTCGATGACGATCTCCGGGGACGTGGTGGAGCAGGCCGAGCAGTGCCTGCGCAACATCGGGGCCGCGCTGGCCGAGGCGGGGTGCACCTTCGCCGACGTGGTGCGGGTGCGCTACCTGCTGCCCGCGCGGGAGGACTTCGAACCGTGCCGGCCCGTGCTGCGGCGGACGTTCGCACGGGTGCGGCCGGCCGCGACGATGACGGTGTGCGGGCTCGCGGACGAACGGATGCGCATCGAGATCGAGGTGGACGCGCGGCGGGGGACGGTCGCGGCCGGTCCCGGCTCGGCGCTGCGGATCGAGCCGGTGGAGGGGGACGCCATGGTGGAGGAGTGGCGGCACGTGCACAACGTGATCGTGCCGCCGGCCGCCATGACCCTCGCCGAGGCCCGGGAACGCACCGGGCGCAACCGGCTGGCCAACGCCTACCTCGATGACGTGCTCGTCGGCTGTTCCACCCTGCGGCCGCCCGGCGGCGAGGAGCGGGTGGCGACCGTGATAGCCCGGGTGCTGCCGGCGTACCGGGGCCGTGGGATCGGTACGGCGCTGTACGAGGCGGGGCTGGGGCACGCGCGCGAGCTGGGCGCCGGGGCGGTGGAGACCGTGGTGCTGGCGGCGAACGCCGAGGGGCTGCGGTTCGCCGGGGCGCGCGGGTTCGTGGAGAAGGAGCGGTACGTGCTCGACGGCGAGCGCGACGAGTGGGTCGACCTGAGGCTCGCCGCCACTCCGGCGTGATCCTTCGTGCCCCGTCATGACGGAGGCGTATGCCGTGTTTCCGCAGTACAACGATTTCCGCGAACTTGCGGGAACTCGACGTGTGCTGCATCACGTTCGAGTTGAATGAAGGCCAGTGAGCGAACCGACGTACCGAACGGCGGACGCAGCCTGCAGGGGGTCCAGGTGAGTGCTTCCCGGCGTAGTGGGACCACCGACGAGCTGGGGCCGGACGAGCCGGAGCAGCCCGAGCGGGACGGCGCGGACCTGTTGGCCGCGCTCCTCGACGGCATGGACGCGGCCCTGTGCGCCTTCGACGCGCACGGGGTCGTGACGCACTGGAACCGCGAGGCGGAGCGGATCCTGGGCTGGAGCGCGGCCGAGGCCGTGGGACGGCAGGGCTTCGCCGGATGGGCCGTGCGCAGCGCGGACGCCGGGGAGGTGGAGGACCGGCTCCTGTCCGCGATGCGGGCACCGGGGCGCCAGGTGCACGAGTTCGCGCTGCTGACCAAGGACGGCGGCCGGGTGCTGGTGCGCACCCAGTCCGCGGCGGTCCGCGGCCCCGACGGGCGGCCCGCCGGGGTGTACTGCGCGTTCAGCGAGGTGCACGCGCAGATCGACCTGGAGCGGTCCATCGCGCTGAGCGAGGCCCTGCTGGAGGACGCGAGCTGGGGCGTGGTCCTGGTGGACGCCGATCTGCGGCCGGCCGTGGTCAACGCACACGCGGCGCGGGCGCTGGGCGCCGGGCGCACGGCCGTGCTGGGACGACCGCTCGGTGACCTGCTCTCCCAGGGCGTGGAGGAGCTGGAGAACGCGCTGACGCACGTCCTCGCCGAGGGCGCGCCGCCCGCACCGGCCGAGGTGTGGGTGAGCCTGCGCACGCCGGAGGGCGAGCGGCGCCGGTGCTGGCGCAGCGGATTCGTGCGGCTGGCCTCGCCGCTCGCGGAGGAGCCGGTGCCGCTGGGCGTCGGCTGGCTGTTCCAGGACGTCACGGAGTCGAAGCAGGGCGAGCAGGAGGCGGCGCTGCTGCGCTTCCGGGCCAACCAGCTGCACCGGGCGGCGCGTGCCGCCGCCGAGTGCGAGGACCCGGCGGAGGCCGCGATCGTCCATCTGGACTTCGCGCTGGCGGGGTTCGCCGACCACGCCCTCATCGACCGGGTCGTCGGCGGCGCGGAGGCGGACACCGACGCGGCCGAGCCGGTGCGGCTGGTGCGGGTCGCGGCCACACCGTCCGGAGCGCCGGGACCGAGCGTGCCGTCCGGAGCGTCGGGGATGCCGGTGCGCTACGGCGAGGGGCACCCCGCCGTCCAGTGCGTCGAGCGGGCGGGCTCCGTGCGGGCCAGCGCCGGGGTGCGGACGGTGCCCGAGGAGCAGGTGCGGCAGTGGGCGGCGGCCCGGCAGTGGCCCGCGGACACGGTGCACGGCCTGTGCGCGGTGCTGCGCAGCCGCGGCCGGACCCTGGGCGTCGTCACCTTCCTGCGGGGCGCGGGCCGCAGCGCGTTCGAGCGCCCGGACGCGATGTACGCCGAGGACGTGGCGGTCCGCATCGCGACGGCACTGGACCTGGCCGGCGCGGTCGAGCGGGGCTAGCCGGACCAACGCGGCAGCACGGCACGTGTGGCGAGCCCCTGCGCTCCGCCTCTGGAAAAAGAGGTTGATCGGGGGCCGACGCGTTCCTAATGTGGGCACCACACCGAAAGGAGGTGATCCGGCGAATGTATGACAACCGGACGCGTGAGGTGGCTGCGGGCTAGCGGCCCGGCACCACACGGAGTGCGGCGCCGGACCAGCGCGTGACAGACGCGTGCAGCCGGCCCAATCCCAAGCAGTCACCCGACCCGCGAGTCGCCGGTACGTCCGGCCGGCTCCTCCACGGAGGAACCAGACTCGCGGGTCGCCTGCGTTCCCGGGGCCTCAGCCCGCGATGTCGGCGTAGCCCTCGATCTCGCGCGGGTCGCGGGTGCCCGGGCCCACGTAGCGGGCGGAGGGGCGGACCAGGCGGCCGGTGCGCTTCTGTTCCAGGATGTGGGCGGACCAGCCGGCCGTGCGGGCGCAGGTGAACATCGAGGTGAACATGGGGGCCGGGACCTCGGCGAAGTCCAGCATGATGGCGGCCCAGAACTCGACGTTGGTGGCCAGGACCCGGTCGGGGCGGCGGGCGTGGAGTTCGGCGAGGGCGGCCTTCTCCAGGGCCTCGGCGACCTCGTAGCGCGGGGCGCCCAGTTCACGGGCGGTGCGGCGCAGGACGCGGGCGCGGGGGTCCTCGGCGCGGTAGACGCGGTGGCCGAAGCCCATGAGGCGTTCGCCCGCGTCGAGCGTCTTCTTGACGTAGGCCTCGGCGTCGCCGGTGCGCTCGATCTCCTCGATCATGTGCAGGACGCGCGAGGGGGCACCGCCGTGCAGCGGGCCGGACATGGCGCCCACGGCCCCGGAGAGGGCGGCGGCCACGTCCGCGCCGGTGGAGGCGATGACGCGGGCGGTGAAGGTGGAGGCGTTCATGCCGTGCTCGGCGGCGGAGGTCCAGTAGGCGTCGACGGCGGCGACGTGCTTGGGGTCGGGTTCGCCGCGCCAGCGGATCATGAAGCGTTCGACCACCGACTGGGCCTTGTCGATCTCGCGCTGCGGAACCATGGGCAGGCTCTGGCCGCGCGCCGACTGGGCGACGTAGGACAGCGCCATGACGGCGGCGCGGGCGAGGTCGTCGCGGGCCTGGGCGGCGTCGATGTCCAGGAGGGGTTTGAGGCCCCAGGCGGGCGCGAGCATGGCGAGGGCGGACTGGACGTCGACCCTGATGTCGCCGGAGTGGACGGGGATGGGGAAGGGCTCGGCGGGCGGCAGGCCGGGGTTGAAGGCCCCGTCGACGAGCAGTCCCCAGACGTTGCCGAAGGAGACGTGGCCGACCAGGTCCTCGATGTCGACGCCGCGGTAGCGCAGGGCGCCGCCCTCCTTGTCGGGTTCGGCGATCTCCGTCTCGAAGGCGACGACTCCCTCTAGCCCGGGTACGAAGTCGGACATCAGGCGGCTCCTCGTGATCAGTGGTCTGCGGTGACCTGGGCGGAGGCGGTGCGGCGCCTCCATGGATCCACGGTCGGTGTTCGACTCGCGGTCCCGGCGGTCACCCCTGTGATGCCCCGCGCGGCCGTCGCTCATCCGGCCGGAGCGGGACCAAGAACCATAACCCCGCGTGCCGCCCTTGGGGAGAGGGTGCGGCACCGGGTGCCACCCCGGCCGAGGGGCGGGGCGGATGCGGCAGGATGGGCGACGTGACCGATCGCGAAGCCGATTCCGCCGTATCCGCCGTGCCCGCCGCCGCCCCAGTCCCCTTCGATCTCGCCTCGATGCGCAAGCAGTACCGCGCCGAGGGACTGTCCGAGACCGAGCTGGCGGCGACGCCCGTCGAGCAGTTCGCGCGCTGGTTCAAGCAGGCGGCGACGGAGGGCGGGCTGTTCGAACCGAACGCCATGGTGGTCTCCACGGCCGACGCCGAGGGGCGGCCCAGCTCCCGCACGGTGCTGCTGAAGCACTTCGACGGGCAGGGGTTCGTCTTCTACACCAACTACGACTCCCGCAAGGCGCGCGAGCTGGAGGCGAACCCGTACGTCTCGCTGCTCTTCCCCTGGCATCCGATGGCCCGGCAGGTGGTGGTCACGGGCGTGGCGCGCCGCACCGGGCGGGACGAGACCGCCGCGTACTTCCGGACCCGGCCGCACGGCTCCCAGCTCGGCGCCTGGGCGAGCGTCCAGTCCTCGGTGGTGGCGGACCGGCGTGCCCTGGACGCGGCGTACGCGGAGCTGGCGGCGCGCTATCCGGAGGGCGAGCAGGTGCCGGTGCCGCCGCACTGGGGCGGGTTCCGGGTGGTGCCGGAGGCGGTGGAGTTCTGGCAGGGCCGCGAGAACCGGCTGCACGACCGGCTGCGGTACGTGGCGGAGGGCGGCGGGGGGTGGCGGGTGGAGCGGCTGAGTCCGTGAGCCGCCGCCACCGCGCCGCGGCCGGGTCCGCGGGCCGGGCCCGCCGCTTCAGTCCAGCGCCTGTTCCAGCAGGCGCGCCCACTGTTCCACCACCCGGTCCCGGCGTGCCGCGTCGTCGGTGAGGAGGTTGGCGAGGCCCAGGCCGCGGGCCATGTCGAGGAGGCCCTGGACGGTTTCGCGGGTGCCGGGGCGCCTTTCGTCGGCGCCGAGGAGGTCGACGGCGATGCGGTGGGTCTCGCGGCCGACGCGGGCCTCCAGCTCGGTGACCCGGCCGCGCAACTGCTCCTCGTTGGAGGCGGCCACCCACAGGTGCAGGGCGGCGCGGAAGAGCGGGCCGGTGTAGAGGTCGACGAGGGCGGCGACCACCGCGCGGCGGCCGGCCGCGGCCGCGCCCTCGGGGAAGAGGGCGCGCAGGGCGACGGAGCGTTCCTCGGCGACGTACTCCACGGCCGCGGTGAAGAGGTCCTCGCGGGTCGGGAAGTGGTGCTGGGCGGCGCCGCGGGAGACGCCGGCGTGTTCGGCGACGACGGAGACCGTGGAACCGGCCCAGCCGCGTTCGGCGAGGCAGGCCACGGCGGCTTCCAGGAGCCGCTGCCGGGTGGCCCGGCTGCGGTCCTGCTTGGGGACGCGCTCCGCGCGGTCGGCCGTGGTCACGGCGCCGCTGACACCACCCATTCCGGATCCCGTCGTTCGAGGAAGGCCGTCATCCCCTCGCGGGCCTGCGGGGAGGCGAACAGCCGGGCCGAGAGCGCGGTCAGGTCGGCCGCGTCCCGGTCGAAGGCCTCCAGCACCCTAGCCGTGAGCAGCCGTTTCGTCTCGGCCAGACCCTGCGGTGAGGCGCGGCGCACACCGTCGAGGACGGGGTGGAGCAGGGCGTCCACGTCGTCGCCCGCCGCCGTGACCAGGCCGATGCGGGCGGCTTCGGCGGCGTCGAAGCGTTCGCCGGTGAGGTAGTAGCGGGCGAGGGCGCGGGGGTCGGTGCGGGGCAGCAGGGTCAGGGAGATGACGGCGGGGGCCACGCCGATGCGGACCTCGGTGAAGGCGAACGTCGACCCGGTGGCCGCCGCCGCGACGTCGCAGGCGGCGACGAGGCCGAGGCCGCCCGCGCGGACGTGTCCGGCGACGCGGGCGATCACGGGTTTGGGCACCTCGGCGACCTGCCGGAGGAGGCCGACCAGGGCGTCCGGGTGGGGCGGGTCGCGCAGGTCGGCGCCCGCGCTGAAGGTGTTCCCGGTGTGGGCGAGGACGACGGCGCGCACGCCGGGGTCCTCACCCGCCTCGGTGAGGGCGGCGGCGAGGTCCCCGACGAGGGCGGCGGAGAGGGCGTTGCGGTTGTGGGGGGAGTCGAGGGTGAGGGTCTCGACGCCCCCCGCGCGCGTGCGGGCGACGTGGGCGGCCGGGGTCACTGCTGCTCCCTCAGTGCGCGGCGCAGGATCTTGCCGGAGGTGGCGCGGGGGACGGTGTCGACGAAGGTGACCTTGCGGACGCGTTTGTAGGGGGCGACGCGTTCGGCGACGTACATCATGATCTCGCCCTCCGCGAGGGCGGGTGCGGCCGGCCCGCGTACGACGAAGGCGTGCGGTGCTTCGTTGCCGTCGTCGTCGTACGCGCCGACGACGGCCGCGTCGGCGACGCCGGGGTGGGTGAGCAGGAGGGCCTCCAGTTCGGCGGGGGCCACCTGGAAGCCCTTGTACTTGATCAGTTCCTTGACGCGGTCGACGACGAACAGCCAGCCGTCGGTGTCCACGTGGCCGACGTCGCCGGTGTGCAGCCAGCCGTCCGCGTCGATCATCGCGGCGGTGGCGTCGGGGCGGCCGAGGTAGCCCTTCATGACCTGGGGGCCGCGGATGAGGATCTCCCCGGACTGGCCGGCGGGCAGGTCGGTGCCGGGCTCGGTGAGGGAGACGATGCGCATCTCGGTGCCCGCGATGAGCTTGCCGACGGTGCCGGGCGGGGCCTCGTTCATGGCGTCCAGGGGGACGACGTGGGTGCCCGGGGACAGTTCCGTCATGCCGTAGGCCTGGCCGACGGGCGGCAGGCCGAGCCGCTGCGAGCAGGCGGCGGCGAGTCGGGCGTCGAGGGGGGCGGCGGCGCTGACGACGTACTTCAGCGAGGAGAGGTCGTAGTCGGCGACCAGGGGGTGCTTGGCGAGGGCCAGGACGATCGGCGGGGCGACGTACAGGCCGGTGATGCGGTGGTTCTGGATGGCGGCGAGGAACTGCGCCAGGTCGAAGCGGGGCAGGACGACGACGGTGGCGCCGAGCCTGAGCGGGGCGTTCATGAGGGCGGTGAGGCCGTAGATGTGGAAGAACGGCAGGACGGCGAGGACGCGGTCGCCGGGTGTGGCGGGAACGGACGGTTCGAGCTGGGCGAGGTTGGTGGCGATCTGCCGGTGGGTGAGCATCACGCCCTTGGGGGTGCCGGTGGTGCCCGAGGAGTACGGCAGGGCGGCGACGTCCTCGGCCGGGTCGATCGCGACGGACGGTTCGGGGGCGGTCGAGGCCAGCATGTCGACGAGCGAGCGGTGGCCGGGCGCGCTGTCGCAGACCAGGATCTCCTGGACGCCGCCCGCGAGTGCGGCGGCGCGGCGGGCGGTGTCCAGCAGGGGTGAGACGGTGACGATCCAGCGGGCGGAGCAGTCCTGGAGCTGCTTGGCGAACTCCTCGGCCGTGGCGAGCGGGTGCACCGTGGTGACGGAGGCGCCCGCGCGGGTGGCGGCGTAGAAGGCCAGGGGGAAGGCGACGGTGTTGGGGCTGTGCAGGGCCAGGACGTCGCCCTTGCGCACGCCGGTCTCGGCGAGGGCGGCGGCCACCCGCCGGTGGAACCGGTCCACCTGCTCGTAGGTGAGGGTGGTGCCGTCGGTGCCGTCGATCAGCGCCGGTGCGTCCCCGAAGGCGGCGGCCCCGGCGAGCACGGCGTCGTGGATGGGCAGGTCGACGGGCGGGACGTCTGCGTACTCGCTGCGGAACACGGTTCCTCCAACGCGGACTGGTGGCGGCCTAGTAGGACTTGGGCAGGCCCAGGGTCTGGTGGGAGACGTAGTTGAGGATCATCTCCCGGCTCACGGGGGCGATACGGGCGACGCGCGAGGCCGTGATCAGGCGGCCGAGGCCGTACTCGCGGGTGAGGCCGTTGCCGCCGAGGGTGTGCACGGCCTGGTCGACGGCCTTCACGCAGGCTTCTCCGGCCGCGTACTTCGCCATGTTGGCGGCCTCGCCCGCGCCCGCGTCGTCGCCCGCGTCGTACAGGTGGGCCGCCTTCTGCATCATCAGGCGGGCGAGTTCGAGTTCGATGTGTGCCTGGGCGAGGGGGTGGGCGATGGCCTGGTGGGCGCCGATGGGGGTCTTCCAGACGGTGCGCTCGCGGGCGTAGTCCAGGGCGCGGGCAAGGGCGTGGCGGCCCATGCCGATGCCGAAGGCGGCGGTCATGACGCGCTCGGGGTTGAGTCCGGCGAAGAGTTGCAGGAGGCCCGCGTCCTCGTCGCCGACCAGGGCGTCGGCGGGCAGCCGTACGTCGTCGAGGGTCAGCTCGAACTGCCGCTCCACGGCGCTGAGTTCCATGTCGATGGGGCGGCGTTCGAAGCCGGGGGCGTCGCGCGGGACGATGAACAGGCAGGGCTTGAGCCTGCCGGTGCGGGCGTCCTCGGTGCGGCCGACGATCAGGGTGGCCTCGGCGATGTCGACGCCGGAGACGAAGACCTTGCGGCCGGTGAGGAGCCAGTCCCCGGTGGCCGCGTCGCGGCGGGCGGTGGTGGTGATGCGGTGGCTGTTGGATCCGGCGTCGGGTTCGGTGATGCCGAAGGCCATCAGGCGGGTGCCGTCGGCGAGGGGCGGGAGCCACTCGCGTTTCTGTTCCTCGGTGCCGAAGCGGGCGATGACGGTGCCGCAGATCGCCGGGGAGACGATCATCATGAGGAGGGGGTTGCCCGAGGCGCCCAGTTCTTCGAGGACGAGGGAGAGTTCGGTGATGCCGGCGCCGCCTCCGCCGTATGCCTCCGGCAGGTTGACGCCTATGTAGCCGAGCTTGGCGGCGGCCTGCCAGAGGCGTTTGTTGTCCTCGGCGTCGAGGGTGTGGGGCTGGGTCCTGGCGAAGGCCGCGACCGCTGCGCGGAGGGACTTGTGCTCTTCGGATTCGACGAGGGTGGTCACTGTGCTCCTTCGGGTGCCGGGTTCGTTGTGGTCTTTCGCGCCCACGCGGCGGAGCCGCGTGGTCCCTGCGGCTCCGCGCCCCTAGGCCGCCTGCACCACCGCCAGCACGGAGCCGACCGTCACTTGCTGCCCCGGTACGGCGTTCAGCTCGGCCAGTGTTCCCGTGGCCGGAGCCGTGATCCTGTGCTCCATCTTCATGGCCTCCAGCCACAGCAGCGGCTGGCCCTCCTGGACGGTCGCGCCCTCCGTGAGGCCCTCCGCGACGCGGACGACGGTGCCCGGCATGGGGGCCAGGAGGGAGCCGGGGGCGTGGTGGGTGGTGGGGTCGGGGAAGCGGGGGAGGGCGGTGAGGGTGGTGGTGTTGACGTGGACGCGGTCGCCGTAGCGGGCGACGTCGAAGCGGCGCTGGACGCCGTCCGTCTCGAGGACGACCCGCTCGGCGTCGGCGTGGACGACACGGACGCCCTCGGCGGTGAGGCCGGTCCGGGTGTGCGTGTAGTGGACCTCGTGCTCCTCCCCCGCCATCGCGTACCGCTTGACCTGGGGTTGTGAGGGCAGGTTGCGCCAGCCGCCGAAGCGGCCGGTGCGGGTGCTCGCGTCGGCCAGGGCGGCGGCCAGGGGGGCGAGGGGGTCGGGGGCGGGCCGGGTCAGGGCGGCGAGGTGGCGGTCGTAGAAGCCGGTGTCCATGCGGCCGGAGGTGAACTCCTCGTGGCGCAGGGAGCGGACGAGCAGGTCGCGGTTGGTGACCGGGCCGTGGACGGCCGTCCGTTCCAGGGCCCCGGCGAGCCGGCGGACGGCTTCGGCGCGGGTGGGCGCGTGGGCGACGGCCTTGGCGAGCATCGGGTCGTAGTGGACGCCGATGTCGTCGCCGTCGGTGTAGCCGGTGTCCAGGCGGATGCCGTCGGGCACGGCGAGGCGGTGCAGGCGGCCGGTCTGCGGGGCCCAGCCGTTCGCCGGGTCCTCGGCGTACAGGCGGGCCTCGACGGCGTGGCCGTGCGGGTGCGGCGGATCGGCGTCGAGGGCGTGGCCCTCGGCGATCCGGAGCTGGAGGGCGACGAGGTCGATGCCGAAGACGGCTTCCGTGACGGGGTGTTCGACCTGGAGGCGGGTGTTCATCTCCAGGAAGTGCGCCGTGCCGCCGGCGACGAGGAACTCGACGGTCCCGGCACCGACGTAGTCGACGGCGCGGGCTGCGCGTACGGCGAGCCGGTGGAGTTCGGCGGTCAGTTCGGGGGTGAGACCGGGTGCCGGGGCCTCCTCGATCACCTTCTGGTGGCGGCGCTGGAGGGAGCAGTCGCGGGTGCCCAGCGCCCACACGGTGCCGTGGCTGTCGGCGAGGATCTGCACCTCGACGTGGCGGCCGCCCGCGTCCCCGCCGAGGTATCGCTCGACGAAGACCTCGCCGTCGCCGAAGGCGCTCGCGGCCTCCGCGCGGGCGGCGGCCAGCGCGGCGTCGAGGTCGGCGAGGCGGCGTACGACGCGCATGCCGCGTCCGCCGCCGCCCGCCGCCGCCTTCACGAGCACCGGCAGGTCGGCCTCGGTGACGTCGGTGAGGGGCGCGATGCCCATCAGTTCCTTGGCGCGGGTCTTGGACGCCATCGCCTCGATGGCCTCGGGCGGCGGCCCGACCCACACCAGGCCCGCGTCCCGGACGGCGCGGGCGAAGTCGGCGTTCTCGGACAGGAAGCCGTAGCCGGGGTGGACGGCGTCGGCGCCGGCGGCGACGGCGGCCTTCACGATCAGGTCGCCGCGCAGGTAGGTGTCGGCGGGCGACGCGCCCGGCAGGCGGACGGCGACGTCGGCCATGCGCGTGTGCAGGGCGTTCTCGTCGGCGTCCGAGTGCACGGCGACGGTGCGGATGCCCGCGTCGCGGCAGGTGCGGAAGACGCGGCAGGCGATCTCGCCCCGGTTGGCGGCCAGTACGGAAGCAATCACGTGGTTCCTCACATCCGGAAGACGCCGAAGCCGCCGCGCGCGCCCTCGTAGGGGGCGGTGTGGATCGCGGACAGGCACAGGCCGAGGACGGTGCGGGTGTCGCGGGGGTCGATGACGCCGTCGTCGTAGAGCCGCCCGGACAGGAACATGGGCAGCGACTCGGACTCGATCTGCTGCTCCACCATGGCGCGCAGGGCGGCGTCGCCCTCGTCGTCGTACGGCTGTCCCTTCGCGGCGGCCGACTGGCGGGCGACGATGGACAGGACGCCGGCGAGCTGCTGCGGGCCCATGACGGCGGACTTGGCGCTGGGCCAGGCGAAGAGGAAGCGGGGGTCGTAGGCGCGGCCGCACATGCCGTAGTGACCGGCGCCGTAGGAGGCGCCCAGGAGGACGGACAGGTGGGGGACGCGGGAGTTGGAGACCGCGTTGATCATCATGGCGCCGTGCTTGATGATGCCGCCCTGCTCGTACTCCTTGCCGACCATGTAGCCGGTGGTGTTGTGGAGGAAGAGCAGCGGGATGTCGCGCTGGTTGGCGAGCTGGATGAACTGCGCGGCCTTCTGCGACTCCTCGCTGAACAGGACCCCTTGGGCGTTGGCGAGGATGCCGACCGGGTAGCCGTGCAGGGTGGCCCAGCCGGTGGTCAGGCTCGTCCCGTACAGGGGCTTGAAGGCGTCGAAGTCGGAGGCGTCGACGATCCGGGCGATCACCTCGCACGGGTCGAAGGGTGTCCTGAGGTCGTCCGGGACGATGCCGAGGAGCTCCTCGGGGTCGTACTTGGGCGGCTCGGCGAGGGGCGGATCGGCGTACGCCTTGCGGTGGTTGAGCCGGGCGACGACCCGGCGGGCCCGGCGCAGGGCGTCCGGTTCGTCGACGGCGAAGTGGTCGGCGAGGCCGGAGGTGCGGGCGTGCATCTCGGCGCCGCCGAGCGACTCGTCGTCGCTCTCCTCGCCGGTGGCCATCTTGACCAGCGGCGGGCCGCCGAGGAACACCTTGGCGCGCTCCTTGACCATGATCACGTGGTCGGACATGCCGGGGATGTAGGCGCCCCCCGCGGTCGAGTTGCCGAAGACGACGGCGATGGTGGGGATGCCCGCCGCGGACAGCCGGGTGAGGTCGCGGAAGATGGCGCCGCCCGGGACGAAGATCTCCTTCTGGGAGGGCAGGTCGGCGCCGCCGGACTCGACGAGGCTGATGCAGGGCAGCCGGTTGGCGAGGGCGATGTCGTTGGCGCGCAGGGCCTTCTTCAGCGACCAGGGGTTGCTGGCGCCGCCGCGCACGGTGGGGTCGTTGGCGGTGATCAGGCACTCGACGCCCTCGACGACGCCGATGCCGGTGACCAGGGATGCGCCGACCGCGTACTCGCTCCCCCAGGCGGCGAGCGGGGACAGCTCCAGGAAGGGGGTGTCCGGGTCGAGGAGCAGCTCGATGCGCTCGCGGGCGAGGAGCTTGCCGCGCCCCCGGTGCCGGGCGACGTACTTCTCGCCGCCGCCCGCGAGGGCCTTGGCGTGTTCGGCGTCCAGGTCGGCCAGTTTGGCGAGCATCGCCTCGCGGTGGGCGCGGTGGTCGGGGGCGGCCGGGTCGACGACGGTGGGCAGGACCGTCACAGCAGTACCTCCGGGATGTCCAGGTGGCGGGCGCGCAGCCACTCGCCGAGCGCCTTGGCCTGCGGGTCGAAACGGGCCTGCGCGGCGACGCCCTCGCCGAGCAGGGACTCGACGACGAAGTTGAGGGCGCGCAGGTTCGGCAGCACGTGCCGGGTGACGGGCAGGTCGCGGGCCTCCGGGATCAGCTCGCGGAACCGGTCGGCGGTCAGCTCGTGCGCGAGCCAGCGCCAGGCGTCGTCGGTCCGCGCCCACACGCCGACGTTGGCGTCGCCGCCCTTGTCGCCGCTGCGGGCGCCGGCGACGCGTCCGAGCGGGGCCCGGCGGACCGGGCCGGGCGGCAGGGGCTCGGGCAGGGGCGGTTCCGGTACGGGGGCGAGTACGGCCGTGTGCGGGGCGGGTGCGACGGTCGTCCGTCGCCCGTCGGGGAGGACGGCGACGTGCTCGACGGTCTCCCGGGGGACGTGGCGGGCTTCGAAGACCCCGTAGGGCGCGCCCTTCCCGGGAGGCGCGAGCACGTGGAAGCCGGGGTAGCCGGCGAGGGCGAGTTCGATCGCGGCGCCGCTCAGCGCCCGCCCCACGGCCTCCTGGCCGGCGTCGCGGACGACGAGCCGCAGCAGGGCGCTGGCGGTCTCCTCGGTCGGGGCGTCGGGCCGGTCGGTGCGGACCAGCTCCCAGCGGACGTCGGCGATCTTGCCGAGCACGGGCTCCATCTGCTCCCGCACCAGCGCGGCCTTGGCCTCGACGTCGAGGCCGGTGAGCACGAAGGCGACTTCGTTGCGGAAGCCGCCGAGGCGGTTGAGGCCGACCTTGAGGGTGGGTGGCGGTGCCTCGCCGCGCACGCCCTCGACGCGGACGCGGTCGGGCCCGTCCTGGGCGAGCCGTACGGTGTCGAGCCGGGCGGTGACGTCGGGTCCGGCGTAGCGGGCGCCGCCCGTCTCGTAGAGCAGCTGGGCGGTGACGGTGCCGGTGTCGACGAAGCCGCCGGTGCCGTCGTGCTTGGTGAGGACGCAGGTGCCGTCGGCGTGCAGTTCGGCGAGCGGGAAACCGGGGCGCCGTACGTCGCCGTCCTGGAAGAAGGCGTAGTTGCCGCCGGTGACCTGGGCCCCGCACTCCAGCAGGTGCCCGGCGACGACCGCGCCCGCGAGCCGGTCGTACTCCGTCGGCCCCCAGCCGAAGTGCGCGGCGGCGGGCCCGGTGACCAGCGCGGCGTCGGTGACGCGGCCCGTGACGACGACGTCGGCGCCGGCCCGCAGACACGCGGCGATGCCGAAGCCGCCGAGGTAGGCGTGCGCGGCCAGGGCGCCCGGGTGGGCGGCGGTGAGGTCGTCGCCCTCGACGTGCGCGACCCGGACGGGGACGCCGAGCCGCCCGGCCAGCGCCCGTACGGCGTCGGCGAGTCCGGCGGGGTTGAGCCCTCCGGCGTTGGCGACGATCCTGACACCTCGCTCGTGGGCCAGACCGAGGCACTCCTCCAGTTGCCGCAGGCAGGTGCGGGCGTATCCGGCGCCGGGGTCCTTCAGCCGGTCGCGGCCCAGGATGAGCATGGTCAGCTCGGCGAGGTAGTCGCCGGTGAGGACGTCCAGGGGGCCGCCGGTGAGCATCTCCCGCAGGGCGGAGAAACGGTCGCCGTAGAAGCCGGAGGCGTTGCCGACGCGGAGCACGCTCACCGGGCCTCCCCCCGCGGCGGGCGTCCGGCTCCGGGCGGTCCGGCGAAGGCCTGGGCGAGGTCCAGCCAGCGGTCGGCGTCCGGGCCCTCGGCGGTGAGGGCGAGGTCGGCGCGGTGGGCGCGCTGGGTGACCAGCAGGCAGAAGTCCGGCGCGGGGCCGGTGACGCGCTGCGGGGCGTCCTCGGGGCCGTACGTCCACAGGTCGCCGCCGGGGCCGGTGAGTTCGACGCGGAACGGCTCGGCGGGCGGGGTGAGTCCCTGGGCGGCGTGGGCGAAGTCCCGGGTGCGGACGCCGAGGCGGGCGACGTGGCGCAGGCGGTCGGTGGGCGGGCGGGACACGCCGAGCGCCGCCGCGACGTCCAGGCCGTGGGCCCAGGTCTCCATCAGGCGGGCGGTGGCCATGGACGCGGTGGCCATCGGCGGCCCGTACCAGGGGAAGCGCGCACCGGGGGCGGCGGCGCGCAGGGCCCCGTCGAGGGCGGTACGGCCCTCCCGCCAGGCGGCCAGCAGCTCGGCGGGGGGCTGCTCGGCGCCCTCCTCGGCGGCGTCGTCGACGTACCGGTCGGGCGCGGCGAGGGCCTGTTCGATCAGCGCCCCGAACCCGTCCTCGTCGGTGACGGCGACCAGGGCGGCGCGGTCGGTCCAGTGCAGGTGCGCGATCTGGTGGGCGATCGTCCAGCCGGGCGCCGGGGTGGCCAGCCGCCACTCCTCCGGGCTCAACTTGGCCACCAGCGCGTCGAGTTCCTCGCTCTCCTCGCGCAGGTCGTCGATCACGGGCGTCGGGTCGGACACGGGTCGCTCCCCTCGGGCACGGCGGCGTGCGGCGCGGTGTGGGGAGGAGCATGGCAGGGGCGGGGAGAACAATCAAGCACGCTTGCATGATTTTCGGAAGCGACGGGAGGAGCGGCTGTGCGGGGTGGCTCAGTCCCTTTTCGCCGGCCAGACGGTCGTGTCCACGGTGACGAAGGCGGAGTCCGGCATGGCGGTCGACTTCACCTGGACGACGAGCAACGCGATGTCCCCGTTGTCGCGCCTGACGCAGATCTCCTGGCCGGCGGATGCGGCGGCCAGGGGAAGACGATGGGACGGCTCCCGTCCGGCGGTCATCCGGCGGCACTCCTCATAGGTGGCGCCCGGGTCACCGAACAGCATCATGAAGACGCTGGAGTCGCTCTCCAGGGCACAGCTCGCGTTCGCGCAGTCGAACCGGATGTCCCCCTTGCGGTCCTCGCGCATCGTGCCTTCGGAGAGGCTGATCGAGTTGTCACCGTTCACCAGCAGTCCGCCGTAGGCGTGGGCCCGAGGCGTCGCCGTCCCGGCGGCGGAGCCGTCGGAGCCTTCGGCGGACGCGCCGGCCTCCGCGCCGGCACCCGACACCGCCTCCCCGGCCCCCGCCGATCCCCCCGCCGCCGGACGCGGCGTGCCGGACGCGGAGTCGGGTGCCGGTGCGGACGCCGAGGCGGAGGCCGAGGCGGACGCCGACGCGTCGCGGGCCCGGTCGAGGCCCCGTCCCGCCGCGTCGAGGAGGGCCGACCCCGCCGCGATCACCAGGCCGCACGCGACGACGGCGGCGGCCGACACCAGGACGGCGCGTCTTCTGCGGCGCTTCCGCTCCTCCGGCCCGTCCGGCCGCCGCGGCACGAGCGGCCCGCCCGGTCCGGCACTCGGCCAGGGCACGGGGACGGGTCCCTGCGGGACGGTCCCCTGCGGAGCGGTCCACGGCGCCGTGTGCGGCGCGGTCCGCCCGGGGGCCGCGACCGGAGCCGCGAGGGTCGCCGGTCCGGTGGCCGCGACCGGCGGCGGAACCGTCACCGGCGGCCCGGCGATCTCCCGCCACACGGCCTGGCCCGCCGCTTCCCCGGCGTCGTCCCGGCCCAGTTCCCGGCGGCACCACTCGACGATCTCCGCCGGGGTGGCCCGGTCCAAGGGGTCGGCGGCCAGGCACCGGCCGAGCACGTCGCGCAGGCGCTCGGGCAGCTCCGACAGGTCGGGCTGGGAGTGGACGATCCGGTAGAGCACGGTGGCGGCCGGGCCGTCGCCGTACAGCGGCCTGCCCAGTGCCGCGTAGGCGGCCGTCTGCCCGAGGGAGAACATGTCGGTGGCCGCCGTGACGGCACCCCCGGTGGCCTGTTCGGGGGCCATGTACTGGGGCGTCCCGATGGTGGTGCCCGTGGCGGTGTGCGCGGTGCTGTCGGCGGCGAGCGAGATGCCGAAGTCGATGACCCGCGGTCCGTCGGCGGCCAGCAGCACGTTCGCGGGCTTGAGGTCCCGGTGCACGATCCCCGCGCCGTGGATGGCCTGCAGCGCCTCGGCGACCCCGGCCATCAGCCACAGCACCGCGGGTACCGGCAGGGGTCCGCCGCGGGCGACGGCGTCCGACAGGGCGGGGCCGGGCACGTACAGCGTGGCCAGCCAGGGCGGGGTGGCGTCGGGGTCGGCGTCGATCAGCTCGGCGGTGTAGGCGCCCTTGACCTTCCGGGCCGCCTTGATCTCCCGGCCGAAACGCCGCCGGAAGGTCTGGTCGTCGGCCAGTTCCGACCGTACGACCTTGAGGGCCACGGGCCGGCCGCCCCGGGTGTGCGACAGGTAGACCCGCCCCATGCCGCCCGCTCCGAGCCGGGCCGCGAGACGGTAACCGGCCACGGTGCGCGGGTCGTCGTCCTGCAAGGGCTGGAAGACCTCGGCCGGGTGATTCATCGGTTCCCTCCCCGTGATCCCGATGAGCTGACCAGGTGCGCAGCCTATGCGTTGCGACGGCCGCCCGGCTCGGGCGGGGTGACCGGGACGCCGGGGGCCGCTCCCCCGCGGCCGGCGGTCGTCCGGCCGTCAGGGCGGCGAGTTCGGCGTTGGCGCGCTCGGTGACCAGCGCGAGGACACGGCCGGTGGCGGCCGGGTCCTCCGCGGGGATCCCGCCCCGGATGCGCGCGGTGACGGGCGCGGTCGCCGCGGCGAGGGCGGCGATCAGCTCCCGCCCGTCGTCCGCCGCGACCAGGTGTGCGCCTTCCGCGACGAGCAGCCCCTTGGCCAGCAGGTCACCGACAACGGCCCGCAACGAGCCGTCCGGCACTCGCGGGCGCCCGGCGCCCGGTACCTAACCCTGGGGCACCTCGGGGAGCGCCTTCACCCTCCGTCGTCCCACCTGGGTCCGCACCGCTCCCATGCTGGCCGCGATGACCAGGGCGATGGCGGCGGACTGGGTGGCGGACAGGGCCTGGTCGAGGATGAGGAAACCGGCCGCGGCGGCGATGGCGGGCTCCAGGCTCATGAGGATGGCGAAGGTCGGCGCGGGCAGGCGGCGCAGGGCGAGGAGTTCGAGGGTGTAGGGCAGCACGGAGGAGAGCAGGGCGACACCGGCGCCCAGTCCGAGCGTCACCGGGTCGACCAGCTTCGACCCCGACTCGGCGATCCCCAGCGGCAGGAACAGCAGCGCCCCGACCGCCATCGCCAGGGCCAGCCCGTCGGCCTGCGGGAAACGCCGCCCGGTGCGGGCGCTGAAGACGATGTACGCCGCCCACATCGCGCCCGCCGCCAGGGCGAAGGCGGCACCGGCCGGGTCCAGGCCGGTGAAGCCGCCGCCGCTCAGCAGGAAGACGCCGGCCAGGGCGAGCCCGGCCCAGACGAGGTTGACCGCGCGGCGGGAGGCGAAGACGGACAGGGCGAGCGGGCCGAGCACCTCCAGGGTGACGGCGGGGCCGAGCGGGATGCGGTCGACGGCCTGGTAGAAGAGGCCGTTCATGGCGGCCATGGCGATGCCGAAGACGACGACCGTGCCCCAGTCGGCCCGGGAGTGCCCGCGCAGCCGGGGCCGGCAGACCAGCAGCATGACGACGGCGGCCACGGCCAGCCGCAGGGTCACCACGCCGAGCGCCCCGGCCCGCGGCATCAGGCTCACCGCCAGCGCGGCACCGAACTGCACGGAGATGCCCCCGGCGAGGACCAGGCCGACCGGCCCGAGGGAACCGAACCGCCCTCCCGGCGCACCGTCCGGCACCGGCGTACGGCCGGCGGCGGACGCGACGTCGGGGGCGGCCCCGGCAGCGGCGGCCGGGGACGGTGTGCCGGGTGCGGCACCGGGGGTGGCGCTGGGGGTACTCACGGGGGCTCCGGGACGGTGTGCGAGGGCGTCGTCGTTCATCAAGCTGCACTGCCAAGTACAGAGTAATGGACACCCCCGGAATCCCGGCAGGAGTTTCGACCGCACCCTCTGTCAGGCGCGTAGCGCTCTTACGCAACTGTCCGGGCCCGGGCGCCGCCTGTCAAAGCGCGTCCGCGGTGCGGGCGGGACCGCCCCGGCCGACCCGCGGACCGACCGGGTACCGTCCGCCCTGTGAGACGACTCCTGACCCGCCTCTGGCGCCTGCTGCGCCCCGTGCAGAGCCGTGTGATGTGGCTGGTGAACGCCAAGTTCGTGGTCGGCGTGACCGGCGTCGTGCGGGACGACGAGGGCAGGGTGCTGATGCTGAAGCACCGGATGTGGGCGCCGGGCCGCCAGTGGGGTCTGCCGAGCGGCTTCGCGCACCAGGGCGAGGACTTCCGGCAGACCGTGGTCCGCGAGGTCAAGGAGGAGACCGGCCTCGACGTGGAGGTGGGCCGGCTGGTCATGCTGAACAGCGGCCTGCGCACCCGCCTGGAGGTGGCCTTCGAGGCCCGCCTGGTCGGCGGCGAACTGCGCCTCGACCCGTCGGAGATCCTGGACGCCCGCTGGTGCCGCCCGGACGACCTCCCCGAGGACGCCCAGCCGGTGTGCGGCCCGCTGGTGCGGGGCGAGACGGTTCCCTGAGGTCCGCGGGCCGGGGCCGTCGGGACGCCGTCGGCCACCCGCCTGAAGTACCGCCTCGTGACGCGCCCCGGCCGGACTCCGCCGGTCAGCCCATGCTCTTGGCGCCGTCCAGGGACTCGCGGATGATGTCGGCGTGACCGGCGTGCTGGGCGGTCTCGGCGATGACGTGCATCAGCACCCGGCGGGCCGACCACTCGCTGTCGGCCTCGAACCACGGGGCCTTCGGCAACGGCTGCGTGGCGTCCAGGTCCGGCAGGGTGACGACCAGTTCGTCGGTCCGGCGGGCCACCTCGGCGTAGTCGGCCAGCACACCGGCCAGCGTCTCGCCGGGAAGCATCCGGAACTCGTCGGCCCGCCGGGCCCAGTCGGCCTCGGTCATGGCGGTGAAGTCCCCCATCACCGACGGGCCCTTCACGATGAACTCGGCCCAGTTCCGCTCGACCGCGGCCACGTGCTTGATCAGGCCGCCCAGACACAGCTCGCTGGCGGTGGTCCGGAGCCCGGCCTGCTCGTCGGTGAGGTCGCGGGTGGTGAAGCGCAGGAAGTGCCGGTGCTTGGCCAGCATCGCCAGCAGGTCGGCCCGTTCGCCGGTGACGGCCGGGGCCTGGGCCGCGTCGGGGGTGGTTCGGTCGGGGGTGGTCTGGTCGGGGGTGGTGGTCGGCTCGCTGGTGGTCGACGCGTCGAGGGTCATGGCTGGTCTCCGCCTTCCGGTGTTCCTGCTCCGTCGGTCGAGAACCACGTTAGGAACCATCTAGGTCGGATTCCGTCCTAGTGCGCGAGCGTTCCCCCGCCCATCAGCAGCCCCAGCCCCTCGGTGTCGTCGAAGGCGTCCCCGGACAGCCGCGTGACGCCCGAGGCGGAGGGGCCGTCGGCGGTGCCCGGCAGCAGGTACGCGACGCCGTCCACCGTGTCGCTGCCCGGCGCGGTCACCACGAGGTCGGCGTGGCCGTCGCCGTCCAGGTCGGTGAGGCCCACCGCGGTGCCGAAGTCGGCGGCCCCGCCCGGGGCGGCGCCGAGGTCGTCGCCGTCGAACAGCCGGGCACACTCGCCCACGAGCCCGTCCGGCCCGCCCGCCAGGAACAGCACCTGCTCCGGCCCCGGCTTGCCGTACACGTCCCACCGAGGGGCCCCCGCGACCACGTCCGCGTACCCGTCGCCGTTGACGTCCCCGGTGTCCAGGCCGGTGAAGACGGCGTCCTCGTCCTGGGGCTCCGCGCCGGGCACTCCGGGGGTGTCCCGGTCGACGGTCGTCCTGCGCCGCCCCGGCCCGTCCTGCGTCCCGTACACCACCGTCACCGAGCTGCGGCTCGCGTCACCCCCGCGGGGGCTCAGCACCAGGTCGTCGATGCCGTCGCCGTCCACGTCGCCGACCGCGCCGGTCCCCGCGTCGGGGAGGCGGACACCCGCGGGCTGCGTGAACCCGTCCCGGCCGCCGCGCAGGTAGCTCACCGGCCGGTTCAAGTCGGCCCAGGGCGCCTCCGGTTCCGGGTCGGCGGAGTGGAAGCTCACGAGGTCGTCGACGCCGTCGCCGTCGAGGTCCCCGGCGAGGAGGTCGCCGTAGAGCGCGTTGCCGACGTCGGGGGAGGGCCGGCGCGGGGCGGGGACGCGGCCGGTCCCGGCGGGGGTGCCGTCGCGCCCGAAGGGCCCCTTGAGCAGCCCTTTGCCGGAGCCGAGCCCGAAGACCAGGTCGGGGTGACCGTCCCCGTCGAAGTCCCCGGCGACGAGCTGTTCGTCCAGGATCGGGTCGTTGTCCCACGCGACGTGGCTGACGTCCGTCCCCGGCACCCGGACGGCACGGGAGAGGCCGTCCTGCGACCCCCACATGATGATCACACTGGGCTTCCAGTCGAAGACCGAGGCGGCGAGGTCGGTGTACCCGTCCCCGTCGAAGTCCCGCGCCACGACGTCCGTCCCGAAGAAGGCCTCGTCGCGGTTGTTCCCCGGTATCCCGGCGTCGTCCTGCGTCAGGTACTGGCACCGGGCGACGGCCGTCCCCTCCCCCGCCCCGTAGACGACCTCGATGCTCCCGCCGCCGGCCCCGCCCTCCACGCTCCCCATCGACCCGAGGGCCAGGTCGGGATGCCCGTCCCCGTCGAAGTCGGCGGCACCCTCCGGGGCGTGCGCGCCGGCCGCGGTGCCCCGGGCTCCGCCGGTCCCGCACGCGTACGGCGAGGCGATGCCGTCCGCCCCGCCGCCGGCGACCACGAACCCCGCGGCGACCACCAGGGCGACGACGGCCGCCCCGCCCCCGACCAGCCGGCCCCGCCCGCCGAACCGTCGCTGCCGCGCCGCCGCCTGATCGTCCGAACCATCCATACGAACGATCACGCGAGGGCACCGGCTCCCGGTTCCGGCCTCTCGGGCCGCCCGGCGTGTGGGCCGGCCGGAACACCCGTGGTGCCTCTGCCCGCGCGCGGGACCGGTCCGGACCCCGGCCGGGAGCCGGGGGCGCAGGCTCCGGGGGCCGGAACTGATACCACGGCGCCATCCGGGACCCCGCCTGTCAGGCGTCAGTCGTACGCCCAAGTACCGCCAGGAGCCGACGCGTTGGGCGGCGTCAGGCGTCTAACTTCGACCGCATGCCCAGCAGATCGAACACCTCACGCAGGACCGTCCTGACCGCGCTGCTCGCGGGAGGTCTGTCCGTCCCCCTCCTCGGAGCGGCCCCCGCGTCGTCGGCACCCGCCGCCGTACTGGCGTTGCCCTCCCCCTCCGGTCACCGCCCCGTGGGCCGCCGCACCCTGCACCTCGTCGACCGGCACCGCGCCGATCCCTGGGTGCCGACGGCGCGCGGCAGGGAGCTGATGGTGTCCGTGTCCTACCCGGCACGTCCGTCGGGCGGGGCTCCGGCGGCGTACATGACCGAGAGCGAGGCGCAACGGCTCCTGGAGGCGAAAGGGCTCGCCGGGGTCGTACCGGCCACGACGGTCGCGGGAACGCGTACGCACGCGCGGGTCGACGCACCCCCCGCGCCGGGCTGCTTCCCCCTGGTCCTCCTGTCCCCCGGCTTCTCCATGCCGCGCACCACGCTCACCGCACTCGCCGGGGAACTGGCCGCCGGCGGCTACGTCGTCGCCGCCGTGGACCACGCCTACGAGTCCGTCGGCACGGAGTTCCCCGGCGGGCGGGTCCCGTCCTGCGTGGCCTGCGACCGGGTCGGCGCCGATGTCGAGGAGGCGGCGGTCGTGCAGGGCCGGGCCGCGGACCTGTCCTTCGTGATCGACGAGTTGACGGGTCACCGGCGAGCGGGGGCACTCGCTCACGTGATCGACGCGCAGCGCATCGGCGTTGCCGGGCATTCGATCGGCGGGGCGGCCGCCATGGCGACGATGGCCGCCGACCGTCGCGTACGGGCGGGGGTCAACCTCGACGGGGGGTTCTTCGTACGCGACGCGGGGTCCGGGCTCGGCCGGCGTCCGTTCATGATGGTCGGCGCCGAGGACGTCCATGGTCCCGCCCACACCGGCAGCGACTGGGCCGCCACCTGGGGCCGCCTGCGCGGCTGGAAACGCTGGCTGACCGTGGCGGGGGCCGGGCACTTCTCCTTCACCGACATCCCCTGGCTGGCCGATCGGCTGGGGCTGGCCGATCCGGAGGTTCCCCTCTCGGGTGAGCGGGGGTGGTACATCACCCGCGACTACGTCCGGGCCTTCTTCGACCTCCACCTGCGGGGCATCCCCCAGCCGCTCCTCCAGAGCCCCACCTCCGCCCACCCCGAGGTGGAGTTCCACCGGCCCTAGCGGACCTGGAGAAGACGTCACCCGCGCCCGCCCTCACCCAGCCCCTCCGCCAGCACCTCCGCCAGATGCCGCCCCCGCACCCCCGCCAGTTGCTCCAGCTGGGTCCGGCAGGAGTAGCCGTCCGCGAGGACCACCGCTCCGTCCGGTGCCTCGCGCACGGCGGGGAGCAGGTGGTCCTCCGCGCAGGCGGCCGACACCTCGTAATGGCCTTCCTCGAAACCGAAGTTGCCCGCGAGTCCGCAGCAGCCGCCGCTCAACTCGCCGGTCAGGCCGGCCGCCCCGCGCAGCCGGCGGTCGGCCGCGTCGCCCAGGACCGCGTGCTGGTGGCAGTGGGTCTGGCCGACCGCCGGACGGTTCACGGCCGGCGGCCTCCAGTCGGGGGCATGGCGCTCCAGCGCCTCCGCGAAGGTCAGGACGCGCGAGGCGAGCCGGGCCGCGCGCGGGTCGTCGTGCAGCAGCTCGGGCAGGTCCGTGCGCAGGGCGGCCGCACAGCTCGGCTCCAGGACGACGACCGGCGCGGACGTCTCCAGCACCGGGGCCATCAGGTCCAGCGTGCGGCGCATCACCGCGCGGGCGCGGTCCAGTTGACCCGTCGAGACGTACGTCAGCCCGCAGCACACCCGCCCCCGGCGGGCCGTCAGCAGCGCCAGGGCCGACCTCGACGTACCGTCCCCGACCGCGGGCCCCCGCCCCAGCGTCGGCGGCAGCACCACCCGCAACCCGGCCGCCTCCAGCACCCGTACGGCCGCCCGGCCCACGGAGGGCGACAGGTGCTCGGTGAACGTGTCGGGCCACAGGACCACCAGGTCCCCCGCCCCACCCGGTCCGCCCCGCCTCCGCCACCACCTGCTGAACGTCTCCCCCGCGAGCCTCGGCACCTCCCGTTCCCGCGCGATCCCGCCCAGCCGCTTCGCCACCGCGGCCAACGGCCCGACCGACGCGAGCGCGTTGACGGCCGGCGCCGTCCGGGTCCGCGCCGCCCAGCGCAGCCACACCGGGAGCCACCCCAGCGCGTAGTGGGCGGCGGGACGGCGGCGCCCCTCGTAGTGGTGGTGCAGGAACTCGGCCTTGTACGTGGCCATGTCGACCTCGACCGGGCAGTCGGAGCGGCAGCCCTTGCAGGACAGGCACAGGTCCAGGGCGTCCCGGACCTCTGCCGACCGCCAGCCGTCCGTCACCAGGTCGCCGGCCAGCATCTCGTGCAGCAGGCGGGCGCGGCCCCGCGTGGAGTGCTCCTCCTCGCCCGTCGCCCGGAAGGACGGGCACATCACGTCCGCCCCGGACACCGACGTCGTACGGCACTTGGCTACCCCGACGCAGCGGCGCACCGCCGCCGAGAAGTCGCCGCCGTCGGACGGGTAGCCGAACGCGACGTCCACCGGTTCGCGCGGCAGGACGGAGAAGCGCAGGTTCGCATCGAGCGGGGCCGGGCGGACCAGCATGCCGGGGTTGAGGAGGTCGTCCGGGTCCCAGAGGGCCTTCGCGCGCTCGAAGAGGGCGACGGTCTGCGCGCCGTACATCCTCGGCAGCAGTTCCGCCCGTGCCTGTCCGTCCCCGTGCTCCCCGGACAGCGAGCCGCCGTGGGCCACCACCACGTCCGCCAGTTCCTCCGAGAAGCGGCGGAAGCGGGCGATCCCGGCCTCCGTGAGCAGGTCGAAGTCGATACGGACGTGGATGCAGCCGTCGCCGAAGTGCCCGTACGGCGTGCCGCGCAGTCCGTGGGCGGTCAGCAGCGCCCGGAAGTCGCGCAGGTAGCCGCCCAGGCGGGCAGGGGGCACCGCGCAGTCCTCCCACCCCGGCCACGCCTCGGAGCCCTCCGGCATCCTGGTCGCCGTACCGCTCGCGTCCTCCCGGACCCGCCACAGCGCCCGCTGCCCCGCGGGGTCGGTGACGACGAGGGCGTCCACGACGTCCGCCGCCGCCACGACCGCCTCCGCACGCGCGCGTGCCTCCGCCTGCGTGTCGCCGCCGGTCTCCACGAACAGCCAGGCGCCGCCCCGGGGCAGCCCCTGCGTGGACGGCACCAGGTCCACCGCCATGCCCTCCACCGTCAGCGGGCCGAGCGGCAGCAGCCCGGCCGCCGCCTCGGCCGCGCCCGCCTCGTCGGCGTAGCCCAGCACCGCCAGCGCACGCGCGCGCGGGGACTCGACCAGCCGCACGACCGCCTCCGTCAGCACGCCCAGGGTGCCCTCCGAGCCGCAGAAGGAGCGGGCGACGTCCGCGCCCCTCTCCGGCAGCAGGGCGTCCAGCGCGTAGCCGGAGATGCGGCGCGGGAGGTCGGGGAAACCGGTGCGCAGGCGGGCCAGGTCGCCGTCCACCAGCTCCCGCAGCCCCTCGGGCGCCCCGGCCCACTCCTGCCCCAGCCGCAGCCGCTGCCCCCGCGCGGTGAGCACGGACAGCTCGCGCACGCTGTCCGCCGTCGTGCCCCAGGCCACCGAGTGGGAGCCGCAGGAGTTGTTGCCGATCATGCCGCCGAGGGTGCAGCGGCTGTGGGTGGAGGGGTCGGGTCCGAACCGGAGCCCGTGCGGGGCGGCGGCGTCCTGGAGCCGGTCGAGGACGAGCCCCGGCTGCACGACGGCCGTGCGCGCCTCCGGATCGAGGGCGAGCAGCCGGTTCATGTGCCGCGTGAAGTCCAGCACCACCCCCGTGCCGGTCGCCTGCCCGGCGATCGAGGTGCCGCCGCCGCGCGCCACGACCGGCACGCCGCGCTCCCGGCACACCTCCAGCACGGCCGCCACGTCGTCGGCGTCCCTCGGCGCCACGACACCGAGGGGGACCCTCCGGTAGTTCGACGCGTCCATGGTGGTCAGGGCCCGGGCGGTGACGTCGAACCCGACCTCGCCGCGGACGGCCCCGCGCAGTGCTGCCTCCAGATCCGTCATGCCCTCCAGCATGGCGCTCGTAGCTCCCTACAGGTCCGCACGGCGGAGATCTCGTCTCATCGGACGGACATGTCTTCGTCCGGTTTGGCCGAGGCGATACCCTCCGGCTCGTGGCTGAGATCCAGATTCCTGCTGACATCAAGCCCGCGGACGGTCGATTCGGCGCGGGTCCCTCCAAGGTGCGGGTGGAGGCGCTGGACGCCCTGGCCGCCACCGGTACGTCCCTGCTCGGCACCTCCCACCGCCAGGCGCCCGTCAAGAACCTGGTCGGCAAGGTCCGTGAGGGCATCCGCGAGCTGTTCCGGCTCCCCGACGGCTACGAGGTGATCCTCGGCAACGGTGGTTCCACCGCGTTCTGGGACGTCGCGACGCACGGCCTGATCGAGAACAAGTCGCAGCACCTGAGCTTCGGCGAGTTCTCCTCCAAGTTCGCCAAGGCCGCCAAGCTCGCCCCCTGGCTGGCCGAGCCGACCGTCGTCTCCGCCGACCCGGGCACCCACCCCGAGGCGCACGCCGAGGCGGGCGTGGACGTGTACGGCCTCACGCACAACGAGACCTCGACCGGCGTCGCGATGCCCATCCGGCGCGTCGCCGGCGCCGACGAGGGCGCCCTCGTCCTGGTCGACGCGACGTCGGGCGCGGGCGGTCTGCCGGTGGACATCTCCGAGACCGACGTCTACTACTTCGCCCCGCAGAAGTCCTTCGCCTCCGACGGCGGCCTGTGGATCGGCCTCTTCTCCCCGGCCGCGCTGGAGCGCGCCGAGCGGGTGCACGCCTCGGGCCGGCACGTCCCGGAATTCTTCTCCCTGCCGACGGCGATCGACAACTCCCGCAAGAACCAGACGTACAACACCCCTGCGCTGGCCACGCTCTTCCTGCTGGGCGAGCAGCTCGACTGGATGAACGGCCAGGGCGGCCTGGACTTCACCACGGCCCGCACCAAGGACTCCTCGAACCGCCTGTACACGTGGGCCGACGAGTCCAAGTACGCCACCCCGTTCGTCTCCGACCCGGCCAAGCGCTCCCAGGTCATCGGCACCATCGACTTCGCCGACGACATCGACGCCGCCGCGGTCGCCAAGGTGCTGCGCGCCAACGGCGTCGTCGACACCGAGCCGTACCGCAAGCTCGGCCGCAACCAGCTCCGCGTGGCGATGTTCCCGGCGATCGACCCGTCGGACGTCGAGGCACTGACGAAGTGCGTCGACTACGTGATCGAGAAGCTCTAGCCTCCGGCGACGACGTGCAAGAGGGCGCCCGGTGACGCACGTCGCCGGGCGCCCTTCGCGTGTTCGGACGGCCCTACCCGTCGGCGAACAGTTCCTCGGCGCGCGCCAGGCTGAGGGACCGGTCCAGCCAGGTGCTCAACACGTCGAGATCGGTGCACCCGGTGACTCGCGGCACGGAGACCAGCGGCGGCGGCGACATCGGCCGCACCCTCGAACTGTTGTGGGACACCGGCCGGCGCCCCAGCCGGGGGCCGAGGCCCGGCCTGACGCTGGACCGGATCGTCGAGACCGCCGTCGAGGTCGCGGACCGGGAGGGTCTGGGCGCGCCGTCTCGATGCGCCGGATCGCCACCGAGCTGGGCACCGGCACGATGTCGCTGTACCGCTACGTCCCCGGCAAGGCCGAGCTGCTCGACCTCATGCTGGACCGCGTGCAGCGCCCGTCCGACGACCCCGCCGGCTTCGGCGACGGCGACTGGCGCTCGGCGCTCCACGCGCTCGGCCACGCCACGCTCGCCCTCTACCGCCGCCACACCTGGCTGCTGGAGGTCAACCAGTCCCGCCCGATCCTCGGCCCGGCCGCCCTGGACAGCATGGAGAAGGTGCTCGCCCGGATCAGGCCGATGGGCCTGACCGACCCCGAGCTGGTGTCGGTGATCGTCATGATCGACGGGTACGTCGTCGGGGCCGCCCGCACCCAGGTGTACGAGCGGGAGGCCGAGCGCAGCTCCGGCCTGACGGACGCGGAGTTCTGGCGGGCCCAGGAGCCGGTGCTCGTGAAGGCCATGACGAGCGGGCGCTACCCCGTGCTGGCCTCCCTCTCGGAGGACGCCTTCGGCGGGGGCTTCGACCACTTCGAGTTCGGGCTCCAGCGCATCCTGGACGGGCTGGAGACGCTGGTGGCCTCCCGACGGGCGACGGACCACCGCACCCCGGCGGACGCCCCCGCCCCGGCGGACGCCCCCGCCCCGGCGGACGCCCCCGCCCCGGCCGACGCCCCCACCGCCGCGGACGCCCCGGCCCCGGCGGAGCGCGGGCCCGTCACGCGGCCCGGCCGCTCGGCGGCGCCCGGATCAGCGGCGCCCGAAGACCCGGCGTAGGCCGAAGAGCGCGGCGAACGCGACGAGCAGCCCGACCGCGCCGATCTTGAGCGTGTCCCCGCCCGCCGCGCCGGAGCCCTCGCCCGAGGCGTGGGACCCGGACCCCGCTCCGCCGCCGGAGTCGCCGCCGGCCCGCCCGGGCACGTCCTGGGCCTTCACGGGGCTGTTGACGCCCTCCATGCCGAGCAGCAGCTTCTTGCCGTCGATCGTGTACGTGGCGGACTCGCCCTGCCCCAGGGGCACGTTGATCCGTCCCGTGCGCCGGATCTTCCCGCCGTTCCAGTCGTACCAGATGCCCCCGAGGTAACCGCGCACGGCGAGTTGCTCACCGTCCGGGGAGAACGCGGCGTCCGTCGCCCAGAGGTCCACCGGGACGGTGGGCCGGAAGATGTTGGTGCCGGAGGACGACAGCTTCGCCGGGCCCTCGTACAGGTGCCCGCCGTCCTCGTGCTTGTCGATGATGTAGACCCGGCCGGTCTTCGGGTGGACCAGCATCGACTCCGCGTCGCGGGAACCGTCCGTGTACGTGACGACGTACTGCGTCGCCTTCACCGTCTGGTCCTTGAGTTCCGTCGGCTCGGGCAGCTCGTAGATCCACACGTGCGGCCAGGTCACGCCGTCGTTGTCCCCGATGTCGCCGACGAAGATCTTGTTGCCGGGGCCGATGGCGATGGCCTCGACGTCGCGCGGGGTGCCGACGCCGGACAGGGCGACGCGGGCGACGGTCTCGCCGGTGGCGCCGTCCACGGCGTAGAGGTAGGGCCCGGTGTCCTGGTCGTTGTGCGTCCAGTAGACGCCGGGGTGCAGGCGGGACGCGGCGAGGCCGCTGGACTCGGTGATGCGCGGGTCCTTGATCGTGAACCCGTCGCTCCCGGCGGGGCCGTCGTCCCCGTCCGCCGCCGAGGCGGGCACGGCGAACGCGCCCACGAGGAGGGCCGAGGCGAGGAGGGCGAAGGGTCGGCGCATGCGCCAAGCCTGCCATCCCGCACGGGCGTTCACGACGGCGGCCAGGTGCGTGGGAGGGCTCACATCGCGTCGACCGGGCCGATCGTCCATGATGAGCGGATGCTCAGGTTCATGTTCGTCGGTGACTCCATGACGATCGGGAGCGCCGGCGAACACACGTGGCGCTACCGGCTGTGGCAGCACCTGCGCGACTCCCACGGCCGCCCCTTCACCTTCGTCGGTCCGCGCGAGACCCTCCACGACCGGGTGACGGACGCCCCCACCTCGTACGCCTACGCCGAACCCGCCTTCCCCCGTGCCCACCTGGCCGGCTGGGGCGAGGGCTGGCACCACATGACCCCGCTGATCGGCGAGGCGGTGCGCTCCTGCCGCGCGGACGTCCTCCTGGTCTCCCTGGGCCTGATCGACCTCGGCTTCTACACCAACGCCGAGCAGACCGCCGCCAACGTCCGCGCCTTCGTGGCCGCCGCCCGCTCGGCCAACCCGCGGGTCCGCATCGCCGTGATGCCGGTCCTGCACAACATCCGGGTGGACGCCGACGAGACCTTCGCCGAGCAGGTCGCCCACTTCAACGAACTCCTCACCAAGACCGTCACCGACCTCGACGACCCCGGCGCCCCGCTGCTGCTCGTCCCGGCCCCGCCGGCGTACGACTTCCACACGGACACCTACGACGGCACGCACCCCAACGAGAGCGGCGAACACCGGATCGCGGAGGCGTTCGCTGAGGCGCTGTACGAGGAGTGGGGGCTGGGCGGGCCGTACGCCGCCTGCTCGTAGGAGCCCCGCGCCCAGCGGCCCGCGGCGTCCTCCTTCGGGCAGGACCCGGACCTCGCCGACACCGTCCTCGGCCCCACCCCCAGGCCCGACACATTCCCCCGCGACCGACCGGCCGCACCCGCTTGCCTGGAGCGCACTCCACGTCGTTGGCTTGGGAACCATGAAGTACACGCAGCTCGGACGCACGGGACTCAAGGTCAGCCGGCTCGTCCTCGGCACCATGAACTTCGGTCCGCAGACCGACGAGGCCGACAGTCACGCGATCATGGACGCGGCGCTGGACGCCGGCATCAACTTCTTCGACACCGCCAACGTGTACGGCTGGGGCGAGAACAAGGGCCGTACCGAGGAGATCATCGGCAACTGGTTCGCCCAGGGCGGCGACCGGCGCGACAGGACCGTCATCGCCACCAAGGTGTACGGCAACATGGGCGCCGACGGCGAGGCGTGGCCCAACCACGACAAGCTGTCCGCCGTGAACATCAGGCGGGCGGTGGACGCGAGCCTGAAGCGCCTGCGCACCGACCACATCGACCTGTACCAGTTCCACCACATCGACCGCGCCACCGGGTTCGACGAGATCTGGCAGGCGATCGACACCCTGGTCCAGCAGGGCAAGGTGCTCTACGCCGGGTCGTCGAACTTCCCCGGGTACAAGATCGCGCAGGCCAACGAGACCGCCGCCCGGCGCGGCGGGACCATCGGCCTGGTCAGCGAGCAGTGCCTGTACAACCTGGCCGAGCGCCGCGCCGAGATGGAGGTGATCCCGGCCGCGCAGGAGTACGGCCTCGGGGTCATCCCGTGGTCGCCGCTGCACGGCGGGCTGCTCGGCGGGGTGATCAGGAAGGAGGTCCAGGGCGGGCGCCGGGCCTCCGGGCGCGCGGCCGACACGCTGGCCGACCCGGCGAAGCGGGCGCAGATCCAGGCGTACGAGGACCTGCTCGACAAGCACGGGGTGGAGCCCGGCGAGGCCGCGCTGGCCTGGCTGCTGACCCGGCCCGGCGTGACCGGCCCGATCGTGGGCCCGCGCACGGCCGAGCAGCTCGCGTCGGCGCTGCGCGCCGTGGAGCTGGAGCTGTCGGACGAGCTGCTGACCGGGCTCGACGAGGTCTTCCCGGGGCCGGGGCCGTCGCCGGAGGCCTTCGCCTGGTAGCCGGGGCGGCAGCGGGGTGAGCGGGGGGGGCGGCCGCCCCCGGGCGGGTCAGCCGAGGGCCGCCGCCACCGCCACCACGACGAGCATCAGCACGAGCACACCGGCCATGATCCGGTTACGGGTCTTCGGGTCCACGCCCCCGAGCCTAACCGGAGGCGCCGAGCGGACTGCGGGCGACCGTGTCGTAACGGGGCTGCTCGCCCGGCACGCCCGAGGCGGGCAGGGTGCTGCGCACCAGCGCCAGGTCCGTCACCGTCCAGGGGGGCCCGGCGAATCCGGCCAGCGCCTCGACGCAGGGCCGTACGTCGTGCGCCTGCCGGCTGCGGGCCAGCGTCAGGTGCGCCGTGTAGCGCCGGTGCCCGTACATCGCCAGGCCCGCCCTGCGCCCCGCCGACTCCGCGCGGCCGGCCAGCAGCCGCAGCGTCGCGAGGTCGCCCTGCGCACCCGCCCACAGGGCCCTGCCGCGCCCGAACTGCCCGCCGCCGCGCAGCGCCAGCTCGAAGGGCTCGGTGCGGCGCGCCGCCCGCTCCAGGCGGGCCGACAGGTCGGGGACGAGGCCGTCGTCGACCTCGCCGTAGAAGGCGAGCGTGAGGTGCCACCCGTCCCGCCCGGTCCAGCGCAGCCCGTCCGCCGCGGGCAGCCGCCGCAGCGCGGCCACCTCGGCGGCGAGGGAGGCGGTGACGTCCTCGGGGGGCAGCACGGCGGCGAACAGTCTCATGCCGGTCAGTCTTCCCCGGAGAACACGTGTACGTCCGCGCGTGCCCTGGTCACCGTGCGTATCGTTGTACCGCGCGGCTGCACTCGCGTCGGGGGCAGCCGGGGAGGAGCGCCACGATGACCGTCCTTGACGACAGGATCGAGATGGCCGAAGAGAGCACCGAGCTGACTCTGGACGTCATGTTCGAGTGGCTTGAGAAGATGCCCGTCCCCGAGGGATACAAGACCGAGATCGTCGGGGGTCACATCTTCATGACGCCGCAGCGGGACACCCACTGGGACATCATTCTGGACATCGTCGAGCAACTGCGGACCAAGTATCCCCGCAAGCGCGTGAAGTCCGACGTCCGTATGGACTACCCCGGTTATCTCAACGGTTTCGCCTCCGACGTCGTGGCCCTGGCCGAAGGAGCCCGGAAGGACGACAAGGGGCACTGGCGACCGGAGGACGTCGAGTTCGTCGCCGAGGTCGTCTCCCGGAGCACAGCCGGCAACGACCACGGACCCAAGAAGGACGCCTACGCCGCCGCCGGTGTCCCGGTGTACCTGATCGTGGATCCCTACGCCGGGGAGTGGCACCTGCACACCCTGCCGGAGGACGGCAAGTACCACGCGTGCGTCGGCTTCGGCTTCGGCGAGGACATCGACCTCACCCGCACCGTCGTCGGCCTCACCCTCAAGACCGACGATTTCCCCCGCGGCTGACCGGGAACGCCCCCGTCCTACGCCACCGGCGCCAGCGCCTCCCGCCGGTCCCGGGGCACGAAGCGGACCTGGGGATGGCCGCGGTGCCAGCCGACGGACAGGCGGAGGTTGCCGACGCGGGCCAGGACCAGGCCGATGACGAGTGCGGCGCCGGCCGCCACCGCGCCGCCCGCGGCGAAGCCGGCCCGGGCGCCGTAGGCGTCGGTGACCCAGCCGACGATCGGGGCGCCGATCGGGGAGCCGCCGAGGAAGACCATCATGTAGAGGGCCATCACGCGGCCCCGCATGGCCGGGTCGGTGGACATCTGGATGCTGGTGTTGGCGGTGACGTTGACCGTCATGCTGAAGACGCCGATCGGGACCATCAGCAGCGCGAAGAGCCACAACTCGGGCGCCGCCGACGCGACGATCTCCAGGGCGCCGAAGCCGAGGGCCGCGGCGATCAGGACACGCAGCCGGGCGGTGCCGCGGCGGGCGGCGAGCAGGGCGCCGGCCAGCGAGCCGACGGCCATGAGGGTGTTGAAGAGGCTGTACGCCCCGGCGCCCGCGTGGAAGACGTCGTCGGCGAAGGCGGAGAGGAAGACCGGGAAGTTGAAGCCGAAGGTGCCGATGAAGCCGACCAGCACGATGGTCCAGATCAGCTCGGGGCGGCCGGCGACGTAGTGCAGGCCCTCGCGGAGCTGGCCCTTGCCGCGCGGGGCGCGCCGCACGGCGTGCAGGTCGCGGGCGCGCATCAGCAGCAGGCAGGTGAGCGGCGCGACGAAGGACAGGCCGTTGGCGAGGAACGCCCAGCCGGTGCCCACGCCGGTGATCATCACACCGGCGACGGCGGGACCGACCAGGCGGGCGGACTGGAAGTTGGCCGAGTTCAGACTGACCGCGTTCTGCAGTTGGTCCCGGCCGACCAGCTCGGCGACGAACGACTGCCGGGCGGGGTTGTCGAGGACGGTGGCCAGGCCCATCGCGAAGGCGGCGACGTAGACGTGCCAGACCTGGACCTGGCCGCTGAGGGTGAGGACGGCGAGGGCGAGCGCGGACAGGGCCATCGCGGACTGGGTGAACAGCAGCGTGGTCCGCTTGCGCCAGCGGTCGACCAGGACGCCGCCGTAGAGGCCGAAGAGCAGCATCGGCAGGAACTGCAGGGCGGTGGTGATGCCGACGGCGGCGGAGGAGCCGGTGAGGCTGAGGACGAGCCAGTCCTGGGCGATGCGCTGCATCCAGGTGCCGATGTTGGAGACGACCTGGCCCAGGAAGAACAGGCGGTAGTTCCTGACCTTCAGGGAGGCGAACATCGACGTCTTGCGAGGGGTCCGGGGGGTGCCGGTGGGGTCGTCGTGGCCGTCGGGTGCGGGGGCGGAAGCTGCTCCGGGTCCCGTACTCAAAAGGGTTCGCCTCCTCGCGAAAATGCTTACCGGTGTGCGAGCTTCTCCAGCACGGGGGCGGCGGCGCGCAGTTTCGCCCACTCGTCCTCGTCGAGTCCCTCGACCAGCGTGGCCAGGAACGCGTTCCGCTTGCGGCGGCTCTCCTCGAGCATCACCACGGCCTGCTCGGTCTGCGTCACGACCTTCTGGCGCCGGTCCTCGGGGTGCGGCTCCAGCCGGACCAGGCCCTTGGCCTCGAGCAGGGCCACGATGCGGGTCATCGAGGGCGGCTGGACGTGCTCCTTGCGGGCCAGCTCGCCCGGGGTCGCGCTGCCGCAGTTGGACAGGGTGCCCAGCACCGACATCTCGGTGGGGCTGAGCGACTCGTCGACCCGCTGGTGCTTGAGCCGACGGGACAACCGCATCACGGCGGAGCGCAGGGAGTTCACGGCGGCGGCGTCGTCGCCATGCTTGAGGTCCGGCATGTTCCTTAGCGTAACTCATTAGTCTCGCGAAATACCACCGCTGGAGCGCACGTGTGCCCGTGACGCCCGCCACTGAAACCCACAGTTCACCCGTACGAGTGAGTCGTTTCCGGAAATCGGAGCGTCACCCGGCGGGCCCGGCGACCCTCGTGCTCATGGGGACCAGCGTGCTCAGCCTGCGGATGGACAGGGAGCTGCTCGACCGGCTCCGGGACCATGCCGCCAAAAGAGGAATGAGCGTCCAGGACTATGTCGTCCGGACGCTCATTCGGGATGACTTCGACGAGCGGTTCCAGTCCGCCGTGGAGGAGACGGAACGGTTCTACGGGGTCACCTGAGGCGGCCCCGCGGGTCTCACGTCAGGCCCAGGGCCGGCATCAGGTAGTAGAAGGCGAAGACCGCCGACACCACGTGCATCGCCACCGGCACCTCACGGCCCCGCCCGGAGGCCAGGCGCAGCACCGAGAAGGTGATGAAGCCCATGCCGATGCCGTTGGTGATCGAGTAGGTGAACGGCATCATCAGCATCGTCACGAAGGCCGGGATGGCGATCGTGAAGTCGGACCAGTCGATCTCCCTGATCGAACCGGCCAGGATCAGGAAGCCGACCGCGATCAGCGCCGGGGTCGCCGCCTGGGACGGCACCATGGTGGCGACCGGCGTGAGGAACAGCGCCACGGCGAACAGCGCACCGGTGACGATGTTGGCGAAGCCGGTGCGGGCGCCCTCGCCGACACCGGCCGTGGACTCCACGAAGCAGGTGGTGGCGGAGGCGGAGCTGGCACCGCCCGCGGCGACCGCGACGCCGTCGACGAACAGGACCTTGTTGATGCCCGGCATCTGGCCCTCGCCGTCGGTCAGCTTCGCCTCGTCGCTGACGCCCATGATCGTGCCCATCGCGTCGAAGAAGCACGACAGCAGCACGGTGAAGACGAACAGGACGCCGGTCAGGACGCCGACCTTGCCGAACCCGCCGAACAGGCTGACCTGGCCGACCAGTCCGAAGTCGGGCGTGGCCACGGGGTTGCCGGGCCACTCGGGGGTGGTCAGGCCCCAGGACGGGATCTCGGTGACGGCGTTGACGATCACCGCGATCACGGTCATCACGACGATCGAGATCAGGATGGCGCCGGGGGTCTTGCGGACGATCAGCGCGAGGGTCAGCAGCACACCCAGGACGAAGATCAGCACCGGCCAGCCGTGCAGGTGGCCGCCGACGCCGAGCTGGAGCGGGACGGTGGTCTGCGCGGCGTCCGGCATCCGGGTGATGAAGCCGGAGTCGACGAGGCCGACGATCATGACGAACAGGCCGATACCGATGGAGATGGCCTTGCGCAGGCCGTAGGGGACGGCGTTCATCACGCGCTCGCGCAGACCGGTGGCGACCAGCAGCATGACGACGAAGCCGGCCAGGACGACCATGCCCATGGCGTCCGGCCAGGACATCCGCGGAGCGAGCTGCAGGGCGACGACCGAGTTCACGCCGAGGCCCGCGGCCAGCGCGATCGGGACGTTGCCGATGACGCCCATCAGCAGGGTGGTGAAGGCGGCCGTCAGCGCGGTCGCCGTGACGAGCTGGCCGTTGTCGAGCTGGTGGCCGTACATGTCCTTCGCGCTGCCCAGGATGATCGGGTTCAGCACGATGATGTAGGCCATCGCGAAGAAGGTGGCGAAGCCGCCTCGGATCTCACGGGGCAGGGTGCTGCCGCGCTCGGAGATCTTGAAGTAACGGTCGAGACCGTTCTGCGGGGGCCGCCGGTCCTCCGGCGGCTCGGGGGACGGGGGGACCTTGGCGGTGGCCGAGGTGGACATGCGGGGACCTCATCACCAACAGGTTCCCCCACGGCCTTGTCGGTGTTCCTCTTGGTGTTTTCTACGAATGAAAGCGGTCAGAGACAAACGGGTTCAGTATGAACGTATGAGCCGCAGATCGCTATCTCCGCGCGTAGACCCGGGGTGGTGCCGCGCCGTCAACCCGTCCGCGCGCTCCTCGTAAGCTGTACGCATGACGAAGTGGACACCCACGCACGAGGCACCGGAGCCCCTGGAGGGCCCCGTGGTACCGACCGTGGTCGGCGGCACCGTCCTCTGGTTCGTCCTCTTCCTGGTGCAGCTCCCCTTCTACGGCTGGTTCGACGACCACGGGCACGCCTGGTGGGTGTGGACCTGCCTGGCCGGTGCCGGTCTCGGCCTGATCGGCATCTGGTACGTCCGGGGGCGCGACGCCGCGCTCAAGCGGCAGGCCGCCGCACGGGACGGCGAGGGCACGCGGGCGGATCACCCCACCGCCTAGTACCGGGGTAGTACCGGGGCAGCAGACCGCGCCGGAACCCCTCGTACCCAGGTCGGATCTTCGCCCTGCCCGGTGGGTGGAGGGGCGGAACCGCACGTACCGTCGAATGCATGACGCATCTCGACGCGGACAGACGCGACCCCGCGCCCGCGCACGCCGTGGACAGCCCTCCGCCCGCGACCGGACTGACGGCGGCCGACGTCGCGGAGCGGATCGCCCGCGGTCAGGTCAACGACGTGCCGGTGCGCAGCAGCCGCTCCCTGGCCGAGATCGTCCGTGCCAACGTCTTCACCCGGTTCAACGCGATCATCGGCGTGCTCTGGGTGATCATGCTGTTCGTCGCGCCGATCCAGGACAGCCTGTTCGGCTTCGTGATCCTCGCCAACACCGGCATCGGCATCGTCCAGGAGTGGCGGGCGAAGAAGACCCTCGACTCGCTGGCCGTGATCGGCGAGGCCCGCCCCACGGTCCGCCGGGACGGGAAGCCCACCGAGGTCAGTACGTCCGCGATCGTGCTGGACGACGTCATCGAGATCGGCCCGGGCGACAAGGCGGTCGTCGACGGGGTGTGCGCCGAGGCCGACGGGCTGGAGATCGACGAGTCCCTGCTGACCGGCGAGGCCGACCCGGTCGTCAAGCGGCCCGGCGACGCGATCATGTCGGGCAGCTTCGTGGTCGCGGGCGGCGGCGCGTTCCGGGCGACCAAGGTGGGGCGCGAGGCGTACGCCGCGCAGCTCGCCGAGGAGGCGTCCCGCTTCACGCTGGTCCAGTCGGAGCTGCGCAGCGGCATCTCCACGATCCTCAAGTACGTCACCTGGATGATGGTCCCCACCGCGATCGGCCTGGTCCTCAGCCAGCTGCTCGCCAAGAACAACACGCTGGACGACTCGCTCGCGCGCACCGTCGGCGGCATCGTGCCCATGGTCCCCGAGGGCCTGGTGCTGCTCACCTCCGTCGCCTTCGCGATCGGCGTCGTCCGGCTGGGCCGCAAGCAGTGCCTCGTGCAGGAGCTGCCGGCCATCGAGGGCCTGGCCCGCGTCGACACCGTCTGCCTGGACAAGACCGGCACCCTCACCGAGGGCGGCATGGACGTCACCGGCCTGCGCCTGCTCGGCGGCGCCGACGAGGAGCACGTCCGCGGCGTGCTCGGTGCCCTGGGCCAGTCCGACCCGCGGCCCAACGCCTCCCTCCAGGCGATCATCGACGCCTACCCGGTCGCCGGTGCCGCCGGCGCGTGGACGTGCACGGGGGCGCTGCCCTTCTCCTCCGCCCGCAAGTACAGCGGCGCCGCCTTCGACGAGGGCGACGGCACCACCGGCACCTGGCTGCTGGGCGCGCCGGACGTGCTGCTGGCCGAGGACGACCCGGCGCTCGCGGAGACCGGGCGCCTGAACGAACAGGGCCTGCGCGTCCTGCTGCTGGCCCGCGCCCGGCGCGGCCTGGACGACGCGGAGGTCGCCGAGGGGGCCGAGCCCACCGCCCTGGTCGTCCTGGAGCAGCGACTGCGCCCGGACGCCGCCGACACGCTGCGCTACTTCGCCGACCAGGACGTCCGCGCCAAGGTCATCTCCGGCGACAACGCGGTGTCGGTCGGCGCGGTGGCGGCCAAGCTCGGGCTGTCCGGCACCACCGTCGACGCGCGCCGGCTGCCCGCCGAGCCGGAGGAGATGGCGGGTGCCCTGGACGAGGGCACGGTGTTCGGGCGGGTCACCCCGCAGCAGAAGCGGGACATGGTGGGCGCCCTGCAGTCGCGCGGCCACACGGTCGCGATGACCGGTGACGGCGTCAACGACGTCCTCGCGCTCAAGGACGCCGACATCGGCGTGGCGATGGGCTCCGGCTCGGAGGCGACGCGGGCGGTCGCGCAGATCGTGCTGCTCAACAACAGCTTCGCCACCCTGCCGTCGGTGGTGGCCGAGGGCCGCCGCGTGATCGGCAACATCACGCGCGTGGCGACCCTGTTCCTGGTCAAGACCGTGTACTCGGTGCTCCTGGCGGTCCTGGTGGTCTGCTCGCAGGTGGAGTACCCGTTCCTGCCCCGCCACCTCACCCTGCTCTCCACGCTCACCATCGGTGTCCCCGCCTTCTTCCTGGCCCTCGCCCCGAACAAGGAACGGGCCAGGCCCCACTTCGTACGGCGCGTGATGCGGTACGCGGTCCCGGGCGGGGTGGTGGCCGGTGCGGCGACCTTCGTGACGTACCTGGTCGCGCGGCACCACTACACCGGTCCGGACGCGCTGAACGCCGAGACGAGCGCGGCGACGCTGACCCTGTTCCTGATCTCGATGTGGGTGCTGGCGATCATCGCGCGGCCGTACACGTGGTGGCGGCTGGCGTTGGTGGCGGCCATGGGCCTGGCCTTCGTGGTGGTGCTGGTGGTGCCGTGGCTGCAGAGCTTCTTCGCGCTGAAGCTGGTGGGGGTGACGATGCCGTGGACCGCCGTGGGCGTCGCGGTGATCGCGGCGGCCGCCCTGGAGCTCCTGTGGAGGTGGGTCGACCGCCGCTTCCCCGTCTGACCGCCGCTCCCCCGCCGGGGGGCTACTTCACGTCGACGAAGTCGGAGACCGAGGTGATCGCCCCGGACGTCGAGTTGCCGACGAAGACGTAGCGGTAGTAGCCGTCCGCGGTGGCCTTGACGGTGGTGCTGAGGTTGCCCGACGTGTTGGACTTGACGGTCTTCAGCGTGGTGTAGCTCTTGGCGCCCTTCTTCAGGTACTGGAGCTGCACCGACTGCCCGCCGTACGCCCCGTACTTGAGCGTCTCCCAGTTGGCGCGGCTGAGCTTGCCGGTGACCGTGAGGGTCTTGCCCTTCTTCACCGGCTCCGGCGAGGCGTTGGTCGTCAGGGCGCTGCCGCGCTGGAACTTGAAGGACCCGGCCTTGTCCTTCCACACGTAGTCGTGGTCGTTGGCGTCGATCCACACGCCGACGTACCAGGTGCCGGCCATCGCGTTGCTGAGGTAGTCCGTCCGCGGGTCGGTCTTCACCGAGGCGGTGCAGGTGGAGGTGGTGGCGCTGACCTTCTTGCAGGACGGTTTGCCCGTCGACTCGAAGCCGTACCCCGGGCCCGCCAGCGTGAAGGATTCGGCGCCCGCGATGCCGGAGTCGTCGGTGGCGGTGACGCTGACCGAGAAGGTCTTGGCGGAGCCGGTGCCGATGGTCACCTTGTTGTCGCCGTCGACGACGACCTTGGTGATCCGGATGTCGCCGCTCCCGCCGTCGGCCTGCGCGGCCGGGACGGCGAGGGCGGTCAGGGCCAGGGCGCCGGTGGCGGATGCCGCCAGGACTCGTGTGCGCATGTGTTCCCCACGTGGTGACAGGGGACCCCGGTGGTCGTCGCCGCGCCGGGGCCCGGAGGGTCGTGAGTCTGCTGACTCGCCTCATAGATCCCCGGCGGGGCGCGATGGTTGTACGGGAGGTGAAGGAAATGTGCGCACGCCTTCACATCCAGTGGGTTCAGTCGAACCAGCGGTCCCTGGCCAGCTCCTCCGTCCGCGACTCGTCCTCCAGCAGCGCCGCCACCTCGAACCGACGCGGCCACTGCCCCGCCGCCCACGCGAGCCCCGCGGCCACCCCTTCCAGCGTCGCCGCGTGCAGCGCCCCGTCGTCCGTCAGCCGCCAGTCGATCTCCACGCCGTCGACGACCAGTTCCTCGTGCTCCACGTACGACGCCGGGGTCCGCGCCCCCAGCAGCACCCTGACCGGCTCCGGCACGTCGTGCTCGGCACCCTCGGAGTCCACGCGGCCGGTGACGGACTCGCTCAGGCGCCGCACCTGGAACAGCTCCGCCAGTTCGGCGGCCCGCGCCGGGCGGACCGGCAGCAGCGGCACGCCGGAGGTGAAGGGCAGCAGGTCGGGCGAGTCGACCACGACGGCGTCGGCGGCGTCCACCACGCGCACCGCGCCGTCGACCACGGCCCGCACCTCGTCCGGCAGGGTCACCTGCTCCGGGTCCAGGTCGGCCAGCGCGCCGTACAGGGCGTGCAGTTGGGCGGCCGTGACCGGGCGGTCGGGGTCGGCGAGGCGGTCGAGGAGTTCGGCCGCGCCGCCGGGCTCGTCGAGGAGGGCGGCGACCGAGGTGCGCACGCCCAGCGCCCGCAGCACCTGCTCGTCCTCGAAGCCGGTCGCGTCGGCCTCGTCGTACAGGCCCCTCAGCAGCGGGTCGCCGCCCGCCGAGCGCAGTCCGGCCGGGCGGCGCCCGCCGAGCACCGGGTGCCCGCGCAGCCACCACGCGGTGTAGGGCCGTACGACCTCGTGGGTGCCGTCGTGCAGCAGGACGCGCACCGGCTGGACGAGCGCGTCGCGCAGGGGCGGCCGGGACAGCAGGGCGAGGGCCTCGGGCCAGTGGTCGTCGTCCACGAGGTCGAGGTCGCGCACGGCGACGATCTCGGTGGCGACCGGCGGGACGGGACTGTCCGGGAAGCGGTCGAGGACGTCCTCGCTCCACACGTCCACGGCGTCCAGCAGTCCGGCGTCGTCCGGTTCGGCGAAGTCGCCCTCGCGGGGCTCCAGTTCGTCGGGGTCCAGGACGACGTCGGTGGCGCGGACCAGGGCGAAGGTGACGAGGACGCCGCAGGCGGCCAGCGGTTCGGGGCCCCACTTCTCGGCGAGTTCGGCGTCCACGGCGGCGAGTTCGTCCTCGCGCATGACCTGGGCGAACGGGCCTCCGGGGAAGACGAGTTCGCCCGCCGGGGAGAGTTCGCCGTCCTCGTCGGGCAGCGCCAGGGCGCCCAGCCAGGGCTCGTCCCCGGCGTCGAGTCCGGCGTCGCGGACCAGGCCGAGCACGGTGTCGGCCAGTTCCTCGGCGTCGAGCGCGTCCTCCTCCCAGCCGGCCCCGCCCTCGTCGTCCAGGGAGGCGGCGACGGCGGCCCGGACCTGCGGGGTGGTGAGCACGGCGCGCGGGGTGGCCGGGAGGGCGCCGAGCTTCTCCAGGAGCGGGTGCGCGGCGTCCGGGTGGGCGACCTTGAGGCCGAGCCGGGTGAGGACCTCCGGGTCGAGGGAGGCGGCCTCCGGGGAGGGCAGCAGCACCTGCCGGGGCCCGATGGTCGTACGCCCGTCGGCCAGCGGCACCGGCAGCCCGGACAGCCGGTCGGGGTCGACCCCGGCGAGGCTGTCGTAGAGGCCGCGCCACCAGGCGGGGTCCTTCTCCAGGCCCGCCAGCCGGTCGATCGCGTCGGTCAGCGGCACCCGGGCCACGCCCAGTGTGCGCAGTTCGGCGCGGCGTTCGAGCCCGGCGGGCAGCAGTGTGGGCAGCACCTCGGCCAGCACCCGCACGGTCTCGGCGCCCGCGCCCTCCACCACCTCGGCGTCGCGGGGCCGCAGGGACTGCGGAAGATCGTCCTCCGCGTCCTCGCCCGCGGAGGGGACGGCGGGCGGCAGGAAGGAGGTGCGCGGGAGCCGGGCGAGGATCGCCTGGCGCAGTACGCCGTCCAGTTCGCCCCGGCCCAACGCGCCGGGCACCAGGTCGACGAGACCGGCGGTGACCGGCCGCCAGTCGGCGAGCAGCCCGGCGTAGGCGTCGGCGGCCCGTTCCGTCAGGAAGTCGGTCAGCGGCCCCGGCGCGGTGTGCCGGCGGGTGGAGTCCAGCGGGAAGGACGCGATGAGCAGCGCGGGCACGCCGAGCGGCTCGTCGCTGGGGGTGGGCGCGTGCACCACGGGGCTGGTGCGGGGGCGGGCCGGGGCGCCGTCGGCGTCGACGGGGACCGCCCAGGTCACGGACCAGTGCGGACGCAGCCGCTCCTCGACCGGACGGTCGGCGAGCAGGTCGGGGGTGAGGGGGCCGTGCGCGGCGGCGGTGCGCCAGCGGGTGGCGCCGTGGGCGGAGTCCTCCACCACGGTCAGGGCGTCCTCGACGCGGCGGGAGAGGGTCCGTACGTCGTCCCCGGCCTCGATCACCACCTCCTCCAGGCCCGGCAGGGCGAGCAGCAGGGCGTCGTCCACGGCGTGCAGCAGCCGTTCGGCGAGGTCGGCGGCGGCCGTGTCCCGCAACGGCAGGATGACGGCCGTGTCGTACGGCGCGGGGGCGCTGCCCTCGGCGGGGAACGGCAGCCGCAGCAGCGGAACGTGGCCGTCGCGCCGCCGGATCTCGTCGCCCAGGCCGGGGCTGTGCCGGGCGGTGTCGGCGGCCAGGTCACGCGCCTCGGCCAGCGACCAGCGCACCCCGCCGTGCCGTCCGACGACGGCGGGCTCGTCGGTGACGGCCAGGACGGCGGCGAAGCCGACCCCGAACCGGCCGACCGAGCCGTCCGCCGCCTCCCGCTTGGCGGAGGCGCGCAGCGTGGACAGCGACTCGACACCGGTCGCGTCCAGCGGGGCGCCGGTGTTGGCGGCGACGAGGACACCGTCGCGCAGGGTCAGCCGGAGCCGCCCGGGCACGCCGGACCGCGCGGCGGCGTCGGCGGCGTTCTGCGCCAGCTCGACGACCAGCCGGTCGCGGTAGCCGCCGAGGACGAGGTCCTCCTCCGCGTTGGCGTCCTCACGGAAGCGGGCCGGGCTCGTCGCCCAGGCGTCCAGCACCCCGCGCCGCAGCCGTGCCGTACCGAACGGATCGGCACCCTCGGCGGCAGGCCGTACGAACATGCTCACGGTGACTCTCCTCATCGACGGACCACGAAGGTACCGCCCCGGCGCTCACCCGTCGGCGCCGGCGACGCACCCTCATGCCGACGGCGCTCCGGTGGCTCCGGCCGGCCTCGTGCGGCCCGTCCGGCGCTCGAGGACGAGGCCGTCAAGGCCGACGGGGGCCCGGGGGCGCGGCCCCCGGGGACGCCGGCCGACCCCGCACCCGCACCTTACGAATGCCCGAGTTCCGCCGACGCCTGGTCCTCGGCCACCGGAACCGACCCGGAGTCGGCGGCGGGCCGCAACGGGAACGGATCCACGCGCGTCTCGTCGATCACCGGCGGAGCCACCCGCGGCGGCTTCGGCATGACGGCCGCCTCGGAGTGCCCGCCGCAGCCGTAGGCCAGCGACACCACGTGTCCGTCGGCCGGGGAGAACTCGTTGGCGCACACCCCGAAGGCCTGCCCGAGCGAGCCGCCGATGCGGGCGAGGAAGCCGCAGCTCACGCAGGAGGCGGGCGCCGCCTGGGCCATCGCGGTCTTCGGGCCGTAGCCCTCCTCCCAGCGGTCGGCGGCGACGTGCAGCCCGTACCGGGACAGCACCCGGGGGCGGCGCAGTCCCAGCTCCTCGGCGATCCCCGCGATCGTGCCGCGGGCGGGGACGGCCGGCAGCTCGGCGGGCGGACCGGCGGTCACCTCGGCGTCCTCGGCCTCGACCAGGTCGGCCATCTCGTGGGAGACGGCGGAGTTGGGCGGCGGCTCGTCCTCGCCGGTCCAGCCGGGCTCCAGGCGCAGGTCCTCGGCGTCCGTGGGCAGCAGGTCGCCGGGGCCCATGTCGCCGGGGCGCAGCCGCTCGCTCCACGGCACCCACTCGGGGGCCAGCAGCGCGTCGGGGCCGGGCAGCAGCACGGCCTCGTCCACCGTGACGATCTTCGCGCGGGAGGCGCGGGCCACCGTCACGGCCCAGCGCCAGCCCCGGTACCCCATCTCCTTGCAGGCGAAGAAGTGCGTGACGACCCGGTCGCCCTCCGACACCATGCCCTCGTGCTCGCCGACGACGCCGGGGGCGGCGGCCTCCTCGGCGGCGCCCCGGGCGAGGTCGACGGCCTCGGCGCACAGGCGGTCAGGGGTGCGGCTTCGCGTTGTCGCTGCGCTCACAGGTATCGCTTCTCTCCATACGCCGTCTCACGAGTGCGCCGCTGCCTGCGAGGGGGCGGACGGAGCGGACCCGTGGACCGCGTCGACGTCCGCGCCCGATCGCGCTCGGGCGCACCTACGTCATCCATTCTGCGGGATGGCCGTACGGCGCGCGGCCGAGAACGTTCGCCACGGCGCGCTAGGCACGCTACCTGCTCATGTGCGCTGGGCCTACACCGACGGGAGTTTCGGCGGGGTACGACCCGGCGTTCTCCGGCGGCTCCGGCGCCGGTGTCACCCGACTCGATCACCGCCATACGTGCCGTATCGACGCTACAGCCGCCGCCGACGGGGCACTATGACGGGGTGGCAGCCGCACGGACGGAGTTCAAGGGCGGGAGCCGCGGGCGCGGCCCCGGCTCCCGGTTCCGTGCGGTCGGCCGGGCGCTGCGCCTGCCGGTGACCGGTACGGCGCGCGGCATCCGCCGGGCGACGCACGCGCACGGCGCGGGCGAGTCGGGGCTCGGCAAGCTGATCGAACTGCACGGGGTGAACGGCGCCGGTGACGTGATGATCACCGTCGCGCTCGCCTCCACGGTCTTCTTCTCCGTGCCCACCGACGAGGCGCGCGGGCGGGTCGCGCTCTACCTCGCCATCACCATGGCGCCCTTCACGCTGCTCGCGCCGGTGATCGGCCCGCTCCTGGACCGGCTGCCGCACGGGCGCCGCGCGGCGATGGCCTGCGCGATGGCCGCCCGCGCGCTGCTCGCGCTGGTGCTGTCGGGCGCGGTCGTCACCGGCGGCATCGAGCTGTACCCGGCGGCACTGGGCGTGCTGGTCGCCTCGAAGGCGTACGGCGTGGTCAGGAGCGCGGTGGTGCCGCGGCTGCTGCCGCCCCGGGTCTCCCTGGTGAAGGCGAACTCGCGGGTCACGCTGTGCGGGCTGCTGGCCACCGGGGCCGCGGCGCCGATCGGCGCGGGGCTCCAGCAGGTGGGGCCGCGGTGGCCGCTGTACGGCGCCTTCGTGATCTTCGCGGCGGGGACCGTGCTGTCGTTCACACTGCCGCGGAAGGTGGACTCGGCGCGCGGCGAGGCACGGGCGCTGCTGGCCGCGGACGAGGAGCACCTGCCGGGGCCGCTGCGGGGGCGGGGCAGGCGTCCGGGGCTGCGCACGGTGGGCCCGGCGGTGACGCACGCGCTGGCCGCCAACGCGGCCATCCGCTGCCTGACCGGCTTCCTGATCTTCTTCCTCGCGTTCCTGCTGCGCGTGCACCCCATGACCGGCCAGAGCGCGGCGGTGTCGCTGGGCGTCGTGGGCGTCGCGGCCGGCGCGGGCAACGCGCTGGGCACGGCGGTCGGGGCGTGGCTGCGGTCCCGGGCACCGGAGGTCATCATCGTGACGGTGGTCGCGGTGGTGCTGGGCACGGCGGTGGTGGCCGCGGTGTTCTTCAGCGCGTTCCTGGTGGCGTGTCTGGCGGCGGTCGCCGGGTTCGCGCAGGCGCTGGCCAAGCTGTCCCTGGACGCGCTGATCCAGCGGGACGTGCCGGAACTGGTGCGCACGTCGGCCTTCGCGCGTTCGGAGACGCTGCTCCAGGTCTCCTGGGTCTTCGGCGGCGCCGTCGGCATCGTGCTGCCGCTCAACGGCACGCTGGGCCTGTCGGTGGCCGCCGCGATCATCGCCGCCGGGTGGCTGACGACCGTGCGGGGACTGCTCGACTCGGCGCGGCACGGGGGGAGGACCCGGCCGAGGGTGGCGTGACCACGCCACGCCGTACCCAGGTGGGGAGCGGGGCCGGGGCGCCGTATAGCCTTCCGCCATGACCACGTTGCCCCGCGGCACCGCCGCTCTCGGACACCGCGTTGTGCGACGCCGCCGCGCCGTCGCCGCCGCAGGCGCCGTGTCCGCCGGACTTCTCCTGCTGTCCGCCTGTGACAAGCCGACCCCGATCTCGACGATCACGGTGGGCAGTGACTCGGTCAGCTCCCAGGCCACCTGCGGCGGGGAGGGCAAGACCCTTTCGGCCGCCGAGATCACCAAGTGCCTGAAGGACAAGAACGCGAAGTCCATCACCGTCGACCCGGACGAGACCGTGCGCTTCGGTGTCGACCCGGACATCGCCGACAAGCACTGGACGATCCTGATGAACGGCCAGCAGCTCGTCGAGGACAGCGACAAGACGTACCGCACGGTGCCGGGCAGCGTGTTCTTCAACGCGCAGTACGGCGCCCAGGGCAACTCGACGAACGTCGCCGTCGCGGCCCGGGACGGCAAGGACAACAGCCAGAACATCACCGGTGTGTGGGTCTTCGAGCTGAAGAAGGACTGACCGCCCACGTCCTCCGTGCACCTCCTCGTGGCCACCGCGGTCCCCGTCGAACGGGACGCGGTGGCTCGGGCGTTCCCGGGTCCGGGCGCGGACGTGTCCCGGCCGGGGATCGCCCTCCACCGGCTGCCGGGCGGCCCGGACCTGCTGGCCGCCGGGGTCGGTCCGGCCCTCGCGGCCGCCTCCACGGCCGCCGCGCTGACCGCCGCGGCTCTCGACGGCACGCCGTACGACCTGGTCGTCTCGGCCGGCATCGGCGGCGGCTTCGCCCCGCACGCGCCCGTCGGCTCGCTCGTCGTCGCCGACGCGATCACCGCGGCCGACCTGGGCGCCGAGACCGCCGACGGCTTCCTGCCGGTCACCGAACTCGGCTTCGGCACCGTCACCCACCACCCGCCCGCCGGCCTCGTCGCCGCCGTCGCCGACGCGACGGGCGCCCGTCCCGGCACCGTCCTGACCGGGTCGACCGTCACCGGCACCGCGGAGCGCGCCGCGCTGCTGCGCGAGCGCCACCCCGAGGCGCTGGCCGAGGCGATGGAGGGCTTCGGCGTCGCCGAGGCCGCCGCCGCGCACGGCGTGCCGGTGCTGGAACTGCGCGCGGTCTCCAACCCGGTCGGTCCGCGCGACCGCGCCGCCTGGCGCATCGGCGAGGCCCTCGCGGCGCTGACGGACGCCTTCGGGAAGCTCGCCCCCGTCCTCACGAGTTGGAACCCACATGAGCACTGAGACCCTGCAGATCGCGTACTCCCCCTGCCCCAACGACACCTTCGTCTTCGACGCCCTCGCCCACGGCCGTGTCCCCGGCGCCCCCGCCCTCGACGTGACCTTCGCCGACATCGACGTCACCAACGGCATGGCCGAGCGCGGCGAGTTCGACGTGCTGAAGGTGTCGTACGCCGTGCTGCCCTACGTCCTCGGCGAGTACGCCCTGCTGCCCTGCGGGGGCGCGCTGGGCCGGGGCTGCGGGCCGCTGGTGCTGACCCGGGAGGCCGGTGCCGACCTGCGCGGACGCACGGTCGCGGTGCCGAGCGAGACCTCCACGGCCTACCTGCTCTTCCGCCTGTGGGCGGCGGACACCGTGCCCGGCGGCGTCGGCGAGATCGTGGTGATGCCGTTCCACGAGATCATGCCGGCCGTGCGGGACGGAAAGGTCGACGCGGGACTGGTGATCCACGAGGCGCGCTTCACGTACCAGAACTACGGGCTGCACAAGCTCGCCGACATGGGCGAACACTGGGAGCGGACCACCGGGCTGCCGATCCCGCTCGGCGCGATCATCGCGAAGCGCTCGCTGGGCGCCGGCACGCTGAACCGCCTCGCCGACGCCGTCCGCGACTCCGTGCGCGCGGCCTGGGACGACCCGGAGGCGTCCCGGCCGTACGTCATGGCGCACGCGCAGGAGATGGACCCGGCCGTCGCCGACCAGCACATCGGGCTGTACGTCAACGAGTTCACCGCCGACCTCGGCGAGGACGGCTACGCGGCGATCCGGGGCCTGCTGACCCGTGCGGCGGCCGAGGGCCTCGTGCCGGCCCTCGGCCCGCAGGCGCTGGCGTTCCCCTGACCGGGGGGCGGGTCAGACGTCGAGCTGGTCGGCGACCGCGCGGAGCAGCCCGGCGATCTTCTTGCCCGCCGTCTTCTCCGGGTAGCGGCCGCGCTCCAGCATCGGCGTGATGTTCTCCAGGAGCGTCGTCAGGTCCTGCACGATGGAGGCCAGCTCGTCCGGCTTCTTGCGCTGCGCGGCCGCGACCGAGGGGGCCGGGTCGAGGAGGGCGAGCGAGAGTGCCTGGTCGCCGCGTTGTCCCGCGACGACCCCGAACTCGACGCGCTGTCCCGGCTTCAGGCTCTCGACTCCGGCGGGGAGGACCGAGGAATGGACGAAGACGTCACCGCCGTCGTCGCGGGAGAGAAAGCCGAAGCCCTTCTCGCTGTTGAACCACTTGACCTTGCCGGTAGGCACGTCTGTCCTCGTCCTCGTACTCGTCGGGAAAACTGCTCGGAAATATGCTCGGAAACGGCTCTTGATAGCACTTGGGCGGGTCGTCCGGACCCGCCGGTACCAAGGCTAATGGTCTGTGACCGGGTGACAAGACGTCCCCCGGCCGGTTCCCAGGCCTGGGAACTACCCTGGTCGGGTGCGCGAACAAACCCAAACGAATTCCGCCGCGCCCGGTGACGGTCTGATCCGTGCCGGTGCGATCGTCTTCTTCGTCGGCGCCGTGGCCACTCTGGTCACGGTGGCCCCGCTGCTGCTGGGCACGACGCCCTTCCCCACCTTCATGTTCCTGCTGAGCATGCTGATGGGCGTGGGCTTCCTGGTCGCCGGTGCCGGGGTGCTCCGGTCGGTCGCCGCCGGGCGGCGTCAGGCGCGCGCCGCGTCGCGCCCCTCGGTGTCGCCCTCGCCGTCCCGGTAGGCCGCGAGCCACGCCGGGAAGGCGGTGAGGTCGGCGAGGACCACGTCCGCACCGGCCGCGCGCAGTTCCCCGGCGTCGCACGGCCCGCTGGCCACCGCCACCGAGCGGGCCCCGGCGGCGCGGGCTCCCCGGACGTCGCCGACGTGGTCGCCGACGTACACGTCCGCGTCGTGCTCGCGCAGCGCGACGGCCTTCTGCTCGGCCCACAGCCCGCCGACCACGGCGTCCGGCTCGATGCCGAGGTGGGCCAGGTGCAGCTTGGCGTTCGGCTCGTACTTGGCGGTGACGACGACGGCCCGCCCCCCGGCCTCGCGCACGGCGGCGACGGCCTCGCGGGCGCCGGGCAGCGCGAGCGTGGGCGCGATCGCGTACGCCGGGTAGATCTCCCGGTACAGGTCGGCGACGGCCTCGATCTCCTCGGCCGGGAACCAGTGGGCCAACTCCTCGGCCAGCGGCGGTCCGAGCCGGGTGACGGCCAGGTCGGCGTCCACGTGCGTCCCCGTGCGCGCGCTCAGCTCCAGGTAGCAGGCGCGGATGCCGGGCCGCGAGTCGATCAGCGTCATGTCGAGGTCGAAACCGACGGTGGGCGCGGGACGGGTCGTGGAGGACATGGCTCCCATTGTGCCGGGCGCCCGACGAACCCCGTCGGCCACGGGGCGGGCCGGCCGGGCAAGCCGTCGGCCGGGGCGGCGGCCGGCCACGCAAGCCGTCGGCCCGGACGGCGGTCGGCCGCAGAAGCAGCCCGCCCCAAGAGCAGCCAGCCGCAAAGACGGCCCGCCACGGCACCCGGACGGCCACGCAAGCCCGTCGGCGCGGGCCGCGGTCGGCCACGCAGGCCGTGGGCCCGAGCGGCGGCCGGCCAGACAAGCTGTCGGCCCAGGCAATGGCCTGCGACGCAAGCCTTCGGCCCGTCGGCCACGCAAACCGTGGGCCGGGACTGCGGCCGGCCACGCAAGCAGCCCGCCCCCAGGAACAGCCAGCCGTAAAAACGCACCGCCACGCCACCCGGACGGCCACGCAAACCCGTCGACCCGCACCGCGGTCAACCACGCAAGCCGCCAGCCCGGACGGCGTCGGCCACGCAAGCCCCTCGGCCAGGGCCGCGGCCGGGTGCCGCGGGGCAGCAGCGGACCCGGCAGCCGCAGGCACCGGTCGGCCGCAGGCCCGACAGCCGTGCGGGGCGGTCAGCCCCGGGGGCGGCGGGCCCGCCACAGGAGGTACAGGGCGGTGGCCACGGCGGCGGAGCGCAGGACCCAGGGCCAGGTGTCGGCGACGGCGTCGCTCATGTGCCCCTCGGTGACCGGGTCGCCCCAGCGGCCCTCGGTACGGCCCCACAGCCAGACGGCGCCGGCGGCGGCGACCGTGCCGGGCAGGCCGAGGACGGCCCACTTCGACTGGGCCGGGGTGAGCCGGCGGGTGAGGTAGGCGATCAGCCAGCCGAGGCCCAGCGGGACCAGGCTGCCCAGGACGGCGCCGACGATCAGGAGGACCGCGGCGATCAGCAGCAGGGGGTTGTTCCAGCCGCCCTCGGGCCACAGCCGGGGCAGGCGGCGGCCCTGGCGCCCCCCGGCGGCCTCGGCGGCCGGTTCCCCGGCCTCCGCCGGCGGGACCTTCGTCCCGGCGGCGTCCTCCTTCTCCGCCTCGTCCTCCCTGCTCGGCGGCTTCCTCAGCAGCTCCGGGATCTCGACGCCGCCGACGAACCCGGGGACGCTGTCGCCGAGGCCCATGCCGGCGAAGGGGCCGTCGTCGACCCGCCACCAGTCCGGCTGCCCGTCGCCCGCCTCGCCCAGTTCCCCGGCGCCCGCCAGATGGGGCGGGGAGGCGGCCTCGGGTGCGGCCGGTGCTTCGGGCCCGGGGTGCCGCCGGCCCTTGCGCCGCTCGGCCCGGCGGGGCTCGGGGTCCGCGGCCTCGGGGTCCCGCTGCTCGGGTACGGCGGTGGGGGCCGGCGCCTGCTTCCGTACGCCGCTCGTGCCGCCCGCCGCCGTGACGACGTCGTCGGGGTCGCCCAGCCGGTCCAGGATGCGGCGGACGGCGGCGGGACTGTCGACGGTGGTCTTCGCCCGGTGCCGGTCGATCTCGTTGCGCAGCTCCGACACCAGGCGCATCCGGGTGGCCGACGGCAGCTGGCGCTGCTGGGCCACGTCGCCGACGCGGCTCAGGTACTCGAAGACGACCTGGTCGCTCTCGATCCCCATGTTCCCCTCCGGGGCGGTGCGTTGCGGTACCCGGCGTACCCCGTCGGACGAAGGTACCGAATCTTCCCCGTCCGGCCGACGGCACCGCGCCCACGCACGCGCCCCTCCGCCGTCGCACCCACCCGCTACCGTGGGCAGGATGAGCACCGAGGAGAAGTCCGCGGCCCCCCGGTCCCTCGCGGAGGCGCTCCGCGTCAGGGACGACGTCTCCCTGGCCGCCCTCCTGCGCAGCCGCCCCGACCTCATCACCCCCGTGCCGACCGACCTCACCCAGCTCGCCACCCGCGCCGGCACCCGCGCCTCGGTCGTGCGGGCGCTGGAGCGGCTGGACCGGTTCGCGCTGCAGACCGCCGAGGCGCTGGCCGTCGCGCCGGACCCGGCGTCGTACGGCGAGCTGCTCGCCCTGATGGGCGGCGACGAGCAGGACCCGGCCGTCGCCGCCGCCCTGCCGCGGGCCACGGCGCTGCTGCGCGAACAGGCGCTGGTGTGGGGCGCCGACGACCGGCTGCGGCTGGTGCGCACCGCCCGTGAACTGCTCGCGCCCTCCCCGCAGCACCCGTCCCCGACGGGCCTCGGCCCGACCGTGCGGGAGGCGACGGCGGGGATGTCCCCGGGCCGGATCCAGGAGATCCTCGGCGCCGTCGGCCTGCCCTCGACCCACGACCCGGTCTCCGCCGTGTCGGCGCTCGGCGCCCTGTTCGCCGACCGGCGGCGGATGGCGGCGCTCCTCGCCGGGCTGCCCGAGGAGTCCCGGGAGGTGCTGGCCCGCCTGGTGTGGGGGCCGCCGTACGGCCAGGTCACCCATGATCCGGCCCCGCACCTGCGCGCGCTGCTCGACCGGGGCCTGCTGCTGCCGACCGCGCCGGGCACCGTGGTGCTGCCCCGCGAGGTCGCCCTGCACCTGCGCGCGGGCCGGGCGCACCGGGCGCCGGAGCCGGTGCCGCCGCCGGTGGAGGCCGCCGCCACGCACCGTCCACAGGTGGTGGACGCCACCGCGGCCGGACAGGCCCTGGCCGCGCTGGCGACCGTCGAGGAACTGCTGAAGGAGTGGGACGAGGGCGGCCCGGCGGTGCTGCGCGCGGGCGGCCTGAGCGTGCGGGACCTGAAGCGGACCGCGGTCGCCCTGGACGTGCCCGAGCCGGTCGCCGCGTTCTGGGTCGAGCTGGCCTACGGCGCCGGTCTGATCGCCTCGGACGGGGAGGCCGACGAGCGGTACGCCGCGACCCCGGCGTACGACGAGTGGCGCGAGCTGCCGCCCGCCGAGCGCTGGGCGCACCTCGCGGCGACGTGGCTGACGGCCACCCGGACGCCGGGCGTGGTGGGCGGGCGGGACGCGAAGGACCGCGCGCTCTCGGCGCTGGGCCCGAACCTGGACCGTTCGGCGGCGCCCGAGGTGCGGCACCGGGTGCTGGCCCTGCTGGCGGGCCTGCCCGAGGGTGCCGCACCGGTCGAGGAGTCGGTGCTGGCCCGGCTGCGCTGGGAGCGTCCCCTGCGCGGCCCGCAGCGCGAACAGCACGCGTCGGGCGCGGCGCGGGACGAGGACCTGCGCAGCCGGATCGCCCGCTGGACGCTGTCCGAGGCCGAGCTGCTGGGCGTCACCGGGCGCGGCGCGCTGGCGGCGCCGGGCCGGGCCCTGATCGGCGCCCCCGACGCACCCCGTCCGGCGGCGGAGGACGAGCCCGAGGGCCCCGGCGACAAGCTCCCCGTCCACCACCACCGCCTGCCCCCGGCGGCAGCTCCCCCGACGCCCGCCGACCGGGCCGCGGCCACCGCGTCCGCCGCCCGGCTGCTGGCACCGCTCTTCCCCGAACCGCTGGACCACGTGCTGCTCCAGGCCGACCTGACGGCGGTGGCGCCGGGGCCGCTGGAGCGGGAGCTGGCCGACGTGCTGGGGGTGCTCGCGGACGTCGAGTCCAAGGGCGGGGCGACCGTCTACCGGTTCACGCCGGGCTCGGTGCGCCGGGCCCTGGACGCCGGGCAGAGCGCCGCCGACCTGCACGCCTTCCTCGCCCGGCACTCCCGTACGCCGGTGCCGCAGCCCCTGACGTACCTGATCGACGACGTGGCCCGGCGGCACGGGCGGCTGCGGGTGGGGGCGGCCTCGGCGTACGTGCGCTGCGACGACGACGCGACGCTGGACGAGATCCTCGCCGACAAGCGGGCCGCCGCCCTGGGCCTGCGCCGCCTGGCGCCCACCGTGCTGGCCGCGCAGGCGGAACCGGCGGCGCTCCTCGAAGGGCTGCGCGCGATCGGGTTCGCGCCGGCCGCCGAGTCCGCCGCCGGTGACGTGCTGATCGCCCGCGCGGACTCCCGCCGCACCCCGCCCCGGGCGGCGCCGGAGCCGGTCCCGGACGGGCCGCCGGCCCCCGACGACACGCTCCTGGCGGCGGCGATCCGCGCCGTGCGCGCCGGTGACCTGGCCTCCACGGCCCCGCGCAAGCCGGGCCCCGGCGACGAGGACGGGGCGGGCGGTGCCCCGGGCGGCGCGCTGCCCCGCACCGGCGCCGCCGAGACGCTGGCCACGATGCAGGCGGCGGTGCTGACCGGCGAGGCGCTGTGGATCGGCTACGTGAACGCCGAGGGGGCCGCCAGCCAGCGCGTGATCGCGCCGATCCGGGTCGAGGGCGGCTTCGTCACGGCGTACGACCACACGGCGGACGAGGTGCGCACCTACCCGCTGCACCGGGTCACGGGCGTCGCGGAACTCGCCGACGACGCGGGCTGACGATCAGGCACACTTGAGGATTGGCCGAGCCGTCGTCCGGCCGTACGCACGCGAAAGGGTGCCGCCCGTGAATGGTCCGCTGATCGTCCAGTCCGACAAGACCCTGCTCCTCGAAGTCGACCACGAGCAGGCCGGCGCATGCCGTCGGGCCATCGCGCCCTTCGCGGAACTGGAGCGGGCCCCGGAGCACATCCACACCTACCGGGTCACCCCGCTGGGCCTGTGGAACGCACGGGCGGCGGGCCACGACGCCGAGCAGGTCGTGGACGCGCTGGTCGAGTACAGCCGCTACCCGGTGCCGCACGCGCTGCTGGTCGACATCGCCGAGACGATGGACCGCTACGGCCGCCTCACCCTCTCCAAGCACCCGGCGCACGGCCTGGTCCTGACGACCACCGACCGGCCGGTGCTGGAGGAGGTGCTGAAGTCGAAGCGGATCGCGCCGCTGGTCGGGGCCCGCATCGACGCCGACACGGTGACCGTGCACCCCTCCGAGCGCGGGCAGATCAAGCAGACGCTGCTGAAGCTGGGCTGGCCGGCCGAGGACCTCGCCGGGTACGTCGACGGCGAGGCGCACCCGATCGACCTGGCCGAGGACGGCTGGGCGCTGCGTCCCTACCAGAAGCAGGCGGTGGAGAACTTCTGGCACGGCGGCAGCGGCGTCGTCGTCCTCCCCTGCGGCGCGGGCAAGACGCTGGTCGGCGCGGGCGCGATGGCGCAGGCCAGGTCGACGACGCTGATCCTGGTCACGAACACCGTCTCCGCCCGGCAGTGGAAGCACGAGCTGGTGAAGCGGACCTCGCTGACCGAGGACGAGATCGGTGAGTACAGCGGCACCCGCAAGGAGATCCGGCCGGTCACCATCGCCACGTACCAGGTGCTGACGACCCGGCGGAAGGGCGTCTACCCGCACCTGGAGCTGTTCGACTCCCGCGACTGGGGCCTGATCGTCTACGACGAGGTCCACCTGCTGCCCGCGCCGGTCTTCAAGTTCACCGCCGATCTCCAGGCCCGCCGCCGCCTCGGGCTGACCGCGACCCTGGTGCGCGAGGACGGCCGCGAGTCGGACGTCTTCTCGCTGATCGGCCCGAAGCGGTTCGACGCGCCGTGGAAGGAGATCGAGGCGCAGGGCTACATCGCGCCCGCCGACTGCGTGGAGGTCCGGGTCAACCTCACCGACTCCGAGCGGCTCGCGTACGCCACCGCGGAGGCGGAGGAGAAGTACCGCTTCTGCGCGACGACCGACACCAAGCGGAAGGTGACGGAGGCGATCGTGCGGCGCTTCGCCGGGCAGCAGATCCTCGTCATCGGCCAGTACATCGACCAGCTCGACGAGTTGGGCGAGCACCTGGGGGCGCCGGTCATCAAGGGCGAGACGTCCAACGCCCAGCGGGAGAAGCTCTTCGACTCCTTCCGGGAGGGCGAGATCAGCGTGCTGGTCGTGTCGAAGGTCGCGAACTTCTCGATCGACCTGCCGGAGGCGACCGTCGCCATCCAGGTCTCGGGCACCTTCGGCTCGCGGCAGGAGGAGGCCCAGCGCCTGGGGCGGGTCCTGCGGCCGAAGGCGGACGGCCACCAGGCGCACTTCTACTCGGTCGTCGCCCGCGACACCCTCGACCAGGACTTCGCCGCCCACCGCCAGCGCTTCCTGGCGGAGCAGGGCTACGCCTACCGGATCATGGACGCGGACGAGGTCCTGGCACAGGAGGGCTGAGACCTCCGGTCCCGGTGACGGGCTGCCTCCGGGCTCAGTGGCGGCGGACGCCGGCCTCCTCGCCGTACTCGCCGAGGATGACCACGTCGAAGGCGGCGCCCGCGAACACCCTGACGGCGCGCAGGGTGTCACCGAGCCGGTGCCGGTGGCTGCCGGCCACGGGCGTGGCACCGGACGCGCGGCCCGGTGCCGGGGCGGGGGAGATGGTTGCTGCGCTCATGTCTCCATGGTGCGACTGCCGCCCCCCGACCGGCATCGGTCTGCGGACCCAACCCTCGTCCGCCTCCGCTACGACCCTGGAGGGAGCGCATCCCCCAGAGCGGATGACGTGATCCCCTAGGGGTCGACCGCGGGGCGGAGAAAAACGGTTGGCCCGCGCCGCACCCGCTCCCCTAGAATCTCCGCTCTTGCCCGCCTCCCCACGGAAGGCTGCCGTCCGGACGGAAACCGGTCGGCCCCGCGCGCGTCCCGCGCCCACCCCACCGCAGGTCATCCGGAGGCACCCCCTTGTCCACGCCCGTCCACGACGACCCCCTCTCCAGGGAACGCGCTCACCTCGCCGCGTCCCGTTCCGCGCTGCGCGCCATGCGCGAGGACATCGAGTCCCTCGACATCACCGACGTGACCGCGAACTGGGTCAACGCCGCCGTCCTGGAGAACCAGATCGAGCAGCGCATCAAGGCGCTCGCGGACCTCAGCGAGACCCCGCTGTTCTTCGGCCGGCTCGACTACCTGCACGCCCCGGGCGCCGAGCAGGCCGAGGGCGGCGAAGAATCAGAGGGGCGCGAAGCGCCTTCCTTGCAAGGGCGGCGGTGGGAGACGGGCGGGCGCTTCTACGTCGGGCGGCGGCACGTGCACGACGCGGACGGCGACCCGATGGTCGTCGACTGGCGGGCGCCGGTCTCCCAGCCGTTCTACCGGGCGTCCAGGAAGGACCCGCAGGACGTCTCGCTGCGCCGCCGCTTCGGCTACACCGGCGGGGACCTGACCGCGTACGAGGACGAGCACCTGCTCGACCCGGCCGAGGCGGCGACCACCAGCAGGCTGCTCCAGGAGGAGATCGAACGGCCCCGCGTCGGACCGATGCGGGACATCGTGGCGACGATCCAGCCCGAGCAGGACGAGATCGTGCGCGCCGGGCTGACCGGCTCGGTCTGCGTGCAGGGCGGTCCCGGCACCGGAAAGACCGCGGTCGGCCTGCACCGGGTCGCCTACCTCCTGTACGCGCACCGCGAGCGCCTGGCCCGCACCGGCACCCTGGTCATCGGCCCGAACCGGTCCTTCCTGCACTACATCGAGCAGGTCCTCCCGGCGCTCGGCGAGCTGACGGTCCGCCAGGCCACCGTGGACGACCTGGTCGCCCACGTCGAGGTGCGCGGCACGGACGAGGCGGCGACGGCGGTGGTCAAGGGCGACGCCCGGATGGCGGAGGTCCTGCGCCGGGCCCTGTACTCCCACGTCGCCCCGCCCACCGAGGGCGTGGTCGTGGTGCGCGGCTCGCGCCGCTGGCGGGTGCCGGTGTACGAGCTGGAGGAGATCGTCCGCGAGCTGCTCGCCCGGAACATCCGCTACGGCGCCGCCCGTGAGGCGCTGCCGCAGCGGATCGCGCACGCCGTGCTGGTGCAGATGGAACGGGCGGGCGAGGCGCCGGACGACCGGGTGCAGAACGCGGTGGCGCGCAACGCGGCCGTGAAGGCGCTGGTGAAGTCGGTCTGGCCGCAGGTCGACCCGGCCAAGCTGGTCCTGCGTCTCCTCGCCGACGCGGACTTCCTCGCCGAGCACGCCGACGGGATCCTCACCGAGGACGAGCAGAAGGCGGTGCTGTGGGCGAAGCCCGCCCGCTCGGTGAAGGCGGCGGCCTGGTCGCCCGCCGACGCCGTGCTGATCGACGAGGCGACCGACCTGATCGAGCGCACCCATTCCCTCGGGCACGTGGTCCTGGACGAGGCGCAGGACCTGTCCCCGATGCAGTACCGCGCGGTGGGCCGGCGCTGCACCACCGGCTCGGCGACCGTCCTGGGCGACCTGGCGCAGGGCACCACGCCGTGGGCGACCCGGAGCTGGGAGGAGGCGCTGGGGCACCTGGGCAAGGGCGAGGCGGTGATCGAGGAGCTGACGGCCGGTTTCCGCGTGCCGACGGACGTCATCGCGTACGCCTCCCGGCTGCTGCCGCACATCGCGCCGGGCCTGACGCCGGTGGCGTCGATCCGCGAGAACCCGGGCTTCTTCGACATCCGTACGGCGCCGGACGGGGCCGCCGACGTCGTGGCGGCCTGCCGTGAGCTGCTGGAGCGGGAGGGCTCGGTCGGCCTGATCGCCGCCGACGCGCGGGTGCCGGAGCTGGCGGCGGCCCTGGCGGCGGCCGGGATCGGCCACGTCGGCCCCGGCGAGGAGACCACCCGTGCCACCCGGCTGACCCTGGTCCCGGCCTCGCTGGCCAAGGGCCTGGAGTACGACTACGTGGTCCTGGACGAGCCGCGGGCCGTGGTCGACGGCGAGCCGGACGAACGGACGGGACTGCGGCGGCTGTACGTCTGCCTGACCCGCGCGGTGTCGGGGCTCGTCGTGACCCACGCGGCGGGGCTGCCGCCGCAGCTCGGCTGAACCGCGGGCGGTCGTACGGCGGGAGGGGACGACACGCGCCCGCGTCGGCGGGGTGCCCGCCCACCCGGGCCGCCCGGGGGCACCTCCCGGGCCGTTCAGGCACCGGGGGAGGGACGACTGCCCGCGGCCCGGGCGGCCTACTCCCCCAGTACCCGCCGCCACTGCGCGACCGCGTCCGCCGACACCGGGCCCGCCCATCCCGCGGGCCGTGCCGCTCCGCCGATGTGGAAGCCGTCGATCCCCGCGTCCAGCAGACCGGGCACGTGGTCGAGCCGCAGGCCGCCGCCCACCAGCAGGTGCTGCTCGTACCCCGGCTCCCCCCGCCGGCGCGCCTCCGCGAGCAGGACGTTCAGGCCCTCGTCCACGCCGCCGGCCGAGCCGGCCGTCAGGTACGTGTCGAGGCCCGGGAAGTCGGCGAGCTGCTTGCGCAGGGCGTCCCGGTCGGCGGAGCGGTCGATCGCGCGGTGGAAGGTCCACCGGCACCCGTCCAGCACCTTGGCGATCCCCTCCACCGCCCCGAGGTCCACGCCGCCGTCGGCGTCCAGGAACCCCAGGACGAACTGCGTGGCCCCGGCCTCCCGCAGCTCACCGGCGACGCGGGTCAGCCGCTCGACGTCACCGGCGGCGAACCCGTCCGCGAGCCGCAGCATCACCCGTAGGTCGATGTCCACGGCGGCCCGGATCGCGGCGACGGTCGCGGCCGACGGGGTGAGTCCGTCGGCCGCCATGTCGGTGACCAGTTCGAGGCGATCCGCGCCTCCGGCCTGGGCGGCGACCGCGTCCTCGACGTCGAGGGCGATCACCTCCAGGACTGCACGCTTGCTCATGGGACCCCATTCGTCGGCCTGCTACAGGTCTAGTCCAATCAAAGACTACGCCCCGACGGCAGACCGGGGTGCCCGCGTCGCCGCTCAGTCGCCGAAGATGTTCAGCTCCGCCGCCTCCACCCCGGCCAGCTCGTATCCCGCCGCCCCGTCCAGGGGGCGACCCGCGTAGAGCCGTACGAGGGTGGGGCCGTCGCCGATGTACCGGCCCGGCGTCCGCTCGCCGCTCGCCCCGCCCAGCTTCAGGGGCTCGTCCAGGTCGTCCACGTCGGCGTGGAGCGGCACGTGGCCGCGCGCCCGCGTGACCGCGCCGAGCAGCGCGAGCGCCTCCGGGAGCCCGCACCCCGCGTACGCCCCCGGCTCGCCGAAGGTCACCCGCAGATCACCGGCGTGCACCCACTCGCCCAGGGCGACGGCGTCCAGCACGCCGCCCGCGCGGGCGATCGCCGGGCCGGCCTCGGTCATGCCGCGTTCCAGTTCGTCGAGGATCCGGGCGTGGCTCCAGTCGGCGCGTTCGGCGATGTCGCGGTCGTTGCACTCGGGCGAGAAGACGCCCTTCTCGAAGCGGCTCTCCACCACCCGGACCAGCGCGCTGGAGCAGTGCGCCACCACGTCGCGCACGGTCCAGCCGGGACACGCGGCCACCGGCAGCGCGAAGTCGGCGTCCGGTCGGGAGCGCAGCAGGGGCACCAGTGCGTCGCGTTCGAGGGTCAGCAGCCGGCCGGGCAGTTCGGGGTCGCGTACGTCGCTCAGGTCTGCGGGAGTCGTCATGGACTCCACGTTAGGGGCCGAGCAGGTCCTTCAGTTCGGCCTCGAAGAGAAGGGCGGGATCGAATCCCATCCCGGTGAACTGTCCGGCGAGTTCCAGGGACAGCACGCCGTGCAGCCGGGACCAGAAGGACAGGGCGCGGTGCAGGACGGCCGAGTCGGCCGCCCGGTCGCCGGCCCACTGCCGGTGGGTGTCGAGGTGCGCGTCGAACGCGCCGCCGGCGCCGTCCGACGGCGGCAGTGCGGCGCAGGCGTCGACGATGACCGCCATGGTCTCGGCGGCGATCTCGGTGATGTCGTCCGGCGCGTGGTAGCCGGGGACGGGGGTGCCGTGGATGAGGAAGTAGCGCTGCGGGTCGTCCAGGGCCCAGGCGCGCAGGGCGTGCGCGAGCCCGGCCAGGCCGGCGCCCGCCCCGGCGGCCGTGCGGAAGGTGTCGGCCTGGCTGCGGTAGGCGTCCCGGATGAGTTCCGTGATCAGTTCGTCGCGCCCGTCGAAGTACCGGTAGAGCGCGGGCCCGCTCATGCCCATCCGCTTGGCGATCGCGTTGAGGGAGAGCGCGGAGGCGCCCGCCGTGGCGATCTGCTCCCAGGCGTGTTCCTTGATCTCCGCGCGCACCTGGGCGCGGTACCGCTCGCGCGGGGTGCTGGTGCGCGCCTTGGACATGGCCCGTCCGCCGCCTCTCCGGCTTCTGCCCGGCCCCACCGGCCGGGACGTTCACATGGCGGTGAGAAGCTATCACGAACATTATCTGGGACAATGCGCCCATGGCCGCCCTCACCGATCCCGCCGATTCCACCGGTCCCGCCGGTCCCGCCGGTCCCGCCGACCTCGATGCCCTGCGCGCCCGCTTCGCCCGTGCCCTGGAAGGGGCCCGTGGACCCGGGGGCGGCCCGGACCCGTCGCCGTACGCCGACAACCTGCTCGCCCGCTGGCAGGAACCCCAGCGGCGCTACCACACCCTGGCCCACCTGACCGCGGTCCTGGACCACGTCGACGTCCTGGCGGAGCACGCCGAGGACGCGGACGTCGTGCGCCTGGCCGCCTGGTTCCACGACGCGGTCTACCTGCCCGACCGGTCGGAGAACGAGGAGCGCTCGGCCCGGCTCGCCGAGCGCGCGCTGCCCGAGGCCGGGGTCGCGGCGGAGAAGACGGCCGAGGTGGCCCGGCTGGTCCGGCTCACCGTCACCCACGCCCCGGCCGGCGACGACCGCGACGGGCAGGTGCTGTGCGACGCGGACCTGGCGGTGCTCGCCGCGCCGCCGTCGGCGTACGCGGCGTACACGGCGGCCGTCCGCGCGGAGTACCACTTCGTCCCGAGCGACGCCTTCCGCCGGGGCCGGTCCGCGATCCTGCGCCAACTCCTCGGTCTGGACGCCCTGTTCCACACCCCGCACGGACGGCGGGAGTGGGAGGCGACCGCCCGCCGCAACCTGGCCGGTGAGCTGGAAATGCTGTCGCTCCCGGACACGCCGGAGGGCTAGCCTGCCCGGCATGCGAAGCATGGGCGGGGAACGGGTGGAGGAGGCCGTCGCGGGCGCCGTGGCGCTGCTGCGGACGGCGACGGACCGGGACTGGCGCGCGACGCGGGCCGGACGGCTGGAGTGGGACTGCCGGTACACGGCGGAGCACATCGCGAGCGATCTCATCGCCTACGCCGGTCAGTTGGCCGGACGCGCCACCGAGGCGTACGTGCCCTTCGAGATCACCCTCGACGAGGGCACCGGCAACGAGGACGTGCTCCAGGTGATCGAGACGACCGGTGCGCTGCTCGCCGCCGCCGTCCGCACCACCCCGCCCGAGGTGCGGGCCTTCCACCCGTACCCCTTCCGCAGCGCGGACCGCGAGGGCTTCGCCGCGATGGGGATCACCGAGGTGTTCCTGCACACCCACGACATCGCCGAGGGCCTCGGGCTGGCCTACGCACCGCCCGCCGAGGCGTGCGCGGACCTCCTCGCCCGGATCTTCCCGCACGTCCAGCCGGGTACCGACCCCTGGCGCACCCTGCTGTGGGCCACCGGCCGGGGCGACCTGCCCGGACGCGCTCCGGTCACCGAGTGGCGCTGGCGCAACAACCTGGTGATCCCGGCCGGACGGCTCACCCTCCAGGGCGTCACCCCCGCCGCCGCCACCGACCTCGCCGCGGGCGGCGACGGCGGCTTCACGTGGGTCGGCAGCGGCCCCTTCCAGGGCACCCGGGACGCCGCCGGGATGCTGCTGAAGGCGTACGAGGCGGGTACGCACCGGCCGGAGTGGGGCGTCTTCGTGCTCGTGCGCAAGGAGGACGGCCGGGCGGTCGGCGCCATGGGCTTCCACGGCCCGCCGGACGAGGACGGCCGGGCCGAGATCGGCTACGACCTCGCCGAGGACGGCCGCGGCCGGGGGTACGCCACGGAGGCGTTGCGCGCGCTGTCGGCATGGCCGCCGGCGCGGCAGGACGGCACCACGCTCCTGGCGAAGATCGACCGGACGAACATACGCTCGCAGGCCGTCGTCACCCGGGCCGGCTACCGCCTGGCCGCCGAGGACGGGGAACTGCTCACCTACGAGCTGCGCGACTGAAGACCGGGCCCGGCGCCGGTGCCGGTGGAGCCCTTGCGCCGGCGCAGTCCCGCCGCGTGCAGCAGGCGCACCACCTCGCGGCTGCTGACCTCCCGCGCGCCGGCGGACACCGCGTCGGCGTACCGCTGGGCGGGCAGGTCGTAGTGGTCGCGCTCGAAGGCGCGGCGCGGCACGCCCAGGGCCGCGGCGAAGGCGTGCAGTTCGGCGTAGGAGACGTCGCTGACCAGGTGCGACCACAGGCGGCCGTGGCCCGGCCAGGACGGCGGGTCGATGTAGACGGTCACCGGAGCGCCCTCACGAGGCGGTGCCGCCGGTGGCCGCGCCCAGCGAGCCGACCGCCGCGACCTTCACCCCGGCCTTGCCGCACACCCAGTGCGGGTCGGGACCCAGCTCGGGCTCGACGTCCAGCGCGTGCGGGTCGCCGGAGCCGCACACCGGGCACAGCGGCCAGCGGCCGTACCGCTCCAGCAGGGCGTCCTGCACGTCCTGCGCCACCAGCCCCGCCACGAACTCCGCGCCCTCGGGCCACTGCTCGACCCACCAGCGCCGCTGGACGACGGACTCCTCGACCAGCGAGACGACGTCCGGCTCGGCGACCTCGCCCGCCACCAGGTCGGCGAGCACGAGGGCGCGTGCGGCATGCAACGCCTGCTCCAGGGGGCTGATGGGGTTCATACACCCATTGTGCGCACTCTTGACCCGCGGACCGAACCGAAAATATCTTTCATGAGTGACCGATGAAGTGAAGGAAACTTTCGCCCCCCTCGCCGGGGGCCGCCGCGCCACCGGCGGTGGCGGCGCGCCGCCCGCACCCGCCGCCCTCGCGGCCAAGGTCCGCACCCTGGCGCCGTCGATGACGCGGTCCATGCAGCGGGTCGCCGAGGCGGTCGCGGGCGACCCGGCCGGCTGCGCGGCCCTCACGGTCACCGGCCTGGCCGAGCTGACCGGCACCAGCGAGGCGACCGTCGTCCGCACCGCCCGGCTGCTCGGCTACCCCGGCTACCGCGACCTGCGCCTCGCGCTCGCCGGGCTCGCCGCCCAGCAGCAGTCCGGCCGCGCTCCCGCCATCACCACCGACATCGCGGTCGACGACCCGATCGCCGACGTGGTCGCCAAGCTGGCCTACGACGAGCAGCAGACCCTCGCGGACACCGCCGCCGGTCTCGACACCGTCCAGCTCGGCGCGGCCGTCGCCGCATTGGCCGCCGCCCGGCGCACCGACGTGTACGGCATCGGGGCCTCCGGCCTGGTCGCCCAGGACCTCACCCAGAAGATGCTGCGCATAGGGCTCATAGCCCACGCCCCGGGCGACACGCACCTCGCCGTCACCAACGCGGTGCAGCTGCGCGCCGGGGACGTGGCCCTGGCGATCACCCACTCCGGCTCGACGGGCGACGTGATCGAACCGCTGCGGGTCGCCTTCGAACGCGGCGCGACGACCGTCGCGATCACCGGACGCCCCGACGGACCCGTCACCCAGTACGCCGACCACGTACTGACCACGTCCACCGCGCGGGAGAGCGAGCTGCGCCCGGCGGCGATGTCGTCGCGGACCAGCCAGCTGCTGGTGGTGGACTGCCTGTTCGTGGGGGTGGCGCAGCGGATCTACGAATCGGCCGCACCGGCTCTGGCGGCGTCCTACGAGGCGCTGGCGCATCGGCACGGGGCGCTCCGCGGGGACCGCGGCAGGTGATCGCCGTGCGCGACCGCGGGTTCGTCGCGGCCGGTCGCGCCCACGCGGCGGAGCCGCACATCGATACAGCCCCGCGCCCCCTGGAGCCTCGCACCACCCGGCATCCACACGTCACCGGAAAGAGCCATACCCCCATGACCTCCACCCCCCATCACCCCGACCTGCGTTCCCAGTTGGAGACGTTGACCACCGAGGCGTTCCGGCCCGAGCTGGCCGAGATCGACCGGATGCCCACGCTCGACATCGCGCGGCTGATGAACGGCGAGGACACCGCCGTGCCCGCCGCCGTCGCCGAGCGGCTGCCCGAGATCGCCGCCGCCGTCGACGCCGTGGCCGCCCGGATGGCACGCGGCGGGCGGCTGGTCTACGCGGGCGCCGGTACGGCCGGCCGGCTCGGCGTGCTGGACGCCTCGGAGTGCCCGCCCACCTTCAACACCGCCCCGGGACAGGTCGTCGGCCTGATCGCGGGCGGCCCGGACGCCATGGTCACGTCCGTCGAGGGCGCCGAGGACTCCCCGGAGCTGGCCCGCGCCGACCTGGACGCCCTCGCGCTGACCGCCGACGACACGGTGGTCGGCGTCTCCGCCTCCGGGCGCACGCCGTACGCGGTCGGCGCCGTCGAGTACGCCCGCTCGCTCGGCGCCCTGACCGTGGGCCTCGCCTGCAACCGGGGCAGCGCGCTCGCCGCCGCCGCCGAGCACGGCATCGAGGTGGTCACCGGGCCCGAGCTGCTCACCGGGTCCACCCGGCTGAAGGCGGGCACGGCGCAGAAGCTGGTTCTGAACATGCTGTCGACGATCACCATGATCCGGCTCGGCAAGACGTACGGGAACCTGATGGTCGACGTCCGCGCCTCCAACGAGAAGCTGCGCGCCCGCTCGCGCCGCATCGTCGCGCTCGCCACCGGCGCCGCCGACGACGACGTCGAGCGCGCCCTGACGGCGACCGGCGGCGAGGTCAAGGACGCGATCCTGGTCCTGCTGGCCGACGTGGACGGGCCGACGGCCGCGCGTCTGCTCCGGGAGTCCGACGGGCACCTGCGGACGGCCCTGGCGACGGCGCACGGCTGACCGTCCCGGGCCGTCGGCGCGGTGTGCGATTCTGAGGACCATGAACCACGCCCAGCTGACCGCCCTGGGCCGCGCCCTGCGCCTCCTCGGTGAGCACGGCGAGGCCCTGACCGCCGACACGCCCGAGGCCAAGCTGCACGAGGTCCGCGCGGACCTGAAGCGCGCGCTGGACCACCTGGAGGAGAGCGTCACGACGGCGGCCCCCAGCACCCGCTGCCCCGAGCACCCGAACGGCCCGGTCGACCAGGCCGCCCCCGACCTGTGCCTGCTGTGCGAGACCCGCCGCCGCACGGCCCGCCGTGCCGAGTACGGCGGCGGCCCGGTGCCGCCCCGGCCCGCCGAACCGGTCCCGTCCCGGTACGGCGTCCGGGGCGACCGGCCGCAGCCCCAGCAGCGCTGGCTGCCCGAGCTGTGGAACGGCCAGGCGTGGCAGCTGTGCGGCACCCCGCGCCGCGACCGCCGCGAGGCCGAACTGTACGTCGCGGCCCAACTGCGCGGCCCGCACGCCGCGATGGCGTACCGGATCGTCCACGAGTTCACCGACTACGAGGTCCTGCGGGTGTGGGGCACGCCGGTACGGGTGGACATCGAACCGATGGGCGGGCTCTGAGCCGCCGCCACGACACTCCGACCGTAGTACTCTGGGCGCAGTGGTCTGATGCCAGTGGCCTGAGGAAGCTGTCGGGAGCCGGAACATGGTGAGACGGAACGACCAGCGCCGCGCCGCCCTCGTCGACGCCGCGATCGAGGTGCTGGCCGCGCAGGGGGCCCGGGGGCTGACCTTCCGGGCGGTGGACACGGAGGCCGCCGTGCCGGCGGGCACCGCGTCCAACTACTTCGCCAACCGCGACGACCTGCTCACCCAGGCGGGCGCCCGCGTCTACGAGCGGCTGCGCCCCGACGAGGCCACCCTCGCCCGGCAGCGCGTCGCCGGCCGCGACCGGGACACCTACGTGCAGCTGATGCGTGAACTGGTCGAGCGCATCACCTCGTTCCGCACCGGGTACCTCGCCCTGCTGGAACTGCGCCTGGAGGCCACCCGGCGCCCCGGCCTGCGCGCGGTGCTGACCGCACGCATCCGCGAGGACGTCGCCGCCAACGTGGCCTACCACGAGGCCTCCGGCCTCCCCGGCGACGCGATGGCCGTCAAGCTGCTCTACCTGGCCCTCAACTGGCTGGTCGTCGAACAGCTCACCCTGCCGGACGTGTTCACCCCGGCCGAGCGCGACGAGCTGGTGGCGGCGGCGGTCGAGCGGATCGTGGCGCCGGACGGACCGGACCGGGGCTGACCCTCCGCCGGGTCAGATCTGGTTCTCGCCGCCGTCGACGTACCAGTTGGCGCCGAGGACGAAGCTGCTCTGGTCCGAGGCGAGGAAGGCCACCACCGCGGCGACCTCCTCGGGGCGCCCCATCCGCCCCACCGCCGTGTCCCCGGCGAGCTTGTCCCGTGCCGAGGACGCGTCCTGCCCGGCGAAGAGGTTGGTGATCCCGGGGGTGTCGACCGGGCCCGGGGAGATCGCGTTGACCCGGACGCCGCGGCCCTTGAGTTCGTTGGCCCAGCCCCGCGCGAAGGTCCGGACGGCGGCCTTGGAGGCGGCGTACAGGCTGAACGCCTCCGCGCCGTTGTCCGCGGCGGTGGAGGCGTTGAGGATCACCGAGGCGCCGTCGTTGAGCAGCGGCAGCGCCTTCTGGACGGTGAAGAGCGTGCCCCGCACATTGACGCCGAAGATCTCGTCGAACCGCTCCTCGGTGATCTCCTCCAGCGGCACGAGCGAGGCGGTCGCCGCGTTGGCGAAGACCACGTCGAGCCCCCGGCCGCGGGCGCGGACCGCTTCGTAGAGCCGGTCCAGGTCGGCCGGGTCCGAGACGTCGCCGGCCACCGCCGTGACCCGCTCCGCGCCGATGATCTCCACGGCCGCGTCCAGCGCGGACGCGCGCCGCCCGGTGATGAACACGTGCGCCCCCTCGTCCGCCAGCCGCACGGCACTGGCCAGACCGATTCCCGTGCCGCCGCCGGTGACGACGGCCGTCTTGCCTTCGAGCTGTCCCATGGTGAATGACCTCCGATGACATTCAGTACCGATCGATACTGAAAGCGACCGTAGCACATCCGTACCGATCGATACGTAAGCCGTAGACTGAGGACCATGGAGACGCGACGGAAGGGATCGATCGGCCGGCCGAGGGGCTTCGACGCCGACGAGGCCCTGGAGAAGGCCATGCGGGTCTTCTGGGAGCAGGGCTATGAGGGCGCCAGCCTCACCGACCTCACCAGCGCCATGGGCATCACCCGCACCAGCATGTACGCGGCCTTCGGCAACAAGGAGGACCTGTTCCGCAAGGCGCTCGAACGCTACGAGGAAGGCCCCGCCTCCTACGTCGCCCGCGCCGTGCGCAAGCCCACCGCCCGCGAAGTGGCCACCGCGTTCCTGAGCGGCGCCGTGGAGGTCAGCACCCGCCCCGACTGCCCGGCCGGGTGCCTGGGCGTCCAGGGCTCCCTCGCCTCCGGCGAGACGGGACGCTCCGCCCGGGACCTGCTCGCGGGCTGGCGCGAGGGGGGCGTCGCCCAGCTCCGCGACCGGTTCCGGCAGGCCGTGGACGACGGCGACCTGCCGCCCGGCACCGACCCGCTGCACGTCGCCCGTTACCTGATGACGTTCGCCAACGGCATCTCCGTGCAGGCCACCGGGGGCGCCGCCCGGGAGGAACTCCAGCGGGTGGCCGACGCGGCCCTGCGCAACTGGCCACCCGCCTGACCCGCTCCTAGGGCCGCACGCTCTCGTGGTTCGTCCTGCGCAGCCGCGCCTTCAGCACCTCCTCGGGCCGCGCCACGGTCACCGACGCCCGCGGGCAGTCCCACTCCCGGCCCCCGGCGACCGGCCGCATCTGCACCCTGCCGCCCACGTGCCCCATCACCTCCCCCACCCGCCCGTCCCTCGCGTCCACGGCATGCGTGCCGACGGCCGGACGCTCGCCCCGCACCACCGACGCCAGCCGCTCCGCGACCCGTACGTTGCACCGCCCCAGGTCGACCAGGGCGAACGGCTCGCCACTCGCGCCGGTCACCGGATCGACGCACAGGGACGGCAGTACGACACCGGCGCCCACGAGGGCCTGGCGCAGGGATTCGACGACTTCCTCGGTCGACCGCACCCTTCCTCACCTCCACGCTGAGTTCGTGATTCGCGACACAGCGTGTCCGTTCCGCCCCTAACCTGGCCATACAGGGCGCTCCAACAACCCCTGCTGTGCGACCGGGAGTTCCGTCACCATGCCAGGACCGAAAGACCTCGACCCGTCCTCGTCCCCCCGCACCCTCCTCGGCGCCGAGCTGCGCCACGCCCGCGAGAAGTCCGGCCTGAGCCAGGAGGAGTTGGGCGCGCGCCTGTTCGTCAGCGGTTCGTTCATCGGACAGCTGGAGTCCGGCACGCGCCGAATACAGCCGGAGTACGCACGGCTACTGGACGACGTCCTGGGCACGGAGGATTTCTTCCGGCGCAACTGCGGGGTTTCCGCCAAGTCCAGCTACCCGACCCACTTCGCCGAGGCAGTGGAAGCCGAGTCCCGTGCTGTCTCGATCAAGCAGTACACACCCACGCTGATCCCCGGACTGCTGTAAACGCCGGGCTACACACAGGCGCTGTTCCGCGCTTACGAGCCGACGGCGCCGAGAGAGAAGGTCGACGAATCAGTAGCAGATCGCATCGCACGCGGTCGGCTCCTCGACCATCCAGCAACCCCCATGTTGTGGACGGTGCTCGACGAAGCCGCCCTGCGGCGCAAGGTGAGCAGCCCACAGGTCATGGCAGAGGCCCTGTGCCACATTGCCGCCCTCGTCCGCCGCCACCGGATCATCATGCAGGTCCTGCCATTCAGCGCCGGCGAGGTCGGGGCCCTGGTGAGCGGCATCAAGCTCATGTACTTCTCCGATTCCGCTCCCTTCGCCTACGTCGAGGGCGTCGGCATGGGACACCTGACAGACGGTCCCCCGACCGTGACTCGGCATAAGTTGACGTTCGACCTAGTCAGGGCTGGCGCTCTCTCCCCCCGGGAGTCCTTGGTACTGATCGAGTCGGTGGCGCAGGATTACGAGCATGGAGAACCACACCCGTAAATGGCACAGCTCCAGCTACAGCGGAGGCGACGGCGCCGACTGCGTCGAAATAGCGACGGGTCACCCGACCGCTGTCCCAGTCCGCGACTCCAAGGATCCCCACGGCCCGGAACTTTCCTTCCGGGCCGATGCCTGGACCGCGTTCATCGAGAGCCTCAGCCGCGGCGCTTCCGGGCGAGGTGGGCGGTGACCACGGTCAGCCCCGCCACGCCGTACGCCAGCCACAGGCCGCCGGTCCAGTAGTCCCGCCCCGCGTCCGCGTCCTGCGCCTTCCGCTGCTGCTCGTACGTCCGCGTGCCCGCCGAGCGGCCGTCGGCGAAGTCGTACAGGTCGCACGTCTCCCCCGGCTTCATGGGCCCGGAGCGCTCCTGGTCTCCGTACTCCTCGATGATGCCGTCGCACTGCGGGGTGCCGTCGGTGGTCGCCGCCTGGGTGAGGAAGTACCCGCCGACGACGACCGGCACGACGAACAGGCCGAGCAGGAGACCCCGGAAGCTCACGCCTCGAGTCCCGCCAGCGGCAGCGGCGTGAACTCGTACCCCTCCCACAGGCGCCGGGAGGTCTCCTCCGGGTACGGCGCGACGGTCGGCTCGGCGTCGAAGACCCGCACGAGACGCTGCTGCGTGTCGTACGCGGGCCAGCCCGGGTCGCCGGTGCGGGCAAAGGCCGTCCAGGCGGCGCGGAAGCGGGACGACAGGGCCAGCGCCTCCTCGGACGGCTCCGCGCCGCCGAACTGGAGCAGCGCGAGGCTCTCCTGGAAGGTGCCGAAGAGGAGCGGGATGTCCAGGGCGTGGCAGGCGCCCAGGGCGCCGTCGAAGGCGGGGGCGGGCCAGGTGAGTTCGTAGAAGTACGCCCGGCCACCGCCCGCGAGGTGGGCCTCGGCCAGGTGCAGGGACGGCATGGCGAAGAGCCAGTCGGTCTGGACGCGTTCGTAGAGATCATTGGCCGAGTCCCCGGGGAACGCGGCGCGGTAGGCGGCCTCGCCCCCCGGGGCGTACAGGCGCAAGGCGGCGGTCGCGCGGTCCTCGCCGATCTGGCCGAGCTTGCCCGACATCGCGGTGAACAGCCGGTTCTCGTCGCGGTTGTGACCGACGATCAGGTCGACGTCGCGAGCGGCGCGGGAGGCCAGCGCCTGCCAGGGCGTGACCGGCAGGAACTCGCCGTCCACGACGGGCGCGTACGGGGTGATCGTGGGCGCCGCCTGCCCCCAGCGGGCGACGTTGCCGGGCATCTTCGGGGCGAGGGCCTGGCCCGCCTTGACGAGCTGGTCCGGAGTGACCTCCGCGAGGTCTTCGACGGTCGGGCGCAGGCCCAGCTCGGCGGCGAGGGCGGTACCGATATCGGCGGCGAGTTCCGGGGAGAAGAACGTGCCCGGCACGCTCTGGGCGACGGCTCGCCGGAAGAGTCCGGCCGCGCGGGGCATCGCCAGCAGCGAGGCCACGGAACCGGCGCCGGCCGACTCACCGAAGACCGTGACCTGCCCGGGGTCGCCGCCGAACGCGGCGATGTTCTCCTGCACCCAGGCCAGCGCCGCGATCTGGTCGAGCAGGCCCCGGTTGGCGGGGGCGCCCTCGATGTGGGCGAAACCCTCCATGCCGATGCGGTAGTTGAGGGTGACGACGACGAGGTCGCCGTCGGCGGCGATGCGGCGGGCGTCGTAGGCGGGGTTGCCGGAGTGGCCCATCTTGTAGGCGCCGCCGTAGATCCAGACCATGACCGGGCGGTGGGCGGCCGGGTCGGGCGCGGGGGTCCAGACGTTGACCGTCAGCCAGTCGTCGCCCTCGGGGACGGCCGGGGGATCGGGGACGCCGAGGTCCTGCGGGGGCGGCGGGCCGAAGGCGTACGCGTCGCGTATGCCGTCCCAGGGGCGGGGGCGGCGCGGGGCGGCGAAGCGGGCGTCCCCCACCGGGGGCTGGGCGAAGGGGATGCCGCGGAAGACGGTCAGGCCGTCCTCGGTTCGGCCGCGCACCGCGCCGGAGGAGGTGCGCACCACGGGTTCCGCTGACTCGGCAGGTCCAGGGATCGTCATCCTCCGGACCCTACGCGGTGGTGCGCACCGCGGTCAGCTGAGGGTCTTCAGCGATGCCGCGTCGTACGGGGCGAGTTCGTCGAAGCGGCCGCCGAGGACCTTGTCGGCCCACCGCGGGTCGTGGAGCAGCGCGCGGCCGACGGCGACGAGGTCGAACTCGTCGCGCTCCAGGCGGTCGAGGAGGTTGTCGAGGCCGCGGACGGGGGCGCCCTCGCCCTGGAAGGCCTTGGTGAAGTCGCCGTCGAGGCCGACCGAGCCGACCGTGATGGCGGTCTTGCCGGTGAGCTTCTTGGTCCAGCCGGCGAGGTTGAGGTCCGAGTCCTCGAACTCGGGCAGCCAGTAGCGGCGGGTGGAGGCGTGGAAGGCGTCGACACCGGCCGCGGCAAGCGGGGTGAGGATGGCCTCCAGCTCCTCGGGGGTCTCGGCGAGGCGGGCGTCGTACGCCTCCTGCTTCCACTGGGAGTAGCGGAAGATCACCGGGAAGTCGGCGGAGACGGTCTCCCGTACGGCGGCCACGATCTCGGCGGCGAACTTCGTCCGGGCGACCGGGTCGCCGCCGTAGGCGTCGGTGCGGCGGTTGGTGCCGGACCACAGGAACTGGTCGACGAGGTAGCCGTGGGCGCCGTGGATCTCCACGCCGTCGAAGCCGATGCGCTCGGCGGCCGCGGCGGCCTCGGCGAAGGCGCCGACGACGTCGTCCAGGTCGCGCTGGGTCATGGCCTTCCCGGTGGGCTCGTCCTCGCCGATGCGCAGGCCGGACGGGCCGACGGCGGGGGCGTCCGGGAAGGGCTGGTCCCCGGCCTTGCGGACCATGCCGATGTGCCACAGCTGCGGCACGATCGTGCCGCCGCCCGCGTGCACCGCCTCGGCAACCTTCGCCCATCCGGCGAGCTGCTCCGCGCCGTGGAAGCGCGGGACGCGGTCGCTCTGCCCTGCCGAGTCGTGGCCGACGTAGGTGCCCTCGGTGACGATCAGTCCCACTCCGGCGGCGGCGCGGCGGGCGTAGTAGGAGACCACGTCCTCGCCGGGGACGCCGCCCGGGGAGAACATCCGGGTCATCGGCGCCATCGCGATGCGGTTTGGCACAGTGAGGCCGTTGATGGTGGCCGGGCGGGCGAGGAGTTGGGCGGCGCGGGTGGCGGCCTCGGCGGGGGTGACGGTCACGTGGGGGCTCCTGAGGTGGGTACCGGTCAGTATGTGCATGCGCATGCAGACACCGGCAACAACCGAGCGGCTCCCCCGCGCATTCCGGCCGTGCACCGCCCATGACCCGCCTCACAGCTGGACTACCGGCGCTCTGACCCGCATACCTCCTCCGGGTTGGGCGGGTGTGGGGCCTTGGTGCCAGCTACCCGGCCGAGGTCCCGCCGGTGCTCGGAGCGCTAGATGACGGACAGGTACTCGTCGATGGAACGGGCGACTTCCCGCAGGACCGTGCGGGGGACGGTCACCGGGTCCCAGATCCCCGCCGTCGACGCCTCGGCGCAGGTGCCTGACGCCGCGTCGTAGGTACGCTCCGGCCAGGCCGCCTGGACGGTGGCGACCACGGCCGCGGCGTCCGGGGCCCCACTGCTGTCGGCCAGGACCCGCAAGGGCTCTACGAGTCCGTGGGCCAGAGCGTGGTCCAGGGCATCGGCGGCCGCGCCCGCCGCACCCGTGCCGGGACCGGAGTCGTCCTGCGTGGCGAGATGGCCGCCGACGGCAGCGAGCGCGGCAGCCGCGCCCGGTACGACGCCCTCCGTTACCGCGGCCTTGGCCAGCCGGGTCGCGAGGCGCAAGGTGTCCGCCTGCTGCTCGCGTTCGGCTTGGGTGGGAGCCCCCGCGCGGACGATCGCCACCCCGCCGGCGAGTCGGGCCAACCTCTCGCGGAGCCGGTCCCGGGCGTCCTCGGCGTCGCTGTTCTCGATCTGGGTCCGAATCTGACCGACGCGGCTGACCACCTGTTCGCTGGAGCCGGCCCCGCCGATGACCGTCGTACCTTCCTTGGTCACGACCACTCGGCGAGCACGGCCGAGCAGGTCCAGCCCGGTCCTCTCCAGCGTGAGACCGACCCTCTCGGTGATCACCTCCCCTCCTGTGACAACGGCGAGGTCGCCCAGCAGGGCGAGGCTGCCCCGCGGTCCGCGGTGGGGGCCCTGGACGGCGACAGAGGTGAAGGCGCCCTTCGTGTTGTTGACGACCAGCATCGACAGCACCTCGGCCTCGACATCCCCGGCCACCACCAGCAGGGGGGCACCGGTGGCCTTCACCTTCTGCACCAGGGGGAGGAGAGAGCCGACCGATGAGATGGCCTGCTCGTGCAGGAGGACGTAGGGCTTCTCCAGGACCGCGGTGCCCGCCTCCTCGTCGGTGATGAAGTAGGGGGAGAGGCAGTCGCCCCGGAAGGCCATGCCCTCGACGATCTCCACTTCCATACCGAAGGACTGGGACTCCTCGACGACGAGGACGCCCTCCCGGCCCACCTTGTCCAGGGCCTCGGCGATCGCACGGCCCATCCGCGACGCCTGCAGCGTGGTCACGACGATCTGGGTGATCTCCTCCTTGGTCTCCACCCGACGCCCCTCGCCCAGGAGCGTCTCCGCGCGCCGGAGGGTGCCGGGGAGGGCGCGCGCCAGGAGAATCGGGCTCGTGCCGGCGTCCACGGCGCGCTGCAGGTGCCGTAGTGACGCGTGCAGCACGAGGGCGGCGGTGGCCGCGCCGTCACCGGCCTGCCGCCGCATCCTGTGCACCAGGTCGCGCACCAGTCCTGCACCTACGGCGGCCCGGCCGGGAGGTGTCACCACTTCCCGCGCGATCACGACCGTGTCGGTGAACGGTTCCACCGAACCGTCTCCGCGGCTGACCATCGCCGGGCGTGGGCGCGGTCCGACAGTGCGTTCCAGGAGATGTGCCACCGGGGCCAGGCCGGCGAGCACCTCGGCGGCGGGCCCGCCGACCGGAACCGCGATGCCCGCCGGCACCGCGCGAGCCGCGTGGCCTTGGGAGCGGCCGTCGGGTCTTGCCGGTGACGGCGCGGACGGCCATTCACCGCCTTGTCCGCGCCGTGCGACGACAAGGCTGCCCACGCCGTCCAGAATCCACAGCTTCGGTGTCTGCCGTGCATGGGCGCGGCGCATCTCCTGGCTGACGTACCGGAAGAGGTCCAGCACGGAGACCCGGCCGTCACCGTCCGCATCGGCCACCCCCTTCCGCAGCCCCTCGACGAGCGCGGAGGTGAACACGGACAGCGGCCCGCCGCCGCCCGTCCCTTCCGGGACCAGTTCGAACGCCAGCTGCGTCTCGTCGGTCGCGCTGATCACCACGGTGCCACTGCCGTCGAACGGGCCACCGAGGTCGATGCTCGTGCTGTCGCCCTTCGCGCCCAGCCGGAAGGCGCCGCTGAAACAGCAGTCGAGCAGGAGGACCTTCCGCTCGGACCGGCATCGCTGGAGCTGCCTGCTGACGAAGTCGGCGGGGACCGCGTAGGACTCCAGGAGGTCCGGCTCCTTCAGGGTGTCCGTACCGGCGAAGTACAGCGACTCGTCGTAGTCCTTGATGCCGTGGCAGGAGAAATAGACGAGCAGTTCGTCGTCACGTTGCGCCTCGGTGAAGAACCGCTGCAGCGCCCGCTGGATCGAGTAGGCCGGTTGGTCGAGGACCTGGGTCACCTCGTAGCCGCCGATCACCGGGTCACGAAGGACACGGGCCAGTTCCCCGGCGTCCCGCAGGGGCGCCTCCAGCGGATTCCACCGGGAGTCCTCGTACCGCCCGGTGGCGATCAGGAGGGCCCTACGACGGCTCATCGGACGCATCCCGTTCCGCTGTCCCTGCCGTCCTCTCCAGGAAGACGTCGATCAGTTGCTGCTGCTGCCCCGCGGACAGCCCGGTCAGCTCCAGGCTGTCCTCGCCGAGCACCAGACTGGCACTGCGTCCCGCCGCCCGCTCCGACCACGCCTGCACGGTGGCCACCACCGCGCCGATGACGGCGGGGACGAGCGTGACGATCAGGGTCCCGATCGCCACCAGGTCGCCCGCTTTGCTGCCCGGCGGCGCGCTTCCGGCCCGGGCGGGTACCACCTGCTCGACCCGTTGCCGCAGCAGCATCTCCCGCAACTGCCTCGAAGCCTCGACACGTTCCTTCTCGTCGGCGCCGGCCCCCGCGTGCGCGACGATGCGGATGTGCGCAGTGTTCATATACAACATCCTGGCAGAAGACAGGTGTTGAGCGGTTCTGTTTGTTGGTGGTGCGCACACGCCCGAGGGCGGCACCCCCCTCTCGGGGAGTGCCGCCCTCGGTCCGTACGGGACGGCCGATCAACCGGAACCGGTCGATCAGAAGTCCATGTCACCGCCCGGCATGCCGCCCGGGGCGCCCGCCGGAGCGGCCTTCTCCGGCTTGTCGGCGATGACGGCCTCGGTGGTGAGGAACAGCGCGGCGATGGAGGCGGCGTTCTGCAGCGCGGAACGGGTCACCTTCGCCGGGTCGATGATGCCCTCGGCGATCATGTCGACGTACTCACCGGAAGCGGCGTTCAGGCCGTGGCCGACGGTCAGGTTGCGGACCTTCTCCACGACGACGCCGCCCTCGAGACCGCCGTTGACGGCGATCTGCTTCAGCGGGGCCTCCAGGGCGAGCTTCACGGCGTTGGCGCCGGTCGCCTCGTCGCCCGACAGCTCCAGCTTCTCGAAGACCTGGGAGGCCTGGAGCAGGGCCACGCCACCACCGGCGACGATGCCCTCCTCGACGGCCGCCTTCGCGTTGCGGACGGCGTCCTCGATGCGGTGCTTGCGCTCCTTGAGCTCGACCTCGGTGGCGGCACCGGCCTTGATGACGGCCACGCCGCCGGCCAGCTTCGCCAGGCGCTCCTGGAGCTTCTCGCGGTCGTAGTCCGAGTCGCTGTTCTCGATCTCGGCGCGGATCTGGTTGACCCGGCCCTGGACCTGGTCGGCGGAGCCGGCGCCGTCCACGATCGTGGTCTCGTCCTTGGTGATGACGACCTTGCGCGCGCTGCCCAGCAGGTCCAGCGTGGCGTTCTCGAGCTTGAGGCCGACCTCCTCGGAGATGACCTCGCCGCCGGTGAGGATGGCGATGTCGCCGAGCATGGCCTTGCGGCGGTCGCCGAAGCCCGGGGCCTTGACGGCCACGGACTTGAAGGTGCCGCGGATCTTGTTGACGACCAGGGTCGACAGGGCCTCGCCCTCGACGTCCTCGGCGATGATCAGCAGCGGCTTGCCCGACTGCATGACCTTCTCCAGGAGCGGCAGCAGGTCCTTGACGTTGCCGATCTTGGAGTTGGCGATCAGGATGTACGGGTCGTCGAGGGACGCCTCCATACGCTCCATGTCGGTGGCGAAGTACGCCGAGATGTAGCCCTTGTCGAAGCGCATACCCTCGGTGAGCTCCAGCTCCAGACCGAAGGTCTGGGACTCCTCGACGGTGATGACGCCTTCCTTGCCGACCTTGTCCATGGCCTCGGCGATGAGCTCGCCGATCTGGGTGTCGGCGGCGGAGATGGAGGCCGTGGAGGCGATCTGCTCCTTGGTCTCGACATCCTTGGCCTGCTCGAGCAGGGCGGCGGAGACGGCCTCGACGGCCTTCTCGATACCGCGCTTGAGGGCCATCGGGTTGGCGCCGGCCGCGACGTTGCGCAGGCCTTCCTTGACCAGGGCCTGGGCGAGAACGGTCGCGGTGGTCGTACCGTCGCCGGCGACGTCGTCCGTCTTCTTGGCGACTTCCTTGACCAGCTCGGCGCCGATCTTCTCGTACGGGTCCTCGAGCTCGATCTCCTTGGCGATGGAGACACCATCGTTGGTGATCGTGGGGGCGCCCCACTTCTTCTCGAGGACGACGTTGCGGCCCTTGGGGCCGAGCGTCACCTTGACGGCGTCCGCGAGCTGGTTCATGCCGCGCTCGAGGCCGCGCCGCGCCTCCTCGTCGAACGCGATGATCTTGGCCATGTGAAGTGGTCCCTCCAGGACTGGGGGTGATTCCTTCGGACCGCGCCCGCGCCCGCGACGGACGGCTCGCCGACCTTGTGGTTCCTTCCCCACCCGGTCCGCGGGCCTCACCGACCCGGTCCTTCGTTGTCACTCTCACCTTCAGAGTGCTAACGCCAATGATTAGCACTCGGCATGCCCGAGTGCAAGGTGCGCCCGCGAAGCGGGCTCGTCGAGGGGCGGTCGCCGGCCGGCGGCGAACAGGCCGAAGGGCCCGTACCCAGCGGGTACGGGCCCTTCGGATGAAGACCGGGTGCTGCGGTGGCCGCGCGTCTCAGGCGCTGAGGCGAACCATGTCGGCCTGCGGGCCCTTCTGACCCTGCGAGATCTCGAACTCGACCCGCTGGCCTTCTTCGAGGGTGCGGTAGCCGTCCATCTGAATCGCGCTGTAGTGGACGAAAACATCCGCACCACCGTCGACCGCGATGAAGCCGTACCCCTTCTCCGCGTTGAACCACTTGACGGTGCCCTGAGCCATGCCTAACTCCCCTATTACTGGCCCTTGCACAGATCCGCACTTCGCGGACCCGGGTCAGACCTCACCCCCCACGACTGGGGGCGTGCGCCGGAACGCGTCGACCGCGGCTGAATGTATCTGTCCAACTGCCGTCTGCAACAGGTCAATCGGACGAGAAATCTGGACGCGCCCGGTCCGGAATGTAGCGAGAATTCGCCTGAATTCGGGTCAAGTCGGGGCACGCAAAGGGAACAAAAGCCGCAGAACACGCTCGCACTTTGGCTGCTTCTTGTCGGGCGGGCGGCAGGAATTAACGGTTCCCGTTGTGCTGATCGGGAGCGGGTTCCCCAACTCTACCGCGCTCAACCCCATGGAATTGCCCCCTCCGTTTCTCTCACGGAGAGGGCAATACGCACTACAAGGTGTATCTGCGGCGGTCTGCGCCGCACGCGTCAGCCGCCGGCGACCGCCGGGATGATCGAGACGCCCGCGCCGTCCGGCGTCGCGGTCTCCAGGCCCTGCTCGAAGCGGACGTCGTCGTCGTTGACGTAGACGTTGACGAAGCGGCGCAGCTTGCCCTGGTCGTCCAGGACGCGGGCGGCGATGCCGGTGTGGTTCTTCTCCAGGTCGGAGATGACCTCGCCGAGGGTGACGCCCTCGGCACTGACCTCGGCCTTGCCGCCGGTGTAGGTGCGCAGGATGGTCGGGATGCGAACGGTGACGCTCACGTGGAACCTCCGGTCAGGTGTCGTGCCCAGGGGCGCGGAAGACTGCGCGGCCGGCCACATGCGGCCCGCAGGTGAGGAACGAGGGAGCCGGGCCCCTAGACAAGGCCGGCCTCGCGGAAGGAATCGAGGGTGGGGCGGATCGTGGCGGTGAGGCCGGTGCCGGCCACCGCGTCGAGGGTCTTGAGGCCGTCACCGGTGTTGAGGACGACCGTGGTGAGCGACGGGTCCAGCACGCCGTTCTCGATCAGCTTCTTCGTCACGCCGACGGTCACGCCGCCGGCCGTCTCGGCGAAGATGCCCTCGGTGCGGGCGAGCAGCTTGATCGCGTCCACGACCTGCTCGTCGGTCACGTCCTCCACGGCGCCGCCGGTGCGGCGGGCGATGTCGAGGACGTAGGGGCCGTCGGCCGGGTTGCCGATGGCCAGGGACTTGGCGATGGTGTTCGGCTTCTGCGGGCGGACCACGTCGTGACCGGCCTTGTACGCCGTGGAGACCGGCGAGCAGCCCTCGGCCTGCGCGCCGAAGATCTTGTAGGGCCTGTCCTCGACCAGGCCGAGCGCGATCAGCTCCTTGAGCCCCTTGTCGATCTTCGTGAGCTGGGAGCCGGACGCGATCGGCACGACGAGCTGGTCGGGCAGCCTCCAGCCGAGCTGCTCGCAGATCTCGTAGGCGAGGGTCTTGGAGCCCTCGGCGTAGTAGGGCCGCAGGTTGACGTTGACGAAGCCCCAGCCCTCGCCCGCCGGGTCGCCGATCAGCTCGGAGCAGAAGCGGTTCACGTCGTCGTAGTTGCCCTCGATGCCGACCAGCTCACCGCCGTAGACGGCGGCCATGACGACCTTGCCCTGCTCCAGGTCGTGCGGGATGAACACGCAGGAGCGGAAGCCGGCCCGGGCGGCGGCGGCGCCGACGGCACCGGCGAGGTTGCCGGTGGAGGAGCAGGACAGGGTGGTGAAGCCGAAGGCGCGGGCGGCCTCCAGGGCCTGGGCGACGACGCGGTCCTTGAAGGAGTGCGTCGGGTTGCCGGAGTCGTCCTTGACGTACAGGCCGCCGGTGACGCCCAGTTCACGGGCGAGGTTGTCGGCCTGGACGAGCTTGGTCCAGCCCGGGTTGATGTTCGGCTTGGTCGCCACGTCGGCGGGGACGGGGAGCAGGGGGGCGTAGCGCCAGATGTTCGCGGGGCCCGCTTCGATCCGCTTGCGCAGCTCGTCGGCGTCGTAGGCGGAGAAGTCGTAGGCGATCTCGAGGGGGCCGAAACACTCCTCGCAGGCGAAGACCGGTCCGAGCGGGACCTTGTGGCCGCACTCCCGGCAGCTCAGGGCGGCGGCGGGGCCGAGGTCGACCGCGGGGTTCGTGGTGTTCGTGGCGGTTTCGGCAGTCTGCACAGCCATGGAGGCGAGGCCCTTTCTCCTCATCTTCCTCACGACGCATCTCGCCGTGAGACGGATTTGGCACCTTCCCTAGCCGGGAGCCTCGCCACGTCTGTGTGACAAGAGCCGGCTGGAGGGTTGCCGGGGCTTCATCGGGCCGTATCCCTCTGCCCCTCTGGATGAGCGGTATGTGGTTGTTGTTCGGTTGTGCGCGCGGCGACCCCGGCATGCGGTGGTCCCACGCGTTGTTCAAGACTGTAACCGAAGGCCAGGACGGTTGAGATAGTCGTCCGTAAGGCGAGATGGATCACAAAGGAGTCACCGGACGTGCTGGAAGAAGTCGAGCGCTGGCTGAACGCGCGCTCCTGGTCCGCCGGGGACCGGCCCGTCCAGCACCTTCTGTCCGCGAAGCGCGCCACCGGGCAGTCGGTCAGCGTGGTGCTCCCCGCCCTGGACGAGGAGGCGACGGTCGGCGACATCGTCACGGTGATCCGGCGGGAGCTGATGCTCCGGGTTCCGCTGGTCGACGAGATCGTGGTCGTGGACTCCGGCTCCGGCGACCGTACGGCGGAGGTCGCCGCGGCGGCGGGAGCGCGCGTCGAGCACCGGGACGCGATCCTCCCGCGCATCCCCGCCCTGCCGGGCAAGGGCGAGGTGCTGTGGCGGTCGCTGCTGGTCACCGGCGGGGACATCGTCTGCTTCGTCGACGCCGACCTGCGGGAGTTCTCCGCCGACTTCGTCTCCGGGATCGTGGGCCCGCTGCTCACCGACCCGGACGTGCACCTCGTCAAGGCCATGTACGACCGCCCGCTGGGCACGGCTCCCGGGCAGGGCGGCCGGGTCACGGAGCTGATGGCCCGCCCCCTGCTCAACATGCACTGGCCGCGGCTGGCCGGCTTCGTCCAGCCGCTGGGCGGCGAGTACGCGGCCCGCCGCTCCCTGCTGGAACGGCTCCCCTTCCCGGTCGGCTACGGCGTCGAGCTGGGCATGCTGGTCGACGCCCTGCACCTGGTGGGCCTGGACGCGCTCGCCCAGGTCGACGTCGGCGTCCGCGTCCACCGCCACCAGGACGGCCGGGCCCTGGGCCGGATGGCCGCCGCGATCTACCGCACCGCCCAGCTCCGCCTGGCCCGCGGCCACCTGGTCCGCCCGACGCTCACCCAGTTCGAGCGCGGCGTGGACGGCTTCGAGCCGCGCACCTACACCGTGGACACCGAGGAGCGCCCGCCGATGACGGAGATCGCGGAGTACGCGGCCCGGCGGGTGGCCTGAGCGCCGGGCCTCAGCCGGGGACGCCGTCCGACCAGCGCCACCTGCCGCCGGAGTCGCGTTCGCAGGTCAGGTACTCGCCGCCGCGGCCGTGGGTGCTCAGCCCGTGGTGCTTGTCGGCACAGAACTGGCCGTCGGCGTAGCAGTTGCCGGCGGGGCTCTTCAGCTCGCACACGGCGCCGCCCCCGCCGCCCCCGCTCGTACCGCCACCCCCGGTGCCGCCGCCGGTTCCGCCCGTGGCGCCGCCCGGGGCCTTCGTCGGCAACGGGGCCGGAGGCGGGGTGTGCAGCAGGCGCCCGGCGCAGTCGCGGCCGTCGCGGGGAACGGTGAAGGTCACGGCGCCGGGGCCGCCGCTCTGCTCGCAGACCTTCTCGTCGAGGCCCCAGGAGGACGCCCGCTGTCCGGTGCCCTGGAGGCGCACGGTGTAGTCGACGTGCGCGCCCTTGGCGGCGAGGACGGCCGAACCCATGGTGCGGCCGGTGAGGTCCCGCAGCGTGACGGCGGTCGGGGTCGGCGTCGGAGTCGGGGTGGGCGTCGCGGTCCCGGTACTGGGGGACGCCTCGGGGGTGGGGCTGTCGCTCGGCGTGGCGGTGGCGGTGGCCGTCGCGGCCGCCGCCCGGGCCCCGGTGCTCGTGTCGCCGTCGCCGTCGCCGTCGCCGCAGCCCGCCAGGGTCAGCGCGCACGCCGCGACCAGTGCCGTCGCGCCGGCGAGTCCGCTCGTGCGCCGGTGTCGTGTACGGATGCGTATGGGCATGGTGCGCCCGCCCCCCAAGAAGTTGAAATGTGCACCGCATATCCTCGGCCCGTTCACAGTTCCCCCACAAGAGGCGTGACCGAATCGTCGTCGGGGTGACGCCGGGGAACGTTTGAGGTGCGTGGGGCCGGGCTAGGTTGAGGCGTATGGCTTCAAGCTTCGGTGCTGCTCAGGTGCTGGTCGCCTCCAACCGGGGGCCGGTCTCGTACGAGGTGCGGGAGGACGGGTCGCTGCACGCCAAACGGGGTGGTGGCGGGCTCGTGTCGGGACTGTCGGCCATCGGGCCCGACGCCGGTGCGCTGTGGGTGTGCTCGGCGCTCGGCGACGGCGACCGCGAGGCGGTGCGGCGCGGGGTCGGCGAGGACGGCGTACGGATGCTGGACGTGCCGGCCGACGTGCACGCGGACGCGTACAACGGGATCGCGAACTCGGTGCTGTGGTTCGTGCACCACATGCTGTACCAGACGCCCCTGGAGCCGGTCTTCGACGCGGAGTTCCGGCGGCAGTGGGCCTCCTACGAGGCGTACAACCGGGCCTTCGCCGAGGCACTGGCCGAGGAGGCGGCCGAGGGCGCCGTCGCGATCGTGCAGGACTACCACCTGACGCTGGTGCCGGGGATGCTGCGCGAGCTGCGTCCGGACCTCAGGATCGGCCACTTCTCGCACACGCCGTGGGCCCCGGTGGACTACTTCCGGCTGCTGCCGGACGACATCGCCGAGCAGGTGCTGCGCGGGATGCTGGGCGCCGACCGGCTCGGGTTCCTCACCCGGCGCTGGGCCGACGCGTTCACCGCCTGCTGCGACGCCGTCGTGGGCGGGCTCGGCGGCACGGAGATCGGCGTGCACGGGCTGGGCGCCGACGGGGACTTCCTGCGGAAGCGCTCGCACGAGGCCGACGTCGAGGAACGGATGGCGGAGCTGCGGGCGGAGATCGGGGAGGGACGCCGCACGATCGTGCGGGTGGACCGGACCGAGCTGTCCAAGAACATCGTGCGGGGGCTGCTCGCCTACCGGGAGCTGCTGGCCGGGCGGCCCGAGTGGCGCGAGCGGGTCGTGCACGTCGCGTTCGCCTACCCCTCGCGGCAGGACCTCGCCGTGTACCGGGAGTACACGGCCGAGGTGGAGCGGGTGGCGAACGCGGTCAACGAGGAGTTCGGCACCCCGGGGTGGACGCCGGTCGTGCTGAATCTCAAGGACGACTTCGCGCGGTCGCTGGCGGCGTACCGGCTGGCGGACGTGGCACTCGTCAACCCCGTCCGGGACGGGATGAACCTGGTCGCGAAGGAGGTGCCGGTCGTCTCCGACCAGGGGTGCGCGCTGGTGCTGTCGCGGGAGGCCGGGGCGTACGAGGAGCTGGGCGCGGACGCGGTGGTCGTGAACCCGTACGACGTGGTGGGCACGGCGGACGCGCTGCACGCGGCGCTCGGCCTGCCGGCGGGGGAACGGGCCGAGCGGTCGGAGCGGCTGGCCGCCGCCGGTACCGCGTTGCCCCCGGCGCGGTGGTTCCTGGAGCAGTTGGACGCGCTGCGCGGCTGACGGGCTACTCGGCCCGGACCGGCGGGCAGGTGCCGGTCTCCTCGCCGATCGAGTTGATCTCCGCGTTCGGCCTCGGGTCGCCCGCGTAGTTCACCTGGTCCGTGCACTTCACCCCGTCCTGCTTCGGGGTGCCGGACGGGGTGCCGCCCGACTGCGGCTCGGGGCAGGTGCCGGTCTCCTCGCCGATCGAGTTGATCTCCGCGTTCGGCCTGGGGTCGCCCGCGTAGTTCACCCGGTCCGTGCACTTCTGCCCCCGGTCCGGCTTCGACTCCTCCGGGGTGCGCGAGGACGTGCCGCCGGTGGCGCTCCCCCCGGCCGGGGCCGAGTCGCCGGCGGCGGGGGGCTGCGCGGTGCCCGTCGCGGTGGCGGTGGGGGAGCCCGAGGCGAGGGCGTCGTAGGGGCCGCCGCCGCCGCCGTTGCCGCAGGCGGTGAGGGCCAGGCCGAGGGCCACGGCGGCGAGGGCGAGCATCGGGGTCGTACGAGCGGACATGACGGGTTCCTCCACGGTCTTGGGCCTCACTGAGCGGCTCTACGGCGTGCAAGAGCGTGGGGGCGGCAGACCGGGTTGCCCCGCCCGCGGGGTCCGGACACGTCTGTGACAGGCGGGGGAACCGTCCGTGACGTTGTCTCAGGCCAGCCGGTGGGCGAGGGCCGCCAGGAGGGCGACCACACCGGCGGGGCCGGGGACCTCGACGTCGGCGCGCTTGCGCAGTTCCGTCACCTCGTCGCTGGCGCTGCAGACCAGCAGCCCGGGGGTGCCCTCGGCGCGGAGGGTGTCGACCGCCGCGTAGGCCGGGAGGTCGCCGAGGTCGTCGCCGGCGAAGAGGACGCAGGCCGCGTCGAGGGAGTGGGCGTAGGAGCGCAGCGCCGCGCCCTTGTCCATGCCGGGCGGGCGCAGTTCCAGGACCATGCGGCCGGGCTCGACGATCAGGCTGTGGCGCCGGGCCAGGTCGGCGAGGGGGGCACGCAGGGCTTCGAAGGCGGCGTGCGGGTCGGGGGCGCGGCGGGTGTGGACGGCGACCGCGTGGCCCTTGTCCTCCGTCCAGGTGCCCCGGGCCGCGGCCCCGGTCCGCTCCAGCAGCCCCGGCAGTTCGGCGCGGACGGCGGCGACGCCGGGGTGCGGTGCGGGCGTGGCGAGGGTCCCGGTGGCGGCGTCCCAGCGCTCGGCGCCGTAGTGGCCGAGGACGACGAGGTGGTCCAGGCCGGGGACGCCCGCGAAGCCGCCGTGGTGGACGGCGACCTCGGCGGGGCGGCCGGTGAGGACCGCGACGGAGGCGACCTTCGGGGCCAGGGCGGCGAGCGCCGGCACGGCATCCGGGTGGGCGCGGGCCTGGTCGGGGTCGGGCACGATCGGGGCGAGCGTGCCGTCGAAGTCGAGCACGACCACCGCCCGGCCGGGGTCGGCGAGGAAGGCGTCCAGTCCTGCGCGTCCGGCGGCCGTCGCGGGCGTCGGCAGGGAGTGTGGGGAGTCGTCTCGGGTGGAGTCCTGGTGGCTGCCCATACCGGGAACCTATCCCGCGGGGGCCGGGCGCACGCCTCACATCCGCCCACGCCACGACGGCCGCGTCCCGGCGTACCGGTGCCGCTCTGCCGCCCCTCCGCCGGCCGGCCCGGCGGGGCGGCGCTCCGCCCGACACACATCAGCACGTCCGCACATCAGCACATCCCACGGACCGGCGCGGGCCCCCGGCCCCCATGCCCACCCCTGAGACCGGCCGGGGCGGGCCGCCGGGCGTGCCGGCGCCCGCGCGCCGTGGGCCGCTGCCCCGCCCGCGCGGGCGGCTCAGCGCTCCGCGCGGCGGGAGTCGCGTACGCGGCGCAGGCGGTTGACCGTGACCGGGTCCGCGGCCAGGGCGCGGGGGTCGTCCAGGAGGGCGTTGAGGAGCTGGTAGTAGCGGACGGGGGCCAGGCCCAGCTCCTCGCGGACGGCGCGCTCCTTGGCGCCGGGGCCGGAAAAGCCCCGGCGTTCCATCGCGAGGATGCTCAGCTCCCGCTCGGCCAGCTCTCCCGGGTCCATGTACGGCACCGTAACGCCCGCCACCGACAACGCGGGCCGCTACCCCTCGCTGCCGGCCCGCACGGCCGTCGTCTGGATCTGGCCGAGGACCTCCTTGGGGCTGCCGCCCGGGGCGACCGCCTCGCCGATGCGCTTCTTGACGTCCGCGCTGACCGAGGCCCAGGAGGTCTTGCCGACCGGGTAGAGCTGGGAGAGCAGCAGCTCGTCCAGGAACGGCTTGAGCTTCCGGTCCTCCGCCGCCGTGCTCATGGTCCGCGAGGCGGAGGTGGTCACCGGCAGCAGGCCGTACTCGCGGGAGAAGTCGAGGACGTTCTCCTCGCTGTAGACGAAGTCGAGGAAGTCACCGACCTCCTCCTGGTGGCCGTTCTTCTTGAAGGCCGTCATCCAGTCGGAGACGCCGAGGGTGTTCCTGCTCTCGCCGTCGATGCCCGGGGTGGTCACCATGCCGTACTTCACCCCCTTCTCGGAGGCCGCCTTCATCAGCGAGGGGTGGCCGTTGAGCATGCCCACGTCGCCGTTGGCGAAGGCCTCGAAGGCGGCGGCGCGGTTGAGCCGGCCCGGGGCGACGGGTCCGGTGAGGCCCTTGCCGACCAGTTCGTCGCGCAGCCAGGTGAAGGTGGTGACGTTCTGCGGGGAGTCGACGGAGTAGGTGCCGACGTCGTCGGTGTAGCCGCCCCCGCCGCTGAGCATCCACTGCATCGTCTCGGCCGGCGCCTCCTCGGGGCCCAGCGGCAGGGCGTACGGGTACTTCACGCCCTCCTCCTCCAGCGCCTCGGCGGCCTTCGCGAGGTCGTCCCAGGACTTCGGCGGCTGGAGTCCGGCCTTGTCGAAGAGGGTCTTGTTGTAGAAGAGCACGCGCGTGGAGGCCGCGAAGGGCAGGCCGTACTGCACGTTGTTGACCTGGCCGGCGCCGGCCAGCTGGGAGACGAAGTCGGCCTGGACCGGTATGGAGAGGACGTCGTCGGCCCGGTAGAGCAGGCCCTCGTCCGCGTAGTCGGAGTAGGCGCCGATCTGCGCCATGTCGGGCGCCCTGCCCGCCTCGACCATCTCGCGGACCTTGCGGTCGACGTCGTTCCACGAGTAGACGGTGACGTCCACGTGCACGTCGGGGTTCTTCGCCTCGTAGGACTCGACCAGCGCGTCCCAGTACTTCTGGGAGCTGTTCTCCTTGCCGTCGCCGTAGTCGGCGGCGACCAGCTTCAGGGTCACCCCGTCCGAGTCGCCGGTCAGCCCGCAGCCGCCGAGGACCGCCGTCATGCCCAGTGCGGACACCACCGCGATCGTTCCTGTCCTACGCCGCCGCACCCTGAATCCCCAACCCTGCGTCTGTCCGCTTACCGGATTAAGGTCTACACCACGTGAGTGGACTAGACCTCTCCCGGGTGGACGGGCCACACTGTCCCCGTGAGACATGTCATCGCCCTCGATGTGGGCGGCACCGGGATGAAGGCCGCCCTGGCGGGACCTGGGGGCGAACTGCTGCACCAGGCCCGCCGGGCCACCGGCCGCGAGCGGGGACCCGAGGCGGTCGTCGCGGGCATCCTCGACTTCGCCGCCGAGCTGCGTGCCTACGGCGCCGACCGCTTCGGCGAGCCGGCCCGTGCCGCCGGCGTCGCCGTCCCCGGCATCGTCGACGCCGAGCAGGGCGTCGCCGTGTACGCGGCCAACCTCGGCTGGCGCGACGTACCGCTGCGCGGGCTGCTCGGCGAGCGGCTCGGCGGCATCCCGGTCGCCCTCGGCCACGACGTGCGCACCGGTGGGCTCGCCGAGGGCCGGATCGGCGCCGGACGGGGCGCCGACCGGTTCCTGTTCGTACCGCTGGGCACGGGGATCGCGGGCGCCATCGGCATCGACGGCCGGGTGGAGGCGGGCGCCCACGGCTTCGCGGGCGAGATCGGCCACGTCGTCGTCCGTCCCGGCGGCATCGCCTGCCCGTGCGGGCAGCGGGGCTGTCTGGAGCGGTTCGCGTCCGCGTCGGCGGTCAGCCAGGCGTGGGCCGAGGCCTGCGGCGACCCCGAGGCGGACGCCGCCGACTGCGCCAAGGCCGTCGAGTCGGGCGACGCCCGCGCGCTCGCCGTGTGGCGGGACGCCGTGGACGCGCTCGCCGACGGGCTGGTCACCGCGCTCACCCTGCTGGACCCGCGGGTCCTGATCATCGGTGGCGGCCTCGCCGAGGCGGGGGAAACCTTGTTCACACCGCTGCGGGACGCCGTCCGGCGGCGCGTCACCTTCCAGAAGCTGCCGGAGATCGTCCCCGCCGCACTCGGGGACACCGCCGGCTGCCTCGGTGCCGGGCTGATGGCCTGGGACCTGCTCGACACCGCTGCTCCGACTGCCGGTGCCGCCCCGGCCGCCACCGCCACGACAGGCACGGCGGCCACGGCCGCACCAACCGACACGGCTTCCACGGCCGACCCGACTTCCACGGCTCCCACGACCGTGACTCCCCGGAGGTAACCACCTGATGGCCCCAAGCAAGGTTCTCGCCGGTGCCCGGGTGGTGCTGCCCACCGGGACCGTGGACGACGGCCGCGTGGTCGTCGACGGCACGCGGATCGCGGACACCGCTCCCCCGCAGGCCGAGGTCGTCGACCTGTCGGGCCACTGGGTGGTGCCCGGCTTCGTCGACCTCCACAACCACGGCGGCGGCGGCGCCTCCTTCGCCGGCGGCACGGCCGAGGAGATCCTCAAGGGCGTCGAGACCCACCGGCGGCACGGCACCACCACGGTGGTCGCCTCCGCCGTCACCGGTGAGCTGGACTTCCTCGCCCGGCACGCCGGGATGCTCGCCGAACTCGCGCAGCAGGGCGACATCGTTGGCATCCACTTCGAGGGGCCGTTCATCTCCCCCTGCCGCAAGGGCGCCCACGACGAGCAGTTGCTGCGCCACCCGGACCCGGCCGAGGTCCGCAAGCTGATCGACGCGGCGCACGGCCACGCGAAGATGATGACCCTGGCGACGGAGCTGCCGGGCGGCCTGGACTCCGTACGGCTGCTCGTCGAGCACGGCGTGATCGCGGCCGTCGGGCACACCGACGCGACGTACGAGCAGACCGTGCAGGCCATCGACGCGGGCGCCCGGGTCGCCACGCACCTCTTCAACGCCATGCCCCCGGTCGGCCACCGCGCCCCAGGTCCGATCACGGCGCTGCTGGAGGACGAGCGGATCACCGTCGAGCTGATCAACGACGGCACGCACCTGCACCCGGCCGCGCTGCAGCTGGCCTTCCACCACGCGGGCGCCGCCCGGGTCGCCTTCATCACCGACGCGATGGACGCGGCCGGGTTCGGCGACGGCCGGTACCTGCTCGGTCCGCTGGAGGTCGAGGTCGCGGACGGGGTGGCCCGGCTGGTGGAGGGCGGCTCGATCGCGGGCTCCACGCTCACGCTGGACCGCGCCTTCAAGCGGGCGGTGACGGTGGACCGGCTGCCCGTCGGGGACGTCGTCGCGGCGATCTCCGCCAACCCGGCGCGGCTGCTCGGCCTGGACGACCGCATCGGCTCCCTGGAGCCCGGCAAGGACGCCGACCTGGTGGTCCTGGACGACGCCTTCGACCTGGTGGGCGTGATGCGGCAGGGCTCCTGGGTGGTCGATCCCCACCTGGGCTGATCCGTCCCCGTCCGGCTCCGGAAAGCCCCCGTCCGGACGCCGCCCCCTAGGCCGACCGCCCGCCTTTTGGCATGATCGTGTCGTGGAGCGCCGCTCCGCGGGCACGCCCAGCAGCACACGATCGGGGGAGGTCGGCACGGTGATCCTCACCGTCACTCTCAACACCGCGCTCGACATCACCTACCGCGTCCAGGGCCTCAGGCCCCACGCCTCGCACCGGGTGACGGAGGTGACCGAGCGGCCCGGCGGCAAGGGGCTGAACGTGGCCCGGGTGCTGGCGGCCCTCGGGCACGAGGCGACGGTCACCGGCTTCGCGGGCGGCACCACCGGCGCCGTCGTGCGCGAGCACCTCACCGGCGTGCACGGGGTGACCGACGCGCTGGTGCCGGTGGAGGGGGCCACCCGGCGCACCGTCGCCGTCGTCGACGAGCGCACCGGCGACACCACCCAGCTCAACGAGCCGGGCCCGGCCGTGGCGCCCGCCGAGTGGAACGCCTTCCAGGGGGCCTACGAGGACCTCCTGACCGGCGCCGCCGCGGTGGCCCTGTGCGGCAGCCTGCCGCCGGGCGTCCCGGTGGGCGCGTACGCCGGACTGGTGCGGGCCGCGCGGGCCGCGGGCGTGCCGGTGCTGCTCGACACGAGCGGGGAGCCGCTGCGGCGGGGGCTGGCGGCCCGCCCGGACCTGATCAAGCCGAACGCCGACGAACTGGCCGAGCTGACCGGCTCGCACGAGCCGCAGCGCGCCGCGCAGGCCGCCCGGCGCCGCGGTGCCCGCTCGGTGGTCGCCTCGCTGGGCCCCGAGGGGCTGCTCGCGGTGACCCCGGAGGGCCGCTGGCGCGCCGCCCCGCCGGCCCACGTCCACGGCAACCCGACGGGCGCGGGCGACTCGGCGGTCGCGGGCCTGCTCTCCGGGCTGGTGGAGCACCTGCCCTGGCCGGACCGGCTGACCCGCGCGGTCGCGCTGTCGGCGGCGACCGTACGGGCTCCGGTGGCGGGCGAGTTCGACCGGGCGGCCTACGAGGAACTGCTCGGCCGCGGAGTCGCGGTGACGGCGGAGGCGGGCGCGGCCTGAAGGACGCGCGGGCGCCGCTAGTTCTTGACCTGGCCCTTCTTCAGGGAGAACTGGTCCAGCAGGACGTCGCACTTGTCGCCGTCGGTGCAGGACAGGGTGATGGTGTTGGTGCCCTTGTTGAGGGTGGGCCAGGCGTAGGTCTTGGTCCAGCCCTTGGCGAAGTCGCCGTCCTTGGCCTGCGCGAAGTTGCCCAGGTTCAGCTTGCTGCCGAACTCCTTGCCGTTGACCGTGAGGGTCATCGACTGGTCCTCGCCGGCCGCGCTGTAGGTGGTGAAGAGGGTGTAGAGGCCGTCCTCGGGGATGCCGTTCACGGTCCAGGTGACCGAGGCGCCCGGCTGGTTGAGGTTGGCCACGTAGACGCCGCCGTCCGACTCGGCGCCCTCGACGTCCGAGGCGAGGGAGGCCGGACCGCCGAGCCGCATCGCCTTCGCGTCGGCGGAGGGCAGGTCGACCTCCTTCTCGGCGTCGTCGTCGCTCGCCGACGGGCTCGGCTCGGTGCTCTGGGACTGGGTGGGGGTGGTGCCGCCGCCCGCCTCGTCGCCGCTCTTGTCGTCGTCGGTGCCGCTGCTCGTCATGGCCACGACGATGCCGATGACCACGGCGGCGACGACCGCGACCGCGCCGATCAGCAGCCCCTTGGTGTTGGGGCCGCGGCGCCCGCCGCCCCCGCCGCGCCCGGACGGCTGCTGCGGGGCACCGGGGCCGCCACCGCCGGGGAAGGTCTCCGGCGCCGCGTAGTGCGCGTTCGGCTGTCCGTACGCCCCCTGCGGCTGGCCGTAGGCGCCCTGCTGGGGCGGGGCGGCCTGGCCCTGCGGTGCGCCGTACTGCCGTGTGCCGACGGGACGCACCCGGTTGACGGAGTTCGGGTAGCCGTAGCCACCGGACGGCGGCTGGGCCCCGTTGGCCTGCCCGTCGGCGTAGAGGTAGCCGAAGGGGTCGTCGTCCTCGGGCGTGCTCGCGCCGTTGTTGCCGGGCGTCATCCCTTGGTCTCCTAACCAGATGCGGTGCGTGGTACGGGTGGGTGAGAGAGCGAGCCTACCCGCTCCCGCTGACCCGAACGGGTGACCCAGACCGCATCAACGCGCTGACCTGCTGATCATCCGGCTCGGCGGTGCTGTTTGGGACGAGATCGTTTCTCGACGTACATCCGTTCGTCAGCCGACTTCAGGACTTCGTCCGCCGTCATGCCGCAGTGGGCCCACCCGATGCCGAAGCTGGCGCCCACGCGGACGGCCCGGCCCTCGGCCCGGATCGGCTGGATGATCTCGTTGCGCAGCCGTACGGCGAGGTCCTCGGCGTCGGCCCGGCCGAGCCCGTTGGCGAGGATCACGAACTCGTCGCCGCCGAGCCGGGCCACGGTGTCGCCGTCGCGGACGCCGCCGCTGAGCCGCCGGGCGACCTCGATGAGCACGGCGTCGCCCGCGTTGTGCCCGAACCGGTCGTTGATCGACTTGAAGCCGTCCAGGTCGCAGAAGAGGACCGCGAGCCCCTTGGTGCCGTCGTCGCGGCCGTCCGCGGGGGCCACGGCGTGCACGTGGTGGTCGAAGGCGCCGTACGGCTCGGGGGCGGCGGAGAAGTCGAAGGTGTGGCCGCCGGAGTCGAAGACGGCGGAGTGCCCGTAGGCGGCGTCCATGGCGTCGGCCACCGCCGCGTGCGAGGACTGCGGGCGCTGGCACAGCCGGGCGGCGAGCCGGGAGCGCAGCTCGGCGCTGTTGGGCAGGCCGGTGAGGGAGTCGTGGGAGGCGCGGTGGGCGAGCTGGAGCTCGCGGCGCTTGCGCTCCTCTATGTCCTCGACGTGGGTGAGCAGGAAGCGCGGCCCGTCGGCGGCGTCGGCGACGACGCTGTTGCGCAGCGAGACCCAGACGTAGGTGCCGTCGCGGCGGCCCAGCCGCAGCTCGGCCCGGCCGCCCTCGGCGGAGGTGCGCAGCAGGGTGCCGATGTCCTCGGGGTGCACGAGGTCGGAGAAGGCGTAGCGGCGCATCGCGGAGGCGCGGCGGCCCAGCAGGCGGCAGAGCGCGTCGTTGGTGCGCAGGATGCGGCCGTGCTGGTCGCCGCCCATCTCGGCGATGGCCATGCCGGAGGGGGCGTACTCGAAGGCCTGGCGGAAGCTCTCCTCGCTGGCCCTGAGCGCCTGCTGGTCGCGCTCGAGGCGGACCAGGGCGCGCTGCATGTTGGAGCGGAGCCGTGCGTTGCTGATCGCGATGGCGGCCTGGAACGCGTACATCTGCAAAGCCTCGCGGCCCCAGGCGCCGGGACGGCGGCCGTTGCGCGGCCGGTCCACGGACAGGACGCCGATCAGCTCGCCGCTGCTGCCGCCGCCCTGCGGGCCCGGCGCGTACATCGGGGCGAAGAGCCGGTCCGAGGGGTGCCACTCGTCCTCGAAGCGGGGCGCGGGGCCGTCGGTGTACCACTGCGGGACGTCGTCGTCGTCGAGGACCCAGCCCTCGGTGTGGGGTATGAAGATCAGGTCGCCCCACTGCTCGCCCATGTTCAGGCGCCGGTCCCAGGACGCGCGGGAGCCCGAGCGGCCGGTGATGAGCGCCTCGGCGGCCTGGTTGCCCGCGAAGGCGGCGACGACGAGGTCGCCGTCGGGCCCGACCAGATTGACGCACGCCAGTTCGTACCCGAGGGCCCGGACGACGCCGTCGGCGACGGCCTGCAGGGTGTCGGCCAGACTGCGGGCCTTGTTCATGTCGGCCATGGCCTGGTGCAACTGCCGCAGGGACGCCAGGCGGACATAGGGCTCCGAGTCGGTCTCCATGCTCGCCCTCCCCCCGAGACCTCGCAGTGAATCAAGGGTTCTCTTCGGCGCCTTTACTGATGGTGCCCTTGCAGGTTCCCCGCCACTGAATCACAGCGCGCTCCGCACTCGGTACACAGGGTCAACAATTACCGCCCCTTGTGACTCAAGTCACAGCGAAACCTGAACAATTGAGAGGGCTTTCCGCGTTTTCCCAGCGGGTTTACCGATCGCAAAGTTTGTAGGGATGCGCACCTCTCCGTCCCTGGTCCTAGGACCCGGTTGGGACCGGGGTCCGATGCCGGGCCCGTGCCCCGGAGATTAGCGTGACGGGGTGCCGAACACTTCGTCTCTCACCTCCCCCGCGTCCCCGTTCCCGTCGCCCGCCTCCGGGCATTCTGAGGGGGTGAGCAACGAGGAGTTCCGTGCCGCCATGTCCCGGCTGGCCTCGGGCGTGGTCCTGGTGACCGCGCAGGAGCCGCCGCTGGACCCCGACGACCCGCTGGCACCGCGCGGCGAGGACGTCGGCATGACGGCCACCGCGTTCGTGTCGGTCTCCCTGGACCCGCCGCTGGTCCTGGTCAGCCTGCGCGAGGGCTCCCGCATGGACGACCTGCTCGACGAGCAGCCCCTGTGGGCGGTCTCCGTCCTCTCCGAGAGCCAGCGGCACATCGCGGGCCGCTTCGCGATGAAGGGCCGCGTCAGCGACCGCCTCCTGTTCGCCGACATCCCGTACGTGCGGGGCGAGGCGACCGGCGCCCCCCTGGCGGGCGGCGCCCTGGCGACCCTGGAGTGCCGCACCGAGCAACGGGTCCCGGCCGGCGACCACACCCTCGTCATCGGCCGCGTCCTGACCGCCTCACTGCCGAGCGCGGACGGGGGACCGCTGACGTACTTCCGCGGGCGGTACCGGCACCTGGGCTGAGCACGCCGCCGGCCCGGCTCTCCGCCTCCGTCCGTCCCAACGGGGAGGAAGCCGGGCAGGGAACGGCCGGCGTGCCGGACCCGGGCCGGGACGGTCCCGCCCGGTCAGTCCCAGTCCCGCGCCGAGCGGCCCCGTTTGGTCTGCGCGCGCTGCTTCTTCTCCCGCAGCCGGCGTTCGTTGATGCCGCGCGGGACGCGGGTCGGCCGGCGGGGTCTGGGCGGCGGGGCGGTGGCCTCGGCGAGGAGGGCGGCGAGGCGCACGGCGGCGGTCTCGCGGTTGCGCCACTGGGAGCGGTGCTCGGAGGCGCGGACGGTGACGACCCCGTCGTTCAGGCGCCCGGCCAGCCTCTCCAGCGCGCGCTGCTTCCACACCTCGGGCAGGGCCTCGGTCCGCGCCAGGTCGAAGCGCAGTTCCACCGCCGTGTCCGTGGTGTTGACGTGCTGTCCGCCGGGCCCCGAGGAGCGCGAGAAGCGCCAGACCAGCTCGGCCTCGGGCAGGGAGACGGAGCCGCGGATGACATGGGGACCGGACATGCCCTCCATGTTCCCGCCCCCCGGCGGCCCGAGTCACCCGAATATCCCGCGCGGTGTCCCGGGCCCCCGACTCCCGGCCTCGGTAAAGAAAGTAAAGACAGGCGGAACCTTGTGGACCCCTCTCGACGTTCATGGTGGTAGCTGTAGCTTTCTTGCCGTACGTAAACGAGGGAAGGGACTCCCAACAATGGCTGTAAGCCTGTCCAAGGGTGGCAACGTCTCGCTCACCAAGGAGGCTCCGGGCCTGACCGAAGTCACCGTGGGGCTCGGCTGGGACGTCCGCACCACCACCGGCACCGACTTCGACCTCGACGCCTCCGCGATCGCGGTCAACGCGGAGGGCAAGGTCTACTCCGACGCCCACTTCGTCTTCTTCAACAACAAGCAGACGCCGGACAACACCATCGTCCACACCGGTGACAACCGCACCGGCGAGGGCGCCGGCGACGACGAGGCGATCAACGTCAACCTGGCCGGCCTCCCGGCCGACATCGACAAGATCGTCTTCCCGGTCTCGATCTACGACGCCGAGAACCGCTCGCAGAACTTCGGCCAGGTCCGCAACGCCTACATCCGCATCGTCAACCAGGCCGGCGGCGCCGAGATCGCGCGCTACGACCTGTCGGAGGACGCGGCCACCGAGACCGCCATGGTCTTCGGCGAGCTGTACCGCAACGGCGCCGAGTGGAAGTTCCGCGCCGTCGGCCAGGGCTACGCCTCGGGCCTGGTGGGCATCGCCCAGGACTTCGGCGTGAACGTCTGAGGTTCACCCGCCCGTTCGTTGCGTACGGAGGCCCCCCGGATGTCCGGCCGGGGGGCCTTCGGCGTTCCGTCACGGCAGCAGGCGCTGCTCCTTGGCCACCGCGACCGCTCCGGCGCGGGTGTCGACGCCGAGCTTGTCGTAGATGCGGCGCAGGTGCGTCTTCACCGTGGCCTCGCTGATGTACAGCGCGCGGGCGATCTCCCGGTTGCCGAGTCCGGTGGCGAGCTGGGCCAGGATGTCGCGTTCGCGGCCGGTGAGGGCGGGGCGCGGCCTGCGCAGGTTGGCCATGACCCGGCCGGCGACGGGCCCGGACAGTGCCGGACGGCCCTGGGCGGCGGCGTGGATGGCCGCGAACAGTTCCTCGGGGCGTTCGGCCTTGAGCAGGTAGCCGGTCGCGCCCGCCTCGATGGCGCGGGTGATGTCGGCGTCGGTGTCGTAGGTGGTCAGCACCAGCACGTGCGGCACACGGCCGGTGCCCGCGGTGAGGCGGCGGGTCGTCTCCACGCCGTCGATGCCGGCACCGAGCTGAAGGTCCATCAGCACGACGTCCGGCGCCAGTCGCGCGGCGAGCGCGAGCGCCTCCTCGCCGGTGCCCGCCTCGCCCACCACCTCGATGCCGGGGGCGCTGTCGAGCAGGGCGAGCAGTCCGGCGCGTACGACGACGTGGTCGTCGCAGACCAGGATGCGGACGGGGCCGGCGGGCCCGCCGGCTGCCGGGTCGGTCATCGGGGTGCCTCCTGCGGGTCGGCGGGGTCCGCCGGGTCGGTGCGGGGCGGGTCCAGGGGCACGGCGGCGGACAGGGCGGTGCCCTCGCCGGGCGCGGACTCGACGGTCAGGGTGCCGCCGAGCTGGCGCAACCGGGCGCGCATGGCGGGCAGTCCGTGGCCGCGCACCCCGGTGGCGGCGCCGGACGGCGGCGCCGGGTCGAAGCCGTGCCCGTCGTCGGTGACGTCCAGGACGACCTCGTCGTCGAGGAGAGTGAGGCTGAGCGCGGCGGTGGACGCCCCCGCGTGCTCCCGGACGTTGGCCAGGGCCCCCTGGGCGACCCGCAGCAGCGCCGACTCGACGCGGGCGGGCAGCGCCGGGACGCGGGCACCGGCGTCGACGTGGACGCGCACGGTGAGGTGGTCGCCGGACTCCCGCTCGGCCAGCGCCCGCAGCGCCGCCTCCAGACCGCCGCCCCGGGCGAGGTCGGCCGGGGCCAGGTCGTGCACGAAGCGGCGGGCCTCGGCGAGGTTGTGCTCGGCGACGGAGGCGGCGCCCCGGACATGGGTGCGGGCCTTGTCCTGGTCCGACTCCCAGACCCGCTCGGCGGCCTGGAGCAGCATCCGCTGGCTGGACAGCCCCTGGGCGAGGGAGTCGTGGATCTCCATCGACAGCCGCTGGCGTTCGGCGAGGGTGCCCTCGCGGCGCTCGGAGGCGGCGAGTTCGCGGCGGGTGCGGATCAGGTCGTCGATCAGGGCGCGCTGCCGGGCCGCCTGCCGTTCGGTGTGCAGGAACACGGCGGCGGCGAGGGCGGCGACGGCGGGCGGGGCGAGCAGCAGGTTCGGGTCGAAGCCCCCGGCGAGCCGCAGTTGCGCGGCGACGACGAACACCGTCAGGACGGTGACCAGGCCGAGCGCAGCCCGGGCCGGCAGGGTGCGCAGGCCGGTGTAGAAGAGGGGCACCGCGCACCAGGCGAAGCTGGGCGCGAGCACGACCAGCACCATCCACACCACGACCACCGGGCCCAGCCGGGCCAGGCGTCGCCGGGCGGACACGGCACCGGGCTCGGACGGCTGGGGCCCGCCCAGGACCGGCCCGAGCAGGTGCAGCACCGCGAGGGTGAGGGACAGCGCGAAGATCCAAGGCGTGCGGGGTTCGCCGGGGTGGCGCAGCAGGAAGCGGGCGAGGGCTCCGCCGAGCAGCAGGAAGAACGCCACGTGCATGACGGCGCCGAGCCACCGGGCGTCCGGGTGGTGGTCGTACGGCTTCGCCCTCGCCACCCCGCACCCGCCTCCTCTCGTCCGCTTCTCCGGTCCGTCCGTCGCCCGTTCCTCTGGTGCTTCGCCGTCCGTCTCCTGGTGCTTCGCCGTCCGCCGCGCTGTCTCCAACGTGTCGCAGAAGACGGCTGAGCTGCGCGAACACTCCCATGGTGCCCTCTTCGGACGTCTTTCGGGTCAACCGATCGGACGACCCCGCCGTCGCCCGTTCCGTCGCCCACGAGCAGCCAGAACGGCGACGGCGGGCGCCGGGTTCCGGCCGGAGGGTGGAGAGCACGAACCCGACCGCCCCCACCGGAGGAGCAGCCCACCATGAAGAAGACCCTCTCCCGTCGTGCCCGCGTCGCCACGGGCGGTGCCGTGCTCGCCGCCGTCGCCGCCGGCACCTTCGGCACGGTGGCCGCGAACGCCTCCGCGCCCGAGAGCGCCCGGGACTCCGCGGTGTCCGCCGCTCCCGTCGCCGCGGGCAAGCGTGACACCACCACCTCCACGCATCTGACGATCGACGCCGCCACCAAGGCCGCGCAGGCCGCGTTGAAGGCCGCCAAGAAGGAGGGCCAGCGGGTCACGGTCGCGGTCGTCGACCGCAACGGCAACACGATCCTCACCCTGCGCGGCGACGGCGCGGGCCCGCAGTCGTACGAGTCGGCCGAGAAGAAGGCGTACACGGCCGTCTCCTGGAACGCGCCGACCAGCGAGCTGGAGGGCCGCCTGGAGAACGCGCCCAACCTGAAGGACATCCCGGGCACGCTGTTCCTGGGCGGCGGCGTGCCGGTCACCGCCGACAAGGCGCCGATCGCCGGCATCGGCGTCGCGGGCGCCCCGTCCGGCACCCTGGACGAGAAGTTCGCACAGGCGGGCGCGGCATCGCTGAACTAGGCCCTTCCGGAGCGCTTCGGGGTCCCAACAGCCGTTGCCGGCGGGCGTTTCACGTGAAACACCCCATAGGATCACGAGGTGCGCACCCCCCGTCTGCTCGTGACCGCCGCCACCGCCCTCGCCCTCACGGCGTGCAGCGGAGGCGGCTCGGTCGATGGCACCCCCGGTGGCTCGGGGGTGCGCGACCCGTACTTCCCCAAGGCCGGCAACAGCGGCTACGACGTCGGCCACTACGACCTGACCCTGGACTACGACCCGGACACGGACGCGGACGCCGGGCACCTCGCCGGCACCGCGGTGATCACCGCCCGCGCGACCGAGGACCTGTCCGCCTTCAACCTCGACCTCAAGGGCCTGGACGTCGAGAAGGTCGAGGTCGAGGGCCGGGAGGCGCGCTTCCACCGGGCCGGGCAGGAGCTGACCGTGCGCCCGGCGGACGAGTTGCACGACGGGGAGACGTTCCGCGTGAGCGTCCGTTACTCCGGCGGCCCGGAGACCATCACCGACCCGGACGACTCCGAGGAGGGCTGGCTGCCCACCGCCGACGGCGCGGTCGGACTGGGCGAGCCGACGGGCTCGATGGCCTGGTTCCCCGGCAACCACCACCCCTCCGACAAGGCGACGTACGACATCAGGATGACCGTGCCGAAGGGCCTGGGCGTGGTCTCCAACGGCGAACTGCGCGAGGAGCGCACCCGGAACGGCCGTACGACGTTCACCTGGCACACCGCCGAGCCGATGTCCAGCCACGTGGTCACGGTCGCCGTGGGCACGTGGAAGACCGCCCGCTCCACCACGGACGACGGCCTGTCCGTCTACACGGCGGTGGACCCGACTCAGGCCGACGCGAGCCGGAAGGTCCTCAAGCGGATTCCCGAGATCATGGAGTGGGGACAGGAGAACTTCGGCCCCTACCCCTTCTCCTCCACCGGCGCGATCGTCGACCGCGACGAGGACGCCGGATACGCCCTGGAGACCCAGAACCGGCCCTATTTCCCCGGCGCCCCCGACACCGTCCTGCTCGTCCACGAGCTGACCCACCAGTGGTACGGGAACTCCGTCAGCCCGAAGACCTGGCGGGACATGTGGCTCAACGAGGGCTTCGCCACCTACGCGGAGTGGCTGTGGGAGGAGGACCACGGCGGCGACACCGCCCAGGAGTCCTTCGACGCGCTGTACGACGGGACGTACTACGACGACGCGGCCGCGAACGAGTCGGTCTGGGCGTTCCCGCCCGCGGACCCGCCCGACGCGGCGCACATCTCGGAGAGCCCGGTCTACCAGCGGGGCGCGATGGTCCTGCACAAGATCCGCGAGACGGTCGGCGACGACGCCTTCTGGAAGCTGCTGCGCGGCTGGTCCGCCGCCCACCGGCACGGCAACGCGGACACCGACGACTTCACGGCGTACGTGGAGAAGTCCGCGCCGGACGAGGACTTCACGGAGATCTGGAAGGACTGGCTGCGCGGGGACGGCAGGCCGGACAGCCCGTGAGGAGCACCGGTGCGCCCACCGGTCCGGGCGCGCGTCCGGTCCGTGACACCATCACCTGCGTGCTCGACATCGGCTACGCCCTCTCCACCCGCTTCCCGGACCCGCCGCAGACGGACTACCGGCGCGCGGACGTCCACGCCCTGCGCCACGACCTGTTCTGCGGGGACGTGTACCTCGCCGACACCAAGGCGGACCGGGAACTGTCCACAGCCTGGGGATGGGTGCCGGTGCTCGACTTCGCCTGGGCGCTGTGCGACATCGTGGAGCAGATCGACCGGGACCCGGCGGGATCCCGGGCCGCCCGGCCGCAGCGGGCCGAGCTGGACTTCACCGAGTCCACCGACCGTCTGCTCTTCGAGCGCCGCTTCGGCTGGGTCGACATCGAGGCGGAGTGGCTCCCGGCGGCCGAGCCCCCGCTGTCCTTCTCCCACGGCGAACTGCGCCGGGAGGCCCGGGACTTCCTGCACGACCTCCTCGCCGACCTCACCGACCTCCACGAGGACCTGGCGGACAACCCGGCGGTCTGGTCCCTCCAGGCCCGCTTCCCGCGCCTGCCCTGACCGCCCCGACGGCCGCAGCGGCCCGCGCCGCTAGCCCTCCGCCAGCACCCGCACCCCCAGCTCCGCCGCCAGGACCGGTGCGAGATCGAGGAGCTGGGCGGGGCTGATCACGGCGCCGGAGAGGCGGTCCACGCCGCGCGAGAGTTCCAGTGGGGCGGCGCCGCGCAGGTCGACGTCGGTGAGGGTGGCCGCGCTGAGGTCTGCCTGCTTCAGGGCGCAGTCCACGAACTCGACCCGCTCCAGGCGGGCGCCGCCGAAGTCCGGCTCGACCAGGACGCAGCCCTCGAAGACGACGTCCTTGAGGCGGGCCCGGCGCAGATTGAGGTAGTCGATCTTGCCGCCGCGGATCAGGACGCGTTCCAGCACGGCGCCGTGCAGCTGGGTGCCGCCGAGGCGGGCGTCGAGCAGCTCGACGTCGCGCAGGGTCGCCTCCGCGAGGTTCGTGCCCACGCCCCTGACGCCGGTGAGCACCGTGTCGAGCAGCCGGGCCCGGGGCAGTGACGCCTCGTCCAGGGCGCAGCCCGTCAGCGCGCAGTCCATGAAGCGGGCGCCCGCGCCGTCCTGGCCGGTGAGGTCCGTCTCCCGGAAGTCCAGCGCGTCGTAGTCCCCGTCGGGCTCCAGTCCCCCGCCGTCCTCGTACGGCGTGAGCGGCGGCAGGCGCAGCTCCGGGCGTCTCGCCCCGCGCACCGTCGTCGTACCGCGCCCGCCCGTCGTCCCCGCCGCTCTCCTCGCCATGGACCCATGCTGCACCCCGGCACTGACAACCGCCTCCGACCTGCGCAAACACCGCTCTCCCCGGCCGTATGTCACATCCGGCGCCCCCTCGGACGTCGTAGGAGCGGACAGGCGCCGCGCCCGGCGCCGCGACCGCGACCCGAGGGAGAACCCGAGCCATGCACCGCATCACCGTCATCGGCGGCGGCTTCGCCGGACTGACCGCGGCCATCACGGCCGCCGAGGCCGGTGCCAAGGTCACCGTCCACGAGGCCCACCACACCCTCGGGGGCCGGGCCCGGACGGCCGACGGCCCCTACCGGACCAACGAGGGCCCGCACGCCCTCTACAACGGCGGCCCGCACTGGGCGTGGCTGCGCCGGCGGGACCTGATCGGCCCGCTCGCGCCGATCCCGCCGCTGGAGGCGGCCCGGCTCCGGCTGCGGCACAAGGGGGCGCTGCGCCGCACCCCGCCGTTCGCCATGCTGAAGCTGCTGCGCCGGGGCGTCGGGCCCGCGCCGGTCGACACCGACTTCCTGACCTGGGCGACCGGGATCGCGGGCGAGGAGGGCGCCCGGGCCGCCGCCCACTACTGCGCGGTCGCCCTCTTCCACCACGATCCGGGTTCGCTGTCCGCCGCCTTCGTGCAGGAGCGGCTGCGGCGGGCCGCCAAGCTGCCGCCCGAGGCGCACTACCCGCGCGGCGGCTGGGCCGGGGTCGTGGACCGGATGGCCGCCCTGGCCTGGAACCTCGGGGTACGGGTGGAGACGCTCTCCCGCGTGGACACGCTGCCCACCGACACGCCCGTCGTCGTCGCCACCTCCCTCGACGCGGCCCGCCGCCTGCTGGACGACCCCACGCTGACGTGGCCGAGCGGCCGCACCACCCTGGTCGACCTGGCCGTACGCACCCGGCGCGGGGACGCCTTCGCCGTCTCCGACCTGGACGCGCCGGGGTGGATCGAGCGGTTCACGGCGCAGGACCGCACGCTCGCGCCGGCGGGCGAGCAGCTGATCCAGGGGCAGATCCCCCTCGCGCCGGACGCGTCGAAGGCCGAGGGCGTCGCACGCGCCGAGCACCTGCTCGACCTGGGCTTCCCCGGCTGGCGCGAGCGGCTGACCTGGCGGCGCGAGGCGGTCGCGAACGGCCGTACCGGCGCGGTGGACCTGCCCGGCACCACCTGGCGCGACCGGCCGGCCCTCGACCGCGGCGACGGCGTCTACCTCGCCGGGGACCAGGTCGCCGCGCCCGGCCTGCTCTCCGAGGTCTCCTTCAACAGCGCCCTGACGGCGGTCTCCCTCGCCCTGGGGCGGCACGGGCTTGACCTCAAGCGAGCTTGAGGTCGTTGGGTGGGGAGCACAGCAGCCGCAGCAGCGCACTCTTCCCCTGGGGGTTCCGTCATGCACGCCATCCGTCTGCACGCCTTCGGTCCGGCCGGGAACCTCGTCCTGGACGAGGTCGAGGACCCGGCGCCGGGACCGGGCCAGGTCCGGATCGCCGTCCGTGCGGCGGGCGTCCATCTCCTGGACGGCGCCCTGCGCGAGGGCGTCCGGGGGCCGGTGCCCGCCCTCCCCGAGCTGCCCACGATCCCCGGCCGCGAGGTCGCCGGGGTCGTCGACGCACTCGGGGAGGGCACGCCGGAGAGCTGGCTGGGCCGGCGCGTCGTCGCCCACCTCGGCTTCGCCCCGGGCGGCTACGCCGAACTCGCCGTCACCGACCTCGCCCGCGTCCACGAGGTCCCCGCGAACCTGGACTTCGCCCAGGCCGTCGCCATGATCGGCACCGGGCGTACGACGATGGGGATCGTGCAGTTCGCCGAGCTGGGCCCCGGCGCCGTGGCCGTGGTCCCGGCCGCCGCGGGCGGCATCGGCACGCTGCTGGTGCAGTACGCGAAGAACGCCGGCGCCACGGTGATCGGCCTCGCCGGCGGCCCGGCCAAGACCGCCCTCGTCGCGGCGAACGGCGCCGATCTCGCCGTCGACTACACGGACCCCGGGTGGCCAGCGAAGGTCCGCGCCCACCTGGACGGCGAGGCCGCCACCGTCGTCTTCGACGGCGTCGGCGGGGACGTGGCGCGCGAGGCCGTCGCCCTGCTCGGACCCGGCGGGCGGCACGTGGTCTTCGGCTGGTCGGCCCAGGGCCTGCGCGACGGTGCCCCCTACCTGGTCGACGGCGTCTCCGAGCAGGTGCTCGGCCCGGCGATGAGGGAGCGGACCGGCGGCGCCGACCCCGTGCGCACCCTCGAACTGCGCGCCCTCGCCGAGGCCGCCGGGGGCCGGCTCGTCCCGGCCGTGCACCGCTTCCCGCTCGCCGAGGCCGCCGCCGCGCACCGCGCCCTGGAGAACCGGGCGACGACCGGCAAGGTGGTCCTGGAACCATGACCGGCGGCCGGTGGCGCCGAGCCGGGCGACGGCCCGCGCAACGGGATGCGACTCGTCCCGAATCGTGGTCTTCTGGCCCAATGAGTGGCTCCCGGACAGGTCGGACAGGCGAACCCGCGGCCACGCCCCCGGAGGCCGATCCGCATCGCTGGTGGGGGCTGGTGGTGATCGCCCTGGCCCAGTTGATGGTCGTCCTCGACGCGACGATCGTGAACATCGCGCTGCCCTCGGCCCAGCGCGACCTGCACATGTCCGACGCCAACCGCCAGTGGGTGATCACCGCGTACACCCTCGCGTTCGGCGGTCTGCTGCTGCTCGGCGGGCGGGTCGCGGACCTGGTGGGACGCAAACGCACCTTCGTCATCGGGCTGATCGGCTTCGCCGCCGCCTCCGGGATCGGCGGCGCCGCCACCACGTCGGCGATGCTCTTCGGCGCCCGTGCCCTCCAGGGCGTGTTCGCCGCCGTCCTCGCGCCGTCCGCGCTGTCCCTGCTGACGACGACCTTCACCGACCCGAAGGAGCGCGGGAAGGCCTTCGGCATCTACGGCGCGCTGGCCGGCTCCGGCTCCGCGATCGGCTTCATCGTCGGCGGCGTGCTCACCGAGTACCTGAACTGGCGCTGGTGTCTGTACGTCAACGTCCCCATCGCGATCATCGCGGTGATCGGCGCCTTCGCCCTGCTGCACGACCGGCCCGGCCACGCCGACGCCGGGCTCGACGTGCCCGGCGTGGTCCTCGGCTGCGGCGGCCTGGTCGCGCTCGTCTACGGCTTCAGCGAGGCCCAGCCCCGCGGCTGGACCGACCCGCTGGTGCTGTCCCTGTTCGCGCTGGCCGTGGCCCTGCTGGCGGCGTTCGTGTGGTGGCAGACCCGGGCGCCCACCCCCCTGCTGCCGCTGCACGTCATCCGGGAACGCAACCGCGCCGGCTGCTTCCTGACGATGATGCTGGCGGTCATCGGCATGTTCGGGCTGTTCCTGTTCATGACCTACTACCTCCAGGTCATCCTCGGCTACTCCCCCGTGCGGACCGGCCTGGCCTTCCTGCCGCTGACCGCCGCGATCATCGTGGGCTCCACCCAGATCTCCGCCCGGCTGCTGCCGCACGTCAGCCCGCGCACGCTGATGGTGCCCGGCATGCTCCTCGCCTCGGGCGGCATGGTGATCCTCACGCGGATCACCGTGCACTCGGAGTACGTGTCCGAGATCCTCCCCGCGCTGCTCCTGATGGGCCTCGGCATGGGCCTGACCTTCATGCCGGTGTTCTCCACGGCCACCGCCGGGGTCGCCCCCCGGGACTCCGGCGTGACCTCCGCGACTGTCAACACCTCGCAGCAGGTGGGCGGCTCGATCGGCACGGCGCTGCTCAACACCATCGCGACCAGCACCAGCGCGTCCTGGATCACCGCGCACCTGACGAACCCCGCCCAGCGGGAGCTGATCGTGCGGGAGGGCATCGTGCACGGCTACACGGTCGCCATCTGGGTGGCCGCCGGGGTGATGCTGCTGGCGGGCGTGGTCGCGGGCGTGATGGTGACGGCGAAGGCGCCGAAGCACGGGAACCCGGCGGACCGCCCGGTGCCGGAGCCGGTGGCCTGAGACGGGCCGCGGTGGGAGCAACCGGCCCCGTGCGGTGCCGGACGCGCCGTCCCCGGCCCGCGCCGGCACGGCCTCCTCGGCCGCGGTGAGGTCCCGTGCCGGGCCGCCGCCCGCGCTCTCGGGAGGCGGTCCGTCCGGGCGGTCCGTCCGGGCCGTCCGTCCGGGCCGTCCGTCCGGGCCGTCCGTCCGGGCTGTCCGTTCGAGCCGTCCGCCCGGGCCGGCCGTTCGGGCCCGGCCAAACGGACGGCCCGGTAGCCTCGTTGACCATGATCGACGTTCCGGACGCACTGGCCGTCTCCCTGGCGAAGTACAGCGGCGAGGCGGGGCGCGCCTTCGCCGCGGGGCTGCCCGCGCTGGCCGCCGGGTTCCTGGAGCGGTGGGAGCTGCGGCCGGACGGGCCGCCGATGCACGGCTGGGCGGCGCTGGTGCTGCCGGTCGTGCGGCGCGACGGCGGCGAGGCGGTGCTGAAGCTGCAGCTCCTCGACGCGGAGACCGAGGGCGAGCCCCTCGCGCTGCGGGAGTGGGCCGGGGACGGCGCGGTGCGGCTGCTCGACCACGATCCGGGGACCGGGACCATGCTCCTGGAACGCCTGGACTCCGGCCGCACGCTCGGTCACGTCGCGGACTCCCGCGAGGCCGTCCTGGTCGTCGCCCGGATGCTCGCGCACCTCACCGCGACGCCCGCGCCGCCCGGTGTGCGCCGGCTCGGGGACATCGCGCGGGGCATGCTGGAGCGGACGCCCGGGACGCTGGAGCACATCGCGGACCCGGCGGACCGGCGGCTGGTCGCCGACTGCGCCGCCGCCGTGCGCGAGGTCGCCGACGAACCGGGCGACCGGCTGCTGCACTGGGACCTGCACTACGAGAACGTCCTCGCCGCGGACCGCGCCCCCTGGCTCGCCATCGATCCCAAACCGCTGGCCGGCGACCCCGGCTTCGACCTGATGCCCGCGCTCGACAACCGCTACGACCCGGCCGAGACCCGCTGGCGTTTCGACGCCATGACCGACGTCCTCGGCCTCGACCGGCAGCGCGCCCGCGCCTGGTGCCTGGGCCGCGTGCTGCAGAACAGCCTGTGGAACGTCGAGGACGGCGACCCGCTGGAGACCGAGCAGATGGAGATCGGGCGGCTGCTGCGCGACCTGTGAGGGCGGGCCGCGCCGGACCCGGTCAGCAGCGGGTGTCGGGGCGCGCCTCCCGCTCGCGGTGCCCGCCGCGCTCCAGGGCGCCCGGCAGCTCCGTCCGGCGGCGTATGCGCAGCTTGCGGTAGGTGCTGGTCAGGTGGGTCTCCACGGTGCGCCGGGCGAGGTGGAGGAGTTCGGCGATCTCGGTGTTGGTCCGTCCGTCGGCGGCCAGTTCGGCGATCCGGCGCTCGCTGCCGGTCAGCGCGTCGGCCCCCGTGCGGTCCGCCGCGGAGCCCCGGGCGCCGCCCTCGCGCAGCGCCTGCCCGGTCAGCGCGAGCCAGCGCCGGGCGCCCTTGTGTTCGGCCAGGTCGGCGGCCTCCCGCAGCCGGGCCCGGGCACGCCCGCGTTCGCCCGCGTCGAGGAGCTGGCGGCCCTGGGCGAGCAGGGCGGGGATCAGCTCCATGTCGGTGTCGGCGGACGCGTCGCGCAGGGTCCGTACGGCCTCCTCGGCCAGTTCGAGACCGCGCCGTCCGCCGGTCGCGGTGCCCAGCACGCGCAGCGCCCGGCCCACGGTGCGCGGGGTGTTCCACACCCTGGCCAGTCTCAGTTCCTCCGTCGCGAGGGCCAGCGCCTCGGGGCCGCCGCCGAACGCCAGCCGTATCTCGGCGGCGGCGGTGCGCCACGGGGTGACGACCGGGCTGACCACCTCGCGGGCCGACTGGCGCCGCCCGCACTCCAGGAAGTCGTGGAGCGCTCCCATGGGGTCCCCGGTGGCGGCGCGCAGCACGCCCCGCGCGTACAGGTAGCGGTTCAGCTCCCAGTTCTCCGGCGCCTCGCGCAGGTCGAAGCGGTCGGCGTGGCGCAGGGCCTCGTCGGCGCGGCCGGTCTCGACGAGCGCGATCAGGGCGTGGGCGTCGCGGTTGGTGGGTCCGGGGCCGGGCCCCGGGTCGGCGGCGAGGGCGAGCAGCCGGGCGTGGTCGCCGCGGGAGGCGACGATGTCGGCGCGGGTGTTGAGCAGGGCGTGCTGCATGGGGTGCAGCAGGGCGGGGTGCTGTCCGGCCAGGCCGCGTTCCACGAGCCGTTCCGCCTCGTCGAGTTCGTCGGCCCACTGGGCGACCGCGGCGGCCGTACCCAGCAGGAAGGGCTCGGCGAGCGGGTCGGCGGGCTGGGCGAGCAGGTGGCGTACCCGGGTCATCGCCTCGTCGGCGGAGATCAGGGCGGCCGTCGCCGCGTAGCGCACCAGCAGGGCCTGTCCGGCGGTGCCGACCAGTTCCGGGGAGTGCCGTCCGGTGTCGGACAGCCACCGGTACACCTCCTGCCGGGTGGCCAGGTCCTCGTCGGACAGCAGCGCGGTCGCGGTCTGCACGGTGCGGGCGAGGTCCGGGTGACCGGAGAGCCGGCCCTCGGTGCGGCGCAGCACCTCCATCGCCGTACGGATCTCGCCGCGCCCGGCGAGGGCGGTGCCGAGGGCGACGGCCGTGCGCACCTGGTTGCGGGGCTCGGCCGGCAGGTGCTGGGCCTCGGCGAGGCGCGCGATGGCGGCCGGGGTGTCGGCCGACGCGTACTCCAGGGAGCCCAGTTCGGTCAGCAGGCGCTGGCGCAGGTCGTCGGTCAGCGGTTCGTCCAGGGCCCGGCGCAGGTAGCCGACGGCGTCGGCGGGCCGGGCGTCGTGCACGGCGACCGTCACGGCGTCGCGCAGGACGCGCAGCGCCCAGGACAGGCCGACGGCCGGGGTGCGCAGCAGGTGCCGGGCGACCGCCTCGACCCGGCCGCCGCGGCGCAGGAGTGCCTGGGCCGCCGAGCGGTGCACGGCCTCGCGGCGCGGGCGGGGCCAGCCGGTGAGCACGGCGTCGCGCAGCAACGGGTGCGCGTAGCGCGGGCGGCCGGCCGCGTCGGGGCGCAGCAGACCGAGCCGTGTCATGGCCGCGAGCCATCCCTCGATCCGCACGGGGTCGGCCCCGGCCGCCTCGGCGAGCACGTCGACCGGGTCCCCGGCCGTCCCCCACGCCGCGGGCGGGGAGAGGGCGGGCCGCGGCGCCGTCCGGTGGGCGGGGTGCGCGGGCGGATCGGTGCGGCCGTAGCCGCCGGCACCGGGCGCGGGCGCCGGCCGGGGGCCGTACGGGGCGTGCGCGAGGGCGGGACGCGGGTCCCGGTGGGGCGGGTACGGCGCCTCGGCGGCGGGTTCGGTGGGGTGCGGGTAGGGGCCGTGCTCCCGCGGCGCGGCGAGGAGGCCGGGCGCCCCGGACACCGGGAACGCCGCCTCCGGGTCCCCGGCGTCCCCGGGGTCCGCGCTCCACACGTCCCGGCAGCCCGGGGCGATGTCCCCGGGCCGGCGCGTCCGCACCGCCGGGGCGTCGTGCGGGTGCGCGAACGGCGGGGTCCGCGGGTGCGGGAGGGCAGGCCGGGGCGCGCCCCGGCGCGACGGCGGACCGGCGGGGCAGGCCTGCTCCAGGGCGGCGAGGCAGCGGGCCACGTCGGCCGTCGCGGGGCCCGCGCTCTCCAGCCACCAGGACACGGCGGCCGGGTAGGACCCGGGGTACAGCGCGGCGCAACTGGCCGGCACGGGCGGGGTGCCGTCGGGGTGCGGGGTGCCGCCGAGGTCGTCCAGCAGGGCGTGCAGGAGCAGCGGGCTGCCCGCACCGGCCAGCACGACCTCCCGCGTCCAGGACGCGGACGCGTCGGGGAAGGCGTCGCGGACCAGCCCGGCCGCCGCCGCGTCGCTGAGCGGGGCCAGGGTGTGGGTACGCACCAGGGACGGCGACAGGGCCCGGGTGAGTCCGGGGGGCCGGGGGTCGATGTCGTACTGGCTGCGCTCGGTGGCGACCAGCAGTACGGGTAATCGGTCGACGTGCCGGGCCGCCTCCGTCAGCCAGCGGCGCGAGGACTCGTCGGCGAGGTGGACGTCGTCGACGGCCACCAGGACCGGGCCCTCGGCGGCGTACGCGCGCAGCACTCGCCACAGCCGGGCCGCGCCGGCCCGGTCGCCGCTGCCGAGCAGCATGTCGGTGAACTCCGGCACAGGACCGAGAAGTTGGAGGACCATCGCGAAGGGCACCGATGTGTCCTCGGGCGAGCAGCGCACGCGCAGCACCCGCAGGCCGCGGTCCTCGGCCAGCCCGGCGGCGGCCTCCAGGACGGCGGTGCGACCGGTGCCGCCGGCGCCGCGCAGCAGGACGAGGCGGCCGGTGCCGGCCCGGGCGCGCTCGATCTCGGCGGCCAACAGCGCCTGTGCGTCGTCGCGTTCACGGAGCGGTCCGGTCATCGGTGCCTCCTGTGGTGGATGGTGCTCCCCCGGTGTGTGAGACGAACGTCCGCGGCCGGCGGTGGTGCGAAGTGGCGCGGGTCACGTGGGCACGCGGTCGCCGCCCCGGGCCCCCGCGTCCTTGTGCGGACCCTGTGAACTGCCCCGACTCCTGCCCCACGGCCCCTTGCGGCGGCAGACGCGCCGGTCTCGTGGTCCACCTCGTGGTGGTCCACGATTGCGAAGTCCCAGCGGCCCCACAAGTGTGGAACACGCACATCCGCTACGGGTCTGTGCCGTATTGCGCGCACGTGAACAGGGGGGAAACGGTTGCTCAACTCACCCCGGGCCACCACCACATCCATCACGACCACCACCTCGGCACGCGGCTCCGGCGCGGCCGCCGGCGTCGTCGACCGGCGGGTCCCGGTGGCGGTGTCCGCCCCGGACCCGATCAGCCGCGAGGGCGCGGTCAGCCAGCTGCGGCGGCACCCGGAGATCGACCTGCGCGAGGAGTCGGGTCCCGGCACGGTCGCCCTGCTCATCGAGGACGCGCTCGACGACGCGGCGCTCACCCGGCTGCGCAGGATCGTGCGCAGCGAAGGTGCGCGCGCCGTCCTCGTGATCGGCACGATCCGCGAGAGCGAACTGCTCGACGTCGTCGAGTGCGGCGTCGGCGCGATCGTCTGGCGGCACGAGGCCACCGCCCACCGGCTGGTGCAGGCCGTACTGGCCGCCTCGCGCGGCGACGGGGACCTGCCCGCGGACCTGCTGGGCCGGCTCATCAGCCAGGTCGGCACCCTGCACCGGGGCGCGGCGGGCCGCCCCGGGGCCCCGTCGCTGGGCCTCGCACCCCGAGAGGTGGACGTCCTGCGGCTGGTCGCCGAGGGTCTCGACACCGGAGAGATCGCCGGCAAGTTGTCCTACTCCGAACGCACCGTCAAGAACGTCATGCACGGACTGACGACACGGCTTCATCTGCGCAATCGCGCCCACGCCGTGGCCTATGCCCTCCGGGAAGGCTACATCTGACCGAACGGGCAATCGAGGGCGGACCCCCGGGGCCGCGCGGGCAGGGCACCCTGCCCGGCCGTCGTCCCCGTGGCGCGTGCGGGCGCAAGGGCCCCGAGGCACGATCGACGGTGGATGTCCATGACGGTCAAGGCGGGAAGTCGGGAGCACGAGCGTGATCCACGAGGTGGACGAGGTCCTCAAGAGCCTCCTCAAGAGCGGGGCGTTGACGGACTCGGGCATCGACGTGGCCTTCGAGGCGCCCACCCGTGACTGGGCGGCCCGCCGCAACGCCCCCGTCGTCAACGCCTACCTGTACGACATCCGCGAGGACGTGAACCGCCGGCACCGCGGCCAGATGGCGGTGCGCGACCAGGACGACATCGTCATCAAGCGCCGTCAGCCGCCGCGCTGGTTCCGGCTGTCGTACCTGGTGACGGCGTGGACCAAGACCCCGCAGGACGAACACCGGCTGCTGTCCGCCGTCCTGGCGACCCTGCTGCCGCGCGAGCTGCTGCCGCCCTCCGAACTCCCGGGCTCCCTCGGCGCGCTGAACCTCTCCGTGCCGCTGACGGTGGCCGGCATCCAGTCGGAGACCCGCTCCCTCGCCGAGATCTGGTCCGCCCTGGGCGGCGAACTCAAGCCGTCCCTCGACCTGGTGGTGACCGCGCCCTTCCCGGCCTTCCCCGAGTACGACGCCGGGCCCCCGGTCACCGAGGGCGCGACGGTCCGGGTCGGCGGCATGGAGGGCGACCCGCCGCTGCCGGAGGGACGCTCGCACCGGCCGCACCAGGTGGCGGCGGCGCGCGTCGCCCGCAGGGCCGCCCAGGACGGCCGTACGAAACGACAGTGACACCAGTGACGCCAGTGACCCCCGCAACGACCGTGCACACCCCCGGCACCGGCCCCGCGCCCGCCGACCCGTCCGGCGACTGCGCGCAGACGCTGCTCGCCCGGCTCGGCGTCCTGCGGGAACGGGTGGCCGCGCTGGTGGACCACCGCACCGCCGACGACCCCACGGCCGAGGACCCGCTGCGCGGCCTGTACCTGCCCGACGAGGCCGTCCACCACCTGCTGCGCACCTGGCCGGACCCCGCCGCGGCGGCCGGGTCCGGGGAGGCGCCGGCCCACGTCGGCGGTCCGGCGGGCCCCGTGGACCGGCTGGCGGCGCTGGGCGAGCGGGCACGGCTGACCGAGCTGGACACCGCCGCCCTGCTCGTCGCCCTCGCCCCCGACGTCGACCGCGCCTTCGAGCCGCTCTACGGCTACCTCAACAACGACGTGAGCCGCCGCCGCGCCACCGTGGGCCTCGCCCTCGACCTGTGCGGGGTGCCCGCGCACGCGTCGGCGGCCCGGGCCCGGTTCCACGCCTCCGCCCCGCTGCGCACCCTCGGCCTGCTGGAGGTGGAGGAGCCCGAACGGCCCTTCCTCACCCGTGCGCTGAAGGTCCCGGACCGGCTGATCGGCCATCTGCTCGGCGACGACACCCCGGACGCCGCGCTCCTCGGCCTGCTGCTCCCGATGCCGGAGCCGCTGCCCGCCGCGGGCCCCGACGCCGACGCGTTCGTGGGCCGGCTGGCCGCCCTGCTGCGCGAGGGCCCGCTCGTCGCCCACCTGCGCGAACCCCGCGAGGGCGACGGCCTGGCCGCCGTCGCCGCCGCCCTGGACGCCGCGGGCGTGGACGCGCTGCGCTGCGGCGAGCCCGCGGACCACGTGCCCGAGCTGCTGCGCGAGGCCCGCCTGAGCGGCCGGGCCCTCGTGGTGGCGGGGCTGCCCGAGAAGCCGGCCGCGCTGGTGCGGGCGCTGACCGCGGCGCGGGACGTGACCGTCCTGATGACGGACCCGCGCCCCTACGACCCGCAGTGGTCGCCGCACGACCCGCTGGTCCTGGACGCCCCGGCGCGCGGGGCCGGTGGCGCCGCCGCCTGGCGGGCCGCGCTGGGCAGCGACGCCGACGGGTTCGACCTGGCCACGGCCGTCGCCCCGTACCGGCTCGGCGGGGACCGCATCCAGCGCGCCGCGCACACCGCCCGCGCCCTCGCCGCCTTCGACGGCACCCCGGTCACCGCCGACCACGTCCGGCTCGCCGCCCGCCGGCAGTCGGCCTCCGGCCTGGAGAGCCACGCCCGGCGCATCCGGCCCGCCGTGGACTGGCGGGACCTGGTGCTGCCCGACAAGCCCCTGGTCCAGCTCCGCGAACTCGCCCTGCGCGCCCGCCATCGCGACCGCGTGCTGGGCGACTGGCGGCTCAGCGCGGGCGGCGGGCGCGGCCGGGGCGTCCTCGGCCTGTTCGCGGGCGAGTCCGGCACCGGCAAGACTCTGTCGGCGGAGGTGGTCGCCGCCGACCTGGGCCTGGACCTGTACGTGGTGCAGCTGTCGTCGGTGGTGGACAAGTACGTCGGCGAGACCGAGAAGAACCTGGAGCGGATCTTCACGGAGGCCGACCGCACCGACGCCGTGCTGCTCTTCGACGAGGCGGACGCCGTCTTCGGCAAGCGCTCCGAGGTCAAGGACGCGCACGACAAGTACGCCAACATGGAGAGCGCCTACCTGCTCCAGCGCCTGGAGTCCTTCGACGGCATCGCCCTGCTCACCACCAACCTGCGGGCCAACATCGACGAGGCCTTCACCCGGCGCCTGGACCTCGTGGTGGACTTTCCCTTCCCGGACGTCGAGCAGCGGCTGGCGCTGTGGCGGCACGGCCTGTCCCGGGTCCCGTCCGACGAGGGGATCGACCTGGAGCCGCTGGCCCGGGAGTTCGAGCTGGCGGGCGGTTCGATCCGCAGCGCCGTGGTCACCGCCGCCTACCTCGCCGCGGGGCGCGACGACACGGTGACGGCGGACGACCTCCTGGAGGGCGCCCGCCGTGAGTACCGCAAGGCCGGCCGGCTGGTCCCGGGGGAAGGCGGCTGGTGACCGCCGCCGGGACCGCCTGAGCCTCAGCCCCTCTTCGGGTGGATGATCTCCCACTCCTGGTCGTCGACGTTGGTGCAGTCGTCGAGCACCAGCTTGGAGAAGAGGGCGCCGCCGTTCGCACCCTCCACGCCCAGGCACTTCTGGTTGCTGGAGAAGTTGCGGATCCAGTAGGCCCCGCTCTCCTGCTTGTCGACCCACCAGACCTGGTTGTCGGTCGGGACCTCGTTGTCGCAGTGGAACTCGGTGACGGGCGTGCCCACGGCGGCGGAGACGTGGTCGGGCAGGTCCATGCAGTACTTGTCCTTGATGTTCCGGATCTGGAAGAGGTCCGCCCCGCCGGGGCCGGCCTTCTTGAACCGGACCTCAAGGTTCCAGATCTGGTTGTCCCCGTCGGTGTCGTCGCAGACCGCCTGCTGGACCGGCCCGTCGAGCTCGCCCTTCTCCCGCCCGGGGAGTTCGGCGCACATGTGGCTGGTGGTGTTGCGCAGCAGGATGTTCTCGGCGGGGACCACCGGCTTCACGGCGGGCTTCGCGGGCTTCTTGGACTCCCCGCCGCCGCCCTTGTCGCCGTCGCCCTTGTCGCCGCCGCCACCGCCGTCGTCCTTCGGCTCCTGCGTGACGGGCTGCTCCAGCTTCGGCTCATCCACGGGCGCGGACTCGGCGCTGCTGGGCAGGGTCTCCGGGGTGGCACTGGGGGACAGCGCCACGCCCGCCTGCTGCGTCTGCTCGGTGGCACTGGTGCGGACCTGCGGCTTGTACGCGATCCAGATCATCACGAACGCCACCGCGACGGCCACGAAGATGCCCAGGAACGTCGCCAGCCAGCGCGGCAGAAAGCCCCGCTGCACGTACGTGCCCTCGACCTCGGTGGGATCCACCCCGGAGCGGCGGACGGCCAGCCGGTAGGGCCGTTCCTCCTTCGCCCCGAACCAGATGATCCGCTTCGGCTTCAGCGTCGTCTCCACGAACGCCGCACGCCCCGGCTCGATCTGCACGTTCGACGGCCGGATCTCGTACGACAGATGGTCGCCCGTGTCGCTGCCCGCGACCGACGCCGTCACCTTCGTGTTCCCCAGGTTGTCCACCGCCAGCCGCGGCCGGCCCCGGAAACGCCCCTTCACCGTCGGCGGCACCAACTCCGCGCGCACCTCGGTGAACGCCGTGATCGTGAGGTTCCCCTCCGGCACCGTCACCGCGTCCGGATGCTCCGTCGGCGTGATCCGCACCGCGTACGGATTCGGCCCCGCCACCGCGTCCGACGTACGCGGCGGAGCGAACGTCAGCTCCACCGTCCCCGTCGTCCCCGGATACAGGCGCAGCGTCTGCGGCTCCACCGTCGTCCAGGGGGCCACCTGCCCCACCGGTTCGAACCGGTACTCGTCCACCACGTCACCGGTATTGCGCACCCGCAGGCGCACACGCGTACTACTGCCGGGGTCCACAGTCGCGGACGCGGGCTCCAGGGAAGTCCACAGGCTCACACGCCGACGCTACGCGCCAACTCAGGTTTGAACAGCGGCAATCGGGGCATTACTGGCTGCCCCAAGGTGCCTGGTCGCACGGCTGTCCGGACCTGGGTCAGTCCTTGTTCGGGTGGATGATCTGCCACTCCTGGTCGTCGGTGTTGGTGCACTTGGCGATGTTCAGCGGGGTCTCGGTGCCGCCGTTCTGGCCCTTCACGTTCAGGCACAGGTGGTTGCTCGCGTAGTTGCGGATCCAGTAGTCGCCGCTCTCCTGCTTGTCGACCCACCAGAGCTGGTTGTCGGCCATCGTGCCGTCGCAGTGGAACTCGGCGATCCCCGTGCCCTCGGGACGGGCCCCGAACTCCCCGAGGTCCATGCAGAACTCGTCCGTGGCGTTGCGGATCTGGAAGAGGTCCGCCCCGCCGGGGCCGCCCTTCTTGTACTTCACCTCGAGGTGCCAGTACTCGTTGTCGCCCTCTTCGTGGCAGTTGGCCTGCTGGACGACCCCGTTGATCTGGCCCTTGCCCCGTCCGGGGATGTCGGCGCACATGTGGGTGGTGGCGTTGCGCAGCATGACGTTCCGGGCGGGGACCACCGGCTTCACGGCGGGCTTCGCGGGTTTCTTGTCCCCCCCGTCACCGCCGCCGGAACCTCCTCCTCCGCCGCCGCCCGCGTCGTCCTTCCCGGTCTCCTCCGCGGCCGGCTGCTCGGGCTCGGCGGCGGGTGCGGACTCGGCGCTGCTGGGCAGGGTCTCCGGGGTGGCACTGGGGGACAGCGCCACGCCCGCCTGCTGCGTCTGCTCGGTGGCACTGGTGCGGACCTGCGGCTTGTACGCGATCCAGATCATCACGAACGCCACCGCGACCGCGACGAAGATGCCCAGGAACGTCGCCAGCCAGCGCGGCAGGAACCCCCGCTGCACATACGTGCCCTCGACGCCGGTGGGATCCACCCCGGAGCGCCGTACCGCGAGCGTGTACGGGCGTTCCTCCTTCGCCCCGAACCAGATGATCCGCTTCGGCTTCAGCGTCGTCTCCACGAACGCCGCACGCCCCGGCTCGATCTGCACGTTCGACGGCCGGATCTCGTACGACAGATGGTCGCCCGTGTCGCTGCCCGCGACCGACGCCGTCACCTTCGTGTTCCCCAGGTTGTCCACCGCCAGCCGCGGCCGGCCCCGGAAACGCCCCTTCACCGTCGGCGGCACCAACTCCGCCCGCACCTCGGTGAACGCCGTGATCGTGAGGTTCCCCTCCGGCACCGTCACCGCGTCCGGATGCTCCGTCGGCGTGATCCGCACCGCGTACGGATTCGGCCCCGCCACCGCGTCCGACGTACGCGGCGGAGCGAACGTCAGCTCCACGGTGCCGGTCGTGCCGGGATACAGGCGCAGCGTCTGCGGCTCCACCGTCGTCCAGGGCGCGATGTCCCCGACGGGCTCGAAGCGGTACTCGTCCACCACGTCACCGGTGTTGCGCACCCGCAGCCGTACGCTCGTGGTGCTGCCGGGGTCCACGGTCGCGGACGCGGGCTCCAGGGAAGTCCAAAGGCTCATCGGATCCGTACCGTTCTACTCCGTGTCGTCCGCGTGGTCCGTGGCCGCTGCCCGGGCCTCGACGGACGGGGCGATCTTCCTGCCCGCCCCGAAGGCGGCGCCGTCGGCCTCCGCGGCCCGTTCGGAGCCCTGGCCCGGGTCGGTCACGGCGAGCCCGGCACCGTTGTCGTTGCCCGTCTCGCGCACGCCCGCCAGGTTCTCCTTGACGTGTCCCAGCTCGTGGCCGATGACGTCCTTGCGGCCGGCCGCCTGCGGGCCGAGGAAGACGTGGGTGCCGACCGTCATCGCCTGGGCGCCCAGGGCCGCGGTGGCGCGCTGGGCCACCGGGTTGTCGTGGACGCGGGTGGGGGAGAGGTCGGTCTGGTAGAACGACTCCGCCTCGGAGCGGATGGACCCTCCGAGCGGGCTGCTCGGCGTGGCCATGGCCTCGTTGAGGAGCTGGACCTGGCCCTGCGGGCTCTTGTCGTCGAACCCGTCGTGTCCGCAGCCCGCGCCGTGCTGGTGCGTCTCCTGGCCGATGAGCCGCTGCACGGCGTGGTTGCCGACGGAACGCTGGAGCGCCATGACCGCCGCCGGGGTCATCGGAGCGCCGCTCACCCCGGTGGTGGGCGCGGTCGCGGGCCGGTGCGGAGGCCGACCACCCCGCACGGCCTTCTGCTCGGTGGCTTCCTCGTGCGCGCGCACCATGGCTCCCTTCGACACGAACGTGTGGCCACCACCAGCCCTACCGGAGGGCACCCGCTCCCGACAGGTCCCCGAGGGCAACGCCGGGGGCAGGGCACCGCAGTTGACCCCGTCCCCGGCGGTGGGGACTCAGAGCGAGGAGAGCGCCTTGGCTATCGCCTCTTCCCATTCGGTCTGCTGGTCGGGGTCGTTGAGCGACGCCTCCCACTCCGGCTCCGTCTGGTTGTGGTGGTCCGGGCCGCACTTGAGGGTCTTGAGGAAGTCGCGGGCCTTGCGCCGGATGTCGTCGGGGACGTTCTCACTCGCGGGAACGGCCGGTCCGGCCGCCTGCGCGTAGATCTCCTGCGCGTTGAGCTGCCGCTTCCCCTGCTTGATGGCGTGCGTCACCATGACCGCCTCCTTCCACGCGTCGCTCCTTCTGCCCCGTCCGTCCTCGTCCAGCCTGGGCTTCTCGGACGCCGGTGTTCCTTCCTGGGGCGTAGTGGTCCGGGCGTGCTTCTGGTAGTCGCGCACCGAGTTGTAGCGCTTGTTCGCCTTCTTCACGCCCTTCTTGGCCGCGAGGCCGCCCAGGCCCAGCGCCGTGCCGGCGGCCATCACGCCGGGCACGATGCCACCGGAGACCGCTCCTGTCGCGGCCGCGATCGCCACGGCACCGGCTGCGGTCCGCGCGACGTTGCCGCCCAGGGCGAGGGACCGGTGCGTGAGTTTCCTCTTCTTCTTCTCCACCGCGTAGTCCCGTCCGGCGGCCAGATGCTCCAGCAGCTCCTTCCTGAGGCCGTCGATGCGGGTGCGCTCGTTCTCGACGGCCTGCAGGGCCTCCGCCTCCTCGCCGGGCCGGGCGGCCGCCAGCCTCACCGAGGTCCCGGCCAGTGCGGTGTTGGCCGCCCCCAGTTCGTTCAGGACGTCTTGGAGTTTCCGGCCGCGCTGGGCGACTTCACCCTTGAAGTGCTCCTTGAGCTCGTTGCGCTGGGCACGGGTGTTCTTCAGGGCCCTCACTTCGCGGCCGGCGGTCAGGGTGGAGAACGCGACGGTGAGGGCGCCGCTGGCGTCGCCGAGTTCCGCCACCCCGGACGCGCCCTTGGCGGTCCTGATGAGGTTGTCGCTGATCTTCACGCCGTCGTTGACGGTCATGAGGGTGTTCGTCGTCCCGGCGAGGGGCTTGGTGTTCACGTTCTTCCGGTGCCCGTGGGACGCCGGGCCCTTTTCGTGGCGCTTTCCGACCGAGTCCTTGTACGTCACCACGTCGTTGAAGGCGCCGGTGAAGTCGCTCGCCAGGTTGATCGGGTTCTCGACGTCCTGCTGGATGGTGGTGTTGCGCGCCGTCCCGGTGTCCCCGAGCTTCGTCGCCTCCGCCCGATGCGTTCCGCTGTACGGCGAGCTGAGGCGGAGCGCCACCGTGTCGGGCTGGTCGATCCACGGCTTGGCCTTGGCGGCGCCCTTCTTGATCGCGCCCCCGACACGCTTGCCCAGGGACTGGCCCGCCTTGTCGGTGCTCGCCGCTTCCGTCCCGTTCTTCTTCGCGGCTTCCGCCGCGGCCTCCTCCTTCGCCTTCTTCTCCGCCTCCTCCTTCGCCTTCTTCTCCGCCTCCTGGGCCTTCTTCGCCGCGCTCATCGCGTCCGACGCCGTGGTCTGGGCCGCCCTCTGGTCCTGCTGCCGCTGCCCCGCGGCCGCCGCCCTGTTCTGTGCCGCGGTCGCGTCCTGCGCGTGTTTCTGCTCCTCGGCGCGGGCCTGGGACACCTGCCGCCGCCGCTCCTGCGCGGTGTTCTCGTGCCGCTGGGCGTTGGCCTGGGCCTGGGCCGCCTGCTCCATCGCCTTGTCGGCGGCCTCCTTGTGCTTTTCCGCCTCGCGCTCGGCCTTGCCGCGCTCCTGCGCCGCCTCGTCGGCCTCCCTGTCCCGCAGCGCCGCCAGCTCCCGGGCCTTCTTCGCCTGCTCCTCCGCCGTGCTCCGAACTTCGGCACACTCGGCCGCTTCGCCCTCGGCCTCCTTCTTCGAGGCGTCGGCGTCGCCGGCCTCCCCCTTGCGCAGAGCGGCGTCCTTCTGGGCCGCCCCCGCCTGCCTCAGCGCGGCCTCTGCCGCGGCGGCCCACTGCTTCACCCTCTCGGCGATCTCGGCCTCCGCCTCGGCCTCCACCTCGGCCTTGGCCGCCTTCTGCAGCGCCTGGTCCTGGGCCTCCGCCCTCGTCCGCGCCTCGGCCTCGGCGGCCTTCTGCTTCTCCCCGGCCTCCTTGGCCTCCTTCTGGAGCCGCTTCACCCGTTCCTCGGCGGCCTTCTGCTTCTCCCTGGCCTCGTCGGCCAGCTTCTGGAAGCGCGCCGCCCTGTCCTCGGCGTCCTTCCGCTCCTTCTCGGCCTTCTCGGCCCTCTCCGTGTACATCCGCTCGTCGTCACGGGCCTTCTCGGCCTCCTGGCGTTTCCCCCGCTCGGTCCCCCGGAACCCGCTCGCCCTGGCCTCGGCCGCCCGCTGCTCCCCGGTCTTCCTGCGGGCCGCCCCGGTGTGCAGGTCCGCGTCTGCGCGCGACTTCTCCCCGTCCCGCTCGGCGGCCTCCGCCTCCGTCGTGAGCCGGTGCGCCCTGCCCCGGGCCTCCGCCGCCTTCTTGTGCGCCTCGACGGCTTCCCCGGACGCGTTCCACACCTCGGTCTCGGCGGCCGCCCGGCCCAGCGACGCTTCCGTGACCTTCGCCTTCTGGGCGGCCACCTCGTCCACGGCCGCCTGCTGCTCGGCCGCCGTGTCCGCGCCCCCGCCGGACTCACGGGCCGGCCGCTCGGTCTCCGTCACCGGCGTGATCTGCAGGTCGTCCACCGGCGCCGCGGTCGCCCGCGCCACCACCGCGCCCGGGGGGAGCTGCGCCGTGCCGCCCGCGCGCTGGATCGCCGTACCGGCCCCCCGCCGGATCGCCGTGGCGACGGCCCGGTTCCCCGCCGCGGCCTGCAGCGAGGCCAACGGCGGTCGCGGACGGCCCTGCGGACGGGTGCGGGCCGGGGGCTCCCCGGCCACGCGGTGCCCCGGCGTCTGGTTCAAGCGGTCCGACACGGACGTTCCCTTCCTGACACCACGTCACCGTCGCCGCCCGCACCGGGCGGCGCCCCGGCGCGGCAGGGCGGCGCGCCCCGGTAACGGGGCTCGATCGCAAGATGACATCCTGGCGAACTGGCAGTCGACACAAGATGTTGAATCAGAAACGCCGGGCGACCGCCAGGGGTCTTGGAGGGGAAGGACCGGGAAGGGCCGGGAGTCTGCCCCTACGGGCACGACCAGGGGCAATGACCGTGCCCCCGCTCCGGCACCGAAGGACGTTTCGGCCGCGGCAACGCGCGCGTGAGTCTGAGGGGCGTCCTGTCTCGTACCCCGAGGAGAGCAGAGCATGCCGTCCTACCTGTCGCCCGGCGTCTACGTCGAGGAGGTGGCCAGCGGCTCGCGCCCGATCGAGGGAGTGGGCACGTCGGTGGCGGCCTTCGTCGGTCTCGCCCCGACCGGCCCGCTGAACGAGCCCACCCTGGTGACCAACTGGACGCAGTACGTCGCGGCCTTCGGTGACTTCACCGGCGGGTACTACCTCGCGCACTCCGTCTACGGGTTCTTCAACAACGGCGGTTCCGCCGCCTACGTCGTCCGCGTCGGCGGCTCCGCCGAGGACGCCGGCGTCGGCGACGCCGCGGCCGGCACCGGCGCCCCCGCCGCCGTCACCGGCGGCATGACCAAGGCCGCGCTGCCCGCCGCCGAGCCCAAGCAGCTCGGTACGTTCTCCGTGACGGCCACCGCCGCAGGCCAGAGCGGCCCGCTGACCGTCGAGGTCGCCGACCCCGAGGGCGAGGGCCCCGCCGAGCGGTTCAAGCTGATCGTCAAGGACGGCGACAAGCCGGTCGAGACCTTCGACGTGAGCGCCAAGAAGGGCAACCGCTCCTACGTCGTCACCCAGGTCAAGGAGCGCTCCAAGCTCATCACCGTGACCGAGGCCGCGCCCGCCGCGCAGCTGGTCCGTCCGGAGAACCAGACCCTGACGCTGCCCGCGCCGCCGTCCGCCGCCCCCGCCGTCCCGGCCGGGCAGGGCGAGATCGCGCAGCCCGGTCCGACCGAGTACATCGGCGACTCCGCGGACCGCACCGGCTTCGGCGGCCTCGAGGCGATCGACGAGATCTCCATGGTCGCGGTGCCCGACCTGATGGCCGCCTACCAGCGCGGCGCGATCGACCTGGAGGCCGTCAAGGCCGTCCAGCTCGGCCTCATAGCCCACTGCGAGCTGATGGGCGACCGCGTCGCCATCATCGACCCGCCGCCCAGCCAGAACGCCCGTCAGATCCGCGTCTGGCGCCAGGAGACGGCCGGCTACGACTCCAAGTACGCCGCCCTGTACTACCCCTGGATCAAGTCGTTCGACCCGGCCACCGGCCAGTCCCGCCTGGTCCCGCCGAGCGGCCACGTCGCCGGCATCTGGGCGCGCAACGACTCCGAGCGCGGCGTGCACAAGGCCCCCGCCAACGAGGTCGTCCGCGGCGCCGTCGACCTGGAGCTGCAGATCACCCGCGGCGAGCAGGACCTGCTCAACCCGATCGGCGTCAACTGCATCCGCTCCTTCCCCGGCCGCGGCATCCGCGTCTGGGGTGCCCGCACCCTCTCCTCCGACCCGGCGTGGCGCTACCTGAACATCCGCCGGTACTTCAACTACCTGGAGGAGTCGATCCTGATCGGCACCCAGTGGGTGGTGTTCGAGCCGAACGACCACAACCTCTGGGCCCGCATCCGCCGCAACATCTCCGCGTTCCTGGTCAACGAGTGGCGCAGCGGCGCCCTGTTCGGCCAGAGCGCGTCCGAGGCCTACTACGTCAAGTGCGACGAGGAGACCAACCCGCCGGAGTCGGTGGACCTCGGCCGGGTCGTGTGCGAGATCGGCATCGCGCCGGTCAAGCCCGCCGAGTTCGTGATCTTCCGGCTGGCCCAGTTCTCCAGCGGCGGCGGGGAGCTGGAGGAGTAGCGAGCGCCGCTCCGCCCCGTACGCCATCGTCAAGAGCCTCAGAAGGACTGAGAACACATGAGTCTGAACCCCGGTGACTCCCTTACTTCACACAATTTCGGTCTCCAGATCGACGGCGTGATGATCGAGTACCTCTCCGAGGTCAACGGCATCACCCTCGAGCAGGACGTCATCAAGTACCCGCAGAACAACGGCGCGACCGGCAAGCTCGAGATCGCCGTGATGCCGGGTTCGGCGAAGGACGGCTCCTGCACCGTCGTCCGCGGTATGACCCAGTCGTCCGCGTTCACGCAGTGGATCAACGACTCGCTCGAGGGCCGCATGTCCTCCGCCCGCAAGAACGCCTCGATCATCGTGATGGACTACGAGGACAACCCGGTCAAGCGGTACAACCTGCGCAACGCCTGGTGCAGCAAGCTCGACATGAGCCCGGTGAAGGCCGGTGAGGCCTCCGCGCTGACCGAGACCGTCACCATCGTGTTCGAAGAACTGGTCATCGAGTAATGCGGCGTATGGCTGCCAAGGCACCCGCCGCGGCACCCCAGGCCGCGGCGGCGGGAGCGGACTTCCCCCGTTCGGCTCCCGCCGCCGCGCCGGCGGAGTCACCGGCCGGTCCGCCGGCCGGTGCTCCCGCCGGGCCGCCCGTCGACACGGCGCCCCGGCAGGAACTGCGGACCGAGTTCCCCTTCGAGCTGCCGCGCGGGTACGTCGACGACTCCGGCACGGTGCACCGGGACGGCGTGATGCGCCTGTCGACGGCCCGGGACGAGCTGATCCCGCTGCGCGACGTGCGGGTGCAGGAGAACCCGGCGTACCTGTCGGTGGTGCTGCTCGGCCGGGTCATCACCCGGCTGGGCACGCTGCCGTCGGTGCACGACGGCATCGTGGAGAACATGTTCGCCTCCGACCTGGCGTTCCTCCAGGACTTCTACCGCCAGATCAACGCGGAGGGGCACACCCGCGCGGCCGTCGCCTGCCCGCACTGCTCGGAGGCCTTCGAGGTGGAACTCGGCGGGAGCCGCCTGGGGGAATCGTGACGTACGCGACCGACCGGCTGCACGAGGAGATCGCGTACGTCGCCTACCACTTCCACTGGAGCCTGGAGGCGATCCTGGACCTGGAACACCAGGACCGCCGCCGGTACACGGACCAGATCGCGTCCCTCGTGACGCGTGGCACGGCGGAGGGCTGATCGGTGGGATTCCTGGACCGGCTGCGGGGCCGCGGGGACGGCGGCGTCGACGGGAACGGGGGCGGGGCCGCGCCGACCGCGGGTGCCTCCCCCGACCCGGGCTCCGGCACGGCTTCGGGTGCGCACCCGGACGCGGGCGGGAGCACGGCGTCCGAGTCCGGTGCCGCGACCGGCCCGGCGCCCGCGACCGGCCCGGCGCCCGTGGCCGTCGCCGCCTGGACGGGCCTGCCGCCGATCCAGCGGGCCACGGGAGCGGCACGTACGGGAGTGGTGGCGGACGCCGGTTTCGGCGGCCGCCTTCCGACGTGGCAGAACCCGTCGTTCACGAGCGCGCCGTCCCCGGCGGTACTGAACCCGGCGGCCGGCGACAGCCTGCTGTCGGGCGCCTTCGGCACGCCGTCCCGCCAGACGTCCTCCACGCGCCTGGCGCCCCCGCCCGGCGCACCGGCCCAGCGGATGCCGGTCGCGCCCCTGCGCGCGATACCGCAGGACACGACCGAGCCCGGAACTCCCGGCCCTCCCGCGAGTTCCGTGGCGCCGACGCGTACCTCCGCCTCGGGTGCGCCGCCGCGCACACCCGGGTCGCGCAGGGCCGCGTCGGCTCCCGCGCCCACGTCCCCGTCGCCGTCGCCGTCGCCGTCGCCGGTCCAGCGGGCCGCGCGTTCCGCCGCACCCGCGCCGGCGCCGGCCCCGGCCCCGTCCTCCGGGGCACCGGCGGGCACACCGCCCGCCCGGGCCGCGCGCGGCGTCCAGGTGACGCCGGTACCGCCCGCCGCGCCCCGCCCCCGGCAGGCCCTGACCAAGGCTCCGTCCGGGGCGTCGGCCGTGCAGCGCCGCTCCTTGCCCGCGAGCCGCCGGACCACCGGCTCCCCGCCGGAGTCCTCCGCAACGGCGCCCACGTCGGCGGACGGCGACCGAGCGGAGCCCGCCGCTCCGGTGCAGCGCGCCTCGGTTCCGCGGCAACAGCCCCCGGCCTCCGCCGGAGCACCGTCCCCGGCCGGCCCTCCCGTACAGCGCGCGGCATCCGCCGGCACGGCACCGGCACCGGTGTCCGCTCCGGACGACCGGCCCGCCTCCGCCGCCCCGGTGCGCGGAACCGGACCCCGGCCCGACGGCGGTACGGCACCGGCCGGGGACGGCGGCACGTCGTCGTCCGGTACGCCGGTGCAGCGCGCCGTACGGGAACCCGGCACCAGCGCCGACCCGACCCCCACGCGCCCGACCCGCGACACGGGTACGCCCGCCCAGCACGCCACCCGCGAACCCAGCCCCACCCCCGCGCGGGACCGCGCCACGCCACCACCCGCAGCACCGCCGGTGCAACGCGTCCCACGCGAACCCGGCGGCACCGCCGACCCGGCACCCACACCCCCGGCCCGCGACACCGGCACACCCGTCCAGCGCGCCGTACGGGAACCCGGCACCAGCGCCGACCCGACCCCCACGCGCCCGACCCGCGACGCGGGTACGCCCGCCCAGCGCGCCACCCGCGAACCCAGCCCCACCCCCGCGCGGGACCGCACCACGCCACCACCCGCAACACCGCCGGTACAACGCGCCCCACGCGAACCCGGCGGCACCACCGACCCGACACCCACACCCCCGGCCCGCGACACCGGCACACCCGTCCAGCGCGCCGTACGGGAACCCGGCACCAGCGCCGACCCGACCCCCACGCGCCCGACCCGTGACACCGGCACACCCGAGCCCAGCGCACCGGCGCGGCGCGCCACCCGCGACCGCAGCGACGGCACGGCCCCAACGCCCGCGCCCGCGCCCGCACGCGAACCCGCCGCGCCCGTCCAGCGCGCCACCCGCGAGCCCAACCCCACCCCACCACCGGCCCCCGTACCCGCACCCGAGCCCACCGGCGCCCCCGCCCCGGCGACCACGCCTCCGGCCCCGCGCCCCGCGTCGGACACCACCCCGGTCCGGCGAGCGCCGCGCGAGTCCGGCGGCAGCCCGGCGACGGCGCCCGGCCCGGTGGTGCACCGCGCGTCCGCCCCGCAGCACGGCCCCGCGCAGACGCCCCGCACCGCGCCCGCCCCCGCCGGGGACTCCGGCGAGCGTCCGACGGCCTCGCCGGGCTCCGCGTCATCGGGGCCCGCGGTCCAGCGGTCGGCGGAGCGGCGGCCCAGGGCGGGCCTCGGGCCCGCCATTTCGCGCTCCGGCGGCGACGCGACGTCCCCCGCTCCCGTCCAACGCGCCGTACGGCGACCGGAGTCCGGCGCCGCCTCCGGACCGGCAGCCCACCCGGCACCTCCCACGCGCCCCCGCACCGCCCCGGCCCCCGACGGCACGGCGTCCGGCCTGCCGGTGCAGCGGGCGTCGGTGTCCGACCCCGTCACCGCCCCCGCGCCCGGGGCCAAGAGCCCGGGTGCCGGCCCCGCGACGCCGTCCTCGGCGCCGACGCCCGTGGCGGGAGCCGCACCGGCCGGGACCCCGGGGACTCCCCCTGCGGCCGCCGCGTCGGCGAACGCCCCGGCACCGGACCCCACGCCCGCGCCGGGCCGACGGGCGGCCTCCCCCGCCACCCCGCCGGCGTCCCCTCCCCGGCCGACGAACCGCGCCTCGGCGTCCCCCGGCTCCTCCGCGTCCCCGGGCACCCCGCCCGGTGCACGGCCCCCGGTCCAGCGCCGGACGCCCGCCGACCGGCCGGTGCAGCCGACGCAGACGCCGGCGTCCCCCCGCCCCTCCGAGGCGGCCACCCCGGCCACCCCGGCCACCCCGGCGCCCCCGGTCCAGCGGTCCGCCCAGAGCCCGGCCGCCGGCCTCCCCGGCACGCCCTCCGCGGCCCCGGCACGCGCGCCGCACGGCGGCACGGCCGCGGCCGCCCCCGTCCAGCGCTCGGCGACGAGCCCCTCGGCCCCGAGCCCCTCGGGCCCGGTCCCCTCCGTACCGCTCGGCTCCGTACCGCTCGGCCGGCCGGAGGCAGGGCGCGGGGAGACCGGCCGGACCGGCGGCAGCCGCCCGGGGCGCAGCGGTTCCCCGGCCGCCCCCGCCCACCCCGTGCAGCGCAGCGCCGCGCCCCGGCGTCCGGGACTCGGCGCCCCCACCTCCTCCGGACCGGCCGACGCCGTACGCCCGGCGGCACCCCCCGCCGCCCCGGTCCCCCCGACAGCGCCCGCACCCCGCTCCTCCCCGCCCGGTGCCCCCTTCCCGCCGGCCGGCACCGCGCCGTCGGCTCCGCTCCTCCCGGCGGCGGCCCCCGGCCCGGCCGCCGCCGAGCCCCGTACGGCCGTGCCCGTCCAGCGGTCCGCCGCGCCGAGCCCCGCCGTGCCGCCCTTCGCGGCAGCGCCCCCGCCCCTGCCGGTGTCCTCCCCGATGCCCCGGCCGGCCGCGCCCGCGCTCACGCCCCCGGCCCCGCCCATGACGGCCCTCGCGCCTCCCCCGCCCGCACCGGGCGGCGGCCCCAAGCCGCCCCCCGTCCAGCGCGCCGCCACGCAGGCCGTGCCGCTGCGCCGGCCCGCCCGCCCGGGCGCCACCGGCGCACCGCTCCCGGTGGCCCCCCTCACGCCGCCCGCGGCGTCGGCGCCCCGCCCGCCCCTGCCCGTCGGCACGGCGACGCCACCCGCGCCGTCGACCGGGACTCCGCCGCCCGCGGAGCCCGCCGTCACGGCCGCGGCCCCCGCCTCCGGCGGCGCCTCCGCGCCGCCGGTCCAGCGTGCGTTCGGCCTCGGCAGCCGCTCCGGTCGTACCACCAGTGCCCTGGCCGCGAGCGCCGCGGCCGCCGTGTCCGAGAGCCTCGCGCGCTTCCGGACCCCCTCGGCCTCGTCGTCCTCCTCCTCGCAGCACGGCCCGGCCGAGCCGCCACCCCCCTACGAGTCCTCCCCGCCCGGCAGCCCGCCCCCGTACTCGGCGGGTTCGGGACAGTCGTCACCGGGAGCGGGCGATCCGCCGCCCGAGTACACGGCGGTCCCGGCCGGCGGGTTCGACCCGCGTGAACTCACCGACTTCCAGCTCGACGAACTGGTGCACCGGATCATCGGCCGCGTCACCCGTCTCGTCCGCACCGAACTGCGCATGGACCGCGAACGGATCGGCAGACTGCGCGACCCGCGCTGACCGGACCGCACCGGCCCCGCCGGACCGCCGGACGCCCCGAGGGCCCCGCCCGCCCGCCACCGTTCCCCGACAAGAAAGGTCGACCCCCGATGACCCGTGAGGACCCGGGCTCTTCCATCTGGTTCAGCCTCGCCATCGACGGCGAGAGCCTCGGCTACTTCAACGGGTGCGAGGGCCTGTCGACCCAGGTGGAGGTGGAACAGCGCCAGGAGGGCGGCAACAACGCCTTCGTGTGGCAACTGCCCACCCGTGTCACCTTCTCCAACATCCGGCTGACCCGCCCGCTGACCCCCGACACGGCGAAGGTCGCCAAGTGGATCTCGTCCGTGCAGACCGGCATCCAGCGCCCCACCGCGCAGATCTCCGCCCTGCGCGCCGACGGGTCGCTGGTCGCCCGCTGGGGACTGATCGACGTCCTGCCGGTGAGCTGGCAGGGCCCCAGCCTCGACCCCGGCAACCTGTCCGTGGCCACCGAGGTGCTGGAGATCGCCCACCACGGCTTCACGGACTGACGGCGCCGGACAGCAGAAAGGAACACCCATGGCCAGCAGCAGTGGCGCCGGCAAGAGCCTCGTACGCGCCAACCTCGCCATCCACGAGCCGCCCACCGGCGACTCCACCTCGCCCGGTGGGCTGATCAAGCGGTTCCCGTTCGAGTTCAACCCGGCGCACCTGTCGATCAGTCAGCGCGCCCAGTGGAAGTCGACCCCGACGGCGGCCGTGCGCAAGGCCGCCAAGCCGCAGTTCATGGGTGCCGAGCCGCGGGAGATGACCCTGGAGATCTTCCTGGACTCCTCGATGAAGCCCGGCGACACCACCGTGATGAAGAAGGTCGAGTCGCTGCTGGTCTGCTGCGAGGTGACGGCCAGCAGCCTGGGCGCCGACCAGCCGTCCCCGCCCTGGGTGATCTTCGAGTGGGGCTCGTTCTCCACGGCCCGGTTCAACGCCTACGTGCAGTCCATCGAGACCCAGTACACGCTCTTCGGCACCTCCGGCGTCCCCATCCGCGCCACCTGCCGGCTGGCCCTGGTGGAGATCCCCGGCCCCACCCCGAACCAGAACCCGACCTCCGGCGCCCTCACCGCCCAGCGCATGCACCGGGTCGTCGCCGGGGACTCGCTGCAGTCGCTGGCCTGGAGCGAGTACGGCAGCGCCAACGCGTGGCGGGTGATCGCCGAGGCCAACGGCATCGACGACCCGTCCCACCTGCCGACCGGTACGGAGCTGATCCTGCCCGCCACCGAGGAGGTGCCCCGCTGATGGTGCGCCCCTCCTTCTCCAGCATCGTCGAGGTGAAGATCGGCGGCGCGAAGCTGCCCGACACCATCGCCCCGATGCTCACCGACGGCTGGGTCGACCAGGGCGTCAACGTGCCCGCGGCGTTCCGCCTCACCTTCCGCGACCCCTACCACCGGCTCCTCGGCAAGCTGAACGTGCAGTTCGGCACCAAGGTCGTCATCACCCCGATCGCCGACGGACACGGCAAGGGCAACCCCCTGCTGACCGGTGAGGTCACCGGCCTGGAGACCGACTACGACGGCACCGGCAGCTTCACCGTCATCCGCGGCTACGACTACGGGCACCGGCTGATGCGCCAGCGCCGCGTGGCCGCGTACCGCAACCAGAAGGCCTCCGACATCGCCCGCAAACTCGTGGCCCTGGACGGCGTCTCCATCGGCCGCATCCAGGCGACCAAGGGCACCTACGGATTCCTCGCCCAGCCCAACGTGACCGACTGGGACTTCCTCGCCCGGCTCGCCGACGAGAACAAGATGGTCATGTACCTGGACTCCCACGGGAAGTTCCGCTTCGTCACGCCCAAGCCGTCGGCCGGGGCGCCCTCGCCGAGCACGGACGGCGACAAGAGCACCTTCGTCCTCCAGGCCGGCCACGACATCCTGCGGCTGCGCGCCGCCGTCACCGCCGCCGACCAGATCGGCGAGGTCGAGTCGCGCGGCTGGAACGTCACCACCAAGAGGAAGATCACCGAGACCGCGCCCGCCACCACCGACCCCGGCATCGACATCAAGTGGACGCCCGGCACCGCGGCCGGCAAGTTCAAGCCCGGCACACTCGTCGAGACCGCCAACCCCTACGACCGGCAGGACGAGGTCCAGAACGCCGCCAAGGCCCTCGCCGCCGACGTCACCGCCTCCTTCGCCGAGCTGGAGGTCGCCGCCAACGGCCACCCCGACCTGCGGCCCGGCGTCCCCGTCGCCCTCGCCGACGTGGGCACGCCCTTCGAGGGCAAGTACACCGTCACCTCGGTGCGCCACCACTTCGGCGACGGCGTCCCCTACGAGTCCTGGATCACGGTCAGCGGACGCCAGTGGCGTTCCCTGTACGGCCTCGCCTCCGGCGGCAGCGGTGGCACGGACCCGGCGAGCGCCGCCCGGCTGCCCAGCGTCGCCAACGCCGTCGTCACCGACGTGGCGGACCCCCTCAAACAGGGCAGGGTCAAGCTGCAGTTCCCGTGGCTGGACGACACCTACGTCAGCGACTGGGCGCGCAGCGTCCAGATGGGCGGCGTGGCGGGCGGCGGCGTCTTCCCCATGGACGTCGGCGACGAGGTGCTGGTCGCCTTCGACCGCGGGGCGCTTGACCACCCCTTCGTGATCGGCGGCCTCTACAACGGCCGGGACGTGCCCACCAAGAACGACGTGCCCCTGCACGACGGCCTGAAGAAGAAGGCCGTGCGGCACACCCTGTCCGACCGCCAGGGCAACCGCGTCGACCTGCTCAGCCAGCGCACCGGCGGGCGCAAGCAGGGCGTGCGGATCGCCAGCGGCAACGACAAACTGACCATCAACCTCGACCGCACCAAGACGGAGATCACCGTCGACAGCAAGGGCACCGTCAAGATCACCGGCAGCCGCTCGGTGTCGGTGGAGGCGGGCACCGACCTCTCGCTCTCCGCCAAACGCTCACTGAGCATCAAGAGCGGCGGCCCCCTCACCATCCGGGGCGAAAGCATGATCAACATGCGCAGCGGCGGCCAGATCGGAGTCACCGCGGGAGCCGCCCTCAACCTCGGTGCGGGCGGTGCGGCGACCCTGAGCGCCGGGGCCGCGACGACCATCTCCGGTACCGTCAACGTGCAGATCAACTCCGTCATGACACGGATCATCGGCGCGACCCTCGAGGCCAAGACGCCCATCTTCAAGGTCGCCACCATCCCCGTACCGGGCCTGTGACGAAGCGTTTCCGAGGAAGGCAGGTTGCTCTCTGATGGCCGAACAGTTCGTCGGCTCCGGCTGGTCGTTCCCCCTGCGCATCGGACCCACCGGCGGGATCGCCCTCGTCAGCGGCGAGCAGGAGGTGGAGGAGGCCATGCGGCTCGTCCTCGCCACCGCCCCCGGCGAGCGGCCGATGCGCCCCGAGTTCGGCTGCGCCATCCACGACCTGGTCTTCGCCCCGGTCAACGAACAGACCGCGGGCCGCATCCAGCACGAGGTGTACATCAGCCTGGACCGCTGGGAGCCGCGCATCGAGGTCCACGACGTCGAGGTCACCTCCGACGGCGACCAGAACGTCCTCTTCATCGACGTCCGTTACTCGATCCGCGGCACCAACAACCCGCGCAGCCTCGTCTTCCCGTTCTACGTCATCCCCTCCCACGACGAGCCCGACCTCCCCGACGCGCCGGCCGGTCTCCCGGGCTCTCCCGAAAGCGACCGCTGATGCCCCTGCCCTCCCCCAACCTCGACGACCGCCGCTTCCAGCAGTTCGTCGACGACGCCAAGCGCTACATCCAGCAGCGCGCCCCGGAGTGGACCGACCACAACGTCTCCGACCCCGGCATCACGCTCGTCGAGACGCTCGCCCACATGGCCGACCAGATCGTCTACCGGCTCAACCGCGTCCCGGACAAGAACCACCTCGCCTTCCTGGACCTGGTCGGCATCACGCTCTTCCCGCCGTCGGCCGCGCGCACGGACGTCACCTTCTGGCTGTCCGCACCGCAGGAGGACACGATCCTGGTCCCCGTCGGCGCCGAGATCGCCACCCTGCGCAGCGAACGCGACGAGGCCGTCGTCTTCGCCACCGAACGCGACCTGCGCATCGTCCCCTGCACCCTGGACCGCCTGGTGACGCAGATCCGCGGCGAGGCCGTCAGCGACCGCACCACCGACCTCGCCGAGAGCAAGGACGTGATGTGCTTCGCCGAGTCGCCCAACCCCGGCGACTGCATGCTCATCGGCCTCACCGCCGCCATCCCCGACTGCGCCCTCGCCCTCGAACTCGACAGCCGCGTCGACGGCGTCGGTGTCGACCCGCGCCAGCCCCCGCTGGTCTGGGAGGCGTGGACCGAGGACGGCTGGCAGCCCTGCGAGGTCGACCGCGACGGCACCGGCGGCCTCAACCGCCCCGGCGACATCGTGCTCCACATACCCGGCGGACACGTCCTGTCCCGCAACGGCGGCCACGAGGCCGGCTGGATCCGCTGCCGGGTCACCGAACCGCTGAACGGCCAGCCCTTCTACACCACCTCGCCGACCGTGCGCTCCGCCGAGGCCTACACCATCGGCGGCACCACCGGCGCCGTCCACGCCGAGACCGTCCTCGACGAACTCCTCGGCGAGTCCACCGGCCTGCCCGGCCAGCGGCTGCGGCTCGAGCACGCCCCCGTCGTCGCCGGCGACCCGCCCGTCCTCCTCCAGACCGCCGACGACAACGGCTGGCAGGACTGGGACGTCGTCCCCCACTTCGCCGGCTCCCGCCCCGACGACCACCACATCACCCTCGACGCCGCCACCGGCGAGATCGCCTTCGGTCCCGCCGTCCGCGAGGCCGACGGGACCCTGCGCCAGTACGGCGCCGTCCCTCCCAAGGGCTCCGTCGTCCGCGCCCGCCGCTACCGCACCGGCGGAGGCAGGGCCGGCAACGTCGCCCGCGGCGCCGTACAGGTCCTGCGCACCTCCATCCCGTACGTCTCCGAGGTCGTCAACCGCGAAGCCGCCCGCGGCGGCGTCGACGGCGAGACCGTCGAAGAGGCCAAACTCCGCGCCCCCATCACCCTGCGCGCCCAGGAACGCGCCGTCACCCTGCGCGACTACGAGGAACTCGCCCGCCGCGCCGCCCCCGAGACCGCCCGCATCACCTGCCTGGAGGGCCAGGAGAACGAATACGGCGCCCACGCCGTCCGCGTCCTCGTCGTCCCCCAGGCCGTCCCCGACCCCGGCGGCCGCCTGCGCTTCGAGCAACTCGTCCCCGGCGACGCCCTCCTGAGCCGCATCACCCGCCACCTCGACGAACGCCGCCTCATCGGCACCCGCCTGTCCGTCGGACCGCCCTACTACCAGGGCATCACCGTCGTCGCCACCGTCCACGCCTTCCGCGACGTCGACGCCGACCGCGTCCGCCGCCAGACCCACGACGCCCTCTACCGCCACCTCGACCCGCTCACCGGCGGCGCCGACGGCAAGGGCTGGCCCTTCGGACGCCCCGTGCAGGCGGGCGAGGTCTTCGCCGTCCTCCAGCGCGTGCCCGGCGTCGAACTCGTCGACGAAGTCGTCCTGCACCCCGCCGACCCCCTCACCGGCAAGCGCGGCGACCCCACCGACCGCATCGACCTCGAAGCACCCGCCCTGGTCTTCTCCTACGACCACCGGGTCCGCGTGATCGGGGACAACACGTGACGACCGCCCCGGCCTCGCAGCGGGGCTCCGTCGACGGGCTGGGCTCCTCCCTGCCCATCGCCTCCATGCTCCCGGCCGTCTTCGCCGACGACGACCTCGCGCTGCGCTTCGTCGGCGGACTCGACGACGTCCTCGCCCCCATCCTCAGCGTCCTGGACTGCCTCGACACCTACTTCGACCCCGCCCTCACCCCGGCCGACTTCGCCCAGTGGCTCGGCACCTGGGTCGGTGCCGAAACCGACGGCACCGAACCCGAGGACCGGCTGCGCGCCGCCGTCGCCGCCGCCACCCGCCTGCACCGCGTACGCGGCACCCGGCAAGGACTCTCCGAAGCCGTACGGCTGGCCTTCGGCGTCGAACCGGAGATCACCGAGAGCGGCGGCGCCGCATGGAACGCCCGCCCCCTCGGCCCCTTCCCCGGCCGCCCCCGCCCCTACCTGCACGTCGCCCTCCGGCTGCCCGACCCGAAACCGGCCGACACCCACCGGCTGGACGCCCTCGTCGCCGCCGCCCGCCCCGCCCACATGCCCTACACGGTCGAAGTGACCGCCTCCGAAAGGACCCCGGAGAGATGACCACGCAGAACTGCGCCGAGTGCGGCACCCGCGCGGAACCGGGCCAGTCCTTCTGCGACGCGTGCGGCGCCGTACTGAGCTGGGACCAGGCCCGCGGCGCCCAGTCCGCCACCGCCAAGCCCGACCGCGGCCCCGCCTTCGACGCCTTCGGCAACGCCGGCGTCCCCCCGGCCCGCACCGACCGCCCCGCCACCGCGCCCGCACCCGACGAACCGGCCGCGGGCACCCCGGGCGACAGCCCCGCCCCGCCCCGGTCCCCCCACACGGCGGACACTCCGGACGCCCCGGACCCCGACGACGGCACCACGGCGGGCGGGGCCGGCCGACCCGCCGGCACCGGTGCTGGCACCGGCGCCGGCACCCGCACCGGCGAACCCGCCACCGACGAGACGGCCCCCACCGCCCCGGTGCCCGCCGCCGCGGCCCCGGGCGCCCTCACCGACACCATGTCCGACCGCGCCCGCTCCCTCCTCGTCCCCGTCGCCGACCCCGAGGCACCGGCCCCCACACCGCCCCCGGCCGTCGCCCCCGTCCTGCCCGGCCGCCCCGACGCCGACCGCCCCCAGGTCCGCGCCCCCGGCCACCAGCCCGACATCGCCAACGGCCCGCCCTGCCCCTGGTGCTCCACCCCCAACCGCCCCGACCGCCACTACTGCGCCCGCTGCGCCATGCCCCTCGCCGCGAGCAACGACCAGGACCCCGGACGCGCCCCCTGGTGGCGCCGCCTCTTCGGCGGACGACGCCGGGAAACCCCCTGGGCCGGCGACCGCCCCCGCCTGCGCCGCGTCTTCGACCGCATCGGCACCTGGATCACCATCGCGGTCGTCGGCTCCCTCGCCGTCCTCGGCTTCGTCTACGTCCCCGACGGCATCGACAACACCCGCGACCACTTCGCCAAGCGCGCCCCCGTCTCCCCCGACGGCATCAAGGCCTCGCACTCCTTCCCCGGCCACAAGCCCGAACTCCTCATCGACAAGCTCAGCAACACCTGGTGGGGCCCCGGCATCTCGGAGTCCGGCCAGGGCGAATGGGTCGAGGCCACCTTCACCGAGCCGACCCGCCTGCTGGACGTGATCATCACGCCCGGCGTCTCCTCCCGGGCCAACAAGCTCCAGGAATCGGCCCTGCCCCACCGCATCAAGGCGACCATCACCATGAAGGACGGCTCGATCAAGACCCGCGACCTCACCCTCGACCAGGGCGCCGGCGGCCAGCGGCGCCCCTTCCGCGTCGGCGAGGTCACCAAGGTCCGCTTCACCATCGAGTCCGCCCACGCCGCCTCCGCCGACAAGCAGGTCGCCATCGCCGAGATCGAGTTCTTCGGCCCCTCCAGCGCCAACCGCTCCTCCTGACCCCGCCGGAGCCCCGCCGCCGGGCACACCCCGGCCGGCGGGGCCCCACCCGAACGGACGCCACACCATGCGTCCCCCGCCCGGCCGCCAGAGGCTGAGGCCATGCCCACAGCACGAGCGATATCCACCGCCGTCCTGCTGTCCACGGCCACCCTGCTCGCCTCGTCCCTGACGGCCTGCGCGCCGGCGGACCAGCAGCGCGACCGGCACCACGGCACCGGCGGCACCACCGACGCACAGGCCCTCACCAGCCTCCGCGACCAGTCCCTCGACTGGAAACCCTGCCCCGCCCCCTCCCCCGCCCAGGGCGGCGGCAAGGCCCCCGCGGCCCTCCCCGACGGCACCCGGTGGCAATGCGCCACCCTGCGCACGCCGTTGGACTGGAAGAACCCCTCCGGCGACGCCATCGGCCTCGCCCTGGTCCGGGCCCGCTCCAGCGGCACCCCCGACGACCGGATCGGCTCCCTCCTCTTCAACTTCGGCGGCCCCGGCGGCTCCGGCGTCGCCACCCTCCCCGGCCTCGCCGCCGACTACGAAAAGCTCCGCACCCGCTACGACCTCGTCAGCTTCGACCCCCGCGGCGTCGGCAACAGCGCCCCCGTCCGCTGCCACGACGCCGGCCTCCCCGACGAGGACGACATCGACCACACCCCCGACGACGGCACCGCCGAGACCGACGCCCTCGTCCGGTTCAACCGCGCGACGGCAGCCGCCTGCGAGAAGAACTCCGGCGACGTCCTCCCCCACGTCGGCACCACCCAGGCCGCCCAGGACCTGGACCTCCTCCGCCACGTCCTCGGCGACGCCCGGCTGCACTACTTCGGCATCTCCTACGGCACCGAACTCGGCGGCGTCTACGCCCACTTGTTCCCGGACCACGTGGGCCGCGCCGTACTCGACGGCGTCGTCGACCCCACCCACGACACCATGCAGGAAGCCCTCGCCCAGGCCCGGGGCTTCCAGCTCGCCTTCGAGCACTTCGCCACCTGGTGCGCCCGGCAGGGCTGCGCGCTCGGCGACGACGCCGAGGACATCGTGAAACTCGCCGTCGCCCTCGAAGCGGCCCTCGACGACACCCCGCTGCCCACCCCCGACGGCGGCGCACTCGACGGCGACGCCCTCATCGACGCCATCAGCGGCGCCCTGTACCGCCAGGACTACTGGCCCGCCCTCCGCGTGGGCCTGGAAGCCGCCGCCGACGACAACGCCGACGTCCTCCACGACCTCGCCGAAGCCCTCGGCCAGCGCGGCAGGGGCGGCGCCCCGGACGACGACGACCACCCGAGCAACGAGGACGACGCCTTCAGAGCCATCACCTGCGACGACTCCAGCAACCGCTACACCGTCGCCGACGTGCGGTCCCGCCTGCCCGACTTCCTCGAAGCCTCCCCGCTCTTCGGACCCGGCCTCGCCTGGAGCGCCCTCACCTGCGACGGCTGGCCCGTCCCCGGCACCGCCCCGCACCCCGAGGTCAGCGCCCCCGGCGCACCCCCGGTCCTCCTCGTCGGCAACACCGGCGACCCCGCCACCCCGTACGAGGGCGCGGCCCGCATGGCGGAACGCCTCGGCGAGAAGGTGGGCGTGGAGCTGACCTACCGGGGCGAGGGCCACGGCGCCTACGACAGCGGCAACGACTGCGTCCGGAACGCGGTCGACACCTACCTCCTGACCGGCAAGCTCCCCGCCCCCGACACGATCTGCGAGGCGGACCCGCTCCCGAAGGGCAAGTAGCGGCACCCACGCGAAACGCCCCCGCGATCCGAGATCGCGGGGGCGTTTCCCCTGGCAGAGCCCCCTGTCGGATTCGAACCGACGACCTACGCATTACAAGTGCGTTGCTCTGGCCATCTGAGCTAAGGAGGCACGCGCGCGGCGGGCGCGCGCAGGCTGCACCACTGTACACAGAGCAGGTGAACGATGTGATTCGAGAATTCCGGCGAAGTTCACAGGCCCCCAGCTACTGACAGATCAGGTGAACGCCGGGTACCGTCCTGCTCAGCTTCACCCGTGTGGACTACACCACCACCTTCCTACAACGGATCGTCCGGCACGTTCCTGCCGGTAGAAGGGGGCCCATTCACCATGGCCACTGTTACGTTCGACAAGGCGACCCGTGTGTACCCGGGTTCCACCAAGCCCGCCGTCGACGGTCTCGACATCGACATCGCGGACGGCGAGTTCCTCGTCCTGGTCGGTCCCTCCGGTTGTGGCAAGTCCACCTCGCTCCGCATGCTCGCGGGGCTCGAGGACGTGAACGGCGGCGCCATCCGCATCGGTGACCGCGACGTGACGCACCTGCCGCCGAAGGACCGGGACATCGCCATGGTGTTCCAGAACTACGCGCTGTACCCGCACATGACGGTCGCCGACAACATGGGCTTCGCGCTCAAGATCGCCGGCGTCAACAAGGCGGAGATCCGGCAGAAGGTCGAGGAGGCCGCGAAGATCCTCGACCTCACCGAGTACCTGGACCGCAAGCCGAAGGCGCTCTCCGGCGGTCAGCGCCAGCGTGTGGCGATGGGCCGCGCGATCGTGCGTGAGCCGCAGGTGTTCCTCATGGACGAGCCGCTGTCCAACCTGGACGCCAAGCTCCGCGTCTCCACCCGCACGCAGATCGCCTCGCTCCAGCGCCGTCTGGGCATCACCACCGTCTACGTCACCCACGACCAGGTCGAGGCCATGACGATGGGCGACCGCGTGGCGGTCCTCAAGGACGGTCTGCTCCAGCAGGTCGACACCCCGCGGAACATGTACGACAAGCCCGCGAACCTCTTCGTCGCCGGCTTCATCGGCTCCCCGGCGATGAACCTGGTCGAGGTCCCGATCACCGACGGCGGCGTGAAGTTCGGCAACAGCGTCGTCCCGGTCAACCGCGACGCCCTGAAGGCCGCCGCCGACAAGGGCGACCGCACGGTCACCGTCGGTGTGCGCCCCGAGCACTTCGACGTGGTGGAGCTGGACGGCGGCGCCGCCAAGACCCTGTCGAAGGACTCGGCGGACGCCCCGGCGGGCCTCGCGGTCTCGGTGAACGTCGTGGAGGAGACCGGCGCCGACGGCTACATCTACGGCACGGTCGAGGTCGGCGGCGAGACGACGGACCTCGTGGTCCGCGTCAGCAGCCGCGCGGTGCCGGAGAAGGGCGCGACCGTCCACGTCGTGCCGCGTCCGGGCGAGACCCACGTGTTCTCGACCTCCACGGGCGAGCGTCTCACCGACTGAGAAACCACGCGACCGGGTGATTTCACCCGCGTTGACGAAAAGAGCCCCGCGGCCTGCTGCGGGGCTCTTTTCGTTGTCGACAAATACCCCGGCACACCGGACGTTTCGACCGGTGTTCGTCAATCCCCTATCCCTTTCGCGGGGACTCTTCATCCCCCGAAAGGGTGACTAAATGTCGCCAAATCATTACCGGGCGCTACCCTCACTCGCGTGAAGCACTCCGTGAAGCACTCCACCACCCGACAGACGCGACGCGGCCGGGGCCCCGCCCGCCGGATCGGCCGCTCTCTCGCCTTCGTCCTGCCCGTCGTCCTGGTGCTCTCCGGGACTCTCGCGGTCACCCGCGTCGACTGGTCCGGGGATCCCTCGGACTCGGTGCTCGCCGCGTCGGAGGCCTCCTCGGCCAAGGCGTCCACCGCCCGCGCCGCCCGCGCCCCGCACGAGGTGCTGCGCGACCGGCTGCTGACCGAGCTGCAGGAGGAGGACCCGGGCGTCGCGCTGACCCACCTCCAGCAGGCGGTGAACGAGCGTCCGTCGCTGGCCGACCACTGCGCGACCATCGCCCGCGCGCTGGGCCGCGCCGCGGTGAAGGTGTACGGCCCGACACGCGCCCAGTCCTACGCCCGTCCCGTCTGCGACACCGCCTTCGCCTCGGGCGTGCTGGCCGCGCACGGCTAGGACCTGTCGGCCGGAGGCGGGCGGGGCGCCGCGTACAGTTCGGGCATGACCGATCCGAACGCCGCGTCCCGCCGCCCCGTTCAAGCCGTCGTCCTGGCCGGCGGGCAGGGTTCCCGGCTGCGCCCCTACACCGACGACCGGCCCAAGCCCATGGTCGAGATCCCGGGCACCGGGACTCCGATCATCGGCCATCAGCTCGCCTGGCTCGCCGAGGAGGGCGTCACCGACGTCGTGGTCTCCTGCGGCCATCTCGCCGAGGTGCTGCAGAAGTGGCTGGAGAGCGCCGACCTGCCCCTCTCCGTCACCACCGTCGTGGAGACCGAACCGCTCGGCCGCGGCGGCGGCCTCCGCTACGCCGCCGCCCACCTCCCGCACCCCGACCGGTCCTGGTACGCGACCAACGGCGACATCTGGACCCGCTTCTCGCTGCGCGACATGGCCGACTTCCACGCCGAGCGGGGCGCCGTCGCGACCCTCGCCCTGGCCCGTCCGCGGCTGCCCTGGGGCGCCGTGCAGACGGACGGCTTCGGCCACATCACCGACTTCATCGAGGCGCCGCCGTCGACGTTCGAGATCAACGCGGGCGTGTACGTCTTCTCGCCGGAGTTCGCCGCGATGCTCCCGGAGCGCGGCGACCACGAGCGCACCACCTTCCCCCGCCTGGCCCGCGAACGCCGCCTGGCCGGCTTCCCGATCCCGCAGGGCTCCTACTGGCGGGCGATCGACACCGCGAAGGACCTGACGGAGGCGGCCAGGGAACTGGCGGCCCTGGCCGGCCGCTGAGGGCCTTCCGCGCGCAGGCGTACGGCAGCAGGGCCCCGCACATCGGGTGCGGGGCCCTGCTGCCGTGTGCGCGGGCGCGGCTGCCCGCTCAGCCCAACAGGCCGCCCACCAGGCGTCCGCCCGGCTCTCCGGTGGAGGACGAGCCGCCGTCGCCGCCGCCGTCGGTGTCGTCTGCGGAGCCGCCGGTGCCGCCGGTCGAGGTGCCGCCGGCGGTCGGGCCCGACGTGGTGCTCGGGGCCTGGCCGGCCGGGGAGGACTGCCGCTGGGGCGGGGCCTGGCCCGTGGTGCCCTGGGTCTGGCTCGGTGCACCGCCGCCGGTGGCGCTGCCGCTGTCCCGGGTCGCTCCCGGAGTGGTCGCGGACTCCCGGGAGGGGGTGGCCGCGTCGCCGGTGGCGCCCTGGGTGGGCGAGGCGGACGCCTCCGCCGGGGAAGAGGTCTTCGGCTTGCCGGTGCCGGGCTCCTGCGGGAGCGGCGAGCCAGGCAGTTCGTTGCGCGGGGCCTCGCCGGGCCCGGGGACGACCACGCGGTCGGCATCCCGGACGGCACCGCCGAGGACGGAGCCGACGAGGAGGGTGACCCCGGCGACGAGGAAGGTGACGAGGGCGCCGCGGCGCAGGACGTAGCGGCGCAGGTCCCAGATGTCGGAGCGGGGGCCGAGGCGCCGCCAGGCGCTGCTCGCGAGCCTGCCGTCCACGGAGTAGACGGGCGCCCCCGCGATGATCAGCGGGGACCAGGCGGCGAGGTAGATGATGTCGGGCGCGTCGTAGGCCGGGACGCTCTTCCAGCTCACGGTGACGAGGAGCGCGGCGGACAGGCCGGCGCCGACGACGGCGGCCACCCGCTGCCAGCAGCCGAGGACGGTCAGGACGCCGACCAGCACCTGGAGGAAGGCGATGACGAGTCCGGCGCCCACGGGGTGGGCGAGGGCGAACTGGCGCAGCGGTTCGGCGACGTCCCAGGGGTGCAGGGTGTTGAGCCACTTGACCATGGAGCCGCGTTCGCCGCCGTCGAAGTAGACGGGGTCGCAGAGCTTGCCCATGCCGGCGTAGATGGAGATGAAGCCGAGGAAGACGCGCAGGGGCAGCAGGACGACGCCGAGGTTCATACGGCGGCCGGGGAAGTAGGCGTGGCGCGCCGGGTCGTCGGTGCGGCGCCTGCTGCGGGGCTCGCCCTGGTCCGGGTCGTCGTGCCCGGCGTAGTCGTCGGGGCGGTGTCCGTCGTCGTGGTGGCCGTCGGGTCCGGTCCCGAAGTCCAGTGTGTCGTAGCCGGGCTCGTCGTAGGCGCTGCCCACGGGGCGCATGGCGGGCAGCAGCCGGGTGCCCTCGGGGACGGGGCCGCGCTGGGCGCCGACGAGGGGGGTCTCCAGCGTCTGGGTGGCGGGGCCGTCGTCGTAGTCGAGGGGGCCGCCGTCCAGGTCGACCCGGGGGATGACCTGGGTGGCCCCGGCGTCGGCGGCCGCGTCGTCCCCGGCGTGGTGACCGGCTCCCGCCCGCACCGCCTGGAGCAGCCGGTGCGCGCCGGTGTCGTCCGGGTCGGAGCGCCCGCTCCACACGACGGGGCGGCGGCGGCCCGGGGCTGCGGGCATGCGGGCGGTGTTCTGGGTGGCGCTCAGGTGCCGCGCGATCCGCGGGGACTGGGTCCGCCGCGCGGAGGCACCGAACTGCACGCGGAAACTCGCGTGGTTGACGATGACCTGGGCCGGATCGCTCGGCACCTTCACCATGCTCAGCGCGGGAGCGTCGTCGTATCCCGACGAGCGGTCCCCCGTGGGTGTGCGGGGTGTTCTGGTGTCCACACTCATCTAACCGAGTGATGTGTCGTTAGGACACTGCCTTGACCGCCCCGATCTGTCCGGACCGCGTCAAGCATGTCCGGACAGCCTCGAACGCCCCGTTCGAGCTATATGGCGAACGCTTGTTCAGGAGCGCCGACGCGCCGCCTCGTACAGCACGATCCCCGCCGCCACACCGGCGTTCAGCGACTCCGCGCCGCCCGGCATCGGGATCCGCACCCGGACGTCGCAGGTCTCGCCGACGAGCCGGGACAGGCCCTTGCCCTCGCTGCCGACGACGACGACCAAGGGCCCGTCCAGGGCCTCCAGGTCGCCGAGTTCGGCCTCGCCGTCGGCGGCGAGGCCGACGACCGTGAGCCCGGCCTTCTGGTACGACTCCAGCGCCCGGGTGAGGTTGGTGGCGCGCGCCACCGGCGTACGGGCGGCCGTGCCGGCGGACGTCTTCCAGGCACCCGCCGTCATGCCGGCCGCGCGCCGCTCGGGCACGACGACGCCGTGACCGCCGAAGGCGGAGACGGAGCGGACGACGGCACCGAGGTTGCGCGGGTCGGTCACGCCGTCGAGGGCGACGATCAGCGGGTCGGCGCCCTCGTCGTGGGCGGCGGCGACCAGGTCCTCGGGGTGCGCGTACTCGTACGGCGGCACCTGGAGCACGAGCCCCTGGTGGTTCAGCCCGTTGGTCATCCGGTCCAGCTCGGGACGCGGGGCCTCCATGAGGTTGATCCCGCCGCGGTCGGCGGCGAGCTGGAGGGCTTCGCGCACCCGCTCGTCGTTGTCGATGAACTGCTGGACGTAGAGCGTGGAGGCGGGCACTCCCTCGCGCAGTGCCTCGTAGACCGGGTTGCGGCCGACGACCAGCTCGGACGTCGACCGGCCGCCGCCGCGCCGCGCCTGCGGGCGGCCCGTGGCGCGGCGCGCCTTGGCGTTGGCGGCGCGCTGCTTGGCGTGCCCCTTGCGCATCTCGGCGGGGGGCGTGGGCCCCTTGCCTTCCAGGCCCCGGCGTCGCTTGCCGCCGCTGCCGACCTGCGCGCCCTTCTTGCCGGACATGCGGCGGTTGTTCGCGGCCATGAGTTACCTGTCTCCGCTCTCTACGGGAGTGTGCGTGGTGCTTGGCGTGGTGTTGTGTCGTATGCAGTGTGCCGCCCGGAGGGCCGGGCGGCACAATCGATCTCCGGACCCGGCTCCCGCCGCCCCGCCGGGTCAGCGGGCGCCGAGGCTCCAGCGGGGTCCCTGCGGGCTGTCCTCGATGGCCAGTCCGGACTGGGCGAGCCGGTCGCGGATGGCGTCGGCGGTGGCCCAGTCCTTCCGCGCCCGCGCGGCCTCGCGCTGGTCGAGCACGAGCCGTACGAGGCTGTCGACGACGTGCCGCAGGTCCTCGCCCTGCTCCTGCTCCCCCGCCCACTGCGCGTCCAGCGGGTCCAGGCCCAGCACGCCGAGCATGGCCCGCACCTCGGCGAGGCGGGCGACGGCGGCCTCCTTGTCGTCGGCGGCCAGCGCGCTGTTGCCCTGCCGGACGGTGGTGTGCACGATCGCGAGCGCCTGCGGGACGCCCAGGTCGTCGTCCATCGCCTCGGCGAAGGCGGGCGGCACCTCGTCGGCGGGCTCGACGGCGTGGCCGGCCAGTTCGGTGACGCGCTGCGCGAAGCCCTCGATGCGCGCGTAGGCCGACTCGGCCTCGCGCAGGGACTCCTCGCTGTACTCGATGGTGGAGCGGTAGTGCGGGGTGCCGAGGTAGTACCGCAGCACGACCGGCCGCCACTTCTTCACCATCTCGCTGACGAGCACGCTGTTGCCGAGCGACTTGGACATCTTCTCGCCGCTCATGGTGACCCAGGCGTTGTGCACCCAGTAGCGGGCGAAGGCGTCGCCGAAGCCCTTGGCCTGGGCGATCTCGTTCTCGTGGTGGGGGAAGATCAGGTCGATCCCGCCGCCGTGGACGTCGAACTCCTCGCCCAGGTACTTGTGCGCCATGGCGGAGCACTCCAGGTGCCAGCCGGGCCGTCCCCGCCCCCACGGCGTCTCCCAGCTCGGCTCGCCGGGCTTGGCCGCCTTCCACATGGCGAAGTCGCGCGGGTCCCGCTTGCCGGTCTCGCCCTCCCCGGCGGGCTGGCGCAGCTCGTCGAGGTCCTGGTTGGACAGCGACAGGTAGCCCGGCAGGGACCGTACGTCGAAGTAGACGTTGCCGTCGGCCTCGTAGGCGTGGCCGCGCTCGATGAGGCCGCGCATCATCTCGACCATCTCGGTGATGTGGCCGGTGGCGCGCGGTTCGTAGGTGGGCGGCAGGCAGCCGAGGGCGTCGTAGGCGTCGTTGAACGCCCGCTCGTTCTCGTACCCGATGGACCACCAGGGGCGGTTCTGCTCGGCCGCCTTCTTGATGATCTTGTCGTCGATGTCGGTGACGTTGCGGACGAAGGTGACGTCGTAGCCGCGGTAGGCGAACCAGCGGCGCATGATGTCGAAGTTCAGTCCCGACCGGACGTGCCCGATGTGCGGGGCCGCCTGCACGGTGGCACCGCACAGGTAGATCGAGACACAGCCCGGCGTGAGGGGGGCGAAGTCACGAATCTGCCGGGCGCTGGTGTCGTACAGGCGAATAGTCACGAGTCCAGGGTAGTAGGCCCCGGACAGTGCCCAGGGCGCACATACCGGTTGTTGCCGGACCGAGTCGCAACCGGTGCACCGCCCCCCTCCCCCACCGGGGCCGATACGCCGTCGGACAACCGCTCGACCGACCGGGCCGGAACCGTGCGCGGCACCCACCTGGCCGCCCGCGCCGGAACACCGAGCGGCACCCACCTGGCCGACCGGACCAGAACCCCGAGGGGCACCCACCTGGCCGCCCGGACCAGAACCCCGAGCGGCACCCTCCTGGCCGCCCGAGCCGCGTGGCGGGTGGGCGGCCCGCCGTCTAACCCGCTCGCACGACCAGCGCCGTGGCCACCGCCATCAGCCCTTCCCCCCGCCCGGGGAACCCCAGCCCGTCCGTCGTCGCCCCCGACACGGACACCGGCGCTCCCACGGCTCCGGACAGCACCGCCTCCGCCTCCCCCCGCCGCTTCCCGATCTTCGGCCGCGCGCCCACCACCTGCACCGCGACGTTCCCGATCCGGAACCCCGCCTCCCGCACGATCCGCGCGGCCTCCGTCAGCAACGTCACCCCGGACGCCCCCGACCACTCCGGCCGCCCGGTGCCGAAGTGCTGCCCCAGGTCCCCGAGCCCCGCCGCGGAGAACAGCGCGTTGCACGCCGCGTGCGCGACGACGTCCGCGTCGGAGTGCCCGGCGAGCCCCGGCCCCTCGCCCTCCCACTTCAGCCCCGCGCACCACAGCTCGCGCCCGTCCTCGAAGGCGTGGATGTCCGTACCGATCCCCACCTGCGGCAGCACGAGCCCCGCGTCCGCCTCAGAACCCATCGTTCAGCCTCCTGCGCGCCAGTACCGCCTCGGCGAGCACCAGGTCGAGCGGGCGCGTCACCTTGAACGCCTCCTCGTGTCCCGGCACCACCACCACCGTGAGCCCGAGCCGTTCGACCATGCTCGCGTCGTCGGTGACGTCGTCGGTCACCGTCCCGTGGGCCCGCACCAGCGTCGCGCGGTCGAATCCCTGCGGGGTCTGCACCGCGCGCAGCCGCGCCCGCTCCGGCGTCGCCACCACCGGCTCCGGCTCCCCCGGCGCCGCGGCGGGCTCGACCTGCTTGACGGTGTCGGCGAGCGGCACCGCCGGCACCACGGCGGGCGCGCCCTCCCGCACGGCGTCGATCACGGCGTCCACGGTGTCCACCGGCACCAGCGGCCGGGCGGCGTCGTGGACGAGGACGACGGCGTACTCGGGCGGCAGGGCGTCCAGGCCGCGCCGTACGGACTCCTGCCGGCTCTCGCCGCCGGGCACGACGAGGAAGTCGGTCCACTCGGGGAGCGCGTGCGTGTCGAGGAGGTTCTTGACCTCGGCCGCGCCGTCCGGCGGTGCGACGACCACGACGAGGGAGACCCCCCGGGAGGCGGCCATCGCCCGGACCGCGTGGATGAGCATGGGCGTGCCGCCCAGCGCGCGCAGCGCCTTGGGGGCGCCCGGGCCGAGCCGTACGCCCCGGCCCGCGGCCGGGATCACGGCGGCGGCCCTGGCGCGCGTGCGGTCCGCGGCCGGCGCCTCGGCATGCGCCGCGGCGGAGGTTTCGGTGGGCGAGGGACGCGATTCGTCAGACATCGGTTCCTGTCAGGTTTGTGTGCTCGACCTACGTGGGTATGGCCTCACCGTGCCGGGCGCGACGGCTTGACCGGACCCTTCCGTGACCCTGGTCGAGCCAGCAGCCCGGGCCCGGCACGCCAGGAACCGGGCGAGCCTTCCCGGGACGAGCGTACGAGGATCATGGTCGTCCGCACGCCCGGATGCCGGAAACGGGTGTCCGGGTACGAACATGCCGCAGCGCCCGGCGACAGCAAGGATGTCATCGGGCACCGCGGCATTTCAGTGCGCTGAACCGAGTGGCTGACGGTGTGCGCCTCGCCCCGGATCCAGTGGGCTCAGGAGGCGAGCACCTCGTCGAGCAGGGCCTCCGCCTTGTCCTCGTTGGTGTTCTCCGCGAGGGCCAGCTCGCTCACCAGGATCTGGCGGGCCTTGGCGAGCATGCGCTTCTCACCTGCGGAGAGTCCGCGCTCGCGCTCGCGCCGCCACAGGTCGCGCACGACTTCCGCGACCTTGATGACGTCGCCGGAGGCGAGCTTCTCCAGGTTTGCCTTGTAACGACGCGACCAGTTCGTGGGCTCCTCGGCGTACGGCGCGCGCAGCACCTCGAAGACCCGGTCCAGCCCGTCCTGACCGACCACATCACGCACGCCGACGAACTCCGCATTGTCCGCTGGCACACGTACCGTCAGGTCGCCCTGGGCGACCTTCAGCACCAAGTAGGTCTTGTCCACGCCTTTGATCTGGCGAGTTTCGATAGCCTCGATCAGCGCGGCCCCGTGATGGGGATAGACCACGGTGTCGCCAACCTTGAACGTCATGTGACAGGTACCCCTTCCGTGGCTATCCAGGGTAACACGGAAACGGCGTCTTCTGAATGGCGTTTTCGCAGGTCAGGGCATATCTCGGGGCTTGACAACAGCAACAGGAACGTGCTGCGCGGGGCGAGCGGAAGAAAGTATTCGCAGGTCGGAGCGGCTGTCCAGGGCGGGCGAAACACGCACGTCACACACGTCCGGGGCCCGCGCCACGCGCCCGAAGGTCCCGATATGTCCGGTTCCACGCGTGCGACTTCCGCTACTCCGTTCGGTGGCCGCGGCGGGGTTCCGGACGAATCCCGAATTGATCACGACACGCTCCGCCCGGCGCGTCGGTGATCAATTCCACGGCCCGCCGGCGCATTCCTTCACCGGCATTTCGCACACCGATCCACGGCCGGTATGGCGGAGGGCCGCATAGCTGAATGTCGGACGAGTACGAGCGGCAAAACGACGCACGGAACGACCGTGAAGCGTGCCCGAACCCCGCCCGAACCCCGCTCGAACCCCGCTTGGACCGCACCCGCACCGCGCTCCGGCCCCGCCCGCGTCCTACCGCCTGCCGGGCGACGCCGGGCGTCTTCGGGGAGGGTCGGGTGCGGCAGCCGGAGAACGGCTCGGTAGCCTAAGGCCGCTGACAGCCACTTAGGGCGGCTTTATCCGTTGCCGCCACCACGCTCGAGTCCAAGGAGTTGCCGCCGCCGTGAGCAGCAGCCTTCGACGCGGTGCCCTCGCCGCCGCCGCCATCGCGTTCTCGATCGCCTCGCTCGCCGCGTGCGGTGCCGGTCACAACGCCCAGACGCTGGATATCAAGCCGGATCACGCTGCGACGACCGTCGGTGACATCGAGGTCCAGAACGCGGTCGTCATCACGCAGCCCGATCTGAAGTCGACCGGCCCGGCCGTGGTCGCCGTCACCCTGTTCAACAACGGCCGGTCGGACCAGACCCTCGAGTCCATCACCGTCCCGGGCGGCGGCAAGACCGCCGAGCTGAAGCCCGCCAAGGGCGGGAAGGGCAACCTGGTCGTCCCGGCCGGCGGCTCCCTGATCCTCGGCGGCAAGGACAACGCCGCCGCGGTCCTGCCCAGCAGCCGCGAGGCGGTCCAGGACGGCAACGCGCAGAAGATCACCTTCACATTCAGCAAGACCGGCGAGGTGAGCCTGCGCGCCCTGGTCGTCCCGGCCGAGAGCTACTTCTCCGAGTGGGGCCCGAGCGACGTCCCCTCGGCCCCGGGCGCGACGCCCTCCGACGACGCCTCCGGCCAGGCCTCCGCCGACGCCTCGGGCGAGCCGTCCGACGGCGCCTCCTCGGGCGCCCCCTCGACCGGCGAGTCCGGCGCCCCGGCCGACGGCACCTCCCAGGAGAACGGCACCGGCACGGACGCCGAAGCCGGCCACTGACCGCCGTACGCGACCACGCCGAAGGGCGGGACCTCTGCGTGAGGTCCCGCCCTTCGTCACGTCCGGCCCGTGGACCGGCCTACGGCTCGAACTTGTACCCCAGCCCGCGCACCGTCACCAGGTACCGCGGCGCGCCCGGGTCGGGCTCGATCTTGGCGCGCAGCCGCTTGACGTGGACGTCGAGGGTCTTGGTGTCACCGACGTAGTCGGCGCCCCACACCCGGTCGATGAGCTGCATGCGGGTCAGCACGCGGCCCGCGTTGCGCAGCAGCATCTCCAGCAGGTCGAACTCCTTGAGCGGCAGGTCGACCTTGGTGCCGCCGACGGTCACCACGTGCCGGTCGACGTCCATCCGGACGGGCCCGGCCTCCAGTGCGGCCGGGGCGACCTCCTCCGGCTCGCCGCGCCGGCGCAGTACGGCACGGATGCGGGCGACCAGCTCGCGGGAGGAGAAGGGCTTGGTGACGTAGTCGTCCGCCCCTATCTCCAGCCCGACGACCTTGTCGATCTCGCTGTCCTTGGCGGTCACCATGATCACGGGGACGTTGGAGCGGCCGCGCAGCTGGCGGCAGACCTCGGTGCCCGGCAGGCCGGGCAGCATCAGGTCGAGGAGCACGAGGTCGGCGCCGTTGCGCTCGAACTCGTCGAGTCCGTCGGGGCCGGTGGCCGCGACGGCGACCTCGAAGCCCTCCTTGCGGAGCATGTACGACAGGGCGTCGGAGAAGGACTCCTCGTCCTCGACGACGAGCACACGGGTCACGGAAGGACCTCCGGGGCGGGAAACGTTTCGTACGGGGATGTATGGGGGGAATGCGGGGATGAGGACGACCGCTCGGTCTCGTCGCTGAGCCCGGCGCGGTCGGACCGCTGCTGCGCGCGGTCGCGGGCCAGGCCCGCCTCCGGCAGTCGCAGGGTGAACGTGGAGCCCTGGCCTTCGGCGCTCCACACCGTGACCTCCCCGCCGTGCGAGGCGACCACGTGCTTGACGATCGCGAGACCCAGACCGGTGCCCCCGGTGGCCCGGGAGCGGGCCGGGTCGACGCGGTAGAAGCGCTCGAAGACGCGCTCCTTGTCCTTCTCCGAGATGCCGATGCCCTGGTCGGTCACGGCGATCTCGATCAGGTCGCCGCCGGTGGCGGCGACGCGGCGGGCGGCGATGCCGACGCGGGTGCGGGCCGGCGAGTAGTTGACGGCGTTCTCGACGAGGTTGCCGAGGGCGGCGGCGAGCTGGCCGCGGTTGCCGCGTACGTGCAGGTCCGCCGTGCCTCCGGCGGCCATGGTGATCTGCTTGGTGCCGGCCGCGTGCCGGCACCGGTCGATGGCCTCGTCGACCAGCTCGTCCACCCGGACGGGCTCGGCGTCGTCGAGGGGGTCGTCGTTCTGCACCCGCGAGAGGTCGATGAGCTCCTGCACGAGGTTGGTGAGCCGGGTCGCCTCGATCTGCATCCGTCCGGCGAACCGCTCCACGGCCTCCGGGTCGTCGGAGGCGTCCATGACGGCCTCGGACAGCAGCGAGAGCGCCCCCACCGGCGTCTTCAGCTCGTGGCTCACGTTGGCGACGAAGTCGCGCCGTACGGCTTCGATGCGGCGGGCCTCGGTGAGGTCCTCGACCAGCAGCAGCACCAGCCGGGAGCCGAGGGGCGCGACGCGTGCGGAGACGGCCAGGGCCTCCCCCCGCCCGTTGCCGCGCCGCGGCAGGTCCAGCTCGACCTGCCGTATCTCCCCGTCCCGCCGGGTGTCCCTGGCCATCTGCAGCATCGGCTCGACGGCGAGCTTGCCGCCCCGGACCAGGCCGAGGGCGTACGCCGCCGAGCTGGCCTTGACCACCGCGTCGGCCTCGTCGAGGACGACCGCGGAGGAGCGCAGTACGGACAGGACGGTGTCGACACCCGGCGGCAGCACCGGGTCCGTGTGCAGCGAGCTGCGCGTGGGGCGCTTCTGCTCCCGCTCGCTCCAGCGGAACGCCAGCACGGCGATGACACCGGTGAGCACTCCGGCGATCGCCGCCACTGCGGCGACCGCCGCGTTCACGTCCATGTCTCCAGGTTAGGCACGCCGAACGGCCGCGCCCCAGCCATCGGGGTGCGACCTCGAACACTCGTCGCCCAGAGTTCACCTTGGAGCCAGGGCCGGTTCACGTGGGGTGCCGGAAACGGACGCGTACGGGCCGGAACGTGTAAGCGTGGGGGCACGGCGAGGGGCACGAGGCCGCTCTTCGCGCCCTTAAACGGACGTACGAGAGGGAATCCTGATGCGGGACGCGTACCACGAGGAACTTGATTCGATCGGTGACGGTCTGGTGGAGATGGCCCGGCTGGTCGGGTCGGCCATCGGACGCGCCACGACCGCGATCCTCGACTCCGACCTCAAGCTGGCCGAGGCCGTCATCGAGGCGGACCAGAAGGTCGACGACCTCCAGCACGAGCTGGAGGCGCGGGCGATAACGCTGCTGGCCCGCCAGCAGCCGGTGGCGACGGACCTGCGCATCGTCGTCACCTCGCTGCGGATGTCGGCCGACCTGGAGCGCTCGGGCGACCTGGCCCAGCACGTGGCCAAGCTGGCCCGGCTGCGCTACCCGGAGCGCGCGGTGCCGCACGACCTGCACGCGACCATCCTGGAGATGGGCCAGCTCGCGCAGCGCCTGATGGCGAAGGCCGCCGAGGTGATCATCACCAAGGACGTCGACCTGGCGCTCCAGCTGGAGCAGGACGACGACGCGATGGACCTCCTGCACCGCACCCTCTTCCAGCACCTGATGGACGACCGCTGGAAGCACGGCATCGAGACGGCGGTCGACGTGACGCTGCTGGGCCGCTACTACGAGCGGTACGCCGACCACGCGGTCGCGGTCGCCAAGCGGGTGGTCTACCTGGTCACCGGCGAGCACGCGGACAACCTGCAGGCGGACATCCAGCCGGCGACGCAGGCCGAGGGGGCCTGAGCCGCGCGGGAGCGGGCCGGGGGCGCGCGTCCGCTCCAGTGCGCCGTTGATGCGACGGCCGCCGGGGGCGTGCAATGGACCCGCACACCCGGTCCCCGGCACCCGCTTCCAGGAGGAACCATGGCCGATTCCCCCAGCACGAAGCCCGACCCCGCACAGGAACGCCCCACCGAGCAGCCCGCCGAGATCCGCAGCCTGCCGCTGATCGCCGCGTGCGGCTGCGGCTCGGGCTGCGGCTGCGGCTGCCAGTCGGGCAGCCCCTGCCAGTGCGGCTGACGCGGTAGCGGTACGCCGTACTCAAGTCGTACGACCGTCCCTGAGTGCCGCGTCGTACGGCTTGAGTACGGGTACTCAGGCCCCCGAAACCGTTCCGTCCGACCCTGGAGACAGGAAGCCGGACGCACACGACCCCCGGGGGCCGAGACCTGATGACGAAGACCACCAGCCGGACACGCCTCAACCCGATACGCGCCGACCGGATGCGCGCCCTGGCCCGTCTGGCCGTCGCCAACCGCGTCTCGGCGGTCTACCTGGCCCTGGTCGGCGGGGCGACGGCGCTCGCCGCGGCGGAGCCCCTCTTCGGCTCCGGCCCCGACGCCTCCCTCGTCTGGGTCTGGCCGGCCCTGTTCACCTTCCCGGCCTTCGGTCTCGTGGCCTGGCTCGGCGAGGCGGGCTGGGGCGGCGACACCCCGACGTGGTTCTTCGTCGGCGGCATCGTGCTCTCGGCGCTGGTCCAGTCGCTGGCCCTGGGTGCCGTGTGGCAGACGCTGCGCGGACGGCGCACGCGGCACCTGACGCCGGCGAACTGACCGCGGCACCCCCCTGGGGCCGGGGAACACCCGGGTGCGAGAGTGGCCCCATGACGGCACCGGGAACCACGCTCGTGACGGCCGACGAGGTCGAGGACCTCGCGGTGGACGGGCTGCGGTGGCTGACGGGGACGGCGCGGGAAACCCCCGGCGGCGGTCTCGCCTGGCCGACGAAGCCCTCCGACGAAGCCGTGGAGCAGATGCTCTACGACGGCACGGCGGGCATCGTCCCGGTGTTCCTGGAGGCATGGCACCACTTCGGCGACGACGCCTACGCCGACACCGCCCTGCGCGCGGCCCGTTCCCTCGCGTCCTCGGTCGACAGCCTGGAGGACGATTCCCTGTACTTCGGCCGTACGGGACTGGCGCTGGTCCTGCGCGCCGTCCACGACGCCCTGGGCGACACGGCCGCGGGCGAGGCGGCGGACCGCGCCCTCCGCCTCGTCCGCTCCCGCTTCGACGGCACCCGCTGGGGCGAGCTGTTCGAGCTGATGGGCGGCAACGCGGGCATCGGCCTCGGCGCCCTGCTGGCCGGCGACCCCGACCTGGCCGTCCTGGCCGTGGAGCCGTACCTGCGCACGGCGGAACGGACGCCGAACGGCGTCCACTGGCCGCACCGCACAGGCGTCGAGGCCCGCCTGCACCACGTCTCGCACGGCACCCTCGGCATCGCCCTGGCCCTCGCCCGCGTCGGCGCGGCCACCGGCCGGGGCGATCTGCTCGACCTCGCGCTGTCCGCCGCGGCCGACGTCGTGTCCCGCGACTCGGCGGGCCCCGACGGCTTCCTGGCCCCGCACTCCACCCCGCAGTACCTCCCGGACCTCATCGACCCGGTCAGCTACGGCTGGTGCCACGGCCCGGCCGGCGACGCCCAGCTCTTCCGCACCCTGCGCGACGTCACGTCCGATGCCGCCTGGACCGCACTGGCCGACCGCTGCTGGCACACGGTCACCCACTCGGGCCTCCCCCGGCGGCTGCGCCCCGGCTTCTGGGACAACAACGGCCGCTGCTGCGGCACGGCGGGCGTCCTGGCCCTGGCCTGCGACCGGCTCGCCGAGCAGCGGGACGCGTCCGGTTTCGCCGGGGTCCTGGTCGCGGACCTGACCGCCCGCGCGACCCGGGACGCCGACGGCGCCCGCTGGTCGAACGTCGACTTCCGGTCCACGCCGGGCGACCTCGAACCGCGGACCGGCTGGGCGATGGGCGGCGCGGGCATCGTGCGCGAACTCCTGCGCCACGTCCGCCTGACCCGCGGAGGCGACCCCCGCTACGCCTTCACGTGGCCGGACCAGCCGCAGGTGTCCGCGCCCGCCTGACCGGAACGCCCGAACCCGGCCGACCGAACCGGTCCGCGGCGATCGGGCGCCGCGACGGCACCCGCTGCCACGGTGGACGCCGAAGGGAGGCCGCATGATCCCGGCACTGAACCGGCTCGTCGACCTGGTCGAGGAGCACCTCGGCGAGGAACCCGACGTACCCGCGCTGGCCGCGGGGCTCGGCACGACCGAGTACCACCTGCGGCGGATGTTCTCGTCGCTGGCGGGCATGCCGCTGTCGGAGTACGTCCGCCGGCGCCGCATGACCGTCGCCGCCGCCGACGTCGTACGGGGCGGCGACGACCTGCTGGGCATCGCCGTCCGGTACGGATACGGCTCGACGGAGGCGTTCGGGCGCGCGTTCCGGTCGGTGCACGGCGCCGCCCCGCGCGACGTACGCCGCGACGGCGGCCCCCTTCGGAGCCAACCGCAGCTCAGGTTCCGCCTGACCGTCGAAGGGAGCACCCCCATGGACACCCGTTTCACCGACCGCCCCGCCTTCCGCCTGATCGGCCACGCGGCCCGCGTCCCCCTCATCCACGAGGGCGTCAACCCGCACATCCGGCAGCACATCGCCGCACTCCCCCAGGAGGCCCACGTCCGCCTGAAGTCCCTCGGCGACACGGACCCGGCCGGACTGCTCCAGGTCTGCGACGACGTGGCCCAGGACGGCGCGGAGGGCACGGAGCTGACCTACCTCCACGGCGTGGCCGTCTCCGCCGGCACCCCCGCCCCCGACGACCTCGACGCCATCGAGGTCCCGGCGGGCACCTGGGCGGTCTTCCGCAGCTCGGGCCCCTACCCGGAATCCCTCCAGACCACCTGGGCGGCCACGGCGTCCGAGTGGTTCCCCTCCCACCCGTGGCGCCTGCGCCCCGGCCCGTCGATCGTGGCGGTCCTGGACCGAACGGCCGACTTCACGACGGCGACCACCGAACTGTGGCTGCCGGTGGAACCGGCCTGAAGGGGGGCGGCGCCCGCCCCCGGGCCGAGCGGGCTGCTAGCTTCCGGAGCCATGACGGACAGCGTGTACGTGGGCAACGCGGGCGAGGACGCGGCACTGGACCGGGGATGGCTGCTGGGGCACTTCAAGGACGCCTCCGATCCCCGGCACAGCGAGGACGTGGAGATCAAGTGGGGCGTCCACCCGAAGGGCGACGAGCGCGTCCACTGGGTCACCGGCGAGCAGCGCACCACGCTGCAGGTCCTGGTCAGCGGCCGCTTCCGGGTGGAACTGCCCGGCCGCAGCGTCGTCCTGGCCCGGCAGGGCGACTACGTCGTGTGGGGCCGGGGCGTCGACCACTCCTGGTACGCGGAGGAGGACGCGGTGGTGCTGACGGTGCGGTGGCCGTCCGTGCCCGGGTACGCGGTCGACGCCGGGAACGGCTCCGGGGCGCCGTCGGCGGGGAGCTGAGCCACTGAGCTGAACCACTCCCTCACTTGCCACATCGGAAACCCAAGACTTGCCACACCGGAAACCCAAGACTTTCCACACCGGAAACAAAAGGCTACTCTTTCCGGCATGGAAACAAACGGGGTCCCCCTGACGCCGGAGCAGGCCCGCGCCGCCCTGGCCGACACCGACCGCGTCCGGGCCTCGGCCACGGCGCTGGCGGCCACACCCTGGCCGACCTGGTTCTTCATCACGCTGACGCTCTACGTCGCCGCCCTCCCGGTCACCGTCGGAGGCATCGTGGCCGACCGGGACTGGCTGCTCCCGCGCCCCGCCTGGATGGCCGTGATGCTGGCGGCCACCGCCCTCTACGCGGCACTCCTCGCCGTCGCCTCGAAGTCGTGGCGCGAGAGGACCGGCGTGGCCCTGCGGCTGGACGTCCTGCCGAAGCGCGCGACCATGCCGCTCGCGGTCGGCCTGCCCCTCCTGCTGGTCGGCGGACCGTACGCCTTCCACGCCACGGGCCGGGCGGCCTGGCTGATCGCGTCCTCACTGATCGGCGCGGCCGTGTCCGTCGGCTTCCACCTGACCTTCGTACGCCTGCACCGGAGGTCCGCGTGAGCGCCGGCAGCGGCGACCCGGGCGACCCGATGGCGGGCTTCGACACCACCATCCACGCCCCGCACCGCCTGCGCATCTGCGCGCTGCTGGAGGGCGCCGGGGAGGCGGAGTTCGCCCTGGTCCAGAAGCAACTCGGCCTGTCCGCATCGGCGTTGAGCAAACACGTCACCGTACTGATGGACGCCGGCTACGCCGAACAACGCAAGGCCGTCCGCGACACCCGCCAACGCGTCTGGCTCCGCCTGACCAAGCAGGGCCACGCCGCGTACCAGGGCCACCTCGCGGCACTGCGCGCGATCGTGGAACCGCCGGACCCGGCACCCTGAGCCGACCGGACCGACCGGACCGGCTGGACCGGCTGGACCGGCTGGACCGACCGTGACCGACCGCGCCGCCTACGCCGGGACCACCAGGTCGCGCCGGTACCAGAGCCCGGTCTTCCCGCCGAGGTCGGCGGGACCGGCCGGCCCGACCGCGACGAACCCGGCCTTGGTCAGCACCTTCTGCGACGCCGGGTTGGCGTCGGCGGCGGCTGCCCGCAGCGTCCGCAGTCCGTGCCGCTCCGCCGCCAGCCGGCACACCTCCCGTACGGTCCCGGTCGCCACACCGCGCCCGGAGACTTCCCGCGCGACCCTGTACCCGAGGCCGGCGGAGCCCTCCGCGAGGTCGTACAGGTTGAACCGCCCCAGCACGCGACCGCCTTCTGCGACCAGCACGTAGAAGACGCAGACACCCGCCTCCTGCTCGGCGAGCAGGGCGCGGTACCGCTCTTCGAACCGCTCGAAGTACGCGTCGCCCCGATCGGGAACGGAGGCGGCGAAGTACGCACGGTTCGCCACCTCGAAGTCCAGGACCGCCTGGACATGACCGGCATCCAACTGCTCCAACTCGGGCACGCCGCGACTCTACGCAGCCGACGCGCCCCGGCGCACACGAGTTGGGCGCCGGAACCAGCGCGGGACCCCCATCTGCGCGCCGCCGTACCCGACAGAGTTACTCCGCACCGCGTCGCCCCGCCGCACCGCTGAACGAACATTATGGTCAAACCGCCACAAATCACTTCAGCGGCAGTGGGGGGGAAGCCCGCCCAGCACCACCCACCCCCGGCCCCCAGCGACGCGGAGGCACCCCATGGCGAGGTACGACTACACGTGCGGCCGGTGCGGCGTGTTCGAGGTCGTCCGCCCGATCGACGCCCCGACACCCGAGCCGCCGACGTGCGCCACCTGCGGCGGAGCGGCGACGCGTCTGTACGCCCCGCCTGCCCTCACCTCTCCCCGCTCCGCCCTGCGACGGGCACGCGACACCGCCGAGGCCAGCGCACACGAGCCGGCGGTACTGCACAGCCCGCCCGCACCACCCCGTCGCCCTGCTCGCCCACCGAATCCCCTGCACGCCCGCCTCCCCAAACCGTGACCGACAGGCAAGGAACGACAGATGCCCGAAGTGCTCTTCAGCGTCGACCAGTCCCGGTCGTTCTACGACCAGGCAGTCCCGCCGCACAACCGCTGGCACCCCGACATCCCGCCGGTGGCGACCGTCCGGCCCGGCGCCGAGTTCCGCCTCGAATGCCGCGAGTGGTTCGACGGCATGGTCCACAACGACGACTCCGCCAACGACATCCGCGACCTCGACCTCTCGATCGTCCACCCGCTGAGCGGACCGGTCGCCGTCGAGGGCGCGCAGCCCGGTGACCTGCTGGTGGTCGACATCCTCGACGTCGGCCCCGTCCCGCAGGAGACCGGCCCGGTCGCCGGCCAGGGCTGGGGCTACACGGGCATCTTCGCCAAGTCCAACGGCGGCGGTTTCCTCACCGAGCGCTTCCCGGACGCGTACAAGGCGGTCTGGGACTTCCACGGGCAGATCGCCACCTCCCGCCACCTGCCCGGCGTGCGCTTCACCGGCATCACCCACCCCGGCATGATCGGCACCGCCCCCTCGCACGACCTGCTCGCCCGGTGGAACGCCCGGGAGGCCGAGCTGATCGCGACCGATCCCGACCGGGTACCCCCGCTCGCGCTGCCGCCGGAACCGCAGCGGGCGCTCCTCGGCACGCTGGAGGGCGACGCGTTCGAACGCGCGGCACAGGAGGCGGCACGCACCGCGCCGCCGCGCGAGAACGGCGGCAACCAGGACATCAAGAACCTCACCCGCGGCGCCCGCATCTTCCTGCCGGTCTTCGTCGAGGGCGGCAAGCTCTCCGCCGGTGACCTGCACTTCAGCCAGGGCGACGGCGAGATCACCTTCTGCGGCGCGATCGAGATGGGCGGCTACCTCGACCTCGGCGTCGACCTCATCAAGGGCGGCATGCAGACCTACGGGGTGACGACGAACCCCGTCTTCTTCCCCGGCAACGTGGAGCCGCGCTACAGCGAGTTCCTCACCTTCGTCGGCATCTCCGTCGACGAGGACGGCCGCCAGCACTACCTCGACTCCCACCTCGCCTATCAGCGGGCCTGCCTGAACGCGATCGAGTACCTGACCAAGTTCGGCTACTCCCCCGAGCAGGCCTACCTGCTGCTCGGCGCCGCCCCGGTCGAAGGCCGTTTCAGCGGCGTGGTCGACATCCCCAACTCCTGCGCCACGCTCTACCTGCCCACCGCCATCTTCGACTTCGACATCCGCCCGTCCGCCAACGGCCCCCAGCACGCAAACCGGGGGAACTGCGCCCGCACGAGCTAGACCCCGGGTGCGGGGAGCGTCCGGGGATGACCGAAAACCAGCGACAGGTCCCCTCCCTCGGCGGGAGCACCGCAAGGAGGGGACATCGCCCTACCTGTTCGGTTGTCTGGTCAGCGGTCTACCCAGCTCGGTGCCCACACGTCGTGCGGGGCTCTCGGGCCTGTGGTGCGCAGATGCTCGCGCAGCGCGGCCAGCACGGGGTGCTGGTCTCCGCTGCGGAACAGCAGCACGTGCGGGTAGACCGGAGTCGGGTCGCGCAACGGGATACGCCGCAGGTCGTGGGTCTGTGTCCACAGGTACCGGTCCCCGCTGCCGACCAGCGTGGCCAGCGAGGCCGAGTCGGCCAGCGCGTCCATCAGGGCCTCGTCACCGAAGTTGGGGCCGAGCGCGTCGATGCTCAGGCCGAAGGCGTCGGACAGCGCCCGATAGAACGCCGCCCACTCCGTGCCCGGCTGGATCCCGGGGATCCAGATGCGGTGACCGGCCAGGTCCGCAGGTCTGACCCAGGGCGCGTCAGCCAGCGGGTGACCGGGGCCGACGAGGAGCTCCAGAGGTGCGTCCAGGAGTCGTTCGCCGCTGATCCCGGCCGGGACCTGATCTGCCGGCAGGGCACGGAAGGACGCGTCTACGGTCCCTTCGAGTACCGCTTGGGCGGCCTGGGCGGCGTTCTCCGTGCTCAGCGTGACCGCGTCGAGACCCACCTCGGGATGGGAGCGGTAGAACCGGTAGACAGCCTGGGCCGGGGCGATACGCCGGTTGAGGACGTCGACGCGCAAGGGACGGCTTCCGGGACGCACGGCCTGCTCGGCCTGCGCGACGGCCGCCAGGACCTTCTTGGCGTGGGGCAGGAAGACCTGCCCGTCCAGGCTCAGCCGAGAACCTCGGGAGGTCCGCACCAGCAGCGGGACCTCGATGTGCCGTTCCAGGGCCGCGATCCGCTTGGAGACCGCCTGCTGGCTGACCCCCAACTCATCGGCCGCGGCCTGGAACTGACCGACCTCAGCGACGGTCACGAACGTCCGCAGCGCCTCAACATCCACGCCCCCAACCCTACTTCCACAACCTTCCGTTGTGTCTGGTCCGACCGGGGTTGTTTGATCGACTGTTCTGCGCGGTGGTGAGATCGACGCATGTCTACCCGCACAGAGCAGGTCATGTACGTCCGCACGCCCGAGTTCGCACGCCACGCGGAGCGGGTCGTGGAAGTGACCGACGCGACGTCTCGGCTGAACGTCCTTCCGTTCAGCGACAGCGAAGGCCGCAAGGAACTACTTTCAGTTGTATTTGGCGGCCCGCTGCCGGAATCGGTGACGATCTACCCGCCGTTCTTCACCGAGCACGGGCTGAACACGACGTTCGGGGAGAACGTCTTCGTCAATCAGGGATGCACCTTCATGGACAAGGGAGGCATCCGTATCGGGAACGGCGTCATGATCGCCCCGAAGGCAAGCCTCATCACCGGAGGCCATCCACTGCCCTTGGCCGAGCGCGGCGAGTACCTCTCCTTCGCCCCCATCGTCATCGAGGACGACGTCTGGATCGGGACGGCCGCCGTGATCACGCAGGGGGTGACCGTCGGCGCCGGCGCGGTGGTCGCTGCCGGCGCGGTGGTCACGCGTGATGTCCCTGCCGGCACCCTGGTCGCGGGAGTCCCTGCCCGGGTGATCAAGAGGGCCGACTGATTCCGGCCGGGGGCCGGCCCGCGCCACCTTGAACCTGTGAAGAAGGAGGCGGCGTCCAGCGTCATGTAGTTAATGGCGTGCCTCGACGCCCACTTCACCGACGCCCAAGGTCAGGAGTGCGGCACCCGGCTGTTCTTGGAGATCCAGGCGCGCGGCCACCGGGGCAGCCCCCAGGTCGTCCGCACCCACCTCGCCGCAAGCCCTCGCAGATCACCTTGATCTGTGAACTGTCTGAGAAGGGTGGGATCGAAGAGCGGTTCTTGATCCCAGATGTAGCTTCTGGCCATGACTGGTGACTGGCGGACGCACCGAATCGGGACTGCGCTGAGAGGTGAGAACCCGACCGTGCTGCGACGGTTGACGGCGGGGTTCGCGGTGATCGGGGACGTTCAGTTCCTGCCGGGCTACTCGGTTCTGCTCGTGGACGAACCGGATGTGCAGCGGCTGTCGGACCTGCCGAGGGCGAAGCGGCTGTCGTTCCTGTCCGACATGGACCAGCTCGGCGAAGCGGTCGAGCGTGCCTGTCGGCGGCTGGACCCGGCATTCCGCCGGGTCAACCTGGAGATCCTGGGGAACACGGACCCGTTCTTGCATGCGCATGTCTGGCCGCGGTTCGAGTGGGAGCCGGCTGACATGGTGGGTGCTCCCGTATGGCTCTATCCGCGTGAACGGTGGAGTGACGAGCAGTTCAGACTCGGTCCGCAGCATGGCGCGCTGCGGGAAGCGATCGGCAGCGAGCTGGACCGGCTGCGGTCGGAGACCTGACCGTGGCGGGCCAGCCCACCGTCAGACCGGCTGGCCCGGTGATCGGTGACGGTCAGCCGACGCTCTTTGGAGGCCCTCTGAGCGGGACGATGTCGGTGACGCGGTCGGGATCGCAGGGCGGACGGCTCCGGGGGGGGGGCAAGCAGGGCGACGATCGCGACGGGCGGGTCGCGGTGAGGGCGGTTCCGGACGGTCGTCGGTGCCAGGGGGTGGACCTGCCCGCTGAAGAAGGACGTTGGGGCCAGGGGCGCGTTCCCGCGGCTCAGAAGTGGCTCAAGCCGTGTTTCTGTACGAAGTAGGCGACGCAAGACCCAGTCATGAACGGATGGGAATGGGGCACGGTCCCCGCATGGCTCAGCGCCGTACTCACAGGGGGCTCCCTCCTCATGGGCTTCCACATCCTTCTGCGTGACAGGAAGAAGGAGGAGCGGAATGAAGCTCTGAAGGTCGTCACATGGGCGGAACGCGATGCCAACGATGAACGTAGCTTCATCCGCATCCATGTCCGAAACACCGCTGATCGCCCCATCCTGTACGTCGGTGCGCTCTACGAGGGCACCGAGGGCATCAAGCGGTTGCCCTCCAACGCGCCCATAGTGCTGAAGGACGAAGAAATCACCTTGGAAGTACCGCGATACACGAACGGCCGGCGCACTCTTGCCCGTGGTATCGCTTTCCAAGACGCCAACGGTTTCTCGTGGGTCAAGGACATCGCTTCACACGACGTGTATCGCCAGTCCCGCCTGCGCCGCGGAGACCCCACACTACGGATGCTGTTCCTCTCGTTCGGCACGTTCCGCCTGTACCGGTCGACGAAGAAACGCATGCGGCGCGCGTGACGACGACAGCGCCGGAGAGGTCCCAGGCAAGAGGTAGCGAAAAGCCCCCTCCTGACGGAAGAACCGCAGGCAGGGGGCTTCTTCGTGGGTGCCTACTTCTTCTTGCCCTGGTTCTTCACGGCCTCGATCGCTGCCGCTGCCGCGTCCGGGTCGAGGTACGTGCCGCCCGGGTTCAGCGGCTTGAACTCGGCGTCGAGTTCGTAGGACAGCGGGATGCCCGTCGGGATGTTCAGGCCCGCGATGTCCGCGTCGGAGATGCCGTCGAGGTGCTTGACCAGGGCGCGCAGGGAGTTGCCGTGGGCGGCGACCAGGACCGTGCGGCCGGTGAGGAGGTCGGGGACGATGCTGTCGAACCAGTAGGGCAGCATGCGGCCGACGACGTCCTTGAGGCACTCCGTCTGCGGGCGCAGCTCCGGCGGGAGGACCGCGTAGCGCGGGTCGGAGAACTGGGAGTACTCGGCGTCGCGGTCCAGCGGCGGCGGCGGGGTGTCGTAGGACCGGCGCCACAGCATGAACTGCTCCTCGCCGAACTCCGCGAGGGTCTGGGCCTTGTCCTTGCCCTGGAGGGCGCCGTAGTGGCGCTCGTTGAGGCGCCAGTGGCGGTGGACCGGGATCCAGTGGCGGTCGGCGGCCTCCAGCGCGAGCTGGGCCGTGCGGATCGCGCGCTTCTGGACGGACGTGTGGACCACGTCGGGCAGCAGGCCGGCGTCCTTGAGCAGCTCGCCGCCGCGCGTCGCCTCCTTCTCGCCCTTCGGTGTGAGGTTGACGTCCACCCAGCCGGTGAACAGGTTCTTCTCGTTCCACTCGCTCTCGCCGTGGCGGAGGAGGATCAGCTTGTACGGTGCGTCGGCCATGCTCCCGAGCGTAATCCAAGGCCGCGATCCCCCGCGCGTGCGCCCGGTGGGCGGACGGTTGACGGGAAGTGTTAATTGAATGGCTTCGCCGAGAGAGCGGTTTGTAAGTTGTGCCTACCGCATCAGCCGCTTACAGCCACCTCGGGGGACCCATGTCAGTCGCCGGACTCAGACGTGCCGCACGGGAGACCGTCTCCGGGCTCCCCCGCGAGTTCTGGTGGCTGTGGACCAGCACCCTGGTCAACCGGCTCGGTGCCTTCGTCGCCACCTTCATGGCACTGTACCTGACCATCGACCGCGGCTACTCCGCCTCGTACGCCGGTCTGGTCGCCGCCCTGCACGGGCTCGGCGGGGTCGTGTCCTCGCTGGGCGCCGGGGTGATGACCGACCGGATGGGGCGGCGGCCGACGCTGCTGGTCGCGCAGACCTCCACCGCGCTGTCCGTCGCGCTGCTCGGCTTCGTGCGGGACCCGGTGACCATCGCCGCCGTCGCCTTCCTGGTCGGCATGGCGAGCAACGCCTCCCGGCCCGCCGTGCAGGCGATGATGGCGGACATCGTGCGGCCCGAGGACCGGGTCCGGGCGTTCTCCCTCAACTACTGGGCGATCAACCTCGGCTTCGCGATCTCCTCCATGGCGGCCGGGTTCATCGCCGAGGTCAGCTATCTCGCCGGGTTCCTGATCGAGGCCGGGATGACGCTCGCCTGCGCCGTCCTCATCTTCGTGAAGCTGCCCGAGTCCCGGCCGGAGCAGACGGAGAGCGCCGAGGCCGGCGGGGGCGAGGAGCCCGCCGTCTCGCTGTGGACCGTGCTGCGCGACGGGCGGTACATGAGCGTCGTCGGACTGTCCTTCCTCGTCGCCGTGATCTTCCAGCAGGGGTACCTGGGGCTGCCCGTCGCCATGGGTGAGGCCGGGTTCACGCCCGCCGACTTCGGTCTGGCCATCGCCGTCAACGGCGTCCTGATCGTCGTCCTGCAGATCCCCGTCACGCGGTTCATCGAGCACCGCGATCCACGGCTGCTGCTGGTCGCCTCCTCGCTGCTGGCCGGGTACGGCTTCGGGCTCACCGCCTTCGCCGGGTCGGTCGGGGTCTTCGCCCTCACGGTGTGCGTGTGGACGCTGGCCGAGGTCGTGAACGCGCCGACCCAGACGGGGCTCGTCGTCCGGCTGTCGCCGGTTCACGGGCGCGGGCGGTACCAGGGGATGTACACCATGTCCTGGGCGGTCGCCGCCCTGGTCGCCCCGCTGATGTCCGGGTTCGTCATCGACCACTGGGGCGCCGAGTGGCTGTGGGGCATCTGCGCCGTCGTCGGCACGGTGACGGCGGCCGGGTACTGGTGGCTCATGCGAGGGCTGTCGGAGGAGACACCGGTCGCCCAAGGAGCGAAGGGAGCCCAGGGGGCGAAGGGAGCGCAGGACGCCCAGGAAGCGCAGGACGCCCAGGGAGCGCAGGGAGCGCAGGGAGCGCAGGACGCCGTCCCGGCGCCCCGGGTCGACGCCGGCGCCGTCTGACCCGCACGGCGCCACGCCCGCGCCGGCGCCGGCGCCGTCCGATCCCACCCCGCGCCACATCCGCACCCGCACCCGCATTCCGCGCCCGCACGTGGACACCCCCCCCCCGCGTGCACCCCGCTCACGGGTGCATCCGCGCCCCCTTCAGCACCTTGTCCACCGCGTTCTTCGGCCCGTACACCGCGAGGCCCACCAGGTCCAGGTCCGCCGTCGTCACGGCCTTCACGGCCGCGCGGTTGTCGCGGTCGTTGCCGGTGGTGAAGAGGTCCGACGTGAACAGGGCGCGGGGCAGGGCGCGGGACAGCACGCGCGCGTGGGCCTTGGTCAGCGTCTCCTTCGTGCCCTCGAAGACCAGGACCGGCTGGCGGAACATCGGCAGGTAGCCCACGGCGTCCGCGTCCTCGTACGGCTCCCCGATCACCTCGGGGAACTGGCTGCCCAGGCCGCTGACCAGGAAGGCCGTGACGTTGAGGCGCTGCCAGGTCTCCAGGTCCTCGCGCAGCAGTACGGCGATCTTGGTGTCGAAGCGGACGGGGGTCTCGGGCCCGGGGGCCGTGTCATCGGTGCTCATAGGGTGAGACTGCCGACCCGCGCCCCACCCGGTCTTGTACGTTTTTTGCATGGGCAGCCGGCGCGACGACCAGCGGAGGACCGGGGGGAACGTCTCCGCGTGGCGGCCCGGCGTCCCCGGCGTCGTCGAGGTCTTCCACGCCCACTACACCGAGTACGCCTACCCGATGCACGTCCACGACGCCTGGACGCTGCTCATCGTCGACGCCGGCGCCGTACGGTACGACCTGGACCGGCACGAGCACGGCACCCCGCACGACACGGTGTCGCTGCTGCCGCCGCACGTGCCGCACAACGGCTCCCCGGCCACCCCGGACGGCTTCCGCAAGCGCGTCCTGTACCTGGACGCCTCCCGGCTGGGCGACGAGCTGATCGGGCCGGCCGTGGACGCCCCCGACCTGCGCGACCCGGTGCTGCGGCGGCGGGTCGGGCACCTGCACGCCGCGCTCGCGCGGCCCGGGGACGAACTGGAGGCGGAGAGCCGGCTGACGCTGATCGGCGACCGGCTGCACGAGCATCTGAAGCCCGGGAGCGGCGCGCCCGGCGCCCGCCGGGACCCCGCGCTGGCCCGGCGACTGCGCGAACTGCTGGACGAGCGGATCGTCGCGGGGATCGGGCTGGAGGAGGCGGCCACGCTCGTGCCGGCCCATCCGGCGCACCTCGTACGGGCGTTCAGCGGGGCGTACGGCATCGCGCCGCACCAGTACCTGATGTCCCGCCGGGTCGAGCGGGCCCGGCGGCTGCTGCTGGCCGGGCGGTCCCCGGCGGAGGTGGCCGCCGCCACCGGGTTCTACGACCAGGCCCATCTGACCCGGCACTTCAAGCGGCTGGTGGGCGTCACGCCGGGGCGCTACCGCACCAGCGCACGGTGACTGCCGTGGGTCGGGGCCGGTTCACTCCCCGGCGTTGTCCGGGCGCTCGATGAGGTGCTGGAAGGCCTCCAGGTTCCGCGTCGACTCCCCGCGCGAGGTCCGCCACGCGTACTCCTTGCGGATGGCGGAGGCGAAGCCCAGCTCCAGCAGGGTGTTGAAGGCGCCGTCGGCGGCCTCCAGGACCTGCCCGAGGATCCGGTCGATCTCGTCGGGGGTGACGGCGGCCAGGGGGAGCTTCGCGGTGACGTAGACGTCGCCGAGGCGGTCGACGGCGTAACCGACGCCGTAGAGCTTGAGGTTGCGTTCCAGCAGCCAGCGGTGGACGGCCGGTTCGTTCTCGTCGGGGTGGCGGATGACGAAGGCGTTGAGGGAGAGGGAGTGGCGGCCGAGGACGAGGGAGACCGTCGTCGAGAGCTTGCGGGTGCCGGGGAGCTTGACGACGTAGGCGCCGGCTTCCGGGCTCTCCCACTCCAGGCCGGCGTCCTTGAGCGCCGCCTCGACGACCTGTGCTGCCTTGTCCGGTGCCTCAGCCATGGTGCGAGCGTACGCGACGGCGGTGCGACTGGACCGCGGCCGTGTAGACGTCGGCCGTGGCGGCGGCGGCGCTGTCCCAGCCGAAGGACTGGGCGTGCCGGGCGGCGGCGTCGCCCATGCGGGGCGTCAGCTCGGGGTTGTCGGCGAAGTCGCGCAGCACCCGCGCGTACGCGGCGGGGTCGTGGCCGTCGACGAGGCGGCCGGTGACCCCGTCGCGCACGGCGACCGGGAGGCCGCCCACGGCGGCGGCGAGGACCGGGGTGCCGGCCGCCTGGGCCTCTATGGCGACCAGCCCGAAGGACTCGCTGTAGGACGGCATGACCAGCACGGACGCGGCCCGGAACCAGTCGGCGAGCTGCTCCTGCCCGACGGGCGGCCGGAAGCGTACGACGTCGGCGATGCCCAGCCGCGCGGCGAGCTTCTGCAGGCCCTCCGGCTTGGCGAGGCCGCTGCCGCTGGGGCCGCCGACGACGGGGACGACGATGCGGGAGCGCAGCTCGGGGCGCTCGTCGAGGAGTACGGCGACGGCGCGCAGCAGGATGTCCGGCGCCTTCAGGGGCTGTATGCGCCCGGCGAAGAGCGGGATCAGCGCGTCCTGGGGCAGGCCGAGGCGGGCGCGGGCGGCGGCGCGGGCGTTGCCGTGCTGTCCGGGGCCGGGCACGGCGCCCTTGGGGAAGGGGCGGAAGCGGTCGAGGTTCACGCCGGGGTGGACGACGGCGACCTTGCCGGGGTCGGCGTCGTAGTGGCGGATCAGCTCGTCGGCCTCCTCGGCCGTGTTGGCGATCAGGCGGTCGGAGGCGGCGACGATCTGGGTCTCGCCGATGACGCGGGCGGCGGGCTCGGGGGTGTCGCCCTCGGCCAGGTTGGCGTTCTTGACCTTGGCCATGGTGTGCATGGCGTGCACGAGCGGGGCGCCCCAGCGCTGGGCGGCGAGCCAGCCGACGTGGCCGGAGAGCCAGTAGTGGGAGTGCACGAGGTCGTAGTGGCCGGGGCGGTGGCCGGCCCAGGCCTGCATCACGCCGTGGGTGAAGGCGCAGAGCTGGGCGGGCAGCTCCTCCTTGGCCAGGCCCTCGTAGGGGCCCGCGTCGACGTGCCGGACGAGGACGCCGGGGGCGAGTTCGACGGCGGGCGGGAGGGCGGCGGTGGTCGACCGCGTGAAGATCTCGACCTCGATGTTGATCGCGGCGAGGCGCTGGGCCAGTTCCACGATGTAGACGTTCATGCCGCCGGCGTCGCCGGTGCCGGGCTGGTGCAGCGGTGAGGTGTGCACGGAGAGCATGGCGACGCGGCGGGGCCTGCGCAGCAGCCGGAGCCGGGGGGAGGCCGCCGGTGAGCGGCGCCCGAGCCTGCTGACGTACTGGCTCACGGGCCGTTCCTCCTCGCTGCGGGCATGCCGGTCGGAGGACCCGGGTTGCCCTCCAGGGGGTGGGAACACCGGACGGGCGGTGCTCCATTCCGGAGTTCCGGGCTCCACGGAATCAACTTTGCCGAATCATTACCCTTCCTCGCTCAACCGTTCGATCCGAGGGCGGGTCCTCCACGGGTCCCCTCCGGCGCGGGGAGCGGCGGGCGCCGCCTACCCTCGTAGGCATGCCACCCCGCGCCACCGCCACCCGTCCCGTGGGCACGGTCACGCGCGGGACGACCAACCCCAACCGGCTGCGCCGCATGGACCGCTGGATCGCGGCCGTGCACGGCGCGGAACTGCGTCGCGCCGCCGAGCCCGTCGCCGTCGACCTCGGCTACGGCGCGGCCCCCTGGACCGCCGTCGAACTGCTGCTGCGCCTGCGCACGGTCGCACCGCACGCGCGCGTGGTGGGCGTCGAGATCGACCCGGCCCGGGTGGCGGCGGCCCGGCCGTACGCGCGCGCGGGGCTCGATTTCCGGCACGGCGGCTTCGAGGTCCCCGTCGCCGCTCCCCCGCTGCTGATCCGCGCGGCGAACGTGCTGCGCCAGTACGACGAGGGGGAGGTCGCGGCCGTCTGGCAGCGGCTGTGCGCGCGGCTCGCGCCGGCGTCGGGGTCCTCGCGCGGGGGGCTGCTGGTCGAGGGCACCTGTGACGAGATCGGGCGCCGGCACGTGTGGGTGGCGCTCGGGCCCGAGGGGCCGCGCACGGTCACCCTCGCCACCCGGCTCGGCTCCCTGGACCGCCCCTCCGACCTGGCCGAACGGCTGCCGAAGGCGCTGATCCACCGCAATGTCCCCGGCGAGCCCGTGCACGCCTTCCTGCGCGACTTCGACCGCGCCTGGGCCGCGGCCGCGCCCTACGCCTCCTACGGCGCCCGGCAGCGCTGGATGCGGACCGTGCGGGATCTCGCGGCGGACTGGCCGGTGACGGACGGGCCGGTGCGGTGGCGGCAGGGCGAAGTCACCGTGGCCTGGGAGGCGTTGGCGCCCCGCGCGTGACCGGCGCAGCCGCGGGGACGGCGGCCGGGGCGAGCGCGCCTGCGGGAGGCGGGAGCAAGGCGCGACCTCTGTCGGCCTCTGTCGACCTCTGTCGCTTTTCGCTCCGGCATGGCACGATCCCCCGAGCGAGCTATGTTACTGGCGGTTAACCAGGTGGGGGGAGCGGTATGCGTACGGGGAAGCGCGGCGTGACGACCGCCGCCGTGGCCGTGGTCTGCGCGGTCACCGTACTGGCGGCACCCGGCACGGCGTTCGCGGACCCGGGCCCCTCGCCGTCGCCCTCGTCCGGCGCCCCGGCGGCCGCGCCCGGCAAGGACCTGGAAGCCGTGCGCAAGAAGCTCGACGCGCTCTACCGCGCGGCGGCCGCGGCCACCGAGGAGTACAACGCGGCCGAGGAGAAGGCCGAGCAGCAGAACGCCCGGATCGTCGAGCTGGCCAAGAAGATCGTCAAGGGCCAGGAGAAGCTGGACGGGCTGAAGGACCGCGCGGGAGCCGCCGCCCGCTCCCAGTACCGCACCGGCGGCCTGCCCGACGGCGCCAAGCTCGTCCTGAGCGACGACCCCGAGGACTTCCTCGACGGCACCGGCCGGGTGCTCCAGGGCCAGCGCGCCACCAAGGGCCTGCTCGGCGAGCTGACCCGGGCCCAGGAGGACCTGGAGACCTTCGCGGCGGACGCCTCCGCCCGCTTCAAGGAACTGGAGGCGAACCGCAAGGCCAAGGCCAGGGCCCGTAAGAAGGTCGAGCAGCAGATCGCGGCGGCCGAGAAGCTGGAGTCCGAGCTGGAGAAGGAGGAGAAGGAGCGCCTCGCCCGGCTGGAGAAGGAGGCCCAGGCCAGGGCCCAGACCGCCTGGCTCGACTCCGGCATCCTGGAGGACCTCGACGCGGGGGCGACGGAGCGGGGCCGCAAGGCGGTCGAGTACGCCACCGCCCAGATCGGCAAGCCGTACCAGTGGGGCGCCGAGGGCCCGTCGTCGTACGACTGCTCCGGTCTGACCTCGCAGGCCTGGGTGGCGGCCGGGCAGGCGATCCCGCGCACCTCGCAGCAGCAGTGGAAGCAGCTCAGGCACGTCGACATCAAGGACATGCGCCCCGGCGACCTGATCATCTACTTCGACGACGCCAGCCACGTCGGCATGTACGTCGGCGACGGCTCCATGGTGCACGCCCCGCGACCGGGGCGCTCGATCACCCTCGCGGGCGCGGGCTCGATGCCGATCCTCGGCGTGGTCCGGCCGGACACGGAGCGGACGCCCGGGCAGTGAGGCGGGTCACGCGCCCGGCCCCGGGGAGGTGAGGCGGGACACGTGACCCAGTGCACGCCCGGCACCCGCACCCGCGTGACGTTCGTCATCCCCCGCGGCCGGCCGACGTGTCCAACTGCGGGCGATAACGCGGCTTATGACAGTGGCCGGCGGCCGTCCGACGTGTTCTGGACCATTCCGCAGCGGCGCCGTCACCCGCTATGGTCCCCGTCGGTGGGTCGAGGTCCCTCGCCCCGCCATGCCCTCGGGGGGAGGGAAGGAAGACACCACCATGCCCGTACCCGTACCGCGGCCAAGGGCGATCCCGGCCGTGGAGTGCGGTCAGGCGCCCGCCGCGTCCCCGGACCGCGGCCCTTCCACGGAACAGGCCCCGTCCGGGACGCACCCGGCCGAGCACCCCGCCACCCGGCACGAGAAGACCCCAGAGAACGCCACGGAGAAGCGCGAGAACCCCACGGACACCAGGACAGGCACCCACACCGGCACGGACGCCGGCCCCGACCGGAGCCCGCGTGACCGGACCGAGAGCGCGGCGCCCACGAACCTGACGGTGCTGCTGATCGAGGACGACCCGGCCGGCTCGCCGATCGTGCCCGACCTGATCGACCAGGCCGGCAAGCCGATCCGCGTCCGCACCGCCCGCAACCTCACCGAGGCCGAGCGGCTGCTCACGGACGACGTCCACTGCATCCTGCTGGACCTCGCCCTGTCGGCCCCGTCACCGGCCCGTCCGGGCGGCGACGGCACCGCCGACGGCGAGGGCGACGGCGAGGGCGCCGACGAGCTGGCGGTGCTCCGGCACGTCCTGGAGCTGGCGCCCCGGCACGCCGTGCTCGCGCTCACCTCCTCCAGCGACGCCGAGCGCGGCGCCGAGGCCGTGGCGGTCGGCGCGCAGGACTACCTGTTCCGCGACGAGCTGGACGGGCGCCTGCTGAGCCGGGCGATCCGCTACGCCGTCGAGCGCAAGCGGTCCGACTCGGCGGAGCGGCGGCTGGCCGAGGGCCGGCTGCGGGCGCAGGAGAACCGCCGGCTGGAGCGCGGTCTGCTGCCCACCCCGCTGCTGGCGGGCTCCCCGCTGCGCTTCGCCGCCCGCTACCGTCCGGGCCGCTCGCGCGCACTGCTGGGCGGCGACTTCTACGACGTGGTCCGCACCCCGGACGGCACCGTGCACGCCATGATCGGCGACGTCTGCGGGCACGGTCCGGACGAGGCGGCGCTCGGCGTGGAGCTGCGGATCGCCTGGCGGGCGCTGACCCTGGCCGGGCTCTGCGGCGACGAACTGCTCGGCACGCTGCAGCAGGTGCTGGAGCACGAACGCTCGGACGACGAGATCTTCGCGACCCTGTGCGCGGTGGACATCTCTCCGGACGGCCGCCGCGCGGGCCTGTGCCTGGCCGGTCACCCGTCCCCGCTGCTCGCCGCACCGGGCGTGCCCGCGCGTCTGCTGCCGTACGACAACAACGGCCCGGCGCTGGGGCTGCTGCCGGGCGCCCGCTGGCCGCGGATGCAGGTGGAGCTGGGCGCCGAGTGGAGCCTGATGCTCTACACCGACGGCCTGATCGAGGGCCACGTCGGCGAGGGCCGGGAGCGGCTCGGCCAGGACGGCATGGTGGAAATGGTCCGCCGCCAGCGGTCCGAGGGCCTGGACGGCGAGGAACTGCTGCGGGCGGCCGTCAACGAGGTCCGCCGGCTCAACGGCGGCGAGCTGGCGGACGACCTGGCGGTGGTCCTGCTGGACCGGACGGCCTGAGCCGCCCGGCCCCGGACCCGGTGTCCCCGCGTGCGGGCGCCCGGGTCAGCGCCCGCCGTTGTACGGCCCGTACGGTCCGTCGCTGCTGGAGCCGCGGCGGCTGCTGCGGCCGCCGCCGGACAGGCCGCGCAGGGCGGGCCGTACGTCGACCATGTACACGATCGTCGCGATGAGACCGATGATCGGCAGGAACGACAGGATGTTGAAGATCAGGTTCACCACGAAGGCGAGCCCGAGGATGATCAGCCAGAAGGGCTTGGTCTTCTTGTCGGCCGCGCGGTAGGCGTCCTCGCGGCGCGTGGCGGCGTCGATCAAAGCGAAGCCGCTGAAAAGGATCAGGGCGGTGCTCAGCAGCCACATGAAGCCTGCGAACCCCTGCATCAGCACAACGTCCACCACCAGACTCGGTTCATCATTACGCGGTCACCGTACCCGCAGAACGAGCCGGACACCCCAAGGGTGCCCGGCCCGCCGCATTCGTGACGCCCCGCACTACTCGGCGGGCGGCGTCGCCTTCTTCGCGGTGCTCTTCTTCGCCGGGGCCTTGCGCGCGGCGGGGGTCTTCCTGGCCGCGGCCGGCTTGTCCTCGGTGACCCGGACCGGCTCCGACTTGGCCGTCGCGGGCTTGGCCGGGGCGGGCTTGGCCGGCTCGACGGCCACCGCGAGTTCCTCCACGTCCTCGGCGAGGTCCTCGATGCCGTCGGCGGCCTGGCCGCGCCAGGTGCGCACCGCCTGCTCGCCGCGCTCGGCGACCTTCTCGTAGGTCTCCCGCGCCTTGATGGCGTACTCGGCGGCGACGCCGACGGAACGCAGCGCCAGGTCCTGCGCGGTCTCGCCGAGCTTCTTGAAGTCGGCGTCGAGGTTGCCGAAGAGCTCGTTGGCCTTGGCCTGGAGGCTGCCCTGGGTCTCCTTGACGCGGGCCGTCGCCTTCTCCTGGACGGCCTTGGGGTCGGTGTTGCGTACGGCGTCGATCCGCGCCGGGGCCTCCGCGCGCAGCTGCTCCACCAGCACCGGCACCTTCTTGGCCTGCTGGAAGGCGAGGTCGGCGGTGCCCGCGGCGAAGTAGAGCGGGGTGGGGTCGCTGAAGGTCTTGCGCAGGTCGTCGGTGATGGCCATGGTGATGGTCCTCCGGAATGGCTTATGAATGAGGGTTTTTTACTGGTTCAGCCCCGTCGACTGCGGCATCGGCGCCGGCGCCCGGTTCCGTGTCGGCCCCGAATCCGTTCTCCTTGCGGAAGGACTCGTAGACCTGGAGCAGCACCTGCTTCTGCCGCTCGTTCAGCGAGGGGTCGGCGAGGATGACCGCACGCGTCTCCACGTCGTCCCTGTCGCGCTCTGCGTCGAGGATCCCCGCGCGGACGTACAGCGTCTCGGCGGAGATCCGCAGCGCCTTGGCGACCTGCTGCAGCACCTCCGCGCTCGGCCTGCGCAGCCCGCGCTCGATCTGGCTCAGGTACGGATTGGAAACGCCCGCGGCATCGGCGAGCTGCCGCAGCGAGAGCTGCGCGTTGCGACGCTGCTCGCGCAGGTACTCACCGAGGTTGCCGACGTTGAGCGATGCCATGCCTCCACCATGCAGCAGGTCGCTAACTATTGCAAGCAAGCTGCTTGCAATAGTGCGTCCAGGGCGGGGCGAGCCGGATCCGGCGGGATCCGGGCGGCCTCCGCAACCCCTCCCGGCGCTCCGACGTCCCCCTCCGTGACGGACGACGGCCGATCACCGAGGAGGGCTCGTGGCGAAGAGGACGCGGACGCCGGAGGAGGCGCGGCAGAAGGACCGCGAGAAGTGGATGGCGCGCTTCCAGGTGCGGCTGGCCCTCCAGCCGGGGGTGGACCGGGCCGTCGTGCTCGCGGCGGTCAAGGAGGTCACGACGCACTGCGCGGACCACGGGGAGGACCCGCGCACCGCCTTCGGCGACCCCGACGCCCACGCCGTGCGGGTCGCGGCCCGGCTGGTGCCGGCGGACCGGGCGGCGGGTGCGCGCCGGCAGAACGCCGTGCTGGACCGGCTCGACTCCGCACTGCGCAGGACCGAGGGCATCACCGACCTCTGACCGGGCCGCCCGCCCCCGCTCAGAACGGCAGCGGCCGCGTGTGGACCACGTCCAGGCGGGACACCGCCCGGGTGAGGACCACGTAGAGCCGGTGCAGGCCGCGTTCCTCCGCCTCCGCGATCGCCGCCGGTTCGACGGCGACGACGTGGTCGTACTCCAGGCCCTTGACCGCGCTCGCCGGGACCACGGCGACCCGGGCGCCCAGGTGCTCGGGACCCGCCGCCGGGAGGCCGGCCGCGCCGAGGGCCGCGCGCAGCCGGGGGACGTCCGGGCCGACGGCGACGACGCCCACCGAGCCGTCCCGGGCGAGGGCGTGCCGTACGGCCTCCACGACCGTCTCCGGCACGGCGCCGGGCGCACACGCGCGCAGCGTCAGCTCGCCGCCGCCGCGCAGGGAGCGGGCCGGCGGAACGTCCACGCCGAGCCGGGCGAGGAGCCGGTTGGTGAGGTCCACGACCTCCTTCGGCACCCGGAATCCCGTGGTCAGCGGCGTCACGGCCGCGTCCGGGCGGCCCAGGTGGGCGAGGGTGGTGCGCCAGGTGCGCGCGGCCCACGGCGTCGTCCCCTGGGCGAGGTCGCCGAGGACGGTGAGCGATCCGAAGGCGCAGCGGCGGGCGATGGCCCGGCACTCCATCGGGGAGAGGTCCTGGGCCTCGTCGACGACGACGTGGCCGTAGCCCTCGGGGTGTCCGAGGAGTCCGGCGACCTCGTCGAGCAGGACCAGGTCGGCCGCGGACCAGCGCGCCGACCTCCACGACCGCGGCGCGGGCCCCGGCCGCAGCAGGGCCCGCTGCTCGTCGGCGTCCAGGATCCCGTCGGCCGCCCGCGCCAGCACGTCCGGGTCGGTGAGCAGCGGCGCGAGGACCTCCTCGGGGCGCACCCGGGGCCACACGGCGTCCAGGGCGGCGCCGACGGGCCGGGACCGTTCGACGCGGCGCAGCCAGGCGTCGGTCCGGGGCCCGGCGCGCCGTTCGGCCCCCTCCCGGACGCGGGCCGCGATCCGGGCCCGGACCCGCTCCCGCCCGACGGTGTACGGCGGCTCCTCCTCCCGGACGTCCGCGACGACGCGGGCCAGCGTCCCGGCCGGGACGCGCCAGCGGTAGGAGCCGTCCGGCACGGCGAGGTCGTACGCCGCGCCGGGGTCCACGCGCGCGTACAGGGCGCGGCGCAGCACCTCGGCCGTGCGGGCGTCGTGCTTGAGGGCGGCCGTCCGCGCGCCGTCGGTGCGGGTGACCGGGTGCCGGGCGATCTCCTCGGCCAGGGTCGACTGCCGCACGCCGGTCTCGCCGAGGGCGGGGAGCACTTCGGCGATGTAGGAGAGGAAGACCGGGTCGGGGCCGAGGATCAGCAGGCCGCCGCGCCGGATGCGCTGCGGGTGGGTGTAGAGGAGGTACGCGGCCCGGTGCAGGCCGACGGCGGTCTTGCCGGTGCCCGGGGCGCCCTGGACGCAGACGGTGTCGCCGAGCCCGGCGCGGACCAGGTCGTCCTGCTCGGGCTGGATGGTGGCGGCGATGTCCCGCATGGGCCCGAGGCGGGGCCGTTCGATCTCCCGGACGACGAGGGCGCCGGCCGGGGACTCGCCCCGGCCGAGGTGCTCGTCCTCCAGGCCGGTGAGGTCGGCCCGGTCGCCTCGGCCGTCCGGCGCCCAGCCGAAGCGGCGGCGGACGGCGACGCCCCGGGGGTCGGCGGCGGTGGCCTGGTAGAAGGCGCGGGAGACGGGGGCCCGCCAGTCCACGACGAGGGGCGGGGCGGCCGGGTGCTCGGTGATCCGCAGCCGCCCGATGTGCAGCGCCCGCCCGGCCTCCTCCCCCTCGGCGAAGTCGAGCCGCCCGAAGAACAGCGGGCCTTGCGGCAGTTCGCGCATCTCCCTGGCCCTGCTGCGCAGCCGGTGTCCGAGGACCTCGGCGTCGGCACCGGAGGCGGAGACGTCCTCCCCGGTGACGACGTGCTCCCGGGCGCCCTCGACCATGGCGGCGAGGACGGTACGGCAGTGCTCGTGGTGGGCGCGTTCGCGGTCGAGGGCGCGCCGGAGGGCGGGTTCGGTCGACGTCATTCCGGCAAGCATAGGGGAAAGACGTTACCGAGTTACATTCTTTACTTCGTCATGCGGGCGGGCAGTCCCGCCGCCAGCCCCGCGAACGCCCGTTCCGCCGCCGCCACCGCGTCCTCCCGTACGTCCTCCACCCGCTCCCCGGCCGCGATCCGCCGCCAGTTGTCCAGGGCGAGGATGCGCTGGACGGCGATGATCTGGCCGGCTGCCAGCCTGGCCTCCAGGTCGCCACCGAGGGCCTCGGCGAGCGCGGCCTCGGAGCGCTCCAACTGGGTGTGCATCCGGGCGACCAGGGCGGGGGTGCCGTAGAGCAGCCGGTGGAAGGCGAGCACGGCGGGGTGGTCGTTGAGACCGGTGACCGGGTCGCACCGCTCCAGTCCGGCGAGGAAGTGGCGGCGCAGCGCGTCGAGCGGCGCAGCGGCCCCGCGCGCCACCCGGGCCGCCTCGTCCTCGTGGTCGGCGATGCGGTGCAGGACGAGGTCCTCCTTCGCCGGGAAGTACCGGAAGAGCGTCGGCTTGGAGACCTCGGCCGCGGCGGCCACTTCCGCGACGGACACCGCGTCGAAGCCCTTCTCCAGGAAGAGTGCGACGGCGGTGTCCGACAGGGTCCGGAACATCCGCTGCTTCTTGCGCTCGCGCAGACCGGGGGCGTTCATGGGGCCGAGCCTATTGCGTGCCCGGCGGCTCTTCGTCCGCGTGCGTGCGGCCCCACCGCACCAGGGCGGCGGAGATCTCGGCGGGGCCGGGCACCGCGTCGAGGCCGAGGGGCAGGACCGCGGCGGACAGGATGCCGTGCAGCCGGGCCGCCGCGAGCGAGACCGGGACGCCGGGCGACCGCGCGGCCCGCCCCAGCGACACGGCCTCCCGGACGACGTCGGTGAACACCGACTGGGCCCGCTTGTACCCGAGGAGCAGGTCCAGGTCCTGCCGCCAGCCGTGCGTCGCGCCGGGGCGGGCGGCCTCGACCGCGCGCCGCCAGCCCTCCGCCACCTGACGGCGCTGCCAGGGCGGGTACCGCATCAGGTGCAGGTGGGTGGCCAGTTCGTAGAGCGGGTCGCCGACCATCGCCAGCTCCCAGTCGATGGTCCACAGCCGCCGCTCCGCGTCCACGACGAGGTTCTCGCGGTGCAGGTCGGCGTGGAGCAGGCAGAACGGACGCTCACGGAGCCCGGCGACGTGCTTGCGCAGCCGCGTGAACGCGTCGTCGTCCAGGCCCAGCTCGGCGAAGAGGGCCCCGAACTCCGGCTGGTTGGCCGCGTAGACGCGCTCCTGCGTGAAGCAGACGAGCCGCTCCATGAAGCCGTCGCTGTCGCCGTCCGCCGGCCGGTCCTCGGGGCGGCACACCCGCTCCACGGGGAGGGCCCGTGACGTCACGGCCGCCGTCTGCCCGAAGAGCCGCACGATCTGCCGCACCAGGTCGGGCGGCACCGCGCGACCGGCCCCGTACAGGGTTCCCAGGGTCCGGCCCTCGATGAAGCGCTGCAGGTGCAGTCCCTCGAACTCGAAGACGTCCGGCACGTGGTCGATCCGGCCGTGCAGGGCGGGCAGCAGCCGCTCCTCGGAGGCGAAGCACCGGCGGTCGAACCACAACAGGTTGCTCCGCGGCTCCCGGCACTTCCAGCGCGCCGCCGCCACGGCGCCCGTCGCCGCGGGCAGCGGCACCACGTACGTCTCGTGGTGGTAGCCGCGCAGCGGACCCTCGACCGTACGTTCGTCACCGCTCACCCCGACGGCACGGAGCCGGGCGGGGGAGGCCGATTCAGGCGGCATCTACCGTTTTTCTCTCGCCTTTGACCCTTGCGGAGGTGCAGGAGTGGGAGAACGGTACTCCTGCCGCCCCCGCGATCCGCCCGAAACGCGGTCGAACCCGGCCGCGCCGTCCCGCCGCCCGGGCGAACCGACGGGCACGCGTGCGAGACCCGGGTCCGGCCGGGAGGGTTCAGGCGCCCTGCGGTGCGAGATCCCCCGACTCCCACAACAGCCGCAGCACCGGTTCCAGGGAGTCCACGACCGTGTCCGCGCCCGCCTGTTTCAGGGCCTTCACCTTGCGCTCGTTGTGGCCGTAGCCCAGGAAGGGCACGCCGGCCCGCCGGGCGGCGGTCAGGTCGGAGGGGGAGTCGCCGACCATCAGGGCCCGCTCGGGGGCGACGCCCGTGGCGCTGAGGGCGCGGTTGAGGCAGGAGGGGTCCGGCTTGAGCCGGTGCAGGTTCTGGGTGCGGCCGTAGATGTGCGGGGCGAAGCAGCCCAGCAGGCCCCGGTTCTCCAGGTACTCGCTCACCGCGCGGGGCGAGTTGTTGGTGGTGACCGCGAGGCCGACGCCGAGCGCGGACCAGGTGCGGATCAGGGGGTCGGCGTACGCGGTCGGCCAGGCGGTGGGCACGGCGCGCAGCTCCTCCCGGGTCAGCCGTTCCTCGAATTCGGCGACCAGGTCGCTCTGGCGGCGGCTGCGGTCGACCGCGCCCAGCAGGACGTGCGGGTCCGGGTGGACCTGCTCCTCCCGGGTCAGCAGGTCCTTCAGGCCCTGCGTCTCCAGCCAGTCCACGAGTTCGCGCGCCACCCGGTCGGCCGCGTAGCCCGCGAAGAGTCTGCAGATGGGGCCGTCGAAGTCCCACAGGACGACGCGGGCGCCCACGACCAGGTCCCGCAGCGCCCGGGACTCCTTCTCGTGCCCGGCCCGCTCGCTCACCGGTTCCGTCTTTTCCGTGTCGGAGGTCACTAGGAGAGTGTCATGTCCGTGGTGATGGTTTCCCAGAGGGCGTCGAACCACTTCTGTGATTCCTCCACGAACACGGCGTCCCGGTGACCGGCCTGCTTCAGGAACGAGAACAGCAGCGACTGCGAGCCGAGCGCGTCGTACATCTCCAGCGTCCGGCTCTCGTACTCCTCCTCGCGCCGGGTCACCGTGTAGTAGCCGTGCAGGGCCTCCTCGCCGTTGAGCAGGTAGAGCTTCATCGGCGGGGTGAACGGCAGGGCGCGGAAGGCGATGCGCACGTCGATGCGGTGGGTGGAGCGCACGGCCTGGAGGTTGTGCTGGAGGACGCGGGCCTGGGCGTTGCGCATCTGGAGCCAGCGCTGGTGGACCGGGTCGCCCTCCTCCCGCTCGATCAGGACGGGGAAGGCCAGCGCGATGTCGCGCGAGGGCATCAGCACCCGGAAGTCGATCGACTCCGGTCGGATGCGGCCCTCGTGGATCAGGCGGAGCGGCTCGCTGAGGGCCAGCATCAGCGTCTCCGAGGTGTGGCACACGACGTCGATCCGGACGTGCGGTGCCGCGAACGCCTCCGACAGGCGCGGCCCGAGGGTGACCATCGTCGACTGCGGCTCGGCCCGGGGCACGGCCGGCTCGGCGATGCGCGGCGGGCTGCCCTTGCTGACGTTGGTGAGCAGGCCGTCCTCCTGAAGGGCGCGCAGGGCCTGGCGGACGGTGCCGCGCTCCACCCCGAACTCCTCGGCCAGCTCCGCCTGGGTGGGCAGGCGGTCGCCCGCCCTGAGGTCTCCCTCGCGGATCCGCTCCCGCAGTACCTCGGCGATCTCCTGGGACGAGAGCCTTCTGCCGTCGTTCACGGACACGTTCTCCTGAGTCACGACCAAACGCTACAACTTCGCCCTATCTACAGCGAGTTGTTTGCAACTTGTTTATAGATAGGTACCAAGTGGGGACAACACAGGGAGAGTTGGTTGCCAACTTTCCCCACTTGGTGGGAGTTCACCCAGCCGGTATCCACCGGAACCGCGCACTCCCCAACGTCCCGAAGGGAGGAAGACCATGCCCGTCCTCGCCCTGGTCTCCGCGGTCTTCGTCGTCGCCTTCGAGCAGATCGTCCAGTGGAAGTACGGCGCCACCGGAATCGTCGGCCTGCTCCTGCTCACCATCGGCGTGAAGGCCAAGAGTCCCTCCGTCAGCTCCGCCGGCGCGGTGCTGCTGGCCCTCCTGCTCACGGGCCCCGCACGGTGACGGGGGCGGTCAGCGGGTGAGCCGCAGCTCCGAGCTGATCGTTTCCCACAGCGCGTCGAACCACAGCCGGGACTGCTTCACGAACACGCCGTCGCGCAGGTCACCGCCCCGGCCGAAGGCGAACAGCGTCGAGCGGATGCCCTCCGCGTCGTACATCTCCACCTGCTCGTGCCCGATCTCCCGTTCGCGCCGGCCGAGGGTGTAGTACGCGAAGAGGGCCTCCTCGCCGTTGAGCACGTACAGCTTCACCGGCGGGGTGAAGGGCAGCGCGCGGAAGGAGACGCGGACGTCGATGCCGTGCGTGGCGCGCAGGCTCAGCAGGCTGTGCCGGAGCACCTGCCCCTGGGCGTTGCGCATCGCCAGCCAGCGGTCGTGCACCGGACCGCCCGCCGCGCCGCCCGTCACCGCCACCGGAAAGGCGAGGTCGATGTCGCTGCCCGGCAGCAGGACCCGGACGTCGACCTTGGCCGGTTTCAGCCGTCCGGCGTGGACCTGGCTCAGCGCTTCACCGATGGCGAGGGTGAGGGAGACGGAGGTCAGGCACAGCGCGTCGATCTCGACGTGCTCGGCGGCGAAGGCCGCCGCGATCCGGGGAGCGAGGGCGACGGTGGTGGGCATGGGCCGCGCCTCGGGACCGTCGTGGGGGCCGTACGGCTCGGGCGCGACCGTCGCGGGGCTCCCCTTGGACACGTTGGTGAGCAGACGTTCCGACTGCAGGATGCGCAGGGCCTGGCGGACGGCGCCGCGCTCCACGCCGAACTCCTCGGCCAGCCGGGCCTGCGTGGGCATGCGCTGCCCCGGCCGCAGCCGCCCGGACCTGATCCGGGCACGCAGCTCGTCGGCCACTTCGCGAGGGGTGGGCTGTGGCGGCTGCGGTCTCCTCCGCCCGTTGACGGCGACGTGTTCCGGCTCCACGACCAAACACTACAACTTCCCGCCATCTTTGGGCAGTTCACGGAAAGGTGGTTATGAGCCGCTCCCAAGCGGAGATAAGTACAGAGAAGTTGGCAGCCAACTTGAGCAACGTGGTCGGTCCTCACGGG
>NZ_BEWC01000004.1 GCF_003112575.1 Streptomyces ardesiacus
CCCGTAACTGGCCCGAAACGGGGCGTGCCCGCCGGGCCGCCGTCTCCTCCTTCGGCATCTCGGGCACCAACGCACACATCATCCTGGAAGACGCACCACCCGTCGAGGCACCGCAGGAAGCGCCCACGGTGGAACTGCCCGTAGTGCCGTGGGTGGTCTCGGGTCACTCGGTGGAGGCGTTGCACGCACAGATCGAACAGCTCACAAGCGCTGCGGAAGACCTGCCACGGCTGGATGTGGGTGTGTCACTGGCCTCACGGGCAGCACTGCGGCACCGGGCCGTGTCACTGGGCGCCGGCTTCGAGTGGGACCCCGACGACCCGCGAGTGGACCGGCTCGCCGTGATCTTCCCCGGCCAGGGCTCACAACGGGCAGGCGCCGGACAAGAGCTCTACGACACGTTCCCCGTCTTCGCCGAACAGGTCGACCACATATGCGACGAGCTCGACCAGCTGCTGGGATTCGAGTTCGGACTGCGGGACGTCATGTTCGGCACACGCCCGGGACTGGACCAGACCGGATACGCACAGGCGTCCCTGTTCGTCCTGGGCGTGGCACTGTGGGAACTGCTCGCATCATGGGGCGTGTCCGCCGACGTGGTGGGCGGACACTCGATCGGTGAAGTGACCGCAGCCTACGCCGCCGGCGTGTGGTCACTGCCGGACGCATGCCGGGTCGTCGCGGCACGCGCACGGCTGATGCAATCACTGCCACCCGGCGGAGCCATGGCAGCCGTCGCACTGCCCCCGCACCAGATACAGCAGACCGAAGGATTCGGAAACCTTGAGGTGGCCGCCGTCAACGGACCCGCATCCGTCGTGATCAGCGGCACCCAGAACGAAGTCGACACGTTCCTGAACGCACTCGACAGCAGCGTCCGGGCGCGGCGCCTGCGCGTGAGCCACGCCTTCCACTCACGCTGGACCGAACCCGTACTCGCCCGGTTCGCAGAAGCACTCCAGGAGATCACCTTCCGGGAACCGGTACTGGCAGGCGTGTCCAACGTGACCGGCGGCCCCGTCGACGGACAGTGGAACGACCCCGAATACTGGGTACGACACATCCGCTCGACCGTACTCTTCGCCGACAACGTGACCGCACTCAGCACTCCCGGCACCGGTGTGCTCGAACTGGGACCCGACGGCGTACTCAGCGCACTGTTCACCAACACCCCTGCAGCAGCCGCAATGCGCCGAGAACGACCCGAAGTCCACACACTGCTCAACTCGGTAGGCCACATATGGCGATGGGGCCTCAAGGTCGACTGGCCCGCCGTGTTCAAAGACACCGGAGCCCACCAGACCGACCTGCCCACCTACCCCTTCCAACACCGCCCCTACTGGCTGACCCCACGCATCAGCACCCACACCGGCACCGGCACCGGCACCGGCACCGGCAGCGCCCTCGGCATCGAACCGACCACCCACCCACTCCTCGCCGGAACCGTGGAAATACCCTCCACCGGAGCCCTGGTACTCACCGGCCACCTCGACACCACACAACACCCCTGGCTCAACGACCACCAAATACACGACCAGACCGTACTGCCCGCCACCGCACTGGTCGACCTGTGCATCGCAGCCGGCGACCGCGCCGGCTGCCCCGTCCTCGACGAACTGGTCATCCAGACACCAGTGGTCCTGCCCGCCACCCTACGGATCGTCGTCGAAGCAGCCGGCCCCGACGGCCAACGACCCCTCACCGTCCACAGCCGCACAGCAACACAATGGACCCCCCACGCCACCGGCACCCTCAGCGACCGCCAACCCACCCACCCCCCAACAGCCACAGACACCTGGCCACCCACCAACGCCCAGCCACTCCAGCTGACCGACGCCTACGAACGCTTCGCCACCGCAGGCCTCCACTACGGCCCCGCCTTCCAAGGACTCACCGCAGCCTGGACCGGCCCCGAACCCGGCGAAATCCACGCAGAAATCGAACTACCCGACACCAAGACACAACAACAAACCCCCGAGGGATACGGCATCCACCCAGCCCTCCTCGACGCCGCCCTGCACGCCGTCGCCCTGGACAGCAGCACCACCGGCACCGGCGAGACGCTCGTCCCGTTCGCCTGGCGCGGCGTGCACCTGTACGCCACGGGCGCCACTTCCCTCCGGGCCGTGCTCGCCCGCACTGCCCCCGCCGGAGGCAGCGGTGACGGCTGGCGACTGCTGCTCGTCGATCCGGCCGGCGCCCCCGTGCTGTCCGTCGACGAGCTGGACCTGCGCCCGGCCTCCCGCGCGACGCGGCGCGTCACCGACCCCACTGACCATCTGTACGCCGTCGACTGGGTGCCCGCCCAGGCCGAGACCGTCAGCACGGCCGGTACCAGCGTCTGCCAGGTCCCGCCGTCCGACTCCCCGTTGTCCGCCGCGACGTGGGTGCTCACCCGGCTGCGTGAGAGCACCGGCCCGCTGATCGTGGTGACCACGGGGGGCGTGGCCGCCACGGCGAGGGAACGGCCTGACCCTGCCATGGCCGCCGTCTGGGGACTGGCCCGCAGCGCCCAGGCCGAGAGCCCCGACCGGATCGTGCTCGTCGACGTCGAGCCCGGCACACCGCTGCTGGACGGGCTGCCGGACGGGCTGCTGGAGGAACTGCCGGGCGGGGAGCCGCAACTCGCTTGGCGGGGCGGCGAGTTCCTCGCCCCCCGGCTGACCCGGATCCCGGCCCGGAAGCCGGCCGACGACCCCGCCGCCGAGCCGGAGGGGATCCGGGGACCGGCGGTGAGCGGCACGATACTCATCACTGGTGGCACCGGCGGGCTCGGCCCGCTGTTCGCCGAGCACCTGCTCGCCGCCGGGGCCGAGCGGGTCGTGCTCGCCTCCCGGCGCGGCCCGGACGCACCCGGCATGGACCAGCTCCGCGAGCGCCTGCCCGGCATCGAGGTCGTCGCCTGCGACGTCACCGACCGCGACGCGCTCACCGAACTCGTCGCCCGCCATGACATCACCGGAGTGGTGCACGCCGCCGGAGTGCTCGACGACGGCACACTCGACACGCTCGACGCCGACCGGCTCGACCGTGTCATGACCCCCAAGTTCGAACCGCTGCGCCACCTCGACGAACTGTGCCCCGACGCGGAGCCATTCGTGGCGTTCTCGTCGGCCGCCGGCATCCTCGGGGCGGCCGGGCAGGGCAACTACGCGGCGGCGAACGCAGCCGTCGACGCCCTCATCGAGCGCCGCCGTGCCACCGGGCGGGCCGGAATCTCGCTGGCCTGGGGCCTCTGGGCCGGCCCAGGCGGGATGGGCGGCGACAGCGAGCGGTCCAGGCTGGCACGGCTCGGCATGGGCGCGCTCACCGCCGCCGACGGCCGTACGCTCTGGGACGCGGCGCTGGCCCAGGACCGCGCGGTGGTCGTGCCCGCCGCCCTCGACCTGCGGACGATCGCTGAGTCCGAACACGTACCGAAGCTGCTCTCCGTGCTCGTACCGCCGGCCGCGCGGCGGCGGCGCACCGCGGTCGGCCCCGACGCCGCCACCACCGAGCACCTACGGGACCGGATGACCGCGTTGCGCCCCGCCGAACGCGAGCAGGCACTGCTCGACCTGGTGGCCGGCCAGACCGCCCGAGTGCTCGGCTACGGCGAGGTCCGGGCCGTCGAGGCGACCCGGCCCTTCACCGAGGCGGGGTTCGACTCGCTGGCCGCCGTCGACCTGCGCAACCGGCTCACCCGGGCCACTGGTGTGGCACTGCCGGCCACCCTCACCTTCGACCATCCCACCCCGCTCGAAGTCGCCCGGTTCCTCGGCACGTTGCTGGTGCCCGGCGAGGAGGAACTGCTGGGCCGGGTGCTGCGCGACCTGACCTCGGTCGGTGAGTTCCTCAGCGCACCCGACCGGCACGACGACAGCCGCGCCCAGGTCGCCGAACGGCTCCGGGCGCTGCTGCGCGGCACTGAGCGGGACGCGACCGACGCAGCGGAGGTAACCGACCGATTGCGGCTCTCCACTGACGACGAACTCTTCGACTTCCTCGACGATCAGCTCGGCATTTGACGAAACGAGTGGTGCACCGGTGGACGAGAACGAGAAACTGCGCGACTACCTGACCCGACTCAGTGGCGAGCTGCACCGCACCCGGTTGCAGGTGCGCGACCTCGAACGCAAGAACTCCGAGCCGATCGCGATCGTCGCCATGGCGTGCCGCTACCCGGGAGGCGTGGCGTCGCCCGAGGACCTCTGGCGCCTGGTCGCCGACGGCGTCGACGCGGTGTCCGAGTTCCCTGACAACCGGGGCTGGAACGTCGAGGAGCTCTACGACCCCGATCCGGACGCGGCCGGCCGGTCGTACACCCGGCACGGCGGCTTCCTGGCCGACGCCGACCGGTTCGACGCCGGGCTCTTCGGCGTCAACCCGCGCGAGGCGCAGGCCATGGATCCGCAGCAGCGGCTGCTCCTCGAGGTGGCCTGGGAGACGTTCGAGCGCGCCGGAATCCCCGCCGACCGGCTGCGCGGCAGCCGCACCGGTGTCTTCACCGGGCTCATGTACCACGACTACTCGGCCTGGGCCGCCGTCGACCTCGCGGCACTCGACGGCTACCAGGGCAGCGGCAGCGCGGGCAGCGTCGCCTCCGGGCGTATCTCGTACGTGCTCGGCCTGGAAGGCCCCGCCGTCTCCGTCGACACCGCATGCTCCTCCTCCCTGGTCACCCTCCACCTGGCCGCCCAGGCGCTGCGCAACGGCGAGTGCTCACTGGCGCTGGCCGGCGGTGTGACCGTGATGGCCACCCCGACCACGTTCGTCGACTTCAGCCGGCAGCGCGGGCTCTCCCCCGACGGGCGGTGCAAGTCGTTCTCGGACGACGCGGACGGCACCGGGTGGGGCGAGGGCGTCGGACTGCTGCTCCTCGAGCGGCTTTCCGACGCACGGCGCAACGGTCACCGGGTGCTGGCCACCGTGCGCGCGTCCGCGGTCAACCAGGACGGCGCCTCCAACGGACTCACCGCGCCCAGCGGTCCGTCGCAGCAGCGCCTCATCCGGCAGGCACTGGCCCAGGGCGAGCTGACTCCCGCCGACGTGGATGTGGTGGAGGCGCACGGCACGGGCACCTCACTCGGCGATCCGATCGAAGCCCAGGCGTTGCTGGCGGTCTACGGGCAGCAACGCCCAGCGGACCGGCCGCTGCTGCTGGGCTCGGTCAAGTCCAACATCGGACACGCCCAGGCAGCCGCGGGTGTGGCAGGCGTCATCAAAATGGTGCAGGCCATGACCGCAGGCGTGGTCCCGCCCACCCTGCACGTGGGTGTGCCCTCCACACGCGTCGACTGGTCCTCGGGCGCCGTGGAACTGGTCACCGAAGCCCGTAACTGGCCCGAAACGGGGCGTGCCCGCCGGGCCGCCGTCTCCTCCTTCGGCATCTCGGGCACCAACGCACACGTCATCCTGGAGGAGGCGCCCGCCACCGAGCCCGCCGAACCCGGGCCCGCCGAACCCGGGTCCGCCACGGAGGCCGCCGGGACCACCACTTCGCCGCAGCCCGTCACGGCGCCCGAGCCCTTCGCATCGGCCGGCTCCTGCGGCGTGGTGCCCTGGGTGCTGTCCGGCCACTCCGCCGCCGCCCTTCGCGCCCAGGCCGCCCGGTTCGCCTCGTACGTCACCGAGCACCCCGGCCTGCCGCCCGCGGACCTCGGAGCCGCGCTCGTCGAACGGCGGGCCCGGCTCGCCCACCGAGCGGTCGTCCTGGGGGAGAGCCGCGACGAACTGCTCGCCGGGCTGGCCGCCGTCACCGCGGGCGAAGAACATCCCTCGGTCGTCACCGCCGACTCCGCGGCCGGCACCGGCGGCCGACTGGCCTTCGTCTTCCCCGGACAGGGCTCGCAGTGGGCCGGGATGGCGCTGGACCTCGCCGAGTCCTGCGAGGTGTTCCGCGCCCGTCTCGCCGAGTGCGAGGAGGCACTCGCCCCCTACGTCGATTGGCGGCTGTTCGACGTGCTGCGCGGCGTGCCCGGCGCCCCCGGGATGACCCGCGTCGACATCGTGCAGCCCGTGCTGTTCTCGGTGATGGTCGCGCTCGCCGCGCTGTGGCGCTCGGCGGGTGTGCATCCCCGCGCGGTCACCGGGCACTCCCAGGGCGAGATCGCCGCCGCCTGCGTGGCCGGTGCGCTCACCCTCGAGGACGCGGCCCGGGTCGTCGCGCTGCGCAGCCGGCTGCTCGTGGACATCTCGGGCAAGGGCGGCATGGCCTCCGTCGCCCTGCCCGCCGCCGAGGTCGCCGAGCGTCTCGGGCCGTACGGCGACCGCCTCGTCGTCGCCACCGTCAACGGCCCGGCCGCCACGGTCGTCTCCGGCGACCAGGACGCGCTGGACGATTTCCTGGCACAGTGCAGGGACAACGGTGTCAGGGCGCGACGCGTGCCGGTCGACTACGCCTCCCACTGCGCCCACGTCGACGCTGTCAAGGACCGGCTGCTGGCCGAACTGGCCCCGGTCCGCCCGCGCGACGGCGAGATCGCCTTCTACTCCGCCACCACCGGCGACCTGCTCGACGGCGCGAGCCTCGACGCGGCGTACTGGTTCCGCAACCTGCGCGAGAGCGTCGAGTTCGAGCGGACCACCCGGCGGCTGCTGAAGATTGGCATCACCAGCTTCGTCGAAGTCAGTCCGCACCCGGTGCTGACCGGCGCCATCGAGGACACGGCGACGTCCGAAGGCACCACCCCGGTGATCACCGGTTCGCTGCGGCGCGACGACGGCGGGCCCCGGCGCTTCCTGCACTCCGCGGCGGTCCTGCACGTCTCCGGCGTGCCGGTGGACCTCACCGCGTTCCTGCCCGCCGCTCCCGTGCTCGACCTGCCGACGTACGCCTTCCAGCACGAGCGCTACTGGGCGGCCCGGCCCGCCGGCCAGGGCGCCGACGCCGCCGCGCTCGGCCTCGGCATGGTCGGCCACCCGCTGCTGGACGCCGTCCTCGAGGTACCCGGCCGCGGTGCCACACTGGTCAGCGGGCGGCTCTCCGCCGCCGGTCTGCCATGGCTCGACGACCACCGCGTCTTCGACCAGGTGCTGCTGCCCGGCACCGGCCTGGTCGAGATGGCCATCCGCGCCGGCGACCAGGTGGGCTGCCCCGTCCTCGAGGAACTGGTCATCCAGGCACCGGTGCCGGTCGACGGCATGGTGCCGGTGCGCGTCGTGCTCGACCCGCCGGACGATCGGGGACGGCGCCCGGTCACCGTGCACGCCCGGCTGCGTGACGGCGACGAGTGGACCGCCCACGCCACCGGTACCCTCGCGCCGGACGGCCCTGCCGGGACACAGTTCACCGAGGCCGGACCTGCGGGGGCCTGGCCGCCGCCAGGACCGGTCGCGGTCGACGCCGACGACGCGTACGCGACGCTGGCCGGCCGCGGACTGCCGTACGGCCCCGCCTTCCGCGGCCTGCGAGCGGTCTGGCGCGGCGACGGCGAGATCCTGGCCGAGGCGGAGCTTCCGGAGCCGCTGCGGGACGAGGCCGGGGCATACGGACTGCACCCGGCCCTGCTCGACGCCTGTCTGCACGCGGCCGCGTTCGGCGACCTGCTCGACACCGGCGCCACCGACGGACCGCTGCTGCCGTTCGCCTGGTCCGGGGTCCGGCTGCACGCGGTCGGCGCGGTCCGGGTGCGGGTCCGCATCACCCGCGCCGGCGCCGACGCCGTCCGGCTGCTCGTCACCGACGCGGCCGGGGCGCCCGTGCTGACCGCCGCCGCGCTGACGCTGCGCCCGCTGCCGGCCGGCGCCCTCGACACGGCACCACGCGCCGACCATCTGTACGGACTGGACTGGGTGCCCTGCGGCGCCGCCCCGGACTCCCCCACGTCCGAGGACGCGGCCACGGGAACTGTGCTGCGCGTCCCGGCGGGCGAGGACGTGCACGCCGTCACCGCCGCCGTGCTGGCCGGGCTCCAGGCCTGGCTGGCGGCGGGGGACGAGACCCCGCTGGCCGTCGTCACCCGCGGCGGCGTGGCCGCCCGGCACGGCGAGGACGTCGTCCCCGCCCAGGCCGCGGCCTGGGGTCTGACCCGCAGCGCCCAGTTGGAGAACCCGGGCCGGATCACTCTCGTGGACGCCGACACCGACCTGTCCGACGCGGAGCTGGCCGGGCTCGCCGCCACCGGCGAACCTCAGCTGGCGGTGCGCGGCGGAGCACCGCACGCCGCCCGTCTGGTCCGGACCGGCGGGCTGCCGGTCGCCCCGGCCGAACTGGCCGCCCCGATGCGCATCGCGATGCGCTCCGGCGGCACCGTCGACGACCTGGCCTGGCTGCCCGCCGACGACGTGGACGATCCGACCCCGCCCGGGCATGTGCGCATCGCGGTCCGGGCGGCCGGGCTCAACTTCCGTGACGTCGTCGTCGGCCTCGGCATGGTCGGCGGTGACGTCGGCAGGCTCGGCGGAGAGGCGGCCGGTGTGGTCGTCGACGTCGGCCCCGGAGTCGACGACCTGGCTCCGGGCGACCGGGTGTTCGGTCTGTGCCCCGGTGCCTTCGGCTCCGTGGTGGTCGCCGACCGCCGCGGCCTGCACCGCATCCCGGACGACTGGAGCTACGTACAGGCCGCCACGATTCCCGTGGTGTTCCTCACCGCCTACTACGGACTGCGGCACCTGGCCCGGCTGGGGGCGGGGGAGAAACTGCTGGTCCACGCGGCGGCCGGCGGCGTCGGCATGGCGGCCGTGCAGCTGGCGCACCACTTCGGCGCCGAGGTGTGGGCCACCGCCGGCCCCGCCAAGTGGCCGGTGGTCCGCTCGCTCGGCGTACCGGAGGAGCGCATCGCCTCGTCGCGCACCCTGGACTTCGAGAACTCCTTCCCCGGCGTGGACGTGGTGCTGAACTCGCTGGCCGGTGAGTTCGTCGATGCCTCGTTGCGGGTGCTGGCCCCCGGCGGACGCTTCCTGGAGATGGGCAAGACCGACATCCGTCCGCCCGAGCGGGTCGCCGCCGTCCGCACCGACGTCGAGTACCGCTCGTACGACCTGCTCGACCCGGGCTTCGACCGGCTCGCCGAGATGTTCGCCGATCTGATGGAGCTGTTCGGGCGCGGGGTGCTCACCCCGCTGCCGGCCACCGTGTTCGACGTCCGGGACGTGCCCGAGGCGTTCCGGTTCATGGGCCGCGCCGGGCACACCGGCAAGATCGTGTTCACCGTGGACCCGCCGGCCGATCCCGGGGCCGCCGTCCTGATCACCGGCGGTACCGGCGACCTCGGCGCCCGGCTCGCCCGGCACCTCGCCGACGGCGGCGCACGGCACCTGGTGCTGGCCTCCCGCCGCGGTCCCGAGGCCCCCGGCGCGGACCGGCTCGCGGCCGAACTGCGCGCCGCCGGCGCCACCGTGGAGGTGCTGGCCTGCGACGTCGCCGACCGGGACGAGGTCGCCGCGCTGTTTTCCGGGCGGCGTATCGGCGGCATCGTGCACACCGCGGGCGTCCTCGACGACGGCGTGATCCCCGCGCTGACCCCCGAGCGGCTGGACCGGGTGCTCGCCGCCAAGGCCGACGCGGTCGGCCACCTCGACGAACTCTCCCGCCCGCTGGACCTGAGTCTGTTCGCCGTCTACTCGTCGGCCACCGGTGTGCTCGGCGGAGCAGGGCAGGGCAACTACGCGGCGGCCAACGCGGCCGTCGACGCGATCGTGGCCCGCCGCCGCGCCGCCGGACTGCCCGGCATCTCGCTCGCCTGGGGACTGTGGGAACAGGACGGCGGTATGACCGGCACGATGGCGCAGGCAGACCGGGCGCGCATGGCGCGGCTCGGGGTCGGTGCCCTCACCGCCGCCGAGGGCACGGCGCTGTGGGAGGAGGCACTGCGGCACAACCGGGCACTGACCGTACCGGTCAAACTCGACCTGCGGCGCGCCGCGCAGCTGCCGCCGCTGCTGTCCGGACTGCGCCCGGCCGCCGTGCGCCGCCAGACCGCCGCCGACGGCCTCCCCGCCGACGCCGGGCAGCAGCTGCGACGCACCCTGGCCGGACTGCCCGTCGCCGAACGGGCCCGCCACATCACCGACTTGGTCGCGGGGCACGCCGCGCGCACCCTCGGACACACCGACGCCTCCGGCCTCGACCTCGGCCGGCCCTTCAGCGAGCTGGGATTCGACTCGCTGACCTCGGTCGAACTGCGCAACCGGCTGTCCCGGGCAACCGGCCTCACGCTGCCCGCCACCCTCATCTTCGACCACCCGACCCCGCTGGCGCTGGCCCGCAGACTGCACAGCGACCTGATCGGCGACGCACCGGCCCCGGCACCGGCCCCGGCCGGCGCGAGCGCGGTGGCGGCCGCCGACAGCCCCGTGGCCCTGATCGGGATGAGCTGCCGGTTCCCCGGCGGCGCCGACTCGCCCGGCCTGTTCTGGGCCAACCTGCTCGCCGGGGCCGACGCCGTCACCGATGTGCCGGCCGAGCGCTGGGACATGGACGAGTTCTACGACCCGCGCCGCGGCGCGCCCGGCAAGGCCTACACCCGCAAGGCCTCCCTGGTGCGCGACATCGCCGGCTGGGACGCCGAGTTCTTCGGCTACACCCCGCAGGAGGCGATGCGCCTGGACCCGCAGCACCGGCTCGCGCTGGAACTGGTCTGGGAGGCGCTGGAGGACGCCGGCATCCCCGCCGGCCGGCTGGCCGGCAGCCGCACCGGCATCTTCGTCGGCCTCAGCGACTCCCAGCAGTACGGCAACCGCCAGCTCGACGCCGAGGGCGAGACCGCTCTCAACGACCCGAACTTCGGCCTGGGCCTGTCCGCCAGCGCCGCGGCCGGACGCATCGCCTACCACCTCGATCTGCGCGGTCCCTGTCTCACGGTGGACACCGCCTGCTCGTCCGCGCTGACCGCTGTCCACCTGGCCGTTCAGAGCCTGCGCCGGGGCGAGTGCGAGACGGCCGTCGTCGTAGCGGCCTCCGCCCTGACCGACCCCGGCGCCTTCGTGCAGGCCTGCAAGATGAGCATGCTGGCCGGCGACGGGCGCACCAAGACCTTCGACGCCTCCGCCGACGGATTCGTGATGGGCGAGGGCGGCGGCGCCGTCGTCCTCCAGCGCGTCCAGGACGCCGACCGGCAGCACCGGGCCACCCACGCGGTCATCCGCGGTACGGCGATGACCCAGGACGGGCACAGCAACGGCCTCACCGCACCGAACAAGCACGCCCAGCTCGCCGTCCTCCGCCAGGCCCTCGACGACGCGGGCCTGGCCCCGGGCGACATCGACTTCGTGGAGGCGCACGGCTCCGGCACCAGCCTCGGCGACGCCATCGAGATCGGCGCGCTCACCGAGGTGTTCGGTGACCGCCCGGCCCAGCGGCCGCTGCACGTCGGCGCCGTGAAGACCAACGTCGGTCACCTGCTGACCGCGGCCGGTATGGCGGGGCTGGTCAAGACCGTGCTGGCGCTGCGCGCCGGTGAACTCCCCGGCAACCTGCACCTGGACACCCCGAACACCATGGTGTCGCTGGACGGTCCGGTGCGTCCGCTGCGCGCCGCCGGGGCACCGTTCCCGGACACCGGGTCGCCGCGCCGCGCCGGAGTCAGCTCGTTCGGCTGGTCCGGCACCAACATCCACCTCGTCGTCGAGCAGGCGCCCGAGCCGGTGTCCGTGTCCGGGCCGCCCCCCGCCGGGCCGTACCTGCTGCCGCTGTCCGCGGTCGGCGCCCCGGCGCTCGGTGCGCTGGCCGCCTCACTCGCCGAGTGCGGACAGCCACCCGCGGAGCTGGCCCGGGGACTGGGGACCGGCCGGTCCGCGTTCCCGCTGCGCCGGGCCCTGGTCGTCGACGACGCCGCCGAGGCGCGTACCGCCCTGAGCGCCCTCGACCCCGCCGGCGCCACCACGGCCGACACCCAGCCGCACCGCGTCGGCCTGATCCTCGCCGGCACACCGGCGGACGCGTTCTCCGTGCTCCACGAGACCGAGCCCGCCTACCGCGCCGCCTACGACGAGTGCGCCGCCGACCCGGAGTTCGCGTCCCGGTACGCCCTGGCCCGGCTGCTGGAGGCGTACGGTCTCGCCCCCGTGGTGCTGCTCGGCCACGGCGTCGGTGACTACGTCGCCGCCTGTCTGGCCGGTGTGTTCACTCCGGCCGACGCCATGGCGCTGGCCGCCGACCCGACCGCGCGGGTGGCGGCCCCGGCCGAACCGCGGGTCACGCTCGTCTCCCCGCTCACCGGCACGGTGCTCACCCCGCAGGCCGCCGCCGACCCCGGCTACTGGTCCGCCGCCGACCGGACCGCGCGGTACGCCGAAGCGGCCGGTGCCTGCGCCCGCCACGCCAGCGTCGTCCTCACCACCGGCCGCGAGGAGGGTGCGGTGCCCCTCCTGCCCGACGGCGGCGCCGCCGACCGGCGTACGTGGCTGACGGCGCTGGGCAGGCTCTGGGAGCTGGGCGCACCCGTCGACTTCGGCGCCGCGCACCCGGAGCCGCGCACCTTCGCGCGGCTGCCCGGCTACCCGTTCCAGCGCACCCGGTACTGGCCGATGCCGTCCACCCGGCGGGCCCGGCTGGCCGCCGGCCGCACTGCGGCGACCACGGCCGGCGTCTCGGCCGCGGCGCCCGGCGAGCGCGGTGTGCGGTTCCTCGCCCCGACCTGGCGTCGCCCGCACACCCCGGTCCGGGTGCCTGCCGCCGCTGCGCCGGGCGACGCCCCGGCCCTGGTGTTCGGCGACCGCGGATCGGCCGGCCACCTCGGCACGGGCGTGCTGCCGCGCGGCGGAACCGCCGAGCACTACGCGGCCCTGCTGCGCGCACACGCGCCCGCCGACGGCCCGCTGCGCCTCGTCTACGAGGTGCCGTCCCCCGGCGACGGCCCGTACGCCGATGACGACCCGGGCCGGGCGCTCGACGGCGGCGTGCTGGGCCTGCTGCCACTCGTGCAGGCACTCGGTCGCACCTGGCCGCACCGCCCGGCGGACCTGCTGGTCGCGCTGACCGGCACGTACGACGTGCTCGGCGGCGAGCCGGTCGAGCCGTTCGCGGCGGCCGTCACCGGGCTCTGCCGCTCGGTGGTGGTCGAGTACCCGCGCCTGCGCGTCCGCTGCGTCGACCTCGACCCGGCCGACGCGCCCGAGGCACGCGCCGCCCAGCTGCGCCAGGAGTTCGACGTGGACGGCGCGACCGGGCCCGGCGGCGTCCCCGAACTGCTCAGCGCCTGGCGGCGCGGCCGCCGCTGGCTGCCGGGCACGGACCAGGTGCGGCTGCCGAAGGTGAGCGACGAGCAGATCTGGCGGCCGGGCGCCGTGTACGCCATCACCGGCGGCACCGGCGGTCTCGGTCTCGCGCTCGCCCGGCGGCTCGCCCCCACCGGCGCCCGGCTGGCCCTCATCGGCCGCTCCGAGCTGCCCGCCGAGGAGTTGTGGGACTGGTGGCTCGACGGGCACCCGGTGACCGACCGGACGAGCGAGATCCTGCTGGCGATCCGTCAGTTGCGCGCGGCCGGGGCCGAGGTGCACACCGTGCGCGCCGATGTCAGCGACCCGGATGAGGCCGTCCGCGCGCTGGACGAGGTCCATCAGCGTCTCGGACCGCCGTACGCGGTGATCCACGCTGCCGGGGTACCTGGCACCGGACTGCTGCAGACAAAGACCCGCGAGCAGGCCGCCGCCGTACTCGCCCCGAAGATCAACGGAACGCTGAACCTGGCCCGTGCGCTGCGCAGTCGGCCGCCCGAGTTCCTGGTGCTGTACTCCTCGCTGGTCACCGCCGTGGGCGGGCACGGCGAGGGCGACTACGGCGCGGGCAACGCGTTCCTGGACGCGTTCGCCCAGGCCGAGGACGGCCGGGTGGCGGCCCGCGTCGTCTCCGTCGGCTGGGGACCGTGGCAGCGCGACCGGTGGCAGTCCGAGGCGTACGCCGCCGCACCCGGACTGCTCGACCGGGCCCGCCGCCACCGCGACGAGTACGGCCTCACCGACGAGGAGGGCCTCGACTCGCTGGCCAGCGCACTGGCCGCCGGGCCGTCCCACGTCTACGTCCTCAACCAGCCGCTCACCGACTTCGTGGCCGCCGTCCGGTCGCTGGCCGACCCGAGTGCCGCCGGAGCGTCCGTGCCGGACGTCCCTCCGGAGAGCCGTTTCCCGCGGCCGGACCTACGGGTCGCCTACCGGCCGCCGCGCACCGAGACCGAACGGCGTGTCACGGGGATCTGGGAGGAACTGCTCGGCATCGACGAGGTCGGCGCCCACGATCCGTTCTTCGAACTCGGCGGCACCTCGCTGGTGGGCCTCGCCGTCGTGGCCCGCGTCGGCGCCGAGTTCGGCACCGAACTGCCCGCCGCCGCCCTCTTCGAACATCCGACCGTGGCGGAACTCGCCACGTTGCTCGACGGCACCGCCGGGCCGGACGCCGTCCCGTCCGGCCGGCCGTCGGCCCCCGACGACGGCACCGGCCGCGGCGAGCGTCGCCGGGCCCGGGCCGGCACCTCGACCAGCAAGCGCAGGAGGAACGCCCGATGAACGAGTGGTTCGACGACCAACCGCAGGACGAGACGGGCACCGACGTCGCGCTGGTCGGCATGGCCGGCCGCTTCCCGGGCGCGCACGGCGTACGGGCCCTGTGGCGCGGCCTCACCGCGGGAGTGGACAGCGTCACCCGCTTCACCGAGGCCGAACTGCGCGCCGCGGGCGTCAGCGAGGAACTGCTCGCCGACCCCGCGTACGTGCGCGCCGGGTCCGTGCTCACCGGCATCGACCGCTTCGACGCGGGCTTCTTCGGCTACCCGCCCTCCGAGGCCGCCGTACTCGACCCGCAGCAGCGCCTGTTCCTGGAGAACGCCTGGTACGCGCTGGAGGACGCGGCCGTCGACCCGGCCCGCTTCGACGGCTCGATCGGCGTGGTGGCCGGCGCCGCGCTGAGCTCCTACCTCACCAACAACCTGCTGACCCGCCCCGAACTGGCCGACACGGTCGGCGAGGTGCAGGTCGGCCTCGCCAACGACAAGGACTCGCTGGCCACCCGGGTCGCCTACGCGATGGACCTGACCGGTCCCGCCTTCAGCGTGCAGAGCTACTGCTCGACCTCCTTGGTCGCGGTCTGCACCGCCTGCTCGGCCCTGGTCAGCGGCGAGGCCGACCTGATGCTGGCCGGCGGGGTGTCGGTGAACGTGCCGCACCGCGTCGGCTACCTCTACCAGGAAGCCGGCATGACCTCCCCGGACGGCACCTGCCGGGCGTTCGACGCCGCCGCGCAGGGCACCCCGGTCGGCAGCGGCGTCGGCGTGGTCGCGCTCAAGCGGCTGGACGACGCGCTTGCCGACGGCGACCGGATCTACGCGGTGATCCGTGGCTGGGCGGTCGGCAACGACGGCGCCAACAAGGTCGGCTTCACCGCCCCCGGGGTGCGTGGCCAGTCCGGGGTCATGGCCGAGGCACTGGCCGCGGCCGGGCTCACCCCGGCCGACATCGACTACGTGGAGGCGCACGGCACCGGCACCGCGCTCGGCGACGCCATCGAGATCGCCGCCCTCCAGCGGGTGTACGACGTGCCCGAGGTGACCCGGCTCGGCATCGGCTCGGTCAAGACCAACCTCGGCCACCTGGACCGCGCGGCCGGCGTCACCGGCCTCATCAAGACCGCGCTCGCCCTGCACCACGAACGGATTCCCGCGACCCTGCACCACGAGCGGGACAACCCGCAACTGGCCCGCTCCGGCGGCAGGATCGCCGTCGTCACCGACCAGCACCCGTGGCCGCGCGGCGAGCGCGCCCGCCGGGCCGGGGTGAGCTCGTTCGGCATGGGCGGCACCAACGCCCATGTGATCGTGGAGGAGGCTCCGCCGCAGGCCCCGGCCGGGCCGCTCGCCCCGCGCGCGCACCAGATCGTGGTCTGGTCGGCCCGCTCCGAACCGGCCGCGACCGCCTACACCGAGCGCTTGCACGGGGCGGCCACCGGGCCGGACGTTCCCGCGCTCGCCGACGTCGCGCACACCCTCCAGTCCGGCCGGTCCGTCTTCGCCCACCGCCGGGCCGTCGTGGTGAACGGCGCGCAGGACGCCGTACGTGCCCTGGGCGAACAGCGCGAGCACCGGGTGCTGGCCCGCGAGGAGACCCGCACCGACCGCCCCGTCGGCTTCCTCCTCGCCGGTGTCGGCGAGCACTACCGGGGCATGGTCGCCGCCGTCCACGCCGAGGAACCGGTCTTCGCCGACGCGCTCGACGAGTGCGCCGAACTGTTCACCGCCCATCTGGGACGCAACCCCGTCGAGCAGTTCCTCGGCGAACGGGAGACCGGCGGCCCCGACCTGGCCCGCCTCATGGGCCGCGCCGACGGCCCGGCACCGGGAACCGGCGGAGCGGACGACGGTACCGAGATCCTGCAACCGGCCGTGTTCGCCGTCGACTACGCGCTGGGCCGGCTGCTCATGTCCTGGGGGCTGCGGCCGCGGATCCTGCTCGGCTACAGCGTTGGCGAGTTCGCCGCCGCCTGCCTGTCCGGCAGTCTCACACTGGCCGAGGCGACCGGCCTGGTCGCCACCCGCGCCCGGCTGATCTCCGCGCTGCCCGGCGGCGTGATGACCGCGGTGGGCCTGTCCGTCGCCGAACTCACCGAGAGAATCGGACCGCCCGCGGCCACCGGCGTGGACGTCGCGGCGGTCAACGGGCCCCGCTTCACCGTGCTGTCCGGGCCGGCCGACGCGATCGCCGAGGTCGTCGACCGGCTGGCCGCGGTGGACGTGCCCTGCCGGGAGCTGCGCACCACACACGCCTTCCACTCGGCGATGCTGCGCCCGGCCGCGCCCGAGCTGACCGCCTGGGCGCGGGCCAATCTGCGGCCGAGGACGCCGGAGATCCCGTACCTGTCGAACGTCACCGGCAAGGCGATCACCGAGCGGCAGCTGGCCGACCCGGCGTACTGGGCCGACCACATGTGCGGCACCGTGCGCTTCGCCGACATGCTCACCGAGGTGCTCACCGGCGAGGACCTGCTGATCGAGCTGGGCGCCGGCCAGTCCTTGGGCGCGATGGCGCGCAACCACCCCGACTGCCCGCGCGACCAGTGGCCGCTGCTGCTGCCGACGCTGCCCGCCCAGAGCGACCCCGCCGACGGCACGGCCGTGCTCGCCCGCACGGTGGCCCAGGCATGGCTGGCCGGCGCGCCCGTCGACTGGCCCGCCTACCAGAACGACCGCGCCGTACGCCGCACCACCGTGCCGGACTACCCGTTCCAGCGGCAGAGCTACTGGATCGAGCCGGACACCGCGCGCTCCCCCGAGGCCCCGCCTGTCCCCGCCACCGCGCCGGCCACGGCCGCCCCCGGGACCGCCGGCTCGGCACCGGCCGCGGACCGCGAGCCCCAGCTGCTCGCCCCGGCCTGGCGCTCCGCGCCACTGCCGGCCGGCGGCAGCATCCCCGAGGGACCGGTATGGATCGTCGCCGACCCCGGCCCGGCCGCCGACGCGGTCACCGCCCGGCTCGCCGCCGAGTGCCGCGAGGTGACCGCCGTACGCCCCGGCACGGACTACCGGGCCCTGCTGGACGGCTCCCCCGCACCCGGCTCGGTCGCCCACCTGGCCGGACTCACCGCCGACGCTTTCGACGACCTGTGCGCGCTGGCCGCCGCGCTGGGTGATGCCGGAGCCGTCACCGACCTGCTCGTGGTCACCGAGAACGCGCGGGCCGTACGGCCCGGCGACCGGGTCCTTCCGGAGCGCGCGGCCGTGTTCGGGCCGGCGCTGGTCGCCCCGCAGGAGTACGACACGCTCGCCGTACGCACCCTCGACGTCTCCCGGCTCGGACCGGCGGCGCTGGCCGATGCCGTCGCGGTCGAGCTGGCCGCCGACGTACCCGAGCACGTGGTCGCACTGCGCGACGGAGCACGCCTGACCCAGGAGTTCGCGCCGGCCGCCGAGGCCCACGAGGGCGGCTCGCCCGGTGCGGCGGCCATCGAGTTGAGCTCCGGAGACGTCTGCCTGATCACCGGCGGACTCGGCCCGGTGGGTCTGCTCCTCGCCGGCCACCTCGGCGCCCGCGGCGCCACGGTGGTGCTCGCCGGCCGCTCCGGCCTGCCCGACGGGTCCGTCTGGCCGGATCTGCTCGCCGACCCGAATACCGACGCGGCGCTGCGCGCCCGTATCGAGGGGGTGGGCGCGCTGCGCGAACGCGGCGTCCGCGTCGAGACCGTCGCCCTCGACGTCACCGACGCCGACGCGCTCACCGCGGCTCTGGCCGGCATCCGGGACCGGCACGGCCGGTTCGACGGCGTGTTCCACCTGGCCGCCGTCACGGATCCCCGCATGTTCAGCGGCCTGGCCGACCTCGGGCCCGAACAGCGCGACGCCCACCGGGCCGCCAAGGCCGACGGCGCCCGTGCCCTCGACGTCGCGCTGGCCGCGGTCCCGGCCCGGTTCTGCGTGCTGTTCTCCTCGATGTCGGCGACCCTCGGCGGCCTCACCTTCGCCTCCTACGCCGCCGCCAACTCGGTGCTGGACGCCTGGGCCGCGGCGCCGCACGAGGGCACCGCCCGCTGGCTGTCGATCGACTGGGACACCTGGGCGCCGACCGCCGCCGCGGTGGGCGGCCAGGCTCTCGGCGCGAGCCTGGCGCAGTACTCGCTCGGCGCGGAAGCGGCTCTCGGCGCGCTCGACGCGGTGCTCGCACGGCCACTGCCGCGCACCCTCGTCTGCGCCGGTGACCTGCCCGCCCGGCTCGCGCAGTGGGTCGACCGCCGCCGCCCGGCACCCGCCGCACCGGCCGGCACCACCCGCTTCCCGCGCCCCGAACTGGCCCAGCCCTACGTGCCCCCGAAGGGGGACCGCGAGCGTCGCCTCGCCGAGCTGTGGGGCGAGCTGCTCGGCCTGCAACGGGTCGGCGCCCGGGACAACTTCTCCGACCTGGGCGGCACGTCGCTGCTGGCGCTCCAACTGGTCAAGCGCGTCCGGGCCGTCTTCGGCGTGGCGATCTCCCCGGTCACCCTGTTCGAGGCCCCGACCGTGCACGACATGGCCCGGGCGATCGAAGAGCCGGCCGGCGGGTCCGCCGGGCAGGCCGCCGCGCCCGTCCCGCGCGCGGGCACCGCCCACCCGGCCGGCACGACCGGCGCCACCGGCGCCACCGGCGCCACCGAGACGACGGGTACCACCGGCACCGCCCTCACCGACGACGGACTGATCGCGGTGATCGGCCTGGCCGGGCGCTTCCCCGGAGCCGCCGACGTGGACGCGTTCTGGGCCAACCTCAGCGGCGGCGTGGAGTCGGTCACCCGGTTCACCGAGGAGGAACTGCTCGCCTCGGGCGTGCCCGCCGCCCAGATCCACGATCCCGACTACGTGCCGGCCCGTCCGGTGCTCGACGACATCCGCTCCTTCGACGCCGAGTTCTTCGGCTACAGCCCCCGCGACGCCGCCATCACCGACCCCCAGCACCGGCTGTTCCTGGAATGCTGCTGGGAGGCGCTGGAGTACGGCGGCTACGGTGCCCGCGACGGCCGGGGCCGGGTGGGCGTGTTCGGCGGCACCAACCTGAGCACCTACCTCATGCGGCACGCCGCCACGGTGACCGGCGCCGGCGAGGCCGACGTCTACTCCTCGGTCATCGGCAACGACAAGGACTCGCTGGCCACCGGCGTGTCCTACAAGCTGGGGCTGACCGGGCCGAGCCTGTCCGTACAGACGTTCTGCTCCACCGCCCTGGTCGCCCTGCACCTGGCCTGCCAGAGCCTGCGCTCGCGCGAGTGCGAACTGGCGCTGGCCGGCGGTGTCGGCATCCACGTACCCGACCGGGTCGGCCACCAGTACGCCCCCGGCGGCATGGAGTCCTCCGACGGCCGGGTCCGGACCTTCGACGCACGGGCCAGTGGCACGCTGTTCGGCGACGGCGCCGGCGTGGTGCTGCTCAAACGGCTCGCCGCGGCCCGCGCCGACGGCGACACCGTGCTCGCGGTGATCCGCGGTTCCGCGGTCAACAACGACGGTGCGCTGAAGGTCGGTTACACCGCCCCGAGCGTCGTCGGTCAGGCCACCGTCGTCTCCCAGGCCATGGCCGCGGCCGGTGTCACCGCCGATGACGTGTCCTACGTGGAGGCGCACGGCACCGCGACACCACTCGGGGACCCCATCGAAGTAGCCGCTCTGACCAAGGCGTTCGGCACCACCGAGCACCGCCAGTACGTCCCGATCGGTTCGGTGAAGACCAACATCGGCCACCTGGGGGCCGCCGCGGGCGCCACCGGCCTCATCAAGACCGTACTGTCGCTGCGGCACCGGCAGATCCCGCCCAGCCTCAACTTCGGCGAGCCCAACCCGGACATCGACTTCGCCGCGTCGCCGTTCTTCGTCAACACCGAGCTGCGGGCCTGGGAGGTGCCCGCCGGCCGGCGTCGCGTGGCCGGGGTCAACTCGCTCGGCATGGGAGGCACCAACGTGCACGTGGTGGTGGAGGAAGCGGCCGACCAGCCACCCGCCGACGAGCAGACCGGTACCGGCCGGGCGCGCCGCTACGAGGTGCTGCCGGTCTCCGGCCGCACCGAGGACGCCGCCGACCAGGCGGTGCACCGCCTGCGCGAACATCTGCGCGGCGACGGCGCGGCCCGACTGCGCGACGTGGCGTTCACGCTCCAGGCCGGCCGGGAGCGATTCGAGCACCGCCGGGCGGTGGTCACCGACTCGCTCGCCACCCTTTCCGCCGCCGACGGCACCGTGCCCGGACTGCTGCGCCGCACCGACAGCATGGTCGGCCGGCCGGTGGCGTTCCTCTTCGCCGGCGTCGGTGAACAGTACCCGGGCATGATCACCGACCTGTACGAGCACGAGCCCGCGTTCCGAGCCACGGTCGACGAGTGCGCCGCCCTGCTGCGCGACGAATCGGACCTCGGTACCGACCCGCTGGCCCTGCTCACCGCCACCCGCGGGCCGGCCGGGGGCGACGGGCTGCTGGCGATGCTGGGCCGCGCCGAACCGGCCGCCGACCCGGACGCCGGCGAACTGGCCCGTACCGAACTGGCCCAGCCCGCCATGTTCGTGTGCCAGTACGCGCTGGCCCGGCTGCTGATGTCCTGGGGCGTGCGGCCCGCCGCGATGCTCGGCTACAGCCTCGGCGAGTACGTCGCCGCCTGCCTGGCCGGGGTGCTCACGCTGCGGGAGGCGCTGCGCCTGGTCGCGTACCGGGCCAGGCTGATCTCCCGACTGCCGGCCGGCGCCCTGCTGGCCGTGTCGCTGACCCCGGCGGCGCTCACCGAACGCTTCGGCGACCTGGCCGCGCAGGGGCTCGATCCGGCCATCCTGAACGGGCCCGAGCAGACCGTACTGGGCGGCGAGCCGGACGCCGTCGACGCGTTCGCGGCCCGGCTGGCCGAGGCGGACGTCGCGGCCCGCCGGCTGGCGACCACGCACGCCTTCCACACCCGCACGATGGCGCCGATCGCCGGCGAACTGACCGCCTGGGCACGGGCCAACCTGCGTCCGCGCCCGCCGCGGCACCCCTACCTCTCCAACGTCACCGGCGGCCCGGTCACCGAGGAACTGGTCACCGACCCCGGGTACTGGGCACGGCACCTGTGCTCGACCGTCCGGTTCGCCGACGCCGTCGGGGAACTGCTCACCGATCCCGACACGGCACTGCTCGAACTCGGCCCCGGCCAGTCCCTCGGCGCCATGGTGCGCGTGCATCCCGCCTGCGCCCGGGACCGCTGGCCGCTGATCGTGCCCGCAGTGCCCGGAGCGTCCGACGCCCGGCCCGGCGACGCCGCGCTGGCCGACGCGCTGGCCCGGCTCTGGCTGACCGGCGCCGACGTGGACTGGGCGGCGCACCACGCGGGCCGCGCACCGCGCCGGGTCCCGCTGCCCACCTACCCGTTCCAGCGCCGCGAGTACTGGCTCCAGGCCCCACCGGGCGCCCAGGCTCCGGCACCCGCCCCGGCCCAGGACGCCGCGGCTGCGGGCGACCCGCGCATGCCGTCGCTGCCGAAGCTGCCGGAGGAGGAGTGGCTGCACACGCCGGTCTGGCGGCGCACCACCACCCCGAGCCGGCCCACCCCCACCGGCCGCTGGCTGGTGTTCACCGACGAAGGGCCCGCCGACGCGCTGGCCGCCCCGCTGGCCCGGCGGCTGACCGAGGCGGGCGGCAGCGTGGTCCTGGTCCGCCCCGCCAAAGCCGACACCGGTACGGACGGCGACGGGCCGCTGCGCATCGACGACGACCAGTACGCCGTCCGCCCCGGTGACGCCGGCCACCTGCGCGAACTGCTGCGGCTGCTGCGCGGGTCCGGCGGCCTGCCCGAGCGGGCGGTGCACCTGTGGACCCTGTCGACGTCCGCCGCCGACGGCCTGGCCGCCGCCCTGGAACGGGGCAACGACACGCTGATCGCGCTGGCCACCGCCGCCAACGACGTCGGCCTGCTCAAGTGGTCACTGGACGTGGTCAGCACCGGCACCCGGCCGGTCACCGGCGCCGAGACCATCAGGCCCGAACTGGCCACCGTCTGCGGTCCGGTACGCGGCATCCCGCTGGAATACCCGGGCGTGGTCTGCCGACTCATCGACGTCGACCCGCCCACCGCCGGCGACGCCGGCCGGCTGTCCGCGCTGATCGCCGCCGAACTCGGCGCGGGCGGCGAGGAATCGGTGGTCGCGCTGCGCAACGGCCGCCGCTGGCTGCCCGACTACGAGCCGGTCCCGCTCGCCGAGGGCCGACCGGCCGCCCCGCTGCGCGAGGGCGGCGTCTACCTGGTGACCGGCGGCCTCGGCGGCATCGGCCTGGCCATGGCCGAGCGGATCGCCCGCGACTGCCGGGCGGCCAAGCTGGTGCTGTTCGGACGCACCGGTCTGCCGCCGCGCGAACTGTGGGAACAGGCCCTGGCCGATCCCTCGGCCAGTGACGAGGTACGCCGCCGGCTGTCCGGCGCCCTGCGGCTGACGGAACTGGGCGCCGAAGTCGCCGTCGTGACCGGGGACATCGCCGTGGCGGCCGACGCCCGGCGCGCGGTACGCACCGCGCTGGACCGCTGGGGCGCCCTGCACGGTGTGCTGCACGCGGCAGGGCTGCCCGGTATCGGCCTCATGCAGTTCAAGACCACCGGGGACATGCGCAAGGTGATGGCGCCCAAGGTGGACGGCACCCTCGCGCTGGAGGCCGCGCTGCGCGACGTACCGCTGGACTTCCTGTGCCTGTTCTCCTCCATCACCTCCGCGACCGGCGGCGGTCCCGGCCAGGTCGACTACAGCGCCGCCAACGCCTTCATGGACGCCTACGCGGCCGCACACGACCAGGGGCCGGGCGGCGGACGGCGGACGGTGGCGATCGGCTGGGGCGAGTGGACGTGGAACGCCTGGGAGGCCGGCCTGGCCGGCTACGACACCGAGGTGCAGACCTTCTTCCGGGAGAACCGGGCCCGCTTCGGCATCGGCTTCGACGAGGGCTGGCGCGCCCTGCAGCGGGCGCTGACCCAGGACGAGCCCTATCTCGTGGTCAACACCCAGGACTTCGCCCAGTACGTGCGCATCAGCCGCGACTTCACCGTGGACGCCGTCGGCGGCGCCCGCCTCTCCAAGCTGGAGGGCAGCCGGCATCCGCGGCCCGACCTGGTCACCCCTTACGTGCCCCCCGCCGGCACCACTCAGCAGGCCATCGCCGAGGTGTGGTCGGACCTGCTCGGCATCGAGTCGGTCGGTGCCGACGACAACTTCTTCGAACTGGGCGGCAGTTCGCTGATCGGCATGGAGGTGATGGCCAGGATCCGCCGCCGGCTCGGGGTGGCGGACCTGGCCCCGCACACCCTCTACGAGGCGCCGACCGTCGCCGCCCTGGCCCGCTTCCTGGTGACCGCCGGCGCCGTGGCCGGCGGGGAGCCGGCGGCGGAGGAGACCACGGGTGACGGCGACGAGCGGGCCCGCAGCGAAGCGCGCCGCCGCGTCCTGCGCCGGGCCCGGGAGGGGAAGCAGGCATGAGCGAGGGCAGCATCACGTCACAGCTCGCCGTCGTGGGCATGGCCGGCCGGTTCCCCGGCGCGGGCGACGTCGCCGCGTTCTGGCGCAACCTCACCGCCGGTACCGGCGGCATCCGGGAGATCACCCAGGACGAACTCACCGCCGCCAAGGTGCCGCCCGCGCTCCAGGCGGACCCCGGATACGTGCGAAGAGGCGCCCCGCTGGACGGCACCGATCTGTTCGACGCCGCGTTCTTCGGTTACAGCCCACGCGAGGCGGAGGTCGCCGACCCACAGCACCGGATGTTCCTGGAATGCGCCTGGGAGGCTCTGGAGGGCGCCGGATACCGGCCCACCGCCGTCCCCGGCAAGGTCGGCGTCTTCGGCGGGGTGGCGCCCAGCGCCTACGGCATGCGGCACGTGCTCACCCGCCCCGAGGTGATGGCCACCATCACCATGGAGCAGTACGGCATGAGCACCACCTCGGACGCACTGTGCACGATGGTCGCCTACAAACTGGGTCTCACCGGCCCGGTGGTGGGCGTGCAGACCAACTGCTCGACCTCGCTGGTCGCCGTGCACCTGGCGGCGCAGAGCCTGCTCACCTACGACTGCGACATGGCCCTGGCCGGCGGCGCGGCCATCGCCGACCCGCTGCCGGTCGGCTACAAGTTCGAGGACGGCTCGATCGTCTCGCCGGACGGCGCCGTGCGCAGCTTCGACGCCGACGCCGCGGGCACCGTGGTCGGCAACGGCGTCGGCGTGGTGGCGCTCAAGCGCATGGCCGACGCGCTGCGCGACGGCGATCACGTCTGGGCGGTCCTCCTGGGCAGCGCGGTCAACAACGACGGCGCGGGCCGGGCCGGATACGGCGCCCCCAGCGTCGACGGCCAGAGCACCGTGATGTCCTACGCGCTCGCCGTCGCCGACGTCGACCCGGGCGATCTGGACTACGTCGAGTGCCACGCCACCGGCACCCGGCTCGGCGACTCGATCGAGCTGGCCGCGCTGAACCGCGCTTTCCCCGGCACCGCCGAGCGGCCCCGGGTGCTGTCCTCGCTCAAACCCGACATCGGCCACCTCGACCGGGCCTCCGGCGTCGCCGGGCTGATCAAGGCGGTACTGGCCCTGCACCACCGCGTGCTGCCCGCCACCCGCGGCTACCGCCGGCCCAACCCGGCGCTGGATCCCGGCCGGTTCACCGTGCTCACCGAGGACCGGCCGTGGCCACGCGCGGCACGTCCGCGCCGGGCCGGGGTCAGCTCCTTCGGAGCGGGCGGCACCAACGCCCACGTGGTGCTCCAGGAGGCCCCCGAACCGCCTGAGCGGGCCGCAGCCGACGCCGGCCCGCAGCTGCTGGTGCTGTCGGCGCGCACGTCGAGCGCCCTGCGCGAGTCCGTGCGGCGGCTGCACGCGTGGCTGAGCGAGCCGGGCGGGGCCGGGGCGGACCTGCGCGACATCGCGCACACGTTGCAGCAGAGCCGGAGCGGCTTCGCCCACCGGTGCGCGGTGGTCTGCGCCGAACGGGCCGACGCGATCAAGGCACTGGCCGAGCCCGACCGGCTGCCCGTCGCCGGACCGGTGGCGCCGTCCGGGGAGCGCGTCACCCCGCGCGATCCGCACGAGGCGGCCGAACGCTGGCTGGCGGGCGCGGACGTCGACTTCCCGGCACTGCACGACGGGCCGCGACGACGTGTGCCGCTGCCCACCTACCCGTTCGAGCGGCGCCGCTACTTCATCGAGCGCGCCGACCTGCCGGCCACCTCCGTGACGTCGGCCGAGGAGAGCGGTGCGGCCAGGGCGGCGGAGGCGACGGCGGGACGGCTGCCGGACCCGGCCGACTGGTTCTCGCACCCGGTCTGGCAGGCCACCCCGCTGCTCGGCGACCCCGACCCCCAGACGCTGCGCCGACACGGCCCCTGGTGGGTGATCGCCGACGGCGGACCCGGCCTGGAAGCGGCGGAACTGCTCACCGCGGCCGGGGCCGAAGTGGTGTGCGGGACCGGCCGCGGCGCTGGCAGCGGTTACGCCGGACTGCTGGCCGGCGGACCCCGGCCGCGCACGGTGCTGCACGCGCTGCTGCCCGGCCGCGACACCGACGACGCCACCGCGCAGCGCCTCGGCTTCCATTCGGTGCGCGCCCTGGCCGGCGCCCTGTCCGAGGACTCCCGGCCCGGCCCGGTCACGCTGCTGCTGTGCACCTCCGGCGCCGTGGAGGCGACCGGCGGCGACCTGCGCCACCCCGGCCAGGCCACGCTGGCCGGTCTGCGCCCGGTACTGGGCCAGGAGTTCGGCGATCTGACCTGCCGCCTGGCCGACACCGACCGCACCACCCGTGGCGCCGACCTGCTGCGCGAGGCCGTGCTCGGCGACAGCGCCGAACCGGTGGCGCTGCGCGGCACCGACCGCTGGGTACGCGGCTTCGCCCCGGTCCGCCTGGGTCCGGTACCCGCGGACCGCCCGGTGATCCGCCCCGGCTCGACGGTGCTGATCACCGGCGGCCTCGGCACCGTAGGCACCGCGCTCGCCGAACGGCTGGCCCGCCGCTCCTGCTCGCTGGTGCTGGTCGGCCGCTCACCGCTGCCGCCGGAGCAGGACTGGGACGCGTCCGGCCACGACGCCCGCACGGTGGACGCGATCGCGGCGGTCCGCAGGCTGCGCGCCCTCGGCGCCGAGGTCCTGACCACGGCAGCGGACGTCGCCGATCGTGACGCCATGGCCACCGCTCTGGCGGCGGCACGAGAGCGTTTCGGCGCGATCGACGTCGTCATCCACGCCGCGGGCACCCAGGGCGAGCGGTACTTCGGGTTCGCCCCCACGCTCGGTGCCGAGGTGTGCGAGCTGCACTTCCGCTCCAAGGCCGGTGGCCTGCGGGTGCTCGACACCCTGCTGGCCGCCGACGAGGCGCCGCTGCGGATCACCCTCTCCTCGCTCGCCGCGGTCCTGGGCGGGGTCGGCTACGGCGCGTACGCCGCAGCCAACGCGGCGATGGACGCCTACGCCCGCGCCGGCGGCCGGTGGCTGCCCGTCAACTTCGACACCTGGAACCTCGGCGTCGACCCGCACGGCGACCTCGGCTTCACCATGAAGGACTTCCACTACGACGCCGACGAGGGCTTCGACGTGCTCGAACGCTGCCTCGCGGTGTCCGGCCGGGTCCGCCAGGTGGTCGTCTCCACCGGCCCGCTGCGAGGGCGCCTCGGCCAGTGGACCCAGCCGGCCGGCGGCGCGACGCAGGAGACCGGGCCCGGCCGGGTCCGTCACCCGCGGCCCGATCTCATGGTCGGCTACGAGCCCCCCGCCTCGCCCGAAGAGGCGGCACTGGCGGAGATCTGGGGCGAGATCCTCGGCGTCGACGGCGTCGGCGTGCACGACAGCTTCTTCGACCTCGGCGGCCACTCCCTGACCGCCGTCCGCATGATGGCCCGGGTCCGGAGCCGCTTCGGAGGTTTCCCCGTGGCGGCGCTCCTGGAGAACCCGACGGTGCGCAGTTTCAGTGCAGTGATCAACGGAAGGAGTTCCCGGTGACCCTCGTAGGAGTCGTCGGCGCGGGCGTGATGGGCGCCGGCGTCGCACAGAACCTGGCCCAGGCCGGCCACGACGTCGCGCTGGTCGACAACACCCCCCAGGCGGTGACCAAGGCGCTGTCCACGATCGAGCTCAACAGCCGGATGAGCAGGCTGCTCGGCGGTCCCGAACTCGACCCGGACACCATCCTGGGACGCATCAAGGCGGGCACGGACCTGGCCCTGCTGGCCGACGCCGACCTGGTGATCGAGAACATCACCGAGAACTGGGAGCTGAAGCGCGGTCTCTACCTGGAGATGGACCACACCGTCCAGCCGGACGCCGTGTTCGTCGCCAACACCTCGGCCATCCCGATCACCCGGCTGGCCTCGCTCACCACGCGCCCGCGCCAGTTCGTCGGCGTGCACTTCATGAACCCGGTGCCGATGAAGCCCGCCGTGGAGCTCATCCCCGGCCACCACACCTCGCCCGAGGCGCTGGAGAAGGTCCGTGACCTGCTCACCTCGATGGGCAAGAAGGCCATCCCGGTCAACGACGCGTGCGGCTTCGTGTCCAACCGGGTGCTGATGCTCACCGTGAACGAGGCGGCCTTCCTGGTCCACGAGGGCGTCGCCGACGCCGAGACCGTCGACGAGGTCTTCCGCAGCTGTTTCGGACACCCCATGGGCCCCCTGCAGACCGCCGACCTGATCGGCGTCGACACCATCCTCTACAGCATCGAGGTGCTGCACGAGCACTTCGCCGACAGCAAATACCGCCCCTGCCCGCTGCTCAAGCAGATGACCGACGCCGGTCTGCACGGCCGCAAGTCCGGTCAGGGCTTCTACTCCTACGGCGCACCCGCCGCCTCGTCCGCCGCTGTCGACAGCGGCGGCTCCCGTCCCACCGCAGCCACTCGTTGAGGAGCCTCGTCACCATGACCGACCCGACCGACTACCGCGCGCCCATCCGCGAGTTCATCCTGAATCGCTTCCCCGGCTTCGAACTCCGCGACGAGGACGACATCTTCGCGCTCGGCTTCGTGAACTCGCTGTTCGCCATGGAGCTGGTGATGTTCGTGGAGAAGACCTTCCAGATCAAGGTGCCCAACAACGAGATCCGCCTCGACAGCTTCCGCACCGTCGAGCGGATGGGCGACCTGGTCGCCCGGGTCACCTCCGGCGGCCGGGCACCGGTGCTCTGAGGCCGGCCATGACGACCACGATGATCGGCCCCGACCCGCTCGCCGGCCCCGCGGAGGAGGTGCGGCACTTCGTCGACGACGAGATCGTGCCGCACGCCGACGAGTGGGACCGGGCCGAGCGGATCCCCCGGGAACTGCTCGGCCGCATCTCCGAGCTGGGCCTGTGGGCACCGTTCCTGCCCCCGGAGCACGGCGGCAGCGCCATGCCGTGGACCCACGTCGGGCGGGTGCACGAGGAGGTGGGCCGCGGCTGCTCCTCCGTGCGCAGCCTGCTGACCGTGCACACCATGGTGGCCGGCACCGTGCAGCGCTGGGGCACCGACGAGCAGCGCGCCCGGCTGCTGCCGGCCCTCGCCACCGGCGAACTGCTGGGCGCCTTCTGCCTGTCCGAGCCGGACAGCGGCAGCGCCGCCGACGCGTCCGGCACCGTCGCCGTCGCGGACGGCGACGGCTGGACCGTCACCGGCACCAAGAAATGGATCACCGGCGGCCAGATCGCCGACCTGCTGCTGCTCTTCGCCCGGACCGGGGACGCGATGTCCGCGTTCCTGGTGCCGGCGGACACCCCCGGCATCACCGTCACACCGCTGACCGGCATGATGGGCACGCCCGGCAGCATGCTCGCGCAGATCGACCTCGACAGCGTCCACCTGGACGCGGAGGCGCTGGTCGGCCCGGAGAACTGGGCGGCCGGGACGGTGATGACGGGCGCACTGGACCTGGGCCGGTTCAGCGTCGCCTGCGGCAGCGTCGGCGTGATCCGCGCCTGCCTCGACGCCTGCGTGGACTACACCACAAGGCGGCAGGTCAAAGGGACCGGACTGGCCGAACTGCCGCTGATCCGCCGCAAGATCAGCGACATGGTGGTGAGCAGCCGGGCCGGCCGGCTGCTGTGTGCCGAGGCCGGCTCGCTCAAGGACGCCGGCGACCCCGCCACCATCATGGCCAGCTGGGTCGCCAAGTACTACGCGTCCACCGCCGCCACCCGGGCCTCCGCGGAGGCCGTGCAGATCCACGGCGCCAACGGGTTCAGCCCCGAGTACCCGGTGGCGCGCCTCTACCGCGACGCCCGCGTCGCCGAGGTCATCGAGGGCAGCACCGAACTCCAGCAGCTCACCATCGCCGACGAGGCATACCGGGAGGCACGACGATGAGCACCGAGACGGTCGCCGGGCAGCAGCCGGAAACCGGCCCCGCGCGGGGCAGGATCAAGTGCGTGGTGTGGGACCTGGACAACACCCTCTGGGACGGAGTCCTCCTGGAGGACGGCGAGGTCACCGTCCGCCCCGAGGTGGTCGCCGAGATCAAGCGCCTGGACGAACTGGGCATCCTGCACTCGATCGCCAGCCGCAACGACCACGACGCGGTGATGACCAGGCTCCGGGAGACCGGCCTGGAGGAGTACTTCCTGCACCCGCAGATCAACTGGAACCCGAAGTCCCACTCGGTGGCCGAGGTCGCCAAGGCGCTCAATATCGGTGCCGACACCCTCGCCTTCGTCGACGACCAGCCGTTCGAGCGTGAAGAAGTCGCCCACGCCCTCCCCCAGGTACTCACCGTGGACGCGGCCGACGTCGCGACCGCGCTGCGCACCGAGGACTTCCAGCCCCGTTTCGTCACCGACGAGTCGCGCGTCCGTCGCGCGATGTACCGCAGCGCCGCGGAACGCGACCAGGTCGAGCGGGAGTACACCGGAACCAGCGAGGAGTTCCTCGCCACCCTCGACATGGTGTTCACCATCGCGCCCGCCCAGGAGGCCGACCTGCAGCGCGCCGAGGAGCTGACGCTGCGCACCAACCAGCTCAACTCGACCGGCCGCACCTATTCCTACGACGAACTGCACGAACTCAGCCGTTCCGAGGACCACCTGCTGCTGGTGGCCGGACTGACCGACAAGTACGGCAGCTACGGCAAGATCGGCCTGGCCCTGGTGGAGAAGGGCAGCCCGGCCTGGCACCTGCGCATGATGCTGATGTCCTGCCGGGTCATGTCCCGCGGCGTCGGCACCGTCCTGCTCAACCACATCATGGGCCTGGCCAAGGCCGACGGGGCCAGGCTGCGCGCCGACTTCGTCGAGACCGGCCGCAACCGCGTCATGTACGTCACCTACGCCTTCGCCGGCTTCACCGAAACCGAGCGCGAGGGCAGCCGGCTCGTGCTGGAATCCACGCTGGACACCATCCAGCCACCGCCCGCCTACCTGACCCTGGACATCACCTGAGTGGGAGCGGCCGAACACCATGACCACAGACATCCGTACCGGGACAGGCCCCGGCACCGCCTGGCTGCCCTCGGGGCCGGCCGCGCCGGGCAGCCCCCGGCTGTTCTGTCTGCCGAACGCCGGCGCCGGCGCCGCGGTCTACGCCGGCTGGAAGCGCCACGCGACGGGCGGCGTCCAGATCTGCCCCATACAACTGCCCGGCCGCGCCGAGCGGTTCGCGGAGCCGCCGTACGACCGGGCCGGTGAACTCGTCGACGCCCTGCTCGACGCCATCGGCGACCGCTTCACCGGGGAGTACGCGCTGTTCGGGCACAGCATGGGCGCCGCCGTGGCGTTCGAGCTGGCCCGGCGCCTGGAGACGGACGGGCGGACCCCGCCCGCCCACGTTTTCGTCTCCGGCCGCGCGGCCCCCCACATCGTCGAGCCGAACCGGGCGCTGCGGGACCTGCCCCTCGACGCCTTCATCGCCGAACTGCGCCGCATCGGCGGCACTCCCGAGGAGATCCTGGGCGAGCGGGAGCTCATGGAACGCCTCCAGGTGCTGCTGCGCGCGGACTTCGCCGTGAACGAGACCTACCGGTGTCCCGTGGACGAGCCGATCGCCGCGCCGCTGACCGTGTTGGGCGGCGACCGCGACGCACGCGCTCCGGTCGCGTCACTGCACGCTTGGCAGCCGCTCACCACTGGGCCGTTCGAGGTGCGGGTGTACCCCGGAGGCCACTTCTACCTCAACGACCGGCTTGCGGAGCTGGTAGGACTGATGAGCCGGTTCACCCGCCCGCCGAAGGAGACACCGGAGGTGTAGCCGCAGTGTCCTCTGAGACCGCGGTCCCGGACCAACGACACCGGCGCGCGGTGCGCCGCGCAAGGAGGGGCTGGTACGCCTACGACTGGGCGAACTCCGTCTTCACCACCACGGTCACCACCGTCTTCTTCGGACCGTATCTGACGGACGTGGCGCGCGACGCGGCAGGTCCGGACGGCCTGTTGCGGCCGTTCGGGATCGCCGTGCGCCCCGAGTCGTACTACCCCTACCTCGTGGCGGTCTCGGTGGTCCTCCAGGTGGCGGTGCTGCCGACGGTGGCGGGCCTGGCGGCTCGGGTCAATCGCGGGGCGCTGCTCGGTGTGCTCTCCAGCTCCGGAGCGCTCACCACCGCCGGCATGTTCGCGATCGGCGACACCGGCTGGGCGCTGGGCGGTGTGCTCTTCGTGGCGGCCACCATCGCGCTGGGCGCGTCGGTCACTGTGGCCGACGGCTACCTGCCGCTGCTGGCCCCGCCCGGACGCCGCGACCGGGTCTCCACCCAGGCTTCCGCCGCCGGATATCTCGGCGGCGGCCTGATGCTGGCGGTTGGTCTGGTGGTCTACGCGGGCCACGAGCGGCTCGGTCTGTCCGAGGCACTGGCGGTGCGCCTCAACCTGCTCATCGCCGGATTGTGGTGGCTGGTCTTCGGACTGCTCGCCGTGCGGCTGCTGCGCGGCTACGGCGCACCGGTTCCGTACGCGCCCGGCACCGGCCCGCTGCGCGGCACGCTCGCGGCGGTCCGCGGGCTGCGCGCGCACCCGGCCGCCCTCTGGTTCCTGGTCGCGTTCCTCCTCTACAACAACGGTGTACAGAGCATGACCTCACTGGTCGGCACGTACGCGGTCGAGCAGTTGCAGATCGAGGAGGACCAGCTCGTCATCGCCGTGCTCATGTTGCAGTTCGTGGCGGTCGCGGGCGCGATCGCCGCCGGACGGCTCGCCGAACGCCACGGAGGCCGGCCCGTCCTGCTCGCCTACGTGCTGCTGTTCGTGCTCGCCGGGATCGCGGGCGGTCTGCTCCCCCCAGGACGCTTCCTGTTGTTCCTGCTGGTCGGCGCATGGGTCGGCCTGGTACTCGGCGGCCTGTACGCGTTGTCCCGCTCGGTCTTCGCCGCCTTGGTGCCCGCCGAAGTGGTCGGTGAGGCCTTCGCGGTGTTCGAGATCGTGAACCGCTGCCTGGGCTTCGCGGGTCCCGCGGCCTTCGGGCTGGTGTTGCAGTGGACCGGCAGCTACCGGGCGGCCGGCACCACGATCCTGCTGTTCCTCCTGGCCGGCGGTGTGGTGCTGGTGCTCGGCCAGAGCGCCGCACAACGCTCCGGCCGGGACCTGGCCGGGGCGGTGGCCGGTGAGTGAACCGACCGGGCCGCACCGCGTGCTGCTCACCGAGACGACGAGCGCGTCGGCCCGCGAGGTGCTGACCGTGCTGGGCCGCCTCGGTTACCGGGTGGGTGTGCTGGACTCCGGCGGCCTCTCGTTCACCGTGGGTTCACGCTGGGTGGCACGCCGCCACCGGGTGCCGCGGTTCGCGGACGGGCCGCTGCGCTGGCTGGACGCGCTGGCCGGGGTACTGGCGGGCGGCGGCTACGACGTGCTCCTGCCCACCCACGAACAACTGGTCGCGCTGTCGGCGCACCGGGACCGGTTCGCGGCGCTGGTACCGGGGCTCGCGGTGCCGGACTTCGCCGCCGTGCGGCGCGTGCAGGACAAGGCCGAGTCGGTACGCCTGCTGGACGAACTGGGCCTGCCCCAGCCCGAAACCGCCGTAGTCGCCACCCCCGGCCGGTTGCGCGCCCGCGACGACCTGCTGCCCGGCTACGTCAAGCTGCCGGTGGCCACGGCGAGCCGCGGTGTCTGGCGGGTCCGCGACGCCGCCGCGCTGCGCCGGGTGGCCGCGCTCCCGCAGGTGTCCGCCGGCGGCGGCCCGGTGCTGCTCCAACGCGCCCTGACCGGCCCGCTGGCCATGATCTCGGCCGTCTTCGACCACGGCCGGCTGACCGGCGCGCACGCGGCGCTGCGACGCCGCGACGGTGTGCAGGGCGGTGCGGCGGCCAAGGAGTCGGTACGCCTGCCGGGAGCCGAACGCGACCTGGCCCTCCTGGGCCGGAGACTGAACTGGCACGGCCCGCTCTCGGTGGACGCGATCTTGGTCGGCGAAGCACGGGAGCCGCACTACATCGACCTCAACCCCCGACTGGTCGAACCGGTCAACGCCCAGCTCGCGGGCGCCGGACTGGTCGAACGCTGGCTGTCCGTCTCGACCGCTCGGGACCCCGGCCCGCCCGCGTACGGAACCGCCGGGACACACACCCACGCACTGCTCCTCGCGCTCATGGGCGCCGCCGCCGACGGCCGGGGCCGTCGCGCCGTACTCGGCGAACTGGTCGCCGCGACGACGCGACGCGGCTGGTACACGGCCAGCGTGGAGGAACTGACCCCCGCTGCCGACCCGTTGTCCCGGTTGCCGCTGCTGCTCACTGCCGGACTGCTGCTGGCCCGCCCGGCGGCCTGGTCGGCGCTGGCGGGCACGGGGACGCCGCCCCACGCCCTGACGGACGTGGGCTGGCGGGAGCTGGTGGGGTCGGTGGATTCCGCGGGGTGAGCGGGTGGTCGCGCTCCGGACCGGGCCGGCCTGCGGCTCAGCAGGGGGGCGGAGGCCCGGCATCGGCGCGCTCGGCCGGAGGCGCGCCGGAGCAGTTGACGCTCTGCGCCGGCGGCCGGCCCGGTTGCCGCCGCTCTTCAGCGGTGCCGGGCCCGCCGTGCCCGGTGGCCTGGTCGCCCGCCCGCCCCTCGGCCGGGGCGGGCTGACCGCCGTACGTGCCGCCGGATGAGAGCGGGGGGGAACTGGTGGGGGGGCGGCGGGCTGGGCGCTCGTGGCCACGCCCCGCGGCAGTCGGCGGGCGCTGTGCCCGCTGGAGGCGGTGCGGCGCCGTGCGCCCGGCCGGCGGAAGCTCACAGCCGGGCCGCGCGTCCCTCGCCGCCGAGCAGCCGGGCACAGACGACGGCCGTGCCCGCGGCGGCGACGACCAGCAGCACACCGCACGCACCGACAGTGGCGGCGGCGTCGCCGGTGAGCGCCCCGTTGAACGCCTGCAAGGCCCAGTGACCGGGGGAGAACGGCGCGAGCGGACGGACCCACTCGGGCATCATGCTCAGCGGCACCACCGCTCCGGCCAGCCCGCTCAGCAGGATCCCGCCGATGTCGTACGTCGCGGACATCTGCTCCAGGCTGCGTGCCACCACGCCCAGCGCGGCGCCGAGCCCGAGCAGGGCCAGCGACCAGCACAGCACGGCAGTGCAGAGCAGCACCGGCTCGGCGACCGGCATCCCCAGCAGCGTCACGCCGAACAGCAGCACGAGCACCTGCTGGCAGACGAGCGCGCCGAACACCGGCACCGACTTGCCCACCAGGATCTCCAGGGGACGGGCCGACGAGGCCCTGAGCCGGTTCCAGGTGCGCCAGACGCGCTCGGAGAACACCGCGTTGCCGACGATGCTCAACGCCAGCAGCGAGAACACCACGAGCCCACCGGTCACCACCTGGATGTTGCCGGAGCTCTCGCCGTGCGCGGCGACGTAGAGCGGGCGCATCAGCAGCGCGAAACCGAGCGGCATCACCAGCCGGCTGATGAGCGGCCCCGGCTCGCGCAACAGCAGCGTCATGTTGTGCCGGACGAGCGCCGAGACTCGGATGACGGTCTCCTCATCCCGCATCATTGGCCTCCCGCGCCTCGGCCCGCGCGGTCCGGGCCGTCGAGGTGTCCGGCCGGCTGGACAGAGCGGCCTTCCGGGGCGTCGCGGACGGTCCCGTGGACGCCGGCACCGCCTTCTCCTCCGCCTGGTCCTCGGCCCCGGCCCCGGCCCCGGCCCCGGCAGGCAGGGCACCGAGTGTCTCGAACAGGTTGTCCAGGTCCGGGCGGTCGACGTCCACGAATGTGGGGCTGCACCCGGCGACCACCAGGGCCGCCAGATCGGCGGGCGGGTCCATGCTGGTGAGGCGCCACTCGTCCTGCTCCCGCACCGCGCGCCCGGCCATCTCGGGCGGCAGTTGCGCGGGCCCGGCGGCGCCGAACCGCAGCCGCACGGTGCTCGGCAGCCCGCTCAGCAGACTCGACTGCTCGCCCCGGGCCACCACACGGCCCCGGCGTATCACCGCCAAGGTGGCCACCAGATCGGTCAGTTCCGGAAGATAGTGCGTGGTGTAGATGACCGCGGCACCGGCCTCGGCGCGCGCCCGGACACTGCGCAGCAGCGCCGCCCGGGTCTGCGGATCGGCCCCCGCCGTGGGCTCGTCGAGCAGCAGCAGCGGCGGATTGCCGATCATCGCGCTGGCGACCTGCGTGCGCCGTTGCTGGCCGCCCGAGATGAGCGCCACAGGCCGGTCCAGCACGTTCTCCAGCATCAGTTCGGCGGCGAGCTGCCGGATCGCTTCCTGCCGCACGGAACGGCGCAGCCCCGTCAGCGCGCCGAACAACTGCAAGTTGTCACGCACTGTGGCGGTGGGATAGAGAGCGATCTCCTGCGGGCACGCGCCGATCAGTTTCTGGGCCGAACGCGGTCCGCGCAGCGCGTCGGTCCCGTAGATCGTCAGCTCTCCGGCGTCCGGCTTGACCAGCCGCGTCACCACTTCGACGAACGTCGTCTTGCCCGCCCCGTTGTGCCCGATCAGGCCGGTGATCTCGCCCGCCTCGACGTGCAGATCGAAACCGTCCAGCGCGCGGACCTCTCCGTAGCGCTTGACCAACCCGGCTGCTGTGAGCAAAACCTTCTCCCAAACGGTTGGGCGGCGTGGGCGGAACCCGCCCGGCCGCCGGGTCGGCGGCCGGCGGACGCCGCCCGTCATCGCGGGGCCTTCCCAGACGTGTGCCGGGGAGTGTGCTTGCCGAACGTCCACTTCAGGCTGAGCCCGGTCGCGGTGCCTCCGGACCGCTCGCGCAGTCGGGGCACCACCCGCGCCGAAAACGCGCGCACCACGGCCTCGCGCGCCTTCCGCTCGGGCAGTTCAGGAAAATACTCCTCGGCGTTCGACGGGACCAGCAGCGTGTCGAGCAGTTCGTCGGGGAGGATCTCGAAATTCTGCTGGTGGACATTGCCGGTGAAGTGGGTGTCGAAGATGTCGACGAGCGCGTCGGCCCGGTTCGGGGCGGGCAGGATGCGCCGGCCGGCCCGCTTGTCGGTCTCGGCGCAGTGCGCGGCGTGCACTCTGGCCACCGCCTCGCGTACCTGGGCCGGCAGCGTCTCGTCGACCGGCGAGGTCAGCACACTTTGCCGGATCGCCCGGTTCGCGTCGTGGAACAGGAAGGCCTCGGAGCCGGCCGGACCGATGTCCGGGGCATTCCACAGCAGCATGCCGCCCGGGTTGACCAGACGGGCCAGATCGGCGGCGAGCTTGGTGAGCGACTTCGGCGGGATGAGGTGGAAGACCATGCTGGCCAGCACGATGTCCACCTTGTCCGGGCCCATGATCTCGGCCATGGTGCGGAACTTGCCGTCCGGCCCGCGCAGTTCGTGGAACCGCGTCCAGGGGTGCCCGCCCAGCAGCCGCTCGCCCTGGTCGAACCACGGTGTGCGGATGTCGGCCAGATGCATCTCCAGCTTCATCCCGGACTCGGCGACGAGCCGGTCGGTGCGCCGCTCGGTCAGCGCCTTGAGCAGTTCGATCGCACCGAGCCCGGTGCCCGCACCGTAGTCGAGCACCCGGATGGTCTGCCCGGGGCCGCCGGTGGCGATCCGCCGCTCGATGGTGTGCAGCGCCTGGGCGACGATCCAGCCGGTCGGGTCGGCCGCCCACGGACGCGGACGCCGGGTGTCGCCACCGGCGAACAGCAGCTCGTGCAGGCCCCGTCCGTCGTCCTGGGGCAGCGCGGCCTGCGCGGGAGAGAGCGGCACGGCCGGCACGTGCGGGGTGGTGCGGACCTCCACCGGCAGCAGACGGTTGAGGCTGACGGCCACGAACGGCTGGTGGGCCGGGTAGCGGCGGCTCTCGTACGGGACGGTCTCCAGGCCGGCCGCGCGGCAGCACTGCAACCACCGGTCGTGCCCGACCGGGTACTGGTGCGACAGGCCGTGGCAGGCATCGAGCGCCACGCTCTGCAGACGCCCGGGGAACCGCCGCGCCACCTGAGGCGCGATCGTGTGCGCCGCCAGCACCACCAGGCCGTGCCGGCGCACATACGGCGCCCAGCGCCGCAGATGCTCGACCAGGTCCCGCTCGACCGCCTCGTCCGGAACCGGACGGCCCTCCTCGTCCACGTACGCGCCGTCGCCCGCTCCTGGCACACTCACCGGGCCGGGCCCGCCGGTGCCCCGGTAACGCCGGGCGTGATCGGCGAACGCGCGCACGTGCAGACCTTCGTCCATGGCCAGCCCGTGCCGGGCCAGTTCCGCCGCGATCCGCTCTGGCTCGTCGACGGTGCCCTGGACCAGAACGGCCGGCACGTCGTGCTCGCCCAGCATCGCGCGCGCCGTCTCCAGCGCGACCGGGTCGCCGTCGACACCCACCATCACCACCGGGTACGCGTCGAGGACGGTGCCGCGCGCGGTCCGGTCGCGGATCGCCTGGTGGATGTCGCGCAGTCGGCTGCCGTTGCCGCAGCCGACCTCCACGACGAACCGGGGCTGCTCCTCGGGGGCGGGGCGGTTGAAGAGATCGAGCACCACGGCCAGCAGATCCTTGTCGTACCGGACGTGCACGGCGCGCCCGGCTCGGGCGTTGAGCGCGCGGTCGACGTACTGCGCGGGATCGTGCTCCGCCGCGCCCGCGAGCAGGCCGCCCAGGCGGGCCAGCATCGGCAGGTAGGAGCCCACGACACCGAACCCGGCCGGGAATCCGCCGGCGTGCGAAAAGCGTTCGCCGGCGATGCCGAGCAGTTTGTCCACTTCGGGGGAGGACGGGTGCTCGGCGGCACCGGCGAGTACCGCCGGGATCAGCAGCGCGCCGTCCAGATGACCGGTGATGATCTCGGCCTGTTCCGGCAGCAGGCCGTCGGTGTCCCAGCGCGCCGCCACCCGCGGCATCAGCGCCGAGAACAACGGGGCGGCCGCCTCCCAGGCGGCCGGCCAGCCGTCCCGGCCGACGTCGGCGAACGCACTGAGGAAACGGCCGACCGCCAGGTAGTCGCCGTGGTGCGCGACTGCGGCAGCCCCGGCCCCGGTCCACCCCGGCGGGTGTCCGCGGCGATCGTCCGGGACGCCGGTCAGCCATCCCTGGCCGACCAGCACGCGCAGGACCACACGCAGACGGCCGAACGCCTGATCCGGTAATCCGGACATGCGCCGGCGCATGAATTCCTCGTCCGTGATCCCCGGGAGAATACCCGCGCTGTCCAGTGCCGCGAGGGCGCTGGACAGTACGGTTCCATCCTGTGCGAGAAAGGCCGCACGGCGCGCCGAGCGATGGCCTGTCTCGAAGGGAGCTATGGCGTCGATCGGTTCCGGATTGGGCATGCTCGTCCTCGGGGTCGACCGGTCGATGGACAGACGAAGGCGGTGCCGTGGGTATTCCGAAGTCCGGTGCCGCCGCTCAACGGGGCGCCGATGCGTACCGGCGCCGGTCGGTGTGAGACAGGATTCGACAGGCACTCAGACAACGGCGCTCCTCCCGAGGCCGCAGCGGCCGGTGGCCGTACCGGGCGGCGACCGGACTGGGCAGTGACCGGTGCGGACGGCGCGCCGCGCGCGGGCAGGACGCCGAGAACACCGTCGCCGGTCCGGTCGGCGATCATGTCCGGTCGGCCTTCCATGACCGACTCGGAAGCAGACAGGCGGCGTGCCACGGTACTCCTTTGGAGATCAGTGAAGAAGCGAACGGCTCCCTGCGGAATGAGTCGCGGATTCATCGGTCTGGGTGCACTCGGCGAATGCGTGTGGATGACGCGGAGCGCCAATTGAGGCTCTCATAAAATAGAAAACCGATGACACCGGAGACACCCCTGTCTGCCCGGACAGCTGTTGTTAGGGGTGCCGGATGAGCACCTGCTCTCTTCATCCGCCCGCGCTCCACCAGGGCTTGCTGCTCGGCTCGGTCACCCAGCGCGCCGCACGCCGGGCTTCCTTCCCCGTCGTCGTGGTCCTGTAGGCGCGCGGTTGCGGACGCACGCGGCGACGCGCACCCCGGCCGGCGTGCGGCAGACCTGGCGCTGGGCTCGCACCCGCATCGCACAGCCCGAAGGACACCTTGCGCTCACGCCGTAGGCCACGCATTTCGACGCCCCAGCCAGATACCTGGACTTCGCCCGTTTCGGACCGCCGTCGCGTGACGCCGTGGCCGCCATCGCGCGGAGAAGGTGTCACACCGACCGTGCGGGCGGATTCGCTGCGCCTGTCACCGCACGCCTCGACACCGGCGGAGGCCACGCCTCGACACCGGCGGAGGCGATGGAGCGGGTGGCGGCGGCACTGGCACGGGTTCAGGTCGCCCGACGAGCGGGCTGACGCGGAAGCAGCCGGCGAGGAGGTCGGTGACCGGGTGCGGGGCCCTCCGGGTCGACGTTGGCGTGCTCGGGGACGAGGTCGGCGACGGCCGCGCGTATCGGCTGACGCGGTGGTCGCGGGCCAGGGCGGCGACGGGTTGGCCGCCGCTCACGGCCTACCGGACCTTCGCCTGGGCACACATCTGTTCTGCCAGCCGCCCCAGTTCGGCCGCCGTCGCAGGGGAGACGTCGCTGAGCCCGCTGTGTACGGCCGTTGGGCTGCGCAGGAAGCGCCGCAGCAGGGCCACGAGCAGTCCTTCCGGCACGGTCTGCAGTGCGGCGAACGCGCGGGGGACGGGCGGGGCCGGCAGGGCTGCCAGGTTCTGCCGCATGAGGTGGAGCATGCCGCGGACCGCGTCGGGATCGTCGGCCAGCGCTACCGGGCCGCCCGCCGCGTGCACCGCCTGCCCGAGAGGCATCGCGAACGCGGCGTGTGTCCTGAGCCAGGCATCCATCCGCGGCTCGGCCTTGGCTTTGATCCCGGCGGTGCGGAACTCCCGGACGATCCGTTCCAGGCGCGGGGAGGTTCGGCCGTCGGGTTCCCCGATCGGCATCGGGACCCGGCTGGTCACGAAGTTGGTCGCGCGGTAGCGGATGACGTCGCCGTCCATCGTGCCGCCCAGGGACGGGAAGCCGAGCAGTACTCGCTCGTGGCCGATCGCCGCGCCCAACGGCTCCGCGCCGGCCGCCCAGTTGTGCAGGAACAGCGCGTCGCCCTCGAGGCCGGCGAGCGACTCCAGCACCGCGTCGACTTGATGGGTGCGGACGAGAACGGCAGTCAGGTCGTACCCGCCGTCAGGGTGCTCGACTACCGGTACGGGTACCCGCCTGACGACAGGGCTGTCCTGCTCGGCGAGCTGCACTCCGTGCCGGCGCAGGGAGGCCAGACGCTCGCCCCGGGCGAGGAGCGAGACATCGAGCCCGGCCTCGTGCAAGCGGGCGGCGAACAGGCTGCCGCAGACCCCGGCGCCGTACACGAGCAGTTTCATGACAACCTCTCCCACCCACGAGTCAAACGTTCGTTTCAATCGAACGTTTGTATAGTAGAGCACATGGCACTACCCGACACCCGGACCAAGCTCCTCGACGCAGCCGAACGCCTCTTCGCCGAGCACGGCTACCGCGGCACCTCGGTCCGCGCGATCACCGACCTCGCCGGAGCGAACCTGGCCGCCGTCGGCTATCACTTCGGTTCGAAGGCGGAACTCCTGGCCGCCGTCGCCCGCCGCGTGACCGAGCCCATCACCGCCGCTCAGAGCGCCGGGCTCGACGCACTGCTCGCCCGGACTCCGGACCCGACGGTCGCCGAGCTGGTGGAAGCATTCGCAGGGCCGCTCTTCGACGGGATGCCCGCCGGCGATGAGAGCGGGGCCCGGACGTCCCGGCTGATCGTGACGATCCTCAGCGACCCGGCCGAGGAGGCACGCAGCTGGACCGGCCCGGACGAGGACGCGGTCGGCGAGCGCTACCTGGCGGCTTTCGCGCAGGCACTGCCCGGCCTTGCCCGGCAGGAGCTGTTGTTCCGAATGCGGGGGATCCTCGCCGTGGCGGCCGTGGACCGCGTCGAGGTCTACAACCAGCCCTCCCCTGCCCGCCCGACGGCGACGGAAGGCGAGGAGGCCCGGAACTGGGCGATCACGTTCCTGACGGCAGCAATGAGCGCGCCGCCGACCCGGGCCTGACGATAAGTCTGAGGCGGCTCACTCACCGCCCTCACAGCCGTCCTCGGACACGTTCGGGTCGCGCAGCGGCGGGGCCTGGCTCGACGCCCTTGGACACCTCGTTGGTCGCGTGCAGGGCGAACGCGAGGACACGCGCCGCACCATCGCACCGAAGTGTCCCACCGAACCAGCGCTCTCAGATTCAGTACTGGAACACGCAGAACGGGCCCGGCACCATGACCCCGCACGACGCCATGGTCAACGGAGCCGGGGTCAGGGAGATCATCCGGTCCATCAACGGCAGACTGGAGTGCGACGGGCGCAATCCCGCGCAGGTCCAGAGCCGGATCGACGACTACGAGCGCTGCACATAGCTCCTCGGCGTCGAATCCGGCGACAACCTGAGCTGCCAGCCGGCCGAGCCCGGTCCGCCCGCCCCTCGTGCTCACCGGTGCCGCCCGGTCGCGAGGGGGCCGCACGGCCGAACGGCAGCGCACGTCCGCGGGCACGAGTCCACCGGCCGAGCCCGGGTCGTTCCCGGAGACCGTGCCCCGCTCCGGGGAGCCCCGAGCCGAGCGAGGCCCTCGGCGTCCGGCTCCTCCGGCAGGACCCCCGCACCGTCTTCGGCCCGCCGGTGGCCGACGGGCCGCGACGTCCGCTCAGGCGGCCTGCGGGTAGTCCGGCAGCACCAGGGCCGAGTGGGCCGCACGCCCCTCCTGCGCGCTCGCGGTCACCATCGTCCTCACCGCCGCCTCCGGGTCGCGCAGCAGGGCGTTGCGGGCCTCGATCTCCTGCCGCGTCGTGGGGGTCACCGCCGACCCCCCACCGGTGGCCAGCGCCTGGTTGCGCTCCGCGAAGGGACGGATCAGGCGCTCGTAGGCGGCGAACGCGTCGGCGTGGTCCGCGTGCGTGGCCAGTTCGCCGGCCAGGACGTAGGCGCCGACGAGTGCGACGCTCGACCCCTGGCCGGAGATGAACGACGTGGCGTGCGCCGCGTCGCCCGCCAGGACGACCCGCCCGTGGGACCACGCAGGCATGTGAATCTGGCTCACGACGTCGAAGAAGAGGTCGTCGGCCTCCCGCATGCCCTCGACCAGGCGTGGCAGGTGCCACACCCGCTCGGGGAAGCAGGCCGCCACCAGGTCCCGCTGGGCCCGGGGGTCGCGGAAGGCTGCGAAGGGCGGGGTGTCGCGGGTGAAGGTGAGGAAGCCGTGCAGCCGGTCGGCGGGTTCGTGGGCGTAGAGGACGGCGCTGCGTCCCGGCTCGTTCCAGATGACGGCCTCGTGCGCCAGCCCGAACTCGTTGGGCAGCGTGAAGCCCGCGAAGACGTGCCCGAGGTAGCGGTGGAACGGCTCCTCCGGACCGAAGACCAGCCTGCGTGTGTTCGAGTGCAGCCCGTCCGCGCCGACCACGAGGTCGAAGGTGCGGCGCAGACCGCTGTCGAAGACGACGTGCACGGCGTCACCGACGTCGTCAAGCGTCGCGATCGAGTCGTCGAAGAGGAACTCGACCCGGTCCCGCAGCGGGGTGTACAGCGCGTCGGCCAGATCCCCGCGCCGGACTTCGAGGTCGACCCCTGCCTCTCCCCCGGTCAGCTGCTCGGGCTGCAGCGAGCCGACCGGCTCCCCCGCGGCGTCCACGAAGGTGATCCGCTGACTGTCGACGTGCGCCTTGCGCAGCGCCGGCAGCAGGCCCATGCGGTCCACGGCCTCGCGTGCCGTGCCGCGCACGTCGATCGCGTAGCCGCCCCCGCGGACGGCGGCCGCCTTCTCGACGACGGTCACCTCGAAGCCGTACCGGTCCAGCCAGTGCGCGAGTGCCGGGCCCGCGATACTTGCTCCGGAGATCAGTACGCGGCGAGCGGGACGGGACGTGTGATTCATGGCTTCTCACCCTTCCACCAGGGCGAACCCCGGAAGACGGAGGCACGTGCGCACGGACGGCACATATACGTACCTCAGGTATCTTTTTTGAGGCCATACGGCACCCTCTCGGGCACCGGCCGCTCCCCACGATATAGATACCTAACTCAGGTAGGCAAATGGAGACCTCATGACCACCGAACCCGCCGGACCTCCCGAGCCGGACGCCCCGCACTCCGACCTGCTCGCCGTGCTGCCGCGGATCACCCAGCTCAGCGCGGCCTTCACCAAGGGCCGGCTCACGGAACGCGCCGCCGAGGCGGCCGGACTCGCCCTCGACCGTCCCGCCATGGGCGTGCTGGTCACTCTCCGTACAGCCGACCAGCCGCTGCGGATCGGCGAGATCGCCGACCGGATGCAGGTGGTGGGCCCGCACGTCACCCGTCAGGTCCAGGCACTGGAGAAACGCGGCCTGGTACGCCGGGTGGCCGACCCCCACGACCGCCGCGCGAGTCTGATCGAGCCGACCGGGGCGGGCACGGAGGCCGCCAACCGGTACGTGACGTCGCTGCTCGGCTGGTTCGCCGAGGCGCTCGCCGACTGGCCGCGCCAGGACCGGGAGAACCTCACCCGGCTCCTCACCCGCCTCGCCGACGACGTGACGGCCCGTCTGGCGCGGTTCGACGCGCAGGAGTGAACGCTCCTACCCGGCGGCGCCGGAGCGGGCCCGCCACAGGTCGCGCAGGAGTGCGACCTCGGCCATCCGGTGGATGAACTCCAGGTTGTCTCCGACCACGACGCCGATGCAGGGGTCGTCGAGGTCGGGCCGGCGCTGCGGCCCCGTACCCGCTACCACGGGCAGGTGCGGGTCTGGGACGCCGCAGGACACAGTCGCCGCCTCCTGCCGACGAGTCTGACGCAGATCACTGGCTTCCCACGGGCGGGAAGCCGGCCGAAAGAGGGCCGGCAGTTCCCGCTGTGGGGCGGGCGTGGATGGCTTCGGTGATGGTCCGCACCGCACGGTCGACTTCTCGCAGCGTGGCCTCGGGGGTGAGCTGTTCGGATTCGTAGAGGAAGACTGTGGAGCCGCGCCGGCTGCCGCAGTAGTCGATGATGCCGTGCTCGATCTGCGTGCGCACTGCGTTCTCGTATCCGTGGCGTTCGTACGCACGGGAGTCGGCGCCGGCGATGGGGAGAAGGTGGGTGGTGAGGGCCTGCAATTTCGGACGCAGACCGGAAGCGGAGGAGTACGCGAAGGCCCAGCCGTTCACGAAGACACGGTCGATCCATCCCTTCAGCAGGGCGGGCATCGACCACCAGTACACGGGGAAGACCAGCACGAGATCGGTGGTGCGCTCGAGACGGCGGTGCTCAGCCGTCACGTCAGCCGGGTAGTTGCCGCCGTCGTGGTACGCCCGACGATCGGCCGGGGTGAACCGGGGGTCGAATCCCTCCGCGGCCAGGTCGGCGATCTCGACCGAACCGGGTGGAAGCGCTGCCTCAAGTCTTCCGAGCACGTGATGCGTCAGGGACCGGGGTTCGGGGTTGGCGGCGACGAGCAGGGTGTGCATCGATGGCTCCAGTCATGTGAGGGAGGGGCGGGGCGTCGGCAGGTGGTCGGGGGTGTGCGGGACGGCGTGCGGTGCTCTGCCTCCGGGAGCCCGGCGGAGAGGCTCAGCGCTGCCAGGCTTTCGCCGCCGTGGCCCGCAGGACGAAGTCCTCGAAGGTCCGTGGCGCGCGTCCCAGGACGGTGGCGACGTCGTTCGTCGTCCAGGCGGTCACTCCGCGTTCGAGGAGCACGAACATCTCGGTGAGTTCCTGGGCCTCGCCCTCGCTCCAGCCCTCCTGGACCAGCGTCGCGGTGTACTCGGCCGGGGAGACGCGGCGGTAGGCGATGGGCAGGCCGGATGCGCGGGAGATCAGCTCGACCGCTTCCGCCCAGGTCAGTGCGTGTGGCCCGGTCAGCTCGTAGACCCGGCCCGCGTGCCGGCCGGGCTCGGACAGCACCGTGGCCGCCACGTCGGCGACGTCCTCCAGGTCGATGAACGGCTCGGGGACCGCGCCTGCCGGAAGCGCCAGCTCGCCTGCGGCCAGCGGAACGCGGAAGGGAGGGCCGTCGAAGTTCTGGTCGAAGTTCGAGGGACGCAGGATGGTCCACTCCAGCGTCGAACCGCGCACGGCGTCCTCGGCGGAGCGCATGTGCCGCCCGAACGCGGAGTCGCCCCAGTCGTCGGCGCCGTGACCGGAGAGCAGGACCAGGCGCCGCACCCCGGCGGCCTCGGCCCGCATCACGAAGTCGTGCACCGGGCCGGGCACGGACGGGGGCACGACGTAGGCGGTGGTGACCTCCCGCAGCACCCGGTCCCAGCCGGCGGGGTGGAACCAGTCGAACGGGGTCGGGCTGGAACGGGAGGCGGTGCGTACGGGCGTCTCGCGCAGCCGCAACCGGGCGGCCACCCGCCGGCCGGTGTTGCCCGTAGCGCCAAGGACAAGAGTGATGTCGTCGTTCATGTCGGCGAGTCAACGGCATGCGCCCGGACGATTCCATGGGTGATACGCCAGATCACCTGGGTGATCGTCTGGATCGTTTAGGCTGGGCGGGTGGATGCCTTCGGTGACCTCCTGCGCGGCGTGCGGGCCCAGGGCTCGTTGTTCGGCAGTTCGACCCTGACCCCGCCCTGGTCGCTCCACTTCGTGGACGGCGCGCCGCTGACCTTGTGCACCGTCCTGCGCGGAGGCGGCTGGATCGTGCCCGAGCGCCGCCCTCCCGAGCGTCTGGGCGTCGGCGAGACAGTGATCGTGCGGGGCCCCGCGCCGTTCCTCTTCGTCGACGAGGTGGGCACGGGGGCCGAACCCGTCGCGTGTGGCGCGTTCTGCTCGACGCCCGAGCAGGGCGGGACCCGTCACCGGCTCGGCTGGCACGACGCCGGCACCGGTGGGGAGGACGCGACGACCCTGGTCGTCGGTGCCTATCCGGTGCACGGTGAGATCAGCCGCAGGCTGCTCGACGCGCTGCCCGTCGTCCTGCGTGTGGGCTCCGGCGGCGGGCCCGATCCGGTGTGGGAGCATCTCGCCGCCGAGGTGGCCGCCGACACGCCGGGCCAGCAGGTGGTCCTCGACCGGCTGCTGGACTGGATGCTGGTGTGCGCGCTGCGCGAGTACTTCGACCGGCCCGGTGGCACTCCCCCCGGCTGGTACTCCGCCGGGCGCGACCCGGTGGTGGGTGGCGCGCTGCGCCTGCTGCACGCAGAACCGGCGGCACCGTGGACGGTCGCCTCGCTGGCCTGCAGGACCGGGGTGTCGCGAGCCACCCTGGCGAAGCGGTTCACCGAACTGGTCGGCGAACCGCCCCTGACCTACCTCACCCACTGGCGCATGACACTCGCGGCCGATCTGCTGACCGAACACGAGACGATGACCGTCGCGGAGATCGCCCGCACAGTGGGCTACTCCGACGCGTTCGCCTTCAGCGCGGCGTTCAAACGGACCCGCGGCACCAGTCCCAGCGCCTACCGGCGCACCACGACGACCCCGCCCCCACAGCCGGCTGGCACCGGCACATCCCTCTGACGCCACCGGCCCCTCCCCCGCCTTCAGGACCTCTCCGCTGGTCAGCGAGACAGAGGTGCAGGCAGCTCATAGAAGGAGCGTGCGGTGGCAAATCCCGGCACGGGCGGTGTGGGTGCAGGTCAGGAATGGACGGGGCTTCGGCCACCTCACCGGCTCCGATCCCGGTGAGTCCTGACCGGGCCGCCCCCTGGCTAGGCGTATCGGCCACGAGCGTTGTTGACGGCAGGCGTGCGGGTCCGATGGCAGACAGCAGATGGTGGACCTTTCACTCAAAGCGGCTGCTGTCGATGCCTTCGGTGAGCACGTCCCGGAGCGACACGGCGACTGCGTGGAGGCACGTCGCGAAGTCCTTCTCGCCGCACCCCTCGGCCCAGCGGTCGAGGGCGTTCTGGGATGCGATGGTGGCGATCTGCGCCACCAGTTTCGCGCTGTCGTCGTCGACGCCCCGTTGCAGGAGTGCGTCCTGGATCGCGCTCGTGACCCCAGCGAGCTTGGTGCGCTCCCGCTCCTGAAGCTCCGGGCTGGAGGCGATCACAGCGCGGCGTTCAGCGGTGCGGTCGATGTGCTCGGCAAGGGCGGCGCCGACCTGAGTGAGCGCCTCTAGGGCTGCCGACAGAGGAGAAGCAGCCGGGGGGGCGTCCAGGACTGCCGCACGCACTGCGGCGGGCAGCCGCTCCGAGCCGGCGAACAGGACCTCGCGCTTGTCGGGGAAGTAGCGGAAATACGAGCGGCGGGTGATCCCGGCCCGCTCGGCGATCTGCGTCACCGTCACGTTGTCGTATCCGTGCTCTGTGTAGAGCTCGAGCGCCGCTTGCGTGAGGCGCTCCGCGGTTCCGGGATCCCATCTGGCCATAGTCGGACGATAGCAAGTGATGTCTCACTGTGTCATCATTGCTAGAGTCAGTGATGACACAGTGAGACATCACTGCCAAGGGGCGACCGCTGTATTCGGAGAGGCGGGCGACCGTCGCATTCATGGCACGACAGGAGCAGGCTCATGACCGACACCACCCAGAGCGCGCGACCCGAGGAGATCTGGATCCTCGGCGCGGGCGGGCGCATCGGAAGCGCCGTCACCGCGAACCTCGCCGCCCAGGGACTCAAGCCCGTACTGGCCGGTCGCGAAAGCGGCGGCGACCGGCTGCGGAAGACCGCTGCGGACCTCGGGAGCCGAGTTGTCATCGCGAACGGCGTCGACAGCATCGCGGCCGAGATCACCCGGCAGCGACCTGCCGTGGTCTTCAACGGCATCGGGAACTACGCAGAGACGGCCCCGGTCATCGCCCGGGCGTGCATGCCCGGTGGGCACTACCTTGACCTGGCCGCAGACCTGACCGCCGTCCCCCGCCTGCTCGACCTGGGCCAGGAGGCCGAACAGGCGGGCAGCACGCTGGTGACCGGATCGGGCTTCGGCGTGCTGGCCACCGAAGCCGTCGTGATCAAGCTGTGCGAGGACCGCCCGGCCCCCGCCGCCGTGCGCGTCGACGCGCTGGCCTCGGTGTCCCTCAGCGCCGGAGTCGTCGGCGCCGCCTTCGCCGCCTCCATGATCGACATGTTTGCCACCGGTGGACGTCGTTACGCCGACGGACGCATGGTCACCTCACGCCTCGGCGCCGATCTCCACAACCTCACCCTCCCCGACGGGCAACAGGCGAAGTCCGCGGGCGCTCCCACCGCCGAGCTCCTCGCCGCCCACCGGGCCAGCCATGCGCCGTCCGTCACAGTGACCACCGGGATGGCTCCCACCTCGCGCGCCGTGCGGGCCGTGGCCCCACTCGTCGGAAAGCTGCTGTCTGTCGAGCCGCTGCGACGCTTCGCCCTCAGCCAGATGGCCAAGGCCAAGATGAAGGAGACCCCGGCCCCTCGCCGTCACTCGTGGGGGCACGCGGTGGTCACCTGGGCTGACGGCACCCGCCGGGAGGGCTGGCTGCGCGCCGACGACGGCATGGCCTACACCGCCTCGGTGGCCGCCTCGGTGGCCGCCCACCTTGCCCGTGGCGAGGGCCGGCCGGGCGCCTACACACCCGGCGCCCTGTTCGGTGCCGACCTCGCCGAGCAGGCGGGCGGACAGTTCCTCCTCCACGACACGACCGGCCCCAGCCGGCGCGGACCGGTCATGGACTGACGAGGTACCCGTGCCTCACCCGAACGCCCGCCTCACCGTCCACGGCAGACGCTCCTGGTCGACCGGGTACGCGCGGGCCGCTCAGTAGCGCACGTCGCAGACGAAGTGGGCATCTCCCGCGCCACCGCCTACAAGTGGGTCCGTCGCCGGAGAACCGAAGGCGACGCGGAGCTCTTCGACCGCTCGAGCCCCCACCTGACGACACCCCACCGCACCCTGACTCGACACGGCCTGAACCGTCCACGTCGGATGGATCGGCCCATCGGCCAGGTCATCCGCCACTACGAACGCGAACGTCCTGGTGAGCTCATCCATGTCGACATCAAGAAGCTCGGCGACACCCCTGACGTCGGAGGTCACCGGCATGGTGAGTGATGACCGCGACTGCCGTTTCCCGCGCAAAGGTCGAGCACTGGGCTGCCGTTCGCCGCCCAGAACAGAACCACGCGATGTCGACTCCCCCGCCTCCGGTCTCCGAGCCGGACCCGTCCGCGCTGTCCTGCCCCGGTGACCGGATGACCGGATGACCGGGTGGCCGGGTGGCCGGGTCGACGGTGACGAGCCCGGGAGCCGGCACGGGTGGGGAAGTTGAGCGAGCAGGTCTGGTCGCACTCATAGCGAGGAGTGAGGAGTGGCGAATTAAGGCCCCTGTCCGGCGTCCACCCGGCGTGTGAGGAGCCGGTTACGAAGCGTTCACCGCGGTCCCTGGCGGGCCGGAGGGTCTTCTGACAGCCCGGAAACCGTCTCCTCACGTTCCGGCAAGACAGCGGCGCGACGCTGACACCATGACCGACACCATTTCCGGCACGCCGTCCGGGGCCCCGTCCCCGACCCTCTTCGAGCAGCTCGGAGGAGAGGACGCCGTAGGGGCCGTTGTCGACATCTTCTACGACAAAGTCCTCGGCGACCCCGACCTCCAGCCGTACTTCACCGGAGTGGACCTGGACCGTCTCAAGCAGCACCAGCGGCGCTTCATCGGCCAGGCTCTCGGCGCCACCCGCCCCTACTCCGGCCGTTCCATGCGCAAGGCCCACGAACACCTGGCCATCACGGACGACGCCTTCGGCAAGGTCGTCGACCACCTGGCCGGCGCGCTCACGGAGGCCGGGGTGGACGAGGCGACCATCGGCACGATCGCCCAGGCCCTGCTGCCGCTCAAGGCGGACATCGTCACCGCCTGACGCGCATCCCTGGTCGGCGGGCACGGTCACGCACGTACCTGGTCTTTGGAGGCGATACGCCCTTCGGGCGTATCGCCTCCAAAGACCTTACGGGGACACGCTCCCAGCCAAGCTCTCTACCAAGTGACGTCCCACCTGTGCGGTCGGCTGCTTGCCGAGCTTGCGACAGGTCGACCTGGTCCCGTCGCCGAGGCGTCGTGGAAGGTCCTCGCCTCGGTCCGTATTCGAGCAGCACGGCGTCGCCGTCTGGCACGACCCGCTCTACGGCGCGCCCACGCCTGGGTCCGTCCCCGCCGCGAGGCCTGGCCGATGGCGGAAGAACTGTCCTTCACCGCCCCCGCTCCGCGTGATCGACAAACGAAAAGACACCTTAGAAGTCGACCAACTCTGCCTCTGCCAATGACCAATTGCTGACCTACCCACCCCTTCGGCCTTCGGGGAGGATGTGCACCGACGAGGCAGCCGCGTTCAGGAACTCGGTTGCAACAGAGTGATTCTCTGGGAGGAACAATGCGGAGGCTGTTCAACAGGTCAAGAATGGCAACGATCGTCACGGCTGCAGCTTTATCACTGGTTGCCTCAGTGACTACAGCATCGGCCAGCGCCTCGGGTGACGCCACCGCTCAGACATGCTGGGCAACCGGAACGCCGAACATCGATTCCTACAACGACTGGGGCTACGGCAAGGTCCAGAAGGCCACTGCTCCGCTACGGCCGGGCCCCTACGCGGACTGCGGCACCAGGGAGACCCTGTACAAAGACGCTCCCATGACCATCTACTGCCACTACAACAACAAGGTAGGCAGTACGTGGTTTTACGTCAGCGCATATCCAAACTGGACCCGCGGTTGGATCTACGTGGGGAACATCACCTGGGACAGTGCAGAAGAGTGCTGGTGAGAACAGAAGCATTACCTGCAATGGGCGGTTCGTAAGGTGAGGTCCGCTTCCTGTTGAGGTTGCAGCGGGGCCGCTGGTTGGGGGTATGTCGGCTATGGCTTCCTGGCAAGGTTGCCGGCGCCGGCCTCGGTGAGGATCCCGAGTTGAACTGGCGTTTCAGCTCGGCGCGGGTGCCTTCGACGTTCTTGGGCAGCAGTTCGTGGCCGAGGGCTTCGCAGACGTCCTTGGCCCGGAGCGGCGGGTCGTGTCATTGAAAGCGGCGAGGATGCGGGGGTGGTCCGGGTTCTCGAGCAGGTCAGGTGTCTGGGCCGGGAGCCGGCCGGCGAGGCCGGTGACAGTCGTGCAGGTGATCGCGAGGTGCTCCAGGCGGGTCTCGGCCTCGGCTACCACTCGCGGGTCGGCGCGCTGGGCTTACTGAGTCACCGCTTCATGGGGCAAGAGATCGAAGACATGTGGCTGGACGGCCGGCCCGTGGGCGAGATCGGCCTGGCGGTCGCTGCCAGTCTCTCCACGGTGCCGAAAAGGTCAGAAATCCCTGCGGACCTGGCCGCTTTCACAGTCCGCCGGCAGTCGGCTTCCGTCGCCTCGACGCTCCTGGGAAATTCCGGGGTCACCTTGGTAGACACACGGACGTCCAGGCGCAGGGCACCCTACCCAGCCTCTATCGGCTGTTCGGCGGGTGGACGCGAGTGGCCGCCTCGCTCACCAACCAGCCGCCGTATTGCTGACTGTCGCGACAACGGCTGGGCAGTCACCGGGTCTCGTCCTACGGTGACCACATGGGCGGTGACAGGGCGCCCCGGCTGCGGCTGGTCGCCGTCGCGCCGACGCCGGGCGGGCCGAGGTTGTGCCGGGGGCGCGGGATGCCGTTGATGCATCGGCTACGTCAACCGCCGTGTTCTGTTCGTCTGTCTGTCTGTCGGCCAGCCGAAGAGTAATGACACGGTCCCGCCCGGCCCGACAACCCCGCCGGTGAGGCGCTGGCTCAGAACCGGAACCCCACCACACTCAGCCCCTCCCGGTCCGCGGCAGCCTGCGCCCATCCGAGGCTCTGGAAGACCGCGTCCACTATCTCCTTCTCCAGCTCCGGGAACGGCCGTTCACCCGCCTCCGCCGCCCGCATCGTCACGTTGAACTGCTCCAGCGCCCGGGAGATCTCCTCCGGAGTCCACACACCGCACCCCGGCAGCTCCGTACGCGGCAACGGCTCCGGCAGCCCCTGTGCTCCGAAGGCGCTCACCGTCACCGCCGTCACGCCCATCGCCCGCAGCCCCTCGTCGACGGCTGACAGCCAGGCGCCCCGGTGCGGAGTGAAACGGTCGTTGGGCAGGAACGACCCCGTCAGCGAGCACAACCACTCGTACGCGTACCCGTACCGGAAGGCGTACTGCGCGGGCGCGTCGAACGGGCCGCCGTCGATCACCGCGCGGACCGCCTCGTACGCCGTGGGCGCGCCGGCCGCGATCTCCGCACGGAAGTCGTCGTCCTGCTCCTCCAGACGGTCCGCGTAGTGCGTGCGGAAGAACTCCAGGTTCTCCTCGCTGCGGCATCCCACCAGAGCGCGGGTGGCGGCTTCGTCCAGCAGATAGATGTGAAGGGAGGAACTCATGGGGCTCCACCCTAGAGGGGCGCAGCGCGGCGGCTGCTTGCGGTAGGCACCGTGACTCACCTGCGCCACATGTTGCCGAGGAAAGGGCTGCCGAGGATGCGAACGGCCGAGAGCGAGAAGGTGGCCACCTCGGGTTCCGGACGGTGCGCACGGTCCGTCGGCGGGGGCGCCGTAGCGACGGTGACCGCCAAGGTCGCCGCGGCGGGGGCGGCCGGGAGCGCTGCGATGGCCGCGGTGGTCGACGCGGCGAACGGGACCTGCCGTCGCGAAGGGTGGACTTGCTGTGCGGTGCGGGCATGGTGCGGGGCTCAGCTCCCCTTGAGCGAATCGTTGTAACGATTCGACGGAGACGCTGAGACGCGCCGTCAAGAGCGTCAAGAGGTCTCATAGGAGCGAGAAGCCTCCGGTCGGGGGCATCGAAAGCACGACCGCTCACCCGGTTTCCGACATGATTCCGCGCGGACGAGCCCAGGGCCCGTCCGCGCCTCTTTTGAATCGTTCAATGCAGCGGCATCACACCGTCTTCTGTGCGTACGGGACCAGCCGCACCGGTCCCACCAGCCCGTACTCCTGTCGCTTGAGCCCTCCGAAGACCTCCGGACGGCTCACCCTGAGGCGGTTGACGAGGGGCGTCGCGACCTCGATCTCGATGGTGTTCGTGCCCCGGCGCAGCAGCGGGCCCACGTCGACGACGGGGTTGAGCCGGTCGCACGGGCCCGCTTCGCTGCCGTTGACGCTCACCCGGAAGGTGTCGCTCACCTGCCCCAGTTCGAGCAGTGCGCCGTGGGACGAGGACCAGGTGCCGGGGAGGGTGACGGTGGTGCGGTAGCGACCGATGCCGGCGCTGTCCGCCAGTTCCGGGATGCTCGACCAGGGCAGCAGGGTGTCGAGCGTCAGGGTCCGGCGCACCCGTTCGGTCCGGGTCGGGCCGTTTCCGGGGCGCCAGTCCTCGACCTCGACGTGCCAGCGATCCGGTTCGACCGGAGCGGGGACCGCGGGGAGGGTGGTGGTGGCGGTCCTGCCCTGGGACAGCCGCGTACGGTAGGTGCCGCCAACACCGGCCCGTACGGCGAGTCCGCGTGCGGTGAACAGCACCTCGTCGGCCTCCGACGACAGAGCGTGCGGGCGGTTGCCGTGTTGGTCGCCGAAGAGTCCGGGGCGTCCCAGTGCGACGACGAGGGTCTGTCCCGGCTGAAGGGCGACGCGGAGGGTCACGTCCTGGCCGTCCAGGGTGTACCGGGCCACCCGTACGGCCTTGCCCGTCCAGGGGTCGAGGAGATACGGCACCGCGTCGCGGCCGTGGGTGCGGCGCAGGGTGACCTCGTGGTCGATGGCGGCCACGGGTGGCTTGACGGTCTCGGCGTGCTTGCCGTTGACCAGGTAGTAGTAGTCCGCGTCCGCCGTGACCCGGTGGGCGTTCAGGAGCGTCGAGGGAACGGAGTGCCGTACGTCGGGGGTGACACCGAGGCCGGCGAGGGCGTCGCCGACCGCGGTCTTCTCGGTGACGCGGGTGACGTTGGGCAGGGCGAGCAGGCGGTCGAGGACGTCGCGCAGCTGCTCGGTCTCGCCGGACGCCGGTACGCCCGGGGTCAGCGCCTGGTCGAAGGCGCCCAGCAGCACCACGGGCAGTCCGGCCCGTGCGAAGCCCAGGATCCTGCGCGCGTCGGCGAGGGCGAGGGTCGGGGTGGAGCCGTAGAAGAAGTCGCTCTCGACGAAGAGCGCCTTGTAGGCCGGTCCGTCCGGGGCTAGCCGCCCGCCGGAGACGGTGGCGTTCGGCAGGTCCAGGAGCGGACCGCTGAGGAACTGGTGCGTCCATCCGAGCGGTACACCGGTCGAGGTGAACCAGGACGCGCCGATGCCCGTGGCCGAATAGCCGGTCTGTCGGAAGACGGCCACGTCCGCGCGCGCCTTGCCTGACTGCAGGACCGCGTGCACGCGGCCGAGGTAGCCGGAAACGTCCCCGATGTGCCGCCAGGTCGGCTGCCGGGGCCCCCACGACTCGCCGTATCCCGGCGCGCCGTTGTACGGGCTGAACGCGGCGAAGCCCGGCCACTGGGCCTCCGGGGCGTTCGCGTACGAGAAGCCGTGCATCACCGTCTGGTTGACGCCCGCCGCGTAGGCCCCGCCCATGGTGCGCAGCACGCGGTCCCAGGTGGTGCTGTAGGCCGAGCCGTTGTAGGCGCCGGCCTCGCAGGACAGGACGGTGCGGCCCGCCATGTCCCGGCCGCCGGCCAGGCACCGGTAGTCGTCCAGGTTCTTGAAGCCGAGGGACTCCCCCTCGGCGATGTCGAGGAGGGCCGCGGTGGCGATGGCGTCGGTCTGCAGGCCGTACGGCTGGGCGCGCAGGGTCATGCCGAGGGAGTGCGCCCAGTCCCGGAGCGCGCGCACGTGGTGGCGGTTGAACAGGTCGGAGACCGTGGCCCAGAAGTCGTGCCGGATCTGCCGGGTGAGCTGGGCCTCGAAGGCGAACACCTGGTTGCTGTCGTCCAGGACGAGGGCGGGCAGCCAGGGCAGCAGCGGCCGGCCCGTGCGCTGCTCGAACGCTTCGGGCAGGCGCGCCGTCCAGACCAGCCCCTCGGTCTCCAGTTCCACGGAGTCCTCGAAGAAGGCACCGCCCGCGGCCTTCAGCAGGCGGCGCAGTGAGGCGGTGAGGACGTGGCGTTCCCAGTAGTCGGTGACGGCGGTGGTGCCCGCCGCGCTCAGGTGGTCGACCACGAAGGCGGCGGGCGCGGAGTGCGGCCCCGATTCCGGCTGCTGTCCCGATCCCCGCTGCCAATAGGAGATCAGCAGCCACTCGCCGTCGGCGGGTGCCGTCCAGGTCAGAGTGCCGTCGGTGACGGTGTCCGTGAGGTCGCGGACGGTGTCGGGGTCGAGGCCGGTCTCCTTGCGGGTGGAGTGGGCGGGTTCGACGCGGGCGGCCTGGACGGCGAGGAGACGCTGGGTGCCGACGCCGGACGCCGCGTCGTGGACGGGCGCGGGCACGGGCCCGCGGTACGTTGCGCCGGCGGCCACCGAGGCCTGTCCGTGGGCGAGTTCCTTGGCGGCCGCGTCGTCGTCGGGGGTGACTCCGGGGACGGCCACGGGCCAACTCGGGCCCAGGGTGAGGTCGATGGTCAGACCGCGGCGCACGCCCCGGCTGAGGGCGGCCTCCACCCCGTCCCGCCAGGGTCTGCTGCCCCAGCCGTGGTGGGCGGTGTCCAGGAGCGACTTGTCCCGGATGCTGTGGTGGACGGCGGCGATCTCCGCCCCGCCGAACCCCGCGTCCGCGATCCGGTCGATCTCGCGGGCCACCTCGTCCGGGTCGACCAGCCCGTCCGGCCACCACCAGCGGAACTTGGGGCGCACGGACCGGGTGGGGTCGGTGAACCACCGGGCTGAGCCGGCGGCCCGGGCGGCGGCCGGATCAGCGGGTTGGGCGGCCGCACCGGGTGCGGCGGTGACGGTGGTGGCAGTCACCCCCGCGGTCACGGCGGCGGCCAGCATCGTACGTCGGGACATCCCGCCACGCTGCGAGACGAGTTCGTGCATGAGTGCGCCCCTGGGTTCGGAGAAGGGTTCATTCGATTGAATCGTTTCAATACGGTGCAAACGTCGGAACCGTAATCCGGGGCGATCATGGGGGTCAAGAGATGTCGCACCAGTAACTTCCGGACCCCTGTGATCGAGAGTTCGCCGGCAACGTCGGCCCGGTGCGTGACGACGCCCTCGCGAGTACGGAACGGCTGCTGACGGACGGAGCCCGTCAGGCTGAGCGGTGATGGATCAACCGCACGGGCGAGGGAAGCAGAGGGCAGCGGGTGCCATGACGAACGCAGAAGGCTGCTCCCCCAGTGCCCGGTTCCGTCAGCAGGCATTCAGAGCCGACGCCCAACACCCGGCCCCAGCGCAGTCGGGGACAAGTGCCAAGTTCAGAGAGAAAGGCCAGCATCCGTGCCGCAGCTGTACTCGACGATGTCCGGCGATCCGTTCCGTCGAACCGAGATCCTCAACAACGAGCAAAGCCCCGAGGCTTCTCCGACGCCATTCCGCAGACCCTCCCCAAGGGCATGCACTACCGCAGGCAGTGGACCGGCATACCTGATCCATCAGCGAAGCCACCTGCGCCGTCTACACCGTGTGGCTGGCTGGCCAACAGCCGCCCGACCATGGCCAGAGTGAGCTACCACGCCAGGTTGAGCAGGCGGGTGGTGCCGCAAAGGTTTACGGCGCTCCTCCACCCGCAGGAAGACGCGACTGTGAGCGACCGTGTCGTAACGCCCCGCTCGTCATGGACGGCCCCGTGAGATGACCCTGGCGCCTCGGGATCCGCTGCACCACCGGTGCCTACCAGTGGACGACCTGGTACAACTACTCGACCACCACCCGCCTGACCTGCGCCGGCGGCACGCTGACGCACTACTGGATCGATACCAAGTAGCAGACGCCGACGGCTGGGGTGGCGCACCCGCACCGCTCGGGGACGCGTCACCCCAGCACGGTTCGGCACCCTTGAGCCGTGCACACCCGGACCGGCCGTGACAGCCGCCCCACGACGGCGCACCGAACGCACCGGCGTCGCCCTGAACACGATCCCGCACATGACCACGGTTGGGGCCCAGCCCCGAAGGCGGGGACCCAACCGTGGTCGACGGGGCAGAGCTCAACCGCTGACCGTGATGTTCGAGCTTCCACTGCTCTGATAGCCCTCGGTGGCCATGATCATGTAGTACTTGAACTGGCCCATGTTCATGCCGGCGCGCGCCCAGGCGTCGAAGTGGTTGCCGGTGGTGATGGTGCCCGAGCCGCTGGTCACCTTCGACTGCCGGACACTCCAGTACTGCTGGAAGGTCTTGGTGCCTTCCACGGAGGGGGCGTTGTACCGGGTCGTCTGATAGATGTCATAGGTGCCGCCGTCGCTGGACACGGTGCCCTTGTACGTACCGGTGGGCCGGTAGCTGCCCCAGTTGTCGACGATGTAGTACTCCACCAGCGGGTTCGACGTCCAGCCGTAGAGGCAGCCGTAGCCGTTGCCCGACGGGTTGAAGTAGCCGTTGTAGCGGACCGTCCTGCGTCCGCCGGTGCTCCAGCCCTTGCCGGCCACGAAGTTGCCGCAGTTGGTCCACTGAGTGCTGTAGCTGCCGCCCCCGTTGAGCGTCATGGAGACGGAGCCGCCGCCGTCGGTCCAGAACGAGTAGTACATGCCGTCGGTGCCGGTCTGGTTGGTGGTGATGGTGGTGGCGGCGTGGGCGGTGCCGGGCAGCAGCAACCCGGACGCGGTAGCGAGCGCGAGGGTGCCGGCGCCACCGAGGAAGCCTCGTCGGCTCACTCCGTTGAGGGGGGCGGGGTTCTGCTTGATCCGGTCCTGCTGTGTGCCGTTCTGATGCATGCGTTCTCCCGATGAAGGCTGGTGGGGGGCGAGCGGCATCGGCCGCCCGCGGCCTTGCCCGAACCACGGCGGGGGCCGTCCGGTCGGCACGCCGTGACGTTCGACCGCCGCACCCGGCCGCATGACGCGAGCGGACCGACGGCCTCCTGTCGTTCAGTGGCCACAGTTTTCGTAGAACGCCATGACCCTGTCAATAGTTTCGACATTCTTTCGGAAACCCAATCTTTACAAGAAGAGATCTCGGCGAGCAATACTTCCCACGTCAACGCGCTCTTCACGCGAACCCACGCGCAGTATCAGAGCGAAGGGGAGAGGCAACCTACGCAACTGAGTGATCTCACTTCGAAAGTTTCGCGGATCCACCAACCCTCAGCTGTCCGGTTCTCGGCGTCCCGGACGGCATCGATGCCGAAGCTCCGTCACCGTCGACGGCCACCTCGCACCGCACCACGGATGAGCGAGGCACGAACTGCGGACGACCGTGCGGCCGCGCCTGCGGACACCCGTGCAGCCGCGGGGAACTGACGGGCTTCCGGCGGGGTTTCGATTCCGAGGAGGTGCGGTCCAGCGCGACCGGCCCCGGCCCGGTCAGCAGGACGACGAGCAACGCCGCCACCATCATCGGGTGAGCTCCGCCGCACAAATAGGCGATGGACAACAGCGACGGCAGCCCGACGACGAGCAGCAGCCCGCCGAGGGTCTCCCCGATCGCCACGGACCATCCCGTCACCGTGGGCGCGGGAATCGCGAGTGCTGATGCCGCTGATCCCATGACACGGATACCAAGAGGTTCCGAGCGCCACACTCTGCTGGGAGCAGGGTCGGGTCAGCTCGTTAGACTCTCGGCACCCGGCGGCTCGAAGGGAAGTCCATGTACGAGTACGACAATCCGGTGATCAGTGGGTTCCACCCTGATCCGAGCGTGTGCCGTGTCGGTGAGGACTACTACCTGGTGTGCTCCAGCTTCGAGTACTTCCCCGGGCTGCCGCTCTTCCACAGCAGGGACCTCGTGCACTGGGAGCAGATCGGCAACGTGCTCGACCGGCCCGGGCAGCTGCCGCTGCCCCTCCCCGGCGCCAAGGCGTCCGGAGGCCTCTACGCCCCGACCATCCGTCACCACGACGGTCGCTACTGGGTCATCAACACCAACATCGACGGTGGCGGCAACTTCGTCGTCTCGGCCGAGCGGCCCGAAGGGCCCTGGAGCGATCCCGTATGGATCGACCTGACCGGGATCGATCCCGACCTGGCATGGGAGGAGGACGGCACCTGCTGGTGTGCCTTCTCCGGACCCGAAGGGGGCATCAACATGGCCAGGATCGACCCGGTCAAGGGCGAGGTGCTGGAGAAGCCCTTCGCCACGTGGTCGGGCAGCGGCCTCAAGTACCCCGAGGCACCGCACCTCTACCACATCGGCGACTGGTGGTACCTGCTGGTCGCGGAAGGCGGCACGGAGCGCGGTCACAGCGTGTCCGTGGCCCGCAGCCGCTCGCCGCGCGGCCCTTGGGAAGGCGCGCCCGCCAACCCCCTGCTGTCGCACAGCGGCACCGCCCACTCCATCCAGAACACGGGCCACGCCGACCTGGTGGAGGCTCCCGACGGCAGTTGGTGGATGGTACTGCTCGGTGTCCGCCCCCGCGGCTTCACGCCCGACGTGCACGTACTCGGCCGCGAGACGTTCCTGACCCCAGTGGAGTGGGACGGGGACGGCTGGCCCGTCGTCGCGCCCGTTCCCGTGACCCATGCGGCCCCGGGTGGTGCCTGGCACCCCGTTCCGGCCCCGCTCGCCCGTGACGACTTCGACGCGCCCGCTCTCGCACCGCACTGGATCTCGCCGTTCGCCCGCCCGGACGGCTGCTGGTCGCTCACCGAGCGGTCGGGCTGGCTGGTCCTCCGCGCCACCGGCCCCTCCCTCGACCGCCCCGGGTACACCTTCGTCGGGCGACGCCAGCAGCACCACGACTGCCGCGTCACCGCCCTGATCGACCCGGGTACGGGACGCGGTGGTCTCTGCGTACGCCTCGACGAGGCCCACCACTACGAGGTGGAGGCCGGGGGCGGGGAGGTCCGTGTAGTCGCCCGGATCGGGCCGCTGCGCCAGGCCGTGGTCCGTCGGCCGGTCCCGGCCGGGCCGCTGCACCTCACCGTGACGATCCGTACGTCAGACCTCGTCCCCGCGTCGCCCGAACTCACCGACGGCGGGACCACGGGGCCCGACACCATCGCCTTCGGGCTCGGCGATCCCGACGCCCCGGACACCCGGCCGCTCGCCGAACTGGACGGACGCTACCTGTCCACCGAGGTCGCCTGCGGCTTCACCGGCCGGGTGATCGGCATGTACGCCACCGAGGGCGCGGTCGCCTTCGACTGGTTCGAGTACGCCCCGGCACCGTCCGTGTGACGCCCATGAGCGGCTGTCAGCCTTTCCCGTCGTCGGCGGACCGACTGCGTGGTTGAGCGCCTTCGGGCTCCCCGCGCTTCAGCGCCGGAGCGCTTCCTTGAGATCGGGCCCTGAGCTGCCCCTTTCGGTACGGGTGAGTCGACTGACCGACGTCGCCTGAGGTTGCCAGCTCAGCGGAGCGACAGTTGGCACTCGGAGTACGGACGCTGTACGCAGCGGCTGTGGGATCTCCTGCCGGACGTGGCAGATCTGCGCTGTCATGCAGCCGCCGGATCGTGAGCGCGTGCACTCTTCGCCGCTGGGTGTCCTCGGTCTGGGAGGGAGAGCGGAGTTTGACCTCGAACTCCTCGGCTCGCATCTGATGTGTGGTGTTCCGGCTGATGGCGAGCGGTTGGGGGCGGCTGATCGTGCTGAAGGCAGTGAACGTGGCCTCGGGTGTGCTGAGACGGATCTTCACGCGGGGCTCCGGGCCAGTGGGTGGGGTGCGTCCTCTTCGCGACTCCAGTGCTGTCACGGCCCCAGGCCGCCAATCCGGTACCAGCCGTCGGCTCCCCCCCCCAGCGGCCCAGTTTCGTGCGCAGGCGCGAGGAGGAGGAGACGAGCAGTGTGGCCGCGCCGCACCTCTCGGAATGGATTTCCCAAGGACTTGTCACCCGGCGGGTAGGGCGGGCGGCGGGGCGGGAACAGTCAATCAGTGACCCTCGGGCGGGCGGCTCGGGGCGGGCATACGGGGATCGAAAAGGGAGAACAGGACCATGGTGGGACCGGAGAGCGCGCAGGCCGGGCGACAGCAGTCCGCGGTGGTGCCCTCTGCTCACCTCGCCCCGGCGCTGGACGCCATCGGGGCGGGAGGCTACGTCGTGGACGAGCAGGGCTGCATTCTCGCCGCGAACAGCCGCGCCGCGGAGTTGCTGGGCCGTACCACCGACGAACTGGTGGGGCGGGACGCGCACGACCTGCTGCACCGCGGGCCGCAGGGCCAGCAGCTGCCCGCGACGCAGTGCCGCATGCGGCAGGCATTCCTGGCCGGTTGCCCGGCCCAGGGCAGCGACGAGCACTTCGCGCACGCCGACGGCTCCCTGCTCCCGGTCTCCTGGACGATCACGCCGTACGACGTCGGCGACGGGGGCACCGGCACACTGGTCGTCTTTTACCCCCGCCCGCCGGCCGCCGGCACCGGCCCGCGCCGGGAGCAGTCCGCCGGAACGCTGACCGACTTCGAGCGGCTGGCCCTGCTGGCCGACACCACGACACAGCTGACGTCCACGTTCGACATCGAGGAGGCGCTGCGCCGACTGGTGGGCCTGGTCCTGCCGCGCCTCGCGGACTGGGCCGTCATCGATCTGATCACCGAACGTGATGAGGTGTGGCGCACCGTCGTGGCCCAGGCCGACGGCGACGCCGTGATCCGTCACGTTGACTTCGAAGGGCCGATGCCGCCGGTCCCGGAGGAGTCGCTGATGCCCCTGTCGAAGGCGCTGCGGGGCGTCTCCTCCGCCCTCGCCGGCCCCGACACCTACCGGGGCACGCCGGACTCGGGGATCATGGCCGAGCAGCGTCGTCTCTTCGACAGCGCCGGCCTGCACTCCGCAGCCATGGTGCCCCTGCGCAGCACAAGGGACGTGCTGGGGGCCCTCACCCTCGGCCGTGCCGGCCAGCCGGACAGCTTCACCGTCTCCGACCTGCCCCTGCTGGAGGACATCGCGCGCCGGACCGGCCTGGCCCTGGACAACGCCCGCCTCTACCAGCGCCAGCGCAAGATCGCCGAGACCATGCAGAACCATCTGCTGCCCCAGATGCCGCACGTGCCCGGGCTCAAGATGGCCGTGCGCTACCTGCCCGCCCCCGACGCCTCGCAGGTCGGCGGCGACTGGTACGACGCCTTCGCCCTGCCCGACGGCGCCACCGCGCTCGCCGTCGGCGACGTCGTCGGCCACGACCTGGAGGCCGCGGCGGGCATGGCCCAGCTGCGCAACATGCTGCGGGCCTACGCCTGGGCCCAGCAGGGACCGCCCAGCCGGATCGTCGACCGCCTGGACGAGGCGATCATGCCGATCACCGACGTCACCATGGCCACCCTCGTCCTCGCCCGGGTGACCCGGACCGACGAGGGCCACTGGCAGCTGTCCTGGACCAACGCCGGCCACCCCCCTCCCCTGCTCATCACGCGGGACGGTCTGGCCGAGTACCTCACCGACGGGCACGGGCTCCTGCTGGGGACCGGAGTGCGCACCTCGCGTCCCGACGCCACCGTCCTCCTGCCGCCGGGCGCCACCCTCGTGCTGTACACCGACGGGCTCGTCGAGAAGCCGGGCCACACCCTCGACGAGGGACTGAACCAGCTGCGCCGGCACGCCGCCGCCCTCGCCCACCGTCCGCTGCCGTCCTTCACCGACCAGCTTCTGCGCCGGGTTCAGCCGCCGGGCCTCGACGACGTCGCCCTGCTCGTCCTGCGCACCCCCGCGTGAGAGCCCGGCGGCACCGCCCCGTCCAGGGACGTGGCCCGACGGCATCGAGCGGATGTACCCGGCGCGCACGTGGGACGAGGCGCGTCTGGTGGTGGCGCTCATGCCCGGCGGCGAGGAGGTGTGGCTGCGGATGTCCACCGATTGCTCCCGCGTCGCCGTGTGGACCATCGAGCAGGGGTGTGACGGGGGTGTGACATCTCCGGGGAACAGCCCGGCGTGACGCCGTCGCAAGCCGAGACGCGAGCCCGGCAGCGGTTCGGCCGGCGCACGGACGGCGGGAGTCCGCGTGGCTGCGGCGGGTCCGTGACCTGGGCATCCGGCCACACCATAGGCTCTGCTCCGTGGGCTGGCCGCCGCAGCAAGCGAACGAGCACTCAATGCCGAAGGAGCCGGCTCACGACCCGGCGTACGGCTGTGCCCCGGACACCCGCACGGTCCGTGTCGACCACACGACCTGGCGCGACTGCCGCTGATGTTCCGCTCGCTCATGCGCGAGCGGCGGTCGGGCCGGTGGAGGCACATGTACGACTTCGCTCTGGCCTTCGAGCGCCCGGCGGACGCGGGCGGGCGCGCCTTCAGCCGGCGCCGTTTCCCGCCCGCACCAGGCCCCATTCGTAGGCCACGATGACGGCTTGTGCTCGGTCCCGCAGCTCCAGTTTCGCGAACAGCCGGTTGATATGGGTCTTCACGGTGTGATCCGTGATGGTGAGTCGCCCCGCGATCTCCGCGTTGGACAGTCCCCGGGCGATCAGGGTGAGCACCTCTGCCTCACGTGCCGTCAGTTCCCCGACGGAGTGAACCGGCAGTCGTGACGCCCGAGCGTGCACGTACTCGCAGATCACCCGCTTGGTGATCTCGGGCGAGAGCAGTGCGTTCCCGGCGGCCACCACCCGTACCGCGTGCAGCAGTTCGGGGAAGGTGGCGTCCTTGAGCAGGAATCCTCCCGCCCCGGCTGCGAGAGCGTCGTACACGTACTCGTCGAGACCGAAGGTCGTCAGCATCAGCACTTTCGTCGCGCCGTCGGAGGCGGCCAGGATCTCGCGGGCTGCGTCGATGCCGTTCTTGTGGGGCATCCGGATGTCGAGGAGTGCGAGATCGGGCCGGGTCGTGGCGGCGATGCGTACGGCCTGTACGCCGTCCTCGGCTTCGCCCACGACCTTGATGTCCTCCTGCGTGTTGAGGAGGTTGACAAAGCCGGTGCGGACGACTGCCTGATCGTCGGCGACCAGTGCTCTGATCACGCGCGGCTCCCTCTCCGTTCTGATCATCCGGTCCCCCAGGGAAGCTCTGCCTCCACCAGGAAACCTCCTCCAGGTCCCGCTCCCGCGCTGAGCCGGCCGCCGACCAGGGCCGCCCGCTCGCGCATGCCCGTCAGGCCGTGGCCTGTGCCGGATCCTGGCCGGGGCTCAGGGCCGGGGCCGTCGTCGTGGATGCGGAGCGTGAGTAGCCGACCGGTGCCGTACTCGATCTCCACTACGGTACGTGCTCCGGGAGCGTGCTTGCGGGCGTTGGTCAGTGCCTCCTGGGTGATCCGATAGGCGGACAGTTCCCATGCCGCGGGCAGCGACACCCGTTCCCCCGTGATCTTCAGCTCGGCTTCGCCGCCCACGGCCCGGTGCTGTTCGATCAGTTCGGCGAGATGGTCGAGGGTTGGCTGCGGGGCGATGAGGCTCGTGTCCCCCTGGGCCTGCGGGGTGCGCAGGACACCGAGGAGGCGGCGGAGTTCGGCCATCGAGGAGCGGGCGGTGCCGGCGATCTGCTGGAAGCCGTCGCGGGCCTCGGTGGTGAGCCCGGGGGTGGTGTAGGTGGCGCTCTCGGCCTGGACGGCGATCATCGACACCGAATGCGAGACGATGTCGTGCAGCTCACGGGCTATGGCGGCCCGCTCGGCCTCGGCGGCCTGTTGCCGTTCCATCGCGATCAACTGGGCCTGGGCCAGGTTGCGTTCATGGCGGCTCTGCTCGCGGGAGCGTACGGCGTCGCCCATCATCACGGCTGCGAAGGTGACCACGGTCAGCAGGAAGGACTCGGCGAACAGGCTGAGTGAGTCCTTCTGCCACAGCGGCGGCACCGGCAGGTCCATCCGCGACCAGGTGTTGATGTGCACCAGGTTCACGCACACGGCCCCCAGCGCCCCGCCCGCAACGGTAACCGCCGGGTGGCACACCCGGTAGCGGCCCAGGGTGTAGAAGCCGATCAGCCCGCTGACCGTGATCGAGACGTACAGGCTGACGTCCCCGGCGAACCCCAGCAGCCCGGCGGCGACCGTGACCACCGCCACGGGCGGGAAGGACCGTCGCCACGTCAGCGAGGAGGAGGAGACGAGGACCCCGATCACGGTGGTCAGGGATCCGGGATAGGCGATCAGCTCGGCCACGGCACCGATGGTCAGGGCACCGCCGGTGACCCAGGGGTAGGCGGGTGCGGCGATCCAGGCACGGAACCGCTGCTGAAGGGACGGACGCATGCGTCCATGGTCCGTGCCGACGCGGCAGGGCGCATCACCGCACGGGTTGAGTCTGAGGCCCGATGTCATGCCAAGGGTTGAGTGTCAGGTGCGGAGTGCCGGTTGACGCCTTCCGAACTGCTGATTCCTACCGTCGATGAGCATGACGAAGCGGCTTGAACAGCACGTACGGCATGCCCGGTACGTGCGCGACGAACGGTGGCTGTGGGCCGTGTACGCGCTCGTGGCGCTGGCATTCGCCTTGGTCTCGGACCTGGGGCCGCACCGGGCGTGGGGGGCGCTGGCGGCTGTGGGTTACGCGGTCGCGACGGTGCTGGCGTGTCGTGTGCGCACCCGCCCCGCCGCGCGGATGGCCGCGGTGGCGGGGGCCGTTGTGGTGCCGCTCGTCTCGTTGGTGACGGCCGGGCTCGGACAGTTGGAGGTCGCGGTCGTCGAACGGTCGGGTGAGCTGCTGCTCACCACCGGCAGCCCGTACGTCACCGCCCCTGCGGTCGTCGCCGATTTCAACCCCTACCTGCCGGGGATGGCGCTCTTGGGTGTGCTGCCCGGGGACGCGCGTTGGTGGACGGGCGGCGTCTTCGCCGCGTGCCTGGCCGCGGCCGGCCTGCATCGTGCCTGGCTGCTCGCCTGCCCTGTGATCGCGCTGCCGCTTGCGGTGGGCGGTGTCGATCTTCCGGTGGTCGGCCTGATGTGCCTGGGTGTCGTGCTGGCGGGGCAGGGGCGGCCGGTTGGGGCGGGTCTGGTGCTCGGCGCCGCGGCCGCGCTCAAGTGGACGGCGTGGCCGGCACTGCCCGTGGTGCTGACACTGATCGTGGTACGCCGGGGCCACTGGTGCGCGCTGCGGTATGCGGCCGTGGCCCTGGCCACAGCGACGGCGACGGTGCTGCCCTTCGCCTGGGCCAACCCGGTGGGTTTCTACCGCAGCGCCATCGCCTTCCCGCTGGGCCTCGCCGACACTGCCTCGCCGGCCGCGAGCCCGCTGCCCGGCCGTCTGCTCGCCGCCTACGTCCCGGGCGGAGAGGTGATCGCGCTCGCACTCCTCGCGGTGAGCGCGCTGCTGATCGCGGTGTCGCTGGTGGTGCGGCCCCCGGGCAGGACTCGCACGGCGGCCGCCCGGCTCGCGCTCGGTCTGGGCCTGGCGATGACCCTGATGCCCGCGACCCGCTTCGGCTACTTGATCTACCCGCTGGTGCTCGGGGCGCTGGCGTCCAGCAGGGCGCAGCAGCACGAAGCCACCCCTGGCGCCACCCCCGCCCTTCCCGTCGCACCTGCCTGGGAGAAGACCCTCGTATGACGAACCACTCCCACCGGCGCACGCTGATCGTCACCAACGACTTCCCGCCCCGGCAGGGCGGCATCGAGACGTTCGTCCGTGAACTGGCCGACCGGTTCCCGCCCGACGAGGTGGTCGTCTTCACCTCATCGCCGGACCCAGCCACGGCAGCATCGGCGCCCGACGGCTCTTTCCCGTACCCGGTGATCCGCCACCGGGCACGCACTCTCCTGCCCACGCCACGGGCCACCGCGCACGCCGCATCCGTCGCCCGCCAGTACGGCTGTGACCGGGTGTGGTTCGGCGCGGCGGCACCGCTCGGCCTGATGGCCGGCCGACTGCGGCAGACGACGGACATCCGCACCGTCGTCGCCACCACGCACGGCCACGAAGTCTGGTGGGCCCGTACCCCTGGCGCCAGGACGCTGCTGCGCCGCATCGGCGCGCAGGCCGACGCGCTCACCTGGCTCGGTACGAGCACCCGCCGCCCCATCGAGGCGGCCCTGGCCCCCGGTACCCGCACTGCCCGCCTGGTCCCCGGCGTGGACACCACCGTGTTCCGCCCCGGCCTGGACGGCGGCCCGGTGCGCGACCGCTACGGGCTGGGCCGCCGCCCGGTGATCCTGTGCGCGGCCCGGCTGGTCCCGCGCAAGGGCCAGGACACCTTGATCCGGGCGCTGCCCTGGATCCGCAGGGCGGTCCCGGACGCCGTGCTCCTCCTGGTCGGTGACGGCCCGAACGCCCTCGAACTGCGCCAACTGGCACGGACGGAGGGCGTGCTGGACTCGGTCGTCTTTGCCGGGGGGCATCCCCACCACGCCCTCCCCTCCTTCTACGCCGCCGCCAACGCCTTCGCCATGCCCTGCCGCACCCGAAAACGCGGCCTGGAGATGGAGGGTTTGGGCATCGTCTACCTGGAGGCCGCCGCATCCGGACTCCCGGTCCTGGCGGGCGACTCGGGCGGCGCCCCCGACGCGGTGCGCGAGGGGGAGACCGGCCATGTCGTCGACGGACGCTCGGTGGCGGCAACAGCGGACCGCCTGACCCGGCTGCTGCGGAATCCCGCACTCGCCCGCTCGATGGGCGAGAAGGGTCGCCACTGGGTCCAGACCGAATGGACCTGGGACCTCTCCTACACGACTCTGACGGGGCTGTTCCACTCAGCGGGATCCGCGCAATGAGTGAGCGCACGCCTTGCCCGACCGACTGGTCCGACGAACGCTGGGACCGGCCCACCACGACAATGCCGACGCACGCCCCGGCCGAGATCTACGAGTGGCCAGGCATTGCGCCGGGCCAGGCGGCAGTCGGACCTCTCCTCAGCGTCTCCCATGACGCCTCCCGGGCCGGGTGACACCCCCCAGTCCATGCGCTCGACAGGGGGAACAGTCATGCCGGGCCGGGAGGCCAGCGGCCCTCTTGCAGGACCGCGAAGCAGACGACGCGGGGAAACCGGCGTCCGTGCGGACGCCATGCCCCTTCAGGGTGTCAGCTTTTCACGGGGCCCCCGTTGATGGCGACGCGCTGTCCGTAGCGGGCGTAGGGGTAGTAGTCGTACGTCGCGTGGTGCTGGACGCAGCGGTTGTCCCAGAAGACGAGCGTGCCCGGGGTCCAGCGGACGCGGCAGTGCAGGACCGGCCTGCGGGCGACGATGTCGAAGAGCACGTCGAGCAGGGCCCGGCTCTCGTCGGCGGAGAGCTGCGGGATGCGGCTGGTGTAGGCCTTGTTGACGTACAGGAGTTTGCGGTCGGTCTCGGGATGGCGGGCGACGAGGGGGTGTTCGCTCTTGGGGATGACGTAGTCCGCGGGCGGTGTGTATCCCGCCAGGGCCTGCGCGCCGTCGTGTATCGCGGTGAGCGGGTCGAGCAGGGAGCGCATGGCCGGTGAGAGCATGTCGTAGGCGAGGTGCATGTTGGCGAAGAGGGTGTCGCCGCCGCAGCCCGGCTCGGGTATCTCGGTGATGTAGAGCATCGATCCCAGCGACGGTTCGGCGTCGGCGGTTCCGTCGGCGTGCCAGCCGTTGCCGGCCACGTTGGCCGCGGCCGACGTCGTGCGGATCTCCAGGATGTAGGGGTCGCCCTCGGGCGGCGGCGGGCTGACGGGGCGCAGTTCGCCGAAGGCGGAGGCGAAGCGCTTGTGATACTCGGCGGTGATCGTCTGGTCGCGGAAGACGAGGACGTGGTGGTCGCGGAAGGCCGTGCGGATCTCGTCCAGTTGCTCCGCCGGGATCTCCTGGGACAGGTCGACGCCCGAGATCTCCGCCCCCAGAACCGGGGTGATCCGTTCGACGGTGACCGTGCGGTAGGGGTACGCGGGGCGCGTGGTCACCGCTTCGATCGCCGCGCGTTCGTATGACTCCATGTCATCCTCCAGAAGGGTGGGTTCCGTGCGGGTCAGTGGTTCCAGGTGTGCCGGCGGCCGGCATCGCCAGAGCCGCTCTGATGGCCTCGGCCACGGTGTCCACCTGGGGTGCCGCGACGATGCCGTAGTGGTCCGTGGGCAGATGCCTCAGTACGGCGGACGGGGGGAGGCAGGTGGCCCACTGACGCTCCGACTCCTGGGGGTCCGCGGGGGCGTCCATACCCGGCGTGGGGTGTCTGGCCAGCCACAGATACGTGGGGACGGAGACGAGTGGCTTCACGCGATGTTCCCCGAGGCTGCGCAGGTTGACGCGGCAGCAGCGGGCCAGTCTCGCGGCGTACGCCTGCGCGTGCTCGGTCGGCAACGAGGGTGCGCCGCTGTCGAGTTCGGCGGCGAACACCTGGTCCAGACGGGCTTCGTCGTAGGCGGTGGCCGGCCCTTTCGCGTGGGGCGGCGGCGGGTCCAGAAGGTGGAGCGCTTCCGGTGGCCGCCCGGTCGCCTCGGCGAGGCCCGCCATCTCCATCGCCACACGGGCGCCGAAGGACCATCCGGCCAGGTGAAGTCGGTGCTCCGGCCCGCCGAAGCGTTCACGCAGTTTCGCGTGGTAGTGATGGGCCCGCTCGGTCAGTGACCATGCGGGCGTCTCGGGGTCGCGGAGTGCCGGGTCGGCGATGAGGCAGACCGTGGGCTCGGGTCCGAGCGCTGCCACCAGGGAGCGATAGGCCTGGATGTCGCCGCCCACGGGGTGCACCAGACACAGGACGGCCGGGCCGGTCCCCTCCTGCCAGATGTCGAGGACGACCCGGGAGGTGCTTCCGGTCGCCTCGACGGCGGGCCCCGCGGGGGTGAGGGCCGCCTCGATGTGTTTGAGGATCTCCGCGAGGCTGACGCGGTGGCTGAAGGAGGCCAGGTCGAACTCGACGCCGTAGTCGTCCTCGATCCGGTCGATCAGGCTGAGCAGAGTCAGCGAGTCGGCGCCCAGGTCGTAGAGGGAGTCCTCGGGACCCAGTTCGTCCAGGCCCAGCAGATCCTGGATCACCCGGGCCAGGGCGTCCGCTCGCTCCTCGGGACCGCCGGGGCCGGGGGCTTCTTCCTGTCCTTCCGTCCGGTGCACCGGTCCGGTGCGGGAGGGCCGGTCCGCGGGTTCGGCGGGGCCGTAGAAGGCTCGGGCGGCATCGATGTCCGTGGTGGAGACGAGGAGTTGGGGCAGTTGCAGGGCCAGGGCATGGCCGAAGACCGCTTTGCCCTCCTCGACGGTCAGCCCCACCGCGAGGTGGGCCCGATGGCGGGCGTCGGCGCTCGGAACCCGGGTCGCCATTCCGCTCTCGCTCCAGATGTCCCAGTCGATTGCCACCCGGACGGTCGTCTCCGTGTCGGTGGCCCGGTGATGGGCGAAGCCGCCGAGGAGGCCCGCGCCGGCCGCGTAGTCGCTGTGGCCGACACCGCCGAGCCAGGCGGACATCGAAGAGCAGTAGACCGCGATCGCCGGGCGGAAGGCTTCGATCAGCCGCTCGACGACGAGTGCGCCCCTCTCGCGGACCGCGGCGGCCTCGCGCATCGCCGCGGCATCACGCCGTACGAGCACCCCGGCGTGTCCGAGACCCGCCGCGTGGACGACGCCGTCCAGCCGTGGCGTCCGGTCGGCGACGCGCGCCGCCACTTCGTGAACGGGCATGGTCGCGAGGTCCGCCCGGACGAGGCCGACGCGGTGGGCCCAGGCGCTCAACTCCTCGGGCAGCCGCGGCTTCCTCGACAGCAACAGGATCCGGCCGCGGGTGTGTTCGAGCAGCCAGGCGGCGACGGCGCTGCCTATGCCGCCCGTCCCGCCGAGCACGAGGTGGACGGTGTCCTCTCCGGCCGGTACGAGGGACCGCGTACCCGCCGGGTCCGGTACGGGGAGGGTGTCGGGCCGCCACCAGTAGCCCTGCCGCAGCGCGAGCTGACGCGGCAGAGCCGGTCTGTCGCGCTGACCGGCCTCACGTGTCCCGGCGACAACCGAGGCCACGTGTCCGGCCCAGCGGGTGAGGTCGCCGTCGGGGAGGTCGATCCAGTGACCGTTCAGGGCGGACTCCTGAGGGGCGACCTCGACCGGCCCGGCGAGGAGCGCCAGGTCAGGTCGGTCCACCGCTCCCACCACGGGCCGGGCTCCGTACGACAGCCACCACACACGCGGGGAGCCGTCCCGCCCGGTCAGCGCCTGTGCCAGGGCGGCCGTGGTGTCCAGGCAGGCGCGGCGGGCGTGTTCCAGGGTGCCGGGGCCGACCGGCCCGCTCACGCCGAGCGGCAGGGCGTGCACCCACTCCGTGTCGAGCGAGACCGGAGCACCGTCCTCGGACAGCGCATCGAACAGCCGGCGCAGCGACGTCGGGTCGGCGGGGTCCGCCTCGTAGGCGTCCGGTCCTCTGCGGGCGAAGGCGCCGGCCGGGTGCACCCGGATCACTCGCGAGGCCACGGCTGCGAAGGGTGCGAGCGCTGTCCCCGGAGTGTTCTCGGGAGCCACGACGACCACGGCGGAGGCGCGGCCGGCCGGCAGGGCGGAGTCGGCGACGACGGCGCGGCGCAGCCGGACCCAGTGCGGCTGGTGCAGCCAGTTCTCACGGGGCAGCCTGCGGGGCGGGGCGGCAGGGGTCTCGCGCGGATCCGTGGGCGGTCGGTCGAAGTCGTACTCCGAGAGGGAGAAGGCCGGCGGCGGGAAGTCCCAGGGAGCCTGGGCTGAACCGGCTCCCCAGTCGACAGGGTGTCCTGCGGCCCACTGCGCGGCGAGGTCGTGGGCCGTGCGACCGGCCGCGGAGACCGTGGCGGCGTCCGGGTCTGCGGTCCCGAGCGGCACCGCGCCCGTGGCGACCGTGCGCAGCCAGTGTGCGGCTCCGGCGGCGTCCGTCACGGCTGCCGCGGCCCGCAGACGGCGAGCGACCCGCCCGGCCTGGAGATGACGCAGCACGCACCCGTGGCGCTCCGGGTGCAGTTGGAGGTAGTCGGCGATCCGGGCCGCGTCGGCGGCGAGGGCTTCCGCGCTGGAGGCCGACAGCACGAGGCACTCGGGTCCTTCGCGGGTTGCCGCCGGTCCGGGCACGCGGTCCTGCTCGACGACGACGTGGGCGTTGGTGCCGCCGATCCCGAAACTGCTGACCGCGGCCACCCGTTCGCGGCCCGCGGGCCAGGGCGTGGCCTCCGTCGGGACGTAGAAGGGGGTGGGGTCGGGGCCGATCTCCTGGTTGAAGGCCCGGAAGTTGAGGTTGGGCGGGAGAATCCCGTGGTGGACGGCGAGGGCGGCGCGTACGAGGCCCACCACACCGGCGGCCGCGCCCATGTGGCCGAGCTGGCTCTTGACGGAGCTCAGCGCGCAGCGGCCCGACTCACTGACGTCGAACGCCTGCCGCAGCGCCCCCACTTCGATCGGGTCGCCCAGCCGGGTGCCGGTGCCGTGGGCCTCCACGTACCCGAGGTCGGCGCCCGTGCGTCCCGCGCGGGACAGGGCGGTGCGGATCACCTCCCGTTGTCCCGCCAGGGACGGGGCGGTGTAACTCATCTTCGCCGCCCCGTCGTTGTTGATCGCGGAGCCTGTGAGGAGTGCGTAGACGGTGTCGCCGTCGCTCCGTGCCTGCCTCAGCGGTTTGAGGACGACTACGCCGACGCCGCTCGCGCCGACCGTGCCGGTGGCGTCGTCGCTGAAGGGCCGGCAGTCGCCGTCCGCGGAGAAGATGTGCTGCGGGCGGTAGCGGTAGCCGCCGGTCAGCCCGGGGTCGACGAGTACTCCGCCGGCGAGCATCACGTCGGCTTCGCCCTGTCGGAGCATGCCGGCGGCGAGGTGCACGGCTACCAGAGAGCTGGAACAGGCCGTCTGGGCGCTGAAGGCGGGGCCGGTCAACCCGAGGTGGTACGCCACCTTGGTGGCCAGGAAATCCTTCTCGTGGTGCAGGGCGAGCTGGAATCCGTCGGGCAGTCGGCCGGGGTCTGCCTCGCGCAGCAGGGACTGGAAGTAGGTGTTCTCCCCCGCACCGGCCACCAGGCCCACCCGTGTGGTCGAGGTGTCCGCCACGCCGGCGTGCGCCAGGGCCTGCACGCCGGCCATCAGCAGGTGACGCTGCTGGGGATCCATCAGACGAGCCTCTTGGGGACTGATGCCGAAGTGACCCGGGTCGAAGTCGAGCATCCCGTCGAGCGTGCTGTGCGCGCCGACCACTCCTCGCGGCGCGTCGATGCGGCGGATTCCGGTGCCGCCGGAGACCACCAGGTCCCAGAAGGCGGCCAGGTCCGGGGCACCGGGCACCCGTACCGCCATGCCGACGATCGCGATCGGTTCGCCGGGTTCGGGGAGCCCGTCGGTCCCCGGGGCCGAGGGGGGAAGGGGCCTCGGGGCGGTGAGGTGGCGGGCCAGGGAGCGGACCGTGACGTGCTCGAAGAGGTCCGCGACGCTGAAACGCATTCCGAGAGCCGTGGTGCAGCGCAGGTGGAAGCGCATCAGCGCGAGACTGGAGGCGCCCGCCTCGAAAAACGTCTGGTCCGGCGCGATCGTCGCCCCGCTGACCTCCTCGAAGGCGGCCGTGAGCCGCTCCTCCATTGCCGACAGCCCGGTGCGGGCGACCGCGGAACGGCGGATCTCCTCGCCCGGTGCACGAAGCGCCGCCCGCCGGTCCAGCTTGCCGCTGGGTGTGCGCGGCAGCGCCCGGAGCCTCCGGAACCGGTCGATGCGGACGTAGGAGGGCACGAGCGCGGACAGGTGCGCGCTCAGGTCGTCGGCGGACGGTGCTGTGCCGCGGAGTTCCAGGCAGGCCGTCAGCCGGTCGCCGTCACGTGTGACGACGGCGTTGACCACCGCCGGATGGCGCAGCAGGGCCGCCTCGACGGAGCCGAGTTCGAGCCGGTGTCCGCTGAGTTTGATCTGCTGGTCGTCGCGGCCCGCGTAGTGCAGCAGTCCCTCGCGATCGAAGAAGGCCCGGTCGCCACTGCGGTAGAACAGGCCCGCGCCGGGGAGTTCGACGAAGCGGGTGGCGTCGAGCGCGGGTTCGTCGAGGTAGCAGCGGGTGGTCATGGTCCCGCCGATCAGCAGCTCGCCGCTGTGGCCGGTCGGGACCGGGTCCCCCTGGGCGTCCACCACCCGCAGATCGGCGCCGGCCACCGGGCGTCCGATGGCGGGCCGTTGGGGCCAGTGACTCGGGTCGCCGTCCAGGCACAGGGAACTGACCACGTGTGTCTCGGTCGGCCCGTAGTGGTTGAACAGGCGCGCGCCGGGCAGGCCGGCGAACCAGCGCCGGATGCTGTCGGTGCACACCAGCTGCTCGCCCGCGGTGACCACCTCGCGCAGCCGGGAGGGGTACTTGCCCAGGCGGACCCCGTACTCGGCGAGCAACTGCAGAGCCACGTAGGGCATGAAGATCCGCTCGGCCCCCGTGGAGTCCAGCCGGTCCAGGAGCGCGGGCACGTCCTGACGCCACTCGGGGCGTATGAGCCGGAGACTGCCACCTGTGCACAGCGTTCCGAAGATCTCCTGGAAGGACACGTCGAAGGCCAGCATCGAGAACTGCTGGGTGGCCGCGGGGGCGGTCAGGCCGCCGGCACCGGACTGCCACCTGATCAGGTCGCACAGGGTGCGGTCGTGGATCTGCACGCCCTTGGGGACCCCGGTGGAGCCGGAGGTGAACAACGTGTACAGGGGTCGGCTCCCGTTGTGCGTGGGCCACTTTCCCGCACCGGCGGACGGTGCGCTCGCGCCGTCTCCCTCCCGTGGCGCCGGATCGGTCGCGACGACGGGGTGGGTCACCACGCCGTCCGGGAGCAGCGTGTCCAGCCTCGGCGAGCTGTCCTGTGCGGTCAGCACGCACAGCGGGTCGATCCGTTCCAGGACGCGCCGCAGCACGTCGGCCGGGTAGGAGGGGTCGAGGGGGACGGCGGTGACGTTCAGCCGTGCCAGTGCCAGCAGCGCCACCACGTGCTCGGCCGAGGGATCCAGGTACAGGGCCGCCCGGCAGGGGCTGCCGTCGGCCGGGACCGGGTGGCGGTCGGCCAGTTCCGCGGCGAGGTCCGCGGCACGGGCGTCGAGGGCCGCGTAGCTCAGGGTGCGGCCGTCGGCCGTGACGACGGCCGGGGCGTCCGGAGTACGGGCGACCTGCCGGCCGAATCCCTCGGTGACGGTGGTGAAGCCGGGTTCCGGGGCGGGTCCGCGCCCGTGCTCCGGGAGGGACCGCCGGTACGGCGCGACGAGTTCACGGGCAGTGCGGCGGCCACCGGCTGCGAGCGCGTCCACGCCCCTTCGCAGCAGCTCCGCCATCGCCTCGACGTCCTTGCCGGTGAACCGGTCCGCGGCGTACTCCCACAGCACGTCGAGTCCGTCCGTCTGCTCGACCACGGAGACCGTCATCGGGCACTTGGCCTCCGGGGCCGCCCACCACAGGGGGCGCTGGACGCACCCGGGCAGTCGCAGCGCCCCGAAGTCGGTGTTCTCCAGGACGAACAGGAAGTCGAACGGTGTGCTGTCGCCGGCGGCGTCCCAGCCGGTCAGGACGTCGGTGAACGCCACCTCCTGGTCTCCCAGTACCTGCCCTGTGCCGGTCCTGGTGCGGGCGAGGTGTGCGCGCAGGTCCTCGCCGGGCTCGACGGTCAGGGGCAGCAGTACGGTGTTCGCCATCATGCCGACGCTGTTCTCGAACTCGCGCACCGGGCGGCCCGCGACCGGCGCGGCGATGCGCGGGCGGACCAGGCCGGTCACGCCGTACAGGCACCAGGTGAACACGCTCAGCAGGACCTGGAACCGGGTCAGGCCGAACTCGACGCACACTCGGTCCAGTTGGTCCCGCCGGGTGGTGTCGAGGGACGTGCGCAGCAGGTGCGCCCGCGGTGCCGGGCCCGTGTCCTGGGCGGGCAGGGGCTCCTGGGGCTCCTCCAGTCCCCGGTAGAACGCGAGAAGCCGGTCGCGTCGCGCCTGGTAGGCCGTGCTCGCGAACCGGTCGCTCTGCCACAGGGCGAAGTCCACGGGGGTCGGAGCGGGTGTCCCGGACCCCTCGTCCGCGGCGTAGCCGGCCGACAGGTCGTGCAGCAGGATGCTCAACGACCAGCCGTCGACGGCGATGTGGTGCAGGTGCAGCAGGAGCGTGCCGCCGCCGTCACGCGGCAGCCAGCAGGCCCGGAGCATACGGGGGACGGCGAGGTCGAAGGGTTCGGCGAAGAAGCCGTCGGCAAAGGCGTGCGCTTCTTCCTCGTCCCAGGTCTGCCGGGAGCCCGGTTCGTGCCAGGGGTCGTACGGCTCCCCGACGGTCTGCTCCAGGCCGGCCGGTCCGGTGCCGAAGCTCGTCCGCAGGGCCGCGTGGCGTGCCACCAGGCTGCGCAGTGCCCGCCGCAGGGCGGTGGTGTCGACGGGCCCGTCCACGCGGAAGACCTGGTTGACGGAGTAGGCCCGGGAGGCCGGGTCGCGGCGCTGCAGCAGCCACAGCCGCTGCTGTTCGCTGGTGGCGGGCGCCGAGCGGGCACCGGAGACGACCGGTGCCGGCAACGCGCCCTCCTCACCGGGACGGACCCCGGTGAGGGAACGGGCGACGGCGGCCAGGTCGCCGTGGAGGACCTCCGCCTGGGACAGCTCACGGCCCCACCGCTGTCGTACGGCGAAGCAGAACCGGAGCGCCTTCAACGAGTCGCCGCCGCTGGCGATCCACCGGTCGCCGAGCCCGAGGCCCGTGGTGCCGAGAATGTCCTCGGCCAGTTCGACGACCCGGCGCTCCGTCTCCGTCGTGGCCGGTGCGCCGGAGTCGGAGGCGGTGGGCCGCCAAGGCCGGTCGGCCTGCCGCAGCAGGGCGGCCTGGTCGACCTTGCCGTTGGCGTTGAGCGGAAGCTCGGCCACGAGGTGGATCTGATGGGGGCGCATGTAGGCGGGCAGGTGGGTCGCCAGGTGGCCGTCGAACTCCTCGTAGGACAGGTCGTGACGCAGGACGAGGAATGTCAGCAGTTCGTTGGGGCCCTCCGGGTCCGCGCGGCGCGTGCACACGTAGGCCCGCTCGACCGCCGGGTGGGTGAGAACGCGCCGTTCCACCTCGCCGGGTTCGATCCGGAAGCCGCGGACCTTGACCTGGCGGTCGGCTCGTCCGACGTACTCCACCAGGCCCTCGTGGTCGGTTCGTACGAGGTCTCCGGTGCGGTAGTACCGCTCCTCGCCGCCGTCGAGCCACGGCAGCCGCACGAAGCGCCGCTCGGTCTCCTCGGGAAGGTTGCGGTACCCGACGGCCAGTCCGGTTCCGCTCAGCAGGAGTTCGCCGACCTCACCGGGCGCGGCGACCCGTTCCTGGCCCGGTACGACCAGGACCGCACCGGTCTGCGGCAACGGCCGGCCGATCGGCACCACGTCCCCGTCGAACTCCCGCGGGATCGGGTGGCACAGGGCGAAGGTAGTGGACTCCGTCGGCCCGTACACATTGAACAGACGGGTGCCGCTGTCGGCGTTGTCCCGGTACCAGCGGCGCATCACCCGGGGGTTGAGCTGTTCCCCGCCCACGAGCACCTCGCCGGCTGCGGCGAAGCAGTCGGGCACGGCCGTGACCATGGCGTTGAACAGGGCCGTGGTGATGAAGACGGTGTCCACGCGCTCGTGCCGCAGCGCCCCGGCGAGCCGCTCGGGGTTCTGCGCGTCCGCATCGCGCAGGATCACGCAGCAGCCGCCGGTCAGCAGGGGCGTCCACACTTCGAAGCTGAGCGCGTCGAACGCCGGATTGGCCAGGCAGGCATAGCGCCGACCGGGCTCGACACGGAGGGAGCCGGGTTGTGCCAGGCGCAGGATTCCGGCGTCCTGGATCTCGACTCCCTTGGGCTGTCCCGTCGTTCCGGAGGTGTAGAAGAGGAACGACGCCGTGCCGGGAGGGGCCGGTGCCTCCACGGCGTCAGCGGGGTCCGGAAGGTCGGGCAGCAGGGTGTCCGCGTCGAGGGCCTTCACGTCCGGCGCCGGCTCGGTCGCCTCGCGCACCAGGGCGACCGCAGCGCAGTCCCGGAGGATGAAGCGGCGCCGTTCGGCGGGGCTCTGGGTGTCCAGGGGCACGACCTGCGCCCCCAGCCGCAGGATGCCCAGCATCACACAGACGAGCCGCCACGACCTCGGCAGCGCCACCGCCACGGCCTGCCCCGCGGTGACGCCCTGGCGCCCCAACTCCCGGGCGACGGTGGCGGCTGCCGCGTTCAACGTCGCACAGTCGAGGGTGACCGGGCCGTCGACGACCGCCTCGGCCCGCGGTGTGCGCAGGGCTCGGCGGTGTATTTCCAGGGCGATGCCGGCCGAGGGGCCCACGTCCGCGGGCACGTCCGCGGGCAGGTCGGTGGGGGACGTTGCGACGCGCGGTTTCATCGTTCCTCCCACGTGCCTGAAGGGGTCGTGCACTCCGTCTCGCCCCTGGCGGGCACGGATGCCAGGCGGTGCAGTTCGGCGGTGAGGACGGCGGCGACACGGGGCAGCTCGTCGCTCTCGAGCATGTCCCAGTGACCGCAGGCAACCGGCTCGACCACGAATTCGCCGCTGACGCGACGCCGCCAGAACGCGCGCAGGCGAACGGCGGCGTCCTCGACGTCCGCCTCTTCGCCCTCCACTGCCGTCGCCTGCATCAGCACGACACGGGCGGGCGAAGCGGGTACGGCGTAGTCGCCCGCCGTCTCGCGATGGTGGTTGTAGACGTTCAGGTACCGGGCCACCTGGTCGTCGTCGATGCCCGGGTACATGCCGTTGAAGCGCACCAGTTTCTCCCGGAACTCCTCCATGCCGACCGGCGCCGTCGCGGCGCGCCGCTCGTCGCCGTGGGCGGCGTGGGTGTCGAGGAGGACCACGCCGGCCTTCTCGTGTCCGGCCGCTGCCAGTCGGCGGCCCATCTCGTACGCGATCAGTCCGCCGTAGGACAGCCCGCACAGCACCAGCGCCTCGTCCGGGCGCGGTTCGACGAGCCGCAGATACTCCTCGGCCATCGCCTCGACGCCGGGCAGGGTGGACTCGCCGGGATTGATGCCGGGTGCCTGGAGTCCCACCACGCCAACGTTGTCAGGCAGCGCCGCGGACAGCGGCAGGTAGCAGAAGGCGGTGCCGCCGGCGGGGTGCACGCACACCACGCGTTGCCGACCGCTTCCGGCGCGGAACTCCACCAGGCTGCTGAGCCCGGCGGACCGCGAGGCCTCGCCGTCGTTGGCCCGCACCCGCTCGGCGAGCGCCTCGATGGTGGGGTGCAGCATGACGTCCCGGACCGGCAGCGTCACGCCGAGTTCCTCCTGGACGGCGGACGCCATCTTGATCGCCGAGATCGACGTGCCGCCCAGCTCGAAGAAGTTGTCACCGATGCCGATGTCCGGGTGGAGCAGCACCAGCCGCCAGATCCGGTACAGCCCCATCTCCACGTGGTCGCGGGGCGCGGCGGCGTTGACCTGCCCCGCGCGGGTTCCGGCCGCGGCACGCAGCACCTCCGCCCCGGCCACCTTGCCGCTGCGGTTCAACGGCAGTCGCTCGAACTCGGCCACCACGGCCGGGATCATGTAGTCCGGCAGACGGTCCTTGAGGGCCGCACGCCACGCGTACGGCGTCCGCGTGGCCTCGGCGTCGCATCCCACGCCGGCGACCAGGCGGGGGCCACCGGGCGCCTCGCGATCGGCCAGCACCACGGCTTCGCGCACCCCGGGCACCGCCAGCAGCGCCGCCTCGACCTCGCCGGGTTCGATACGGAAGCCGCGCAGCTTGAGCTGGTCGTCGCGGCGGCCGAGGTACTCGGCGTTGCCGTCCGGCAGCCAGCGCGCCAGGTCTCCGGTGCGGTAGACGCGTTCACCGGGGAGGAACGGGTCGGGCACGAAACGCTCGTCGGTGAGATCGGGACGGTTCAGGTACCCGCGGGCCAGACTCGCTCCGCCGAGGTAGACCTCACCCGTGACGCCCACGGGTACCGGGCGCATGCGGTCGTCGAGCAGGTAGAGGCGTGTGCCGCGCAGCGGCCGCCCGATGGGGCACGACCGCTGGTTCGGCTGCGGGTCGGTGTAGGCGGTGGAGTAGAGCGTGGCCTCGGTCGGGCCGTAGCCGAAGCAGATGCGCAGGCCGGGCAGCAGCTCGCGCATGCGGTGCAGCGTGCTCTCCGGCAGGGACTCCACTCCGGTGAGGAGCCGGCGCAGGCTCAGGCCGGCCAGCCGTGCGACCGGATCCTCGCCGATCCACAGGACGTAGGACGGGGGCAGAAAGGCCTGGGTGACCTTGCGTTCGCGCATCCAGTCCAGCAGCGCCCGAGGGTCTCCACGGATGTCGTCGGGTACCAGGTGGAGCACGGCGCCCGTGGTCAGCGGGACGAGGAGTTCGTGCACCGAGGCGTCGAAGCCGATGCTCGACCAGGCCGAGGACGCCTCGCCGGGTGCGTCTCCCATGAGGGCGTGCCAGTGGTCGAGGAGATTGACGACACTGCCGTGCGTCACCGCCACGCCCTTGGGGCGGCCGGTCGATCCCGAGGTGTAGATGACGTAGGCGAGCCGGGCGGGGTCCGGGGTGACGCCGGGCGCTTCGACGTGGGTTCCCTCGGCCTCGACCTTCGCCAGGCTCTCCCACTGATCCCGGTCCTCTCCCCCGGTGTCCGCCCGGTCGGTCAGCACGAGGACCGGTGCGGCGTCGCTCACCATGGCGGTGAGCCGTTCCGAGGGCTGTCCGGGGTCGAGGGGCAGATAGGCGGCCCCGGCCTTGAGGATGCCGAGCACGCCGACGACGAGATCGGCCGTACGCCCGGCATGCAGGCCGACCACGCGGTCGGGGCCGGCACCGCGGGCTGTCAGCGCACGGGCGAGACGGCTGGAGCGACGGTCGAGGGTCGCGTAGTCCAGTTCCGCGTCGTCGGCCACCACCGCGCACTGCTGGGATCGTTCGCGCACCTGCGCCGCGAAGCGCTCCAGCACGCCCGCCGGTGTCGGGCCGGCCACGGTGGGCCCTGTGCTGAAGGTGGCGAGGAGTGTCCGCTGCTCGTCCTCGTCGAGCAGCGTCAGGTCGGCGATCTCGGCATCGGGCTGCTCGGTCATCAGGCGCAGCACGCGGAGGAAGTGGCGTAGGTACCGTTCGATCGTCGCCCGGTCGAAGAGCGCCACCGCGTAGTCGAGTTCCCCGGTCAGGTGCCGGCCTTCGTCGGCCAGGGCGAGGACCATGTCGAACTTCGCGGGTACGTGGGCGGCGTCCTCCCGCAACTCGACCTTCAGGCCGGGAAGTTCGAGTTCCCTCCGCATGGAGGGAACCCAGGCGAACATGGTCTGGAACAGGGCCGTGCAGGCGGGACTCCGGGGCGGGTTGACCAGCTCGACAACTCGCTCGAAGGGGAGGTCGACGTGCTGGAGAGCCTCACGGATGCGCTGGTTCACGCGCTTCAGGGCGTCCTTGACCCTGAGCGGGCCGGAGAGGTCGGCACGCAGCGCGAGGGTGTTGACGAAGAAGCCGATGAGACCCTCGACGTCCCCGCGTCGGCGGTTCGAGGTGGGCGCGCCGACCACGATGTCGTCCTGCCCGGAGAGCAGGGACAGCAGCACGGACCAGCCGGTGAGGACGGTTGCGTAGAGGGAGACATCGTTGTCCGAGGCCAGCGCGCGCAGGGCCCGCGTCAGGTCCTCGTCGACGTTCAGGGACACCCGGGCGCCGCGGAAGTCCTGTTGGGGAGGGCGGGGCCGATCGGTGGGGAGGGAGAGCACGGCCGGGGCGCCCCTCAGTGCGGTGGTCCAGTAGTCGCCGTGCGAGACGGGCTCGTCTCCCGACATCCACTCCCACTGCCAGCGCGTGTAGTCGCTGTACTGCCAGGTCAGTTCGGGCAGTGAGACGTCCTGCCCCTGCTGAAGCGCGGAGTACACCAGGCCCAGTTCTCTCAGCAGCAGCGAGCGGGACCAGCCGTCGAAGACGATGTGATGCGCCACCAGGATCAGGACGTGCCGGTGCGGTTCGAGTGCTATCAGGCAGCCGCGCACCATGGGCTCCTCGCCCAGGCGGAACGGGGTGCCCTCCACCTCCGCCCGTAGGCGCGTGAACCGCTCGACCCTGTCCGGCAGTCCCGTCAGATCCTCGAAGGTCACCGGGAACCCGGTGTCCGGTGGGTCGACGACTTGAAGAGCCGAACCCTCGGCCGGGACGAGCCGGGTGCGCAGGGCTTCGTGCCGGGCCGTGAGCAGATGCAGCGCCTCGATGAGCAGGTCCCGGTCCAGGGGCCCCTGGATATCGAAGGGCATCGGCTCGTTGTAGGCGGCGCTGGCGTCTCCGTCCATGCGCGCCATCACCCACAGACGTTCCTGCGCCAGTGACAAAGGCACGGATTTCGTCTCTTCGTCGGAACGATTACTGGCTACGATTCGGGGTAAGGACATGGGTTACCCTTCACGAGAAGAGAACGCGGAGGAAATCAGGTCCGGCAGCCCGGAGTATCGGGGTGACGTCCAGAATGTACGCATCGGCTATCGCACCTGGTCAAGCGTTGTCGCGTTGCCGCCCGGAGTCCCAGGAGGGCTGATCGTTCGGTAATCCGAACCGGACTTTTCACGGACTCGGTGGCGCCCCGCGCCAGGATCTGAAAATCGGCGTCTGTCTACCAAGGCTCCATAAAGTTGCGCGAGGTGCGTGCAGGGTGGCAATTGTGGACGCCTCTGCTTATTCGGCCGCCCGTGCGGTGGCTCATTTCCGCTGATGCTAAATGCGCTCCGATTAAGCGGTCAACCGTGACCAACGCCACACCCGTTTTGTGAGGGGACATTGTTTGCGCACGGCGGGTGCGACATTAAGGGATTTGACTAAAGATAGCGGTGTCATGAGGCCATTGGTTCGGGGCCCGGACGGGTTCACCACCGCCCGGGCCCCTCCACCCGGGGCGTCTCCACCCGGGGCGTCTCCACCCGGGGCACCTTCGCCCGGATGAGCCCGAGCGCTACGGGACGGCGTCGTTCACCGCGGCTCGTCGACCAACCGGCGCGCGGCCACCTCCGCTCCGTCCGTGCGGAGCCGGCTGCTCAGCGACTCCGCACGCGCCCGGGTCTCGGGCGACAGAGCGGTCTTGAGGGCGATGCCCAGCGATTCGGCGGTCGTGGTCCGGGCGTCGAGGGCCGCACCGAGGCCCAACGCCGCCACCCGACCGGCCCAGTACGGGTTGTCCGACAGCTGGAGAGGTATCACCACTTGCGGCGCACCCGCCCGTGCCGCCGTCAACGTCGTTCCCGCGCCACCGTGGTGGACCACGGCGGCCACCTTGCCGAACAGGCTCTGATGGCTGACCTCGCCGAGGGCGAAGCAGTCGTCCCCGTCGTCGACGAGTTCCAGGTCCGCCCACCCGCGGGACACGAGCACGCGGTGCCCTTGTGCGCGGATCGCCTCCACGGCCATCCCGCCGATGCCTTCGCCCGGGGCCATGCTGCCGAAGCCCACATAGACCGGCGGGCTGCCCGCCTCCAGGAACCTCGCCAGGTCCGCCGGGAGGGGGCGCTCGTCCGCGAGGGTCCATGCACCTGTCTGCACGACGTCGAGTCCGGGGGCCTTCCGCCAGGGTCCGAGGACCTGGTCCGCCGCCAACCATGGACGGTCGGTCAGGATGTGATCGCGCACGTTGTCCACCGGCGGCAGGCCGAGCGCTGCCCGGTGGCGGCCGAGTGCCTCGCCGAACTGCGCGTTGACGTTCCGGGCGTCCCACTCCCACCGCGTCCGGTTGTCGGTCTCCTCGGGCTCCGGCCAGCCCGGCCGCGGTGGCGGGGCGTGATGCGGCGACGGCAGGTGGACCGCCGCATAGCTCACGTACACATAGGAGATGCCCGCGGCCTCGGCCACGGATCGCGCGGCGACCTGCCCCAGACCCGCCGCCACCACCACGTCGCAGCCGTCGAACGCCGCAGGGAAGCTGTCGAACTGCGTCTCGACCAACTCGTTCCGGTAGCGCGCCAGGTCCGCCGCCGAGGGCAGGGTCCGGCCGCGCATCAGCTCCCTCACCGGTAGTCCGACCTGCTCCGACCGCACTCCGACACCTGCGAGGCGCTCGGCGAACTCCTCGTCCGGCGGCGCGCACATCCTCACCTCCGCGCCGAGTGCCCGTAGCCGCACCGCGAGTGCCACCAGGGGTTCGACGTCGCCACGTGTCCCGTATGTAGACAACAGCACCCGCATTCAGCATCCTCTTCCGTCGGTCTCGCATGCCTCTGATCGTTTCCGCCCAGCTCGAGGCGCTGGCCGGCGGCGGCGCCACGTCGGTCGTCGGGAACGACCGGCAGCGGTGCAGGTCGCGTGCCGGTCAGGGTAGGCGATGGCCGCCTCACGTCATCGCAAATGGGGGTTTCGATCAACCCGGCTGCGCCGCATCGGACTTGTGCCTTCGGGAGTTATCGGGAGCAGCCCGTCGCAGTCCCCCGCGTGCGCGCCGACGTGCGGAGGTACGCAGGTACGGAGGTTCAGTGTCGGCCGGCTCTGGGCAGTCTGTGCTCGGCGAGGTGTGCAAGATCCCCCATCGTCCACACAACCGGAGTGCCCCACGATGCAGAGTTCGTCCACACCCTTACCCGATGTTTCGGTTATTCTGCCCTGCGCCGGACACGGAACGCGTTTCGGGGCGCCCTACCCGAAGGAGCTGCACTGTCTGGCCCCTGGGGTGACCGTGCTGGACCGCAGCCTGGAAGCCGTCGTCGAACTCGCCAAGAGCGGGCTCCAGGTGCGCCTGGTCGTCGTGTTCGGGACACACAAGCTCAACACGGTGAGTCACCTCGCCCGCTATGCCGACACCTTCCAGATGGTCTTCGTCTACCAGGACGAGTCGTTCGGAAGCGGTCTCGACGGGGCGATACGGTCGGCCCTCCCGATGACACAGGGACCCGTGGCCCTCGTTCTTCCGGACATCGTTGTCACGGGGCCGGATACGCAGGGCAAGCTCCTTGACGCCCTGCGGCAGGTGGAGGTGGCGGGCTGGAGCGTGGTGGCCGCCGAGGAACGGGATCACGACACACTGCGGCAGATGGGCGCGCTGGCCGTGACCGAGACGAGAGGAGTCCTGACCGTGGGAGCCGCCGCCGACAAGCCGGGGAATCCCTCGGGCTTCAACGCGTACTGGGGCATGGTGGCCGTCACCGAGAACGAGGCGCACAGACTGCCCGACGTCGTAGGCAGGGGAACGACCAACCCGTTGACCGGTGCGGTCGCCCTCATGGTGCAGGGCATCGTCAACTACAACACCCCCATGTGACCCCTGCGGCGGCGGCGAGACCGTTGCGGTGGGATCGAGGGAGTCGGCAGGCATTCCTGCGACGAGTGCTGCTCGGAGAGCTGACCGCAGCTTACCCGTGCTCCGGAGGTTCTTCGGGTGGCGGCGCCGTCGAGGCACGTACGACGAGTTCGGTGGCGAGCTCGATGTGGTGGGACTCGACCTTCTCGCCGTTGGCGAGCCGGAGCGCGGTACGCAGGGCCGCACCGCCCATCTCCCGCAGGGGCTGACGCACCGTGGTCAGGGGCGGTGAGGACATCTGGGCGAGGCTCGTGTCGTCGAAGCCGACCACGCTCAGGTCCTCCGGGACGCGCAGGCCTCGGTTCCGGGCCGCCTCGACGACTCCGACGGCGATCTCGTCGTTGCCTGCAAAGATCGCCGTCGGTGGCTCTTGCAGGCCCAACAGGGCGGCGGCACCGAGCAGTCCCGTCTCGTGGGTGAACTCCCCCGGCCGGACGTAGCCCTCGGGCACCTGGGCCCCTCCCGCCTCCATGGCGGCGCGGTATCCGTGCATGCGTGCCTGATTGCACACGGCCATGGCGGGTCCGCCGAGGTAGGCCACGCGGCGGTGGCCCAGGGAGAGCAAGTGCTGCGTCGCGGCCAGACCGCCGGCGAAGTTGGTGGCCCCGACGCTGTTCACCCGGCTGTCCGGCAGGTGCAAGGGGTCCAACACGACCAGCGGCAGCCCGGACCTGGCCAGTTCGTTCAGGTGCGCCGCGGTGTACACGCTGGTGACCGCGATGACGGCCCGACGCCCGGCTGAGACCAGGTCCCGGGCCCAGTGCGGGGCATGGGACGCCTTGGGCGCAGCAGCACCTGCTCGACACCCTGCTGGCCCTGGACACCCCCGTGGTCACCGTGCTGCTCGCCGGACGCCCGTACGCCCTCGGCCGCGCCGTGGAGGAGTCCGCGGCCATCGTGCAGTCCTTCTTTCCCGGTGAGGAGGGCACGCACGCCATCGCCGGTGTGCTCAGCGGCCGCGTCAACCCCTCCGGACGGCTCCCGGTCAGCGTGCCGCGCGGGCCGGGCTCCCAGCCGGCCACCTACCTCGGAGCGAGACTCGCCCACGCCGGCGCGGTGTCCACCGTCGATCCGACACCGGCGTTCGCCTTCGGTCATGGCCTGACCTACACGCGGTTCGACTGGACGGACCTCACCCCGAGCGTCCAGGAGGCGCCGACGGACGGTGAGTTCACCCTCTCCTTCACCGTCCGCAACACCGGCGCACGGTCCGGAACCGAAGTCGTCCAGCTCTATCTCCACGACCCGGTCGCCTCCGTCGTCCAGCCGGTGCAGCGCCTCGTCGGCTATGCCCGGGTCGCCCTGGAACCGGGCGAAACCAGGCGACTGCGTGTCACCGTCCCGGCCGATCTCGCCTCCTTCACCGGTCTCGACGGCCGGCGTGTGGTCGAACCGGGCGAGCTGGACATCAGGGTGGCCGCCTCGAGTGCGGAACCACGCCTGACCGCCAGGGTCACGCTGACCGGAGCGGTACGCCACCCGGACCACACGCGACGCCTGCGTTCCGTGTTCGAGCAGGAGCCGGTTTCCCGGGCATGAGCCGCGTGCGCCGGGGCGTCCCGGCGGTCGGTCGCGGCGCCGGGGCCTGGTCCTCGGTGTCTCACAGGAGGCCGCGCCCGGCCAGGTTGCGCATCAGCGCTCTGACACCGAACGTCCACGGCGCGGCCTCCTCGCTGGGGACGACGGTGTTGACCAGAGCGCCGAGTCGCGGGCTGGAGATCCGCACGACGTCGCCGTACGCGTGGGTGAAGCCCATGCCGGGTGTCGTTCGGTCCTCGGTCGGGGCGAACAGCGTTCCGGTGAACAGCACGAAACCGTCCGGGTACTGATGGTGCGGACCGTGCGTGGCGGCCACCAGGTCCACTACGTCGCGGCTGATCCCCCGCATCGTGCTGCTGCCGTGCAGTACGTATCCGTCCGTGCCGTCGACCCGAAGGTCGACGTCGAGACCGCGTACGGTGTCGAGGGTGAAGCCGTCGTCGAACAGGCGGAGGAACGGGCCGATCGCGCACGAGGCGTTGTTGTCCTTGGCGCGGGCGAGCAGCAGGGCGCTGCGTCCCTCGATGTCACGGAGGTTGACGTCGTTCCCGAGCGTCGCACCGCGGACCCGTCCGCCCGAGTCCACGACGAGGACGACCTCCGGCTCGGAGTTGTTCCAGACCGAGGCGCCGAGCACTCCGATGTCGGCGCCGGCACCGACCGCGGACAGGACCGGCGCCTTGGTGAATACTTCCGGGTCCGGTCCGATGCCGACCTCCAGGTACTGGGACCACAGTCCCTCGGCGACAAGGAGGTCCCTGACCTTGCCGGCCTCGGGCGATCCGGGGCGGATCCCGTCGAGCGCGCCGCCCACCGCCTCCCCGACGCGGGCCCGCACCCGGGCGGCCTGCGCCGGGTCGCCTCCCGTGCGCTCCTCTATGACGCGTTCCAGCAGGCTCCGGGCGAAGGTAACGCCGGCGGCCTTGATCACCTGCAGGTCTACGGGAGCGAGCAGGTGGGCAACGTCACGGCGACCGGCAGGTGCCTCGAGCAACGCGTCCAGGCGCCAGACGTGTCCTCCGTCGGCCTCGCGGACGACTGCCGCCGCGTCGTCGCGTTCCATGAGGTCGGAAACGGTGGGAACGACGGCCGTCAGGTCGACGACCCGCTCGCCGCGCACCGCGGCCACACACGGCCCGCCGTGTTCCGGGGCGTGGACGCGGGCGACGAGGGTGGCGCGGTCGGCGTCCTCCGGCAGGACGGAGCCGCTGGTCAGGACCGGGCGGGGTCGGGCGGCTGCCGATTCCACGATCACTGCTCTCCTGGGTCCGGGGGGTGTGGTGCCTGGGGTCGTCTCAGTGGGAGTCGCGGGGGACCTCGTGTCCACGGCTTCCGCGCAGGAACCCGAAGTCGGCTCCCCGGTCGGCTTGTTCCACGTTCTGCCGGTACAGCCAGGTGTAACCGCTGTCGCAGCGTTCAGCGCGGGGCCTCCACGCCTGCCGGCGCCGGGTCAGCTCCGCGTCGTCCACGTCCAGGCGCAGGGTGCGGTTCGGGACGTCGAGGACGACGGGGTCTCCGTCGTGCACCAGGGCGAGAGGGCCGCCGACGGCTGCCTCGGGCGCCACGTGCAGGACCACCGTGCCGTACCCGGTGCCGCTCATCCGGCCGTCGCAGACGCGCACCATGTCCGTGACGCCGGCCTTCAGCAGCTTGGCGGGAAGCGGGACGTTGGCGACCTCGGGCATGCCGGGGTAGCCCTGGGGGCCGGCGTTGCGGATGACGATGACGGTGTTCTCGTCGATGTCCAGGTCCGGATCGTCGGCCACCTCGTGGTAGGCCTCCGGCGAGTCGAAGACGCGCGCGGGGCCGCGGTGGGTGAGCAGGTGGGGTGACGCGGCGGACTGCTTGATCACGGCCCCGTCGGGACACAGATTGCCTCTCAGGACCGCGATACCGGTGCCGGCCGGCTGGAAGGGGGCGTCGAGGCGGGTGATGACGTCGGAGTCGACGCGTTCGGCGTGCTCGGTGTCCTCGGCGACGGTGCGTCCGGTGACGGTGATCTGGTCGCCGTGCAGCAGCCCGCCGCCGAGCAACTCGGCCAGAACGGCCGGGAGTCCACCCGCGTAGCAGAAGTCCTCCATGAGGTACGTGCCACTGGGCATCAGGTTGACCAGTGTCGGCACCGCGCGGGCCAGGCCGTCGAAGTCCGACAGGCTCAACTCGACGCCGACCCGCCCCGCGAGGGCGGCGAGATGGATGATCGCGTTCGTGGAACCGCCGATGGCCGCGTTGACCCGGACGGCGTTCTCGAACGCCTCCCGGGTCAGGATCCGCGAGGGGCGCAGCTCCTCCTCCACCATCTCCACGATGCGCTGCCCGGCCGCCTGTGCGGTCTCCATGCGCCGGGAGTCGACCGCCGGCCAGGCCGCCGAGCCCGGCAGCTGCATGCCGAGTGCCTCGGCCATGCAGGCCATCGTCGAGGCGGTCCCCATCGTCATGCAGTGCCCGTGGGAGCGGGCCATGCAGCCTTCCGCGAAGAAGCACTCCTCCTCGGTCATCCGGCCGGTCTTCAGGTCTTCCTCGAACTTCCACACGTGCGTGCCGGACCCGACGTCCTGCCCCCGGTACTTGCCGTTGAGCATCGGCCCGCCGGTGACCATGACGGCGGGCAGGTCGACGCTGGCAGCGCCCATGAGCATGGCGGGGGTGGTCTTGTCACAGCCGGACAGCAGCACGACACCGTCGAGCGGGTTGGCCCTGATCAGCTCCTCGACCTCCATGGCCATCAGGTTGCGGTACAGCATGGCGGTGGGACGCATCAGGGTCTCGCCGGTGGCCATGGTGGGAAACTGCAGCGGCAGGCCGCCCGACTGCCACACACCGCGCTTGACGGCTTCGGAGACGCGCGTCAGATGGGCGTTGCACGGGGCGAGTTCGGAGGCACTGGTCGCGATGCCGATCACCGGGCGCCCGTCGAAGACCTCGTGCCCGAAGCCCTGGTTGCGCATCCAGGAGCGGTACACCATCCCGCTGCGGCCCCGTGCGCCGAACCATGCCTGGCTGCGGCGACTCTTCTGCTGACCGTCCGTCATGTGGGCACTCCCATGGCTCTGGCGTCGTCCGCTTCGCGAGGGGCGTTGTCGGGTGGCGACCCGCAGGCCGTACCCTGTGACGCAATCATTAAATGATTCGATGAATGGCGTCTAGGGGGAGGCAGGGATGGCGGGGCATTTCCTGACCACGCACCAGCGCGTGGTCGACGAACTCGGACGGCGCATCGTGAGGGGCGTGTGGGAGCCGGGGGGCCCGTTGCCGGTCGAGGGCGCCCTCGCGGCCGACATCGGCGTCAGCCGGGGGGTGGTGCGGGAGGCGGTGAAGGCACTGGTCGCCAAGGGCATGCTGCACGTGCGCCCGCGCACCGGCACGCGCGTGCTGCCTCCGGAGCGGTGGAACCACCTGGACCGTGACGTACTGCGCTGGAAGCAGGCCGGAGATGCCACGGCCCTCCTGCGCGACACGGGTGAACTGCGCCGGATCGTCGAGCCGGAGGCGGCCCGGCTCGCCGCCGGCCGGGCCGGCCCCGACGACGTACGCGTCCTGTACGAGTCGCTGGCGTCCATGGAGGCAGCGGCGGCCGCTCCCGGCCGTGCCGGGTACGTCGAGGCCGACATCGCCTTCCACCGGGCCCTGCTCGACGCCAGCGGCAACCGTCTCCTCGGCTCACTGGGCCGCGCCGTCGAGATCGCGCTGGAGCACAGTTTTCTCGTCAGTACGCAGACCCCCGGCGCGGTGGAGGCCTCGCTGCCGGGTCACCGCGCCGTCGTACGGGCCGTCGAGGCCCGGGACTCCGTGGCCGCGTCGCGTGCCGTACTGGCTCTGATCGAAGCCGCCGAACAAGAGATCGCCCCGTCGCCCGCCATGCCGAGCGACGCCCCTGGCGGAACCGTCTGACCCGTCCCCACTGCTCCCTGCAGAGCCCCTGCTCGCGCCGCCCATGCGCCCCCTGCTGCAGGCCCCGCAGACAACACTCGCCCCGGAGCCGTTCCACTTCCCCCAACCTCATTCCGGGAAGCCGCCCGCGATCAGCCGCGATCACTCAACGCAACGGAGCACTACTAGCGCACGGTCAGCCCACCGTCGACGGTGAGGACGGTACCGGTGGTCCAGCGTGCGCCCGCCAGATAGGCGGCCGCCTCGGCGACATCCCGCGGGGCGCCGAGGCGGCCCAGCGGGTAGGCGGTCTGGACGCCGGAGTCGTGGGCCGCACGCTGCTGGGGCGTCATCAGGCCGAGGTAGGAGTGCTGATAGGTGGGGGTGTGGACGGCACCCGGTGCGAGGGCGTTGACCCGCACGCCGTCGGCACCCAGTTCGTTGGCCAGGGCCATGGTCAGAGAGTTGATGGCCCCGCGGGTCGCCGAGTAGGCGGCCGAGGGGCGGCCGGCCGTCATCTTGCGCGCCCAGTAGCTGCTGATGTTGATGATGCTGCCCCGCGCCCGTCTGAGTTCGGCGAGGAGTGCCCGGCTGAGCAGCAGCGGCACCTTGACGTTGAGGTGCAGCATGGCATCGATCATGTCCGGCGTGGTGTCCTCGAGGGGCGCGAAGTGCGCGGCGCCCACGTTGTTGACGAGCGTGTCGACGCGGTCGGTCCGTGCGCGGACGGCTTCGCCGACCGCTGCTGCGGCGCCCGGCCCGGCGAGGTCGGCGGGTACGGCGTGGACGGCGGTGCCGTGCTTGAGGAGGGTGTCGCGGGCGCGGTCGAGTTTGTGCGGATCGCGTCCTACGAGGATGAGATCGGCCCCCCGCGCGGCCAGCGCTTCCGCGATGGCGTAGCCGAGGCCGTCACTTCCTCCGGTGACGACCGCGGTATCCCTTCGGGATGGCACAGCAGGTTCCTCGCAAGCAGTAGATGAGGGTGAGGTCATGGCTACCGCCTCCCTTCGCTTCCCACTGAAAACGGAAAGATCGTGTCCGTTTCAGGAGGCTAACGGAAACGGACAGATTCTGTCCATTTTCATGTACGGTGGCCCCATGCATGCACGACGACAGACGGCGACGAACGACCCGGCGGGCGGGAAGGCGCCGCGCGCCGATGCCCGGCGCAATGCCGCGCTCGTCCTGGCCGGGGCGCGGCGCGCTGTCGCTTCCAAGGGCTTGGGCGTCAGCTATCACGAGATCGCCCGCGAAGCAGGGGTCGGCGTCGGCACGGTCTACCGCCGTTTCCCGGAACGCGACCACCTCATGACGGCCGTGCTGAGCGACATCCTGAGCGAACTGATCCGGACCGCCGAGGCAGCTACGGAGTGCGCGGACCCGTGGGAGGGATTCACCCTGCTGTTCGGCGAACTGGCCGCCCGTACAGCGGAGAACGCGGGCCTGTCCGGATCGCTCGACGCACACGGCGGCCCGGACATCGCCGCGCTGCGCCATCGCCTTCTGGAGCTCATCCGGCAGGTCACCGAGTGCGCCCGGCAGGCCGGCGCGCTCCGGGACGACGTGGATTGGCGGGACGTCCCGTTCCTGGCACAGGCCGCGGTCACGCCTGGATGCTTCCTTGACCTGCCCGCCGACCCGGCCCGCAGGACTCGCACGCTGCGCGTCGTCCTCGACGGGCTGCACGCCTCCTGAGACACCCCTGCTTTCCGCCGGGCCAGTCGGGTCGTTCTTCGGCAGGTGGCCCGGTGGCCAGCGGCCCTCAGCCCGACGGTGCCTCGTCCGCCATGGATGACGGCGTTCCGCCGGCCCAGCCCATGGACTCGTCCTCGTCCAGCGCTACGACGGGCGCCCGCCGAACTGCCAGTTGTGCACCTCGATATCGGCGTACCGGCCGGGGGTCAGGATGGTGCCTGCCGTCTCCTGGTCCGGCGCTCGGACCAGCGCAGCCGTGCCCAGCCAGGCGGTCCCGTCGTCGGACAGCATCGGGCCGTAGGCGATCAGCTCGTCCCGGGCGGGTGGCAGCGTCAGGTCGGCGGCCTGCCCCGTGCCGAAGCCGAGCACCAGGTACCGGTTGCCTCCGGTCCGGCCGCCGGGGAAGTCCCACATGGTGCGCCCCAGCGCGTTGCGCCACCGCCGCAGCAGCACGTCCCGGTAGACGCCGGCCTGGTAGTTCGGCTCGTCGAACGCGAACGCGCGGGCAGCGGCGCGGTCGGGAAGGCCGAGGATGTGCACGCTACCCGTGGGGGTCTCGCCGTCGTCGGCGAGAGTCGGCCCCCGGGCGATCATCTCCTTCGCGTACTGGTCCATGTAGGACCAATGCTCCTCCCGCAGCTCGTAGCGCAGAGGCAGGGAGGCGGGCCGGTCGCGGTGGTAGCAGAGGAACTCCATGTCTGAAGATCTCTTGCAGGAGGTGACCAAGTCGAGCGGATTTCACCGCGAGGGCTGCTCGGCGGCCTGGTCCGGCAGGGCCGTGCGGGTCCCGCGTAGCGCATCGCACCGTCAGCGCGCGCTTTCGCCGATGCACACGCGGTAGCCCCGAGCGACGCGCCGGCGGTCGCCTACGCCGCCCACGACTGATCCCTGGCGGGAGCGAAGAGGCGAACGCCCGGTCGCCACCGGTTCTCCGCTCCCCCTCGGCAGCCTGCTGCCGCGGCTCTCCTTCGCAGTCCTAGCCTTTGGGCAGCTCGGCCCATACGCGTGCGGCCATCTCGTCGGCCTCGGCCTGTGGGGTTCCCGCCTGCACCAGGATGATCCCGCGGGACTGGTCCGGAAAGGTGACCTCCCGCATCTCCGTACCCAGCGAACTCATCGGTCTGTCCGACATGAGGGCCTCCCTTCGGCGGCTGCCGCCCAGGCTAGAGGGACACCGGGCACAAGACGGGGACCCTCCACCGAACGGACTACCGTGCGTGACACCCACGGTGTGCAGCCGCCCGGCGCCGAAGGGCCGTCCGCCGTCGCGGTCGCCGCCACCCGCCCGGAGCCGGGCCCGGGAGCACCCGCGCGCGGGGAGCCCTCCTGATGGGGAAGGGCGTGCTCGTACTCATAGGCGTGGGCCAGCCGTCCGTGATGCCCGCCGACCGCGTCAGTTGCCCGCGCGGCCCCTGGGTGAGGGTCGCCCGTCGCCGTCCCGACCGGCGGCGGCGTGCCCGGCATGCGGCCTGCTCCAACGGGCAGATGAACGGTCCGCAGAAGGAGGGGAACACGCTCATGACGACCAAGTCGATCGCGCGGCCGGAGGCGTCGACCTACGGATGCTGTGCTTGCGAAGGACACCCAGGTGCCGCCGCGGACGAGGCACCCGAGACGCCACGCGAGCGGGTCAACCGCCGCTGGAACGAGATCATGCAGGAGACGCGCGTCGCTCAGACAGGGGTCCAGATCCTGTTCGGCTTCCTGCTGAGCGTCGCGTTCACCCCTCTCTTCCACGACCTGGGCACCTTCGACCACGCCGTCTACGTCACCACGGTCGTCTCGGGTGCCACCGCCACCGCGTGTCTGATCGCTCCGGTCTCCATCCACCGCTTCCTCTCGGGTCAGCGGATGAAGGACGAGATGGTCGAGGTCGCTCACCGGTTGATGATGTGCGGCATGCTCCTGATGGCCGTCACCATCGGCTGCACTCTCCTGCTGATCCTGCACGTCGTCGTACCGGGACTCCTGGCGAAACTACTCGTCGGCGGTGTGATGGTCTGGTTCGCCCTGTCGTGGTACGCACTGCCCCTGTGGCTTCGCCGCCGGTCCGCCCGCCGCGCGACGCCCTGACACGGACCGCGCCGGGTCTGCGGCCTGTGCCTGCCCCCACCCACCGGCCGGCGCCCCGGCCGGAGAAGCCCTGAACCGCCGCGCCCACAGCCGCCGGTCAAGGACAGACCACACCGGGCCGGTCCCCGACCAGCACCTTGCCATCCCCTGCCCCTTGGCTCCGGGCCCCGCCCCGGACCCCTGCACCCGGGCACCGCCGGAGCCCTCGGCGGCCCACCAGCCCGGCAGGGACGAACAGCCGTCGTCGAGGGCCGGTCGGACCTGGCCATCAGCGGCCGTCCGGGCCCACAGTGGAAGGAGCGGGACGGTCGGCCCCACCGGGCGAGGTGGAGGGTGTGATGAACGGTTCCCTCGAGATCGGGCACGTCGCCGGTGTGCCCTTGCGGTTGCACTGGAGCGCACCGCTGCTGGTGGTCGTACTGAGCATCGGCCTGGCCGGCAGCGTCCTGCCGGCGTGGGCCCCGGGCCACTCCGCGTCCGCCTACCGGCTCTGGGCGGTCGTGGGAGCGTTGCTGCTGACGGCAAGCCTGATCGCTCACGAGGGCGGTCACGCCCTCGTCGCGCGACGCTTCAAGATCGCGGTGAAGGATGTGACCGTCTTCGCCCTGGGGGGCGTGACGCGCATGGCATCCGCCACCACCCCGCGGAGCCAGGGGCTGGTGGCCGGTGTGGGCCCGTTGATCAGCCTGGTGCTCGGTGGTCTGTGCCTGGGCGGTTCCGTGCTGGCCCGGGATGTCCTGCACTGGCCCCTGCCGGGCGGGGTCCTGCTCTGGGGCGGATGGACGAACATCCTGCTCGCGGCGTTCAACCTGCTGCCCGCAGCGCCGCTGGACGGTGGCCGTGTCCTCCAGGCGTTGATCTGGCGCATCCGGGGTGACCGCGAGCGGGCGGCACAAGCGTCCGGCCGGTGCGGACAGGTCACGGGTGCCGTCTTCCTCGCCGGCGGCTTGTTCGAGTCCCTGCGCGGAACCGGGTCGGGTCTGTGGCTGGGCCTGATCGGACTGTTCGTGGTGGTGGTCGCTTCCGCAGAGGTCCGCCGCGCCCAGTTGTTCGCGTCCTTGCGTGGCCTGCCGGTGGCCGAAGCCATGCGGCCGGTGCTCACGGGGCAGGAGTGGCAGAGCGTCGACCGCTTTCTGACCGAGACCGCGGGACACGCCGGTGACCAGCCGGTGATTCCCGTCACCGACCTCGACGGCCGTCCCTCCGGCTACGTGACGGTGCCCCTTCTGCGTGCCGTCCCCGAGGTGCTGAGGCCGACCACCCGTGTCCGGGACGTCGCCGCGCCGTTGGAGCGGTGTGTGCTGGCCGGGCCGGAGGAGAAGATCACCGAAGTCCTGGAGCGCGCCGCCATGTCTCCCTCGGCGCCCGTCCTGGTCATTGATCATCATCGCCTCGTGGGCATGGTCACCGGGGCGGACCTCGCCAGTGCCCGCGACCGTCTCCCGGACCCACCGGAACGGCCCCCGCCCGACGCACGGGCGGGACACGGCCACTGACGGGCGCGCCGGCAGGGGCGGACACCTCGTCGTTGACGTCCGGCTGGGCAGAGCCGCCGGCACACACCGAAGCTGCCTGTGGGAGTCAGCCGTGAAGACGAGGGTGACGCCGGCGGCGAGCGCGGCGGGGCCGGTGGCGACCGACCGCTCCTGTCCTGGACGCTCTCGTGAGCCCACGGTGTCGTACGGGCTCCCGGGCGTTCCCTGCGGCATGGAACAGTCGTGGTTGCCGGGGTGCAGAAGCGCGGGATGGGGATGCGACGGCTGCCGAGGACCCTCACAGGAACCGGCGGATGGGCTGTACCGCTGCCTCCCGCGCACGCTGCAGCGCGGGCCGCCGCCTCCAACGGCCCGGCTGAATCGGCTCGCTGACTGCCTTGTCGGCCTCGAAGTGCCGGTCCAGGGTGGCGGTGAACTCCGCGTCGAGCACGGCGAGCATGACTTCCTCGTCGTGGTCCAGGGAACGCCGGTTGAAATTGGTCGAGCCGACCAGGGCAGCCGTGCGGTCGACGGTCATGACCTTGGCGTGCAGCATCGTCGGCTGGTAGTGGTGGATCTTCACACCGCAGGACAGAAGCACTTCGTAGTGGTGCTGCCCGGCCAGCCGGCAGACGCGCTTGTCCGTGTGGGGACCGGGCAGCAGGATCTCCACCTCCACCCCGCGCCGTGCGGCGGCGCACAGGAGGTCGATGAAGTAGGCGTCCGGAGAGAAGTAGGCCGTGGCCAGTCTGAACCGCTCCTCGGCGGACTCGATCATGACCCGGATGAGGGTCTGCATGTCCTGCCAGCCGAAACTGGCCGAACCACGCACGACCTGGACCACCGCGTCGCCCTGGGGGCGGTGCTCGATGAACCGGTCCCGGTCGTCGAAGAGTTCGTCGTGGCACTCGGCCCAGTTCTGGGCGAAGGCGGCGGCGATGCCGTCCACGGCGGGACCGCGTACCCGCACGTGGGTGTCCCGCCACTCGTCCGGGTTGCGCGCGTCGCCGCACCACTCCTCGGCGATGCCCACCCCGCCGGTGAAGCCCACCTGTTCGTCGACCACGAGGACCTTGCGGTGGCAGCGGTGGTTCTGTTTGAAGGGCGAGAGGTGTGCGGGTCTGCGGAACCAGGCCACCTGGACGCCCGTCCGGTCCATCTCCGTCAGCAGGTCGTTGTCGATGAGCCTGCTGCCGAAGCCGTCCAGCAACAGCCGCACGCGCACTCCGGCCCGCGCCCGCTCCGCCAGGGCGTGGGCGAAGTCGCGGGCGATGTCGCCCTTCCAGTACACGAACGTCATCATGTCCACCGTGTGCTCGGCGGACCGGATGGCCTCGAGCATGGCGGGGAAGATCTCGTCCCCGTTGCGCAGGGCGTCCAGGGCGTTCCCCTCGGTCGCCGCGATGCCGATCAGGCGCTCCAGCCGGCGGCGTATGCGTACGGCGCGCTCGTCCGGGTGTCCGCCGTCGGTCACAGAGGCACCGGAGGCACCGGAGGCACCGGAGGCCGACGGCATGTCCTGGGCAGTCGTCATCCCTCTCCCCCTTTCCGTCAGCACTCGCTGAGCATCCCTTCGCGCAGCCTGGTCAGCAGCCGCGAGATCAGCCGGGACACGTGCATCTGGGAGACGCCGAGGCGCTCGCCGATGTCCTTCTGGGTCAGTTCCTCCACGAACCGCCAGTGGATGATCTGCCGGTCGCGTTCGTCCAGTTCGGCGATCATCGGGGCCAGGGCGTGGAAGTCGTCCACCAGGGCGAGGGCGGCGTCGTCGGTGCCGATGAAGTCGGCGAGCGCGGACTCGCCGTCCTCGCTGCCGTTGATGGTCGCGTCCAGGGAGGAGGAGTTGTAGCCGTTGGCCGCCAGCCGGGCCTCGACGACCTCGTCCTCCGGGAGGCTCATCAGCTCCGACAGCTCCTGGGTGGTGGGGTTGCGGCCGAGCCGGCTGCGCAGTTCCTCGGTAGCGCGGGCGAGCTGGACGCGGGCTTCCTGGAGGCGGCGGGGCACGTGCACGGCCCAGGAGGTGTCCCGGAAGAACCGCTTGATCTCGCCGACGATGTAGGGCACGGCGAAGGAGGTGAACTCGACCTCGCGGGTCAGCTCGAACCGGTCGATGGCCTTGATGAGACCGATCATGCCGACCTGGACGATGTCCTCCATCTCCTCCGGCCCGCGGCTGCGGAAGCGGCCGGCCGCGAAGCGGACCAGGGACATGTTCATCTCGATCAGCGTGTTACGGGCGTACTGGTACTCGGGCGTGCCCTCCTCCAGCACCGTCAGCTGCTCGAAGAACAGCTTCGACAACTCCCGCGCGTCCCTGGGCGCCACCTTGGACGGGTCCGCGATCTCCGGCATGCCCGTCGTCGTGGCGCGCTCGGTGGTCCCTGCGGTCGCCGTCGTCATGATGTGCCCTCCCGTTGAAACTGCCCCCGGCGGTCGTCGGCTCACACCGACGAAGCTCCGTTTGCCCTGTTCGAAGACTTCCATACACCCCTTTTCCCGGCCGGGCCGGTGAGCTCGGTCACCGGCCCGGCCGGGAAGGCGTACCGACCGATGCCGGACGTCGGCCGGCGCGAGGACGTACTCCGCCGCGGCTCCGGTGCCGCCCATCAGCAGGAAGCCGAGGACGGCGTCGCGTGGACAGCCCCCGCTCGGTCACGGCGAGAAGACGGTTCCCGTCAACGCCTCCAGGAGACTGAACCCGTCCCCGTCCGGATCGCTCTCGACGTGGATCTGAACGTAGTCGGTATGAATCCCTCCCACCACCGGCCTCCGCACCCTCGAAAAGGCAGGCGCCTGGGCGGTGTCGGCGTTTCGGCCACTTCGGTCCCGGCGTCTTTCCCCCACCGGTTCAGGGATCCGGCCCCGCGGGGGCCGACGGCACCGGGAGCGGCGGGCTCCACAGCGCGACCGAATGACGTGTGTTCGAAAGCGCTGCCGAGTCGTTGAGCCTCACGACCGTGTCACAGCAACCGTGCCGGGGGAACGATGACCTCGATCATCACTCAGAATCAGTCGCCACAGCCGACGGAGGGCGCCTCGCGCGACGGCCGCCCGCAGGAGGCCGGTGTTCGAAGGGAACGGACGGGAGAGGCGCGCCCCCCGGAGCCGGACAGGCATGCAGAACGGACCCGGGTGTCGGCGAACGACCCGTCGTACCAGGGGCTGAACGGGCCTGCGGGAGCTGCCCTGTGAAGCGGCTCTTCGGCCCGGTCAGGATGGCCGACCCGCAGGTGTCCGACGCCGAGCACGAGCTGTTCGGCGGGCCCCTGCGCTACGACATGGGCTGGTCCCAGCACGAGCACGCGACCTTGGACCTGACCATGATGTCCGCGCTGCGTTCCATGCCCGCGCTCGTCGGCGCCACGCTGCGCATGGCGTGGCAGGCCGACCGGCGTGCCCTGCTCTCGGTCGGGGTCAGCGAGATCGGCCAGGGCATCGCCTCGGCCGCCGGCCTGCTCGCCGTCAACGCCGTGATGCACGCCCTGCTGGCCGGCACCGGCAGCGCCGCCGAACGGCTGCACGCCCTGCTGCCGGGTCTGCTGGCCGCCGCCGCGATCGGCGTCGTCAACTCCGCCCTGTCCGCGTGGTCCACGTCCCGGGCCGGGCGACTGGAGCCGAAGGTCGAGCGGATCGCCACGACGCAGTACCTGGCCGCCGCGGTCGGCGTCGAGCTGGAGGCCATCGACGATCCCGACTTCCGGCGGCTGGTGGACATCGCCCAGCACGGCCCCGGTTCCGCCCGCCGCATGATCAGCGCCTGCGTCGCGGCGCTGAACGGCCTCATCTCCCTGATCACCACCGCCGGCGTCCTTCTCGTGCTCCACCCCGTGCTGCTGCCCATGCTGCTCCTCATCGCCGCCCCGCGCGGCTGGGGCGCCATGCGCGTGGCCCAGGAACGGTACGTGTCGGTGATGAGCTGGATCGAGCACGTGCGGGCCAGCCGCCTGATCGGCAACCTGCTCACCGAACGCAGCGCCGCACAGGAAGTCCGTCTCCACGCCGTCGGCCCCTTCCTCCTCGGCCGCTACGAACGCATGGCCGAGAGCGCCGAAGCCGAACAGGAGCGCCTCGCCTCCAGCAAGGCCCTGACCGAATGGGCCGCCTCCGCCCTGTCCGGCCTGGCGATGGCCGCGACCTACGGGGCCATGTTCTGGCTGATCATGGCCGGGCACATGAGCCTCGCCGTCGCCGGAACCGCCGTCGTCGCCGTACGGACCGGCTCGGCGAGCCTGGGCGCGCTGGTCATGAACATCAATCAGCTCCACGAGGAGAGCCTCTACGTCCGCGACCACGGCCGCTTCCTCACCCAGGCCGCCCGGCGAACGCTCCCCACCGGCGGTGCGCCCGTTCCCGAGCGGGTCGGGGAGATCGTTCTCGATCAGGTCACCTACCGCTATCCCGACCGGGACACCGCGGCCCTGGACGGGGTCTCGCTGACCCTGCCGATGGGGTCCGTCACCGCGGTGGTCGGTGAGAACGGCTCCGGCAAGAGCACCCTGATGAAGATCCTCTCCGGCTTGCTGCTGCCCGACGCCGGCACGCTGCGCTGGGGCGAGGCCGATCTCACCGGTCTCGACCGCACCCAGGTCTTCGCACGCGTGTCCCTGCTCACCCAGGACTTCCAGCGCTGGCCCGTGACCGCCGCGATGAACATCCGCCTGGGCCGCCCCGACCACCCCGCGACGGACGAGGACCTCCAGCCCTCGGTCGACTACGCCGTCGCCGGACCCGTCATCGCCAAACTCCCCGACGGCCTGCGCAGCCTGCTGGCCCGCGTCTTCCGCGGCGCCATCGAACTGTCCGGCGGCGAATGGCAGAAGGTCGGCCTGGCCCGCACGCACTGGCGCAGCTCCACCTCCGAGGCGGACGGCGTGCTCATCGTGGACGAGCCGACCTCCGCCCTCGACCCCGAAGCCGAGATCCAGGCCTTCGACCGCATCCGCCGCCTCGCCGCCCCGAACCGGGCCGTCGTCCTGGTCACCCACCGCATGTCCGGTGTCCGTCACGCCGACCACATCTACGTCCTCAGCGACGGGCACCTCGCCGAACACGGCACCCACGACGAACTCGTCACCGCCCGCGGCCGGTACGCCGCCATGTTCGACGCCCAGGCCGCCCAGTACGCCCCGGCCCCCAGCATCCCGGGCCCTGCCGCGCCGACCGTCCCGGACCAGGTATGACCGTATGACCCTGCCACCCAGCGGATCATCTTGCGTGTCTGCGCTGACGGGTTGGGAGCCCGTGGAAAAGTCACTGTTCCATGCCGGCCATGAGGAGGGCGGAGACATGCAGGGACAAGGCCCCTCGGCACCTGGTGGACAGGCTCCCGCGGGCGGGTCGGGGCCTCGGCCTGCCTGGCTGGAATCACTGGCCGCCGCCGCATACCTGGCCGACGAGCAGGGCGTCATCACCGCCGTCAACACGGTGGCCGAGCAGCTTCTCGGCCGGAACGCCGTGGAACTGCTCGGGCGGGACGCGCATGACACGCTGCACCGGAACGCCCTCGGCCAGCCCGAACCGAGAAGCGAGTGCCCGGTCCGGCAGGCCGTCCTGGCGGGCCGCACGGCGCAAGGCGGAGCGCTCTGGTTCGAGCGGGGCGACGGTTCGGTCACCCCTGTGGCCTGGCTGGTCACCGGATACGACGCGGGCGGCCGACGGGGCACGCTGGCGTTCTTTCACCCGCTGGACGACACGGAGCCCGGTTCGCTGCAAGAGCCCCTGTCCGAGCTGGAGCGCCTGGCGCTGTTCGCGGAGCTGACCACCCAGCTGACCTCGACGATGGACGTCGAGGAGGTCCTGAACCGACTGGTGCGTCTGCTGGTGCCGCGGCTGGCGGACTGGGCCGTCGTCGACCTCATCACCGAGGCGGGCGGGGTGTGGCGTCGTGTCGTCGTCCACGCCGAGGACGGCGACCTGAGGAACCAGGAGAACCTCGTCGGGCCCATGTCGGCGGTGCCTCAGGAGTCCCAGCTTCCTCTCTCCCGTGCGCTGAGGGGCGCCGCGTCCGCGCTCACGGGCCCCGAGACCTATCGGGGGGAGCCGGACTCGGAACTCGCCGTGGAACAGGGCCGGCTCTTCGCGGCCACCGGGATCCAGTCCGCCGTCATCGGCCCGATCCGCGGCCTCCGGGACGTGCTGGGCGCACTGACTCTGGGCCGCTCCGACGGCTCGCACCCGTTCACGACCGCCGATCTGCCCCTGCTGGAGGAGATCACGCGGCGGGCCGGGCTGGCACTGGACAACGCCCGTCTCTACGAGCGGCAGCGGAAGGTGTCGGAGACGATGCAACGTCACCTTCTGCCGCAGCTGCCGCGTGTGCCGGACCTGCAGATGACGGCGCGCTACGTGCCGGCGCCGGACGCGTCCCAGGTCGGCGGCGACTGGTACGACGCGTTCGTCCTGCCCGACGGCGCGACCGCACTGGTCATCGGCGACGTCGTCGGGCACGACCTGGAAGCGGCGGCCGACATGGCCCAGTTGCGGAACATGCTGCGCGCCTACGCCTTCTCCCAGCAGAAGCCACCCAGCAAGATCGTCGAATGGCTGGACCAGGCCGCCATGCAGCTGTCCGGATCCGACATGGCCACCCTCGTCCTGGCCCGGCTCACCAGGGTCGGACCCCTCGGCTGGGAGCTGACCTGGACCAATGCGGGCCACCCGCCGCCCCTGCTCATCACCCGTGAGGGGGCGACCCAGTACCTCACCGACGCGCACGGCATGCTCCTCGGGACCGGATGGGCGGAGCCACGCCCGGACGTGTCGCTGCTCCTGCCACCCGGCGCCACCCTGTTGCTGTACACCGACGGCCTCATCGAGGAGCCCGGTGCCTCGCTCGACGACGGACTGGACCGGCTGAGCCGTCAGGCCGCCGCGCTCTCGCACCATCCCCTGGACACCTTCACCGACGAGCTCCTCGCCCGTGCCCGTCCCGCGGCCAACGAGGACGACATCGCCCTCCTCGCCCTGCGCACCGCGCACCGCGCCCGACTGTGAACTGCCTTCGGCGCTCGTGCATCAGCACTCGGCCGTACGGGGCGTCGGGTGCGCGGTGACCGGCGATGTGCCGTTTCTGCCGGGCTCCTCGATGCTCCCGGCGGACGACGGTCTGGTCGTTGAGGGGCGCCCTCGCACGCCCCCGCCCGGTTGTGTTGATGCGCGTCAGCCCTTCTGGCAGGGTGAAGCCGGCCGATCGGGCAGGGAGTTCGATCTCGAGCAGGACCAACGACCCGGTGCCGGTCAGGACGCGGCGGCACTCTTCGAACAGGAGGGGCCCATGCTGAAGCAGGTCGTCGAGGGTGTGCTGATCCATCGGAGCGAGTTGCTGGAGAACAACACCGTTGTCGTGCAGGGCAGGGACGGCGTGCTCCTCGTAGACGCCGGCATTACCGGCGCCGAAATGACCTGCCTGGCGAACGACCTTCGTGAGCTGGACCTGCCCGTGGTGGCAGGCTTCTCGACGCATCCTGATTGGGACCACGTGCTCTGGCATGCCGAACTGGGCGATGCGCCTCGTTACGGCACGGCCCGCTGCGCGGCCTTCATGCAGGACGTGTTGTCGGACGCGGACTGGAAGGCCGGCGTCGCCGAGGGTCTGCCACCGGAAATCGCCGAGGACACACCACTGGCCCTGTACGGCCTCCTCACTGGTCTGCCTGCCGGAACCGCACGGCTTCCTTGGGACGGCCCCGCGGTGCGGATCATTGAGCATCCGGCGCATGCCCCGGGCCATGCGGCGCTGTTGATCGAGGAACGCCGCGTTCTCATCGCCGGCGACATGCTCTCCGACGTCTTCGTTCCCCTGCTCGACGCCACCGACAACCCGATCGAGGACTACCTCGTCGGTCTGGGAGTGCTCGAGGGCACGGCGGACGACGTCGATGTCCTCGTCCCCGGACACGGATCCGTCGCCAGGGACGAGGAGGTACGCGCAAGGATCACACGGGATCGGGCGTACGTGGAGGACCTGCGTGACGCCCGGGTGTCCAGCGACCCACGAGTCGTTTCGCCCAAGCCCGGCTGGGAGTGGGCAAGCGACCTTCACGAGGCGCAGGCCCGAAGCCTGGCCCGAGGAAGAGCGCGGGGGGACGCCTGACCAGGGATCCGCTTCCGCCACAGGACGCCCCTGCCAGTGAACCGTTGCTCACGCCAGGACCCGCCCGCCGGGGTTCTCCTGCCCCGACCGGCCAGGGCCCCCGGGCCTACCGGTCCCGGATCTCCGCCGGCAGGGCCTGCTGCGGGACGTTCTGGTAGGCCACCGGGCGGCGGAAGCGCTTCACCGCCGCCGTGCCGACCGAGGTGGTGGTGGGGGCGGTGGACGCGGGCCAGGGGCCGCCGTGGTGCTGGGCGTCGGTGACGGTGACTCCGGTGGGCCACTCGTTCCAGATGACGCGTCCGGCGTGCCCGGCCAGGACGTCGAGCAGGCGCCGGCCGTCCTCGTCGAGGACGTGACCGCCCTGGACGGTGCCGGTCAGGGCACCGCCGAAGTCGGCGAGAACCGTCTCCACCTCCTCCAGGCTGCCGTACTCCACGAGGAGCGAGGTGGGGCCGAAGACCTCCGTGGAAATGAGCGACGGGTCCGCTCGCACGGCCTCGGTGGTGGTGCGCAGGAGCGCGACCTCCGGCAGGTCCGTACCCCGGCCGGTGCGCCGGGCCACGGTCACTCCGTCGCGGGCGGCGAGGTCGTCGAGCGCGGTCGCGTAGGCCGCGGCGATGCGGTCGCCGAGCATCGGGCCGGTCGTCAGCGGCGGCAGGGCCGCGAGGAAGGCGTCGGCGTCGGGAACGAAGACGACGCCGGGCTGGGTGCAGAACTGGCCGGCTCCGAGGGTGAAGGAGGCGGCGAAGCCGGTGGCGATGTCCTCGGCGCGGTCGGACCAGCCCGCCGGGGTGACGACCACCGGGTTGGTGGAACCGAGTTCGCCGTAGAAGGGGATGGGGTCGGGACGGTCGGCGGCGAGCTGGAAGAGGTACCGGCCGCCGTGCGTGGAGCCGGTGAAGCCGACGGCCTTGATGCGGGGGTCCCGTACGGCGTCGGCTCCCTCGCGCTCGCCCTCGACGAGCTGGAGCAGGTGGGCAGGTGCTCCGGCGGCGTCCAGGGCCGCCGTGGCGACGGATGCGGTGAGCCGGGAGAGTTCGGGGTGGCCGGGGTGGGCCTTGACGACGACGGGGCAGCCGGCCGCGAGGGCACTGACGGTGTCGCCGCCCAGCACACTGAACGCGAAGGGGAAGTTGCTCGCCGCAAAGACCAGGACGGGGCCGAGCGGCACGGTGGTGCGGCGGATGTCGGGACGGGCGCCCATCGGCCAGTGCGGGTCGGCGTGGTCGACGCGGACGTCGTCGAGGGCCCCGGAGGCGAGGCGCTCGGCGAAGAGCCGGCACTGGAAGGTGGTGCGGGCGAGTTCACCGCTGAGGCGTGCCTCGGGCAGGTGCGACTCCCGTTGGGCGACGGGGACGAGGGTGTCTGCGGCGGCGTCGAGCGCGTCGGCGACTGCGGTCAGCAGACGGGCGCGGTCCCCGGACGGGACGGCGCGGGCGGGGCCGGCGGCGGCGGACGCCTGGGCGAGAACCGTGTCCAGGGTCGAGGCGGTCGAGGGCAGGGTGGTGCTCATGGAGGGACCTCGTAACGGTCGACGGGTCGACGCGGCGATCCGTCGACCGGTCGGCATGTCGATGGGGCGTCGGGTCAGGTGACGATGTCGTGGGAGGCCATGTCGGCCAGCGTCCACTCCTCGACCTCGGTGAGGTGGAGGGCGGCGGCCTCCTGGGCGGTCGCGATGTCGCGGGCGGCCATGGCGTCCAGGATTTCGAGGTGGCGCCGGGTGGAGCCGGCGAGGCGGTGCGGGCCGGTGGCGCCGAGGACCCGCAGCCAGTAGACGAACGGCTCGACCGACTCGCGGGCCGCGATCAGGCGGCTGTTGTCGGTGTGCGCGATGATCTCGTGGTGGATGCGGGTGTCACTCGCGAAGAACGGCTCGTAGTCCCCCCGCTCGGCGGCGCGCAGCGCGGCGACGGCTTCGTCGCGCAGGTCGGTGATCTGCTCCAGGGGCATCGTCCGGGCGGCGACGCCGGTGGCCAGCCACTCCAGGCCCTTGCGCAGCTGGCACACCTCGTGGACGTCCTGGCGGGAGGGCCGGGTGACGAAGGTGCCGGAGCGGGGGCGCGTTTCCACGAGACGGTCGTGCTCAAGCCGTACGAGCGTGTCGCGGACCGGGGTGCGGGAGACTCCGAACTCCTTCGCGATGGCCTGGGGGTCCATCCGGGAACCGGGCGCGTACACACCGGTCGTGATCCGCTCGCACAGGATCGTGTAGAGCTGCTCGGAGATCGACTCCACCACCAGGGGCGTGGTGCCGCCGCGGCTACGGACGGAGGGGGTGGCCATGATCGCCCTTCTTCTCCAACGGTCGCTTGCTCCGACGACTGCTTGCTCCGACGGTCGCTCCGGCGCCGGCCGGGACGCGGCACCGGCGCCGGTGGCACACAGCATCTGATCGATCAGATGGGATCGGTCAGATCAGCCTAGCGGCTTCCAGCGCGGTGCGGATGCGCGCGCGCTCGGCGTCCGTGGCGGGCCGGAACGGGCGGCGCGGCAGGCCCGCCGAGCGGCCCTGGAGTTCCAGGGCGGCCTTGATGGTGGCGGGCAGGTTCGGGGCGTCGATCGCCCGCCAGACGGTGAGGATCCTCTCGTGCAGCTCCAGCGCCTTGATGTGGTCGCCCGCCTGGACGGCGTCCCACAGCTCCACGCTGAGGCGCGGCGTGACGGTGGGGATGGCGGCGAGGGCGCCGTGGGCGCCCATGACGAAGGCCGGGTAATGCAGGTCGTCGAGGGCGGCGAGCACGGTGAAGCGGTCGCGCATGCGGTGCAGCAGGTCGGCGAGGAGGTGGATGTCCCCGCCGGACTGCTTGACGGCGGTGACCTGCGGGACGTCGCGCAGCAGCTCGATGGTGTCGACCGGGACCAGTGCCCAGGGCACCACGTTGTACAGCACGATCGGCAGGTCGGTGGCCTCGCCGATCTCGCGGTAGTGGGCGACGGTCTCCTCGGGCGAGGGGGCGAAGACGTAGTGCACCGGGGTGACCTGGAGGGCGTCGACGCCGGCTTCCTTCAGGGCGAGGGAGTAGCGCTTCGCCTGAGCGGTGGAATTCTGGATGACGCCACCGATGACCGGAACTCGACCGTCGACCTCGTCGACGACGGTGGCGCAGATGGCGGCGCTCTCCTCCAGGGAGAGCGTCTGCCCCTCTCCGGTGCTGCCGCAGGCACAGATGGCGGTCACGCCCTGGTCGAGGAGGAATTTGACCTCGCCGCGCAGCAGGTCCAGGTTGACCTGGTCATTCTCGTCGAACGGCGTGACAACGGTGGAGATCATCCCGCCGAGCTGGACGTCCTTCACGTGCGCCTCCCGGGTATTGCCGCAACCTAGGTGCGGATGTAATGTCTGATGCATCAGATGCTAGCACGCGGTCCTGCCTCAGCAGAACCACCGCTTTCCGGACACGGCCTCTCTCCCCACACTGAGGGGAGGTCCGACCGTGTCGTCCGAGCCGCCATCGCAATGGAGCGAGCATGCCCCAACCGGCCGCTACACCCGCTTCCCGGGAGACCTCCCTGCGCAAGGTCGTCACGGCCAGCGCCCTGGGAACCACCGTCGAGTACTACGACTTCACGCTGTACGCGACCACCGCAGCACTGGTCTTCGACAAGATCTTCTTCCCCGACGCCTCGCCCCTGGTGGGTACCCTCGCCGCCTTCGCCACGTACTTCGTCGGGTACGCCGCCCGGCCGCTGGGCGGCATCCTCTTCGGGCACTTCGGCGACCGCCTGGGCCGCAAGAACGTCCTGATCATCACCATGCTCATGATGGGCATCGGCACGTTCGCGATCGGCCTGCTGCCCTCCTACGACAGCATCGGTGTCGCGGCGCCGATCCTGCTGGTCCTGATCCGGCTGGTCCAGGGCCTCGGCATGGGCGGCGAGTACGGCGGCGGCGTCCTGATGGCCCTGGAGTACAGCCCCCGCTCCCGCCAGGGCTTCTTCACCTCACTGGTGCACATCGGCACTCCGGCCGGCGTCCTGATCCCGGTGGGCCTGGTCACCGTCCTCGACTCCACCCTGCCCTCGGGCTCCTACGACTCCTGGGCCTGGCGCCTGCCGTTCCTCGCCAGCATCCTCCTGGTCGGCGTCGGCATCTGGATGCGGCTGCACGTCACCGAGAGCCCCGAGTTCGTGAAGATGCGCGAGGACCGCGAGGTGCAGAGCCTGCCGGTGAAGGAGGTCCTCACCCGACAGCCGGCCACCGTCGTCTTCTCCGTACTGGCCAAGATCGCCGAGAGCGGTCTGTTCAACATCTACTACGTGGTGGCCATCACCTACGTCACCACCGAACTCGACCTCGCCAAGGGGCCCGTCCTCCTCGCCGTACTCATCGCCTGCGCCGTCGAGTGCTTCACGCTCCCCTACTTCGGGGCGCTCTCCGACCGCGTCGGCCGGCGCAAGGTGTACATCTTCGGAGCGGCCTTCCAGGCCGTCCTCGCCCTGCCCTTCTTCCTCCTGATCGAGACGGGCCAGTTCTGGGGCTACGCCGTCGGCATGACCCTGGGACTCGGCGTCGGACACGCCGCCATGTACGGAGCGCAGGGCGCGCTGTTCGCCAACCTGTACCCGGTCAACGTCCGCTACACCGGGCTGTCCGTCACCCAGCAGATCGGCGCCACCCTCGGCGGCGGGCTCTCCCCGCTCATCGGCACCGCCCTGCTGTCCGTGGCCGGCGGCCACTGGTCGTGGCTGATCGCCTACTGCGTCGGTGTCGCCGTCCTCTCCGGTCTGGCCACCACCCGACTGCGGGCGGGCGAGGCACCCGGCCCCGCCCTGCCCGCGACGGACCCCAGCCACCGCGTCGAAAGGACCCAGGTCTCGTGAACCGTCTGTTCCTTCCCTCCGAACAGCCCGTCGAGGAGGCCCTCAGCGGCCTGGCCCTGGCCCACCCGGGGCTGCTCACCCTCCACGAGGACCCGCTCTACGTCACCGCCCGCGAACGGCACCCCGGCCGGCGTGTCGGGCTCGTCTCCGGCGGCGGCTCCGGCCACGAGCCGCTGCACACCGGATTCGTCGGCGCCGGGATGCTGGACGCCGCCGCTCCCGGTCGCGTCTTCGCCTCCCCGCACAACCGGCAGATCTACGAGGCGTCCAAGGCCGTCGCGGGCCCGGCCGGCGTCCTGCACGTCGTCAAGAACTACACCGGCGACCGCATCAACTTCGGCATCGCCGCCGAACGCCTGCGGGCCGACGGCATCCCCGTCGCCCGCGTCCTGGTCGACGACGACCTCGCGACGGAGAGCGAGGAGACCGCGACCGGCCGCCGCGGCACCGGCGCCACCGTGATCGTGGAGAAGCTCCTCGGCGCCGCCGCCGACGCCGGCGCCGGACTCGACGAGCTGGCCGAGCTGGGCGCCCGGGTCGCCGCGGCCTCCCGCAGCGTCGCCGTCGCCGGACGCGCCCAGACCTCGCCCGCGCGCGGCGGAGAAGCCTTCCCGCTGCCGGCGGGCACGCTGGAGTACGGCGTCGGCATCCACGGCGAGCGCGCCGCGACCACCGTGGAGCATCCCGGCTTCGAGCAGCTCGTGGACCGCATGACGCACCAGGTCGCCGACGCGCTGCCGGCCACGGCCCGGTCCGTGCTGCTGCTCGTCAACGGCCTCGGGGCCACCACGCTGCTGGAGCTGTACGCCGTCCACGCCCGGGTCTCCCGGCTGCTGGGCGAACGGGGCCTGGACGTGGCCGGCCGCCTGGTCGGTTCCTACGTGCCCGCGCTCGACATGAGCGGCTTCTCCCTCACCCTGACCGCCCTGGACGACGACTGGGCCGCCCACTGGCACGCCCCCGCCCGCACCGTCGCCTTCCCCGCACAGGAGGCCGTCCGATGACCACCGACCCGAGCCTCGTGCTGCGCACCTACGCCGACGCCGCACACACGGCCTACGAGACGCTCACCGCGCTGGACCAGCTCTCCGGCGACGGCGACTTCGGCGACAACCTCTGCGAGGGGCTGGACCGTGTCACCGGCGCCCTCGACGCCCACCCGGACGAGCCGCCCTACACCGTGGCCGCCGCCGTGTTCCTCGACGAGGTCGGCGGCACCAGCGGCCCGCTGATCGGTCTGCTCTTCCAGGAGCTGGCCCGGGCGCACGCCGCCTCTCCCGGCGAGGACGCCTGGCTCACCGGGGTGCGCGAGGGCCTGGCGGCGATCCAGCGCGTCGGCGAGGCCGAACCGGGGGACCGCACGATGGTCGACGCCCTCGCTCCCGCCCGGGACGCCCTCCAGTCGGGGGCCGACGCCCGGGACGTGGCCGTGGCCGCCCTCGACGGCGCCCGGTCCACCGCCGCGCTGCGCGCCCGCCGCGGACGTGCCTCCTACGTCGGCGAGCGCGCCGTCGGTCACCCCGACCCCGGGGCCCTCGGTGTCGCCCTGCTGTTCTGGTCCCGCGCACGGGCCGACGGCCGGGCACCGGGCGACCTCACGGACCACCTGCCCGCCCTGCCGAACGAGGCACCGCCGAACTGACCGCGGGCCGGACCGGAGGGTGCCCTCGACGACCGCCGTTCCCGGACCGCCCGGGCAGGGCCGGTGCGGGCGCCGAGGACGGGTTCGTTCTCCGCCGGGTGGGGTGGCGGGGGCGGCCGGGCGTCACGTCGGTGGGGTCCGGTCTGGGTCGCTCACGACGTGCGGGACGAGCGATGGGTGCCCCTGCTCCCGCGCGCAGGCAGCCGGTGAGTACCTGCTGCCCGCGCCGCGGGCGGCGACGCCGGCCACAGCCACGGCCGCAGCCCAGTCGGCCCGGACACTGAGAACCTCAACCACCACAGCCGGGGAACGGCGCCGTACGGGCAGACGGATCAGGCAAGCCGTGTCGGGCTGCACCGCGAGCGTCCGGCGGTCCCCGGGGAGGGGTTGTCCGATGCCGTACGAGGCCGCGCCGTACGGAAGACGGGAACACGACTGAAGCCACTGGCCCCCGTCCGCCGTGAGCTCACTGCGAGCAGACGGACGCGGGGGATGCGGTTCAGAGGAGTGGCGGGCGAGACGTCGCGAGACGTCGGTGGAGCATCAGCCGGCCGCAGGTCCCCTCGGCCGCCCGGCGCTTCTGGACCGGTGGGAATCCTCTGGTCCCCGGGGCGCGGGCGGTGATCTCCATGTCGATGCCGGGTGCCGGATCTGGTGCCCGGCGGTCGGCGCGGTCCCTCGCGGAGCATCCGTGCCACCGGCCGCGCACAGCGCCTCGTCGGCGGCGGCCTGCGCGTCGCTGGTGGCGGGCCTGCGCGTCGCCCGCCCGCCACTCCGGCCGGCTCCCCGCCCGCTGCCCGCTCCCCCGCCCTCGCCCCCCCATCCGCCCGCGACCGGTCCGGCTGCGTGGTGCTACGAAGCGGTGGCCGTGGTTCCCGCACACTCGATGCGGGTGACGATCTCCTCGGCCACCTGGTCCAGGTCGGCGTCGACGACGAGGCGGACGTGGCCCGACCGGTCGCGGTGGAAGGTGGTGACGCCCTCGTCGTCGACGGTGACCGTGCCGGGCTCCGTGTCGTACAGGTCGGGGCGGAGCATCGACAGGGCGGTGATCGGGTCGTGCGGGACGCTCCAGCCTTCGCCGGTGAAGCCGGTCCAGGCGTCGATCTCGCGGGCGAGCGCGGCACCGAAGGGCCCGGCGGCACGGATGCGTTCGATGCCGTCGCGGCCGATGCGGACCCGGCGGGTGGTCTCGAGGCCGGTGATCACGGTGGGGACGCCGGCGGCGAAGACGGCACGGGCGGCGGTGATGTCACTGACGATGTTGTGTTCGGGCCCGGCGTCCGGCGCGAAGTGGCCGCCCATGAGGTAGAGCGTGCGGACGGAAGCGGCGAAGTCCGGCGCGTGGGCGAGGGCGCGGGCCAGGTTGGCCTGCGGGGCGATGCCCATGACGTCGAGCTCGCCGGGACGGTCGAGGACGGCCTCGGCGAGGAAACGGTCGGCGGGCACGCCGTCGCGTACGGGCTCCGTCTCCAGGTCGGGGAAGGCGCGGCCCTCGTGTCCGGCCCACCACACCTCCCTGCCCGAGAGGGTGTGCTCGGCGCCCGGCACCACGGTCAGCTCGTGCCCGGCCAGGGCGGCGAGGCGGTGGGCGAGTCGGGCACGCAGCAGGGTGTCGCCGTAGACGGTGGTGACGGCCTCGACGCGGACGTCGGCGGGCGAGCCGAGCAGCACGCCGAGCGCGAGTGCGTCGTCGACGTCGCTGCCGAGGTCGGTGTCGAGGAGGACGTGGTGGAGAGGGGTGGTCATGCGTGGGGTCCTTACTCGGGCCGTTACTTGAGGCCGCTGCTCGCGATGGACTGGGTGAAGTGGCGCTGCAGGCGCAGCAGGACGACCAGCGGGATGACGGTGAGGACGACGGCGGCCGCGAAGACCTGCCCGTAGTCGACGACCATCTGGCCCTGGAGCGTGCCGAGCGCGATGGGGCCGAGCTGCTTGGACGGTTCGGTGCCGATCAGCAGGGGCCACATGTACGACTGCCACTGGAAGGTGAAGAGGGTGAGGCCCGCGCCGATCAGGGCGGGCCGCGACAGCGGCAGGTGGATGCGCGTGAACACGCCCCACCAGCTCAGGCCGTCGATGCGGGCGGCCTCGACGAGTTCCTTCGGTACGGCGAGGAAGAACTGGCGCAGCAGGAAGACGGCAAGGCCGTTTCCGATGCCGGGCAGGATCAGGCCCGCGTACGTGTTCTGCAGGTCCCAGTCGCGGAACAGGGACGACAGCGGGATCGCGATCGCGTCGAACGGGATCATGAAGCTGAGCAGGATCACGGCGAACACGAGTCCGCGTCCCCGGAACTCGAAGACCGACAGGCCGAACGCGGCGCTCGCCGAGACCAGCAGGCCGAGCGCGACGGTGACGGCCGCGACCAGCACCGAGTTGAGCACGGCGCGCCCGAATTCGCCCTGGAACAGGGTGACGTAGTTGTGCAGCGTCGCGTCGGTGGGGATCAGTGAGCGCCAGGACAGCTCGCCGAGGCTTCCGAGGACCCGGGAGCCGGGGCGGAGGGAACCCGCGAGGACCCACACCAGCGGCAGTGCGAACAGCAGGCCGATCACTACGGCGGCGATCGCCGGCATGTGCCGGGCCGGGGAGGGGCGGCCCGGGACCGTGGAACGGTGCGGCGTTGTCATGGCTACTCCTCCCCCTTGCCCTGCATCAGCCGGTACTGGACGGCGACGACGGCGAGGGTGAGCGCCACGAGCAGCACCACCTCGGCCTGGGCGTAGTGGATGTCGCCGACGCTGTAGGCCCGGCGGAAGACGTCGTACATGAGCAGGTTGGTGGAGCCCTCGGGGCCTCCGCCGGTGAGCAGCTGGACCGGCGCGAACACCAGGAAGTTGGAGACGGTGTCGGCGACGAGGACGAAGGCCAGCGGGCGGCGCAGCAGGGGCAGCGTGACGTGCACGAAGCGCTGCCACGCGTTCGCGCCGTCCATGGCGGCGGCGTCGTACGTCTCCTGCGGGATGTCCTGGAGGCCCGCGATGAGGAAGGTCATCCAGTAGCCGACACCGACCCAGCTCATCAGCACGATCAGCGCGTACAGCGCCTGCGCCGGGCTGGTCAGGAACGGCTGGGAGGGCAGTCCGAGCCCGCCGAGGAGCGCGTTGAGCGGGCCCTCGGGACGGTACAGGATGCCGAAGATCACCGCGGAAACGGCGGGCGGCACCGCGATGGGCGCGAAGACGAGTGAGCGCCAGAAGCGGACGCCCGCGAAACGCCGGTTGAACAGGACGGCGAGGCCGAGCGCGCACAGCACCTGGAGCGGGTTGACGATCACGCTGAAGAGCAGGGTGACGCGCACGCTCTGCCAGAACTGCGGGTCGCCGAAGAGGTCGCCGTAGTTGTCGAGGCCGACGAAGCGGGTGACGCCGTCGACGAGGCTGTGGTGGCGCAGGCTGTCGACGACCGCGAGCCCGGCGGGCAGCAGCCGCAGCACGAGCAGGGCGAGCAGTGCCGGAGCCAGGAAGGCGAGCGCGGTGCGGGCCTGGGAGCGGGTGCGGCGCCGCACCACGGGCTTCGGGCCGGTGGCGGGTCCGGGGGTGTCGGGGGGTGGGGTGGTGCTCGTCATCGCAGTCGCTCCCAGGTGCGCACCAGTTCGTCCGAGGCCTTGGCGAGCCGGGGCTCGGCGGGCGAGCCGTTGCGGATGTCGGAGAAGGCGGAGGCCAGGACGGTCTCGAACTGGGTGTAGCCGACGGAGCGCGGGCGGCTGACGGCCGTGTGCTCCAGCTCGTGGCGCATGATCGTGGCGACTCCCTCGGTGGACTTCGTGGCCTGTTCGTCCAGGCGCGCGGCGTACGCGTCGAAGGCGGCGCGGTGGGACGGGATCAGCGGGGACGCGGCGACCGTGGCGAGGCTGCCCTCGGTGGTCAGCGAGGCGTACTCCATGAACTTCAGGCCCGCGTCCTTGCGGTGGCTGTACGGGTTGACGCCCCAGGACCAGGAGTCGGTCGGGGTCACCGGACGGCCGCCGTCGAAGTACGGCTGCGGCGCCGTGCCCCAGGCGAGGTCCTTCAGCCCGGCGAAGGCGCCCAGGTTCCAGGGACCGCCGACGAAGAACGGCACCTTGCCCGCGGTGAAGAAGGAGGCCAGCTGGAAGGAGGTGACGCCGCGCGGCGAGAGGCCGTCCGCGAACAGGTCGTGGTACCAGCGCATCGCCTTCGTCCAGCCGTCCGTGGTGACGGCGGGCGAGAGCATGTCGTCGCCGGTGACGCCGGAGCCGCCGCCGAGGGACTCGACCAGCGGCTGCAGACCGTAGTACGCGTCCGTCTGCTCCAGGATCAGGGCGTACTCGCAGCCCGCCCGCTTCATGGCACGGCGCCCGGCGTCCAGGACCCTCTCCCAGGTCCAGCGCTCGGCGGGGTCCGCGGACGGGGCGCCGACACCGGCCTTCTTCAGCAGGTCGACGTTGTAGAACAGGTACTGGGTGGAGGTCCACACCGGCAGCGAGCGCAGGGTGCCGTCCCAGGAGCTGATCTCGTACTGCTCCCTCGTGACGGCCGCGCGGGCCCGCCGGCCGACGCCGTTCAGGTCGGTGAGGAAGCCGCGGGCGCTGAGGGCGGGGACCCGCGGCTGGTCGACGCAGTACACGTCGACGGCCGAGTCCTTCGCGGACAGCCTCAGCTGGAGGACGTCGTTGAGCTGTGCGGGCGGCACGGCGGTGTACGCGACCCGCAGCCCCGGGTGTGCCTTCTCGAAGCCCCGGATGACCGGCTGGAACGTCTCAGGGGTCTCGGGGCCGAGGAACCGCACGGTCCGCCCGGGGTCGCCGGACGCGTCGGAGGCGCACCCCGTCAGCGCCACGCCGGGAGCGGCGGCGAGAGCCGCGGCGAGCAGAGTTCTGCGGCTGAGGGGGCGCGCGGCGCCCGGTGAGCGGTTCATGGCGACCACTCTGCACCGCGTGGAGCCCCGGGAAGGGACGTTATGGCCATCACGCATCCAAATCGTTTTGCATCGCAGGGGGCGAGAAGAGGGCAGACAGACTCAGGTGCACGAAACTGGCCGACACCTTGATGGCGAGCACGATACAAAACGTTTTGCGTTCTGGATAGGGTGACACCGACCACGGCGCCGCACGGGCGCCGCCGACGACCGGGAGGCGAATGTGCACGGCTCGGGCCGCGTCAAGATCGTGGACGTGGCAGCCGCCGCCGGAGTCAGCGTGACGACGGTGTCCCATGTGATCAGCGGGCGCCGCCCGGTGTCGGCGGCCACCCGCGCCCGGGTCGAGGACGCGGTGCGCCGCCTCGGCTACCAGGCCGACCCGTCGGCGCGCGGCCTGCGCACCCAGCGCACCGACACCGTCGGACTCGTCGTCCCGGACATCACCAACCCGTTCAACACCGAGCTGGCCGCCGGCGTCCAGGCCATCGCGTACGCCCGCGGCCTCCTGACGGTGGTGTGCGAGGCGCCCATGACGGACGGGCCGCGCCTCCCGGCCGTACTGCGCCAGTTGACCGCGCGGCGGCTCGACGGGATCGTGCTCGGGCGGTTCGGCGCACAGCGCGCGGACCTCGACCTGATCGCCGGTTCCGGGGCCCGCCTGGTCCGCCTCGGCACACGGATCGCCGACGGCCCCGGCGATGTGGTCCGCGGCGCCGAGACCGAGGGCATGCGGGACCTGGTCCGGTATCTCGTGCGCGAGCGCGGCTACCGGCGGATCGGCTTCATCGGCGGCGAGGCGGGCGTCGAGCCGGGCGGCGAGCGCTACGAGGGCTACCGGCAGGCCCTCGCCGAGGCGGGACGTACCGTGCCGGAGGATCTGACCGTGTGGACGGGCTTCACGCGGGAGGGTGGGCGTGCCGGGGCGGCCCTCCTGCTCGACGCCACCGAGCCGCCGGACGCCGTGGTGTGCGCCAACGACCTGATCGCGATCGGCGCGCTGGACGTCGCACGTGAACGGGGGTTCGATGTGCCGGGGCGGCTGGCCGTCACCGGCTACGACGACATCGACGCGGCGTCGATGGTCTCCCCCGCGCTGACGACGGTCGTCAACCCCGCGCGGGAGATCGGCCGTTCGGCTGCCCGGCTGCTCATCGACCGGCTCGACGGGGACAAGGGGCCCGCGCGGGAGGTGGTGTTGACGCACCAGGTGGTACGTCGCGCCTCGGCGTGAACCCGGCCTGCCCCGCATGCGCCCGCCACGAGGTCTGCCGGCCGCCCCGCCGACCGGGTCGACGAGCGCGGCCGTGCAGGCCCGGGCCGCCCCGGCGGCCGTCAGTCGTCGAGCGCCTCCAGGACGTCACCGAGGTCGACGAACTTGAAGCCCGTGGCCTCCCGGTCGCCGTCCTCCGGAGTCGCGTGACCGTCCTGGACGACGAGCAGGCCGTTCGGGTACCTGCGGCCGAGCGGCTCGGCGACCGCGTCCGCGCCGTCGCACTCCTCGGAACCGTCCAGCGACTGGGAGGCGGCACCCACCCGGAAGCCGCCCTCGTACTCGTAGTCGTCGGACCGTTCGCGGTCGTAGGCGACGAAGGTGTCGTCGCCCTGGCTGGAGGCGAGCAGGTACCCGTCGCCGTCGTCCTGGCGCACCAGGGTCAGGCCCTCGACGTCCGCCGACACCCGGACACCGCCGAAGCCGGGGTCGTCACCCACAACGCACGCGTCGGACGCCTCGTCGTACGTGGCCGGCACACCGTACTCGCGGACCTTGTCCTGCAGGACGGGGGTGCCCTTGAGGTCGGCCCGCAGGCGCCAGATGCCCACATCCTCCTGCCCGGCGAAGAGCGTGCCGGTCTCCGGGTCGACGACCATGCCCTCGACCTGCGGGCCTTCGCCCGGGTCGCCGCAGGGGGACCACTTCGTGCCGTCGGGCATCGTGAAGGCGGCGGGCAGGTCCAGGGTGCGGACCTTCCGGTAGGACACCGTGCCGCCGCGCGTCGTGGTCAGCTCCAGGAGCGCGATGCGGGTGGTCGCGTTCTGGCTGACGAGCGCGTAGGACCTGCCGGTCCCGGAATCGGTGTACGCGGCCAGTCCGTAGGCGGTGCGCTCCTGGTTGACCTCCTCCTGCGAACCGGAGAAGATCCACGGCGCCGAGGGGTCGGTGACATCGGTGAGCGGGGCGTCCGGCCGGTCACCGTCGACCCGGTAGATGCGCAGTTTGTCGCTGCCGCGGTCGCTGACGACCGCCAGATCCGTGCGGCCCGTACCCAAGGGGGTCCGGTGCACCAGGTCGACGTTGTTGAAACGGCCGGGAGCGTCGTCCGCTCCCGGCGCCGCCGGCGCGGGGACCGACTGGACCTGCCGGGCGTCGAGGTCGTAGACGCGCAGGCCCCCTTCCTTGGCCGTGGCGATGACGAGGCTGGCGTCCGGGTCGGCGAGGTTGCGCCAGATCGCCGGGTCGTCGGCGTTCGCGTTCCCGCCCTCGTCGTCGTCGAACAGCGCCGCGGTCTCGGCCCGGGGAACGACCTGGGGCAGTGCGGCGAACGCCGAGGCCTCCGCCGCCGGTACGTGTGCGACAGCGGCGGTGAACACCAGGGTCGCCGTCGCCGCGACGGCACGGGAACGGCGTCTTGTGAACGCGTGCACGGACGGTCTCCTTCGTCAGGGAGCGGGCGAGGCCGGCGCACATCCGGCGTCGGCTCGCGACCGCACCCACCAGTGGGACGACGTCACATGATCGAGAGCGCAGGCGGAGGGCGCGCGTCACCCGGGCGACCGCCCGACGACGAACGCATGACCACGGGATGAAGGGCCGAAGGCCCGAGGATTGAAGGAAGTCGCCCTGCCTCCCCTTGGCCGCGTCGACGCCCATGGCGCCGACCGCACCGGTCGCCGGGCCACCGCCACCGTGCAGCCCCGGGTCGTAGGGCACCTCCGGCGCCACCGCCGGACGGTCAGGACGGCTGCACCTGGTCGAACAGGGCGAGGGCTTCGGCGGGGTCCGGGCCGACGAGGCGTTCCAGGCCGGCCGTCGTGATCTCCGCCCACCTGCCGGCCCGTGCCCACATCCGTTCCTCGAAGGCCCGGACGGTCTCGTCCAGATCTTGGGAGCCGGTGGCGACGGACTCGGCGAGTTCGGCACCTTCCAGCATCGCGAGGTTCGCGCCCGCCCCCAACGGGGGCATCAGGTGGGCGGCGTCGCCCAGGAGCGTCACCCCGGGGACGTGGGCCCAGGTGTGCGACACGGGCAGGACGTGGAGGGGGCGGTGGACGAACGTGTCGCCGCGGCGGATGAGGTCGAGGACGGGATCGGCCCAGCCGTCGAACAGAGCCAGCAGGCGCGAGCGCACTGCCTCGGCGTCCGCCGGGTCCGGGTCCAGGTCCCTGTGCCCGTCCAGTGGTGCGCGGAACTGGGCGTACACCTTGACGTGGCCGCCGCTGTTGCGCTGGGCGACCAGGGCACGGTTCACGCCGTACACGGCGAGGGAACCGTCGCCGATCAACCGGGCGAGGCCGGGGTGGCGGGTGTCGACGTCGTCGAGGGAGGTCTCGATCGAGGTGACGCCGGTGTAGTGCGGCGTCACCGACGAGACCGCGGGGCGGACCCGGGACCAGGCGCCGTCCGCTCCGACGACGAGGTCGAAGGTGTCCTGCCGCCCGTCCTCGAAGTGAACCAGTACGCCGTCCGCCCCGGGCACCACCCGCGACACGCCCCGGCCCCACTGGACGCCGAGGGGGCCGAGCAGCAGGTCACGGAGTTGTCCGCGGTCGATCTCGGGATTGGCCCGGTCCTCGGGCCGGGGACGCCAGTCGCGCAGGACGGTCCCCTCCGTGTCCAGGATGCGCATGGCCTGCCCCTCGGGCCGGGACAACGCCCGGAACTCCGCCAGCAGCCCCGCCTTGTCCAGCGCGAGCTGGCCCAGGGCTTCCTGCAGGTCCAGCGTGCCGCCCGGGGGGCGCGCGTCAGGGGCGGGGTCGCGTTCGAAGACGGCGACGGGGTGGCCGTGGCGGTGCAGGACACGGGCGAAGGTGAGGCCGGCGGGACCGCTCCCGACCACGGCGATACGACGTCTCATGGCGATACAGCGTATTGTTCCGCTACGTCGCATCGCAACAGTACGATGCCTCCCATGACTGTGTGGGACCGTCCTGAGCCGCCGACTCGCCCCGTGCCGCTCGACCGGGAGCGGATCGTGGCCGCCGCCGTCGCGCTGGCCGACGAGGGCGGGCTGGAGTCCGTGTCGTTGCGCAAGGTCGCCGCCCGGCTCAACGCCGGGCCGATGCGGCTGTACGGATTCATCGCCACCAAGGAGGAGCTGTTCGACCTCATGGTGGACGAGGTCCAGGCCGAGATCCTCCCCGAGGAACAGCCCGGCGACTGGCGCGAGGCGCTGAGCGTCCTCGCCCACCGCACCAGGCAGACCGCTCTCCGCCACGAATGGCTCGCCGACCTGCTCGGCGGCCGCCCGACCCTGGGCCCGAACGGCCTCGCCGTGACCGAGGCCACGCTGGCCGCCCTCGACGGCCTCGCCGACATCGACACCGTCATGCGCGCCGTGGAGACGGTCAGCGCCTACTTCACCGGCGCGATCAGACGCGAGGTCGCGAACCTGCGGGCCGAGCGCGCCACCGGTCTGTCCGAGCGCGACTGGCAGCGCGCCCACGGCCCCCATGTGACAAGGATGTTGGCCACGGGCCGCTTCCCGTCCCTGTCCAAGGCCGTCCACGACGGCACGGACACGGACCCCGAAACGTCCTTCGCGACCGGCCTGGACTGGATCCTCGACGCCGTGGCCACCCGGCTGAACCGGCCGCCGGCGTGACGCTCAACTCCAGCAGGACGTGAGCGGGACCGGGGTCGGCACCTACGGGCGGCACGGGTCACCGCCGTCACCCATGCTCCGGGGGGTGCCTGGACCGCGAGGCCAGCACGCAAGCCCGGCCTGCGAGCCGTCTTGTCGGCGTCCACGTGAAGCGCCCGGACGAGTACGGATGACCGTACCCGCCCTCGGCAAGGGCCCAGGCGTCTTCTTGACCTGAAGCATGATTGAGGTCCTAGCGTGTCGCCCACTCGATCATCTGACGACGGGAGACACGCTGGTGATCCTCGTGACCGGAGCCACTGGAAACATCGGCAGTGCCCTGCTGAAGGAGTTGCACGCGCGCGGTGCCGGACCGTTGAGAGGGCTCACTCGTGATGCCGCCCGGGCCGTCTTCCCTCAAGGTGTGGAGACCGTGGAAGGCGACCTCGCAGAGCCGACGCTGCTGAAGACCGCGCTGAAGGGGGTGCGCTCGCTGTTCCTCGTGTCGCGTCTGGGCCCGGACGGCGACATCCTCGAAGCCGCCCGGCGGGAGGGAGTGGAGCACGTCGTGCTGGTGTCGTCCCTCACCGTCCAGACCCACCCGCACCTCGGCCCCGCCGACGAGAACCTGGCGGTGGAGCAGCTGCTCAGGGAATCCGGCATGGCCTGGACGATCCTGCGGCCGACGCAGTTCGCTTCGAACGCCCTGATGTGGGCTGCGTCCATCCGTGACCGCAAGACCGTCCGCGCGCCGTACGCCGGGACCGCGCTGCCGACCATCCACCCCGCGGACATCGCGTCGGTGGCCCGGGTGGCACTGACCGAGCCCGGCCACCACGGACGCACGTATGCCTTGACCGGGCCAGAGCCCATAACCGCCCGACAGCAGGTCGAGGCCATCGCGGCAGCACTGGGGCGGGAGGTGCCCTTCGCCGAGATCAGCCGTCAGCAGGCCCACCCGCAGATGGCCGCGGTCTTCGGGCCCGCAGCGGCCGACGCGGTACTCGACGTCACTGGTGGAGACGTGAACCCCAAGCTGCTGATGGTGCGCGACACGGTTTCCCAGGTCACCGGAGAGCCGGCTCGCCCGTTCCGGCAGTGGGCGTCGGAAAACGCCGACGCCTTCCGTTGAATCGCCGGGGTTGGAGTGAGAGTCCTCCACATGGAGGGTTTTGGACGAGTGGGCCGCGCGGTGCCAACGAGAACACCGGCCGCCAGCGTCGCGAGCATCTGCCCGAGCGCGCGGACCTGCGCACGCTCAGCCGGGCCGACTTGGAAGCCGTCGCCCACGACCTGAACCACCGACCACGGCAAGACCCTGGCTGACGCTCTCCGACAGCGGTCTGCGTCGGCCTGTGTCAAGCCGCGCGCAGACAGAAAGGATGCCCGGCCGGGCTGGCGTAGACGCGGCTGCCGGTGCGGGTGTCCGAAGTGATCTCCTCGGTGGGGCGCAGTCGGGTGGCGCCGGCGTCGGTGGCCGTCCGGTCGGCGGTCGCGAGGTCCTCGACGCCGAAGTCGAGGTGCATCTGCTGGGAGGTACCGTCCGGCCAGCTCGGGGCGACGTGCCCGGGTGCGGACTGGACGACGAGGACCGGGAGGCCGGGCGCCTGAACGAAGTGATGGGTCGGCGTGCGATGGATCGATCCACCCAGCAGCCGGTGCCAGAAGACGCTCTCCGTCTCGATCTCGGCAGCGTCGATGATCACGGAACTCAGAGTGATGGACATGGTGATGCTCCCCTTCTTCACGCTGGCACTGGTCAGTGTTCAGACGGTCGGGATGATGCCGCCGTCGACGCGGAACTGCGCCCCGGTGAGCCACTTCGCTCGGCCGGAGGCGAGGAAGGCGATCATCTCGGCGACGTCCTCGGGGTCCCCGGGGCGGCCCATGGGGACGTTCAGGTGGTCCACGATCTGCTGCGTGACGTCCTCGGTGGTCACGCCCCGCGCCTCCGCCATTCCGCGGAGGTGGGCGGTGGCGCCCTCGGTGACGACGAAGCCGGGAAGGACGCAGACCACGCGCACTCCGTGCGCGCCGACCTCGGTGGCCAGTTCGCGGCTGTAGGCATTGAGCGCGGCCTTGGCCGCGGCGTAGGACGCCTCCGTGCGCTGGGGCAGGTGGCTCGCGATCGAGGAGACGTGCACGACGACGCCGGAGCCCCGCTCGACCATTCCCGGAACCAGGGCCCGGTCCAGGCGTACGGCGCTGAGGAGATTGATCTCCAGGTCCGCCCGCCAGGACGCGTCGGACCGGCTCAGGGTCGGCGCCGGGGTGCTGGCCGCGCCGGCGTTGTTCACGAGCACGTCCACTCCGCCCACCAGGTCGACGACCCGGCGGCCGAGCTCGGCCACGCCCTGCTGCGTCGAGAGGTCCGCCGGCACGAAGGTGGCGCCGCCGTCCTCCTCGGGTCGGCTGCGGGAGGCCGTCAGCACGGTCGCGCCTGCGGCGACGAAGCGGCGCGCGGTCGCCGCGCCCAGGCCCCGGCTGCCGCCCGTGACCAGCACGCGCAGGCCGTCCAGGCCCTCGTCGGTGTTCGGCATGGGGGACTCTCCTCCGTAAGATGAACCTGACTCCGGAAACGATACCCGTAAACGGAGTCGGACTCACCTTATGGAGGATCCTTGCCGTCATCACGCCCACTGCGCGCCGACGCGCGTCGCAACCGCGAGGCACTGCTGTCAGCGGCCCGCCAAGCGTTCCTCGACGGCGACACCGACGCGCACGTGGAGGAGATCGCCCGCAGCGCAGGCGTCGCCGTCGGAACGCTCTACCGCCACTTCGAGACCCGCGAGGCGCTGATCGAGGAGGTCTACCGCAAGGAGGTCGACGACCTGTGCGCCGCGCCCGTCGGCCTGATGAACGAGCACGCCCCGGATGAGGCCCTGCGGCGCTTCCTGCTGCTGCTCGTGGACCATGCCGCCGTGGGCAAGGGGATGTCCGTCGCGCTGGAGAGCATCATGGCGACGAACTCGCCTGTCTTCGACGACGCCCGCACCCGCATGGGCGACGCCCTCACCCGGCTGCTCGACGCCGGCAGCGCGGCCGGAACTGTGCGCGGCGACGTCACCGGCCCCACCCTGCTGCGCGCCCTGGGCGGCATCTGTGCCATGCGTGCCACCGAGGGATGGCTCGACGAGGCCAGGCAGATCACCGGCCTCCTCCTCGATGGCCTCCGCCACGGGGCCCCGCGCGCGAGCTGAGCCGACGGACGCACGTGCCGGGCACGACACTCCGGCCCGCCCTCACACGGGTCGACTCCGCGCTCCTCGTCCGGCGACAGCATCCCTCTACGGCCCCGACCCGCGTCGCCCTGAACATGGCGCCGCCGTCGCCCGCAGAGCAAGCGACGGCGGCAACGGGGCAGGCGGGGCGACCGGATTCGAACCGGCGTCCTCGCGATTTTGGAGACCGCGCGCGTCGACCGCTGCGCTGCGCCCCCGTCCCGGTACGGGATCATAGTCGGCCCGCTATCGGCCTGGCATTGTCATTTGAGGGGCGGCGTCGAACGCGACTCAGCAGGGTGACCTGACCGCCGAGATCCCCGGCCGGCTCCGGTCCGACCGCACGATGCGGCGACCGACACCGCCGCGGGTCCGCGGCCCCCAGGGCGGCCGATCCCGCCGCCGCCACCGCATCAGCGTGCTCTTCGCCGTGCTCCGCGACGGCACCCTCTACGCACCACGCACCCCTAAGCAGCCGTCGCACGACCGACTCGGGCTCGACGACGGACGTAGAAGCCCTCCACCCGGCCATTACCTCTGACGTCATCGACCACGCTCCCCTGCTGCGGCAACGTGGTGCATGTCAACGAGATCCCGACGACGGTTCCGGCACCCAAGGCCCGAGGAGCAACCATGCCCATCACGTCCGCTGAGCTCACCGCGAGTTCCGTCACCGACACCACCCGCCACGTCGTCCAGGAGTTCCTCGCCGCCCGGATGGCCGGGGACGTCGAGCGGCTCGTCGGGCTCTTCGCGGACGACGTCGACTGGCTACTCGCCGAGAACCCCGCCGTCCCGTGGATCCGGCCGCGCTCCACCGGAGCCGAATGCGCCGCCCAGTTCACGGAGCTGGCCGAGCACACGGTGGCCGAGGATGCACGGGCCTCCGTCGACACGTTCCTCGTTGACGGCACCGACGCCGTCCTGATGGGGCACCTCTCGGGGACCGTGCGCGCGACGGGGAAGTCCTTCGAGGGCCCCTTCGCGCTGCGCCTCACCGTCGAGGAGGGCCGGATCACCCGGCATCACCTCTACGAGAACAGCGTATCGATCGCCGAGGCGTGCACCCCTTCCTGAGTCCCGCCCCCCCCGAGTCGCGACCTGGCCGGTGCCGGGGCAGGCCCTCGCGGAAAGGGTCCGCTCCTCCGCCAAGGGGGCTCAGGTGCTTCTGCGCTTCCTGATGTTCTTCGCTCGAAGCAGCGTCCCGGTCGCGGGCACGGCCGTCTCCACCGGCCCCCATCTGTCGGCACGGCCTACGAGCGTTTGCCGTCGCGGGAGTTGATGCATCGTCCACGGTCGGGAGCGTCGAGTGCGTGGGCGCCTGGTGCGGCTACGCGTGTTCGCGTTCCATGTCGATCACGTACTTCCCCCGGACGCCGCCGGCTTCCAGCCTCCCGTGTGCCTCCGCGATGCCGGACATGGGAAAGATCGAGTCGATCACGGGCCGGATGCTTCCTGCCTCGGTGAGGCGGGTCAGCTCGCCGATCCGGTCCGCGGAAGGGTTGTTGCTGAAGAGCTTGAACCGCCGTGGTGATACGGCGGCCCGCAAGCCGGACCCGAGTATCGAGGTGAGCATGCGGTCGGTGTCGAAGGCGAGGGCCACCATCCGCCCCCGCCGGGACAGCCGCGCCCGATAGGAGCCCAGATCGGTGCCCACGACGTCGACGACGACGTCGAAGCGGCCGAGGTCCGCCGGCCGTGCGGTGCGGTAGTCGAGCGCCTCGTCGGCTCCGAGTGCGGTGACCCAGCCGAGATTGCGGGCTGAGGCGAGGGCGGTGACACGGGCACCGAGGGCCTTGCCCAGCTGTACGGCGACGCTGCCGACGCCTCCGGTCGCACCCCGGATCAGGAGCCGTTCGCCGGGGGCGAGATGGGCCTTGTCCGTCAGTGCCGTCAGTGCCGTCAGTGCGGTGGTGCCCGACACGGGGAGAGCCGCGGCTTCGACGAGGCTCAGGTTCTTCGGCGCCCGGGCCAGCCGCTCCTGGGGAACGGAAACGTAGTCGGCGAGAGAGCCGAAGGCGAAGTGGGGCATGAGCCCCCACACCGCGTCTCCGGCCTGCCAGGCATGGACGCCCGGCCCGGTCGCCGAGACGCGGCCGGCGAAGTCGCCGCCCGTGCCGCGGGGGAACGGGGCCCGGCTGATCCGGCGCATCCGCCCCGAGCGGAAGGCGATCTCTCCCGCGTCCACGCTGGCGGCGTGGACCTCGACGAGTACTTCTCCCGGTCCCGGCCGCGGGGCGGGCACTTCGTTGACGCGTAGCACTTCGGGCGGGCCAAAACGGTCGTACTGCACGACACGCATGCGGGATCCCTCGCTCTCCATAAAAGTGGGGTGGCCCCCCACTTTGCTTGGGCTACAGTAACCGGAGAGCCACCCCATTTAGCAAGCGGCAAGGAGGGCACCGTGACCGACTCCCCCCGGCAGCGCCCCATGCGCGCGGACGCCCGGCGCAACTACGAACGCATCGTCGCCGCGGCCCAGGAAGTGTTCGCCGCGGACGGCGCCGGTGCCTCCCTGGAAGAGATCGCCCGCCGGGCCGAGGTGGGGTCGGCCACGCTGCACCGGCATTTCCCCACCCGGCGTTCCCTGCTCGAAGTCGTCTTCCACGACCGCGTCGAGGCGCTCTGCGCCAGGGCCCGGGAGCACGCCGGGCGCAGCGCGCCCGGTGACGCGCTCATCGCGTGGCTCCGGGATCTCAACATCTACGCTGCGGCCAGCCGCGGTCTGGCGTCCTCACTGCTGCGCGACGGCCGGGACACCGACCTCCTGCAAGAGAACGGAGACTGCCGAGCGATGATCACAGCTACGGCCGGAGACCTCCTGCACCGCGCACAGCAGGCAGGCTCACTGCGCGCCGGTGTACAGCCCGAAGACCTCCTCGCCCTCGTCAACGCCATCTCACTCGCCACCGAGCACCACAGGGACGACGCCCAGGCGAACAGACTGCTCGACCTCGTCATCGACGGCATCCGTCTGCCGCACTGACACCCTCCTCCCCCGCAGTGTCGGGGCGGTCGGCGAGCGCCCGGACGGGGAGGGGCAGCCGGCTGGAAGGGGACCCGGTCACGAACCTGGTGGCGGAGGGCATGCGGATACTTCTTCCGCATGAGAAGGCGAGGGGACGAGACGACCAGATGACGGCGAGGTGGGCGGGTTCAGGAGGCCGCTTCGACGGTCATCCGGGCGGCTCCGGAGAGCTGGTCGGCGTCCGCGTCGGTGTGGCCGAGGATCAGCAGGTCCGGGGAGGCGGAGGGGCAGTCCTTGAGGAAGACGGCGAGGTTTGCCCCAGGGGGCGTAGTAGGCGAGGTCTCCGGCCTTGGCGGCGGTCGGCTCGGGAGCGTTCTCGGTGGTCAGCTCGCGCGGCGGGTCGGCGATGCGCTCCGTTCCCTGGAAGTCCTCAGGCCGAGGGTGAGCGGGAGCAAGGAGGCCAGGTCGCGGGCGGCGGGACTGCAGCCCCCTCCCCCACCCGGAGGCAGGGAAGAGGACCACCACGCCTCCCAGGAAACCCCCTCTTCACGCGCGCGGCGAGTCACCGGCAAGGGGCGTACCGGCAGTACATCCCTACGGCAGTGCGCGGACGCCGACAGACATGAGCGTGGACCACTCTTCGCCCACTGGGGCGGACGCCCCCTCAGCACCGCGGCCTGGCCGACCGTGAACCACAGCCCTGAGGGCCGAGGGGACGGGTTCAGGAGATGGACAGCGACAGGAGGACGCCTCAGGAGGCGGACGGTTCGATCTCGCCCGCGAAGACGATGACCTGGTCGATGAGGTTCCGTCGCAGATGGACGACGTCCGTTCCCGCCAGGCGGGGACCTCCGTCCGGCGTGGTGAAGACCCACTGGTACCGGGCCCACTCGTCAGGCATGTCCACCGCCGAACAGCGCACCATCGTGCCGGTCCCCGCCGGGTGGCGCCGAATGTCCAGCACGAACCGCTCGACCGCCGCGATCCCTTCGCTGCGGCCCAACGGCCCCCAGAAGACCACGTCTGAGGTCAGAGCCTGGGAGAGCAGATCGGTCACATAGCTGTCGTCCGAGGCGTTGAACGCGGAGATGAACATGTCGATCGCGGAGCGTGCAATCTCTTCCTGCATGCCCCAGTAATACCAGCAGTTTCGCGTGCGTTCGTCCTGCGAGCCTGCGCCCAGGCCCCGGTGAACCCCCTGTCACAGCATCACGTCGGCGGTCTTCGTCCGGACGAACGGCCTGGCACTGCCGGGCAACGGTCGCCGACAGCGGCGGAGTTCCGGACCGGACGATGCACACCGCACCGGGGCCGAGTGTCGACTCAGGTCACTGGACTCGGTGCCCTGCGAGCGTGTCCAGGACGTCCGCAACGGGGGTGGGATCCAGGGGGCCGACGTGTGACGCCGCGGGAAAATCGTGCACGCGGAACCTGTTGCCGGGTGTGGACGCGTCGGCCTCCGCGATCATTCTGTCCTGGAGCGCGGTGGCGATCGTACGGTCCCTGCCGAAACGCAGGTACGTGCGGGGAATGCGTCCCCAGGTGCCCGCCCGGCCGACCGCTCGGCCCGCGTAGGCGGCGACGGGCTCGTCGGTCTGCATGCCGGCCAGGACCCGGCGGAAGTCGGCGTCGGGGTAGTCCGCGCAGATCATCTCCTTCAGGAGGGCCAACTCGCCCTTGACACCGGTGCGGAAGTTCAGCCGCAGCACCCCGAGCCGGTCCGGGTCACCCACCGTCAGCTCCACCGGGCTGACCGCGTTCGCGTTCTCGGGTGCCGCCGTGCAGGCGTCAGCCGTGGGCAGGACACGGCTGGGACAGAAGGCCGCCATGTAGCAGATGTGGTGAAGCAGGTGGGGCACGGCGTCGCCCACACGGCTGACCGAGACGCCGCCCAGGCTGTGCCCGACCAGCACCACCGGGCCGTTCCGTGCGGCCCGCCGCACGATGCCCGTGACGCGCGCCTCGTAGTCGTCCAGCCCGAGGCCCTTCAGCGGGGAGGGCTCGACCGCCATCGCCGTGAGGTCCTGCCGCTGGTACGACTCCGCCACGAAAGCCTCCGCGCCGTGCCGCGGCTGGTCCACCATGACGACGCGGTGCCCGCGCAGCACCAGTTCCCGCGCGATCGGCATCCAGAACGCGCCGGCGCTGTGGGTGCCGTGCACCAGTACGTAGGTTGCGGGCCCGCGACGCGGGGCCGCCGCGGCCGGCGAGGCCCCGAGCCCGGTGGCCATCGCCACGCCTCCCACCGCGAGTCCCAGCCCACGCAGCGCCGTCCGCCGGGTGGTGCCTGTCCGTTCTTCGTTCGTGTCATCCCTCATGAACACGACGCTACGGACGGCCTGTTCGGCCCACCAGCGGTCCAGCACCCCCACAGGGGTGGACCCAGCACCACCCTGTCGTGCGGCTGGCGGGCACCGACCCGCGCGCCATGAGCGGCCCGACCGACGCGCAAGCGAGCATCTCCCAAGACCGTCTCACTGCTCGTTCTTCCCCTACCCTGAATCGCATGGACGCACCGGGGGACATCGTTCAGGGCCGTTTCGAGCTGATCGAGCGGCTCGGCAGTGGGGGAATGGGCATGGTGTGGCGAGCTCGCGACACCACGCTGCACCGTGACGTGGCACTCAAATCCGTACGCCCGGACATCGATGCCTCCGACACGATGCGCGAGCGCGTCCTGCGCGAGGCCCGGGCCTTGGCACGGCTCAGCCACCCCAACGTCGTCACTGTCCACCACATCGTCGAGGCTGCACCGCACCCGTGGATCGTGATGGAGCTGGTGCCCGGCACGTCGCTCCAAGAGCGCCTTGCCTCCGGCCCGTTGAGCCCCCGAGATGCGGCGGGCATCGGCCGCCAGGTGCTTTCCGGGCTGACGGTGGCTCATGCGGCCGGCATCCAGCATCGGGACGTCAAGCCGGCGAACATCCTGCTGCGCCCCGACGGCACCGCCGTCCTCACCGACTTCGGCATCGTCTCCTTGCAGGGCACCACCTCGCTGACCGCCACCGGCGAACTCATCGGCTCCCCCGAGTACATCGCCCCCGAGCGCATACGCGGCCACGACGCCGACCCGGCGTCCGACCTGTGGTCCCTGGGGCTCGTCCTGTACGTATGTGTCGAGGGCGTAAGCCCGATGCGCCGCGCGTCCACGCTCGCCACACTCGCAGCCGTCCTCGACGACCCGGTTCCCCCGCCCGCCCACTCGGGTCCGCTCGCCCCCGTCCTCGGCGCCCTCCTCGTGCGCGATCCCTCGGCCCGGCCCGACGCGGCACAACTGGACGCCATGCTGGCCCAGGTCGAAAGGGGCACGAGCCCGTACTGGGCCCAGCCGACGGTGACGGCGGTGACACCGGGGACTCGAACCCCGACCGCAAGCTGCGACCTGCCGGAGACCGCAGGATCCGGGATTCCTCGGCGCCGCCGCACCACGATCATCGCTGCCGCGGCCGCTCTCGTGACCGCCGGGGCGGCACTTGCGCTGGGCCTCACTCTGCGGTCAACCGACAACGGGGCGAAGGCAGTCGGTGCAGGAGACGGCACGACGAGCACCTCGTCGGCACCGACCGTCTCCAGCGCGCTGTCCAGCCCCGCCGCTGAGCGGACGGCGACACCCACCAGGTCCCCCCAGGAGAAGGTCTCCCCCGCTCCGGCCCCGTCGAGGACGCCTTCCGATCCACCCACGGACGGCCGCTGGATCGCACAGCTCTTCTCCGAACCCGTCGCCTCGGGCAGCGCAGCGCGCGACCAACGTCTCAGACGCATCCGCGCCTCCGTCCCTGAGGCGACCTTCGTCCGTAGCGACGAGTACGCCTCCCTCCGCCCGGGCTTCTGGGTGATCTACGCTCCGGGCCCCTTCCCCAACGGGCGGGCAGCGCTTGCCTTCTGCGCCGAACATGGACGTGATACGGCGAACACCTGCATCGGACGCTACCTGAGCACCAGCCGAACCGACTTCCCCCTCCAGTGCCGGCCCCCGGCGGCGAACCCATCGGGCCGCTGCTCCCGCGACACGTAACACCCCCTCTGGGACACGACCACGCCACGCAGGACGAGGCGACGCCCCGGCAAGGAGGCCGGCCTTTCCTGGGCGCGCGAGGCGTAGGGGAAGCCGGTCAGGACGAGTGCCTGAACGTCGCCTGCCTCGAGACCGGGCAAAAGGCCGTACGAGACTCGGGACAGGCGGGCAGACCGCGCCATGGTGTCAGGCGGGCCGTGGAGCGTGCGCGGCCGGAGCAGTCGTGACCTTGCGGGTCTCGCGCATGAGCAGCAGGCCGTTGGCCACCATCAGTGTCGCGGTAAGGCCGTGGACGCCGAGCGCGGCGGCCACGGAGCCGTGGTGGGCCAACACGTTGGCCATGTCCCCGTATGCCGCAAGGGCCTCCACCAGCATGGCCCAGCCCAGCGCCCGGCGGTGACCTGCCACGAGCAGGACCCCCAGCACCAGGGCCATGACGAGGTCGCGGGTGCCCTTGACGATCAGGAAGCCACCACCGTCCCCGGACGGCCAGCTCGGCAGGCCGAAGCCCGGCGCCACCGTCTCCGGGCGCAGGACGAACTCCGACCCGAACCAGAGAATGAAGAGGATGAAAGCGACGGCCAGGACGGTGTTGGTCTTCTTCAGCGACATCGTTCTGCTCCTTGTGGGTGTCGGTCTCAGACGAGGGCGGTGACCAGGAAGACGAAGGCGGCGACGATGACGGCGACGCGGACGTAGTGGTAGCGGTCCCAGCGGTTCATCTGCTCCTTCCAGTCCGCGGGCCGGTTCTCGGGGGTCCACGTCTTGCCCCGGTTGTTGATCGGGACGAGCAGCAGGAGCGACATGATCACGCTGACGATCAGCAGCGCGGCGGCGATGACGACGAGTCCGGTGCCGGGGCGGTCCCATCCGGCGATGGCCCAGACGGCACTGAGGACGAGTGAGCCGATGTACCAGAACGGCATGAGGGCGCCGAGCATCCGGCCACCGTGGGCACGGGCGAGCTGGTCACTGTCCTCGGGAAGGGCGCTGAAGATGCGGTTCATGACGAAGGCGACGGAGAACTCCACCCCCACCATCAGGCCGACGATCACGGTGGTGAACACCTCGAGTGCGTTGAGCATGATGACCCCTCCTGGGATCTAGCGTCGCTAGATGATGAGGCAACGCTAGCACTGTTGCCGCTCGATTGTCTAGCGGTGCTAGGGTTGGGTCATGTCAGTACAAGAACGCAAGCAGCGCGAAAGGGCGGAGCGCGAGCGTCTCATCGTGGCGACAGCCCGCGAACTCGCCGAGCAGCAGGGCTGGGACGCGGTCACGACCCGCCGGCTCGCCGAGCGCATCGAGTACAGCCAGCCGGTCCTCTACAGCCACTTCCGCGGCAAGCGGGAGATCATCGGCGCCGTCGCCCTGGAGGGCGCCACCGAGCTGGCCGGGGCGGTGCGTGCCGCGACCTCCGCCGCGCACGGCCCACGCGAACGGGTCGCCGCGCTCGCCCGCGCCTACCTCGACTTCGCCGCACTCAACCCGGCGGTCTACGACGCCTTGTTCCAGCTCGACGGCGGCCTGGCATACGCGCAGGAGCACACCCCGGAGCCGCTGAAGGACGCCTTCGCCGCACTGCTGGAGAGCCTGGGCGAGGTCGCCGGGGACGGTGTCCATCCGGGGCTGTTCACCGAGGTGTTCTGGGCGTCCCTGCACGGCCTTGCGACTCTGACCCGGGCGGGACGCTTGCTGCCGGAGGACGCCGCGCAGAGGGTGGAGTTGCTGGTGGACCGGCTCGCCGTGGTCTGACACACCGTCCCGGCGGCCGGGCACACGAGAAAGAGGGAGGAAAGAGGGCCGTCTCCGTCCGGGGATGACGGGCGACCCTCTTCCTCGCGGTGGAGCTGGCTCTACTGCTGGTAGGAGCCGGGTCGCGGGGCTTCGTCGTGGTACTGGCCGGGCCGCTGGTGTCCGTCGTGCCGGTAGCCGCCCTGCTGGTAGGGCTGCCGCGGAGCCTGTGGCGCGGACGGCTGCCCGTACTGCTGCTCGGCGGCGAACCGCGCGTACTGGGGCTGCTCCTCGGCGTTGCGCCTGGCGGGCTCGGTCTGGTCCGGGAAGGAGGTCGGTCCGCCGGGGCGCGAGACCCTGCCGGGCCACCAGTTCCCCTTGCCCAGCGCCGTCATCAGGGCCGGCAGCACGTAGATCCGGATGATCACGGCGTCCAGCAGGATGGCGGCCGCGAGACCGACGCCCAACTGCTTGAACTCCACCATGCTCAGCGTGCCGAAGATCGCGAAGACTCCGACCATGACGATCGCGGCGCTGGTGACCACGCCCGCGGAGCGGGTGATGCCCTCACGGACGGCGGTCCTGGTCGGGGCGCCCGCGAGGGCCGCCTCGCGGATCCGGCTGACCACGAAGACGTGATAGTCCATCGACAGCCCGAACAGGACCACGAACAGGAACAGCGGCAGCCAGGAGACAACCGCGCCCGAGCTGTGGAAGTCGAGCAAACCCTCGGCCCAGGTGTTCTGGAAGACGGCGACCAGGACACCGAAGGCTGCCGCGGCGGAGAGCAGGTTGAGCAGGATCGCGGAGAGCGCCACGGCGATCGACCGGAAGATCAGCACCATGGTGACGAAGGTCAGCAGCAGGACGAAGCCCACCACCCAGGGCATGCGCTCCTCGAGGTGCGCCGTGAAGTCGACGCCCTGCGCCACCTTGCCGCCGACCGCGCTCTCGGCGCCCGGCACGTCCGCCATCGCGTGCGGCACCCACTCGCGCAGCACGTCCAGGGACTCACGGGCCCCGTCGCTCTTCGGCTGGAAAGGGGTGCCGACGTCGACGATGTGCACCCTGCCGTCCTCGGACACTTCGATGGTGGGGATGGAGTCGTGGGCGAAGAGTTCGTCCTTCGCGGTGCGCTCCAAGAGGCCGTTCAACGCGGTCTTCACGTCGTCGGCCCGGTCGGCGGGCGCCCGGACGGCGACCTGGTGCACGGTGCCCTTGCTGGGGAAGTGTGCCGTGAGCCGGTCCATCGCCCGCACCACGGCGATGTCCCGGGACAGGTCGTCGGAGCCCGGCTGCTTGAGCTTCATGTCGAGGGCCGGCACCGCCAGCAGCAGCAGCGCGCCCACGGACACCACCAGCGTGATGAACGGCTTCGACAGCGCCGGACGCAGCAGCGCGGGCCACACCCGCGACTCGCCCGAGCGCATGGTGAGCCGCCACAGGAACGGCACCTTGGGCTTGTCGACCCAGCGTCCCAGCTTGGCGAGGAGGGCGGGCAGCACGATCAGCGAGGCCAGTACGGCCACCGCCACCACGATGATCGAACCGGTGGCCAGGGAGGCGAAGGTCGCCTCGTGCGCCAGGTAGAGGCCGGCCATGGCCACGATGACGGTGGTTCCGGACACCACGACCGTGTGCCCGGAGGTCTCCGCCGCGACCTCGATGGCGTCGACGTGGGACTTCCCCGCGCGGCGTTCCTCGCGCTCCCGCTTCAGGTAGAAGAGCGAGTAGTCCACGCCCACGGCCATGCCCATGAGCAGGATGACGTTGCCGACCGCGCTGGTCTCGGGCAGGACGTGGGAGGCGAGCGTGGACAGTCCGACGGCGGCGCCCACGCACGAGAGGGCCAGGACCACCGGCACGCCCGCCGCGATGATCGCTCCGAAGACCACGAGCAGGATCAGCAGGGTCAGCGGCAGGCTGATCAGCTCGGCCTTCTTGAAGTCCTCGCCGAGCGTCTCCGACAGGCCCTTGGCGGTCGAACCGGTGCCCACCTCGTCGACCCGCACGCCCTCGTGGGCGTCCTGGACCGACGCTCCGGCGTCGAGCAACGGCTGCACGCGCCGGTCGGCGTTCTCGGTGTCGCCCTTCATCGTCACGGGGACCAGCAGGGCCTCGCCGTCGGGTGCGGGGACCGGGTCGCCGACGTCCTCCACCTCGTCGAGGGCCTTCATCCGCTCGACGACGTCCGCGGCGGCCTCGCGGCCGGCCGCAGGGTCCAGCTTCCCGCCGTCCTCGGCGGTGATCAGTACGTTCTCCTCGGCCTTCTCGGGGAAGTCACCGGAGTGAACGATCTTGCCGGCCCGGCCGGACTCGCGGACGCCGGACTCCTCGTCGCTGATCGCGTTCGTACCTGCCGCTCCGCCCAGAACGAGGCACGCGGCGACGAAGACGACCCACAGGCCGATGGCGGACCACGGGTGCGTGGCACTCCATCGCGCGATCCGTACTGTTGCCGGCTTCTTTCGCACCTTGCGTCCTTCCGTTGCTGCAGGCCGGCCCCAAAAGCGGGTCGGATCTCGACGAGCAGAACGCTAGATCCACCGGAAGTCGGGGGATACGAGGTAAACCGTCGTACTGACCGCGGCTTTCCGCAGGTTCACCGTGCGGAAAGCCGCAGGTGCCGCCCTGCGGGAAACCGCAGGCAGAAACCTGCGGAAAACCGTAACGCCTCTTGGAATCCTCGCCCCTTGAAAGACGGACGGTTACGTTCGGAGCGCGAATTGACCGGCGCCCCGAAAGGGTGAGCAATAGACGCACATTCCTTGGCGATGATCCGCCGAGGCGCGGCGACATTTGAGGGAGGAAATCGGAGTCACGGTCCTCACCCGGCAGCAGGGTGCCGAAATCGTCAGGAAAACAGAGGCGGCACGTCGCGCGTCAGGACTCCAGGTACCGCAGTACGGCCAGGATCCGGCGGTTGTAGCCGGTGGCGTGGCCGAGTTCGAGCTTGTCGAAGATCATGTTGAGATTCTTCTCGACGGTGCTCATGGAGATGTGCAACTTCTCCGAGATCGCCGCATTGGTGTGCCCCTGCGCCAGTGTCTCCAGGACGCTGCGCTCCCGAGGGGTCAGCCGGGCCAGCGGGTCGCTGTGTGTCGTGCGGATCACCAGCTGCCGTACGACCTCCGGGTCGATGGCGGCGCCGCCCGCCTCGATCCGTTCCAGTGCGTCGAGGAATTCCTCCACTTGGGCGACCCGGTCCTTCAGCAGGTAGCCGACCCGCTCCGCGTTCGCCGTGAGCAGCTGCGCCGCGTAGTTGCGCTCTATGTGCTGGGAGAGGACGAGCACCCCGACGCCGGGCCACCGCTTGCGGATCTCCAGCGCCGCCCGCAGCCCCTCGTCCGTGTGGGTGGGAGGCATCCGGATGTCCACGACGACCATGTCCGGCCGCAGCAGCTCGATCTCCCGCAGGAGGGCGACGGCGTCGCCCACTGCGGCCAGGACCTCGTGACCCTCCTCGCTGAGGAGCCGGACCAGCCCTTCTCGCAGCAGGGTCGAGTCCTCGGCCAGCATTACGCGCACGGCAGCTCCGCGGTGATCGTGGTGGGGCCCCCTGAGGGGCTGTGGACGTGCAGCCGGCCGTCCAGGGCGCCGACGCGGGTGCGCAGCCCGGTCAGTCCGCTGCCCTCCGGCTTGGCGCCGCCGACGCCGTCGTCCTCGACCTGGACGACGAGGACCGGCCCGTACTTGCGGACGCTCACCTGGATCTCCGTGGCGGCCGAGTGCTTGGCGGCGTTGGTCACCGCCTCCGACACGACGAAGTACGCGGCGGTCTCCACGGAGGCGGGCAGCGGCTCGGCGAGCGCGAAGTCGGTCCGGATGGGGATGCTGCACCGTTCCGACACCCCGGCGAGCGCCTCCTGGAGCCCCAGATTGTCCAGCGCCGTCGGATACACCCGCCAGGCCACTTCCCGCAGTTCCGTCAGGACGTCCTGTGATTCCTTGTGGGCCTGCTCCAGCAGGCTGCGCGCCTGCTCGGGCGTGCGGCCGCCGCGACGGGCCCGCCCGAGGAGCATGGCCAGCGCGACCAGACGCTGCTGCACGCCGTCGTGCAGGTCCCGCTCGATGCGCCGGCGCTCGGTGTCGACGGCCTGGAGCACCGCTGCCCGGCTGGTGGCCAACTCGTCGATGCGTTGCTGCATCTGCTCGCGCTCCGAGGGCCCGAAGCACTCTCGGGCCATCCGCGCGTCGAGCGCCTCCAGCGAGAGCAGGCCCTGTACGTCCAGGAAGAGCAGCACCCCGCCGAGTACGACTTGGGTGACCAGTTCCCGGCCGTCGAGGGTGCCCCGGGCCAGACTCGCGACGAGCAGGCCCGCGAGGACGGCGCCGAAGGCGAGGAGGCCGAGCACCACGCCGGTGATCAGGCCGGCGTAGGCACGGGCGGCGAGGTAGCGCAGGATGTGCTGGTCGGGCACGGGACGATCGGGGAAGGAGTCCCCGAAGAAGACCGAGCGGCGCCACCGTTCGAGGGCCGTCAGCCGCCGGGCTCCGGAGGTGAGGACGGCGAACGCCCAGCGCCGGGTGCGCGGCCACAGCAGGAGCGGGCCGAGCGGGACACCGGCGACGACGAAGTACAACAGTCCCAGCACCGCGGTCAGACAGCCCAGGAAGACGCCCGCGGCGCGCCGCGGCAGCGCCGGGGCGGGCTTGGCCGCGGGCTCTGCTGCCGGCAACGTGGTTCCGGGCACCGTCGGGAGGGGCTGGATGGTCGTGTCCGCCGAATCCCCCTGCACATTCGGTGAGCCTAGTGGGGCGGCGCAACCGGGGCAAGATCGCTCGGTCCGGGTCAGGACGGGACTGGTCACGACGAGCGGCGGTGCTGGGCGGTGCCGCGCGAGCGCAGCCGGACCAGGATGTAGAAGGCCAGGGCGAGGACCACCATGACCAGGACGGCCTTGCTGATCACACCGACGTAGTCGCCGACCTTGTCCCACTGGTCGCCCAGCCAGTATCCCGACATGACGAGCACGGTGTTCCACGTCAGCGTGCCCAGGCCCGTGAGGGCCAGGAAGGTCGGCAGGGGCATGCGTTCCAGGCCGGCCGGCACGGAGATGAGGCTGCGGAAGATCGGCACCATGCGGCCGAGGAAGACGGCCTTGGTGCCGTGCTTGGCGAACCACTCCTCCGTCCGCTCCAGGTCGGAGGTCTTGACCAGCGGCAGCTTCGCCCAGATCGCGTACATCCGCTCGCGGCCGACCAGTGCGCCGATCCAGTAGAGGACCGCGGCTCCCACCACGGACCCGAGAGTGGTCCAGAAGAGGGCCGCGAACAGGCTGATGACTCCCTGTCCGGCGGCGAAGCCGGTCAACGGCAGGATGATCTCGCTCGGCAGCGGCGGGAAAACGTTCTCCAGGGCGACAGCGAGGCCGGCGCCGGGCGCGCCCATGGCGTCGACCAGGTCGGCCGCCCATCCCGCGATGCCGTCCGCAGGCTCCTGTGGCAGCGCAAGGGGGATGTGGTCCATACGAAGTCTCCAGGTACGAAGCGCACGCCGCGGGCCGGTGCCGCGATCCGTTGACCACGCTAGAAGTGCCTGCTCAGCGCCGGTATGCGGATAGCCGTCGAAGTCGTACGGTTTCCCGCACCTCGGACCCTGCGGTTTTCCGCAGGGTCCGAGGTGGGGGCGGACGGGGAATCGGCAGCAAGGTGCCGGCGGAACGGCATTCGTTGGACGCCCTGTTTCCGGCCTGATCGGCCTCCCCCCTCTTGCCCCCCTCAAGTCCCGTTGGCTGCAACGGACTTGGCTCTGCGCCCATCAGGACGAACGACGTCACCATGCAGTTACTGACCTCCAAAGCGTGGTGTCGTAGGGGCTGACGCCTGAAGAGCAGGTCGTGGGAGCCGAGTTGTCGGCTTGCCCGGTAGATCGCCCGGGCGTCGACCGGTCCGGGGCCCGATCAGCCCCGGACCGGCACCCCGCACGCGATGCCTCAGCCACCGCAGGCGCAGCCCGCCGCAGGCGTGGCCTCGGCCGCCTCCGGCCGGCCGGAACAGCAGGCGTCGCCGTCCAGGTCGGCACTCTTGCCCATCTGGTCGGCATCGGCCTTGACGACGTAGACCTCCCACGGCTCCTTGCCGGGGCCGGTCACCCAGACCTTGTCCTGGAGGGCATAGCAGCAGGACGTGTCGCTCTCCTCGAAGGTGGCGAGCCCGGCCTCCTTGAGCCGGGTGGTGGCGGCGGTGACCTCGTCGGTGCTCTCCACCTCGACGCCGAGGTGGTCCAGGCGGGTCTCCTGTCCCGGCTCGCCCTCGATGAGGACGAGCTTGAGCGGCGGGGCGGTGATCGCGAAGTTCGCGTAGCCGGGACGGCGCTTGGCGGGCTCGACCCCGAAGAGCTTGGAGTAGAAGGCGACGGACGCTTCGAGGTCAGCGACGTTGAGCGCGAGCTGGGCACGGGACATTACGGACTCCCCCATCAGGTTGCATTGAACACTGTCGATACAACCTTGCGCCTTGAATCGAAGAACGTCAACATAGAGGCATGTCGAAACAAGAGCTTGTGGTGCTCGGCCAGGACGACACCAGGGGGTGCTGCCCCGCCCTGCTGACCACCCCACTGGCCGAGGGCCAGGCAGAGACGCTGGCGAAGGTGTTCAAGGCCCTGGGCGACCCGGTGCGGCTGCGGCTGCTGTCGATGATCGCCTCCCGCGCGGGCGGGGAGGTCTGCGTCTGCGACCTCACCCCCGCCTTCGACCTGTCGCAACCGACGATCTCCCACCACCTCAAGCTGCTCAGGCAGGCCGGGCTCATCGCCTCCGAACGCCGCGGTACGTGGGTGTACTACCGGCTCCTGCCAGAGATGACCGACCGCCTCGCCCAGATCCTCACCCGGCCCGCCGGACAGCCGCCGACCGCAACCGCGACCACCGGTGCCGCCTCATGAGCGCCGACACCACCACGGCCGTGGCGCCCACGGGCCCGGCCGCCGGGCGGCTCTCGTTCCTGGACCGCTTCCTGGCCGTTTGGATTCTGATCGCGATGGGCGTGGGCCTGGGCCTGGGCCGCCTCGTTTCGGGCCTCGGTGACGCACTCGCCAAGGTCACCGTCACCGGCGTCTCCCTGCCCATCGCACTGGGCCTGCTGGTGATGATGTACCCGGTGCTCGCCAAGGTGCGCTACGACCGGCTGGACGCCATCACCCGCGACCGGCGCCTGCTCATCCCCTCCCTGGTACTGAACTGGATCATCGGCCCGGCGCTGATGTTCGCCCTCGCCTGGCTTTTCCTGCCCGACCTGCCCGAGTACCGCACCGGCCTGGTCATCGTCGGCCTCGCCCGCTGCATCGCCATGGTCATCATCTGGAACGACCTCGCCTGCGGAAACCGGGAAGCCGCCGCCGTCCTGGTCGCCCTGAACTCCGTGTTCCAGGTGATCGCCTTCAGTGTGCTCGGCTGGTTCTACCTCTCCGTGCTGCCCGGCTGGCTCGGCCTGGAGCAGACCGGACTGAACATCTCGATGTGGGAGATCGCCCGCTCCGTACTGATCTTCCTCGGCATTCCTCTGCTGGCCGGGTTCCTCACCCGCCGCCTGGGCGAGAAGGCCAGGGGCCGCACCTGGTACGAGACGAAGCTGATTCCGCGTATCGGCCCGTTCGCCCTTTACGGGCTGCTGTTCACCATCGTGGTGCTCTTCGCTCTCCAGGGCGACTCCATCACCTCCCAGCCGCTCGACGTCGCCCGCATCGCACTGCCGCTCCTCGTGTACTTCGCCGTGATGTGGGCCGGGTCCATGGCCGTCGGCCGCGCGGTCGGACTGGACTACCCGAAGGCGACGACGCTGGCGTTCACCGCCGCGGGCAACAACTTCGAGCTGGCCATCGCCGTCGCCATCGCCACCTTCGGCGCCACCTCCGGCCAAGCCCTCGCCGGCGTCGTCGGCCCTCTCATCGAAGTACCGGTCCTCATCGGTCTCGTCCACGTGGCCCTGGCCGTCCGACGCCACTTCCCTCCGCCCGTCATGCCGTCCGGTCGGACCGTCGCCCCGGAAGGCTCTGCCCGTGCCTGAGACCAAGCCGTCCGTGCTCTTCGTGTGCGTGCACAACGCAGGCCGCTCCCAGATGGCCGCCGCGTTCCTCGCCCACCTCGCCGAAGGACAGGTCGAGGTCCGCTCCGCCGGATCCGCCCCGGCCGACGCCGTGAACCCGGCCGTCGTCGAAGCGATGGCCGAGATCGGCATCGACCTGTCCGCCGAAACGCCCAAGATCCTCACCGCGGAGGCGCTACAGGCATCCGACGTGGTGATCACCATGGGCTGCGGCGACACCTGCCCCGTCTTCCCCGGCACGAGGTACCTCGACTGGGCACTCGACGACCCGGCCGGTCAGGGCATCGACGCTATCCGGCCCATCCGCGACGAGATCGCACAGCGCGTTCGCAGCATGCTCACCGAACTCCGAACCCACTGACACGTCCCACGGCAGAAAGGCTGACGTCGTCGTGGCAGACGGTGCACTGGCCCCGGCCTCCTCCCTGAAGGCCGGACGAGAGTGCCAGGCTCCTCGCGCCCGTCTGCGTGAGACGGACCGACCCTAGAGGGCGGCCCCGGCTTCGAGGTCGAAAGGGACACCTGTGAGCTCTTCGCTCGCCGCCCACAGCCGCCTGCCCTCCGCGGGGTCGTCGGCGCCCGTGGGAAGTTTGACGGGCTTGGGGGTGCCGGAGGTCTGGTCGCGTCCGGCGGGGCCGATGAACCGGCCCGACCGGACGTGCGGGCTGGTCGCCGCGTACAGGGAGGGCCAGGCGGCGCCCTCGGGGGAACCCATGAGGAGGCGTGCGGCGATCGGGGTCACGATGCGGCTCAGCGCGCCGGTGCCGTGCTGCTGCAGGCCGGTCATCGCCGACCCCGGGTGGACGACGAGGGCCTCGACGGGGCTGCTTGCGGTACGGCGCGCGAGTTCGAGGGTGTAGACGATGTTGGCGCGCTTGGACTTGGCGTAGGCGCCCATGGCGCGGTAGCTCTTCTCGCTCATCAGGTCGTCCAGCCTGCCCATGGACCACCGCGCCGCGATGGCACTGACGGTGACCACGCGCGGCGCGGGCGAGCGGCGCACGGCGGGCCAGACCTGGGCGTCGAAGGCGAAGTGGCCGAGGTGATTGGTGCCGACCGTCATCTCGAGGCCGTCGCTGGTGGTCCGCCGCTCCGGGAGGTTCATCACGCCGGCGTTATTGAAGAGCAGGTCGACCGTCTCGGTCTCGGCGATTCGGGTGGCCGCGTTGCGCACGGAGGAGAGGTCGGAGAGGTCGAGCACGAGGGTGCCCGTCCGGACCCCGGGGGTCGCGGCGCGCACAGCCTCCGCAGCACGGTCCAGCTTGGCCTGGCTGCGGCCGGCCAGGACGACGCGGGCTCCGTGCCGGGCGAGCGCGCGGGCGGTCTCGAGACCGATTCCGCCGTTCCCGCCGGTGATCAGGGCTGTGCGACCGGTCTGGTCGGGGATGTCGTCGGGGGTCCAGTGGTTCACCGTGGCCACGCTCCTCGAATTCGTTGATTCCGTGCTCGGTCGTGCGGCGCTCGGCGGTTTCGTGACACCGAGTGGGAAGAACATGCCGAGGGTGTCCTCGACGACCGGCGACGACCTGGACGATGTCCAGGCGCACGCCGCTGAAGGCGCCGGCGGCACTGGGCGCCATGAGCCTCCCTCAGGCGTCGGTGCCGGCTTCGTCGACGCGGGGCATGGGGCCCGGTGCGGAATCCAAGACCCACCCCTTTTCAGACCGGTGGTCTGTTCGACTGTGTCCCAACGTATTAGACCGCTGGTCTGATGTCAAAAGACCGGTTGTCTGTAATCTGGGGGCATGACGAACTTCCAGCGCGCGCGCAGTGAGGAGCAGCGGGAGGTACGGCGCCGGGCCATCCTCGACACCACGGCCGCCATGCTCGAGGAGATGCCCATCGGCGAGGTCAGCCTCAACGAGCTGAGCCGCCGCGTCGGGCTGGCGAAGTCCAACGTGCTGCGCTACTTCGAATCGCGTGAGGCGATCCTGCTGGAGCTGCTCGACCGTGCCTGGCGGCAGTGGGTGGCCGACCTGCCTGCCCTGGTGCGCGCGGGCATCGACGAGGACGCTCCGGTGCACCGGCGTGCGGAGCAGTTCGCCGCCGTCATCGCGGGCTCGCTCGCCCAACGCCGGGTCCTGTGCGACCTGCTGAGCGCGCAGGCGGGCGTACTGGAACACAACGTGTCCCCGCAGGTGGCCGCCCGCTACAAGCGCGCAGCCGTGGCCAACGTCGCCGACATCGCGGCGTTGGCCCAGCAGCACCTTCCTGAGCTGGGCGACAGCGCACCGCAGTTGACCGCAGCCATGATCATGGCGGTCGGCGCCGTGTGGACCCACGCACGGCCCTCCGCCGCGATGCTCGCCGCCTACGAAGCCGACCCCTCACTCACCGCGTTCAAGCTGGATTTCGTGACTGCCCTGCGGGAGATGCTGGCCACGCTCATCGCGGGCACCATCGTCCGCGCCTCCGCCTGAGCCCGGTTCTGCCCCGCTCGCCTCGGAGCATCCGCGCGCGTCTGCAACAAGGCTTCGACAAACGACAAGTCCAGGCACCGACGGCCGGCACCGGGCTACGGTGTCGGCCGTCGGTGCCTCCGGCTACGGGCTCCGGCTACGGGCTCCGGCTACGGGCTCCGGCTACGGGCTCCGGCTACGGGCTCCGGCTACGGGCTCCGGCTACGGGCTCCGGCGTGCGTGCGGTGGCCGCACGCACGCCGTGACCAGTGGCGGTCAGACCGGGTCAGACGGGTGGTCAGACAGTCATCCGATCGGCTTGGCGGCAGCGGGTCAGAGCCCGGCGGCCGAGGAGCACGGCGCCCAGCCCCAGCGGAACGGCCACGATGGCGCCGACGAGTCCGTTCCCGGTGCCGGGACCACCACTGGAGGTGGCCAGATGCAGCACCGCGAGCCCCGTGCCGACCGTTCCCACGGCGATGGCCGCCACCCCGCCGGTACGCGCGTTGCCGGTGCTGATCCGGCGACCGGCGCGGGCCAGGGCCAGCCAGCCGATCACCAGCCCGAGCGCCCCCACGGCGAGGGCCAGGTTGGCCCCTGTCCGCCCGTCGCCGATGGCCCCGCCCTCGGCGGCCGCCATCAGTGCCGCTGAAGAAGTCATGCCGCTCCCCTCCTGTTGTCTCCGTCGCCACTTTCGACGTCCGATGTCCCTGGAGAGCATGCGCGCCGGCCTTCATGCCGGTCGTCCAGCAGACGCGGGCACTTCCCGCTGCCGCCGCCGTGGCATCCGGATACCGCGGCGGCGGCACGCGGCTCGGTGGTACCGCAGATGCGGTAGCCGACCGCTCGTCCATGGGGCGGACTCGCCCCCAACGGCATCAGGCTACGGTGCACCCATGAACAAAGGACGGTTCGCTGTCCCGGCCGCAGTCACCGACTGGGTGACCGCCGTGGGCGTGGCGGCGCTGCTGCTGGGCACCGGGCTGTCCGCGCCGCACCCGGCCGGGGGCCACGAGCTGGTCGGTTCCGCGCTGCTGGCGGCCGGCGGGCTGGCGCTGGCCGCGCGCCGCCGGGCACCGCTCGCGGTCCTGGCCGTCACCGGGCTGTGCGCCGTGGGCTACCTGGGAGCCGGGTTCGAGGCGCTCTCCGTGCCGTATCTGATCGCGGTCTACGGCGCGGTGCGCGCCGGGCGCCGCACCGCCGCGCTGGCTGCCTCCGCGGGCCTGCTCGCCGTGCTCCACCTCACGGCCCTGCTCCTTCGTGAGGGATCCGCGCGCGAGGTCGTGGCGCAGGCCCGGAGCACCCTTGAACTCGCCTGGCTGATCGCCGCGTTCGCCGCCGGGGAGGCTGTGCGGCAGGCCGAACGGCGGGCGGACGAAGCCGAGCGCACTCGCGAGGAGACCGCGCGCCGCCGGGCCGACGAGGAGCGGCTGCGCATCGCGCGGGAGCTGCACGACTCGCTCACCCACCAGATCTCGGTCATCAAGGTGCAGTCCGAGGTCGCGGTCCACGTGGCCCGGCGGCGGGGCGAGCGGGTACCGGAGGCCCTGCTGGCGATTCAGGAAGCCGGCCGGGAAGCGAGCCGCGAGCTGCGGGCGACCCTCGAGGCGCTGCGCGACGACGGCACCACCCCGCCGCACGGTCTCGAGCACATCCCCGACCTGGTGCAACGATTCCAGGGGCTTGGTCTGGCGGCGACGCTGATGGTCGAAGGACGTCCGCACGCCGTACCGGCCGCGGTGGGCCGTACCGCATACCGGATCGTTCAGGAGTCGCTCACCAACGTCGCCCGGCACGCTGCCGCCACCACCGCCTCCGTACGCATCGACTACCGGTCGGACGCTCTCGCCATCCGCGTCGACGACGACGGAAAGGCCACCTTGCACCCCGTGCCGACGTCCGGGCTCGGGCTGCTCGGCATGCGCGAACGCGTCACGGCCCTGGGCGGCCGACTGCACACCGAGCCGCGCAGTACGGGCGGTTTCACCGTTCAGGCCGAACTGCCCACGACCGGAGCCTCGTGATCCGGGTCCTGCTGGTCGACGACCAGCCACTCATCCGCAGCGGCTTCCGCGCGCTGCTCGACCTCGAGGACGACATCGAGGTGGTCGCCGAGGCCGCCAACGGTCAAGAGTGCCTCGCACTCCTCGAGGAGTGGCTGCCCGACGTCGCCCTCATCGACATCCAGATGCCCGTCATGGACGGCATCGAGGCGACCCGGCGCATCGCCGCTGACCCGGCCCTGGCCGGCGTACACGTCGTCATGCTGACCAACTACGGCATGGACGAGTACGTCTTCGACGCACTGCGCGCCGGGGCCGCCGGATTCCTGGTCAAGGACATCCTGCCGGAGGACTTCCTGCACGCCGTACGCGTCGCCGCCCGCGGTGACGCCCTGCTGGCCCCCGCCATCACCCGTAAACTCATCGACCGGTACGTCACCCAGCCCCCGCCGGCCCCCGCCGGCGGCGGGCTGGAGGAACTGACCGGCCGCGAACGCGAAGCGGTCGCCCTGGCCGCACACGGCCTGTCCAACGACGAGATCGCCGACCGCCTGGTCATCAGTCCGGCGACCGCCAAGACCCACATCAACCGGGCCATGGCCAAGCTCCACGCCCGCGACCGCGCCCAGCTCGTGGTCCTCGCCTACGAGTCCGGCCTGGTGACTCCGCGCCGCTCCTGAGAAGTCCGTCCGGAACTTGTCCCTCGCCAGTCGGAACGGTCCTACGTTCATGCCATGACGACCATTGAGGACATGGACTACGAGTTCCGAACTGCCCGGCCCGATGACATCGAGGCCATCAAGGCGCTCGACGGGTCCTTCACCACCCGCACCGTCTTCCAGGTGACCGTCACCGAGGCCGGGTTCGCCCTCCGGGAAGTCCCTGTGCACCCGCCCGTCCACAAGGTCTTCCCGGCCGAGGACACCCACGACGCGCATACCCCCGTGGCCGAAGAGGATCCGCACAGCCGCACCTTCGTCGCCGTCGGCACCGACGGCAGCCTGGCAGGCTTCGCCACCGTCTCCCACGCTTCGTGGAACCGGCGGCTGACCGTCGAGGACATCGAAATCGCTCCGGCGCATCGAGGCCGGGGCGTCGGCCGCGCCCTGATCGGCCGCGCCGTCGAGTTCGCCGGTGAGTGCGGCGCCGGGCACATCTGGCTGGAAGTCACCAACATCAACGCCCCGGCGATCCACGCCTACCAGCGGATGGGGTTCACCTTCTGCGGCCTGGACACGACGCTCTACGACGGCACGCCCGCATCGGGCGAGCAAGCCCTCTACATGAGCATGCCCTGCCCGGGAAGGTCAGGGCCGGGACGTATCTGATGTGAACCCACTCCACGGGACGGGCCGGTCTCCGGGGATGGCCGCGAACACGGGCGGCACGCTACGCCTCCCCCAGGGACTGGATGACGCGGCCGCTCACCCGGTGCGGCAGGACACGCACCCACAAGTCGCGCTTTCCCCCCGCCCAAGGGCCCGCCGCACGCCTTCGCGCCAGGGCCTCCAGCGCATCGCGGTCGGCCGGGTGCTCGGCGGTGCCCGCCAGCAGGACGCTCCACCCCGTGCCGGTCAGCTCGTCGACATGGTCGGCCTCGAAGGCGACTGCCTCTCCGGCGCGGATTCCGGCCACGCCCGCCGGATCCGTGCGGTAGACGATGCTCCGCCCGTCCACGAGGAAGTTGACCGGCACCACCACCGGAGCCTGCCTGCCCGGGCCGGCCGTGTAGGAGATGCGGCCTATGCCGTGCGTCCCCAGCCGCTGCCAGCACTCCTGCTCGGACAGACGCGTCAGGACCGGCTGCCCGGCCGGCCCTCCCCTGCCCGGCGGCGCATCGGCCCGGCCGGTCGTCAGCTCCTCGTACGACATGTCCAACACGGCTGCGAGCCGCGCGAGCGCCTCTGAGTCGAAGCCTCCGGGGCGGCTCGCGACCTCGTGCAGGTACGTCGTGGACATGCCGGCTCGCCTGGCCAGCTCGTCGCGGGAGATGCCCATCTGCTCACGCCGCACCGCTATCCGGTCGGCCACGCCGCCGTCGTCGCCGGACGGCTGAGCCCGGGCACCTGACCGTTCTGGATCGGCGTGCACGACGGTCAGCTCCCTTCCTTCCGCCTTCTTCCAGAGGAGCAGATGCGCGGATCGTCCGCCAGCGGAGTGAACGCCGGCGAAGCCGGCCGCCCCGCACGAAGCAGACCGCCTCGCCCCGGCGCGGGACGTCTCCGCCCGGCCGAAAGTCCCACAGGGCCTGGGCCGGGCGGGACCGATGGGGAGTCTGTACGGCCCTCCCCGCCGGCGACACGCTCGATGCACCATGGAGGCGGCGCCGAAGTCACGCGCCGAGACGGCCGACGGGGTCTTGTGAGCGGCGCGAGCACAGGACGGAGGCCCGGTGGGGTCCGGTCGGTCCCGGTCCCCGGGGAGCCGTCCCGCCGGTGGGGTCACAAGGAGGACTCCATGACTCATGTCCAACTCGACGAGCAGACGGTGACCACGTTGGTGGCCGAAGCCACGACCGCCCCGTCCATGCACAACGCGCAGCCGTGGCGCTTCCGTTTCCTCGCAGCCGAGCGCCTCCTGCTTCTGCGTGCCGATCCGGATCGGGCCATGCCCCGCTCCGATCCGGGGAACCGGGCCCTGCACATCGGCTGCGGGGCGGCCCTCTTCAACCTGCGCGTCGCCGCAGTGCACGCGTCCCTGGTGCCACTCACCCGGCTGCTTCCCGACCGGCGGGACCCGTCGCTCCTCGCGTCCGTGCGTCTGGCCGATCCGTCGGAGGCACCGCAGGAGAAGGATCTGTGGCGGCTGCATCCGGCGATCCGACAGCGACGCACGAGCCGACACCCGTTCTCCGAAAGAGACATCCCCGAGAACGTCCGGGCCACGTTGCGGGATGCCGCGGCCCGAGAGAAGGCGATCCTGCTCTTCCCAGGTCGATGGCACGTCGAGACCCTGCTCGAACTGGTCCACGATGCCGAGGACCGCGACCTGGTGCACGCGGAGGGGAACGAGGACGTGGTGCGCTGGACGAGGCTCGGCAATGAGGCGGACACCGCTGTCGACGGTGTCCCCGCGTACGCCTTCGGCCCGCGCAAGACGGACGGCAAGGCCCCCGTGCGCGACTTCTCCGGACGCAGGCCGGTACCCGGCCGAGGAAGTGCGGGCTTCGAGCACACTCCGCACCTGGCGCTGCTCGGCACTCGCGGTGACGGCCCCACGGACTGGCTGGAGGCCGGGCAGGCACTGGAACGCGTCCTGCTGGAGAGCACTCTCGCCGGTCTGTCCACGTCCTTGACTTCACACCCGTTGGAGGACCGGGAGCTACGCCTGCTGGCCCGGGACCGCAGATCGGGAGTGGGCCACGTGCAGATGGTTCTTCGTCTGGGGTACGGGCCGAAGGGCCCGGCCACGCCTCGACGGCCCATACCGGACGTACTGAGTATCGGCTGACGGAGGCCCTCCCCCGCTGCGCGGCCGGCGCCGGACGGCGCACCGGGCCGGCCGCGCCCGGATGCACCCCTGAAGACGATGAGGTACTCCTCGAGGGAGAGCACACGCCATGTCGACACAGCGGAGGCCGCCCGTGATGTCAACGGCTGTCGTCGCGACCTTCGACGCCGGGGCGGCTCGCCGTGCCTGAGCCCGGGCGCCGCGAGGATCCGGCAACGGCACAGCCCGCGGACGTCCGTGAGACGCACACCTCGGTGGTCTTCTTCGTGGAAGACCACGTGTACAAGCGCAAGAAGCCGGTGGACCTGGGGTTCGTGGACTACACCACCTGGTCGTCACGTCGCGCCGTGTGTGAGCGCGAGATCGAACTCAACCGGCGGTTCGCGCCGGACGTGTACATGGGTCTGGGTGAACTCCGCACCCCGGGTGAGCAGGACCCCGAGCCGCTCGTCGTCATGCGTCGCATGCCCGATGATCGCCGTCTGTCGCATCTCGTCCGGACAGGGGCGCCCGTCGAGGACCCCCTGCGGGCCGTGGCCAGAGAGCTCGCGGCATGGCACGCGGTTGCCCCCCGTGGCCCCGGCATCGCGGCACAGGGCACGCGGGAGGCCCTGGCGTCCCGCTGGGAGGCCAACTTCGCGCACGTGGACGCCATGGCGTCCGACGGCCCGCGGCCGGACGAGCCGGCGGAGGTCGAACGGCTGGTCCGCCGCTACCTCGCGGGGCGCACGTCGTTGTTCGATCTCCGCATCGAACAGGGCCGGGTGCTCGACGGCCACGGTGACCTCCTCGCCGACGACATCTTCTGCCTCGACGACGGGCCGCGGATCCTGGACTGCCTGGAGTTCGACGACCGTCTCCGGTACATCGACGGTCTCGATGACGCCGCGTTCCTTGCCATGGACCTCGAGCAGCTCGGCGCGCCCGAGTCAGCGGCCTTCTTCCTCGCCCAGTACAGCGAATACTCCGCCGACGCCGCACCGCCGTCCCTGTGGCACCACTACGTCGCCTATCGTGCCTTCGTCCGGGCCAAGGTCGCCATGATCCGGGCCCGGCAGGGCGCACCCGGCGCCCAGGCGGCGGCACGACGGCTCGTCCTCACGGCGCTGCGTCACCTGAGGGCCTCGGCCGTCGGCCTGACGCTCGTCGCCGGTCTCCCCGGCACGGGAAAGTCCACCCTGTCCGGCGCGCTGGCCGACCGTCTCGGAGCAGTACTTCTCAGCAGCGACCGTGTGCGCAAGGAGATGGCGGGGCTCTCCTCGCAGCACACCGCGGCGGCCGACTATCGCGAGGGCTTGTACACCCCCGAGTGGACGGCCAGAACCTACGCCGAACTTCTCGATCGGGCAGCGGCTCTTCTGGCCGTGGGCGAATCCGTGGTTCTGGACGCCTCGTGGATCGACTCGGCCCAGCGCGAGGCGGCACGGCAGACGGCCGAGCACGCCCACGCCGACCTCGTGGCCCTGCACTGCCATGTGCCCGCCGACCTGGCAGCGGCTCGCCTGAACACCCGCTCCCCCGGCGTATCGGATGCCGACGTCGGCGTGGCCGACGCCATGGCGGCCGAGGAACAGCCATGGCCCGAGGCGGTCAGCGTCGACACCAGTGGTGCGCTGGGGTCGGCGGTGGCCCAGGCTCTGGCATCCGTGCGGCCCTGGGGCGCGGACCAGGCGAAGGTGTTCCGGCGTCCCTACATGGAACCGGGCTGACGTACGGCGCCCGACCGGCCCCGTGGAGGGGGCCGATCGTCCCTGGCCTCGGCGTGCGTACCGCGCTTCCATGGGAGGAGCGGATCGACGTTGCAGCGCCGTACGGACCGAGGTACCCATGAACCGCGCTCTCCTCGTCGCGCCACTGCGCCGCTCAACGGCGGCGCTCGCATCTTCCCGGCTCGAGCACGGCCTTCTCGCGTTCACGGCCGCGGCTCTGGTGGGTGGTGGCGTCGCCCTCTTCGCCGGTGCTGCCGGGATCGCGGACCTCCTCTGGGGACTGGGCACCGTGGCCGCCGTCGTCCCCGCGGTGGGATGGGTACTGGTCGCGCTCCGGCGCGGGCACGCGGGCGTGGACCTGGTCGCCGTACTCGCGCTCGGCGGCACCCTGGCCGTCGGTGAGTACCTGGCCGGGGCCTTGATCGCGCTCATGCTGGCCACGGGCCGCACCCTTGAGGGTGCCGCGCAGCGGCGCGCCTCACACGACTTGCACGCCCTGCTGGCACACGCTCCGCGCTCGGCACGCCGCCGCACCGACGACGGCGTGGTCAGGGTGCCACTGGGGGAGATCGCTGCCGGGGACTCACTGGTCGTCGGTCCAGGCGAGGTGGTTCCGGTCGACGGCCGTGTCGAGAGCGCCGAAGCCGTCCTCGACGAGTCGGTGCTCACCGGTGAACCTCTCCAGGTCACGCGTCACCGGGGTGAAAGGGCGCGTAGCGGCGTGGTCAACGCCGGCGGCGCGTTCGACCTGCGCGCCACCGCCACCGAACAGGACAGTACCTACGCCGGGATCGTGCGCCTTGCACAACAGGCCGGCGCGGAATCGGCGCCGGTCGTGCGGCTGGCGGACCGGTACGCCGCCTGGTTTCTCCCCCTGGCTGTCGCCGCGGCGGCACTGGCGTGGCTGGCCAGCGGTTCGGCGGTGCGCGCGGTTGCCGTTCTGGTCGTCGCCACTCCATGCCCCCTGCTGCTGGCCGCCCCGGTCGCTGTCGTCTCCGGTCTTTCCCGCGCTTCGCGCCGCGGTGTGCTCGTCCGCGACGGCGGGGCGCTGGAGAACCTGGGCCGGGCCCGCACCCTCCTGCTGGACAAGACGGGCACGCTGACCCTGGGCCGTCCCCGCGTCCTGGACGTGGTGGCCGCACCCGGTCACACGCCGGCGGAGGTCTTGCGCCTTGCCGCCTCGCTGGACCAGTTCTCGCCCCATGTACTGGCCCAGGCCATGGTCGACACCGCGCGCAACCGGAGGCTGGAGCTGTCGGTGCCCTCGGGCGTGACGGAGGAGCCGGGCCGTGGGGCCAGGGGTGTCGTCGACGGTCACCGGGTCTTCATCGGCCGGGACGACTCCGCGCGGGTGCGGCCGGCCTGGGCGAAGGCAGTCGACAACCGCGCGTTTCTCGACGGGGCGACGGTGGCGTGGCTCGCCGTCGACGAACGCCTGACCGGCGCCGTCCTGCTGCGTGACCCTCTGCGCCACGACGCACCGCACGCCGTGCGCCGGCTTCGATCGGCCGGCATCGAACGACTGCTGATGCTGACGGGCGACCGCCCGACCACGGCTCACGAGGTGGCAGCCGTTCTCGGACTCGACGGCGTACGCGCGGGACTCGCTCCCGCCGACAAGGTGGCAATCGTGCGCGGCGAACGTGCCCGCGCCGTCACGGCGATGGTCGGGGACGGGGTCAACGACGCACCCGCCCTGGCCGCTGCGGACATCGGTGTCGCCATGGGCGCCCGGGGATCCACGGCATCCTCCGAGGCCGCGGACATCGTGCTCACCACCGACCGCGTCGACCGCCTCGCCGACGCCGTTGCCATCGCGCAGCGATCACGCCGTATCGCCGTACAGAGCGCCCTCGGCGGCATGCTCCTGTCGCTGGCCGCCATGGCCGCGGCCGCTTTCGGTCTGCTCCAGCCGGCCGTCGGCGCGCTGCTGCAAGAGGGCATTGACGTCGCAGTCATCCTCAACGCGCTGCGCGCGCTGCGGGCCGGCCGCGCCGAGCAGCCGGCGCTCACATCCACCGCCGAGGCGCTCGTCCGCCGCTTCGCCGCCGAGCACGACGACCTGCGGGACGTCCTCGCATCGGTGCGTGCCGCCGCGGACCGCCTCTGCGACGGTCCCGGTCTGACGGCCCTCGCGAGCGTCGAGGAGGCGCAACGGCTGATCACCGAGCGGCTGCTGCCGCACGAGTACGCCGAGGAGCATCAGCTCTACCCGGCTCTCGCGCCGGCGCTCGGTGGTCCCGAGTCCACCGCCACGATGAGCCGTGCACACGTCGAGATCGGACGCCTGTCCCGCCGCATCGACGCCCACGTGCGGCTCGCCCACGAGAACGGCGGCCTGGCCCCGGACCAGATGGACGACCTGCGCTCCTGCCTGTACGGCCTCAACACCGTGCTGCGTCTGCACTTCGCCCAGGAGGAGGAGAACTACTTCTCCCTGGCCCCGTGACTGGGGGCCACCACGTCGTAGACCTCCGCGAAGCGGGCAGGGGACACAGGACAGGCCTGTCGTGGACGGCCCCTAGGCATCGGCGGACTCGAGTGAACTCAACGTCGCGTCGAGACGGCGGGCGGCTTCGTCGGCCACGGGCGCCATGGCGTCGAGGCCCGTGAGGGTGACCATGGTGCCGGGGTCGATGGCCTGAACGACGACCCGGTCGCCGTCGCCACGGACGACGACGTTGCAGGGCAGCAGCAGCCCGACGGAGCGGTCGGCCTCCAGCGCTCGGTGCGCCAAGGGCGGATTGCAGGCTCCGAGGATCACGTAGGGCTCCATGTCCTGATCCAGCTTGGCCTTGAGGGTCGCCTGCACGTCGATCTCGGTCAGCACGCCGAATCCCTGGTCGGCCAGGGCTTGGCGGACGTCGTGCTGCACCTTGTCGAAGGGTCCTTCCAGCGTGATGGTCCGGCCGTAACGCATGGTTGCCTCCTGACTTCCGAGGCTACCGAGGTACCCGGCGAGGGCACTGTCCACGCGAGGCTCCGCCCTCCGTGTGCCACCCGCAGAGGGGCGGCGGCAGCGCTCCGCCGGGGAGGCCGTCACGTCGTCTGCGGCACCACGACGACCGGGCAGGCCGCGTGCTGCAACAGCGTGTGGGTGACTCGCCCCAGTTGAAGACCGAAGTGTCCCGACCTGCGGCGCGCCCCGACGACAACGAGGTCCGCGGCACTCGTCTGGTGGACGAGTACCTTGCGGGCCGGGCCTTCCAAGGTCTTCTTGCGCAGCTTCACGCTCGGGTGGTCCGCCGCGGCTTGGGCCACCAGCGTGTCGATCAGAGCGGAGGCCCGCTCCTCGTGCCGGAGCGCGGAGTCCTCGCCGGGTGTCCCGTCGGCGGCATTCGGATACGCCGGGTACCGCCAGGCCCGTACGACGTACAGCTCGCATCCCCGTAGGGCGGCCTCCTGAAAGGCGAACCGCACGGCCTCACCGCTGGTGTCGGCTTCTCCGGCGCCCAGCAGAACGCGTTCGTGGGAGCCGGACAGCGCCGGCTTGTCACCCCTGACGACGACCACTGGGCAGTCGGACCGTGCGGCGACGGCGAGGCTGACGGAGCCGAGGAGGGCTCCCCTCAGCTCACCACGGCCGCGCGCGCCGGTGACCACGGCGGTGGCGCGCCTGCCTTCGGCCAAGAGCGCCGACACCGCTTCCGCGGGCACCGTGTCGGTGTCGACCGCGAGGCCCGAACCATGGCGCCGGACACGCTCCGCAGCGGTGCCGACGATATTCTCAGCCATCACCCGCTCGGAGGGGCGCTCTCGTCCCACGGCCGGCAGGGCTCCCTCGTACCGCTGCCAGAGGGAGGCGTAGACCAGGCGCAGCGGAAGCTCTCGGCGCAGTGCCTCGTCCACCGCCCAGTCCACTGCCAGGAGACTGCCGTCCGACCCGTCGAGGCCCACAACCAGGGGAAGTGCCATCATCCCCACCGCCTTTTCTCCTCGTGCCAGTTCGCGCAGCGCAGAGCTGTCACCTTCACCGTGGCACCAGGCGACCGGGGGCGGCAGGGGCGACCGGGTCCCGGCCGGGGACCTTCGGCCCTGAGGCCGCAGGATCCCTCCACCGAACAGCCGCACGACGGGAAGGCGGTCCGCACGCCGACGAGCGCGTTCCCGCCTTCCGTGGACGCGAGGCACGGACCAGGGCCGGTCGGCCCCACCGCACGGGCCGTTTCGGCCTCCTGACGTGAGCCGGCGGACCCATGGCCCGTGCGGTGCAGGGGAGCGAGCATGAGCAAGGGGGCCATCCCGAGACAAGGCGATCGTCATGGAACGCATCCAGGTGACAAGGCGGCCCCGCCCTCCGCGAGGGCCGTGTCCGCCCGACCTGCGCACGCCGTCGGGACGTCGCTTGCCCTACTAGGGAGCCCTCGTTCGGCTACGCGTCCGTGTGGGCGGCCCGGTCCGCCCTCGCCCCCATGGTCAGCAGGAGGAAGCCATGCTTCACAGCCCCCGCACCGTGAGTGAGGTGATGACGCACACGGCCGTGGCAGTGGGTCTGGAGGCCCCGTTCAAGGACATCGTCGCGCTCATGGACCAGTGGAAGGTCAGCGCTCTGCCCGTGGTCGAGGGCGAGGGGCGGGTGATCGGTGTCGTGTCCGAGGCGGACCTGCTGCCCAAGGAGGAATTCCGGGACAGTGACCCCGATCGGTTCACACAACTGCGTCGCCTGACCGATCTGGCCAAGGCCGGCGGTCTGACCGCGTCAGACGTGATGACGACTCCGGCCGTCACCGTCCACCCGGACGCCACCCTCGCCCAGGCCGCGCGCATCATGGCGCAGCGAAAGGTCAAACGGCTGCCCGTCGTCGGCGCCGGGGGACTCCTCGAGGGCATCGTCAGCCGGGCCGACCTGTTGAAGGTGTTCCTGCGCACGGACGACGACATCTCCGACGAGGTCCGCCAGGAAGTCGTCGCGCCCCTTTTCCGCTCGCCGACCGACACCGTCCGGGTGGAGGTGTCCGACGGAGTCGTCACCCTCGTGGGACGGGTCAAGGACACCTCGCTGGTGCCCGTCGCCACTCGCCTGGTGCGCGCCGTGGAGGGTGTCGTCGACGTCCAGTGGAACCCACCGGGCGCCGAAGCCTCTGCCGGGTGAGGGCAAAGGGCTCCACGGCCGCCACCGCCGGAGAGCGGGTCATGTGCGTCTGCAGTGCCGAGTCTCCGTCTCGACGTCGCAGTATCTCCCCCGTCCCCGTCCCCGTCCCCGTCCCCGTCCTGTCGCCGCCCACGCCGTCGCGCCCGCACCCGGTTCTCAGGACGCGCGAGCGGACCCGGCGGCGCTGCCCGCCGACGCCCTGCGTATCCGGGCCCCCGGCCGGGCCGGGCCGTGTACTCCGAGCGGCTGTCCGATGTGACGGCGGACCTCACCAGGCGCCTCCGCTCGCCCCGGTCTCCGCGCGCGGCACCCGGGGCCTGACGTCCCGCCGCCCTCTCTCCGCTGGCGCGGTGGCGCGGCACCGGGCAGCGTGGTCAGTCACGGACGATGCTTCTGAGCGAGGTGATCATGCAATCCTCCGAGCCGGTGGGACGGGTGGTCGTGGGCGTGGACGGGTCTGCCTCCTCCTACGCCGCCCTGCGCTGGGCCGACCGGTACGCGCGTTCCGTCGGTGGTGTCGTGGAGGCGATCCACGTCTGGGACACGCCGTCCGCCGTGGGTTTCGCCGGTCCGGCCATCGATCCCGACTTCGACCTGACCCAGGCGCGTGAGCGCTTCTCGGCGGAGCTGGGTGCGATCTTCCCCGGGGAACGGCCACCGGGACTGAAGGAGGTTCTCGTGGAGGGCGACCCGTCCGAGATCCTGATCCGTGCTTCGCAGGGAGCCGAGCTCCTCGTCGTGGGCCGCCGGGGCAGAGGTGCGTTCGCGCGGGCGATGCTGGGGTCGGTGAGCCAGCGCTGCGCCCAGCACGCCGCCTGCCCCGTGGTCGTCGTCCGCCAGGAAACGGAAACCGACCCGGTTCACTGATCCTTTCCGTCTCACCGGCGGGCAGGGTCGCTGGACGTCCGCGACGGACGCGTACAGCCCCGCGCGGAGACGCTGTGCCCACCAGGCGGCCCATGGTCCCGGCCAGGTTGCCGAACGGCCTTCGTCGTTGACACGAAGGTCCCAAGCCGGGAGCAGCGCCGGGCGGCACGGTGGAGGTGGGGCAGCGAGCCGCCGCGACACGGGTGGCCCGCAGCCGCTCGCCGTCGAGAGGAGGCGCGCCATGCAGCACCGCACGGTAGGTGATCTCATGACCTGGCCCGTCGTCCACGTCCGAACGGACGCGTCCTTCAAAGCGGTCGCCGAGGCCCTGGCCGGCAACGACGTCACCGCCGTCCCAGTGGTGGACGACATCGGCCACCCTGTCGGCGTCGTGTCGGAGGCGGACCTGGTCCGCAAGGTCGCACAGCACCCCGACCCCGCCGGTCCGACCCGTCTGCCGGAACCGAGGGACCGCTTGGCAGGTGAGCGCGTGACGGTCGAGGAGCTGATGACGGCGCCCGCGGTGTGCGCACGGCCGGAGTGGACCATCGTGGAGGCCGCGCGTCTCATGGTCACCGAGGGAATCAAACGCCTTCCCGTGGTCGACGAGGCGGACCGCCTGGTCGGCATCGTCAGCCGCAGCGATCTCCTCCGGGTGTTCCTGCGCCGTGACGACGCGCTGCGGGAGGAGATATCCGGTGACGTCCTGATCCGCACGCTGGGTCTGGCACCGACCGACATGACGGTCGAAGTGGATGCGGGCCAGGTGACCGTCGAGGGTCTCGTCGACGATGAGCACCTCGTTCCGGTCATCGAGCGGCTGTGCCTGGGCGTCGACGGTGTCGTCTCGGTCCACATGGACGTGTCCAGACGAAGTGACGGCACCCGCGCCTTCGACAGGCGGGACTGAGCCGCCCACCATCACGAGCGCACCGGTCGAGTGCGGTCGGCGTTCTGCGGGGGACCCGACGGGGTTTGGGGTCGATCGACCCACCCGGATCCCGAGTGGTGCCCGAACGGCCCCTGGTGTGCGGATCGCCGCGGCGCGAGGCTGAGGACGACGACAGCCGGAGGTGGTCACAGTGCGCGCAGGTACAACCATTCGGCGGTCCCTGTGGCGTTGGCGCCGCAATCCGCTGCGTCGCCGCGAGGACGTGATCGAGGGCTGGGTCCTCGTGATCGTCTGGCTCGTCGTGGCCCTCGCGGGCCCGGTGGCCGGAGTGCTGGCGGCACACGCCTCGGCACACGGCGACGCCCAACGACGCACGGAGCGACACTCGGTGTCCGCCACCCTCGTGTCCGACGTGTCCAGCACGTCCCCGGCCACGGCGGCGCCCGGCGGCCGGCTCGACGCCACCGTGCGGTGGACGGCGCCCGACGGCACACGGCACTCGGGCAAGATCCCCGTCGACATGGGAACGAAGGCGGGCTCGCGGGTGACCGTATGGACGGACTCCCGCAATCAGGTGACCGCGGCGCCGCCCACCACCACCCAGGCGGGGGTGGACGCGGCGTTCATGGGCGCCGCCTCCTCCTTCACCGTCGCCACGACGGCCGCCGCCGGCTACTACGGCGCGCGGGTCGTCCTCAACCGGCGTCGTCGCGCCGCGTGGGAACACGAGTGGGAAGACGTCGCTTCTCGGTGGGGGCACACGGCCAGTTGAGCCACGACACGTCGTGCGGATCCCGACGGGCTCGGTTTCGAGCGGACCTGACGGTCCGGGGCGGGACGGGTCCAAAACCTCGGAATGGGAGGGTGCGGACTATGCGCACCGACATGAAGGCGTCCCCGATCGTGGTCGGTGTCGATCCCGATGCCGAGAGGCGCACGGCTCTCGCCTGGGCCGCCGACGAGGCACAGCGTCGTCGGCGCCCTCTGAGGCTGGTGTACGCCGAAGGTGAACCGCTTCCGGGCGACCGGCGGAGAGACGGCCTCCCTTCGTGGGAGCGGTGGCGCGACGCGTCCCACGTCGCGGGAGACACCATCCTCGAGGACGCGCTGGCTTTCGTCGAGAGTCGCTGCCCCGGCCTCGCGACGTCCACGCTGCTGGCCGAGGGGCACCCCGCGTGGGTCCTGGCCGAACAGTCGCGCCATGCCGCGCTGGTGGTGACCGGCTCACACCGGACCGGGGCCGCGCGTGAGCTGTTCTCCTCCGCCTCGGTCTCGCTGCCGCTGAGCGCGCGATCGGCATGCCCCGTCGTCGTCCTGCGTGAAGCCGAGCACACGACACAACAGCCGCCCTACTTCGTCGTCGGCGTCGACGGCAGCTCCGGCTCGGCCGCCGCCATGGACTTCGCGTTCGAGGAGGCCCAACTGCGCGACGCGCACCTGCGCGCCTTGTACGTCTGGCACAGCCCCCTGCGCGGTGTCCTGGACGAGCACCACGCGCTGCAGGAGTGCCGACGGCTCCTGGCCGAGACGGCGGCGGGGCGCACCGCGGCACATCCCGGCGTGGAACTGCACCACGAGGTGATCAAAGGGCACCCGGTCCGAGAACTGAGCGAAGCCTCCGCGCACGCACTCGGTCTGGTCGTGGGCGCCCGCGGACACGGCGGCTTCCGCAGCATGCTCCTGGGCTCCGTCAGCCAGGGCGTCCTGCAGCATGCGTACTGCCCGGTGCTCCTCGTCCCCCACCCGCGACACCAATGATCGTCCAGGACACAACGGCCAGGACACAACGGCCAGGAGCCCGAGAGGAAGCCGGTGGCGCGCCGGGACGCTCCCCCCGTGCTCCTTATCCTTCCCCGTTGTCTACCGGTGCCCGCCAGACGAGGCGTGTGCCGCCGCCCTCCCGAGTCCCCAGTTCCAGCTCTCCCCCGCATCTGCGTGCCCGTTCCTCCATGTTCCGCAGCCCGCTGCGGCGGCCCCCGGGAGCGCACCCCACACCGTTGTCACTCACCGTGAGACACACCTCCCTCCCGTCCGTCTCCAGCAGGACGTCGACACGGTCCGCACGCGCGTGCCGGGCGACGTTGGCAAGTGCCTCGGACAGAACGGCCAGAAGGTGGTCCGCGATCCTTCCGGGTACGTGCGTGTCCAGCAGGCCCGCCATGCGCACGCTGGGAGCGAAGCCGAGGACGCCCACCGCGTCCCCGACCGCTCCCACGACCCGGGTACGGAGACCGGAGGCCATTTCGTCGTCCCGGGAACGCAGACCGAAGATCGTCGACCTGATGATCTTGATGGTCTCGTCGAGATCGTTCACCGCCCGCAGCACACGCTGCCGGGCCTTGTCGTGGTCGATCAGCTTTCCGGCACTCTGCAGTGTCATAGCCGTGGCGAACAGACGCTGGATCGCGAAATCATGCAGGTCGCGGGCGATCCGGTCCCTGTCCTCCAGGACAGCGATCTGTTCCGCGTCCCGGCGGCGGTCGGCCAGTTCCATCGCCACGGCTGCCTGGGCAGCGAAAACCTGCAGGGACTCCGTCTCACGATCGCTGAACGACGCACCGCCGGCCTCGCGGGCCAGGAGCACCACGCCACGCACGCCTTCGCCCGACCCGATGGGGACGGTCACCGCCGGCCCCAGCCCCTCGAAGCGCCGGGGGCCGGCCGAGATCCGCTCATCCCGGGACACGTCCGGGCTGCTCACCGGCACCCCTTGTGCGAAAGCCTCTCCGACGAGGGTCCCCCGAACGGGCAGGACCATCCCGCGCATCACCTCGGCCTCCTTCCCGATGGCGAGTTCCACCGTCAAGGAGTCGGTTCCTCGCACCGGCATGGCCACCATCCCCAGCGCCGCGGCGGTGATCTCCTGGCTCCGCTCCGCGATCAGTTCCAGGACGTCGCTCTGCTCGGCTCCCGACATGAGCGACTGAGCGATCTCCGCGTTGGCTGCCAGCCAGCGCTCACGCAGCCGGGACTCCTCGTACAGTCGCGCATTGTCGATCGCCACGCCCGCGGCCACCGCCAGCGTCGACAGCACGGACTCGTCGTCCTCGTCGAACTGCAGACCGCCCCTCTTCTCGGTCAGATACAGGTTGCCGAAGACATGGCCGTGCACACGGATCGGCACTCCGAGGAAGGTGTTCATCGGGGGATGGTGCACGGGGAAGCCGTACGAAGCCGGATGCTCGGAGAGTTTCGGGAGCCGCAAGGGCTCGGGATGCCGAATCAGCTCTCCGAGGATTCCGTGTCCCTCCGGGTACCGACCGATGCGCGCGATCTGCTCTCCCCAGACACCCACCGTATAGAAAGCAGACAGGCTCCGGCCGTCGGGACCGATCACGCCGAGCGCGGCGTACTCCGCGTCCACCAGGCTCGCCGCGGCCTCGACGATCGTGCGGAGGGCCTGTTCCAGCTGCAGATCACGCCCCACGAGAAGCACCGCCTCCAGAAGGCTGTGCACGCGATCCCGCGTTCCACGCGCCGCGTCCAGACGGGCCTGAAGCTCCTCCAACAACTCGTCCAATTTCATCTGCGGCAGACGTACCGAAGCGTCTCGGGCCTCCTCGGAACTTCCCACCGTCATGCCTCCGTGCCCTCGGACTCTCGACCGGCCACGACACCCACTTGCCACGGTAACGAATCGCGACGGAACAGCGATGCCGACGAAGCGCGAGCGCGGAAGCGAACGTGATGCGTCGAGGAATGCACGGGGTTTCCCGGCATCGGACCATCGCGCGAGGAGTCGCGCGGTCGCCGGTCGACGCACCGCGCAGCGGGGCGGAAGTGCTGAGATGCTGGAAGGCGAACCAGCACGGTCCGCGGCACGTCTCGAACGGACACAGTGGTGAGCGACATGGCCCGGAAACACGCAACCGTCGCGAATCCGACCGCCCCGCGCCCCTGCCCTCCGGGGGAGCCTTTCCTGCGAACTCGGTTCACGCTCCCCACACGGCCGGCCACCTTCGTCAGGCGGCAGCGGCTCGTGGCACACCTTGACCACGCCCTCACCACGCCGCTGACTCTGGTCAACGGCACAGCCGGGGCCGGCAAGACCCTGGCGACCGCCGACTGGGCAGCCGGGCTGCGAGAACCGGTCGCCTGGTTGACCCTGGAGGCTGACGACCGCCAGCCAGGGACCTTCTGGGCCTACGTGTTCGAGGCCCTTCGAACCTGCGCGGCAAGGACCTCCCGTACCGGGGAGAACCGCGCCGTGGGTGCCGTCGGGCCGGGTTCGTTGACCTCCCTCGCCGCGGATCTGAACGCGCGCGACCGCCCCGTGGTCCTCGTGCTCGACGCGTACGACCGGCTGACCGAGCCCGAGGTCGGACGACAACTGGAGTTCGTCCTGCGCCACGCCGGACAGGGGCTGCGTCTCGTCCTCGTCACCCGCGGCGAACCAGCGCTTCCCCTGCACCGCTACCGGGCCGCGGGCCGGGTGACGGAGATCCACGATGCCGAACTGTCGTTCACCACCGCCGAGGCCCGGTCGCTGCTGCGACTGCACGGACTGTGTCTCCCCGAGGCCGCCGTCCGCGCCCTGGTGGAGCGCACCCGGGGCTGGGCCGCGGGACTGCGTCTGTCCGCGCTGGCAGCTCAGGGGAGCAGGGATCCGGAACGCTGTCTCAAGGAGTTCGAGGCAGACCACGGTGCGGTCGCGGACTTCCTCCTGGCCGAGGTGTTCGAAGGCCGGACGGAGGAGACCCAGGACCTGCTGCTGCGCGTCAGCGTCCTGGACCGCTTCTGTCCCGGCCTGGCCGACGCCCTGACCCTGCGCCGCGACGCCGAACCCCTCCTGGCCGCGCTGCACCGGGAGAACGCGTTCATCGAGCGTCTCGAACACTCCTGGTACCGCCTGCACCCGCTCTTCCGGGAGGTCCTCCGGGCGCATCTGCACGCACGCATGCCCGGCCTGGAGCCGGAACTGCACCTGCGTGCCGCGCGCTGGCTGCACCGCTCCGGCTTTCTCCTGGAGACGCTCGCCCACGGCGCCGCCGGTGGTGACTGGGACCTGGCTGCCGGCGCGCTCGTCGACGACCTAGCGATCGGACAGATCTTCACGGGCCCCTCCTCGCACACGCTGGCCGCGCTCTTCAGCGGGATGGGGCCCGAAGCGGAGAGCCCGGCGAGCAACCTCGTGCGCGCCGCGGAAGCACTGGGCCGACACCGCCTCGATCACGGTCTGACCCGACTGCGACGGGCGGAGTGGCAACTGTCCCGTGCTCACGACTCCCCTGGTCAGACGGCGGCCCGGATGAGCTGTGCGCTGCTGGACGCGCTCGCTGCCCGGCTCACGGGATGTCCGGCGAGAGCAGAGCGGGCCGCCGCGGCTGCTGCGGAACTACGGGAAGGGCTGCCCGTCCGACTGCTGGACGCGCACCCGGAACTGGTAGCCCTGCTGAGGACACACGTGGGCTCGACCCGTGTGTGGGAAGGGCGTCTCGACGCCGCGCGTGCCGTGCTGGTGGGTGTGTCGAGTGCGCCCGGCGGGTCCGCGACCGCGCTGCCTCGGGCGGAGGCGAGGGGGCACCTGGCTCTGATCGACTACCTGAACGGCTGGATCGGCCGAGCGGAACGCAGGGCCCTGGCCGCGGTCTCGGAGGCGGAAGGCGCGGGTATCGGGTGGCTGGTCCTCGCGGCCGTGGCGGTGGAACGCCAGGAGCTGGACCGGGCGCGCGTGCTGCTCGACAAGGCCGCTCGGCTGCCGGCACAGGACCATGACCCCGTATCGGTGGCAGGCCGGGCCCTTGCCATGTCACGCCTCCTCCTCGACAACGGTGAAGGGGAAGCCGCCGTCGAGACGGCGGAACCGGCCGTGCCCGCGGAAACGGCGTCCCCGTGGGTCAGGAGTCATGCGGCAGTGCTCCGCGCTGCCGCCTGTCTGGCCGACGGCCGGACGCGCGAAGTCAGCCGCTTGCTCCAGGGCGTCTGCGACGGCCCACCGGTGTGCACCGTGGAAGCAGCGGCGATCCAGGCCGCTGCCGGGCGCAGCCGGGCCGCGGTCGACGCCCTCGGCTCCCTTCGCGCCGAGCAACACACCGGCCCCGTGGTGACCGTCGGGACGGCGTTGGTCCAGGCCCGGGCGGCCCAGGAGTCGGGGGACACGGCCACCGCGCGCAGGCTCGTCGCGCGGGCACTTCTCGACGCCCGGCGCGAACGCCTGCGGCGCCCTTTCCGCCAGGCGGGAGAATGGCTCGGACCACTGCTGGCCACGAGCGCCCTGCACGAGCTCGCTGACGGCTGGCTCCTGACCGGCCGGCCACCCGGCCACGGTGCACCACCGCGTTCGGTGCCCGGTCCCGCACCTTTGGTTCCGGTGGAACTGAGCGAACGCGAGCGCGACGTCGTGCGACGCCTGGCGCTCGTGATGACCACGGACGAGATCGCTGCCGACTTGTCCGTGTCGGTCAACACCGTCAAGACCCACCTCAAGAGCGCCTACCGGAAGCTGGCGGTGAATCGCCGCAACGACGCGGTACACCGCGCGCGGGAACTCGGCCTCCTGTGACGGGCCGGGAGTGCCGGGTCACCCGTGTCGGGTGATGCGGAACGGCCGGCGTGGCGGCCAACCTGAACCCGGGAGGAACGACGACCGGGTCATGGCGCCCGGGGACGGAGGCCGGACATGGACGCACAGACCTACCTGGCGTACGACTACCCGTTGCTGGGAGCTTTCTGGACCATGCTGATGATCTTCCTGTGGATCATGTGGCTCGTCCTGCTCTTCCGCATCGTCACCGACATCTTCCGGGACGACGGGCTGAACGGCTGGTCGAAGGCCGGCTGGCTGGTGTTCTGCGTAGTCCTGCCCTTCCTGGGTGTATTCGTCTACGTGATCGTCCGCGGCAGGAACATGGGCCTCAGGGAGACGACCAGGGCACGTGCGCAGCAGGAGCAGTTCAACGCCTACACCAGGAAGACAGCGGCGGGAGGATCCAGCAGCGTCGACGAGCTGGCACGGCTCTCCGAGATCAGGGACCGCGGTGCCATTACGGACGAGGAGTTCCGCAGGGCGAAGGAACTCGTTCTCTCCGGGCACGGTCCGGCTGGAGACTCGGGCAGGGCCGGCACCGGCGCCTCTGCTCACTGACGCAGGGCACAGGACACAGGGGCAGCCGGACGTGGGGGGCACCGTGAGGGAGAGAGACCATGACCCGGACCACCACAGGCAAGACGCACGAGTCCTTCCTTGCCCGCCCCGGCGTCCGCCGCCTCATACCGTTCGCGGTGATCACCGCGATCGCGCTGATCTTCATTTTTGAGAACAGGGCGAGCGTGGAGATCCGCTTGCTGGTTCCGATCGTGACCATGCCTCTGTGGGGCGCGCTCCTGATCGCTTGGGCACTCGGCATGCTCGCCTGCCTCTTCACCCTGCGGCGACGGCCGAGTCGGCATTCCCGCCGGCCGGACTGACTCCTTTGCGCGAGGAGAATCCGATGCTCGGAAGGGGGGGGCCGGGCGGGCCGCACGGGACGGAGGCCAATCCGACGACGGCAGGTGGACGACGGCAGGTGAGAGAGCAGGACCTGTCAGCGGGAAAGACGCACGCCGTCAACGGTTCCGGCGAGGAGTTCACGACCGGTGACGAGTTCGGGGGTGATGCGAACGAAGATCTCGCCGGGCCACGACACCCGCGAGCGTGGGCCCCTCTCCCGGAGGCGTTCCCGCTCGGCGGCGTCGGCTATCACGGAGGCGACTCCGGTGACGACGACGCTCCAGCCCGCGTGTGCCGCCGCGTCGACCTCGTCGGCCTCGAACGCGACGACCGCCCCGTCGACCGCACGGGCCATCTCGGACACCGACGAGGTGCGCAGCACCACGGCACCGTCCCGGTCCAGCCAGAAGCGGAACGGGAGGACGGCGGGCAGGGCTTCCTGCGTGAAGACGACGCGGCCCACGACTGCCGCCGCCAATCGCTCCAGGCATTCCCGCCGGTCCAGTTCGCGGAATCCGTCGTTGCCATACATCAGCCGGCCGTCTCTCGCGTGTGCGTGTGGTGGGTGCGGCCTTCCTCGTCTCGGTCGGGACGGTGTGCGACACCGCGAACGCCGGGCTTCCCCGGGATCGGCCCGCGGGCGCCCGGGCCGGGCGTGTCACACCGCGTCTGCGGCGACGACTTCGCGCTGGGGACCGCCGAGGACGACCTTCAGCGCTCCGGTGTCGGCAGCGGCGGAGAAGACCTCGTACGCCTCCTCCATGCGCTCCAGTGGGAAGGTGTGGGTCACCAACTGGGCAGTGGGGAGCCGGCCGGACGCCGTCATCCGCAGCAGCGTCGGCGTGGACCGGGTGTCGACCAGACCGGTGGTGATGGTGATGTTTTTGATCCACAGGTCTTCCAGGTGCAGGGTCGCCGGCCTGCCGTGCACGCCGATGTTGGCGACGTGCCCGCCCGCGCGCACCATCCGGGTGCACATCTCGAAGGTCTCCGGAACGCCCACCGCCTCGATGACGACATCGGCACCGAGGCCCCCGGTGAAGTCGGCGACCAGTTGCTCCGGCTCTTCCCGGGCGTCGGCGACGGCATCGGCGCCGAGCTTCCGTGCGGCCTCCAGCCGGGCCGCGGCCAGGTCCACGACGACGACCCGTTCGGGGGCGAACAGCCGTGCCGTGGCGACGGCGGCGAGGCCGATGGGGCCGGCGCCCACCACGACCACCGTGTCGCCGGGGCGGACACGTCCGTTGAGCACGCCCACCTCGTAGGCCGTGGGGAAGATGTCGGCCAGCAGTACGGCGTCCTCGTCGGCGACCGCACCCGGCAGGGGGTGTACGGAGAGGTCCGCATGCGGAACCCGGACGTACTCCGCCTGCGTACCGTTGATCAGGTGGCCGAGGATCCAGCCGCCCCCGCCGAGGCACTGGCCGTAGGCGCCCTCACGGCAGTACCGGCACCTTCCGCAGGCGGTGATGCAGGACACCAGGACGCGGTCCCCCGGCCGGACGGTACGCACGTCCGTGCCGACCTCGACGATCTCGCCGACCGCTTCGTGGCCGAGGACGGTTCCAGGGCGCACCTCGGGGACGTCCCCCTTCAGGATGTGCAGGTCGGTCCCGCAGATGGTGACGGCGTCGACCCGCACGATGGCGTCGGTGGGTTCCTTGAGGTCGGGATCGGGCAGATCCTCCCACGCGGACCGGCCCGGACCGTGGAATACGTAGCCCTTCATCGCGATACTCACTCTCTGTGCTCGGGAGCCTCCGGGGCCCGGGGACCGGTCTGCGCCGGGTGGGCCCACGACCGCCACTACGACGGGGACTGCCCCACCACTCCAGGCTGTCCCCGGCAGGGCTCACGCGCTTGGGCCGGTCGGCCCTCTCCCGCCGCCCGTCGGCCCCGGGTCCACCAGGGCCGTCCTGGCGTCGTGAGCCGTTCGGATGCTCGGCCCCTCGTCAGCGGAGCCGGCGCAGATACGGGTCGTGCGGACGGGGTGGCAGCAGGCGCACGCGGGCGTCCAGGACCGCGAGCCCGCCGGGTGTCGCGAGGACCGGATTGAGGTCGGCCTCGGCGAGTTGCGGCACGTTCTCCGCCATCCCCGAGAGCCGGTGGAGCAGTTGCTCCAGACCGTCGAGGTCGAGGGGGTCCGCGCCGGACGCGCCGAACAGCAGCGGAGCGCAGCGCGGTGAGGCGATCAGATCGTGCACGTCCAGGTCGGTGAGCGGGGCGAGGCGAGCCGCCCGGTCGGCGAACACCTCCGTGGCGGTACCACCCAGTCCGAAAATGATCAGCGGTCCGAAGACCTGGTCCTGGACGATTCCCGCGAGCAGTTCGGTGCCGCGTTCCGCCAGCGGTTGCACGACGACACCGGTCATCAGTCCCTCGAAGCGTGTCCGGAGGTCCTGGTACGCGCTCCGTACCTGGGCTTCGCCCAGGAGATCGAGACGAACGGCATGCTGTTCGCTCTTGTGCACCAGACCCGGCCAGTGCGCCTTCAGCACGACCCTGCCGCCGTCCGAGCCGCCCAGGTGCTCGGCGGCGCGTACGGCGTCGTCCTCGGTCTCCGCCCAGGCCCACGGGGACTGCGGGATGCCGTAGCAGCCCAGGAGTTCGGCGCAGGTGCGCGGCCCGGGCCAACCGCCCTCCGGGTGCCCGGTGAGCCACTGGTCGGCCACCGCGCGCGCCCGTGGCGGGTCGATGCCCTCCGGGGTCCGCCTGGTGCCGGGAGGCCGGGCCAGCCAGGCCGTCCGGCGGGCGGCATGGGCCAGCGCACGTGCGGCAGCGTGCGGTTGGGCGTATGAGGGGATCTCCCCTCCCTCGGCCGCCGGCAGCAGGCGGACGGACGCGTCCTGCTCCAAACGGACGAGGGCGACGGGACTGCGCCGTGCGGCGGGCCCCCGTGTGACGGCGCGCACCAGGTCATCGCCGGTCGCGGCGGCCACAGCCGTGGGGACGAGGGCCACCACGACGGCGTCGACACCGCGATGGGCGGTGAGCCGGTCGAGGCAGGCACCCAGTTCGTCCTCGGCGACGGCGGCGGTGACGTCCACGGGGTTGCCGACGGCCGCTCCGTCGGGCAGCACCGCGAGCAGGTCCCCGACCAGGTCGGAGGTGAGCGCGGGCAGGACGAGCCCCGCCTCCACGCACGCGTCGGCCGCGAGTACGCCGGCCCCGCCCGCGTTGGTCACGACGGCGACCCTGGTGCCGGCGGGCAGGGGCTGGGCGTGGAACAGGGCGGCCGCCTCCAGCAGTTCGCCGACGGAGCGGGTCGCGGTGATGCCGGCCTGGATGAACAGGGCCTGCCTCGTCAGGGTGCCGGTGGCCGCGGCGGCGCTGTGCGAGGCGGCCGCCCGACGTCCCGCGTCGGTGCGACCGGCGTCGACGGTGAGCAACGGCATCCGGCGGGTGACGCGCCGGGCGGTGCGGGAGAAGGCCCGCGGGTTGCCGAAGGACTCCAGGTGCAGCAGGGCGAGATCGGTCGTGCCGTCGTTCTCCCACCACTGGAGCATGTCGTTGCCGCTGACGTCGTACTTGTCGCCGAGCGAGGCGAACGTCGACACCCCGATGCCCAGGCGGGCCAGCCCTTCGAGCAGGGCGATGCCGACACCGCCGGACTGGACGCCGATGCCCGCGGTACCCGGACGCGGATGTCCGGCGGCGAAGGTCGCGTCCATCCGCAGCGCCGGGTCGGTGTTGGCGACACCGAGGCAGTTGGGGCCGACGAGGCGTATCCCGTGGGTGCGGCAGGCGGTGAGCAGCGCCTGTGCCTGAACCGGGTCGAGACCCGCCGACAGCACCACCATGGCGTGCACGCCTGCTTCGCCTGCCTCTTCCGCCACGGTCGGCACGGCGGTGGCGGGGGTGGCAACGACCACGAGGTCGGGAGGGAAGGGCAGTGCCGCGACGGCCGGGTACGACGGAACGCCGAGGAGTGCGTGGGCGTGGGGATTGACTGCGAACAATCGACCGGTGAAGCCGCTGGTGCGCAGGTGTCGGAGTACGGCGCGTCCCACGGAACCGGGCCGTCGGCCGGCTCCCACCACGGCGACCGACCGGGGCCTGAAGAGAGGTTCCATACTGGCCAGGTCCGCGGTACGCCCGCGTTCCTCCACGGCCCTGAGGTAGGCGTCGTCCTGGTCGAGCGCGATGGTGCAGCGCGTCTCGGGTCCGTCGGTGCGACGAGTGACCCGCAGCCCCAGGTCGGAGAAGAGACGCAGCACTTCCGCGTTCTCACTGAGGGCGTCGGCCAGGAACAGCGTGATGCCGTCGGCCCGGGCCGCGGACGCCAGGTGCTCCACGAGCAGGGTGCCCACGCCGCGACGGTGCTGGCCGTCCGCCACGGCGACGGCCAGCTCGGCCGATCGTCGCTCGTCGCACGCGTCGTACTCGGCGAGGCCGATGATCCGGCCCTGCAGCTCGGCCGCCAGAGCCCGGTGGCCGGGACCGGAGGGTGTACAGGCGTGATCCGCGGCGAGGGCGGCGGATCGAGGGCTCACGGCGAAGAAGCGCATGCGCAGGTTCTCCGGCGACATCCGCGCGTAGAGCCTGTGCAGTTGATCGCGGTCCTCGGGTTCCACGGCTCGGACGCGGACGGTGGTGCCGTCCGCGAGCAGGGCATGGATCGCGGGACCGCTCAGGTCGCCTGTCATCGGACTCTCCTCTCGCCCCCGTGCCGGCGGCGCGGACCGGCCCCGCGCCAGTCGGTCGACGGTCCCCGCCGGCTCCGGGCCGCGCGGCGCGCTCACGCCCACTCGGGCACGACGACGACCGGGCAGGCGGAGCGGTGCAGGACGGCGTGGGCGGTCCTGCCGAGCCGCCCGTGGGTGCGCCGGCCGATCACCAGCAGGCCGGCTTCCGCCGAAGCCGCGGGCAGCACCGCGCGGGCCGGGCCCTCGACGGTGTGCCGGCGCACAGTGACGTCGGACGGCGCGGCTTCCAGGGCTGCGTCCAGTTCCTTGGCCGCGTACGCCTCGTACAGCCGGGCGGGTTCTCCCGTCAGCAGAGGGTGATCGGCCGTGTCGTGGGCGGGACAGCGCCAGGCCCGTACGGCTGCCAGTGGCACGTGGCGCAGACGCGCTTCCGTGAAGGCGAACCGCAGGGCGGCTGCCGATGCCTCGCCGACCCCGACGACGATACGGCCGTGTCGCCCGCCCAGGGCCCGGTTGTCGTCGCTGCCGCGGACGACGACCACCGGGCAGTCGCTCCCGGCGGCCACGGTCCGGCTGACGGAACCCAGCAGCCTGTCGGCGATGCCGCTGCGGCCCCGGCTGCCCGCAATGATCATGGAAGCGTTGCGTCCGGCGCGTTCCAGGGCCTGCTCCGCCTCGTCGGGCACCGCTTCGGTGGTGACGACGAGGTCGGGGTGCAGCCGCCGCGCACGCCGGGCGGCGGCGCGCACGATGACGTCGGCCTTCAGACCGGCGGAGGGTTTGCCCAGTTCACGTGCGAGCGCCGCACCCTCATACCGCTCCCACAGGGTCCCGAAGACCACAAGGAGGGGAACTCCGTGCAGGGCGGCCTCGTCCGCCGCCCAGTCCACAGCCCGCAGGCTGGGCTCGGAGCCGTCGACTCCGACCACTAGAGGCAGATACATGACGCCCCTCCTCTCAAACGGGACGGTCAGGGATGCGCGACGACGGCGACGGGTGCACCGACGTGGTGCAGCGCCGCGTGCGCGACCGCGCCGACGTGCACGCCGAACGGGTTGTGCCGGACGCGGCGCCCGACGACCAGCAGGGACGCACCGTGTGAGACGTCGACCAGATGGCGGGCGGGGCTGCCCGGGCGGGACGCCTCGATGACCTCGACGTCCGGGTACTTCTGCCGCCAGGGCAGGAGCAGCCGGGTGAGGTCCGCGGCCTTCCTGCGGGCCGCTCCTTGGCCGAGTACGGCGTCGGCGGCCAGGGGGTAGGTGGAGGAGGGCGGCGGCCGCCAGGCGCTGACCACGTGCACGGCCGTTCCGCGGCGCTGTGCCTCCTCGAAAGCGAAGGCGAGCACACCGTCGTCGGGGCTGTCGGCGTCGAGTCCGACGACGACCGGCCGGAAGGCGGTGACCGCGGACGGGATGCCGACGGGGTCCATGACATGTTCGTCGGCCGCCTGCGCGCCGGCGCGCACGAGGACCACGGGAGTCTCGCTGCGGGCGATCACGGACTGTCCGACGGAACCGACCAGAAAGCCGCCGAGTCCGCTCAGGGCGCGCGAGCCGAGGACCAGCAGTTCCGCCGCGTCGGCGTCGCTGACCAGGGTGTCGGCCGGCGGGCCGGACCGCTGGTCACTGGTCACCAGGACACCCGGGTGGCGCAGCCGGAGCCCTTCGGCCACCTTCCGCGGGATGTGCTCGACCCAGTTCTGGTGGGTCTTGGAGCCGAGAATCGGCTCCTGGGCCAAGACCGCGGGAGCCGGCTCCCAGACGTGCAGCAGTCGTACCGGCAGGTGGCGCAGTTCGGCCTCGCGGGCGGCCCACTCGGCGGCGGCGTGGCTCTCGGGCGAGCCGTCGATCCCGACGGTGATCGTGCGGGTCATGCCGCTCACCTCCGTGTCGCCTTCTCCCTTCAGCCTGTCGTGCTGCCGGTCGGCGGGGGTAGGGCCGCTCGTCCCCGGACACGGCCGAGGGTCCCTTCGGCGGGCTCGTGGGGTCGGGCCCCACGGCGGACGGAGAGCGAACTCGCGGTGGGCGCTCAGTGCCCTTCGTCCCGCAGGCGTTCCTCCGCGTGGGTGGCGATGACGGCGGCCTGAACGCGACGCTCCACGCCCAGCTTGGCGAGCAGGCGTGAGATGTGGTTCTTGACCGTCTTCTCGGCCAGATACAGCCGCTGGCCGATTTGCCGGTTGGTGAGCCCCTCCCCGATCAGCGCCAGGATGTCCCGCTCCCGCTCGGTCAGACCGGGCAGCGCGTCCGGCTCCTCCTCCTGTTTCGGACCGCCTCGCAAGCGGGCCATCAGTCTCGCGGTGGCACTCGGGTCCAGCAGCGACTGGCCTCGGGCCACCGTGCGTACGGCCGCGACGAGGTCCGAGCCCTCGATCTGTTTGAGGACGTACCCGGCGGCGCCTGCCATGATCGAGTCGAGCAGCGCTTCCTCGTCGTCGAACGAGGTCAGCATCAGACAGGCGAGGTCCGGCAGTGCCGACCGCAGTTCCCGGCACACGGTCACCCCGTCGCCGTCCGGCAGCCGTACGTCCAGCACGGCCACGTCGGGACGCAGTGCGGGGACGCGCACGAGGGCCTGTTCGACGGTCGCCCCCTCACCGACCACCGTGATGTCGGGTTCGTCGTCGAGCAGGTCGTGCACCCCTCGCCGGACGACCGCGTGATCGTCCAGGAGGAAAACTCTGATCTCGGTCGCCCGGCCGGCCTGCTCGCTGTCCATCGTCGGTCGCTCCTCGAAGAGGCGTCCTTGCCACTGGACCAGTCTTCTCCCGGACCGGCTCCGGTGCCAGCGCCGGCCGGGCCCTCTTCGGGCCGTCCTTCCGACTGCGCCTCCGGTGCCACTCTCCGCACCCTCGTTCAAAAGGCGCCGGCGCTCCAGGTCTGTTCGTCCGGCATCACCCCGAATGCCGCGACGCCCTGCTGCGCGCCCAGCCACCCGCGCGCCTCGGAGCCCATGCAGGAGGCCGCCGTCGCGAGCATGTCGGCCTCGGTGAGCGAAGGACCGGTCACCGTCAGCGAGGCGGGGCCGTTGGCGGGTGGCAGGCCGGTGCGCGGGTCAATGATGTGGCACCCTCGCTCGCTGGGCCCGGACGTGGCGATCCCCAGCGGGCCTCCGGGCGACTCGACCACCGCGGCGCAGAAGCCGGGCCGCAGGGGATGGGCGATGCCTACGCGCCAGGGTCCGCCGTACAGTTGCACATCGCCTCCCCCGTTGAGACAGACGCGTTCGGCTCCCGCCTCGTGGAGCAGGAGCGCGGCACGCTCCACCGCCCATCCCTTGACGAGACCGGTCGGGTCGAAGACTCCCGAGTGCCACGCAGAGAACGCGCCTCCGGTTCGCCGGTGGGCGTCGGCGCACAGGGTGACGATCTCGCTCAGCTCGGGCTGCCACTGCCTGGGCACGGGCCGCCCGTGCCTGACACGGGTGACGGCACTGTCGGGCCGGAAGGGTGAGAAGACCTCGTCGACGTGGTGCAGCAGGCTTTCGGCCTCGTCGAGGGCACGGCGCAGGCGAGGCGTCGGCTCGACGCGCACCGTGCAGGAGAACACCGTGCCCATCGTGTGCACCACACGGTGCAGCTCCGGCTCACGCACGGGCCTGGTCCAGCGCGCTCTGCAGGGAGCCGATGTAGCCCTCGCTGGTGTAGGTCGCGCCCGAGACGGTGTCGAGGTGGGCGCTCTGGGCCTGCACCGTCTCCTTGATGAGGGCGGGCACCGCGGAGGCGTTGATCTGCCGGCTGCGGGGGTCGCCGCCCGGGGACTGCACCGCGCGCGCTGCGGTGATCCGGGAACCGTCGAGGGTGAGTTCCACCTGGACGGGTCCGTAGCGGGTCTGGACCGTGGGGCCCGTGACCGTGCGGACCCCCGAGGACGCTCCCCCGGCACCGGCGCTGCTGCTCGGCGCGGGCGCCGTGGTGGGCGGCAGCGTGCCGACCGGCTGGTGGTGGGGTTTGAGGGACAGGGCGAGGACCGTCACGGTGACGGTGGCCGCGCAGGTCAGCGCCGTGCGGCGGACGGGGTGGGCACGCATGGCGGGGCTCACAGTTCGAAGGACTCGTGGTGGATGCGGACCGTGGGCACCCCGGCGTCCCGCAGGGCGTCGTACACGGCCAGGGACAGTCCCCTCGGACCGCACAGGTACACGTCGTGCCGCTCGACGTCCGGCACCGTCGCCCTGAGCCGGTCCGCGGTGATCCGGGCGCGGGAGCCGTCCGGGTCGTTCAGGACGTACACGAGGCGGGCACCGCGTGCGGCCGCTATCGCCTCCAGCTCCTCGCTCAGCGCCAGCTCTTCCGGCGTGCGCGCCCGGTAGAGCAGCGTCAGGTCGCCGGGGGCGGCGGGCAGCGTCTCGAACAGCGTGCGCAGCGGGGTGATCCCGGTACCGCCCGCGATCAGCAGCACCTTGCGGCGGCTGCGTCGCGCCGCGGTGAGAGCGCCGTACGGCCCCTCCGCCCACACGCGGGTGCCCGGGTGGAGGTCGGCAACGGCCGCACTGTGGTCGCCGAGCGTCTTGACGGTGATGCGCATCAGGTCGTCGCGCGGCAAGGCCGAGAGCGAGTACGGATGGCTGGCGCCCCACATGCCGCGGGTCAGGAACCGCCAGCGCAGGAACTGCCCGGGCCGGGCGCCGAGCCGGTCGAGCCGACGGCCCCGCAGCCAGACCGAGTACACGCCCGGAGCCTCGCGTACGGCGGCCTCGACGCGAATCCGGTGCCGGAGGTTGAGACGCAACGGAGTGAGGACCCGGAAGTAGAGGACCAGGCAGGCCACACCGATGTAGAGCGTGTACCACGCGGCGCGGGCGGGTGCATGGGCGACGAACTCGGCACCGACGGCCAGTTGGTGCGAGAAGCCCAGGAAGACCGCCGCGTACGTGAGCAGGTGCAGGTGGTACCAGGTCTCGTAGCGCATCCGACGCCGTACCGCGCGCACCGACGTGTAGCCGACGACGAGCAGTATCAGTGCGCCTGCCGTGGCTTTGAGCATGTCCGGCAGATCGAAGACGATCGTCCCGAGCTCCTTCAACGCCCCGACCTGCGCCTGTGCCGCGTAGCCGAGAACGATCAGCAGGACGTGCGCCAGGAGCAGGCCGATGGTCCAGCGCCCCGCCGAGGCGTGCCAGCGTGCGGCACGGTCGCTGCCCACCCGGCTCTCCACCCACGGCACCCTCGCCATGAGGGCCACCAGCACGGCACACATGTATCCGCACAGGAGCCCCGTGATGCGCCCCGCTCCGGTGAGCCAGCCGGCCACGCCGACCACCGCGCCCGTGTCCCGCCACCACAGGGCGAGTACGGCGATGCCTCCGGCCCACGCGGCTGCCAGCAACGGTGCGGCCGGTGGCACCCGCCACGCGGTGCGGCCGGCACGGTGTCGCGCCGGAGGCCGTCGGTCGGTCGCGGTCGTCACGGGGCGTCTCCTCACAGCAGGGGGTGTCCACTGTGGCGCCGCAACCTCTGAGCGGGCTCTGAGCCGGCGCCCCGGCCCCGACGGTGCGGGAAGGACACAGAGGGCGTTCAGAGGAAATCCAGAGGGTTGCGGGAGATGCTGGGTGGGTCATGAACACACGCAACGCAGCTCTGACCCGTTCCGACGGCACCCCCGTGCGCGTCCTCGTCGTCGACGACGAACCCGACCTCGCCGAGGTCGTCACCGGAGCCCTGCGGTACGAGGGCTGGGATGTGCGCAGTGCGGGCTCGGCCGACGCCGCTCTCCGTGAGGCGCGCACCTTCCGACCCGACGCCGTCGTCCTGGACATCATGCTGCCGGACCGCGACGGGCTGTCGGTCCTGCGCGACCTGCGCGCCGAGCAGCCGCACGTGTGTGTTCTCTTCCTCACGGCGCGTGACGCCGTCGAGGACCGGATCAACGGGATCACGGCGGGCGGCGACGACTACGTGACCAAGCCCTTCAGTCTCGGGGAACTCGTCGCGCGGCTGCAGGGCCTGTTGCGCCGCGCCGGAATGACACGCGAGCGGGCAGCCGGCTCCCTGCTCGTGGTCGGGGACCTGGAACTGGACGAGGACGCGCACGAGGTCACCCGGGGCGGAGATCCGATCGACCTGTCGCCGACCGAGTTCCAGCTGCTGCGCTGCCTCATGCGGCACACACGTCGGGTCCTGAGCAAGACACAGCTTCTCGATCTGGTCTGGTCCTACGACTTCGGAGGCCAGGCGCACGTCGTCGAGCTGTACATCTCGTACCTGCGCAAGAAGATCGACTCCGGTCGCGCCCCGATGATCCACACGGTGCGCGGCACCGGATACGTCCTGAGGCCGGCGCACCGGTGAGGTGGCCGCGACGCCGCACCCTGCGCGCCCGTCTCACCGCGGGGCTGCTGGTCCTGCTCGCCGTGGCGTCCGCAGCGGTGGGAGGGGCGGCCGTGCTGGAACTCAACGGGTTCCTCACCGACCGTCTCGACCAGCAGCTCACCGACACCGGCAGCGCCTTCGCGGCAAGTCTGGAGCACCCCGGCACGGATCACGGCGACCACGACGGGGACGAACGCGGTGACACCCGCCGTCAGGCCGCCGAGACACTCGGGGTGCGCATCGTGGACGGCGAGGTGACCAACGCCGCCGTGGTCCGGCGAGGCGATGCACGGGCCGACGTGGTCACCCTGAAGGTCGACGGCAGTGACGCCCGGACCCTTGCGGCTGTCCCCAGGGACGGACACGGCCACAGCGTCGAGCTCACCGGCCTCGACGACTACCGGGTGATGGCCTGGCGGGGGCGGGACGGCGACACCCTGATCACCGGCCTGCCGCTGGAGCCGGTCGAGGCGGCGGTGCACCGGCTCGAACTCGTGGCGGGCAGCGTCTTCGGTCTGGCGCTCGCCGGTGCCGGCGTCGCGGGTGCTCTGTGGGTGCGCTGGTCCCTGAGCTCCCTCAGCCGCATCGCCGACACCGCGGCCCGCGTCAGTGAACTCCCTCTCGCCAGTGGGACCGTGACGCTGCCCCCGCGTGCCCCCGACGCCCGGCCGCGCAGCGAGGAGGTCGACCAGGTCACCAGCGCGTTCAACCGGATGCTGGGGCACGTGGAGCACGCCCTGACCCAGCGCCAGCGCAGTGAGGAACGTCTGCGCAGCTTCTCCGCGGACGCGAGCCACGAGCTGCGCACCCCGGTGGCCTCGGTGCGCGGCCACGCCGAGCTGGCCCTGCTCCACTCCGAGCAGGTGCCCCTGCCCCCCGAGGTGAGCCGTGCTCTGGAGCGGATCGTCGCGGAGGCGTCCCGGATGGGCGCCGTGGTCGACGATCTGCTCCTGCTCGCGCGCCTGGACGCCGGGCGCCCCCTGGAGTACGAACCCGTCGACCTGACACGGCTCGTGCTGGACGTGGTCGCCGACGCCCGCGCGGCCGGTCCGGATCACCGGTGGACCCTCGAACTGCCGCAGGAGCCGGTCGTCGTGTCGGGCGACCGGCACCGCCTTCACCAGCTCCTCGCGAATCTCACGGCCAATGCCCGGCTGCACACACCACCCGGGACCGCCGTCACCGTGGAAGTCACGCGGGACGACGACGGCACGGCCCGCCTCACGGTGACCGACGACGGTCCAGGAATCCCGCCCTCGCTGCGCGGGCACCTCTTCGAACGCTTCGTCCACGGGGACGGTCCTCGCGGCGCCGACGGCGGCGGCACGGGTCTCGGGCTGTCCATCGTCGCCGCCGTGGCCGCTGCTCACGGCGGCACGGCGACCGTCACCAGCGAACCGGGCACGACCAGGTTCACCGTGCGTTTGCCACCCCGACCGCCTGGATAGACCCAAGCCCGCTTCCGAGCAGGCCTGTCGCGGCGCACCCGGGGCAGGGCTCAGGGGATCATCACGCAGTGGTTCTCGACAACCCGGCCGCCGCGATCGAGGCCACCGCAGACGGCCAGCCTCGGGTACGCCCTGATCTCCTGGTTGACGACGAACCGCCACCGCGAGACGTTCGCCCTGCTCCCTCGGTAGTCGCCGACGAACGCACGCAGCGTCCCCGCCAGGCCGTCCCGCGTGGTGACGGTGATGTCCTGGACGTAGTCGCGGCCCTGGTACGCGGTGGCGACGCAGATGTAGGTGCCGCAGGTGGACTTCACTTCGGCACGCGCAGGTGCCGCGGTCACCAGCAGTGAGCCGACGGCAGCCATGAACGCGGCCGCAACCGTGGCAGTCCGCCGTCGGGTCCTTCGTGCTGTGGTCATCAGCTTCTCCCTGTTCGCGTGCGGTGCCTCACCCCGGTTACGGGGCCTGCTCGTACGTCACGGCCTGCTCCGTGCAGGCGGTGGCCGCGGCGCGGCTGGTGGTGTCCCCGGACAGGATCGTGTCGGCGCTCCCGTGCAGGGCGGCGTCCGGGGCACAGGCCCCACGGGCCTGGTCCGCGACCGGACAGCGGGTGATGGTCTCGGCCCGAGGAAGGGTCTCCGCCGCGTGGGCGGGCGCGGCGACGGCCGGGGGCAGGACGGTGAGCGCAGCGGCGGCCAGGCCGCCCGGACACACTCGTGAGCATGCACCGTTGATAGCCGTCCCGGTGGGGGCGCTGTCATGCGTTTGCTCAGTGCGCCGCCCGTGTGGGTGCATTCGTCATACCGGCGTCCGCGTGACGCTCCTCATGGCCACGTACGTCCCGCCCGTGCGCTGCCTCGGGCCGTACGCTCCGGCGGCACGGTCCGCCGCCCGCTCCGGCGACCCGGTGAGGGCGGTCCCGGCGGTGGGACAGGGACCTCGGCCACCAACTGCCCGTCCCTCAGCCCCTGGTGGAAGGCCGGCACTAGGATCTTCGGCATGGCGAAGCGCAAGGTGCAGCGGCGGGCGCGGAAGATCCTGGGCGAGGAACCCGTGGCCCTGGTCTGGTGTGAGATCCACAAGCCCATCCCCGCACCGCCCAAGGACGTTCACCGTGCCGCGGGCAAGGGACGCCTGAAATCGCGCCACCACTGGTTGCTGTACGTCGGGGCCGTGGTGTTCTTCTTCGTGGTCGTACCGATGTTCTTGATTGACAGACTCGGCAGCAAACTCGACCACCTGCTGTCGGGACGGAGCCGTGGCGGGCAGACCGGACAGTCGCGTACCCCGCCCGGCCCACAGCGTTCCGGCCGTGGCCGTTCTCGTGAGGGGGATCGTGCGCAGGACCCGGCCAACGGGGTGTTCGACGGGGACTGGAACCTGACCGCGGGCCAGCTCCTGCTGCGTTGGTACGGGCACTCGCCCAGCCCCAAGCGCCTGGTCCTGCTGACCCGTGACCGCATCTGCGTGGCCGCGTCCCCTCGCCGTCGGCTGTCGCCGACCAAGGCCGACGATTTCCGGACCGTCACGGAGTTCCCCCTCGACCAGGCCCGGATCGAGGGGGAGGCGGGCCAGCCGCGGGGGTACGCCACCTTCCGGCTCGCCTTTGCCGACGGTTCCTGGCTGGAGCTGGGCCGACTGGGCGAGCCGGACGACGCCGATCACTTTCTGCGTACGGTCAGCGGCTGATCGGCGGACTTCCCCACCGGGCGGGCCGGCATCCCGTGCCTGGACTCCAAAGGGCAAACCGCCTTCCCGCCGGGCGGGTTCGGCGAGGGCGATCTCGGCGACGTGCCGCAGCACGCTCCGGTACGCCTCGGCGAGGAGATCAAGGCCGGCGTCGGCCGGTTCCTGACGGGTCCTCCGGGTCGCCCGCGAGTCTGGCGGCGATGCGGCCGAGGATCTCGAGCTCTTGGGGTTCGAGCTGGTCGATGAGGTGGCGCCGCACTGAGGCGACATGAGTGGGAGCGGCTTGCCGGAGAGTGTCCAGTCCCCTCTCGGTGAGCACCAGGAAGCAACCTCTGCCGTCAGCCGGGTCCGGTTCACGGCGGATGAGCCCACGCGCCTCCATGCGGGTGGCGTGGCGGGACAAACGGCTTCGGGACCACTCCATCTTGGCGGCCTGCTCACGCAGGGTGCCGGTGCCGTCGGCGCGCTCGGACAGGGTGCTGAGCACCTCGTAGTCGGGCTCGGACAAACCGAGTTCGGCCAGGTCCTGCGCGGTGCGGGCCTGCACGACGGTCACCATGCGGCGGTAGGCCCTCCAGGCCTGCTCCTCCTCCGGACCGAGCCAGCGGGTAGCACCGTCCGACACATTCGTTGACATGTAATCAAATTACCAGGTAATTTCATTTCCATGTCAACGAAAAGACCGCGTGTCCTGGTACTGATCTGCAGTACTCGTCCCGGCGCGCTCGGCCCGGCAGTCGGCACATGGCTGACGGAGACGCTCGCACCGAGCGCCCTCACGCTGGACGTGGACCTGGCGCCGCTGGCCCTCGGTGATCTGCAGCTGCCCTTCCTGGACGAGGAGGAGCACCCCTCGACCGGCGTCTACCACCACGAACACACGCGCCGGTGGAGCGCGATCGTCGACGAGGCCGACGGCTTCGTCGTCGTGACGCCGGAGTACAACTACGGGATGCCCGCGACCCTGAAGAACGCGCTCGACTACCTCGGCCCCGAGTGGGCCTGGAAGCCGGTCGGGTTCGTGAGCTACGGCCACACCTCGGCGGGCACCCGAGCGGTCCAGCACGCCAAGCAGGTGATGACCACCCTTCGCCTCGTCCCCCTGGGCTCCACCGTCGCGATCCGGATCGCGGACGCGATGCGAGAGGGCCGCTTGCACCCCGGAACGCACCTCGAAGCCGCCGCCGAGGGACTGCTTGCGGAACTCGTGCGGGTCGCTCACGCCCTGGCCCCGCTTCGCGAGCGCGGGCGCGTGAACGCGGTGGCAGGCCCCGTCGCGGGTTCGTACGCACGGCGCCTCGCCCCGGACGACGCCCCGGAGGTGACGGTGCTGCAGCGCTGCTGCTGGACCGAGGAGGCGGTCGCCAACAGCACCCTGGCAATACCGGCCCTGCACGAGTCGCCCCACCAGGTGCGCGCGTGGCTGGCCGACTGGCAGGCCACGGGCCTGTGGCGGGACGGCCGGCTCCTCGGGATGGTACGGACGCGTCGCAGCGGCGAAGACCTGCACGTGGGGCGGCTCGCCGTCGTCCCCGACCTGCGCGGGCGCGGTCTGGGCCGATGGCTGCTCCGCATGGCCGAGTCGGCCGGGCAGGGTTGCCGGCGCATCGTCCTGTCCACCGGCGCCGCCAGCAGCCGGAACCTCGCCCTTTACGAGAGTCAGGGGTACGCTCCGCTTCGCGAGGAAGCGGACGACGGTGTGGTCCACCTCGCCAAAGCCGTCCCTGCCTGAGCGCTTCGGGGCCCGCCGGAAGCAAGGGCTCGAGGAGCGGTCATGTTCGTCCGGCACGATGCCTTGAAGGGAATCCGATGACGTTCGTCAGGCGCTTCGACCACGTCGGCATCACCGTCGCCGACCTCGACGCCGCGACGGCGTTCTTCGTCGGCCTCGGCCTGGAGGCCGACCGGAAGATGGCTGTCGAAGGCGAGTTCCTGGACACGGTGGTCGGCATGAGCAACGCCCGCACCGAGATCGTCATGCTGCGACCGCCCGGCGGAGGGACGACGCTGGAGCTCTCCAGCTTCACGCGGCCGGACCACCTCCCGGGCTCGCCTGCCGCGCCGGCCAACGAGTTGGGCCTCCGCAACGTCGCCTTCGAGGTGCACGACCTCCACGCCGCGGTCGAGCATGCCGCAGTCAACGGCTACGGCCTGGTGGGAGGCATCGGCACATACGAGGGCGTGTGGCGGATGGCCTACGTCCGCGGGCCCGAAGGAATCATCGTCTCCTTGGCCGAGCGCATCGAGAAGTAGGGGAGCATCATGAGCACGACCGTGACCGACGAACAGATTCAGGCTCTGGCCACGTCCGCGCGGCCCTACAGCCTGGCGCTCCTCCACTGGGGGCCGAAACGGACGATGGACGGCGCGGACGCCGTCGAACGCGAACACCAGCGGCGCATGGTGTCGCTGCGCGCAGACGGGGTGATCGCGATCCTGTGCCCGGTCGCCTCCGACACCGTGGCCGGCGTCGCGATCATGACGGTGCCGACCGAGGAAGCCGCGGAGATCATGGCCCAGGACCCCTGCGTGCGGGCCGGGATGATGCGCTGCGAGGTCCACCCGTGCCACGGCTTCCCCGGAGACGCTCTCCCCGCGTGAACGATCCCCGCCGGCACAACCGCCGCCTCCCCGCAGCGTGCGACTTGCCGTGAGTGAGGACCTGGTGCCGTGCAACCGGCGAGGACTCTTGATGCGGTCAGGCGGTCCTCCGAGGGGGTGCCCGGCTCGGTCGTGTGAATGATCAGGTCGGTGCGGAAGTCAGGGCTGAGCGTGGACAGTTCGACCCATGACCGCCATCGACCAGAACTGGCCTTCCCCTCACCCGGACTCCGTCACGGATGGAACCGCCACCGGCCTTCCGTGACGACGTCCAGCTCGCCGTCCCTGACGCGGACGGCCGTCTCGTCGTCGATGAAGTACACCGGGAAGTCCGCCCGCTCGGCGATCCGGTCGGCCCAGGCGTCGTCCCGCTCGGGGAAGTCCGGTGAGTACAGGTGGGGCTTGAGATACCAGTCGAAGAGGCCGAACGGCGGCTCCACGGTCGTCGCGCCGAGTACGTGCAGGTCCGCGGCGTCCCCGATGACGTCGGCCGAGTGTGCGGTGAGATGGCGGCTGAAGATCATTGATCCGGCGCTGAACCCCACGTAGATCCGGCTCTCCAGCGCCTTCAGGAGACCGTCGGCCAGGCCGTTGCCGGTGATGCTGCGCGCGAGGTGGTAATGGCTGCCGCCTGCCCCATAGATGACGTCGGCGTGGAGCAGCCGGTCGAGCACCAACCGCGGGGGCAGGCCGTTCAGCTCCAGGACGTCGAACTCCCGCCAGCCGAGGCCGTACAGCCGGTTCATGTCCGCGACGAGCCACCCGTGGTCGCCGGGCTCGGCGACGGACGCCGTGGGGACGTACACGACGTTCGCCGACCCGAAGGGCTTGCCCAGCATGTCCCGCAGAGCGTCCCGCAGCGTCTCGTTGCGCAGGCCGCTCGCCGTCATCAGAAAGTTCATCCGGCGAGCCAAGCACGGCTGAAGGGGGCCGCGCAAAACCCGTTCACCGGACGTGGGAGCAGACGGCCGGGACACGGCATGAGCCGAGTGTGTCGCACGTCGGCGCGGGCGCAAGCGCGGGCCGGGTCAGCGCCTTCGGCCGGCGTGCAGTTCCAGGTGCTCGGCTTCGAAGCGTGCACGGAAGTCCCGGTCGTGCGAGACCGCGACCACCGCCCCCGGGTACGCCGCGAGCGCCGTCTGGAGGTCCTCGACCAGGTCGAGTGCGATGTGGTTGGTCGGTTCGTCGAGGACCAGGAGGTCTGCGGGCCGGGTCACCAGGGTCGCGATCTGCAGCCGCCGCCGTTGTCCCACGGACAGGGCGGCGACCGGGACGTGGAGGTCCTGTTCGCGGAACAGGCCCAGGGACAGGAGGCGTTCGGCGTGCTCGTCCGGCGTCCCGGGCCGCCCGGCGGCGAACGCGGCGAGCAGCGGCATGGGCGGGGCGTGCGCGGGCAGTTCCTGGGCGAGGTAGCCGATCCGGGCGGGGCGGCGTACCGTGCCCGCGTCCGGCTGCAGGTCGCCGGCCAGGACGCGCAGCAGCGTCGACTTGCCCGCACCGTTCTCGCCCGTGACGAGGAGGCGCCCACCGGGTTCCACGGTTATGAGCCCGTCCAGGCGCAGCCGTTCCCCGACCCGTACGTGGTCCAGTTCGGCGAGTGTGCCCTGCGCCGGGCCGGCGACCGCCGACGGCGGCGCCGTCTGGAACCGGAGGGGTGCCGGCGGCTCGGCCACCGGGTTGCGCCGCAGCCGGTCCAGGCGCTCGCGCACCGAGCGCACCTGCCCGCCGAGCTTCGCCTCGCTGGAGCGGCGGTGCTTGCCGAAGCCCTGCTTCGGGTCACGGCCGGTGCCGGCCAGTCGCCTGCCGGCGGCCTCCAGCAGTTCCTCCGCGCGGGTCACCTCCTCGGCCCAGTCCGCGTACCGCTGCTCGGCTCCGCGCCTGGCTGCGGCCTTCGCGGCGCGGTAGCCGGCCCATCCGTCGCCGTACCTGCGCACGGTGCGCTCGTCCCGGTCGACCTCGAGGACGGTGGTGGCGATGCGTTCCAGGAAGCCTCGGTCGTGGGTGACCGCGACGACGGTGCCGCGGTGGGCGCGCAGGTGGTCCTCCAGCCAGCGCACGGCGGCCGCGTCGAGGTGGTTCGTCGGCTCGTCCAGGAGCAGCAGTTCGGGGGCGGCGGCCAGCACACAGGCGAGCGCGAGCCGCGCCTGCTCGCCTCCGGACAGCGAGCCGAGCGGGCGTTCCCGGGTGATCCGGGCCAGCCCCAGCCCGTGCACGGCGGCGTCCACGCGGGCGTCCGCCTCGTATCCGCCGCGCTCCTCGTAGGCGGTCAACAGGTCACCGTACGCGGTGAGTTCCTCCTCCGACGCGTCGGCGAGGGACGCCTCTGCGGCACGCAGCCGCCGCTCCATGTCGCGCAGTTCGGCCAGGGCGAGGTCGACGGCGTCCTGCACGGTGCGGTCCGCGTCGAGGTCGCGGGTCTGGGCCAGGTGGCCGGTCCCACCGGGGAACCGGACGGTGACCTCCCCGGCGTCCGGCACCTCGGCGGTGGCGAGCAGCCGCAGCAGGGTGGACTTGCCGGAGCCGTTCTCACCGATCACGGCGGCCTTCTCGCCCGGGCGGACGGTGAAGGAGACCTGGTCGAGGAGGGTTCGGGTGCCGTACGACTTGGTGACGCACCTGACGGAGAGCTGCGCCACGGCGGGGACGGCGGCGGTGGGCAGGGTGGTGCGAGCGCGGTCGCGCATGAGGGCTTTCCCTGGGGGTGCGAAGGGCCTACGGGCAGCAGAAACGGCGGCGGGGCCGTGCCGGGACTCAGACGAAGAAGAGGAAAGCCATGACCTCACCCTAGCAAGACGAAGCGTCTCGTCTCAAGGCGGGAGCGGCGGCGACCAGGGCGGTGACGTAGTCCTCGTGGGCTCGGTCCGCGGGGGCACGGCGCTCATGTGGAGACGCCGGGCCACGTGACGGGGTTCAGGACCACGCCGATGGCCGTGGTGAACTCCTGCCACGCCGTCCGCTCGCTGATCGGCGTCCGGCGTCCGGCGTGCGGCCTCGTTGAGCTCGTAGCAGCGCCTGCGGCGCTCACCGACGGACCGTCGGTCGCCGCGCAGCAGCCCGACGCGCTCGGGCCGGTTGGGCGCCGGATGGAGCAAGGGGGGTCGGCGCCCTGTCCGCGGGCAGTCCATGGACACCGGCCCCTCCCGTCAGTTGGCCGGGGACGGGACCGTGTCGCGCGGGGAGAGGGCGATGTGCTCGCCCTGCCACCGGCCGCGCAGGCTGCGGTCGTGGGAGACCAGGACGAGCGTGCCGGGATAGTCGGCCAGGGCCCGTTCCAGGTCTTCGACGAGCGCTGGGGAGAGATGGTTGGTGGGTTCGTCCAGCAGCAGGACGTCGCAGGGCCGGGTCAGCAGGCGGGCCAGGGCCAGACGCTGGCGCTGGCCCGTGGACAGTTCGGTGACGCGGGCCGTGAGGCGTTCCGGGGTGAACAGGCCGAGGGCCAGCAGGCGTTGGGCGTGCTCCTCGGGCTGCCCCGGCAGGCCCCGGGCGTAGGCCTGGAGCAGGGTCACGCCGGGGCGGCCGGGGGCGGGCTCCTGAGGGAGGTGACCCAGGCGCCCCCGGCGGGTGACCCGGCCGGCGTCGGGTGCGAGCCGTCCGGCCAGGACGCTCAGCAGGGTGCTCTTGCCGGTGCCGTTGCTCCCCGTGATCAGGAGGCGGTCCCCTGCCCGGACGGTGAGATCGGTGGGAGCCAGGCGGCCGGCGACGGCGACACCCGTGGCGTCCAGGACCGTGCCGGTGAGCCGGCCCGAACGCAGGGCGGGCGTGAAGCGGAGCGGTTCGGGCGGCGCGGGCACGGGCTCGGCGAGCAGGCGGCGCAGGCGTTCCTCGGCGTTGCGCACCCTGCTGGCCAGGGACTGCTGGACGCGGCCGCCGGCGCGGTCGTACGCCATCTTGTTGCCGTCGGTGATGGCCCGGCCGGGGGCGACACGGCGGGCGGTGGTGGCGGCCGCCTCCCGCTGGGCGGCCACCTCCGCCTCCCAGCGGGCGTGTTCCTGAACCCAGCGCTGCCGGGCCGCGGCCTTCTCGGCGAGGTAGCCGGCGTAGCCGTTGCCGTAGCGGGTGACGGTGCGGCGGTCGGCGTCGACCTCCAGCAGGGTGGTGGTGACGCGATCGAGGAAGGTGCGGTCGTGGGAGACCGCGACGGTGGTGCCGCGCCGGGTGCGCAGGTGGTCCTCGAGCCAGGCCAGGGCGGCGTCGTCGAGGTGGTTGGTGGGCTCGTCCAGCAGCAGGACCTCGGGGGACGCGGCCAGGAGCGCCGCCAGGCGCAGACGGACCTGCTCGCCGCCGGACAGCGCGCCGACGGCCCGGTCGCGCGGCAGGTGCCCGAGGCCGAGGCCGCGCAGGGCGCGCTCGACGCGGGCGTCGGCCTCGTAACCGCCGCGCAGTTCGAAGGCGGTCAGCAGGTCGCCGTACTCGGCGAGGACCCGGTCGTCGCCGTCTCCGTCGGTCATGGCGGCTTCCAGGTCGCGCATGCGGCGTTCCATGGCGCGCAGGTCGCTCAGGGCGTCGTCGACGGCCTGCTGGACGGTGTGGTGCGCGGGGAGGCCACCGTTCTGCGCGAGATGCCCGACTCCCCCGTCGGCCTGGACGGTGATCTCGCCGGTGTCCGGCTGCTCCGCCCGGGCGAACAGGCGCAGCAGGGTGGTCTTCCCCGAGCCGTTCTCCCCGATGATGCCGGTGCGCTCACCCGTGGTGAGGGTGCAGGTGACGGAGTCGAGGACGAGACGGCCGTGGTACGACTTCGTGACGGCGCGGGCGCTGATCTGCGTGGGCATGAGGGTGCTCCGAGACGTTCGTGTGCGGGGCGGCCCCGGCGGGCCGCGGGATCCGGTGAGCGTCCCGGAAGAGCATGTCCACTCCTTACTGCGACAACAGTTGCATTAAGATGCTGTCATGGTGGCCGCGGTGGGAGCAAGCGGAAATCGCGACACGGGACCCGGGTCCGGTCGACCGTCGGACGGTGGGCGGACGGGGCCCTCGGCGTCGGTCCCGGTACGACGGCCGGGCGGCCGTACCGCACGCGTCCGGGCACACGTACTCGTCGCGGCGCGGGAGTTGCTCGTGGAGCGGGGTTACGACGAGCTGACGATGGACGCGGTGGCGGAGCGGGCCGGGGTGCACCGCACGACGGTGTACCGGCGCTGGCGGGACGTGGGCGGGCTGCTCGCCGACGTTCTCGACGCCGCCGGGGGTGACGACTGGCGGCCACCGGACACGGGGACGCTGGAGGGGGACCTGGTGGCCGTGAACGCCGAGGTGGAAGCCGCCCTCTCCGCCGAGGCGGTCGTCGCCGCGCTGATCGCCGCCTCGTTCCGTTCCCAGGAGGCCGCCGGCGCGCTGCGGCGGTTCTGGGAGGAGCGGTACGCACGGTGCGCCGTCGTCGTCGAGCGGGCGGTCCGGCGGGGCGAGTGCCCCGAGGGCACGTGCGCGCGGCGGGTGCTGGTCGCGGCCACGGCACCCGTGTACCAGCAACGGGTGCTGGTGCGCGGCGGGGCCGACCCGGAGCTGGGACGCCAGGCGGCCCGGAGCGTGGCGCTGGGCGCGGCGGGCGGGGTGTTCGTGTCCGGGGCGGGCGGGGGATGAGGGCGTCGCCCGCCCCGGCGGTGGCCGGCGCGGGCATCGGGACAGGTCCCGTGCGCCCGGTGCGGTGGTGCGAGCGGGCGGGCGGCGCCCCCGGTCTCCGGTGCTCTCGTCGGGGCTCAGGCGCCGCCCGCCACGTCGGTGCGGGCCTGCTCCGCCAGCCGGCGCTTGGCGTCGTCCCAGGTGATGGGCAGGGTGGCGACGTCGACCTCCCAGAAGGTGAAGGTGGAGTCGCGCATCGTGGAACGCAGCGAGGTCACGATGCCGCGGTGCGGTTCGGACTTGGCGTAGGCGTACAGGGTGTCGCGGTCCTGCCAGGCCGACAGCGTGTAGAAGACACGCCTGGAGGGCTGCGCGATCAGGGAGGCGCCGTAGGCGCCGGGGGCCGTGCGGACCTGTTTCCAGGCGGCCAGGGAACGCAGGAAGAAGCGGGGCACGTCCTTGAGCGTCCGTACTTCGAAACGGGACGCCATGACGAACGCGGTGCCGTGCTGCGGGGGCGGATTCGGGACGATCCAGGGAAGGGTGGGCACAGTGATCTCGCCTTCAGGAACGGTGAGTGACACTATCCATAGTAGGGAGCATTGGACAGTGGCACTACCCGTTATCCAAAATGGGTGCCTCGTGGACCATGGACACAGGACGAGCAGGAAGCGAACCGGATGCGCATCTCCGAGCTGAGCCGCCGCAGCGGGGTCTCCATCCCGACGATCAAGTACTACCTTCGGGACGGGCTGCTGCCGCCCGGCCGCGCCACGGCCGCCAACCAGGCCGCGTACGACGAGGAGCACGTGCGCCGGCTGCGGCTGATCCGCTCCCTGATCGGGGTGCGGGGGCTGTCGGTGAGCGCGACCAAGGACGTGCTGGCCGCGGTGGACGCCAATCAGGGCGACCTGCACCTGCTGCTCGGGCTGGTGCTGGGCGCGCTGCCGGTCGAGCGGTCCGGCAGGCCGTCGCGGTCGGGCCCGGAGGAGGGCTCCGAGCGGGACGCGGAGCCGGTCGCGGAGCGGGACGCGGGGGGCGCCGTCGACGACGTGGCGGCGCTGACCGCCGAGATGGGCTGGCAGACGTCCCCGAACCCGCCCGCCGCGCAGGTGATCTCCGAGACGCTGGCGACGATGCGGGCGCTCGGGGTGGACTACGACTGGCGCTCGCTCGTCCCGTACGCCGAACTCGCCGACCGCACGGCCCAACTGGACCTCGACCAGCTGCAGGACGCGGGCGACCCGCTGCAGCAGGCCGAGCGGGCACTGCTGCTGACCGTGCTCCTGGAGCCGGCACTGCTGGCCCTGCGGCGGCTCGCGCAGGAGCACCACTCGGCGCTGCGGTTCCGCAACGACTGAGGCAGCCGGTGACGCCGGACGCGGCCTACGGCCGTGTCCGCGCCGGCCCGGCGCACGGCACGGACACCGTGCGCCTGAGGGCCACTGTTGCTCCGCCGCCATCGGCCCGCCGGCCGGCTGGACAGGCGGCCCCGCGCGGCGGGAGAGGTCGCCGGCCGAAGGGCGTCAGCCCTGGCGGCCCGGGAGCATGGCCAGTGCCCGGGAGCGCTGGGCGACGAGGTCGTCGTAGGTGCCGTCGCGCTCGGCCCAGCGGTGCACGAGGACGCCCTTCACGAGGATCTCGTCGGGGGTGGGGTCCTGCGAGAGCAGGTGCATGACCTCGGTGGCGAAGTCGTCGAGCGGCAGCGCGTGCGGGTTCACCTTTTCCTGTCCTGCCGTGGCGACGGCCGGAGGGACGAGCTCGACGACGCCGACACCGGTGCCGTCGAGCTGCGCGCGCAGTGCCTCGGAGTAGGCGTGCACGGCGGCCTTCGAGGCGGCGTAGCTGGGCATGGGCGGGAACGGCAGGAAGGCGATGCCGGAGGTGACGGTGATGAACGTGCCGCTGCCCCGTCGGACCAGGTGCGGGGTGAAGGCGTCGACGACCCGGATGGTGCCGAGCAGGTTGGTGTCGATCGTCGTGGCCGCCGCCTCGAAGTGCGCGGGGTCGCGCAGGTCCTCCAGGAGCATGACCCCGGACATCGTCACCACGGTGTCCAGCTCGGGGTAACGGGCGAGCGCGGTGTCGCGGGCGGACGCGACGGAGGCGCTGTCGGTGACGTCGACACTGAGCGTGCCGAAGCCTTCCTCGGCGAGTTCCGAGAGGGCCTCCGGGCTGCGTCCGCCGACGGCCACGGTGCTGCCCGCCGCGGCGAACCGCCGGGCCAGCTCCCGCCCGATGCCCGAGGTTCCGCCGACGATGAGAACGGTGCGGTTGGAGAGATCCACGAGGTCTTTCCTCCGGTTCAGGGCGCCGCCGGCGTTCGGGCCCGCGGCGCAGGCAGTGATCCGCGCTGTCCCTTCCGGAACAGTGCCGTCCCAGTCTTGACGCCCTCCGCCGGCTGTGGCAGTGCCCCCGTCTTCCCTGGTCCTGTCAGGGCCCCCTTTGTGATGCGCGCACCGCATTACGGTGTCGGTATGAAGGATGAGGAATCCGGCAACCGGCTCGGCAGCTACCTCCGTGCCCGGCGTGAGCTGGTCTCCCCGGCGCAGGCGGGACTCCCGCCGGGGGGCAACCGCCGCGTGCCCGGTCTGCGCCGTGAGGAAGTCGCCCTGCTCGCCGGAATCAGTCCCGACTACTACCTGCGCCTGGAACGGGGCCGTGACAAGAACCCCTCGCCGCAGGTCCTCGAATCACTCGCGCGGGTCCTGCAGCTCGACGAGGTCGAGCGGACGTATCTGCTCGGCCTCGCGGCGGCACGCCCCAGAGCGCCGCGGCGCAAGCGGCCCGAGCACGTACCGGCGCGGGTGCACGAACTGCTCGCCCACCTTCAGATCCCCGCGTTCGTCGAGGGGCGCGCGTTCGACGTCCTGGCCTCCAACCCCATGGCGGTCGCCCTCTCCCCCCGCCTGCGGCCCGGTCAGAACCGGCTGCGTTCCCTCCTCCTCGACCCCGAGGAACAGGCCTTCCACCAGGACTGGACGAAGGCCACCGCCGATTTCGTCGCCGCTCTTCGCACCACCATCGGGGACGACACCGACAACCCCCGGTTCGTCGAACTCGTCGGAGAACTCGCACTGTCCAGTCAGCGGTTCCGTACCCTGTGGGCCCGCCACGACGTCCGCGCACTCGACGGAGGCACGACCACCGTCCACCACCCCGTCGTCGGTGAACTCCACCTCCACCGCGACAAACTCGCCATCGAGGACGTCATCCTCGTCGTGTACTACCCCGACAAGGACAGCGCCAGCGACGAGAAGCTACGGCTGCTCGCCACGCTCTCCCACCCCGAGACCGAGGGCCCCGCACACGACCGGCCGTCGCACGGAGGCCACCGCTAGGGGGTACGTCCTCGATGCCGGCGCCGTCCTCCCGACCCCCGTGGCGGGAGGACGGCGCGGTCCTGTGGGCGGCCGCCCGGTCAGTACAGCTTGTCGACGGCCGCTCTCGTGGTCTTCTTGAAGGCGGCCACGGGAGCGTCGTGGAAGTCGCCCATCTGTCCCCACTGGACGACGGTGACGGTCCTGTCGTCCCGGCCGACCGACAGCAGGGCGATGTCGGTGGCGCCCCAGGTGGTCTCGGTGTGCAGGCCGCGGACGTGGGCGCCCTCCTCGACCGGCAGGGTGCCGTAGTCGCGGCCCTCGGCCTCGACGTCGGGCGAGGACGCCTCGATGCGGTCGGCGCAGGTGCGGATCAGGTCGTCGTAGTGCTTCGCCAGCGCCTTGGCCCGGGCGGTCGTGCCCGCGACGACGGTCATCTGCACGGCGCCGGTGTCCAGGTCGGTCCGGAACCGCCGGTGCCGGTAGGCGTAGGCGGGCACGGTCTCCGTGCTGACGCACAGTCCGAGTTCGTCCGGGAAGCCCTCGGTGACGGGCCCGGCGGCCCAGGACGACGTCGGGTGCGGCGGCATCTGGGACGCCGACAGGAACGTGGGCGTGGGCGCGGCACCGGCGGCCGGTGCGGTGAGGACCGTGCCCGCCGCGAGGGCGGCGGCGGTGAGTGCGGTGAGCGCGCTCGCTGGGATGCGCAGGGACATGGGTGTTCCCCCGTGGATGACGTGTGGGTGCGGGTGCCGCGGGGCCGGCTGGTCGGCCCGGGCCCGGTGGGCGCGGCACCAAGAGCATCAGCGGTCACGGGGAGCGGATGCAAGGGCCGCCGGCGGGCCGGGTGCGGTGGAACCATCCCAGCCCGTCTGACGTGCAGGTACATGAGTGCCTGGGATACCGTCCCGGGCCGGGCTGGAGTCGTACGAGGACGGGTGGGCCTGTGCCGGTACAGGGGGACTGCGACGGCGTCGACGAGGTGGCCGGGTTCGCGGTGCTGCTGCGGGCGCTGAAGGAACGCACGGACCGCAGCTACGGCACGCTGGCCCGGCGTCTGGGCATGAACACCTCGACGTTGCACCGTTACTGCGCGGGTGACACGGTGCCGCTCGACTTCGCCCCCGTGGAACGCTTCGCGGCCCTGTGCGGGGCGACCCCGGAGCAACGCCTGGAACTCCACCGCCGTTGGCTCCTGGCGGTGGAAGCGCGCCGCCGGCCCCGTACCGCGGGTCCGGTGCACGGCGGGCCCGCCGCCCCGGCGAACGCCGTGGACGACGCGACGCCCGGCGCGGACACCGCGGTGCAGGGCGTCACCGAACCGGATGCGGCGCCGGTCAGCGACAGCGTGCCGTCCGACCCGCCGGCCTCGGAGGCGGCGACGGCCGGACCGGACCACGCGCCCCCGCTCCCCCGCCCGCACCACCCCTGGTACCGCCGCAGACGTCCCGTGGCCGGGCTGGCCTGCGCCTGTGCCTGTGCCGTACTCGCGGCGCTCGCGGCCCTGTCCACTCTGCCGGGCAGGCAGCCGGCGTCTGCCGACGGTGCCGCCCGGGGCGCCGGTCCGACCGCGTCCGGCGCGCCGGCCCCCGACACGGCCGAGGCCCGGCCGCCTGAGTCCCGGGGCGCCTCCCCCGGCCACAGGGGCACCCCCACCCCCGGCACTTCGAGAGGCTCTTCGGACCCCGCCGCCCGGACGGGGCAGCCGGGCGCCGCCCGCCCCTCCGGCGCGGCGCCCGCCCCTTCGCGCGGCGAGCAGCCCGCCGGGCCGCCGCTCACGTGGTCCGTCGACTCACAGGCCTGGAAGCTCGGCTGCGGCCACGACTACGTCATCGCCAAGCCACCGGACCAGGTCCCCCCTCCCCCTGCCCCCCAGGACGCGGCGCCCTGGGCGGCGACGCAGAACGCGGTGCACGGCGGCGAGACGCTCGTGCGGCTGTCGGTCCAAGGGCGCAGCGACACCGCTGTCGTACTGGAGGCACTGCGCGTGCGTGTGGCCGGCCGCACGGCGCCGGCCGGGGGCAACGCCTATGCCATGGACCAGGGCTGCGGCGGCTCGCTCACTCCCCGGTCCTTCACCGTGGACCTGGACAAGGACCGGCCCATCGCCCGCGCGGTCGCCGGGAACGACTCCGGCACGCCGATCCCGGCCCCGCACATGCCCTACCGCGTCTCCGCGAAGGACCCCGAAGTCCTGCTGGTCACTGCCTCCACCAGCTCGTGCGACTGCCGCTGGTACCTGGAACTGGACTGGTCCTCCCAGGGCCGCACGGGCACCGTGCGCGTCGACGACCGCGGCAGCCCGTTCCGCACCAGCGCCATCAAGGACCTGCCCCGCTACACGTACGACACCCAGGGCCGCGAGTGGAGGCCCTACGCCTAGGTTCTCCTGGAGCGGACCGGTCGGTCAGTGACCGGCCACCGTCCCGGACAGTTCGTTGGTGCCCTTCGGCAGCGTCACCGACGTCAGCTTGTCGCCCGAGTCCAGGTCGAAGGCGTGCAGTTGACGCTTGCCCGGTTCGGAGACGTACGCCGTGTGGTCGCGGACGAACAGGGTGGGCCTGGGCTGCTGCCAGTCCAGGGGCTCCGTCCAGTCGCCGACCGCTTCGATCCTCTTCTCCACCTTTCCGCTCTCCGGGTCGATGACGTGGAGGACACCGTTGGTGCCCAGCACGAGGGCCTCGCCGTGCGGACCGCGGGCGAGCGAGCGGAAGGAGTAGCTGGTGCCGAGGTCGACCAGCTTCATCTTCGCCGTGCGGGTGTCGATCAGAGATATGCGGGTCGGCCGCTCCAGCTCCGCCTCGGGGTCGGTCTTGTAGTCGCCCAGAAGGATCGGGGAGGCGTCGCTGCCTGCCTGGTTGCCGGTGCGGGCGTAGTCGTCGGGGGCGTCGACCTTGGTGAACTCGCCGTTCTTGTACAGCAGAACACCGTTCTCGCAGCCGAGGCCGACCACCTCGTCCTCGGCGGCGGCCTCGCCGTGCACGCCCGGGCAGTTCTCGGCGCGTGCGATCTCCTTGTTGTCCTTGTCCAGGACGAGCGCGCCGGTGCGCTTCTCCTCGGTGCCCAGGGTGGTGAGGAGTTCACCGCCGGCCAGTTCGACGGCGACGCCGTGGTGGGGCTCGGCGGAGGTGTAGGTCCGGCCCGCGGGCTGCTTGCCGCCGGCCAGGTCGGCGGGATCGAAGACGTTCACCTCGCCCGTACCATCGGTGAACAGGACCGTCCTGCCTCCGTGCCGCACGACGTGACCGGGCTTCGCGCCCTTGAACTCGGCTTCCGTGAAGGTCTGGTGGACTGCGTCGAACACGCGGAAGCCGCTGTCCGTGGAGATGATGACGTGGTCTTCGTCGCCCGCGGGGCTGACCCGGTTGAAGCCGGGCAGTTCGATCGTCTTCGCCGGCTCCAGGGTCTCGCCGTCGAGGACGTACAGTCCCCCGTCGTAGGAGGCGACCAGCGGGTTCCTGACCGCGGCGGCCCCACTGCCCTTCGTCTGGTTCTTCGGCCCGGCGTCGGACGCGTCGTCGTCGCTGCCGCCGCAGGCGGTCAGTGCCATGGACGCCGTCAGGGCGAGGGCGGCTCCCGTGAGCGTCCTGGCGCGTGTCGACCTGTTCATCGTGGGTATGTCCTCTCCGGCCCTGAGGGCACGGGTTGTGTGGTGGAACGGCGGCGGTGCGCCGGCCGTCGGGGAGTCCGTTCGGTCACCGGGCGGGTCGGTGACGGGTGAGGCCTTCGGTCAGGGCCGAGGCGTTGGCGCGCATCATCTCGAGGTAGGTCCCGGCGCCCTTGCCCTTCTCGGTCAGCGACTCGGAGTACAGCGGGACGACGTCCACGTCACCGCCCATCTCCCGGCGCAGGACCTCCGCGAGCCGGGTGGGCTGGGAGGAGTCGGCGAAGACGGTGCGCACGCCGGCCTCCTCCATGGCCCGGGTGAGGGAGCGCAGGTCGGAGGAGCTGGGTGAGGCGAGTGTCGTGCCGCTGGGGACGACCGCGCCGATCACCCGGAAGCCGAAGCGGTCGGCCAGGTAGCCGAAGACGTGGTGGTTGGTCACCAGGGCCCGGCGGCCCTCGGGGATGGACGCGAAGGACTTCTCCATCCAGGCGGTGAGGTCGGCGAGTCGGCCGTCGTAGCGTGCGGCGTTGTCCCGGACCGCTTGCGCGTTCACTCCCTCGACCTGTTCCACGACGTGGTCGGCGATCAGGCCGGCTGCCTTGCGCACGCGGTCGGGATCGGTCCAGAAGTGCGGGTCCGGTTCGCCCGCCCCGCTGTCGGGGCCGCCCTCCCGGTCGGTGCGGAAGGTGAGAGGGTCGGCCGCCTCTCCGGCCGCGAAGGTGGCCACGCCCGAGGCGCGGGCCGCCTCGACGTGCCGCAGCACGTTCTCCTCGAGGCCCAGACCGTTGTGGACGACCAGGTCCGCGTGCTCCAGTTCGGCGGCCTGCACGGCCGACAGGCCGAAGGAGTGCGGGTCGGCATTGGGCTTCATCAGGACGCTGACGTCCGCCTCGTCCCCGACGATCTCCCGGGTGATGTCACCGAGGATGTTGGTCGTCACCACGACCCGGGGCCGCTCGTCGTCGCCGCTCGTGCAGCCGGCGGCGGTACCGGCGACGACACAGAGGCTGACCAGGGTGAGCAGCAGGGCGCGCAGCCGTGCTGCCCGCACACGCGCGCTCATCGGCCCGTCTCCACCATCAGGGACGGTCGGACGTCCAGGTCGAAGGTGCGGGCGACACGGAGTTCGTCGTTGTAGTCGATCTCGTACACGCGCCTGCCTTCGGGGTCGTTGAGGTAGGCCCGGTTCCGGTCGACCTCGATCACCGGCGCCGCGGCACCGCCGGTGGCGGTCCCGGGGACGTTCCTCAGCAGACGTTCGGTGACCGCGATCTCCCTGCCGGTGGACGGGTCGTATCCGTGCAGGGCTCCGTCGGTCTCCAGAACCATCAGCGGTGAACCCTCGCCCGCGGTGTTGGCCGCGACCACCGGGCCGGTCTCCACCCGCGTCCAGGTCTTCTCGGTGACGTCCAGGACCCAGACGGCGTTCTCGCCCGCGGACGCCGTGAGCGTGCTGCTGCCCGGACGGTGCTGGAACTCCGCCGCCCGCCGCGCCCTCGGTACCTGCTCGCCGTACGGGATCTTCTCGGCGGTGAAGGTGCCGCCGTCCTCGCGGACGAGCAGGGCACCGTCGGCGCAGCCGAGGACGACCCCGCGCCGGGTGACCGCGTCGCCCCCGGGGTCCTCGCACTCGGGCTCGGGAGCGGCGACGGGCTTGCCGGACCGGTCGAGCACGACCACCTTCGCGGGAGCGTCGCCGTCGGGCACGAGGGCGACGAGGTGTTCCGCGTACGGCACGACGGGCCCGGCGTAGGTGCCCGGCAGCCGGTCGGGGGCGTCGAGGAGGCCCTTCTCCAGGTCGGCGCGCACGTGGACGGCGGCCTTGCCGTCCGCTGCCGTGGTGACCGTGACGCCCGCGTCGCCGCGGAGGCTCGTCCCGGAGCCGCCCGGGAGTTCGCCGACCTCCTTGATCTGCGCACGGTAGTAGTGCACGTGGTCCCCGTGGTCGACCGTCCACGCGCCGCCGTCGAGGACGTGGGTGCCGTCCGCGCCCTGGACGTACCCGAAACGGCCGTCCGTGGTGAGCGCGGTGAGACCGGCTCTGCGCGCGGTGGCGTGGATCTCGCCGGTGATCAGGTCCAGCACCCGGGTGTCGCCGGTGGCGGGGTCGCCGAGAAGGAGCCGTGACTGCTGTTCGGCGGACTCGGTGGCGCCCTCGACGTAGCCGTGGGGGGTGCCGGTGGTGGAGGAGGAAGGGCTCTCGGCGCTGGAACGGGCGTCCTCCCGGCCCGCGCAACCCGCGGTCAGCAGGGCCACGGACAGGAGTGCCGGCACCAGGAAGGTGACTTCTCTTCGGACGAACAAGGGGATCGCCTCAGGTTCCGTTCGGTGGGGTCGTGGGGGCGTTCGGGATTCACGTGGCGGCGCGGGCGGCGGGGCCCGCGCGGCGCGCGAGACGCCGGTCCCGGGCACCGGCCGCCAGGTGGGACAGGAAGAAGAGGCTGACCGCGAGGGCCGAGACGGTCGCGCCGGCGGCGGTGCTCAGGTGCCAGGAGAGCAGCAGGCCGCCGAAGGTGGCGGCCGCTCCGAGGGCCGCGGCGAGAACCATGACGCCGCGCACGCTCCGCGCCCAGGGCAGCGCCGCCGCCGGTGGGGCGATGAGCAGACCGAGGACGAGCAGTGTGCCCACGATGTGGAACGAGGCCACGATGGCCAGGGCCAGCAGGCCGAGCAGCACGGCGTGTGCGCGACGGGGGCGCAGGCCGAGGGTCTCGGCCTTGCGGTCGTCGAACGCGAGCGCCAGGAAGGCCCGGTGGCCGGACACCGAGACGACCAGCGCCAGCAGCAGCGCCGCCCCGAGCAGGAACAGGTCGCTCTCGCGCACCGCGAGGACGTCGCCGAAGAGAAAGCCGGTGAGGTCCACGGCGAACGACTGCGAGCGCGACACGAGGATGACGCCGAGGGACAGCATGCCGACGAAGAGCAGGCCTATGCCGGTGTCCTGGGAGAGCCTCGGCGTGCGGCCGAGGACGGTGACGCCGGCCGTCATCACGGCCGCGCTCACCACCGCCCCGACCAGCAGGTTTCCCCCGAGCAGCGCGGCGACCGCCACGCCCGGCAGGAGTCCGTGGGACATCGCGTCGCCGAGGAAGGCCATTCCTCTCAGCACCACCCACGTCCCCGCGAGGGCGCATGTCGCCGACACCAGGATCCCGGCCCACAGGGCCCGCTGCACAAAGGCCGCCTCGAAAGGGGCCGTCAACCACTCCATGGCAGCACACTACAATGACAATCATGTTCAATAAACACCCGGTGGCGCCGCCCGACGACGTGCCGATGCGTGAACGCGTGCGGTTCAGCGACCTGGAGGCGGGGTACCGCGGTCGTCCGGTGCTCCGTCGACTCAGCGCTTCCATACCGGCGTTGGCCATGACGGCACTCGTCGGGCCGAACGGCAGCGGGAAGTCCACACTGCTCGGTGTTCTCGCCGGCGTGATCGAAGCCACAGCCGGGCAACTCCACTACGCGGAGGGCCGCCCGCCGGCCTTCGTCCCGCAGCGCGGCGCCGTCGGCGACGCACTCCCCCTCACAGCACGACAGACCGTGGAGATGGGGCGCTGGAACGAGCGGGGACTGTGGCGGCGGCTGACCCGGCGGGACCGGGCCCTGGTCGACTCGGCCATGGAGCGCCTGGGAGTCGCCGGGCTCGCCGCCCGCCAGCTCGGCGAGTTGTCCGGTGGCCAGCGTCAACGCGTACTGATCGCCCAGAGCTTGGCCCAGCACTCCGACCTGCTGCTCCTGGACGAACCGACCACCGGACTCGACCCCGGAGCCAGGGAAGGGATCACGGCACTGCTGACGGACCTGGTCGCCGACGGCACGACCGTCGTCCAGGCCACGCACGATCTGGAAGCCGCCCGCTCGGCCGACACCTGCCTGCTCCTCGGCGACGGACGGCTGGTGGGGCAGGGTCCGCCCGAGGAGGTCCTCACCCCGGCCGCCCTGTCCCGCACCTGGCGGCCGGCGTGAAAGGCCGGACCGTGCCGGACTCCCGCCCGCGCATGAACCGCCCGGCAGGAGTCGGCGGATGTGACCGGTCCCGCTCCTCGACGACGGTCAGGCCGCGTCGGGCGGTGTGATGCCGAGCATGTCGGCGCACTCGCACCGCCACCTCCCGGCAGGACGCCGCGACCGAGCTGAGCAGCGGCGAGTTGACCGTACGCGGCACCATCGCCCTGCTGCGCGACAGAAGGGCCGAGAGGCTCGACCACACACCGGTCCGCCCGGTCACCAAGGACCCGTCAGAGTTCCGCCTCTTCCATTCGGGTGTCGAAGGCCTCGCGGGCGGCCGTGATGGCGGGCATGTGCTGTGACGCCCAGGTCAGCAGTACGTCGACGGGGTGGCGCAGGGTCTTGCCCAGGGGTGTGATCCGGTACCTGACCGCCACGGGGCGGGTGGAGACGATCTCGCGCTCGACCACGCCGTTGCGTTCGAGTCGCCGAAGCGTCGCGGTCAGCGACTTCTGTGTGACCTGGGGAACGGCCCGGCGCAGTTCGTTGAAGCGGCACGGGCGTTCGCACAGTTCGTTGAGGACGCTGAGCGACCATTTGTCGAGGATCTGGTCGAGCAGTTCGCGGTGCGGGGCGTCGATGCGGAGTCCGGCGTCGGTATCCATGGTGAAACCTGGTCTCGTTGAAGTGTCCTTCCTGCACTAGGTAGCTTACGGATACCTGTTGCGGAGGAAAGGGAGGACGACATGACTGTTCAGCACTTCACCCCGGAGGGCATGCTGCAGCCGACCCCGTATCACCACGTCGCCGTGGGCACGGGGACCAAGCACGTTCATGTCAGCGGTCAGATCGCGCGCCGGGCCGACGGGACCCCGGTCGCACCCGGTGACCTGGCGGGTCAGGTCGCCCAGGCACTGCGCAACACGTCCGTCGGTCTGGCAGGCGCGGGCGCGTCGTTCGCCGACGTGCTGCGCCTGACCTTCTATGTGACGCGGTGGAGCCCCGAGAAGATCGGCGACTTCATGACCGGGGTCGAGTCCGTTGCCGACGGGATCGGACTGCGCCTTCCGATGCCTCCGGCCTCGCTCATCGGCGTCGAGTACCTCTTCGAGCCGGACGTACTCGTCGAGGTCGAGGCGACCGCACTCATCGACTGACGCCGCCCTCCTGCGTGCCGGCGGACCTCCGCGGGACGGTGCCGGCGGGCGGTCCGGGCGATCTCGCGACATCGTCCTGATGGCCCTCGGCATCGGCATCGGCATCGGCGCCATGTACGTCGCACTGCAGACCACCTCTTGAGCGGCGCGGCGCCGCACGACTCCGTGCCGGTGAACCGGTGCCCCCCACGCGTATCCGCGCCCGGGTGCTCAGGAGCGGGGGCGCAGTACCTCGAGGGTGCCGGTCTCGGTGTCGTAGCTGCGCAGGGTGACGAGCCGCGCCGACAGCGGTGGCGGGGGCAGGAGTTCGGGGACGCGCCGGCCGGTGAAGGCCCCGGCCCGCCGGGTGCGGCCGAGGGTGATGTGCGGGCTCCAGCGCCCGGGGTCGTGAAACGGGCTGAGGGTCTGGGGCGGGCTGTCCGAGGTCACCGCCTCCCACACCCGGCGGTGCAGGGCGGCCAGGCCGGCCTCGCGCTCCAGCGCCCAGGCCAGCACGGAGGTGGGCCGCTCGAAGCGGACCACGCCCGTGAACCGCACCGGGACGGGCAGTGCGGCGGCCACCTCGGCCAGCTCCCAGCGGATCGGTGCGGTCAGCTCGGGGCAGGCGGCCAGGGTGAGGTGCGGGCTGTTGGTCGGCGAGCGGTGGCGTGCCTGACTGGGCAGTCCCGCGTCCGCGAGGCGCCGCCAGGCCTCCCGCACCGCCAGGTCCGCAGCCTCGTCCAACAGGAGCTCGACCGTACGCACCGCCGCAGCCTACCCCGCCGCCCGGACACCCTGTGGACGGCGGGAGCCGCGCCGGAGGGGAGGCGGAGGGAGGGCATCGCGACGGCGGCGGCTCAGGCGTCCGGGATCCAGCTGCCGTGGAATCCCAACGGCACCCGGCCGGGCAGCCGGACGCGGGCCAGCGGGTGACCGCCGAAGTCCTGGGCCGAGAGGATCACCAGGTCGGTCGCGCCGCGGTCGGGGTCGTGCACGTACGACAGGACGTAGCCGTCGTCCTCGTCCCGCGCTCCGCGTCGCGGGACGAACACCGGCTCGCCGACCGCAGCGCCCCGGGGGAAGCGGTGGAGCTGCCTGCTGCCGCGCAGCATGTCGTGCTTCACCAGGTAGTTGGCGAACTTCTCGTCGGGGTACACCCCGTCGGCGGCCTCGTACGCGCGCCACATCTCGGCCGCGCACGCGGTGTAGGCGTACCGGTGCCGTCGCGAGACGAGGCTCTCGTTGATACGGGGGAACTCCTGCGGACGGTCGTCGAGCCGGGTGCTGCGGACCCGGCCCGCGCGCAGGTCGATCGTCCACCGGTCGAGCGTCGGCGACCCGGTCGCGGAGGGCCCGCCCATGCCGCGCCCGGCGGCGTAGAACGGCGCGGGGAATCCGATGTACTCCATCACGACCGTGTCGCCCTGGTCGTAGGCGTTGAGGGTGTGCGAGTAGTACACGGGGTCGATCTCGAACCAGCGCGTGGTGCCTCTGGCGCGCGGCAGCAGTCCGATGCGCATGGGGTGCCGGTCGTTCCACTCGTACGGCACGAGCGCGCCGGCCTCCGCCGCGGCGGCGTCGAAGGTGATCGGGACGTCCACGATCACCACGTACTTCTCGGTGAGCGCGAAGTCGTGCATCATCGGCGCGTCCGCGACCGGGATCCGCGTGGCCGGGCGCGCCCTGCCGGTGCGGTCGACCACGATGTGCCGCACGTGGTCCCAGGTGGGGTAGTAGGCGATCGCGTGCAACTCGTCGGCGGTCGCGTCGTACTTGGTGTGCGCGGCGAGCGGTCCCCGGAGCGTGGAGCGGAAGTCGTAGGGGCGCACGGTGTTGAGTTCGCCGTCCAGTTCGTACGGCAGTGGTCCGCCTTCCTGCGTCGCGAGGATGCGGCCCTTGTACGGGATCACGTGCGTGTTGCACGCGAAGTCGTCCGGCGGTACCGGGCCCGGATAGGTCTCGCCGAGCTTCGCCGTCACCTGCGTGGAGCGCACCCAGCGGTTGCGGTACCACTCGGCGCGGCCGCCCCGCAGCCGCACCCCGTGCACCATCCCGTCGCCGAGCATCCAGTGGTGGGCCCGTACGTCTTCGACGCCCAGCGCGTTCGGGCCGTTGCGCAGGTAGCGGCCGTCCAGGTCGCGGGGGATGCGGCCGACGACGTCGAGGTCGAAGGCGGTCAGCTCCTCGGTGGCCGGTGTGAAGGCCCCTTCCAGGAACGGGATCGACCCGGTCGTGGTGCTCTTCGGAGGAGCCGGGTGCGCCCGCGCCGCGGTGGTGAGGGGGCCGGGCCCGACGCCGCCGACCACACCGCCCGCCGCCGCGACCGCGGCGCCCTTGAGGACTTTCCGTCGCGTGTGACTGCCCATCGTGATCCCTCGTTCCTCCGTCGTGTCCGGCCGCCCCGGCCGGCTGCGTGGTGACGGGACCAACCCTCCTCCGGCGGCGCCCGCGAAGCAGGTGGCCCAGACACCGGACCGGGGGTGGTGCCGGCACCACCCCCGGGGACGCGCGGCGGGGCACGGGCGCCGTTACGCGGAGTCCGGGGCGAGCCGGTAGCGGCCGCCGCGGTGGGTGCCGAAGGAGACCACGTTCTTCTCGGGGCGGTCGGCGTGGGCGCCCTCGACGTGCACCGGGTGCGGGGGGCGGATCCGTACGGGGTTGCCGAGCAGCGAGCGCACCTCCGCGCGGGTGATGCCGTCCGCCGTCCACTCCAGGTCGACCTCGAAACCGTCGCGCGCCCGCAGTCCCCGGAAGGAACCGGTGGGCCATGCCGCGGGCAGGGCGGGCAGGACGGCCAGCAGGTCGATCTCACCGGCGTGGCTCTGCAGGAGCATCCCGGTGATGCCGGAGACGCCGCCGAAGTTGCCGTCGATCTGGAAGGGCGGGTGCAGGTCGAAGAGGTTGGGCGCGGTGGCCGAGGCGTACGGGGCCGCCTGGGTCGCGGAGTGGAACCGGCACGTCACCGCCGAGGGGATCGGCCGGCCGTGACCGGCTGAACGCGACGAGGCGGCCGGGCGACCGGCCGGGCGACGGTCCCCCGACCGCCTCGTCGCAGCGTCCTACGCCTGCTGCGCGTCCGGCACGTCCGCCGGACGGCGGCGGGCCCACGAGGACGTGATGTGCTCGCGCATCGCCTCGGCGGCCGCGTCGCCGTCCCCCGCGAGCACGGCGGCCGCGACCCGGGCGTGCCCCTCGTGCGTGAGCTCTATGTCCTCGCGCGTCGGGTCGCCGCTGTACTGCGGCGAGCGCACGGCCTTGCCCTGGACGCTGGAGACGATGGCCCGTCCGAACGCGTCCTGGGAGGCCCGGTGGATGATCTCGTGGAACTCGATGTCCGCACGCGAGTACGCCTCGGGATCGTCGATCAGGCCCGCCAGTTCATCGAGCTTGGCGGCCAGCGCCGCCGACTGCTCCTCGTCGATCCGCCCGGCGGCACGGGTGGCCATCGCGCACTCCAGGGTGGTCCTGATCTCGATCAGGTTGTCCAGGTAGACCAGCCGGTCCTCGCGCTGGAACAGGGCGTCGAGGACCAGCGGGTCGAGCAGGCTCCACTGGTCCTGGCCCAGTACGACGGTCCCCCAGCCCTGACGGGTCGCCACCAACCCCTTCTCGGCGAGCGTCGTCGTCGCCTCCCGGATCACGGTCCGGCTCACCTCGTACGCCTCACCCAGCTCCTCCGCCGACGGCAGCGCCGTGCCCGGCGGGTACTCGCCGAGCACGATGGCCGTGGCGAGGCTCTGGACGACGGCCGCGGCGAGCGGTGGCCGGCGTCGTCGCGGGCGGGACACGACGGTGGTGTCCGCAGACGGCTCGATCATCTGGTCAGAGACTCCCCATGCTCGTGCAGGCTCCCGCCCCCGCTGTCCAATGACTCCAGGCTAGCCGAACACGCCACGGTCATCACTCGTATCACAAGTCGCGACTGGCCGTGGGACGCGCCGGCCGGGAGCGCTGGCCTTGGGCACGGCCTGCCGGTCAGTCCCGTCGGGTACAACGCCAACCCGGTCGCGCACGCGGCGGCCGCCGTGCCCAACCACCCGGTGACCGAGGTGCAGGATCTGTCCCTCCCGGTCGGACCGCGGGTGGACCAGGAGATCACCGACGGCGGGATCGTCCTCGGTGACGCCCCCGGCCCGGGGGATCGAGGTCGACGAGGAACGCACCGTTGCGCGGGCCGCGTCGGGCGGGTGGTCCCTGCCGTCCGGACCGCACGTCCGCCCGGCCGACGCTGGCCTCAGGTGACGCGGGGACCGATCGCCAACGCACGTGCAATGCCGATGCGTTGCCGCCGGCCTCCGTTGTTCCACGCCCGCTGCTCGACATGAGAGGAAGAGGAACGGCCTTGCGAGGCACGTCGGAACGGCGGCCGGCGCACGGCCCCGGACCGGCGTCATCCTCCGTTTGACGCAGGGGACTTGGCCACTCCTTTCCGATCACGCGTCGTCTCCGTACGATGGCCCCATGTTCCGCAGCCGACGCCGCCTCGCCGCCCCGCGGTCCCGCGTGCTCCTCTCGTGCGGCTGTTGTTGATCCGCACCGCGTAGACGACGCTGTCCCGCGCCCGGTCCGGAGCGTGTCCAGGCACCCTCGGACGACGCGTCGCCGCCGTTCCTTTCGTCCCCTCCGGGACGGCCGCCCTTCCCTTCCCCGTCCGCTCGGGGCACGTCCCCGCGCCCCCCCCGTGAAAGGCAGCCCCTCATGCGCACCCCCGAATCCGCCTACGACCGACGCAGACTGCGGCAGTGGCTCTCCGGCGAGGCCCGGGCCGACGGTGTCTCCCGGCGTGACATGCTCCGGCTGCTCACCGCGGCCGGACTGGCCGGCGCCGTGCCCGCGGCGCTGGGCGCTCCGGCCGCGGCCGCCGCTGCCACCGCGCCCGGCATCGTCAAACCCCTGCCCGAGGACCTGTTCACCGTGCGGGGCACGAACGCGGAGACACGGTTCGCCGCCCTCGCCGGCACCGGGTACCACACGCCCAACGACCGCTTCTTCGTCCGCAACCACACCGCGACGCCACTCCTCGACGCGGCCGACTGGAAGCTCACCGTCTGGGGCGACGGCCTCTTGGGGCACCGCTCCGTCGACTTCTCCCTGGCCGACCTGAAGAAGCTGCCGTCCGTCACGCACAGCGCGTTCGTGGAGTGCGCGGGCAACGGGCGCAGCTACTTCACCAGCCAGCAGGGCCAGGAGGCCGGTGGCACCGCCTGGACCCTCGGGGCGATCGGCGTCGCCCGCTGGCGCGGGGCACGCCTGGCGGACGTCCTGAGGCGGGCGGGGCTCGACCGGCGGGCCGTGGACGTCCTGCCCCGGGGCCTCGACGACGACTACGTCACCGCCGACGGCACGAACCTCGGCCGGGTGCGCCGCCCGTTGCCGCTGTCCAAGGCACTGGACGACGTGCTGCTCGCCTACGAGATGAACGGCGCACCGCTGCCGCCCGACCACGGGCATCCCGTGCGGGTCCTCGTGCCCTCGTGGATCGGCATCGCCTCCGTCAAGTGGGTCGGCGACATCCAGGTGTCCGCGGAGCCGCTGTACTCGCCGTGGAACACCGACTTCTACCGCCTGTTCGGCGACGCCCACCCCGAGGGCGGCAGCGCCCCGCTGACCCGGCAGACGGTCAAGAGCGCCTGGGAACTGGACGGGCGGACGAACCTGACAGCGGGCGTGACCCACCGGCTCACCGGGCGGTCCTGGTCCGGCGCCGGCGGGGTCGTGCGGGTGGACGTGAGCACCGACGGAGGCACTTCGTGGAGGGCCGCCCGGCTCCACGACGCACCCCGGCGCGACGGCTGGGTCCGCTGGTCGACCCCCTGGCGCCCGCCGTCGCCGGGGACCTACACGTTGCTGGCCCGGGCGACGGACACGGCGGGGCGGACCCAGCCGGACGTCACCGTCCACAACACCCAGGGCTATCTGTTCGACGCGGTCGTGCGGCACGGCGTCAGCGTGGTCTGACGCTCCGGCGGGTGCGGTGGGAGCCCCGGGCCCCGTACGGCGGCCCGGGGCTCTCGCCGAGGTGCTGTCTCAGCCGGCCAGGTCGCCGAGGAGTGCCCAGGTGCGGCGCCGGTCGGCTTCTCCCGCGATCTCCGTGCCGGCGAAGACCACCTCCGTCGCTCCGGCGTCCCGGTAGCGGCGTACCTCCGCCGCGACCGTCTTCTCGTCGCCGATCACCGCCACGTCGGACGCCCGGAGTCCCCCGGACTGCTCGATGACGCGGGCGTAGGAGGGGATCTGTTCGTAGAACGCCAGGTGCCCGGTGGCCTTCTCCCGGACCGCTGCCACGTCGTCCGTGACGACGCCGTGCACCAGGGCGACGATCCTCGGCGCGGGCCGGCCGGCGGACTCCGCCGCGGCGGTGAGGGCCGGGACGATGTGCGTCTCCAGTGCGCGGGGGCCCGCCAGATAGGGCAGGATGCCGTCCGCCAGTTCGCCGCTGACCCGCAGGGACTGTGCTCCCATCGCCGCGACCAGCAGGGGGACACCCGCTTCCGCACCGGGCACGCGGGCGGGGACCGGGGTGACGGCCGTCAGCAGTTCGCCCCGGAAGTCGGCGGTGCCGTCCCGCGTCAACTGCCGCAATGCGGTGAGGAATTCGCGCAGCCGGGCGATGGGCCGTTCGAAGGGCAGGCCGAAGCCGCCCTCGGTGAGCAGTTTGGTGCCGAGCGCCAGTCCGAGGTGGTAGCGGCCGTGGGTGGCCGCCTGCGCGGTCTGGGCCTGGCTGGAGACGAGCAGGGGGTGCCGTCCGAAGACGGGGATCGCGGAGGTGCCCACCTGGAGCCCGGGCACCTCCCGTCCGACGATTGCGGCGAGTTGCGGCGAGTCCGCGCCGAAGGTCTGGCCGAACCAGGCGGAGCGCAGCCCGGCGGCCTCGGCCTCGCGGGCCAGTTCCACCGTGGCGTCGACCTGGTTGCGCACGTCGCCGGCGTTGAGTGCTACTCCTACTGTCATGTCGGTGCGAACCTCCGGTGTCCGATGCCGATTCCGGTTCCCGTGTGTCGGCTTCTTGTCAGTCGTGTGACCGGGAGAGCCCCGGTTCGGGCCGTGCCCACCTCACGGCAGGAGTTCCGCCACGAGCGCGGCCACCTGATCCACCTCGACGAGGAAGCCGTCGTGGCCGCAGGGCGACTCGATGGTCCGCAGGACGTCGGCCGTGGGAATGCCCGCCGCCAGCTCCGCCTGCTGCGCGGGCGGGTAGAGCCGGTCGGAGTCGACGCCGGCCACCAGGGTCCTGGCGGTCACCCGCCGCAGCGCGGCCTGCACGCCTCCCCGGTCCCGGCCGATGTCGTGACTGTTCATGGCCTCGCACAGGACGACGTAGCTGCCCGCGTCGAAGCGGCGCACCAGCTTGGCGGCGTGGTGGTCGAGGTAGGAGCCCACCTGGTACCTGCCGCCCGCCCAGGGGTCTTCCCGGTCCTGTGCCGAGCGGCCGAAGCGGGCCTGGAGCTCCGGCTCGCTGCGGTAGGTGACGTGGGCGAGCCGCCGGGCCAGGCCGAGTCCCTCGTGCGGTCCCCGGCCGCCCGCGTGATAGTGGCCGCCGCGCCAGTGCGGGTCGGAGCGGATGGCGCGCAGTTGTATGTCGGCCCAGGCGATCTGCTCGGCGCTCGCGGCCGCCGTGGTGGCGAGCAGCAGGAGTGCCCCCGTCCGTTCGGGGTGGGACACGGCCCATTCCAGCGCCCTCATCCCGCCCATCGAACCGCCCACCACCAGGGCCCAGCGCGCGATGCCCAGCTCGTCCGCCAACTCGGCTTCCAGGGCCACCTGGTCACGTTGTGTCAGGAAGGGGAAGTCGCCGCCCCAGGGCCGTCCGCCGGGGCGCGGCGAGGAGGGCCCGGTGCTGCCCTGGCAGCCGCCGAGGACGTTGGGGGCGACGACGAACCACCGGTCCGTGTCGAGCGCCCGGCCGGGCCCGACGAGCCCGTCCCACCATCCGGGAGTCGGGTGGCCGGCGTCCGCGGGCCCGGCCACATGACTGTCGCCGGTGAGGGCGTGCAGGACCAGCACGGCGTTGGAGCCGTCCGGTGCCAACCGCCCCCAGGTCTCGAACGCGAGCCGTGGCCGGGGAAGTCGGCCGCCCGCTTCCAGGCGGAGCGGCGTTTCGCGTACGAACCACTGGCGCCGCCCCGGCGGGTCCCCCTCCCGCCAGGCCCCGGAGACCGGCGGGAGGGGGACCCGGGACGGCGTCCGTACGGTGTTCAGGACGCGCCCTTCGCGGCCCGGAACCCGGCCTCCAGGTCGGCCTTGAGGTCGGCGAGGTTCTCCAGGCCCACCGAGAGCCGCACCAGGCCGGGCGAGGCGCCCGCGGCCTCCAGCTGCCGCTCGTCCAACTGGCTGTGGGTGGTGGACGCCGGGTGGATGACGAGGCTGCGGACGTCCCCGATGTTCGCGAGGTGGCTGAAGAGTTCCACCGCGTCCACGAACCGCTTGCCGGCCTCGGCCCCGGCGCGCAGTTCGAAGGAAAGGACGGCACCCGCGCCCCGGGGGAGATACCGCTGCCCGGCTTCGTACCACCGGTTGGACGGCAGTCCGGGGTAGTGGACGGCGGCGACCTCGTCGCGCTGTTCCAGCCATTCGGCCAGCGCCTGGGCGTTCGCGGAGTGCCGCTCGATGCGCAGGCTCAGGGTCTCCACGCCCTGGAGGAGCAGGAAAGCGGAGTGCGGGGAGATGGCGGGGCCGAGGTCGCGCAGCAACTGGACCCGCAGCTTGACGGCGAAGGCGCCGGGACCGAGGGCGGGCCAGTACCGCAGGCCGTGGTAGCTGGGGTCGGGCTCGGTGAAGTCGGGGAAGCGCCCGGGGTGGGCGCCGAAGTCGAACGTGCCGCCGTCGACGACGACGCCCCCGATGGTGGTGCCGTGCCCGCCGAGGAACTTGGTGGCCGAGTGGACGACGACGTCGGCGCCGTGTTCCAGGGGCCGCAGCAGGTAGGGCGTGGGCACCGTGTTGTCCACGACGAGCGGGACGCCGGCCTCGTGCGCGACGTCGGCCACGGCCCGCACGTCGAGCACGTTTCCGCGTGGGTTGCCCAGTGTCTCGGCGAACAGTGCCTTGGTGCGGGGCCGGATCGCCGCCCGCCAGGCCTCGGCGTCGTCCGGGTCGTCGACGAAGGACACCTCGATGCCGAACCTGGGCAGGGTGTGCCGGAAGAGGTTGTAGGTGCCGCCGTACAGCGAGGCGCTCGCGACCACGTGGTCCCCGGCACCGGCCAGCGTGAGGATCGCCAGGGTCTCCGCCGCCTGCCCGGAGGCCAGGGCCACCGCCGCGACACCGCCCTCCAGCGCGGCGACGCGCTGCTCGAAGACGTCCTGGGTGGGGTTGTGGATGCGGGTGTAGATGTTGCCCGGCTCGGCGAGCGAGAAGAGGTCGGCCGCGTGCCGGGTGTCCCGGAACACGAACGACGAGGTCTGGTAGATCGGCGTGGCGCGGGAGCCGGTGGCCGGGTCCGGCACGGCGCCTGCGTGGATCTGCTTGGTCTCGAAGGACCAGGCCGAGGTGTCGGGCGCGGACGGCTCCTCGTCGGGCGTGTGACCGGCGGTGACGGAGTCGATCGGCTGCTGGCTCATGGTGCTGCTCCCTTGCGCGGAGGACGGGTGCGGGAAGGCGCACCGCGCGCGGCGACGGACCTCGGACGAGGCCGGTGGTCGGTGCGGCGCGGTGCGGTGCGACGGGAGGGGACGGCGCAGTTGGTGCGCGAGAGGGACGTCGGTGCTGAGGACCGGCGTCAGCCCTGGGCGGTACAGCCCGTGGTGGTGACGCGCACGTAGTCGACGTGGCGGCGGGTCACGAGCACGGTCATGAGCCCAGGTAACCACATCCGCGAAGCGCCGCACCGCCCCTTGGGCGTCGATCCGGCGGTCCGCCACACGTCCGCAACACAGCCGTCATGAACGGGGCCGGACGGCCCTCCCGCCGACCCCGATCCTCTACACGCTTGTAGAAGATAGGCTGTCCGGGCTACGGCTCACGAACAGAAACACGAACAGGAATACGGAAAGGGGCGCCGGAGATGAGCGTCATCGGCTGGCTGGTTCTGGGACTTCTGGCTGGGGGGATCGCCAAGCTGATCCTGCCCGGACGGGATCCGGGCGGCTGCATCGGAACGACGGTGATCGGCATCGCGGGCGCGTTCCTGGGCGGCTGGCTGTCGGCCCGGTTCCTCGACCGCCCCGTGCAGAAGGAGTTCTTCGACGCGGCGACCTGGGGTTCCGCCATCGTCGGCGCGCTCGTCCTGCTGATCGGCTACCGCCTGCTGTTCGGCAACTCCCGCGACTGACGGGCACTCCCCCGGCCCCCTCCTCCGCACCCTTCGCTCCCTCCTACAGCACCCGGCGCAGGCCCGGCAGTCGGCGCAGTCCTGCCGCGAGGAGGAAGGCGGACGGCAGTGCGAGGACGACGGCGGCGCACCACGAGCCGGCCGCGGACAGACCGCGGCCGGCCAGGGCGTACTGCACGGCGACGACCAGCGGCACATGGATGATGTAGACGCCGTAGGAACTCGCCGCCAGTTCCCTCGACCACCGGGCACCGCCGCGCACGAACTCCCGGAAGAGCGTGAGCAGTCCGACGCACAGGGACACGCACAGCGCACTCTCGCAGACCGCCCACACCGCGGACGGGAGGTCCGCCCCGCCCGGCCCGAACCACCGCGAGTCGGCCCCGGCCAGGAACAGCAGCGCCACGCCCGCTGCTCCCACGGCCAGCCACACCAGCCCCACCCGGGCGTCGAAGCGCTCCAGCCAGTCCTGACGGCCGGCGACGACGCCCAGCGCGAAGAAGGCGGCGTACTGCGGCACCCTCGCGGGCTCGACCTGCAGGAAGTCCAGGACGGGCACCCAGGCGTCGAGGGGGTACCGCAGGCGGACGAGGAACGTCGCACCGGCCAGCAGGACGGTCAGCGCCACCAGGGCGCGGTGCCCGGGCGGCGCGACAGCACGCCCGGGGCCGCGCCGGCCCCGCAGCGGGCGGCCGAGCCGGCGGAGGACCACGTACACCACGGTGCAGGCGAGCAGGTTCTGCACGAACCACAGGTGTCCGAACTGGAGGTCCGGCCAGGACGGCCCGCTCCAGCCCGCCGGTTCCTCCCCCAGACCGAGGTACACGTCGGTGAAGTAGCGCGGGAACGGCATCGGCGGGTAGCCGCGGTAGTGGGTGAAGTAGGCGTACATCAGTCCCGGCACGATCGTCAGGGCGCCGACGACGACGGGGATGCCGAGCCGCACGAACCGGCCGCGCAGGAAGCGCCGGGTGCCGTGGCGCTCGCACGACCCGGGTATGAGGACGGCGGAGACGAAGAAGAACAGGCTCATGAAGAAGGAGCCGTCGACGGCGGAGAGCGTGGCGAGGGCCCCGGCACGCGGCTGGCCCTCGACGTACCACCAGTCGGCGGGGCCGTAGGGCTGGGCGGCGTGGTGGACCACGACCAGGACGGTCAGGGCGATGCGCAGGTTGTCCAGCCATGCGAGGCGACGGAGTCGCGGTGTCGAGGTGTACATGTGTTGAGTTTCCTCAACACATGTACACCCGGCACTGGGGCTATCCCCCGGACCGGTCCTCCGGGCAGCCGTAGAAGCCCTGGACCAGCAGGCGCTGATTGGCCGCGCTGCGGCGTGCGAGGACCTCCGGAGCGAACATCGGTTCCTCCAGGTTCGGTTGCATCACCCGCTCCAGCAGCAGCGGACCGAGGATGAGGCAGAGCATCTGGAACGGCGCCCAGGTGCTGTCGGCCCCCTCGCCTCCCCGGGCACCGCCGTACACGGAGGACAGCCGCTCCAGCTCGGTCCGCGCTCCCCGCAGCAGCTTGCCGAACAGCGCGGCGCCGGCCTCGCCGTCCTCCAGGAGGACCTGCCGCAGGTAGCCCCGCAGCACGGGGTCCGCCCCGAACAGACGGGCGGAGACCGCCCCGAGCGACTCCATGAGGTCCGCGTCCGGATCCACGTCGGCCAGTTCCCCGCCGATGCGCTCCAGCACGTCCTGGTCGACCGCCGCGCGCAGCCCGTCCTTCGACCCGAAGTGGCGGGTCACCAGAGCAGGGGACACGCCCGCCGCCGCGGCCACCGCCCGCGTCGAGGTCGCCTCGAACCCCCGCTCGGCGAACAGTTCCAGAGCCGCCTTCCGCAGCCGCGCCCGCCCCGTCAGATCACCCTTCTCCACACGCATCCCCGCAGCGTAGCCAAGCGCGCGGGGACACGCGCCGCCGGTCAGCCGCCGGCGAGGACCTGCCGGTCGAGCCAGTCGCCGACGGTGCGGGTCAGGGCGTCGCCGTCGGCACTGCGGGCGTCCACGTTGTCGGCGTGCAGTTCGAGCACCGGAATGCCGGCGGCCTCGAGCGCGCGCGTGGTGAAGTAGCTGCCCCGGGCGTGAGCCTGGCCCGTTCGCGGGCAGACGGACACTCCCGCGGAGACGCGCTCGGCGACCTCGTCGTGGAAGGCGCGGGCGGCGTCGCGCGCCCAGGTGGTACCGCGGTGCCACTGGGGGATCATCACGCTGGGGACGCTGTCGTTGACCGGCAGCGGGCACGGACGGGCACGGGCGATGAGGTCGCGGGTACGGCGATTCCACTCCTGCTGCTCGTCGACGAGGTGCATCACCTCGGCGAAGCCGGTCTCGGAGATGACGCGTCCGGTGGTCTGCGCCAGGAACCTGATGAGCCCTTCGAGTCACCGGTCATGAGGACCGGGCGGTCGCTGCCGACGGCGCCTTCCCAGTCACGCGGCATCCACCACGGTCACGGCCCGGCGGACGGAGCTCGCCGCGGCCCCGGGCAGGCATCCGCCGGCCGCGGCCGACCCGGACGGCGAGGCAATGCTGGGCGTCTTTCCCGGGGCGGCGGGCGGCAGCGGTCGGAAGGCCGCTTCATCGCCCGGCCGTCCCGCAGGTGACCGCTTGGGGGAAGGTGAAGAGGTGGTCCGGGTCGCAGGCGGCCTTGACGCGTTGCATCCTCGGGTAGTTCTCGCCGTGGTAGGCCGTCTGCCAGTCGGTGAGTTCCGGGTCCATGCCGTTGGTGTAGCCGCCGGTTCCGAGGTGGGTCTGCAGGGTGGTGTGGGTGTCGCGCAGCCACTCGATTCTGGCGTCGACGTGCGCGGGGTCGGTGAACTGGTGCCAGTAGGAGTGGTATTGCACGACGCCGACGGCGGCCCGGTGGGGGAAGGCGGTCGCCCCCGGCGGCCGGTCGCCGACCGCGCCGCCGAGGGCGTCGATGAGCAGGCCGCCGGCCCCGCCCACCGCGGTGAAGCGGTGCAGCCGTTCGAGGGCCGCCGCCATGTCGGACGCCGCCGCGGGACTGAGCGGCTCCCGCACGATGTGCGACTTGGCCGCGAAGGCGACCCGGGGCCCCAGGGTGCCTCCTCCCCAGCGGTCGGCCTCACTGGCGGCCCGGGTGTAGTCGCAGGGGACGAGGACCCGCTCGGCCTCCGGCAGGCCCACCGCGGCGGCCAGCCGGTCCAGCACCGGTTCGAGTGCGCCGGGCGGGCCGATGAACGTCCCGGTCACCGTGGGCCGCGAGGGCAGACCGGAGTCGCTGAGCTGTTCGAAGGCGCAGGTCACCGTGCGGGGCGTCGACGGGTCGGCGTTCCAGACCGACCAGCCCCGCAGCACGGCCGCGGTGGCGGCGGAGGGCCAGCCGGCCAGGAACCTCGTGCAGCTCAGGTCGCGGATGTCCTCGGTGGCGAACTCCAGCGCGGTGACGGCGCCGAAGTTGCCTCCGCCGCCCCCGCACAGGGCCCAGAACAGGTCGCCGTCCGGGTACGGCGAGTCCGCCCGCACCCGGCGGACGCGGCCGTCGGCGGTGACGATCTCCACCTCGCGCAGGTGGTCGCAGGCCAGACCCCAGGCGCGGGTGAACGCGGACAGACCTCCGCCGAGGGTGACTCCGGCCAGACCGATGGTGGGGCACCGGCCCAGCGGCAGGCCGGCACCGGCCGCGGCCAGCGCCAGGTGGGCCTGCTGGCCCTTGACGCCGGCACCGAACCTGGCGTACCCGCCGCCCACGGCCGTGGAGTTGAGGGAGCTGACGTCGACCACGAGCCCGGGGCCGGTGGAGTATCCGGCGTAGCTGTGCCCGCCGGAGCGCAGCGCCAGCGGGACGCGGCTCGTGCGGGCGAAGTCGACGCACTCGACCACGTCGTGGACGTCCGCCGGGTAGGCGATCGCCTGGGGGCGGATGCCGTCGAACCGCTGGTTGACCAGCAGGCGGGCCTGTTCGTAGGCGGCCTGCTCCGGCCGCAGCAGCACCCCGCGCAGGCCCGCCTCCAGCGCCGGCCACTTCGCCGCGGAGCCCGCGGAGCCCGCGGAGCCCTTGACCGGCGCCGGTGACGGCGTGCGGGGCGCCGTGGCGGCCGGCACGCGGACGCTGCGCAGGGCGGACAAGGTGTGGATGTCGGCGAGCACCGGATAGTCGAACGGCAACGGCCGCGGGCCGACCTGGTCGGGCGGCGCGGTGAAGCCGCCGTCGGAGTCCTGCCGCTCCAGCAGGTACGTCAGCGCCCGGCCCACGGCGAGCGGCTCGCCGTGACGTGCCAGTACGGGGACGGCCTGGGCGGTGGACAGGACGTCGCCGGGGTCGCCGGGAACCTGGCCCCAGCCGCCGTCGGGACGCTGCGTCGCGACGAGGCGCCGCACCGCGCGGGCGGTGGCGGCCGCGATCCGCGCGGCCAGGCCGGCGTCGGCAGCGGGGATCGCGTGGAGCGCGTCGACGGCGCGCAGGACGGCGCTGGACTCGCTGACCGTCCAGCTGCGTTCGAAGGTCCCGTCCGGGCGCTGGGCTTCGAGGACGCGTTCGATCGCGCCGGACAGGAGGCGCTCGTGCCGCGCGGCCCGGGGGGCCAGCGCGAGGACGGCGCCGGCGGTCATGTCGAGGTCCGGTGTGTCACCGCGCACCCACGTGGGGAAGCCACCGTCCGGGCCGGCGATCCCGGTCAGGTACCCGGCCGCCCTGTCCAGCACCTCCCGGTACCGGTCGGGTCCGGCGGCGTGCAGGAACTCCATGCACCGGGTGGTGGTGTCCACATCGGTCTGCCGCATGCCGGTGGCGAAGGGCCAGCCCCCGTCGGGGGCCTGCCAGGAGGCCACGAGGTCGGCCATCCGCGGCACCTGGCGCGCCAGACTGTCCTCGGCGGTGAACGCCAGGCCGGCCACGGCGGTCAGCCACAGGTCCTGGCTGTCCAGGAACGGCACGCCGTCGTCGGTGTTGACGGCCAGGCACAGCCGCAGCAGGCCGTCGTCGAGGACCGGGTCGCCGGGCCGGAAGGTGCGCACCGCGTGCAGGCCGAGCAGGTGGGTGGTGGCACTGGCCTCCCACAGCACCCGGTTGCGTCCGCGTGCCAGCAGCGACACCAGACGGTTGCGTTCCGCGTCGGTGACCTCGTGCGGGCGGTGGCGGGCGTGCGCGTGGACGATGCGGGCCGACAGCAGGTGGACGTCGGTGAAGGTGGTGAGGCCGGCCGGTGCGACCGGGGCGGGCGCGTCGCCGCTCTCCAGTGCCGAGCCGCACAGCAGGTGCAGCACCGTGCGCAGCATGACGGACTTCAGCCGCCCGCGCCCGGCGGTGCCGCTGCTCATCGCCAAGGGCAGGGCGGCGGCCCGCTCCGGCGCCCGGCCGGCGGTGCCGGCAGGGTCGAGGCAGGCGTCGATCAGCAGGGCGTCCACGTCGTTCGCGCCGGGGCGGCGCCGCCGCAGGAAGCGAGCGAGACGGTCCTGCTCGTCCGGTTCGGCGCCCTGTGCCCGCAGCAGGGCCAGCAGCAGCGTGGACTCCAGCACGCGGCTGCCGCACCGGTCGTCCACATGACCGGCCGCGTCCACGGCGACGGCCAGGTGCTGAGCGAGAGCGGACACGCCCCGTTCGTGGTCGGCGGCAAGGAATCCGCCTCCCGCGGGGTTGCGGTGGGTCTCCCGCTGCCAGGCGAGCGAGCCGTCCCGCACCCGGCGGATCGGCGCGGCCCGGTCGCCCCGTGCGGCCCGGTCGAACTCGTCCATGCGCTCGGCGAGCATGGCGCGGGCGTGGGCCGCGGCCCGGGCCGGGCTGCACCGGTGGTGGCGCGCGAGTACGCCGACGAGGTTCTCGCCGCCCTCGTCCGCCTCCCGCCGCGCGGACCGCAGGTCGTTGGCCCAGGCGACGATGTCGGCGGCCGCGTCCCGCAGCCCGTCGAGTTCCACCGCCGCGGGCCGGGCCCGCTCCACCACGGCCAGCATCGGCAGCACGGTGATGGTACGGCGGCGCAGTGCCACGTAGTCGTCCAGTCCGAGCCGTTCACCGCTCGAGCGCAGCCGTAGTTCGGTGACGGTGGCCTCGGCGAAGTCCCGGTACAGCGTGCAGAAGCGCTGCCTCCAGCCCGGCCGGGCCGCGATCCGGGTCCGCGCCCACAGGTCGGCGAGGGCGCGCACCACCGGCGCCGCCGACGGCGCGCAGCGGGTCCCGTCGTCGCCCCCGAGCACGGCGAGGAGCTCGTCCAGTACGGCCCCGGCCTGCTCCGGCGACTGGCCGTGCCGGTCGAAACCGTCGTCGACCGACGCGATGAACGCACCCCACTGCGCGAGCAGCGCCAGCTCCGCCGGACCGGCGCCGGGCGCCAGCCACCCGGCCATCCGTCCGTGCCCCGTCCGGGCCAGCCGCCGTGCCTCCTCCCCGTCGGCGACGAGGTGGTGCGCGACGGCCCAGGCACGCGCTCGGCGTTCGGCGTGCACCCAGTCGGGGGCGCACACGGTGCCCCTCTCCCCCGTTCCACGGAGCGGCGCCCCTTCTCGCATGTCACCCTCCGTCCCGTCGCGGCGCGGCCCGTGCCGCTCGACCCAGCACACCCCGTCCTCGTCCGCCGGGGTCCGGCCGCGGCGGCAAACCACCCGTCCGTGCGAATCAGTTGGCCCCACCGCGCCGGAGCGGGCAGGCGGACGGTCAGTCGACGAAGAAGTTCCAGAACGCGCCGACTTCCGTCTCCGAGACCGCCAGGATGCCGAAGTCCGTGATGAGGCCGTCGCGTTGCGCGTCCACCCCCGCGAAGCAGGAGAGGGAGAAGCCGTCGCGGTACCAGTGGGGGTCCGTGCCGCCGCTGAGGTCCTCGGCGTTGGTGGCGTACTCCGCCTCGGGACCGAAACGGGCCAGGAGGGTGCGGGCCGCCGACCACAGCCGGCTCCGTCGCACCGGGTCCGCGGCGCCGGGCGGTTCGGCGCCGCCGTGGGGTGTGGCGGTCCAGTGCAGCGCGGTCAGTTCCACCGCGGCCTCATGGGTCAGCAGTTCGAGATGATGGTCGAGGTGGTGCGGCTCCAGCCGGTCGAAGGGGTAGTACGGGCTGTGTCCGGTGCGCTCGGGCCACCTGCTGTGGGCGTCGGGCAGCCAGCCGCGCGGATCGCGCGTGCGGAACTGGAGCACGGCCGCGGCGTCCACGAGCCAGTCCTCGTGCCGCCGGGGCCCCACGGCGGCCAACTGGCAGCCCAAGACGATGAGCGCCTGCCGCCATTCCTGCCGCCCGGGGGCGGGGTGCGTCCCGGGACGGTACGGAAGCATGCGGGCACCCTACAGCGGGCGCGCGCCCCGGTTCGGCAGCACGTGCCGGCCGGCGGGCTCAGGTCAGGCCGGTCGCCGCGAGGGCCAGAGCGGTGCGCAAGGTGGTGGCGAGGTCGGCGTGGGCGGGCGCGGCTTCCGAGCCCGGTGCGGCCGACCGGTGGGCGTGGTGCTCCACGGCCGCGCGCAGGGCGGCGTTGAGCATGGCGGCCCAGACGGCCGGTCGTACGTCGTCGTCGGGCAGTCCGGCGCGCTCGGCGAGGGCGCGTGCGAAGGCGGGTTCCGCTTCGTCGCGGGTCTGCAGCCAGACGGCGCGCAGGCCCGGTTCCGTGCGGGTCAGCCGGAGCAGGGCTCCGACGTCCGGTCCGGCCAGGTCCTGGTCGTCGGCCCACACACCGTCGAAGGCCTCTTGGAGGGGCCGGCCGGGGCGCCACTCGCGCAGCGCGGCGGCGATCGTGTCGATGCCGGACGAGAACAGCGGCCGTACGCAGCTCTCCTTGGTGGGGAAGTAGCGCCACACCGTCCTCGCCGAGACGCCGACCGCCTGACCGATCTGCTCCCCCGTGGTCGCGGCGACGCCCTGCGCGACGAACAGGCCGACCGCGGCCCGGGCGATCTCCAGCCGGATGGCGGCCTTGCGTTCGTCGGTCAGCGGCGGACGCCCCGTCCGTCCACGGGCTGCGGTCATCTGGCCCTCCGGCGCCGGTGATCGATGTCCTGCGTATTCTGCCCCAGGAGTTAATGTCACTCCGCGACATAAAGTCGTAGGGTGTCGGCACGGCACGGCGGCACTCCGCCGCGCCGGCCCTTTCGTGAACGGAGCAGTCGATGACCATGGGTGTGGACGGGCGAAGCGTGATCGTCACCGGGGCGGGATCGGGCATAGGCCGCGCGGCGGCCCTCGCCTTCGCCGCTCAGGGCGACCGCGTCCTGGTGGCGGACCTCGACGCCGAAGGCGCCGCGGCGACCGTCGAGGAGATCGAGCGGTCGGGCGGCACCGCGGTGGCCGTCACGGGCGACCTGAGCGAGCAGGCCGTCGTGGACCGGGTGACCGCCACGGCCGTGGAGCGGTTCGGCGGGGTGGACGTCCTGGTGAACAACGCGGGAATCATGGACAGCATGTCGGCTGCGGCCGATGTCGCCGACGCCGAATGGGACCGGGTCATCCGCGTCAACCTGACGGCGCCGTTCCTCCTCACCCGCGCCGTGCTGCCGCACATGCTGGCCGCCGGCCGCGGCGCCATCGTGAACACCGCCTCCGAGGCCGCCCTGCGCGGCAGCGCGGCGGGCGCCGCGTACACGGCCTCCAAGCACGGGGTGGTGGGCCTGACGAAGTCGCTGGCGGTGATGTACCGCAAGAACGGCGTCCGTGCCAACGCCGTCTGCCCGGGCGGCACCGCGACGGCCATCGCGGTGGAGGCCGACCCGGCGGCGCACGGGCCGGCCGCGCTCGGTCCCCACTTCGTCAATCTCGGCCGTGTGTCGCAGCCGGACGAGCAGGCGGCGGCGATCCTGTTCCTCGCCTCGGAGGCCGCGGGCAACATCAACGGTGCGATCCTGCCGGTCGACGACGGCTGGTCCGCCGTCTGACACGGTCCCACCGCCCACGCCTCCCACGCCGCCGCAGGACGTGCGGCCCGGGCGCGGACCTACCCCCGCGCAGGGTGCCTGGGGCTCAGGATCTCGTCCATGGACTCCTTGCGCCACCGCGCGAGGAGCTCGTGGAAGGCGACGGCGCCGTGCGGGTAGGCGGTGGGGCCGTTCGGCCTGCCGCGCCCCTCGGCGTTGTAGTAGCCCGGGGTGCATTCCGCGTGGAACCACTCGTGGTCGGGCGCGTGCTCGGCCAGGGCGGCGATCCAGGCGTCCTCGGCTTCTCGGGACGGTTCGACGAGGGCGTCCTTCGCCTCGGCGGCCGCGACGAGTGCCGCGCCGTGGACCGCGTGCTCGTCCAGTACGTGCGTGTAGTTGACGCTGCTGGCGCTCTGCGTCCCGCCGAGCTGGATCAGGTTCGGGAAGCCGTTGCTGGTGAATCCGTGCAGCGTGCGCGGACCGTGTGCGGACCACGCGTCGCGCAGCAGGACGCCGCCGTGGCCCCGCACGGGCAGCCGGCCGGAGTGGACGCCGGAGACGCCGACCGAGAACCCGGTGGCGAAGACGAGGCAGTCGAGGGGGTATTCGGTGCCGCCGACCACGACACCGCGCTCGGTCATCCGCTCGATGCCGTGGGTGTCGGCGGTGTCCACGAGGGTGACGTTGTCCCGGTTGAACGCCTGGAGGTACAGGTCGGAGAAGGTCGGGCGCTTGCACGCGTACCGGTACCAGGGCTTGAGCCGGTCCGCCGTCTCCGGGTCGGTGACCACGTCGTCGACCCGGGCGCGGATCTCGTTCATCTTGACGGCGTCCGCGACCTCGTACGCCGCTTCGAAGGCGGCCCGGTCGCCGGTCCGGCGGAAGCTCGGCAGCAGCTTCTCCAGGAGACCGGCCGAGGCGGTCCACCGGTCGGCGACGAGGTCCTCCCCGGTGGCTTCGCCCGAGACGATGCGCAGGAAGTTCTCGCGCCGCTCACGCGCCCAGCCGGGCCGGTCGGCGCCCACGTCCCGGGCCGTGGTGCGGCGGTTGTCGCGCACGTCCACGGAGGACGGGGTCCGCTGGAAGACGTAGAGGTGCCCGGCGTCCTCGGCCAGTTTCGGGACGACCTGCACCCCGGTGGCGCCGGTGCCCACCACGCCCACGCGCTTGTCCGCGAGGCCGGTCAGGCCGCCGTCCGGGGTGCCGCCGGTGTAGGCGTAGTCCCAGCGCGAGGTGTGGAAGGTGTGGCCCCGGAAGGCCTCGATGCCGGGGATGCCGGGCAGCTTCAGCTCCGACAGGGTCCCGGTGGCCGTGATGACGTAGGTCGCCCGGAACTCGTCGTGCCGGTCGGTCCCGACGATCCACGCCCCGTCCGTGTCGTCCCAGGTCAGCGAGGTGACCGCGGTGGAGAACAGGGCGTCGGCGCAGAGGTCGAACTTCTCGCCGATGCGCACCGCGTGCCGGCGGATCTCCTCGCCGGGGGCGTACTTCCACTCCGGGACGTAGCCGGTCTCGTCGAGCATCGGCAGGTACACGTGCGCCTCGATGTCGCAGTGGATGCCGGGGTAGCGGTTCCAGTACCACGTGCCCCCGAAGTCACCTCCCTTCTCGATGACGCGCACGCGCGCGATCCCCTGCTGACGCAGTCGCGCGCCCGCGAGGATGCCGCCGAAGCCGCCCCCGACGATCGCGACGTCGACGCGGTCCCGCACCGGCTCGCGGCCGGCCGCCTCCGTCGCGTACGGGTCGGCGGCGTAGTAGCCGAACTCGGCGTCCGCGCCGAGGTACTGGCGGGCGCCGTCGGGACGTACGCGGCGCTCCCGCTCGCGCCGGTACCGCTCCCTGAGTTCGGCGAGAACCTCGGGAGTCAGCTCCTGTGCCTGTGCCATGTGGGGGGACCTTGTTCCTTCCGCTTCGCCGCCAGGAAGCCGCTCCCCCGCGAACCGGGTTGTGCCGAACGGGACTTGAGCAGCCATGCAGTACGGTAACAAGAACCGGACAACGCTGTCCGGTTGGCCTCAGGCTGCTTCCGCATACTTTCGGACAGGAAGAGTGATGCACATGCGACGCGTCCCGATCCGGCCCCTCGCCGGGCTCGTCACGCTCGGGGTACTGGCCCTTGCGGGGTGCGGTACGCAGACGGCCGGCGCACCGCGGGACCCGGGGACCGCCGAGGGCGACCGGACGATCCGCGCACAGCAGGTCATGCGCGTGACGGAGGTGCACGAGCAGACCGGGATGACCCTGCTGGAGGGCCCGGTCTTCGACGGGGACGGCAGGCTGCTCGTCGTCGACGTCACCGCCCCGGCCGGCGAGCCGAAGGTCCTGCGCGTGAATGTCCGGAAGAAGACGTCGGAGCCCGTCCACACGGATGCGCGCGGCGCCTACACCTCGGCCCAGTTCAGCCCGTACGACGGCCGGATCTACCTGACCGACTTCGCGCACGGGGACATCGTGAGCCTGGCTCCCGACGGCGGCGACCCGCGGACCTTCTTCTCCGGCGAGGTCGACGGGGCACGGATGAACCCGGACGACCTCGCCTTCGACCGGGAGGGCCATCTGTACGTCAGTGACTCGCGCGGCATGTCCGAGGGCGAGGCGAAGGGACGCGTGGTGCGGATCGAGCGCTCGGGCAAGGACGCCACCGTCCTGGCGGACGGCCTCGCCGCGCCGAACGGCATCTCCTTCGACGCGGACTACCGGGGGCTGTGGTTCAGCGAGTTGACGCAGAACCGCGTCTCCTACCTGCTGCTGGACGGCAAGGGCGCCGTGGCTTCGCGGCACACCGCCGTCCGGGTCGACGCCGGGATCGCCCAGACCGACTCCGTCGCGGTGGACGCGGACGGCAACCTGTACCAGGGCCTGCACGGCCGTCCCGCGATGGCGGTCTACGACAAGTACGGCGAGCGCCTGGCGACCGTGGAGGTCCCGGCCCGCGACGCCGCGGGACTCGAGTCGGCGACCAACGTGGCGATCACTCCGGGCGGCACCAGGGCCTACATGACGGTGAGCGGCCCCGACGGGGGCTACCTGTACGCCTTCGAGGCACTGGGCAGGGGCACCCGGCAGTCCAACGGCGGCTGACCCGCGGGCACTTGCTCACCCCGCGAAGGGAAGCACGGGTCCCACCTCGACGCCCAGAAGCCGCCACGCCGCCCGCCCCCGGCGCTCCCGCTCCTCGCGGGTGGGGCCGGTGACGGCGCCGGAGACCATGGCGACGGCGATCATGAGGTCGTCGTCCCCCGCGGCCAGCCGGTGACCGTCCGGCAGGTGTGCGCGCAGGGCACGCCCGACCCGCTCCGACAGGGCCCGCGCGTACGGGGGAACGACGGAGCGGCTGCCCGCCCCGTCGGCGTGCAGGATGCCGATGAAGGCCGCCGACTCCGTCAGGTGCCAGGTCAGGACCCCCAGCACGCGCGCCAGGTCCGTGCCCGGCACGGCCGCGGCCTGCTCGACCTGCCGGACGTTCTCCTCCAGCACCGCGTCGGCCACGGCCTCCCGGTCGGGAAAGTGCCGGTACAGAACGCCCTGGCCGACCCCGGCCCGACGGGCGATCGCCGACAGCGGGGCGTCCAGGCCCTGCTCCGAGTAGATCTCCCTCGCGGCGGCGACCAGGGCCGCTCGGTTGCGAGCGGCGGCCTTCGGCCCCTCGTTCGCGGGCCGCTGCTCCCCGGACATGCGGTGCTGCGTCACCCCCGAGAGCCTACCCGGGCGGCTGCGCGGTCGGCAGGGGAGCCTCTCCGCCGGGATGCCCGCGTCTCCCCCCTCCCCGTCGGGCAGTCGAGATCCCCACCGCTTGCCGCAGCGGCCTCGGCCGCTCCTCAGTCGAAGGTCTCGACGTACTCCTGCGGCGGTCCGAGGTCGGGACGGTCGCGCAGGGCCACGCGGTCGCCGAAGCGTTCGAGTTCCAGCACGGTCAGCGTGTTGTCTCCGGGGCGCAGGAGCGGGCCGGGCAAGTAGAGCGTGGTCTGCGGGCCGATCTCCCAGTAGCGGCCCAGCAGCGTGCCGTTGACCCAGAGGAAGCCCTTGCCGAATCCGGGCAGGGCGACCCAGGCGTCGGCGGGCTCGGCCACGGGCAGGACCGCGGTGGCGAAGCCCGCCCGGCCGTCCGCCGGGGCCGCCGCCGCGGCACGGGCGGCGTCCCGCGGTGTCCACCGGTCGAGCGGCAGCGCGCGCATCGTCCATCCGTGCACCAGCCGGCGTTCCACCCGTACGCCGCCGAGGATGCCCTTGCCCTGGCCCAGCAGCGGTCCGTAGTTGATCCGCCCCTGGTTCTCCACCAGCAGCGCCAGCCGGACGCGGGCTCCGGTGCCGGGGACGTCGAAGGAGGCGTTCTCGCGGTCCAGTACGGCGACGGGTTCGCCGTCGAGGAAGACCTGCGCACGGTCGTGCAGGCCGGAGACGGTCAGCTCGTGGGTGCCCGGCGGCAGCAGCGGTTCGGCCTCGTAGAGCACCAGGCCGGAGGCCAGGGAGAGTTCCTCGAAGCTCAGCGGCAGCGGCGCGGACACCGGCTCGGCCGCCGCGCGCAGCGCGTCCAGCAGGGCCGCGCGCCGGGTCACCGGCAGTTCGCGGGGTGCCAGCACCGGCGGGTCGGCGGGCAGGGGGCGCGGGGGCCCCGAGGCGTCGAGCGCGGTCAGCTTCTCCCGCAGGGCGAAGAACTTGGGCGTCAGCGCCCCGTTCTCCGCGATGGGGGCGTCCGAGTCGTAGCTGGTGACGGTCGGCCGGATGCGGTCGCCGTCGTGGTTGGCGCCGGCCCACAGGCCGAAGTTGGTGCCGCCGTGCGCCATGTAGAGGCTCACCGAGCCGCCCTCGTCGAGGATGTCACCGACGGTCTCCGCCGCGCCGTCCGCCGGCCGGACGTGGTGCTTCTCGCCCCAGTGGTCGAACCAGCCGTTCCAGAACTCCGCGCAGAAGAAGGGTTCCCCGGGGCGGCGGGAGCGCAGCAGTTCCGCGGCCCGGGCGGGGCGTGAGCCGAGGGTCGCCGCCGCCAGTTCGCCGGGCAGGGCGCCGCCGTCCTGCATGAGCGCGGTCGGTCCGTCGGCGGTGTAGAGCAGTTCGGTGACGCCCCGGGCGACGAGGGCGTCGCGCACGTGGCGGACGTAGGCGTGGTCGTCGCCGTAGCTGCCGTACTCGTTCTCGATCTGCACGGCGACGACCGGTCCGCCCCGGCCCGCCTGGAGGTCCGCGATCCGCGGGATCAGTTCGTCGAACCAGCGGTCCACCGCGGCCAGGAAGGGGCCGTGGGAGGTGCGCAGCCGCATGCCGGGCGTCCCGGTCAGCCAGGCGGGCAGGCCGCCGTTGTCCCATTCGGCGCAGATGTAGGGGCCCGGCCGCACCACGACGTCCAGCCCCTCCTCCTGGGCGAGCCGGACGAACCCGGTCAGGTCGCGCGGGCCGTCGAAGCGGATGTCGCCCTCGGTGCGCTCGTGGAAGTTCCACGGGACGTAGGTGTCGACCGTGTTCAGGCCGAGGGCGGCCAGCCGCCGGAGCCGGTCGGCCCAGTGCCCGGGGTGGACCCGGAAGTAGTGCAGCGAGCCCGCCAGAAGGCGGTGCGGGCGCCCGTTCCGCAGCAGGGTGCCGTCGGCGTGGGTCAGGACGGCCGCCGGAGAGGGGGTGGTCATGCGACGGCCCCGGCGGCCGGCCCCGCGTGCCCGCGACCGGGAGTGGACTCCCGGAATGTTATCGATGCCTTCATGTCCCTCCTAGATCAGTAGCCAGAACTATGGCAGGAAATGTTATCGATGCCAACGGCGGCTCGACAGGGAGACGACCACCGGGAGCGACGGCGGACCGCGGACGCCGCGGTCCGTGCGAGCACCGCGCGCCGCGCACGGCGACGTACGGCTTCGGGGTCGTCCCTGACCCGTTCGAGTGCAAAGGGACCGCGCCGGACCGCGTGTCATTTGCCACCAGCGGTATGCCGCGCCCCGCGCGACGAGAATGCCCCGCGTACCTGACGCAGAGCATCTGGAGGCCTTGGCGCCGTGACCACCGTCGAAGGGGCCCACAGCCCCGCAGCAGGCGACCATTACGCGGACGAACTGCCCCTCCTGCGCAAGGCGCCCGGCAATGCAGTGATCAAGTGGCTGACGACCACGGACCACAAGACGATCGGCACGCTGTACCTGGTGACGTCGTTCGCCTTCTTCCTGATCGGCGGCGTTCTGGCGCTCATCATGCGCGCCGAGCTGGCCCGGCCGGGACTGCAGATCGTCTCCAACGAGCAGTTCAACCAGGCGTTCACGATGCACGGCACGATCATGCTGCTGATGTTCGCGACGCCGCTGTTCTCCGGGTTCACGAACTGGATCATGCCGCTGCAGATCGGCGCGCCGGACGTGGCCTTCCCCCGGCTGAACATGCTCGCCTACTGGCTGTACCTGTTCGGCTCGCTCATCGCGGTGGGAGGGTTCCTGACCCCCGGCGGTGCCGCCGACTTCGGCTGGTTCGCCTACTCCCCGCTGTCCAACGCGGAGCACTCGCCCGGGATCGGCCCCGACCTGTGGATCATGGGTCTGGCCCTCTCCGGCTTCGGCACCATCCTCGGCTCGGTCAACTTCATCACCACGGTCGTGTGCATGCGCGCGCCGGGCATGACCATGTTCCGCATGCCGATCTTCACCTGGAACGTGCTGCTGACCAGTGTGCTCGTCCTGTTCGCCTTCCCGGTGCTGGCCGCGGCCCTGCTCGCCCTGGAGGCCGACCGCAAGTTCGGTGCCCACATCTTCGACGCGCCCAACGGCGGGGCCCTGTTGTGGCAGCACCTGTTCTGGTTCTTCGGGCATCCGGAGGTCTACATCATCGCGCTGCCGTTCTTCGGCATCATCACCGAGATCATCCCGGTCTTCTCCCGCAAGCCGATCTTCGGCTACATGGGCCTGGTGGGAGCGACCATCGCGATCGCCGGTCTGTCGGTGACGGTGTGGGCCCACCACATGTTCGTGACCGGAGGTGTGCTGCTGCCGTTCTTCTCGTTCATGTCCTTCCTGATCGCGGTCCCGACCGGTGTGAAGTTCTTCAACTGGGCCGGGACGATGCTCAAAGGGTCACTCAGTTTCGAGACACCGATGCTGTGGGCCACCGGCTTCCTGGTCACCTTCCTGTTCGGCGGGCTGACCGGAGTGCTGCTGGCCTCGCCGCCGCTGGACTTCCACGTCTCGGACTCGTACTTCGTGGTGGCGCACTTCCACTACGTGGTGTTCGGCACCGTGGTGTTCGCCATGTTCGCCGGCTTCCACTTCTGGTGGCCCAAGTTCACCGGCAAGATGCTCGACGAACGCCTCGGCAAGATCACCTTCTGGACGCTGTTCCTCGGCTTCCACGGCACGTTCCTGGTCCAGCACTGGCTGGGCGCCGAGGGCATGCCCCGCCGTTACGTCGACTACCTCGCGTCCGACGGGTTCACCGCCCTCAACTCGGTCTCGAGCATCTCCTCCTTCCTGCTGGGCCTGTCCATGCTCCCGTTCCTCTACAACGTGTGGAAGACGGCCAAGTACGGCAAGCCGGTCGGCGTGGACGACCCGTGGGGCTACGGCCGTTCGCTGGAGTGGGCGACCTCCTGCCCGCCCCCGCGCCACAACTTCTGCACCATGCCGCGCATCCGCAGTGAATCCCCCGCCTTCGACCTGCACCACTTCGAACTCACCTCCCTGGACCAGAAGGAGAACACCGGCCAGCGCGACGTCATCGACGTGGCGGGCCACGAGGGCGAACGGTCGTGACCGGCGGTGAGCGCCCGCGCCGCCCGGTCGGCGACGCCGCGTCCGTCGCCACGCAGGCGGAGGGCTTCCTGCGGGCCCGGGCCTACTACGACGAGGCCCGCGAGGAAGCACGGGCGCTGTGCGACCGCATGCCGTGGATGACCTCGGCCCAGGCGGACGACTTCACGCGGCACTACGTCGACCACCGGCTGACCCTGATGCGTGCCATGCTCAGCGTGACCGTCACACGCGCCGGCGAACTCCGCGAGGAGTACGAAGGGCGTTACCTGCACCTGCGCCGCACGCTGCTCAGGCGGCACGTGACGTGGCTGTCGGTCGTGCTGACGTCAGCCACGGGCCTGCACGCGATGGCCTGGATCTGGCTGCGGTAGCCGGGACGACGGCTTCTACGGGGGCGAGACCCGGGCGGAGGAGTCCGGACCCCACTGCGGGCAGGACGCCTTTCCTACTCGCCCCCGATCAGCAGCAGTGACTTGCCCACGGTGGTGCGCGCGGCCAGGGCGCGGTGCGCGTCGGCGGCCCGCTTCAGCGGGTAGGTGGCACCGATCACCGGGCGCAGGCCGCCCTCGGCGGCCTGTTCCAGGGCCCGGCCCAGCGCTTCCCTGACGGTCTGCCGGTCCGGCGGACCCTCCGCGAGCGGCGTGAGCAGCCGGATGCCCCGGCGGGCGGCCGCCTCCGGGTCCGGGGCGGCGAAGCCGTCGGCGGTGCCGTAGGTGACGAACCGGCCGCCGTCCGCGAGCGCGTCGACGGCGGCCGTGCCGAGCGCCCCGCCCGCGCCGTCGTAGACCAGGGCGGCGCCGCCGCCGGTCGCCTCCCGCACCCGCCCGGTCCAGTCCGCGCGTGTGTAGTCGACGACGGCCTCGGCACCCAGGTCGCGCGCCAGCGCCAGCTTGGCGTCGCTGGAGGCGGCGGCCACGACCCGGGCTCCGGCGTCGACGGCCAACTGCACCAGCAGGGTGCCGGCTCCGCCGGCCGCCGACGAGACCAGGACCCACTCTCCTTCGCACGGTGCCCCCAGCCGGTGCAGGCCGAGCGCGGTCACTCCGTCGTGCACCAGTGCGGCCGCCGTCTCGGTGGCCAGCCCGTCGGGGACGGGCACGATCTCCTCCTCGCCCGCGACGACCTGCTCGGCGTATCCGGTGCCGGTTCGTACGGCCACGCGCCTGCCGATCCAGGCCGGGTCCACTGCGCCGCCGACGGCCAGCACCTCTCCCGCCCCGCCGCCACCGGGCACGTACGGCGGCGTGCGCGGGAAGAGGTCCTGTCCCCACCCGGAGCGCAGCAGGGTGTCGAGGAAGATGACGTCGGCGGCGGCCATGCCGACGACGACCTGGCCGGGGCCGGGCACCGGATCGGGCAGGACCACCGGGGTCAGCACCTCGGGACCGCCGAACGCGACGGCTTGAACGGCATGCATGAGCAGCACCTCTCGTTGAGGACGACGTCCCGGACAGCCTCCGACCTCAAGTCGGGTCGAGGTCAAGGAGATCCCTCCCCCCGGGAACCCGATTGACATCACCGGTGCGTCAGTCCGGCCGAACCCGGTGTTGGCCCTGTTCCGCCGGGCGGTGCGAAGCTGTGGCCCCGGCCCGTCGGCGTGTGACGAGAGGCAGTCTCTGTGGACATCTTCAGTACGGGGCACGGCGCGGTCCGCGGGTTTCGGCCCTCCGAAGACGTCGTCGCCGTCCTCGGCATCCCCTACGCCGCCCCGCCGTTCGGCGCCAACCGCTTCCGGGAGCCCCGCCCGGTGACGCCGTGGACCGGAGTGCGGGAGTGCGGGGCATTCGGGCCGATCGCCCCGCAGTCGGCGGAACTCCCCGGGGCTCCGGTGTGGTCCCCCGGCGACGAGGACATCCTCACCGTCAACGTGTGGACGCCGGCCTCGCGCAGTGGCCCCTTGCCGGTGCTGGTCTGGATACACGGCGGTGCCTACACCTTCGGCTCGTCCGCGCAGCCGGACTTCGACGGATCCGTGCTGGCGCGGGCCGGACTGGTCGTGGTCACGCTCAACTACCGCATCGGTTTCGAGGGCTTCGGCCACGTCCCGGCGGACGGGCCGGCCGCCTGCCCGGACAACCGGGGACTGCTCGACCAGGTCGCCGCTCTGCGGTGGGTGCGTGAGAACATCGCCGGCTTCGGCGGCGATCCCGGCAACGTCACCGTCGCCGGCCAGTCCTCCGGGGCGGCCTCGGTCGCCTGTCTGATGGTGATGGACCGCGCCCGCGGCCTGTTCCGCCGCGCCATCGCGCACAGCCCCGCCAGTCCCTGCTGCACGCGTGACATGGCGGTGGCGACCACGCGGGAGGTCGCTGCCGCCGCCGGCTGCCCGGCCACGGCCGCGGGTCTGCTGTCCGCCACTCCGCAGGCGCTGGTCGCCGCGGCCGACCGGGTGGTCGACGACTACCGGCGCGACCCCGCCTCCGGTTCCCGTCACTACGACCCCTCGCTCTACGCCCCCGTGCTCGACGGCGACGTCCTGCCCACCGACCCGCTCACGGGCATGGCGACCGGCGCGGCCCGGGACGTGGACCTGCTGGTCTGCCACACCACGCAGGAGTACTGGCTGCTGGACGCCGTCGGCAGCAGCGCCAAGGTCACCACCGAGGCACAACTCGCCCGGTTCGCCGAAGACTTCGGCCTGCCCGACGGCCTGGTCGCCGGTTACCGCGCCGACCTGCCCCAGGCTCCGGTGCTCGACGTCTACCTCGCCGTCTACGGCGATCTGCTCTTCGGTGAGTACAGCAACCGGCTCGCCGAACTCCACGCCCGGGCCGGCGGCCGGTCGTTCCTGTCCCGTTTCGACCGGCGGCGCACCGGCCCGCACGGTGTCGTGCGGGCCTGGCACTGTGCGGATGTTCCGTTCGCCTTCGGCAACCTGGACGACGAGCGCCTGTCCTTCCTCATCGGCGGGACGCCCACCCCTGCCGACCGGGCACTGGCACGCCGCATGGTGCGCGCCTGGGCCGACTTCGCGGCCACCGGCGACCCGGGCTGGTCACCGGTGGGCGACGCCACCGCCGAGGTCAGGACGTGGACGGCCGACGGCGACACCGATGCCGAGGACCGGTCCACCGCCGGGGTCCGGTCCCTGTGGGCCAAGGCCGACTTTCCGCTCCTGCGGCCGTGAGTCCGCCCGCGGCGGGCCCTCCTCCAGGGCCCGTGGTCACCCGGCTCGGACGCGCGCCGTCCCCGGCAGTTCCAAGTGCTCGCCCTCGAACCGGGACCGCAGCGCGCGATCGTGCGTGACCAGCACGATCGCCCCCGGAAACCCGGTCAGCGCCTCCTCCAGCTCCGAGACCAGCCGGGCCAGATCCACGCGGCGACGCTGGCCGTACGACAACTCGCCGATGCGCAGACGCAGTTCGGCCGGACGGAACAGGCCCAGGGCGAGCAGGGCGTCGGCGTGTTCGTCGGCGCAGCCCACCCGGCCCCGTCCGAACGCCTCGGTCACCCTGAGGTCCGCCGGCCAGGGAGTCTCCTCCTGGCGCAGATGACCCACCCGGCCCGGCACCCGCACCGCGCCCTCGTCCGGCCGTACTTCACCGGCGAGCAGCTTCAGCAGCGTCGTCTTGCCGGCGCCGTTGGGGCCAGTGACGAGAAGGCGTCCGCGACGGCCGAGGTCGAGGGAGCCCAGGCACAGGCGATCCCCCACGCGTACGCCCGACAGGTGGACGACGGGCGGCTCCGGGGAAGCGGTCCCGGTGCCCGCCGGGGTCTCCCCCGCCGTGGCGAGGCGTGCCGTGAAGGCAAGCGGATCCGGCGGCGGTGCCACCGGGTTCCCGGTGAGCCGCTCGACCCGCTCGCGGGCGTTGCGGATGCGGGACATCGCGCCGTGCGCGCGGCCTCGGGCCCGGAAACCGCCGTGGCCGAAGTTGGCCGGCGACGCCTTGCGCGGGACGGCGTGAAGGCGGACGGCGTGGCCGACGGCCAGCCGCTCGTTGCGCGCCAGCTCGCAGCGCCACTCCTCGTACTCCTGGAGCGGGCGGCGGCGCTCGGCCGCCTTCGCCGTGCGGTAGCCGTGGTAGCCGTCGCCGTAGCGGGTGACCTTTCCGGCCTCGGCCTCCAGGACGGTGGAGGTCAGGCGTTCCAGGAAGACCCGGTCGTGGGTGACCGCGAGCACCGTGCCGCGGTGCGCCCGCAGCCTGGCCGCGCCGGTCGACGGTCGGGCCGGATCGGGTGGACGGCTGCACGGCGGGGCGCGGCGACGGCGGAGCGGTGCTCCACGCCGTCGGCGCCGGTGATCTCACAGGGAACCCGTCTCGCCTTGTAGCCGGGCGGACGGACAGCCGGGCGGCCGGCGGGTGCCCACGGCTGCCGTGGGCGGGGCGGCCTACTGGGAGCGGACGTCGGAGCGCGCCCGCGGCGCCCCGGACGGCTGCGTGCGGGTGAGGGCGACCGCGAGGACCGCGACTCCCATCACCACGGACATCACGGTGAAGCCGGCGGCGAAGGTGGCGGCCTGCGCCGCCAGGCCCAGCGCCAGGGAGCCGAGCCCGGTGCCGGCGTCGTAGCCGATGTTCCACGCCACCGATGCCGCGTGCCGGTTCTCCGCGCCCGCGAGGTCGAACGACCGGACCAGGGTGAGGCTCTGGAGCCCTCCGTAGGCGGCCCCCAGCAGGAGCAGCCCGGCGAGCAGGGGGAGGGCGGCCGCGCCGTCCGGGCCGACGGCCAGGGCGGTCAGCGCCAGCCCCGCGCACGCGGTGGCGGCCAGGAGGGCGGTGATCGGCCGCTGGGCGATGCGGTCGGCGAGTTCCCCGCAGCCCCAGCGGGCCACGGCGGCGGTGGCGGTGAGGGCCAGCAGCCCCGTGGCCGCGAGCGCGGGGGTGTCCGTGAACTGCGGCGCGAAGGTGAGCACCGCCCCGCCCGCCGCGGTGACCAGGAGCAGGACGGTGAGCGGGAGGAGGATGCGCCGGAGCACCGTGGCCGTGCGGTCGGGGTGCTGGGCGGGGCCCTCCTGGGCGGGCGGGCCGTCCGTGCGGGCCTCGACGGCGCGGCCGAGGGCCCGGGTCCAGGGCAGCGCGAGGACGGGGAGAACACCGCAGGCGATGATCGCGGGGAGGGCGAAGGTCCCCATCAGCCAGGGCGCCGCCGGAGTGAGGACGACCTGGGGCAGCGCGACGGCGAGGCCGTAGAGGCCGATGGCCGCCCCCTGACGGCCGCGCGGGGCCAGGGCGGCCGCGGCGGTGGCACCGCAGACGGTGACGATGCCGAAGCCCGCTCCGCGCAGGGCGGTCGTCACCAGGATGGGCAGCAGGTGGTCGCTGAGGCTCTGCAGGAGGGCGGGCAGGCCGAGGAGGAGCGCGCCGAGGGCCAGGGTGCGGGGCCAGCCGATCGCGCGCAGCGTCGCCCTGACGCACAACTGGGCCAGTACGGTGGCGCCCATCAGGACGGCCGTGACGAGTCCGGCACCGAACTCGTCGGCGCCTCCGGCGACGGCCCAGGCCGGTGAGACGGGCAGCAGGAGGGCGAGGCCCGCGAAGCAGAAGCCTCCCACCGTCAGCAGGTGGGGTATGCCGGGGGTGCGCAGGACGGATTCCGTCGCTCGTTCAGACATGGATGTCGGCTGTCCTTGGTCGTCGGGGCTGTGGGGGCGCACGGGGAACGCGGCGGTCAGCCCGGGCCGGGCGGCAGCTGGACGGTCATGACCAGGTGGCAGGTCCGGTCGCCCGCGCCGCGGTAGGTGTGGCTCACGTCGCCGTCGAAGGTGGCGGTCTGCCCCGCTGCGACAGGGTGCTCGACGCCGTCGACGACCAGGACCATGCGCCCCTCGGTGACGCTGACGGTTTCGACCACCCCGGCCTGGTGGGGGTGGCTGGGGTACTCCTCCCCGGGCTGGAGCCTCCAGCGCCAGACCTCGACGGGAGCCGGGCCGGAGGTCGTCAGCATCAGCCGGGCCTCGCTGCCCCGCGGCCCCGCCCACAGCGGCATCACGGTGTCGCCGGACACGACCCGGACGCGCTCCTGCGCCGGCCCCTCCATCAGGGCGGACACCGAGACACCGAGGGTGTCGGCCAGCCTCACCAGGGTGGCGAAGTTCGGGTTCCCCTGCGCCTTCTCCAGCGCGACCAGGGACCCCTTGCTGACCTTGGCACGCCGGCCGAGTTCGTCCAGGGACAGTCCGGCGCGGGTGCGGGCCGCGCGGACGTTGTGCGCGAGCGTCCGCAAGGCCGCCTCGGTCTCGGCCATCGCTGTCACCCTCCCGGGGTCGGTCAGTGTGCTGCACCGCGCGGTCGTTCAGTTGACGCACTGCGGTCGGTGCGTTGTACGGTGCAGTCGTTCCGCTGATGGTAGGGGATGCGCCGTCCGTGACGGATCCGCCGCCGGCCCCGCCCGACTCCCGCGTCCGGAGGACCCTTCGATGTTCATCCAGCCCTGGGACGCCGCCCTGGACGACGCCGAGTGGCAGACCTGGATCGCCGACGGCCACGACTTCGGCCTGCTCGGCGTCAACGGCCCGGCCGGTGAGGCACCGGTCGTCGTGCCCACCCACTTCGCCGTCGAGGGTGCCTGCCTGCTCATCCACCTCGCCCGGCCCAACCCGGTCTGGAAGGCGGTCGAGGCCGCCCCGCACGTCACCTTCACGGTGATCGGCGACTACGCCTTCGTCCCCGGCCCCTGGCGCGCCAAGCCGGGCGTACCGCCCACCGAGGGCGTCCCCACCAGCTACTACGCCGCCGTCCAGTTCACCTGCCGGGCCACGATCGTCGACGATCCCGAGGCCAAGGCCGAACTGCTGCGGCGCCAGATCGCCCACTTCCAGCCCGAGGGCGACCACGCCCCCGTCGCCCCCGGCCGGCCGCCGTACGGGCGGATGCTGCCCGGTATCCGCGGCCTCCGCCTGGACGTGACCGACGTCCGGGCGAAGTTCAAGTACGACGACCACAAGCCCGTCGAGCAGCGCGCCGACACCGCCCGCCGGCTCACCGAGCGCGGCGCGGGCCTCGACGCGCCCACCGCGGCCCAGCAGCTCCGCCGCCTCGACCGCATCGGCCCCTGGCGGGCCTGACCCCGCACCCGCCCGCTCTTCCGGATCGGATCCCTCTCACGATGTGCACCTTCCGCCTCAGCCCCACCGTCGCCGACGCCTTTCCCGGCACCCTCGTCGCCGTCGTCACCGCCACCGGCCTGCGCGGCCGCGAGCCCTGGCCCGCCACCGGCACCGCCCTGGCGGATCTGGAGCAGCGGCTCGCCGAAGGCACCTGGGCCCCCGCCGACGAAAGCGACCCCCGCATCGAGGCATGGCACAGCGCCTACCGGAGCTTCGGCACCAACCCCCGTCGCGTCCGCCCCAGTGTGGACGCCCTCGGACGCCGCCTCGCGAAGAAGGGCACCCTGCCCCGGATCAACCCGGCCGTCGACTCGTACAACTCCGTCTCCGTCCGTCACGGTCTTCCCGCCGGCGCCTTCGACCTCGACCACGTCACCGGTGCCGTCGACATCCGCCACGCCGACGGCACGGAGACCTTCACGCCCCTCGGGGAACCCGGCACCGTCGAGCACCCGCGGGCGGGCGAGATCGTCTACACCGACGCCGCGGGCGTCCTCACCAGGCACTGGAACCACCGCGACGCCCACCGCACCCGCGTCACCGAGGACTCCGCACACGTCGCCTTCGTCCTCGAAACCCTCCGCGCCGCCTTTGACGCACACCTCGTCGAGACCGCCGCCGGTGAGCTGCGGGACCTGCTGATCCCGCACGCCGACCGGACCGAGGTGCACCTCCTCACCCCGGAACGGCCGCAGGCGGCCCTGTGAACCGAGGTCCGGTCCTCCGGGACCCTCCGGAGCCCTAGTAACTGTCGTACTCCGGCTCGCCGTTGGTCCGGTAGACGCCGATGACGGTGCCGCCCTTCGTCGTCGAGACACTGACCGGCTCCAGCGCGGTGGGAACGGCTCCGCCGGCGAACAGCCGCTTGCCGGTCCCGATGATCACCGGGTGGATGGTCAGCCGGTACTCGTCGACGAGGTGGTGCCGCATGAGGGTCTGGGCCAGGTCACCACTGCCGACGACGAAGACGTCGCCGCCGTCGGACGCCTTCAGCGCGCGTACGGCGTCGGCGGCGTCGCCCTCCAGCAGCGTGGAGTTCTGCCACTCGACGGACGTCAGCGTCCGGGAGGCCACGTACTTCCGCATGCCGTTCATCCGCGGGGTGAACGGGTTGCCGGGATCGGCGGTCGGCCAGTAGGACGCGAAGATCTCGTACGTCCTGCGGCCGAGGAGCATCGAGTCGCACTGCTCGTACCAGCCCGCGACGGCCGCACCCACCTCCTCGTCGTCGGTCGGCTTCTGCCAGCCGCCGTGCTCGAAGCCTCCCTCGCCGTCCTCGTCCGGCCCGCCCGGCGCCTGCATGACGCCGTCCAGTGTCAGGAACGTGCAGACGATGATCCTGCGCATGGTGTTCTCCCTCCGTAGCGTGTACGAGGGGGCAGACCGTACGACCGCGCGGAACTCATCGGTCGTCGGGCGTCCGCTCCACCGATGGCGCATGCGGCACCCCGCCCCGACGGGGCGGACACGCGCTACTGGGCGGTGCAGCCGCCGTCGACGCGAAGGGCGGCGCCGACTGAGGTCCCGCGCCGCTCGGTGCACCGCGGCCTCGTCCGCGTCGGCCAGGGCGACGGCGGCGCCGGAGGCGGCGAACGCCCGGGCCGCGGCCGGGCCCATGCCGGAGCCGGCCCCGGTGACGAAGGCGACGCGTCCGGAGAAGTCGTAGGTGGGGTCCACGGGTGCTCCGAGGGTGGGCGGAGAGGGGGGCGGCTCAGGGCTTGAGGAGGGTCTTGACAGCGCGGCGCTCGTCCATCGCCCGGTAGCCCTCGGCGACCTCACTCAGGGGCAGCGTGAGGTCGAAGACCCGGCCCGGATCGATCGCCCCGGTCAGGACGCGGTCGATGAGGTCGGGCAGGTAGCGGCGTACCGGGGCGGGGCCGCCGCGCAGGCCGACGTGGGAGAAGAACAGCTCCTGCCCGTCGACGGCGACCTCGTGCGGCACGCCGACGAAGCCGACGTTGCCGCCGGGGCGGGCGGAGTGCAGCGCCTGCCCCATGGCCTGGGCGGTGCCGACGCACTCCAGGACGCTGTCGGCGCCGATCCCGCCGGTCAGCTCCCTGATCCGGGCGACGCCCTCCTCGCCGCGCTCGGTGACGATGTCGGTGGCGCCGAAGGCACGGGCCAGCTTCTGGCGGGGCTCGTGGCGGCTCATGGCGATGATCCGCTCGGCGCCCCTCTCCTTGGCGGCGATCACCGCGCACAGGCCCACCGCGCCGTCCCCGACGACCACGGCGGTGGAGCCGGGCCCGACCTCGGCGGCCTCGGCCGCCCACCAGCCGGTGCCCATCACGTCGGAGACGGCGAGCAGGCCCGGCCACAGCTCCTCCTCCGGCACCCCGTCGGTGGCGACCAGGGTGCCCTGCGCGTTGGGGATGCGCACGTAGTCGGCCTGGCAGGTGGTCATGAACTCGCGGTGCAGGCAGTTCGACTGGAAGCCGTTCGCGCAGTTGGCGCAGGTGTTGTCCGAGGTGGCGAACGAGCCGACCACGAACTGGCCCGGCCGCACCGAGGTGACCTCGCTGCCGACCTCCTCGACGAACCCGACGTACTCGTGGCCCATGGGGTGCGGCTCGGCCGTCGGCTCCAGGCCGCGGTAGGGCCACAGGTCCGAACCGCACACGCAGGTCACCGCCGTACGGATGATCGCGTCGGTCGGGGCGAGGATCTTCGGGTCGTCCAGGGTCTCGAAGCGGATGTCGCCGGGGGCGTGGATCATGGCGCCGTGCATGGGGATGTCCTTCGTGTTCCGAGGCGGACCGCCGAGAGGCACGGCGGTCGCCGGGTGTGGAGCGGGGCGGTCTTCCGTCCGGCCGGCGGCGGCCGGGCGCAAGCTCCCCGCTCTCCAGGCAACCCGTTTCCCGCGCGCTCTGCGAGGCACCGTCGAAGGGTGTACCACCAGTACATCCCTGCGACCGCGCGCGGGACGTACGGTCGAAGGCGTGGACAACCAAGCAGAGGTCCGCGAGTTCCTCACCTCGCGGCGAGCCAGGATCACCCCCGAGCAGGCGGGACTGCCCGCCGGCAGCCGGCGCCGGGTGCCGGGGCTGCGCCGCAGCGAGGTCGCCGCGCTGGCCGACATGAGCGTGGAGTACTACGCGAAACTGGAGCGCGGCAACCTCGCGGGAGCCTCCCCCGCCGTTCTCGAAGCGCTGGCCCGCGCTCTCCGGCTCGACGAGGCCGAACGCGCCCACCTGCTCAACCTCGCCCATGCCGCGGACGGCTCGGACGTCCTCACGCGCCCGCGCCGCCGCACCCCGCAGTGGAAGGCGCACCGGAGCCTGCAGTGGGTCCTGGACGCCGTCACCGCCGGACCGGCCTTCGTCCGCAACGGCCGTATGGACGTGCTCGCCACGAACCGGCTGGCCCGCGCGCTGTACGACGACGTGTACGCCACGCCGCACAACCAGGCGAACCTGGCCCGCTTCAACTTCCTCGACCCCGCCTCGCGCCGCTTCTACCCGGACTGGGACACGGCCGCCGACATCGCCGTGTCGATCCTGCGTACGGAGGCGGGCCGCAATCCGCACGACAAGGACCTCCACGACCTCGTCGGGGAGCTGTGCACCCGCAGTGACGACTTCCGCACCCGCTGGGGTGCCCACAATGTCCGCCACCACGGCACCGGGAGCAAGCTCTTCCACCACCACGCCGTCGGCGATCTCACGCTCGCCTACGAAGGGCTGGAGATGGCCGCCGAACCGGGCCTCACCCTCACCGTCTACACCGCCGAGCCGGGCTCGCCCTCCGAGGAGGGCCTGCGTCTCCTCGCGACGTGGGCCGCCACCCGGGACGCCGTCGCGGCGGAAAAGTAGGTGCGCCCGGCACGGGAAGCCGTCAGGATGCCCGGTGTGACCGAGCTGCCGGGCGACACCGTCCCCTCCCGTGCCGTCCTCGACGCGTTCGGTGTCGAGGGGGTTCCTGTTCCGCTGCCGGGCGGGCAGGGGCGGAGCGTGCTCGTCGGCGGCGCCGTGTTCAAGCCCGCCGAGGGGTCCGACGACGAGGTCGAGTGGGCCTCCGCCCTGTTCGAGAGCCTGGCGCCGGACAGTGGCTTCCGGGTCCCGCTGCCGCTGCGGGCCGCGGACGGCCGGAGCGTCGTGGGCGGTTGGACGGCCAGTGAGTTCCTGACCGGAGAGCCCGGCCCGAGCGGGCACTGGGCGGGTGTGCTCGCGGCCGGCCGTGCCTTCCACGCCGCCCTTGGCGCGGTGCCCCGGCCCCCCTTCCTCAGCCGGGCCACGCATCCGTGGGCGGTGGGCGACCGGGTCGCGTGGGGCGAGCAGGACGTCGACGTGATCGACGATCTCGCCGCGCCGTTCTCGGTCCTCCGGGAGCTGCGGCGGCCGGTGCGGCAGGACGGCGCCCAGCTCGTTCACGGCGACCTCACCGGCAATGTGCTCTTCGCCGAGGGCGAAGCGCCCGCGGTGATCGACTTCTCGCCGTTCTGGCGGCCTCCGGCGTTCGCGGAGGCCGTCGTGGTCGTGGACGGGCTGCTGTGGTTCGATCTTCCGCCCGGCCTGCTGACCGGTGGCGGCGGCACACCCGACTGGCAGCAGATGCTGATCCGCGCGCTGATCTTCCGGCTCGTGGCGCAGAGCGAACTGACGGGGCCGTCGGCACCGGCTCGGCCCGGTGAGCGGGAGCGGTACGCGAGGGCGGTCGACGCCGTGGTGCGGGCCGGCGACCCGGCCGGGCCGGCGGTCACGGTGCGCGACCGCCGGCTCCTCCGCCCGGGGCGCTGACGCCCCGGGCGGGGTCAGTTGGCGTTCACCAGGTCGTGGGCCGGCACCGTCACGGTCCGGGCGTCCGGCTTGCCGCCGAGCACGATCTTCCGCAGCGCGCTGTTGTTGCCGAGGTCGGTCTCCTTGAGCCGCTTCTCGGGGTTGGCCAGCACCTGGATGTAGTAGGTGCCGTTGGGGACGTCCGTGATGTCGAAGGACTGGCCCGGCAGGTCCTGGGAGTACGTGTCGCCGGAGCCGACGTCGAGCACCTCGCGGACGGAGATGGAGTTCTCCTCGCCGCAGGCGGTGGACAGATCGGTGTTGAACGGGTGCCAGTTGGCGTTCTTCACCGTGTAGTCGATGGCGTCGGTGTTGGCCAGGCAGAAGGCTTCCTTGCCGCTGCGCACGGCCTCCTTCTTGTCGGCCTTCAGCAGCCGGTAGCTGGCGAAGTCGGTGAAGTGCCAGTGCATGTGCCCGGGACGGGGGTCCCATTCCATGGTGCCGGTCGGGGTGTAGCCGACCTGCTTGCCCTTGGCGTCGTAGAAGTACTGGTAGGCGTCCATCTTGGCCTTGCCGGGCGTCCGGAAGCCGTCCACCACCAGTTGCGCCGGACCGGCGTTCCAGACGTTGGCGCTGAAGGCCAGGTAGTCCTTGCCGGGGATGTCCTTCTCCCCGTCGGTGACGACGATGCCGTAGGCCGGCAGCGAGCGCAGGTCGGGCTTGGGGACGTCGGGGACGGAGGGGATGCCCGCGGGTCGCTTCGCCAGCGGCTGCAGCGCCAGGGCCTTGCGGGAGCCGTCGGTCTGGCCGCTCTTGTCGCCGACCGGCAGGGAACGCGCGGCCTGCTGCTTCTTCAGGGCCCACGGCAGCGCGGGCGGCGCCGCCCTGAGCGGCCCGTGACCGGCGTTGTACGAGGGGCCGGCGCCGCTCGTGACCGGCGCGGCGGCCTGGGCGGGGGTCGGGGCGTGCCCGGGCCCGTGGCCCGCGTGCGCGGCCGGGGCCTGGTGGGCGGCCCCGTGACCGGCGTGCTCGCCCGCCGTCGCGGACCGTGCCGCCGCCGACTGGGCGGCCCACTCCTCGTCGTCGTAACTGCGTTCCACGACGGTCACCTTGACGGTGGCGGGCTTGTCGGCGATGCCGAAGAGGTCGCGGTACTTCTTGGCCACCCCGACCTTGGCGGTGTAGGTCCCGGGCGCCAGCGCGACGGGCTCGCTGTAGGAACCCCCGTAGGTGTTGGCCGCCCAGCCCTTCTCGACGCCCCACACGGAGCCGAGGGTGAACGGGTTGGTGGGGCAGCTCTCCGGATACTTCGAGGTGGCGGGCGCGTCGGGGCGTACCCGGCCGCTGGCGTTGTTCGGGCAGAAGTCCTCGGTGCGGCCGAGGACCTTCTTGCCCGCCTTGTCGGTGATCGTGATCTGCGCGAAGCCGGGCAGCCCGGAGAAGTCCTTCACCGTGCCCTTCGGCAGTGTCCTGGCCTTGGCCTTCCCGCCCTCGTACACGGTCTGGGTGACGGTCACCGGGTCCTTGTACGACTTCCGGGTCACCTTCAGCTCCAGCGGCCTGCCCTCCGCGGTGAGGTAGGTGCCGAGGTCGAGGTAGACGCCCGGGTCCTCCTTCCAGGAGGTGAGCGTGAGCGAGCCGGTCGCGGCGACGAGGCTCAGCTTCGGCCCCGTCGCCGCCTTCGCCGGCTCCGCGGTGGCGGCCACGAGTGAGCCGGTCACGGCCATGGCGGCGACCGCCGTGGTGCCCACGAGCAGGGGGCGTCGCAGCCGGATGGTGCGTGTTCTGGTCATCGATCCCTCGTCCTTCGGGTGCTTGGGGGGTGCGGTGGGAAGGAAGCAGGCGGGCACGTGCTGTGCCCGCGCTGTGAGAGGGAGCGGTCGGACGTCCGGTTGTCCGGAAGGCGGGAAACCGCGGGAGGTTGGCCGGATCGCGGTGTGGTGGACGACATCAGGCTGAAGTCGTGGAAACGGGCCGCCGGGTGACGGCTCATGGGGTAGGGAACGACGGCCCACGGGGGAGGCAACGACCCGGGGCGCTCGCGGGCGCTACGGCCGCGGTCTGGCGCCGAACACCCAGCGGTTGCCCCCCAGTGCGTCGTTCGGCTCGGGCAGTGGACCGCGTCCGTGCCGGCGGGTGAAGTCGAAGGGGCTGTGGACCGCCGTCGTCCAGCCCTTGTGCGCCAGGGCGGCGGCGGAGTCGGGTCGCGGTTCCAGGCTGAACAGGTCGAGCAGGTCGATGCCGAGTTGCTGGTGCGTCGCGGTGTAGAGCGGGCTGTCGCGGTGTTCCAGCAGGTCCTTGTCGAGCTTGACCTCGTAGGCCAGGGCGCTTCCCCGCGCGCTCAGCCGGTCCACCGCACCGATGAGGTGCGTCTCGGCCGCGCTGGGGAGGTAGAACAGCAGCCCTTCGACCAGCCAGACGGTGGGCGCCGAAGGGTCGAAGCCGGCGTCGGTCAGCGCACCGGCCCAGTCGGCGCGCAGGTCCGCCGGGACCGGGACGCGCCGCGTCCTCGGTGCGGCCGACAGGGCGTCGAGCACCTGGTGCTTGAAGGCCAGCACACCCTGCCTGTCTATCTCGTAGAGCACGCATCCGGGCGGCCAGTCGAGACGGAAGGCGCGTGCGTCCAGTCCGGCCCCGAGCAGCACCACCTGCCGGGCGCCGCCCGTGTGCAGCGAATCGAGCAGGAAGTCGTCGAGGACTCTGGTTCGCAGGCCGAAGTAGCGGGCGAACCGCCCCCACAGCGGGTCCGAGTCCCCGTCCGGGACCTGTCGCAGGCGGACGGGCCAGCCCGCGGACGCCGGTGCGGCGCGCACGAAGTGCTCGGCGTAGTCGTCCTGGGCCAGGCTGTCGGCGCGGTGGGTCTCGATCGCCCGGGCCGCGGCCACCAGGAGCGCGGTCACGCCGACGCCTCCCGCCACGCCTTGCCCGTCGGTGTCTCGTTGTGCGGTGTCGGCCATGTCTTCTCCAAGTCGATGGCGGGTACGGGGCGGCGGCGCGGGCGGCCGGTCGTCAGTCCCGTCACCCGCCGGGTATCAGGACGGGTTTGACGACGTCGCCCGCGTCGCAGTCGTGCTCGGCCTGGTTGATGTCGGCGAGCGGGTAGGTGCGGATCAGCTGGTCGAAGGGGAACAGCCCGGCCTGCCACAGCGCCGTCAGCCGGGGGATCAGGAGCCCGGGGACCGCGTCGCCCTCGCAGATGTGCACGAGGGCGCGCCCCCGGTCCAGGGTTCCCGGTTCGAGCGGCAGCGCGGTGTGGAGCCGTGCCACCAGGCCGAGACGGCCGGCGGGGCGCAGGGACCGGAGCGCCTCGTTGATCAGCCCGGCGGAGGCTGTGGTGTCCAGCGCGCAGGAGGCACCGCCGTCGGTCAGTCGTCGGATGCGTGCGGGCAGGTCGGCCGTCGCGGCGTGCAGCGGGATCGCGCGGAACTGTTCGGCCAGGGCCAGGCGTCCCGGGTGGCGGTCGACGGCCACCACCACCGCCCCGGCCGCCGTGGCCGCCATGACCGCGGCGAGTCCCACGGCGCCCGCGCCGAACACCGCGAAGGTGTCGCCGGGGCCGGCGCCGAAGGAGTTGAAGACCGCGCCGGCCCCGGTGAGGAAGCCGCAGCCGAGCGGCCCCAGCAGTTCGAGGGGCAGCGCGGGGTCGACCCGCACGGCGTTGCGGGCCAAGACGGTCGCGTACTCGGCGAACGAGGACTGGCCGAACCAGCGGGGGGCCAGCGCCCCTCCGGCCGCGTCGGTCAACCGGGAGGCCTGCCCCTCGCGTCCGCCGAAGAGGTTCAGGGAGGCGAAGGAGTCGCAGTGGGCGGGGGCGGCGCCCAGGCAGGCACGGCAGTGGCCACAGGAGTCGAAGCTCAGCACGATGTGGTCGCCGGGGGCCAGGCCCGTGTCCGGACCGCCCGTCTCCACCACGACTCCCGCGCCTTCGTGTCCGAGTACGGCCGGCAGCGGGGAGCGGCCCGCCGAGCGGCGGACCGCGAGGTCGGTCCGGCACATCCCGCAGCCGGCGATCCGCACCACGACCTCCCCCGCGGCGGGACCCTCGTGCTGCGTCACCTCCTCCAGTTCGAACCGGGCCTCGTGGGAGCGCAGTACGGCCGCACGGAACTTCACGTCAGGTCTCCTCCAGGCGGTGCACGACGAAGGGTCTGAGGTTGCCCCGCAGGCCCCACGGCCCGCCCGCGACACCGACGCCGCTCTCCTTGGTGCCCGCGAAGGGCTGGGCGAGGGACAGTTCGGCGTGGTGGTTGATCCATGCCGTCCCGCACTCCAGGCGCTCCGCGACGGCCTCGGCCCGTTCGGGGTCGGCCGACCACACGGAGCCGCCCAGTGCGTAGCGGGTGGCGTTGGCGGCCTCGACGGCGTCGTCCACGCTGTCGTAGGGCAGGACGGGCAGGACCGGGCCGAACTGCTCCTCCGTCACCACGGGGCTGTCGGGGGGCACGTCGGCCAGGACGGTGGGTGCGAAGAAGTACCCCGGCAGGCCCGGACGGCGGCCTCCGGCGGCGGCCCGCGCACCGGCCGCGAGCGCCTGTGCGGTGCACCGCTCGACCCGGGAGAGCTGGGCGGCGTTGTTCAGCGGTCCCAGGTGGGTGGCCGGGTCGAGCCCCGGTCCGACCACGGCTGTCCTCGCCCGGTGCGCGAGGGCCTCGACCACCTGGGAGTAGAGCCGGGCCGGGGCGTAGACGCGCTTGACCGCCATGCAGACCTGGCCGCAGTTGCGGAACGCGGCCCAGAACAGACGGTCCGCGATCCGCTCCACGTCGACGTCCTCCAGGAGGACGGCCGCGTCGTTGCCGCCCAGCTCCAGGGTGACCCGGGCCAGTGAGGTCGCCGCGCCCGCGGCGACGGCCCGTCCGGTGGGCGCGGAGCCGGTGAAGGTGACGTGGCGGATCCCGGGATGAGCCACGAGGCGGGCGCCGAGCGGTTCGTGACCGGTGACGATCGTGAGCACGCCCTCGGGCAGCGCCCGCGCGACGACGTCCCCGAGCAGCCGCGTGGCGAGGGGTGTGTACGGGGAGGGTTTGAGGATCACCGTGTTGCCCGCGGCGAGGGCCGGCGCGAACTTCGCCGAGGCGAGCTGGAGGGGGAAGTTCCACGGGACGATCGCGGCGACGGGACCGAGCGACCGCCAGCGGACCTCACTGCGTACGGGCCGGCCGTCGGTGATCGGCTGCGCGCCCTGGTCCAGCTCGGCGTAGTAGCGCAGCCTCGCGGCCGTACGGGCGACCTCCGCGGACGACTCGGCCAACGGCTTGCCCTGTTCGCGGGTGAGCAGCGGAGCGAGCGCGGCTCCGGCCGCCTCCACCGCGTCGGCCGCCGCCAGCAGCGCGGTGGTACGGGCGGCCCGGTCGGCCCGCCAGCTCCGCCAGGCGGTGTGCGCCCGCTCGACCAGGGCGTCCAGCGTGTCCGGGTGCTGGTCGGGGGCTTCGTCGAAGGCCTCGCCCGTCGCCGGGTCGACGACCGCGAAGCGCCGGTCGCGGCCTGCGGACGCTCTTCGGGGCCGTGTTGTCGGCATGCCGGCCGCTCAGTTCGCGGGAGCGGCGGCCGTGTGTGCCCGGACGTGCTGGTCCATCTCCGCCCGGAAGGCGGCCACCAGGTGCGGCCGGATCCGTCCTGAGGTGCGGTCGCCCCCCTCGCAGACCGCGCCGCGCACTCCGACGATGTCGGTCCCCATGCGTGCCAGCTCCGCGAGGTCGCCGCTCTTGACGCTGCCCGCCAGTGCGGCGAGCAGACCGGCCTCGTGGGCCTGTCGCACGAAGTCGGCGCAGAGCGGGGGCGGAACGTGGTCGAACAGCCGGGTCCCGTCCTTGACCGCGGTGTCGAGCATGGCGGCGTCGGACCCGGAACGGCGGGCGATGTCGGGCAGTGCCAACGGGTTGACGCAGCCGATCCGGTGGGCGTCGGCGTAGCCTGACGCGACGACGAACGCGTCCGGACGGAAGTCCTTGACCGCCCGGACGACGCCGCGCATGACCTCGACGGCCTGCTCGGGCGTCGTGCATCCGTAGAGGCCGACCTTGATGTAGGTGGCTCCGGAGACGGCAGCGCCGAGCGCCGCCTGGGCGACCGTACCGGGCTTGTAGGGGACGTCTCCCACGGTGGCGGACACCGGCGTGTCCGCCGGGACCGCCGCGCGGATCTCCCGGATGACCCACGGGTAGTTGGCCCCGAGGGAGCCCTCGTCGGGCTTCTTGACGTCGACGATGTCGAGGTGCTGGGCCGCCTTCGCGCATTCGAGGGCTTCCTCGACACCGTCCGGAGAGATGAGAAGCAACAAGGTGGGATCCTTCCCCTCCATGGACACCTGCCGGAGCAGGTGTGCGGATCCGCCCGGGTCCCGTGCGGTGGGCACATCATTTCCGGGGCCGTCGGCGCGTGGCAGGGCGCGCGCGGTGACGCACGGGTCATTGCCCGGACCGTCTCGCGCCCCGCGCAACGCGCCGTCTGCGCGGCGGACCCGCGGGGCCCGCGGCCGTGCTTCCGGCGCCGCGCCAGGGACCCCGGCGGGATCCGGACGGCGTCACCCCCTAACGGAGGAGCGGCAGTTCGGCGAGGCCCTGCCAACCCGTCCGGGTGAGGCCGACCACGTGCACGGTGTCGACCACGGCGGTGATCGGCAGCTCGGCGGCGGTACGCCGGCAGATGGCGGCGGCGGCCCGCGGAGGCGCGTCGAGAGCCACGGTGACGTGCACCGGGGGGCGGGGGCCGAACCGTCCGCCATAGGGCACCTGCGCCGGGAAGGCCGTACGGACGGCGTCGGCCACCCGGTCCAGCCCGGGGACCGGCACACCGACGAACCCCGCGGTTCGTTCGGGCGCGGCCAGTGTGACGGGCAGCGGGCCGGGCGGCAGGGCGGCCCGCAGCCGGTGCAGCTCCGGCTCTCCCACCTCGTCCGCGGGCAGCCAGGGGTAGAGCAGCGCGGCGTGCGCGGGCACGCCGGGCCGTACCACCGACTCGTCCACGGCGGCGGCCAGCCGCAGCAGCGGCTCGGCCTGCGGCAACAGCGCCAGCACCGCCGTCGTCCCGGTCCGGGCCACCTCGTCCGCCTCCCCCGCGTCGCCGTCCGCCCTGTCGCTCCGACCCTACGGCTTGCCCGCGGGAAACTCGGATGCGGTGGCCGCGCGACCGCCCCTAGGCTGCGGCCGTCGGGCGGGCGTGCCGCCGCACCGGTCCTTCCCGTGGCCGGCGACCTTCCGGGTACGACCGTACGAACGTCATGGATCGAGGGTGCGCCGCGTATGACCAGTCAACTGTCCGCGATCTGCTTCACCACTTCCCTGCCCGCGCAGCTGGCGCGGTTCTGGGCGGGGGTCCTGGACTGGGAGTCGGCGGCCGGGCCGGAGGGCGACGTCGCGGTCCTGCCTCCGGACGGCACCGGGTACCGCATCCGGTTCGTGCCGGGCCGGGCACCGAAGACCGTCCAGAACCGGGCGCACTTCGACCTCACCAGCACGTCCCCGGAGGAGCAGCGGCGCACGGTGGCCAGGGCCCTGCACCTCGGCGGGAAGCACATCGACGTGGGCCAGCGTCCCGAAGAGGGCCATGTGGTGCTCGCCGACCCGGACGGGAACGAGTTCTGCGTCCTGCCCGCGGGCAACGCGTTCCTCGCCGGCATCGGCCCGGTCGGAGCGCTGGCCTGCGACGGCACGCAGGAGGTCGGCTACTTCTGGAGCGAGGCGCTGCGGTGGCCGCTGGTCTGGGACCAGGACCAGGAGACCGCGGTCCAGTCGCCGGCCGGTGGCACGAAGATCACCTGGGGCGGTCCGCCGGTGGCGCCGCAGTCCGGGGTCAACCGGCTCCGTCTCGAACTCGCGGTCCCCGCCGACGCCGACTTCCCCGCGGAGATCGACCGCCTGCTCGCGCTGGGCGCGACGCGTGCCGGCGGTGAGAGGGCCGGCGGCGGAGCGTTCCTGCTCGACCCGGACGGCAACGAGTTCACGGTGCACCGCCTCGGCTGAGGGGTCGCCCGTGCGGAGCGGGCACGGCGTCGCCCTGCTTCACCGCTCCCGTCCCCGCGCCTTCCACTCGGGGGCCAGCAGCGCCCAGACCTGCTTGTCGTGACGCACGCCTTCGTACGGCCACGCCTCGCGCCGCATGCCTTCCAGGGTCATGCCGAGCCTCTCGGCCACCGCGGCGCTGCGGTCGTTGTCCGCCCGGCAGTGCCATTCGGCCCGGTGCAGGTGCCGAGTGGTGAAGGCCCAGTCCAGCAACTGGCCGCAGGCCCGCGTGATCAGCCCCCGGCCCTCGGCCGACGGCTCCAGCCAGCAGCCGATCTCGCAGGTGCCGAAGGCGGCGTCGAACTGGGTGAACATCACGCCGCCGAGCAGGACCCGCCCGTCCCACAGGCCGTACAGACGGGCACCGTCGGCGGCCTGGCGGGCGGCATACCGCTCGAGCGTGGCGCGCGCTCCGTCGATGTCGTCGGTGACGAAGGCGGGCCCGACCCAGGGGCGGATGTGCTCACGGGCCCGGTCCAGGTGAGCCGCGAACTCCTCCGCCTGCCACACCTCCAGTGGACCGAGGCGAGCAGAACCACCCAGCGGCACCGAGAACATGAGGACCTCCCCCGTTTGCACAACAAGTGTTACGTCAATGTACCGTGGCGGCATGCCACGCACCAAGGGAGATCACGAGGCCCGGCGGCGGGACGTCTCCGCAGCGGTCTGGCAGGTCATGGCCACCCGCGGTTTCGCGGGCCTGACCCTGCGCGCCGTGGCCGCCGAACTCGGCGCGACCACGGGCCTGCTGACGCACTACTTCCCCGCCAAGCGCGACCTGGTCGCCTACGCCCTCGACCTGCTCGAACAGCGCACTCGCTCCCGTCCCCGCCGCCGTTGCGGCCAGGGCCTGGCCGCCTTCAGGGACGCCCTGCTGGACATCCTGCCGCTGACCCCCGAGGCCACGGACAGCAACCGCGTCTGGGTCTCCTCCTGGGACGCCGCGCTCAGCGACCCGGCCCTGGCCGCCGACTACGCCCGCAAGTACGCCGAGAGCCGGGACAGGCTGCGCGCCCGGGTGGCGGCGGCACAGGAACTCGGCGAACTGCCCCCGGGCGACCCCGCACGGATCGCGGCCGGCGCCCAGTCCTTCGTCCTCGGACTGGTGGTCCAGGCCCTCTTCGACCCGGCGGAGTTCACGCCTCGGCGGCAGGTCGGACTGCTGGACGGCTACGTGGCCGCTCTGGCCACCGGAAACGGGCCCGCGTCGCCTCCGGGAGACGGTGCGGGCCCGCGGTGCGAGTCCGGTCGGGCGGTGTCAGCCGAAGTGCCAGGAGAAGGCTCCGCCGTTGTTGGCGGCGACGGCGAACATCACGATCATGAGCACGATGTCGGCCACTCCGAGGCCGAGGGCCCACTTGGCCATGGCCGATCCGGTCTGCCGCAGCGCCACGGCGCCGAAGACGATCGCGAGCGGGCCCAGGACGATCGGCAGGATGAGTAGTCCGACGATGCCGCAGACCAGTCCGGCGATCGCCAGTCCGCTGGTCCTGCCGCCGTTGCGGGTTCCCGTTCTGCTGTAGGTCGACATGCCTTCTCCCGATCTGTCGTAGATCAGCCGGTTTCTCCTTCGGTGGCCTTCGAGTTGCCCCTCGGCGTCGTTTCACACCTGCGGCACGGGCTTTCAACGGCGCCGGTGGTAGGCCTTGTTCGCGATGCGCCAGCCGTCGCCGGAGCGGATCAGCAGGAAGACGTCGGTGAACGTGTCGGCACCGTGCCGCAGTGTCATGGTGGCGGTGGCGACGGTGCCGTGGACCTCGACGGAGTCGATGCGGCGGGTGCGGGTCGCTTCGTCCGGGGCCGGGCGGCCGTGGAAGAGGGCGCCGTATGCGTCCAGGTCCCAGGAGACGAACGCACCGTCGCGGATTCCCTCGATGCGGGCGGTGGGCAGGAACGCGTCGTGGAAGTGGCGGGGGTCGCCGGTGGCGTGCCCGCGCACATAGGCGCGCAGCGGTTCGAGGACGGCCTGCTCCACGGTCGGCGCGGCGGCGGCGACGGCGATGTCGTCGCCCGCGTCGGCCGTGGGGTCTACCAGCGGGCCGGGGGTGCGCAAGGGGGCGTCCGACGCGTCGGCCAGCAGCGCCATGTCCTTGGCCAGCGCACCGATGGTGAAGTCGGCGGTGCGCGGGGCCGGTTCGCCGGTGAGGAAGGGACGCTTGCGGGCCACGAGCCCGCCGAGCGGGCCGAGTTCGAGGACGTCCAGGACCTGGTCGCGGGGCAGGCCCAGCGCCTCGCCCTGCCGCAGTGCGTCACGCAGGGCGAGGAGGGATCCGGCCAGGCTGCCGTTGGCGACGAGTTTGAGCGCCGCGGCGGTGGCGGCGTCGTCGACGGGATGCACGGTACCCAGCGTTTCCAGGCCCGGCCGGGCCCTGTCGAGCCTGTCCCGGTCGGCGGCGGCGAGGATCCGGAGCGTGCCGCCGGCCGCGGCCGCGACGGAGCCGATCACCGGCGCGTGGACGTAGGACCGGCCGAGTCGGCGCGCGAACTGCGAAGCCCGGGCGGGAGAGACGGTGCTGGTGTTCAGCACGATGGCGTCCGGGCGCAGCGAGTCCCGGACGTCGTCGAGGACCTGCCGGCAGGCCGCGCCGTCGAAGAGCGACAGGAGTACGAGGCCGGCCCCGGCCACGGCGGTGCCCGGAGTCGTGGCCACCTCGACGGTGCCCGGTGTGCGCCCGGAGCGGGTCCAGCCCATGACGGGGCGGCCCTGTGCGGTGAGACGGGCGGCCATCGCCTCCCCCATCCGTCCCAGGCCGAGGACGGCGACGGTGCGGGGCGTTCGTGGTGCGTTCATGACCACCACGGTGGTGCATCAACACCCCTGCGACAAGCGCAGGTTCCGCAACCCTGCTCTGCGCAGCACGCATGGCTGCCGTCATACTTGCCCGATGGACCTGACCGTCTGGCAGACCTTCGTGACCGTGTGCCGTCTCGGGTCGCTGTCGGCGGCCGCCGACGAGCTGAACCACACGCAGTCGGCCGTCTCCCGGCAAATCGCGGGACTGGAGCGGCAGTTGGGGGTGAGGCTGGTGGAGCGCCATGCGCGGGGCGTGCGTCCGACGACGGCCGGCGACGTGTTCCGGCGCCACGCCCTGGCCACTCTCAGGGAGGCCGACCGTGCGGTACGGGCCGCACGGGACGTGCGCGACGGGGCGCTCGGCCGGCCGTTGGCCGTCGGCGCGGCCCCGTCACTGGCTTCCGGGCTCGTCCCGGAGGCCGTCCGCGGCCTGCTCGTCAAGACCGGACGCATCCGGTGGAGTCTGGTCCCCGGCCTGAGCGGACGGCTGCACCAGCGCGTGTCCGACGGGGACCTCGACCTCGCCGTCGTCACCGACGCGCCTCCCGGGCTGCCCCATGACGCACAGGTCGAACGCCGCTTCCTCGGCCTGGACGACATGGTCGTCGTCCTGCCCCTCGGCCACCCGCTGGCCGGTGGCGGCCCCGTGCACATCGGGGCGCTGGCCGGCGAGACATGGACCGAGGACAACGACGGCTCGGCGGCGCTCCTGCGCCAGCACGCGGCCCGCGCCCGAGTCGCTGTCCGGATCGGCCTGGTCGCCGCCGATCTGCCCGGCAAGCTGGCCCTGGTGGCGACCGGTCACGCCGTCGCGCTGATACCCGGGGTGCTGACGAGCGCGCTGCGGGCCGACCTCACCACGATGCGCCTCGTCGATCCCCCGACGCGGGGCATCTACACGATCACGCCACGCCGCGATCCCCACCCGTGCGCGGCGGCTCTCCACGACGAGCTCGCCGCCGCGTTCGCCGCACCGGACGGCTTCCGGCGGGCCGCCGCGGCCACCGCGCCCGGGGAGACGGGACCCTGACGGCGGCCCTGCCCCGTCACTCGGAGCCGTAGTACATCCGGAGGAACTCGTCCATCGCCGCGTCGACACCGGCGCGGTCGCCGGTGGCGAGCAGGTCGAGCAGCAGGCCCCTGACGGTGGCGAGGCCCAGTCTGGCCCGGTTCCGCGCCGCGGCGGGCGACGCCCCGGCCTCGGCCTCGGCCGCCGCCAGGGGCCCGAGCCAGGAGTCCACCAGTCCGTCCAGGAACGGGGCCGCCTCGGGCCGGCCGCGCAGGGCCTGTGCGCAGATCTCGAAGAAGAGCCGCTCCTGGCCGGCCGTCGCGGGATCCGTCAGCTGCCGCCACAGCAGCCGTGCGACGTCGGCGGGTGAGCGTCCCGGCTGCGCGCGGAGCCGGGACAGCAGCTCCCGCTGGCGTCGCTCCGACGCCCGGACGATCTCGACGAGCAGCCGCTCCTTGGAGCCGAAGTAGTGGATCAGCATGCGATGGCTGACCCCGATCGCGGCACCGAGGCGGCGCAGGCTCAGGTCGGCGATGCCGTGGGCCACGACGTGGTCGACGGCCGCGTCCACCAGCTCCGCGCGCCGGTCGCCCCGCGCCCCGTGCCCGGCGTCCGGCGTCGCCCGGGCATCGTCCCCTGTCATCACGTCACGAGCGTACCCATGGGCACACACCGCGTGTACCGTGTGGTACATGAAGCCTGTCACCGTGTCGATCGGCGTGCCCCAGACACCCGAGCAGGTCTACGACTTCCTCGACGTCCTGGCTCACCACGAACGGTTCACGGATCACTACCTGTCCGACTGGCGCTGCGGCGGCCCCGCCCGCGGTGTCGGCTCGCGCGTCACGGTCACCGCCTCGCTGGGCGGCACGAAGACCGACGTCGCCATCGAGGTCGTCGAGGCCGACGCGCCCCGGCGCATCGTCGAGCGCAACGTCAGCGCGGGCGGCCGGCGGCTGGCCCACGGGACCTACGTCCTGGAGCCGCTGCGAGCCGGCGGGACACGTGTCTCGTTCACCTACGCATGGGTGCGCGCCCCGCTCCCCGACCGCCTGCTGGCCCCCGTCGTGCGCGCCACGATGCGGCGGGGCAACCGCACGGCCATGCGCCGCCTGGCCGCCGAGCTGAGCCGCCACGTGTCCGCCGCCGGGAGCTGACGGCGGCCGGGGCCGGTTCCGTTCAGTGGTGCCGCTCGACGAGCGCCCGGACGACGGCGGCGACCTCCTCGCGGTCGGTGGGCCGCAGGTCGACGGAGTTGTGGATGGAGAATCCCTCGACCAGGGCGTCCAGGGCCCGCGCGGTGAGCGGGTCGAAGTGCCTGGCCAGGGAGGACCGGCTGGCCTGCATCCAGGAGCGCATGACGGCGCGCACCTCGGGGTGGCGGGTGGCGAAGGCGTAGAGCTCGTAGCTGAGCAGGAGGTTGCGGTCGGTCCCCCAGACCTTGCCGCAGATGATCTCGACGACCGCGTCCTCGGCCTCCCGGCGGGTGTGCGCGGCCTCCAGCAGGGCGCCGTAGCGGGTGGAGACGGTCTCCGCGAGCCGGGTGAAGGCGTCGGTCAGCAGGTGCTGCATGTCGTCGAAGTAGTAGGTCAGCGACCCGAGCGGCACGCCCGCCGCCGCCGCGATCTTGCGGAAGGTCACCTTGAGGGCACCGTGCTCGGCGATGACGTCGAGCGCGGCGTCGAGGATGCGTTCGCGGCGCCGGGGGTCGTTGGGGCCACGGGTGCTGCCAGTCATCGCCGTTGTCCGCCTTGTCTTTCTCGGCCGCCGAACCGGTGTGTACATTTGTGCATACTCGGTGGGCGCCGCGGGATCGTCGCCTGCCTGCCCCTCATTGTCTCCAACACCGGCGGAGCCCCTCCTTGACCGACCGCGCTGTAGACCGACGCCGCCGGGCGCTGTACCTCTTCTTCTTCCTCAACGGCATCGCCATGTCCTCCTGGGTCACGCGCACCCCGGACATCCGTGACCAACTGGACGTGTCCACGGGGCAGATGGGGCTGGTGCTGTTCGGTCTGTCCGTCGGCTCGATGACCGGCATCCTCTGTTCCGGCCGCTTCGTGTCGCGCTTCGGGACCAGACCCGTGACGGCGCTCGCCACGCTGTTCGTCGTCGTGAGCGTGCTCGTCGTCGGCGCGGGCAGTGCCCTCGGCTCCGCGCCCCTGGTCACCGCGGGGCTGTGCGTGTTCGGCGTGGGCGTCGGATCGGGCGAGGTGGCCATCAACGTGGACGGTGCCGACGTGGAACGGATCACCGGCACGACGGTTCTGCCCACGCTGCACGGCTGCTTCAGCCTGGGCACCGTCATCGGCGCTCTGGCCGGCATGGCGGCCACCGCAGCGGCGTTCCCCGCCCACTGGCACCTGCTGGCGGTGGCCGCGGTGACGGCGGCGATCTTCGTGTACGCCATCGGTGCCGTCCCCGCCGGGACCGGGGTCCGGGCCGCGGCGCCCGCTTCGGACTCCCCGCGGCCCGCGGGGCCGCAGGTGTGGAAGGACCGGCGGCTCCTGATGATCGGGGCCATCGTCCTGGCCATGGCTCTCGCCGAGGGCGCCGCCAACGACTGGCTGCCGCTGCTCATGGTCGACGGCCACGGCCTCGACGCCGCCGTCGGCTCGCTGGTCTACGTGGGATTCGCGGCGGCGATGACGCTGGGGCGCTTCGGCGGCACGTTCTTCCTCAACCGTTACAGCCGGGCGACCGTCGTGCGGGCCAGCGCGGTCTCCGGCGCCGTCGGTCTGTGTCTGGTCATCTTCTCCGACAACACCGTCGTGGCCGCGGCCGCCGTCCTGTTCTGGGGACTGGGCGCCTCCCTGGGCTTTCCGGTGGCCCTGTCGGCGGCGGGCGACTCGGGACCCGACGAGACCGCCCGGGTCGGCCTCGTGGCGACGATCGGCTACATCGCCTTCCTGGTGGGGCCGCCCACCCTCGGCTTCCTGGGCGACCACTACGGGCTGCGTCCGGCGATGGTCGTGGTCCTGGCGTTCGTCGCCACGGCCGTCCTCGCGGCCCCGGCCGCCGGTACCCGCGTGTCCCGGCGCGCCGGGGACGATGCCGCACTTCCCGCCGAACTCGCCGTGGAGCGGCCGGGGCAGCGCACCGAGGGGTGAACGCGCGACCGGCGCACGTCGCCGGCGCCTCCTCCGGAGCAGGCGGCCCCCGCCGGGGGGTTAGGGTCGTGACCGGTCAGCAGTGTCACGCGGGAGGGGACGTCGGGAATGAGCGCAGTGGTGACGGCGGTCAGCAGCAACGGCACGTACTCGTTCACCAAGCCGAACCGGGAGAGCATCACGCTCCTCGCCGGGCTCGGTGTGGAGGGCGACGTCCACGCCGGTGTGACGGTCAAGCACCGTTCGCGGGTCGCACAGGACCCCACCCGGCCGAACCTGCGCCAGGTCCACCTCATGCACGAGGAACTCTTCGCCGAGGTCGGCGCGGAGGGGTTCGAGGTGACGGCCGGTGACCTCGGTGAGAACATCACCACCCGCGGCATCGATCTGCTGGGCCTGCCGGTCGGCACGGTGCTGCGCGTCGGCGAGGAGGCCGTGCTGGAGGTGACCGGCCTTCGCAACCCCTGCCTGCAGATCGACACCTTCCGGGACGGGCTCCTGAAGCAGGTCGTCGGCCGGGACGAGGCCGGGAACCTCGTGCGCAAGGCCGGAATCATGAGCATCGTGCGGCACGGTGGCACGGTGCGCCCCGGCGACGCCATCACCGTGGAGCTTCCCAGCGAACCGCACCGCCCCCTCGACCGGGTCTGACGCCTTCGGCCGGCCGCCGGGCGCGACGGGTGCGGTGCCGGTCTCTTCCCTCTGCCGGAAGACCTGGGGCGCGCCACCGCCGGAGGGGACCCGCCGGTCCCGCCCTGCCGTCCGGTGCGCTCGGTCGCACCGGACGGCTTTCGGCGCTGTGACGCCCCCCTGAGGCGGAAGCTGCGGCGGCGTCAGTTCTTGACCGCGACTCCGCAGACGGACACCTCGGCCGTGGGCTCCTCGGGCCGGTCGGCGTCCGGACGCCAGGTGGCGGTGGACACGACGCCCGGCTCCACCAGGGTCAGTCCGGCGAAGTAGGCCGCGATGTCCTGCGGGGACCGCAGGTGGTAGGTGTTGGCCGACTGCCCGTTGTACGCCTCGACCGCCCTGTTGAGCGCCTCGTTGCCGTTGGTGCCGTCGCTCAGGGCCAGGTAGCTGCCCGGGGGAAGCTCCGAGAGCAGCGCGTTCACCAGTTCCCCGGGGCGCTCGGCGTCGGAGATCTGCCCCATGATCCCCAGCATGGTCAGCGCGACCGGGCGGCTGAAGTCCAGGGTCTTGGCGGCCTCGGCCAGGATCCGTTCCGGGTCCCGCACGTCGGCGTCGATGTAGGCGCAGGCACCCTCCGGGCTGCTGGTGAGCAGGGCCTGTGCGTGGGTGAGGACGAGGGGGTCGTTGTCCACGTACACGATGCGGCTCTCCGGCGCGATGCGCTGGGCCACCTCGTGCGTGTTGTCCGCCGTCGGCAGTCCCGTACCGATGTCCAGGAACTGGCGGATGCCGGCCTCGCCCGCCAGGAACCGCACCGCGCGGGCCAGGAACCGCCGTTGCACCTGGGCGACGGCGGCGAACTCCGGAAACGTCGTCAGGATGACGTCGCCGGCCGCGCTGTCGACCGGGTAGTTGTCCTTGCCGCCCAGCAGGTAGTTCCAGACGCGGGCGGAGTGCGGACGGTCGGTCTGCAGTCTGGCCCTGACTTCTTCACTCGGATGACTCATGGGCAAAGCTTCACACAGAGTTGACCATCTGGGGGTGAAGTGCCGCGCACCCGTACGGCATTGGGGTTCAGTCGGACGGCGCGGCCGGGGGCCGCAGGCCGAGCCACTGCTCGGCGTCCCAGGCCCGGAACCGCTCGACCTCGCCGAACCCCAGCTTCGCGGCGAGGCGCATCGAGGCGGTGTTGGCCGTCTGGGTGGTGAGCACCACCGGCTCGCCGGGAAGGACGCCGTCGAGCCAGTCGAGCGCCGCCGCGCACGCCTCGGCGGCATACCCGCGGCCCCAGGCCCGCGGCAGGAACAGGTAGCCGAGGTCGACCATCCCCACGGCGGCCGGGCGTTGGTGCTCCGGCGCCCTCCTGAGCAGGACCTGACCGATCATCGCCCCGTCGAGCTCGACGACGAAGCACCCGGGCCACCGCCCCGGCACCCCGGGCGTCTCACGCTCGAGCTCCTCGCGCGGCCGGGGCCCGCCGAGGTAGGTGTGCACCTGCGGCGACGCCAGAAGCTCGACGAACGCCGCACGGTCCCGGACCTCGGACTCACGCAGCAGGAGTCTGTCGGTCCTGATCGGCTCGGGCGGCCAGGCGACGGGCCCCAGGTCTGACATGCGCGCAGGCTAGCAGCCCCGGGACCCCGCCGGCCGGGGATCAGCGCAGTCCGGCGAAGAGGTCGTTCTCCGGTACCGCCGCGCCCGTGGTGTCGCGGACGCGGACGAAGGTCTCCACGCCCATCAGCTCGCCGAACCTCTCCTTGCCCATCCTGAGGAAGAAGATGTTCTCGCCCTGACTGGCGTGCGCGGCCAGCGCGTCGAACTTCTGGCCGCTGAACGCGGTGGTGTCGACCCAGGTGGTGATCTCCTCGTCGGGCAGGCCGATCTCGGCCGGCGCGGCGGCCTCGGCGGGGTCCGGCTCCGGCATCTCCTCGCCGAACTCGCGCATGAGCTCGCCGAAACGCCCCGTCATCGAGCGGGGTGCCGTCGTCCAGTACACCTTCGGCGCCCCGTCGGTCATCTCCAGTGCCGCCATCGTGATGCGGTGTGCCTGGATGTGGTCGGGATGGCCGTAGAAGCCGTTCTCGTCGTAGGTGACGACGACATCGGGCCGGTAGTGCCGCATGAGGTCGGCGAGCCGCGCGGCTCCTTCCGCCACCGGGGTCTGCCAGAAGGAGCCCGGAGCTTCGTTGCTCGGCCAGCCCGCCATTCCGGAGTCGGCGTAGCCCAGCAGTTCGAGGTCGCTCACCTTGAGGACGTCGCAACTCGCCCGCAGTTCGCGGCGGCGCATCAGGGCGACGGCCGCCGGATCGTGCCCCGGGTCGCCCGGCTTGACACCCCCCGGTCCGTCACCGCACCCCCCGTCGGTACACGTCACGAGCACCGTGCGGATGCCCTCCGCCGCGTACCGCGCCAGGACGCCGCCCGTTCCGGTGGCCTCGTCGTCGGGGTGGGCGTGCACGGCCATGAGCGTCAAGGGTCGGTCCGTCATGAAACTGTTCCTCCTGCAGACATGCGTCTGGATACGGGTGGCGAGTACGGCGGGTGTTCGGCTGTGCAACAGCGCGGACCGTCCCCGCTGTTCCCGGCCGGTGCCCTCCGGTCCGCGGGGTCCCTCCGTGCTCCGCCGCCGGGCGTCAGGGCGTGGAGACGGCGGACCCCGTGGGGTCGTCCGGGCCGGGTGTGCGGGGAAGGGGCCCGACGGAGCTGCCCTCCCAGAGCAGGGCCCGCCACCCCTGGTCGGGCGATCCGGTGAGGACGACGATGCCCGTGTTGGCCAGGGGGTGCTCGGCCGCGTAGGCGACGTCCACGTTGTCCGCCCGGGCGGCCACCCACATGCGGATCACTGCTCCGTGGCTGACCAGCGCCACCGTCTCCGCGCCGTCCCGGTGCGCCTCGGCGACGACGGCGTCGAACCGGGCCAGCGCCTCCACCCCGTTCTCGCCTCCGGGCATACGGAGCCGCACGTCCCCCGCGGACCAGGCGAAGGCGGTGTGCATGTAGAGGTGCGCCGCCTCCTCGTCGCCGCGCATCTCCAGCTCCCCGGCGGTCAGTTCCCGGATGCCGGACCGGACCCGCACCTCCAGCCCCGTCGCGGCGGCCAGGGGTGCGGCGGTCAGCTGCGTGCGCACGAGTGTCGACGCGTACAGGGCGTCGATCTCCTCCGAGGCCAGTGCGTCGGGCAGGGCCGCGGCCTGTTCCTGACCGAGGGAGGTCAGGCCGGGGCCGGGCTCCGCGGTGTCCAGGAGGTGCTTGAGGTTGGACGGGGTCTGGCCGTGCCTGATGAGCAGGAGACGCATGCTGGGGGACTTTCCGGAGGACGACGGGACATCCCCACTGTGCCACGCCCCGCCGGCGCCCCGGGCCTCACCAGTCGTGGACGGTGCCGTCGCGGAGGCGGTTCACGGGCAGGTAGGCGGGCTCGTAGGGGAAGCGGGACGCGGCCTCGTCGTCGAGCTCCACCCCGAGGCCGGGGGCGTCGCCGGGGTGCAGGAGACCGTCCTCGAAGCGGTAGGAGGTGCGGAACACCTCGAGCGTCTCCGGGGCGTGGCGCATGTACTCCTGGATGCCGAAGTTGTGCACGGCGAGGTCGAGGTGGAGGGCGGCCGCCATGCCCACGGGCGAGATGTCGGTGGGGCCGTGCATGCCGGACTTGACGCCGTGGACGGCGGCCATGTCGAGCAGTTTGCGCACGGCGGTGATGCCGCCGGTGTGCGTCACCGCCGAGCGGACGTAGTCGATCAGGCGTTCCTGGAGCAGCGTGGTGTAGTCGTGGACGGAGTTGAACACCTCGCCGATGGCCAGCGGGGTGGTGGTGTGCTCCCGGATCAGCCGCAGTGCGCGCTGGTCCTCCCCGGGGGTCGCGTCCTCCAGCCAGAACAGGTCGTAGGGCTCGAGGTCCTTGCCCAGCCGCGCGGCCTGGATGGGCGTCATGCGGTGGTGCCCGTCGTGCAGCAGCGGAAGCTCGGGGCCGAAGGTGTGCCGTACGGCTTCGAACACGGTGGGCATGTGGCGCAGGTAGGCGCGGGTGTCCCAGGTCTCCTCGGTGGGCCGCGGGTGAGCGGCGCGGGTACGCCGGGCGGGCTCGTAGTCGTAGCGCTCGCCCTCTCCGGCGGCGGAGGCGGCGACGCCGTACACGGAGTCGAGGCCGGGGATGCCGCTCTGGATCCGGACGGCACGGAACCCGTCGGCCAGGTGCGCGCGCACGGAGTCGAGCAGCTCGGGTATGTCCCGGCCGGAGGCGTGTCCGTAGGCCAGCGCGCCCGTGCGGCACGCGCCGCCGAGGAGCTGGTACACCGGCATGCCCGCCGCCTTGCCCTTGATGTCCCACAGGGCGGTGTCCACGGCGGCGACGGCCGCCATCGTGACCGGACCCCGGCGCCAGTACGCGCCCCGGTACAGGTACTGCCAGGTGTCCTCGATGGCGTGCGCGTCCCGGCCGAGCAGCAAGGGGGCCACGTGCTCGCGCAGGTAGGCCTCGACGGCCAGCTCACGACCGTTGAGGGTGGCGTCCCCGAGGCCGGTGAGCCCGTCCTCGGTGGTGATGCGCAGGGTGACGAAGTTGCGGCCGGGGCTGGTGACGACGACATCGGCAGCGGTGATCTTCACGTGGGTTTCGTCCTCGGGGGTCTCGGCGACGGTGGTCGGGGCGGCGTGACGCCCGCCCCGGCCACCCTTTTACGCGTCGCCGTCGTCGTCAACGGCCGCCCCTGGTCCCGGCCGCCGGTCCGGCCGCACGAGATAGCGCAGGAGCAGGGTGTCGTCCTCGGCGACCGCGGAGGCCAGGCGCAGGTCGGTGGGCGGCACGGGCGGGCCGGCGGCGATGCGGCCGGCGGGGCCCGCCGTCAGCAGCGGGGAGACGGTCAGACGGAGCTCGTCGACCAGCCCGGCGGCGGTCAGCGCCCCGAACAGGTGCGCCCCGCCCTCGCAGTCGATGCGGCGCAGCCCGCGTGAGGTGAGCGCCGAGACCGCCGCGGCGAGGTCGACCGTGTCCTCTCCGGCGACGACGACGTCCGCTCCGGCGTCCTGCCAGGCCCGCCGGACGGGCGCCGGCGCCGACGCGCAGGTGAGGACGACGGTGGGGACGCGCGCCCGGGTGATGACGGGGGCGTCGGGGGGCAGGCCCCGTCCGCTGGTCACCACGGCGGTGGGCGGGACGTCGGCCAGGCCGTGACGGCGCCGGCGGGCGAGGGTGTGCTCGTCGGGGTGGACGCCGCGGAATCCCTCGACCATGGCGGTGGTGGCGCCGATCAGCAGTACGTCGGCGAGGTCGCTGCCCAGTTGCAGCACCTTGCGGTCGGGCGGGGTGGACAGGGGCCTGGCCAGACCGCCGACCTCCACGGCCCCGTCGGCGCTGGCGACGAAGTTGACGGCCAGCCAGGGCTTCCCGGCCGGATAGGTGTAGAGGCGTTCGAGGGCCTCGTCGTCGAGGGGCCGGGCGTGTTCGGCGGGCCAGATCTGGTGCATCAGGCGATCCAGGTGCCGGTGCGGGCGGGGGGACGGCTGCCGTTGATGCCCGCGGCCATCTCGACGGTCTGCCTGGTGGGGCGGACCTGGTGGGCCCGGAAGACGGCGGCGCCGTCCCGGGCGGCGATGGCCGTGGCCGCCAGGGTGCCGGTGAGCCGGTCCTGGAGTTCCACGTCCAGCATCTCGCCGACGAAGGTCTTGTTGGACAGGGCCATCAGGACCGGCCATCCGGTCTGTGTGAACTCCCGGACGTTGCGCAGCAGCAGGAGGTGGTCGGCGGTGTTCTTGCCGTAGCCGGTGGCGTCGATGAGGATGCCTCCCCGGGGCACGCCAGCGGCTTCGGCCCGTTCCGCCAGTGCGACCACGGCGGTACGCACGGCGGCCACCACGTCGGGGTAGCCGGGGCGGAAGGGTTCGGCGCGGGGTGGGCGGCCGCCGGTGTGCGTGCACACGTAGCCCGCGCGGTGTGCGGCGGCCACCTCGATCAGCTTCGGGTCGGCGGCGGCCCATGCGTCGTTGAGGATGTCCGCGCCGGCCCGGCAGGCGGCGTCGCCGACTTCGTGGCGCCAGGTGTCGATGCTGATCAGGAGGTCGGGGTAGCGGTCGCGGGCCCATTCCACCAGCGGGACGACACGGGCGGCTTCCTCGTCGGCCGTGACCTCCTCGCCCGGGCTGGCCGCCACCCCGCCGAGGTCGATCATGTCGGCCCCCTCGGCGACGGCCCGGGCGACGGCTTCCCGGGCGGCTTCGGCGGCGAAGGTGGCGCCCCGGTCGTAGAAGGAGTCCGGTGTGCGGTTGACGATCGCCATCACCAGGGGCCGGTCGCTGACGATGCGGCGGCCGCGGAACTCGAGGTCGACTGCTGCGGCTTTCATACGGTCGTGGCTCCTGTCGTCGGTCGGGCGGGGCGGGCGCCTTGCCGGTCGGCCGCGCGGACGGTGGTGACCCCGCCGTCACGGCCCCGGCACACCGGGGCGCGGCGGCGGGCACCGACGATCAGTATCCGCCGGAGCGGCCCCCGCGTCGTGGTCATGGCCGTTTCCGAGCCGGGCGGCGCCGTTGTCGTTGCCGGTCCGGTCGCTCCGCCTCGCGCACGGCGGCGACGCGCTTCACGCCCTCTCCCCCGGCGTGCCCTCCCCCGGCGCCCCGTCCTGCGCCGTCCCCGCGCGCCGGAGCCGGTCGGTGCGCCGGGTGACGGTGTCGACGCGGTCGGCCAGTTCGGGGTGGTGCGCGCCGAGGTGCTCACGGGCGCCGGAGAGCGGCCCAATGAGACCGGCGGCGTCGTCGCGGCCCAGTGCCTGGACGAGCGGTGCCCGGGCGTCGGCCGGGAGACCCGTCAGCGCGGTGATCTGACCGGCGAGCTGGCGCAGGTCCGCGGCGTTGCCCCGGGCCCAGGAGGTGACGGCCCGGTCGGCGGCGCGGCGGTCCCGGGTGGCCTGGACGCGCTCCTCCCCGGTGCTGCCGGGGGCGCCGGGCCGCAGGCGCAGGTACCGGCGTTCGGCGGCCTGCCGGCTGGCGACGCCGAGCGGGCGGGCCAGGTCGGCCCAGCTCGCCCCCGCCTCGCGGGCGGTTTCGATCAGTCCCGTCTCCCACCCGGCGAGCTGGTCGCGCACCTCCCGCAGGAGCAGCAGTGCGGCAAGAGCCTGGTCGGAGCTGATCTCGCCGCCGGTCTGCCCGCCCTGCCGCGGGGTCTGGGCGCCGTGGACGGCCTCCTCGATCGCCGCCAGCGCCGCCTGCGCGGCGAGGAAGGACACGGGACGGGGTGCGGCTTCCCGCGGGTCTTCGGCCATGGTCACCTCCCGACCGTGGCGTCATCCGATTGACGACGCCAGCAGTTGTCATCGTTTCGATGACATGCTACAGAAGAAGCAAGAACCAGCGCATGAGCGGAACTGCTCGAACTGGAGGTGTTACACGATGCTGATGCGCACCGACCCCTTCCGTGAGCTCGACCGGATCACCCAGCAGTTGCTCCCCGGCACGTCCGGAACCTGGTCGCGGCCGTCCGCGATGCCCATGGACGCCTACCGCGACGGGGACGTGTACGTGATCGCCCTCGACATCCCCGGTGTCGACCGGGACGCGATCGACATCGACGTCGAGCGCAACATGCTGACCGTCCGGGCCGAGCGCCGTCCCGCGGCCGGCGGCGACGCGGTGCAGATGGAACTCGCGGAGCGCTCCTTCGGCGTGTTCTCACGCCAGGTGATGCTCGCGGACACCCTCGACACCGAACGCATCAGTGCCGACTACGACGCGGGCGTCCTCACCCTGCGCGTCCCGATCGCCGAGCGGGCCAAGCCGCGCAAGATCTCGATCGGCGCCGGCCCGGACCCCAAGGAGATCTCCGGCTGAGCCGGGGACCGTGTCCCCCGGCGGGCGGAGGGCGGCAGGTCCACGCACCTCCCGTCCTCCGCCCGCCGAGGAGACGAGACGGGGACGTGTGTTCCCGCAGTCAGCCGGCCGACCAGGCCCTCACCACCCCGCATCCCAGAAAGGCGCCCTTCACCGTGCAGTCCAAGGCGGCGCCGGCGACGGTTCCCACCGAGCCGGCCATGTCGTACGTCCAGATGCTGGAGCAGGTCCGTTACCACGGCGCCTATCCCACCCGGGAGCGGGCCGAGGAGGTCGTCTCCACCGTTCTGGCCGCCCTCGGCCGTCGCATCACCGGAGAGGAACGCGTCGAACTGGCCGCCCGTCTCCCGCGTGAGGCGGCGCGGATCTTCGCCGCCCAGATCCCGGAAACCGACCCGATGACCGGCTGGGGCTTCGTCAGGGACCTCGCCACCCGCACCGGCGGCACCCTCGCCACCACGCGCTGGGACGTCGGCTCGGTCCTGGGCGTCGTCGCCCGCCTCGCCGGCCCGGTCCTGCTCGACCGCATCCTGGCCCACCTGCCCTCCGGCTACGCGATCCTCTTCGGCCGGGCGGAACTCACCCAGGCGGCCTGACCTCCGCCGCGCTCCCGGCGCGCCGGCCCGCGGACACCGCACGGGCCGGCGCGCCGCCGAGGGCGATGGCGGCCCCCACCGGGGTGCGCGGCCCACGCCGTGCGCGACGAGATCCGGCGAACCGGCCAAGATCAACTGATCGGCGCAACCACGAATCGTTTCGCCGGGTGAACGGTGCGGACGACGGCCGAACCGGCCGCCGGGAGCTGTGAGTCTGGGCGTCGTACCGACGACGGATCGACGGGCACGGGCACTCCGGACCGGCGATCCCCGACCGCCAGGAGTTCCCTTGTCTCTTCGTCGCCTCGTCACCAGCGCCTTCGCCTCGCTCTCGCTGGCCCTCGCCTCCGTGGGCGCCCTCGCCCTGAGCGCCGGTCCGGCCGCCGCGAATCCCTGCGGCTTCTACGAGACGTCCTCCGACGCCTACTACAACCACTGCACCTCGGACGGCTCGCACATCGTCATCGAGATCGACGACTGGGGGCCCAACAGCGAGCGGTGCGTGGGCCCCGGCGTGACCTGGATCGGCTCCGCCTCCGACATCGACGGCGCCTGGTACACCGGCCGCACCTGCTGAGCCGGGAGGGCCGCCGTGCGGGGAAGAGGTGAAGAATTCCGGCACGGCCCCGGGCCCGGGTTCCCTCGTGGGAAGACTGGAAGCACCAGCTCGGCGCCCCGAACAGGCGGGGCGCCGAACCGCGTTGGGAGGCCATCACCCATGTTCACCCCGATACGGAGAAGAGCGCGGAGGGCGGCGCTCGCGCTCTCGGCCGCCGCGGCCCTCGTCCTGGGCACCACCGCGGCGAACGGCGCACCGGCGGACCCGGCCCCCGCGAAGCAGGGGCCGACCTCGGTGGCCTACGTCGAGGTCAACAACAACAGCATGCTCAACGTCGGCAAGTACACCCTGGCGAACGGGGGCGGCAACGTCTTCGACGTCGCCGTGATCTTCGCGGCGAACATCAACTACGACACCGGCACGCAGACGGCGTACCTGCACTTCAACGAGAACGTGCAGCGCGTCCTCGACAACGTTGCCACCCAGGTACGGCCCTTGCAGCGGAAGGGCATCAAGGTCCTCCTCTCGGTGCTCGGCAACCACCAGGGCGCCGGTTTCGCCAACTTCACCTCCCAGCAGGCCGCTTCGGCGTTCGCGAAGCAACTCTCGGACGCGGTGGCCGAGTACGGCCTCGACGGCGTCGACTTCGACGACGAATACGCCGAGTACGGCACCAACGGCACCGCCCAGCCCAACGACAGCTCGTTCGTGCACCTGGTGACGGCACTGCGCGCGAACATGCCGGACAAGGTCATCAGCCTCTACAACATCGGCCCGGCCGCCGCACGCCTGTCCTACGGCGGTGTCGACGTCTCCTCCGCGTTCGACTACGCCTGGAACCCGTACTACGGCACCTGGCAGGTACCCGGTGTCGCGCTGCCCAAGTCGAAGCTGTCGCCGGCGGCCGTCGAGATCGGCCGGACCTCCCCGGCCACGGCGGCCGGCCTCGCCCGGCGCACCGTCGACGAGGGGTACGGCGTCTACCTGACGTACAACCTCGACGGCAGCGACCGCAGTGCCGACGTCTCGGCGTTCACCAGGGAGCTGTACGGCAGCGAGGCCGTCCACACGCCGTAGGGGTGCGGGCACCGGGGTCCCTCACGGACCCGCGGGTCCGGCGGCCGCGCCGGGGGCGGGCGCCGGGCCCCACGGCGCCTCCAGTGCGGCGCGCAGCGCGGTGACCGGGTCCCGGCCGATCCGCTCGGCGAGGGTCTCCTCCAGCCGCTGCAGGACGAGGCCCGCCTCCCGGTGCGCGCGCCGTCCCTCCGAGGGCCGCCGGATCAGCCCCCGCCGGGCGGGGTCGGGGTCGGGGGCCTGCTCCAGCAGTCCGATGCGAGCCGCGTCCCCGGAGGAGCCGGCCCCGCCCGACCGTGTCCGGGGCCGGCGGCCGGAGCCGGAAAAGGAATGGACCGCCCGAGCCGCCCGCCTGTAGCGTGCGGTGGACCGTGACACCGCCCGAGGAGGTGAGACCCGTGAACGCTGTATCGACATGGGTGCTCCCCCTTCCGGTCATGGCCGGCGACTGACCCAGGTGTCGCCGGGAGCGCCTCGACCACAAGGCACTCCCGAAGGGCACCACCATGACATCAGGGCAGTACACCGCGCAGCCGTCGTCCCACGGCACGGCCGAACCCGACTTCGACGTGATCATCGCCGGCTGCGGGCCGACCGGCGCGATGCTCGCCGCCGAACTGCGGCTGCACGACGTGCGCGTGCTCGTGCTGGAGCAGGAGACCGAGCCCGCGTCGTTCGTCCGCATCGTCACCCTCCACATGCGCAGCCTCGAACTGATGGCGATGCGCGGCCTGCTGGACCGCCTCCTGCGGCACGGACGACGGCGCCCCGTCGGCGGAGTCTTCGCCGCCTTGCCCGGGCCCGCGCCCGAGGGCCTGGACTCGGACCACGCCTACCTGCTGGGCATCCCGCAGCCGGTCGTCGTCCGGCTGCTCGAGGAACACGCGGCCGGCCTGGGCGCACGGGTCCGGCACGGGGCCGCGGTCGCCGACTTCGAGCAGGACGACGAGGGGGTGACCGTGGCGCAGGCCGGCGGCGAGCGGCTGCGGGCGCGCTACCTCGTCGGCTGTGACGGCGGGCGCAGCACGGTGCGCAAGCGGCTGGGCGTCGGCTTCCCCGGCGAGCCCTCGCGCAACGAGACGCTGATGGGCGAGATGCGGGTGAGCGCGCCGCCGGAGGAGATCGCCGCCGCGGTGGCCGCCGTGCGCGAGACCGAACCGCGTTTCTGGCTGCGGCCGTTCGGCGAGGGGATCTACAGCGTCGTGGTCCCCGCCGCCGCAGGGGGCACTCGCGCGCAGCCGCCCACCCTGGAGGACTTCCGGCAGCGGTTGCGCGCCGTCGCGGGAACGGATTTCGGCGTGCACTCCCCGCGCCGGCTGTCCCGTTTCGGGGACGCCACCCGGCTGGCCGAACGCTATCGGGCCGGGCGGGTGCTGCTCGCGGGCGACGCGGCGCACATCCATCCGCCCATCGGCGGCCAGGGACTCAACCTCGGTGTCCAGGACGCGGTCAACCTGGGCTGGAAACTGGCCGCGCAGATCCGCGGCTGGGCGCCGGACACCCTGCTGGACACCTACGAGAGCGAACGCCGGCCGGTCGCCGAGGAGGTGCTGGACAACACCCGCGCCCAGACCGAACTGCTCTCCCCCGAACCGGGTCCGCGGGCCGTGCGGCGGCTCCTCACGGAACTGATGGGCATCGACGAGGTGAACCGCCGTCTCGTCGAGAAGATCACCGCGACCGGCGTCCGTTACGACTTCGGCGCGGGCCCCGGCCTGCTCGGCCGCCGCCTGCGGGACATCGAGGTGGCACAGGGCCGCCTCTACGACCTGTTGCACCGCGGACGCGGTCTGCTGCTCGACCGCACCGGACGCCTGACCGTGGGCGGCTGGTCGGACCGGGTCGATCACCTGGTGGATCCCACCGCCGCGCTGGACGTTCCGTGCGTCCTGCTGCGCCCCGACGGCCACGTCGCCTGGACCGGCGACGACCAGCGGGACCTGGACGGCCACCTCTCCCGCTGGTTCGGCCGTCCCGTCGGCTGACGCGACCGGGCGGCGGCGGAGACGGGGCGTTTTCGGTGCCCCGGTGCCCTCCCCTGGGTACGGAACCGGGCAACAACGCCTCGACGGGAGAGTGGACATGACTGGACAGCACCCCGCTCACCAACCACCTCAGCGCGTCGGCGTCGTCGCCGAGTCCCTGCCCGGGGAGACCCGCGTCGCCGCGACACCCTCGACGGTGCGCCTGCTGCTCGGCCTCGGTTACGAGGTCGTCGTCGAGCCGGGGGCCGGCGCCGCCTCCGGCTTCGGCGACGATGCCTACGCCGAGGCGGGGGCGGGGACCGGCGAGGCGTGGACCGCGGACGTCGTCCTGAAGGTCAACGCGCCGACCGCCGAGGAGATCGCCGGGCTGCGTGCCGGGACGACCCTGGTGGCCCTCCTCTCCCCGGCGCAGCGGCCCGAGGTGCTGGAGGCGCTCGCCGCCCGTGCCGTCACCGCGCTCGCGCTCGACGCGGTGCCGCGGATCTCGCGGGCGCAGTCGATGGACGTGCTCAGTTCCATGGCGAACATCGCCGGGTACCGGGCGGTCATCGAGGCCGCGCACGTCTTCGGGCGCTTCTTCACCGGTCAGGTCACGGCGGCGGGCAAGGTGCCGCCGGCGAAGGTCCTCGTGGCCGGGGCCGGTGTCGCGGGGCTCGCCGCCATCGGTGCCGCCTCCAGTCTGGGCGCGATCGTCCGCGCCACCGACCCCCGCCCCGAAGTCGCTGACCAGGTGCGGTCGTTGGGCGGCGAGTACCTCGCGGTGGACGTGGCCCAGGAGGAGAGCACCGACGGCTACGCCCGGGCGACCTCGGCCGACTACGACCGGGCCGCGGCCGAGCTGTACCACGAACAGGCCCGCGACGTGGACGTCGTCGTCACCACCGCACTGATCCCCGGGAGGCCGGCCCCGCGGCTGCTGACGGCCGCCGACGTGGCGGCGATGAGACCGGGCAGCGTCGTGGTCGACATGGCCGCCGCCCAGGGCGGCAACGTCGAGGGGACCGTCGCGGGCCGGAGCGTGGTGACCGACAACGGCGTGACGATCATCGGCTACACGGACCTGGCGGCCCGGCTGCCCGCCCAGGCGTCGCAGCTGTTCGGCACCAACCTGGTCAACCTGCTCCGGCTGCTCACCCCCGGCAAGGACGGCCGGCTCGTCCTCGACTTCGACGACGTGGTGCAGCGGGCCGTCACCGTGGTCCGTGCGGGCGCGGTCACCTGGCCTCCCCCGCCGGTCGCCGTGTCGGCGGACCCGCCCGTCCCCGCGCCCGCGGCGCCCTCCGCCGCACCGGTGAAGACCGGGCCCCGGCTCACCGCGGCCGGGCGCTCCGGCCTGGTCGGCCTCGCCATGGCGGCGACCTTCCTGGTGGTCGCCTTCGCTCCGGCCCAGTTGGCGGAGAACTTCACGGTGTTCGCCCTGGCGGTGGTCATCGGCTACTACGTGATCGGCAAGGTGCACCACTCCCTGCACACGCCGCTGATGTCGGTGACCAACGCCATCTCGGGGATCGTGGTGATCGGCGCCCTGGTGCAGATCGGGCACGAGAGCGCGCTCGTCACGGTGCTGTCCTTCGTGGCGATCCTGCTGACGAGCGTGAACATCTTCGGGGGTTTCGCCGTCACCCGGCGCATGCTGTCCATGTTCTCGAAGGGCGGTTCGCGATGACGTCCATGACCGCCTCGCGCGCCGCCGACCTGGTCGCGGCCCTGCTGTTCGTCCTGAGTCTCGCCGGCCTGTCCCAGCACCGGACCGCACGCGCCGGCGTCGTCCACGGCATCGCCGGGATGGCGCTGGCCCTGGTCGCGACCGTCGTGGTCTCGGCGCAGCGCGTCTCCGCCGGTCCGGTGGCGCTGATCCTGCTGGCCACGGTGATCGGTGCCGCGCTGGGCCTGTGGCGGGCGCGGCGCGTGGCGATGACACAGATGCCGGAGCTGATCGCGGTGCTGCACAGCTTCGTCGGCCTCGCGGCCGTCCTGGTGGGCTGGAACAGCTATCTGGAGGTCGAGGCCCACGGCTCGCGGGGCCGGATCGCCGCCGATCTGGTCGGCATCCACCACGCCGAGGTGTTCATCGGCGTCTTCATCGGCGCGGTCACCTTCACCGGCTCCGTGGTCGCGTATCTGAAGCTGTCCGCGCGGATCAGGTCCCGGCCCCTGATGCTGCCGGGCAAGAACGCGCTCAACCTGGGGGCGCTGGCCGCGTTCGTGGTGCTTACGGTCTGGTTCACCCTGCGTCCGGGCCTTGCGCTGATGGTGGCGGTCACGGTGCTGGCGCTCGCCCTGGGCTGGCACCTGGTGGCCTCCATCGGTGGCGGCGACATGCCCGTCGTCGTCTCGATGCTCAACAGCTACTCCGGCTGGGCCGCGGCGGCGGCCGGGTTCCTGCTGGACAACAACCTGCTCATCGTGACCGGGGCCCTGGTCGGTTCCTCCGGTGCGTATCTGAGCTACATCATGTGCCAGGCGATGAACCGGTCCTTCCTCTCCGTGATCGCGGGCGGCTTCGGCATCGAGGCCCCGCCGGGCGGCGACGAGGAGCAGGGCGAGCACCGCGAGATCCGGGCGCAGGAGGCGGCCGGGCTGCTCGCCGGTGCCAGGTCCGTGGTGATCACCCCGGGCTACGGCATGGCCGTGGCGCAGGCCCAGCATCCGGTCGCGGAGCTGACGCGGCTGCTGCGCGAGCGCGGGACCGAGGTGCGCTTCGGCGTCCACCCGGTCGCCGGGCGGCTGCCGGGGCACATGAACGTGCTGCTGGCCGAGGCGAAGGTGCCCTACGACATCGTGCTGGAGATGGACGAGATCAACGACGACTTCGCGGACACGTCGGTCGTCCTGGTCATCGGGGCGAACGACACGGTCAATCCCTCGGCGGCCGAGGACCCCGCGAGCCCGATCGCGGGGATGCCGGTGCTGCGGGTCTGGGAGGCGGAGCGGGTGGTCGTGTTCAAGCGCTCGATGGCCTCCGGGTACGCGGGGGTGCAGAACCCGCTGTTCTTCCGGGACAACAGCAGCATGCTCTTCGGCGACGCCAAGCGGAGCGTCGAGGAGATCCTGCGGGCACTCGGCACCGCGACCGGGCCGGGCCCGGCGGCCCCGGAGCAGGGGGTGACGGCGACGCGGTGACCGGGGGCCGGCCGGTGCGGCGGACGGTGTCAGGCCCTGTCCAGCCACTGGGCCAGGGCGGCGGCCTCGCTGTGGTCGACGTCCTTGGTGGCCGTCAGCAGGGTGACCTTGTCGTGTGCCGCCAGGTCGCGCAGCCGCCGCAGCGCGGTTTCGTGGTCGGAGTCCTCCAGTTCGGCGTAGTAGCGGCGCCGGAACTCGTCGTACCGCTGGGGGTCGTGGTGGTACCAGCGCCGCAGGTCGGCCGAGGGGGCGACGTCGCGCAGCCACTCGTCCAGCTCGGCCCGCTCCTTGCTCATGCCGCGGGGCCACAGGCGGTCGACGAGCACCCGCTTGCCGTCCTGCGGCGTGGCTTCCTCGTAGATCCTCCGGTATGCGACCCGTGCGGTCATGATCCACCCTTCCTCGGCGACCGGGCAGCCGTCCCTCGTGCCCGCGGTGTCCGCGCTTCCGGTTCCAGTGAACCGCCTCGGCCGGGCCAAACACGGCGGTGGCGGCCACTCAGCTCCGCGCGGGCGGCCCAGTCGGCCAGTCCCTCCCCGTCGGGGGGCTGGGCGACGGCCTGCTCCACGGAGTCGTGGAAGGAGTAGACCGTCCCCAGGCCGCCGAGGGCGAAGACGTGCAGGAGCCGCCGGTCGGAACAGGCGATCCGCAACGAGCCGTGGTGGCTCCGGATGCGCTTGGTCACCGCCACGATCATGCCGAGGCCCATGGAGTCGAGGAAGGGGGTGCCGCACAGGTCGAGGACGAAGTGCCGGTGTCCCTCGGCCAGGCGCCGGCCCACCTCGGCCCGGACGAGGGGCGCGAAGGCTATGTCGATCTCGTCGTCGGCCCTGACGACCGTCCAGCCGTTCGTCACCCGGCAACCGACCCGCGCGTGCGGCCCTGCGACGCCCTGCTCACTCACGTACCGCTCCCCTGAGCTGTCCGATTTGCCCGTCTCATCCAGGAAAGCGGTACGGACCCCGCGTGGCAAGGTTCCGGTTTTCAGATGGTGAGCGAGAGGCCCCGGGAGACCCGTTCCGCGGTGTCGAGCAGCCTGGCCACGGCGTCGTCGAGACAGGCCGTACGGCTGACGTCCACGGAGATGCCGAGCGATCCGACGGTGTCGCCCCGGCGGACGGGCACCGCCACGCACGCGGTGCCCAGCCGGTACTCCTCGACGTCGGTCACGGCCGGCCCGCGCGGGGAGGCGTCGAGGCGGCGCAGCAGTTCGGCGCGACGGGTGACGGTGCGCGGGGTGAGGTCGTTCAGTACGTGCCGGGAGAGGTAGTCGGCGCGGGCGTCCGCGTCCAGCTCGCGCAGCACGCTCTTGCCGAGCGCCGTGGCGTGTCCCGCGTCCTCGAAACCGACCCACAGATCGACGCGGGGCGCCTTCGGGCCGTCCACGATCTCCGCGACCCGGATCTCGCCCTCCTCGTAGAGGGTCAGGTAGGCCGCGGCCGACAGGCCGTCCCGCAGCTCCGTGAGCGTGGGACGGACCCTGCTCAGCGCCGCCTGGTCCCGGCTCCCGGCGTGCAGGGCGCCCAGCTTCTCCCCGAGGACGAACGTGCCGTCCTCGAGTCTGCGCAGGTAGCCGTCGTGCACCATGGTGCGCAGCAGGTGGTAGGCGGTGCCCGGGGCCAGCCCCGTCTCGCGCGCCAGTTGCTTGGCCGGCACGCCGCCGTCGTGGGCGCCCACCGCTTCCATCAGCCGGAAGGCCCGCCGCACCGAGGCGATGAGCGTGGGGCCCTGCTGACCGCTCATTCCTCCACCCTGCGCCCCACCGCGACGATCCGGCAAGTGGGTGCGCTACGGCTTGATGCCGACCCCCGCCCACAGACTGACCTGCGCGTCGGTGGGGGCCTCGGCACCGAGGGGCCGGTCCGGACGCCAGCGGTGACCGACGGTGACGCCGGGGTCGAGGAGGTCGAGCCCGGCGAAGAAGCGGGTGACGTCCTGCCGGGGGCGGAACTGCACCGGCGTACCCGCACTGGTGTAGATGTCCGTGACCCTCTGCCAGGTGGGCGGGTCGAAGTCCGGCGTGCAGTGGCTCAGCGCGAGCGCACTGCCCGACGGGAGGGCGGCCATGAGCCGTTCGACGATGCCGTACGGGTCGCGGGCGTCGGTGATGAAGTGCATCAGCGCGTTCAGGGACAGGGCGACCGGCTGGGACAGGTCGAGCACGTCGGCCAGTTCGGGCGCTTCGAGCAGGGCGTCCGGGTCGTTGACGTCGGCCTCTATGTAGGTGGTGCGGCCCTGGGGGGTGCTGCGCATGAGGCGCTCGGCGTACTTCAGCACGAGCGGGTCGTTGTCGGCGTAGACCACCCGGGCCTCGGGGACCACGGACTGCGCCACCTGGTGCACGTTCGGCTCGGTGGGGATGCCGGTGCCGATGTCCAGCCACTGGCGGATGCCGTGCTCCTGCGCCAGTACCCGCGTGGCACGGTGCATGAAGGCGCGGTTCTCCCGGGCACAGGTGAAGATGCCGGGGTAGGCCTCGGCGACCGCTTCGGCGGCCTGCTTGTCGACCGGGAAATGGTCCTTGCCGCCGAGGTAGTAGTCGTACATGCGGGCCGAGTGCGGCCTGCTGGTGTCGAGCCCGCGTGCGGCGTGGGTGCTGCTGCTCATGCTGTTCCCTCCGGAAGACCGGCCGTGAGGTGGTCGGCCATGCCCTGCTTGACCCCCTGGACGAACGCACCGATCTCTTCGGGCGTGTAGATGAGAGCGGGGCCGGCCGGGTCCGTCGACTGGCGCACCGCGACCCGGCCGTCGGCGAGTTGCTTGGTCTCCACGCACTGGCCGCCGTTGGGTCCGCTCCACGGGCGTTCCCAGCCCTGTTCGCCGAGGTCGCAGGCCGGCATCCCGTTGTAGACGGTGACTTCGGTGGTGCTCATGAGTACTCCTTGCGCATGCGGTTCAGGAGTGCCCTGCTCTCCCGTGTCGAGGTGAGCAGCGACATCCGGTTGTGCGCCTCCAGATGCGCCACGACGTCCTCCCGTTCGTCGAGGTACATCGACGCGGAGAGGATCTCGCTGTAGACGACGTCGGGCAGCTCGGGCTCCTCGAACCGGAAGTAGGTGAAGGGGGCGCAGGCCCCGACGTGGGCGCCGACGGCGAAGGGCAGGATGTCGATGCTGACGTGCTCCAGCTCGGACACCTCCAGGAGCCGGTCGATCTGCTCGCGCATCACTTCCGGTCCGCCGACGGCCCGGTGCAGGACCGCCTCCTCCATGACCACCCAGAGGGTGGGGGCGTTCTCGCGCTCCAACAGGCTCTGCCTGCGCAGCCGCAGACTCACACGGCGCTCCAGCTCGTCGTCGGAGCCGTTCGGAAAGCCTCCGCTCAGTACGGCGCGGGCGTAGGCCGGGGTCTGGAGCAGCCCCGTGACGTAGTGGGGTTCGTAGGTGCGCAGCGTGCCGGCGCCGGTCTCCAGGCTGACGTAGGCGGTGAACCAGCTCGGCAGTACGTCGCGGTACGCGTGCCACCAGCCCGGTTTGTTGGCCTGCTCGGCGAGCGCGACGAACTCGTCCGTCTCCTGCTGCGAGCTGCCGTAGGTCTGGAGGAGCTTTTCGACGTAGAGCGGTTTGAGGGCGACTTCGGCCTTCTCCAGCCGGCGGATCGTCAGGGGTGTCACCCGAAGTGCCTTGGCCGCGTCGGCCAGTGAGGCGCCCGCGTCCTGCCGCATGTCCTGGAGCCTGCGTCCCAGGATCATGCGCAGCACCGTCGGGGCGCTGGTGCCCGCGCCGGACCGAGCTTCGCTCACGCCCCCACCTCCTGATGGGCTGTCACGGGCGCCATTGTGACAGCGACTTGACGACGACACCAGACTGAACGGGGCTTCCTGAAATTATCAGGGATTCGGTTGCAGCCTGAACTGGGCGGCGAGCATAGTGGCGTCTGTGAGCCCGTACGACCGACCGCCCTCCCGTCCGCGCCCGCCCAGGCCCGCTCCCCCCAACGCGCCCGCCCCCACCGGAAGGCGATCACCGTGACCCCCCACACGAGCCCTTCGCCCGGTCTGTTACCACCGGCGCTGCCGGACCGGGAACACTGGTTCGAGCTTCCCTCGCTCCGCATCAGCGTGCGGACGGCGCGTGACACGGTCCGCCGGCGGCTGCGCGACTGGGGGCTCCCCGGCGACGTGTGCACCGACGCGGTGCTGCTCGTCTCCGAACTGGCGACCAACGCCGTGATCCACTCGGGCGGCACACGCGTGCTGTGCGGACTGTCGGCCTCGCGCCGGCGCCTGCGGATCGAGATGCACGACGACGGACACGTGCCGGCCGGCCCGGCCGGTTCGCGCTCCGCCACCCTCGAGGAGAGCGGACGGGGGCTGCTGATCGTGCAGCAGCTCGCGGACTCCTGGGGGACCGCCCGGTCGGACCGCACCGGCGGGAACACCGTCTGGGCGGTGCTCCCGGTCGAGCCGTGACACCCCGCCGGGACGCTCCGGAGGGAACCCCGCGTCCCTGAGTGTCCCTGAGTACGGGATGAGTATCCGCGCTCATGCCCCGGCGTGTGCCGGGGGCCACACTCCCAGGCATGACGAACCTCCCGCCCCCGGCCGAGGAGTTGCGCCTCCTCGACGCCGAGCTGCGGCAACTCGACCTGCGCCGTGCCGTCCTGCTGCGACGCCGTGAGTGGCTGGTCCACACGCTGCGGACCGGCGCCGCCCGGCAACCCGGCCGGGGTGCCGGGGCCACGCCGTGGAGTGATCCGCCGCGCGCCGGGGCGGCCGCCGGCCCCGCCCTGCGTCCGGAGGCCTCCGCGCCCGGCGTGCAGAACGTCCTGCTGGTGCTCGGCGGTGTGCTGCTGACGGTCGCCGCGATCGCGTTCACCCTGGTCAGTTGGGGCCATCTGGGGATCGGGGGACGCGCGCTGGTGCTCGGCGCGCTGACCGTCGCGGCACTGGGTGCACCCGCGGTGCTGCTGCGGCGCGGACTGCGGTCGACCGCCGAGGCCGTGTCCGCCCTGGGGACCGCCCTGACCGTGCTCGACGCCTACGCGCTGCACGAGGTGGCGTTCACGGGCGTGGACGGTGTCGGGTACACGGCGGCGGCGTCCGCCGTGCTGGCCGGGCTGTGGGCCGCGTACGGCCTGCTGATGGCGGCTCCCGCCCCGGCCGGGGAGGCGGCGCGGGACGGCTCGGCGGCCGCGGGCGCGCGCCCCGGACTCCGCCACCCCCTCCCGCTCGCCGTGGCGACCGCCCACCTTCCCCTGCTCCTGTGGGCTCTCGCCGCCGGCGCGGGCCCGCACACGGTCACGGCCGTGCTGCTCGCGACCGCCGCCGGCGGCACCGCTGTCGCCCTGCGGGCGGCCCCGGTGCCGGTGCGCGTGGTCGCCGTGGTCGGCGCACTGGGCATGGGCGTCGCGGGGGTCCTGTCGGCCGGATGGCTCTGCTGGAACGCGTCGGACCCCGGTACGGCCGCTCGGGCGGCGGTGCTCCTGGCCGGGGCGGCGGGCCTCGCCCTGGCCGTCGGCCGGTTCGTCCCGCACGCGGACGCCGCCAGGGGCGCCGCGCTGGCCGCGGGCCTGTGCCTGGTCGCGGGGGCGGGCGGGGTGCTGCGGGCCGCGGTGCCGGGCGAGTGGATCGTGCCGGGGTGTCTGGCCTGCGCGATCGCTCTCCTGGCGGTGCACCGGACGCCGCTTCGCCGGCCGCTGCGGCAGGGGCTGGCGCTCGCTTCGGCGGCTGTCCAGTGCGTCGCGGTGCTGTGGGCGGTTCCCCTGGTCGCCGGGACCCTCCTCGGTCCGGCGGCCCGGAGTGCGCGGCCGTGGTCCGGCCGGCCGGAGAACGTCCGGGACGCCGTGTTCTCGGCGCTGCCCTGGCCGCCGTACGCGGGCACCGTACCGCTCGTCCTCGCCGCCGTGGCCGCCGTGCTGCTGGTCGCCGGACGGAACACGGTCCGGCACCGCGCCGCCGCGGTGGTGGCGCTCGTGCTCGGCTGGGCGGCCGTCCTCGTGCTGCCGGTGGTGCTCCAACTGCCGTACGTGGCGGGGCTGGTGGCGCAGGGCACGGTGGTCGCGGCGGCGCTGGCCCTCGCGGGGTGGGCCGGCCGCGGCGAGCAGCGGCCGTCGCCGCCGACCCTCACGGCCCTCCTGCTGGCGCTCGTCACCTCGGTCGGTCTCGCCTTCCTCGCGCTGGCCTCCGAGCCCGCGACGATCGGTGTCCTGGCGTCGCTGACGGTCCTGTTCGGGGTCGCCGGCCGCCGCCCGGGGCTCGCGCCGTTCACCGCGCCGGCCGCCCTCGGCCACGCCACGGCACTGGCCTGTGCGGTCGGTGCGTCCGCCGGCTGGCAACCGCAGCACACGGCGCTGCTCGTGCTGGTCGTCCCCGCCGTCGCCGTCCTGCTCGCCTCCCGTACGGGTGGCTCCGGCGCGGCCGTGCCGGTCGAGGCGGCGGGCGCGGCCGCGGGACTGCTCGCCCTCGCCCTCGCCGTGACCGATCCGCCGATGCTGGCCGTGGTGCTCTCGCTCGGCGGTGTCCTCACGGCGGCCACCGCGCTGCGTCCGGAGCGGCGGCCGGCCGGCTGGGCGGCCGCCGCGCTGTTCCTGCTGGCCGCCTGGGTGCGCCTGGCGGCCTGGGACGTCACCACACCGGAGGCGTACACCCTGCCGGTGACCGGGCCCGCGCTGGTCGTCGGGTACCTGCGCCGGCGCCGCGACACGGCCGCCTCCTCGTGGACGGCGTACGGGGCGGGGCTGGCCGTCACCCTGGTGCCGAGTCTGCTCGCCGCCTGGGACGACCGGCACTGGCTGCGGCCCCTGCTGCTCGGTGTCGCCGCGCTCGTGGTGACCCTGGCGGGGGCGCGGCACCGGCTGCAGGCGCCGCTGCTCCTCGGCGGGGGTGCGCTCGCGCTGGTCACGCTGCACGAGCTTGCCCCGTACCTCGCGCAGGTCGTCGGCGCGCTCCCCCGTTGGGTGCCGTTGGCCCTCGCCGGTCTGCTGCTGCTCGTGCTCGGGGCCACCTACGAGCAGCGGCTGCGGGAGGCCCGGCGGCTGAGGGACGCGCTCGGGCGGTTGCGCTGACCCCGCCGCGCGCACAAGTGAGGGACCCGGTGTCGAACCGGTGCAGCTTTGCGGCCGGGGTCATGGAACCCGGACGAGGCCGCCCATCTTGCCCCGGGCCGCTGATCGGCTTCGTGATAACACGAGGTGATCGATTCGAAAGGCCTACGACTCATGGGTATCTTCAGCCGTCTCCAGACCGCCATCGCCGAGCCGCCCGCGGCCGGCGGCCACGACTGGCCCGCCGAGCGGCCCGCCCCAGCGGTGGCCACGCTCGATCCGGCCCTTCGCGCGCTGACCGGGCACTGGACCATCGACCGCCCCCACAGCCGGATCGGGTTCTCCGTGCGGCACGCCATGGTCACGACGGTCCGCGGCGCCTTCACCGACTACGACAGCAGGCTCTACTTCGACGGAGCCCGCCCCAGCGAGTCCCGGGCCGAGATCGTCATCCGCGTCGCCGGGGTCGACACGGGTGTGGAGCAGCGGGACGCCCATCTCGTCGGCAAGGACTTCTTCGACGTGCGCCGCTACCCCGAGATGACCTTCCGCAGCACCTCCACCACCCACGAGGGGGCGGAGAGCTTCCGCATGACGGGAGACCTCACCATCCGCGACACGACCCGGCCCGTCGAGCTGCAGCTCGACTACCTCGGCTCGGTCGTGGACCCGTTCGGCTACGAGCGGGCCGGCTTCGACGGCACCACCACCATCGACCGCAGGGACTGGGGCCTGGTCTACAACCAGCGGCTCGAGGCCGGCGGCAGCATGGTGAGCGAGAAGGTCCGCCTGCAGTTCGACATCTCCGCGATCCGCACCACCTGAGCCGGGCCGCCGGGCCGTCCCGACCGGCCGGGTCCGGGTACGGAGTCCGGGACGCCGACGGCCGCGCACGCCCTCACCCGGTCGACGGGGGCGGGCCGGCCGGGGGGCGGTCCGCCACGGCGGCGGTGAAGCGTGCCGCGAGTGCGGCGACGGCCGCACGCAGTTCCTCGCCGCCCTCGACCCGGAACGCGAACGGCACCCCGGCGAGCCACTCCTGCGCGTACATGTCCGGGTTGCGGGTGCTGCCGACGAGGACGCAGCCGTCGCCCAGGGGTTCGAGCCGGCCCATGGGCGGGCGTATCCACGGGGCGACCTCGGACGGCGGGGCGTCGAAGACCACCCGGGTGGTGAACTGCCATCCGCTGCCCAGGTTCTCCTCCAGGGCCGTCACCGGATCGAAGGCCGCCGGTGGCTCGAACCCCCGCGGGGTGTGCCGGACCCCGCCGATCCGGTCGACCCGGTAGGTGCGGACGGCGTCCGCGCGGTGGGAGTGGCACAGCAGGTACCAGCGCCCGTGGCGCACGACGAGGGACCACGGGTCCGCCTCCTCGTCCCACGTGTTGCCGGCCTCGCTGCGGTAGGTGAGCAGCACGCGGCGCCGGTGTGCGACGGCTTCGACGAGGGAACTGGTGACGGCCGGATCCGGATGGGCCGCGGACGGGTCGGGGGCGGCGGCCGCGTACTCCCGCAGCAGCGCCGCCTGCCGGCCGACGCTCTCCGGCAGCGCCTTGACCACCTTGCCCAGCGCGGTCCCGACGAGGTCGTCCGCGTCCGCCGTGGCCGGCCGGCCGCTCAGCGCCGCCATGACGAGGCCGAGTGCCTCGGCCTGCGTGAAGTGCACGGGTGGCAGCCGCGTCCCGCGCCCCAGCCGGTAGCCGCCGTGCGGGCCGCGGGACGACTCCACCGGGACGCCCGCCTCCCTGAGGATCTCGACGTACCGCCGCGCCGCCCGCTCCGTCACGCCCAGCCGCCCCGCGAGTTCGCCGGCCGTCGTGGCGGGGCGGGTCCGGAGGATCTCCAGGGCGCGCAGCGCTCGCGCGGTGGGGCTGACGTCGTTCGGCACGGGCCCAGGCTAGTTCGCGCCGTGGAGCACGCGGGAGAGGGCCGGGGGACCGTACCGGCAGTGGATCGTCCGGATCTCCTCCTACGGTGGGGTCCCTCGGCAGAAACGAAGGGAACCGATCATGGACATCCTGCTCATCGGCGGCCTGTGGCTGGACGGATCCGTGTGGGACGGCGTGGCGTCCTCGCTGGAGTCGCTCGGCCACCGCCCGGTGCCGCTCACCCTCCCGGGGCAGGGCGACGGTGCGGCGTCCGCGACGCTCGACGACCAGGTGGCGGCGGTGCTGGCGGCGGTCGACGCGGCGTCCGGCAGGCCCATGGTGGTGGGGCACTCCGCGGCCTGCACCCTGGCCTGGCTGGCCGCCGACCGGCGCCCGGAGCGAGTGGCCAAGGTCGCGCTCATCGGCGGTGTCCCGACGCAGGACGGGCAGCCGTACGCCGATTTCTTCGAGGTCAGGGACGGCGCGATGGCCTTTCCGGGCTGGGAGCCCTTCCAGGGGCCGGACGCCGCAGACCTCGACGAGGAGGCGAGGCGTGCGGTGGCGGCGTCCGCGGTGCCGGTGCCCGAGGCCGTGGCCAGGGGCGTGGTGCGGCTGACCGACGAGCGCCGGTTCGACGTGCCGGTCGTACTCGTGTGTCCGGAGTTCACGCCCGCGCAGGCACGCGCGTGGATCGAGGCAGGCGACGTTCCGGAACTCGCCGCGGCCGGGCAGGTCGACTTCGCGGACATCGGCTCGGGCCACTGGCCCATGATCACCCGGCCTGCCGAACTGGCCCGGATCCTGGACGCGGCGGCGCGGGCCGTCTGACCCGGAGGGGGCCCGGCGCGCGACCGGTCCTGCCGGCGCGGTCGGGACCGCCGGCGCCGGCAGGTGCCGGGCTCAGTGGAGGCAGAGGCAGAACGGGTGACCGGCCGGGTCGGCGTAGACCCGCCAGTTGGCGCCCTCGCGGATCTGGTCCGTCCGCTCCAGGACGGTCGCGCCGAGCGCGAGCGCCCGCTTCTCCTCGCCTTCGAGGTCGTCGACGTCGAAGTCCAGGTGGAGCTGCTGGGGGCGGTCCTGGCCGGGCCACTGGGGCGCCTGGTAGCCGTCCACCCGCTGGCAGGCCAGCGGTGTTCCCTCGAAGCCGTGCACCTCGACCCAGTCGGCGTCGTCCGGGTCCGCGACCACCCGGCCGCCGAGCAGCTCCGCGTAGAACTCCGCGAGCCTTCCCGGATCGGCGCAGTCCAGCGCGACCGCCTGCAGCTTTCGAATCACGTCCGCCACTCCTCGCTCTTCGGGCGCTTGCGCCGCGCCCCGCACCGGAGGCTACCCGGGGCGGGGGCCGCCATGCGCGCGGACGCCCCCTCGGGTTCTCTCCCCACCCCCCCCTTGCCTCACGGGTGCACGGGCGGGCCGAAGCGCTCCGTGCGGGGACACGCGCCGGGTATGCCCCGCACCGGATGATGCCGCCTCAGGTCACGTCGAGGTCGGCGTACAGCATGTCGTGGTCGGAGTGCGGGGTGCGGACCACCCGGTGCCCGCGCGGGGCGATGCCCCGCAGGAAGACGTAGTCGAACTTGCTCCGCCAGTCCGTGGTCGGCTCGCAGGTGCCGGCGGGCGCGGGGTGGCACTGCGGATCGGTGTCCGTGGCCAGTGCCCACATGGGGTCGAGTTCGGCGGCGTCCGGTACGGCGTTGAAGTCGCCGAGGACCACGGCCCGGTCGTGCCGGGCGACTTCGGCGGCCAGTACCCGGACCTGGCCCTCGCGGAACTCCTCCTGCCGCCGTTGGGCGAGGTGCGTGTTGAGGACCCGGACGGACCGGCCGCCCACCTCGGTGGTGACCGCGAGATATCCACGGTCCTCGGAGCCGCCGTCGGGGTATTCGACGTTGACCCGGTCGGTGATCGGCGCCGCCGACAGGATGGCCTGGCCGAAGCCTCCCGGATTCCACGGCGCTCCCCCGCAGCGGCCCCAGTTCTGCAGGACCGAGCCGTGGGCGACGTGGTAGACGAGGCCGTGGAAGGCCTCCAGATAGTCCCGGATCCGCTCGACGTCGCGGGCGCACGCCTCCTGCATGCCGATGACCTGGGGCGCGTGCGCGGCGATCTCCGCGGCCCGGTCCAGGTTGCTCGCGTCGCAGGGGTTGCACAGGTTCCACGTCATGACGCGGTTCGGTACGACGTCCCTGACGGCCTCGACGGGCAGTGACCTGCCGGACGGCGCGCCGCCGGGGGCGCTGGGTCCCACCAGTGCCACGCAGGCCAGCGCCATGGCGCATACCAGCAATCGCGAGCCGCGCCTGTGGAGCACCGCCGCCTCCTCGGTGTGGACGTGTGGACACTCTCGGCAACTGACAACTGACGTTCCCACGCACGAGGTTATGGCACCCGGGCGCGGGCTCCGGCGCCGCGGTGCCGTCCCGCGCACCGGCCGGGCACGCCCTATGCTCGGTCGCATGGACACCGAGGCAGTGCGGTCGTTCGTCCGGGCGGCCGAGCTGGGACAGCTTCGGCACGCGGCCGACGAACTCGGCGTGACGCAGCAGGCGGTCTCGAAGCGGATCGCGGCCCTGGAGCGCGCACTCGGCGTCCGGTTGTTCACGCGGACCGCCCGGGGGGTCGAGCTGACCCTCGACGGACAGGCCTTCCTGCCGCACGCCCGCGCCGTCGTCGCGGACGTCGACCGCGCCGTCGCCGCGATCCGGCGGGGTTCGCGGGCGCTGCGCGTCGACGTGCTCGGCCTGCGGAGCGCGCAGGCCGTCGTCCTGCACGACTACTGGCGCTCGCATCCCGGAACCGAACTCGACGTGGTGACACTCAAGGTGGACGACCCGCGGCTGGCGGTGGCCGCCGTGCAGGCGGGCGACGTCGACGCCTCCTTCCGCTCGGTCACCGACCCGGCCGCGCTGCCGCGCGAGGTGCGGATGATCCACGCGTTCCACTCGCCGCTGGAACTCGTCGTCGGACCGCGGCACCCGCTCGCCCCCGCCCGCGCCGTGACACCGGACCGGCTGCGCGGGCACCGGATCTGGGTGCCCGGCATCGCGCCGGGCAGCGAATGGGCGGACTTCTACGATCAGCTCACCGCGGCCTTCGGCCTCCGCGTGGACGCCACGGGCCCGAACTTCGGCAACGAGGTACTCCTCGACATCCTCGCCGACTCCGACGACGTCGCCACCCTCGTGGGTTCGCGCGACCGGTACGTCTGGCCGGCCGGCCACGACCTGCGCCGCATCCCGATCGCGCGTCCGACGCTCGCCTACCCGCTCTCGCTCCTGCTCCCCCGCGAGAATCCGCACCCGGGACTGGACGCCGTCGTCCGCCACTTCGCGAACCTGGCCCCCCTGCCCGAGGACACCTGGCTCCCCTCCTGGGCGACCGCACCGTGGCGCGACCACGGGTCCGGCACGGGGCGCGCCCCACGCTGACCGCGTCCGAGGGGCGGCCCGGCGTGTGACGCTACGGGCCGACGAGCGCCTCGACGATGCGCATCAGCCGCTCCCCCGCCCGGTCGACGCTTCCGTTCTGCGTGCTCACCTGGGCCCCTTCGAGCACGAAGGTGATCTGGGCCGCGACCTGCTCGGGGTCGGGCAGCCCGGCCTCGGTGCACATGCCGACCAGCCTGCGGGTCTGCCGGCTCTTGTGCTCCTCGATCACCTGCCGCGCCGGGTGTGAGCGGTCGGGCAGTTCGGCGAGCGAGTTGATGAAGGGGCAGCCCCGGTACGACAGCGAGGGCAGGCCGTCGGCGATGAAGCGGGCCAGGCCCAGGATCTGCTCCCGGGGCCGGCCGGGGTGTTCGGCCTCGACCCGGTCGAAGGCCGCCTGGTACTCGGCGGCCAGGATCCGCAGCCACTCGGCGACCAGCGCGTCCTTGGTCTCGAAGTGCCGGTAGATCGCCATCTTCGTGGTCTCGGCCCGCTCGGCGATGGCCTGGACGCCCACCCGCTGGATGCCCTCGCGCTGGAAGAGCTCCTCGGCCGCGTCGAGGATGCGCTCCCGAGGCGGCAGCTTCGCCACCCTGCCCGGCCTTGCGGCGGTCGATGTCATCCCTGCTCCGTGACGTGCGGTCGATGGGGTCCTGCACCGCCTGCTACGGTACCAGCCCGTCCCGTGCGATACCGCTCGGTATCGCACGGGACTCATGAGTACCGTTCTTCGATCCGAGGAGTGACAGTGAGGGTGTCCGAGTACGTGTGCCACGACGCGGTGGGGCTCGCGGAGCTGATGGCGGCGGGCGAGGTCTCGCCCGCCGAGGTGGAGAGGGCCGCACGCGAGGCGATACGGAGGGTCGCCCCGGCGACCGGCGCCGTCGTGGAGACCTGGCCGGCCGACGACCGGCCCGAGCCCGGCAGCACGCCGCTGGCCGGAGTGCCGTTCCTGATCAAGGACTTCGGCATCTCCATGGCGGGCCGGCGCATGGAGATGGGCAGCCGGCTCGCGGCCGGGCACGTCGCCCGCTCCGACTCGTTCCTGATGCGGCGCCTGCGCCGCGCCGGCCTGGTGACCCTCGGGCGCACCGCGTCACCGGAGCTGGCCTACAGCATCACCACGGAACCGGCGCTGTACGGCCCGGTCCGCAACCCGTGGGACCCCGGCCGCGGCGCCGGTGGCTCCAGCGGCGGCGCGGGAGCGGCCGTCGCCTCCGGCGCGGTCCCGCTCGCCCACGCCACCGACGCGGCGGGCTCGTTGCGGATCCCCGCCGCTCACAACGGCCTCTTCGGGCTGAAGCCCACCCGTGGCCGCGTCTCCCTCGGTCCCGCCCTCGACGAGGGGTTCAACGGGCTGGCCGTCCAGGGCGGCGTCAGCCGGACCGTGCGGGACAGCGCGGCCCTGCTCGACCTGGTGCGCGGTCCGGAACCGGGCGACCCCTACTTCGCCGAGCAGCCGTCCCTCCCCTACGCCCAGGAGGTCACCCGCCCTCCGGGCTCGTTGCGGATCGGGGTCCTGCCCCAGGCATGGGGCGGACGCCGGACGGCCGCCCCGGTGACCGACGCGCTGGACCGTACGGTGCGACTGCTCGAATCCCTCGGGCACCGCACGGAGGAGGTCACGGTCGGCCTGGGCGTCGGCTGGGAGGAGTTCGTACTGGCCAACGCCCGCCTGTCGACGGCGAATCTCGCGGCCTCGGTCGACGACCTGGCCGCCTCCCTCGGCCGGCCCGTCGACTCCTCGACCCTCGAACCGTCGACGCTGGCCGCCCACCGGTACGGGCAGGAGGTCAGCGGCCCCCAGTTCGTCGCCGCCCTCGCCGTCCGCAACCGGGTCGCCCGCACCCTGGCCCGCGTCTTCGGCACCCACGACCTGCTGCTCACCCCGACCCTGCCGGAACTCCCCCCACTGCTGGGCGCCTACGGCGAGGGCGCGGAGGCGCTCGACGGCCTCGGCTGGATCGAGCGGCTCAACGACCGCTCGCCGTTCACGATGGCGTTCAACGTGGCGGGCACGCCCGCCATGTCGGTGCCCCTGGCGGCGGACGCCGGGACGGGCCTGCCGATCGGGATGCAGTTCGCCGCCGGCTACGGGCGCGAGGACCTCCTCTTCCGTCTCGCCGGACAGCTCGAGAGGGCCCAGCCGTGGGCGGGCCGGACCCCGGACGTGTGGGCGGGTGCCCGCTGACGGCCGGTGCGTGGAAAATCCGGTTGCCCTCCGGACGCCGGTGGGGTTGTCTTCGGGGCATGAACGTCATCGGCCGAAGCACCTTCGCGACCGCGCGAGCGACCAGCTCGCCGGTTGCCGCCGTCTGACCTTCCCCCTCTTCCACCGGCGACCGGAAACGGTTCGTCGGTGGTCCACGTGGCGCCCCGCCACCTTCACCTCGGTGCGAGGACCGCACGGTTCCGTTCTCCGGTGCCCCTCCCGCCCCGAAGCGAAGGAGTCACCCCATGGACACCGAGCACGTCGTCCGCACGTTCGTCGAGTACTACGAGGACCACGGCCACCGCCGGATCACCGGCTCGACGCTGCTGCCCGAGCCGGGCGACCCCGTGCTGTTCACCAGCGCCGGCATGCACCCGCTCACCCCGTACCTGGAGGGCCGCCCCCATCCGCTGGGCCGGCGGCTGGTCAACGTGCAGCGCTGTCTGCGCACCACTGACCTGGACGAGGTCGGAGACCGCACCCATCTGACCGTGTTCCAGATGCTCGGCACCTGGTCGCTGGGCGACTACGAGGGCCCGACGAGTCTGGAGTGGGCCCACCGCCTGCTCACCGAAGGGCTGGGCGTCGACCCGGGCCTGCTGCACGCCACCGTGTACGGGGGCGGCGAGCAGGCCGGGCCGGACACCGAGTCCCTGCGGCTGTGGCAGGAGCTCGGTGTTCCCGTGGAACCGACCGAGGACGACAACTGGTGGTCCAACGGGCCGGTGGGCCCGTGCGGTCCCGACTCGGAGATCTTCCTGTGGAGCGGCGACACCCCGCCCCGCTCCACGCCCACCGGGGACGACCGCTGGGTGGAGGTGTGGAACCACGTGATGATGCGCCACCGCCGGCTGGAGGACGGCCGTCTCGTGCCGCTTCCGCAGCGCAACGTCGACACGGGCATGGGTCTGGAACGGCTGGTCTCGCTGCTGCAGGGCAGGCCGTCGGTGTTCGACTGCGACGTCTTCGAGCCGTGGCGGCGGGTGCTGCCCTCCCTGTGGCCGCTGGACGAGCCGTCGTTCCGGGTGGTCTGCGACCACCTGCGGTCCGCCGTGGTGGTCGTCGGCGACGGGGTGCGTCCGGCCAACACCGGCCAGGGCTACGTGCTGCGCCGCCTGGTGCGACGGCTGCTCACCGTGCTGTGGCGGGACGATCCCTCGCGCGGGCTCGGCGACCTGCCCGAGGAGCTGATCACCCACACCTCGCACCACTTCCGGCAGGCCGTGGACCCCGGCCTCGTACGGCGGCTGCTGGTGGAGGAGGAGCGCCGGTTCCGGCGGCTGCTCGAACGCGGCCGCCACGTGCTCTCCCGGCCCCGCTTCCGGGGGCCGCTGGGGGAGGAGGACTTCCGCTACCTCCACGACACCCACGGTCTGCCGCGCGAGCTGGTGACAAGCCTGCGCGGGGACGAGGACCCGCGGGGGGACGGCGTGGAGTCCGTACGGCCGTGACGCCCCGTCGGCCTCTGCGCGGGCACTCCCCACGCCCGCAGCGGACGGCACCGCAGGTCTCGCCGCGGGCGGTGGCCGGGGAGGGCGAGCGGCGCGGACGCGCGTGAGGACACCGGCGCGCGGGGCAGTCCTCATTAACATCCGGAGGGCGGCATTCCCCGTCCCGGACGGCCGACCGGCCCTCTCCCCACGCCGGCTACCCCACCGGCCCGTGCCTAGGAGCAAGCGTGCGCCAGCTCGACCTCGTGGTGATCGTGGTCTATCTGATCGGGATCGCCTGGATCGGCCTGCGGAAGGCCGGCCGCCAGAAGTCCTCGAAGGACTACTTCGTCGGTGAAGGCCACATGCCGTGGTGGGCGGTCTCCTTCTCCGTCGTGGCCACCGAGACCAGTGTGCTGACGGTGATCAGCGTCCCCGGCGGCGCCTACAGCGGCCAGGCCTTCGGCAACGTCGAACTCGCCCTGGGCTACGTCCTCGGACGCGTCGTCGTGGCCACCGTGCTGATCCCCCTCTACAAGCGCGGCGGCTTCGTCAGCGCCTACCAGTACCTGGGCGACCGGTTCGGCCCGAAGCTGCAGGGCCTCGCGTCGGTGACCTTCGTGTTCACCCGGCTCCTGGCCGAGGGGGTGCGGCTGTTCGCCTCCGCCATCCCGATCAAGCTGCTGCTCGACGAGTTCGGCGTGCACGCGAGCTACCGCGTCATCATCGTCGTGATCACGCTGATCACCGTCGTCTACACCTACCTGGGCGGGATCAAGGCGGTCATCTGGACCGACGCCATCCAGATGATCCTCTACCTCGGCGGCGCGGTCCTCGCCGTCGCGGTGCTGTCCGCGCACGTCGGCGGCGACGGCTACGCACGTGCCCTGGACGCCGGAAGGTTCACGCTCTTCGACACCGACTTCGGCCTCGCCCACATCCTCACCAGCCCGTTCGCCCTGCCCACGGCCCTCGTCGGCGGCGCCATCTTCGCCATGGCCTCGCACGGCTCCGACCAGCTCATCGTCCAGCGGGTGCTGGCGACCCGGACGCTGCGCGAGGGGCAGAAGGCCATGATCGCCTCGGGTGTCTTCGTCACCGTCCAGTTCGCCGCCTTCTCGCTGGTCGGCGCGCTGCTGTGGTCGTACAACCAGGGCCGGTCCTTCTCGGAGCTGGGGCTGTCCAGCTCCGACAACCTCTATCCGGAGTTCATCCTGCACGGGCTGCCCGTGGTGGTCTCGGGTCTGCTCGTGGCCGGCATCCTGGGCGCCGCGATGGGCTCGCTGTCCTCGGCGCTGAACTCCATGTCGAACTCGACGGTCGCCGACATCATCCACAGTTTCTTCCGCAGTACACCGTCCGAGGAGGCACTGCTCCGGCTCGCCCGCTGGACGACGCTGGTGTGGGCGACGCTCATGGCCGTCTTCGCCTGCGCGTTCAGCGCGAGCACGGGCAACGTGTACCTGACCGGCCTGACCATCGCGGGCTACACCTACGGCGCGCTGCTCGGCGCCTTCCTGCTGGGACGGCTCGTCGCACGGGCCAACGAGGCCGACTCCGTCGTGGCCTTCCTGGTCACCGTCGGCGTGATGACGTACATCGTGCGCGGGGTGAAGATCGACGTCACCACGGGCGGCACCACGGTGTCCCAGGCGATCGCGGCCCAGTGGCTGGTGCCCGTCGGCGTGGTGGTCACCCTCGTCGTCGGCGGTGCGCTGAGCCTGTTCCACCGGGCGCCGGAGCCGGGGCGGAGCGCGTCGGCCGGCGAGGGGCCGGGGGCGGGACCCGACCGGGCGGCCACGACGGCCGACCGCGCCTGATCCCGGCCGGCCCGACCCACCCTTCGCGGGAGTACCCGGTCCGACCAACCCTTCGCAGGAGTACGTCGTGCGTGTGATCGGCCTAATGTCAGGCACGTCCTACGACGCCGTCGAGGCGGCCGCCGCGGATCTCGAACTGAGGGGCGAGGCCCTGGAGATGCGTCCGCTCGGCCATCTTTCCTCCCCCTGCCCCGACCGGCTGCGCGACCTGATCGCCGGCAGCCTGCCGCCGTCGGCGGTGACGGCCCGCACCGTCGCCGAGCTGGACACCGGCATCGGGCAGGCGTTCGCCGACGTGGCCGTGCGGGCCGTGCGCGAGCTGTGCGGGGGCGGCGCCGACCTGGTGGTCTCGCACGGGCAGACCCTGTACCACTGGGTCGAGGACGGCACCGTGCGCGGCACCCTCCAGCTCGGCCAGCCCGCCTGGATCACCGAGGCGACGGGACTGCCCGTCGTCTCCGACCTGCGCAGCAGGGACGTCGCCGCCGGTGGCACCGACGCCCTCGCCCTGGCGGCGCTGCCCGGCGTGCCGGCGGCCCTGAACCTCGGCGGGATCGCCAACGTCACCGTCGTCGCCCCCGGCGCCCCGCCGCTGGCCTTCGACACCGGGCCCGCGAACGCCCTGATGGACGCCGCCGTACGGCACTTCACCGACGGCGCCGCCCCGTACGACGAGGACGGGCGCGGGGCCGGTGCGGGCCGGGTCGATCCGGCGCTGCTGCGCGTGCTGCTGGACGACCCCTACTACGGCCGGCCTGCGCCGAAGAGCACCGGCAAGGAGCACTTCCACCTGCCGTACCTGCTGCGGGCGCTCGCGGCGGCACCCGTGGCGCGGCCCGAGGACGTCCTGGCGACGCCGGCCCGGCTCACCGCCGTCACGGTGGCCGACGCCTGCCGTGCGCACGGCGTCACGCGGCTCGTCGTGTCGGGCGGCGGCGCGCACAACCTCGTGCTGACCGGCATGCTCGCCGAAGAGCTGCCCGGGGTGTCCCTCGGCCCCAGCGACGCGCTCGGGCTGCCGTCGGACGCCAAGGAGGCGCTGGCCTTCGCCCTGCTGGGGTTCCTGACCGTCATCGGCCTGCCCGGCGCGCTCCCTTCGGGTCCGGGGGCGCGCCGGGCGGCTCTGCTCGGCACCGTCACGCCGGGACGGGAGCCGTTGCGCCTGCCCGAACCGGCCGGCCGGCCGCCCCGGCTGCTCCGCGTCACCGGCGGGCCCTCGTCCTGAGCGGCGCCCGGGTCAGGGCCGGGCCAGGACGAGGGACGAGCCGCCGGCCCGGATGCCCTCGGCCGCGGCGTCGGTCAGGTCGGTGTCCGTGACGATGGTGTCGAAGGCCGTCAGCGGTGCCACGCGGTAGCGGCCGAAGGTGCCGTACTTGGACGAGCCGGCCACCAGGACGGAGTGCGCGGCCGAGGCCATGGCCGCCTGTTTGACGTCCACCTTGGGTTCCGACGGGGTGGTGGTGCCGCGGAGCAGGTCCCAGGAGCTGGTGCTGATGAAGGCGATGTCCAGGGCGAGTTGCCGCAGGGTGTCGGCGGCGAGGCGGCCCACGCTGGAGCGGTTGGAGACGTCGACGCGGCCGCCGACGTGCACCAGTTCCAGGTTCTCGGCGTCCATCAGCCGGCCGATGGTGGTGAAGTCGTTGGTCACCACGGTGAGGTGCGGCAGCCGGGCGAGGGCGGGAGCCATGGCGAGCAGGGTGGTGCCCGCGTCGAGGTAGACGGTCATGCCGTCCTGGACCAGGCGGGCGGCCTCGGCGGCCATCGCCCGTTTCTGCGGCTGCTCGACCTCGGACTTGTCGAGGAAGCCGGGTTCGGTGCTGATGGTGCTGGCGATGCGCACTCCGCCGGGGACGGAGAAGACCAGGCCGCCGCGTTCGAGTTCGGCGATGTCGCGCCGCACGGTCATGTGGGAGACGCCGAGCAGCCGGGTGATCTGCTGCACGCTGAGCACCCCGTCGCGCCTGAGGTGCTTCAGCAGTTGCTCGCGGCGCTGGTCGGGGATGAGCGGAGGCTGCTCGCCGTCCGAGGTCATGGTCTGGTCTCCCTTCGACCGTGCTGACGTTAGCGGATGATCATGCCGGTGACGGCCGGGACCGTCACCGGCGGGCGCGCGCTCAGCCGTGCACGACGGTGCTGAGCAGCATGACGCCGGCGAGGCTGAGCAGCGACTGGACGGACAGCATGAGGGTCCAGGTCCGGAAGGTCTGCGCCACCGACAGCTGGAAGTACTCCTTGAACAGCCAGAACCCGGAGTCGTTGACGTGGGAGAGCATCACCGCTCCCGAGGCCGTGGCCAGCACCATCAGTTCCGGCGAGGTGCCGGGCGAGGCACTGAGCAGCGGCGCGACGATGGCGGTGGCCGCGGCGGTGGCGACGGTCGCCGAGCCGAGGCAGATCCGCAGCAGGGCGGCGACCAGCCAGCCCAGCAGCAGCGGGGGTATCGCCCAGTCCACGGCGTAGTCGGAGATGAGCTGGTCGATCCCGGTCTCGGTGAGCATCGCCTTGAAGCCGCCGCCCGCGCCCAGGATCAGGATGATCGCGCCGACCGGGGCGAGCCCCTTGGAGGCCATCTTCTGCAGCTGGCCGAGGCCGAAGCCGGACCGTACGCCGAGGGCGAAGAAGGCGAAGACCACGGCCGCCAGCAGGGACAGCACCGAGGAGTTGCAGGCGTCGAAGAACTGGTACGGCAGGGTGCCCTCGGCCGTGTTGGCCGTGCCCAGGGTGCCGATGAGCATGAGGCCCGGCGGGAGCAGCACGGTGATGAGCGCGAGGGTGAAGGAGGCCGGCTTGCGCGGGTGCTCGGGCTCGGTGCTGACCGACTGGACCGGGCCGCGGTCGAGGTCGGGGGCGGGGCCGAACCAGCGGCTGACGACCCGGGTCAGCAGGGGGCCGGTGAGCACGGCCATCGGGATGCCGATGACCAGGCCCCACAGGATGGTGAGGCCGGTGTTCGCGCCGTACGCGGAGACGGCGAGGGTCGGCGAGGGGTGCGGCGGCAGCAGGCCGTGCGACACGTAGAGGCCGGCGGCCATCGGCAGGCCCACCCACAGCAGGTGGGTGTTGCTGCGCTTGGCGACGGTGTACACCAGCGGCACCAGCATGACGAAGCTGACGTCGAACAGGTGCGGCATGCCGATCAGCAGTGCCGCGGCGGTGATGGCCGCCGGGATCCACTTCACGGGCCGGGAACCGATGAAGACGGTGGCGATGCGGTCGGCGCCGCCGGAGCCGAGCAGGATGCCGCCCAGCAGGGTGCCGAGGCCGATGGTGGGACCGCTGCCGCCCAGGGTGTCCCCGAACCCGTCCTGGAAGGCCTCGACGGCACGCACCGGGGCGATGCCGGAGGCGATGCCGAGCCCGAGGGCGGACAGGGCGAGCGCCAGGAACGGGTGCAGCTTGGTCTTGGTGATCAGCAGGACCAGGACGACGACGGCGGCGGCACCGAGGAGGAGGTGCTGGAGGTCGGTGCTCATACGGTGGGCTCTCCTTCCGTGCCCCGGGGGCAGCCGCGCGAGGCGCGGCCGGCCCGCCAGGCACTCAGCAGGCCCGGGTCCGGGTCGGCCAGGTCGGCCACGCGCAACAGCTCACCCGCGGCGACCGGCCGGGCGAGGGTGGCGTGGGCGGCGAGGTAGAGGGGCGCGACGTCGTCGGGCGCGTCCTCTCCGCGCAGCAGGACGGCCCGTACGCCGGTGACGTCGTGGTGGTGGCCGCCCATCGCGAGCACGCTCCCGGCGGGCAGGCCGGTACGGACGCGGCCGGCGAGCACGGCGTACGAGCGGGGGTCGGTGCCGCCGGAGGGGCGGTGGTGGAGCACCGCCGAGAGCAGGCTGACCGGCGTCTCGACGCCCATGAGGTGGTACGGCAGGTAGATCGCGGCGTACCGGCCGTCCTTGCTGAGGACGTGGCCCTTCTGGCGCAGCGTCTCCCAGGTCACCGGGTCGTCGGTGCGGACGACGACGAAGACGCCGCCCGCGAAGGACGCCTCGCCGGGCAGGCGCAGCGCGCTGAAGACGTCCACGGCTCCGTCGCGGGCCAGGACGCCGCCTTCCTCGCGGGGGCGGTAGACGTCGGCGAGTTCGGCGATGCGGGCGACGGGGTAGTGCAGGCGTTCCGTGTCCGGGCGAAAGCCCGTGTTGTTGGCGACGACGGCCATCTCGCAGTAGTCCGCCGTGGCGCCGGTGGGCAGGCCGGCCACGGCCGCGGCGCGGGCGTCGAGGGTGGCCCGCACGTCGTCGCCGAGTTCGAGGAGCCCGGCGAGCGCCGGTGCGGGCACCGTGGTGTCGAGCTGGGTGACGGTGCCGGCCTCGGGGTCGAGCACGAGGTCGTACTCGGTGGACTTGCCGATGGCCACGATGTCGAGGCCGAGCAGTTCGGCCCAGGTCACCAGGCCGATGAGGTTGGCGGGCTGGTCGCCGTCGGCGGTGGTGTAGACGAGGCCCCGGGCGGCGGCGAGGTCGGCGAGGTGGAGCCCGGCGACGGAGTCGACCTCCTTGCTGACCATCGCGACGTGGCGGTCGGCGGCGAGGGCCGCCTCGGCCATGGCGAGGCCGTCCGCGGGGCTGCCGGTGGCCTCCACGAGGATGTCCCAGGGGGCCGCGGTCAGGAGCGCGGCGTCGGCGACGAGGGCGATGCCGCCGCGGGCGACCGTGTCCGCCACGGCCGCCGCGTCGTGGCACTCGGCCGGCTGTGCGGCGTCGTGTCCCAGGTCGTCCAGCATGGCGCGCAGCCTGGACAGGTCGCGGTCGCACAGGACGGCCGGGACGAGGCCGGGCAGGCGGCGGCTCTGGGCCAGGAGGGTGCGCGCGAATCCGCCGCCGGCCCCGGTCAGTGCGTAGCGCACCGTCCGGCCGCCGCTGTCGGCGAACAAGTGGTGCAGGTTCATGAGGCCCTCCTGAATGAGCGCGCAAGGTGGTGGCAGGGGCTAGGTGGTGGCAGGGGCTTCTCGCGCGGTCGACGGGGCGACGGTGTGCCGTGGGACGCGCGTTCCAGAAGCAGCGGATGAACATTGTGTATCACCAGATCCCACTTGCGTAAAGTCTGTTAACATAATTTCACAGATCATCACGGGTGGCCGTCGGCCGCACCAGGAACCCGGACAGCAGAGCAGGAGCACGTGATGCCGACCCTCGGGGCCATCGCAGACGATTTCACCGGCGCGACCGACCTTGCGACGATGCTGGTCGCCCGCGGCTTCCGGACCGTGGTCGCCGTCGGCGCCGACGCCGTCGCCTCCCCCGCGGAGCCGGACGCGCCGGACCGGTGGGCCGACGCGGACGCCGTCGTGGTGGCGCTGAAGTCCAGAACGGCTCCCGTCGCGCAGGCGGTGCAGGAGTCGCGCCGGGCACTGCGTGCGCTGCGGGCCATCGGCTGCCGGCGCTTCTACTTCAAGTACTGCTCGACGTTCGACTCCACGCCCCGCGGCAACATCGGTCCCGTGACCGACGCACTGCTCGCGGAGACCGGCGAGCGGCGCACGGTGGTGGTCCCCTCCTTCCCGGCGACCGGGCGGACCGTGTACCGGGGGCGGCTCTTCGTCCACGACGACCTGCTCGACGAGAGCCCCATGCGCCACCACCCCCTCACTCCGATGCTGGACTCCCGCGTCGACCGGCTGCTGCGGCCGCAGACGGACCACCCGGTCACCCGTGTCGGCCTGGACACCGTCCGGGCCGGTGCCGACCGTCTCCGCGCCGAGCTGGACGACGAGGCGCACGCCGACGCCCTGGTCGTCGTGGACGCCGTCGACGACGAGGACCTGCGCACCGTCGCCGCCGCCACCGAGGACTTCGGCCTGGTGACCGGCGCCGCCGGACTCGCCGCGGGACTGACCGGCCCGCATCCGGACCAGGCGCGCGCACGTGCCGCCTCGCGTCCGGGGGACCCCGGGGTCGTCCTCGCGGGCAGCGCCTCCGCGGCGACCCGGGCCCAGGTCGCCCACGCCCTCGTACGGCTGCCGCACCGGCGGCTCGACCTGACCCTGCTCCGCGGCGACTTCGGCGCCGCCGTGGCCGGCCTCACCGCCTTCGTGCGCGACCAGTGGGCCCACGACCCCGCCCGGCCGCCCCTGATCTACGCCGTCGCGACGCCCGAGGACGTCGAGACGGACACCCCGGCGGGGGCGGAACCGCCGTCGGTCCTGGTGGAGAGGGCGCTCGCGGCCTGCGCCCGGGAACTGGTGGACGCCGGGGCCCGACGGCTGCTGGTGGCGGGCGGCGAGACGTCGGGGGCCGTCGTCACGGCGTTGCGCGCCCGCACGCTCGCCGTCGGGGCACCCATCGCCCCGGGGGTCGCCTGGGCCCGCACCGAGGTGCGCCCCTCCGGTGCCGCCCACACCGTCGATCTCGCCCTGAAATCGGGGAACTTCGGCGGCACCGACATCTTCACGCAGGCATGGGAGCAGCTGGTATGACCGCCCTCGCACACGAACTCGTCGGGGCGGCAGCCCACTTGGCCGCGCTGGGACTGAGCCCCGGTTCCTCGGGCAACGTCAGCGCCAGGGAGGGCGACCGCGTCCTGATCACACCGACCGGCACCGACCTCGCCGCGCTCGATCCCCGGAACCTGTCGGTGCTCGGCCTCGACGGCACCCACCTCGACGGACCGGCGCCGTCCAAGGAGTACCCGCTCCACCTGGCCTTCTACCGGCGCGAGCGGGCCACCCGGGCCGTCGTCCACCTGCACTCCCGGCACGCCGCCGCGGCCTCCTGCCACGCGCCCTGGTCCGAGCGCAGCGCGCTGCCGCCGCTGACGCCGTACTTCGTCATGCGGGTCGGGCAGATACCGCTGCTCCCCTACGCCCCGCCCGGCGACCCCGCGCAGGCCGCCGAGCTGGAGCGGCTCGGCTTCCCCTGCCGCGCCGCGCTGCTGCAGAACCACGGCCCGGTCGTGGCGGGCACGTCGCTGCGCGCGGCGACGGAGGCCGCCGTGGAGGTGGAGGAGGCCTCCGCGCTCCACCTCCTCCTGGGGGACCGGCCGGTACGCCACCTCACCGCGGCCGAGGCGACCGCGCTGGCCACGAAGTACGGCACCTACTGGGAGCCGGCGCACTGAGCCCAGTGGGGGAAGGCGGGGGGCGGGCGGGTCACGACGGACTCCCCGAACTCGCCGATGCGGGAGTGCACTTGGCGCATCAGACGGGTGTCCTCGATCCGGTCCAGGTACCGACAGCGGGCGGCGAGGCCCGGCAGGTCGAAGGCGAAGTACAGGGACAGCAGCGAGTTGACGAACAGCTCGCTGCCTCGGGTGCGTCCGGTGAACCGGACGTCGCCGAACTCGCCCCGGACGGCCGCCGCGACGGAGCCGTTGACGATGCTGGGACGCTCCGGCGTGTGCTCCTGGGCGTGGGCCGGCGCGTCGAGGCGGAGCGCGCCCTCACGGGTGGTGCGTGAACGGAGAACGCGCCCAGGTAGGCCCCCGCGCGCTCCAGGACGGCGATGTTCTCCAGGACCTGCACGTGGTTGACGCCGTGGTACGCGTCGAGGCCGAAACCGGGCGAGACGACGAGGCGGGGAGGCCGTCCAGCGGGGCCGGCGCCGCCACGCCGGTGAGGCCCTCCTCCGGGGTCCCCAGTCCCGCCAGCGAGCCGTGCGAAGAGCGGGTTCGTGTGCAGAGTTGTCATGCCGGTCATGGTGCCGGTGCGCCTCTCGCCCCTGCCGGGCGGGACCGCACGGCCGGCGGTACGGCGACGAGGGGGACGGGCGCGCCGCGTGTGCGCGGGAGGGGGCCGCACGGAGCCGGTCCCGGGGGCGCAGGTCCGCGTCACCACTGCCGCCGTCTCCGCTTGCGAGGGCCGTGCGGCGGCGGAGACTGATACGGACGACGGCACTTTGGAGGTCCTGGACGGATGGGCGAGCACGCGGTGCGTCCCGGCGCCGGGACGCGGCACGGCCGGCGGGCCGACGGTCGTCGCCCCGGGGCCGTCCGCCCCGGGCCCGGCCCCAGCGTCGGCGGGAACGCCCTGCCGGGCGGGCCGGAGCGGACCCCGTGCGCCGTGATCGTGCCGCGCGGTCCCCGGGCGTCAGCCACTCCCCGACGAAAGGCAGTTCCATGACGGACACCCCGCCCGCCACCACCACGGACTCCGGCGCGCCCGCGGAGAGCGACGAACACTCGCTCACCGCGGGACCGGCGGGTCCGGTCCTCCTCCAGGACGCCTACCTCATCGAGCAGATGGCGCAGTTCAACCGGGAGCGCATCCCCGAGCGCCAGCCGCACGCGAAGGGCAGCGGCGCCTTCGGCCACTTCGAAGTGACGCACGACGTGAGCGCCTACACCAAGGCGGCCGTCTTCCAGCCGGGCACGCGCACCGACCTGGTCGCCCGGTTCTCGACCGTCGCGGGCGAACGCGGCAGCCCGGACACCTGGCGCGACCCCCGCGGCTTCGCGGTGAAGTTCTACACCAGCCAGGGCAACTACGACATGGTCGGCAACAACACGCCGGTGTTCTTCGTCAAGGACCCGATGAAGTTCCAGCACTTCATCCGGTCGCAGAAGCGCCGGGCGGACAGCAACCTGCGCGACCACGACATGCAGTGGGACTTCTGGACCCTCTCGCCGGAATCCGCGCACCAGGTCACCTGGCTCATGGGTGACCGCGGCATCCCGCGCACCTGGCGCCACATGAACGGCTACACCTCCCACACCTACATGTGGATCAACGCCTCGGGCGAGCGCTTCTGGGTGAAGTACCACTTCAAGACGGACCAGGGCATCGAGTTCTTCACCCAGGACGAGGCCGACCAGATGGCGGCGGCCGACACCGACTACCACATGCGGGACCTCTTCGAGCACATCCGCGACGGCGACTTCCCGAGCTGGACACTGCACGTACAGGTCATGCCGTACGCGGAAGCCGCCGGCTACCGGTTCAACCCCTTCGACCTGACGAAGGTGTGGCCGCACGGCGACTACCCGCTGATCCCGGTCGGCCGCATGACGCTGGACCGGAACCCGACGGACAACCACGCCGAGATCGAGCAGGCGGCCTTCCAGCCCAACAACCTGGTCCCCGGCATCGGCCCGAGCCCGGACCGCATGCTGCTGGCCCGGCTCTTCTCGTACGCCGACGCCCACCGCCACCGGATCGGCGCGAACTACCAGCAGCTTCCCGTGAACGCTCCGGTGGTCGACGTCCGCACCTACTCCAAGGACGGTGCGATGGCCTACCGGAAGACGACCGACCCGGTCTACGCGCCGAACTCCAAGGGAGGTCCGGCCGCCGACACGGAGCGCTTCGGCACGCCGCCCAGTTGGGAGACGGACGGAGCCATCACCCGGACGGCCTACGTCAGCCACGCCGAGGACGACGACTGGGGGCAGCCGGGCACCCTGGTGCGCGAGGTGATGGACGACGCGGCCCGGGACCGGCTGGTCGACAACGTGGTGGACCACCTCCTCAACGAGGTGACCGAACCCGTGCTCCAGCGGGCCTTCGCGTACTGGTCGAACATCGACAAGACCATCGGCGACCGCATCGCCAAGGGCGTCCGGGCCAAGGCGGGCGAGAAGGACTTCAAGGCCGCCGAGCAGCGCAACCCGGCCCGGCAGTCCATGCAGGACAAGGCCTGACCCTCCGCCGGACGCCGGCCACGGGGCACCCGCCCTCCCGGCCGGTCAGTCCTCGCGCACCGGAAGCGCGTACAGGCCCGGCAGGTTGACCACGATCGCCTCCTGCGTACTGCGGGCGATGACGACCACCGCCTCGTCGGCCGGGTCGGGATTCTCCTCCCGGTGCGGGACGAACGGGGGGACGAAGACGTAGTCGCCGGGGGAGGTGCGCAGCCGCACCTCCTGCGGGCGGTCCTGCGAGTCGTCCAGGAACACGAATTCGGGATGACCGCTGACCACGTAGATGGCGGTCTCCGACGCTCCGTGGTGGTGGTCGGAGGAGGAGGTCGACGGGGCGACGTGGGTCTGGCCCATCCACAGCTTCTCGGAGCCCACCGCACGCCCGCTGACCGCCGCGAACCTGCGCATGCCGCCGGTCTGCGCCGTGCCGCCGTCCAACGCGTCGGCGCGGATGTGGTGCAGGCGGCTGCGCAACGGGGTGACCTCGGGTGCGGGGGCGTCGTGCAGGTGGGGGTGGAAGCCCTCGCCGGGGGCTGTCAACGGCTCGCTCATGGCGGGGACGCTAGAAGGGTGCCGAAAAGGATGTCAAGAGGTGTCCATTGCGTTTCACCTGCGGCAATGTTGCCGCAATGAAGGTACGCAGGCGGTGAAGGCCCTGGGCACGGCGGCGGTGTCGGGCATCATGGGCGCATGCATATCTCCGCGAAGGCGGACTACGCCACGCGGGCCCTTCTGGAGCTCGCCCGTGAACCCGCCCGCCCGTTGACCTGTGAGGCCATCGCCTCCTCGCAGCGGATCCCGTTCCGTTTCCTGAAGTCCGTCGTGGGCGAGCTGCGCCGGGCCGGCCTGGTCCGCAGCCAGCGCGGCTGCGAGGGCGGCTACTGGCTCGGCCGGCCCGCCGACGAGATCACGCTGCTGGACGTCTCCCGTGTCGTGGACGGCGAGTTGCTCACCCTTCGGGGCGAGGCCGTGGCGGCGCTGGACTATCCCGGGGCCGCCTCCGGGCTGCCCGACGTGTGGCGCCGCATCGAGGCGGACGCGGCGGCCGTCCTCGGCGGCGTGACGGTGGCCTCCCTGCTGCCGGCCGGTGACGTCCTGGCCGGGGCGGGCGGGGCGCCGGCCGCGAAGGGTGCCGCGTGACGGCGGTGCCCGACGGACCGCTCGCCGGGACGCCGGGGACGACGGAGGTGGTCGAGTACACCGATCCGCTGTGCCCGTGGGCGTGGGGCTCCGAACCCGTCTTCCGGTGGCTGCGCGCCGCCCTGCCCGCCGGGGTCCGCCGGCGCCGCGTGTTCTGCGTCCTCTTCGACGAGGACGACGACCCCGCACCCGACCCCGCGGCCGAGACGGCCTGGTACGCGCGGTACGTCGAGGACGTCGCCCGGCACACCGGCGCTCCCCGGGCTCCCCGGCTGCACCGGGTGGCGGCGAGTTCGTGGCCGGCCTCGCTGGTCGCCAAGGCCGCCGAGACCCAGGGGGCGGACGTCGCCGAGCGGGTGCTGCGGCGGCTGCGGGAGACGGTCTTCGTCCTCGGCGTGCCGGCCGACACCCATGAACTGGCGCTCGCCGCGGTACGGGGCGTGCCGGGCCTGGACCCGGCCCGGCTGGCCGCCGACGCGCTGTCCGACGCCGTACGGGAGCGGGTGCGGGCCGACCGGAGCGAGGCGCGGCGGCCGGTGCCCGGGGCGAGGTCGGTGCCGGGCGGTTCGCCGCACCCCGGTGCCGCCAAGGAGACCGGGGACGGCGGCTACCGGTACGCGCTGCCCACGGTGCTGGTCCGGGCACCGGGCGGCCACCGGCTGGTCCCCGGACTGCGTCCCCGGGAGGCGTACGCGGCCGCCGTCGGCGAGATGTGCGCGGGGGTGCCGCTCGTGGCCGTGCGGCTGTCGCCGGACGAAGCCCTGCTGCGCCACCGGTCCCTGACCGGGCCCGAGTGGGAGTTGTTGACGGACGGCGGGGAGCCCCCGTCGTGGGCGGTCCGCGTCGAGACGGGCAACGGGCCGCTGTGGCTGCACCCCGAGGAGGCGGCGACCCACCCCGCGACCCGGTCCGGCTCCACCGCCGGACGGTGACAACGCTCTGATCTGCGAGGGAGCCCGTCCCGCCCAATGAGACACCAATTGGTGTCCATTGACAGGCGCTCAGGACTGCCCCCAGGATGTGCACCATGCTCACGACGCACCCCGCCGTGGTGTGCCGCTACGTGGACCTGCGGCGCACCTGCAGCGCTCTCTGTCGCTGACCGACCGCCGCGATCGGCCCGGCGGCGCCCGGCCCTCCGCACGGGCCCGGCCCGCCGCCCCCGCCTCCCGGCGCTTCGCCGTCCCCTCCCCCTCCCTCTTCTCCCCCGCCCGGGACGACGCCCGTCACGCGTCCCGCCGTGCGCCTGACCTGCCCTGACCCGCACTGCCCTGACCGTCGCTCCCGCATGTCCGCGCCGACGTCAGGTCCGCCCGTGCGACCGCCCGTTGCCCCGTAGCCGCGCCCCGGCCTGCCCGGACGCGGCCGCGGACCGTCACAGAAAGTACGAGATGCCCGGACGACTCACGCCCCGCCGCCCCGGACCGCGGCGCCGCTCCCGCCGACTGCGTGCCACCGCGCTCGGCGCCGCCCTCGCCACCGTGTGCGTCCCCGCCCTCAGCGCGTGCGGCGGTGACGCGGCCTCCGCGAGCGGCGACGCCACCCTCAAGTGGACCTCCACCTACTTCCCCGCCCACTGGGACCCCGTGGTCGGGGGAAGCGGTGCCCAGTTCCGCGAACTCTCCCTGGTGTACGCCTCGTTGACCCGCACCGACGCCGAGGGCAAGGCCGTCCCCGACCTCGCGGAGAGCTGGGAGTACAACGACAGGGGCGACCGGATCACCTTCCACCTGCGCCCCGGGCTGAAGTTCAGCGACGGCGAGCCGGTCGACGGCGCCGCCGTCAAGGCGGCCGTGGAACGGGCGCAGAAGCAGAAGAACTCGGCGCTCTTCGGCGATCTCACCTCGATCGCGTCGGTGGACGCCCAGGGACTGGACGCCACCCTTCACCTCAACCAGGTCGACTACCAGATACCCCAGTTGCTCGGCCAGCGCGTCCTCCAGATCGCGAGCCCCAAGGCCGCCGCAGCACCGGAGAAGCTGGACCAGAACCCGGTCGGCGCCGGTCCGTTCACCGTCACCCGGATCGTGCCCGGCACCAAGGCGGTGCTCAAGAAGAACCCGGACTACTGGGACGCGGAGAACATCCACATCGACCAGGTCGAACTCACCTCCGCGCCCGACGCCTCCACGGTCGTCTCCGGTTTGCAGACCGGCGTGTACAACTTCGCGGACATCGACCCCAGCCAGGCGGACGCCGCGAAGAAGGCAGGCCTCGACGTCTTCGTCCAGCCCGGGTTCAACGCCTCCAACATCAGCCTCAACATCAACAAGGCGCCGTTCGACGACGACAAGGTCGTCGACGCCGTGCGCCACGCCGTCAACCGCCAGGAGTTCGTCGACAAACTGACCTTCGGCTACGGCGAGGTGACCAACCAGCCCTTCCCCCAGGGGTATGTGGCCTACGACCCCGAGTCCGAGGACGCCTACCCCTACGACCCCGCCCAGTCGAAGAAGCTGCTCGCCGAGGCCGGCTACCGGGCCGGTGACATCAAGCTCGACCTGGTGATCCCGGCGGAGGACCCGCAGGCCGAGATCGTGCAGTCGCAGCTCGGGAAGGTGGGCATCACCGTCGACATCAGGATCGACAAGAACTGGGCCACACCCTTCTTCGCCAAGGACCTCACGTTCTCGCTCTACGGCACCACCGGCCGGGACTCCGCCGCCCAGACGCTCACCGCGCACTTCGGACCCGACGGACCGCTCAACCTCAGCTCCCCCTACCAGCCGGAGGGCTTCGAGGCGGCGGTCGCCAAGGTGCGGCGGACCCCGCTCGACGCACCCGAGTACCCCGAGGTGCTGCGAGCCGCGACGCGGGCGGGCCTGGGCAGCAAGGCCCTGGTCTTCACGTACTCCTCGCCCAACCTCCTCGCCAAGAGCAAGTCGGTCTCCGACCTGCCGAAGAACCCCGCCCACATCGACTGGACCGGCGTGACCATCGGCGGCAAGGGGGCGACCCCGTGAGGGCCGGCCGGACGCTGGGCCGGGTCCTGGTGACCCTCGCCCGGTCGGTCGCGATCTTCGTACCGGTGTTCCTGGTGGCGACCTTCGTGACCTTCGCGCTGCGCTCGATGAGCGGCCTCAGCCCCGCCCGGATCCAGCTCGGCGAGGAGGCCACGCCCGAGGCGATCGCCCGGGTCGAGGCCCAATGGGGCCTGGACCGCCCGTTCCTGGTCCAGTACGGCGACTGGATCGGCGGCGTCCTGCACGGGCAGCTCGGCTCGAGCTGGACCAACGGCGCCGACATCTCCGCACTCATCGGTCTCGGTCTGGGCGTCAGTCTCTCCGTCGCGACGTTCGCGCTGGTGATCGGTGTGGTGGTGGGCTTCGCGCTCGGCACGCTCGCGGCGCTGCGCCGCACCACATGGGTGGACCGGGCGGTCACCGGGTTCGTCACGGTGATCTCGGTGATGCCCGCGTTCGTGGTCGGCATCGTGCTGGTCGCGGTGCTCGCCGTCCAGTTCCGCCTCTTCCCCTCCGCCGGATACGTCCCGGCGGGGCAGGGTCTCGGGCCGTGGCTCGCGCACATCACGCTGCCGGCGCTGGCACTGAGCCTCGACGTCGTCGCCGACGTCGCGCGCCAGCTCCGCTCCGGTCTCGTCGCCGCCTACCGGGAGAACTACGTGACGGGCGCGGTCGTACGGGGGCTCGGCCCGCGGCGCATCTTCTTCGTGCACGTGCTGCGCAACGGGCTGGGACCGGCGCTCGCCACCCTCGGCCTGAAGTTCCCGGCGCTCGTCGGCGCCTCCGTGGTGACCGAGTGGATCTTCGGTCTTCAGGGCTTCGGGCGTTTCGCCAACGACTCCGCCCAGGCCGGTGACGTACCGGCCGTGCAGGGGGTCCTGGTGGTGTCGATCGCGCTGGTCGTCGCCTTCAACCTCGTCGTCAACCTGGTGCTGGCGCGTGTCACGCCGGCTTCGCAGAGGGGGGTGTGACACATGGTGCGTCGCGTCCTCTCGCTCACCTCCGGACGCATCGCCGTCGCCATCCTGACGGCGGTCGCGCTGCTCGCGGTCCTCGGGCCGCTGCTCGCGCCGCAGGATCCGCTGGCCACCAGCGACAACACGCTCGCCGCCGCGTCCGGCGGCCACTGGCTGGGCACCGACTACCTCGGCCGGGACGTGCTGAGCAGGCTCCTCGACGGCTCGCGGGTCAGCGTGCTCGGCGCCCTCCAGGTCGCGCTCACGGCACTGGTCGTGGGCGCCGTCCCCGGGATCCTGTCGGTGTACCTGGGCCGGGTCTTCGAATGGATCACCCTGCGGCTGGCCGACACGCTGGTGGCCCTGCCGTTCCTGCTGTTCGCCGTCGCCGTGATCGCGCTGCTCGGCAACGGGCTGACACAGGCGATGCTGGTGACCGGCGTACTGGTGTCACCCCTGTTCTACCGGGTGTCCCGCGCCGCCACCCTGGCCGTGGCCCGCTCGCAGTACGTCGAGGCGGCGCTGATCTCCGGCGCCTCGATCGGCTGGGTCGTACGGCGCCACGTCTGGGCCAAGGTGCTGCCGCCGATCGCGGTGGCCTTCGCCCAGACCATCGGCACCGGCTTCGTCATCGTGTCGAGCCTGACCTTCCTGGGCATCGGTGTGCAGCCGCCGGAGCCGACCTGGGGCGGGCTGCTCGCCTCCGACCTCGGCTACCTCAGCCACCGGCCGTGGGCGCCGCTGACCCCGGCGCTGCTGATCATGATCACCGTCTGGGCCGGCAACCTGCTCGCGGACGCGATCCGCGACGTGTCGGGCGAGGCGGGGCGCGCCCTGCTCAGGGGCCGCGGCGCCCGCACCGGCCGGACGGACCGGACCGGACCCACCGAACCCGCCCCCGCCGGAGGTGCGCGATGACGACCGTGTCCGAGAAGCTCCTCACCCGGGCCGAGGAGAGCGGCACCCGGGGTCCCGCCGGTCCGCCCGGCCCCGCCGTGCCCCTGCTCTCCCTGCGTGACGTGCGCATCGCCGACGGCGGCGACGGGCGCGAGATCGTGCACGGCGTCAGCTTCGACCTCACCCCCGGCAAGGTGGTCGGCATCGTCGGCGAGTCCGGCAGCGGCAAGACCCTCACCTGCCGGGCGGCGCTGGGCATCCTGCCCGACCACTTCGCGATCACCGGCGGTTCGGTCGAGATCGAGGGCACCGACATCTCGGCCCTCACGCCGGCGCGGTGGACCGCGCTGCGCGGGGCCACCATCGGCGCGGTGTTCCAGGATCCGGCGTCCTACCTCAATCCGTCGCTGCGCATCGGCAGGCAGATCGCGGAGGTCGTCCGGGTCAAGAAGGGCCTCGGGCGCCGCGCGGCGCGGGAGCGGGTCCTCGCCCTGCTGCGGGCGGTGCACCTGCGGGACCCGGAACTGGTCCACGACCAGTACCCCCACGAGTTGTCCGGGGGCATGCTCCAGCGCGTGCTCATCGCGGCCGCCGTCGCCGCGGACCCGCGGATCCTCGTCGCCGACGAGGCCACCACCGCGCTGGACGTCACCGTGCAGGCGGAGATCCTCGACCTCCTGGCCGACCTGCGCGACCGCGCCGGGCTCGCGCTCGTCGTCGTCTCCCACGACCTGGCGGTGGTGGCCCGGCTGTGCGACGAGGTCCTGGTCATGCGGCGGGGCGAGGTGGTCGAGCAGGGACCGACCCGCAGGGTCCTGGACGACCCGCGGCACGCGTACACGCGGCTGCTGATCAGCGAGCACGAGCAGTACGGGCTGGAGAAGTTCCTCGGGCCCGCGGCATCGAAGGGGGAGGCATGAGCACCGGTACCCGCCCGGTCCTGGACGTCACCGGGCTCGACGTCCACTACGGCGGGCGGCGCCGGCGCCGCCGGGTCCTGCACGGCGTCTCGCTGAGCGTCGCGCCGGGCGAGACGGTCGGCCTCATCGGCGAGACGGGCTCGGGCAAGTCGACGCTCGCCCGCACCGTGCTCGGCTTGGTCCGGCCCACCGCCGGGTCCGTGGTCCTCGACGGCGAGGACGTCACCGCGTACGGCGCCCGCCAGTGGCGAGAGCTGCGCCGCGGCGGGGTGGTCCAGTACGTCTTCCAGGACCCGCTGCGCAGCCTCGACCCGGACCTCACCGTCGAGGCCTCGCTGACCGAACCGCTGCTCGTGCGGGGCACGTCCCGGGCGGAGGCGGCGGCACGGGTGCGGTCCTTCCTGCCGCGCGTGCGGCTGACCGAGGACCTGCTCGGCCGGCTGCCGGGCGAGCTGTCCGGCGGTCAGCGGCAACGGATCGCGGTGGCCCGCGCCCTGGTCACCGACCCCCGGCTGGTCATCCTCGACGAGCCGGTCAGCGCCCTCGACTCCGCCAACCGGGTCCAGGTCCTGGAGATCCTCAAGGAGCTGCGCGCGAGCGGGGTGGCCCTCGTCTTCATCTCCCACGACCTCGGATCCGTGGCGGGGATCGCCGATCGCATCGCCGTGCTGTACCGCGGCGAACTGGTCGAGGTGGGTGCCGCACGCGACGTCGTGGGACGGCCGGAGCACCCGTACACGCGGCTGCTGGTCGGTTCGGCGCCGACGCTGCGCGGCGCCCCGGCCGACCGCGCCGAGCGCGCGGCCCTGCGCGCGCTGCTCCCCGCCTGACCGGCCCACCTCGGTTCACAGCCAGCAGTCAGCAATCAGCCGTCGGCAGTCGGCAGTCGGCAGTCGGCAGTCGGCAGTCGGCAGTCGGCAGTCGGCAGTCACTGAAGCCTCTTCACGACAGACAGGAACGAACCATGTCCCGAAGGATCCATCTCGCCCTGCACCCCTACGGCGTCGGCGGTCCCGGCCAGCACGGGCTGTGGAAGGACCCCCGCGTGGCCAAGAACGCCAGCATCGACATCAACTACTACATCGGGCAGGCCCAGGCGGCCGAGCACGCCCTGTTCGACGCCCTGTTCATCGTCGACAGCCAGTTCATCAACGCCACCTACCCGGCGCACTACCTCAACCGGCTGGAGCCGCTCACCCTGCTGTCGGCCGTCGCCACCCACACCCGGCACATCGGCCTGGTGGGCACGGCCAGTTCGACGTACAACTCGCCCTTCAACCTCGCCCGCCGCTTCGCCTCGCTCGATCTCATCAGCGGCGGCCGGGCCGGCTGGAACGTCGTCACCAGCTTCGACACCGGCACCTCGCGCAACTACGGGCTGGACGAACACCTCGACTACGCCACCCGCTACGGCCGGGCCCTGGAGTTCGTGGAGGTCGCCCGCGGGCTGTGGGACTCCTACGAGGACGACGCCTTCCCGGCGGACGTGGCGCGCAACGTCTTCCTCGACCCGTCCCGGCTGCACGAACTGAACCACGAGGGGGAGCACTTCAAGGTCGCCGGACCGCTGAACGTCTCGCGCTCCGCTCAGGGCCAGCCGGTCATCTTCCAGGCCGGTGTGTCGGAGGAGGGACGCGACCTGGCCGCGCGGGTGGCCGAGGGCATCTACGCGCCGGGCGGCTCGCTGGAGCAGGCACAGGACTACTACGCCGACATCAAGAAGCGGACCGCCGCGTACGGCCGGGACCCCGACCACATCAAGATCTTCATCCACGGCGGTCCGGTCGTCGCCGCCACCGACGAGGCGGCCCGGCGCAGGGAACGGGAGATCTTCGAGGAGGACAACGACTTCGACCGCCACCTGGCGCTGCTCGGCCGTTCCTTCGGCGCCTACGACTTCAGCGTGCACGACCTGGACGCGCCGTTCCCGGACGTCGCCCACCTCGCCGAGAAGGGCGGCCGGACGGGCGCCGCGCAGATCATCGAGCGGGCACGCAAGGAGAACCTGACGCTACGTCAGGTGGCCCAGTCGGTCGCCGAGTTCCGCCGCTCCCCCTTCGTCGGAGCTCCGGAGACCGTGGCCGACACCATCGAGCGGTGGTTCGAGGCCGGCACCTTCGACGGGATCAACCTCGCCTTCCGCACCCAGGAGGAACTGGACCTCTTCGTCGACGGCGTGGTGCCGATCCTGCAGAAGCGGGACCTGTTCCGCACCGAGTACGAGGCCGACACGCTGCGCGGCAATCTGGGCCTGCCGGTCCCGGCCAACCGGCACACCCTCCGGCGCCGTCCCGCGAACGGCTGAGGGGGCCTGGCATGACCGGCGAGCGACCCCGTTTCAGGCTCGGCTTCCTCACCCACGTCCAGGGGCGCGGCACCGACCTCGCCCGCACCTACCGCGACGCCCAGGACCTGTTCGTGGTCGCCGACGAACTCGGCTTCGACGTCGGCTGGGTGGCCCAGCACCACGTTCCGCTCGGCGGCGGCGGACTGTCCTCCCCGTGGACCTTCCTCGCGCACGCCGCCGCGCGCACCACCCGGATCCGGCTCGGCACGGCGGTCACGGTGCTCCCTTTGGAGGACCCGGTCCGCCTCGCCGAGGACGTCGCGACCGTCGACGCGCTCAGCGGCGGGCGGGTGGAACTCGGCGTGGGCAGCGGCTCCGGCGACCTGGAGTACGCCGCCTTCGGGCGGGACGCGGCCCGCAAGCGCGAACTGACCAGCGAGCACCTGGACGTCCTGCGGCGGGCCCTCGGCAACGAGGAGGTCGGCGCTCCCGGCTTCCGCGTCCAGCCCGCGCCCGGCGATTTCACCGACCGGATCTGGCAGGGCGTGTTCAGCCGGGGCGGAGCGGTCCACGCGGCGGGCGGCGGATCCAACCTGCTGCTCAACCGGGCCGCCTACGGCCACGACGCACCCACCGACGAGGTGCAGCGTCCCTGGGCGGACGCCTTCCTGGCCGCCTGGAGCCGCCCCCGCGGGCCGCGCATCGGTCTGTCCCGCCTGGTCTTCCCGGCGAAGGACCGCCGCACCGCGCTGCGGCACATCGGGGACGACGTGCACCGTGCGGCGCTGCGCATGGCGGAGCACGGCGCGTTTCCCGAGGGGCTCGGCGCGGAGGAGGCGCTGCGCCGCTTCCACGCCTTCCACGGATCCCCGGAGGAGATCGTCGCGGCCTTCCGACGGGAGAAGGTCCTGCCCCTCACGACCGATCTGATCACCCAGTTCAACCCCGCAGTGCCCGACCACGACGCCACGGTCCGGGCGCTGGAGCTCATCGCGACCGAGGTGGCACCCGCCCTCGGCTGGAGCCCGGTGCCCCGCGACCAACCCGCACCCGCACCCGCACCCGCACCCGCACCCGCACCCGCACCCGCAGGAGTCTGACATGACCGACCACACCGACCACCACGCCCCCGAGGGCCTGCGCACCCGCGGCACGGTCGTCGTGGTGCCCGGCCGCGGCGAGACCCGGGCGACCTACGGGCGGCTCGCGGCCCGCCTCGCGGCCGACGCCTACCGCGTCCGCGTCGTGGACGCGCCGGATCCGGAGGCCGGGGGCAGCGGGGCGCCCGACGGCACCGACGCCACGCTCACCCGCTTCGGCGCCCTGCTGGCGGAGGCGGTCGACGGCACCGCGGGTCCCGGGGGCGTCACGGAACCCGTCGTGCTGCTCGGCGCGGACGCGGGTGCCGCCGCGCTCGCCGCGCACCTCGGGCGGACCGGGCGGCTGCCGGGCGGCCGGCGTCCCGACGCCGTCGTCCTCGCCGGGCTGCCGGGACGTACGACCACCGCCGTGGGCACCTGGGACGAGGAACTCGACGTCCGCACGTCCTGCCCCGCGCACCGCGGCACGCTGAGCGACGACGCCGCGGTACGGCGGGGCTCGCTGGGCGAGGCACTCCCGGACGCGCTGCTCACGGCGGCCTACGAGGCCGAACTCGACATGCCCGCGCTGTTCCTGGTCGGCGACACGGACCCGCTCGCGGACCGGGACGCCCTGGTCCGTACGGCCAAGTCCCTGCCCCGGGCGCGCCTCTCGGTGGTCCGGGGCGCCCGTCACGACGTCCTCAACGACGTGCAGCACCGTTCGGTGGCCGCCGAGATCGTCACGTTCCTGGAGACCCTGCGCGAGGGCCTGGTGCCGGTGGTCGCCGTGGAGACGAGCCCCTGGTGAGCCGCGGGACCGCCCGCCCCTCCGAACCCCGACCGCGAAAGGGTGACCGCATGGCCGCCGTCCTGTCCGTTTCCGGAAGCCCCTCCCCCACCTCACGTACCGCACGCCTGCTGCGCCATCTGGACGACCGGCTGCGGCTGCACGGCCACGAGGTCACGCCGTTGGACGTCCGCACGCTGCCCGCGCAGGCCCTGCTGGGCGCCGACTTCCGGCACCCGGCGATCACCGACGCCGCCGCCCTTTTCGAGCGGGCGGACGGGGTGGTGATCGGGACCCCGGTGTACAAGGCCGCCTACTCGGGCCTGCTCAAGTCGCTGCTCGACCTGCTCCCGCAGTACGCCCTGGCCGGCAAGACGGTGCTCCCGCTGGCCACCGGCGGCAGCACGGCCCATGTCCTGGCCATCGACTACGCGTTGCGCCCCGTGCTCAGCTCGATGGGGGCGCTGCACATCGTTCCCGGCTGGTTCGCCCTCGACAAGGACATCACCGTCGGCGAAGACGGCACGACGCTCGTCGCCCCCACCACCGCCGACGCCCTGACCCGGGTCACGGACCAGTTCTCGACAGCCCTCACCACACGCACCACCAGCCTCGCCCCGACGGGGTGAGCGCCGCGCCGAGGACCGGCGGCGGCAACGCGCCGGAGCGCGCCCCGGGGTCCCGGAGCCCCGGCATCCCGGCATCCCGGCATCCCGGCATCCCAGAGTGATGGCAGCCGCTGTCATCGCGTGTTACGGTCGATGACAGCGGCTGTCATCGACGGTTCCCGTGGCGCGTGCCCGGTGGGACCGGCAGCCGGCGTGTACGGACATCTCTGGAGGAATCTCATGCGTGTCTTCGTCACCGGCGCCTCCGGCTGGATCGGATCAGCCGTCGTTCCCGAGCTGATCGGGGCGGGTCATCAGGTCGTGGGGCTCGCCCGTTCGGACGCCTCGGCCGAGGCGCTCACCGCGGCCGGGGCCGGCGTGGTCCGGGGCACCCTGGACGACCTCGACGTCCTGCGCGGCGCCGCCGCCGACGCGGACGGCGTCGTCCACCTGGCCTTCAAGCACGACATCGCGTTCTCGGGGGACTTCAAGGGCGCGGGGGAGGCGGACCGGCGTGCCGTCGAGGTGATCGGTGAGGCGCTCGCGGGCTCCGGCCGGCCGTTCACGATCGCGTCCGGGACCCCCGCGATCCCCGGGCACGTGGCGACGGAGCGCGACGGCCACGACCCGGACCTCGCCGCGGCCGCCCGGGGCGAGGCCCAGCACACCCGGGCCGCGACCGCCGAACTGACCCTCTCCCTCGCGGCCCGCGGTGTCCGCTCCTCGGTGGTCCGGCTGGCCCCGACCAATCACGGCGAGGGGGACAACGGGTTCGTCCCGGCCCTCATCGGGATCGCCCGCGAGAAGGGGGTCTCCGGCTACATCGGCGACGGCACCAACCGCTGGTCGGCGGCCCACCGGCTCGACTCCGCGCACCTGTTCCGTCTCGCGCTGGAGAAGGCGCCCGCGGGCTCGACGCTGCACGCCGTCGCGGAGGAGGGCGTACCCGTCCGGGTCCTGGCCGAGGTGATCGGCCGGCAACTGGGCCTGCCGGTGGTGTCCGTCCCGGCCGCCGAGGCGGACGCCCACTTCTCGTGGCTGGCGGGGCAGTTCGCGTCGAACCGGGCCGCGTCCAGCGCCCTGACACGGGAACTGCTGGACTGGCGGCCCGTCCAGCCGGGGCTCGTCGAGGACCTCGAACAGGGCCACTACTTCAAGTAGCCCCCCGGTCCCGTCCTCAGACCAGCTCGGGCTGCGGTTCCGCCGGGCGCGGCGGTTCCGGCTGCCGCGCGGGTACGGCCTCCGACTCCCACAGCCGGGTGGTGCGCACGTACCCGAGGACCATGGAGGCCGTCGCGAGGACGAGCAGCGGCCCGGCGGCCCACGGGTACGCGGCCATCTCCTGCGGCAGGTACCGGTACGACACCAGCAGCGCGACGAACACCGCGGTGCCGTACCCGACCAGCCGGACGGCCGCACGGTCCCAGCCCCGGGCGAACGCGCGCATCGCGGCCTCGACGGTGAGCGCGAAGACCACGCCGGCGACGAGGTCGGCGCCGTAGTGGTAGCCGAAGCCCAGCGTCGCGGTGAGCGTGGCGACCAGCCAGAAGGCGCCCGCGTACCGCATGGGGCGGGAGCCCTTGCGGGAGTGGATGAAGAGCGTGGTGGCCCACGCCGTGTGCAGGCTCGGCATGCAGTTGCGCGGGGTGATGTCGTCGAACGGGATCGCGTGCGGCGCGCCGCCCGGCGGCAGGGTGTCGGGCCACACGTGGGCCAGCGCCCACTGGCCGCCGTCGGCGCCGTAGGCGAAGACCGGTCCGACGACCGGGAAGACCATGTAGACGGCGGGCCCGAGCAGGCCGATGACGAGGAAGGTGCGCACGAGGTGGTGGCTCGGGAAGCGGCGCTCGACCGCCACGTGACGCAGTTGGTACAGCCCGACGAGCGCCGCGGCCAGCGGCAGCTGGCCGTAGACGAGGTGGAGGACGTGACCGCCGACCGGTTCGGTGGCCTCGACGAACCGGCCCACCAGCCAGGAGGGGTCGCCCAGCGCGTGGTCGGCGGTGGCCACGTACGGGTCGAGCACCGCCTTGCGGGTCTCGGAGGTGATCAGCAGCCAGGTGTCCCCCGTCTTGTGTCCGGCCACCAGCAGCAGGCCCAGCCCCGCCCCCTTCAGCAGCAGGGCCCGCTCAGCGCCGGTGCGGCGCGTCACGGCGACGACCGCACAGCCCAGGACCACCCACAGCGCGCCGTTGCCGAAGTTCATGTCGGCGCCGGCCGCCCAGCGCACCAGCCAGAACACCACGTCGATGCCGATCGCGGCACCGGCCGCGACAAGGCGCTGCCGCCAGGTCAGCACCACCGTCGTCAGGGCGAGCCCGGCGTACAGCAGCGGCCCGGAGTCCGGGGCGAAGACCACCTCTCGCGCCTGCTCCGTGATCGGGCCCCGCACGCCGTAGTGGCGCGCGGCGAACTCCAGCGCGACGAGGAAACCGAGGGTCACCACACCCGCGGCGGTCCACAGCACGGCCCGCGGCCGGCGCCACGCGGCGAGCAGGGGACCGGGGTCTCTGCGCGAGGATATTCGTGAGGGTGTGGTTTTCACTTGTTCGGCCCGTTTGCTAGGGATCGACCACGGAGGACGCTCGTACGGTTCGTCACGAGTTCGAACATGCTAACGGCACCGCTTGCCTAAGCATCTTAGGCAAGCTCATAATCGTCTCCGGCCGACGGACGACCGACGCGGAGGACGGGTGTGGCCCGGGCAGGACTGACGACCGAGACCCTGATCAGGGCCGGGGCCGAGACGGCCGACGAGATCGGCTTCGAGCGCACCACCCCCACGGAGCTGGCCCGGCGCTTCGGCGTCCGGACGGCGAGCCTGTACTCGCACGTGCGCAACGCCCACGACCTCAAGACCGGGATCGCGCTGTTCGCCCTGGAGGAGCTGGCCGACCGTGCCTCCGAGGCGGTGGCCGGCCGGGCGGGCAAGGACGCGTTGGTCGCCTTCGCCAACGTCTACCGCGACTACGCCCTCGAACACCCGGGCCGCTTCGCCGCCACGCAGTTCCCCCTCGACGCGGAGGCGGCGGCGTCCAGTGCCGGAGTGCGGCACGCCCAGATGTCGCGGGCGATCCTGCGCGGCTACCACCTGACGGAACCGCACCAGACCCACGCCGTGCGCCTGCTGGGCAGCGTCTTCAGCGGCTTCGTCGGTCTGGAGGCCGCGGGGGGCTTCAGCCACAGCGCCCCCGACTCGCAGCAGAGCTGGACGGAGATCCTGGACGCCCTGGACGCCCTGCTGCGGACCTGGCCGACCACGTCGTGACCCGCCCCGGCCCGGGCGCCACGGCGGTCCGCCTCCGCCGCCTCAGGACCGCGCGGCGGTCAGGGAGAGGGCGTACAGGGCCGTCGCGGTGAAGTCGTCCGCCGGCTCCACCGTCTGCCAGGCCCGCACGTCGTCGACGTAGCCGGCGCCCCGGCCGTCGAACGCGGCCCACGGCGCGTCCTCGGGGGCGTAGGAACACGGCCGGGCCCCGTCGAAGGCCTCCGGTTCCTTCAGCAGTTCCGCGTCGTTCGGACCGTTGACGACGGCGCCGCGCAGGATGTCGCCGCGGCCGCTGCGGCTCATGGCCAGGTTGGCGACCTGGTGCTGGAGGCAGTGCGGGAAGAGGTCGCCCGCTCCCACGACGAAGCTGGTGCCCCAGGCGTTGGCCCCGAAGACCCACGCCCGCTGCTGCGCGGCGAAGTCGTCGTAGCGGCGGTCGCCGGTGACGCGGGCGTACAGTTCGGCGGTCGCGAGCAGCCCGAAGGTGTTCGGCACCGCGTCGAAGTCACCGGGGACGACACCCGAGCGGAAGGGGTCCTCGGCCGCGCGTTTCCTCCCCGTCTCCACCTGCCGCCCCAGCTCCGCCGTCAGCGCGGCCGTAAGGTCCGCGCCGGGGTCCGCCGAGGCGAGCACGTCGGCGTGGGCGAGGGCGCTGACGTCGGCGGGGCCCAGCGGGCCGCCGCGCTCCTCCCGCAGGGCCGCACGGGCCCAGGTGGCCGCCTCCTCGCGCCACCGCGGGCCCCGTGCGTCCCCCAGGGCCTCGGCGCCGCGGGCGAGTTCGACGGCCGCCCACTCCATGTCGTCGCGCCAGGTCTGCTCCGGGTAGTAGTCCGCGGGCGTCGTGGTCACCAGGGCCCCCTCCCCCGGTCGGGTGTCCGCCCGTGCGTAGACGGCAGCCGCCTTGTCGAGCCACTCACGGGCCTGCGCCGGGCGCTCGGCGGCCTCGGTCTGTGCCGCGAGGGCGAAGGCGGCGCCCACCCGGCCGGCCAGGTTGGGACTGACCGGCTCCCCCGGCCCGTTGGCCCGGAAGACGGGCCGGTACTTGATGAGGTAGTCGGCGTCCCCCGGCGCCACGGTGAGCCGGTCGTCCTCCTCGGGCAACCGCCACACGTCGTGGTCCCCGCGCACCTCCCCGGCGCCGGATCCGAGCCCGACCTGCGCGTAGAGCGTGCCCGTCTCCCCGTCCCACATCCTGTCCAGCCACCGCAGACCGTGGCGTGCCTCCTCCCGCAGCCCGGGCACCGAGGGGGTGTCGCGGACGGTGGTCAGCATCTGCGCGACCACGTACGACGCCGTGTGCGTGAACTTCAGGAAGTCGCCGGCGTCGAACCAGCCGCCCGACACGTCCACGGTCCCGGCGGTGTGCGACGGCTTCGGGGCCGGCGTCGTCCCGTCGGCCGCCGAGGCGGTGCGCGGCATCGCGTAGGTCCGGGCCCGCGCGTCGGTCAGGTGCGAGGGCACCCGCCCGGTCGCGTCGGTCAGCACGTCCTCGCCGTCCCGCTGGGTGCTGAAGAACCGCACGCTGTCGGCGCGCAGCGGGTCCAGCAACTGCCGGGCCGGTGCCACCCGGAAGCGCACCCCGGGGTCGCCGTCCGCGCCGACCAGGCGCAGCCGGTAGGTGCCGGCGCGGTCGAGCGGGGTGAGGTCGACGGTGCGCACGGCGCCGTACGTGCTGTTCCAGCTTCCGAGCGAGGGACCGAGGCCGCCATGGGCCGCCGTGTTCCCCCGCTCGTCCAGCACCTCGTACTCCGCGTCGGCCAGCCGCTTCCCGTCGCCCATGACGTAGGCGACCTTCTGCTCGCCGCTCACGTATCCGACCTGGTTCACGCGGAGGGCCACCGGCGCGTCGCCGCCGCCCCCGGAGCACGCGGTGAGACAGCAGGCCGCCAGGACGGAGGCGGTCACGGCCGACACGGCGCGGGCCGGCGGCGGGAAGACACGGTTCATGGTGCACAGTCTGGTCGACGGCGGCACCCGGCTGCGGGCCGAGGTCCCGAACCGGGGCACGGGGGCCGTGAGAAGGGCCGTTCGGGCGGGATAGGCTTCCGACCTGCCAGCCCACCCGGACCGTCACAGGAGGAGTCGGCCATGGGCCCACAGGACCCGCGGGAGACGCCCGCCGCACCGGACACGGCCGCGCGGCTCCGGGCGATCGGCGACGAGCTGTCGGACCGCTTCTACGAACGTGCCGACGTCGTACGGACGTTGCTGGTGACGCTGCTGGCCGGTCAGCACTCGCTGGTGCTGGGGCCGCCGGGGACGGCCAAGTCCGAGCTGGCCCGGGAACTCACGGGCCGGATCGTGGGCGCGTCGTACTGGGAGATCCTGCTGTCCAAGTTCACCGCGCCGACGCGGATGTTCGGGCCGGTCGACGTCGCCGCGCTGGCGCGCGGGGAGTACCGCCAGATCTACGAAGGGCGTGCCACCACCGCGCACGTCGCGTTCATCGACGAGATCTTCAAGTGCTCCACGGCGGCGCTCAACGAGACGCTGGGCTACCTCAACGAGCGGATCTACCACCCCGAGAGCGGCGGCGAACCGGTGCGCTGCCCCCTCATCGGGGCCATCACCGCGAGCAACGAACTGCCCGAGGGCGAGGACACGGCGGCGATCTACGACCGGCTGCTGGTGCGGATCGAGGTCACGTACCTGGAGGACCCCTCCAACTTCGCCGCCCTGGTCCGCTCCGCCGTCCGCCGGCCGGCGGCGCCGAAGCGGACCACCGTGGAACTGGCCGCGCTGCGGCACGCCGTGGACGAGGCCGTCCCCGCCGTCGAGGTGCCCGACGCGATCGTGGACGCGGTGTGCACCCTGCGGGCCGCCCTGCGCCGCAAGGAGCTGATCGCCTCCGACCGCCGCTGGCGGCAGGCGGTGGGCCTGCTCCAGGCCTCCGCGTACCTCGACGGGCGGCCCGCGGTCGCCGAGAGCGACCTGACGGTGCTGACCCACGTGCTGTGGGACTCCCCCGCCCAGCGCCCGACCGTAGAACGCGAGGTGCTGCACCTGGTCAACCCGGACGCCAAGGAGGCCCTCGATCTGGCCGACACCATCGACGAGCTGGAGACCCAGCTCGACGCGATGGCCGGGCAGTCGCGCGAGGCGCTGAGCGAGTGGGTCATCAAGAAGGCCCACAACCAGTTGGCCACGGCGGGCCGCCGGCTGGAGAGACTGCGCGCGGAGGCGGTGGGCGCCGGCCGCTCCACCACCGCCATCGACCGGATCGCCGGGCGCCAGCGTGCCGTCCGCGCCCGGGTCCTCACCGAGGCCCTCGGCGTGGACGCCAGCACGGTGCAGGCCCAGCTCTGAGCGCCGGGACCGACGGCACCGTGGGCGACGGGACGAAGGCACACCCGGACACGACCGGCGGCGGGGCCCGCACGCGGCTCGACGCGCTGACGGACCGGGCCGGAACGTGGCTGGCCCGGTCGGCCGCCGGCGCTCGCACAGGGCACACCGGCGCCGTCGTCGCGGACCGTTTCGACCGCGCCACCTGGCACGACACCTACGAGCAGTCCGCCGCGCTGCGGGAGCTGGCCGCCGAACTGGACGCGCTCCACCCGCACACCGGCGACCTCCTGACGGACGCCTTCCTGGCGGCCTACAAGGCCGCCCCGCGCCTGCGCGACGCCACCGGGATGGAGCCTTCCCGGATGGTCAACCACCGCATCGTGGCCGCACTGCTGGAGTCGCCGGAGTTCGCCGCACTGCACCGGGAGACGGCCGGCGACCCGTACGCCGCCGCCCTCGCCGTGCTCGCCCAGGGCGCCGCGCTGCGCCGGATGCTGGACGACGCCCGGCCCGCCCGGGACCGTGACGAGCGCGCGGACATGGCGCGGCGGGAGGCCGGGGACGCGGCATCCGCCGTGGCCGAGGCGCTGCGGCAGGCCGCCGAGGCGGCCGACGAGGACGGCACCGTGCCGCAATCGGCGGCCGACGCCGTACGACAGGCGGTCGACGCCGCGGAGGCCGCTGCGCGCAGGGCCGCCGACGGCGCCGGTCAGGCCCTGGCCGCGGCGGTCCCCGGCGTCCGTGCCGTCGCGAGGGGCGCGGTGGCGAAATCGGCGGCGGCCGCCCGCGAGGAGGCCGCGCTGATGCGGGCCTGGGGCGTCGGTCCCGGCGAGCTGGAGCGGATGCCCTTCGGCGAACGCGCCCGGCTGGCCGAGCGGCTGCGCACCGGGCGGCTCGCCGGATGGGCCCGGCTGATCGGCCGTTTCCGGCAGATGGCCGACGGCGAGCGGGCCCGCAAGGTGGAGAACGCCACCGGAGAGCTGATCGGGGTCACCCTCGGCGACGACCTGTCCCGGGTCGTCCCCTCCGAGCTGGCCAGTCTCGGACTGCCCGAACTGCGGGCGGTGTTCGCCGCGCGGTACGCCGCCGGCGAGCTGATGCTCTACGACAGCCGGGGCGAGCAGTCCACCGGCCGGGGCGCGGTCGTCGCGTGTGTGGACACCTCGCACTCGATGTACGAGGCGGGGCCGGGCGGCATCACCCGGGAGGCGTGGGCGAAGGCGTGCGCGCTGGCGCTGCTGGACCAGGCCCGCCACGAGGGGCGCGACTTCGTCGGCATCCTCTTCTCCGCCGCCGACAGACTCCGGGTCTTCCGCTTCCCGGCCGGCCGCCCCGCCCCTCTCGCCCGCACCCTCGACTTCGCGGAGACGTTCCTCGGCGGCGGCACCAGTTACCAGCGGCCCCTGACGGCGGCGGCGGAACTGCTGGAGGAGGAGTTCAACGACACCGCCCGCACGCGCGGGGACATCGTGATGCTCACCGACGACGACTGCGGCGTCACCGAGGAGTGGATGCGCGGCTGGAACGCGGCCAGACGCCGGCTGGGCTTCCGGGTCTTCGGCGTGGGCATCGGCTCCCCGCGGGTCGCGGCGGCCGGGTCGGTCCTCGAGGCACTGTGCGACAACCTCCGTTCCGTCGAGGACTTCACCGACGTCCACGCCGCCGCCGACCTGTTCCGCGTCATCTGACCCGGGAGCCCGGCCCGGCGGGCGGGCCGGTCGGGTCGGCCGGGTCGCTACGGCTTGCGGGCCACCGCCCCGTACATCGCGACGTCCTCGTCCCGGATGCCCTGCTCGCCGGTGCCGTCGGGATGCCACTTGTGGACCTGGACGATGCCGGGTCCGGCCAGCTCCAGGCCCTCGAAGAACTCGTGGGCCTCCTCCATGGTCCGCAGCCGCATCGGCATGCCGCGGGCCGCGTACTCGCCTGCGACCCGGCCCACCTCCTCGGGGGCGAAGTCGGCGGTGCCGATGGTCATCGCCAGGTAACTGCCCGCGGGCAGCGGCTCCAGCAGGCGGCGGACGATGCCGACCGCGTCGTCCTCGTCCAGGACGAAGTGGACGATCGCGATCACGGTGAGCGCGACGGGCCGGCTCAGGTCCAGGGTCTTGCGGAACTCGTCCGACTCCAGGACGGCCTCCGGGTGCTGGAAGTCCGCCTCGATGTACGTCGTGCGGCCCTCGGGCGTGCTGGACAGCAGGCCCTGGGAGAGGGTGAGGACGATCGGGTCGTTGTCCACGTAGACCACCCGTGACTCGGGGGCCACCGACTGCGCTATCTCGTGCAGGTTGGGCGAGGTGGGGATGCCGGTGCCGATGTCGAGGAACTGGCGGACACCCGCCTCCTCGGCCAGCCATCGCACCGCGCGGTTCATCCAGTCCCGGTTGGCGCGCATGTGGACGGGGAAGGCCGGCCATTCCCGCGCCATCGCGTCGCCCGCCTCGCGGTCGGCGGGATAGTAGTCCTTCCCTCCCAGGATGTAGTCGTAGATGCGGGCCGAGTGCGCGTGGTCGGTGTCGATCCGGTCGGCAGGCCATCCGCTGTCGGACAACGTGCGCCCCTCTCTCCGTCGGGTGGTGCGGTACGGGTGGACTCTCGGTGGCGGGCTCTCGGTCTCGGCTCCCCGGGTGCTCACAGCTCCTTGCGCAGCGCGCCGAGGAGTTCCTCGGTGCCCCGGGCCGGCACCGCCTGGGCGCCCAGGCGGTCCAGGGCCTCGCGGTAGACGACCACGTCGTCGGCCTTGTCCAGGTAGACGGCGCCCACGAGCCCGCCCAGGTAGACGATGTCGGGCAGTTCGGGCGCCCGGAACCGGAACAGGTCGAACGCGCCGGCGCGCATGGCGGGGTGCGGTCCGGCCGCGAACGGCATGATCTGGAGCGTCACATGGGGCAGCCTGCCCACTTCGATCAGGTGATCCACCTGCTGCCGCATCACCTCGACGCCGCCGACGGGCCAGCGCAGGACCGTCTCGTCCATCACCACCCACAGCCGGGGCGGACGGGGCCGGGTGAGGATCTCCTGGCGCCGCATGCGCAGGGCCATCCGCCGCTCGGTGGCCACGGAGGAGGCGTGCGGATTGCCGGCGCTCAGCAGGGCCCGCGCGTAGGCCGGGGTCTGCAGCAGGCCGTGCACGAACCCGGACTCGTAGGCGCGGATGTGCAGGGCGGCCTGCTCCAGGCTCAGGTACGCCGCGAACCAGTCCGGCATGACGTCGCGGTAGGTGTGCCACCAGCCCCGTTTGTTCGCCTCGCGTGCCGACTTCAGGAAGGTGTCGATCTCCTGCCGGTCGTGGACGCCGTAGGTCTGGAGCAGTTTCTCCACGTCCGGAAGGCGCAGCCGGGCCACCTTCGCCGCTTCGAGCCGGCGGATCGTGGAGTGGCTCACCCCGATCGCCTCACCGGCCTGTTCGAACGTGAGACCGGCGCGGGTGCGCAACTCCTCGAGCTGCCTGCCGAGGATCATCCGCAGCACGGAGGGGGCGCCGCCCCAGTCGGTCTCCGTGGTCACACCGTCTCCCTTTCACCGTCCCGCGCCCGGTCCGGACACACGAGTCTGACACGGGCGCCACCTCGCCGCAGGAGCATGCCTCCACGTACCTGCAATTTTCAACTTGGTGGTTGCGCACGGTTGTTGACGGGTGACAGAGTGACTCCACCGCCCCTGCCCTTCCTCAACCGACGACCAGCACCGTCCTGTCGCGGACTCTTCCCCCCTCCCCTCCCCCGGGACGGTCGCGCGCGACCACGTTCTCCTGCCGTCCGTCGCGGCCAAAGGACACACCCCCCATGGATCCGCAGCACACCCGTGACCCACGTCCGTCCGAGACCGCCGGCCGCGACCCCTCCCGCCCCTCCGGGGCCGCGGCCGGCCCGCCCGGCCGACACGGTCCGGTCCCCGCCTCGCTCCGTCTGCCCGCGGGAGTGCGCGCCGGACTCGGGCACGACGCCGTGGGCACCTCCGCCTCCGACGGCGAGCGCATCCTGGCCCGACTGCCCCGCGCCGGCTGCGTGTTCGCCGAGGGGGAGCGCTGGTGGTGGATCGTCCCGTCCGGCTCCGACATCGGGGTGACGTGGCCCTTCGGCACCCACTACGTCACCGGCGACCCGTCCTGGGCCCGTCCCCGGCCCGCGGACCCGCCGCGCGGTCCGCTTCTGGTCCACGGTCCCGACGGCGACTCGCCCTACACCGCGCCCCTGCCGCTGTACTTCGTCGTCTGCCGGCTCGCCGGTGTACCACCGCACTGGTCCTCGCCCCTCTGAGGGTCCACGCCAACTCCCGCCGCCCGCTTCACCTCTCGAAGCTGGAGGCTGTTCTTCCGATTGATTTCGTTCATCTTATTGACATGTGCAGGGAAGGACTACAACGCTGCAAGTCCCCCACACCAAGGAGGACCGTGTGCTTTCCCCACGCAAGCTGACGGCGTCCCTGGCCGTCGCGGCGTCGATCGGCGCCGTCGCCGTCGTCGTCGGGCCGGCCGAACCGGCTTCGGCGGTGCCGGAGACCATCCCGCTCACCCTGACCAACGACTCGGGCAGCGCCGAGCAGGTCTACGTGTACGTGATCGGCACCGAACTCGCCTCGGGACGGCAGGGATACGCCGACGAGAGCGGCGCCTTCCACGCCTGGCCGGCCGGTGGAGCGCCGCCGGTCCCGGCCCCCGACGCCTCGTTCACCGGCCCCGCGGACGGCGGCTCGAAGACCGTTCGGCTTCCGAAGTTCTCGGGCCGGGTCTACTTCTCGTACGGCAAGAAGCTGGACTTCCGGCTCGCCGAGGGCGGTCTCGTGCAGCCCGCCGTGCAGAACGCCGACGATCCCAACCACGACACGCTGTTCAACTGGACGGAGTACACGCTCAACGACTCCGGGCTGTGGATCAACTCCACCCAGGTGGACATGTTCTCGGCCCCCTACTCCGTCGGCCTGACGGCGGGCGACGGCTCCGCCAAGCAGACGGGGTCGCTGAAGCCCGGCGGCTACAAGGCGGTCGCCGACGGTCTCACGCAACAGGGCGGCGGCTGGGAGGGTCTGGTCCAGACCCGGAGCGACGGCTCGCCGTTGCGGGTCCTGGCCCCCGGCCACGGCATCGGCTCCGGCGACCTGCCCGCCGGCGTGATGGACGACTACATCGACCGCGTCTGGGCCAAGTACGCCGGCGAGACGCTCACCGTGACGCCGTTCAAGGAACAGCCGGACACCAAGTTCTACGGCAGGGTCAACGGCGACAAGATGGAGTTCACCGACGGCGGCGGCGCGGTGGTGACCTCCTTCGACAAGCCGGACTCGGACTCGGTCTTCGGCTGCTACAACAAGCTCGACGCCCCCAACGACCAGGTGCGCGGCCCCATTTCGCGGACCCTGTGCGCCGCCTACAACCGCTCCACGCTGCTCACCGCCGCCGAGCAGCCCGACGCCGACGCCTCCGGCTTCTACCAGGACGGCGTCACCAACCACTACGCCCGCCTGATCCACGCGCAGATGCGGGACGGCCGGGCGTACGCCTTCGCCTTCGACGACGTCGGCAACCACGAGTCGCTCGTGCACGACGGCGACCCCAAGGACGCGGCGATCACGCTCGAGTCCTTCGGCTGACCCCGGGCCGGCCCCACCCGCCCCGGACCGCACCACCTTCCCCCCACCTCGGTGCCCGCTCCCCTTCCGTGGGAGCGGGCCCACGGAACGGAGAGACATGGCATCCCCACGACTGCTCCGCAGCTGCCTTCTCGCCACCTTGTCCGCCACCCTCGTCGCGGCCGCCGCGGTGACCCCCGCGCAGGCGGAGCACCGGCCCGGGCCCGCGGCCGCGGTGACCTTCTCCGACACCTTCGACGGGCCCGCCGGATCCGGCGTCGACGCCGCCAAGTGGCAGCTCGAGACCGGCGACAACGTCAACAACCACGAGCGGCAGTACTACACGCCCGGCACCGACAACGCGAAGCTCGACGGCGAGGGCCACCTGGTCATCGAGGCACGGCGTGAGAACCCGGGCGGCTACCAGTGCTGGTACGGCACGTGCGAGTACACCTCCGCGCGCCTGAACACCTCCGGCAGGTTCACCGCGACCTACGGCCACGTCGAGGCCCGGATGAAGATCCCGCGCGGGCAGGGCATCTGGCCGGCGTTCTGGATGCTGGGCCAGGACATCGGCGAGGTCGGCTGGCCCGCCTCGGGCGAGATCGACGTCATGGAGAACGTCGGCTTCGAGCCGTCGACGGTCCACGGCACCCTCCACGGCCCCGGCTACTCCGGCTCGGGCGGCATCGGCGCGGGTTACACGCTGCCGGGGGGCGAGGCGTTCGCCGACGCCTTCCACACCTTCGCGGTGGACTGGGCGCCGGACAGCATCACCTGGTCGGTCGACGGCAACACCTACCAGACCCGTACGCCGGCCGACCTGAACGGCAACGAGTGGGTCTTCGACAAGCCGTTCTTCCTCATCCTGAACCTCGCGGTCGGCGGCTACTGGCCGGGCGACCCCGACGGCTCGACCACCTTCCCGCAGCAGCTGGTGGTCGACGAGGTGAAGGTGACCACGAGCGAGGGCTGACGGCCCCCGCTCCGGGCGCCGGCCCGCCCACGCTCCCGTCTCAGAGGGAGGTCGTGCGGGCGACGTCGGCGCCCGGAGCATCCTCGTCGGGGGCCGCCGGAGGCGGGAATATCAGATCTTCGAGCGCGTCCGCGCCGAAGAGGAAGGCCATCATCACGACGGGCAGGAGCAACGCGAGCAGAATCACAGGACCTCCCGTTGGGTCGGTCTGTGGGCTTCGTGGCCCGGCTTCCAGCATGGACCCGAATGGCGGAACTCGCACGGCGGGCGGTCGGGCGTCGGTCCTGGCCTCGGGGCCCGCCGGCGGTCCCGCATTGCCCCACCCACGAAGAGCCCACTCCGCGTGACCGTCTTCGCGAGCGCGGGCCCGGAGTCCTTCCTCGCGCACGTGGACCTGCACGTCGGCGAGCAGACGGACGACCTCGCAGACGTCGCCGCCGTCGGGACCGCTGGAATCGGTCGGGTCGAGCACTGAGGGCCATCGTCCCCGGCGGCGGGACGCAGTGCCTCCGGACCTCCGGACCGCCGGACCTCCGGGACCGCGTGGGTCGCCACCGCGCACTGGAGGTCATCCTCACCGTGGTGGCCGAAGACCCACCCGAGCACGGCGGGGCTCCCTTGACGGGCTGGTCGCCCGCCCTCATATTCACCACCACCCCCTCGACAACCCCCAGAGGTGACCGTGAGAGGCCTCAGACCCTGGGCCGCCGTCTGCGCGGCCGTCGCCTTCGCCCTTCTCACCACCACGCTCACCCCCACCCCCTCCCCCGCGGCGCCCCCGCCGGACCGGGCGGCCTTCTCGACGCACTCCGCCAGGGCGGCACTCGCCCGTCTGCTGCCCCGGCACGCCTCGCAGTTCACGCTGGTTCCGGTACGCCGCTCCGGCTCCGGCGACTGGTTCGGTGTCTCCGGCCGCGCCGGTCACGTCCACGTCAGCGGGACCAGCCCCGCCGTGCTCCTCGGCGGAGTCGACTGGTACCTCAGGTACACGGCCAAGGTGGACATCGGCTGGCCCGGACGCAGCACGGCGAAGCTGCCGCGCACCCTGCCCGCACCCGAGGGCACCGTCCGCCGGCACGCCTCGGTGCCGCACCGTTTCGCCCTCAACGACACCGACGACGGCTACTCGGGCGCCTACCGCGACTGGGCCTCGTACGAGAAGCAGATCGATCTCCTCGCCCTGCGCGGCGTCAACGAGGTCTTCGTCCAGATGGGCGCCGACGCCGTCTACTACGAGACACTCCAGGAGTTCGGTTACTCGGAGAAGGAACTCAGGGCCTGGATCCCGGGCCCGGCGCACCAGCCGTGGTGGCTGATGCAGAACATGTCCGGCTTCGCCGGTCCGGTCTCCGAGCGGCTGATCGCGGACCGGGCGGCGCTCGGCCGCAGGATCGCCCACCGCCTGCGTGAGCTGGGCATGACGCCCGTCCTTCCCGGCTACTACGGCACCGTGCCCCCGGGCTTCACGGAACGCAACCCCGGCGGCACGGTGGTCCCGCAGGGCGAGTGGGTCGGTTTCGAGCGGCCCGACTGGCTGGACCCGCGCACGGAGGTGTTCGCCCGGGTCGCCGCCGCGTTCTACCGCCACCAGCATGAGCTGTTCGGCGACTCCACCATGTACAAGATGGACCTCCTGCACGAGGGCGGGCGGCCGGGCGACGTCCCCGTCGGCGACGCCGCCAAGGGCGTCATGCGGGCCCTGCAGACCGCGCGCCCCGGCGCCGTCTGGACCCTGCTCGGCTGGCAGAAGAACCCTTCGACGCAGATCATCGACGCCGTCGACGAGAGCAGGCTGCTCATCGTCGACGGGCTGTCCGACCGCTACGACGGGCTCGACCGCGAGACCGCCTGGCACGGCGCGCCCTACGCGTTCGGCACCATCCCGAACTTCGGCGGTCACACCACGGTCGGCGCCAACACCGCTGTGTGGGCCGAGCGTTTCGACCGGTGGCGCGCCGAGCCGGACAGCGCGCTGGCGGGCATCGCGTACCTCCCGGAGGGCACGGGCGGCAATCCGGTCGCCTACGAGCTGTTCACGGAACTGGCCTGGCGGACCGAGCCGGTGGACCACTCCGCCTGGTTCGCGGCGTACGCGGAACGCCGGTACGGCGGGCCGGACCCGCACGCGGCCCGCGCCTGGGAGCTGCTGCGCACGGGCCCGTACAGCATGCCGTCCGGTACCTGGAGCGAGGCGCAGGACAGCCTCTTCACCGCCCGCCCCCGGCTGACGGCCACCTCCGCGGCCAGTTGGAGTCCCGGCGCCATGCGCTACGACCCGGACACGGTGCGCGAGGCGCTGGCGGAGCTGCTGAAGGTCGCGCCGGAGCTGCGGACGACCGACGCCTACCGCTTCGACCTGGTCGACGTCGCGCGCCAGGCCCTGTCCAACCGCAGCCGCTCCCTGCTGCCCGAGATCAAGGCCGCCTACGACGCCGGGGACGTGTCCCGGTTCCGTGCGGGGGCCGCCGAGTGGAAGGACGACCTGATGCTGCTCGACCGGCTGCTCGCCACCGACTCCCGGTTCCTGCTCGGCCGCTGGCTCCGGGACGCCCGGTCCTGGGGTCGCACCGCGGCGGAGCGGGACGCCGCCGAGTTCGACGCGCGCTCGATCCTCACCACCTGGGGCCACCGTTCGGGCAGTGACTCGGGCGGTCTGCGGGACTACGCCAACCGGGAGTGGTCCGGTCTGGTCCGCGACTTCTACGCGGTGCGCTGGACGACGTACCTCGACTCGCTCGACACGGCGCTGGTCACGGGACGGCCGCCGGCCGCCGTCGACTGGTTCGCGTGGGAGAACGCCTGGAACCAGCGGCACGACCGCTATCCCGTGGAGCCCTCGGGCGATCCCGTGGCGACGGCCGCCGAGGTGCTCGCCGCCCTGCCCGCACCGGTTGCGCCGGCCCCGGCCGGGACGGCGCGGTGAGGCGCGTGCGCGGCAGAGCCGCCGGGGCGGTCGCGGCCGTGCTGAGTGGTCTGGCGCTGGTGCTGGCGGTGTCGCCGACGGCCGCGCACGCCGCGACCGGCCCCGACGTCATCGCCCACCGCGGCTCCTCCGGCATGGCACCCGAGAACACCGCCGCCGCCATCGACCTCGCCGTCCGCCAACACGCCGACCACGTCGAAATCGACGTCCAACGCACCAAAGACGGCACACTCGTCAACTTCCACGACTGCACCCTGCAACGCACCACCAACGTCGAAGACCTCTACCCCAACCGCCCCACCTACCGCGTCTCCGACTTCACCTGGAACGAACTCAGCCGCCTCGACGCCGGAACCTGGTTCCACGACGACTACACCGGCGAACCCCTCATCACCCTCGACACCGTCATCCAACACCTCCAGCACACCCCCACCGGACTCCTCGCCGAAATCAGCCCCTGCAGCCAATACGGCACCACCCTCGCCACCGACCTCGCCCACACCCTCAAAAACAAACCCCACTACGTCCGCACCGCCCTCGCCCGCAACAAACTCGCCGTCCAGTCCTTCCAGACCGACGACGCCCACACCTTCCACACCGCACAACCCGACATCCCCATCGGCATCCTCGACGCCGACCGCCCCACCGACACCGAACTCCTCCAACTCAGCCAATGGGCCGACCAGATCAACCCCCAGCACACCATCACCGACCAAACCCTCGTCGACCGCATCCACCAACTCGGCATGACCGTCAACGTCTGGACCGTCGACGAACCCGGCGCCATCCGCACCATGACACGACTCGGCGTCGACGGCATCATCACCGACTACCCCCAAACCCTCACTCAACGGCCCTGA